>CBDCXL010000002.1:0-3250952 GCA_965223795.1 Nitrospinales bacterium
CGGGCATTACCTGGGTACCGACGACCGCGGCCGCGACGTGCTGGCGCGGCTGATCTACGGGTTCCGCATCTCCATGCTGTTCGGCATCTCGCTGGCGATCTCCGGCACGCTGATCGGCTGCGCCATCGGCGGTACGCAGGGCTATTTCGGCGGCTGGGTGGACCTGATCGGCCAGCGGCTGACGGAAATGTGGGGCTCGATCCCCAGGCTTTACATTCTGATCATTTTGAGCGCGTTTCTGGTGCCTTCGGCGCTGCTGTTGTTCGCGATCCTCAACCTGACGGCCTGGATGGGCATGGCGGCCTACATCCGGGCGGAATTTCTCAAGATCCGCAATTTCGAGTTCGTGAAGGCGGCGCGGGCGATGGGCGTCTCCAATTTCGAGATCATGCGCAAGCACATCCTGCCCAACGCGCTGACGCCGGTGATCACGTTTTTCCCGTTCGAGGTGACGGCGGGAATCCTGGCTCTGGTGAGCCTGGACTACCTCAACCTCGGCGTGCCCAGCCCGGCGCCCAGCATCGGCGAGCTTCTGGCGCAGGGCAAGACCAACCTGCAGGCGCTGTGGATCCTGCTGCCCACCTTCGTGGCGCTCACGGGAACGCTGACGCTGCTCACCTTCGTCGGCGACGGCATCCGCAACGCCTTCGACCCGCGCAGGACCGGCTGATGACGCCCCCTTTCCTTTCAACCCGATGCGCTGACGAGGCCCTTTCATGCTGCTAGACGTTCAGGATCTGCGCACCCATTTCAAGGTGGGGCTGGATAAAGTCGCCAAGGCGGTGGACGGGGTCTCGTTCGGGCTGGAAGCGGGCAAGACGCTGGCGATCGTCGGCGAGTCGGGCTGCGGCAAGACGCAGACGGCGTTTTCGATCATCCGCCTGATCGCCGACAACGGGTTTCACCCTTCGGGGAAAATCGTCTTCGAGGGCAAGGATCTCTCGCACATGGACGCGGAGGCCATGCGGCAGTTGCGGGGCAACGACATCGCCATGATCTTTCAGGAGCCGATGTCCTCGCTCAACCCGCTGTACCGCATCGGCAACCAGCTCGCCGAACCGCTGCGCATTCACCGCATGATCCAGAAAGGGCCGGCGCGCGAAAAGGCCATCGAACTGCTGGACCGGGTCGGGATTCCGGAGGCGGAAAAACGCATCGACGCGTTTCCGCACGAGCTTTCCGGCGGCATGAAGCAGCGGGTGATGATCGCCATGGCGCTGGCCTGCGAGCCGAAGCTGCTGATCGCCGACGAGCCGACCACGGCGCTGGACGTGACGATCCAGGCGCAGGTGCTGAGGCTGATGGCGGATCTGCAAAAGCAGACCGGGATGGGCATCCTGCTGATCACGCACGACATGGGCATCGTCAACCAGATGGCGGACAGCATCGCCATCATGTACGCGGGCCGCATCGTGGAAAAGGGCAGCCGCGAGCAGATTTTCGGCAACCTGTCGCACCCCTACACGCGGCGGCTGTTCGAATCGATTCCCAAGCCGGAGGACACGCCCTATCTTTTGCAGACCATTCCCGGCCTGGTGCCCCCGGCCACCGAGTACGGCGCAGGCTGCCTGTTCGCCGACCGCTGCCACCGGGTGATGGACATCTGCCGCAAGGAGGACGGCCCGCAGTACACGATCGATCCGGGACACACGGCGGCCTGCCACCTGCACGCGCCGGGAAACGTGGTGGAATGGCAGGCGGAACGGGAAAAGGTCCCGGCGCCCAAGCGCCGGGTGCAGGCGGAACCGCTGATCGACGTGAAACGGCTGCGCACCTGGTTTCCGGTGCGGCGCGGCGTGCTGCGGCGCATCGCGGCCTACATCAAGGCGGTGGACGACGCGAAACTGTCGCTCAACAGGGGCTCGACGGTGGCGCTGGTCGGGGAGTCGGGCTGCGGCAAGACGACGTTCGGCGAGTCCATCCTGCGGTTGACGCGGGAAGCGGAGGGAACGGTGCTGTACCGGGGCAGCAACATCATGCAGCTGAACACGCCGGAACTCAAGAAACTGCGCCAGCACCTGCAGATCGTGTTTCAGGACCCGTTCGGCTCGCTGTCGCCGCGCATGACGGTGGAGGACATCATCGGCGAAGGGTTCAAGGTGCACCACCCGGATCGCAGCGACGCGGAAAACCGCAAGGCCGTCGAGGCGGTGCTGCGCGAGGTCGGCCTCGATCCTGTGGTCATCACGCGCTACCCGCACGAGTTTTCCGGCGGCCAGCGGCAGCGCATCGCCATCGCGCGGGCGCTCATTCTGGAGCCGGAGTTCATTGTGCTGGACGAGCCCACCAGCGCGCTGGACGTTTCCGTGCAGGCGCAGGTGCTGAACCTGCTGCGCGAGCTGCAGGCCAACCATGCGCTGACCTACCTGTTCATCAGCCACAATCTCAACGTGGTGCGCACCATGGCGGACGTGGTCGCCATCATGTACCTGGGCCGCATCGTCGAGCAGGCGCCGGTGGAGACGCTGTTCAACAAGCCCCGCCATCCTTACACGCGCTCGCTGCTGGACGCGGTCCCCGGCCTGGGGGAAAAAAAGCCGTTCGAGCCTTTGGTGGGCGATGTGCCCTCCCCGCTCAACCCGCCGCGCGGCTGCCATTTTCACCCGCGCTGCCCGATCTACCTGAACGAACCCAAGGGTTCGCCGCTGGCGAAAAAATGCGTGTCGGAGTATCCGGGGAAAACGGGAACGGAAGCGGACTTTGCCGCCTGCCACGCGGTCAAGGGGGTGTGAAGGTCCGGAATACGTCGGTTTTGGTGGGGGTTCGGGAAGGGAAAACTGCGGGTCAGCCGGAATCGTTAGAGGAATAGAGGTAAGCCAGTACGGCGATCACCACGACGCCCGCGACGCCGAGCAACAACAATCCAGACAATGTCATAACATCTCCTCCGGTGGGCTCCCCAGCCCGATAAATAACCGCCTCTCCTCCACGGTGGGCGTGCTCGTTCACGCCGTACACCGCTCCTCAAAACGATGCCGATTTTTCAACGACGCCCACCGGCAATACATTTTACCTTCGCGATTATTAACTCAATACACGCAAAAAAGCAATTGCTTATCCACGTGCTATGGCCTCTTTCCGCTCACATTTACAAAACTGTCAGCCGCATCGTCATCAACTGTCTATTTCAAATTACAGTTGTGAAAATACTTCCCAATTTTGCCGGATTATAACAATTTTTGTCGTTTTCCTGCCGCCTGAAAAATTCCGATAATTGTATTTCGGTGTTTTATTTTTCGGCATGGAGTTTGCTCTTTAAATTCCCAATTCTTTTTCATTTTGTGTCTCCAGGATTGGCCCCGTCCCGATTCCGCCTCGGGGCGGGGCAGATCCGGAACACACGCGAATGCGCGGAAATTGTTAACAGGCGGAAATTCATCGACATTGATATGAACGACGGAGACACGGAATCCCCGCAGCACGGCCCGCTTCTCTGCTCTTGCACGCATACCGGGAAAACGCATGAAACCATACCTGAACGGATTGTGGATCTCGATCTTTATCCTGGCCTCGGGCTGCGCCTCCAGCGGCGGCGTCATGGGGACGGGATTTCTGGGCTCGAATTCCGCAGAAAAAACGCTGAATTACCCGGTGAAAGAGGTTGTGAAAGCGGCACACCGGGTTCTGGAAGACATGGACCTGCTTTTGATGGAGGACAGCACCACCAGCGGCGGCAAAACCATCACGGCCGCGACGGTGGAGCTGGACATCTACATCGAATTGGAGGTGCTCACCACGAAATCCACGCGCATGATCGTGGACGTGAAGGACGCGCTGACGAAAAAGCACAAACCGCTCGGTGAAGACATCATCGACATGACCGCACTCAAGCTGGACGGCTAGGCGGCGTATCCCTGCCCGCCCGATTCAAACGATTCCCAGACAATACCGGCTAAGGCCACGTAAGGATTCAGCTTTATTAAAAAACCGGCGGCGGACCACCGCCGGTTTTCTCCAGCCAGCTATCTCAAGTCGTCGATCGAAGCTCCAAAATTAATATGAAATGGAGTGCCACCGATCACAAGCGCAGGCACCGATTTCACTCCCGCTGTTTCGGCTTCGGCGATGCGTTTTTTTTCAGTTCCCAAGTGGACTTCTTCCACCTGGTATTCCGAAGGATTCAGGGCAGCGACAAAGCGTTGTTCGGCTTCCACGCATACGGGACATCCGGCATGATAAAAGATGGCTTTATTCATGTTTTTTTTCCTTTCCTGTTGAGGTTTTGGTTATAAAGTCCCAATCCAACTCTTGTGTTGCCGCGTCACCCTGCTGTTCCGCAATGCGGCAGCCCTAAAAGCCATGTGTTTTTTACCGAAAGAAGGAAGTTTCAGTTTCTCAATCGAGAAAACACAAAGTCCTGCTCTTTCTGGGAAGCGTGACAGGAAAAGCAGCCCTTGCCGCCATCTTTCACAATGCGCTGGTTTTTCGTGTTTTCGGCAAACGCCTCGAACCCCCAGCCGCCTGTGGCAGGATAGGCTTTTTGATCCTTTTGCATCACGCCGATCAGTTTCCGCTCGCCTTCCTGGATCGTCCGGTCGCTCTGTTTGTAGTGCAGAAGGTCGAAGACCAGCACGGACCCGTCCGGGAAACTGCCATTTTTGAAGCCCTTCAGCGCCTTCTGGTTGCCGTAGACGTGGTGCAGCCCCTGAAAGGGGTTCTCCAGAGGATGGCCCGGCTCGATGAGCATGGACTTGATGTGCGCCCACTGGCGGTAGCCTTCGGGATAGTCCACCTTGCCGGTTCCGCTGTGTACCGGCAGCGCGGTCAGCATGCAAAAACCTGCCAATAAACAACTCAAAACAAACTTCATCGGATTTACCTCCTGAAACGTGAAAGATTATTAGTATCGACTCAATACTAAATGGATTCTAGTGGAGGAAAATCCCCTTGTCAAGATAGTTTCGATTCAATACAATATATTTTTATGAGCGCCTTGTTATTGCAGGAATATATCGAACGGATCTCGCACCTGCTTCGATCGGAGTCGCGCCTGAAGGGGGCGGAGTACGACCTGCAGCCCATTCAATTGGGCGCGCTGCACTATCTCAGCCGGTCGAACCGCTATTCGAACACGCCGCAGGGGGTGACGGACTACTTCGGCCTGACCAAGGGAACGGTGTCGCAGACCCTCATGGCGCTGGAACGAAAAGGCCTGATCACGAAATCCCCGGACAAGAAGGATGGCAGGGTGGTGCATCTGAATGTCACCGCCGCGGGACGGAAGCTGCTCGGCAAAACCCTGCCCGCAAAGACGGCGTCCAAAGCCTGGGAGGATCTGCGGCCCTCGGAGCAGGACCAACTGATCGAGGGGCTCAGAAGTCTGTTGCAGGCGATGCAGCAGTTCAACGGGATGAGACCGTTCGGTCTTTGCCGGACCTGCCGCCACAACAGCAGGCGGGGAGAGGGAAAATTCTTTTGCGAACTGACTCAGGAAGCCCTGAGCGCACGGGAAGTGCAGCTCATCTGCCGGGAGCACGAAAGCCCGGACGAAGCGGAACCGGCAGCCAGATAGAACTTCCGTCCATTCCCGCCCTCACGCCACGGGCGGATTGTCCCGATACTGCATTCCCTTCAGCGTTTCTTCCAGATAATTCCTGTCTTTGGGCGACCCCGTGTAGCCGACGATGGTTTTGGCCGAGGTGATGATCACCTTGATGTCTTCTCTGGGTTCGCCGGATTGCGCACGGCGTTTTCCCCATTTCTCGCAGAGCATTCCCGACACCACGCAGCAGCCCTCTCCGGTGATTTTCTCAAATCCCTTGCTCTGATAAATGTCTCTCCACGCGGTGAGTTCGAAGGCCCCCTCTTTCACATAGACGCTGATGTAAGGATCTTCTTTAAGACCGGGATGCAGGGACACCCGGTTGGGCTGCTCTTTGACTCCCGCCACCAGATCCGGGTGAACGGGCAGCTTCCATTGCAGCAACGCCTGCGGACCCGGGTGCCGCCAGTGCCAGTATTTGGTGAAAGCGAACTGGGTGACGGCCTGCGGATGCTGTAACAGGAAATACCCGGACAACACAAACAGCAGGAAGTAGATGCGCGTGAACCAGGCAACGAAGGGATAGAGTTTCATGGTGGACTGTTTCCGCGTCATGGCTCGCTCACGGCAGGACGGTCTGCGAGTACACGCCGGCGATGGACAGGTAGAGCAGGATCAGAGGTCCCCAGGAAAGGTAGATGAGCCGGCAGCAGGAAAAAACCAGGTAGCGCTCCATCTTTGCCTGACCGGCTGCGTCCACATAACCGCGCCAGGTTTCCAGAAACGGGATGCACAGCGTCCAGCGCACGGAGCGCGGCAGCCGGGCCAGGACCTCGCGGCCGGGTTTGTGCACGTGGGCGATCCAGCTCCAGACGCACAATCCCAGAAGGTACCCGGTCACGAGCACCATCCAGCCGGTACTGAACACTTCGGACTCTGAGGGAAGCAGGATATCCACGGCAAATGGGGTCCGGAGCCGGACGTTTTAATCCACGTGTGGCTTATCGGGAGATTTGAAGATTCCTTGAGGCAGAGGAAAGCGAATAAAGGTTCGCCTGCTCCCTGTCATCCTTCGACAGGCTCAGGATGACAGGGCGCGAGGATCGAATCGCGGGCTCGATATCGCTGGCAAACCTTACGGCCCCTGGTTTATGGTGACGCTGTTGGAACCGCCGCCCTGGCTGATGACGGCGCGGTTGCCCTTGCCTTTCTGCACGATGGAACTCTTGTTGTCGTCGCCGGACTGCGTGGTCATGGCTTCGTTGTCCTCGCCGTCCTGGGAGATGTCTCCCTGGTTGCGCTTGCCCTTCTGGATGAGGGTCAGGTCGTTGTTTTTGCCTTTCTGGCTGATGTTCTTTTCGTTGTCCTCACCGGTCTGAATGATGGTCCGTTTATTGCCGCTTTCATCCTGTTGCACGACGGTTTCTCCTTTTTTGGCCTTGGATTCGGCTTTCGCCGCCGACTCCATGGCGATGGCGGGTTGGGCGGCCCACAGAATCAGGGCGGCCAGGGTGCCGATCCGGGCGATATGCCTATTCATGTCCTCGACTCCTAAACGTCAGGGTTTTCGGGATGACGGGATGGGGGCTTTTTTATCTAACCACTCCCGCGGCCGGATTCCAAGCGAATTCTGGCAAGGCGCGGACCCGCTTCCACGGCGCGAGCCGTATCCGGCTGAATGTATGAGGGAAAGCTTGTGGGACCGGGCGGGGACGAGCGCTTCGCCAGGGTGGTGCCAGGAAAGACGTTGATGCGCAGTCGCGGTTTGACATGCAAGCGCCCCCCGGGATCCCCAAGCGGGATCCGGGAGCGTTTGTTCACCGCTTTTTGCTAAGCCATGCTGTGATCAGATGATGCCGCCGAACAGTAGAATCAGGTTCAGAATCAGGACTCCCACTGCCAGTGCGACGAAATCTCTGAAAACCATTCGGTCTTTATGCATGACTGTCCTCCTTTAAGTTGAGGAATATGAAGCCCAAAGCTCTTTCAAGAAAAAGATGATAGAATCTTTCGCATTCAACTTTACTCCCGATGCTCCCGAGGAAATAGGAAGCAGGACACATTATTTTGTGACCCAGGTCACATTGGTGATCCGCGCTGCCGCCACCGTCCGCGGCGGTGTCCCGCGTCTCTCACCCGCAAACTCTATCCCAAGCACACCTCCGCTTCCATTCGCGGAGGAATTGCAGGCACCTCCACCAAACCAGTGCAGCGAAGTGTGGCTGTGCGCCGCGACGAACACGCCGCAAGCCGTCTCCCATGCAGAGCACCATGCATGGTCCATGCTGTTGCGCAAACACACCTTCCTTCCACGCACACTGTAAACAGCTAAAACTAAAAGACATTTTTGCTTTTCGGATTTTGGCACACCGCATGCATTATTCAGAAAGCAAGAAGGGGGAACGAGACCCCCGCTTCTTAAAAGGAGCCAAATCTCGCAGGGTCAATTAAAAGGGCTCTTGGCCGCCACAAGCTCCGAGAGCCCCTTTAATTTTTAAAACAAAGCTATAACTTTATCGGAATTTAATCAAAAAGACTTGAATCATAAAGTTTTAACAATTATTGACCGTTATAATTGGAGGGAACTTAAAAATGGACACGAATAAACATAAAAAATACTCCATGTATTATGACTTCTCGGCTCTCGGTTACGTGCTCTGGTGCCTCTACCTTTTGTTCTGACCTGAGAAGAAACTACACGCACCGACACATATCAGAACCGATTCTTTACCTGTAACCTGTCGATATTTCGACATTTTTTCAAAGCTCCGTCAAAAAATTCCCGCTTTCAAAAGAGGATGTCGCAGCGCTTCCTCAAGAGCCGCGGCGGGAACCGCATCCTCCGCACCACGCTTTAAGACACTTCCGACTCTCCACTTTTCCAGCCACCTCGTTGTTGCCTCCCGCGCCGCTTTGCATTAATTTGTCCTGAAGAAGCGAATCCCTTGCAGCTGGTGGGCGCATGCAATCCAACCGGACCCCATTTTCAATCGGCCTCGTTCTGCTCGCGAGTGTGCTGTGGGCGGGGACTGTCCACGCCGAAACGTTTGCAAGCGATGTGATGATCCACCGGGACATGATCTATAAAAGCCTGATCATCACCAGCGAAGAGGACCTGCGCTACTACGCCAAGGACAGCAAGAAAGAGAAGGTCTGGGACGAGTACCTCGGGTTCGAGGCTTTGCTCAACACGATCGCCGGTTTGAAAAAGCGCGACCCGCTCTATCCGCGCAAGCGCGAGCAAATGTTCCGCGCCATCCGCGCCTTCGTGGGCAAAGCGCCGCCGCAGGAATGGACGGACCGTCTGCTCCGGGCGTACAAAGACATCGAGCCTTATTAGAGTAAGGGGTTCAGATACAATGCGGCTCCCGTACCGAAAGCCGATCGCTCTATATGAGCGCCGAATCGGTCATTACGGGAACGGACGGAATGCGTGGAGTACGGGTCAGGCGTAAAAACGGCGGCTGACAGGAATATGCTCTCTGCTGGAAGCCGGGCTGCCGTGTTCGAAGCGTTTTTTGAGTTCGAGGAGCTTTCTCTGGCTGGTGAAGTACCCTGTGTCGATCTCGCCGCGTTGCGCGGCGCGGTGGATGACGTTGTGCACCCAGGTTTCGATGTTGGTTTTCGTGGAATCCGCCATGAGACACCTCCTGTGATTCGCTGCTGGTTTCTGAATATGGCTTAAAGCAATGCCCGTACCAACGGGGAAGGGAACCGATACCACTTTATTCTCAAAGATTTATAATAGAAACCCGGTCATGCGGCGGTGCCGGGGGACGCTTTTAGCTGGGGCACCTTGTGGAATTCTGCCCAATTATGCGGCAGGTTGGCGGCCGGTCAGGAATTGGTCGCCAGGAGATAGAGACACCACATCACGTAGATCAAGCCGGTGACGTCGAAATAAAAGCTCTGGCGTTTGAGTGGCTGCTGCATGTCTCTACCTCGAATCGATCGCCGGGGAATCGCGGGGAAGCCCCTTCCCTTTTTATAAGGGCAATTCTCTCGGCGTGTGAATCATGAAACCCAATGTACGTTATTTTTTAAAATGCAAAAGGGAGTGCGGACACAAAATTTTGTGATCTACCTGACATTCTTAGCGGTGGTTTTTATACAAAAAAAACCCGGACGGGTTCGTCCGGGCTGGTTTGCGCTGTCAGACAATGAATTCGGGGGAAACGCGGGGGGCTCGAACCTGGAAACGGGCCTTGCTGATTTTCGGTGGCGGCGCTTTCAGCCTTCGATTTCCTCGAAGATCTCCTTGATCTCTTTTCCTTTCAGGGTTTCTTTTTTCAAAAGCTCGGACGCCAGGGCGCGGATGGCTCTCCAGTTGCCGTTCTTGGTGACCAGATCCTTCGCCCGGTAGCTCATCCATTTCAGGAACAGGTCGGCGCCGGCACCGTCGCCGCCGATGAGATTGGCGGAATAGGACGCGTGCTTGAAATCCCCCCAGGCGCTGTCGTGGTTGGTTCTGCCCGCGAACCGGCGTTCGGCTTCGGGACCGGCCAAAGAAATGAGAATGTCGTTCTCAAAGCTGATGCGCGTGCGCATGGAGTTGCTGTTCCTGCCGTCGTTCTTGATCACGTTGTTGTGGTGAACGTATCCCAGGCTATCCGCGTCCGGCTTGATGGTGACGGAACGGATTCCCACTCCGAGTTTCCAGCAGGCAAAGGCATGGCCGGCTTCGTGATAGGCGATGGCCTTCAACTGTTTGGTAGGATTTTTGACTTTCGTGGATTTTTTCTTCGTGGATCTTTTCTTCATCGAAACCTTTCCTCGGGAGCGGGATCATATCATTCATTCGTTTTGTTTTGCTTTGCCTTACGATCCCGGTGACCGCCGGAATGGGGGGCCGGCCGCCCAGCATCGGAGCCTGAACCGCATGCATCCAAAGGATCTCCAGACAATTCTATCATCTTCGCGGAGCGGTCAGCATTCCTCGATCGGGGGGATTTTCCGTTATCGCTGACCGGATATTTTTTTAGGCAATGCGAACGGAACAACACCCGGCGATTTCTCAATGACATACCTGTCCGGCTCCGGCGTCTGCGGCAAAGCGAAACCCCGATTCGGCCCTCCCGTTGAAACGGATTTCTATTGTATTTTCAATGATTTAGAAAATCGGACTCGAAATGAGGGAAAAATTCCCGGCGGCTGAAAATTTCTTCATTTTTTTTTCATTCCACCCCGCCGGTGCGGCTGCCGGATTCGACCGGAATCGCAGGCCCCTCTTTTTGCTTGGGTTTTCAGTCCTAAAGGGCGGGACCGGCGGAACCCCGGAAAATTTCCGGGTGAAGGAAGGAGGAGAGAACGGGGCAATCGATCCCTCTGGGATTTCGGCATTCCGGGATCGTTTCCCGCCATACCGGACCAAGATGCGGATTTTCAACTGTTTTTCAATTAACCACGGAGAATCTCCCTCCCCGCCCGTCTTCGTCTCGGTGACGGATCGGGGCGGAATCGGAAGCCGCGGCCTGCCGGAGCCCCCCGTCAGCTTTTGTCGAGCCGGGTGAAGCGGGAACCGTCCAGATCCGGAGCGTGCATCCGGCCCTTCTGATCGAGAATGAAACCGACGATGGGATGTCCCGCGGTGTCCGGATCGAGCGCGCCGCCGCCGTTTGCGATGACGGCGACGACCGAGCCGTCGACGCCGGCTTTCCAGCCGCCGTTGGCACGGAAACGCTTCAGGGCCTTCTCCTGCTGAAACACCAGGATGAAGGTTTTCGCCTGCGTCCCCAGCTCGTAGCCCATGGACGCCGCGAGGGTGTTGTAATAGTCCACGGTTTTGCCCTGCACGCGCAGCGCGCCCTCGCCGTACTCGCCGCCGATGCCGAATCCAGCGCGGTGCAGGGCGGGAAAGACCAGCACGCCTTCGGCTCCCTGCAGCAGGCGGGCACCGCCGCCGACTTCGCTCTCAAACCGCTTGAGCGCCGCATCGACCTGGTTTTCGATTTCCTTTGTGTCTCCGGCCAGGGCCGGAGTGACCAGCAGGATGAGAAGCACCGCGGCCCCGCACAACCCGCCGCACCGTGTACGCATGCGATTCATGGGATAACCCTCCAGTTTGCAATGGTTTGTCCTGCTTAAGACAGAGCAAGACGCATACCATTTATAACCCTTTGATTTTTAAAGGGTTTATAGAACAGTCCGCGACGCGTCTGCGTCGTTTTTTACGATAATTCAGACATATTTGATAAAAATATAGCCATTTCCCGCTTGCTTATCCACAGGCAATAATGTGACATAGGTGGCATGCAGCGCTCCCGCCCGCTTCGGCGGGATCGCCATAAGTACCCAAAGTATCAACTATTTAGCCTAAACAATCCGAAAGGGATAGCTTATAATTAAAGAGAGGACGGGCCGGGCGACCCGCCCTGTTCCTCGTTTCTTGTCTGGAGGTGGCCGCATGCAGATTCTGTATCCCTTCGCCAAGCGTTTCATCGCGGGCGAGGATCTGAAAACCGCGATGAGGGCGATCAAACGCATTCATCGCGCGGGATTCCTGTGCTCGCTGGACATCCTGGGAGAAAACGTCACCAATCCGGCGCAGGTCGAAACGGCAAAGAACGAATACCTGGAGCTGGTGCGGGAGTTTGCGGACAGCCCGGTGCCGATGGATTTTTCCGTCAAGCTGACGCAGCTCGGCCTGGACATCGACGCGGCCCTGTGCCGCAAAAACCTGGAGGAGATCGCCGCCGCCGCGGGCAGCCACACGGTGCGCCTGGACATGGAAGGCTCGCCGCACACGGAGCGCACGCTGGAAATGTGCCATCAGGTGCATCCGCAGTTTCCCAATCTCGGGCAGGCGGTGCAGGCGTACCTGTTCCGCACGCAGGCGGACCTGGAAAAGCTGATCGAAAACAACATCTCGGTGCGTCTGTGCAAGGGGGCCTACAAGGAACCGGAGTCGATCGCCCACACGTCGATGGACGCCATTCGGGAGAACTTTCTCAAGCAGGCGCACCTTCTGCTCAAGGAAGGCAACCAGCCGGCCATCGCCACGCACGACGAGTACCTGCTGGAAAAGATCCTGGCGTTCATCGAGAAGGAAAACATCGACCCGCAGTCGTTTTATTTCGAAATGCTGTACGGCGTCGGCCGGGACCTGCAGAAGATCCTGCTCAAAAGAGGCTACAAAGTGCGGGTGTACACGCCGTTCGGCAGCTCCTGGCTGCCGTACACGCTGCGCCGCCTGGCCGAAAAGAAGGAAAACATCCTGTTCGTGGTGAAAAACCTGTTCAAGGAAACGTTCGGACTCAGAAAACTGAAATAAAGAACCATGCTCAGCCCCATGATCGACAACCCGGCCAGACCGGTTGGCACCGTAAAGCCGGTGAAGACCCTGAACCTCACGCTGCTGACCACGTCGTTTCCCCGTTTCGAGGGGGATTTCGCGGGCTCGTTCGTGCACAAATACGCGCGCGAGCTGGCGCGCGCGGGCTGCCGGGTGCGGGTCATCGCGCCGCACGACGTGGAAGTCGCGGACGCGGGCGACGCCGACAACATCGAGCGCACCCATTTCCGCTACCTGTTGCCGGCGCGATGGCAGGCTCTCGCCTACGGCGCGGGGATGATCCCCCGGATACGCCACAATCCTTTGCGCCTATTGCAGCTGCCGCTGTTTCTGGCTTCGTTTTTCGTTTCGGCGCTGAAAGCCGCAAAATCGACCGACGTGTTCCAGACCTTCTGGTCGCTGAGCGCCGTGGTGGCGCTGGCGGTCAAGGCGGTCACGGGCAAGCCCGTGGTGGTGCGCCTGACAGGCGCGGACATCCATTTTCTGCGCCTGCGCGGGGTCGCGCCGCTGTTCGCCCGGCTGCTGAACACCGCCGACGGCATCGTCTGCCAAAGCCAACAGTTCAAGCAGGAACTGGCCGAAGCGGGCGTGCGGGCGGACCGCATCACGATCCTGACCAACGGCATCGAGCTGGAGCGCTTCCACGCCCACGACAAGAGCGAAGCGCGGCGCAGGCTGGGCCTGCCGCAAGCAGCGCCGCTGGTGCTCACGGTGGGGCGGCTGTCCCCTTCCAAGGGGCACGCGCACCTGCTCAAGGCTGCCGCCGCGATCCGCGAGCGCGTTGCCGATGCGGTGTTCGTGCTGGTGGGCGATGGCGACCTGCGTGCGGAACTCGAATCGCAAGCAGCGGCTCTGGGTCTGGACGGCGCGGTGATGTTCGCGGGATCGCAGAAGCAGTCGGAAATCCCCCTCTGGCTGAGCGCGGCGGATGTGTTCGCGCTGCCCAGCCTGCTCGACGGCTCGCCCAACATCCTGCTGGAAGCGATGGCCTGCGGGCTGCCGATCGTGGCGACGACGGTGGGCGGCATTCCGGAGATGATCACCGACGGGCACGACGGCCTGCTGATCGCACCCGGCTCCTCCGAGGCGCTGGCGCGCAAACTCACCGACCTGCTGGAGGACCCGGTGCACCGCAAGCTGCTGAGCGACAACGCCGGGGAAACGGTGCGCACGCAATACGGCACCTGGCAGGCGCAGACGGCGCGGCTCGTGCAGATCTATAAAAAGCGGATCCAGGCGGGCGCGCCCTCCCCCGCCGCCAGACCGGAAAACAGAAAAACGGTTCACTGATCCCCCGCAACCCGGACCCAGGCCATGTGCGGAATCGCAGGTTTCATCCATCCCCAACAGACCGAAGCGCTGGAGCACCTCAGGCGCATGGGCGGCAGGCTGACCCACCGCGGGCCGGACGATTCCGGCGAATGGCACGACCCGGAATCCGGCGTCGGGCTGGCGCACCGGCGGCTGGCGATTCAGGACGTCAGCGAACAGGGGCACCAGCCGATGGTGTCGGCCAGCGGCCGCTACGTGATCGTCTACAACGGCGAGGTCTACAATTTTCAGGAAATCCGCCGCCGGCTGGAGGAAGCCACCACGGGAACCGGCTACCCGGTCACCTGGCGCGGCCATTCGGACACGGAGGTGATCCTGGAAGCCATCGAGCAGTGGGGGCTTCTCGGCGTCATCCACCAGTTCGTCGGCATGTTCGCTTTCGCGCTGTGGGACAAGGTGGAAGGACGCCTGCACCTGGTGCGCGACCGCATCGGCATCAAGCCTTTGTACTACGGCTGGCAGAACGGGGCGTTCGTGTTCGGCTCGGAACTCAAGGCGCTGCGGGAATTCCCCGGATTCGAGAACCGGGTGAACCGCGACGCGCTGGCGCTTTTGATGCGGCACAACTACATCCCGGCGCCGCATTCGATCTACGAGGGCATCCACAAACTGCTGCCGGGCACGGTGCTGACGGTGAACCCGATGGCGCGCGGCACCCTGCCGCCGCCGGAGCCGTACTGGTCGTTGAAGCAGGTGGCCCGGCAGGGACTGGAAAACCGTTTCCAGGGAACGGACACGGAGGCGGTGGATCAACTGGAAGCGCTGCTCAAAGAAGCGGTCGAGCTGCGCATGATCGCCGACGTGCCGCTGGGCGCGTTTTTATCGGGCGGCATCGACTCGTCGCTGGTGGTGGCGCTGATGCAGGCGCAGAGCGAGCGGCCGGTCAAGACGTTCAGCATCGGCTTCGGCGAAGCGGACTACAACGAAGCGGTGTACGCGAAGGCGGTGGCGAAGCATCTGGGCACGGACCACACGGAATTGTACGTCTCGCCGGAGATGGCGCTCAAGGTCGTGCCGCTGCTGCCGGAACTGTACGATGAGCCGTTCGCCGACTCGTCGCAGATCCCGACGTTTCTGGTCTCGCAGCTCACGCGCGGCCATGTGACGGTGAGCCTGTCCGGCGACGGCGGCGACGAGCTGTTCGCGGGATACAACCGCTATTTCCTCGGCCGCAAGCTGCGCGCCACCGCGGGACGGCTGCCGCTTCCGCTGCGCGCGTTCCTGGCGGAGAAGATCGGCGCGGTGCAGCCGGACACCTGGAACCGGCTGGCGCAACGCTGGATCGGACGGCTGGCGCCGCGCTGGCGGCAGGCGAAACCGGGCTACCTGATGCGCAAGCTGGCGGATTTTCTGCCGTTCGAGGGCTGGGAATCGTTCTACGAGAGGCTGGTCTCGCTGTGGAACGAGCCGGAGAAGCTGGTGATCGGCGCGGTGGAGCCGCCGACGGTGTTCAACCAGAAGATCCCCTGGGAGCGGCGGCCGGACTTCATCCACTGGATGCTGTTTCTCGACACGCTGAGCAGCCTGCCCGAGGACATCCTGACCAAAGTGGACCGCGCCAGCATGGCGGTGGGCCTGGAGGCGCGCGTGCCGCTTCTCGATCACCGCGTGGCGGAGTTCGCCTGGCGGCTGCCGCTGGAATGGAAGGTGCGCCACGGCGAGGGCAAATGGATTTTAAAACAGGTCCTGCACCGGCACCTGCCGCGGCAATTGGTGGACCGGCCGAAGATGGGCTTCGGCGTGCCTGTCGGCGAGTGGCTCAAGGGGCCGCTCAAGGACTGGGCTGAGGACCTGCTGGATGCATCCCGCATGCGCGGCGAGGGCTACCTCGACCCCGGCCCGGTGCGCGCGCTGTGGCAGGAACACAAAGACGGACGCTGCAACTGGCAGTACCAGCTGTGGAACGTGCTGATGTTTCAAAGCTGGCTGCGGCACGGAGGCGGCGGATGATGTATGCCAAGATCCTGACAGTCTATTACAAGCACAAGCCGGGCGGCTTCTGCAAGCGGCTGCGCATGAAGATCGAAGCCTGCCTTGAGCGCGGCTGGCGCGTGCACTACGTCGCGGTGGAGCCGTATCCCTACACGCACGAAAATCTGGTGCCGCACATTTTGTGGACGCCGTTCACCCGGCACGACTCCATCGCGTTCTGGATCTATTTTTTCCTCACCATCCCGTTTTTCATTCTGTGGGTGGCCTGGCAGCTCAGGCCGGACCTGATCTCGGTGTTTTCGCCGCTGTACGCCTGCCTGTGCGGCCCGGCGAAAAAGATCTGCAACATCCCGATGCTCACGTTCGTCCGCTCGCTGCCCTACCGCAGCACGGACTTCGCCTACCGCGGGTCACCGTTCGCGGCGCTGTTCGAGCGGGCGCTGGACCGTTTCGGGATCGCATTTTCCGACCGGCTGCTGGCCAACTCGGAAACGGTGAAGGCGGAGATGCTGCGCAGGCACCGGCGGGCGGCGGCGAAAATCGGCGTGCTGACCAACCACATCGAGCCGGTGGACTTCGACCGGGACGTGCAGAAACGGGAACTGGCGGAAGCGTTTTCACTCAACCGGCAGGCGTTCGTGATCGCCACGTCGGGAATTCTGCAACAGCAGAAAAACCAGGACGTGCTGCTCAAGGCGTTCGCCGAGGCCGCCGTTCCCCATTCGGTGCTGCTGCTCATCGGCGACGGCGAGGCGAAGGAAGAACTCAAAAAACTGGCAGAGGAACTGGGTGTGGCGAAACGCGCGGTGTTCACCGGCTGGCGCGACGACGTGGCCGATCTGCTGCAAGGGGCGGACCTGTTCGTGTTCGCCTCGGCGCAGGAGGGCATGTCGAACTCCCTGCTGGAAGCGCTGGCGGCGGACCTGCCCTGCCTGGTCAGCAACACGCCGGAAAACCGGGAGGTGCTGCTGAACCCGGAGCAATATTTTTCTCCCGCTTCGCCGGAAACGCTGGCAAAAAAGATCCGCCTTGCGGCCGAAGACAGCGCTCATCACGAAAGGCTGCGCGCCGCGACGCGGACGGACCGGGAACGATTCGTGTTCGACTGGGCCGCCGCCGTGACCGCCGAGATGGAAGCGCTGCTGGCAAAGCCTCCCCAAAGCGGGACAGGATAACGGCGCGTGCTGGAATCGCTGAAAAGCTGGGCGCGGCGTCTCAGAAATGATTGCATGGTTTTGTACCGCGCCTCCAAAGACCCGGACACGCCCTGGTTCGCCAAAGCGTTCATCGTTCTGGTCGTGGCGTATGCCTTGAGCCCGATCGATCTGATCCCGGACTTCATTCCCATCCTCGGTTACCTGGACGATCTGATTCTCATCCCGCTTGGAATTTATATCGGCATGAAGCTGATTCCCGCCGAAGTGCTGGAAAAACACAGAAGGGAACAAGCCCTGTCTTCAGAGGAAACGCAAAAGATCGGCGCATTCGGGGCGAAAATGGTTTTCGTCACGTGGATATTTTTGCTGCTCCTGTTCATTTTCCTGATGAGTCGATTTCTGATTCGTGAATAGCTCGCTGTGGATCGCCATTCCCCCGCCCGTGCCACTTTTTTAAGCTCTGCAATTTGCCGTGGCATCGGCAGCGGCAGATGTGTTACAACGTATCCGTTTAACTTCACGCTATTTTTAAAGGAACTTTTACTAACTCGATATTTTTCCGGCAGGCAACTCGCGGCCTCTTATTTCATAAGGGCGCTCGTGGTCAAACTCAATTTTTGAAGCGCCCATAAGGAATGACAATGCGCAACAAACTCGAACACGGTCTGGAAACGACCGTTTTCAATAGCCGCTGGCTGCTGGCCCCGTTCTACATCGGGCTGGTCATCGGTATTGTTCTGCTGTTTATCAAATTCGTACAGGAGTTGTACCACCTCACCACACACGTTTTCACGCTGAAGGAACACGACGTGGTGATCGGCATCCTTTCGCTGGTGGACATGGCGCTGGTGGGGTCGCTGCTGCTCATGATCATCTTCTCCGGCTACGAGATCTTCGTCTCGAAGATCGACGTGGCCGACCATCAGGACAGGCCGGAGTGGATGGGCAAGGTGGATTTCGGCGGGTTGAAGCTCAAGGTCATCGGCGCGATCGTCGCCATCTCGGCCATCGACCTCTTGAAAACCTTCATGGAGATCCCGGCCGAGCCCAGCGAAGGCAATGTGCAGATGCTGACCTGGAAGGTGGTCATCCACATGACGTTCGTGCTGAGCGGCGTGTTCTTCGCCCTGATGGACCGCATCGCGTCGGAAACCAAGGCGCATTGAGGGATATACTGGCAACCGAAAAATTATAAGCTACCTTGCATTCCAACAATTTTGACACTCTAAATCCGTCATTTCCTTTTTACAGATTTGCATGAATTTTTTCCTGGGAACTTGTTGGCGAGATTTCTTTATACGCAAACAAATATCAGTCCAACTTTTTTTATTGTTTCGTTTGCTGGAATCGAGATTTCGGGGCCGCCCATCTTTACAATATTCGTTATCCGGGCATGCAGAGCATTTACCAAGATCTCCGCAAATATAAGAGCCGGTATCCGAAGGGCAACTATGCCAGCGATGGCAACCGGAACGATGCGCGCTGGCATCGGGAGGAACCAAAATAATAAAGGCTAAGAGCAGGGGTAATTGATATTGTCCCATGCTGCCTCCAGGTTCAACTCATAGAAAACTGCCCATCCCTCAAAACATTGGAATTTCCGTACAGTCCTTTTTTATCCTGTCCCTCCTGTCAAACTCTCCATTCAGCGCAAGCGGTTGACGTAGTCGGCAATCTTTTGGGCCTGCGGTCCGTCGATACGGGCGAGCGTGCGGGCAAGTTCATCCCAGGTGGCGCCCTGCGTGGTGCCGAGCAGGCCCAGGGCGCGGTCGATGGGGCCGGTGCCCGCCTTGTAGGCGCCGCCGGCGAAGTTCCACGCCTCGCTGGCGTCCACGCCGCGATCCACGAACAGTTCATAGAAAGAGCGGAGTTGCCGCGCCGCCGCTTTCAGGTTGGATTCGGGGTGCCACACAGAACCCGGCTCGCGGTCGGTCTGCACCCGCAGGCCGAGATCGCGCGCGGTATCGGGCAGGAGCTGGCCCAGACCCATCGCGCCGTTGGCGCCCAGCCGGTCGGGGTCGTATCCCGATTCGGCGCGGATCAGGTTGTCGAACAGGCCGGTGGGGACGTTCTGCGACGCGCCGATGGTGCGCGCCAGCGCGGGCAACGATGAGAAACCGGCCGCCTGCGTGGACTCGACGGCATCGAGCAGGCCGCGGCGGGCCTCGATCTCATAAAATTTTGCGGCGAGTTTGGGGCTGGTGATGGCGGGAACGTTTTTGGCCGGGGTTTTGCGGTCGAGCGCCTGGTTCATGATGAGGCGGTACTCGGAATACAGGTTGAAGGGCGCCTGATTGCCGGGCGCGCCTTCGCTCCAGGCGGACAGCATGCGGCGCTGGGCCTCGTAGAGCAGGGCCTGGAAGGCGAGCTTTTCCTGCGGGCCGGGCGCGTTGGCGTCGGTACGTTTCGCATCGGTTGTCGGTCGCCCGCCCTGGACGGGCTCGATCTCGGCCATCCTCACCTCCGCGGAGGGCGGAGTGGTTCACGCCGCGCACGGTTTCGTCGCAAAAACTTTGACGTCCGCCTCCGCCCTATTTTAAAAGCAAGCTCTGTGCCGCCTCACCCCCATCGGGCCTGGCGACACAAGGTCAAATACTTGGCAAAACCGGTGCGTTAAACCGCAGACGGAATGTGCGGGGAAATTTGACGCTGCTTTGCTCTGTCATGCTGAGCCTGTCGAAGCATGACCGCTGTCACCCTTCGACAAGCTCAGGGTGACAGTATCTACTATTTAAGGATCTCCGCGCAGAAACCCCGCCTGTTTTTCGGCGTGGTAGGAGCTGCGCACCAGCGGTCCGGACTCCACGTGCTCGAATCCCAGCGATCGCGCGATTTCGCCATATCGGGCGAATTGATCCGGGTGCAGGTATTCCTCCACTTCCATGTGGTTGCGCGTCGGCCGGAGGTACTGCCCCAGCGACAGCATGCGGCATCCCACGTCAACGAGGTCGCGCAGGGTTTCGACGACCTGTTCCTCCGTCTCACCCAATCCCAGCATGAGCGAACTTTTCGTGACACAGCCGTGCTGCTCGCGCGCGATTTTGAGCGTCGCCAGCGACCACTCGTAGCGGCACTGCGGCCGCACGCGGCTCTGCAGGGCGCGCACGGTTTCCAGATTGTGCGCCAGCACATCGGGCCGCGCCGCGCACACGGTGCCGATGTCCTGCGCGGCGCCCTTGAAATCCGGGATCAGCGCTTCCACTTTTGTTTCCGGACAGCGCCGCCGGAGCGTACGGAGCGTTTCCGCCCAATGCGCCGCGCCGCCGTCGGGCAGGTCGTCGCGGTCCACCGAGGTGATGACAGCGTAGCGCACGCCGAGCGTTTCGATCATCGCCGCTACCTCTTCCGGCTCTTCGGGCCGGGGCGGCTGCATGTGTCCTGTGGGCACGTCGCAGAAGCGGCAGGCGCGCGTGCAGGTGCCGCCCAGGATCATCAGCGTCAGCGTGCCCGCGTTCCAGCACTCGCCGATGTTGGGGCAGGACGCGGACTCGCAGACCGTGTGCAGTGCGTGCCGCCGCACCAGCGATTTCAGGCGGGCGTAGTTGTCGCCGCCGGGCAGCGGCACCTTGAGCCAGTCGGGCAGCCGCCGTTTCGGCCGGGAAATTGTGGTTTCGGGTTCGGACATGCGTTGTTCTCTGAATAATTTTGAAATTCGGCCGCCGCGAGGGAATTGTCCCACGGGCCCGGAGATCAATAGTATAATCGGTTGCACTGAAAAAGAAAGCCCGGAGGCGATCCGCCTTCAGGGCGTTATCTGGGAGGGTCCACCATGCTCAAAGCCAAAGACATCATGACGCGCGAGGTGATCACCGTCAAACGCGACACGCCGATCAGCGAGTTGTCCAAAATTTTCATCCAGCACGGCGTGAACGGCGTGCCGGTGGTGGACGACGGCGGCAAGGTGGAGGGCATCGTGACGCAGGGCGACCTGATCGAGCAGAACAAGAACCTGCACATCCCCACAGTGATCACGCTGTTCGACGCGGTGCTGTTTCTGGAAAGCGAGAAGAAGTTCGAGGACGACGTGAAGAAGCTGACCGGGACGAAGGTGGAGGACATCTACAGCAAAAAGGCGGTCACCGTTTCACCGGAGTCGGACATCGCGGACGTCACCACCATCATGGCGGAAAAAGAGATCCACACCCTGCCGGTTGTCGAGGGCGGCAAACTGGTCGGCGTCATCGGCAAACTCGATCTGATCAAGGGCATGTCACAGTAAACGCAGAAACGATCTCCCCACAAGAAACAAAGAAAATAAATTAGACAGGATTAACAGGATAAAAGAGAAAAGCAGCCTCGCGCAAAGCCGCCAAGACGCAAAGAGAAAAGAGGTAATAGGAATAAATTTATAATCATTCATTTATAGGACTTAAAACAAGCCAAAACCCGTAACTCCCAAAAAATATGAATGCGGACCCCAAAAAATAGTTATAGAAGATAAGAATTTTTTTCCCAAAATATTTTTTTAGAACAGAATGAGAATAAAAGGGGGAAAACTTGTTCGGAGGATCTACAAATATCGGCCACTTTTTACCTGTGCCATAAAGTTCTAATATTCCAATAGAAATAATTATCAGGCAAATCGCTATTTCAAGATATTTGATAATCCACTCCATTCATAAGGATACTTTATCACTCCCCCTCACCCCACCCTCAAGCCACCTTCCGGGTATTTGGTAATGCGGGTGTCAAGCTTTGCTTGGCCTCCCTCCAGGGGAGAGGGAGAAATACACTTCATAGTTTTCTGTAAATTTTCACCTAAATTCCAATATCTTCTTTCTCTGCAAACTGAAGTCGATCACTCCGATAAATTCTTCAACATATTGAACAAATTCCTGGAATAAGGCATCCGGCACCTTTCCCTTAAGGGCCGGTCCAAATTCCAATTCATGGTATTCAAAATTTCCTTTTTTATCGACAAACAAGACCGACCTTTCTTTTTTCTTGTCTGAATAAATGAAATCGATTCTCAGAGAAAGTGAAAATGCAATGCCCTTTGATTTTTCTTTATTCTTCAAAGCCTCATTCATGAATGCGCTCACATTTTCGATATGCTTTTCATTTTCCAGTAAGATCTGATTATCGCTGCGCTGAATAATATCTCCTTTGTAGGTTGGCGGTTCTGGAACCACTAAAGGGTGTGCATAGCAAATAACCAGACGATCGATTTCCGGTTTTCTAGGTTTCGCTTCAACATAGTTTGATGAAAAAACCAAAAGCATGAATGAAATCCAAAAAGTAAAGCAAAGGCTGCTTTTGTAAAATTTTTTCATCCTGTCCATCCTGTCCCCAATCTTTTCGCTTTTCTTTGCGTCTTCGCGGCTTTGCGCGAGGCCGCTTTTGTTTTGCTTCTAAGACTGCGGTTTGTGGTTGCCCTTCCTGAACTCCAGCGACTTGGCGATGAAGTTCTGGAACAGGGGGTGCGGTTCCATGGGTGAGGATTTGAACTCGGGGTGGAACTGGCCGGCGAGGAACCAGGGGTGGTCTTCCAGCTCGATGATTTCGACGAGATTGCCGTTGGGCGAGATGCCGCTGATCTTCATGCCGGCTTCCTCCATCTGGATGCGGTACTTGTTGCTGAATTCGTAGCGGTGGCGGTGGCGCTCGTAGATCTCGCGCGTGCCGTAGGCCTTGTAGGCGTTGGATTTCTTCCGCAGCTGGCAGGGGTATTCGCCCAGCCGCATGGTGCCGCCCTTGTCGGCGTGCGCGTTCTGGTCGGGCATGAGGTCGATGATGAGGTACGGCGACTTACTGGAAAACTCGGCGCTGTGGGCGTTTTTCAGCTTGGCGACGTCGCGGGCGAAGTCGATCACGGCGCAGTGCATGCCGAGACAGATGCCGAAATAGGGAACCTTGTTCAAACGCGCGAACCGCGCCGCGAGGATCTTGCCCTCGATGCCGCGGTCGCCGAACCCGCCGGGCACGAGCACGCCGTCGCAGGCCTTGAGCTTTTCCGCGCCGCCGTCCTTTTCCATCTCCTCGGCGTCGATCCAGTGCAGATTGACCTTGCTGTCGTTGCCGATGCCGCCGTGGATGAGCGCCTCGGTGATGCTGATGTAGGAGTCCTTGAGGTCGAGGTACTTGCCGACGATGGCGATGTCCACTTCCTCCTTGGGCTTGACGATTTTCTGGTTGATCTCTTTCCACTGTTCGAGGTCGGGTTCCTTGGCGGGCAGGCCCAGCTTCTTGAGGATGATCTTGCTGATCCCCTCCTTGTGCAGGCTGAGCGGCACCTGGTAGATCGACTGCACGTCCATTGCGGTGATGACGGAATCGACCTCGACGTTGCAGAACAGGGCGATCTTCTTTTTGATGTCCTTCGACAGTTTCCTCTCGGTGCGGCAGAGCAGGATGTCGGGCTGGATGCCGATCTCGCGCAGCTTCTGGACGCTGTGCTGGGTGGGCTTGGTCTTCAGCTCGTCGGAGGTGCGCACGTACGGCACCAGCGTCAAGTGAATGTAGAGCACGTTCTTCGACTTCATGTCGAACTTGAACTGGCGGATCGCTTCGAGGAACGGCAGGCTCTCGATGTCGCCGACGGTGCCGCCGATCTCGCAGATGACGACGTCGTGGCTGTCGGACACCTTCATGATGTGGCGCTTGATCTCGTCGGTGATGTGCGGGATGACCTGCACGGTGGAGCCGAGGTATTCGCCGCGCCGCTCTTTCTGGATGACATCGTGGTAGATGCGGCCAGACGTGATGTTGTTGTCGCGCCGCATCTGCGCGCGGGTGAAGCGTTCGTAGTGGCCGAGGTCGAGGTCGGTCTCGGCGCCGTCGTCGGTGACGTAGACCTCGCCGTGCTGAAAGGGATTCATGGTGCCGGGATCGACGTTGATGTAAGGGTCGAGCTTGAGGATAGTGATCTTGAGCCCGCAGCATTCCAGAAGGCTGCCGATGGACGAGGCGGCGATCCCCTTGCCGAGGGAGGACAGCACGCCGCCGGTCACGAAAATGTATTTGACCTTCTTCGACCTGGTTTTTTTGTTCAAGGCCTTCCCTTTCATTCTATTGGATGATCGCTTCGTTCAACCGCTTCTCCACCGCCAATAAATCTGCCTCCCGGTCCACGCCGATGGAATCCTTTTCCGTCTCGACCACGTGAATCGCGTGCCCGTTGTCGAGGATGCGCAATTGCTCCAGTTTCTCCCGCTGTTCCATGCGCGAGGGTTTCAATTCGGGGAATTGCATCAGAAATGATTTTCTGTATGCGTACAATCCGATATGTTTATGCCCGAACGGGCCACTCGCTTCCGCATCCCGTTCGCCGTCCCGGTTGTGCGGGATGGGCGCGCGGGAAAAATACAGCGCCCTGCCCTGCTTATCGAACACGACCTTGGTGACGTCCGGGTTCTGCATGTCCTCCTTCGAATGGATGGGCATCGCCAGCGTGGCCACTTCGATTCCGGGCTCGGCAAGCAGCGGCGTCACCACGGCGTCGATGTTCTCCGGCGGGATCATCGGCTCGTCGCCCTGCACGTTGACGACGATGCCGGCGTCCTCGTCCGCCACCGCCTCGGCGATGCGGTCGGTGCCGGAGGCGTGATCGGCACAGGTCATCACGGCGCGGCCGCCGAACTCCGTCACGGCTTGTTCGATACGCGCATCGTCGGTGGCCACCCACACGGCGGACACGGCCGCGGCCTTTTCCGCCTGCTCCACCACCCACTGGATCATCGGCTTGCCGCACAGCGGCGCCAGCGGCTTGCCGGGAAAGCGGGTGGACGCCCAGCGCGCGGGGATCACGGCGATCACGGTATCAGTAGGCATGGCGGTGAAACCATCCTTTCCACAACGTCATCATTAATATTTTAAGGTCGAAGCCGAGCGACCAGTTTTTGATGTAGTACAGGTCGCACTCGATCCGCTGGTGCAGGCTGGTGTTGCCGCGCCAGCCGTTGACCTGCGCCCAGCCGGTGAGCCCGGCCTTCATCTTGAGCCTGAGCATGTAGTGCGGGATCGAGTTCTTGAACTCCCTGATGAACACCGGCCGCTCCGGCCGCGGTCCCACCAGGCTCATGTCGCCTTTCAGCACGTTGAACAGCTGCGGCAGCTCGTCGAGGCTGGTTTTTCTCAAAAACGCACCGATCCAGGTGCGGCGGGAATCGTTCTCGCTCGCCCAAACGGGCCCGGTTTCCTTTTCCGCGCCCACCGGCATGGAGCGGAACTTGAGCATGGAGAACACTTTCTGATCCAGCCCCATGCGTTCCTGCCGGTAGAACACCGGTCCCTTTGAAGAAAGCTTGACCACACAGGCGATCAAAAGCATCAAGGGCGCTGTCACTAAAATTGCCAGCGCGGAGAGGACGATGTCCGAGGTGCGCTTGACGACGACGTTCCAGCCGTACAACGGCGATTCGGCCAGGTTGACGATGGGCAATCCGTCCAGCTCCTCGACGCCCGACTGGATGTTCATGTACTTGAACAGGTCGGGCACCACCTTGACGTCCACGGTCTCGCCTTCCAGGTACGACAGCACCGCCTCCAGCTTATCATGGGCCTGAAGCGGCAGAGCGATGAAAAGCTGGCTGACGTTCTTCTCGGCGATCACGCGCGAAAGCTCCTCATAAAGCCCCAGAACCGGCGTTCCCTCGATGGACGTTCCAATTTTTTCTTTATGCCGGGTGAGATAACCGACCACGTTGAACCCGATCTCCGGGTGCTGACTGAGTTTCCCGGCCACGGTGCGGCCCAGCTCGCCCGCCCCGACGATGAGCACGTTCTGCTGGTCCCAGCCGCGCCCGCGGATCGCGGTCAGGAACCTGCGCACCATCCAGTGGGACAGGATCATGGCCGCCGTGACGACGATCCAGAAATACAGCGTCACGATGCGGGAATAACTGAACTCGCGGTAAAAGAAGGTCAACGCCGTGAGCACCAGCACCGAAAAGGAGGTGACCTTCAGGATCGCCAGCGCCTCGCTGCCGCCGGGCTTGTCGCCGCGCGGCCGGTACAGGCCGAAAGCGCGGATGCTGATCATGAACACGATCCATATGGGAACGAGCGCTTCCACGTAGCGGGATAACGGCGGCACGCCCAGCGTCACCGGGAAAAACTGCAGCTCGAACCGGATGGTGTAGGCCAGCAACCAGGAAGAGAGAATGGCCAGGCTGTCAGAAACGACCAGGGCGGAAAGAAATAGTTGACCGTGTTTCTTCAGCATCGATGTTTCTGAAACCGCTCTTCAATGAAATGCTGAATTCGATCGGAAAAGAGTTGCGTGTCAAATTGAAGTGCGTTTTTTCTATTGTTTTCGGGTTGGAACCGCTGCTCGATCGATTCGAAATGCCGGACGGCGGAGGCGAGGGCTTCCGGAGTCTGCTCGTAAAAATAGACCCCCGTGGGTTGGGCTGTTTGTTCTTCGGCGATTCCTGTTTCCGGCTTCCAGGTTTCACGGTCCGGAATCACCGTTTCCAGCGCCCCTCCACGAGCCAGGGCGATCACGGGACGCCCCATGCACTGGGCCTCCAGCGGCGTGATGCCGAAATCCTCTTCTCCACAAAAGATGAAGGCTCTGCACCGGGCGTAGCAGGAACGCAGTTCTTCGCCCACCTTCCACCCTTTGAACTGCACATTTGGGCCGGCAATTTTCTTCAACTCCTTCGCCATCTGCCCATCTCCAACAACGATGAGAGGATATCCCAATCCGTTGAAGGCTTCAACCGCTAAATCCACCCGCTTGTAGGGCGCAAATGCCGATACCACAAGGAAAAAATCCTCCGGCGGCTCGCCCGTGGGAGCGAAAAAGGTGCTGTCCACCGGGCATTCGATCACCGTCGATTCCCGGTTGTAGTATGTTTTTATGCGCTTTTGCACGTGGCGGGAAATGGCGATGAATTCGTCCACGCCGCGGTTCGACCGCACGTCCCAGCGCCTCAAGGGAGGTGCGATCACCTTCATGGCGGCGGCGGTCAACACGCCGCTGGTTTTGAGGTTGAAATACTCATCGTACTGATCCCAGATGTAGCGCATCGGGGTGTAGCAGTAAGAGATGTGCAGGCTGCCGCGCGGCGCGCGGACGCCTTTGGCGACGCAGTGGCTGCTGCTCAGAATCAGATCATATCCGGACAGATCCAGGGAACGGATGGCCCAGGGCATCAGCGGCAGGTAATGGCGGTAACGCGTTTCGATGCTGGGGAACGATTGCAGAAAGGACGTGTGGATGCGCCGGGATTCGATGGTGTCGGAGAGCTTTCCGGGTAAGTGGATGAGCGTGAACAGGTCGGCTTCCGGATAGAGCCTTAAGAATACTTCGAGACAGTTTTCCCCGCCGCGCATGCCGGTCAGCCAATCGTGGACGATCGCGACCTTCATCGAGAGGGGAGACCTCCTGATTCAACTTTGAACGTGGGGCCGAAAAAAAAGAAGAAGCGGTTACTGAATCTCATTCAGCTGAGTCATGATCTTGCCGCGCACTTCCGCCGGCGGGTTGTACTTGAGCGCGGTTTCCAGGATGTCCACGGCGCGGCTCGACTCGCCCTTTTTGTAATAGCTCACGCCCAGCATCAGCCGCGAATCGTGCGCCTTGTTGCCGTTGGGGTACTGGTTGAGCAGCGTGTCGAACTGCTTGATGGCGTCGTCGTACATTTCCAGCTTCACGTAATTGCTGCCGATCCAGAAGAGGATGTTGTCCTTCAGGCTGGAAGGCGGATTGCTGAGCGCGAAATTCTGGAACAACAGGATGGATTCGTCGTAATTGCCGTTGTTGTAGGCGTCGAGAGCCTGTTTGTATTCCGGAGGGGTCTTGCCGCCGCCGGAGGACGACCCGGACGCTGCGCGCGGCATGCCGCGGGTTTTGGCGGGGCCTCCGCGTCCTGATTTCAGGCTGGAGATTTCGTCATTGAGCATGGCGACCTGGCGTTTCAATTCCTCCACTTCCGGCTCGAGAAATTCCGACGTGGTGGAAGCGGCGGACAGGCTGCCTTCGAGGCGTTCCTGGGTCGCGCTCACCTTCGGTTCCAGGGTGATGAGCATTTCCTCCAGTTCCCGCACTTTGCTGATCAGGGCTTCCTGCTGCGACTGCAGGCTCTGCACATCGCCTTTCAACTCGTTGGCGTCGGAGGACGGGTCGAGGCTCGAAAAGCCGCTGTCGCCGCTGCCGCTGGTGCCACCCTCGATGAGGGAGCTGTCTTCCGCAAAAAATTCGTCCTCGGCGGAGGTGCTGGCTTTCTGGAGACTCTGCTCGTCTTCAAAAGGGAAATCCTCTTCGAAGGCGAGATCTTCCTCATCGTCGTCGCCGATCCAGGGAATGTAGCTGCAGCCGTTGAGAACCAGCGGCGATGCCACAATGAACACAGCCAGAATTTTCAGCAAATATTTTTTTGCGGACATACTCTTCTCCCTCAATTTTGGGATCGATAACCCTTAATTATCAAAGGATTATATTGAGAGGCCGTTTTCCTGTCAACACAAATAACCTGTCTGAGTTTTTAGCTTACTCATTTTTAATCAAGGATTTCAAGAGTTCTTTCTCGCCTTTGTTACAATTTAAATCTCCTTACAACAAATTCAACCTTTATTTTTGTTAAAACCGTCCGTCACGTCACAAGCGATTTTTTTTGACTCATCGCCGCCAGGCGGGCCAGTTCCCGCGCCACCGGTTCGATGTGCGCCTCCTTATTGCTCCGGCCGAGACTCAACCTCAGGGAACTTTCGATCAGCGCCGGCGCAACGCCCATGGCTTCAAGCACATGAGATGGCTGCCCCGATCCGGAGCTGCAGGCGGAGCCGGTGGAGACGGCGATGCCCTGTGTGTCCAGGCCGATCATCATCGCTTCTCCGGCCGCTCCCGGGATGGAAAAGCCGAGCGTGTTGGGCAGCCGGTTGTCCGGGTCGCCCCAAAGCTCGGCGGCGGGAACGGCTTTGACGATGGCGTCCCAGAACCGGTCCCTGAGCTGGCGCATGCGCCCGGGCTCTCCCGCTTCGATGCGCTCTTTTGCGATCGCGCAGGCGGTTCCGAATCCGACGATGCCGGGCATGTTCTCGGTGCCGCCGCGCCGTTTCTTTTCCTGATTGCCGCCGCTGATCGGCGTGTACAGGGACGGCGCTCCTTTTTTCAGATACAGCGCGCCGGTGCCTTTGGGCCCGTACAGCTTGTGCGAGGAGATGGAAAGAAAATCCACCGGCAGCGCGCTCACGTCGACGGGGATCTTGCCCACGCTCTGCACCGCGTCGCAATGAAACAGCGCGCCTTTGCCGCGCGCGATGGCGCCCAGGGTTTCGATGTCGTGCAGCGTGCCCACTTCGCTGTTGGCGTGCTGGATGGAAACCAGGATCGTGTCGTCCGTGACGGCGCGCTTTAAATCTTCCGGGTCGATGCGGCCCTGCCTGTCCACGGGCAGCAGTTCAATGGCATACCCGAGCGTTTCGAGCTGGCGGCAGGGGTTGAGCACGGCGGGGTGCTCGGCGGCGTTGGTGACGATGTGCCGCCCTTTGTTCTTGAGCGCCAGCGCCACACCCAGAATGGCGAAGTTGTTCGATTCGGTGCCGCCGCTGGTGAACAGGATCTCCGCCGGATGCGCGCCGATCAGCGCCGCCACCTTTTCGCGCGCCTCGTCCAGGCGCACGCGCGCCCGGCGGCCTTCGGCGTGGGTGCTGGACGGGTTGCCGAACTCGGCCTCCAGTAGCGGCAGCATGGCCGCGCGCACTTTCGGGTCCACCGGGGTGGTCGCGTTGTGGTCGAGATAAATGCGGTTCGATTCAGACATTCTCCTCCGCGGAGAGCGAATTTGCGGACGCCGTGCACGGCTTGCAGGGTTTATTAAAAACTTGTCCCCCGAGTATCCGATCGCGTGCCGCTGCCCCCCTATTGCTACGTGCGATGGATTAATGTGAAACTCATTCCGGTTCAGACGAGCCGGACTCTCACTCTTGCACCGAGCCTCCACTTCAAGTGCCGAGGGCGAATTTGCGGACGCCGTGCGCTTTCGGCAAAGCCAGTCCAGAGCCGTCATCCTGAGCTTGCCGTAGGATTCAGGGAACCCCTACGTCTTTTTACAAGGAACTCACTGTTTGAGAAGAGAACCGTGAGCGCGGCCCCGGTTTTTATACGGAATCAGACGATGTCTTTCTGTTCCTTGAGGGCGTCCTTGAGCGCCCGGATTTCCTTTTCCATCTGGGGAATGCGTTCGAGCATGCATTCGATCGCGCGCGCGACCGGGTCGGGAAAGGATTCGAGTCCCTCGTCGCTTTCCTGCTCGGAGGAGACGCCGGAGAACACCACGCGGCCGGGCACGCCGATGACGGTGGAGTACTCGGGCACATCCTGTAGAACTACGGAACCGGAACCGATCTTGGTGTTGTTGCCAATGGTCACCGGGCCGAGGACCTGAGCCCCCGCGCCGATCACCACGTTGTCGCCCACGGTGGGGTGGCGCTTGCCCTTCTTCATGCTCAGCCCGCCCAGGGTGACGCCGTGATAGATGAAGACGTTGTCGCCCACTTCGGAGGTTTCGCCGATCACCACGCCCATGCCGTGGTCGATGAAGAAGCGTCTGCCGATCTTCGCGGCGGGATGGATCTCGATGCCGGTGATCCAGCGGAAAAAATACGACACCAGCCGGCCCGGCAGCTTGAGGTTGTGGTTCCACATCCAGTGGGAAAAGCGGTAGGCGACCACCGCGTGCACGCCGGGATAACAGATCGCGACTTCCCACACGTTGCGGGCGGCCGGGTCTTTTTCCAGGGCGATCCGGACATCTTCTTTGATCTGATCGAACATGGCGCGTTCCAGGGGACAGGGGGAGTAACTGTTTGTAAATTTTATTATATAAATCCCCACATTCCAACCGCAAACCCGCAAAACCCGTTTGCGGCCGGGCTTTGCCCCGGCCTGCGGCGTGCCGCCGTATCCCGGCTCCGCGTCATCCGGCCGGAGTGTGGTCCGCCGGCCTTGAGAAAGTGATTGAGAACGCAGGGTTCCCCCTTCGGAAAAATAAAAAGGCGGCCGGGGGCTGGCCGCCTTTTTTTCTCCTCCTCATTGTAACGAAACCCATACCGCCTTTTAAGGCGGCCGTCAATTGATCACATTGTGTCCGCGCTGACGCATGCAGTTGATATAGGAACGCTTGAACTGGTCTTCCGCGCCGAGTCCGCCGCGCGCTCCGCCGCCGACGCCGCCCGCGGCCGCACCCACGGCTGCTCCTCTTCCAGGAGACCCCACGGCCGCGCCGATAATGGCGCCGCCCACCGCGCCGATGGCTCCGCCCACCAGGGCGCCCTTGCCGGTTTCAGCACCGGTCCCGCCGGACGCGTGTTTGGCCAGCTGCCGGCACTCCACCAGATCGCGGTCGATGTTGGCGGCGTTGGGATCGTTGTACGGATCCACCGTCGGTGTCCAGCTGCCCTGGCTGGCGCAGCCTGTAACGGCAAAAACCAAAAGCAAACCCAGTAAGGCCCCTGTTCTGGTCATGGAACGACTCCTGAAAGGTTGGATTAATTGAGCACGTTGTGTCCGCGGTTGCGCATGCAGTTGATGTACGCCCTCTTGTAGGTCTCTTCCGCGCCAAAACCCTGTTTCACCGCACCGCCGACGCCGCCCGCGGCTGCGCCCACGGCCGCGCCCAGTCCGGGAGAACCCGCCGCCGCGCCGATCGCGGCCCCGCCTGCGGCGCCGATGGCCCCGCCCACGAGGGCGCCCTTGCCGGTCTCCGCGGCGACATTGCCTGCGGTGCTGTGGGCCAGCTGCCGGCACTGGATCTGATCGCGCTGGATGAATCCGGCGTTCGGGTCGTTGTACGGATCCACCGTCGGTGTCCAGCCGCTCTGCGACGCGCACCCGGTGAACATCAGGGCGGACACCAGCAGGATCCAGGAATGTCTGACAGGCATGATGGCCTCCTTTCTTACCGGCATTCGGGTTCCGCAATGGGCCAGACCGGACCGGCCGGTCTGCCGCCCGGCGATCCGAAACCCCGGAACCGGCACTCTCTAATCATCGCGCTCAATACCCCTGTACCCATTCAACGTAACAACTCCCCTGAATTTATACAAGCAATTTTAATCATAAATTTGTGTATAACTGGGGCGATAATTTCAACAGGTTTGCGGCTCCTGAAAGGGGGTCGGATGACATTCCGGAACATTACGGCGTGTTTTCCGATTCTCCCGATTGCTGGTACTGCAGCAGCACCTCTTCCTGGGTTTCCTTGTCGGCGGCCTTGTAAATGCGGATGGTGTCGAAATGCCGGCCCTGCTGGATGCGCAGCAGCTTGAGCCGCATCAGCTCGAGCAGGGCGAGGAACGTGACGATGACCTGCTGCTTCTGGTGCAGCACGGTGAACAGGGACTCGAAGGTCACGCTATCGGCGGCGTTGAGGATTTCCAGGATGTGCTCGATCCGCTCCGGCACCGAGCAGTGGGTGATCCTGACTTCGTAATCCTTTTTGAACTCCTTGCTTTTCAATATGTTCTGAAAGGCGTTCAAGAGGTCGAAGACGTTGGCCTCGACCATCACCTCGCCGTTCTCGGATTCTTCCACTTCCAGTTCGCTGCCGCGCACGAACACCTGCTGGCGGTCGTGCTCCTTGATGCGCAGCTCGAAGGCGGCGTCCTTGAAACGCTGGTACTCCAGCAGGCGGCGCGTCAGATCGGCGCGCGGATCGACGCCCTCCTCGCCGTCCTCGCCGTCGGTCTCCTGCACCGGCAGCAGCATGCGCGATTTGATGCGGGTCAGCTCCGCCGCCATGACCAGGTACTCGCCGGCGACTTCCAGGTTGAGTTCCTCCATCAGGTCCAGGAATCCGATGTACTGGCGCGTGATTTCGGCCACGGGAATGTCGTGGATGTCCATTTTCTGCTCGCGGATCAGGTGCAGCAGAAGATCGAGCGGTCCTTCGAAGATGTCGATTTTGCACTGGTAGTTCATGATCGAGCCTGGGTGCGTGGGAAACTAGGGATGCGCGGCGGTGCGGGAAATCGGGATGCGGCGCGTGGACGGGTTCATGGTTTTATCGTGAAACGGGATCCGGTTGCAAAACGTCCGGGGGTCGCGGGAACGAGGGCGGCGCGTGACTCAAGGAACGGGAATTTTTTCAGGTTCATGTTCAGGATGCCGGAGCCGCATTGCCTGAAGCTGCGCCTTTAAAAATCTACCATGATTGAGCGTGTAAAAACAAAATAAAAATCAAAGGTCTCCCCAGCGGTTCTGCAGCAGGGAAAGCGCCACCACCGGCGCGGTTTCGGCGCGCAGGATGCGCGGGCCCAGGCTCACCGGCTCGAACCCGAAACCGCGGGCGGTTTCCACTTCGCGCTGGTGGAAGCCGCCTTCGGGACCGGTCAGGCAGGCGATGCGGCCGGGCGGCGCGCCGGCAAGATCGCGCAGGCGGTTGTGCGTTTCCTCCTCCCAGAAGATCAGCTTGAGGGCGGCGCCGGCGTTGTCCTTGCAGAACGTCTCGACGGAGGCGATCCGTCCCGTCACTTCAGGAACCGTCGAGCGGCCGGACTGTTTCGCCGCCTCGCGGGCGATGCGCTGCCAGCGGGCGTTTTTTTTGGTCTCCTCGGTGCGCAGCACTTTGACGACGCAGCGCTGGGACCGCACGGGCGTGACCGCGTTCACGCCCAGTTCGACGGATTTTCGCAGCACCGTGTCGAATTTGTTTCCTTTAAGGAGCGCCTGGCCGAGATGGATCTCGACGGGCGATTCGGTGAGCGCCGGGCTTTGCGATTCGATGCGGCCGGTGACCTGCTTTGCGGCGACGCCGGTCAGGCGCACCTCGAAGCGGCTGCCCCTGCCGTCCAGCACCTGCACCGTATCTCCGGACTTGAGCCTGAGGACGGTGCGGATGTGCGACACGTCGGCGCCGCGCAGGGTGATCGTGTCGCCTGAGATGTCTTCGGGGCGCACGAAGAACCGGTGCATGCCGCCCTCACACCTTAACGGAAACGATGTCCAGAATTTCGGTCAGGGATTTAAACTCAAAATCGGGCTTGTCGTTGTCACCGCGGCGTTGGCCTTTGCGGTTGATCCACGCCGCCTGCATGCCGGCGTTCTGCGCTCCGGCCACGTCGTTGACCAGCTGGTCGCCGACGTACAGGATTTCGCCGGGCTCAAGCCCCAGACGGCCGGCGGCGGCCCGGAATATGGATGGATGCGGTTTGCGGTAGGGCATTTCCGAGGAAAAGATGGAAAACTCGAAGTACCCGTCGAGGCCGCACAATTGCTGCTCGCGCCGCTTCATGAACCCCGGATTGGTGGTGTTGGAGATGATCCCCATCGGCATCCCCGCCGCCTTGAGCCCCTGGATCGTGGGCATCGCGTCGGGATAGAGTCTGCGCGGTGCGTAGACCTCCTCGTAATAGGCCTCCAGGATCTCGCGCTCGGTGGTTTTCCCGGCGATGTCGATGGAAAATTGCAGCAGCAGGTGGTGCAGGACCTGATCGAAACCGGCTTCGCGGTGGTTCTTGCGCGATTCCGCGATCATGCCGCGAAACACGGTGTCGCACAGTTCGTAGGCGCTTTCCCAATCCGGCACGGACACGCCTTTTTCCCGTAAAAATTCGAACATGCGCTGAAACGGCCGGCGGCCGTCTTCATCGGCCAGATCGGCGAGCGTCCACGCCCAGTCAAACACCACGGCTTTGATCAATGGTCCTGTCCTCTTAGAATGTTTATTTTGTTATCCGGCTTTTTGCCAGCCGGGCTTTCACCATGCTCGGGAATGTGCGGTTAACCCCCTATATATTCGCAGGTTATATAGTCATTTCCGCGTCTGAAGCGAAACGATGCGGTCAACCGTCCGTCAGGAAAGGATTATTTTCGCAGCCACGCTGAATGGCCCTTGCCATGACCGGAGATACGAAGTACGATTTGGAAATAGCCGCACCGCATCCCCTATTTGCATGATAAGACAGAATTTCCGATCCTGGAAATAAAAAATTCAATCCGCCGGGCATAAGGCCGCAAACGCCGGGAACGGCCATGGAAACTGAAATCCCCAACATCAGAAGGCTGCCTCTGAGTGCCCAGAACCATCAGCAGATGATTCAGGATGCGCTGGACCGGGGCTGCAGCCGGGCGAAGATCATCGAAATCGGCACCATCGCGATCCGCCCCTGGGTGAAGCTGCAATGCCAGTTCGGATGCACGCATTACGGAAAGCTGCTGACCTGCCCGCCATTCACGCCGCACGCCGACGAGATGTCGGAAATCCTGCTCGACTACCGCAAAGCCATCCTGATGCACATCGGGCCGGACTCGAACCTGCGGGAAGTCGTGATCGGCCTGGAAGAAAGCTGCAAATCGCGCGGGTTTTACAAGGCGTTCGCCCTGTGCTCCGGCCCCTGCGACATCTGCGAAGTCTGCACGGTGGACACGCTGTGCAAATATCCCGAAAAGACCCGCCCCACCCTTCAGGCCTGCGGTATTGACGTGCACAGCACGGTGTCCAATAATGGATGGGGGGATCTTGAAAATCTGTCTCCCTGCGGCCAGGAAAACAACATCGGCATGGTGCTGCTCGACTGAGCGGGCCATCCGTTCCCTCCGCCGTTCCACGATCCGAACACAACTCAAATCTTTTTCTTGAAAGCGACACCATGGGATACCACTACGCGGTTTTAGGGGCGGGACGTCAGGGTCTGGCCGCGGCCTACGATCTGGGCCGGTTCGGGGATGCGGAGCGCATCCGCCTGTTCGACATCGACGCCGGTGCGGCGCAGGCGGGCGCGGAGCGGCTGAACCGGCTGCTGGACACCAATATCTATTCCGGATCGGCGCTGGACGTTGCCGACGAAAACGCGCTCACCGCCGCGCTCAAAGGCATGAACGCCATCGTCAGCGCGGTGCCGTTCCAGTTCAATCTGGCGATCACCCGGGCGGCGGTGCAGTGCGGCTCCAGCCTGTGCGACCTCGGCGGACACACGGACACGGTGCGCGAGCAGCTCAAGCTCGACGCGGCGGCACGCGAGGCGGGCGTCACCGTCACGCCGGACTGCGGCATGGGGCCGGGCCTCAACATCTCGATGGGGGTGATGGCGCTGTCCTTCGTCGAGGAACCCGAAGACGTGCTGATCTGGGACGGCGGGCTGCCGCAGAACCCGAAACCGCCCTGGCACTACGAGCTGGCGTTCCACATCAACGGGCTGACGAACGAGTATTACGGCGACGCGTATTTTCTGCGCGGCGGCAAGGTGACGCCGGTAGCCTGCCTCACCGAGCTGGAAACGCTTGAGTTCGATGCGCCGCTGGGAACGCTGGAAGCGGCGGTGACCTCCGGCGGGCTGTCGACGGCGCCGTGGACGTTCGAGGGCAAACTCAAACGGCTGGAGAACAAAACGCTGCGTTATCCCGGCCACTGGGATCAGTTCACCGCGTTTCAGAAACTGGGTCTGTTCGAAGAGGAAAAAATTCCGGTGGACGGCGTTTCGGTGTCGCCGCGCGCGCTCTACCACGCGCTGCTGGAACCGAAGATCGTGCCTGAAAACATCCAGGACATCTGCGTCATCCGCACGCGCTGCAACGGCAGGACCGAGGGCAAGGCCGCGTCCTGCACGCTGGAGCTGATCGAAACGCACGACGCCGACACCGGCTTCACGGCGATGGAAAAGCTCACCGGCTGGCACGCGGCCATGGTGGCGATTCTGTCCGCGCGCGGCGGCATCGCCCGCGGCGCGGTGCCGGTGGAGACGGCGCTGACGGCGGAAGCGCTGGCAAAGGAAGCGCCGCTGCGTGGCTGGAAGATCAAAAACAACACGGTGGTGGGAGAGTGAGTTTTCCCGCTGTCAGGGAGCCGGCAGCAGTTCCTGGGTCTTGCCGGTGATCCGGTAAATGAACAGGCCCGCCCACTCGTGCAGGGCGCTGGACACCAGCCCCACGCGGGACAGGCCCGGCCAGGCCCAGTCCGCCGTGAGGCTGCCGGAGCTGTCGTAGTCCACGGGATAGGCGAGCACGTTCCAGCCGATGTTGCGGAACACGCCCACCGCGCGCGGGATGTGGCTGGCGGAGGTGACCAGCAGCCAGGTCTCCTCCGGTTTGGGCTTGGCCAGCGCGTACGCGTTTTTGGCGTTCTCGATGGTGTTGCGGGAATTGGATTCGAACTGCACGCGGTCGAGGTCCAGACCCAGCTCCGTGAACAGCTTGCGCGCGGTCTCGGTGCTGCTCAGGTGCTGCTTGGCCATGTTGCCGATGCCGCCGGTGTGAACCAGGCGGGCTTTCGGATAGCGCCGGGCGAGGGCGACGGACGCGGTCAGCCGTTCGCCCGCCTCGGTGAACGACGCCTGGTTGCGGGCCGCGGTGATGTGGGACATCTCGGCGCCGCCGAGCACGACGATCCCGGCGACGTTTTCCGGCATGGGGTCGGGCTGCGGAAACCGGTTCTCCAGCGGCTTGAGCAGCAGGCTGTCCAGCGGCAGCAACGCGAACAGCATCAGCAGGGACGCGGCGACGGCGAGGATTTTTTTTCCCAGCGCTTGTCTCTGCGTCCACAGCAGGCCGGTGCCCACCACGAACAGGATGAACAGCAGCTTGTCCGGCGATGCGATCAGCCAGAAGATCTTCGCGGCCACCCAGAACAGGGTTTCCATAGAGTCCTTTCTTTAAAATGCAATGAGGTTCGCGGCGCGGGTGCGGCTCAACGTTTCGCGAGCTGCCGCAGTTCCTGCAGGTCCGCGCCGTTGTATCCCAGGAAGTAGAGGATGAGTTCCAGGTTGGACGTGGTGATGCTGGCGCGGGCGTGCTGCTCGACGATGGGCTTGGCGTTGAAGGCGATGCCGAGCCCGGCGCGCGCCAGCATGTGGATGTCGTTGGCGCCGTCGCCCACGGCGACCACCTGCTGCAAAGAGAGCCCGTCCCGATCGGCGATGGCGTCGAGGATCTTCTCCTTGGCGCGCGCGTCGACGATCTCTCCCTCCAGCTCCCCGGTCACTTTGCCGTCCTCGATCCCAAGCTGGTTGGCGATGCCGTGATGCAGGCCGTATTTCTTGCGCAGCCGGTCGATGAAAAACTGGAACCCGCCGCTGACGATGGCGACCTTGTAGCCCAGGTGCTTGAGGATGCCGACCAGGTCCTCGGCTCCGGGGGTCAGGGGAATGCGGTCGGCCAGCGCTTCCAGCTTGTCCACGGACAGCCCGCGCAGCAGGCGCACCCGCTGCCGCAGCGCCGCTTCGAAATCCATCGTCCCCTCCATCGCCCGATGCGTGATGGCGGCCATCTGTTCGCCGACGCCCGCCAGTTTGCCCAGCTCGTCGATCACCTCACATTGTAAAAAAGTCATGTCCGCGTCGAACACGATCAGCCGCTTGTTGCGGCGGAACAGGGTGTCGTCCTGCACGGCGAGATCGATGCGGAAGGCCTTCTTGAATTCCATGAGCGCGTTGAACACGTCGACACTGGAATGCGCCTCGCGGGTGCCGATGACGAACTCGAGCACGTGCTGGTCGCCGTAGTCGAGCTGCTCGATGCGCAGGATATTGATGTCGCGCGCGGCCAGGTCGCGCGTCAGCTCCAGCAGCACCGGCGCTTCGATGGTGTCGCGCAGCAGCGTCACGACCGAGCGGTGGCTGTAGGGCGCGTCGGGCCGGTTGCCGGATTCCCAGGGCGTGACGCCGATCTTGAGCCCGGCCTTTTCTCCGTAAGCGGCCAGTTCCCGCTTGAGCGGGCCGATGGCGTCCGCGTCCCTGCCGTCCAGCAGAATGGACAGGTTCAGCAGGCCGTTGAACACGAACTGCTTGATGTCGAGCACGGTCCAGTTCTGCCGCACGATGTGTTCGAGCGTTTCGGCGAGGATGCCCGGCCGGTCCTCCATCGAGATGTGAATGTGCAGCTGGCAGTGTTTGGCGATGGTTTCCATGGCGTCAGTCGCGGGACTTGTAGCGCCACCCTTCCCGTTTTTTGCAGGACCAGCCGTCGTGCAGCTGAAACACCGAGAGGCTGTCCAGCGTTGCGGAATTGAACAGGGCCACAATCCCGGCCCCTTCGATGGGATTGTTGCGGATGTGCAGCCGCTTCAAGAGAGGCAGGCATTGGGATTGCGCGAGGTGAATCAGGCCCGCGTCGGTGATGCCGTTGTTGTTGAGGTTCAGGTACTGAACCTGGCTCAGGTATTCGCACTGCGCCAGTTCCTTCACGCCCTCGTCGCCCAGCCGGTTCTCGTCGAGATCGAGCCAGTTGATGTTCCGCATGATTTCGGAGCGCCAAAGATGGCGCGCGTCCTCCGGGCCGAGGCCGATGCCGCTCAGCATCATCTGGTTGCCGCGCATGCGGCCCTCGAAGATGGCCTCGGCGCTTTCGTATTTCGTCTTTGCGTTCATCGCTGCCTTTGTGTTGTGCCTAAAAGGTTTATTAATATCGAAAAATTGCCTCCGGAACAAGGACGCATTGCAAAAAGAACGGCTTCAGCCGCGATCGTCGGTTTCGGAGTCCGGATTCGCCGTGTCCGGCGGGACGTATTTGCGGCCCTTGAGCTCCTTCGGCAGGTATTCCTGATCGACTTTGCCGCCGGGGTGGTCGTGCGGGTACTTGTAGTCCACGCCGTAGCCGTATTTTTTGGCGTCGCGGTAATGCGCATCCTTGAGATGATCGGGCACCGGGTAGGATTCGCCCTTGTTCTGGATGTCGTCGAGGGCCCGGTCGATGGCCTGGATCGCCGTGTTGTCCTTGGGCGCGCGGGCGACGTAGATCACCGCCTCGGCCAGCGGGATGCGCGCCTCCGGCCAGCCCAGCCGCTCGACCGCATCGGCGGCGGCGTTGGCGATCACCAGCGCCTGCGGGTCCGCCAGCCCGACGTCCTCGGCGGCGGTGACGACGAGGCGGCGCGTGATGAACCGGGGGTCCTCGCCGCCGGCGATCATCTTCGCCAGCCAGTAGATGGCGGCGTCCGGGTCGGAGCCGCGCAGACTCTTCTGGAACGCCGAGGCGTGGTCGTAGTGCTCGGTGCCGTCTTTTTCGTACAGCACGGCGGCGCGCTGGATGATCCCGGCGATGGTTTCTTTATCGATGGGCGCGGCTTCCTCACCACCTTGAGCCAGGTCCGCCGCGGCTTCGAGCACGTTGAGGGCGCGGCGGGCGTCGCCGTTGGCGTGGCTGACGATCAGGTTGAGCGCGTCCTCGTCGAACGCCAGGGCCTTGTCTCCCAGGCCGCGCTGCTTGTCGCTAAGAGCGCGGTCCAGAAGCGCGCGGATGCCCTCGCGCGGCAGGTATTCCAGCCGGAAGATCTGGCAGCGCGAACGCAGCGCCGGGATGACCTCGTGCGAGGGGTTTTCGGTGGTCGAGCCGACCAGGCGCAGGGTGCCGTTTTCCACGTGCGGCAGCACGGCGTCCTGCTGCGCCTTGTTGAAGCGGTGGATCTCGTCGATGAACAGCAGCGTGCGGCCGCCGGAGGCCTTGCGGCGCTTTTCCGCCTGCTGCACGATCCTGCGGATGTCGGCGACGCCGGCGTTGACGGCGCTGATCTCGTGAAAGTCGCTCTTCGTCAGGCGCGCGGTGATTCTGGCGAGCGTGGTCTTGCCGGAGCCGGGCGGCCCCCAGAGGATGAAGGAAAACCCGGACGCGTTCTCGATGAGGCGGCGCAGCGGTTTGCCCTTCCCCACCAGATGCTCCTGGCCGAGGAATTCCGCAAAATCCGCGGGACGCATGCGGTCGGGAAGCGGCGCTCCGCCTGGGGCCGCGCCCGGCGCTTCTTCGTATTCGGGAAACAGTTCCATGGGTCGTGCCCCCGGCGTATCGGCGGGCTCAGGATCAGACGTCCATCTTCTTCAAGGCTTCGATGCCGCGCTGAAGCGGCAGGAAGGTGACGGCCAGGGTCAGGACAACGATCAGGGTGTAGCAGATGGGAACGTCCAGGCCGCCCACGCTTTTGAACAGGAATTTTTCGTTGAAATGCACGTACATGGGCCTGCCGACCAGCATCAGCACGCCGCCGATGTACGCGAGGCTGGTGGTCATGTACAGGATGCCGCCGGTGCCGGCGGGGATTTCGGAAATGTTCTCGTGCTCGAACATGGGATACATGGCGCCCAGTCCGAGCCCCAGCCCCACAAGGCCCGCGGTGATCAGCAACATGGCAACGATGGAAACATTCATAACATAGGCGTCCACCTGAAGCAACCAGTTGGAAACGACGACCAGAAACTCGGACACCAGCAGCAGCGGCGGAAAAAACATCCAGAACTTGCTCCACAGAAATTTCTTCATTTCCACGGGCGCGGTGTAGATGGTCCAGATCTTTTTGCCCTCGATGCTGGTGGCGGTGAACACGAAGCGCGAGCACAGCGCCGACAGCACGAAGCCGACGAGGCCGATGTTGAGCACGGAGACGACGTTTTTCAGGACCACGTTGTGCAGCGGCAGGTTCATGATGTTGAAGATGTAGACGAACACCAGCGCGCACAGGATGAAGACCTGCGACCACTGCTCCGGATCGCGGGCGAACACGCGCAGGTCTTTCATCAGTAGCGCGCGCCGTTCGGGAGACACGGGCAGATGCCGCAGCCAGCCGCTCAGCCTGAACGCGGAACCGGTTCCGGTGGCCGGGGCGTTTTTGACCTCCTGCATCATGCACCAGCCGTCGAAATAGATCTTGCGGGCGATCGCCCACAGCACCACCAGCAGTCCCGCCGCCGCGCCGTACAGATAGAGGATTTGCATCCAGGACGTGTTCGTGTCGCCGCCGACCCAGCTTGCCAAACCGAGCGTGATCCAGCTGCTTGGCAGGAAGGGGAAATCGGGCACCTTGAGGCTTTCGACGAACAGCATGATCTGCGCGTCGGACACTTCGCGGCCGAAAAACTTTTCCGGAGACAGGAAGCGGATGTACACGATCACCCCCACCAGGAACACCAGCCCCAGAAAGGAAAGCACCTGGTGCGCCTTCTTGGTCGGGAAATAGCGCATCAAAAGCAGAATGAAAGCGCAGCCGGCGATGCAGGGAATCATCACGTAGGGCACGATGCCGCCCAGCAGGTAAACGTAATATTGCCAATCGACGGCATAAAACTGGCCGTAGGCGATGAAGATGGGCAGGCCGAACAGCAGCACCATCCACGAGCTGTGCAGCACGACCTGGTACAAACGGGCGAAAAACACGGTCCCTGTCGGCAGCGGCAGGGAATGCGTGAGCGGCAGGTCGCGCGCCAGAAAGAACACCGACAACGAAACGATGAGGCTGGAGAACAGCACCATCACCATGAGGGTGAGGAACACGACGTTCAGCAGCTGCACGATCAGCTCCTCGCCGACGTTGAGCGGCAGGCCGTCGAGGTAACGGATGATGCGCAGGAAGAACCAGTAATCCGCCGCGACGAACGCCGCCGCCAGAACCGAGATGAGCGCAAAGCGGGATCGTTTGCCGCGCGACGGCCGGGTGATGCTGTTTCTGAAAGAAAGCCAGCGAAGCCTGAGCAGGGTCGCGAACTGCCCCATGAAATCGTCCTTTCCAACTGTGAGACCGGGATGCACCACGGGAAATAAAGCCGGATTTTCGTCTTTCAGAATCGCACAGGATTGTGCCCCAGACAACTATTTTTCAATAGGTTATGGCCAATCCGGCAGGCGGCGCGGGCGGCGGATTTCGGGCATTTCGAAAAGCGCTGAAAATGCGGGGGAAATTTAGAAAGAACGTGGGATTGTCGGATCGAAAGTTGAAAATATTTCAATCCTTCTTTGAAGAAGCGCGTGTGCTGAGTAAGGCGGCCCTCAGGATGGACATTTTGAGGTCTATATGGGCAGAGTCGTAAAAAAATATTTCATATCCCGGTTATTTAAAAATCCAGCAATGTACTTTCAATTCTTCACTGTAACTATGCTCATGAATGTAGCCTTTCTGTTCCATTGTGTCGATCACCGATCCGGCAAAACTCCAGTCGAGCTCGAGACCGTTCTCGATTTCTGCCTCCGGTAAGCAAAGCACCTCACGCGCAACGGTTTTCATGAGTTTATCTTTGTCCCACGACACTTCTTCCCAATCGTCCTGCCACGTACTTTCATTCATCTTTTAAACACCTTCGCCTGCACCTGTTCCAGGGCGTGCGAGCAGACCTGGGCGGTCTGCTCCCAGTTCGCGATCTTTTTGCTCAGCCCTCCGGGAATGACCTGCTGGTCGCACAGCAGAAAGCCGATGAACAGACACCACACGCACAGCACCATCATCAAGGTCCAGTGAATCTTCATAGTAAAAAAGAACTCCTCCGGGAATTGCGGTATTTCAGAAAGGGGTTTTTCCGGGCCAGCAGCTAAGTTCTCATATTGACGGAAAAAGGAAAGGGCAAATTGAACCGGCGGGCCGGAACGCGCATTCAGCGGCGCTCACTCGGTGTTCTCCACCCACTTGACGATGGCGTAGTCGAGCCAGCGCCGGTCGCCGAGCGCGGTGGGGCTGCCGGAGATGTATCCCATGTGGCCGCCGCCTTCGGGGGCGTTGAAGGTGAGGGTGAAATTTTTCAGCACCGGCTCGAACACGCGCGGCGGGATGAATGGATCGTTCTGGGCGCAGAGGATGGTGGTGGGAACGTGGATGGATTCCAGGAACTGGTTGGCGCTGCACTTGCCGTAGTATTCCTCGACGTCGCGGAACCCGGCGGCGGGGGCGGTGTAGACGATATCGAAATCGCGGATGGTGCGGTAGTCGGACTTCGGGTGGACCGCTTCGGGAAAGCACTCCTGCATGGCCTGGGCCTGACTACGCAGGAGCTTGACATAGTAGCTGTTGAAGGCGCCGTTGTTGCTGGAAAGAATCTCGCTGCTGACTTTGAGGTCGATGGGGGGGTTGACGGCGTAGGCGCCGTGTATATTGGTGGGAATCTTGCGGCCCTCGCCGAGGTATTTTAAGAGAATATTGCCGCTCAGGGAAAAGCCCACCAGCAGCATCTGCCTTTTGGGATACAGTTCCAGCGCATGCTGGATCAGCTTGTCGAAATCGGCGCTGGAACCGCCGTGCCAGAGGCTGTCGCTGAGCCCCATGCCGGGGCCGCTGCCGCGGTGGTTCATCATGAGGACGCCGCAGCCGCGGTCCCACAACCGGCGCGCGATGCGGCGCATGTAGCCAGACTCGGAACAGCCGCCCATGCCGTGCGCCATGATGACCAGCGGCTTGTGCGGGTCCTGCCCTTCCAGCTCGAGGGCCAGGACGACGGCGTGCTTGCCCACCGGGATCTTGTGGGTCTTGCGCTGCGGCAGCTCGATCTTTCCGGGCGCTTTCGCGCCCGCCACGGTCTGCATCCAGCCGCCGCGGATCAGCCAGTGCTCCTGAAACGGCTCCAGGGTGTCTTCCATCCTCCGCTGTCTCCTCCTGAGGGAATAATCCCCACCACTTCCGTATCTTATCAGATATCCGGACGACCGGCATCCCCCCATCGAACTAGATGAACCGGAGCGGAAAACGGGGCCGGAAAACGGCGCGCCGCATCGGTTGACAGGCCGCCGGGGGACTGCTAGATTGTTGTTTCCTCTAGAATTCTGCGAACGATTTCACACTTATGGAAGCTGACTGTTCCCGCAATACCCGGCGCTTCACCCATGTGTTTCTGCCGCTGCTCGTTGCCGTCTTACTGCTACTGCCGGTTCCATCCCAGGGGGCGGAGGATGCGGAGGCGCTTTATAAAACCGGCGTGCGCCTGAGCCTGGCCAAGCGCTGGGACGAAGCGGCGGCGGCGTTCCGGTCGGCCGTTGAGGCGGACCCGGAACACGCGCTGTCTTACGCGAACCTGGGCGTCGCGCTCAGCCGGATGAACCGGCACAAGCAGGCGCTTCTGGCCTTCGAGGCGGCGCTGCAGAAGGGCTACGACGACCCGCACCTGCGCTACAACCGGGGCATCTCGTTTGCGAAAGTCGATCTGCTGGAAGAAGCGGAAGCGGAGATGCAGAAGGCGCTCAAGCTCAACCCGCGCATGGTCAAGGCGGACTACGACCTGGGCGTGATCTACCTTTTGCAGGAGAGGTTCGACGCGGCGCGCAGTCAGGTGGACGTGCTGTACCCGCGCAACGAAAAGCTGGCGCGCAAGCTGTTCGAGAAAATTCCGCCGCAGTACAAGGTGGTCAGCGTGAACGACGGCGGCACGGTGACGGGACGCGTGACGATGCAGGGCGGTCAGCCGCGGCCGCGCTACTTTCATCTGGTGCACGCGCCGAACATCGAATTCTGCACGCGCATGTCCGACGGCATGGGCCACCGGCTGCTGTTCGACTTCACGGTGTCGGAAAGCGGCGGGCTCAAGGACACGGTGATCGCCATCCAGGGCGTGGCCAGGGGCAAGCCGTTTCCCTCGAAGATGCCGTCCATCCACATATCCCGCTGCCACGCGGACCCGTACGTGATCGGCATCCGCAACGGGCAGAACGTGATGATCGAAAACACCGACCCGATCCGCCACGAGATCGCCACCTACGAGAAAACCAAAGAAGGTTACATCCGGCAGAAAAGCAACAAGCCGGTGGACAAGGAAACCAGCCATGTGCGCAACGCCTTCATCGAGAAAGATTCGGACGAGTTTCTCATCAAGTGCAACCTGCATCCATTTTTACAGACGCGCGGCTTTCTGGTGGACAACCCCTACTTCGCCATTTCCGATGCGGAAGGCAACTTCACACTGACCGACGTGCCGCCGGGAACCTACGACGTGGTGGCGTGGCATCCCTTCATCCCGGTGCAGACAGGCACCGTCAAGGTGACGGCGGGCGGTGAGGCGACGCTGGATTTCACGTTCAACCGCGAGGACGAGCGCCGCAAGCTCTACCACGACGACCTCAAGGGCTACCGCTTCAACACCTGGTTCGACAGCAAGGAAAAATTCTACGGCGGCCCGCGCATCGACGACCCGGTGGAAGTGCTGCAGGTGTACAACGGGGAGTGAGAAGGTTCAGGGCGACGACGGCGAAGTGTACACAAGCCCCATCGAGTTCCACCACGAAGACGAATCCCCTCCGGCGAAGCGGACCCGCCGCAAAAAAAATCGTTCTGAAAAAAACTGTTCGGCAAAGACTAGCGGACTGTGCCGCGCGGCCGCAACGCTTTCTCTTTCTATAACCAATCCTTGCCTAAACGGTCAGGAGCATCCCTCCCCAGCTCACACCGGCTGAAACCCCGAGCAGAAGCACTTTATCGCCCGGTTTGACGGGATAGCGTTCCCGAAGTTCATGAAAGGCCGTGGGCAGGGAAACGGCGACCTGATTTCCATGTTCACTGAAAATATTGATGAACTGCTCAGGAAGCGCACCGATTTTCTTGCGGATGTATTTCAATCCCTGGTGGCTGGGCTGATGGGGCACCACCCAGTCGATGTCCTGCATGGTCAAGCCGGTCCCGTTCAGGAGCCGCTGGATGAAACCGGGCAGGATTTCGATGGCGAACCGGTACAGCTCCTTACCATTCATTTCAAATAAACAATATCTTTCATAATCGCCTCTGACTTTTCTCGGATGGAATTTGGTTCCCGCACCGAGGATTCGACAAAGGTCCGCCCCTTCGCTGTGGGTTTCAAAACGGGATGCGATCACGCCGGCCCGTTCCCCTTCCGACGCCGGTCCCACAATCACTGCGGCCGCACCGTCGGCAAAAATGGGACTGGTGTCGGGACAGTTGAAATCGATGCCGATCGAAGCCACTTCGCTGGAACAAATCACAATGTTCCGGTAATGAGACGCTTTGATGTAAAAGGAGGCCAAATCCAGGGCCTTCAGGAAACTCATGCAGGTCATGTTGACGTCAAACGCCTCGATCGGCCGCTGCGGTTTCAGTTTGGCGTGGACATTGGCCGCATTATAGGGAATGGCCTGCTCCATCGTCCCTGAGGCGGCAATGAGGCAATCCACGTCATCCAAAGTCAAACCGCTTTGACCCAGGGCATTGTGGATCGCTCGAACCGCCATGTCCGAAGCGCATTCCTTATCGACATAATGGCGTTTTGAGATTCCATAGCGTTTCTCGGTAAATCCGGGTTTGCGCCCCTTTTCGCGATCCAAATCCTCGGAATAAATGGTTTTACCCGGAAGGTATTTTCCAGTACCCATGATTTTTATGGAACGGTCTCTATTTGCCTCCATTTTTTTGTCCCCGTTTGGTTGGTTTGTATTTTACAAAATTGGAATTCGTGCTTTTCCAAACAGATGGATTTCAAGTACCGTACCAAGTGGGGGCAGGAAGGAAAAAAACGTCGATGAGGTCAGAACTGCTTTGATTGATTGAACTACACGTTGTTTCTTTACGAAACACATAAACTTATAGAACCATTTTTTTCATGCATGGATGAAAACGAACTTCACCTCCATGCATGGAGGATGCATGGATTGTGCATGGAGAACACGAACTCAAATCCGATTTCAGTGAGCCCCGCTGTTTCTAAAATATTGATCGGGAAAAATCTTTTTGGATTGAGTTCTTCAGAATGGAATGACAGCCGGAAACGTTGCGGCCGCATGCCCCCTTCCCTTCTAAGAATCCGAATCGGGCCAGCGGCGCGCGGTGTGGATCACGGCGACGATGTGGATTTCTTCTCCTGCAATGAGATACACCACAATGTAGGGCGATCCGGCAAGAACCAGCTCGCGCGTTCCGGTTACGCGGCCAGGCTTGCCCATGTGGGGTTGCTGTTTGAGCTTGAGCGCGGCTTCCTCAATGTGGGATACCATGCGGGACGCGGCGGCGGGATCGTCCCCGGCGATGTAGGCGTGCAGATGGCGCAGGTCCTGGAGCGCGTGGTGCGTCCAGCGCAGGATCATGCGGGTTTTCTGTGCTCATCAAAAAAACGTTTCACGTCAGCGTCGGAAGCGAATTCGCCTTTTCGGGCAGCGTTCACGCCTTTCTGGATATGCGCCAATTGCCACTCGTGCAGCTCGATGTAATTATCGAGCGCGTCGTTGATGACGGTACTCAGATTGGTGCCGAAGGCTTCGGCGATGCTATCCAGCTTTTCGCGTTTGCCTTTTGGAGCCACAAAGGAGATTCTTGAGGACGGTTTGGGCATCGGGAACGTCTCCTAGACAGAAATAAGATGCTATCATATTCTAGCATATCCAGTCGTAAGAGCAATAAGCCTATTAATTTCAATGCTATTTTAAATGAGAGAACGCGGACAATCCGAATTGATCAAGACGTGTGCCCTCACCCCCCATGCTGGACGATGAGGGTGCCGAGTTTTTCCGCCTGGCGGATCTTCGAGGCGGCGCGGGCGGCGCTTTTGCGTGTCTGGTAGCGGCCGATGTAGACGCGGTGGCGGATGCCGCTGCCGCCGCTCAGCTCGGATTGTTGCGTGAAGGCGGGATAGCCTTTTTTCATCAGCTTTTCTTTGAGGGCCTGGGCGTAGCTCGATTCCTTGAACGAACTCACCTGCACGGTGAATTTTTCCAGGACCTCGGGGAGGATGGTCACCGGCGGCGCGGGTGTTTCTGCCTGGACCGGTTGGGCTTGCGCAACGTGGATCTTCTTTTCCGTGGGCGCAGCAGGTGTTTCAACTTTGGCCGGTTTGGCCTGTGCGACGCGGACGGTTTCCTCAGCCGGTTTGGGCGCCGGTGCGGGGGCTTTTTTCACGACAACCGGCGCGGCCGCGCGCACGGGTTTCTGCGGCTGCCGCCGGGGGGTCCGTTTCACTCTTTGCAGTCTGCGCTTTTCGGGACGCTGTGGCGCGACGATGTGCTTGGGACCCACTTCGCCGTTCAGGCCGACGATCCGGTCCATGTCGGGATCGTTCAGCACCTGAAAGAAGGTGAACTCGTCCTCGGAGAAGGGATTGCGCTCGGGCTTGTGGGCGGTGCGCAGGATCTTGGGCTTCACCGAGATCATCTTTTTGTGGATCTGCGGGTGGATCCGCTCGATCATGCGGCCCGCGCCGCCGCTTGCGACGAAATAGATTCCGGCTCCCGCCAGCACCAGCACCGTGAGCACGGCGGCCTTTCTGCCTTTGCGCTCCTGTTTTTTCTGAAATCGAACCAAACCCCCTCCTCCGTGTGAAACCCGCTGTTCCGCTGCCTGGTTACATTTTCTCCGGCGCGTCGATGCCCATGAGGGCGAGGCCGTTGCGTATGGTGATGCGCAGACTGCGCATCAGAAACAGCCGCGCCTGGGTCCGGGGAATGTCCTCGGTGACGACGCGGTGCTTGTTGTAATAGCTGTGAAACCCCGCCACCAGATCGTGCAGGTAGTGGGCGATGCGATGCACTTCAAGGCTTTCGGCGCTCTTTTCCACGACCTCGGTGAACGCAAGGATGTTCTTGATGAGCTGCCACTCCTCGTCCTCGACCAGCAGCGACAGGTCCACCTCGCTTCCCTTCTTCTCCGGCACACCCTGGCTTTGCGCGGTGACGAAGATATTGCAGATGCGGGCGTGCGCGTACTGGATGTAGAACACCGGGTTTTCCGGCGTCTCCTGCTTGGCCAGTTCGAGGTCGAAATCGAGATGCGTGTCCGAACTGCGCATGAGAAAGATGAAGCGCGCCGCGTCGACGCCGACCTCATCGACCACTTCTTTCAGGGTGACGAATTCGCCGGAACGGGTGGACATGGACACTTTTTCATCGCCGCGCTTGAGCGTGACGAACTGCACCAGAATGGCGTGGAACACCTTGCGGTCGTAGCCCAGCGCCTGCATCACCGCCTGCATGCGCGGCACGTAGCCGTGGTGGTCGGCGCCGAACAGGTCGATGAGCTGGCCGAAGCCGCGTTCGATCTTGTTCTGGTGGTAGGCGATGTCCGAGCAGAAGTAGGTGCGCTCGCCGTTCTGCTTGACGATGACGCGGTCCTTGTCGTCCTTGAAGGCGGAGGATTTGAGCCACACGGCGCCGTCCTTGTCGTAGACGTAGCCTTTGCCGCGCAGCCAGTCGAGCGCGCGGTCCACGGAATCGTCGTCGTACAGGGTCTGCTCGCTGAACCAGCGGTCGAACTCGACACGGAATTCCTTAAGATCCTGCTTGATTCCGGCGAGCACCCAGTCGGCGGCGTACTTGCGGAAAAACGGCAGCACGGTTTCCTCGTCCTGGCCGAGAAATTCCTTGCCCTTTTCTTCGATGACGGCCTGCGCGATGTCCTTGATGTAGTCGCCCTTGTAGTGGTCGTCCGGAAACTCGATGGGCTCGCCCAGAAGTTCCCGGTAGCGCAGCCAGGTGGAGCGGCCCAGGATGTTCATCTGGTTGCCGACGTCGTTGATGTAGTACTCGGTGTGGATGCCGTAGCCGGCTTTTTTGAGGATCTTGCTCAGTGCGTTGCCCACCGCGGCGCCGCGGCCGTGGCCCACGTGCAGGGGGCCGGTGGGGTTGGCGCTGACGTATTCGATCAGCACTTTTTTGCCGAGGCCGATGTCCGAGCGGCCGAAGTCCGCGTCCATCGCTTCCACCTGAAGCAGGCGCTTGAGGAAAAACGCGCGCGACATGGTGAGGTTGATGAAGCCCGGTCCGGCGGTCTCCACGCGCTCGACCTGGCCGCCGCCGTTTTTCAGGTAGCGGCTCAGCACCTCGGCGATGGCGCGCGGGTTTTTGCGCTCGGGCTTGGCGAGCACCATGGCGAGGTTGGTGGAAAAATCACCCAGTTTCGGGTCCTTGGGTTTTTCCACCACGATCTGCGGCTCGTCTGAGCCTGAGAGTTCGCCCACGTCACGGGCCTTGGCCCAGGCGTCGCGGACCATCTGTTTGACTGCGTGTTTCATGAATGTACGAGAGGACCTTTGCTAATAATGCGGTGTGTCTTTATTCAAACCACGTGCCGCCTTCAGGCCGAACGGGACCCCGGCAATCCGCAAACGGATTGCAGGATGCCCGCGCGCCCGTGATCGTGCGGGTTCGCGTCGGCTGTCTATTTATCGCGGGCCCGGACGGCTTCGATCTTTTCTTCGCGTTCGGCTTCCAGAGCCTGCTTTTCCTCAAAAAATTGCTTTTTGAGTTCTTCTGCCACGATTTCCAGTTCTTCCGGCGGGGTGCGGTCCGACAACTTGTTCAGCTTGTCCTGGAGAGTGACTTCCCGGTCCGCGATCTTGGCTTTGAACTCGTTGCGGATCTCCTGGATCTCTTTTTTCTGAGCATCTGAAAGCTTTTTGTTTTTCTTGAGTTCCGGAACCAGCTCGTTGGATTTTTCCATGCTGAGTTCCCAGGCGCTTTTCAGACCGGACATGCGTTCCCTCCTAAGTTACTCAAAAATTGAGTGTTATGATTATAAACCCAAAACGGCCGCGGACTCAATCGGAATTATTGCCCCAAGTGACTGATTTTTTTACCACTATTTGCGTAACGCGTGTGCGCGCGGGGCTTCCGGCCGTTTTGGGAGTTGGCCCAATGGTAGCATTTTTTTATGGATTTCGGCAGGCATTTCGCGGCCGGGACCGGCCGCGTCGGCGTGGGATTCTCTTACGGCGTCACTGAGCGTAGGCCGCGCAGTTGCCGCCCTCCCAGCGGGTGCCGACGATGGTCCGGGATGCGGCGTCGACCTCCACCCAGGTGGTGCATTTGAGCAGGGCCAGGTCGGGATTGCGGCGAAAATACACGTAGACGGTGTTGCCGTTGGCGATGGTGTCTTTTTTCAGCGGCGGACCGTTCTGCTTGAGGAACGCCTCAATGGATTGACCGTGCCAGTTTTTCAGCATGGCGTCGTAATGCGCGGACGTGGCGCAGCCGGTGAGGGCAAAACCGGCGATCAGGGTAATGAGGAAGGCACGCATCTCTCACCTCCAGGAAAACGGGAGTCAGTTGATCCGGTAATCGACAAACCGGAAGATGAAGGATTGCAGGGTCCGTTCATCCTGCTTGACGGTCTGCACCAGCTTGCGCACCAGCCAGAAGTCGCCCACCTGCTGGTAGGTGAACTCGCTGATTTCCGTGTATTCCAGCTCGCCCATCGTGAACTGCGCGCGGCTTTCGGCGAGCAGCCATTTGCCTTCGCGGTCGGTGTAGCTCAGGCGGCTTTTGACTTCGCCGGGGGCGTTTCTCTGGGTGATGCGCAGTTTGGGAATGGAAAGCTGCTCAAGATCCACCAGCATTTCGTATTTCTGCACCGCGTCACCGGGGGAAGGCGCGCGGAACACCATGAGCATGTTGCCGCCGCGTACTTTTTTCAGGTTTCCCTCAAACTCGGAAACCTTTTCACCGAGGGTCCTGGGCACGATCAGCTCCTTGTAGTGCTCGAGCATGTTCATCACTTCGCGCCGCCGTTGAAAGGACATTTCGGAATCGCCGTCGAGCTCCATCCGGCGCAGGACACCGTCATCGATGCGTTCGTAGGTGAATCGCGCGGAAGGGTTTTTCAGGTAGCGCCCGTTTCCGGTCACGGTGTCGAGCTGCTCCCAGTCCACGCGCACCGTCAGCTTGTTCAGGCCCTGCCGCTGGGGGTAGTAATACCGCCCATCCAGGGTGGCAATCAGCTCTTCCGGGCTTTTGACCTCGACGGCGGCATAGACGCTGGCGTGCAGCAGCAGCCCCGCGAGAGCCAGCAGGACCGGCCGTGATTTACGATGCACCCGCATGACGTTTCATCCTCATTGTTTCAGGGACTGCATCACCTGAATGGAATCCGGGCTGTCCCAGACCCTTGCGCCGGAAGCGAAGCCCTTCAGCTTGCCCTCGCCGTCGATCAGGTAGGTGGTGGGCAGCCCCATGATGTAATAGTTCTTCCGCACCTTCTGGTCCGGGTCGAGCAGGATGGGAAAGGTCAGGTTGTATTGATCCACGTACTTGCGGATGCGGTCGAAGTTGCTGCGGTCGATGGAGATGGCCACCACTTCGACGCCCTGATCCTTCATGGTTTCGTACAACCGCTGCATGGAAGGCAGTTCCTCCTTGCAGGCCTCGCACCAGGTGGCCCAGAAGTTCAGCAGGATGGGCTTGCCGCGAAAATCCCGCAGATCCACGGTGTTGCCGTGGATGTCCTGCAGGGAAAACCCGGGTGCGTTTCGCTCCACCCGGGGTTTCACGATGCCCATGTTCTCGAAGGTGTCCTGCGCCGCCCACACGGAAACGGCGGTGAACCCGATCACGCACAGTGCCGCCAGCCAGAAACCGGACAATCGAAAACGGTTTTTCATATTTAAACCTCCTATCGGGCGTTGCGATGCAGGTACGCCCGGATGGTTGATTTGTCTTCGGAAGAAAAGGCGATGTCCTTCTCCTGCATGATGCTTTCCATCCAGACCAGGATGCCGTCCCATTCTTCCTTGCTGTGCCGTCCCGGGTGCGGCCAGGAATGGCACTGGGTGCACTGCTTCATGTACACCGCCTGATCGGCGGTGCCTTCCTCCGGAAGGCCCGCGCAACCTGTGAGGCATACCATCAGCATAACGCAGAAAATCGAGCCGAATGTTCGCATTTTTTCACCTCGATCAAAAGCCCAGTTGTTCAGGCGGTTTGAACCCGGTGTAGCGGCGGCTCTTCTTGGTCGGCACCTCGATGTAGTAGGTGAACTGGATCATCCAGTCGTCCCTCAACTGAGGACCGGCCAGGTCGTTGTGAATCGGCAGCGTGGCCACCAGTTCCATGATGTGCAGCGGTATCGGCTGGAACTGGAAACCGAAGGTCACGCCGATGCGGTGGCCGCCGTAATTCTGCGGATCGAACAGCGGGCTCAGAAAACCGTTGTTGGGGTTGAATCCGGCGTGGCCCTCGCCGTTCACGCGCTGGTTGAACGGCTCGTCGCTGTACTGGCCTTCGGCCCAGCCCTGCAGCTCGGCGAGCAGCACCACCTTGGGGTGGATCTGCCGCATGACGTAAAAGTCATACTGAAACTCCTGGCCGCGGTGGTAGCCCTGGTCGTTGTCGTACAGGTGGGCTTCCAGTTTCAGGTTCATGCCGTACCACCAGGGGTCCTTGGAACCCTGATAGGTCAGTCCGATGATCGGATCGACGGTGCCGCTGCCGGTCTGCATGCGAAACGGCAGGATCGTGCCGTTCTGGCCGGGGACCGGGTTGCGGCTGAACTTCTTGTCGATCGAGCCGGTGGGCAGGGATAGGCCGAACAGCATGGACAACTGGTTCGTGGGAGCCAGGTCGTCGTTGGCGTACAGCCGGTATTTGCCCAGCAGGGTGAGGTCGCTGATGCCGTCGGAGAACATGGTGAAGCCCTTCTGCCCGGTGGACGCCTGCAGGGGCTGGTTGAACTCCATGTCCATCTCGTTGCGGATGTAGCTCAGCATCATCATGCCGGCGAAATTGTCGGTGAACGAGTACGCGACCGAACCCATCGTCATGTAGGTGCGCATGCGCTCGGGCGCGACGGCGAAGGTGGTGCCGTTGGGCGGACCGAGCAGATCGGCGTTGAGCAGATCGTCGGTGCCGTCGCGCAGCGGACCCATCTGCATGAACATCTGGCTGAGCTTGAAGCGGAATTCGTGCGTTTCCGGAATTCCGCCGCCGGGGATGTTCATCGGCATGTTGCCGCCGCAGTGGGCGCAGCACAGCCCGACGTAAGCCTGGGCCAATGGAGCGAACAGCAACACGAACAGCCCGCTCAAGAATACGGAAAATGATTTCTTGTGTGCCATGATTCCTTCCTCGAAATGTGTGCGCACCTCTCTTTCCTGAGAGGTGTGGTGCAAAGGGGCGAAAGAAGTGCTCACGCTGATCCTAAAAAGGATCTGCGCGAAATTCGAGTTCACTCAAACCCGCAAGCACGGGCCTGGATGACTCGCTGGAACAATAGGAAGTTGAATCAGAGGGATCGGGGAGGAGGATCGCTGGGATCGTAATGCGGTTCCGGCAACATCCGGGAGGCAATCACGATGCGGCCGGAAAGCGGAAAACCAGGGGCGGCCTGGGTGTCCTGGGAGGCGGACAGGTCCTTGCCCGCTGGGAAACCTGTGGCAACCGGGGACGCGGGGTCCGACCCGCAGGGTTTGCCTATCTGAGCTTGTTTCTTATTGGGGGAATCCGCCGTGTGCGGGCAGTGGTTGGTCCGGTGTCCTTTTAAAGCACAGTGGATCGAGCGGCTTTCAGAATCCGCTTTTGCGGGCGTGTCGAACGGCGACACCGCGGCTTGTTCCACCGCACCGTGATGGTGGTGCGGAGATGCCCAAACAGGCGCTGCCGTAAAAAGCAGGCCGCCTAAAAACAGGGATGTCAAAATCAACAGGGTTCGCATCGTTCGGTGGTGCAGAGGGCTGCCCAAAGGAAACCCGCCGCCGTCCCTTTTTCATCTCCCGGCGTCCGGCAACGCCTGGAAAATAAAGACTGTAAATCCAGTTGGATGGACTTTATCCAGATTATAGTTGCGGCGTTTTGGGGTGTCAAGCGTTTCCGGGTGCCTTTGCCGGCGCTTTTGTGCCGGAACCGGCGCTGTTTTTTCTTTGCACGGAACGCATTGAAAAGAAAATTTTACCGGTCGGAACCGTGCCGCCCCACAGCGGAAACGGTTGTTCTGAATTCACCCTTTTGTTATTCTTCCGCTTATGTCGAAGCCGGAGACCCGCCCGCAACTGCTGCGGGAACTGAAAAACTATCTGCTTTTCCTGAAAGAATGCGGGTACACCGAAGTCCCGTACGAAAGGGCCCTTTCCCTGTCACCGCCGGCGCCGCGTTCGAAACCTGTCCCCCCCCAACCCGATGCCATGACACCACCTCAAATGATGAAAAGCAAAACCGACCTCCTGTCCGATATCCGCGCCGAGCTGGGCGACTGCACGCGCTGCAAGCTGTGCGAAGGGCGCAACAAGATCGTGTTCGGCTCCGGCAACCCGGAGGCGTCGCTGGTGTTCGTCGGCGAAGGGCCGGGAGCGGACGAGGACGCGCAGGGACTGCCGTTCGTCGGCCGGGCGGGCAAGAAGCTGACGGAGATCATCGAGAAGGGCATGCAGCTCAACCGCGAGCGGGACACCTACATCTGCAACATCGTCAAATGCCGTCCCCCGGGCAACCGCGACCCGGAACGCGACGAGGTGGAGGCCTGCAAGCCGTTTCTGATCAAGCAGCTCCAGGCGATCCGGCCGAAAGCCATCGTGGCTCTCGGCAAACCGGCGGCGACGACGCTTTTAGGGCGCGCGGTGGCCATCACCAAGGAACGGGGCACCTGGCATGAGTACGAAGGCATCCCGCTGATGCTGACGTTTCATCCGGCCTACCTGCTGCGGTTTTACACGGTGGAAAACCGGCGCGCGGTGATGGACGACATGAACAAAGTGCTGGAACGTTTGCGGGAGTGAATTGGCTTGCCCTCACGTTAATGTGAAGTTCAATACACCGGGCTTGGGAAAACACCTTTTAAAACGCCTGCGGGAGTGAAGCGGCACACGCCCTTCCCTATAAAAAAAATCAAACCGCAGGGCACGATGAAGCACGTTCTGAAACGCTTGTACGAATGGGAAAGGATGGTTCGATGGCTGAGGCAAGAATCCGCATCGGCGTGATCGGTTCGGGCAAGGACCCGCTCACGCATCTCAGCGAGCCGCTCGGCCGCTGGATCGCGATGAACGGGTTCGACCTGGTCAACGGCGGCGGACAGGGCGTGATGGCGGCGACGGCGTTCGCGTTTCGCCAGGTCGAGGACCGCAGGGGCCTTTCGATCGGCATCCTGCCGGCGCAGAATTTCTGCGACCACGGCGACGCCCGCGCGGGCTATCAGACGCCGCACGGCTACCCGAACGATCACATCGACCTGCCCATCCGCACCCACCTGCCGCTTTCGGGCTCGCTCGGCAAGGACACGGCCAGCCGCAACCACATCATCGTGCTGACGGCGGACTGCCTCGTGGCACTGCCGGGCACCGAGGGCACGCGCACGGAGATCGAACTGGCGCTCGATTACGGGAAACCCCTCACAGCGGTCAGCCCGGAAGGGGAATGGGACCGCTACGCCTCGCGCGCCAAGGTCGTGCCGAATCTGGAAGACGCGCTGGAATGGGTCGGGCAGACCGTGGCAGGATTTTAAAGAGAAGGATTGGGCGGACTGCTTCGCACGGAACCCGCAATATCATTTCCCGGCCATCCAACGATTCCTGAATCCCGCAAATTAGCGAAAGGTTTGCAAGGGAAAGGGGAGAAACGCGTTCCCCTTTCCCTGTGCGTCAGCGGGTCATACCGTGCCGGGCCTCCGTTGCTCCCTGCCTTCAGTCCCTATCTCTGCCATATCCGCGGCGAGGATGGCGCGGGTGGTCTTCATTCACGCTCAATTGTCTTGATGGAACGCAGAGCTGCTCGGGCCTTCTGAGCTTGAATGTCTGCTCGCCAAACTGGTTGTCGATCGTCACTTCCAGCCTCTTGTTTCTACTGGAGTACACACGGTAGCAGGTCAATGCGTTGTCCGCATTGATGATGCCTTCCCCGTTCTTGTCCACGGGAACGCAATAGGATTCCGCCCTCCAGTTTACCCTCACATTCTCACTGTCGCCGAACTGATCTTCCAGACTCACCACAGGGCGGGGATCCAGTTTTGTGGCATTGTTCACGTCATAGCACTGGAAATGGTCGATTGGCGGTCCCACGGGTTCGGCATCTCCGACCAGGATCTGAATTTCAACCCTCGCGACGATGTCTCCATCCAGATTCCTCGCCAGCAGATAAATGATGTAGTTGCCGTCCACCGTAGGATCGAACCCGCTGAAAGGAGAACCATTATCGAAAAATTCATAGTTCCATGAATTCTGGGCGACGTTGTTGTTTTCCAGCAGGGTCAAATAGCCCGCCGCGTCCCCGGCGGATGTCCCGGCACCGTTTGCGGTGGTGTTGTCTCCAATGGCGTGATCGTAAAAAGGAACCTCGGGCGGACTGGGTGTGATGTTGTCGAATATGAGGAAGTTTGTCCCTGGACCGGGATCGAAATCCAGTCCCATCTCGTAGGTGAAATCGATGAGTTTCATGCCGGAGGATCCGTCGAAATCCGTGTTCACGGACCATTCGAAACTCCATTCCGGCGTGTTGTTGGGTGGCATGTCGAAGCCGAATCCCGTGACATTTCCGGGGTTGAAATTGTAGGTTCCGTTGCTGTTGCTGTTGAAGGTGTTTTCCGGCAGGTTTAAAGCATTGAACCTGAGCTTGCCGCGCAGCCCGATTTCGATGCCATTCCGGCGGTCGGTTGTGAAACTTCCGTTCAGGTTCCCGCTACCAAAGATGATATCCGGAGTGACGTCCTGATCGTACTGGACGACAGCCCATGCGCCGGTGGTTCCCCAAACTGTAAATACAAAAACAGCGGCTGCCGCAAGCTGAACTGCTTTCAGATTTCCAGACGGTTTCATTTGAATTCTCTCCTCGCTTTAAATTTGCAATTCCGTGGAATTCAGGCGGTGCAGACTTCACAGTGTCCGGGTGTTCAAAAGAATTCAGAGATACAGACAATCTGGGGGGAAATTCAGTTGTCACTTCTTCTTAACGGCAGGAAATTCTCAAGATAAATGAGACAATCCACTTTATCCGGTGGAAATTAAAAACTATTTTTATCTGAGGCAGGCTGCTTTCAATTCCAGGCAGTGTGGTTTGCGGTATCGGCACATATCAATGCGCAGGGAAAATAATTTTCGTAGGGGGGGTGATCCGGGCTCCATCTGCCAGCCGGGCAGTGCGTGTTTTCAGCGTTTGAGGATGCTCTGCGAAAAGTATTTGCGGGGGATGTCCACGTCGAACTCGATCTCGTCGAACACGTAGGTGGTTTTGGTGTTTTCCTTGAGCATGTCGCGGAAGACCATGCGCCGGGGAAACAGCCGCTCCCCGAGCGGCCGGTAGTCGAGAAACTCCACCTTCTTGAGCAACTTCCCACCCTTGGCGTACATCTCTTCGCTGTTCACGATCTCTTTCACCGGGTCGACCCAGAGCCTGCGGGTCTGGTAGGTGGTGGTCTTGTCGTGCGCGGTCAGAAACAAAACGCAGCAGTCCGGCGCGTTGCGGTCGCCTTCCAGCTTCGCTTCGTAGGCGGTGCTGAGCTTTTTGTCCTCCATCATGTCCTCGTAGGAGAGGTCGCTGCCCATCATCGACTGGCGCAGCATGTGGCCGGCGATGAGGATTTTGCGGTCGGTGCGCGGCGTGTACATCCACAGCTTGTCCTCGATCTTGAGCATCTTGGTGCCCTTCTCGCGCGGCGGCGACTTGTAGTCGGTGAAGGAACGCTCGACGCCCTGCATCCAGGCCTCCCAGGTGAGCACCCGCTCCTTGCGGCCGTTGTCGATGATGAGCTTGCCCTCGATGTGCTTGGTGTTCGCCCACAGGTTGTCGTCGATGCGTTTGAGCAGCCGCTGGGCTTCGCTTTCCTCCGCGTTGAGGGGAACGGACCCAAAAAGCATCGCGGCCGCAAGCGCCAGCAATCCGAGAACACACTGTCTGATTGAATTCGTCATGTCATCCGGCCTCCAGTTCCCGGAACAGCCCGGCTTCCGAGCGTTTGAACAATCCGATGGTGGCGAAAAAACTGCCCAGCACGCTGGCCGACAATCCGGGGATCACGCCGAGGACGAACGCCTCGACGCTCATGCGGCCGCGCGCCACGTCGCTCAGCATCAGGCCCGTCTGGGCAAAGGCATCGCCCATGTCGATACCCACTTCCTGCAGGTAGTACACGATGCCACCGCCGAGAATGCAGCCGGCGATGGAACCGAGAATGCCGATCATCAGCGCTTCGAGTCCCAGCATCGCCACCAGCTTCCAGTGGGTCTGCCCCATCGCCAGCCACAGCCCCAGTTCGCCGTAACGGTGGATGACGTTGAGCACGCCGGCGTTCCACAGAACGAGCGCCATGAGCAGGATGAAAATGCCCACCAGAATTTTTTTGATCACCTCGAACACGTTGGCGAGGCTCTGCAGATTGCGCTGATCCAATACAGACAGAACGATGGGCTCGTCGTCGTTCGCCCAGTCCTTTGGCGGGTCGGCGAGCAGCGGCGGCATGCGCGCCTCGATGTCCTGCTTCAGCCGGGCATAGTCTTTGTAGCGCACGCTGCCGGGCAGGTAGCCGAGCCAGTCGGTGACCATGTCCTCCATGTAAAAGGACTCCTGCGCGTCGGCGAGATCGATCAGCGCCATTTTCTTGTCCATCGCGAACACACCGAACTTGATGGTGCCGACGACGGTGTAATTGTCCGCGGCAAGGCCGCCGTCGAAGCTCTGGCCGAGCAGCGTGGCCTGATCGCCCGGCCGGACTTCCAGGTCCCTGGCAAGCTCGTAGCCGACCAGCATTTCCCTGGGATTTTTCGGCAGCCTTCCCTCCAGCAGCACATTTTGCAGATCCAACCGTTCTTTTTCCGGTGATTCGGGCGACAGCAGGTCCAGCGCCATGCCGGTGACGGGCGTCTGGCTGCGGGTTTCCCCCTTCTCGTCGGGGATGTCCATGATGGCGCCCCAGCGGATGCGCGGCGACCACTGGATTCTGGGATCGCTGTTCTCCTTCAGCCAGGCGCCGGTCTGCTTCTGCCCGGCCAGGGCGCGGTCCATCGGGTTTAAAAACTCCTCTTCATAAAACGGCTTGTTGACGAAACGCAGGTGGCCGGTGTCGAGGTTGGCGGTCATGTCCAGCATGTCCGCGAAATTGCCGTCGATGAAGCCGAGAAAGAACACGACGAGCGTGACGCCGACGGTGACCACGGAAAACGGGAACACGGAGCGGGTCTTGTCGCGCAGGATGCCGGTGAGAATCCAGCGGATCACGTGATCCCCCTTCCGCGCAGCGCCAGCGTCGGGTCGAGCCGGGAAATCTTGCGTACGGGCAGCCAGGAGATCACCACCATGATGGCGACGATGATCACCGCCGTCATGATCACCTGCCAGGGCACGATGTCGAGGTACACCCGCTCGCGCACGGGGATGCTGGATTCGGCCAGGTGCGACACGTCCAGCCCGACGGTCTGGAACCAGCCGAGGAACAGCGTGCCCAGAACGGCGGCGGCCAGCACGGACACGAACGCGGACAGGCTGCCCTCCAGGGTGAACAGCCGCACGACCTGGCCCGGCGTCATGCCGAGCGCCATGAAGGTGCCGATCTCTTTCTGCCGCTTGAAGACGTTGGAGATCTGCGAATTGAACACGCTGATGCCCGCCAGAAAAATGAGGATGGCCCAGGTGATGCGGGCGTATTTCTTGTCCTGCTCCAGGAGGTAGAGCAGGTCGAACATCAGATCCTCGACGCTGAGGTACTCGAAACCGGCGAAATCTTCTTTTTGCCCGTCCACGGCGACCCAGGTCACTTCGTCGAAACGCTGGGTCATCTGCCGCAGGTGATCGAGCCTCAGCCAGATCACGCCCTCGTCCACGCGGGCGTTGATGATGCGCGCCACATCGACGATCAGCGCGTCGCGCGCATCGACGACGCCGTTCTTGTCGCGCCATTTGAGCACGACGGTGTCGTCTTTCTTGAGGTGCGCCTTTCTCGCCATGGCGGTTCCGAGCACCACGGGAATGCGGTCGCCAATTTCATCCGGCCAGGATTCCAGCCCCGAAAGCGGCACTTCCAGAAGCTTCTGCCCTTTCTCGATGCCGCGCAACTGCACGGGATACAGCCTGCGGTTGGGAAAGATCTGCCCCTGCAGGATCAGCACTTCCGCCTTCTGGTCCGGCGGCAGCCGTTTCAGCGGCTCGGGAACCGGCAGCGTGTGGTCCTCCCATTCGGTCGGCGTCAGCAGATCGAATCCGGGCACGCGGTAGTGGCCGCCGGCCACGTCCACGCGCACCATGTTGCGCGTCGCCTGGGCCTGAAAGCCGTTGTACATGGACACGTTGAACACCACGGTCACCATGGCGATGGCGGTCACCAGCACGTTGAGGATGGAGCGCACGCCCTGGCCGCAGAAATTTTTCCAGGCGATCTTCAGGATCATTCGAGCACTCCGTCGCCATTGCGCCGCTTGTCCCAGCGCACCCTGCCGTCTTCCAGGCCGACTTCGCGGCTGACGTATTTGGTGACCTTCTCGTCGTGGGTGGAAAAGATGAACGCGGCTCCGAGTTCCTGGTTGAGGGCGCGCATCAGCTCCAGAACCTGATAGGAATTCTCCGCGTCCAGGTTGGCCGTGGGCTCGTCCGCCAGCACCAGACGCGGTTTCTTGACCAGGGCGCGGGCGATGGCGACGCGCTGGCACTGGCCGCCGGAAAGCTCGGACGGTTTCTTCCCGGCCTGCGGCAAAAGTCCGACCTTTTCCACCAGCTCCATCACGCGCGCTTTCACCTGTGCTTCCTTTTCGCCGTTGAGCAGCAGGGGGAACAGCACGTTTTCATAGACGGTGTACACCGGCAGCAGGTTGTAGGTCTGAAACACGAAGCCGAGATGCTGCCGCCGGTATTCCGCCAGTTCCTTGCGCGACAGGTCGTTGAGAGTCAGGTCATCAAAACGGATCGTGCCGGAGGTGGGCGTGTCCAGTCCGCCGATGAGGTTGAGCAGCGTGGTCTTGCCGGAGCCGGAAGGGCCGACGAAGGACATGAACGCGCCGGCTTCGATGCTCAAGCTGATGTCGTGCAGCGCCTCGAAGTTCTGCGCGCCGACGCGGTACACCTTGACGATCCGGTCGATGAGGATCAGTTGCGACATGAACGTGGAAACGAATGGAGTTTCAGAAATAGGCGACCAGCGTCAGACCGATCCGCGATTCGGAGCCGTTGAACACTTCGGTCTTTCTGAACAGGCTGCCGAATTTTTCCCCGGACTGGGCTCTGCCGCCCCAGCGGCCGTCGAGATAAAGGAAAATTTCATTGGTTATAGCATACTCTATCTGCGGGGCGATCTGAAAGGTGCCGTCGCGCAGGTCGTAGAGCAGGAACACCTGCCACACGATGTCGATGCCGACGGGCTGATCGAACAACAGTCCGAGCTGATGCAGGGTGCGTTTCAAAGTGGGGTCGGTGGGCGTGAAGTTTTTCTCCTGCGTGGTGAAAAAATATTCCAGAAGCACGTGCAGGCCGTCGCCGATGTCGAAGGTGTAGTCGGCGCCCAGCACGGTGGCGAAACGCACGGCGTCGCTGCCCTGCTTGAGCTCGACGTCGAAGCGGCTTTCATTCCAGTAGGCGATGTTCTTCTCGCCCTTGAAGTGGTAGCCGAGCTGCACCAGCTCCTTGTCGAAATCGGCCAGGTCGTCGAGATCGGTGCTGGGGTGGTACTGCGCCACGAACCCGGTTTCGATGTCCGCAATGAGCCCTTCCCAGCGCGCGCCGGCGATGACGTTCTCCCCTTGTTTGCCCGGCACCGCCCAGCCCTGAATGGACGTGGTGTCGTCGAAGAAATAATCCGCGCGCACGCCGTCCACGCCGCGCGTTTCGGGGACCACGCCGGTGACGTCGCGCGTGTCGAAAAATCCCAGCGGCCGGAAGATGGCGCCGGAGCCGAACAGGATCTTCTGCCGCCCTCCCCTCACCTTGGCCCTGTCGGTGCCGAAGCGCAGCCAGGCGCGGAAAAAATCCACGTCGGTGGAGCGGCGCAGCCCGGACTGGACGCTGGGGCCGTCGGCGAGCTTGCCGTCGGCGGACAATTCGTAGTCAAGGCTGTAGGTCTCGTTGCTCCAGGCGTTGCCGAGCACGCCCAGACGCAGTTCGGCCTCGCTGTCGAAATCCTTGTGAAAGGGCGGCGAGTCGAAGATGTAGGAGCTGCCGGCTTTCACCCGGCCTTCGAAATCCCAGTCGAAAGCCCAGGCCTGGGCGGGAATCAGAAAAAAAAGAAAGAAAGAAAGGAGGAAATACGAAACGGTCAGCTTCCGTTTAGGGTGGCTGCGAGCGTGTCTGCGATGGTTGTGCAAATGGACTTCCAATTGTACGTTTCCAGGACCGCCTTGCGTCCGTTTTCGCCAAGCCGTTTGCGCTCCTCGGGATCGGCCATCAGCTCGGCGATGGGCTGCACCCAGTCCTGCGCGCTCTGCGAGTGGATCAGCCTGCCGCTCTCTGTGGACTGGATCAGGGCGTCCATGCCGCCCACCGCGTTGCAGACGATGGGTTTGCCGCAGGCCATGTAATCGAAAATCTTGAGCGGCGAGATGCCGGGCTTGTCGGAAAACGAGCCCAGGCAGACGTCGGCCGCATTGATATAATACGGCACTTCTTCAAAAAGTTTGCCGCCAAAAAGGGTGACGGCGCGTTCGAGGCCGTTTTCCCGCACCATCTGCTCGACCTTCTCCCGCTGCTCGCCCTCCCCCACGATCATGAGGCGGATTCCCGGTATGCGTTCGATCAAAGCCGGCATGGCGCCGACGATCTGGTCGAGCCCGTGCCAGCGCCTGAGCGATCCGATGAAGATGAGGTGCGGCGCGTCCGCATCGAGAGCAAGCCGCTCGCGGCAGCGGTCCCGGTCCATCGGCTGGAACAGATCCGGGTTGGCGCCGTTGGAGACGACGCAGAAATGATCTTCCTTGAGCCGGTATTCGCGGCAGAGGATTTCCTGCAACTGTTTCGAGGAGGTCACCATCTTGTGGGCCATGCGGAACACGATGCGCTCCATGCGGCGGTTGAGTTTAATCCACCACTCGGGCTGGTTGTGGATCTTCTGCTCGATGAAATTGAGGCCGTTGACCTCGATGACGTATTTGAAATCGAGCAGGTAGCGCAGTCCGGTGACGATCCACTCCATCGGCTGGTGGCGCGTGTACACGACGTCCGGCCGCGTTTTCCAATAGTGAGCGAGGAAGTAGAAAAACAGGAACAGGTAAAACGAGAAAAAAGTGACCGCCGGGTGGCGCCATCCCACGGGGACGTACACGGTGCGGAAGCCCTCATGCTGGGGCCGCGCGCCCATGTCCGGCACGAACAGGGTGACGTCGTGCCCGAGCTTAACGAACTGCTTGCAGAATTCAGTGACGTGCCGCGAACTGGCGTCCATGTAGGCGATGTCGATGCGGGCAAAATAGAAAATTCGCATGGCGCGGCGGCGGGGGGATCAGGAGAAGCTCACGCGGGTTTGGAGGATTCGCGCACGATCTTCCATTCTCCGCCTTCTTTTTTCCAGATGAGGACCTTCTGCCGGATGTCGGAGAAGCTGTCCGACTTGAAGCTTTCGATGAACGTCATCTCGATGGTGTCGCCTTTTTCCTGAATGATGACGTCGTTGACTTCGACCACGATGCCGTTGTTCTGCTTGAGGAACTGGGAGCGGTCTTTCTGCCAGTCCTTGTAGGGCACTCCGTCGCCCATGAACTGGTTGGAGTAGAAGGAAAAATAGGCGTCCATCTGTTTTTTCTGCCAGGATTCGAGCCAGTCGAGAAACTGGGTCAGGACCACGTCGATGGAATTTTCCGCGCTGCCCTGCGGCGGTTGCGCGGCCGGGGCCTGGGGCGGCGCGGGCGGTTCGAGCTTCACCATCTCAACCGGTTCGCCTTTCACGGGCTCAGGGGCCGCGCTGGTCTGTGATTCCTGAATGGGAACGGCCGGGACCGGTTCCACTTTGGCCTGTTCATGGTTTTTTGTATCCACGGCAGGGGCCGCGGGCGCTTGCGCGACCGTATTCTTCTGCGAAACGGGAGCCGTCCCAGTCTCGGTTTCCGGATTCATCGCCAAAACTTCAGGTTCGTCGCCCTCGAATGCCTTCTTGAGAAACGCGGGCTTTTTCACCACCGGCTTTTTCGCTGCCGTTACCGGGTTTGCCGGCGCGCCGCTCTCCACCGCCGCATGGCGGGTACGCACGAGAATGGACTGCATCTTGTGGTTCTGTTCGAGCGCGGCCTTGGCCTCCAGCGCTTCCTGCCGGGTAGAATACGGCCCGACGCGGACCTTGTACCAGAGTTCGGCGGTCTCGACGGTGTAGGTTTCGTATCCGTTTTGTTTGAGCCTGCTGCTCAGCCGCTCGGCATTGGCCTTGACGCGGAAAGAGTTCATCTGCAGGGCGAACGACACTTCGCCGCCGTGGCTGGCCGCGGGCGCGAGCCAGAAACACAGGATCGCCAGCGCCCACGCGCTCAGGATCGGATTTGCGGCTCTGGATGAAATGGGCAACGTCTTTGGCTGGCTGGCTGTCACGGTAGGGACTCCCCCAATATCGGTTTCTCTCGACCGGGCCGGACTGGATCACGCGCGACAAAACGTCCGGAAAATCGCACGTTGCCCGTAGGCCCATAGTTTCAATGTATTATATGGTAATTATTATATAACATTATGGTTCCGGGAACAGCCAAAAAATGAAGGATTTTGCCCAAACGGGTAAAAAAATCAGTGTGAACGGAGCGTCTTGCGGGGTCGGGACGGCCCTCCCATGCGGCTGGAAGGGGCCGATTGAGCGGTCTCGGCGGGTGACAGGGCGGATAATCCACCCAGGAAAAATGAAATTATCCCTTTCAAATAATGGGTTTAGGCGATAATCCGGGGACTTCCCATGAAGTCCCCGGATTATCCGGCCCTGGTTAAAGCAGTTTCTTAAGATAAGGAACCAGCTGGTCCGCACCGACGGAGGGGGAGCGGGCCTTGAGCTTGCCGTCCTTGTCGATGATCAGCACGGTCGGCATATCTCTTTGAATATAGGCCTTGTGTACGGATTGTCCTGGGTCGAGCAGATAGGTGAACTGAACCGGCCTGGGGAACCCGTCCAGGTACTCGGTCACCGCCTTTTTGGAGTCGCCGCTGGTGTTGATGCCCAGGATCACCAGATCCTCGGACGGCACCTGCTCGCGCACTTTGTTGAACTCGAGCGCCTGGTTCATGCAGGGAACGCAGATGTGGAACATGCCGATGAGCACCACTTTTCCCTTGAGCGAATCCAGGGAAACGGCGTCGCCGCCGGTCACGGGACTCAGGCTGAACCCGGGCGCCGCGTCGCCCGCGGTGGGTGTGCCTGCCTGTACCGGCAGGCTCCATAAAAGAAAAACTGTCAGAAAACTCAATAATTTAGTCATGGTCTGGTTTTTTTGAATAAATCGGGTGATTGATTCTCTTTATCTGGAGTCGTTGTTTTCATTTTAAAACAGCCGAAGCCGCCGGAAAAGTCATTTCGTGCGCATTTTCACACCCATTCCCGGTTTTCCGGCTGCTTGCAAATGGTTGGGAAATTGCCTCTACCTTGACAGCGAAACTTTGATATTATATTAAAACAAGAGTCCTTAAATTCTCCCGAATCCAACCATGCACAAATACCTGTTACCGATCTTTCTTGTTCTGGGATGGCCCGGTCCGGCCTATTCCGGCACCATCGAAGGCACGGCCACGTACACGGCCAAGGTGGAACTGCCCAAAACGCTGAGCACCGGCAAGTACCGCAAAGCCTGCGGCCCCGAGGTGCCCAACGAAAAGCTCCTCGTCGAGAACAACGGCTTGAAGAACGTGGTTCTCACCATCGAGGGAAGCAAATTGAAAGGGAAACCGGGCGAGCACAAGCTCCATCAGGAGAAGTGCCGTTACGAACCGCATGTCCTGGTGATGATGAAGGGATCGGAACTGGAAATCACATCCGCCGATCCGATCAACCACAACATTCACACGTATTCGTTCGACAACGACCCGATCAACATCATGTTCATCCCGGACCAGGAGCCTTACACCCAGGAGATGGAAGAGCCCGAAATCATCAAGGTGGAGTGCGACCTGCACCACTGGATGACCGCCTGGATTCTGGTGACGGACAATGCTTTTTCCGGCATTTCGGACAAAACCGGGGCCTTTTCCATTGCGGACGTGCCTCCGGGAGAGTACACCCTCAACGCCTGGCACGAAGTGCTGGGCAGCATCAGCAAAAAGATCAAAGTGGGTGACGGCGTCACCAAAGTCGATTTCGATTTTTCCAAAATGCCTCCCCAGCTTTCGAAAAAATAGTGTCGATCGCCGGGTTTCCATAAAATCCTGTTTCTGGAGTACACGCACCATGAAAATCACGCCCCGTTTTCTGCCGCTGGTTCCCGCCCTGCTCGCCTGCTTTTTTTACAGTACACAGGCCGGGGCCTATCAGGAAATCGAAGTGAAGAACGGCGGAACCATCCAGGGCAAGGCTGTTCTGAAAGGCGTCATGCCGCCGCCCAGGTGGTACCACCTGGTCCTGTTTCCCAACATCGACATGTGCGCCGAAGTGGAAACCGATGAAAACATGAACCGGGTGCTGGACGACTTCAAGATTTCCGAGGACGGCGGCCTCAAGGACGTGGTGGTCACGCTGGAGCAGGTGGATGCGGGCAAGCCCTGGAACAAGGAACCGATCATGATCGATTCGGAAAGCTGCAAGTTCACTCCGGACGTGAACGTCATCCGCCAGGGCGAGAAGTTCAAGGTGAACAACGTCGATGCCGTGATGCACAACAGCCAGGTCTATCAGAAGGAACGCGGCAAGATCATCCTCAACATCCCGATCCCCGCCGAGGAAGTGTCCGACGGCATCGTCACCTTCCAGAAAGACTACAAGATCATGCAGATGATCTGCGGCATGCACGAATTCATGCAGACCTGGGGCTACCGGGTGCAGAACCCTTATTACTATAAGACCAAGATCGACGGCAATTTCAAGATCGAAAACATCCCGCCCGGGGAGTACACCGTGAACGCGTGGCATTACCTGATGAAGATCCGCAGTAAAAAGGTCACGGTCACCGAAAATGCCGTCATCGATGTGAACTTTGATTTCGACGGAAACGAAGTCGAGCGGCCGCTTTATGAAACGATCAAGTCCGGCCGCATCAAGCACGAGGCGTCCCAATACAAAGAAAAAGTTTTCGGCAGTAAATGATCCCTCCTCTCCCGCAGAGCACGTCGAAACCGCCTGGAGCTTTTTTCATTTTTCGGCAGCGATGCCTGAATGCGGCCCTGCTGTTTTTAATCGCCGTCTTCGTTAGCGGGTTCGATTCCGCATCGCAGACGAAATCCCTTCCCACCACCCGGGACATGCCCGAATCGATCACGGTGGGGGGGAAGGTGTACTACCTCAAATCCCTCACGAACCCGCTGCGCGACGACCCGGTGTCGCTGCAAAAAAACATCCGCGCCGGCGGCGAGGTTTATTTCAAGCACTGTTACCTTTGCCACGGCGACCTGATGGACGGCAAGGGCGTGTTCGGCGACCGGTTTTTCCCGGAGCCCGCGGACTTCACCCACTCCGCCTCGGCGCTGACCCTGCCGGAATCCTACACGTTCTGGCGCATCATGAAGGGCGGCCCCGGCCTGCCGGACAAGTTTTCTCCCTGGGACTCGGCCATGCCCGCGTGGGAACACCAGCTCAATGAAAACGAAGTCTGGCAGGTGGTCCTGTTTCTGTTTTCGAAAGCGGGCGAGAAACCGCAGGCGGGCGGCGGCGAACCGACGGTGGAACGGGGAAAGGAACTCTATCAGGATAAATGCGTCTACTGCCACGGCGAGACCGGAAAGGGAGACGGCCCCGCGGCGGCGACCTCCAGCCCGCAGCCGCGCAAATTCCACAAGGGGCAGTACAAGATCCGCAGCACCCCGTTCGGCAAAATCCCCACGGACCAGGACCTGTTCGACATGCTGAGCCGGGACTATCCCGGCACCAGCATGCCGGACTGGTCGCACCTGTCCGCTTCGGACCGCTGGAGCCTGGTGGCTTACCTCAAGACGCTGTCGAAAAAATTCCAGCGTTTTGTCGACAAGGGTAAAAAGCACAAGCTCGTGAGCGTCCCGGAGCCGCCGCCGTTCAATCTGGAAAGCCTGAGCACGGGCAAGGAGCTGTACCTGACCAACTGCTCCGGCTGCCACGGCGTGAAAGGCCGCAGCGACGGCGCTTCGACCAAAAAAATCGTCGATTTCGCGACGGACGCGATCTACCCGAGAAACCTCACCAAGCCCTGGCTGTTCCGGCGGGGCAGCACGCGCAAGCAGCTTTTCAAGACGCTGCGCACCGGGCTTTCGGGAACGGCGATGCCGCGTTTCTCCGACCGGGTGTTCAAGGATGATAAAATCTGGGACATGGTTCACTATGTGGAAACGCTGTCTCCGCCGCGGAAACCGGCCGTGCGGCAGCGCATCCAGGTGAACCGCATTGTGGGCGAGCTGCCCGCGACGCGCATCGATCCTCTGTGGAATCACGCCGAATCGTTTTACATTCCGCTGGGCGGCCAGATTCTGGCCCCGGACAAGGCGCCGCACCCCACGGTGCAGGACGTTTCCGTGAAAGCCCTGCACAACGGAGACTCGATCGCCATCTATCTGCACTGGGACGACCCCTCGGTCGATCCGATCCTGAAAACCCTCACCGCCGTGGAGGAATCGCCGCCGCCTCCCCTGCCGCTCGCGCTGCGGGCCGATGCCGGTGAAGAGGACCCCCCCGAGGCCGCCCCCGAACCGCAGGAGTTTCCCGATTCCATCGCCGTGCAGTTTCCCGTGCAGCTCAAGCCCGGCGGGGTGAAACCGTATTTTCTCAACGGCGATGCGAACAACCCGGTGAACCTGTGGAAATGGACCTCGTATCCGCTGAAAACGCTCGAGATGAACGCGCGCGGCCTCACGCAATGGAGCCCGCAGCCGGAAAGCGGCCAGGCGCTGACCTCCAACGCGGTGTTCGAATTCGGCCGCTACCATCTGGTGATCCACCGAACCCTGAATACACCGAACTTCTCGGACGACATTCAGTTCCCGATCGGCCAACCGGTGCCGGTGGCGTTCAATGTGTGGGACGGATCGCAGGCGGAAACGGGATCCAAGAAGGCGGTTTCGAGCTGGTTTGAAATGCTGCTGGAAGAAGTGGCGCTGCCGGTGTCGGTCACCAAAAGGACGGTCCCGAAACCGGAGCCGCTGCCGGAACTCGCGCCGGAGATGCTGATCGAAGAGACGATGAAAGCCGGCCCTAAACCTGTCGAGCCGCTGCCCGACGCGCTTTCCATTCCGGAACCCGAACCTGAGCTTGTGCCGCCCGCGCCAATACCGGCGCCGTCCGCCCCGCCGCTTCCTCCCATTGAGGAAACGCTGAAAACCGACCCTGAGCCGCTGGAACCGTTCTCCGAGATGCACTCGATTCCGCAGCCCTTCTTTACGGAGCCCGAGCCGGACGCCCTGCCGCCGATGGGGGAAATTCCGATAGAAGAAGAACCGATCCTGGAGGAACCGCTGCCGCCTTCTCTGGCGGAACCCAGGATGCCCGCCGCGGCCCCGCCGCTTTCGGACCCGGATGCGGAACTGCCTGTCGAGCTGCCGATCCCGCCGCCGAAACACCGCTGAGCCCTCAGCCCTGAAACGAAGGCACGCTGTCAGGAATCGCTTGCGAATTCTTTCAATGTGAGGGATTTGAGATAGGCGAGCAGGTCCGCCACGTCCTGCACTTCGAGCAGGTCCACAAAATTGCCCGGCATCATCGAGATCTTCTGGGTCTTGAATTTTTTGATGTCGGCTTTGCGGATGTAGAGTTCGTTGCCTTCCTTGTCGATGATGTCCAGTCCCTGATCGTCTTCCAGCAGCTTGATCCCGGTGATGAATTTGCGTTCCTTGGTCAGGATGAGAACCGTGGCGTATCCCGCGGTGATGACGGCTTTCGGATCGAGCAGCGATTCAAGCAGAAAGCCGGGCGTGCGGCTGCTGCCGATGTGGCTGAGGTCGGGACCGATCTCGCCGCCCTTGCCGTCCACCCGGTGGCACTTGGAACAGTAGACCGTGCCATCCGGATCGAAAAACATCTCACGGCCTCGCTCGGCGTCCCCCGGCGTGTTGAGATACGGCTGCCAGTCCTCGGGAACCGGTTCCTCTTCCGGCAGCAGGCTGTTGAGATACGCGGCGATGGCGCGGGCATCCTCCGTCTCCAGAGACAGATCCGGCATGCGCGTTTCGGTTTTATACGCCTGCGGATGGGTGACCCAGGCGTACACCCATTCGGGGCTGTAATAAAAGCCGGCGCGGGTCAGCTCCGGTCCGACCTTGCCGCCCTCTTCCCCGACCCGGTGACAGGCGAAGCAGCTTTTTTTCTTTTTGAACAATTTTTCGCCGCGCTTCAGGATTTCCGCATCGCTTTCCGCTTTTGCCAGCCACTCCGAGAACGCCTTGAGCTGCTCTTCGGAAACTGCCTCGTGCCGCGGCCGTTCCGTGTCCACGCCCTGCGGCAGGTTGACCGGATGATTGTTTTCTGTGGCCAAACTGCGTATGTAGGCCACCAGGGCCCAGATCTCGGCCTGCGACAGCGTGCTGCCAAACGGCGGCATCAGGTGGGACTTGCGCACGCCCGCGCCGCCTTTATGAATCACGCGAAATATCTGGTGATTGGTTTTTTTGCGCTGGAACTTCGGGTGGGACAGTTCTGCGGGCTCTTTATCGAGGTATTCGGCGTTGTAGCCGTCGCCGTCGCCGTGAATCCCGTGGCAGTGGGCGCAGAATTTCTGGAAGAGCCGCTTGCCCTGTTTCACCAGGTAGCGCGGGGTCTGCTTCTGCGACTGGATGGCGGCGTCGTCTCCATTGGCCCAAATGGGCGCTGCACTCAAAAACACCGTGCACCCCAACACGAAGCAAAGCAGGCTCGTTCTCATCAATTCTGAATCGGTTTTGGGTTATTGCGTTGAATTTCTGGAATGATATCTCAATTCACCGGCAGATTCATTAAAAGAATCGGCGCTGGAAACGGTTTTTACGCTCCGGGTGCGCCTGAAAGCAAAAAAAAAGCAAGGGGACCGCATAGGGTCCCCTTGCCTCGTTGCTTCGGTTGTTTCAGAACTAGCGGTTCATGGACAACCTTTCCTCCCCGATCGCAGGAGCGGTTTCGGCTTTTTTGCCGGAGCCGTCGCCCTTGTTCAGAGGCAGGATGGACTGCTCGCCCTGAGGCAGCACTTTGAAGTAACCCCACTGACCTGCCTGCTGATAAGGCGTTCTCGCATTCAGCCACAGGTAGGTGCCGGGATTCCTGTAAGTGCCGCCGGCGGTGAAGAAGGCCTGGATGTACTCGCCGCCGCCGAACTCTTCGACGTCGATCATGTCAGAGCCTTCCTGCATGATGTGGCGGCGCCACTGATGGCCGTCCAGGTTGAACATCTGGTTCTGCTCGTTGTGCGCACCGAACACGTTGATCATCACGCGGTCGCCGGCATGTGCCTTGAGCACCGGCGTCGCGGGATCGCTGTCCGCTGCCACGCAGGGCGTGAAGATATTGCCCAGCTCACAACCTTCATCCTCGCGATACGTCCACGGCTCCAACCGGTAGTTGACGCCGGTCAGCCCCGCCACGTTCTGCAGGTACGGCATGAACGAGGTGCCGAGGATGTTGTCCTCATCCTGGAAGTACAGAGCGAAATCGCGGTAGTTCTCGAGATGCTCGTTGCCAGGATAGGTTTTGTCGACGATCACGTCCGCTTTCCAGGAGTTGCCGAGCGAGATGTCCTTGCCGGTCTCCGGATCGCGGTACACCGAGCCGCGCGGCCCGATGATGATCGCGCCGTACATGCCGTCGCGAACGTTGGTCGTCAGGTTGCCGAAATCCCACAGCAACGCGCCGTTCAGACCGTAGTCCGGATGGGCGTAGTAGGTGTAGGTCTTCGACTTGCCGGGAGCAACAGTCTGATCGCCGGGATTGTTCCCCACGTTGATCCCCTGGGAATCCAGCGGATCGAACGCCACGTTGTTCGCGTGCAGGGACGCGTTCCCTTCTTTCAGACGGTTGGTCAGCTTGATCTTGATGCAGTCGCCGATGTTGGCGCGAATGGTCAGAGGATGCGGCATCGCACCGTCGTCGGCGGCTTTACTCACTTCACCCTCGAGCGCGAAGATCTTGGCGTTGGCGTTCGCGAGCAACAGCTTGCGCTCGAAATCCACCTCGATCTCGTCTTCGGCGTTGGGGTTGAACTTCAGCGCCTTGTTGATGGCGACCACGCTGAAATTCTTAACCGGTGCGCCTTTCGGGCACAGGGTCTTTTTGGCTTTCTTCGCAAAGTCCCGGTTGCTCGGGAGCACTTTCAGGTCCTTCTGCAGCTTGTCGTGGACCCGGATGATGCCCCAGCTTCCTTCGGACAGATGCGATGTTCTGCCGTCGTAGTACAGGTAGTCGCCGGCCATCTGCTGGTATCCACCAGCGGTGGTTGCCAGGTCGTACCGTTCCGCGATGCCCACATGCAGTGCGTTGGTGACGCGGGAGTCGCGGTCATACCGTTCCGGCCGGTAGCCGTGGCCGGAAACCACCCAGGTGTGGGTCTCGTTCATCATGCCGTGCAGCACACGGAACATGATGTTGTCACCCACATAGGCGCGCAGCATCGGCGTCACAGGATCGCCATGCACCTTGCTGCTGAACAGCTTGGAGGCGTCCTTGTTGGCTCTCAACCGCGAGGACAAAGAAGCCGCCCGGAAGTTGAAGCCGCCGCCCGTGGTGTGCGTGCCGCCGTTCAGATGCGGGAAGGCCACTTCCAGCATGGTATCCGGCATCTGGAACGAAATGGACTGACCGGCGGCAATGGCGTTCTTTCGGGACAGGCCCGGAGGATTGCCCTTGCTCACCAGCTGCGCGGTGTGCGGCACGGTGTCGTGCAATTGTGCCACCAGTTCACGGAAACTGCCGTTGCGCCCGTAAGCGAAAGGCTCGGACCCGTGAATGTCGGCGACCGGACCGCTGCGGATCTCTTTACCCGTTTCAGGATCGTGATACGTGGATCCCCAGGGCTCGACGATCGTCGATCCGATGCCGCCGTGCGGCCAGGTGGTCGCGCCGAACGCGTGGTCGTGCCAGAACACGAGACCCAGGTCCGCATCGACCCACCAGCGGTACCGCACGTACTCGGTGGTCACGATTTCACCTTTCTTGTGGGCGTGCTTCATGCCCTCGGTGAAGGTGATCTTGTACTTGCCATCCTTCGCGAACGCCTTGTTGGGATCGGGACTGATGGATTTGATCCAGCGCGCGTCCTTGCCGTTGGGCACCTCGATGCCGACGATGATGTCCGCACCGACGTGGAACGGGGTCGCGCCTTTCGCCATCTCGATCTCAACCACGGTGTCGCCCGGCTTGGTGGCCTTGAGCACCTTGGCGTTCATCGGGACCGGCATGCCGACATGGTGGCCGTCCTTCATCTTCTTGCTGAACTGCGTGTAGGGTCTCATGGACTGATCGTACGAGAACCCGGAAATCACGCCGTCGGAGGCCTGGTTGTCGAACTGGAAGAAATGCGGATGGATGTTCAACTTCGACATCTGGAAGTTGGTGAAGTCGTCGTCGTTCCATTCGCTGGAAAGCAGCAGGTCCACGCAGTCATACACGTTGGCGCGGATGACCAGCGGGATCGCTTTCTTGGGATCGGCCTTGACTTCCGCCATGTCCTCGTCGATCACGTAGATGAGACCGTACTTGTCGATGACGGGAGCGGTGTCTCCCACAGCGGGAGTCAGCTCGATCGGAGTGTTGATGAAATGCAGGTTGTACTGCTTTCTGCCCGCGCCTTTGGGGCACAGGCTCCAGCGGCCCTGCTCACCCGGTTTCGCGGGAGCGGTGCTCTCCACGTTGGGACCGGTTTTGCCGCTGCCCGATTCGGTATCGAGGATCTCGTCGTCCGGCATCAGGTGGAACGGCTCCAGCCAGGGAGCGCCGCCGTGATGGCGTGCGAACGGTACCCGCTTGCCGAAATGCGGCGTCATGTGCGGCCACGCCAGCTTCCCGGTTTGGGGCGCGAACTGAATCGGGTGCCGCTTGCCGGGATGCGGGGATTTGTACTTGGCAACCTTGTAGGTCGTCTCGGGTTCAGACAGAGCCGTATTGCCTTTCCAGCCGTAATCCCAGACGGAACCGTCGTAGGCCAGGATCTGGCCTTTTTCATCGTCGGTGTGGCCGGGCTTGCCCTGAGGCGGCAGCATGTACTTCACCCAGTCCTTGACGTTGACGACCGGCGCTTTCTTCGTCCAGTCGCTCTTGCCTTTGTCGACGATCTTGAACTTCTTGCCGAACCAGTCCATCGTCTTGCCGACCAGCTTGTCGGAACTCACGCCTTTGGGAATGCGTCCCTTACGATCGGGAAGCTCCTGCAGCGGACGCATGACGTCGGTGCTGCCGAACGGGTAGTTGCCATCCTGCAGCGTGTTGTACACGCGCCAGTAACCCCACATGCCGGCAACGTAATGATGCGCGACGTGGCAGTGGAACAGAAAGTCGCCCGCCAGACGCTGGCACAGGCCGGAACCGCACTCGGTCTCAAGGTCCAGCGCTTCGGAAGGACCGATGACTTCCACGTCGACGCGGTCGGTGGTCGTGCGCACGACCGGGTACTTGACCGGGCCGTTGTAGGCCGCGGTGATCAAACTGTCGATACCCGGTTCCCGCTTGGGTGAACGGGTCCAGCGGATGGATCCGCCATGCGGATGATGCGAGTGGAACACTTCGCCGCCGCCGTGGATCAGGCGGAACTTCGCCGGATCGCCCAGGTAGGACCGGGGGATCGTGGTCGGTGCGTCGGCAAAGGTGTAGGAGCTGTACGACAACGACTCATCCTCGTAGTGGAACATCTTTTCCTGTACTGCGAGGTTGTTGATGCCGAACGGCTCACTGCGATAGTTCATCGCGCGGGCAGAAGGACGGTACGCGTCGGTCTGCGGATCGCGCTGCGGAATCATCTCGCCGTGACGGTTCAGCGGACGGAAAGACTCGTCACCGACTTCGTGGTAGAACAGCACGAATTCGCGGAAGTCCTTGTCCTCGTCGTTGGCGATCATCGCCATCCAGCCGGATTCCAGCGGACCGCCGGTCCACGGATCCAGATACCTGGAACCTTTGGGCTCGACGATGAACGCGCCGATCAGACCCAGCGAGGAAGGATCGCGGCCGGCATGACTCTGGATCATGTGGCTGCCTTCCTGCTCGTCGATGGGAATGAACCACTCGAAATCCTGCGATTCGCCGGTTTTGATGATGGCGCCGGGAGACGCAGCCGTCGCCGGTGCGCCGCTGGAGCTGATGATCATGGCGGAACCGTTGACCTGAAAGCCGATGTCTTCGTCCTCGACTTCATTGCGGACCTTGAAGCGCACGCAGTCGCCCTGGTTGCCGCGGATGGTCAGGGGCTGAATGGCGTCGCCCTGAAGCCCCGTGGACACCATGCCCGGATCCAGCTCGTCTTCACGAGCCGCGGCGTTCTTTTCTTCTTCCTTGCGCACCTTGTCGACGTCCTTGGTGAGCACGTACATGTAGCCGGGATAGTAGTCGCCCCACTGGTTCAACGTGACCTCCACGTTGATGGCGGTCACGTCATACGTCTTGACCGGTGCGGAGCTGGGGCAGTGCGCCCCTTTGTACACTTTATCCGCGGCTTCGGAAGGTCCCAGCAGATAGCTCTGGCCGAGCTGATGCGCCGACCAGGAATCGTGAAAACCGCCTCCCGAGGATGCCGGCGCGGCGTGCTCTTTGAGCTTGCCCTGCAGGCGGTCCATGAGCTTCATGAAGGTCTGGTTCATGCGCTCCTGCCGGTTCTCCATGCCGCTCATCATTTCCTCGGTGTTGACCTGCTGTTCCAGCTTCTTGAGCCAGGCCGGCTGGTCTACCGCGGGTCCGATGCTCGAGGGCTTGGGATGCATGGAATGATCCATCTTCATCTGTGCGCCTGCGGGAAGCCCCCATCCCAGGACCAGAAAGGCCAAGAGCGGAACCATCCAGATTCCCACGCTCAGGCCGCGCACCCGATTCGGAATTTGCCTTTGCTTCATAAATTACCTCCTGAATTGATAAATAAAACTCAACAACCACTGCAACCGGCCTCAACGACCGGCCTTGAACTTAAATGCGTTTGGGGTTTCGAAATGATTCTGGCTGAATGGTCCTTTTTAAGAGGAGGCGACGGCCGCCTGATTCTGGAGAAGAGGACTGGGCTGGAGGCAGGTTGTTGAATTTCAACCTGTAACGTGAAGAGCGCAAACCCCGGCAAAAACACACCTCCCGATTTCCTCCCATTGAAGAACAATCAGTAAGGAAGATACGCCGGGATATGAATTATTCCCTCGACCGCCTTCTTTTTTGGGTTTTTTCAGGACAAAAACGGGGCGATGAATTCGTGCGTCCGGCGGGGCGGAAAAACCTTTCGCGGACGCCGATCGGTCCGCCGAAACGGCCTCAAATCATTCCTGATTTATGGGATGGGTGCGGTTTTCCGCATTGAACAGATCGGATTGCAATAGGTGCTGCTTGAGGTGGACCTTGGCGCGGGCCAGGCGAGACATGACGGTGCCGATGGGGATGTCGAGTATATCGGCGATCTCTTTATAGGAGCGGTTTTCAAAGTAGAACAGGATGATGGGAAACTTGAGCCGTTCGTTGAGGGTGTCCATGGCCGTCTGCACCTTCTGCTTCAGCTCATTTTGAATGTATTCACTTTCAGGGTCCAGCGGCTGTTTGGTGTGCAGATTGTCGCAAACCGTGTCGAATTCCAGCTCCAGCCAGTTCTTTCTTTTTTTAACATCCTTGAGGAAAAGGTTCCTCATGATGGAAAACAGCCAGTACTTGCATTTATCCCGATCCTTGAGCTGGTGGAAATTTTTCAGAGCGTAGTAGAAGGTCTCCTGAACCAGGTCCTCCGCCTGATCTTTTTCCCGGCACAGACGGTAGGCCGCCCCCAGAATAATGGGGCCGTTGGGGTGCAGATGATTGCTGTAATCATCCAGCTCCGCGCTGCTTTTGAGGTTCTCTTTAAAACGGATTAAAAATTCCAAAGCCTGCGTCCCTGGTTCGGGCTCCCCTGACGAAAGCGCCCTCAGTTTTCAACCGATAGGGAATAATATATAAAATTCATTGTCTTTTAAAGGGAAGCTGTGCCCCGGCCCGGTCCCGATCTTCCCGCATCCGATAAATCCCCGCGTCTCGGCCGTAAAACCGGTATTCACCGAGCTTCGAAACTGAAGACTCCCGGAATTCCCCAATTTCGGGAATCCACAAAAATGGTGTACACCTTCGGCCAGCCTTTGATAAAATTTTGGCTTGTGTCAAAAAGGGCCGTTCAGATGAATCGTTCCGGCCCGCCGGGAATCCAATACCGTATTGTGATGACAAACCGAGCCTGAAAGAACGATGGATATCAGCAACGAAGAGCTTCTGCGGCTTTCCACCAAGATCGAACGCGATGGCGAGACCTTCTACATCGAGTTGGCCAAACACGTTCCCGATCCGGAAGTGAAAGAATTTCTTCTGGCCATGGCGAAGGAAGAAGCCAACCATGAAATGCAGTTCATGAGGATGCTCAAGGAAAAAGGGGATCAACAGTATGGCTGGGAAACCGACTCCTCCCTGCGCGCACTGATCGACGCTCAATACCAGACGGACATCTTCCCCCAGCTGGATGAAATTTTCGAACAGATGCCCCGGTTTGAAGGAATCCAGAAAGCCATCGAATTCGCGATCGAAGCGGAAAAGATTTCGGCTGAGTTCTACGGCTGATGCAGAAAGCCTGCAAGGACATCAACACCAAAACCCTGCTCGTCCTTCTTGAAAGAGCGGAACAGGATCACCTGGACCGCATCGAGCAACTGAAAGAACGCTACCTCACGCAATCGAGCTGAGCGTTTTCCGCCTGACGACCTCCTCCCCTTAAGTCACGCTCAAAATCCGAACTCCCCTTCGCGCCTTGGCGCAAAAAAAAGCAGTACCGGCCGAAACCGGTACTGCTCGAATTGAACCGATACTTATTTACTTCGCGGCCAGCTCAAAATCCTGCTTAGCTTCGCCGTCGGCCACGGTCACTTCCTTGGTCACTTCTCCCACATAGGGATGCCAGGCGGTGACTTTGTACTTGCCGGCGGGGATGCCGTCGATCTTGAACGTGCCGTCTTTGCCGCTCACAGCATAGTACGGATTCCAAACCACGCGGGCGTCGGCTTCCATGAAGTTGTGCTGATCGCACTGCAGGAAGAAATGCTTGTCTTTCTTTTTCTTCATGCGCTTGAAGGATTTGGTGACGTCCGCCACGTCGCCTTTGGAGGGCAGCGGTTTGTTGAACAGGGTCTTCCGGCTCGCACCGACCACCGAGTAGCCGTGCGGGTTGTGCAGAATGTCCGGATCCTGATTGGTGATTTTCATCAATCCTTCTTTCATCCCTTTCGGCGTTTTCCGGGCAACGGAAACTTTCGGAAAAATATCGCAGTTTTTGAAATCAAAATTGATGGTCTCACCCGACCAGTCTTTGCCCTTTGCGATTTCCTCGATGAAGACAACCGTGTCGGTCAGCTTGCCACCGGGGGCCACGACTTTATGCCGCGGGCGCATGTTGCCTTCCTTGGTGTCCGGATGCTGTGCGCAGAACTCAACATTTTTCCCTTTGCTCAGATCTTCCATGATCGGGGGAGGCGGATCGCCTTTCAACGTCACCACGCCCGTGATGGACCCCTTGCCCGGGGCGCCACCTTCATACTTTGCTTTTTTTGCGAAACTGGTTGACGCACCGAGGACCAGTGCCAACGCGAACACGAGTACTCCCAACAATACTTTTTTCATGCCTTCGATCCCTCCTTAGGTTGAACGAAACATTAATAACACCCACCAGCGAGTGATTGGGGTCTATCCAATGACGCTTGATCGTACCGGGAGCCGATTATTATAGCACTGAATGGACAATCCTCAAGTGTCATCAAAAAAAGAAAAAGGGGGCCCTGTGAAGAGGCCCCCTTTTGTTTTTACGCCATTTACTACTTGTTCATGGACAGCCTGTCATCCCCCACCGGTTCGGTGGAAGCGGCCTTATTGGGCTTGGCCGCCCCCTGTCCGAGAGGCAGGATGGACTGCTCGCCCTGAGGCAGCACTTTGAAGTAACCCCACTGACCTGCCTGCTGATAGGGGGTCCTCGCATTCAGCCACAGGTAGGTGCCGGGATTCCTGTAAGTGCCGCCGGCGGTGAAAAAGGCCTGGATGTACTCGCCGCCGCCGAACTCTTCGACGTCGATCATGTCAGAACCTTCCTGCATGATGTGGCGGCGCCACTGATGGCCGTCCAGGTTGAACATCTGGTTCTGCTCGTTGTGCGCACCGAACACGTTGATCATCACACGGTCGCCGGCATGTGCCTTGAGCACCGGCGTCGCGGGATCGCTGTCCGCTGCCACGCAGGGCGTGAAGATATTGCCCAGCTCACAACCTTCATCCTCGCGATACGTCCACGGCTCCAACCGGTAGTTGACGCCGGTCAGCCCCGCCACGTTCTGCAGGTACGGCATGAACGAGGTGCCGAGGATGTTGTCCTCATCCTGGAAGTACAGAGCGAAATCGCGGTAGTTCTCGAGATGCTCGTTGCCAGGATAGGATTTGTCGACGATCACGTCCGCTTTCCAGGAGTTGCCGAGCGAGATGTCCTTGCCGGTCTCCGGATCGCGGTACACCGAGCCGCGCGGCCCGATGATGATCGCGCCGTACATGCCGTCGCGAACGTTGGTCGTCAGGTTGCCGAAATCCCACAGCAACGCGCCGTTCAGACCGTAGTCCGGATGGGCGTAGTAGGTGTAGGTCTTCGACTTGCCGGGAGCAACGGTCTGATCGCCGGGATTGTTCCCCACGTTGATCCCCTGGGAATCCATGGGATCGAACGCCACGTTGTTCGCGTGCAGGGACGCGTTCCCTTCCTTCAGACGGTTGGTCAGCTTGATCTTGACGCAGTCGCCGATGTTGGCGCGAATGGTCAGAGGATGCGGCATGACGTCGTCGTCCGCGGCTTTGCTCACTTCACCCTCGAGCGCGAAGATCTTGGCGTTGGCGTTCGCGAGCAGCAGCTTGCGCTCGAAATCCACCTCGATCTCGTCTTCGGCGTTGGGGTTGAACTTCAGCGCCTTGTTGATGGCAACCACACTGAAATTCTTAACCGGTGCGCCTTTCGGGCAAACTTCTTTGCGGACTTTCTTTTTGAACTCCGCTTCCTCGTTGCCGGGAAGCTCTTTCAGGTCCTTCTGCAGCTTGTCGTGGACCCGGATGATGCCCCAGCTGCCCTCGGAAAACTTCGAGGTGCGGCCGTTGTAATAGAGGTAATCACCCGCCATGCCCTGGTAGCCGCCGGCGGTGGTCGCCAGGTCGTACCGTTCCGCAATACCGATGTGGATGGTATTGGTGACACGGGAATCACGGTCGTAGCGCTCGGGGCGGTAACCGTGACCGGAAACGACAAAGGTATGGGTCTCGTTCTGCATTCCATGAAGCAGACGGAACACAACGCTGTCACCCACGTACGCTCTCAGCATCGGCGTGGAGGGTTCCCCATGCACCTTGCTGCTGAACAGCTTGGAAGCGTCCTTGTTGTTGTTCAGCCGCGCCTTCAGAGAAGAGGCCCGGAAGTTGAAGCCGCCGCCTGTGGTGTGCGTGCCGCCGTTCAGAAACGGGAAGGCCACTTCCAGCATGTCGTCCGGCATCTGAAAGGAGATGGACTGACCGGCTGCGATGGCGTTCTTTCGGGACAGGCCCGGAGGATTGCCCTCGGACACCAGCTGCGCGGTGTGCGGCACGGTGTCGTGCAATTGTGCCACCAGTTCGCGGAAACTGCCGTTTCTGCCGTACGCAAACGGTTCGGTGCCGTGAATGTCGGCGACCGGACCGCTGCGGATCTCTTTACCCGTCTTGGGATCGTGATACGTGGATCCCCAGGGTTCGACGATCGTCGATCCGATGCCGCCGTGCGGCCAGGTGGTCGCGCCGAACGCGTGGTCGTGCCAGAACACCAGCCCGACGTCCGCGTCGACCCACCATCGGTACCGCACGTACTCGGTGGTCACGATTTCACCTTTCTTGTGGGCGTGCTTCATGGCTTCGGAAAAGGTGATCTTGTACTTGCCATCCTTCGCGAACGCCTTGTTGGGATCGGGACTGATGGATTTGATCCAGCGCGCGTCCTTGCCGTTGGGCACCTCGATGCCGACGATGATGTCCGCACCGACGTGGAACGGGGTCGCGCCTTTCGCCATCTCGATCTCAACCACGGTGTCGCCCGGCTTGGTGTCTTTCAAAAGCTTGGCGTTCATCGGGACCGGCATGCCGACATGGTGGCCGTCCTTCATCTTCTTGGTGAACTGCCTGTAGGACCTCATGGACTGATCGTAGGAGAATCCGGAGATCACGCCGTCGGAGGCCTGGTTGTCGAACTGGAAGAAATGCGGATGGATATTGACTTTCGACATCTGGAAGTTGGTGAAGTCGTCGTCGTTCCATTCGCTGGTCAGCAGCACGTCCACACAATCGTAGACGTTCGCCCGGATCACCAGCGGATACGCGATTTTCGGATCCGCTTTGACCGCCGCCATGTCCTCGTCGATCACGTAGATGAGACCGTACTTGTCGATGACGGGCGGGGTTTTACCGATGGCGTCGGAAAGCTGAATCGGCGTGTTGATGAAGTGCAGGTTGTACTGCTTGCGTCCCGCACCCCGCGGGCACAGGCTCCAGCGTCCGTGCTCACCCGGTTTGGCGGGTGCGCTGCTCTCCACGTTGGGCCCCGTAAGACCGCTGCCCGATTCGGACGCCAGGATCTCGTCGTCCGGCTTCAGGTGGAACGGCTCCAGCCAGGGAGCGCCGCCGTGATGGCGTGCGAACGGTACCCGCTTGCCGAAATGCGGCGTCATGTGCGGCCACGCCAGCTTCCCGGTGAGCGGAGAAAACTGAATCGGATGCCGCTTGCCGGGATGCGGAGATTTGTATTTCGGCCATTTGACGATGGTTTCCCTTTCCGAGAGAGCGGTGGTGCCTTTCCAGCCGTAATCCCAGACGGAACCGTCGTAGGCGAGGATCTGGCCTTTCAGGTCGTCGGTGTGGCCGGGCTTGCCCTGAGGCGGCAGCATGTACTTCACCCAGTCCTTGACGTTGACGACCGGCGCTTTCTGGGTCCAGTCGCTGTTGCCTTTGCCGACGATCTTGAACTTCTTGCCGAACCAGTCCATCGTCTTGCCGACCAGCTTGTCGGAACTCACGCCTTTGGGAATGCGTCCCTTACGATCGGGAAGCTCCTGCAGCGGACGCATGACGTCGGTGCTGCCGAACGGGTAGTTGCCGTCCTGAATCGTGTTGTACACACGCCAGTAGCCCCACATGCCGGCGACGTAGTGATGCGCGACGTGGCAGTGGAACAGAAAGTCGCCCGCCAGACGCTGGCACAGGCCGGAACCGCACTCGGTCTCAAGGTCCAGCGCTTCGGAAGGACCGATGACTTCCACGTCGACGCGGTCGGTGGTCGTGCGCACGACCGGGTACTTGACCGGACCGTTCCATGCGGCCGTGGTCAGGTTTTCCAGACCGGGCTCGCGCTTGGGTGAACGGGTCCAGCGGATCGTGCCGCCATGCGGATGGTGCGAGTGGAACACTTCGCCGCCGCCGTGGATCAGGCGGAACTTCGCCGGATCGCCCAGGTAGGACCGGGGGATCGTGGTCGGCGCATCGCCGAAGGTGTAGGAACTGTAAGACAGGGATTCGTCTTCAAAATGGAATTTCTTTTCCTGTACTGCAAGGTTGTTGATGCCGAACGGCTCACTGCGGTAGTTCATCGCGCGGGCAGAAGGACGGTACGCGTCGGTCTGCGGATCGCGCTGCGGAATCATCTCGCCGTGACGGTTCAGCGGACGGAAAGACTCGTCACCCACTTCATGATAGAACAGGGCGAACTCGCGGAAGTCTTTCGCTTCGTCGTTGACGATCATCGCCATCCAGCCGGATTCCAGCGGACCGCCGGTCCACGGATCCAGATACCTGGAACCTTTGGGCTCGACGATGAACGCGCCGATCAGACCCAGCGAGGAAGGATCGCGGCCGGCATGACTCTGGATCATGTGGCTGCCTTCCTGCTCGTCGATGGGAATGAACCACTCGAAATCCTGCGTTTCGCCGGACGGGATGATCGCACCGGGAGACGCGGCCGTCGCCGGAGCGCCGGTGGAGCTGATGATCATGGCGGAACCGTTGACCTGAAAACCGATGTCTTCGTCCTCGACCTCGTTGCGGACCTTGAAGCGCACGCAGTCGCCCTGGTTGCCGCGGATGGTCAGAGGCTGAATCACATCGCCCTGAAGACCATTGGTGAGAGAACCGGGATCGAGTTCGTCTTCACGCGCTTCGGCGTTTCTTTCTTCATCTTTACGAACCTGATCGACGTTCTTGGTGAGCACGTACATGTAGCCGGGATAATAGTCGCCCCACTGATTCAACGTGATCTCGACGTTGATCGCCGTGATGTCGTAAGTCTTGACCGGCGCGGAGCTGGGGCAGTGCGCCCCTTTGTACACTTTATCCGCGGCTTCGGAAGGTCCCAGCAGATAGCTCTGGCCGAGCTGATGCGCCGCCCAGGAATCGTGGAAACCGCCGCCCGCGGATGCCGGAGCGGCGTGCTCCTTCAGTTTGCCCTGGAGCTTGTCCATCAACCGCATGAACGTGTTGTTCATCTGCTCCTGGCGGTTGTCCATGCCGCTCATCATTTCCTCGGTGTTGACCTGCTCTTCCAGCTTCTTGAGCCAGGCCGGCTGGTCTACCGCGGAGTTGATGCTTGCGGGTTTAGCGTGCATGGAATGATCCATCTTCATTTGCGCGCCTGCGGGAAGCCCCCATCCCAGCACCAGAAAGGCCGCCGCGAGCGCATACCCAATTATCCACCTCTTTTTGACATGAAACTGCATTTCATATCCTCCCATTGATAACACACATAAAATGCATGCGGTTCGCACGCCGTTCCCTTGGAAAATAGGGGCGGTTTGCGAACCTCTCTTTTTTTCCGCGCAGCCTCCCAACTGGCGGTACGACTTTTTATTTAAAGGATTTGGCTTCGAAAGATCCTTGAATTTCGAGTTTTGGATTGAAAAAGCGGGATTTTAACCTCAAATAAAAGACCGAGAACTCTACCACACATTAATTTTCCTGTACAAGTGCCAAATGGAACTTTTTTTCATCCCGCTTCAACAGCAAGAAAACCGGTCCTCCCCTGGGAATTTTGTGGACGATATTCTCATAATGCTTGCGGCTGGTGACGACTTCCCCGTTCACGGACAGGATTCGGTCCCCCGATTGCAGCCCCTTGGCTTCGGCGGAACTGCCGGGGAGCACCCGGCTGATGCCGAGCCCCTCCAGGTTTTCATCGAGCTCGTCCGCCGCATCCATCACTTCGATGCCCAGAACATGGGTCGCTTCTCCGGCTTCCTTATTAAAGGAAGCGCGTGCGTGGATTTCCTTTTTCTGCTGTTCCAGCTTGACCGGGATCATCTGCGACTGTCCGTCGCGCAGGATGTCCAGGTGGACCGTCTGGCCGGGAGAAATCACGCCGATGATGCGGATCATGCGAGCCGGCGAGTTGACCGGCACGCCGCCGATGCGCAGGATGACGTCGCCCACCTTGAGCCCCGCCTTATGGGCGGGATCGCCTTCGAACACGGCGTTGACCATCACCCCCTCGCCTTCCTTGAGCAGTTCCCAGTCGTGGATCATTTCCGGAGTCACAGGCTCGATGCCCACGCCCAGCCAGCCGCGCCGCACTTCCCCGAACTCGCGCAATTGTGAGACGACGCGCTGCACCATGTTGGAGGGAATCGCGAAACCGATGCTCTGGGCGTAATTGATGATGGCGGTGTTGATGCCGATGACTTCTCCGTCCAGGGTTATCAGCGGGCCGCCGGAGTTTCCGGGATTGATCGAGGCATCGGTCTGGATGAAATCCTCGTAGCGGGACAGGTTGATGTTTTCCCGGTTGAGGCCGCTGATGATGCCGAAGGTCATGGTGTCGTTCAAACCGTAGGGATTGCCGACGGCTACCACCATCTGGCCCACTCTGGCCTGGGTCGAATCGGCGAATTTCACCTCAGGCATGGGAATTTCAATTTCAACGCGAACCAGCGCCAGATCGGTGTCTTCGTCGGTGCCCAGCACGTCGCCGATTTTTTCCTTTCCTCCGAAGAAGGTGACCTGCACTTTATCGGAATTCCGGACGACATGGCTGTTGGTGACGATCAGCCCTTTAACGCCGTCGATGATGACTCCCGCTCCGGCGTTGGAGGGCCGTCCGCGCAGTCCTCTGGAGGGCTGCACGACCTGGGAAGGCGGCACGTACGGAGAGATGCTGACCACGGCGGGTCTCACCCTGTCCGCCAGGGTAATGAGAGCGGACTGCATTTCCCGGAGCAGGGTCAGGCCTTTGGATTCGGCGTGGGCCGTGCCTGCCAGCAACACAAAATAAAGAATGAAACCGAGGATCGGGGTGCGAAGTCTGAATCGGGCTGGAGCGTTCATGTTATCATGGACCGGCGTATGGAGTTGACCTATCCGGGAAACAAGAGGGGATTGGGGCTGTTTTCCCGAATGTGGAACTTTCGGACAACGGTGAAACGGCTGCTTTATTTTTTTTCCTGCGACGGATGTCTGGGAAAACCCTGCTGAATTTTAATTTCAAGGAGTTTTGAGAGTCTATTTTTTACTCATTCTGAGCGTGTTGTCAAGATAAGAAAAGGCGGAAACGTCCTCCCCGGCGCGCAACCTTTCGACGGGCTGCTTCAGCCACCGCGAAATGGCTTTCAAACCCTTGAAACCTAATGGCCCCCCGCTGACCGGGAAAGGGCTGGACCGCAGCGTATCGGGTCCCGTCTTTGGAGAGCGGGCCGCGGTTTGCGAGCCGGTATCGCCGCGGGGATGAGGTTCCGCATTTTTAACCCATTTAAAGGAAGAACTTGCAGCGATGGAGCGGATGGAGCGGTTTGAAACGAAGACGGCGGAAGAAATTCTTTCCTGGACGGTGGAGCGTTTTGGTTTGAAGGCGGGGCTGGCTTCCAGCTTCGGCATGGAGGACATGGTCCTCATCGACATGCTGCACAAACTGGGCGGCGGATTGACCGTGTTCACACTGGACACCGGCCGGCTGCACGAAGAGACCTACCGGACGATGGAGACCGTGCGCAGCCGCTACGGCATCGCGGTCCGCACCTACTTTCCGCAGCAGGAGGCGGTGGAAAAGCTGGTGCGCGAGAAGGGGTTTTTCTCATTCAAGGAAAGCGTGGACAACCGCAAGGAATGCTGCTTCATCCGCAAGGTGGAACCGCTCAACCGGGCGCTCGGTGAGCTCGAAGCCTGGGTGACCGGCCTGAGGCGGGACCAGAACGTGACCCGCACGGACACGCCCAAAGTGGCGGACGATGCGGACCACCCTCCCCTGCTCAAGATCAACCCGATCGCGGACTGGACGCAGCAGCAGGTGGAGCGCTATATCGCCGAGCACAAGGTGCCCGTCAACCCGCTGCACGCGCAGAATTATCCCAGCATCGGCTGCGCCCCCTGCACCCGTCCCATCGAGCCGGGTGAGGATCTGCGCGCGGGGCGCTGGTGGTGGGAAAACCCCGAACACAAGGAATGCGGCCTGCACCGGCCACGGTGAGCCGGTCTCGCGGTTTTACAAACTCAGGCGCGGTTTTCTTCAGGGACCGGTTCGGTGCGTGCGCCGGACGCGATGCGTTCCCCGTCTGCGAGGACCGACGCCAGGAAGGGCGCGAGCCAGGAAGCCACCTGTCCCGCCTTTTGCAGCAGGTTACCCTGCAAACTGTCTTTTCCCGCACTCAGCTTTTCAGTCAGCCAGCGGTCGGCTTCGATGCAGCAAAGCGGCAGCAGTTGAAACGCCAGGCCCGCGACCGCGGCCATCTCACCGAATGCGGTGCGCCATCCACCGCCTGCGGGCGGGGTCTCGACGGGCATCCAGGTTTGCGGATGCGTCGTGTGGATGAACAGCCAGGAGAGCAGGAACATGAAGAGCAGCCGGCTGGTGTTCATCGCTCCGGCTTCCAGGCCTTCCAAGGTCAGGGTCAACGGCAGCCACTCCAGCGCCGGCACCGGTGTTCCGGACGCGAACAGGACGGGAAACATCCCGGCGATCAGCACGAACCAGACTACCGGCCGCATCGCCTTGAGCAGACTGAAAAACGGGATGCGCGCCAGAATCACACCGGCCCCTGCCGCCAGGGCGAGCACGGCGATGCCGGTCCAGCCTCCCCAAACCGCACCCGCAGCCAGAAGCAAGGCCAGACCGATTTTCAAGCGTACGGGCATCCGGTGCAGCCCGCTGCTTCCCGCTGTGTAGCCGTGGCTGAAAATCAGGCGCGATACATTTTTATCCTGCACGGCGGTTCTCCCATATCTCTAAGGGGACGGATTCGCGTCCGGCTTGATCGCCCGGTCAATTTGTGGAATCATACCGGTCAATTCAATTTCCCCGCGACGCCATGCCATCCCATCCCAACATCATAGACGAAACGCGCCGCCACGTCGAATCGCGGCTGGAGGGCGACGGTTCCGGCCACGACTGGTGGCACTGTTACCGTGTCTGGCAACTGGCCCGCACGATCGCCGACGCGGAAGGGGCGGACCGGACGGTGGTCGAACTGGGCGCGCTGCTGCACGACATCGCCGACTGGAAATTTCACGGCGGCGACGAGTCGGCGGGCCCGCGCGAAGCGAGGGCGTTTCTGGAACAGCACGCTGCGGAACCGGACACGGTCGATTCGGTGTGCGAGATCATCGCGACGGTGTCGTACAAGGGCGCGGGCGTGCCGACGCCGATGCGAACGCTGGAGGGCCAGGTGGTGCAGGACGCGGACCGGCTGGACGCCATCGGCGCGATGGGCATCGCGCGGGCGTTCGCCTACGGCGGCAACAGGGACCGGCTGATGTACCATCCGGACGAGCCGCCTGTGATGCACCAGAGTTTCGAGGAATACAAGAAGAACAAGGGGCACACGATCAATCATTTTTACGAGAAGCTGCTGCTGCTCAAAGACCGGATGAACACCGCCACCGGCCGCTCGCTGGCGGAATCGCGGCACCGCTTCATGGAAGCCTATCTGCAACAGTTTTTCGAGGAATGGGATGGAAAACGCTGAACGCATCGACGCCTGCGCCGCGCTTTTGCGCGAAGGCGGGAGGCTTCTGATATTGACCAGCGCCGGAATGAGCGCCGACTCGAACATTCCCACGTTCCGCGACAAGGACGGCTACTGGCGCAATTTCCCGCCGTTTCGGGAAAAGAACCTGGAAGCGCAGGACCTCGCCAGCCCGTGGGCTTTCCGCAACGAGCTTCCGCATGCCTGGGCCTTTTACGAATGGCGGCGGCGCAACGCGGACGAAAACACGCCGCACGCGGGTTACGCGATCCTCAACACCTGGATGGATGAAAACTTTGACGAGGGGTTCATCCACACCACCAACACGGACGGCTACCACCTGCGCTCGGGCAGCCCGGCGGACCGTGTGATGGAGGTGCACGGCTCTATGTGGCGGCTGCAGTGCCTGGATGCGTGCTCGCACCGGTTCTGGGACGAGCCCGCGGTGCCGCTGTGCGACCTGGATCACGACACGATGCGCGCCTCGGGCTTTCCCAAATGCCGGCACTGCGGTTCGATCGCGCGGCCGCACATCCTCATGTTCGGCGACGGCGAATACGTGGGGCATCCTGAGCAGGAACGCAATTTCCAGGACTTCGCCGGACGCAGGATCGACCTGGTGCTTTTAATCGGCAGCTCCGGCTCGGTGCCGACGAACGATTACATCGCCTACCAGCTGCAGCAGCACGGCGCCAAGGTGATCAACATCAATCCGGACGCGGCGGCGAACTCCATCGTCGGCACGGAGTACTTCCTTCCCATGACCAGCAAGGCGGCGCTGGAGGCACTCCACCGCGCCGCGTTCGAAACCTGATCACATCACTGCACCAAAACCAGTTTGCCCCAGTGCTCGTGCGCTTCCATCTCGCGGTGCGCGTCGGCGGCCTGCTGCAGGGGAAACTCCCGGTGCACGGGGATGACGACCTCGCCGGTTTCCACCAGCGGCAGCGCATCCCGCCAGGCGGACTGCAATGCTTCGGGGTCCGCCAGGTTGCGCAGAATGACGTAGCCGTGGATGCGGACCTGGTTGAACAACAAACCGGACGGGACGGTGAACTCGTTGCCGGCGAGCACGCCGTACAGGACGTAGGTGCCGTTGTAGTTCAACAGTTCGATCAGGGCGGTCGCGGTTTCGCCGCAGACGGGATCGAACACGTAGTCGATGCCCTTCTCGCCTGTCATGCGCACTATTTTTTCCTTGAGCCGCGCGGGATCGGATTCGACGATCACTTCGGCGCCCAGCGCCTGAATGGACTTTTTCTTTTTTTCGGAGCGCGTCACGCCGATCGCGCGCAGGTTTTTCCGGCGCGCCAGTTGAATCGCGGCGATGCCGACCGCTCCCGTGCAGGCTGTGACGACGACGGTGCCGGATTCGGGCAGCGGCGAATGCGTGTGCATCGCATCGCAGGCGGTGAGCAGCGCGATGGGAAGCGCGGCGGCTTCGGGGAAATCGAGGTTTCTGGGAAACCGCAGCAGTTTCCCGCCCGGCACCTTGATCTTTTCGGCATAGCAGCCCTGCCCCGCTTCCAGGTAAGCGGAGAAATCGCAGACCACCACACGGTCTCCGGGCGCGAGACCGTCGACGGCGGCGCCGGTTTTTTCAACCACTCCCGCGCCCTCGGCTCCCAGCACGAATCCCCCGCCAAGTTCCACCGGCCATTCTCCACGCCGGATCATCACTTCCGACCAGTTGAGCCCGGTGGCTTTGAGATCCACCAGCACGTCGTTGTCTCCCAATGACGGATCGGGCGTTTCCGCTGTCTCGAACACGCCCGGCCCGCCGGTTCGGCGAACCAAAACTGTTTTCATTTTTCCAGCACGATTTCGGCAGGGCTTTGGAACAGGAGGCCCCTGCCTCTATCCGCGGCCCAATTAATTTTGTATCCCCCGGAAAATATAGTATTCTGGCTGGAATTCCTAGTTTATTGTCCTTGCACCCTATTCATGAATTCAATCGAGTCTGCTATTTCCGACCGTACGATTACCTTTGGAGGAAGTCCAATGCGGGTTGTGATGTTTTGTGTCGCGTTTCTTTTGACCGGATCGTTTTCCGCCTACGCCGCGTGCAGCAAAGAAGAAATCTGCGCGATGATCGGAAAGCTGAACCACTTTGCCATTCTGGACAAATGCCCCAACGCCGGGCCCCATCTGGCGGACTGTAGAAAAGTATCCAATAAAACCGTAGAGGAACTTCCTGAACCCAATTTTGTCGACAACGGCGACGGCACCGTGACGGACACGGTGAACAAGCTCTTGTGGCTGAAAAAAGGGATCACGGACAAGAAACTCAAGTTCAGGGACGCCAAAGCGGCGGCCAACCTGGCGGAAGAAGCGGGACGCACCGGCTGGCGGCTGCCGACGCTGCCGGAGCTGAAAACCCTGGTCTATAAAGAACGCGTGGTCAACGCCAGCGGCAAAAAAGCATGGATCAATCCGATGTTCGACGACGGCCTCGGTCATTATTACTGGACCACGACGACCTGCGCGGAGGTTTCCTACATCGTCGACCGTTACCAGAAAAAGATCTGCCAGGAAGGGGACAACGCGGCCTGGCTGGTGCACTTCAACATCAACGCCGTCTTCTGGTTCCACACGCACCAGGAAAAACCCTACATCTGGCTGGTGCAGAGCCTGGAATGACTCCGGCCCGACGGTTTCCCGCCCGGCTCCGCCGCGCTCACGGGAGTCCGGATATTCTCAACTTATCACGCAAACCTGGACATTCTGTCGATAGGCTGACCGGGCGTTTCCGGTCCGCGCATGGGCGGTGAACTCCGCTCGGACGTACGCGTTTCTCCGTCCGTGAAGCCCCTCCGCAAAGAATTTTCGAATCCAAAGGGGATGGAAACCATCATCAATCAGACGCTCTCGCAAGGACGCACGCTGCCCCCTCAGAAAAGGAACCGCCGCAATGATCAAGCTGGAAGGTGAAATCACGGAAATCAACTCTCCCCCCAACAAAGCCGACCAGTTCCGCGAGGTCATCATCTGGCTGTCGCAGGCGGAAGAGCACGTGGAGTTCACGGTGACGCTGGAGGAGTTCAAGACCGCGGACTTCAAGACCGGGGACAAGGTTTCTCTTTCCATCGAGAAAAAGCTGGACATCGATTCTCTCACCCGCGACCTGCTCAACATGTGACCGCGCGGCCCCCGTCTGCCTGACGCCAACCCAACATAAAAATACATTGACGGATCGAGGCATTGCCGTTGCGTGACACCGTATCGGCCGCTAGCGTTTTTTTCGAATCGCGGGCGCGCGGCCGGCGGTGTCGAGTGCATTTTCGCGCTGGATTTTTTCAAGACGCTCGAGCGCCTGTTCGGCTTTTTCCGGTCTTCGGGTTTTGCGGTACAGGTTCGCGAGGTTGTTGAGCGATATCCGGATATTGGGGTGAGCGGGGTCGAGGGATTTTTCCCAGATTCCCAGGGCCTGCCGGTAGAGGTCCTCGGCTTTATCGTAGTCGCCCTTCACGTCGAACAGCCCCGCCAGGTTGTTGAGCGCGGTGGCCACGGCCGGGTGCCGGGCTCCCAGCGAGGACTGCTTGATCTTGAGCGAATGCTTGAGGATGGGTTCCGCCTGGGCGTAGTAGCCGCGCTTGCGGTACAGCTCTCCCAGGTTGTTGAGCGTGGCGGCCATGCGGGGATGTTCGTTTCCCAGAGACTGCCGCTGGATGCGGATCGCCCGCAGATACATGAGTTCCGCCTTGGTGTCGTCCTGCATCTTCACGTACAGCCGGGCCAGCTGGTTGAGGGACGCCGCCACGTCGGCATGGTTCTCTCCGTGATGGTCTTCGCGAATCCGCAGCGCTTTGAGGTAAAGCCGCTCGGCCTTAACCTGATCGCCCATTTGGGCATGATACGCCGCGAGCTGGTCGAGCGCGCCGGCCAGTTCCAGCGAACCCGCCCCCTGCTGCTCTTCGAAGATCGCCTGGGACCGCGCGAGCAGCGGCTCGACCTGCTTGTATTGCTCAAGCCGCATGTGGAGCCGCGCCAGATCATTGAGACCGCGGGCGACATTGAGGTGATCCGGCCCGAGTGTCTGCTCCCAGATTTTCAGCGATTGCTTGTAGAAGGTTTCGGCGCGCCTCAGCTGGCCGGTGGTGCGGTAAAAATCCCCCAGACGGTTCAGCGAGCCGGCGGTCAGGGCGTGTTTCTTTCCCAGGTGCTTTTCACGGATTCTCAGGCCCTTGACCAGAAGCCCCTCGGCCTTGGGATAGTGGCCGGCGCTAATGAAAAGATCGGCCAGCGTGTTCATGGCCTCCACGGTTTCGGGGCTGCCGTCGCCGAAGGCTTTTTTGCGGTCGCGCACCCTAAGCTCGGCCAGCGGGATGGCCTTCAGGTATTTGCCCTGGCCGGACAGGACGGCGATCTGTTTTGCGAGCAGGTCCCGCTCCTGTCCCCAGGCCGGGGCGCACACACACCCCAGCAGCACAGGCACGATGAGCGAACGTACCCAGAAGCCCGGTCGTGTCTTCAGCATGACTCCTCCCCCGTTGTTTCGTTGTTTTTATAAAACCGGCCCGCTCCGCGTTCGGCACCCGCCCGCGGCGCAATCGGGCCTTTCGTCTCCTCTTATCTGATCGGCCAAAAAGCCGTAAAGTTCACCTTCATTTTCCGGGCAACGTCCAGGAAACCCGTTTCCCCGCCACGGGCTCCCCTCCCCGGCTCTCGCGCCCGGCTCCGGCTGACAATCTTTTGTCGCGGAGTGACGCGAATCGTCAAAATTCAACCACTTGAAATCGCCATGCCGGATTTCAGGCGCCGCCGCGCTAAACCGGAAACCCCTTATTTCACAGGCACTTCCCTCACTCTCGCGGTAAAACCTGCTTTTTCAACGATTTGGGCACACTCTTTGCAGTTACAATGAGCATCAACCGAACATTCGAACAGACAATTGGACCGATGCAGGATGGGTCTTAGGGGGATGGGAAGGGGCGCTGCGCCCTAAACGCCTCCCGCGGAGGCACCGCTCCGCCCGGCCCTCTCCAGCAACCCAGGAGGCCGCGATGGATTTCATGAATTCTCTGGTTCTCACCTACGCTTTCATCCTGTTCGCCTTCGGCCTCGCTTTCATCTACCAGGCGCTGGCGAACTGGCTGCGCGAAAAACTGAAAGCGGAGACCCGGCCGCCGCTCGCTCCGGCTTCTGCAACGAAAACCTACCGGCTGATCCGTATCGCGGACGAAACAAAGCGGCGGGCTTCCTGACGGTCCCCCGGCTTTTTCCTGCTGCATTCGTTCAGCGTTCTTGAGAATTCAAGATTTATCCTTTTTCCCTCCTTTTTCTCCTGCCCGCGTACCGTTCAACTTACTACAAAAAATTGTACGCGCTCACTCAATTTCACCGGCTCTCGAAAGCCCTTTAATCGTCGGCGCTTCACGCTTCGCTGCGCAGCGGTGCGGAATGCGCTCCGCGTTTTCGGGTTCGCAAAGCACGCCGCGGGACTGCCTTTCACCATGCAGGCGCGGGGCGGCTGCGCCCGGCAACCCCCGGCGGCTGGCCTTGAGCGGCCGCGCGCCCGATGCGCGGATCGAATAAGAGGATGATTTTGCCAGCGGACTTCAGTATGATGCGGACTACGCAACCTGGGACGATGAATCATGGACAACTGGTACATGCTCACGCTGGTGGGACGGGATCAACCGGGCATCGTGGCCCGTCTGAGCACCGCATTGTGCAAGGGCGGCTGCAACCTGGGCGAATCGTCGATGGCCCGGCTGGGCGATAATTTTTCCATCATGCTGATGGCCCAGTTCGGCGGCAACGCCGACGCACTCAGAGAGATCGTCACGCCGGTGGCCGGGGAGCTGAAGCTGCACCACCACGTGGATGAAGTCGAAGGCGGGCACCACCACGCGATCCAGCCCAACGTGCGCATCAGCGTTTACGGCTCCGACCGGCCGGGCATCATGGAAGCGGTGACCGGCGCGCTGGCGGAAGCGGGGCTCAACATCCTGAACCTGGATTCCAACATCGGCGTCGAAAACCAGACCTCCACCTATTACATCCACATCGAAGGGGTGGTGTCCGGCGGTGTGGAGCCGTTGTACGGCGTGCTGGACAAGCTGTCCGAGGAAAAAAACCTGCAGACGCAGCTGGTTCCCGTGGACACGCTGCTGGGCTGAGCCCGAACAGCCCCTTCCCTCATTCCCAATCCTCCGGGTAAGAAAAATCCCTATCTTTTCAATAAATTATCAACATTTTACTGAATTTATGATAAATTATTGAAATTGAGAGTGTTTTTAACTCCTTCTGATGTTTTTTGCCCGCACCCTCTGAAATTTCTGAAGGCAATCCTGCCATGAACCGATCGCGACCGATCACGCCGAATTGAACCTCCATGATGAAACGAAATCCGTACAAACCGTTTTGGGCTGTCTCTTTCGTTCTGTTGCTGGGGTCGGGGTGCTCCCACCTGCCGCCGCACCTGCAATGGCCCTTCAACAGCGATAAGGACTCCCAGGAACCGGTCACCCAGAAAGAAGAAACCAGCAACAACTTCGCCTACCTGGAACCGCATTCGGGTCCGGGGTTCGACGATGTGGAACCCTGGGACAGCTCAGTGCAGGTGGAGGAAGCGCCTGTCGCGGAAACGCCCGACATCGACGACAGCGAGATCGCGGCGGGCCCCGTTGAAGAAGAACCGGAAACGCTGGCGGAACCCGTCCCTGAAGAGGGACCGGAAATTCAGGAAGCGCGGCTGAATCACAATGTCGCGATGGAGCACATTTTCGCCGATAAGTACGACAAAGCCCTCGAACCGCTGGAGCGGGCGCTCAAACTGGATCCGGACGACCCGCGTTTCCACTACAGCTACGGGCTGGTCTACCAGAAGCTGGGCAGGCATCAGGAGGCGGCGCGGGAATTTGAGGCCTCGACCGCGCGCGACCCCGAGTTCTGGCAGGCGCACAACCGGCTGGGAGCGGTGTACGCCAAACTGGGCAAGCCCGATGAGGCGATCCGGCACCTGGAGCGCGGAATTTCGATCCATCCGGATTTTGCGGACGCGCATTATCAGCTCGGGGCGCTGTACGAAAAGAAACAGAAATATGCAACCAGCGTGTCGCACTACGAAAAAGCGGCGGCGCTCGATCCGCAAAATCAGTTGTACTTTTATGAAATCGGGCAAAACTACCTCAAGCTGAACAAAAAGAAAAAAGCCATCGCCGCCTTCGCGCAGACCGCCCGCATCCATCCGGATTACCGGGACGTGAACTATCAACTGGGCAAACTGCACGCGGAAGAAAAGGATCACGACAAGGCGGTGCAATACCTCTCCAAGGCGGTGAAGCAGAACCCGAAGGAAGAGGAGGCGTATTTTCTGCTGCACAACGCCTACTGGGAGAAAAAGCAGTTCGATGAATCCATCGACACGCTCAAGCAGCTGATCAAGAAGAACCCCAAGCTGGAACAGCCTTATTACGCGCTGGGTCAGGCTTACCTCATTCTGAAGCGCAACAACGATGCCATCGAGCCGTTCCGCAAGCTCATCAAACTCAACCCGGACAGCTTCGAAGCGCACAACAGCCTGGGCTCGATCTTCGAGAAATCCAAATCCCCGAAGCTGGCGATGGTGCACTTCAAGGAAGCGGTGCGGATCAACCCGAAGAACCCGCTGGCCCATTTCAACCTCGGCCTGTCTTACGTGGACCTGAACAAGAGCAGGGAAGCGATGGAGCATTTCAAGGCGGTCACGAAACTGGACCCGGAATTCGCGCAGGCGCACTGGAGCCTGGCGCTGCTTTACGACAACATCGGCGACGGCGGCAACGCGATCTTCCACTCGAAGCGGGCGGAGAACCTGTTCAAGGAAAAATACGAGATTAAAAAGTCGAAAACCGCGGCGAAGTTTTCCGATTCCCTGATCAAAAAATACAAAAAAAGAGCGAAAAAATGACGGTTCGCGGCCTTCACGCTTTTGCACCGGACGCGGCGCCCGCCGCACCCCAGGTTTCGTGACCGGCCTCAAACAACTGGGCGAGACGGGCCTGATCGAGCGGCTGCGTTCACGCCTGTCTTCCGGCACCGGACGCCTGACGCTGGGGATCGGCGACGACTGCGCCGCCTACGCCGCCAAACCTGGAAACCTGCAGCTCATCTCCACAGACGCTCTGATCGAGAACGTTCATTTTGATCTTAAGCACGCGCCGCCGCACGCGCTGGGACGCAAATCCATCGCCGTCAATGTGAGCGACATCGCGGCGATGGGCGGGACGCCGGTGCTGGCGGTGATTTCCCTGGGCATCCCGAAGACGCTTTCGGTCTCTTTTCTCGACGCTCTGTATCAAGGAATCGATTCCTCTCTTAAAGAACACGGCCTGGATCTGGCGGGCGGGGACACGGTGGCCTCGCCGAAACACCTGTTCATCAATGTGACGATCGTGGGCGAGGTCCGCAAAAACCGCATGGTCCCGCGGGACGGAGCGAAGCCCGGAGACGCGGTGTGGGTGACGGGGTATCCGGGGGAGTCCGCCCTGGGGCTCAAAATCCTGCAGTCGAAGCGGAAAAAGTGGCTGGGCCTGAAAAAGCACCGCGAGCGGATGATCCAGGCGCATCTCGATCCCACGCCCCGGCTCGCGGAAACGCAGAAGCTGCTGAAGTCCGGCGTGCGCCCCACGGCCATGATGGATGTCAGCGACGGGCTGGCGCAGGACCTCCACCGGATCTGCGACGCCTCCGGTGCGGGGGCGCTCATCCGTGAGCCGGATCTGCCGCAATCCGCCGCCATGCAGGCGGTGTGCGCGAAAAACCGCTTGAATATCCGGGAGTTGATTTTGTCCGGCGGGGAGGACTATGAAATCCTGTTTACAACCAGGACGCAAGATGTTAGAAGAGTAAAGAGGCAGTTTCACAACGCCTTAACGCCTGTAACACTCATTGGGGAAGTGACTTCCCGGTCTGGAAACGTCCTTCTCGAAAGCGGCCGCGCAGAGCAGACACTCCTTCGCAGGTCGATGGGATTTCAGCATTTTCAACCCGGCAAATGAACCGGGGAATCCCGATGACCGGACTGCCGGATTGATTCGCCGGAGGAGGCGGCCATACAGGCACAGGCAATTTGGGGGGTTTGTTAAAAACCTTGGACGAATCGATATTACCCCGTGCTTTGACACTGGCGGTGTTGCTCCTCTTTTCGGGTTTTTTTTCCGCGTGTGAAGCCGCTTTCTTCTCCCTGAATCCGTTGCAGCTGACGGAAATGAAGGACAACAGGGGCCGTCTGGGCCGCCTGGTCTACTCCCTCCTGGAAAAACCGCGGGAACTCCTCATCACCATCTACATCGGCAACGAGCTGGTCAACATCGCGATTTCTGTCATCACCACCTCGATCGCCATCAAGATTTTCGGCAATGCCGGCGTGGGGATCGCCATCGGCGTCGGCACGTTCCTGCTGCTCATTTTCGGGGAGATCGTCCCCAAATCCATGTCGCTCAAAGTGGCGCAGGCGTTCGCCCTCGCCGCCGCCTTCCCGCTCAAGCTGTTTTCCCAGCTGGTGCAGCCGCCGCAGAAATTCCTGACCAAGCTCGCTGAGGGATTCATCCGCTATCTCGGTTTCGGCGGCGCGCCGCAGCAGGAGCCGGCTATCACCGACGCGGAGTTCCGCGCCATGGTGCAGATCGGCGTCGGCGAAGGCGTGATCGACGACGACGAGAAGGAGATGATCCACAACGTCATCAATTTCGGGGAAACCACGGTCGGCGAGATCATGACCCCCAAAAACGACATGGTGACGGTCAGCATCGACGACAGCCTGGACGACATCCTTCCCTTGATCGCGGAAAATTTCTACTCGCGCGTCCCGGTGTACGATGAAACGCAGGAAAACATCATCGGCATCCTGCTCACCAAGCGGCTCAACCGGCTCAAGCACCTGCCCAGGGAAAACGTCAACCTGAAAAGCATCATCCTCCCTCCCCTTTCGGTGCCGGAATCCAAGAAGATCAAGGAGCTTCTTGAGGAATTCAAAAAGCAGAAGCGTCACATCGCCATCGTGCTCGATGAATACGGCAGCGTGGCGGGGCTGGTGACGCTGGAGGACATCCTCGAAGAGCTGGTGGGCGAGATCGACAGCGAAATGCGGGTGGACCAGGAGGATGTGGCAAAAATCACCGAAGACAATTACCGGGTGCACGGGTCGTTCAGCATTTATGACTTCAACGAATACTTCAACGCCGACCTGCCGGTGGACCAGTACAACACTGTGGGCGGGATGGTGTTCCACCTGTTCGGCCGGGTTCCCCGGTCCGGGGAAACGGTGACGCACGGCAACTTCAAGTTCCGGGTCGAAAAAATGAAAGGTCCGCGCATCCTGAGAGTGCACCTGACGGTTCTGCGTGCGGGAGCAAAAGAAAAAGAAGAAGAAAACGGCGCCGAACTGGCGAAAAAACCGGCAAACGGCTGATGGATCTGACAACCACATTGATTCTGGTGACGCTGTTTCTGTTCATGGAGGCGTTTTTCTCCGGATCGGAAATCGGCATGATCGCCGTCAACCGCATCAAGATGCAGCAGAAAGCCGACGAGGGCGATCTTTCCGCCTCGGTGGTGCTCAATCTTCTGAGCACCCCGGAAAGGCTGTTCGCCACCACGTCGCTGGGCACCAACGTCGCGATGGTATCCAGCTCGGCGGTGTTCACGGCCTACATGGTGTCGCGCTTCGGCGAGTCGGGCGAATGGCTGGCGATGCTGGCGCTCACGCCGCTGGTGCTGTTTCTGGGTGAGATCGTGCCGAAGATGATCATCCAGAACCGCGCCGACCCGATCATGCTGGTTCTGGTCACGCCGCTGAACTGGTTCTGCAACGTGTTCTCGCCCATCATCGGCCTGTTCACCCGGGCGTCGCGGCTGGTCACCGAAAACATCCTGAGCCCGGAGGAATCGAACGGACAGACCACCAGCCGCGATCAGATCCGTCAGGTCATGAGCATCGATTCGCAGACGGTGCAGCTGGGCTCGGTGGAGCGCCGGATGATCCACAAGATCTTCAATTTCGGCGAGATCAATGTGGAGCAGTGCATGGTGCCGCTGGTGCAGATGACGGCCATCCTCGACACGGCGACGCTGGAGGAAGCGCACCAGGTGGCGAACGATTCCGGGTTTTCCCGGCTTCCCGTGTTTCACGAGCGGATGCACAACATCATCGGCGTCCTCAATGCGTTCGACCTGATCGATCAGCCGGTGGACGACACGCCCGTCACCGGCCTCATCCGTCCGGCGTACTACGTGCCGCCCAACAAGAAGATCGACGACCTGCTCAAGGAGCTGCAGCAGCGCGGACTGCACATGGCGGTGGTAGTGGATGAATACGGCGGCTGCACGGGCATCGTGACCATCGAGGATCTGCTGGAGAAGATCGTCGGTGAGATCGAGGACGAATACGACAAGATAGAAAAGCAATACGAAAACTACGCCGACGGCGGCTACCTGATCGAGGCGGACATGGAAGTGGGCGTCATCAACGAAACGCTCAACCTCAATCTGCCCTCCGGCGATTACGAAACGCTGGCGGGGCTCGTCATCCATCACCTGGAAAAGGTCCCCAACCCCGGTGAGCAGCTGGAGGTGAACGGTTACCGGCTGACCATCAAGGAAGCCAGCAAGCGCAAAGTGCAGTCGATCATCGTGCGCAAGCTCGAACCGGAATCCTCCGGCTGAACGGTCCCACCGCATGCCGCCGCGGCGTCAGAACCCGAGTTTTCTTTCCAGCTCTTCGTAGGCGGCCTGAATCTCAAGAAATTTCAAATGCGCGCCCTCGCCTTCTTCCCGTCCCAGATGCGCGAACCGGTCGGGATGCAGTTCGGAGGCTTTCTGCCTGTAGGCCTTTTTGATCTCCTCGGAGCCTGCGGAATAGTCCACACCGAGGATGCGGTAAGGGTTTTTAAGCGTGCTGAGGGAATACTTGAGGCGGATGCGGTCGTGCTCCGGGTACGAAACGTCCAGGTGGTCGGCCAGCTGGTTGATGAGTTCCTGAGTGGTTTCGGTCAGGGCGTTTTCGATGAGCGCCATCTTGTACGACAATGCCAGCACGAGCAGGTTGTAATTATTTTGAGTGGCTTTGCGGTACTGGACGGCGAAGGGTTTGAGGTCGGGATCGAGCTTCTCGGTTTCGGCGATGACCTGATCGACAAAGCCCAGGTCTTTCGTCTCGTATTCGAGGTTTTTGATAAAAAAACGGTGGATGGCGCGGCGTTCGTTCTGCGTCAGCGGCCCGTCGCGCATTCCCACTTTGGCGAGGATCACCACAAGACACGTCACGAACAGACCTTTGTCGCTGACGCCGGGCAGTCCCCGGCCGATTTTTTTCAGGGCCTTTTTGGTGATGATGTGCTGCAGGGTTCCCCCGACGACGGCTCCGAGCGGGCCGCCGCGAAGAAAACCCATGCCGGCGCCCAGCAGCCAGGACATGGCATTTCCTCCCGATGTCAATCGCTCTCGGTAAACGCTTCATGATAGCACCGGGGGCCCCGGGGGACAAGGACAGCGGGGCCGGAAGAGCTTGTTCTGAAAAGCCGATTGTAGTATGGTTTGTCCGATTTCGGCCGGCGGACGCACCGTCTTGGAGTTTTGCGGGCTGGAAAAACCAGGGGCCGGATCCGGTCCCATTCGAGGGAGAGGGAAATGGTCAAGCACATTGTGATGTTCAAACTGGCGGATAAAAATCAGGACAATCTGGATACGGTGGTGAACGCGCTGCGCGGCATGGAAGGGAACATCGAGACCCTGCGCTTCATCGAGGTGGGCGTGGATTATTCGGGTTCCGAGCGCAGCTACGATGTGGTGCTGACCACGCATTTCGATGACCGGCGGGGACTGGAAACCTATGTGACGCACGAAAACCACGTGCCGGTCGCCAAGACCATGCGCTCCCTCTGCTCGCATTCGGTGGTCGTGGATTATGAACAGGATTGAACGCCGGACCGGACGAACCATCCCGCCGGCCGCGTGATACAGTGGCGGATTTATCGTTCAAGCGAATCCGGACGAAATAAATTCTTGTGCTTTCAAAATTTGGGTGATAGTATTCCTTCTTAAAATTTGTAAAATTTACACTTAATGTTACTTAATAAGCGGAGGAGCCACAGAATCAGCATTTAAAAACGGATGCCTGTTCGCAGCATCGCTCATTTTCCGCCGCTTTCGCCGAAGACGAAACGATTTTTCAGCTTCTGATTGCGGGGATGGAACCCCGGTTTTCCACTGTACGCACCGCATTCGGAAATCGCCACTCTGCCGATAGTCGAAAAAGGGGTAATTTCACGGTATCAACCCGTTCTCCCCGATTTTCTTCCTGAACGGCGCACGCAGCTTCCGCCCGTTTTTTTCTAACACCGGTTTATCCCAAAACTAAAAAAGGAGGTTTTGGGGATGGTCAAGAAAAAAAAGACGAAAAAAAAGGCTGTGAAAAAGACCACAGCCAAGAAGAAAACTGCCTCCAAAAAGACTGCCAAGACCGGCAAAAAAAAGAAGTCTGCTAAAAAGACCGCTGCCAAAAAAACCAAATCCAAGGTGAAGAGCAAAGCCAAGGCCGCGAAGAAGAAAACGCCGAAAGCGAAGGCCAAAAAGAAAGCCAGGACGAAAGCGAAAGCCAAGGCCGCGAAAAAGAAAACGCCGGCGAAACGAAAAGCCCCGAAAAAAGCGGCCAAGGCCAAAAAGAAGTCCGCATCCAAAACACCCGCGAAATCCGCCAAAAAAGCCAGAGCCGCCAAACCCGAGCCCGAGCCGGAGCCGCCTGAGCCGGACGAACCGCCACCGCCCCCCGAACCGGTCGATTTGACATCGGACCCCGCCGTGATGAAGATCTACGAACGGCTGATCCAGAACCGTTCGGAAGTGGTCAAGATGCTGCAGTCCTCGCAGCAGATGGAACGGGATGTGGGGGAGTTGACTTTCAGCGATGAGATCGATCTGGCGGCGAGCCTGGAGGGAAGGGAGATGATTTTTCAGCTTTCCAGCCGCGACCGCAACGAGCTGAAGTTGATCGAAGAAGCCCTGTTCAAAATCCAGAAGGGCACTTACGGCATTTGCGAAAACTGCGGCAAGAAAATCGCGATGAAGCGGCTGCAGATTCTGCCGCTCAGCACGCTCTGCATCGATTGCAAGGAATCCGCCGAAATGGCGTGAAGCTCCGCTGCTTATTTACCGTGACACTTCTTGTATTTTTTCCCGCTGCCGCAGGGACAGGGGTCGTTTCGCCCCACTTTCTTTTCCTCCCGCCGCACGGTTTCGGGCTTTGAAGCGCCCTCTTCCTGGCCCCGGTGCTCGATGACGTTCTGCTTTTGCGGCATCGCTTCTTCGGCGGCTTCGGACTGCGCCTCTTTCTGAATCTGCATGCGAAACAGAAACTCGACCACTTCCTGCTTGATCCGGTCCATCGTGTACCGGAACATCTCGAAGCCTTCCTTCTTGTACTCGGTCAGCGGATTTTTCTGCGCGTAACCGCGCAGGCCGATGCCTTCCTTCATGTGGTCCATGCCAAGAAGGTGATCTTTCCAGCGGGCGTCGGTGAACTGCAGCATCGCCCCTTTGCGGATATTCTTGATCGACTGTTCGGTCAGCCCGTCCCGCTTTAATTCCTCTTCCTTGGCGTCGCAGGCGCGCCGCACCTCTTCCATCACGGCGTCGTTCAGCTTTTCGCGGTTGCAGTCCTCAAGCGGCAGCCTGGTGTTCTTGTTGATCACAAGTTCCCTGTTGTCTTCATCGCCGATCTTCTCGACTGTGATCAGAAACTGCCGTTCCAGCGATTCGTTCAGCGCCTCAATGTCCCATTCTTCCGGGTAGAGCTTTTCGTGGGCGATGTCGTCGAGGATGCCTTCGACAACGTCCTCCGCCATTTCCAAAAGGATTTCCTTCTGGTTGTCGCCGCTGATGATGTCGCGGCGCAGCTCGTAGAACACCTCGCGCTGGCGGTTCATGACGTCGTCGTATTCCAGCAGGTGCTTGCGGATGTCGAAGTTGTGCGCCTCGACTTTCTTCTGCGCGTTGGCCACCGCCTTGCTGACCATGTTGTGCTCGATCGGCTGGCCGTTTTCCATGCCCAGCTTTTCCATGACTCCGGATATCCGGTCGGAACCGAAAATGCGCAGCAGGTCGTCTTCCAGGGACAGGTAGAAGCGGGAGGAGCCTTTGTCCCCCTGCCGTCCGGAACGGCCGCGAAGCTGGTTGTCGATGCGGCGGCTCTCATGCCGCTCGGTGCCCAGGATGTGCAGCCCGCCCAGTTGCGGCACGCCTTCGCCGAGCACGATGTCGGTTCCGCGTCCGGCCATATTGGTGGCGATGGTCACGGCGCCGTTCTGCCCGGCCTGGGCGATGATCTCCGCTTCCTGTTCGTGGTGCTTGGCGTTGAGGACGTTGTGCTTGACGCCGTGCTTCTTCAACAGCTTGCTCAGTGCTTCGGATTTCTCGATGGAAATCGTCCCCACCAGCACCGGCCGGCCGATTTCGTTGAGCTCCAGGATCTCTTCGAGCACCGCGTCGAACTTTTCCTTCTCGGTGCGGTAGATGACGTCGGCGTAATCTTCGCGGATCATGGGCTTGTTGGTGGGCACCACCACGACTTCCAGCCCGTAAATGGACTGAAACTCGGCGGCCTCGGTGTCCGCCGTGCCGGTCATGCCCGCCAGCTTTTCGTACATGCGGAAATAATTCTGAAACGTGATGCTGGCCAGGGTCTGGTTTTCGTTTTCGATGTTGACGCCCTCTTTGGCTTCCAGCGCCTGGTGCAGCCCGTCGCTGTAACGGCGGCCGGTCATCATGCGGCCGGTGAATTCGTCGATGATGACGACCTGACCGTCCTTGACGACGTAATCCACTTCGTTCCGGAACACCGCATGCGCCTTCAAGGCCTGCTGGGCGCAGTGCAGGGTCTCGATGTTTTTGGGTTCGTACAGATTCTCGACGTTGAGCAGCGTTTCCAGGTAGGCGATGCCTTCTTCGGTCAGGGAGGCGGTGCGGGCTTTTTCATCCACCTGATAATGCTCTTCCTTTTTCAGTTTCGGGATGACCCGGTTGACTTCGTAGTATTTGTCGGTGGATTCCTCGGCCGGTCCGGAGATGATGAGCGGCGTGCGCGATTCGTCGATGAGGATGCTGTCCACCTCGTCCACGATGGCGAAATTCAGAGGCCGCTGGACGAAGTCCTCTTCGAAGAACTTCATGTTGTCGCGCAGGTAATCGAAGCCGAACTCGTTGTTGGTGCCGTAGGTGACGTCGGAATCGTAGGCGCGGTGCCGTTCCTCTTCCGGCATGTCCTGATAGATCATGCCCACGCTCAGGCCGAGAAAGGTGTAGACGGCGCCCATCCATTCGCTGTCGCGCTTGGCCAGGTAGTCGTTGACGGTGACCACGTGCACGCCCTTGCCTGCGAGTGCGTTGAGATAAACCGGCAGCGTCGCCATCAGGGTCTTTCCCTCACCGGTTTTCATCTCGGCGATCTTGCCTTCGTGCAGCACCACGCCGCCGATGATCTGCACATCGAAGTGGCGCATCTTCAAAATGCGCCAGCTCGCTTCGCGCACCACCGCAAAGGCTTCGGGCAGGATGTCCATCAGCGTCTCGCCCTTCTCCAGCCGTTCCTTGAATGCGGGCGTCTTTGCCTTGAGATCGGCGTCGCTGAGTTTTTTGATGCCCTCCTCCAGGACGTTGACCTTTTCCACGTATTCCTGGATGCGCTTGATCTCCCGATCGTTTTTGGTGCCGACGATTTTCTGAATTAAGTTCATCACCATATGCGGACCGCTTCGTTCTTTACCTATAATTTATGAGCAAGGGCCGTTTTGCGAAAAGGCACACGGGTGCCCGCTGCAAAACAACCCATCGTTGACATTTTGAGGAATTCAACTCGAATGGAAACCATCCCCTCCCCCGAACCTGACGGTTGGGATCGAACTCATTGTAACCAAACCGCAAGCGTAATGAAACCACTCTTTTGCGCTGGCGCGGACGATCCAGCTGGGATGGAAAACGGAGATGGAGTTTGCGAATCAAAGAGAAACGCCGGGGTTCGCCGCGGCGGGAGACGTTTCAGAAACGCTTCGGGCACGATGCACGGGCACACGCCCGCGCCTGTGCGCACTAAAATCGGGAAAGCGGATCAGTCTTCGAGGATGTAATTTTTGGGATTGACCGGAACGCCGTTCAGCAGAACTTCGTAATGCAGGTGCGGTCCGGTGCTGCGGCCGGTGTTGCCGACCTTGGCGATGGGCTGGCCGCGCTTCACGCGGTCTCCCACTTTGACCAGGTGCTTGGAGTTGTGGCCGTAACGGGTGGCGATGCCGTAGCCGTGGCGGATCTCCACCATTTTGCCGTAGCCGCTTTCTCGGCCGGCGATGGTGACGGTGCCGTCGGCGGTGGCGCGCACGATGGAACCGCTGCGGGCGCCGATATCCCAGCCTTCATGTTTTTCTTTCAGGCCGGTGAACGGGGATTTACGGATGCCGAATCCGGAGGTGACCCAGCCGCGGGTCGGCCAGATCGAAGGCGTGGCCGCGAGCAGGGATTTCTGATTCTTGAAGTATTCGTCCAGCTGCTGGAAGCTGATGGCCTGCACCTTGGCCTGCTGGTTGAGCTGATCGAGATCGATGGAAAGCCGTTCGACCATGGACACGGCTTCCCGCTCCAGGGAAGTCGTGAAACTCTGGGACGACAATCCGTACGGGCCGCCCACGCCCCAGTCCTCGGTGGACTTGGACGGCGACTCGCCGAGATCCGTGATCACGCGCAGTTTGTTGGCGAAACGGTCCAAACGGGCCATTTCCGTGGAAAAGTCCTTGACCTGCTGGGTGAATTTTTCAACCTGGACTTTCTGAATCTTGGATTCGCGCCGCAGTTCCGTGATTTCAACCTGGTCGTTGCGCAGTTGGTTGTAGCTCTTGATGAAATAGACCGAGGAACCGGCCAGAACCACCAGCAGAACCAGAGAAAAAATGAGCCCAAAGTGGAAATATTTTTTAGGAATGCGAATTTTCTTGGGAGCTTCTGCGGACCCCGGAAACAACATCAGGGTATAGTCTTCTTTATTCACCCCGCCCTCCTGCAACTGTGATCAGACTTTATGACTAAAAATCCTTGCACAACCCTCCAATCCCGTAAACTAGCTTTGAAGCCTTTTGATGTCAACCTTAAATTGGGTTGTGCGCGTGTGACGAAAACATCAATGCGAAGTGATCCGCTCGATCCTTTGTTTTTTGCGAATCGTCCGCACAAAAATCCGATTTCTTTTTTCAGGCAGCAAGAAGCGGTTTTTCAAATCAATTTACCTTCTCGCGCGCCTGAATGTGATTGGGATTGATTTTCAAAACGTCGCGAAAATACGACTGCGCTTTTTCGGTCTCGCCCTTTTCCTCGTGCAGCAGACCGAGACTGAAATAGGCCGGAACCAATCCCTGCCTGTATTCGATTTCCTGAAACACATCCGCCATCTGAGCAAACCGGTCGATGGCCTCGTCCAGTTTTCCGGCGGCGTACAGCCTGAATCCTTCCTGGCGCAGGGTTCTCCCTATGGACCGGCCATAACCCCGCGCCAGGAGGGATCGACCTTCCTTGACATGTTCCCTAAACTCTGCAAAAAACAAGCCATAACTCCCCTTTTCCCGGTATATTTCACCTAAGTTGTTGTAAAACATAGGTTTTTTTGGCTCCAGGCGGATGGCCTCCTTCACCGATTTTATGGCATAAGTGTATGATTTTGTGCGCGCTAGGGATGCCCCCAGGTTGTTCCAGGCGAGCGCGTCCCCCGGGTCGCCGCGGGTGGCCCGCTCCAGGTGATTTTGCGCCAGCGCGTCGTCGCCCTCCAGGTAATGGTGGTAGCCCAAGGCGTACTGCGCCGCGGATGAGGCTGGATTTTCGGCAAGGTATGTCTCGATGAAGGGCACCACCTCCCCTTCCCGGCCCGCGCCCCGGTAGGACCTTATCAGGCCCCGGAACACCGCGCTGTTCGCGTTCCCAGCCTGAATCAGCGCCTGGTAGGCCGCCAGCGCTTCGGGATATTGTTTTCGGGCCAGCAGCAACTCCGCCTCCTGGGCGGGGGAAAGCTGCATCCCCGGATGGCCGCCCGGCGGCTGGGCCCCGGTCTCGACGGACCAAAGGCAGCCAAGCATGCCCAGAAGGGCCAAAAGGCCTCTTATTCTGTTTCGGAGTTTTTGCCTCATTCTTTAGGCTGCGGGGGGTTCGGGATCAGCCCATCTCTTCGGGAGACGGCTCCTCATTTCCCCCCTGCTGGCCGGACAGGTTGTAGAAGCGGGTGTGGTCGTTCTCGAAATGCAGCTTGACGTCGCCGATGGGCCCGTTTCGCTGCTTGCGGATCAGGATCTCGGCGATGCCGACCTGATCGCCTTCGGGGTTGTACACCTCGTCGCGGTAAATGAACGCGACCACATCGGCGTCCTGCTCGATCGATCCGGATTCGCGCAGATCGGACAGCAGCGGCCGTTTGTCGGTGCGGCTTTCGACGCCGCGGCTGAGCTGGGAAAGCGCCACGATGGGCACATTGACTTCCTTGGCGAGCGCCTTGAGCCCGCGGGAAATCTCCGACACTTCGAGCTGGCGGCTTTCGGTGTTGGCACGGCCGTGCATGAGCTGCAGGTAATCGACGATAATGAGGCCGAGTTTCTGCTCCGCCGCCAGCCGCCGGGCGCGGGCGCGGATGTCCAGCGAACTCAAGGCCGGGGTGTCGTCGATGTACATGGCTGCTTCCGAAAGGCGGCTCGCCGCCTGGGTGAGCTTGGGCCAGTCGCTCTTGGCGAGGTAGCCGGTGCGCAGCTTGGCGGAGTTGATGCGCGCCTCGGCGCACAGCATGCGCAGGCCGAGCTGCTCCTTCGACATCTCCAGGCTGAAGATCGCGGTGGGCACCCTTTCGTGCAGGGCCGCGTGCCGGGCGATGTCGAGCGCGAAACTGGTTTTCCCCATGCTGGGCCGTGCGGCGATGATGACGAGGTCGGAAGGCTGCAGGCCGGCGGTCAGGTTGTCGAGATCGAGAAACCCGGTGCTCACACCGGTGACCATGCCGGGATTTTCCACCAGCTTCTCGATGGAAACAAAGTTGGATTTGACGACTTCCTGCAGGCTGAAAAAACTGCGGTTGGACCGTTTCTCGGAAATCTGGAAGATGGACTGCTCGGCGCGGTCGAGGATCTGGTCGACGTCTTCGGCGTTGCTGTAGCTGTCGGTGACGATCTGGGTGGCGGTCTCGATCAGCTCGCGCAGCACCTTTTTTTCCCGCACGATCTTGGCGTGGTGCAGGACGGCGGTGGCGGTGGGGACGAAGTCTTCGAGAAAATCCAGGTAGTCCATGCCGCCCACCGCATCGAGCTCGCTCTTCTTGCGCAGCTTCTCGGCCAGTGAGAGCACGTCGATGGGGTCGTTGGCCTCGAAAAGATCCAGCATGGCGATGTAGATCTTTTTGTGGCTGGACTTGTAAAAATCCTCCTCGCCGAGGACTTCCAGAGTCTTGGCGACGGCTTCCTGAGATTTGAGGCAGGACGCCAGCACGCTCTGCTCGGCTTCCATGCTGTAAGGGGGAAGTTTGCTTAACGCAAGGTCCGATACGGCCATGGGTCTCCTCCCGGGACAAGGTGGATTCAGGAGGTTTCTTCTTTGCTGTCCTCGCTGGCTTCCTCAGTGTTTTCTTCGGGGGCGGCCGCCGCTTCGGCCGCGTCCGCGGTTTCGGCGGTTTCGTCCGTTTCCGCCGGGGCGGGTTCGGGCTCGGCCTGTTTGTCCGCGACCACGGAGACCTGGATCCTGGCGGTCACTTCCGGGTGCAGCTTCACCGGGACCTGGTACTCGCCGAGCGCCTTGATCGGTTCGGCGGGGGTGATCTTGCGCCGGTCCACCTCGATGCCCTTTCCGCGCAGCGAGTCGGCGATTTCCTGGGTGGTGACGGAACCGTACAGTTTCCCCTGCTCGCCGACTTTCTTTTTGATGACGCAGGTTTCCTTGCCGATCCGCTCGGCCAGCTCGTTGGCGGCGCCGACGATCTTTTTCAGCTTGCCCTGGACGATTTTTTTCTGGTGGTTGAACTGCTTGAGGTTTTTCGGTGTGGCGAGCAGCGCTTTGCCCTGCGGGATCAGGTAATTCCTGCCGTAGCCGTCCTTCACGGTCACCTCGTCGCCGCAGAAGCCGAGCCCGTCCACGTTTTCTTTCAGTAACAGCTTCATGTCCCTTTCACTCCGTTGCGTTTGCAGATTGTTTTCTCATTCCGGTTCGTCTTCCGCCGCCGGTTTTTTTCTCAGCTTTCTGAAATCCACCCAGATGTCGAACACGCCCAGTCCTGCAATGAGCCCGATCAGCATGGGCTGGATCAGGGTCAGCAGAAAAAACAGCGCCCACAAAAACCGGGGCAGGTTCTTGGCCTCCATGATGTGGATGGCGATGGCCATCCCGTGCAGGAAATAAACCCACAGCATCACGAGGAACAGATTCAGGCCCAGTGTTTTCGCTTCTCCCGAAAGCAGGAACACGAACGCGCCGGACAGGATCAACGGCCAGATCCACTGCTCGTCGAGCACCCATTGGGAAAACTTTCCCTGCGGGAACACCGTCTCGCCGTACAGCCTGCGCCATGCGAGGCGCACCAGGAAAAAATTGATCACGGCGGTCATCATCGAACCGACGACGATGAACGCGGGGTACGCCGAGGCAAAGGTGCGGGAGGTGCCTTCGACGAACTCGGTCATCGCGTTCATATCGGCCGGCGCCTGCCCGGTCTCTTTCAGGGTTTCCATCGACTGATGGAAATGGCTTTCAATCTGCTCCTGAAAAAAATCGGTGACCGATTTCTCCTGGCTGCCGTACAGCATCACCAGCAGCAGGATCGACAGCATCGACGAGGCCAGCGTGCTGAACAGCACGCAGCGGTCCATGCTGAACCCGGCTTTGATCGTCTCGGCCATGACGGCGGCCATGACCGCGTATTCCGCGAAAAACAGGATGGCCTGTCCCGGCCCCATCAGCGTGTACAGGGCGGCGAACACCAGCACCATCAGGATCACGCCCACCTGCATTCCCCGCTGCAGGTACACGAAAAGCAAGGGGGCCGGAGCGAGAATGCCCGCCAGTATTCCCAGCGGGGGAATCAGCACGACCACGAAAAAAACGGCCGTGACCAGGATCAGCGGCAGCAGCAGATCCCTTAACTCGGGTTTCTCGGACAAGGTTCAGTGTTCGACCGCAAACGGAAGCAGCGCGATGTTGCGCGCGCGCTTGATCGCCCTGGTCAACTGCCTCTGGTGCTTGGCGCAGTTGCCCGAGATCCGCGAGGGCACGATCTTGCCGCGCTCGGAGATCAAAGGCTTGAGCACTTTGACATCGTGAAAATCGATGTGGTCGACTTTTTCCGCACAGAACCGGCAGATTTTCTGGGTGAAAAAAGACCGTTTTTTCGAGCCTACCATGTTTTCCTCTTTGTAAAATCAGAAATTCACGCTTTCTGAAATGAACGTTTGTATTAAAACGGGATGTCGTCTTTGTCGCCGCCGGCTCCCTGCGAGGGCGCGTACTCTCCGGAGCCTTTGCCTTCGCCGCCACCGCCGGGCTTTCCGAGAAACTGCACGGTGTTCGCCACCACGTCGAGCTTGTTGCGCTTCTGTCCGGCGTCGGTTTCCCAGGACTGAAAATTGAGACGGCCTTCGACGAACACCGGGCTGCCCTTGTGCAGATACTCGGCGCAGTTTTCCGCCTGCTTGGCCCAGACCGTGATGTCGACGTAGCAGACTTCGTCTTTCCAGTCGTCTCCCTGCTTGTAACGCCGGTTGACCGCCAACCCGAAGCTGGCGACGGCGGCCCCGCTCGCGGTGTAGCGCAGTTCCGGATCGCGGGTCAGATTTCCCATCAGCAACACTTTATTGAAAGATGCCATCGGTCACCATCCTGTAGCGGGTTTTGGATTGACGCGCGGTAAGTTCAGCCGTCCGACTTTTCGGCGGCGGCCGGTTTCTTTTCCTCGCCCGGTTTTTCGCCTTCGGGCTCGGATTCCTTTTCTTCATTGACACTGAGGACCCGCTCCCGTTCCTTTTCCTCCAGCCGGACCACCATATACTTTATGATGGGGTCGAACAGGCGGAATTTTTCCTCGAGGGCGGAAACCTTTTCGTTGTCGCAGGTGTGGTAAATGTTGAGATAAAACCCGAAGCGGTTTTTCTTCACTCGGTACGCCAGGCGCTTTTTTCCCCATTTATCGACTTTGAGGAACTCGCCGCCCTGGGCCTTGACCATGTCTTCGATGCTTTTCAGGGCGTCGTCGACCTGGGCTTCGTCATAATCGGGTTTCAGAATCAGAATACTCTGGTAGGTACGCAAATGGACCTCCTCGTGAGTTGTGCCGTGAGCCCTGACCTCTTTGAGCCAGAGCGAGGGGGTTGATCGATTGAAATTTTTCCAGATTCTGGCACAGGAACCGGTTAAAATCAAGCGAATTCAATGCGGAGTGCGTCTTGCAAAACCTTCTCTACTTACAAGGGGTTAGCGTATTTTCCCCAGGCCGGAAACAGGGACCGGCGGCCGCGGCTTTGTGGCTTTCCGTCTGCCTGCTTTTCGCCGCCTGCGATATGAAACTGCCCAAGCCGCCGCCGGACCTGTTTTACAAGTTCAACGTGCTGCCGGTGGGACAGGGGCCGTCGGATCTATTGACCCTGGATCTCAACCGCGACGGCCAGGCGGACATCGTTTCGGCGAACGCGAAAAACAGCTCGCTGTCGATCCTGTACGGCAAGGGGGACGGCACTTTCCTCCCCACGGAGAACCTGGCGGTGCCGCTGGAACCCACCCGGCTGGCGGCGGGGGATATCAACGGCGACGGGCTGCTGGACCTTGCGGTCAACTCGCGCGGCACGCATTCGCTGACAATTTTATTACAACGGGTGAACGGGTCGTTCCGCCGGGTGAAGCCGGTGCCCACGGGCCGGGTGCCGCTGGCGGTGATCCTCGACGATTTCAACGGCGACGGCCGCCTCGACGCGGCGGTCACGCTGACGTTCGACAAGCTGGAGATCCACCTGGGCAACGGCGACGGCACGTTCAAGATGGGCGCAACCTACTACACCGGGTCGCGGTCGTTCTCGGGCGTGTCCGGCGATTTCAACGGCGACGGCAACCGCGACATCGCGGCGGCGGCGACCAGCTCCGGCGCCAGCTCGCTGCGCGTGTTCTGGGGCAACGGCGACGGCACCTTTCAGAAACCGCTCAGGCTGGTCGAGGGGTTGATGCCGCTTGCGGTCACGGCGCACGACATGAACGCGGACGGCAAGGAGGACCTCATCGTCGGCGCGGGCCAGGGCGACAATATGTACCTGATCCTGTCCAACGGCGACGGCACGTTTCAAAAGGAGACCGCCTTTTCCGGCGGCGGCGGGCCGATCTCGCTGGTCGCCGAGCATTTCAACGACGATACGCTGATGGACGTGGCGGTGGCCAACTCGCGCAGCAGCAGCTTTTCCCTCATCATCCGCAGGCCGGACGGCCGGTTCCGCTACCCCACGCGGGATTACATAGTGGAAGGCGGCACGCCGCTCGCCATCACCAGCGGCGACTACAACGACGACGGCATGGCGGACATCGCGGTCTCCAGCAACGCCTACCACACGGTGGAAGTGTACCTCCGGCGCCGGATCTTGCAGTGAACGGAAAGGCGTCTGACAGGATGAACGGGATGAAAGCGGAAAAATTCGTATAATGACCCGATTCAAAGAAAAACGAAGGATCGAAGCGGCGATCGCACAGCAAAACCAATAAAAGTAGCTTAAGATTGGGGTTGCCCGGGGTTCTGCATGACCGCTTCTGACGACTCGAAGCGGACATTTTTTTGAAGAAAGGAAATTTTAAATTATGCCAGGAAACAGTCGAATCGGCATTGTAGGCGTTGGCCGCATGGGGTCCAATATGGCCCGGCGTCTCAAAGATCAGGGTTTTGTCATCACTGCGGTCCAGGATCTCCACGCTCCGGCAGCGGAAGCATTGGCAAAGGAACTTTCCTGCGAGCAGGCTGCGACGCCGGCGTGCGTCGCGGAATTAAGCGATGTCGTGCTGACTGTGGTTTCCAATGACGCGGCAATGGGTGAGATTTTCGCGGAAGAAAAACCCACCAGCCTGCTTTGCCATGCCAGGGGCAGATTATTTATCAATTTCGCAACGGTCAGCCCCGAAACACACATCAAAACGGAAGCCCGCGTCGAGAGTAAAGGCGGAACCAACCTGGAAGCGTTGATGGCCAGCAGTATCACCCAGGCACGCGAAGGCACTCTCTATCTTATGTGCGGCGGGAAAAAGCCGGTCTTTGAACAGGCTCGAACAATACTTGAGGCAATGAGCTCCAGGCTTCTCTATGTCGGCCCCGCGGGTGACGCGGCAAAGGTCAAAGCCCTCGTCAATATGGTCATGAACAGCAACACCGCCGCGTTGGCGGAAGGCCTGGGGCTCGGAGACGCCCTTTCGCTGGATCTGACAATGCTTCGTGAGGTCTTTGGTCAGACCGGTGCGGCCTCGCGCGTTCTTGAAACGGACGGCGAAGACATGCAAATTCGGGATCATGAATGCTATTTCTCCGCCGCGCATGCGGCCAAGGATTCCGGAATCGCCCTCGACCTGGCGCGATCCGCAGGATTGAAGCTGCCGATAGCACAAGCCACTTTCGATCAATACCAGCGTCTCGTCGAAGCGGGTAAGGGAGAACTGGACAAGTCGGCTGTGGCGGAACTGGTGTTTAAAGGAAGAATGCAATAAAGGGAGCGACAATGGCACTCGAAGATGAATTGGGAGATATTTTACAAAAGGCCCGGGATGGAAAAGCCTGGTCTCTGGACGACCTTGTTCGCGCAACGGACCTTTCGGTGGACGACCTCCGGCAGATAGAACGTTATCAACTGACGCCGGAGGATGCGGATGTCTTGAAGCTGGCGCAGGCTTTGGGTCTGGATGGACCGGCCTTGATCGACATTGCCCGGGAACGCTGGGAACCCGACAAACCCGCCGATGATCCGGATTTCGATCTGGTCTGCCTGAATGTATTCATGGGCGAGTACCCGGTAAATTGCTACCTGCTGCGCTGCAAGGCAACGGGAGAAACTGCGGTGGTGGACACGGGAGCAAACCCGAAAACCATCATCCGCAAAGCCCGGGAAATGGGGGTTCGGCCCGGCAAGATTTTATTGACCCATGCCCACCCGGATCACGCAGGCGGCCTGGGAGAACTCAGCGATGCTTTCAACTGCCCTACCTATATCGACCATAAAGAGCCCAGGCCCAAAGGAAGCGACGACTTTAAAATTGTCAAGGAAGGGGATGAAATAACGCTGGGCAATTTGCGAATCCAGTGCATTGAAACGCCCGGTCATACAGCAGGCGGGGTTTCTTACCTGATAAACCAGACCCTGCTATCGGGGGATGTGATTTTCGCAGGGTCCATGGGACGTGCCAATTCCTCGTGGGAAGACCTGTTTAATTCCATCACCCGAAAGGTATTGCGCTTGCCCGATGCGACGGGCATTCACCCCGGCCACGGTCCCGCGACCACCGTGGGGCAGGAGAAACATCACAATCCGTTTTTTAAAGGACGCGTGGGGAATGATGCAGACGGGATGGGCGGGATAAAAGCGAAAACCTGATTGAACCGCAAAGACGCAAAGGACGCAAAGAAAAGCAAAAACAGGGGACAGGGTTAACAGGATAAAAACCAGATTGAAAGGAAAACCTGCCTCGCGCAAAGACGCCAAGCCCCCCTCACCTCAGTCCTCTCCCCCCTCAGGGGGGAGAGGAAGTTGGCAGCCAATCACTAAATTACAGTAGGTTGCTTGAGGAACCTTATATTTCTTCCTCTTCCTTTGAAATCATCAAGCCAGGTACTTTACGAACTGCGTCCTCATACTCCTCTTTGGCAAGAAGTAAATAGGCATCTTTTTCGTGGGCAATGTTTACCAACCAGGGAGACCCGTCTTCTCTAAGCAGACATAAATCTTCCGGAAGTCTGGGTTGCACCCAGTCAAACAAGTTCTTTGAAACGCCGGTTAAGATTGGCAGGATCTCTGCACATAGCCTATATGAATAAACGCTTGCCGTATGGTCCAAAAGCCTGGTGCCAGGCCATTCTGACTTTTCCTCACGACTGATTAAAAAATCATTTAACGATTCCAAGAGCCTTTTTCCCTCATCACTCAGTTCGATTGAACCTCGGACCACCAATAGAAACGCATTGCAATAATCCAGAGAAAGCTCAAGCAGGTTGTAATAATCTTCCTCAGCTGGAGTTTTATCAAAGCAGTATTGACTGCGCTTCATAGTCACCCACTATTTAAATCCAGCGGTTTTCTAAATCGAGATAAAGTCTGTAAATATTTAACTTCTAAAAATATCAGTCCAACTGGAATTATTAGAACTGCTACTAGATTGTATGACCCCAATGAAGACAACATTGTAATAAAATGCAACCAAAAAACATGAAAGATGGGACTATATACACTGGTTAAAGCCATCCCAGCAATAGTTGCAACGAGGATATTCATTAATATTCGACAGATAGAAATAAATATTTCTAAACGAAATACCCATCTCCCTATATTTCTGCGCCATATATTTACTAAATTAAAAACATTCATGAAAATATATGTGACTCTACTAGACAGTATTGTTATCAAGGTCAGAAGTGAAAATTCTCTCAAAAAAGAATCATATTTGAAGATTGTAAGAATTATAAAATCTGATACTAACAGGATTACGTATATAGCTTTATAGATCAAAACGAAATTCATAAATTGTGAATTCCAATCTTTTGCACAATGAAGCTATTACTAAGGGAGATAAAGGAATCTAAAGGGGTCGAGTCTTGACTTGGTAAGTATTTTCCTTTGGCTGTTTTTCTTTGCGTCCTTTGCGCCTTTGCGGTTTGATTGCCTTTGCTTTTCCACACGCCAATAAGGCTTTGGCCGAACACAGCTCGACACCCGCTTGTCAAAATACTGGAGGTGGCTCGGCGCGAGGATGGGTTTTTCCCTTCTATCCGCCTTTCATCCTGTCCATCCTGTCCGGTCTTTTCTCGGGATCAACCGGACAGCGCGAATTCGGGGACGGTGGGGAGCTTGCGCCATTTGTTGAAATGGAACATGAGGTCGCCGCTTTTGACGGGCTGGATCTGTTTGAATTGTTCGCTGCCGTCGGGCTGTTGCTCGACGATGACGATTTTCTTGTCCATGAGGCTGGTGGCCTTGCGCACGAACAGGAAGGTGTAGGGCTGGTCGCGCGCGATGATGCGGTGCAGCTTGCGGGCCATTTTTATCTGCTCGTCGCGGTCGTACTCGCGGCGGATGCGGACGATGAGGCGGTCCACTTCGGGTTTCTCGTAGCCGACGAAGTTCAGCCGGTTGGGGCCGGTCTGGCTGGAGTGCCAGAGCTGGTACATGTCCGGGTTGGGTCCGGTGCTCCAGCCTAATATGAGGGCGTCGAACTTGAGGGCGTTGACGAAGTCCTTGAGGAACACCGCCCACTCGAACAACTGGGTGTTGCACTTGACGCCGATTTTTTTCCAGCTGTTCTGCACGATGCTGAGAATGTTTTTCCTTACTGGGTTGCCGCTGTTGGTGATGAGGTTGAACTCGAACAGCTTGCCGTCTTTTTCCAGCCAGCCGTCGGCGTTTTTCTCCCAGCCTTCTTCCTTGAGCAGCCGCACGGCGCCTTCGGGATCGTAGGGGATGGGCTGCACGCTGTGGTCGTACCAGTCGGTGATCTTGGCGTAGGGCCCGGTGACCCGCTCGCCTTCGCCGTACAGGATGTATTCGATGATCTCCTCGACGTTGACGGCCATGCCCAGGGCGGTGCGCACCTTGACGGACTGAAACAACGGCTTGCGCAGGTTGTAGCCGATGTAGGAGTAGGTCATGCCGACGGTGGAAAAGCTCTGGTACTTGGGATCGTCGCGCAGCCGTTCGACCTGGTGCGGCTCGACGCCGTAGCCGTCCACCGCGCCGGAGTAAAACTCCATCTCGCGCACCAGCACGTCCGGGATGATGCGCATGATGTATTCGTGGTATTCGGGCGGGCCGTCCCAGTAATCCTCATTGCGGGTGAGCACGATCTGCTCGTCGGATTTCCATTCCTTGAAGATATAGGCTCCGGTGCCGACGGGATTGCGGTTGAAGCGGCTGTCGCGCAGGGTGAAGGTTTCGGGGTCCTCGCCACGTTCTTTGGCTTCCTCTTGCAGCCTGCCCTCGTTGAGAAGGTGCTCGGGCAGCATCCCCATCGTTGCCCAGGAAAACAGCGCCGGAGAGAACAGGCGCTTGTAGACGATCCGCACCTTGTGGCCGTTCACGATCTCCATGCTTTTGATCGGTTCGTAGTTCGAGGTCCGCGGCGAGGCATTCTTCGGGTTCATGATGGACTGGTAGGTGAACAGCACATCGCCGGCGTCGAATTCGTGGCCGTCGTGAAAGCGCACGCCCTTGCGCAGCTCGAACACGATCACGGGGTTGTGCTCTTTGACGGGCAGCAGCGTTTGGTATTTGCCGGCGAGACGCTCCTGAACCTTGTTATCCTGGGCGCGGATGTACTTGGCGTATGGGAAACTCTTAAAATAGGTTTCGCCCAGCAGTGTTTCGAGCGGCTTGAAAAAATCCTGATCGATCTTGTTCAAGGTGAACTTCAGCCGCACGGGCCGTTTGAGCTTGTAGGCAACGTCTTCCATGCGCGGCCGCCCCTTTTCCATTTGCGGCTTGCCGTTGTCATCGAGAACCGGGAGGGCGATTTTCTCATCGAGCGTTTCACCCTCGACCACCTCCACGGACTTCAGGTTTTGTGTCCAGGCGGCCTCGGAAGCCAGCGCATCGCGCAGGAATCGCTTCAGATCGCGGGCATCGGCCAGCGGCGGCACCTCCGGCGGCGCGGATTTCTTTAGATGTTCGAGATCGACGGCCAGGTAGGCTTCCTCGAACTGGTCCCTTGATATGGCGAGCCGCAGCCTGAAATCGAGGTTTTCGTCCAGATCCATCAGGGTGTCGAACACGCGGCTCTCGATCTCGCTGCTGGCGGTGTCGGCGCTGAGCACGGGGTTGAGGATCTGGGCGTCGCCGGAGGAGGCGCTCAAGTACTTGAAGAGGCGGTCCGGATTGCCCACGGCCTGCTTTTCGTAGGTCGGCACCCAAAAGAAGGACTGGGCCAGGATCAGGATCAAAAGCAGGGGCAGATAGATGAGGATCCGTTTGATGGTCATGGCAGAATCATATCAGAAATCCGATGCGGGCCCTTGAATTTATCAACGCCGGTGGGAAACCGGCAACCTTTCTGTAAAATCATAGTTTACCGCATTCAGATTGAAAAAAATATTCCGCTCTAAACCGGGGAAAACCGGTAAAAAAAATTTCTTGACTTGACTTAAAATTGTATATATTAGTTTATTACCCTCGCGGCCTAAGATAGGATCGCGAGGTATTTTTTACGGGGAAACCCCTTATATATTCAACTTTTATTGGAAAGCCCTTATACTGATAAGAAGGTTTTTTATTTCTTTCTTTTTTGCAATCTCAATCTTTGAAGAGGAATCGCTAAAATGGCAACAATAATCACGGATGAATGTATCAACTGCGGCGTCTGCGAACCGGAATGTCCCAACGAGGCAATTTCGGAGGGTGAGGATTTCTACGAAATCGAACCGGATCTCTGTACCGAATGTGTTGGTTTTCACGGTGAGGAAGCCTGCCAGGAAGTTTGTCCGGTCGATTGCTGCATCCCGGACCCGGATAATCGGGAGTCTGAGGAAGAGCTGCTGGAAAAAGCCAAGAAGATTCATCCCGACGAAACGTTTCCCGTTCTGGACGAGTTGACGAACGAAACCTCTCTGTTCCGAAACCCGGACCGGAAAAACGCGAACCTGTAATAACTCTGCACGGAGGCGGCTTCTCAAGGCCCACGCCGAGGAAGCCGCTGGTTTCACAAAACCGCGTGTGTGTTTTCAAGTCAGCCTCGTTCCGCACGAGGCCGTTTCTGTCTGCGACAGGCGATTGCTCTTGCGCCCTACCGCCGCCTGAGAGTCTGATTCTCTTGTAACAGTCCTTGACAACCGGCAGGCAACCGTTATACCTTTACGGAAACTTTTCCTGCGTTTTTCATTCAGCATCCAAAATCACTGCGGGGTGGAGCAGTCCGGTAGCTCGTTGGGCTCATAACCCAAAGGTCGTAGGTTCAAATCCTGCCCCCGCTACCAAATAAAATAAGGGGTTGAGCGGAAACGCTCAGCCCCTTATTTATTTTTTGGCCGGGAAATTACAACCTCTTTACAACTAAAACGCATTCCCGTTACTTCCTGGAACGATATCCTTCTTTCTTCTTACTTCACCCTGCACCGCTCCCGCATTTTCCCAAGGACGCCCGAATCAGGGTGTGCCTACATCCTGATCAATCTTCCCTTCCCGCGGATCTTCTATTTCCTTGATTTCAGCCTCAATGGCATTGCGGACCTCTACATACACCGGGTGGGAAAATTTTAAGGCCCTTTTTCTAGCCTTGGGGCCAATAATATTGGGCTCCATTTGGTCCCGGATCTCAAACTTCCGGGGATTATGTTTATTTATTTCTTCTTTCATCTCTTGATCCTTTCCGTGTTGGTTTGTTTGAGCCATCCTATCAGAGAGCAACCTCCGAAACCCGATTAATCCTTCGTATGCGAGGTGTGCGGTGCGGATGTCCAGACCATGGCCCCGAATCGGCGGTGGTGTGATCGGTGTCGGGTGCGGAGGTTGTTTAGAGCGGGTGAGGAATAATTCAGTTTCTGGTTTTTGGCTCCATCAACTCAGGGCCGTGGTTCCTCGCATTGTTCACCCGCTTGTCCACTTCCCAGAACTCGATCCCCGCATCCGGGAGCGGCTGCAACATCGTTTGCAGGTCATTGCCGTCGGTCATTGCCGTCGGTCTTGGGGTCCAGCCATTGTGCGAATAGATCTTCACGCAAATGAACAGGCACGCGGTCGTGGATGGATTGCAGCGTCTGGTTGGCAGCTGTGGTGAGAATGGCGACGGTCTGGATGCCCGCCGCGTGAGTTTTGGGAGCCCAGCTTGACCAGATCGCCGCGAAGGAAAACAGCCCTTCCTTGGGCTTGATGAAAAACGGAGTCTTTGCCCCGTCCTCCCGCTTCCATTCGTAAAACCCGGTCGCCGGCACGATACAGCGCCGTTTTTTAAAGCTGTCTCGGAACGTGGGTTTCTCCGCAACGGTCTCCGATCTGGCGTTGATCATCGGCCGCTTGTCGTCCTTCGCCCAGGACGGCAGCAGCCCCCAACGTAGCAAATGGATTTCCCGCTGGCCGGTTTTCCGCGACAACAGTACGACCGGGATATCGGCTTGTGGGGCGATGTTGTAATTCGGCTCGAATGGGATGACGTGCTGCGCGTTGTAGAGGTGCTCCAATTCCTTGGCGGAGGCGTCCTGGGCGAATCGTCCGCACATGATCAGGACACCGTCAGCAGTTCGTCCCACTGCGTCGTGTACCGCGGCGACCGCAACCCGCAGCTCATCTTCCATTCCCGCGACACGCCCTGCGCGCCGAAGAACAGCGTGTCCGGCCCATGGTCGCCGTTGATCCCGTCCACCAGGCGCATCAGCCGGTCGCGCCGCGTATGCTGCGGCTCCACAAACAGGTGCTTCTGCTCCACCGACTCGGGGATCAGGTCCAGCAGCATGAGGCCGGTCTTCTTGTATCGGTAGCCCGGCTTGTAAATCTTGTTCAGCCCGTGCTTCGCCGCTGCAATGACGATGGGGGTGTCGCTGGTCGGCACCGGCATGACGCAGGTGACGCCGTTGTGGTATTGCTGGTCGGCCGGCCTGAACTCGTTGGTGCGCACAAACACATAAACGGCCTGCGCCCGGCTTTTTTGGCTTCGGAGCTTCTCGCAGGCTCTGGCGGCGTAGTTGGAAAGCGCCTCTTCCAGCGCCCGCTTTTCCGTCACCAGCTTACCGAACGACTTTGAGGACATGATGTTTTTTCTTGGCTGGATGTCTTCCAGATCGAGGCAGGACTGGCCGCGCAACTCGCGCAGGATACGCTCCCCCACCACCGAGAGCTGTTTGCGGACGATGGGCGGGTGCGCGTCCCTAAGTTCAGCCGCCGTGTGGACACCCATGCGCGCCAGCCTATCGGCCCAGCCGGAGGCGATCCCCCATACTTTTTCCACTGCCAGGTGTTTCAGAACTTCTTCGCGGACCCAAGCATCGCGGATGTCGAACACGCCGGAGCGCCGCTTCGCAAGCCGGTTGGCCACCTTCGCCAGTACCTTGGTCGGCCCGATGCCGATGGACACCGGGATCCCCGTCCACTGCCGGACCTTGCTGCGGATCATCCCGCAATAGGCTTCCAGGTCTGGCTGGGGCATGTGGTCAAGCCGGAGAAACGCCTCGTCGATGGAATATACTTCCATGTCCGGCACGAAAAGACGCAGGCTGTCCATCACGCGCCGCGACATATCGCCATAGAGCTGGTAGTTCGAGGAAAACACCGCGGTGTTGTGTTTCTTGATGAACTTCTCGTGCTCGAAGTAGGGCACCGCCATGGGGATGTGGAGCGCCTTGGCCTCGCTGGAACGGGCGACGATGCAGCCGTCGTTGTTGGAGAGCACGACGATGGGGCGACCTCTGAGAGCCGGGTTGAACACGCGCTCGCACGAGGCGTAGAAATTGTTGCAGTCCACCAGGGCGAAGGTTTTCATAACAGGTTGTGCAAGCAGTGGGTCACCACGCCCCAGATTCGCACCTCCGAGCCTTCCGCAAGCTCGATCGTCGGATGGTTCGGATTCTCTGATTGAAGGGCTGCTTTGCCGTGCATCCGGAACAGCCGCTTCACCGCCAGTTGCCCGTCCACCTCCGCGATCACGACCCTCCCGTGCACCGGCTCCAGGCTACGGTCCACGATCAGCAGATCGCCGGGGAAGATCCCGGCCCCGGTCATCGAATCCCCGGAAGCGCGGACGAAATACGTTGCTGTGGGATGCTTGATGAGGTGCTCATTGAGGTTGAGATCCCCTTCCATGTAGTCGTCCGCCGGGGATGGAAAGCCGGCGGACACATGCGACAACGCCACGGGAACCGCAGCGGCTCTTTGTGCATTGGAGGGCTTCGACATGGGCACAGAATACGCGCCGGGCCAGGGGGAGTCAATGGATTTTCGCTAAATTTTTGCCAAAACATAGGAAGGCTGCATAGCCGCTTTCAGGCATAAAAAAACCGGAGCCTACTGGCTCCGGCTTCAATCATAATTCTTTAAATACACTACCTCTTCTTTTTTACCCATCCCCGAGTTTTCATACATCCCAAAAAGGCTTTTTTGTAAGGCAGGGTTTCATGGTTCGAAGCAATAATCCGGCATTCCTCTTTATCCCTACCCAATCTTGTATTTCCTTTCGAGACAGCAGCCCTCGTTGATATTTTCCGAATTTCTGGTTTTTTCTGAGGATATATTGTTGCAGCTCTAACGGGAGGCTGTACTATTTCAGGCGCTGGGACACTGGACGGTTCTGCCAGTTGCGAGTGTATTGGCTGTTTTTCCTCAAACGGTTCTGAGCTTTCTCCTAGAGCATCGGCCAATAGCTCTTCGGAAGATCCTTTTTGCGCTTGCGCAGTTGCCGTGGGTTCTACGATTTTTTCCGGTTGATTGATTGATGCAACTCGATCTCTTTCATCATACAAAACGGTAAGCTGGTACTTATCGCCAATAAAACCTTCTATTGGCGTCCCAAGTATTTCCCATAAGCCAAATGTGAGGATGTCCATTATGGCGTGACCAATGGCCCTGCCCGCGCTTGGCTCATTTCCCGTTTCGTATTCATAGACATCCATCCTTTTTCCATTTCCCAAGCTGGATGTCTTGATGGGAGGACCAAGTTGCAATTCGATTTGACCACGGCTCGCGCCTTCCTGGACCAGGCCCAGATTCGGCGCTTTCTTGCCGCTCATGGCCATCCCGACCGAGCATCCACTGCAAACTGTGAGGAAATAAGCGAATACTAAAACGTGGATGGTTCTCATGTGGACCTCCGGCGTTATTTTTAAGGAGGGAGGGGGGAGGAGCAATATCGGCTATCCTATACCATAGTTCGGATAAGCGAATCAATGAAAATTTAGGCGAGATTGTTGAATTGGAAATCGACAGTGTAATAAGGGGGAGGTCTATCTTTATTTCCACTTATCCGTTGAATAATTTCTTCCGCCCTTTCGCCATCAATTTTCTTTTTCATTTCCAACTCTTTTGCCAATGCTTCAACAGCCGGCCAAATTCCAGGCTTCTTAAAAATTGCCCTAACTCTTTTCGTCGCCACCAGAATAAAATCCGATATATCTTCCTCACAATATGAAAATTCAGAAGCCATCAAAAGGGCATTATCGTAATCCGTTGCGCCAGGGCAACTCAGATTTCTATTTTGTTCTTTATTTATTCTTTCAATAATCTTCCTCTCGTCAGCTGATGAATAATAAACCTTATCTAATCCACAATGCCTGTATTTTGCCTCTGCAATTGGACCTGCTAATTGGGTAATCAATTCGACTTCCATATTAAATTTTTTTCTGTTTTTCTGTAGTGCAATATCCTCCATACTCATATTTATAAATCGCACATCGTCTATATGCACACCAGTAAAAATATAGATTCCTGACGCCTCAACAGTTCCTATCACCCACCGCTCTCTTCCAAGCTGATCTACATAGGGCCCCTTTTCATATTCCTCATCCGTTCTTACGATAATTTCATAAAATATATGGCCTACATACCACATGGCAACAGCGTGTCCTGCTTCATGGTAAGCAAGGGCTTTCGATATTTTATTTTTTCGGCGCATTTTTCTTGAGAAGAAAGGAGCCCCGAAGGGCTCCCGAAATGGGTTGCCTTTATTAATCATTCAACAACTTTTTCCAAATTTCTTCCGGATTATTTAGCAGCTTTTTAAAGTCCCTCATTTCATTATTGTTTCTGCCTCTTTTCCTAGCCTTTTTATTTGTAGAGTTGATTTGTTTTATTTCACCTTCCTTTTTAATTCCTGCCATTTCCGATTCTAATGTTTTAACTCGCTTAAATATTTCAACAATATCATTTAATCGACAAACATCCGTCTCTAAACTCCTATTGAATAACTTGTGAACATAAATAATGTCCTTACTCAACTTGTCAAATAAATCTAAATTTACTTTTTCCATTTTTGCGATCTTTTCTGATAATTCTTTATTCGTCAACCTAGCCATGGCACCCTCCAAATAAAAAGGCCCGAGCGTTGTCTACGGGCACAAAGCACCGCCCCGGGCCTCACGGCTTCGGGACACTCGGACCAATTTACAGTTTGGATTTCAGGCATAAAAAATCCCCAATTGAGGGCTGGGGGGAAGACCCCTTTGTGACTTTAGACGATTACACTTTATGCCCGATTGGGGAGATTGTCAAGATTCTACATTGGACGGCGCAAAATTGCGCCGTCCTCTGCTTCGGTATTGAATGGGTCCAAAATTGGACCGATTGAAAGGACTGTCCCGTGGATTTCAATGAGCGCAATTTTGCGCCCATTAAATACACCGACGCGCGGGGCGGTATCCAGTAGTCGCCAAATTGGCGACTACTGGGTTTAATGGGCTTAATTTTAAGCCCGTTGAATACGCTGACGTAAGCAGGTATTGCTTGGGGCGCTCATTTGGGCGGCCTTTTTTTTGTGTTTTCCTCCCCCGCGGCTTCCAGCTTCTTTTTGAAGAGTACGAAACGGTCCTCGGTGATTTCCTCGATCACCTTAAATCCAAACGGCTCCAGGACCTCCAGGACCTGGGCTTCGGTCATTTCAAAATCCGCGATCATGTTCTTGAGCTTCTCGACCAGGTTGTCGCTGATCTTTCCATCCTTCTGGGATTTGTTGCTGGTTGTGGTCCCGTTTTGCTTCGACGTTCGTTCTCCAGATCCGCCCGCTTCACCCCCAGCGCCATTTTCCCCTGTGTCGCCCTCGGTCGTGAAGATGTCCGAAGCACAGGTCACACGCCGCATGAGCGCCACGAATGCGCGCTTTTGGGCCATGAAAATGATCGTATTTCGCAGATCCTCAGGGTCCCGCAGGACCTGCTTGACCTTGTAGGGTGCGGACCGATTCCCTTTGCTTTTTCCCCATTTCACCCGCCGGCGGGATTCGATCGTTTCCTCCCATTCCTCGTCACATACGGCGCGACGCCAGCGGTATTTTTCCTCGAAGCTGCATGCCTCTGCATAGGCTGACCCGAGAAAACAGCCGTTGTTGTCGGCCGCTGTCATCTTCGCCCGGAAACGCACCTCATCGCCCCCGGATAAATCTTCCATCCCGGCTGGGTCCACGTGGATCCCGAACAGGACGCCCAGCTTTTCCGCGCCTGGCTGCCACAATGAACGCTTGGAGGTTCCGGGAATGACCCCGAAATCGACGTTTGCAACCATTTTTTCCTTCATCAGGCGCCGGATCATATCCAGCCGCTCCCCCAGGGCAGCAATCGGGTCACGGCCCGCCTGAGTCGGCACAAGTGCGTTGCTTTCAGGACGTAAATTTTCCATTTTTTCAGTTCCTATATTTCAAGATTTTCAAGTTCTCTATGCTTTTCAGCCCGAGCTAGGGGCGTGGCGCCCAATGCTCTCAAACATTCACACAGGCGATCTGAGGCGGCGCTCAATTCCCAAAATTCCGGACGGCCGGCCAGGACCCCATCCTCCAGTGTGTAGGTCATCCCGTTCTCGTTGATAAACATTTTCAATTCGTACCAGGTTCCGTAGTGGATGCACGCTTGCTCCAGGACGCCTAGATCGACGTTATCGGCTCCAAATTCGCGTATGAGCCCTTCCCCTAGCTTTGTCCAATGCCGACGTGCTTCAGGGTTTGTTATCGAAGCAGGGGCCGGGGGGAGCGCCCCTCGTCGTTCCAGCCGTACCTTTTCAAAATCGACGATTTCAGCCATTTTTTTTCCCTTGCCGTTTGAATTTTTCAAATGGATTTTCCTTCTTTGGCTCCGGTGGAATCGCAGAAATTTTCCCGCGGCTGCTCGGATCCAGCCCCAACAGCATGCCCATTTTCCGCATATTTTCTTGAGCCTTATTACTGATGCTTATAAAGGGATTCGGGACATCAAAGCCTTTTGGGGTGGTCACCACCAGCCCCTGCCTTTTGAGTTCTTTTTCAGACTGGCACCAGCGGGAATAGTTCTGACAGTAGGACGCCAGGGTAGCGCGGTCCAGATTGCTCAGAAGCCCCAAGCTGTGGAGTTCCTTGGCAAGCCGGCGCCATTCTGCCCGCGCGCCAGCATCTAAGTGAGTAGGCGCCGACGGCAAGGAGGGTTCCGGCTTCGGCTCGTTCTTATTTATTCGGCATTTTTGCAATGTGCCGGTCAAAGCCTTTAATTGTGTTGGTTTACGTGGCCTTCCAGCCATGATGTTTTCCTGTTCCCGTCAACCGGCGCAAAATTGCGCCCGTTAAATCTAAGTGTCGCCAATTTGGCGATAGTTGAAATCAGTCATCCTTAAGTTAAGGACCACTGAAATGGGGGTTCCCAATACCCCTTTTGCCCATTTTGCACGCATAAAAATTTGACTGCCATCCGCCGGTCCCATTTTGTCAGGCTGTAGAGATTCCTACTCCCCCTACCCATCCATGTGTGTGGTGGGGCTTGCGATCCCTTCGACCTTCGGGATGGTCTGCCTTATTGTATTCAGCGCAGCGTCCAGATCCTCGATGTCCTGCGACTTCAGGTTCTCGGCGCTTCGGATTCCCTCCCTGATGGCAGCAAGGGCCTTCCTCACAACCTCAACATTGCCATGGAAATCCTTTTCACGGGCCAGGCTTACGGGATTCCGTTTCCCCGGAAGCTCAATGTTTGTGACGTCCCGGGCCATGATCTGCTCTTGAAGGTCCCTCAGTTCCCGAATGAAAAGGTCAATGGCTGGATCCGCTGAATTCCTGAGAAAGGTTTCCGCCTGATGGATTGTGGTTTCGAATCCATGGGCTATTGCCCGTTTCTCACGCTGCGATTCAGCCCAATTCGCTTCTGCCTTTTCCAAACTCTTCCGGGCCTTCAAAACCTTCGACCACGCATCAGATGCGGCCTGGTTAAATTTGGGCATCTGCTTCTCCTGGTCGGCCCTGGTCGTCTCGATCTTCGATATGGCCTGCAGGCGGCTCTCTCGGATTTCACCCTGCCGTTTCTTCACCAGCTCCTGCCCCTGATCACTTTTCAGGAAATAATCAAAAAGCCCTTTGTCTGCTATTGTTTTCATCTGAAAGTTCCGTTGCTCATTGTTTTTAAAAAAGAGGAATTCGGACGGTCCAAAATTGGACCGTCCTCTTACGTCAATGCTATGAAGCACCGCCGCCCCGTATTCTGAGGCGGCGGACTCTATATCACGATCGAGTCTGAAGATTGATAAAGGGTGAAAGGGTATTCGTACCCTTAAACGGCGTGATCGGCGCATTCTGGATCGGCTGGCCGTCCTGGCGCAGCACGAACCGGAAGGTCATCTCGTCCGTGAGGAATTGCACGTGGATGGACAGATCCGCCCGGATGCCACCCTTCTCGATCAGAACGTACTGGTTCAGATCAGCGAAGATGATATCTCCGGCCGTTCCCAGCGCTTCGCACTGCTCGATGGGGGTGATAGGGCGCCCGAAAAGCGTCCCGAATGGGGCTGCAGAAAGCCCGCCGGCAGGCACAAAAACCGGAACGCCGCCGGTCCCAACGGCATGGCTCAACTGGAAAAGCTGAGGCCAGACTTCCTGGTTGATGTACCATTCGGCGCGCATCAGGCTAGATGCGGGCATGCGGGCGTACATCTTTTCGATGTTTTCCGCAATGACCGTTGAAGCAGCCTGGCCGCTTTCCTTGGATACCGTCACGAGTGCGGGGGAATTGAGGATACCCATGGGTTTACCCGCACCGTCACCGCGGACGATGGCGTCGTCGATTTTAAAGCCGAATTCCTCAGTGAACGCCTGCCGGACAACCATTTCCAGCGCGGCCGCATCGGCAAGCAGCTCCTCGGTGACATAGGCCAGGCCGATCAGCTTTTTGAGGTTCAGCTCCATCTGGCGGAACTTCGGTTTCGAGGCCGTGGCCGCGGCGGCTTCGGCTTTCCAGTACGCCTGAACGCCACCCCAGCGGGACCCGTCGACCCGGGATGTCTCGTCCACAGCCGGGATCTTGATCCCGTTGGCGCCCGAACTGATGGGGATCCGCCGGCACCTTCTGGAAAGCATCCCGGTCTCATGCACCTGGTTCAGCAGTTCATTGGAAAAATCCTGCTGGACCAGCCACCCGCCTTCGGATGAGACGCTTTCGCCAAGGCCGGTAGCCGCATTGTATTGCAACCGTGGATCCGACATTGCGTTCCGATCCGCGGCCCTGGCCACGGCCACAAGCTGTTCACCGAAACTCTCGAAGGAGTTTTCGGGAGAAGGATTGTAAGATCCCTGGTGAAGAGAAGGCATGTTGCGTTCAAACTCAGCCTCCCTTTCCGCTACTTCCAGGTCATGCCTCATTTCCTCAACTTCTGATATTACTGCGTCGTACTCTTTGAGCTTTTGAGCCTTTTCAGCTTTACTGCCCGCGCTGCCCGCTTCATCCAGAAGCGTTTGCGCCTTTTGCATTAAATCAGCTTTTTTCTGAATTAAAAACTTCCTGTTTTTGCTCATTCGTCCCTCCGTGGACAAATATTTTTTTTAACCTACAAATTAAAATTTTCCGCCGGCTTTAAGCCGGGATAAGGGTTTCACTATGAGGTGGAGGGCCAGGAGAAGTAGACAGCCAAGCCCTTTGAAACCATCCACAAAAACCCTCCACCTCGTTTTTCAGTTCATTCGTTTTTCAAAATCGAGAAGTTTAGGCAGTCTCAGCTCACCATGATCCGTGAGCGATTTATAGAGAAGCTGAACCACCCTGTAGAAAATTTGATAGTCTCCTGTTCCAACTCTGTTTTCTTCCAGGAAATCCAGAACTTTATTGATCTTCATTTCGAAAAGCGGATCGCTCTCTTCCATTTCGATAGACCAGTTGGCATGATCCAGCAATACCCGTTGATCCGCGAACCACTGTTTGTCTCTAACCATCGGTTTCTCCTGTTTTTTATTATTTAATTAGAACGTCCGCGCGCCGCCGCGCGAACGCGCGTCGATGAGCCCGGCCATCACCGCCTCCTGGATCGTCGGCATCAAGTTCAGGATCTCCGCCCGCACCGTCGCCGCCACTCCGGTAGATATGTGCATGTGATTGACGACCGAACCGCTGCCCTGATGCCCCGGCGTTTCCACCGTGACGCGCTCGCCGCGGCTTGCCTTGAACGCCACCAGGTTCTGGTCGATGCCGCCGCGGCCGCCGACCGTGAACTGACCGCCGTGCGCAAATCCAATAAGTTTTCTAAGCGCTCCCACGTTCTCCTTCGTTCCATCCCCAAAAAGTGGCAATGTGATGGTACTTCGAACTAAAGCCCGCGTGATATCCTGCATGATGGCTGTTGCGAAGTTCTTCAGCGCTTCCATTTTGTCCTGCGTGGTGGTGATGGCATCGACGATGGAATTCTCGGTGGTCTGCCCGATGGCGGAGAAGAACTGGTTCACCTGGTCGCTGGTTTCCTTGCTTTTGCTGGTCAGGTCCGACAGCCGGCCTTCCAGCAGCGACTGCGCCTTCAGGAACTGGTCCGGCGTTTTGTCGAATTCGCCCAGGTCGGCGCGCGCCTTCAATTCGTCCATCTGCTTTTTCAGCCGCTCGATCGGCGTTTCCGATTCGCGGAACACCTGGTTGAGCAGCTGCTGCGCCTCGCTGATTTTCGCGATCTGGCCGGGCACCGTGGACGCCGCGGCGAAAAATCCCTCGACATCTTCCTCCGCCCCCTCGAACGCCTCGCCAACCTTTTCCACCGCCTTCGAGGCGTTGAACGCTTCCAGCGCCAGGTCCTGAGTGCTTGTCTTTGCCTGTTTGTCCGCCTGCGCGGTCGAACGCGAAGCGCAGCTCCTGCAGCCGTTCAGTGGTGATGCCGATTCGGACTGCCGACTTGCCGATCTCGTCGGCGAAGTTCAGCGATTCCTTCGTCAGCTTGAGAAGCAACCCGCCAGTCAGGATGCCTGCCAATGTTCGCTGTAAACCGGCGAATGATTTGGTCAATCCGCCCAGTTGCCCGCGCGCGCGGTCCATGCCCTTGTTGAATTGATCACTTTCAAGCGATAGGATCGCTCGCAATTTTCCAATGTCGGCTGTAGCCATTTTCAAAAACTCCTTTGAAGATATCTGCCGGTTGGCAAATCATAAATCAGCGTAACCATCCCGGGTTGACCTACTTCTCGGAACCGGACTTTCTGCACGTGAATTTGAACCTCCCTCGATGCCGGTTGCGAAATATCCCGCCACACCGTGATGCAGTTGTCCGCCTTGTTTCTCCAATGAGCGGAACCGCTCACGTCATAAGGCGTGGGAACCGGATAATTTCCATTCGAATTTTTCTGCAACTTTGTGGGATGGGCCACCAGCCACACGTGAACCTGATAAGTCCGAGCGAAACGCCGAATCTTTGTGAGCGCGGCGCTGATGTATTCGGTCTCGGACATGCCAGATGGGCGGCTGTGATCCAGTTCATTCCATGGATCGAGCACAAGACCGCGAATGCCTTTCCGAAAAACCAGCGCCCGCGCAAGGCGAAGGACGCCTTCGACAGTTAAATCATCCTCATCCGGCAAAATGAAAGTGAAGTGCTCCCCAAGCCATTTAAGTCCCCGCTCTACATCGTCGCTCCCCATGCGTGGCGTTGGGCCGTCCGGAAATGGTTTTCGAATTCTTTTTTCCAGCAACTTCGCGGCGTGCCGCTCCAGTGGGAGGTTCTCGGGGGAACAGATCCCAAAGTTCCAGCCTTCCGATTCCGCCAAGTTGACCAGCATGGCATCAAGAAGTTCAGATTTCCCATGAGAGGGAATACCCGTCACCAACGTCCACTCACCAGGCCGCACGCTGTAATATTTTTTAAGCGACAACCAGCCCGGATCTGCGCCGCCTGTGAGTCCTTCAGCGTGTAGGGCCCGGACTTTTTCAGCGATGTCTCGAACCTCATGAAGCCCCCGGATCGGGTAAGGTTTAGCAGTTTCTATGCACGTGCGCACCGCCTCCGGGCCATGATTCCGCAATACATCATTCGCATCCTTGCATCCTTCCGGCCAGTTCACCAGATGGCATTTTTCTGGCCCCAGGCGCCGCGCAAGCTCAGATTCCAGTTTTTTCCCTTGCACGTCATTGTCCCCAGCCAAAACGTGTTTTTTGACCGGTTCAATTACCTCTGTGCATCCTTCCAGGAAACCCAGCTTATCGGCCGCGCCATTCGGCACCGATACGCATGAAGGGAATCCCGCCGCCTCGATGGACAGCTTGTCCAGCTCCCCCTCAACCCAGATCAATTCATCCGTCTGGATGTCGTCATACCCGTACAAGGTGCGCTGCGCGTCCTTGACCAGCTTGAAGTTTTTCTCACGGTCTCGGAATTTAACATTAACCACTTGGCCGTTTTTTAGGTACGGAAACCGAATCACGTCCACTTTCGTTTGAGCCTGGGGCATCCACTCCAGCCCAGTGGACACTTGATTCCGGTCCAGGATGTGCTCGGGGATGCAACGCTCATCAACCAAGTACTGGTATGCCCATTCAGGCAGTTCTGCTTTTGAGTACTCAATACGCCTGGAGTTGTGTTTCGTCGAACTGGTCACCGATCCGTTCCCATTCAGCTCCCGGTTCGCCTTCAACCCATCCTTCCAGCCACAGTGGTGGCAGAACCACGTCTCCTTGTTGATGTTGACCGCCAGGCAGGGATCTTTTTTATTCCGCCTGGAATCGCTGCATTGCGGGCACGTGGTTTTTACCTCCCCCGCGGTCCGCCCCCGGGTGTCGATGCCGTGGTCGATAAACGATCCTGTCACAGCACCACCTCCCCCCGGCCGGCGCTGTTCATCTCTGCTTGTGACACGCGGCCATTCCCCTTTGCCTGGCGTTGTATGCACAGCTGGTCCCATTGCTTCCGCAATTTTCCGGGGCTCAGTATATTTGAGCGCCAGAATAAATTTGCATTCGCCCAAGTGAACAGATCGCGGATCTCCTGATGCGCTCGACCGTCTCGTTCCCGCATCAATCTGATATCGTCCGCCCAGGAATTCAGATTGGGTTGCTTAAAATCTTCCTTGAGAGTCCGGATCTTCTCCAGGATAAACTCCGCGGTTTCGAGATCCACCGTGGTGAATTTTTGGGTTCTTCTGGCGGTAAAATTTTCAGAAGGAGAAGCGTCCGGAATCTTTGATTCCGGCACATTATTCTTTTGATTTTGTAAAAGGCTTTCGTTAGAAGTGCCATTTTTGGCCCCTCTAGCTTGTTTTGGCGTTATTTTTGAAGTACTTACAGAAGTGCCATTCTTGGCACTTCTTACAAAAGTTGGCACTTCACTATACAAAAGTTGGCACTTCTCTCCTTCTCCAGAAGTGCCATTTTTGGCCCCTCTGGATTTTGAAATAGGACGCCACTTGGTTATCTGAATGCCAAGATCGTGGGGCCTCCGAGTGACCTCGATATATTCGTTTTTTCTAAGGTCCTGCAGATGCCTTTTTACTGTCCGCGTTCCCATGCCTGTTTCTTTGCAAATTCGAGCAACTTTAATTGTGAGCCGTCCTGTTTCCCAGTCCGCCACCTGGTGGAGATAGCCGTATAACCAAATTGCTGTTCCAATTTTGTCGCGGTGTTTGGGGTCGGTAAAAAGCCCCTTTCGCAAGGGAGCCCACCATCCCATCAGTGCCTCGCATGTGCAGATACGAAGCGGTAAAACTCCGCAGTCGTTTTTTCAAAGCGCAGCCCAACGGCATACAGGACAACCTCATCGCGCACTTGGTCAGGACGTCGGCGGGGGAGATAGTTTATTTGAAATAATTGCCGTTCCTTCAACCCGCCGTTTGCGCCGGCGGGTATTTTTTTTGCTCTCATTTCGCCACCTCGTCCTCACCGGCCACATACTGCTCGAGCTCGTCGAACCTGTAGAAAGCCAGTCGCCCCCGCCGGTAGACTTTAGGACCTCGACCCTGGCTTGCCAAGTTTGCTAAAGTTTTCGATGAAAGGCCGTCAAACCACCGCCCCACGCGCGTCCTCGCGACCATTATTGGGGTTTCCCTTTTCTTCAAATTTGGCATTTGCGACTCCTGTAATAGACCGTTAGGCTCATACAGGAATCATGATGCAAGGAGGATCTGGAAGAAAGTCGTTATAAGGGAACCTAAAATAACCTGAAAGGAAAGCGGGGGTGGGAGGCTATTGTGGGGAAGGGATGCCTTGTAATCCAGCCTCTCTTAGGCGTCGGGCAACCCGGTCTGGGCTAGACAATAGATATGGGAGTTCTTTCTGAATTTTTTCAAGAGCAGCAATTTTTTTTTCGCGCGAATCTGATTCCTCAACAAGTTCTTGCCATCTTTTTTTTATCAGTTCACCCATTTGGGGAGACCAAACCGCCCTCTTTCCCTTTTTGTCAGATACGAGATTTAATATTTTCCCGGCATCTCGCAGAGCTTTTTTAGAATCCCACTCAGGATGCAACCGATCTTTGTTGTATGCCAACAACGTAGCAAATTTTTCCCAGGCTAGCTTATTATTGTGTTGATGAAGGGGGAAGTATTTCACAGCAAGTTCAAGGGCCTTATGCACTGTTTCAAAATCTTCTCCATTAAGATTTTGCCCCGGCCTTAGGCGTTCCTTCAGTTCTTGAAATCGAACGGGTAAAATTTCAATTTTTTGAATTGCTGATTGGATGTCTCTTATCTCTTTTATATCTGCTTCGTTTTTTCCCTGAAGCTTTTCAAGATCCTGATTGAGTTCAGCAAGAATTTTTTTCCGTTCCGACTCTTGTTCTTTAATTTTCATTTTTTGAAAGTCTACGGACTGCTTCTCGTTTGATATCGGGGGCCAGGTGTGAATAACGCAAAGTCATTTGAATAGATTTGTGACCAGCCAACTCCTGAATGACCTGCAATGGTTCGCCATTTTGGGCGAGCCTTGAACAGAAGGTATGGCGCAATGAATGAAATACAATTCGATCTCTTCGATCGTTCACACCTTCATTGAAACCCAATTCGGAAATAACGCGCTCGAAAGTGCGCGATACTTCTTTAATTGGGGCTCCGTTCGTGTCAAGAAAAACAGGCTGGTTTCGCTTCGGGTTTTCAGGCTTTCTGGATGAAAGCATTTTCCTGGCACGTACTGTCATGAAAGCTACACGGTTTTGATTATTTTTCGGGTCTCGTACCATAATGGTTTCGTTTCGAAAGTCTAGATCTGCCCAGGTCAGCTTAAAGCACTCCCCCGCCCTGAGTCCTGAATCTAGACTCAACACTGAAATGTCATGCCATTGCTGGGATCGTTCTTTTAGAGTTTGAAGTAGCAGATTCTCTTCTTCATCGGAGAGAAACCGTAATCTTTTGTTGTCGGGAATTTGAAGAAATTTACGATCCACACGGGCGGTTTCAGTCACTGGATTTGGGCCGGAATATAGCTCCCATCCCGGTGCGCGGTTATACATGGCGCGGATCAAAGTGAGGATATTTTGTATTGATTTAGGGGAAAGTTCTTTTTTTTGAAGGTTTTTTTTGAAACGCTCCAGAGTAAGGGTCTTTATATCCCGGATTGGGAACTCACCAAGTTCCGGCTCAATATGCCGCTGATACCAACTTTCGTCCTGGCGCCAGCTTTTCTTATTGGCTTTGCTCCATTCCAAAAACCGCTCCCCCAGAACTGAGAATGGGGTGTTCTCTCTTTCCTTCTCGGCTTGATTCTGGGCCGTTTCCTGGCGGCGGGATTCCTCAATTTCGCGCTTTTCCCGGAGTGACTGGAATCCTTCCCCCAAGCGGATGTTTTTAAGGATTTCGCCGCGAATACGTGCGGCCTCATCAATGGTATGGCCCTGGCTTTCCCATCCCAGTGTTTCGGCGATCAACTTCCCATTCCGGCGGTATTGAATGACGATAGAGCGATCTGCCCGGCGCTTGAATTTCCTTTCATGATGTTCCCTGAAGCGAACACCTACGAATTTGGTTTTGAACCACTTCATTTTGCCCTTTGGGTGAAAACCTCCAGGTCAGCTTTTACAACTTCCTTACAACGAAACTGCATTCCCATTGTTTCCCGGACCTACTCTCAAATCATTTAAAACACTGATTTAATTTATACGGGAAATTATGGGAAAGTCAAGGAATGCAGATATTTTAGGCTCATAACCCAAAGGTCGTAGGTTCAAATCCTGCCCCCGCTACCAAATAAAATAAGGGGTTGACCCACATGGGTCAGCCCCTTATTTATTTTCTAATCGTTTAATGTTTTGATGCCGAACTTTTGCCTTTTTTTGAACCCCGGACTTGTGACCTTTTAGAGGCGGTAACTTTACCACCGCCAATCCCTTTGCCTGTCAGGATGGCATCGGTCCCTCTTGTTGAAACACTCGCTTCCGTTACTCGCTCCCCTTTCCATTGATCCACAATCCAGCGCCCCCCCCTTGATAACACTTTTGACCGATTCTCTCCTGGATGCGCGGACACATAACTGTCGATATTCTGAAGTATGCTTTTAGGTACCGTTATATTGATTCGAACCGATTTTGACTGAACGTTCGATACCTCAACAATAATAGGCGTCGCGTCTCTATTTTCCTTATCTGCCATTATCTCCTCAAGTGACATAGGGATCGGAATTAATTCTCCATCCTCTTCAAGCCCCTCGATATGAAGTTCGAGTGCTTCTTTAGCACTTTCAGGGATGTCTTCCAGATTTTTTGCTGCCGTGATACAACCCGGGAAGTCCGGGAAATCGACGCCATAACCCGACAGTTTTTCTTTTCGTAAAAGTCCGATATATTTCATTTCAATCTTCCTTCCAACCCGCTTGCCGGTATACGCTTTTCACTGTTTTGATGGGGATGTCCTTTTGAGGGTGGGGAACTGTAACCCGGCCCGGTTTGGTTTCGTGTTTAAGCTGAAGATGACGCCCCTTCGATTTTACCTGATGCCAACCCTCTTTTTTCAAGCGAGCAATCAATTTTCTACCCTCAACGATCATGTGTATATTATACACACTTTTTTGCCGCCCGCAAAAAACGATCGCCGTTTTTTATAATTTCGCTCTCCCATGGCCGCAACAGGCCGTTTTCTGGAACTCCCCCGCAACTCAAATCTTGGAACGCAGTGCCCAACAACTGCTTGCGTCCCACCGGAAAGGTGGACTTTACCCGGCAGCGCAAGAATCGGATTGAGAAAACCGCTGCCGCCGGATACAGTCAGGGCTGACCTTATTGAGGAAAGCCGTCCATGCCCAAAACCAGCCAAAAGCAACTGGCGGTCGACTACCAGCGCATCGAGCGGGCGATCCACACTCTTGAAGAGACCGCGCTGGATCAGCCCGACCTCAAGCAGCTCGCGGCCCGTCTGCACCTGAGCGAATTTCATTTTCAGCGGCTTTTCAGCCGCTGGGCCGGTGTGAGCCCCAAACGGTTCCTGCAGTTTTTGACGCTCGATCACGCCAAGTCCGTTCTGGCTCGATCGAAGAACCTGCTGGACGTGACGCTGGATTCGGGTCTGTCCAGCGTCAGCAGGCTGCACGACCTGTTTCTGCAATGCGAGGCGGTGACTCCGGGGGAATACAAAAACCGGGGCCACGGTCTGACGATCGCCTATGGATTTCATGCGAGTCCCTTCGGAGACTGCCTGCTTGCCGCGACGCAGCGCGGCATCTGCGGATTCCGGTTTGTCCGCTCCGGAGACCGGGACGACGCGCTTGCGGACCTCCGCCGCCGCTGGGGACAGGCGAAACTGAAAGAGGATCCCACCAGCACAAGCCCGTACCTGGATGTCATTTTCAGCTCGGACTGGAACCGCCCGAAGCCGCTTCACCTTTATGTCAAAGGGACCAATTTCCAGATCAAGGTCTGGGAGGCCCTGCTTCGGATACCGCAGGGAGACATGGTCTCGTATCAGGATATCGCCCGTCACCTGGGACTGCCCAGGGCTTCGCGCGCGGTCGCCAACGCGATTGCACTCAATCCCATCCAATACCTGATCCCCTGCCATCGAGTGATTCAGAGAATGGGAGCGTTCGGCGGCTACCAGGGAGGTCCGGACAGAAAAAAAGCCCTGCTCGCCTGGGAAGCCGCACAGGCGGAGGCGAGGCAGGCTTTCTAATCCCCCCTGCCCTTTTGTGTTTTCCTTCCATTGGATTGCACTCAAACTCAGCAAGAATCGGATTGAGAGAAATCCCTCCGGAGAGATTTAATGGGACCATGTAGCAGTCATTTTCATGAACCCGTTTCAGGAGAATTGGAATGAGTAAAACAATCAGCACGTTGATTCTTGGAGTCTGTTCGATCTTTATTTCCACATCCGTTTTCGGCCACGAATTGGGTTCCAACCTCAAGCCCATCGCGTTTGGTGCGGATCAGACCATCGTCGATTTCACCAAAGTCGCCTGGGAACCTCTGGATGTTGAGGGACTGGATCCGGGCGCTCATATCGCGGTCATCCGCGGCAATCTGGAGAAAAGCGGCAGTGAGGTGATCCTCAAAGTTCCGGGGGGATACCAGGTGCCGATGCACTCCCACACCAGCGATGAAACCTACATCTGGCTGAAAGGCGCCTACACGCTGGTTTCTGAAAACGGCAGGGAGCACTCATTTGCCGGGCCCAGTTACGTCAGCTTTCCCGGCAACGCCCCCAAGCATGCGCTGACCTGCGATGATGCGAACGGCTGCCTGCTCTACATTCGCTATTCGCGGCCGTTCGATGTGATTTATCAGGATCGAAGGGTGGTGGCTCAAAAAACGAAATGACTTGATTCGCATTAGCTTTGATTGATCAGCCCCGGTCATGCGATTGCCCCCGTTTCATGGCCGGGGCTTCCTTTCTTTAGAATCCCCGCAATCCTTTTTCCGGATTCGATTGGCCGTCGCTTTCTTAATCGGCGCCCGCTGACGCTTTCCCCCCGCATGCGAAATCAACATAACCGGCTATGCTTCAATACTTTATCCAAGGGCGGTGGCCTTATCCGGGTTGCTGTGATATATCTGGTCAAAAAGACCAGACACAACTCAAGCGGCCATTCCGTCGATCTGCAAAGGGTGGTTTTATGCGTTACGCGATCCTGCTTTTATCGATCCTGATGTTCACGACCGGTTTCAAGGTGAAGGGCTTTGAATCGCTGAAACCCTATTCCAAGGAAACGGGCCTTTCCGATTGCAAAATCGAGCCCACGGGCATGAAGTGCTACGGCAAGGGCACCATCGCCGGAATCCAGGCTGAGATCGAAGCGTATTACTGGCCGAGCGCAACGCACCGGTTCGTCCTGGGCGGCGTGATCTTCGATATGGACCCGGCTTACTGGGAGAACCTGATCGAGACGCTGGAGCTGAAGTACGGCCTGGGGGTGCTGACGGATAAAAGCTGGGTCTGGGAGGATCAGCACGACGTCATCGAAGCGCGCCGGGGGCCGAACCTGAAGGGCAAAATGTGGCTGCACTATTTTGACAAGAGAAAATTCGATTTGCGCGATGACATGAAAAACCCGCTGCGCAAAGAACCGCTGGAAGATTTTTGATATCACACGGGAATCCCGTTGCGGTGCGGGATCATCCCCCCTCTTATTCTCCCTCCCGCGCCTCCCCCGCCACTTTCAGCCCCGGATTGCATTGATAAATCTTAAAAGTAAGTATGAAGCGGGAGCCTTCGTTTTCCCGGCTCTGCACTTCAATGGTGCCGTTGTGGCGGTCGATGATCTTCTTACAGATGGCCAGGCCGATTCCGGTGCCGCTGAATTTGCCCTTGCCGTGCAGCCTCTCGAAGGGCATGAAAATCTTTTTGATGTATTTTTCGTCAAACCCGATGCCGTTGTCCTGGATGATGATCTGCAGTTTGTCCTTTCCCGATGGGCGGCTGGATATTTCGACCACGGGCGGCACGCCTTCTTTGTGGTATTTGAGAGAGTTGCTGATCAGGTTCTGCAGCAAATGGCGGATGTGAACGGGGTCCGCCATCATGCCGGGGATGTTTGCGCAGCGAACGGTTCCTTTCGTTTCGGCGATGCGGCTTTCCAGGTCGATCCGAATCTCCTGCACGATCCGGTTGATGTCCACCCATTCGAAGGGACGCGTTTCCTGGTTCACTCTCGAATAATCGAGCAGGTCGTCCAGCAGCCGCCCCATCCGCTTGGTGGCGCTTTGCAGCCGCTCTATATACTCCTTTCCTTTCAAATCGTTCACATTGGCCTTGATCTGCAGGACATCGCCGAAGGCGACGATCTTTCTGAGCGGCTCTTTCAGGTCATGGGAAGCGATGTTGACGAAATCCTTCAGCGAAGTGTTGCTCTCTTCCAGTTCCCGGGTGCGCTTTCTGACCAGCGTTTCCAGTTTTTTCTCTGTCTGCTCGCGTTCCACCACCCGGCCGACCTGGATGCCGATGGTCTTCATCGATTCCAGCAGCCTTTCATCCGGTTCCAGGACCGAACCTGAAAAAAACTCCAGCACGGCCACGGTTTTATTTTCAATCACCACGGGAAACGCAAAGCCGGCCCGCACGCCGATCGATTTCGCCAGCCTGAACCTCGGGAAATTGTTGTCCTGGGTGACGTCCTTGATCCAGACGGGCTCCTGGGTGGCCAGAACCCGGCCCGGCAATCCGACTCCGGAAAGCATCGGCGTCGATTCGGTGACGGCAATGAAATTTTTATACTTTTCCCGGTCCTCCACGTACCAGACTTTGCTGGGGATCAGCACCTCACTCCCTTCCTGGAGAACATAAAGGTGGCCCACGGGCCATCCCATCGTCAGGCAGACCGATTGCAGGCAGGTCTCGGCGACTTCCTCAAGCGTGCGGGACTCGTTTGCCGATATGGCGATGACCTGCAGCAGTTCCTTCAACGCCTGCTCGTGATTCAGGTTCGTCTCCGCCTGCTTTCTCAGGATGGAGTTTTCCCTGAAGACCCGCAACGCCGAATAGATTGCGCCGATTTCGTCCTTCGTCTTTGCGGCCGGGATTTCAATGTCCGCATCCTCTCTCGCCAGCTTCAACATTAAATGCGTGGCTTTGTTGAGCGGCTGGATGAGACGGTGGATGCCGATGCCGTAAAAGCCAAACACCACCAGCACGCCGGAAATGAGAAGCAGGCCGTTCGTGAAAACCATGATGCGGGTGTTTCTGAGCATCAGCTCCTGGGTCTTTTGCGAGGCACGGGCGTTGACAACATTCTGAAACTGCTTGATGTTTCCCATGATGAGTGCTTTTTGCTCATCATAATAGGGGCCGAACACCAGTTGCCGGGCCCGGTCCAAATCGTTGCGTTTCACAGCTGCCATGGCGGCTTCTTCTGTCTTGATCAGTTTATCGGAGTACTCTTTGGCTTTTTCAATGAGGGACAGTTCCGAATCGAGAACGTTCAATTCTTTCAATCTCTCGACCGCCTTGTCGCGCGATCTCGTTTCATGCACTTCGCGCCAGAAATTATCGTGATGGACTGGGTCGCCAAACTGAACGTAGCGCCGGATCTCTCCGGTCAGATAATCGGAACCCTGCGCCAGCTGCTCGCCGAGGTTTTTCAGCTCGCGCTGCAACCGAATCGCCTGCTGTTCCTCTTTGTATCCCGCGTTCAGATCGTAAACCGCGACTCCGACCACGACACACAGGACGAATATGAGAGCCGCCATGGCTCTGAATATTGAAAACAGTGTCATTCGTTCACCTGGAATCAGGTTTTAAAGAACCTGCGGAGGCATTTCGAATGAAACAACCCTACATGTCCTTAAACGGCGACAAAATCTCAAACCTTACAGACTGCATGACATTTCCCCGTATCGAGCGGCCCTCCACGATGCAGCAATTAAATTCAAGACACCGCCGCCGACATCTCCCTGCGCGCCGCCAATGCGCCGTGTCATCTGGAACTGCCTGCAACAAAATAGCTTGTCGATGAAGACGCAATCCGATAAGGTCGAGACGGGGGCTGATGACGTTGCCTTAAAAAAAATCGAAGGAGGGACCATGCAGAATTCACGTTGGCTCGGCATGAAAGGATGGTTTGCGTTCACGCTGTTCCTGTTATTGTTCCAGGGTGGCATCACCCAGCCGGAAGGTGCGGAGATGGTCCGCAAGACGCAGGAAGCGCTGACGCAAAAGGGATTCGATCCGGGCCCGGTGGATGGATTCTGGGGTCCAAAAACCGAAAACGCGTTGAAGGCATTTCAAGAGAAGATCGGGGTCGCGGCGAACGGGTTTCTGGACCGGGAAACTCGAAAACGCCTGTTCGCTGCGGACACCGGCGCTGCCGCGGATACGACGGCCGCCGCGAGCGCTCCGGCGGACACGCCGTCTGACGCCGCCGATGAGGCCGCGCCCGCCCCTCCTGTGGAAGAGAAACCGGAGAGCCTGACCACCGCCGAAGAGTCCGCCCCGGCTCCTGCCGCGGAACCGGAAAAGGTAGAAGAACCGGAAGTGGCAAAAGCACCGGAAACAGCCGAAGAGCCCGTCGAAGAGCCGGTCATGGCAAAAGAGCCGGAAACGGCCAGCGAGCCGCCGCCCGCCCCCAAAATGAAAGCGGCGGCCCAGGCGGTCAAAATATCGGGCCCCTGTCCGCAGCCGAGAAAAACCAAATCCGCGCCCGCGCACATCGCCAAGCTGGATAAAACCGGCGGCGCGGACCTGGAAAACGGCAAGAAGATCTACCACAAATCCGCGAAGCCGATGGCCTGCAAGCAGTGCCACGGCGATCAGGGCGACGGCCTGGGCAAGCTGGGCAAGGCGCTCAAACCCAAACCGAGAAACTTCACCTGCGCCGAAACCATGGAAGGCGTGTCTGTCGGCCAGATGTTCTGGATCATCAAAAACGGCTCCAGCGGAACGGGCATGGTGGGGCATCAAAAAACACTCAAGGATAAAGAAATCTGGGATGTGGTGAAATACATCCAGACGACGTACATGGGCGGGGATTCCCAGGCATCGACGGCGACTCCCGCTAAAGCCGCTGAAAGCGCTGCCGCTCCTGCCCCCGTGAAGGAAAAACCCGCCGCACCGGCCGCACCCGCTGCCAAAGCCGAAACCGCGGCGAAACCACCGGCCGCAGACGCCGGGGCGCTGGCGGACATCGCGGCCGGACAGACGGCCGCGCCGCCTTCCGGCATCGCGGGAAAAGGAAAATACGAAGCGGTACCGGTGAGCGGCGGCGGGTCGATCACCGGCGTGGTCCACTTCGGGGGAACGGTCCCCGCTCCCATCATGGAGGATTTGAGCAAGGGCAAGAATGTGGAGTTCTGCTCGACCCATCCCGACGCTCAGGGCAACATGCGCCCGCGCCAGAAAGTCGTGGCCGCAGATGGAAAGCTCCGGGACGCGGTGGTGTTCATCCAGAACATCGAGAAGGGAAAGGACTGGCCGGACGCCACGATCGATTTCGATTTCAAGTCCTGTGACATTTTCCCCAAAGTGTCGGTGGTCCGCAAAACGCCGAAGAAAATGAAAACCGGGCTGTTGACGATCACCAACCAGGACCCGGAGATCCTGCACAACCCGCACGGTTATTCCATCGTCGGGGCCAACCGCAAGACGCTGTTCAACAAACCGCTGCCCTCGAAAGGCGACGTGGCCGACGTGACCAAATCGTTCAAACGGTTCAAGCCGAAAAAGGACAAGCATTTTTTCCTGCAGTGCGACCAGCACAATTTCATGGAAGCGGACGCGCGCGTGGTGTGGAATCCGTATTACGCCATCTCCGGGAACGACGGGTCGTTTAAAATCGAAGGGATCCCCGCCGGCAAATACTGGGTGACCGCCTGGCATCCGTATGTGGGAGAGGTGAGCCGGGAGGTGACCGTCACGGCAGGGGCCGGTGTTCCGGCCGATTTCCTGCTGGCCGCGAAGTGACGTGTTCTGCATGACGTCCCGCCCTCCCGGCGCTCCGCCGGGCAGTGGCGGGCGAACCGCTCTTGACGAACAGAAAGCGAAATACATTGAACCGGACGGCCCGGCCGGGCCGTCTGCAGCGCAGGCACTTCCAAGCCGAACGGAACAGGCCGCCGCCTCCCTCATATTTTATTTGCCCTAAATGCCACTTTATGCAACATTTAGCGTAGATTCTCGCTTTCGAGCCGGTATTCCCGACGGATTTCAGCGAAATTCGTCGTTTTTTCGATATCACGTTTCAATACGTGGCAGGGCAACTCACTCATCAAGGAGGAACAATGACTATTTTGAGGTGGTCGAAAGCTGTGGGAATCATCCCGCTGTTCGCGGTGCTGTTTTTGGCAATGGCCCTTCATGCATCCGCCCCCCTGGCTGAAGCGGAGCAGGATAAAACCATGGATCTGGTGAAACGCGTGCAAACCGCGCTGGCGGATAAAGGATACAACCCCGGACCGCTGGACGGTTTCTGGGGACCCAATACTGAAAAGGCGCTCATCAGCTTTCAGGAATCGGAAGGGATCCCGGGTTCTGGAAAACTGGACAAGGCCACGCGAACGCTTTTGTTTGGCAGTTCGGCCTCAAAACCGGCGATGACCGCACATTCCAGCACGCCCGCGATGGGCGGCGGCGCTCCGGATACAGGAGCGGACGTGCCGGATTCGCAGATCGTCTGGGGACGTCATAAATAATAGCGCGATCGCCTGCAACCCGGAAGCGTGCGCGCTTCCGGCGTTCCCCGCCTCGCCCCGGAAATCCATAAAAAAAAACCGGGCCCCGCAGGGCCCGGTTCCTCAGTTGCCATCCTTAAGTGTTTCTTTTGGGAAACCATCACGTACACAAACCTGATCGGCAAAACGGCACGGGACTTAAAAAAAATCATCACCGCACCTTGTGCCCGCACGCGGCCGCACTGCAAAGGCTGCGTGGCGGCGCCTCACCACCCGGCTTCAATTTCAGCCCGATAGGGCGGTAATCGATTTGCTCATGCCACCTTGCACGCCTGTAGACCCAGTGCCGTCGCACCGATGCGCGTTTTCTGTCTGTGAGTCGCGGTGATGCGGTGAAAACATTTTGCGAGCGATATGCGGATTGGATTAATATGAACCTGACGGCTTGAAGCGATGCCATGCGCTCGCAGGCCGGTTGGCAACGTCGATGCGTTCTGAAAGTTTTATTCGAACTCCTTCGGTGAAAGGCAGAAAAAATGGCCGATTTTGACTTGATGGATTTTGAGGAATCCCTGAGAATCGTGAACGTGCCTCCTCCCACGATCGAGGAAGTGATTTCCTTCTGGGGCAGTGAAACCCAGTCAGGAGAGTGGGAAGGCGGCATCGTCATGAAAATGAAAAGCGGCAAGTTCGCCTACCTTCTGGGCTGGTGCGAAACCAAGGAAGGAGGCTACGAGGACGGCGCGGAGATTCAGTATTTCGACGCCATACCGGATTACAAATCCTTCAGTCCCAAGGAACGCTGGGTGCAGGGCCCGCGTCCGGGATTGTGGGACGAGCAGCCCGGGACATTCAATGAATGGCTCGCGCAATGATGGCCTGAAACCCCGCCGGAATCCTCTCCCAGTCACATGAATGCCGCTTTTGCGTTTCCTTTCATTTTCCCGCTTTGGATTTTCAGATTCTTTGTGATACCTTTTTAAGTGTACAAGAAGGGTTGTGGAAAATCATTGCGAATGGGATAGAGAGACCCCTGTTGAGATATGTCTTACTGATCCAACGTGCTGTCCGGCCAACCTGAATTTGGTTTCCCCCTTTAGGCCTGCGATACGGCCTAGCAACGACCCATACCCAAATAAAAATAGTGGCATGTTTTCAATCGCATTCCGCTCATTTGCAGGAGAAGATCCGGTATGTCTCAGGGTAAAGTGAAATGGTTCAACGAGAGTAAGGGCTATGGTTTTATCGAGTCCGACGAGGGAGAAGACTATTTTGTTCATTTTTCCGAAATTCAAAGCGAGGGCTTCAAGACCTTGAAGGAGGGCCAGCTTGTCGACTTTGAAAAGACAATGGGGAAGAAAGGCCCCCAGGCTTCCAAAGTGATCCCCCAATAAATCCGGCTGCGACGAAACCGGCGGGGCACCGGCTCCGCCGGTTTTTTTTGTGCTTTTTCCCCTTTTTCCCGCACCCCGTTTGCGGCTGCGCCCGCCATTTTCACCCCCCCTCTTCCTCAGTCTTGCATCGCACTCCTGGATTTTTCTCAATTTGAGATGCATGGACCATGCACGGTCCGGGCACCCAAACGCCACCGCACACGGAAACCCCTTTGAAAATAAAGGACTGACCTCTCTCTCCGGTTTGGCACACCGGATGCAATAGAAGGGTGTGAGGCAACGGCAACAAATTCTTGCAAACCGTTCACATCCTGGGAGAGGATCATGAAACTGAATCAATCGTTTTACCAGTCATTGGATGAATGGATCGACGTTTCTGTCTCGGAGCCGGTCAGCGTGTTTGAAATCGAGGACACCTGGTATGTCGAGGCCCTGGATGAAGACGATTCCGGGCAGGCCGAAGAACTCAATTTTGCACTGGAACTCTGATCCATTCGGGTGCAATCCGGTTCCCCGTTCCGCAGGGGACCCGCTCAGCCATCAAGAAGGAGTACAGGGAATGAATATGCGGATTTTTGTGATCGCGGCGTTTATCTTTCTGTCACTGGCTCGTATCGGAGAGCCCGCCGGGGGCGTTCCGCAGAACATGCCGCCCACGGTGACGTTCAACTTCGATCAGCTAAGCCCTCCGGGCGGAGGGGGATGTTCGCTGGATTCGCGGTTCGGTGTTGTGACCTGCGTGTTCAGGATGACGCAGCAGAACTGGCAGTCGATGAACAAGGAAAAGCCGGCGACCGTTTCGTTCGCGAATCCGGGAGTCACCTCGATCCGTTTTAATGGGAGCCAGCAGTGCGCGGTGCGCGGGCCGATCCGGATGCCGGATCAACCCGATCCGCTGGTGGACCTGCTCTGTTCGCGGCCCTGGAACCCGATCTACGGAAATTGACAACCAGGCGCAAGCCTTTCTTTAAACTGGAGAGTTCAACCATGAAAACCATGATCGCCGCTGTGACGGCGGGCTGCCTGCTTTTCGGGGCCACGCTGAGCCAAGGCTACGACGCGGTGGAGGAACGGCGGGAAGCGAGTGTGGTTTCACCCGCGTCGGAACAGCATTTTCGCACCAACCAATGCCACTACATGCGGGACAAGGACGGAATCTCTTCGATCAACTGCGGCAAACCGCTCAACTCCGGTCCGTATAAAAAAGAGGAGAGCTACGTCACGTTCGGCAAAAGGCTTTGCACCCTTTCCCCGCTGCAGGGGCAGATCATCTGTTCCAAACTGCTGTTCCGATCCGGCCGCGGTGCGTTGAAGCCGCACCTGCTGCCAGGCTGACGGCGCCTGGCGTCATGCGGTGTTGTGAATGTAGTTCTCGCCCGCCTGCATGACGATCTGATCCAGCAGAACCCAGGGAATTTCAAACTCCTCGGTGACGGCCCGCATGAGCAGCACGTTCACATTCCCTGAGGGGCTGGCTTCCTTTTTAAAATACATTTTGACGGGACCGCCGACGCTCAAATCCATTTTGAAGCGGGGGACGGTCAACTCCCACACCGCCTCGCCATGCTGCCTCCACCGGTGGCCGCCGGGAATCGCCGACAGGAACTCGCCAAAGGTGAGAAACCGCCGTTCCTGGTAGGAAACGTAATACCCCGCATAACCCGTTTCCGAAGACAGGCTTTTGTACACGACGAAGCGTTCGCCCCAGTCCCCGGGCGGGCTGGGCTGCAGGGAACAGGCCGTCAGCGTGAGCAGCAGCGCCAAAACGCCGGCCCGCATCCATCCGTGCTTTCGAAATTCACTGCATTGCAATCCAGGCGTCATTCTCGTCTCCGGGCTTAAAAATCAGGTCGCTGCGGCTCGTGCGGGCTGCGTGTCCGAAACCGGGGCGAGCTTCCCCAGTATCCTGTATCCCCTTATAATTCAGACTATTTCAGGGAACCGAACTTGTCAATGCAATTGCTGCGGCGCCGGGATGCGCGGCCGCGAACCCCTGAATTTCCGGGACATACTCCACCTGTTGAAAAATATATCTTTTTATTGACTTGAAGGAGAGGTCCGCGGCAATGACGCGGCGGCGGGACGGGCGTTTTCCCGGTTCAGGCGGGATCGTGTGCGGCTGGTATGAGGCTGCCTCAAAAACGGCAACTGGGGGCCTTGAATCTGGAAAATCGGGTTCAGGCGCTGTCGCAATGAAAGCCGCGCGCCGGGTTCCAGACGAGCTTGAGATGAGAGGGCAGCCGGGTTTCGCGGTCGAGTTCCGCCGATTGCAGCTGCTCGCGGGTGAGGTGGACCGTTTCGGAGAGATCGGTGCCGAACAGGTTCACGCCGTTCAGATTGGCGCCCCAGAAATCGGCCCCGGCAAAGCGGGTCTGCGAGAGCCGGGCGGTGCTCAAATCCGCACCCAGCAGGCTGGCTCCGGTGAGGTTGGCGCGCACCAGGTTCGCGCCCGTCAGAATCGCGCCGCTCAGGTCCGCGAGGTTGAGATCGGCTTCCACCAGATTGGCGCCGATGAGGCGCGCTTCGCTGAAGCGGGCGCCCTTGGCCTGAGCACGGGTGAGATTGGCGCACATCAACTGCGCGCGGCTGAGGTTCGCGCCTTTCAGGTTCGCCTCTACAAGTTTGATCCCCACCATGTTGGCTTCCCTGAGATCGAGAAAGCTCAGGTCGCTCCGGTCGATGGCCGGTGATTTTTTCGATTGATCGTTGATGGAATGGGTCGTCATCGGTCCCCCGCAGAAAAAGCCTGTCAAACCAGCATTTACAGAACGCGCCGCATTGGCCGGCGCGCTGACGGATGCCTCCAGTGTAGGGAAACCGGGTCGCTGTCCGGTCAAGGGCGCGTCACGATTGCGTCAAAACCCGTGTTTTTCCGGCCCCCTGCCCTTGCCCGCTGCGTATCCGCCAGCGGCCGCCGCTTTCGTGACCGAATCGTTGCAGGCGCTCAACGAAACGGTGATACGACGCTGTCAATCTGACTCATTTGAGGGACCCGGACTGGAGGAGGGACGCGTCCGGCAAACATATTTAGCCTGTTTGGGCAATTTTTAATTCGGCGCGGCGGGGTCCGCCCGGCTTTCTATTTCGTTCGTCCGCATGTTCGGCCTGAATAAAAAACACACGCGCGGGCTCGCATCTTTTGTTTCGCTGGGCCTGGTACTGGGATGCCTGAGCTGGTTTTCGGGAGGCGTCACGCATTCGGCGGGCAGCCTGTCTCCGTATCTGACCGCGGCGGCGTCGATGGAGGCCTCCGTCTTTGACGAACGGCGCGAACGGCGGCTCAAAGAGAAGGCGTCCCTGAAGCATCGGTCCCTGAAAATGGACCGGGCGCGTGCCCGCAACGAACGGGAGTACGACCGCAAAGTGGGAGAGCGGATTCTCGATATCCTTTCGCGGTACCGCACGGGACTCAAGAAAAAAAGCGATGACAAGATCCCCGGCTGGATCCTGGCGCAGAGCAAACGCTACGGCTACGACCCGCTGTTCCTGACCGCCCTCATCATCACGGAAAGCTCGTTCAACAACTGGGCGGTGTCGCACCGCGGCGCGGTGGGGCTGATGCAGCTTTTGCCGGGCACCGGCAAAGCCATGGCGCGGGAAACGAAGCAGCCCTGGCGGGGGACTTCGACGCTGCACGATCCCGAGGTCAACATCGCCCTGGGATCCTATTACCTGAATAAACTCAAGCGCCGTTTCGGCGATCTGAACCTGGCGCTGGAGGCCTACAACCACGGCCCCACGCGGCTGGATTCTTACCTGAAACGGGGCTACGCACCGAGCCGGTACTCGAAAAAAGTATTAAAAATCTACGAAATGATCCATTTCGAACCCGCCTGAGCACGTCCCTCCCCTGCACTCCGGACGGATGCGGAAATTCCGCGCATTCGTCTGCGCACACAATGCGGCCGGACGCCGCGCCTTTCTGGCTGCTGCAATATCCGACTTACGGAAACGCCTTTCGAAATGGCTGTTTGGGCGATTTTACGCGGCGGGAATCCTTTCTTGACAGTTTTTGCAGACTTGTGATATGGGTTCACTTTTATACCCAGATAAGGACCCGCGTCATGGCAAATGGAAAAGTCAAATGGTTTAGTGAGCAAAAAGGTTACGGTTTTATCGAGTCTGAAGAAGGAGAGGATGTGTTTGTTCACTATTCCGCCATTCAGTCCGATGGTTTCAAAACGCTGAATCAGGGGCAGGAGGTCGAATTCGAAGTCACCACCGGCCCAAAGGGGCCGCAAGCCGCGAATGTCGTAAAAAAATAAACCGCTCGCTTTTTTGTTTCCGCACCGGGGATAGCGGCGAGCCCATGTGCGGGCCGCACTATCCTTCCCCGTTTCCACTTTTCGACGGCAGGCGTGAGAACTGCGCTCCCCTTTTCCCCTCGCTTTCCCTCCTGCACACCCGCCGCAGACCCTTCACAATTTTTTGAGTCCACCCGGATAAATTGCCACAATGGCGTGGCAGCCCGTTTCCCAGATTTCATCGCAACAAACAAGGAGTCGAATCCCATGGCAATCTGCATGACAGCGAAATACCGGGTTCATCCCCATTTCACCAAGGAATGCATCGAGGTCGTCACGCGGCTGATCGAGCACACCAAAACGAACGAGCCCGGCACCCGCCTGTACATCGCGCAGCAGGACGTTCTCGACCCGATGGCGTTTCAGCACACCATCATTTTTGAAAACGACGCGGCGATGAACCTGCACCGCAATTCGGTGGCGGCGAAACGTTTTGTGAGCTCGCTTTACCCACAGACGCGCGAACCGCTGGAATTCACCGAATACAACCTCATCGGCCTCAAATCCGGCGGCGTCGATTGATCCTTTAAGGGAGTTCCGCTCTGTCAGCGGTTGAGGTCGTTCAGCATGTCGGCGAGGTTTTCCAGCGTGTCTTTCATGTTGGGCGGGAGTGCGGCTGAGGGTGCGGGCCCGCCATCGGCGGCGGCAAGGGGTTCCCTGCTTTTAGGCTGCGCGGGACCGCCTCGAAAATAGCGGACGAGCTGCGGGTACTGATCCAGCCGGAGCCAGCGGCGGCCGTCGGGGGAAATTTCATCGCCGGGCAGCAGCCGGCCTTCGCGGATGCAGGGCACCAGCCGTTTGACCGGAAACTGCGGGATCACCTTGCTGCCCCGGCGCAGCTGCAGCGTGAGAAGCGGCGGCTTCATTTTGCGATCAGCGAGTGGTTCCGGCGCATGACGATCAGCATGAAAATGGACACGGCGAGGACGAACAGCCCGATGAACTGGGACGTGGACAGCAGGCTCTCGACGGCGTAGCCGCGGTCGTCGCCGCGGTAGTATTCGATGATGAAGCGTCCGATCGAGTACAGCACGCCGTAGCTCCAGATGATCTGACCGTCGAACGATTTGTGCCGCCGAAGCCACATCAAAATGCCGAAGATCACGATGGCGTTGAGAGACAGGTAAATCTGCGTCGGGTGCAGGGGGATGTTCAGCGGCGCCAGCGATTTGGGATCGGTGAAGACGACGGCCCAGGGGACGTCGGTCTTGACGCCGTAGCAACAGCCTGCGAAATAACAGCCCCAGCGGCCGATGACCTGGCCGATGGCGATGGACGGTGCGAGCACGTCCGCCGTTTTCCAGATCGGCATCTCCTTTTTCTTCATGTAGACATAGGCCACGATCACAGCCAGGATCAGGCCGCCGTAGAACACCAGCCCGCCTTTCCAGAACTTGAAGATGTCGAGCGGGTGCTGCGCGAAATAATCGAACTCGACGATGACGTACAGAATCCGCGCGCCCACAAGGGACGAGATCAGAATGTAGAAACAAAGGTCGATGATCTGCTGCGGGTCGAGGCCGTCCTGCCGTCCGAGACGGGAGGCGAAAAAGATCGCCGCGAAAAATCCCGACGCCACCAGCAGGCCATAGGTGAAGATCTTCACGAAACCGAATTCGATGAGAACCGGATGCATTAGTTTCCTTTGCGGTTATTTGGAATCGGACACGTCTTTGGTGAGGGGCGGCCCGTCCTGGGGAGCGGCCGGATCCGGCTCGCGGCTGAACAGATCGAGGATCATCAGCCCCACACCGATGGAAATGCAGGCGTCCGCCACGTTGAAGGCGGGAAAGTAGTATTTATTATAGTAGAACTGCAAAAAGTCGACCACCTCTTTGTGGATGATGCGGTCGATCATGTTGCCGACCGCACCGCTGAAGATGAGGATGAGCCCGATCTGCACCATCCTTTTTTCGCGCGGCGTCTGGTGGAAGATCACCAGGATGGCGACGATGGCCACCGAGGAGATCAGAACGAAGATGAGCGCCTTGTATTCGGACTCCTGGTCCGCGAACAGCCCGAACGCCACGCCGGGATTGCGGATGTGGACGAGATTGAAAAAGTTCTGCACCACCTGAACGGAATAGTACAGGGGCAGATGCTTGATGATGAGAAATTTGGTGTACTGATCCAGCAGGATCAGCGTGTTGGACATCAATAGCAAATGCAGGTATTTGTTTTTCAAAATGGTCTAGGCCGTCGCGGCTTCCAGGTTTTTCACGCATCGGGAGCAGATCGTCGGGTGTTCCCCACCGTCCCGCGCCTCGACAAAGTAATTCCAGCAGCGTTCGCATTTTGAGCCCGCCATCGCACGCGCGCCGATAACAACGCCTTTGAGAACTTCACTGGCAGTCGTGCGGATAGCGGGATCGATCCGGTCCACCACCTCCACGTGCGAAACGATGAAGATGTATTTCAACTCGTCGAAATCGTCCTTTAAAATATCGCGCAGCTCCGGCGGCAGCACCAGGTGCACCTCGGCGTCGAGGGAATGGCCGATCACTTTCTCCTGCCTGAAACCCTCCAGCGCCTTGCTCACTTCCCCCTTGAGATCGACCAGCACCTGCCATTTTTTCGCGGTGTCCGCGTCCAGCTCATAGCCGGAAGAATCCGGAAACTCGCTCAAATGCACGCTGGGTCGGCTGTCCCGGCTTTTCGGCATGTAAGACCAGACTTCCTCGGCCGTGAAACTCAGAATCGGCGCCATCAGCCGCGCCATGTCCACCAGCAGCCTGTGCAGGGCGGTCTGGCCGGAGCGGCGGCCCGGCGAATTTTTCGGGTAGGTGTACAGCCGGTCCTTGATGATGTCGAGGTAGAACGCGCTCAGGTCGACGACGCAGAAATTGTTGAACGCGTGGAAGAACACGTGGAATTCGTATCTCTCGAACGCGCTTGCGATTTTTTCGTTCAACCCGCGAAATTGGTACAGGATGTAGCGGTCGATCTCCAGCATGTCTTCATAATCCACGGCGTCCTTTTCCGGGTCGAAGTCGCTGAGGTTGCCCAACAGGAACCGGAAGGTATTGCGGATCTTGCGGTACGCCTCGGTGAGCCGCTTCAGGATCTCCTGGGAGATGCGGATGTCCTCGCGGTAATTTTCCGACGCCACCCAGAGCCTGAGGATCTCCGCGCCGAACTGGTCGATGATCTTCTGCGGCGCGATGACGTTGCCGGCGGATTTGGACATTTTCTTGCCCTTGCCGTCGACCACGTAGCCGTGGGTGAGCACGGTCCTGTAGGGTGCCTTGCCGCGGGTGCCGATCGATTCCAGCAGCGAGCTGTGGAACCAGCCGCGGTGCTGGTCGCTGCCCTCCAGGTACATGTCGGCGGGCCATTGCAGGTTCGGGTCGGTTTCCAGTACCGCCGCGTGGCTGACGCCGGAGTCGAACCACACATCGAGGATGTCGTTTTCCTTCCGGATCGACTCCGCCCCCGCGCCGCAGCTGCAGCGCATGCCTGCGGGCAGCAGGTCTTCGGCTTCCTTATCGAACCAGTGGTCGGCGCCGTGTTTTTCGACGAGCGCGACGATGTGGTCGAACAGTTCCGGGGTGCGCAGGATCTCGCCGCAGTCGTCGCAGCAGAACACGGTGATGGGCACGCCCCAGGCGCGCTGGCGCGACACGCACCAGTCGGGCCGGTTCTCCACCATGCTGTAGATGCGCTCCTCGCCCCAGGGCGGCACCCACTGCACATTGCGGATGGCTTTAAGCGCGTTTTTGCGCAGATCGTTTTTCTCCATGGAGATGAACCACTGGTGCGTCGCCCGGAAGATGATGGGCTGGCGGCAGCGCCAGCAGTGCGGGTACGAATGTTTCAAGGTTTCCTGGTGGATCAGCGCCCCCACTTCTTCCAGCCTGGCGATGATGTTCGGGTTGGCCTTGGTGACGAACTGGCCCGCGAAAAATTCCACGCCGTCTTTGAAGACGCCGCCGTCGTCCACCGGGTTGTAGGTGTCGAGGCCGTATTTCTGCCCCACCACGTAGTCGTCCTGGCCGTGGCCGGGAGCGGTGTGCACGCAGCCGGTGCCCTGCTCCAGCGTCACGTGTCCGCCGAGGATCACCCTGGAGTCCTGTTCGAGGAAGGGATGACGGCAGACAACGCCTTCCAGCTCGCTGCCTTTGGCTTTGGCGGCGACCGTGTGCTCCTTCACGTCCCATTGGGCCAGCAGCGCCGGCAGAAGGTCCTCGGCGACAACGAGGTTTTCGCCGCCGATCTCCACGGCGACGTAGTTGAAATCCGGATGCAGGCACACCGCCAGGTTCGCGGGCAGGGTCCACGGCGTGGTGGTCCAGATGACGAACGCTGTTTTAGCGGGGTCCAGGTCCTGCATGCCGCCTTTGAGCTTCGAGGACACGGGGAACTTGACGTAGATGGACGGCGATTTGTGGTCGGCGTACTCCACTTCCGCCTCGGCGAGCGCGGTCTTGCAGGAGGTGCACCAGTGGACGGGCTTCAGGCCCCGGTACACCAGGCCGGACTGCACGCATTTGCCGAACTCGCGCACGATGGTGGCCTCGTAGCCGTAGTCCATCGTGAGATACGGCCGGTGCCAGTCGGCGAACACGCCCAGGCGCATGAATTCCTCGCGCTGGATGTCGACGAACTTTTCCGCGTAGACCCGGCACAGCTTGCGGATCTCCTGCTTGCCCGGAGTGAGCTTCTTCTGCCGCTGCTCTTTCGCCACCTGGTGCTCGATCGGCAGGCCGTGACAGTCCCAGCCGGGAACGAAGGTCGCGTCGAACCCCTGCATGGTCTTGATGCGGACGATGAAGTCCTTGAGGATCTTGTTGAGCGCGTGTCCCATGTGGATGTGGCCGTTGGCGTAAGGCGGCCCGTCGTGAAACACGTACTTGGGGCGGCCTTTCGACTGGCCGCGGATCTGCCCGTACAGATCCTCGTCTTTCCAGCGGGCCAGGATTTCCGGCTCCCGCTGGGTGAGATTGGCCTTCATGGGAAACCCGGTCTGCGGGAGATTGAGCGTTTCTTTGTAATCCATCGTTTTATTCAGCCGATTGCATTGTTCGTGTGACCGCCGCGGCGCCGGAGGAGCGCGGTCTACAGTTTCATGGCCGCCTTGGCCTCCGCCAGGGTCCGGCTCGCCACTTTTTCCGCCTTTTTGCTGCCTTCCGCCAGGATTGCTTTCACCTCTTTGGGCTTGGCGGCGATCTCCTGGCGCTTTTCCATCATCGGCCGCATGACGGCGAGCATGGAGTCGGCGAGTTTCTGCTTGCAGTCGCCGCAGCCGATCGTGGCGTTTCGGCAGGCGGGGATGATCTCCTCCTGCATGGCCGTGGGCGAATACAGCTTGTGAAACGGAAACAGGTTGCAGTCGTCCGGCTCGCCGGGGTCCTCGCGGCGCGCGCGCTTGGGATCGGTGAGCATGGACTGCACTTTCTTGCGGACCTGCTTCTCGGTGTCGCTGAGGTTGATCGTGTTGTTGTAGCTCTTGCTCATCTTGCGGCCGTCGATCCCGTTGAGCTTGGGAATGTCGGAAATCTTCGCGGCGGGCTCGACGAACACGTTCTTTTTATACAGGCCGTGAAACCGGCGCACGATCTCGCGGGAAATTTCCAGGTGCGGCGCCTGGTCGATGCCCACGGGGACGAAATCCGCCTTGTACAGGATGATGTCCGCGGTCTGCAGAACAGGATACCCCAAAAAGCCGTAGGAGTTCATGTCCACACCCTTCACCTCCACCTGTTTTTCCTTGTAGGTCGGGTTGCGCTCCAGCCAGGGCACCGGGACGATCATCGACAGGATCAGGTGCAGCTCCGCGTGGGCGGGGACTTTCGACTGCACGAACAGCACGCATTTTTCCGGATCGAGGCCGCAGCTCAGCCAGTCCACCGCCACTTCGTGGGCGTAGGTCTTGATGAGATGCGGGTCCTCATACAGAGTGGTCAGCGGGTGCCAGTCGGCGATGAAATAAAAGCACTCGTACTCATCCTGCAGGGCGATCCAGTTTTTCAACGCGCCGTGGTAGTTGCCCAGATGCAGGGGGCCGGTCGCCTGCATGCCGCTCAGGATGCGCTTTTTCTTCATCGATCCACTCACCGCGCGAACGCCGTCATCAGCACCTGCGCCAGGGTGGGATAAGCCTCCTGGGTCAGATGATACACAGCGAAATTGATGGGGGTGAGGAGCAGCGTCTGCAGGATGCCGGTGTGCGCGAAGGTGTCCAGCAGCACCACGCCCAGGATCAAAAACGCGCCGTAGCGGTCGAATTTCGACAGGGCCACCGCCGCCTTGAAGGGAACCAGCCCCTTCAGCACGCTGCCGCCATCGAGCGGGGCGATGGGCAGCAGGTTGAAAATCGCGAGGCCGACGTTGATGAACACGCCGAAGCTCAACAGCACGAACAGGATCATGTTGTCCTGGGGGGAGATCATGCGGATCAGCACCCCGCACACCACCGCCATCGCGATGTTGGACAACGGTCCCGCGAGCGCCACGTACATCATGTCCTTGCGCGGATTCTCGAAATTGCGCCAGTCCACCGGCACCGGTTTGGCCCAGCCGACGCCGACGATGAAGAAAAACAGCGTCCCCAGCAGGTCCAGGTGGCGCAGCGGATTGAACGACAGCCGGCCCAGCTTTTGCGCGGTGTTGTCCCCCAGGATGAGAGCTACCTTGCCGTGGGAGTATTCATGCACGACCAAAGAAAAGATCACCACCGGGGTCATCAGGGCCAGAAAAAAGGTTTGATTGGAAATTTCCACGGTCAATCGTATATCAGCACAAGGCCCGGGTTCGCTATGTTTATGGATCGGGCCTCATTTCACAAGGGCCGCTCACGGGCGCAACGGCTTCGCAGCCGTGCCCTTGATATTTCAAAACAGTCAGGGAATCACGGGTTGCAGTCAGCGTCGATGGTGGGCCAAAAGCTGATGAGGATTTGGAGTTTTCTCGATGAAACTGCAGACCACAGGATATTTTAGCGCAAATTTCCCTATTTTCATAACTCTTTCAACCTCCCGCAAATGAGCCGGTTACCCGGTTTTTTCCGGCCTGCCCGCCTCAGGGATCGCGGGTTTTGGCGTATTTGAGGTAGGTGTAAAACGCCATCGACAGGGCCAGGAACACGCCGAGAAACCCCTCGCGGAACCCCTGCCGGAACACGAAGGTCTTGAAAAACACCCAGGGCGGACGCAGGTAGAGGTGGCTCCAGCCCGCGGTGAACCCGGCCCGGGATTTTTCGGCGGCGAACAGCGAGGAATACCGGTTCTGCCGGGCGATGTAGTCCTCCATTCCCGAATAGGAGTGGTGCAGCAGCGGTTCTTCAAGGTCGCCGCAGGCGGTCAGCGGATGCAGCTGCTCGTGCACGGCGGTTTCCTGAAAGGAAATCAGGCTCTTGTCGTAGAGGCGGGCGATCCGGTCGGGATACCAGCCGCCGAAACGGACCCAGCGGCCGGCGAAAAAATTCATGCGCGGAAACCGGTACACGGGATGTTCGGCGCCGTCCCGCAGGGTGGCGCGGATCTCTTCCGCTCCCGCTTCGGAAAGCGCCTCGTCGGCGTCGAGGTTTAAAACCCATTTGTGGCTCGCGCGTTCCGCGCAGAGATTTTTCTGCTTGCCGTACCCCAGCCAGGTTTGCTGAGTCACGTTTTCGGTGTAGCGGCGGCAGATCTCGACGGTGCGGTCGCTGCTGAAACTGTCCACGACGACGATTTCATCGGCCCACGCGACGCTCTTGAGACAGCGCTCGATGTTGGACTCTTCATTAAATGTGATGATGGTCACTGAAAGTTTTTCCATCGCTGCCGGGGATGGTTGGGAAATAGCAGAGAAAGACTGCGTGCGCGGCCCGTTGGGACTGCGCCGCCGCGCGGTTGATCGCGCCGGAATAAAAGCCGCGCAGATTATATCATTGAAGCACGGCTCCCCCGATCCGTAAATTACATTGGAACGGCGCTTCCTGCATACCGCGCCGTTCAGGCCACACGATTGGATCGGATGGCCGTGATCAAAAATCAAGTCCAGCGTGCGGCGGCGTGATTGGTATTCAGGTCTGCAGCAGAATGTGTTATGATAATGCTCTGATTTTAAGGGACATGGAGAAACGGAACCGTTGCCGGCCGCGCGGAAACCTGAAGAAGGTATTTCCTTTTTTGAGTTTTCTTTGCTTGCAGTTGTCCGGCGCTCATCGATCACCTCTAGGGAAACCGGGGTGCCTGGCTGTCATGGCCTGCTCACACCGGTCTGAGCCGTCGTCATGAACGAAAACATGTTGCAATCCGTCAAAGAAAACTTCCAGCAGTTCTGGAGCCAGGTGCAACCTCTATTCGATTTCGAAAACAGCTCCTTTCTGGAAACTCTCAAACCCTACCTGGGAAAAGCTCTTGAGAACCCGCTGGCGACGGCGATCGCGTTCCTGGCTCTTATCGGAATCCCCTTCACGCTGACCAAGATCCGCAAGAACAATACGGAGGCGGGAAAACGGCTGGACAAGCTGATCGAGGAACTGGAAGCGTTCGAAGGCACGCAGGCTTCCATCAAGGAAAAAGCCGAAACCGCCGGGAACCCGGCAGAACCCATTGATGAAGAGCCGCCCGCCGGACCCAAAGCGGAAGCGGCGGCGGCGAAGGCATCGTCCGCAACCGTCATCCCGCCGCTCATGACGGCGGCGCCTGTGGCCGCGGAGACGGTGCTTTCATCTTCTTCCACACCGGCGGACGAATCCGAAGTTCCCAGTGGGAACGCAGACGTTGTGGAAGAAAAAGTCGAAGCCCGCGACGAAAACCCCGAAGTGGCGGAAGAAAAACCCGAGGTTGCGGAAGAATTGGAAGAAAAATCTCCGGTCCTCGAAGAAAAATCCGAAACCCCCGAAACCGCAGCGGACACACCGGCGCTGGAACTGCATAAAGACGTTCAGGATGAAGTGGAGCTGGATCTCAGCGACGTGATGAGCGAGGAGCACGGCTGGTCGAAAATCAGCAATCCGACCGTAGCTCCGCTTCGGGAAGAGGATTTCGATCCGGATGACTTCGAACGATTTCAACTGCAGATGGAAAAGTCCATTCAGAATATCTCCGACCGCATCGCGGAACGGGAAGAGCCGGATTTCGTGGAAACGGAAGAAAAACAGGAATCCGCTATCGAGGAACTGCAGCCGGCGTCCCATCTGGAAACGGAACTGATCGAAGAACCGCCGTCTTTAGCGAAAGAAGACGAAGAGCTGATGGACGCTCTGGAAGAACCGGCAGCGGCCGGGGAAGCTGCCGCGTTCAGTGAGGCAACGATTGCGGGCACACCGGAGGAAAGCGAGGATGCAAGCGTGCTGCAGCCGTTATCGGAATCCGCAATCGACACCGGAAGCGAAAACGCCGCTGAACCCGTGAGCGAAAAAACGGAACCGGAATTTTCATCCCCTGCCAAAACGAATGCGGCGGACGATTTTTTTCTCGATATGACGGAGGAAGCGGAAGAAGCACTGGAAGAAACTGAGCCATCCTTGGACAAGGTGGACTGGATCGGTGAGCCGGATTTCACGGGTCTGGAAACGGCGGCGGAAAGCCTTGCCGACGACGAGGAGCCCATCGAAGCGAAGATCGAAATGCCGGACTTTGAATTTGAGGAAACCGAAAACCGTTTCGATGAAATCAGCACGATGGAAACGGAGCTTAAAAGCAGCCTCGATGCCCTAGAACCTGAAGCCGTGAAATCCGACAGCCGTCTCGATGAGCTCGACCGGCTTGAATCTGAGGTGGAGAAAGACCCGGTAAACTCTGAAATTGAGGATGCGGCAATCGAGGAACCCATCGAGGCATCCTCGGACTCGCGCGATGAGATGCAGGCCTTGACTTCCTTTCTGATCGAAGATCAATACAAAGAGACCTCCGCTTCCGACGAGACGGCTCTTGAGATGGAAACCGCGGAACCGGAGACGGTGTTCGCGGAATTGGAGGAAGTGGAAGACCCGGTGAACCCTGAAATTGAGGATGCGGAGTTCGAGGAACCCGTCGAGGCCTCATCGGACTCCCGCGATGAGATGCAGGCCCTGACTTCTTTTCTGATCGAAGAGCAGGACAAAGAAACCTCCGATTCCGACGAGTCAGCTCTTGAGACGGAGACCACGAAACCGGACACGGTGTTCGCGGAACTGGAGACGGAAAACCCGGACGACCTGCCCGGTCTGCTGGAGGAAGCCGAAACGGACCCGGCGATCGTTTCGCTGTCTGCGGAAAAAGACGAGCTGGTTGCCGAAGCGGGACAGGAGATCGATGCCATTCAGATGGAAATCGAAAAAACCATCGAAGACGTTTCGCGCGAGTTGTCCGCCGATCCTTTGGACGAGGTGTTCCCGTTCGGCGCCCCGGAAACGGATACTCAGGAAACGCAACCCATCGAAACGCAGGCAATGGCAGAGTCTTCCGAACCTGAACCCGCTGCCCCGGAACCGGAATATGCCGAGTCTCGGGAAATGGCGGAAGCGGATTCAGAATCTTCCGAACACGCCAGTGCGGATATGGAACCTGCCGGGACGAATGCAATGGCAGAGCCGGAAGCGCCGATCGTAAAAGCGGCTGCTGAGGAGCGGAATTTTTTCGACGGTGAGGACCTGTTCGATGTGAAGGGACTGGAAGACATTCAGTCGGAAATCGAGAAAACCATTCAGCAAATTTCCGAGGAGCTGCCTTCTTTCTCCGAAGATGAGAAAGACGTTTCCTTCCCGACTGCGGAACAGGAACCCGCCGCGTTGACGGCGGAAGCCGAGGAATCCGGCGATGCCCTGGAACCCGAATCCACGGAGACCACCGACGCGGTGACGGATTCGGCTGATTTTTTTCCTTCCATTCAGCCGTTGACCGATGAAATCGAGATGGCCGATGAAGCGGGCGACACGGGGAATGGCGCTGCGCCGGGCAAGAATGAAGTTCTCATCAAAAGGTTGAGCACATTTCAGGATCTTCTGGTGCAACGATTTCAGGATGAAGATCTGGACCTCACGGACAATCTGGAGGACCCGAACCTGAAGGTGTACTCCGCGGATGAAAGGAACCTGGAACCCACCGGAGTGGATTCTCCCGACAGGGAAAAAGACCTGGATGCCAATTTTCTGGATCTGCTGGAATCTCTGGTCATTCTGAAAGAACAGAAAAACAGCAACGACCGCATTCAGTCGCCCTGATCCTCGGCTCTCAGCCGGCGGTCTGCATTCGATAATCCGGCATGATTTCACCCGACAACATCATTGCCGTGGGCGGGGGAAAAGGCGGGGCCGGGAAAAGCGTGCTCTGCACGAACCTCGCCGCGGGCCTGGCACTGAGCGGGAAAAACGTCGTTCTCATGGACGCCGATCTGGGCGCGTCCAACCTCCACGCCCTTCTTGGAATCGACCGGCCGCATTCGGGTTTCAGAAACTGGTTCCTCTCCAACTCCGGCTGTCCCGACTCGCTGTTTTTCGACACGGGCATCGCCAATCTGAAATTCATCAGCGGCGCGGGAGACCATCCCGGCAGCGCCGATCTTTGTGATGCGTCCTTCGCGAAAATCCCGGACCTGATCCAGGACCTGAAGGCGGACTGCGTCTTTCTGGATCTGGGTTCGGGAACGCAGAACCGCACGCTCGACCTGTTCAACCTGAGCGCCCACGGCATCGTGGTCACCACCCCGGAGATCACCGCCAGCATGAAAACGTTCGGTTTCATCCGCGCGGCGCTGTTCCGAAAAATCAGCCGCGCCTTTGCGGAGCGGGATGAGATCGTGCGGCTGGTGGACCACTCCGATCCCGAAACCGCGGATCTCGACATCCCTTCAGTGGGCGCTCTGCGCGATAAAATCCAGGCCATCGACTCCGAAGCCGTGCAGACGCTGGAATCGATCGTCAATGGGTTTGCTCCTTTGCTGGTGGTCAACCGGGTGCGCAAAAACCGGGATCTGGGCGCGGCGGACCAGCTTATTCAACTGGTGAAAAAACACCTCGATGTGACTGTGCCGATACTGGGCTATGTCATCGAAAGCGAACGGGTTCGCGATTCGGTGGACGAGCGGATCCCGTTTCTCATCAAGGAACCGCAGAGCAAGCCTTCGGTCAACGTGCTGAGCATCCTGGGCGCTCTGTTCAACACCCAACTGCAGTTCATCAAAAAGGACGGCAGGATTTTCATCTCCCGGCAGGCGGACCAGGGAGATTGAGAGGGTAAAAGAGGAAGTTTTGTTACTGGTTTGAAGTCCGTCTCACATTTCGTACTTTTCTTTCGTCAGCTTCGCCACGTAGACAGGATCGTGCCATTTGTGCACGTATTCCAGCCCTGCCCTGGCTTTCTCCTGCAGGTATTTGCGGTTTTCCACACATTTTTTGAGCACCGCATGCAGATTGAACGGATCGGCGTTGATGAAGGCTTCCCGCACATCCTCCGCCATGCGCGGCGGAAGAAAGCGCAGATCGCGCTCGGCGATGCGGGCGATGACGGGCTTGCCCATTTTCATGGCTTCGACCGCGGTGGCCCCGTACCAGCCGATCATGACCTGGTCCACGACGAGATCCGCTTTCTGCATTTGAGCCATCAGCTCGGGATGCGTGCGGCCTTCCATCAATGAAAATTCCACACAGCCGGGGTGTTTCTCCGTCAAACGGTTCACGGCCTCCTGGATGTGGTCCGTCCCTTTAAAACCGCGGTGCGTCGGGGCGTGGATCACTTTCAGCGCTTTGCCGTCAAACGAATGCGAGTGTTGCTTCAATTCATTCCAGCCGGCAATGGTGTACGGCAGAAACGAGGATTTGTCCTCGGGAAGAAACCACAGCAGATCCGGGTTCAGGGCCCACATGTGCTTTGCGTGCCGGGCCATCTTCATGATCGCGCTGCGCCTTCTCGGGTCCTGGTCCGCATCCTTAAGGATGTTTTTATAAATTCCCTGGTTGTGCCCTTCGCCCTTTATGTCCGCATCCTTTCGGATCAGCCGCTGCCGTGCGTCGCTGCCGTTGTAGGTGACAAAGAGCTTCGCATTGTCCGGATAAAAGGGAAGATCCACACTCATCCATCTCAGGCTGGGAAAGTTGATCAGGGATTGGCCGAAGTTGAAATGAAACGCATCGAATTTCGAACGGATCTTGAAAAACGTTTTCGCCAGTTTGCCCAGCCTCTTCGGCAGGGACTGGCTGCTGTCGAGATCGAGATGGATGTCGCCGCGTTGAGCGTAGCGGAAGTGTTCTGCAATGAGAACTCTGCTTTCGATGCCGAGCTGTTTTTCCGCTTCGGCCAGACCGAAGGCGTTGCCCCCCACGGCGGTCGGAAGGTGCAGGACTTTCAACTTTTTTCCTCCCCGGTATCCGTGGAGGTTTGGCCTGGACAAGGTTTGAGAAAACTTTCGATGCAGCGCTCAATCCCCTGTTTAAAAGTGATCCTGGGCGGACCGAGCAGCGTGGACATTTTGCGGATGTCGCCTCCCAGACTGGGGCCTTTTCCCGGCTCCGCGATCTCGAAACGGGGTTTTTTGTTGAGAGTGTTTCCGATGATTTCACCGATGGCGCGCAGGGTCAGCACTTCGGGTCCGGCCACGTTGACGGCGCTGCTTGTTTGCAGGTCCAGCGCCTTGCATATGGCCTTCACCGCATCGGACACATAAATCGGGTTGATGGCGATGCCCTCGTTTCCCTGAAGCCGGATGGCCTTTTCTTCGTTCACCGAATGCACCAGCCGCGGAATCAAGCGGTCCGGCTTTTGGTGCGGACCGTAGACGAAAAAAAGCCTTAGCAGAACCACATTGAAAATTCCGGAATAACTCTCAGCCAACACCTCGGAACACAGTTTCGTTCCCAGGTAAAAATTGAGGTTTTCCTGAGCGGGCTTCCACTCGCCGCTGGAAAAGCTCTGTCCCTGGTAGGTGTCGAGCCCTCCGGACGAAGCGAGGACGAAGGTCCGCGCTCCGGCCCGCTTGGCGTAATCCAGCAGCTTGAGCGTGCTGAGCGTGTTGACGTAAAACACATCCTCCGCCCGGTTGGGGAATTCCCGGTAATAGTCCGACTGGGCAAGGTGGATCACCGCGTCGGTGCGGCTGGGAAGGGCATGCGCGTCCCACTCTCCCGAAAGATCGAGGTTCAGGTGATGATACTTTCCGGCCGCACCCGCCCAATCGGGCGTCTCTCTCGATACGCCGGTCACTTCGCACTCACGCGTCAGCTCCGGAACCAGAGCGGAACCGATGAGTCCGGTTGTGCCTGTGACAACGCAGGTCTTCATGGAGTCGTTTCCTTGACTGATGCATTGCGTTCAGACAACATCTTGGCATTTTCCCCAAATATATGCGTCATACGGCCTGCCCGCCGATCCATTTGCGGATGTCGTTCACCCGGATCAAGTCGAGGGCGAAGGACAGCGCGACCACTCCGCCGCAGAACGCCAGCTTGGACAACACGATCGACATTTCCGATCCCAGTTTGTAAAACGGATACGGCAGCACCAGGATCAGAAACACCGCAATGCTCAGGATGATCTTTCTGCTCTCGATCTCGATGGGGTGCAGCTTCTGCGTCCAGAATAAATACAGGCCGGTCAGACAGGCGTAAGAGATGCAGGTCGCCAGCGCCGCTCCCAGCGCGCCCATCCTGGGGATCAACATCCAGTTCAACAGGATGTTGATGCCGGCCGTGATCCAGGATGCGCGTGAGATCAATTGTGTTTTCTTTTCCAGCGAAATGCCGATGGGCGTGATCTGGGTGGTTCCGTAGAACACCGCTCCCAGCATCAAAAAGCCGACGAATCCCGCCGCCCCCCAGTACTCCACCGGCGTCAGCCAGGACAACAGCTCGCGTGAAAAGAGCGTGATCCCGCCGCCGAGCAGCGCCAGACCGAGCAGCCAGAGGCTGAGGATTCGGCCGAACACCTGCCGGTAACGCGGTTCCTCGGAATAGATCTTGAACGCCATCGGGCTCCAGGCCGCGCCGAACGCCTGATTCACGAAAAACACGATGCTCATCAGGTAAAAGGCGACGCTGTAAAGCCCCACCTGCTGCGTGTCCGCCAGAACGCCCAGCATCCAGCGGTCGGAGGCGGTGAAGATCCAGTATGCCAGGCCCGCGAAGATGAACGGGTAACCGAACTGGACCAGTTTTTTTCCCTCTTCCCGGTTCCAGTTCCAGACCAGGTCCCTGCGGATGAGCCACACGGCGACGGGAGCCGTTATCCAGAGCGCCCAGAACAGACCCCAGAAATAGCCCGCCAACCCCCATGAAAGGCTCAAGATGAAAAACAATCCCAGGCCGACGCCGAGAAAATTCCGGCAAGCGGACACAAAGGTGTATTTGAGCGGAGCGAAATGAATCCGGAGCACGTTTTGCGCGTAGACCATCACCTGATAAGGCAGGATCCCCGCCAGTGCCAGGACCACCCAGATCCATTGCAGGCCGAAGCGTTCCAGCAGCACGCCGCGCGTCAGGTAGCCTCCCCACAGCACCGCCGCGGTGAAAGCGAGACACCAGAGGATCAGGATCACGAGCCCCACGCTGACGATGGTTTTCGGGTCCGATTCGCGCTCTTTGCTGTCCCAGTAAAAACGCTGCACCGAGTTGTTCATGCCGAGCGTGGCGAACGTGCCGATGAGCCCCGCCAGCGACACGATGAGCGCCATGGCTCCGAACTCCTCAACCGTGAACACGTGGGTGTAGATGGGCACCACCGCGAACGCGACGAGCTTGAAGACCAGGTCGCCCAGGCCGTACACCATCGTGTCTTTGAACAGGGAACGGATCATCGTGGAAACAGTTTTTCCGGCAAACGGTTTTCGATCAAAGGATGCCGCACTTTCGGCGCGGTGCGGTTGTATTTAGAATGCAGAGGATGAAACAGGTTCATCAGGTCCCGGTCACTGCCTTTCCAGATTGTTTCATAGATCGCTGTGAACAGATATTGGGCGGTTTTGGTGGAATGGTACTTTTCCGCATACAGCCGCCCCGCCCGCCCCAGCTCCTCGCGCAATTCCGGGTGCGTGACCAGAATTCGCAGATGATTCTTCACGGTTTCCGGTGTGGTGGACAACACGGGGCACTCGTTCAAGTACGAATGCCGCCGGAAATAGCGGGTGTAGCTTTCGTTTTCCAGGTTGGCAAGCACGGGCAGTCCGGTGGCCATTCCCTCGATGCCGCTCAGGGCGTAACAGGATACGATGATCTGCTCCACCAGGATATCGGCCTCATCGCGCATGATTTCCCGCACCCGGTCATTGGATACGTTCTCCAGCAGGATGAGATCCACATCCAGTCCTTCTTCTTTCAAATCGTTCACGGCCTGGACGATGAATTCGGTGCCTTTGTAGCCGCGGTGGTTGGGCGTGTGAATGATCTTCACCGGTCCGTTCAATCCGTTGCTTTTTGAGTAGACGGCTTTCTTCTGCCATTGTGCGGTGTCGATGGTGATCGGATTGAACGGCGCGCAGTCCCAGCGGCCGATTCCTTCGATCATCGTTCCCGTGATCATGGCGTCCGCATTGCGTGTCCAGTAGTGAACCCGTTGTTCGATCTTCTTTTCCTTTTTCGCCAGCTCCGGATAGGAAGTCAGAAGCGCGTGGCGCAGGGAAGTGTCGGTGATCTTCGACATCTGATACGCATCGGTGCCGTAAGGGATCAAAACCGCTTTGCATCCCGCCAGCCGGAGCAGCGGCGCTTCCAGCCGCCACAGCCCGGTGCTTCCCAGGAAGCCGCCCGAGAAAGGATGGTGCACGATGTCGTAATGGTTGACCGCGTGGGCGAACACGACATACGGCGCGCGCAGTACATAAAATGCGTTGACAATTTTATTGCGGGAGGCGCCGGCGATGCCGCTGTAGTAATGGTCGAAATCCTCCTTTTTATTGATGGAGGAAAACCATTCGATCATGAGGGTCGCCGATTCGAACCCGGCGCCTTTCATGGCGTCGGACCAGTATTTGTTGTTCATGATGGGCACCGGCCCCCAGACCAGGCGCGGCGGCCAGCGATCGCGCTTTTTGTTCCAGGGCATGCGGATCAGGATATACAGCAGTCCGCCAACGTCGAACCCAAAGCGGACGATTGATTTCAAAATCTGTTTCATTAAAAAGTCAATCTCCATCAGTCCATCACAGCAAGACCAATGCCGTCTTTGCCGAACGCGTTGCCGTTGTAGAACATAAATTGCCTGCCTTCATGCCCGATCACAGCCGGATAGGCCATCGCCGCCGCATCCCAGCCTTCCGCCGAAACCGCGATTCCGGTATTTTCGTCTTTTCGCTGCCACTGGATGCCGTCTTCGGATTCTGCGCGTCCGATCCGGTAGCCCTTGCCGCGGTCGAAGGAATACCACGCCTCGTAGCCATCGTCACCTTTCCGGACCCAGGTGCGGGCGATGTTTTTCTCTTCGGGAACGGCATGATCCAGAGAAACGACGCCGTCGCGACGCCACTGCACGCCATCTCCGGATTCCGCATATTTGATGTGGTAGTGGGAATGCAAACCCTTGTCGGTTTCCTCCCAGCGATAACCGGACACGTACCACATGCGCCAACGGTCATTTTCTTTCATGACGAACGGAGACGTGACCAGGCAGGGGTCGTGCTCGGAACGCCCCATGATGGGCGCGGCGCTCAATTTCCGAAAATTCACGCCGCCGTCTTCGCTCACCGCCAACCCGATCGCCGCGGTGAACAGGGGCGGCGTGGGTCCCGGATTCCAGCCGATGGTGTAGAGATAAACCCTGCCGCCGTCGCGCACGGCCGAGGCGGCATAGATGCCGTGATCGTCAAAATGCCCCAGCGGCCCCGGCTCGAGCACCGGCCGCGAACTCACCTCAACCGGGCGGGCAAGGTCGTCGAGATCCATGTCGAAATAGCCGACGTGCGAGCGGTTGCGCGCATCGCGGCTGGAAAAATACACCCGGCAGCGGCTTCCCTCCAGCTTCAGCGGTGTGGGCAGCGAAGCGTGCGACCGCATCCACGGCACGTTCGTATCGGGTGAAAATATCAGCCCCTCTTTTTTCCACTTTTTATTGATGGTCATTGTTTACCGTGATCGTCATTCATATTGAAAGTGAGATGCCATTGTCCTTCACTGAAAAAACATCGTGCTTTCCCGCTTGAATTTTTTCGTGCGTTCGCCGAGGTACACCTCACGCGGCCCCGTGCTTTTCTGGATCAACGCATTGGCGCCGATGAGGTTTTCATCGCCGATGGACACGCTGTCCACCACCGTCGCGTTCACACCGAAAAAGCAGCGGCTGCCGACCTTGCAGAATCCGGAAATCACCACATGCGAGGACAAAAAACAATGCGGCCCGATCACCGAGTGATGGCCGATGTGGTTTCCGCTCCACAGGATGCTGTTGTCTTCCAGCGTCACGAAAGGCTGCAGGGTGTTGTCCTCGAACACAAACACGTTTTCGCCGATCTTCGTGTCTCCCCAGTGCGTGGCCTTGGAGGAAACGTAGCTGAGCAGCTTGTATCCCTTGGCCTTGGCCTCGTGAAAAAACTGTTCGCGCACACGATTCATTTTGATATAGCCGACAGCGATAAACATCTCGTGTGTATCGGGCGGAAAGTGTTTTTGCACTTCGTCGAAAGCCACGAGCGGACGACCGTTGAAGCATTCCTCCTTCACCACATCTCTTGTGGCGGTGAAGGCCACCACCTCATAGTCGCTGTCATTCGTCAGGTAAAACTGGGCGATTTCCGCTAAATTGCCCGTTCCGAATACAATTGCTTTTTTTTTCACAGGTCACCTCACAGGCACACCGAATGGAGACAGGAAAAAGGGACCACGTAAAATCCCGGGTACCCCTCCAAAAGTGCGTCCTCAGTTTGTTCCAGAAGCGATTCATCGTTGACTTTTACGTAATATCGATAGCGGTGATCTTGCGCCCCCCACTTGCGCTTGAAGCGATGCACGCCTTCCTGGGAATTCCAGGTGCCGCCCCAGTTCCACCCTGTGTATCCCGCGCGGGCCGCGTCCAGCATGGCCCGATAAAGAATCTCCGCCATGGGCTGGATGCTGCGGTGCTCTTTCACGGTGACGGGAACGAAATACTCGACCGTGCGATTGAAGTAAAACAGGAGCAGCGCGCTCACAGCCCTGTTGCCCTGGCTGGCGACATAGATTCTGTACTCCCGGTCCGCTTCGAAATATTTCGGAAACAGGTCGAAAAACGCCCGCGTTTTCTCCCGTCCGCCGATCAATGCCATATTTTCGCAGTGTATCCGTTCGAGAAACTCGACCGCTTTGTTGTCCACGCTCACGGTGATGCCGGAATCTTTCGCCTTGCGAATGTTGCGGCGGGTGGAGCCGTCCAGCAGCGCCAGAATCCGGCTCTCAAGGTTCTCCCCCTGGGGCAGCCGTGTGAACTGGCCGATGCGCTCGTCCTGAAAATTGTGCTCAACCGGTGCTTCCTCGCTCGACAACAGGGGATGTCCGATCAGCGTCGCGGCCGCCACACCGGAATGATTCGCCAAAGCGTCGAATCTGGCATAGAGCGCGTCGCGCGCGGCCTGGGTGGCATGCAGCACGGCGCCGTGACTGCCGTAATACGGCAGGGAATTCAGAACACGCCCAAACGGGCCGCCTTTCTCCATCACCGGCAGAACGCCGGTGATCTTCCCGTTTTCACGGGCGATCCAGTATTCGGAACGGCAGCCGAGCAGCGCCTCGAGAAAGCGTTTGTAGGGCAGACCGTAGTACAGCAGCGACGCCTCGCAGCTGTCAAGAAACGCCTGGTATTCGCTATCGTCCTTTTCTTTCAGCTTTATGATTTCCATGATATTTCAAATCAATTGAACTTGGTTCTTGAAACATCCGGCCCCGCTCCGTACAGGAAGGACCGGCACCAGTATTCGAAACTGAGAAATGACCAGATGAGCAGCCGGCGGTTCTCTTTTCCCTGCAGATGCTCCTGGATCAGCGCATGACAGGTTTTGCGGTCGAGGAACGCATACATGGCGGCGTTTTTGCTCAGCAGCAGCTTTTTCACGTAGTCCATGCTCTCGCCTTTGAACCAGGACGCATCCGGACCGGAGAATCCCTGCTTCACATCCTGCGTGACCGAAGCGGGAATGTGCCGCTTCATCACGTCCCGCAGAAGCAGCTTGCCGTCGCGGGTTTTGGTGAAGTATTTTTCCGTCTTCGGGCCGGGTTCGTTTTCGTTGAGGCGGACGACCTCATTCAAATTTCCCAGGCGCAGGTGCGCGGGCACCTTCATGGCGAAATCCACCAGGTCGTTGTCGAGAAACGGCACACGCGTTTCCAGTCCGTGCGCCATGCTGATCTTGTCTTCGACCATCAGCAGACCGTGCAGGAAGGTCTTGGCTTCAAAATACAGGGAGTGCATGACGTAATCCTCCGGCCTGCGGATCGCATGGCCGCGGTCCTTGAACACATCGCGGAAGATGTCGCGCGTCCAGACGTGGCGGATCTCTTTCCACACCGGCTGGAACACCTGCTTGATGAGACTGTTGGGGATGAGCCGCTGCCAGTAGAGATAGTACTTGTCGATATAGTTTTCAAAATCCTCGTTGACCACGGCGCGGTAGTACCGCCAGGGATAGCCTCCGAACAGCTCGTCGCCGCCCATGCCGGAAAGCACCACTTTGAGGAATTTGCTGGCAAGCTGCGACACGTAGTAATTGGGATAGCTCTGCCCCACCCGCGGCTCCTCGAGGTTCCAGACCAGGTGCGGCATCACCCGCTCCATGTCGCCGGCCTTCAGCACGACCTCGTAGTGCTGGGTCTTGAACAGGTAGGACATCTTTTCCGATTTCTCGCGCTCGTCGAATCCCAGTTCCAGCCCCATGGCGCTGTTCAGGTCGAACCCGCAGGTGAAGGTTTTCATGTACGGCAGGTGCCGGCTCGCCGTGGCGGTGATGGCGCCCGAATCCATGCCGCCGCTCAGGTAGGAACCCACCTCCACATCACTGACCAGCTGCCGCTTGACGGCCTGCTGAAACAGGCGGTCGAGCTCTTCCACATATTCTTCGTCTTTTAAAGGACGCTCGGGCTCTTCGAAGCAGTAATCCCAGTAGCGGTGAAAGTGAAGCTGGCTTTCCCGGTGCGACGGCCGGATCACCGCGTGACAGCCCGCCGGAAACAGCTTGATGCCGCTGTGCAGGGTTTTGTCGGTGAAGATGTTCTGAAACGTGAAATACTCCAGCACCGCTTCCAGGTCGATTTCAAAATGCGTTTCCGGATGCGCCAGCAGGGCCTTGGTTTCGGAGCCGAACAGAAAGGTCCTGCCCTGGAACGAGTAGTAAAGCGGTTTGATGCCGTAACGGTCGCGCGCCAGGAACAGCTCCTGCTTTTCCTTGTCCCAGATGGCGAAGGCGAACATGCCGTTGAACTTGTGCAGGCAGTCGGGGCCCCACTGCATGAAGGCGTTGAGCAGCACTTCGGTGTCGGTGCCGGTGTGGAAGGCGTGCCCGCGCTGCTCCAGCTCGTCCCGCAGCTCACGGTAATTGTAGATCTCGCCGTTGTAGGTGATCACCCAGCGGCCGCCGCCGGAAGCCATCGGCTGCCGTCCCACGGGGGACGGGTCGATGACGGACAGCCTGCGGTGCCCCAAACCCATGTTGCGGTCGAGGTACTGGCCTTCGTCGTCAGGACCGCGGTGCGCGATCGCGTCGGTCATCAGCTTGAGCGCGCCCGGCAGAACGGCCTGCTTATTCAGATTGTAGATTCCAGCAATTCCGCACATGCTTCATTCCTTGAGACTGGTTTCGATCGCTTCCACGACGCGATTCTGATCGCTTTCCGAAAGCCCCGGATACAGCGGCAGCGTCAGGGTCTCGTCCTGACAGCGCGCCGATTCCGGGCAGCTTTGAGCGTGCAGAGCGTACTTGTTCCGGTAATAGTCCAGCGTGTGGACCGCGTGCGTGCCCTGCGTCGCGGCGACGCCGTTTTGGGCCAGTTTCTTCACCAGCGCGTCGCGGGTGCAGGCAGCATCGGGATGCACGCGCACCACATAAGACTGGTACGTGTGAAAATACGCTTCCGGGACCCGCGGCACTGCAATTCCCGCAACGGATGGCAACCGCTCGTCGTAGCGTTTGGCCTGCGTCCGCCGGGCTTTGAGGATGGACTCCAGTTTTCGCATCTGTTCGATTCCTAAAGCCGCGTGCAGATCCGACATGCGGTAGTTGAATCCCAGTTCGGTGAACCGGGGCAGCAGCAGGTTGCCATTCTGGTGCCGTTCCGCATCGGAGACGGTGGCGCCGTGATTGCGCAGGGTCCTGAGGATCGGTCCGTATCCCGCATCGCGCGCGACCACCATGCCGCCCTCGCCGGTGGTGATGATCTTTCTCGGGTGAAAGCTGAAGCAGCCCAGATCCCCGAACGTCCCCGCGTGCTTTTCTCCGATGCGTGCGCCGAACGCACAGGCGGCATCTTCGATCACCTTGAGTCCGTGGCGGGACGCGAAGCTGTTGACGGCCTGCATGTCCGCGCACAACCCGAAAAGATGAACCGGCATCACCGCGCGCGTGCGCGGCGTCACGAGCGCATCCAGCTTTGCGGTGTCGAGGTTGTACGTGTGCGGATCGACGTCCGCGAACACGGGACGCGCGCCCACGTACTCCACCGCATTGGCGGTGGCCACATAAGTGAAGGACGGGACGATCACTTCATCACCGGGTTTCACGCCCGCGGCGAGGAGCGCCAGGTGCAGCCCCGTGGTGCAGGAGGACACCGCCAGCGCCAGCGGAACGCCGATGGTTTCGGCCGCGGCTTTCTCGAAGGCGGCCACTTTCGGTCCCTGCACCAGCCATCCCGAATCCAGGACGCCGCTCAACGCGTTTTTTTCTTCTTCTCCCAGCCAGGGTCGTGTCAGTGGAATCATGGGGCCGTCATCTCACTCCAATGAAGATACGGTGGATTCCCGCTCGTAAAGCCGCCCCACCCTGCCCGACTCCAGATAGGAAACTTTCCAGTGATCGCAGCCGCCGCAGGTGGGGTCTTCGCCGCAACGGCCCTCCTGGTGCCGCGCCCGCACTTCCCGGTAAGGCGCTCCCTGCCAGACCTCGGCTATGCTCTGCTTGTTGATGTCTCCCAAAAATTCCTTGCGGTTCCAGTCGTGGTTGCACAGCGCCACCTGCCCGTCCCAGTACACCACCATCTCGGTCATGGGCTTTTTGCACGGCAGCCGTTGCGGAAATTCGCTGGCCTCTCCCTCCAGCTTTCCGTAAACGCCGTCCTGCGAATGCTCGGTGTACACGCGCACCCGGTCCACCTTGTCCTTCCAGTATTCGACGAAGGCGTCCATATGGACTTTCGCGGCCTGGGTTTCCACGGCGGAGATCTGAACGCGCGGCAGTTCGCGGTTCATCTTTTGCTTGAGCTGTAAAAACCGCTCGACGTTCGTCCGCACCCGGTCGAGATCGAACCCGCGCACTTCCTGATAGGTGGCGGGGTCGTTGGAGTCGAGGCTGAACGAGAGAAAGTCGATCTCCAGCTCCAAAAGCTGGATCGCGATCTTTTCCGTGAGGATGGTGGCGTTGGACGTCAACTGAATGGGAGCGATGCCCTTGTCCTTCGCGTAACGCAGCAATTCAAAAAATTTCTTGTGGATGAGCGACTCGCCGCGAAAAAACGGCACCATCGCCACGCCCGGATGCTGCGCCAGCTCGTCGGCGATCTTTTTAAACAGTTCGGAGGACATATATCCTCCCTCGCCGACTTCGTGTCTCGGACACATGACGCACGACAGATTGCAGATTGGCGTCAATTCAACTGTTACCCTTTCAGGAAATTTCAATGCAGAAAGCGTCATGAAACGGTCCCAAAAACGTTTGATAAAATGGCTTATAAGTATTTGATCTTTAATATATTATAAAGGATCTGCCCGGTTTTCTCCATCCTTTAGTTCCGGGTGGCGAACTTTATATGAATAAAGGTTTTTCCCGGATTTCAGGGCTTATTTTCACTGTAAATCTATCTAATCCCGCGCATCCCTTTTCCGATATTCAGGGCATGAAAACGCGCCCCGCTCTCCCCGGGACGGTCCTTTCGCAGCGGATCTGGATTACAATGGATCTTTGGGATTGCGCGACCGTCCAAAACACGAGGAACGCCGGAATGTGGCAGATCGACGACAAAGCCCTGAAACCGCTGAACGTAGGGGTCCGCCTGGCGCGGGTACGGGGGCAGGTTTTCTATCTTGTAGGAGGAATCCTGCGCGACCGGCTGATGGGCCGGCCGTGCTCAGACTTCGATTTCGCACTGCGCGACGCCGCGGCGATGTCACGGCAGTTTGCCAAAGCCGCCGGCGGCACGCGCGTGCCGCTGGACACCACGCCGGGCCGTGAGACCTTCCGCGTCGTGCTCGACAAGACTCTGACCTTCGACTTCAGCGAGCTTTGCGGCAGCACCATCGAGGAGGATCTGGCCGCGCGGGACTTCACCATCAACGCGATGGCGATGCCCCTGAACGATTTTTTGCAGGGTAAGGACACTGTGCTCGATCCGCACGGCGGGAAGGAGGACATCCGCAGCGGGAGAGTGCGCATGGTGGCCGATTCCGCGTTCAAGTCCGACCCTTTGCGCCTGCTGCGCGCCTTCCGGTTCGCCATGCAGCTGGATTTCAAGATCGAGGCGGACACGATCGACCGCATCGCCCGGGACCGGGAAGCGATTGGAACCGTCGCACCGGAACGGATCTGGCAGGAATGGAAGCTGTTCTTATATGAAGGGCGGGTGTTCTGCCTGCTGCGGCTGATGGACAAGACCGGACTGCTCGCGGAGCTGCTGCCGGAGCTGGAACCGCTGCGCGGCTTTCACGCCGATGCGCTGGACGCCCGGGAGACCGGGCTGCGGGCGATCAAGGAACTGCAGAACGTGCTGTTTCCGGAGGGCAAAAAAATCTCGGAGTTCCCCTCTCCGGTTCTGGATAGGGAGCACAAGGCGCTTCTGCTCCTGGGTGCGCTGCTGAGCGGATTGCAACCCGCTCGCTCCATTTTTAAAACGCCGGCTGTGCCCCCAAACGCGGTCCCGGATCTGCTCAAGCGGCTGCGGGCGAGCAACGCGGAGAGCGCCTGGATCGACCGCTCGCTGGGCTGCTGCCGCGAATTCTGCGACGCGCTCACGGATTTCGCCGCCCCCCGTCCCGACCGCACCCGCCTGTACCGCTTCGTCAAGCGCTGGGAAAACGAACTGGAAGGCGGACTTGCGATCGCGTGGGCGATCGTGTCGACTCTGCCGCAAACCGGCTCGATTTCAAAGGAGGCTTGCCTTCAAGCCGCGCGCACGGTAAAAGACTTTTTCCATGAAGATTATCTGCCCGCAATTCGCAAGGAACCGCTGCTCAAGGGAAAGGATTTGATCGAGCGGTTCGAGCTGACGCCCTCGCCGTTGTTTTCGGACATTCTCGAGCGCGTTGAAGAGGAACGGGTGCTGGGGACCATCCGCACCGTCGAGGAAGCGGAACGCACCGCCCGCAAATGGATCGAAAACCAAGGCTGAGGCTCTCATGACCATCAATTACACCAACGCCGAATGGGACGGGAAAAAAGTTCTCATCGGCGAGACCGAACTGGACACCGCGCACCCCGTGAACCTCCTGCTCGGATTCCACGGCGCCGACTCGACACCGGAAAACATGCTCATCCACGGCAACAAGCTCAAGCTGACGAACACGGTCTACGTGTTTCCGGAGGGTCCGGTGGATGCGGGCAAAGGGCTTTGGAGCTGGTGGGAAGACGGGCCCAAACAAAAGGAAGCGGTGACGCGCTTCGCGGATTACGCGACCCGGATGATCGACGCCGCGCACGCGAATCTTAAGGACAGACTCAACGGGAACCCCGTCCGCATCGGTCTCTGGGGATTTTCCCAGGGCGGCGCGGCGGCGCTCACCTACACGCTTATCGGAAGCCACGCGATCCATAAGGCGGCGTCGGTGTGCGGTTTCTTACCGGAAATGCCGGATGCGCTGCCGGAGCGGCCCGCCGCGGACATCCTCGGCATCTTCGGCACCGCCGACGACATCGTGCCCTCGTTTCTCGCCGAGCACGCGCTCGATGAAATGAGCGCCAAGGGCCACAAGGTCAAGGTTCGGGAAACCGGCCAGGGGCATGAGATCAATACAGAAAACCTGCGCGAGCTGAATCGTTTTTTCGGGACGTAGGCTCCGGGGGCGTTTCGCAACAGGATTTCAATTTCGGGTGAGCGTGGATGTGCCTGTCGAGCGCGTTCCACAACTCCAGCCCGTGGCGGCTCGTGAGCAGCTCTTCGCGGTGCTCGCGGATCAGGTTTTGAAAGTCCTTGCGGTGGTTTCCGTGGATGGCGAAGCTGTCCGCCAGGGCTTCCAGATGCTCTCCCTTACCGGCGGCGACCTGGGCGCGCAGGGTGTCGAAGTTGAACGCCGCAAACCTGCGCGAAGCCAGCCGCTTGCGGATCGTGGTTTCATCGGCTTTCTTTTCCGGCAGCATTTCGATCTGATAATCGTTCGGCGTGAATTTGATGAGATTGCCGGACAGCGCGTTCACCCCCATCGGCGTCAGCGTGGTCGCGGTGCCGGTGATGTCCAGCCACATTCCGGCGTTGTTGTTGAATTCGTGCGCGAGGTTGAACTCCTGCGTTTCGTAGCCTTGCTTGACGAACTTGAGATGGTATTCCCCCAGCTTGCGATTGAAGTCGCGCGTCAGCGGCGTTTCTCCCACGAAGCTGCCGTCCACGAACACGCGCACCGGGTTCACGTTGGCGTTGAACGTGATGGTGTCTTTCCCCTCTGAAAAAATCGTGGCGCATCCAGACAGCCCAATGCCGATGCCGATCAGGACACCCCACAATGCCGGATGGAATCCGCGCTCCATTCTCATTGCCTCCTCCTGAAAGTTTCACTGAGATCGAAAATCATCCCACATCATTTTAACACTTTTATGTAAATTTGTTAAAATTTAAACACACTTTTTCACCTGTTTTTGAGTGTCTGGCGGCTGGGGTCAGAGCTTCCTGCCCCTGCTAAGGAACCATCCGACGCCTTTGAAGAAGACAAACCAGGCGAACCACCAGACCACGCCGCTGGCAAGCAGCGCGGCGTTGTTCGTGATGCGAAACCCGCCGAAAGGCACGCTGTAAAACCGGCCTTCGCCGACGATGTCGGCCGCCAGCATGCTGGCGATCATGTAGCTCACGACACCCACGGGCAGCGACGCGACCGCGGCTGCCAGCGTGGACGCGGGAGACAGGAAGGTCCACACCAGACCGGCGACGAGAAAAAACAGCAGGACGCCTGCGATCGTGCTCATGTTCGTTTCCTCCAAATAAAAATTTACGCTCTCTTCTTATTAATGAACCCGGTCCCGGAATACAATCCGTTTTCCTGAACAATCCACACTGAATCCGTTGCAACCGGCAATTCCGATCTTCGGTTCCCGCCCCATCCGCGGACGGCTCTCTTTCTCCGTTGACACGGCACCGGCATCTGCTATGATTGGGCCACATTTTATTGTGACGCGTTTGATTGAGGGAAGACGGTGCAAATCCGTCGCGGACCCGCCGCTGTAACCGGGGACGAACTCTGTGAATGCCACTGTTCGATGAAGAACGGGAAGGCGCAGAGGGTAGACCGATCCGGAAGCCAGAATACCTTGGGCGCGTTTTCACTGACTCTTCGAGGCTGAGGGGGGTGATGGGCTGTATTCGTGCCGCCATTCCCTTTGGAATGGCTTTTTTATTACCCCTCTTCTCTCGGGATGCGAGGTCATCCTGATGGAAGTTCCAACGACGGTTTCAATCTGCCTGCGTGCATTGCGGACGGCGTTCCGTTCCCGCCGCTTCGCGCCGATCGCATTTCGCACCGCACTCCTCTGCCTGCTGCTGGCCGTTTCGGCCTCACCCGCCCATTCGGACGAACCCAAACGCATTCTTTCGATGTCTCCGGGAATCACCGAGACCCTGTTCGCGCTGGGCGCGGGAGACCGCGTTGTCGGCGTCACCGATTTCTGCAAGTATCCCGAGGAAGCCTGCACCCGTCCTTCGGTGGGCGGGCTTTTGAATCCCAACGTGGAGATCTGGATCCGCCTGCGTCCGGATCTCATCGTGCACCAGATCAAAAGCACCAAAATCGAGACCAACGCGCGCAACCTGGGAATCGAAACCCTGGTCATCCCGCAGGGCACCCTGAAAGATATTTTCAAGGGCATTCAGACCATGGGCGACGCGCTGAACCTGAGTGAGAATGCGCGCCGCCTCGTCGGGAAACTGAAAGCCGACATTGATTTTCACCGTGAAAAGCTCAAGGGCGTGCGAAAAAAATCGGTGCTGTTCATCCTGGGCGACAGCGACGATCCCGGCCGCGACCTCTACGCCGTCGGTGGCGGCACGTTTCTCGGCGAGATCCTCGAACTCGCGGGCGGCGCCAACATCCTGCCCGATCCGCTGGCCAAGTACCCGCGCGTCTCGAAAGAGTTCATCATCGAAACGTCGCCCGAGGTCATCCTCGTCGCCGGGCCGAAAGCCGACCTCAGCGGGAAGGAACTGCAGCAGAATCTCGATCAGTGGCGGCAGTTTCCCACCATCCAGGCGGTGCGGGACGGCAACATCTTCTACATCGGCGCGGACTACATCCTGATCCCCGGACCGCGGCTGGTCAACATCCTGGCCCGGTTCGCGCGCGCGATCCATCCCGAACTGTTCACGGATGGGGCCGCATCGAACCCGGATGGAGGCCAGCGATGAGCGCGGAACTGCTGCAAATGGAGGATGCGGTGTTCGTCTACGACCAGGAACCGGTGCTCAAACAGGTGTCGCTCAGCATCCGCGAGGGCGACTTCATTGCCGTGGTCGGGCCGAACGGTTCGGGCAAATCCACGCTGCTGAAATTATTGGGCGGGATCCTCAAAACCCGCTCGGGGTCGGTGCGCTTTCGCGGCCGGGATATGAAGGAGCTCAAACGCAAAACACTGGCGCGCTCGCTGGCGTGGATTCCGCAGGAACACGCGATGGCGTTCGATTTCAAGGTGTCGGAGATCGTGATGATGGGGCGGCACCCTTACCTTTCCGCTTTCAGCTTCGAGAGCAGCGACGACCTGCGCATCGTGCACGAGGCGATGCGGCTGACCGACACGGATGCGTTTCACGACCGCGGCTTCAACGCCATCAGCGGCGGCGAGAAACAGCGCGTGATGCTGGCCAGCGCCATCGCGCAGGAGCCTGAGGTGATGCTGCTGGACGAGCCGACCTCCGCGCTGGATATCAAGTACCAGGTGCAGATCCTCAACATCCTCGAACGGCTGAACCGCGAGCGGTCGATGACGGTGGTGCTGGCGATGCACGATCTGCAGATGGCGTCGCGCTACTGCAAGAAGCTGGTGCTGCTGCACGCGGGTGAAGTGATGCGCGAAGGCACGCCCGAAGAGGTGCTGCAGAAAGACATTCTCGAAAACGCCTACGAGGTCAAGGTGAAACTGTTCCGCGACCCGGACGACGGCCGCTTTCTGGTGTTTCCGCAATGAAGACGCCCCCCTTGCCCAACACAACGCTGCACCCCAGACGCTACGCCGTCCTGATCGCGCTGTTCTTCCTGTTGTTCGTGGCGACGCTGGCGGTGACGCCGCTGATCGGCTCCACGTCCATCGATCTCGGCAAGGCCTTGTCGCGCGACATTCCGTTTGAAGACAACGTGGACGCCAACATCCTGTTCCTGGCGCGCCTGCCGCGGATTTTTCTGGGCGCGGTGACCGGCGCGGCGCTGTCCGTGGCCGGGGCGGTGTTCCAGGCACTCTTGCGCAACGATCTGGCGGCGCCGTTCACGCTGGGCGTTTCCAGCGGCGCGGCACTGGGGGCGGTGATCGCCATCACGCTGGGACTGGAAGGCCACTTTCTCGGATTTTCATTGCTGCCGGTGACGGCGTTTCTCGGCGCTCTGGGCGCGATCTTCCTGGTGTTCGGGCTGGCCAAAAGCCGCGGGCGGGAGTTTTCCACTTCCACGCTGCTGCTCGCGGGGGTGACGGCGAATTTCTTTTTCGCGGCTCTCGTGATGTTCATCCATTACCTGGCCGATTTCACGCAGTCGTTTCTCATCATCCGCTGGCTGATGGGCGGCCTCGACATCACCAGCTACCAGACGGTGGGCTCGATCCTGCCGCCGGTGCTATTGGGCATCGCGGTGCTGATTTATCTCGCCCGCAGCATGAACCTGATCAGCGCCGGCGACCAATCGGCGGCGAGCCGCGGCGTCGAGGTGTCGCGCACGCAGATCGTCTGCTTCGTCACCGCGTCGCTGATCACCGGATCGGTGGTGGCGATCAGCGGGCCGATCGGGTTCGTGGGGCTGATCGTGCCACACATCGTGCGCCTTCTGGTCGGACCGGATCTCAGGCTGTTGATCCCGGCGTCGATGTTCTTCGGCGCGAGTTTTCTCATCCTGTGCGACACGGTGGCGCGCACGCTGCTGGCGCCGACGGAGATCCCGGTGGGCATCATCACGGCGCTGATCGGCGGCCCGTTCTTCGTTTGGCTGCTCAAACGCCAGCGTTGAGGAAAACGATATGGCGGCAAAAGCACTCATGATTCAGGGAACCGGTTCCGGCGTCGGCAAGAGCATCCTCACGGCGGGGCTGTGCCGCTACTTCCACAAGCAGGGCATGAAGGTCGCGCCGTTCAAGGCACAGAACATGTCGCTCAATTCTTTCGTCTGCGAAGACGGCGGCGAGCTGGGGCGCGCGCAGGCGTATCAGGCGGAAGCCTGCGGGCTGAAGCCGCAGGTTGAGATGAACCCCATCCTGCTCAAGCCGACGGCCGACAACCGCTCGCAGGTTATCGTCATGGGAAGCGTGACGGAGAACCGCGACGCCAAGGATTACTACGCCCGGCACCGCGAGCACCGTGAAATCGTGCGGCGGGCGTATGACGAGTTGCGCGGCCGCTTCGAGCTGATCGTGCTGGAAGGGGCCGGAAGCCCGGCGGAAATCAACCTCAGGCAATGGGATCTGGTCAACATGGCGATGGCGGAATACGCGCAGGCGCCGGTGCTCATCGTGGGGGACATCGACAAAGGCGGCGTGTTCGCCTGGATGAAAGGCACGCTCGATCTTCTGACACCAAAAGAGCAGGACCGCGTCGCCGGATTTCTCGTCAACAAATTCCGCGGCGATCTCGAACTGCTCAAGCCGGGGCTTACCCAGTTCGAGTCGCTGACGGGAAAACCCATTCTCGGCGTGTTGCCCTTCGTGCGCGACCTGCTGATCGACGAGGAGGACGCGATCCCCGCCTGGCAGCACAGGGCGGCGGCGAACGGCGTGCCGCATCTCGATGTGGCGGTGATCTGGTACCCGCGCATTTCCAATTTCACCGACCTTTCGCCGCTGGCGGCGGACCCCAACGTGTCGCTGCGCTACGTGGCGCAGGCGAACCGGCTGGGGAACCCGGACTGCATCGTGCTCCCGGGCAGCAAGAACACGCTGGACGACCTCGCCTATCTAGTGGACCAGGGGCTGGACCGCGCCATCGTGCGCGCGGCCGAATCGGGAACGTCTGTGCTGGGAATCTGCGGTGGATTTCAGATGATGGGCAGGCAGGTCCACGACCCGCACGGCGTGGAAAGCGCGCGCGGAGAGATGAAAGGACTGGGTCTGTTCGACTGCGTCACCACGCTGCGGCGTGACAAGACCACGCGCCCGGTGACGCGGACTGCGGTTGCGAATCCGGTGCTGCCGGAAGGCGTGCGGCTTACGGGTTATGAGATCCATATGGGGGAGACGGTGTTCGGCACGGACTCCCCTGCCCTCTTCAATCCGGTCGACGGCGAAGACCCGCGCCCGCTGGGCGTCACGGACGTGGATGGCGCGCGAGTCGGAACCTACGCACACGGTTTTCTGGATGACGACGGGCTGCGCAACGCCTATCTCGCGGGAGTGCGCCGGCGGCGCGGTCTTGCGGAGCCCCAAACGCCCTTCGACTACCGCGCGTTTCGGGAAGAACAGCTCGACAGGCTGGCGCGGCTGGTCGAGGAATCCATCGACATGGAGCGGTTGCATGCGATCGTGTTCGAAAAATGAAAAGCTTTTTTTCCGCGCTCGGTTTTCTGACCGTGCTGCCTGTTCCGCGCGTGGAACCCGGTGGCAGGCCGGTTCTGTATTTCCCGGCCGTGGGCCTTCTGATCGGCGTCCTGTTCTGGGGCGTGGACGCGCTGGGTGCGCGCTATGCGCCTGCGGAAGTACGGGCGCTGTGCGACGTTGTCTTTCTGGCCGTGATTTCCGGGGCGCTGCACCTGGACGGTCTGGCCGACAGCGCCGACGGTCTGTTTTCCCACAGGAATCGCGAGGAGGTGCTGCGCATCATGAAGGATCCGCACGTCGGCGTCATGGGCATGCTCGCGGTGCTGTTCTGCCTGGGGCTCAAATGGACAGCGCTCGTGAATCTCAACGCGCCGCATCCCGTCTGGCTGGTGGCTGCGCCGGCGCTGGCGCGTTCGGCGCAGGCCGTCGCGCTGGTGAGTCTGGATTACGCAGGCAAGACGGATTCGCATTCGCAGCCCTGGTTTCAGAAAAAACGTTATTCCCTGCTGACCGGCATCGCGGTTCCAGTGGCACTGCCGTTTGCGACCGGCATGGCGGCGGGATTCACGACGCTGGCCGGCTTCGTGCTCGTCACGACGTTGCTGCTTTTTTATTTTCACCGGCGGCTGGGCGGCATGACCGGAGACACGGTGGGAGCCCTGTCGGAGTGCGTGGAGACGGCGGTCCTCGTGCTTGCGGCCTGCGTCACGTTCAATGGGGCCGGTGCGTGAATATATCCATAAAACTTCAGGTGAATCATGAGTGCTAAAAACATCCTCATCACAGGCGGCACGCGCAGCGGCAAGAGCCGGCACGCGCTCGCGCTCGCCGAGAGCCTTGCCGGTAAAAAAGTGTTTCTCGCCACGGCGGAACCGCTGGACGAGGAAATGGCCGAGCGCATCGCCCGGCACAAACAGGAACGCGGCCCGGACTGGGAGACGCTGGAGGAACCGCTGGACCCGGCCGCTCAAATCGAGCAAGCGGACGCCGGTGTGCTGATCCTCGACTGCCTGACATTGTGGATCAGCAACCTGATGATGCAGGACCGGGAACGGGAGTCGATCCTCCATGCCGTTGAGGGCCTGATCGCAGAAAGCGCGCGCCGGAAACGCACGCTCATCGTCATCACCAACGAAGTGGGAGCGGGCATCGTGCCCGACAACGCGCTCAGCCGCCGCTTCCGCGACATCGCGGGAGAAGCGAACCAGCGCATCGCCGCCGCTTTCGACGAGGTGGTGCACATGGTTTCGGGAATTCCGGTGACGATCAAGCAGGCGGGAAGCAACACTCTGGCGGAGACATTCGATCCGGAACACCCGCACGCGTTCCCGCCGAAACTCAAACAGGGCTGCTACGAAGCCATCTACAAGCGCCGGGACATGCGGCACTTTCTGCCCCGGCCGGTGGACGCGGATGTGCTGGGGCGGATTCTCGACGCGGCGCACCACGCGGGATCGGTGGGCTACATGCAGCCGTGGAATTTCCTCGTGATCGACGATGTGGCGACGCGCAAAAAAATCGCGGCCAACTTCGAAGCGGCGAGCGCCGAGGCGGCGGAAAAATTTGAGGGCGGCCGCAAGGCGCTGTACGAAAGCCTCAAGCTGGAAGGCATTCTGGAAGCGCCGCTCAACATCTGCGTCACCTGCGACCGCACGCGGCTCGGCCCCAACGTGCTCGGGCGGGACAGCGTGCGCGAGACCGACCTGTTCAGCACCTGCTGCGCGGTGCAGAACCTGTGGCTGGCGGCGCGGGCGGAAGGGCTTGCGGTGGGCTGGGTCAGCATCCTGTCGATGGAGCAGCTCAAACGGGATCTGAACATTCCCGAGCACGTGTTTCCGGTGGCCTACCTGTGCCTGGGCCACACCGAGGAATTTTATGAAAAACCGATGCTGGAGAGCAAGGGCTGGGAAAAGCGCCTGCCGCTGGAACGGTTGATCTATTACAACCAATGGGAGGGAACGCCGGGCGCGTTTCGCGTGGCGCTTCCGCAAACCGGGGGAGAACGCGCATGACGCTTTCGCGAACGAATCCCGCTTTGCTGGAGCGCGCCGCGCACGGGGGCAACCGGGCGGCCTGGGAGGCAGCGCTGGGCCTTGAGAATGGAACGCTGATCGATTTCAGCGCCAGCCTCAACCCGTTCGGCCCGCCTGCCTGCGTCGGACCGCTGGTGCGGGAGTTCAGCCAACGTTTAAATGCGTATCCCGAACCGGACTGTAAAGCCTTGAAGCAACATCTTGCCGCAGCACTGGATGTGGACATAACGTCGCTGCTGCCGGTCAACGGTTCCACGGAACTGATCTACCTGCTGCCCCGGCTGTTGCCGCCGGGCCGTGAGGCGCTGCTGATCGCACCGTGCTTCTCGGAATACGCACGGGCGTTCAATGCAACAGGCGTGGGGGTGAACGTGCATCAACTCGACCCTAATGATGGATTTCAACTCAACGCGAACGCCCTGCTTGCCCGCATGCAGCGCATGCCCGATCCGGGTGCCCTGGTTCTTGGCCATCCGGCGAGCCCCAACGGCAGGCGGTGCGAGCGCGACACCCTGCTCGCCCTGCTGGATCAATGCGAACGCCGGTCGATCCTCCTCATCGTGGATGAGGCCTTCATCGATTTCGCGTCACCGGGTGCGTCTCTGATCGACCGTATTCCCGCATCGCGCAGCCTGATCCTGGTGCGGTCGATGACCAAATTCTACGCGATCGCCGGGCTGCGCCTCGGATACGGCATCGCCCATCCGGACACGATCTCCCGGCTGAACGCCGTCCTGCCGCCCTGGTCGGTGAACGCGCTGGCGCAGGCGGTGGGCTCGGCGGTGCTTGGGGATACGGATTTCCCGGATCGCACCCGGCGGCGAATCCGCACGGAGCGGGAATATTTATATGGAAGCCTCAGCGCAATGCCAGACATCCAGGTGTTCGCTTCGGACGCCAATTTTCTTCTGTTTCGGCTTGAGGGCAACCGGCGGGACGGACGCGGCTTTTTCCAGTCGCTCTTGCGCCAGGGCCTGCTGGTTCGTCACTGCGGCAACTTCGACGGGCTGGACGAACGCTATTTCCGCGTCGCGGTGCGGACGCGTGCGGACAACGAACGCCTGATCGCGGCTGTCCGTTCCCTAATCTGCGGCAATCCCGATTCCTCCCCGCATTCTCACGCTGAGCAAACAGCACAACACCCGTGCGTGGCAATGGGGACGATGGGCGCGGAGGATTGAACGACATGGATCTTTCGCTGCAGATACTGATCGCGTTTGCCCTGGATCTTGTGATCGGCGATCCCAAAGGCTGGCCGCATCCGGTGCGCTGGATCGGCAAGACCGCTTCGCGGTTGGAATCTGCAACGCGCAAACGGTTCGCCGACCCGTTTGCCGCGGGGACGGTCACCGCGGTGGGGATGATCGCAGGCACGTTCGCGACCGTCTGGGCGCTGCTTGCGATGTTGGGCGCATTGCATCCCTGGGCGGAGACGCTGGCCTCGATCTATTGCATCTACACGGCGCTTTCGGTGCGCAGCCTGTTCGATGAAAGCCGTCCGGTCAGGCAGCATCTGGAACGCGGCGGCGTGACGGAGGCGCGGCAAAGCCTGGCGCACATCGTCGGCCGGGACACCGAGTCCCTGGATCAAAGGGGAATCGTGCGCGCAACCGTGGAAACGATTTCGGAGAACACGGTGGACGGCATCGTCGCACCGCTGTTTTACGCCTGTCTGGGAGGCGCTCCCCTGGCCCTGGCCTACAAGGCGGTCAACACGCTGGACTCGATGTTCGGGTACAAGAACGAGAAGTACTTGCGATTCGGCAAAGCGGCGGCGCGGATCGACGATGCGGCGAACTGGATTCCCGCCCGGCTGGCGGCGCCGATCATGACGTTGGGCGCGGCGTTGTGCGGGAAAAACGCGCTGCGCGCCTGCAAGACCGTGCTTCGCGACGGCTCCAGGCACGCCAGCCCCAACGCCGGCATTCCCGAAGCGGCGGTGGCCGGGGCGCTGGGAATCCGCCTGGGAGGCAGCGCTTTCTACGGCGGCGAGAAAATGGACAAGCCGTGGATCGGCGGCCGACACAAGGAAATCGAGATCGGCGACATCACATCCGCGCATCAGATCATGGGTGCGGCGTCGCTGGTGACGGTGCTGTTGTTCACGTCATGCAGAAACTGGATGTTGAATCTTTAGTTTTCAACTAGGAGGGTTTATCGAAATTATTTGAGCAAGTGAACAAAGCGAAATTCCCTTGGAGGAGGGAATTTTGAGAAATACATTGATAGCTGTTCCGGTAAAGGGAAGCCCGGTGCGAATCCGGCACTGTCCCGCAACTGTGTGAGGAACGAACGCCGCAAGGGTGCCACTGTCCTTTGGGATGGGAAGGCGCGGCCAGTAGACCGCCTCAAGTCAGGAAACCTGACCGGAATAAAATTCCATCATCCTTCGAGAGAAAGGGTTGACGAATGCCTCGCATTGCTGAATTTTCTATTTTCGTATTGATGATCTCAATGGCAACGACACACACACCGTCCCAGGCGGCCGATGACACGATCGACCTGCAACCCATCCAGGTGAAGTCGCGGCGGTCCCTCATCCCGATTGTGGACAACCCCTCTTCGGTGACCGTGATCCGTGAAGAGGAAATCAAAAAGCAGAAACAGTTACAGGTTGAAGACCTGCTGCGGGGCGAGCTGGGCCTGGACGTGGTGCAGAACGGTCCGCTGGGAGCAAACGCCTCTGTCTTCATGCGCGGAGGCGGCTCCGGCTCGACGCTGGTCATGGTGGACGGCATTCAGGTCAACTCCAACACCTCGGGATCGTTCAATTTCGCCAACCTCACGGCTGAAAACATCCAGCAGATCGAAGTTCTGAGAGGACCGCAGAGCATATTCTGGGGCGCCGACGCAGTGGGCGGCGTGATCAACATCGTCACCAAGCGCGGCGAGGGACCGCCCAGGCACTCGTTGTCGTTCGAAGGCGGCAGCTTCGCCACATTCCGTGAATCCCTGCAAAGCTCCGGCGCGCTGAACAAATTCGATTATTCGGTTTCCGTATCCCGGACCGACAGCGACGGATTCTCATCCGCCAATGAAGACCGCGGCAACACGGAAGAAGACGGCTATGAGAACACCAGCGTTTCCACGCGCCTGGGCTACGCCGTCACCGACAACAGCCGGGTGGAACTGATCGGCCGCTACATCCGTTCGATCACGCAGTTCGACGCGTTCAGTTTTGCCACGGGGCTACCCACGGACGGCAACAACGGCAACAAGTCCAACGCCTACTACTTCGCGCTGCCCATCTCAAAAACCTTCGCCGACTGGTGGACTGTGACTCTCACCCCCAACATCGCCTATGAAGATACGTTCAGTTTCGACCCTTCATTCAACAACACGCACCTGATCAACCGGACCTACACAGGCGACCTGCAGAACAACCTCCAGTTCGGCAAGAACTATTCAATCCTGTTCGGCGGCGAGTACCAGGTGCAGAACGGCGTCAACCAGGAAAGCAGCCTCAAGAGCACGATCTACAACCAGGGTTATTTTTTCCAGGGCATCGCCCAGGTGCTGGAACGGGTGACGCTCACCGGCGGGTTCCGGCACGACATCAATTCCGTGTTCGAGGACAAAACCACCTACCGCTTCGAGGGAAATTATGATCATAGCGAAACCGGCACCCGTCTGCGCGCGGCCTACGCAACGGGGTTTCGCGCGCCCACGATCAACGATCTGTTCTTCCCCGGTTTCGGCAACCCCAACCTGAAACCGGAAGAGGTCAAAAGCTGGGAAGTGGGTGTCGACCAGTCCCTCTATGACGGACGGATGAAGGTGGGCGTGACGTATTTCGATTCGGATTTCACCAACCTGATCCAGTTCAACAGCGTGACCAGCGCGGTGGAGAACGTCGGCAAGGCGGACTCGCGCGGCCTGGAAACGGAAATTCTTTTTCAGGTGACGTCCAACCTGGATGTTTCCGTCAAGCACACCTGGAACGAAACGTTCGATGAAAACGATTCTCCGCTCAGGCGGCGCGCCAAGCACAAGCTCACGGCAAGCGCGTCTCACAACTGGCGGGACAAACTGCAATCGCTGGTGAGTCTGTATGCCAAATCGGGCATCCGCGACGGCCGGTTCAACACGGAGGGCTTCGTCACGCTGCGCGCGGTGCTGAACTACGCGCTCACCAAACAACTGAAGCTCACGTTGCGGGGAGAGAATCTTCTGGATAATGATTATGAGGAAGTCCCCGGTTTCGGCACGCCGGGCATCTCCGGATACGCCGGGTTTGTGTTCAACTTCAATTGAGGACCATGTCAACGACACGGCATTGTTCAGGCTTTGTGGTTTCGGGCACGCATTCCTCGGTGGGGAAATCGTCGGCCGCTTTCGGGCTGATGCGGCTGTTGAAACGCAAGGGCCAAGCGGTGATCCCGTTCAAGGCGGGACCGGACTACATCGATCCGGGCCACCATGAGCGGGCCTGCGGCACGCCGAGCTACAACCTCGATTCTTTCATGTGCCCGGCAAAGTACATCCGCGATCTGTTTGCCGACAGGATGTGCGGCGGCGGCGTGGCTGTGGTGGAAGGCATGATGGGCCTGTTCGACGGGGCGCACCCGAAAAAAGACCAGGGCTCGACGGCGGAAATCGCCAAGATCCTCGATCTGCCGGTGCTGCTGGTTTTCGACGGACAGGCCACCGCACGCTCGGCGGCGGCTCTGGTGGACGGGTTTTTGAATTTCGATCCCGATCTGCGGTTTCTCGGCGTGGTGGCGAACCGGGTGAACAGCGAAGGGCACGCGTCCATCTTAAAAAACGCCATCGAGCATTACACGAAGGTAAAATTTCTGGGATACCTGCCGCAAAATCCTGAACTGGCCCTGCCCAGCCGCCATCTTGGCCTGCACCAGGGCTTCGAGCAACAGGACGCGCTGTACGATCGCTGGGCGGATCACATCGAGCGGCACGTGAACGTGAAGAAGCTGCTGCAATCGCTGCCGAAACGCGCCGCAGAAACTGCGGAAACGCATCCGGCGTCCCGCTGGAAAGGGAAAAAGCGGCCGCGTCCATTCACGGCGGCGGTGGCGAAGGACGCCGCCTTTCAGTTCGTGTATGCGGACACGCTCGATCTGATCCGGCATGCGGGCGGCAGCGTGCGGACATTTTCGCCGCTCAAAGACGGTGCGCTGCCTGAGGGTTGTGACTGGGTGTACCTTCCCGGCGGCTATCCCGAACTGCACGCCGAGGCCCTGTGCGCCAACAAGCCTCTGATCCGGCAACTGCGCCGTTTCGCTGCGGATGGCGGCGTGGTCGTCGCCGAGTGCGGCGGGCTGATGTATCTGGGGAAGTCCCTCACAACGGGGGACGGCAAGCGGCACCCGATGGCCGGCCTGTTCGATTTTTCCACCACGATGCAAAACAAGGGCCTGACACTGGGATACCGGAAACTGAAATTCGCTCCGAATGGGACGGGCGGCAAGCCCCTCGTTCTCAAGGGGCACGAGTTTCACTTTTCTGGCATGCAGGATAACCGGGAACCCCCCATCATGATACATTCACAGAATGCGGGAAAAACTCCGGTCGTGGACGGCTTTCGCAGGGGCAACTGCTTCGCCCTTTACTCGCACCTGTATTGGGGTTCCTGCCCGGGCTGGCTGGACTACCTGTTGAACCTCGTTGCCGACGGAACACAGCGCCATGCGGTTTGATCTGAAATCAAAACGACGGTCTTTGTGGGTCACGCTGGCTGTGTCCGTGGCGATTCACGGCGTCGTGTTTTATGTGGCGAGGGACTGGATTTTCGGCAGCACACAGATCGCGGAACGGCCGCCGATCCGCATTCAGGCCGTGATCGAAAACCCCAAAGAAAAACCACCTGTCAAAAAACCGCGTAAGATAGAAAAACCAAAAGAAAATAAACCGAATGATAAAAAACCACAGCGGGCCATCGAACGCATGCCGGCAGCCCCCTCCGCCCCAACCCACTCACTCGCAAAGCTTAAGCCTAGACACACCCCGGACGTGACACCCGCTCCTCCTCCACGCGCTACGGCGCAGAAACAACCGGCAGTTTCTTCGGCACAGGCAACCGCTGCCCGGCCCGTGCATCCGCACGAAGAAATGTTTCAAGCGGCGTCTCCAATTTCTCTTCACTCTGCCTCCGAAGCACCGCACGTCGCTTCGCTTCCGCATGAGCGGGCGGTGAGCGCAATGCCCTTAGGAATGATAAACGCGGCCCGGTCTCCGGCAAGGCGTTCGCCTGTGCTGGGCATGATCGATTCACAACACACGCATCTTGAGCCGCGGCAGATGGCGTCCCTGGCGGTTGAGACTTACTCAACCGCAAAGGCCCATACAGAATCGGCAAAGATGGCGCGGCACACACCGGCATACGTTACTCCGCGCGCGCCGCAACGCCTGTCTCCGGTCGTGGAGGCAAACCCGCGACCGGCTGCAACCGCGAGCCGTCACGCTGCGATTCTGAAATCCACCGCGGCCGTGACACCCCTGAGACCACGGACACTGACAGATACGCTCGCTGCCAGCTCGTTTCAAAAACAACCGGTTGTGCGGACAAACGATCTCGATGTGAATGCAATGTCGGCCACCGCCGCGGCTCCCGTTCAGCCGCTCTCTGCGGCCACAATCCCGGGGCAAACTCCCGTCGCATCTGCGCCGCGGAACGACCGGTCCATGCCGGCTGCGACCGCGCCGGTTTCCCCGCGGCAAGCCGCGGCATCTGGCAAATCCGGACGTCACGCTGCCAGCCCCGTGCCTGTGTCCCGACCTGCCGCCGGTGCTGTGGAAGCGAGGACCGTGGCGCAACTCAAAGCGCCTGCCGGCCTGGAATCCGCGCCCGCGAAGGCAGCCAGGTTTCATTCAACACGCGGTTCAAACCGGCGCAGTGACACGTCGCAGGCAATCCGTTCCATCAGCGACACCCAGGATCCCGCAAGCGTCTCTAAACAGGCAGCGGTGGGAAGCGACCGCGCTGCCCCGGCTGCTTCGGCAACGGCGTCTTTGCGGCAGGCAGCCGCGTTTAACCAGGCAGAGCAAATTCCTGCCGGGCCCGCCTCATCGTCCGGACACACTGCCGAAGCGGCGAAACCACAGACCGCGGCGCAACTGATAACGCCCGATCATCTTAAGCCCGCGCCTGCAAAAGCGGCCGCACCGCATAGGCTCGGGAATTCCGGCAGCGGGCCCATCACGGCCAATGCCATCCGCCCGATCAGCGAATCCCACGTTCTGGAAAGAGCCGATAACCCAACACCGGCCTATTCCTCTAACGGAAAAGGAGGGTCGCTGACGCCCGCTTCCGCAAAACGGATCGAGCCATCGCCGGTCAATCCGACTGCACAGGCAGGACAGCGTCCCGTATCCATTAAAGGTAGCCGGCAGACCGAGGCGCGGATTCCGGCGCGCAAACCGCTGAAATCGGCGGCGCTTTCCATAGATTCTGCAAAGGCGAGCCCGCTCTCCCCCGAACCGTCCGAGAGCCCATCCGCCAATGTGGACACAATTCGCAAGGGCTTTTTGAAGGTGGTTTGGAGTAAAATATTTGAAGAAAAGTACTATCCCCAGTCCGCCCGGGACCGTGGCTATGAAGGGATGCCCGTGGTGGCGTTCACCCTGGGGAAAAACGGCGACTTGAAAGACTATTCCATTGTAAAATCATCGACGCATAAACTGCTGGATCGAGCGGCGCTGGATGCGGTGAAGTCGGCGAGTCCGTTTCCGCCCATTCCCGGCCCGCTCAAACAGGATTCAATCCGTTTCAATCTTCCTATATCTTTTATACTGGAGGAGCCATGATCCTTAACCCAAAAATCGGGGCTTTTTTTCTGGCCGTCTGGTTGTGGGCGTCCCCCGGCATCGCGGAAGTGCTTCAGATCGACAGCGACTTCGACGGCAAACTCGATCAGTGGCACGAGATGTCCGACAACGGGCAACTGGTCAAGGTCGAGTACGACACCAACGGCGACGGCAAACTCGATCAGGTGGACATCTTCGAGGGCAACAAAAGTCCGGTGCTGGCGAAGCTGGACCGCAACTTCGACGGCGTGCTGGACCAGTTCCAGTTCTACAGCAAGGACGGCAGGCTGGAACGGGTCGAGAAGGACTCCCGCTTCAAAGGCCTGGTCGACTGGAAAGAGTATTTCGGTTCCAACAAGAAACCGACCCGCATCGAGTCGGACAACAATCTCGACGGCAAGATGGACGTGTTCCAGTTTTTCAACGCCGAGGGAAACCTCGTCCGCGCGGAATTCGACACGGAACATAAGGGCCGCATCGACCGCTGGGAATATTTCACGGGAGACAATATTTTACAATCGGCGGCGTTCGATTCGAACGGCGACGGCAAGCAGGATCAGTGGCAGTACTTCGTCGATTCCAACCGGCTCGAAAAGGTGGAGTTCGACGTCAATTTCGACGGCAACGTGGACCGCTGGGAGTATTTCGATCCCGATGGCAAGCTGTTGCGCGTGGAATTGGATCGCAATCACGACGGGAAAATGGATCTCGTCCAAAGAAAATAAACGGAGTGTTTGATGATTTCACATTGCAAGCTGGGGAGCGTACTCCTTCTGGGTCTGTTTCTGGCTTCCTGCTCCCCCCAGCCGACCAAGCAGGTTTCACCGGAAGCCCAGAAAGGCCAGAAAATTTTTCACCAGGTCTGCGCCAACTGTCACGGGCCCGACGCGATGGGCGACCACACCAAAGCCCCCAAATTGATCGACGTGGAGTTTCTGGCGCCCAATTTTTCGGACGATGAAATCCGGGAAACCATCGTCAAGGGCATCAACAAAATGCCCTCGCAGCGCAGCAAGGTCTCGGATGAAGAGATCGACGAAATCATCAAATACCTGCGTTTCTCACAGAACGCCGCCGGGCTGGCGGTGGAAGACGAACCGGAAGAGGATGAGGGTATGGTTTTCGAAGAGGAAACCACAGAGGACACGGCTTCCTGAACGTTTGCCCTCGAACCCTTTTCACTCTGAACGCCGGCCGAATTTTGGTTGAGGATGCGCTCCGATGTCCGATGCAATCGCAATCACGCTCAAGGAAATCGCTCCGGTTCCGGCCGCAGCGATGCGAGACGCCCAGGCGCATCTCGACCGGCTGACGAAACCGGTGGGGAGCCTGGGACGGCTTGAAGAGCTGGCCTGTCGGCTCGCGGCCATCTTCTCCCCTGATCCGCCCGTGCTGCGAAAAAAAACCGTGTTCGTGTTCGCGGCCGATCACGGCGTCGCCCAAGAAGGCGTCAGCGCGTACCCGGCGGACGTGACGCCGCAGATGGTGCTCAACTTCCTCAACGGCGGCGCGGCGATCAATGTGCTGGCGAAACACGCGGGCGCGGAAGTCGTCGTGGTGGACATGGGCGTCGCTCACGATTTCGGACCGCTGCCGGATCTTCTCGACCGGAAAATCGCGCACGGCACGCGGAACATGGCCGTAGGCCCCGCCATGACGCGGGAGCAGGCGGAACGGGCGGTGTGCACCGGCATCGAGCTGGCGCGTGAATGGACGGCGAACGGCGCCGATCTCCTGGCGGTGGGCGAGATGGGCATCGGCAACAGCACCGCGGCTTCGGCCCTGCTTTCGGTGTACGGCGGACGGCCCGTACAGGAGGTGACGGGAACCGGAACGGGCATCGACGCGGACGCACTCAAACAAAAGATCGCGGTGATCGAACGCGCCATCGCGTTGAACCAGCCGGATGCGGAGGACCCGCTGGACGGCCTCGCCAAGGTCGGCGGGTTCGAGATCGCCGCCATCACCGGATGCGTTCTGGGGGCTGCGGCCTGCCGCAGGCCGGTGGTGATCGACGGGTTGATCTCGAGCGCGGGAGCGCTTCTGGCTCATCAACTCGAAACGGCGGTGGCCGATTACATCTTCTGCTCACACCGGTCCACGGAGCCGGGCCACGCGGTGTTCTTCGAACGCTTCGGCGGCGCGCCGCTGTTCGATTTTTCCATGCGGCTTGGCGAAGGCACCGGCGCGGCGCTGGCGATCTCCATGCTGGAAGCGGCGGTGCGCCTCTACTCGGAGATGGCGACCTTCGAGAGCGCGCAGGTGTCCCCGCGCGTCAACGGGGGTGCTCCGTGAAAACCGGGCTGCGCCTCGCACTCCTACTGCTCCTTGCATTCTCTGCCCTGCCCGCCTTTGCCTTCGACGACGATTCGACCGACGACACGCGCAGCCTGCTTGAGATCCGCACGATCTGCGGCAACGGGCGCACGGTGCTCGACACGGATCTCAACAAGTTTTCCTGCGCGGGCGACGAGGTGTACCTCAACCAGCTGGAGTCCGGGCTGTTCAAGAACGGTGAGGAGATCACGCACGAACGGGTTCTCGACTTCAAGGTGTCCCGCGGCGGCGCGGTTTACTACCTGACCGAAATCGGCCCGTACCTCCATGATGAAGGCGGCCGTCTCAACAGCAATGGCGGCACGGTGGTGCTGTTTCTGGTTTCCTCAAGCGGCGACGTGGTCTATCTCAACGACCGCGGCGACGTGTTTAAAAACGGCAGGGAGATCAACCGCGGTCCGGCGCGGGTGCGCATCGAATCGGTGGAAATCTCTTTCCTCAGTGAACGGATCGACCTGATCCTCAACCCGGCGGTGGCGCGCAACGGCAAGGCGATCTACATCAACGAGGGGGGCCAGCTTTTCGTGGACGGCGACCGCATCAATCCGCTGACCAGCAACAACCTCCTGGCGTTCAAGATCAACTCCACGGGAGACGTTTATTATCTGGACGATCAGAACCGGCTGTTCCGCAACAAGGTGCGGCTGTTCGACGGCCGTTTCCGGGTGATCGAATTTCAGCTTTCCAATGTGGGCGAGGTGGCGTACCTCACCGACGGGATCTCCAAGAACCTGTATCTGGAAGACCACCCGCTGTCGGCAGGCGCGACCCGTGTGGTGAGTTTCCGCTTCAACAGCCGGGGGGAAATCGTCTATCAGGACGCACTGGGCCGGACCTGGAAAAACGGCCGGCGCCTCGACCGCTGACCCCGCAGCCCCGCTTCAGACCTCGATGCTTGACACCTTCCGTTTTTTTGTCTAGATTGTTCGGCTGAACTCCATTCACCATCACCACTCACACCCCTCGTTCGGGAATCCGGAGACCCTGGCACTATGGCTGAGAAAGAAAGTTACATCCAATCCCTCTTCGCGCAGCGGCTGGGAGGGAGCGCGTTCGGCAAAGACACGAAGATTTACAAATTCGAAAAGATCAAGCGGGCCAAGCGCGCCGCCCAGGCGGCTCACCCCGACAAGGAACTGTTCGACATGGGCGTCGGGGAACCGGATGAAATGGCGTTTCCCGGTGTGGTGAAAACCCTGCAGCTGGAGGCGGAAAAACCGGAGAACCGCGGCTACACGGACAATGGCATCCAGGAGTTCAAGGATGCGGCGGTGAAATACATGAACGACATCTTCGGCGTTGGGGGACTCGATCCCGACAAACACATCAACCACACGATCGGCTCCAAACCGGGACTGGCGATGTTTCCCACGATTTTCATCGATCCGGGAGACGTCATCCTCATGACGGTTCCGGGCTATCCGGTGATGGGCACGCACAGCCAGTTTCTGGGAGGCAGCGTCGTCAACCTGCCGCTGAAGGAAGAGAACGGTTTTCTTCCCGACCTCAAAAGCATCGATGCCAAAACGCTGCAAAAAACCAAGGTGCTGTATCTCAACTACCCGAACAACCCCACAGGAGCCAACGCCACGCGCGCGTTTTATGAAGAGGTCGTCGCGTTCGCCAAAAAGAACAACGTCATCGTGGTGCAGGACGCCGCCTACGCGGCATTGACCTACGACAACGAGCCGCTGAGCTTTCTTTCGGTTCCGGGGGCGATGGATGTGGGCGTGGAGTTTCATTCGCTCTCGAAAGCCTACAACATGACGGGCTGGCGGCTGGCGTTCGTGGTGGGCAACGAACTGATCGTGAACGGCGTCGCGCATGTGAAGGACAACATCGACTCCGGCCAGTTCGGCGCGATTCAGAAAGCCGGTGTGCACGCGCTCAACAATCCGGACATCACACGGCAGATCACGGAAAAGTACCGGCGCAGGCTTTCGCTCATGGTGGACACGCTCAAGTCGGTTGGTTTCCAGGCGTCGATGCCGGGCGGTTCGTTCTTTTTGTATGTGAAAGCGCCGAAGGGCATCGAGGGCGGGCCGGACTTCGCCACGGGCGAGGATTTTTCGCAATACCTGATCAAGGAAATGATGATCTCCACCGTGCCCTGGGACGACGCGGGACCGTATGTGCGATTTTCGGCGACGTTCAACGCGAAAGAGTCTACGGACGAAACCCGCATCATGGATGAGATCAAACAAAGACTGTCCGCGGTGAAGTTCAAGTTTTAGCGGACTGCCGGGCGGCATTGAGTCCGTCCGTGGAGACAATCCGCGAGAGCGGATGGCATGACATGGAACACCTCGCTTACATCGGAATCGGCTCCAACCTGGGACTGCCCGAGGAAAATTGCAACCAGGCGATCGAACTGATCGCCGGCCATCCCGACATCGCAGTGCTGAAGCGCTCCGCGTTGTACGAATCGGAACCGGTGGGCGTGACGGATCAGGCCTGGTTCGTGAACGGGGCGGTGAAAGTGCGGACGGAACTGGATCCGGGCCCGCTGCTTCTGGAACTGCTGACGATCGAAAACGAAATGGGCCGGGTGCGCCAGCACAAATGGGGACCGCGCATCATCGATCTTGACCTTTTGCTGTACGAAGACCAGGTGCTGCACTCGCCCGATCTGGATCTCCCGCATCCGGAATTGGCGCGCCGCGGGTTCGTGCTGCTCCCTCTCTGCGACCTGGACCCTGGATTCATCCATCCGGTCGAACGCAAATCCCTCGAAACGCTTTTGTCCGAACTTCCGGACGATCAGACGGTGCGGCGGCTGCCTTCAGTGTGACGCGTCGAGCTCCACCATCTCGGTCGCCGCGATCGCTTTTTCCGCAAGTTCACTCCAGGGGAAACGCGATTCATCCCTTGCCAGCACATCCTCGCGGCTTTTGGTCACCGGCCGGTCGGGCATGAACACGGAGCAGCAGTCGGGCTGCGGTTCGATGCTGGTCTCGAAGGTGCCGATTTTTTTCGCGCGGGCGATGATCTCCTGTTTTTCCATGCCGATGAGTGGACGGAACACGCTCATCGGCACGACCGACGACACAGCCGCCAGATTCTCCAGCGTCTGCGACGCCACCTGCCCGAGCGACTCGCCGGTGACCAGGCCGAGATACCGGTTGGTTTCGGCGATGGACCGGGCGATGCGGTACATCATCCTGCGGTAGAGCACCACGCGGTTGGCGGGAGTGCAGGCGTCGCGGATGGCCACCTGCATGTCCTGAAAAGGCACGACGAACAACCGGCTTTTCTGCTGGTAGCCGTTGAGGATGCGCGCCAGCTTGACGACTTTGTCGTGACCGCCGCGGCCCAGAAAAGTGCGGTTATCGAAGAAGATGAAATGCACGCGGCAGCCGCGCGCCATCATGAGATACGACGCGACCGGGCTGTCGATGCCGCCGGAGAGCAGGCTCAGCACTTCGCCGGAGCTGCCGACGGGAAGGCCGGGGATGCCCGGAACGCGCTGGTCGAACAGGACGGTCTCCTGCCGGTCGAGCTCGATTTCGATCACCCGGTCGGCGTTTTTGATATCCACGGTCAAGCCTTTTTGCGCCAGCGCGCCCATGATGCGGGACCCGACGGCGTGGTTGATTTCGGTCGAAGTCATGGGATAGGCCTTGTCACGGCGATGGGTCTGCACGCAGAACCGAAGCGTCTGACCTTCCGTCAGATGCGGCTCGACCCGTTCGATGCCCAGCCGGGCCATGTCCTCGACTTCAGGGGCAACGGGAATGCCGACGCTGAATGAGGAAATGCCGGGCACTTTCGGCAGGCGGCGGGCGCATTCTTCGGCGCGGCGCTGGTCCGTGTCGATGAGGATGCGGCCGCGCGGCACGCGAAAGCGCAGCCCTTCCAGACCGGCGAGCGCGGCGCGGATGTTGTTCAGCAGGCAGGTTTCGAAGAACCTGCGGTTTTTTCCTTTGAGAGCGATCTCGTCGTAGCGGATGACGACGATCCATTGTTCCGTCATTTACCGGCCGCGTTTTTCAGGAAGGTGGGGAAGAGCACCGCGTGGGCTTTGGCAAACGCTTCCAAAAAACGCTCGACATGCCCGGCCGTGTTTTCGGGACCGAAGGAGATCCTGAGGCTGCAACGCGCCTCCTCTTCGGTTCTGCCGAGGCCGGTGAGGATCTGCGAGGGTTCTTTGGAGTGTGCGCTGCACGCACTGCCCAGGCCCACGTAGATCTCCTGTTCCTCCAGATGATGCAGGAGCACCTCTCCCTCAACGGGGGGAAAGCTGAAATTCACAATAGACGGAGACTGCCGCGACGCATCGTCCACCGGCAGGGAATTGAATTTCAGATTGAGATTGCCGCACCGCGATTCCAGCTCCATGAGTCCTGCGATCAAAAGACCGCTCAGTTTCCGGTAATGCGCTTCGTTTTCGTTCTGCGTCGCGGCCGCGAGGCGGACGCTTTCCGCCAGCCCCACGATCAAGGGCAGCGGCAGGGTTCCCGAACGGACGCCGCCCTGCTGTCGGCCGCCGTGAATCTGCGGAGCGAGCGACAAGCGGGAGTCGTAAGCCAGCAGCCCGATGCCTTTGGGCCCCTGAATTTTGTGGGCCGACACCGAATAGCCGGAGACGCCCTGCCAAAGTTCCCCGGCGATCGCCAGCTTGCCCACAGCCTGGACACCGTCGAGGAAAAGACGGGTCTGCGGCGCTTCCCGCTTGAGCGCCGCCGCCAGGGGGGACGGCGGATTGACGGTCCCGAGCTCGTTGTTGACGTGCGAGAGACAAAGCAGCCGGACGCGGTTTTCCTTGAGAAGCGGTATCGCGGACAAATCGAGCCGGCCTTCTTTCTGATGGTCGAGCAGCACAAGCGGTGCGTTGCCGAACGGCTCCAGGGAGCGCAAAGACTGGGTGACGCTGGGGTGCTCCAGCCCGAGACAGGCGGTTTTGCGGTCGGGAAAGCAGAGCCCCTTGATGAACAGGTTGTTCGATTCGCTGCCGCCGCTGGTGAACACGATCCGGTGCGTGGACGGGATGCGCAGGGCCTCGGCGATCTGACCGGCGGCGGATTCGATGCGGCGTTTGGCGTCGAGACCGATCCGGTACACCGTGCCTGAATTGGCGAATTCTTCGCGCATGGCGCGGGTCACGGTTTCGGTCACCCTGGGGTGCATGGGCGTGGTCGCGGCGTGGTCCAGGTAAATCATGTCAATGCTTCCGGTTGCGGGATCGGTTCACGGTTCGTAGGGCGGCATGAGCTCCTGATCCATTCCCAGATGATCGAGGATGCGCGCCACCACGAAATCCACCAGGTTCTCGACCGTGTTTGTGCCCTGGTAGAATCCCGGAGACGCGGGCAGGATCAGGGCTCCCGCCTGATCCAGGGCGAGCAGGTTTTTCAGGTGAATGGTGCTGAACGGGGTCTCTCTGGGAACGGCGATCAGTTTTCTTTTTTCTTTCAGAATCACGTCGGCGGCGCGTTCGATCAACGATTCGGAAATTCCCGCGGCGATGCGGCCGAGCGTCCCCATGCTGGCCGGAACGATCACCATGCCGTCGGTGGCGTACGATCCGCTGGCGATCGAAGTGTTGATGCGGGAATTTTTATGCACTGTGACATTTTCTTTTTCAAAGTAGGAAGCCTTGAGCCCCAGTTCGAGATGCAGCAGTTCCTGGCCGCGGTCGGAGAGGATCACGTGGATCTCCGCTTTCGACTGCAGGCAGTCGAACAGGCGCCGGGCGTAACAGGCGCCGCTCGCTCCGGTGATGGCCAGGATGAACCGTTTCATCGTTCGCTCAATATCGGGATCAATTGCTGCATTTCGCGCACCAGGTTCGCGTGCACCGTTTCGATCGGCGGTTCGCTGTCGATCCTGCGGATTGCGGGGTCGGAGAAGCCGTCGAAAATACGCTGAACCTCTATCAGGTAGTCGCGCTTTTCAAACGCGGAACGGGAGCCGCGGGAATCCTCGATCCGCTTCAGGCATTGTTCCGCAGACGCGGTGAACAGGAACACCCGGTCCGGCCTGGGGGCGAATGCTTCGTTTTCCGCCAGAATCTTTTGCGGATCCAGCCCCAGCGCGCCCTGGTAGGCGGCGGTGGAAAAATAGTACCGGTCGAGCAGCACGATGCGGTTGTCCGCAAGCGCCGGCCGGATGTTGTTTTCGACGTCTTCTTTCCGGTCCTCGATGAACCAGGCCAGCTCCTCTTCGGGAGCGGTGCTTCCCCTGCCCTTTTCCAGCAGATTGCGGATCTTCATGCCCCAGGGGCCGCGCGTCGGTTCGTACAGGCGCACCACAGGAACGCCGCACTGATTGAGATAGGCTTCCAGCAGGCCGCACTGGGTGCTTTTCCCGGTTCCGTCGATCCCTTCAAAAACAATCAAATAACCCCGGTCGAGCTGCAATGAGTCTGCCTGCCTGTTGAATTGATGGATTCCGGCACACAGTGTATTCGATATTCGCCGGCGAAACAACTCGATTTAAAAAGGGCAAACACTTGTTTTTCAGGGCATTAACCCTGTTTCAACAGCAGCGGACACCGCCTGCGGCGCGGGGCAAAAAAAAACCGCCTGCCCCGGAGGGCAGGCGGCGGTTGAAGGGAAACCCTTCGAGCTAAGTTCTGGTTGCCATCGAACCTATCAGTATTGAAACTTTCCGACCAGTTTCTGCAGGTCGGAAGCCATGCGCGACAACTCGTTCGCCGCTTCCTGGGTTTGCCCGACACCGCTGGAGGTGTCCTGGGCGGCCTGGGCGACGCCGGAGATGTTCTGCGAAATCTCCGCGCTGCCTTTGGCGGTTTCCCCGACATTGCGGCCGATCTCCGCCGTGGTGGCAGTCTGCTCTTCCACCGCGCTGGCGATCGTGTTGGAGATGTCGTTGATCTGGTTGATGATCATGGTGATCTCACCGATCGCGTCGACCGAGCTTTTGGTGTCCTCCTGAATCGCCTCGATCTTCTGGCTGATGTCTTCGGTGGCCTTGGCCGTCTGGTTGGCCAGCTCTTTCACTTCGTTGGCGACCACCGCGAAGCCTTTGCCGGCCTCCCCGGCGCGCGCCGCCTCGATGGTGGCGTTCAGAGCCAGGAGGTTGGTCTGCTCCGCGATGGAGGTGATGACTTTGATCACCTGGCCGATCTCGGCGCTGCTGTCTCCCAGCTTGGACACCGTGGCGTTGGTCTTCTCCGCCATTTCCACGGCGGACCGTGCGACCTTGGCCGCCTGCGTGGAGTTCTGCGCGATCTCCTTGATGCTGGCGCTCATCTCCTCGGCGCCGGTGGCGGCGGTCTGCACGTTGCGGCTGATCTCCTCGGAAGCCGCGGAGACGACGTTGGCCTGGGCGGAGGTCTCTTCGGCGTTGCCCGCCATCGTCTGGCTGACGGAAGTCAGCTCCTCGGCGGAACTGCTGAGAGTCTGAGCGGTGCCGGCGATATCGGAAACGCTCTTCCTGAGGTCGCGGAAGAATTTCGCCAGCCCTTCGCCCATCTTGCCGATGGCGTCGCTGCCATGGACGGTGATGTCCTGCGTGAGATCGCCTTTCGCGGCGGCATCGACGACACCGAGCATGCTGTCGACTTTCTCCTGCAGCTCGCGCGCCTGGCGCTGATCGCGCTCGGCCATCTCGCGCGTCTTGCGTTCGTTCTCCACTTTTTCGGTGACGACTTCCCAGGTCACCATCGGCCCCAGGTAATTCTTGTCCTTATCGTAGAGACCGGTCACGATCATCTCGATTGTATCCGCACCCAACTGAAACTGCTCCTGGTGCGGAAAACTTTCCGGCTTGGACAAGATGCTGCGGAAATGGGCCGGATCGCTGTGGAAATTCTCCATCGGCTCACCGACAACGTTTTTCGCGGACACGGACAGATGCTGCTGCAATTTTTGCATCACTTTTTCACCGGACGGATTCACGTAGCTGACCTTGAGTTCCGTGTCGGCATACATCATCACGCCGGGATTGTTTTCCACCATGCCAGCGATCCGCGCCATTTGCGTTTCCGCCTCGACTTTTTGTGTCACGATCTCCCAGGCAGCCATCGGCCCCAGATAGTTTTTATTTTGATCGTAAACTGCCGCCACGTTCAGATCAACGATTTCGGGGCCAACTTCAATCTGTGTCGAAATCGGCAGGTTTTTCGGATCGGACAGTACCCGGCGTTGATGACTGGGGTCTTTATGGAAAATATCGAAGGACTGCCCAACCACATTGTTCGCCGCGGCTGGAAGGTATTTTTCCAGTTTTTTAAAGTTTTTTATCGATTCCGCATTGACGTATCGAATCTTGAAATCAAGATCCGCGTACATTGCGCCACGGGGCATGTTCTCCATCATGGACACGATTTTCGCGGTTTCGACCTCGGAACGTTTCACCGACCGGATGACGAACCAGATGCCCACAACAAGAGCCACCACCAGCACCACCGCAAATCCGGTGATCCAGATGACATTGGTGAGCATGGAACCGTTGGCGGCAAGCTGCACGTCGATCGGGGCGATCACCTCCAGGACGCCGCGCACGTCGTTGAGCTTCCAGTCGTTCTTCGGCGTGTCGGCACGGCTGTTGTGACAGTTGACGCAGGCCTCGGCCACCATCCGGTCGGCCATGGCCACGCGCACCATTTCCTGATTGCCTACTTTTTCCTTGCGGATGAACGTCTCATTGGGATTTTTTTCGAAAAAGGCCAGGGCGTCCTGAGCGTACTGGTCCAGAACGCGGTCGCTGCGGTTGGGAAACGGATACGGGCTGTACAGCCGCAATTTGACCGCGTCGTCTCCTTTTTTGCTGAGCAGTTCGCTCATGTCGTGGATCACGGTCGCGGGCAGGGGAATGGCGTTGCCCATGGTTTTGTGATCGTAGGAGATTTTCAAATCGGTGTTGGCCTTGACTTTCTTGACCACGCTCTTCACATAGTAAGCGCGCAGGGTCTTGTACTGATCGATGATCGACAGCGCGTTGAGCTTGCTGGACTCGATGGTGTTGTGCAGACTCGTCTTGGATATGTAGACGATCAGGCCGGCGATACACAGAACCAGGATCGCGACCACGGAAAACATGACCTTTTCCATGTGTCTTTTAAATAAATCTTCGTTCATCGCTCCCCCCAATAGGATTGGTTTTTTGGATTTGGATTCTTGCGGTTGCGTATTGTGGAATTCACTTTTTTATTTTTTTCGGAAGATCGGGTAGCTGATTCCGGGATGGTCGATTTCCGAAGGATTCTTGCGGCTGGGGGCCTTTGGCGATCCGCTGTCTGACAGCCGGGACCGCTCATTACTTCTATTATTATAGATAATAAATGTAAATCTAGAAAGATAAATGTTTGTTTTATATGCAAATTATGCGAACAATGTTACATTTTCCTGATTCGATGGCGGAGATTTGACAAATCCTCAGGAGATTCGGCCTCGGTTGCATCGGCGATCGAATTGTTGAATAATTGTCTTTTTGCGGCAGGCTCGCCGCATTTCGAACCGGGTCCCGGGGGAGTGAATCGCAATTCGGGCCCCGGAATCTGCGCCTGCCGCAAGCGGCGGGCCGTAACCGGAAGAGAGTAGCATGAAGCGTTTTTTCAAAAACTTCGGCTGGGTTTGCCTGGGGATTTTTCTGCAATTCAAATTCAATATTCTCTACGGGATCGTGTTTCTCGAAAATCTCAATTTTCACGACCGGACCTATTTTGTCAAAATGAAACTGGATGAGAAGGATTCGCCGGTCCGCGTGCTCAATGTGGGCACCACGGTGCACCACTCTCTGGGGTCCGATTACTTTGCGAACGTCTATATTCCAGACAGTTATGAGGTGCTCAACCAGGAGCCGTACCAGGGCACTGAGGCGCTTCCCGGCTACCTGGCTTACAAAATGCCGATGAAGCGCAAGTACCGCGATGTGCTGGCCAGCGCCGATTTCATCCTCACGAAGGCGAAAGACGACGAGGAGGTCCCCCCCTCCCCCATCGTGGTTCACTTTGAAAACATGAAGCAACGCCTGCACACGGACAAAAGCTACATGCTGTCAATAGAGGACAGCCAGCTCAAGCTGGAGGGTCCGGAAGTCGGGCAAAAAACCTACCCGCAAAAATGGGGGATGTGAGGCGGGAAAATGCGATACGATAGTGAGTATGGGAACGCGCACGCAAGAGTTTAAGGACTATTACGGCATCCTCCGGATTCCGGTGAACGCCCAGGATGCGGAGATCAAAAAAGCCTACCGCAAACTGGCGCTGGAAAACCATCCCGATCACCACCCCGACGATCCGGAAAGCGAAAACCGCTTCAAGGAAATCACCGAAGCGTACGGCGTGCTGATCGATCCGGACAAGCGCCGCCAATATGACCGGTTCCGGGTAGCGTACCGGTCCGGCCGGGCGACGGGATCGGACGGATTCGACTATTCACAGCAGGACATTTTCGAAGAGCTTTTCCGCAAGGGATTTTCGCGTGAGATGTTCGAGGAGTTGAACCGCGAATTCAGCCGCTCGGGCGTGCGCTCGGGCAAACCGTTTTTCGCCGCCATTCTGTTCGGCGGCGCGCTGGGCGGACTCGGCAGAATCCTCGGCATGATTCCGGGACCGATCGGTAAAATCGGCTACGGTCTGAAAGTCGCGCAGATGGTGGGTTCTTCGATCCTGGCCTTCCAGCAGATGCGCAAGGATCAGAACCCGGACGGCAACGCGGAAGAAAATAACGGACAGACCGCGTCGCAGATGCAGGACGTGTTCGCCAAGGCCGTGGGCGCGGGCAACCCGCTGGATCTCAACTTTTCCATCACGCTGTCCGCAGCGGAAGCGCTGGCGGGATCGCGTAAGAAAATTTCCTACAAGGCCGGCGCCGAAAATGAGCAGCTCGTGGTCCGCATCCCGCCCCAGTTTCCGGACGGCGGAAAACTGAGAATCCGCGAGAAGGGTTACAAACGGCAGGACAAACGCGGAGACCTCATCCTGACGGTGAACATCGAGTCTTTGGCGAAAAACTGAATCCGGCCGCGCACCGCAAGCGCCGCCGCACTCCAATTCCCGGCACCCGCAACCATTTTCTCTCAGGAGTCTGCATCATGAACGTTTCGACTTTCACAAGGTACGGCGTGTTCCTGCTTTTGCTTATCACCGCTATGGCCGGACCCGCGGGCGGCGAAGAGATGGACGCCAAGACCCAGGAGATGATGGCCAAGTGGCAAGCCTACGCCTCGCCCAGCGCCAAGCATAAAATTCTCGACGCTCTGGTCGGGCAATGGAATCATTCCGGGAAATGGTGGATGGATCCGAACGGCCCGCCGGAAACCTTCGCGGGAACCAGCGAGATCAAGTGGATCCTGGGCGGACGATTTCTCCAGCACACCGCGCAGGGCCCCGGCGAAAAGGGGCACCCTCCCTTTGAAGGCATGGGGTACACGGGTTTTGACAACAGCAGCGAAAAGTACCAGACGATGTGGATCGACAACATGGGCACGGGCATGATGCGCGGAGAAGGAACCTACGACGCCGCTAAAAAAGAATTGAACGAGCGCGGGACGTTCAGCAATCACGTCGTCGCATCGAGCGATTACCGCGGCGTGTTCCGCTTCATCGACGACGATCATTACAAGTATGAATTCTATTCCAGCGGACCGGACGGCAAGGAATTTCTCTCAATGTCGATCGACTACAAGCGAAAAAAATGAACGGCCCGCCCTCGCCTGCCGGTTTCCGGAAGATGAGGCCCTTCACTCACCTGCACTGAGACTCAACGCGGGAAACCCGCCCGGCTCCGCCGCGGCGCGGTTTCCCGCTTTTGCTTTGCGCGCATTTCGACCATGACCGATAAGCAGAAGATCCTCACTCACTGGCGGAATTTTTTCACCGATCTTTTCGTCGGAACGTTCCTGCGGGTGTTTCTGTATGGATTGGGCGGGACCGCCCTGGGTTTCGCGACGCTCTGGGGGTTTCACTGGGGCGTGCTGGGCACGCTGGAATGGAAAGCGTGGGTGGAAACCACGGTTCTGGTTCTGGGGTTTTTGTGGTTTCCGCTCTGGGGCGTGGCCGGTGGCTTGGTCATCGCGGCGTTTCAGATCCTGTGGAAAAAATTCACCGAGATCGTCGGCGGCATGCACGATCTGCTCGATCTCTTAACCCGCGAGGTGCTGGCGCAGTTTCCCCGGTTCAGCAAGCAGACGCCCAAAGAAGAGCTGGCGAAAAAGTTCGACAATATCGGCCAGGATTTCCTCACACGGCTCAAACTCAAGGGGGGTCTCATCCGGTTCGTGTCGCGGATTTTTTTCGGGGCGATCCTCAAGGTGCTGAAGTTTTTTTTCCTCAACGACGTGGTCGATGAACTGGCGAAAAACCCCAAAGAGTCAGTCACTTCGAGCGATGTGGAGCATGCGGTGCGGCGGGTGGGGGTGAACCTTTTTCTGGAACCGGTGCACGAAAATATTATTTTACTTCAAATCCTTTTTGGGTTATTCATCATCGTACTGCTTGGACTGCCCTTTTCTCTGTTGTGGCTGGTTTGACGAAAAAGCGAGATTATTTTGTTTTCCATCCTTAAAATCAATGCCCGGCTCAAGCGGTCGAAGTTTCTGCCCGCGCTGCTCCTGGTGTGCTTCGGCGTTCTGTCCGGGTTCTCCCCGGTCCTGCACAACCACGAGCTGGAGCTGGATCACAACCACAACGATTGCGGCGCCTGTCAGTGGAGCCAGTGGAATTCCCTGATCCACGCGGTGGCGTCGCAGGGCACCCCCTCCCCTATGCTTGAGATTCTGCGGCACGTCCACATTTCCGTGGTTCTGCCCAAGTTTCTTGCCTCCGTATCGAGCCGCAGTCCGCCTGCCGTTTCCTGATTCGCACGCAAAACTCAACTTCTTTTTTTACATTCATTGAATGCGGTGGGTGAACTGTCTCTCATTGGAGCCGGTTTCACCGTCACCCGGGAGCGGAATCATGAAACGGAGTCAATCTCTATTTGTGTTCGTGGCACTGTTGTGCCTTTTTTCTCCCGTATCCGTGCTTGCGGACGAGGATGCGGAATATTTCAAACCGAAGATTTTAGAACTGGAAGAGCGTGTCAAAGAGCTGGAGGCGGAGAAACGCAAACGCGGCGCGCCCAAAAACAGATTCTCCAAGGGCTCCACGACGGCGACGGGGATCTCCCGCGCCTTCAACCCGGCCATCAGCGTCAACGGCCTGTTGCTTGGAACGTATGTCGATGAAGGGCGGGATGATGGAACACGGGAAGTCAAGACCGGACTGGACATTCAGGAACTCGAACTGGTTCTGGAAGCCAGTGTGGACACGTACTTTCATTCCAAGCTGGTGCTGGCGATGGAGGAAGTGGACGCCATCGAAATCGAGGAATTCATCACAGAAGTGCTGCTGCTCAACAACCTTTCCCTGCGAGCGGGGAAATTCTTCGCGCCGTTCGGCAAGCACAACCTGCTGCACACGCACGCCTTTCCTTTCGTCGACGCGCCGCTGATCAATGAGGAGATCCTGGGAGAGGAAGGCATCAACGAGATCGGCGTGGGGCTGGCCTACCTCCTGCCCACCCCCTGGTTCAGCGACATCCAGTTTCAGTTTCTGGAAGGCGAGAACGAAGGGCTGTTCAACGGCCCGTTGAACGACGATTTTCTCTACCTTGTTCATCTTAAAAATCTTGTGGATCTCACGCCCGATCTCACGGCGGAGCTGGGTGGTTCGTTCGCTTACGGCAGGAACGATCTGGTCAACGGCCCCTACAACCATACGGAGCTGGCGGGAGTCGATGTGACGTTCAAATGGAAGCCCGGAGGCCGGGAGAAATACCGTTCTCTCACCTGGATGACGGAGTTCATCAATTCCTCACGCGACATCGATAAAAAAGGAATGTATACCCTGCTGCAGTACCAGTTCGCGCGCAAATGGTGGGTGCAGGGCCGCTACGATTTCTTCACCATCCCGCGCGATCAGGTGGGCGGCGGCGGTGAGGTGGCGCAGGACAAAAACCGTTACAGCGCCCTGCTGGCGCACGTGTTCAGCGAGTTTTCGGTACTGAGATTGCAGTACAACTACCTGAACCAGTTGGAAGCGGACGAGCACCAGGTGTTCCTGCAGCTCAACTTCACGTTCGGATCGCACCCCCCGCACTCTTACTGAGCGCGGCCGGGTTGAAAACAAATTCACGTTTTTACTGTGAGGTGAATATGAAAGCATATAAAAGAGTGTTCGTTTACACCGCTGTGCTTGCGCTTCATTTTGTTGCTGCGGCTTCCGCCTGGGGCGGACTCAATGTTGTCACATCCACTCAGGATCTGGCCGCCATCGCAAAAGAGGTGGGCGGCGATCTCGTCCGTGTGGACACCATCGGCAAAGGCCACCAGGATTATCATTTCATTCAGGCCAAACCCAGCTACATGGTGAAAGTGAACCGGGCGGACCTGTTCGCGTATCAGGGACTGGAGCTTGAGATCGGCTGGCTGCCGCTGGTTCTGCGCGGCGGCCGCAATCCCGACGTGCTTCCGGGCAAACCGGGCAATCTGGATGTGTCGAGCGCCATCGAGGCGATCGAGATCCCTGAAGGGGAAGTGGACCGTTCGATGGGCGACATCCATCCTTTCGGCAACCCGCATTATCATTTGAGCCCGGAAAACGGAATGCGCATCGCCGACGCTTTTGCCGAGCGTTTGAGTCAGCTGGACCCGGCAAACGCGGAGACCTACCGCACGAACGCGAAAGATTTCCGCCAGCGTGTGCAGGCCAAAATCCCGGAGTGGAAAAACCGCATGCAGCCGTTTGCGAACAGTAAGGTCGTGGCCTATCATCCGACCTGGAGTTATTTTCTGGAATATTTTGACATCGAAACGATCAGCTATGTGGAAGACCCGCCGGGTGTGGAACCGGGAAGCCGACATCTGGCGGAACTGGCGAACCGCATGCAGCAGAGCAACACACGCGTGATCCTGCAGGCCAATTATTTTGAGCGCGGGTTTTCCGACCTGCTTGCCAGCCGGACGCAGGGACGCGTCGTGATCCTGCCGGCTTCGGTGGGCGGGGATGCTTCGGCAAACGATTACATCGGATTGATCGACCTGATCGTATCGCTTGTGAGTGAAGCGTTGTCCAACTCATGACCCGGCGAATCGAGGTCGCACGCGCATGAGCGTTTTTTTCACCTTCATGGCCGCGCCTGCCGTGGCGTGTCTGATTCTCGTGCTGGTGCTGACTTTCTTCGGCTGCCACGTGCTGAAGCGGGAGATCATCTTCGTGGATATCTCGCTCGCGCAACTCGCCGCTCTGGGAACGACCGTCGCTTTCATCCTGGAAATCGATCTGGACTCCCCGATTTCATTGTTGCTTTCCCTGCTCTTCATCCTCATGGGTGGCGTCTTCTTCGCATTCACCCGGACCCTGTCTCCCCGGGTGCCGCAGGAAGCGGTCATCGGAATCATCTATGTGGTCGGGGCGTCCTTCGGTCTCCTGCTGGTGGCCAACGCGCCGCACGGGGCAGAGCATCTCAAGGCGCTGCTCAACGGGTCCATCCTCTGGATCACCTGGCCGGGAACGGCGAAGCTGGCCCTTGCCTGTGCCCTGGTTTTTATTCCCGTATGGCGGAACCGTGTGCGATTGGAACAGCAGTCGGAACACTACCGCGGTGCTCCCGACCGCTTCGATTTCAAATTGGACTTTCTGTTCTACACGGCGCTCGGTCTGGTGATCGTGTTTTCGGTTCGCACGGCGGGGATCTTTCTGATCTTTTCTTTTCTCATCCTGCCGGCGGTGTGCGGGGCGCTGTTTTTTTCTTCTCTGACACAACAGTTTCTGGCGGGATCGGTTGTGGGCGTGCTCACTAGCTGGCTGGGGCTGATTCTTTCCTTCTATCTGGATCTTCCCACCGGGGCGACGCTGGTGTGCCTGCTGGGCGCGGCGTTTTTCCTGGCGATCCCGCTGAGCCGTCTGCTGGTAAAAACTTGATGCGGATTCCAATGATTGAGCCGCATCCACAATCAAGTCACTGGAGATGCCGTGAACTCAGAAAATCAGACCAAATTTTTTGTCATGAATAAGAACAATCGGTTCGACAAGACGGGGATCTTCGCCTCATCGCTGTGCCTGCTGCATTGCGCCGCGCTGTCGGTTTTTCTCCCTCTTTTTTCATTGAATCTGCCGTTCATTCAGGACGAGCGGCTGGAAGCATCGTTTCTGATCACCGCAATCGCGATGGGCTGCGCTGCCTTTTTTCCAGCTCTGAGGGCGAAAGGACGGACGGGAATCGGAATTCTTGGAATGGCCGGACTGGCCGGATTGATTTTTCTCGAATTTTTTTGCAAGAGCATCGAAAATGAAATCCTTCGTTTCACTCTGTCGCTTCCTTTTTTTGCGATGCTCTTAAAAGCTCATATGATGAATATCCGTGTTTGTAAAGAGTGCGCCTCAAAAAATGTGCTGTCAAAGCTCTCTCTTTTTTCTCCCATTTGAAGCTCACACTCAAGCCGGTCGCAATTTTTTTTCACAGCGCGCCGCTTTCTTTTCAATTAATTCATATGAAATTTATATAAAACTAAGACTTTTGTGAGCTAGCTCCTGTGGGGTGAAGGGCGGGGTCTGTTACCTTCAGAGACAGTCTAAATTTCCATCCGGGAAACGGACTCCCGGAGCCAACCTTCATCCCTCGAGGAAAGAACATGAATCGATTCTGGAGTGTGCCCCTTGTCATCCTGTTTGTCGCTTTCGTGAGCTTCAGCGTGGCCGGCTGTTCGTCGACCCCGTCCAACGAAACGTCTTCCTACGACAAGACCAAAAAAACCACGGCCAAAGACCGCATGCCCAAACGCGCTCCCACTTCCAACTCGGGATTCGGCGGCTACCGCTACTGAGCGGCTGTGTCCGGACAATAGTGCGTTTACTATTCTGTAAGGATTCACATATTCACGAGACAACCCATCATTCTCCCCGCATCACCGCTCGGTGTGCGGGGTAAAACCCTGCAATCGGAGAATCACAGAATGAAACGTTTCAAGTGGAGTGTGGGATTGCTGCTGCTCGTGGTGGGTTTTCTCGTTCTGGGAGGGTCGGGCTGCACCAGTTCGCCGGACTCAAGAACCTCTTCCTACGAAAAAGACAAGGCGGGCAAGAAAACCAGCCGGGCGCCTTACCGGCGCGAGGGATCGGGCTATTGAACGCAGCCCGCGGTTGAGTTTCCCCGCAGTTTCAAGTGGAATGACCGGGGTGAAACGCGGCCGGTTTCCCGTCAGGCGGGGGCCAGGGCGTTGAGGCGTTCTCGGATGTTGTCTTTCTGGTGATGGCCTAAATACAGCAGGCCGTCGGAAAGAGAATAGTTATCCGGGAACGTCATCACTTCCCGTCCCAGCTTCTCGATCACTTCCTGATACAGCTCGGTGGCCTCTGCGGCGGTCATGCCCACTTTGCCCTCATAGGAATATCCGAGGCTGAGGTCGTGTTCGGGCGGGCTGTAGATGCGGGTGATCTGCCACTCGGCAGGATTCTTCTCCATGGGCGTGCCTTTTTCCAGGTCGAACACCGACGCAATGCAGGAGAAGCCGGGCGAGTCGAGCACACGCTGGTTGTTGAGCACGAAGTTCACCGAATCCATCGCTTCCTCGCGGGTTTCGGTCGGGAAGCCGACGATCAGGTAGAAGTGCATGGCGATGCCGATGCGCAGACACTGCTCGACCGTTTCGTCGATCACTTCCAGGTCCACGCCCTTGTACATGGCGTCGAGCACGCGCTGGTTGTAGGACTCCAGACCGAAGATCAGCTTCCTGCAGCCGGACCGGTACAACAGCTCCATGCGGTTTTCCTTCAGCAGGCTCTTCTCAAATTTCAATTCTCCGGTCCACTGCACGTCGACGTTCTGCTCCACCAGTTTCCGGGCGAAGGTCTTGAGGAAATTGATCGGCAGCGCTTCGTCTGTGAAAAAGAAATAATTGCAGTTGTATTTCTCCTTCAGGTTCTTGAAGTCGTTGACCACGTTTTCCGCGTAGCGGACGTGAAAGTCCATGTGGTCGAAGGGAATCGAGCAGAAGGCGCAGCGTTCCCAGTAGCAGCCGCGCGAGCCCATGACGGGCAGCACCCGTTCGGGTGAAAAATAAAGGTCCAGCGGGAAGCCGTCGAAGTCCGGCGTCGGCAGCGCGTTGAGCTCCTCCTTGGCGAAGGGACGGTTGACCTGCACCTTGTCGCCGGGCTTGTAGACCAGGTTGGGCACCCTGGAAAGATCGCCCTCACCGCGCAACTGCTCCACGAGCCTGAGCAGAGGCGTTTCGCCCTCGTGCACGATGAAGCTGTCGACGTAATCGAACAGCGGCGACCCGTCTTTCTCCAGCCGGTCCACCAGTTTGGTGAACACGCTGCCGCCCACGGTGATGTGAATTTCCGGCCGTTCCTTTTTGACCAGGTGCGCCAGCGTCAAGCCCGGAATGATCTGTTCGACCGAAGTGATGGAAATGCCCAGGATGTCGATGTCCTCTTTCAGGATCGAGGGCAGATACCACTTCTTGTACAGATCGTAAAAATAGTTTTCTTCCGGGTGCTGGAACGATTCAAGGATTTCCTTTGAGGAATACGGGGTGAAGCGCAGCTGGCTGCCGATGACGGTGAGCTGCGAAGGATAGTACGGCGCCAGGATGTTGTCGAGCCACACGTCGATGATCTTGAGGCTTTCCATGTAGCGGTCGAGATCGTAAAAATCCTCGCAGCGCAGCGACCGCGTGGCGCCGTCGATCTGGTCCTTCAACGCGGGGATGATCTCCTCCGCTTCCCGCAGTTTGGCGAACTTTTCCTTCTCGAACTGGCTGTGCACGGTTTTCGCGTTCAGCGCGTTCAACTCCTCGACGATTTTCTCGTACAGGGGCTTTGTCTTTTCCCAGGTGCACAGATCGCTGAGAAGCTCGATGGCGAGATCCCGCTGCACGACATCGTGGATGCCGTTCTGCGCGAGGAACGCCTTGAGGCTGGGCAGGCTGAGATAAGGCTGAGAAGGATGCCAGGAAGATGGGAAAACCAGATATATCATTGCACCGGTCCGAAGTTTATGGATGCGTTACGGCTTGGGCGCCATGAAGACCAGCATCACCAGTTTTTCATTCGTGTGGTTGACCACGCCGTGATCCTGCCCGGTCGGGGCGATGGTGATCTCGTCCGCGGAAAGCTCGCGCTCCTCATCGCCGACAGTCACCTTGCCCTTCCCTTCCAGAACGTAATAAATCTTGTCCGAATCCGCATGGGAGTGGACTTTCTGGGTCTGGCCGGGCTCAAAACAATATACATCACAAAAGAAATTATCCGTATCGAATAGCGAGACCTTTTTCAGTTTTTCGGGATTGAAGGCCACCGCGTCGCGAACTTTGACGACTTTCATAATTTTAGCGCATTCCTGAATGGATAAACGGGGAAAACAACACCCTTTCCGGGGCCGGCTCTGCGATCGGCATACGGCCTCGAACGGAGCCCGCTCGAATCCGCGGGAAGCCGCCGGAAAGCATTTTTAAAACATAAGTTTAGCCAATTCTAGCACAGATGCCCGGCCGGTCCAGCAAAAACCGCTTCGGCGTTCCGGAAAGGGCGCTGCGCTATTGACTTCCCTCATCAGATCCACTATTTTTTAAACGGTCCTTCAAACGCCTGCGGCCTTCCAAAACACGGACCGCACCTTTTGAAACAGGTTGCGATGGAGTTTTTAGGGCCGCAAACGGCGGCAAAACCAGGGTCATACCGAAAACGGGACGTGGCGCAGTCTGGTTAGCGTACTTGACTGGGGGTCAAGTGGTCGGAGGTTCAAATCCTCTCGTCCCGACCATATAAACAAGGGGTTGGCAGTCTTCATTCTCACTCACATCATCCCGATGAAGCCGTTTTGAAGCCAAACGGCTTGAGTTTTGAGATTGTTTTCCTCTTGGCTGTTGTGTCCAGGTGAGCGTAGCGCCGGGTGCTTGAAAGATCCTTGTGCCCGGCCAGCTCCGCTACCCTCTCCAACTGCTCGCCTTGCTGGAACAGCTTGCTGCAGAAATCGTGTCTCAAATCGTGGACACGGAAATCATGAATACCGCAGCGAACCATTTCCCGCTTGAAAGCCTGGCTGAACGTCTGCGGTTTCAACGGCCTCCCATCCAATTGAAACACTTCATCATACGCTTGATTTCTTTGGGGTGAAAACGCCAATTTCAAGAGTTCCCTAAACACCCCATTCGTCATGGGTTGCAGAACAGGTTCCCCGTTTTTGGTGCGCCCGACCTCGATCACCCTTTCCCTGAAATCCAGTTTCGAGACTTTCAGTCCACAAAGATTCGACCGCCTCAACCCGGTTTCCTTGGCAATCAGAACAACCGGAAACAACCATGTGTGGGCTTTCAAAACCGGGTAAATCTTTTGCTCTTCCTCCGGCTTCAAATACCGAACCCGCTTCCGGTCGCCTTCCGGCAAATCCACCTTGTCGAACGGGGTTTTGTCCACCAGATCCCAACGCTTGAGAGCCAGCTTGAACGCATGCTTGAGCAGTTTCAGCTCGTGGTGAATGGTCACGTCTGATACAGATCTGCCCGTCTTTGACCCATTCCGCCTGTCGCTGATATAGTTCTCGATGGTGAGAGGCGTGAGCTGTTCAAGCAGAAGATCCCCGAGCCGTCGGTTCAACTGCAGAATGAAAAAACCTTCGATATGAACCGTCTCCGGTTTTTTCTTCTGCTTGCTGTATTTCTCAACGTAGAGATCCAGCAATCCTCTAACCGTAAGGAATTCTCCCTGTCGTCTGTCAAAGAACCTGCCATCCTCGATGAGCTTGAGGATTTCCCGTTCTCTTGCTCGCGCCTCGGATCGCTTCTTGCCAAGGCGACGGCAAATCGGCTTTTGTCCGGGAATTCGAAATTTTCCATACCAGGTGCCTCCGCGTTTATACATGCTCCCTCCTTTTTTCGGAGGTCACCCGGCCGCTATCTCGGCCGGAATTATTGCGGAAACCCATCGAAGATCCAATCATTTTTCTTGCCTCAGACTCATAGTCCGTTGCCTCGATTCTTTTTGATTCAATAAATTCAATCATTTCTTCCAACTTAAAAAGCAAACGGCCATACACCTTGTAATGCGGGATTTTCTTTTCGTGCACCCAATTGTAAAGCGTGCTCTTTTTGATCCCCGTGCACTCGGAAAGCGTCTTGATGTTGCAATATTGCTGAGTCATTCCAAAATCTCCAAAACCTGCCCGATGAGTTCCGCCTGTTCCTGTGAGATCCGCAGGCAATGAAGGATCACGCGCTTGGGATCCAGCACCTCGTCGCACAGCTCGCAGACGACGGTTTTGGATTCGTGGCAGATGTCGAGGCCCTGGTCGTGCAGGCAATCGATCGTTTCCACTGGAAACAAATCAATGATATTATCGGTGCTCAAGGTTGATACCTCGGAAATGAAATCGGCCAGACCCAGGGGTTGTGAGTCCAAATTTCCGGGCCGTGAATTGAGCAAAATGTTTCCTTAAACCAATCTACATAAGACATTTCACCTCTCTTATGATAAACAGGAAGCCCGGAGAATTCCGGCGCACCTTCTGCCCTCGCATCTGAAGGAGTAATATCCTGCAACCGCTCCAAGCGTAGATCGGTGATCGGGACAACGTGACGAGAAGAAGCCCGGTGCATGTGTATCGAAGAATACCATTTAATATTCGTAGCAACTCTTTGCGGATCTTCGTCTGCCCAATATCTTATGAGCGGCCATGGTTTTGAATCGTCTTTGAAATCTGAGTATTCGCCGCTCTCAATGCTCCACTTTTCCTTGAACCAAAGGAGATCGCCAACTCGCCCCCAGGGGGACTTGATATCGATTGTGTGGCAGGGATCATCCTTCCTCATGAAGCGAGCCAATCCATCAATCAATCCGTCGGCTATAAAGGACCAGGCGTCCGGATTTTCATTGATCTTTTTCAGTCCACGCATTCGGCGCGTCTGGGTTTTCAGACCCGCCATGTACGATTGAATCATGGGTGTGGACATCAAAAGTCCGGTTTCTTTGGATTTGGTTTGGGTCGTCACTTACCCTCCTGGACGAATTTTTGGCAGGCGCTCATCTTGGTGTTTTCCGCTTTTTCCGCGAGACGGTTCCACAAATAAACCTGGTCCTCTCCCTCTTCCTGGATGTAGAACCCCATCCCTGGCGCGATCCGGATGCCCATGCAAACCCAAAGGTATTTCTTCCCGTTTTTGTGGTAGTGGTTCATCCCCACAATCGACCAGTGCTTGAGCTCTCCGATCTCCCAGGGCGGTTTGAATTCTGATTGAATCATCGCGCACAAATCCTCGCTGTTTCCATGGCTTTGTTCAGCTCGGCCATCTTTTCGTTGAAACCGCCTTCTTTATCCGGATGGAATATTTTCGCCAGGCCTTTGTAATGGCGTTCCGCTGTTTCCAGTGTGGAATCCGGCGTGCACCCCAGGACTTCATGCCATTCCTTTTCCTGTACCTGAACTTCCCCGCCAGGCAACGCTTTAAATCCGGTGAAAGCGGCCTCAACCATTTCCTTGGCTCCCCAACGGTCCAGACCGCGCAGCGCACCGATTGTCAAGGCAATCGCGTGCATGTTGTGCTCGATCCGGGCCCACCGGTCACAGGGGATGCACTGGGGTTTGTCCTTCAACCTGAAATGAACGGCCACGCCCTGGTCATCGGGCTGCCTTTGGTTTGAAAGCGGAAGCCCGTCATATTTACGCAATTTCAGATTGGTTGATATGATCACGTTCCAGTCCGGAACGCCCATCAATTTCAATTCGTGAAGAATTTCCCTGGTTGCCTTGCCGATGGAGATTTTTCCAAACCGCGCCCTTTTGGGGAATTTCGTTCGCGGCCATCCGGTGGGCCAATTCAATGGGTATGCTTGCATGATTTTCCTTTTTGGGAACCCCCGCCCCCGGCGTTCATGATCCGCACTTGCGTTTCCTCAAACCATAACCATTTTTTTTGAGACACTGATCACGTCACCGTCATAAAACCACCCCCTCGGTTGAATGTTCGTCATTGCCGGGGGCGGGGGAAATTCGGAATTCTCCCTTAGCAGGAAGGAGAATTACTTTTTGTTTTTGACCTTTCCGCCGTTCTTGCCTTTGCCGTTTTCCTTCTTGGCGGCCTCTTCTTCCTCTGCGCGCTGCTCGTTCTCGCGGTCCTTCTCTTCCTGCAACTTCATCTGCCGTTCGTGCTCCTGGATGGGCAGAATCTCAATCGGTTCTTCGGTGTCCATGCGCACCAGTTCCTTTTCGCTCTTGTCCCAGTAGAAACGCCATTCGCACAGGATCATGCGTTCCTGCTTGGCGTCCCGGATGACGGTGTAGGCTTCGGATATCTTTGCGCGCAGCTTTTCGATCTTGCCGTCGTAATCCTTTTTGTCCGCCTTGAATTTCTGCTGCAGCAGCTCGATTTCGCGTTGGTCCCGAATGACCTGGCGCATCAACTTCAACTGCTCTTTCTCGTCCAGATCTACATAAATCGGGTGCTCTTCCTGATACCGCGTCACCTGCTCTTTCGGATTCTGCTTCATGTTCACAACTTTGCTCATGGGATTTGGGGGTCCTTTCGTTTTTTCAGCGTGACGATTTCACCGGGATCTGCTCGCACTCGAACACCACACCGGCAATTTTGACTTTCCCCTTGGTGGACTGGGCGATCCCGTCCAGGGCCTTCTGGTTCGGCAGCTTGTAATCGTCCGTCAGCTTGGCGAAGTCCACCACCCTGGCGGACCACTTTTCCCGGAATGAGGTCTTGGTTTTGGGAATGGAGGTCTGCGGCTGCGGCAGGACCAGGGTCTTGGCGCTGGGCGGCGGGGCGTTCACCACTGCGTCCGCCTCTTCCTTTTTGCCCTGCGCTTCGAGTTCCGAGGCCTCCGCCAGCCGCCGCTCGTCCTCGGCCTTCCGCGCCTGTGCCTGCCGCTCGGCTTCCTCTTTCGCCAGGCGCGCCTCTTCCTCTCTGCGCTCCTGCTCTTTCTTCTGCCGGTACTTCGCCATTTCGGTTCCGATCATCCGGCAGCCCTGGTCAATCGGATCGATCATCTTCTTGCAATCCGCGGTCAGGGCCTTGTGCGCATCGTGCGCGCGCTTGACGTGCGGGTCCATGAATTCCTTGATCGCCTTGATCTCCCTGGCGCCTTTCGAATTCAGCTCGTCGGCGCGCTGGAAATCCGCGTCCGTCTCGATCCTGAGACCGCGCGCCAGCTCCAGAAACTTGTTGCCGCGCTCGGTCAATTCCTGTTTCTGTTCCCGCTCACTGAGCGGGGCGGTTGCCGTGTCGTTCATCGATTCCCCCTTTTGCGTTTTGCGTGGAATAAGAGAGTCGCTGCTTTAAAAATTTCAAAATCACCGGGATCGTTGTACTCGATCACCTTGGGCAGCTTGCCGTTCTTGTTCAGATACACCCCCAGGCGAAGTGTTGAATGATGCAGGCCCCTGGCCATGGAATAACCCGCGATTTGAAACTGATATCCGTATTCTGGCGGACCGCACTTTAAATCCGGCAAAGCCTCTCTGCGCTGGCCGTCCCAATCGATATCGCCCAACTTATCCGCCGTGCCCGCATACCAGTAAATCGGATCGTGCACGCGCATTTCCGATTCCTTCACATCGAACAAATAGACGTTTTTGAATTCCAGATACGATTTCAGGTATCCGTGAATTTCATCATCAATGCTGTCCGGGTCCAGAGTGCCGTTGTCATAGTAATGCGTTGCAAGATGAACCAGGCTCCCGCGCTCCGCATACCAGGGATCGGTCATTGAAAAATCCGGATACAATCCAACGTCTGTCAAAATCTCCGTGACGCTGGGGATGATCTTCCCATCCAGCCGGTAGGTGTGTGTCTCTTCCTCGAACTCAAGCGGCATTGATCTTTTCCTGGCCTTTGGATTCGATTTTCTTTTTCACCGGAATGAAATGCTCTTCCTGGATGTCCTCAATGGCGCTGTACCCGAACCCTTTGAGAATTTCCAAAACCTCGATTTCTGTTATCTGAAAATCGGCGATGATGTTGCGGAGTTTGTCCATGTGGCCGTCGGGTATCGTGCCGGCCGCTTTCTGCTGAGGTTTTTTCGTCTGAGTGTTCTTTTCGGTGTGCTTTTTCTCCTGGGGTTTTTTCATTTCCGGCCGATCGCGTTCTTTATCCCGCTCGTCGCCGAAATCGCCCTCTTGCGTGAAGATATCCGAAGCCCCGGTAACGCGACGCATCACGGCGACGAATCCGCGTTTCTGTGCCATGAACAGGATGGTGTTTCTCAAATCCTCGGGATCGCGCAGGACTTGCTTGACCTTGAACGGCTGCCCCGGCTTGCCGTTTTTCCATTTGCCCTTAAACCACTTTTCCCTGCGCCGGGTTTCCGTGGTCTCTTCCCATTCCTGATCGCAAACCGCCTTGCGCCATTTGTACTTTTCCTCGAAGGAAGAGCACTCCGCATAGGAAGATCCCAGCTCCGCGCCCTGGCTGCTCTCCGCGAGCATGCAGACCCGGAAACGGATTTCATCACCAGCAGACAGGTCCTCGATCTCGAACGGTTTCACAAAAACGCCGAACAGCACACCGAGTTTTTCCGCACCCGGTTGCCACAGCGACGGCTTGTCGCAACCGGGGATCTCGCCATAGTCCACGTCTTTTTTCATTTTCTCTTTCATCAAAGCGGATATCAGATTCAACCTTTCCGAAAGAACGTCCATCGCGTTTTTTTCCGGAACTGAGATCAAGGCTCCGATTTGGGTTTCTCCGAGTTTCAATGTGGTCGATTCATTCATCGTCATTCTCCTTGTGGATCGTCCATGTGACCGGTGACGGGAACCGGCTTTCTGTTCGTTTTGGTTTCCAGAATCTGCTCATAACCCTTTTCAGGAATTTCCCCCTGGCACTCCTGGTCATTGAAAACCGACCAGTCGCCATAAAAAATGCCATCGTAAAAAATCATGTCATCGTGGATGGGTAGATCGATTCCGTCATCGCCACCAACCGGACAAGCGCGGATGTGATTCTTGTATGTGGTATGAACCCATTTCAAGGGACCGAGAACCGGACCGCTGGTCCCCCAGTCACTCATTTCCTGGTCCGGGTCTTTGCGGCCATGAAATAAATGAAGAAACATTGCCATTGATATTCCCCAAAGGGAGGGCGGTCCCCAGCGGCGGGCATGTTACCGCTGGGGACCTGGGAGGCTCGGGCTGGAGCTCATCAAGCCCGTGCGGGATTCGGCTCAATAAACCAATCGGAGGGACTCGTTCGAATCCCCCCTGTTGGGTCATCGATCAAAATTGAATTCCCATTTCACGCATTCTGGCTTCGTGAGCCAGTTCGCGCCGATACTCCGCGGCCTGCTGTTCTGCCCTTTTCACGCACTTTTCCAAACCTGGGTCCATGCGTGAATAATCGGGAACTTTTACGACTCGTTGCCCTTTGCATTCATAGCAGGCAACGTCATACACGCCTGAAAGGTAGTCCTCCATAAAATCGGGGTCCTCGTGAAAATCCTCTGCGGGAATTCCGTTCCCGTCGATGCTCGGATTTGTGTGCTTTCCCCTGCCTTCGCATCGGTCGCAGACTTCAAACTTAGCGGGAACTTCCGTCTCTTCGTCTGTTTCTGGATCGAGCATCATTTTCATAGTTTCCATTTCCCTGCCCTCCCGATTCATGCACTTCGTTTTAAAATCGGCGCTGTGGGAATCCGGCCCTCGAACTCGCTTGAATGTGAAAATTCAAAAGCGTATAATCGCGACCGTTCCCATTTTTCGGATCTCTGCGCCATCGGTGCGCCTCGTTTCGGTGTGTCGATATGGCGAGAATATAAAAACCCAAGTAAACATAGTCAACATTTTTGTTTACTTATTTTCAACGTTCTTTTTAAGAATCTGAAATATTTATCCTTATGGCGAAGGATTTTGACACTGAAACCTATGAATTCGATGCCGTCTGGGAAGGGATGTGTCGGCTGGTCAAAAAATATGAGCCTTTACTGCAAGGTAGGGAAATAAAGTTCACCCAAAAGCTACTTGGAGATTGTGTAGGTGTGGGGCGCTCTTCAGTTACTAAGCAAAAACGGTTAAGGAAAATTCCCCTGAATTGGTTTGAGGAATTAGCGCAAAGATACAAAAAATTTGGAGTGAAAAAATCGCAGATTGAAGAAGGTTGGCAAGAATCCGTAGAAGCTCAATACCTGATCAAAGAGGAATCTGAAACTTACGGAGGCAACCAAATGTCAACGGAACTTCGTGAAATTTACAAAGAGATCGGAGCGTTGAAGCAGCAGAACAGCGATATCAAAAATCAAAACAACGAGATTATTGAAAAGCTGCAAAAATTAGAATCTCTACTTTCCGTTGAAGGCAAAGCATTGGGAAAAGCCCAAGGGTCTGGCGGGGCGTCCTGATCCCACCGGACCGCAAAAAAAAAGAGGAAGAGGAAAAAGAGGGCAGCGGCAATTCAAAAATTGTCTGCCTGCGCTGCGGCAAAAATTTTCAAATGAACGGACCGGATATAAAAAAATTTTAACGGTAATTTATACCGTTAAAACTGCCAACAATTTTGTAGGAAAATTCTGAATTGCTTCGGAGATTCGAACTGTGGTATAGGGATGGCGAATACCCACAAACATTTCATGAGGTCGCAATGAATTCGGAAAAGTTTTTTTCTGAATTGGAGCGCCTGAAAAAGTCGGATGATTTTGACGGCATCATAAAGCTCTGCCCTAAATTCTTCCCCGAATATTCGGCTTTCAATGCAATGCAAGTCGCCATTAGAAAAAAAATCCGATCTCTCAGGAAATCAAAACAATCTTACGATCGGGAATTGAAACAGCTGTATTCGATTTGCATTTATGAGCATGTTGTGTGCCAGTGGTCAGAGGAAGACGACTACGATATTGGCCCTATTCAGGCCGACATCGCACACAAAGCCAGGATGTATAAAAATCTGGATTACGATTACAAGAAAATCGGTTATGAGGAATTGGACACCCTCAATAAAACCGACGTCAAATGGCTAAAAGATATTTGGGGTGAACCTGAAAGCCACCACGACCCAAGGGAAAAACACGCAAAGGAATGGGATCGATACTCTGCAGAAGCGAAAAAACTCTTCGAGAAAAAGCAGACGGATGAACACAAGCATGAATTTTTTGAAGAATTGTTATCCATCGAAGAGGATTTAAAAGATCGATTGAAGGACATCAGGAATGACTACAAAAGCGAATTGAGATCCCTCGGGAAAACCCCATCAAAAGGAGATTTGAAAAGATTAAAATACTGGACTCGGGAAGAAATTTTAGATGTCAAAAAAGAATTCATCTCAGATATCAAATCGCATGAAAAAGAATATAACAATAATTTCAAATCAAACACCAGCTTTGAGAAATTCTTCAATCCCATCTTTTTTGACATCGATTTTAAGTCTGATCAACCAACAGAAAAACCTGATTCAGACTACGCGGATTACGACAGAGAAAGAGACGGATCTGGATTTTTCGGCTGGTTCATCATTTTGGGAATTGTCGGAATTCTTCTTTTCCTGCTTTTGAACGGGTGTGCATCAACTCCGCCGGGGCAATTCAAAAAAGAGGAATTGATTTGGGAGGAAAAAATCATTCAATCGAATTATCAAAAAGTTTATCGAGATTTAAAATCAGGTTTCAATAAATGCTTAAGTCCGACCGGCTGGACAGTTGAAAGTGATCTTTATTCGGACATCAAAGAAGGTGAATTTAATACGACGATAAATAATTATTTCGGACCTCAAACATTTTTAGGAACTGTTCGGATAAATTCAGCTGGAGAGAATTTAACAAAAGTTCGGGCGGGAATAGCTCGTTGGCATGAATCTCATTTACTTGCGGACGGCGGACCTGAACATAGAAAAAGATGGCTCAAATGGGCTTCCGGAAATCCAGACTGCGCCTGAAATTTACAATCTATTTTTTAAACCAAATTCCCTGACAACCAACTTTAAGAAAACCTCAAGCATTGCCTTAACTCATTGAAATACCGATAGTTACGTTTCACATGAAACAAGGTTACAATCTATTTCTCGATTTCCAAAACAGCGGCGACGCTGTTCATGATCCCGCCCAGCTTCCTGGCATCGTTCAATCCGTTCACGTCGAATTGGGCTTGTGTCGCCGATCCCGCGTGCGCGAAATACAACCCGAATTCCCGGTTTGCCGGTGACACCACGGCCCTCAAGGAGATGGTTGTGATTTGGTTTTGTTCTGCCCACTTGGATGCCGCCGCGATGACCGTATTGGTTCCATCGACAATCGTGACGGTGATTTCGGACCCACCCACCACCTGGTGCGAACAGCTCAAGTTGGCCGTGAACAAGAAGTGGTTGTCCTGGCTTTTAATGTTGGAATAGAACAGGGTGACAAAGGTTGTGGTCCCTTCGCTCCAAAGAGGGATCGTGTCGTCAAAGGGGATCGGGAAGAAGCCATCATTGCTTCGGTGAAAATTTTCAACTTCCGATTCATGTTCCAAAACCCTGCCTTTCAAGGGCCACTTCATGACCTCTTCCCAGGCATTGCCTCTGCGAATCAGAAGCAAATTGATCTCATCAAAATCGAGTCGAAAATCCTGACCGGACCTGAGAAGAATTTCTCCAATACCCCCTGAATTGTGTTTAACCGTTACATTGCTCAAGGTGGTCGCATTGCGAATCAAAAGCAGCCTTCCTTCCGGGTGATTGTCCACTGCGATCCGGTTGAGATCGTCCTCGAAAGCCTGATTTTCCCCCAGAATTCTGTGACTAAAACCTGTCGGCGTGACCACTCCCGAAGAGATTTCAAGGATCGAAGCGTCCCGCGCTCCGGGAAGCTCTTTCAGTGCTGCGAGCATGTTTTCCACATTGGTTTTCTGCGCTCCTGAACTCGCGGCGTTTCGGATCGCATTCAAAGCGGGAAAGGTTGTCATGCCTTGAACTCCAGGACCGTCATCACGGATTGCAGGGTCCCGCCCAGTTTTCTAGCCCCGTTCACACCGTTGATGTTCCAGTCGCCCGTCGGTCCACCGATGCGCACCTTGAAAGTGATCGGAGATGTAGAGCCTGGAGAAAAACTGTATTGAAGCGGTATCGGCTTGATCTTGTTCTGCTGGCCGAATTCCGCGACCGAGGTCAGAGGATTCGCGTCGGAATCTTTATACAGTGAGATGATGATTTCTTCGCCCCCCACCGGGTTTATCGACGCATTGAACTGTCCGATCAGCAAAAGCTCATGCGATGCCTTTTTCGGGGTGAACGAAAAGCTCATGATCTGGTCCCCCTCGCTGCTCTGGGGCTTGGTGTCGTCGAACGGGACATTTGTTGATCCGCTTAGAAAAGTGACGGATGATTCGGTGTGGTGCTGAACGCAGAACTGCGACTTCGTGTGCGATCGAACCAGCTCCTGCCATGTCGTCCCGACTCTCTGAAGGATCAAGTAGTCTTCCGGATCATCGAGAATGAGATCCAGGTCATCGACAAGGAGAATTTTCCCGTTGCCGGCGACATCGTGCTTGACCGTCACCACCCTGGAGGCGTTCTCGGAATGGATCAGGATGATCCTTCCGTCGGGATGATTGGTCTGGTCGATGTGCGTCAGGTCGTCGGCGGACGCGTCCGCCTCGGTGTCGATGGAATGGGTCGAAGCCGTGGGTGTCACCGATCCGGACGCGATGGTCAGCTCGGATTCGGCACTGCCGCCAGGGAGTTCCTTGGCAGCGGCGAGCATGTTCTCCAAATCGTCCTTCATGTCGCCCTGATTGGCGACATTACGCATGGCATCTTTTGCAGGAAATATGGTCATGCTGCGATCTCATCGATTGTTATAGAAGAGGGAATTGTCCCGTTGAACCAACCTGTAGAACTATTTCCATTTATCGCCCAAGTTCCAGCAACATCCCCACCAATACGGACTTTAAAAGTGATCTGCGATAACGTTCCCGCATCCATTTCAAAGGAAAAGGAATGGGGTGTTGGGCCGTTTGCTGAAGCTGTGAAAAAAGGTTGTGCTGCTATGCAGTCAGCATCGCTGTCTTTAAATAGCGCGAGAATGATTACGTGATTTGCGGCGCTGTGGTTCGCGCATACGGAAATATTGACACGCAACTTATTTGAAGGGCTTTTGGGAGTTATGGTCCTGGATAATATCTGATCGCCTTCGGTGTTTTGAGGCTTTGTATTATCAAGTGGGATGGTTCCGGTTCCTGTCTGATGAGTTGTATCCGTTGTTCTTACAGACTGGACAATGCTGCCTGTGGGTTTCAAAGCGACTTCTTCCCAATCAGCGCCGGTTCTTTTAAGAAGAATCCATTTGTCCGTCGAATCGAGAGAAACATCGGCGCCGCCCGCCAGGGCGATTTGACCGGCCCCTCCGGCGTTGTGCTTGACCGTGACGACCCTCGCCGCGTTTTCGGCGTGGATCAGAAGCAGACGCCCGTCGGGATGATTCGTGGTGGCGATATTCGTGAGGTCATCCGCAGAGGCATCGGATTCGGTGTCGATCGAGTGCGCGCCGGATGTCGGCGTTACTGAGCCGGACGCAATTGTAAGTTCGGATTCGGCGCTGCCGCCGGGAAGCTCTTTGCTCGCGGCAACCAGATTTTCCAGTGAAGTCTTTGCCTCACCCTCGTCGGCCACGTTGCTGATCTCATTGGCGGCCGGGAACGATGTCCCGAACGCGGAAAGCCATTGAACAATGTTCATAACCCTTTCACTCCCTGAATGGTGGCATCGACGGTGGCCTGAATCCCGGAGCCTCCGGAATCGAAGGCGCGGACATTGGGGCCGAGCAATTCATCCTTATCGAGAATTTTAACAGAAACGGCAGACCCGTCGTGCAGGGTAAGATTTACATTTTTGATTGAACGGAAACTTTTTGTAATGGGAAGCCGGGCACCTGCGGCCGCGACCACAAAATCGTCGATGCGTTCCACCTGGTCGGGCACGTCGAAGATCAGATCGAAATTTGAGATCACACCCCTGATGGTCCCGCCGATGGTCGTGACGCGGAAGCCGTATTTCTTTTTCAGGATACGTTCCAGCTGGCCAGGCCACGGCTTGTAGGACGTGAAGCCGCCTTGCCAGAAAGCATTGGAATCGCCGGTCCAGAAAGCATTGGAATCGTTTTCCCAGAAAGGATTCTGGCTGTCCTGCCGGTATTCCAGGCTCCAGCTTTCAGCTGTCACTGAAAGGGCCAGCTTGAGCACGGCATCCAGAAACTCGGCGGCCGGCGTGACTTCCGGTTCGTAGATCATTTTTTTGTAATTGTCGGTCCAGAACGGGTCCGTGTCCGGCGGCCAGAACGGATCGGCATCGTCGGTCCAGAACCCGGAGGCATCGCCCACGCCATCGCTGTCCGCCTCAAGATCGCTTCCAGAAACGGTTCCATCCGTGATCGTGCCTGGATATCCGAACGCATCCAGATCGACCTGCTCCACAATGTTGTCGATGATCTGATCGCCCAGGTCCCGAATGATGGACGTGACGTTCGTCGATCGGTTCCCCGGCTTGTCGAACGCGGCGACCATGATGGTTTTGGTTCCTCGCGGCACACCCGAAAGATTGAACTCGGTTTCCGGGATGAATCCTTTGTGAAGCTGCGTGCCGATGTCCCAATTGCGGTCCGCGCCGTCGTTGTACCGCACCTGGAAGCCCCCGCCTTTAAAATCCACAGGCGGATTCGGGTAATCCCAGCGCAGGTAATTCCCTTCCAGAAACAGCGCCTCAACATCGGGTGGCGGCGTGCTGGTTCCGATTACGGTGTGCGTGAAGGTGGCTGTCCAGTCTCCCGCTTTTTCTTCGGTGTTGAACCGGATACGGATGTCGTATTCCTTGCCGACATCCACATCGGTCAATGAGATGCGGTCCGCGTCTTTCGGGGAGAAGTGCTGCTCCCAGGCCCCGTCCTCGCCGGTGGGCCGGAACTGGGTTTCCACGTTGATCACCGAGCTGTCGCGGTTCTGCACAAGACCCAGGGTGATCAGAATTCGGGCAATGAATTCGCCTCCCGGAGACAGGATCAACACCGTTTCATCGGACCGGATCGCCGTAACGAAGGGAAGGTCCAGATCCACCGGCGTGGTGATCTGGCTGTCGAACGGCGGGATGGTTCCCGATTCGGCGGTGTGCACGGCCGGCGCCGCATCGACGCAGGTGATCTTCGCGGTCATGTTGGGTCCCGGTTCGATGCTGCGGACCACCAGCTCCACGCTTTCGGAACCGGTTTCGCCGAACATGCTGAGATCGTCCACCTCCGGAACCGGGTTGCCGGGGGTGACCGGCGTGGTGAACACGAAGGTGTCCGTTTCGCCGGGAACCGTGTTGACCGCGACCAGCAGGGTGTCGCCGTCCTTTTTGCGGAAGCGCAGGGAATAGGATTTCCCCATCTCCATGATGAGCAGTTCGTCCACCGTGACACCTGTGGTGTCCGAACCGGAAGTCTGAACCGATTTCACGCGCCCTGCCCCGACGCCCCATAGCGGCACATCGTGCGTGGCGCGGATCAAATCGCCGCGCGTGTAGACGATGTTCTCGATGTCCTGAAAGAACGTGTAGGTTTCCGGCCGCAGCCTGGCGGTGGCGATGCGGTAGCGCGCGTCCTTCCAGGCCTGTTCCGGATCGGTGACGCCGGGCAGCTCGAACCCTTCAAACTTGGTGGCGTTGTTCTCGTCAAACCCGTCGTCATAGACGATCCGTTCATCCTGCTGCCAGCCCTTTTCCAGGTTGATGAACCGGACGCGCAGCGCATGGATCGGATCGAGGAAGACCTTGTTCCCGGTGAACCCCCAGGAATTGCGCGGCGTGACGTGCTGGATCGGCGTGCTCTGGGCCCGGTCCATGACCACGCCCCATTTGCCGTCCCGCACGGATTTGGCGGCACGGCCGGCGGCGGCGACCATGTCCAGCACCTCGTTCACGGAGGCGTCGAAATCGATCACCATGTTGAACTCGCGCCCATTGGTGGAATTCTCCAGGTGCCAGTCCTGCAGGTTGGTCAGATCGACTCTCGAATCGGCCACCGCCTTGGCATTGCCGGCATCCTGCAGCACGGAGCGGAACAGATCCGCCGGATTGCTGGTCGGCTGGTCGGCCACCCAGGTTGCGCCGTTCCAGGATGTGTGCAGGGACTGCACTTCCCCGTTCAGGGTGTCCACCACGCCGTTGAGCTGGCCGGTGGCCTTGATGCGCAGGGCGGTTTTTGCGAGGCCCGTGAGCTTCACCGGATCGCCGCTCTTGATGGAACGCAGCGCCGTCCAGAAAATCGCATCGAGCACCGTGTCCCCAGAAGGGTTTGGATCCGGTGTGTCCGCGGTCACGCGCCGAATGCGCACGTCGTACTGGCCGTTGGTCACGTCCCACTTGAGGCCGCGGCGGATGGTGACCGCCCTGGAATCCCGCACGATGATCGACCCGGCGCTGGTCCAGCTGCCCGCCGTGGTGAGCTTGTATTCCACTTCGGCTTCCAGGGTGATCGGCTTTTTCTCGCCGCTCTGGCCGTCGATGGCGACGATGCCGTTGGGAAACGTCAGATCGATGCTGATCTGGTCGATTTCCGGATCGGTGGTGCGCTGGCTCCAGCTGTTCACCTGTTTCAACTCGATGCTGAGCGCGGTTTCCTGGATATCGTCCGAAAACAGGGTCAGCGGCGTGTCGGACGGGAACCCCTGCCGGGTCTGCGTTTCCACGTCCGTGAAATCGGTGAGCGGCGTTTCCCCGATTTTGAGATTGGAAATGGACACGGGTCCGAATCCCCAAATCACCAGCATGCGCAGGTATTGGTCGTCGCCGACGATCTCCGTGAACGTCCTGGCGCCCAAAGGCGGGAACATGCGGTGCTTGCCCAGAACGCGGGGCACGATGCCGAACGGGTTGAGCGTGTTGCGCGCCCCCTGGATGGCGAACGTCGGGCTGTCGCGGTCGGTCTCTTTCAGCTTCGGCTGCGGCACCGGCGCGATGGCGTTGACCGCGAACGAACCGCCAACCGCAATTCCCGCACTGACAGCGGCCGCTCCAAGACTCCCAGCCTGGAGCCCAAGAAGCGGGGGTGCCGCAATCGCCGCGGCCAGAACCGCGATTTGCAAAACCGTCCGCAACGGATCGGTACCGCCCTGACCGTTGTCCATGGGCACCACGCGGATGTACACCGTGGCCGTGGATTTGGGCCGCACGCACGGCCACAGGTGACGCTCGATCTTGAGGTCATCGACGAAAACAACGCAGCTCTGCGAAAGAACGGGGTGCAGACAGGCGGCGTGCACCATCTCCTGCAGGGTCATTCCCTCCGGCATGCTCAGATCGACGCGCTGCGTCTTGAACGGATGCGGGCAGGCCCGGACCGTGACGGCCTTCTGTTCTATTTCGGTGCAATTTTCGTGCATAATGATTCGTGTCGAAAAATTCCCATGATGCGTTTTCGGAATTTCACTCCATCGTACCGCTCGATGCAGGACTGGATATTCCGGTCCGTATGGACCATCCATCCCGGATCGACCACCAGTCCCACGTGCACCGGCTGGCCGCAGACCCGGAACAGAATCAAATCTCCCGCCTGCGGTTCGTCAACCTCGATCCAGTTGACGGTTTCTGCGCGCGCGATCTCCCCGATAGCCTTGTAGTCGAACGGCGCTTCGATCGCGTCCAGGGACGGCGCATCGATCCCGAATTCATTCATCAGGATCAACCGCACCAGGCCCCAGCAGTCGGCCCCGTCCATCGTGCGGCCTCGCTCCACAAATGGAATGCCGATGTAACGTGAAACATCCAGCATCAGAAAACCCCCGGGAAGTCGGCCGGTGTGAACTTCGCCGCCGGATAGGGTTCGCCAAGAAAATTTTCCAGGCTCAGTTCACCGGAAACGGCCAGGCGGTCGTAATCGGCGCGTTTCAATTCAAAATCCGGGAATGAGGCCTCGACCGTGTCCGGATCGGAAGCGAGAACGATTTCCATCAACACCGTGGGCGCGCCGGTGATGGAGCGGATCGCCTGCACCTGGGCCCGGTCCACGTTGTCCACTTCGAGAGCCGCACGCGGCGGCCGTTCGTCCGAATCCGAAGGCAGGGCAAGCCGGAACGGGCAGGCGGTGAACGTATTGGTGCGGCTCACCGTGTCCACGCCGTCGCTGGAAACCCGGATCGGGCTGGTGAGATCCGCATGGTCGATGGTGACCAGCAGAATCGGGCATTCCCCGGTCTGCGGCGCATTGACCGCGATTTTGAAGGTGTCGGAAACGGAACGGCTCATGGCAGGACTTCCAGATTCAGTTGCGCGCTAAAAAGGTTGTTCCCCAAAGCCTGATACACGGGAGGACCGGTAAAACGGTAGGTGGCCGTGGTGGCCGTGTTCGGCAGCACCCAGTCAAAAGACAGCGCACCTCCGGAAAGCGTGGTCCCAAAGAACGTGCTGAGTGTGGCTTTCTGGGTCTGTGTGAGGATCAGCGTGGTGGTGACCGGCCTGACGCCAGCCGTGAACCGGCGGCGCAATTTCGCGGGTCCCGCGTCCATCTCGGAGCGCAGGAGAAGATCGGGTTCCTGCTCGGAAAATCCCTGTACCTGGAAATTTTGCGGAAGCGTTCCTGGCCAGCTGGGCATGGATCACCTCGCCACGGTTTGCAGGCGGCCGCCGAGCATGTCCTGAATGGCTTGCAGCGTCGCGCCGCCGTTGCGGATATTCTGCGCGTTGATACGGTCGAGCTGGATGGTCAAATCCTGCTGCCCGTTTCCATTCCGGGAACTGCTGGTCTGAACCTGAACGCCAGCGTTGTTGATGATGTTCACATTGATGCCGCTTTGACCTGGTCGCGTGACTGATACTCTTTCCCCTGGCGTTGCACGGAATCCCACAAACTGGCTGTCGGTTCCACCTGATCCGCCGACTGTGAATGAGCCACCTTGGGCAAATCTAAGAGATGCGGGAACTGCATTTAGCAGCGCCCCAAAAATTCCACCCGTAGAGCCATTCGGCCCGCCACCAAGAGTTCCAGAACCCCCAAAAAGAACGATTTTTAACATCTGATTTAAAATGTCATTGACTACGCTCTTGGTCAGGTCGCGCAGAGCTTCCAGCGGTCCCTTTGTCCCATCAATGATTCCCTTCATGGCCTGCTTGGTTCCGGATGCGACGCTCTCCCAGACCTGGCGGACGTTGTTCGCCTGGATCTCCATTTCCTCGAAAACGGCCTTGAGCTCGCCGAGGCGCTTGTTGCTCCCCATCTCTGCAAACCGCTCGTTGACCTGAGCAAGGCCGATGTCCCACAACAGGATGTCGTCGATCATCTTGGAAGCCGGGAATCCTTTGACCACTTTTTCCATGGAGAAGGAAACTTTCTTCCCGGTTTCAGCGAGTTTTTCCCCGGCTTCAGCCGTGCCCAACATGAAGTCTTTAAATTTCTTGATGGCTGCAACCGCCTGGCGAAATTTTTTGATGATCGATGAAAGCACTTTTGCGATCAGCTCAAACGCCGGGGCGATGGTCACCACGATGTCTTTTGCGAGACCCAAAAATTGAGCGGCTAAATCCACCCAGGTTTTGCGAAGCCGGGTCAAAACGGTGGATTCCTGCTTGGTGAGCACCAACCCGAATCCTTCGGCTTCCTTTTTGGTCTTTCGGATTCCTTCCGCGCCGTTCTCCATCGTCTGCAGAAGAGCCACGCCGCCCGAGTCGAAGAGCTTGAATGCCAGCCGAACCTTGTCCGCCTGGCTTGGAATTTTTGATAGTTGTTCGGCGATCGCTTCAAACTGTTGGTCTGGACTGAGTTTGGTCAACTCCACCGCATCCAATCTCAATTCTTTTAAAGCTCCTTTTGCTTCACCAAAACCAGTAGAGGCTTCGGAAACACGGCGTGTCATTCTCTGGAGCGCAATCAATACCTCGTTGAAAGCCACGTTCGCCCTGGCAGCGACAAGCTGGTATTTCGAAAGCTCTTCCCTTGAGACCCCGAGCCGGATGGAGAACTGATTGATTTGGTCGGCGGATTCAACGATTTTTCGCGTGGCCAATCCGAGCGACGCGGATATGACCGTGCCCATCACCTTGGTGGCGCTGGACACGCGGTTGGCCGCCTGCTTCATCCTGTCCAGACCTGCCTTGACAGATTGAAACGCCGCCTTCGTTTTGTCCTTTGCCCTTACATCAAATTTTGCCGCTTTGCTCGCCATCGGGGTATTTTTGCTTATAGAAAACGATCCAGGTTTGAAATTCGGATACGGTCATTTCCTCAACTTCGGAAATCGTCTTGTTCAGCTGGTCGGCAATGAAGAATTTCCAGAAACGGTCCGTATCCGTCAGGAGTTTTTTTCGATTTGTTCCTGGGTTTCCGCGCCCATCATCTGCACAAAGATTCGCTCGACGACGGACCCGGAAATACTGGTCATCAGCGAATTTTTGTCATTGAGTGTGAACAGCTTTTCCCTCTGCTCATTCTCGGCTTTCAGGATCAACGCGTACACCGCCATTTCGTAGGCATCGCCTTTCGATCTTTTATCGAGAAGTTGCTTGTCCTTCATGGTCAGAGGGGGGCAGTAAATTTGAAATCCCCATTCGGGCACATCGATGACGGTTCTTTCCTGACTTTCCATGTGATCGATTGCGGCCTGCAAAGCCGGGGATACTTGCCTCACGTTTTGTTCATTCGTCATAAATAAATTCTCCAATATTTGATTTGCTCAGTTGTATGGAATCCAGACAACCGCCAGTTATCCGAAAACCGGACAACTTACGGATCGGTGGATTCGGTCAGCGCACCATTTCCTTTGAACGTGAAACTCTGCTCGACAATTCCATCGATTTGAGCTGATTTCGATTTCCCTGTGATGATCGCGGAACCGGTGAAAAATGTTTTGCCGGTCGCCACCGCTCCCTCCGGCCGCAGGTTCAGTGTGACCTCGGCACCGATGGTCATGGCCTGCTGACCGTTGGTGTCGGTTTCATCCCAGAAGGCATCGAACTGACCATCCCATGCCTTTCTGGCCGCCTTGTGTGTTTCCCATTCATCGTTCAAGTTAGAATCATCCATAGTTCCCGCTGATTCATTCAGGCTCCAGCCTCTGATTTCTGCAATATCGTTGGAGCCGACTTGAACGACGCCCTCACTTCCTTTATGGTTTGCCATGTTTGATTTCTCCTTGTTTTAAGCCACGATCACGTCCGGTGCGCCTTCGTTCACGTGGTACATTGCGATCCATTTCATGATGGCGGAGACGGCCGTCTGCTCGCCCTCCCCCGATCGGTTGAACTCTGTGGTTTCCAGCCTGAGATCCTTGGTCAGCCCGCCCATTGCGGTGTCGGCTTCCAGGGCCTTCTGCACCTCGTTGCAGATCGTGTCCAGGGTTTCCTCGGCCGAGTCCGCGCCCGATTCGATCACCACCGCCTCGATGGAAAAGGTGGGGGTGCGCTCGACTTTCAGAACACCGCCCGTGCTTGAAATCCTCTCGCCCGGATCATCTTCGGTGTAGATGAACAGGCCGGGAAGCATCGAATCATCAATCTGGAAAACCCGGTTTTGGAACACATTCGACCCCGTGGTGGTCAGGCCGGTGACGGCGGTTTCAATCGCGTCGCGGATCTGCTTTCGTGCGTGGTCGGGCATGGTTCACACTTTCTTGAGGCGCAGGGTGGCCCAGCCGGTGCCGTCGTCCTCGATTTTTGATTTGATGCGGTAATTCATGGAATTGATCACCACCAGGTCGCCCTCGACGGCTCCGGCGACATCGGCCAGAGGGCAACCGAACTCCGGCTGTTTTTGGATGGCCGGAACTTCGCCGCCGAGATCGACCGGGACGGATTCGTTGTCGAAGATCCCCTTGACGGCCGTGGGCACACTCATGATTGTGATCGTGGCCGTGGTGCCGAAATCGTTCTCGTTCGTGAAAACGGTGAAATCTTCCGTGAAGGGCATCAATGGTGCCTTTCCAATTTTTTAACCCGCTCTTCCATCACAGGGTGACCGGCTTTGCTGATATGCGCATCGAACTTGGATTGCAGATCCGCGATGCTGTTCTTGTTCACTTCAATCTGAATCCCGGCTTCCGCCAGCTGCCGGATGTACTCGCCCGCCGTGTCCGAAACGGTTTTATCCAGCTTGCGAAACTCGCGCAGGGTCTCCTTGTGATTTTCGGCCACGGTCTTTTGCAAGTCCCCGAAACCTGTCACAAGCCATCCAATCACGGCCACAACGGAGATGCCGCTTGTGCCTTTGCCCCAGTGCCTCTTGATGGCACCCTGCACCGGCCCGCATTTTTCCTTTTCCTGCTGTTCCTCCGCCACGTTTCCCCCTTCCGTTTCCGCGTGAAACCAGGTTGAAATTAAGGCGCGTCTCTCAAGTCGGTGGTCACAAAATAGTGCAGCTCAACTTCAATGCTTTCACTCGCGCCGCCGATGGTCCCGCCTGCGGTGGACGCATCGGTCATCGCGCAAAGAACGATGTCCCGCGTGTTCCCCGTAAAAAAGTTATTCATCTTCCGGCCTTTTGAATTCTTGGTGAGCCCCGTGGTTTCGGTCAGCTCGTCTGGATCGGTGCAGTCATCGTGAGCCAGGCCGAAACGGTCCGCACCGCTGGCACCCGTTATTGCCGTGTTTGCCCGGATGGCCGCGCCGAAAATGTGGGACTGGCTGGGGATGTCGTCGATCACGATGAAGGATGCCGCGGCGGTGGACACATCGACGTTCACGCGGGATTTTTTCAGGTAAAAGATTTCGCCTTTCCAGTCGGTTGTGTCGAGGTTCGCCGTGCCCGCGGTCCCGTATACGTTTTCCAGGGCGTGGATGTGCCGGGAATCGCCGGTGAAGGTCCCCGCGAACGTGGCGCCGGTCTTGGCGATGGTGTTGCCTTTGGCATTTATCACGGCGTCCTGGGTTGCGGCGTAGACTTGAAGGTGGTTCGACGTGTTGGATTTGAGGGTGCTGCCGAAGATGTTGAACGGTCCGCGCCAGCCGAATTCCAGGATGCGGTTGTCGGTCGGCGGGTTGTCGGCGTCCATGTGGAAGCGGTGGTCAATGATATTGACCGGGAAATTCACGCTCGATTCGCCGTCGGCCCCGAACATTCCCAGGCGGCCGGTTCCCTCAGACAGGCAGGACTGAATGTAGATCGTGTCCGCCGGATTTTTTACATAGAAATCGGATACGTTGTTCTGCGCTTCGCAGTTTTCGATCTTGAAGGAGCCGCCGTTTCCGGCCTGGCCGCCGCCGGTCCCCAGCGCGGTGGTGACCCCATAGGGGCCATCGGCGCGGTCATCCCCGGTCGCCCAATCGAACGCAAGAAATGTGGATTCATCTCCGACGACGCGCAGATTTTCGTACAAATTGTTTTTCGCCTGGCTGTGCTCCTGCGACACCCCCGCCAGCGTGTAATTGATGAATTCGCAATCTTCGCAATGGTGGAAATCGTTGTTGCCGTCCGGTCCGTCCCCGGCCGGCGTGAGAGTCGCGCCCACGGAATCGCCGTCCACCAGGCGCATGCCGTACTTGCACCACCCGTTGCTGGTGCAGTCGGCGCGGATTCGCTTTAAGGTTCCGTAACGCGTGGTGTGGCCGTCCAGAGTTTCCAGCTGAAACACCGCACCCAGGGCCGAGGATGCGGTGATCGAGATGTCATGGAAATGCGGAAATTTCAGGCCGCGCAAGCGGAACAGCGGCTTGTCCGCATCATCCAGGTCGGCGATGAACTGACAGCCACCGGTCCCGCCGGTGTTGGTGGAGCCCGGCCGGTTGGAGCCGAACGAAAACGGCGGATTCTGCGAGGCCCATTTGAAATCCAGGGTGTCGGTGATCCGGTAACGGCCGTCCTTGCAATGGATCCTTCCCGAAATCCCGCTGTCTTCCAGCTCGGTGATCGCGTCGTGCCAGCATTGATAGGCATCGGTCACGCCATCGTCCGGGCAGTCGGGCTCCGTCGTCTCTCCAAAGCCGATCTCCGGAGGCTGAGAACTGGCGATGTCCACATTGTAGGATTCCGTCACGATCGCGGAACAGTTCAACGTGGTGGAGTGCTCGTGCTGGATGTTGTAGGTCATGCCTGTGTGCACGACCAGGTGGTCGATGATCTTCTCGCCGGCACGGATCTTTTTGCCGCGGTTCAGGTAGACTGTTTTCTGCACAGCATTGAAGGTCTGCACCACCTTGACCACGGTGGAGCTGGGGCACTCGATCTGGAGCGTGTGCTTTACCGGAAACTCGGTGTGCAGAAAGACACCGCCGGCCTTTCTTTCGGCCGATGTCGATTTGTCCAGATCCGAGGCGAACCAGTCCGCATTGGCGGCCGTGGCGACGGCATCCCATTTTTTGGCGATCTCAAGGGTTTGGGCAAAGCCTATGGACGGTAGCAGGAGGATTGAAAGCAGAATGAATGAGAATATTTTTTTCATTAGATTTTGGTGAAATGGCCCGCCACCTTAATCGGTGGCAGGCCTGGTTTCAATTCAGTGAAAACTTAAACGGGCAGCTCGGTTTTTCCGCCTTTGACTGCCGTGACGGCGAGCGGGGTCCCGTTCGTGTGCGTTCCGATGACGTTGATCCGGACGCGCACGTACCGCTTTTTCCCGCGGTACTGGCCCTGGACAACGGTCTGGTCCTTGGTGGCATCGTCCATGACGTAGAACGTGCCCACCTGGGCTCCGGTAACGGCGTCTCGGACTTCCGCGTCAGGGACGTTGACGAAAGTCGAATTGTCATCCGAGTGCTGCATGTAGAATTCCATTTTCACGGAACCTGACAGCGTATCACCGCTCAAACCCAGGTTGCAGTTGAAAAGGATGCTGTTGAAATCCTTCATGTCATGACCAAAGCCGGTTTCATCGCTGGTCACAACCCTTCCGTCCAGTGCCTTTTCGAACGACAGGCTGGTCAAAAGATCCTTTGCTGGAAACATGGAGTTTTTCCTTTCTATGAGAATTCAGGGAATGAACTGAGATCCACTGAATTTATTTTTTGTTTTTCTTGCCCTCTTCTTCTTCCTGTTTGGCCTGCTGCTCGCGCTGTTTTTTGGCTTCGGCCTCGGCCTTTTCTTTTGCAGGGCGTTCGGCTTCGCGTTTCCTGGCCAGAGCGGCTTTTTCTTCCTCGATCTTTTTCAGGATCGGAGCCATTTCCGCTTCGGTGCAGGCGCGCGCCTTCTGGTTGTGGATGAGCGTCCGGCCGTCGCTGTCGGAAACCTCAACCGGCTCCGGTCCGGCCATCAATGGCCTGCCGGACACGAAGGTGTTGGCTGTGATGATCAGGTGCATGGTTTTTCTCCTGGTTACCGGGTTTTTGTTTTCAGTTCAGTTCAAGGGCTTCCGATTACGCCGGGTCCGCGTCGAGCATGGCCGACATCGAAGCCGCGCGCCGGAGCACGGTGTCCACGTCGCGGAAATTCACGATCCGGATGGTGCCGGTGTTGCTGCCCGTGTACGGATCGACCAGGACATCCAGGACGCCCCAGTAACCGATGATCAGATCCGCCCAGTTACCAAACAGGATGTAGGACAGGTTCGTCCCGCTTCCCTTGGCAATGTTGGTCGGGATCTGGTTGGACACGCCCACCCGGTATCCGTTCATGGTGACAAAGCCGTCCTGCATGTTGCGCTCGTCGATGATGAACGGCAGGTTGGTGCCTTTCTGGGTGGTCTTGAGCTTGCCGACGATCTTGGAGCTGGTCAAATAGCCCAGGGTTCCGAGCAGTGCGTTGGCGTTGGCGGCTTGGGTTTCCAGATCGACCACGTGCGCCCAGGTGGGGGCCGCGCCGTCCGTGCCGCCGACCACCGAACCGATGCCGGTGATGTTGACGATGCCGCGCGGTTCGCCGTTGGCACCGGCACCGGTCAGAGCGGCCAGATCGATCATGAGCGCCAGGACGGTTGCGAGATCCATTCGGACAAACGCCTCGACATCGAGGCTCGACTGCGAGATGAGCCTGCGGGAAATGTCGGTGTACGCGCCCACGGTGTGCGGCGTCATTCCGATCTGCCCCAGGACCTGCTGGCTTTCGGTCGGCGCTTCGCCCTCGTTCAGCCAGTACCCGGTGGCCGCGCCGGTGTGCTTGGGAATCGCCACATCGCCCTGCAGGCCGTCCATCTGGAAAGCGCCCATCCTGGCGACCATCATGGAATTGCGCAGCAGCTCCACGAAAGACATGTTCTGCAGGCCGACCAGGTAGCCGCCCGCAGTGGCGATGTCGGTGGTCAGATCGCGCCGGCCGCCGAGCCTGGCGATCTGTTCCAGCGAACGTGTCATGAAATCATCCGAGATCATGGGCCGAGAGCGCAGGACTTCCAGCGGAACCATGAAGCCGGGGCCGCCGCGATTGGATTTGAATTTTTTCTCGCAGGCCTGGGAAACCTCCTGCTCGAACGGAGCATCCCGCATGTCGCCTTTCTCCATCACGGACCGGGCGGCCCGAAGGAAGGAGAATTCCCGAGTTTCCTTTTCCGAAAGACCCAACTCCGGATCGGTTTCGATCGGCTTGGCGTTCATCACCTCGGTCAACATTTTTTCGCGGAACGCTTCGAGGGTCGTACTGTCGGCGATGGCTTTCTGCGCTTCTTCGCGCTTGCCGAGTTTTTCCCCGATGGCGTTGATCTCCTTGATCCGGTCCTTTTCCTGGGCTCGGGCGAGTTCCCGGATCTTCGCTTTTTCCTCTTCCGCCTTGCGCTTGGCCTCTTCGGCTTCCTTTTTCTTCCGCTCTTCGTCCTGGACCCGTTTGCGCTCTTCGGCCTGGATTCTCTTTTTTTCTTCCTCGTCCATCGGCTTGCTCCTTTCGATTATGTTTTCCGGTGTTTCTTCACGGCCGACACCCACGGTGGCATCCGCGGGAATGGAAACCATGCTGATTTCAAACGGCTCCCAATCGGTAATGCGAAACACAGAAGGTTCGTTCTTTTTTTCTTTTTCCAGAATCACTTCGTGCACCATGTATCCAACGGATACTTTTTTCCGGATGCCGTCCAAGACATCCTGAAACACTTCTTCGGCTCGCGCGCTTTTGCCAAAGCGCACCACGGCCCGCCCCATGCGGTCATGTCCGATGGTGATGGACTCGATCACGCCCACATGATCGCGGCGGTCGTGTTCCACCAGTAACGGCCCTCCTTCTTTCAGCCTGCCAAGCCTGATTGACTTTGAGCTGTGATCGAGAATTTCCACATGGAAAAATCGTTCCACGGGTTCCTCGGATGAAAACGCAAGACTGACAGTTCGTTTTTCCTCGTCAATGTCTTCCCGCTTGATGAGGGAATCCCGAAACTGTTTTTTGCCTTTTATGTCGCAATCCCGTTTCCGGAATTCGGCTTTATTCTTTTTTTTCATCGCCCTTTTCTTCGTCATCGTCTTCCTCTTCGTCGGGTTCGTTGTTCTGGTTTGCAGCCGGTTTCGCGGACTGGAATTCCACTCCTTTTTCCTTCATCAGCTCGCGCTCTTTCACGATCTCGTCCAGCAGTTCCTCAAAGTCGATGCCCTGGTCGGCCAGCACACGGGTGCGCGTGGTCAACCCGCCCTGGATCTCTTCATTTTTGGCTTTGACTTCTTTCTGGGGATCGACCCAGGCCCAGCCGCGCGGCTTCCAGCTGGCCGCGTCGAACTTGTTGAACCTGGAAAAAGGGATGTTGCTGAGAGGTCCGCCGAGCAAAGCCTGGCCGAGAAAATTGATCGTGCCGCCGGAATAGACTTCCTGATTGAAATTCTCGGCCATCCAGAATTGAATGCACCGCCAGTCGTCGCGCTCTTCGAGCTTACCGGCCCGGATGCTGGAAAAATTCACGCCCTCCAGGTCGTTCGCCAGGGTGTTGTACGAAACCCCGACGCCGGATGCCGCGCCGCGAAGCATTGCTTTGACAAACAGGCCGAATGCGTTGTTCGGGTGCTGGGGATCGAAGGCGTGGACTTTCTGCCCTTCCTTCAAGACTCTCCATTCGCCCGGCTCGACTTCCTCCAGCTGGTTTCCGTCATTGTCTTGCCGGTCGCCGGTGTATTTGGAACCGGGGGCCTGTTCGATGAATCCCATCTTTGCGGCCGCGATGCGTGAAGCGACCATTTCCGAATTTTCATAGCCGCCGAGCATTTTCAGCCGAACCATGGCCGTGTGCATCCAGGGCACGCCGCGTGGCTGATTGGTCCGGCTCGGAATGAATCCGTGGATCATTTCCCCGGCGGGAATGCGGATTTTCTTGCGCGTCGCGTCGCGCGTGCTTTGGGGGTGGCGCTCCCAGATGTGATAGGCAACGGGCCGGTTCCACTTGTCGAACTCGATCCCGAACCGGATGCGGTTCCCGTTTGAAAGGTTGGTGTTGTGATTGTGGTCCAGCTGGTCGATATCGATGAACTGCAGCGAGAATCGAAACTCGTTCGGGAACGGAACCTTTCTGACCAGGCATTCGCCATCAGTAGCCACGGTTTCAATGAACAGGTTCTGGCAATCGATCCAGGAAAGACGGCCGTCTACCGTGGCGGTGTTTTTTCTTCCCCATCGTGTGAACAGCTCTTCGATCATCCGGTTGTCCTGCACATCCGGTGTTCCGTCGTCGCGCCTGGCTTTCATCTGCAACCGGATTCCACGCCATCCCACCACGTTGCGCTTCACGATCCGCATCACGTTTTTGCCGTAGTCGTTGTTCTGAACAAGTTCGCGGGACCGGCCCCGGATGCGATCCAGCGTGTTCAGTTCTTCTTCCGGTGAAAGAATCTGGCCAATGAAGTCGGAAAGCAGATCGTTCAATTTACCGGCATCGTAGGCCCGAACCGCTTTCACTTTTTGAATGGGGGCATAGCCCATTTTGGCAAATCCTTTTTGAATGATTCTTTTGAGTTTCAGGGCCATGAAACGAAGCGGGTCCGGACCTTGTTCCCTGTCTTCAATCCTTTTTCAAGCTCCAGGGCATCCTTTTCCGACTCATAGAGGTTTTTGAAATGGTTGTGCGCGGCGATCCGCTCTTCCCAGCTCATGTGCTGGATGGATCGATTGTTGATGCTGTACGAAAGCTGCAAATCCGAAGCGCGGCCTTGAAGGGCGGCTTCCAGGGCATCGAGGATGATTTTGACCCAGCTGCGGTCGTCGAAGGTGGCCGCGGCTGTTGCGAGATTGCGCAGGACCTGAATGATTCCGCGATCCACCCGTTTTCGCTCGGAACCGCTCGTCATGTAGGCGTCCCAGGAGTAATCCCCGGCGTTCCATCCGGAGGTTGTGGTAGCCGGAACTGTCACGGAATGATCGTCGCCGTCGGCCGTGGCGGTAAGTGTGATGGATCCGCCGGAATCCTTGCTCCGCAATTCATAGGTGAGCGTCCAGGTGGAGGCGGGGTAATCGGAAAAGGAGCGTTTCCATTTCAGGGTGTCGCCTGAAACGATCTTGGTGGGCTCTCTGTCGAGGATTGGGATTCCGGTCATGGGCCAAAAAAAAACGCCGCTCCCGCCCGGGTGGGCAGAAACGGCGTCCTTGTTATCGGGTTGCCTACAATATTAAAAAATCAGCTTCTTATCGGTCGGCGGTTTTGGTTTACATGGCCTTTTCCTTTTTTTTTGGAATAAATCGTAAGATGCGATTTCCTTCTGATTGATGTGCAGGGTGACCGAACCCGTGAAATTTTCCCTGATTATACCTGAACGCACAAGCGTTTGGAATATTTCGTCCAGCGCCTTCTCTTCGTTCACTTCCATGAATTCATCCAGGTTCGTTTGCGGCGTTGTGGTTTTCGCGGAATCACGCTGGTGTTTTCTTTGTTTTCGGCGGGTTCCGGCTCTTTTTTCTCAAGTGCGGCCTGCAACTTGGCTTTCAGGACCGGGAAATCTGGATTCAGGATTTTCATGGCGGCGTAATTGCCAATCAGCAGGTCCCAGGCCTCGTTTCGCTTTTTCCCCGGCTTGAGCTCCCATCGGCGCGTCGGAACGCCGGTTTTGTCGTATTTCGTGACACAGTGCTCGGCGGTCACCTGGTCAAAATATTCCTCTTCGTACTCCATGGGGAAGTGGCAAAAGCCGGGGCCTGGGTTTTCAATGCCGAGCCTGCCAAATACAATGTCTTTGGCAACGTGCGTTCCGATGGAATACAGTGAGGCGCCATAGTTCATGGGCTTGGGCTTGTCTGAGATCACGGGAAACGTCCGGTCCGAATGCCCCTTGGTGGCATAGCATCGGCTATGCAGCCCCTCTTCCCGGATCATCCCGCAGAATTTATAAACGAAATCGGAAAGGTATCCTGAGTCGATGGCTATGCACGCGGCCTTGAGCTGGTTTCCGGATTCGTGCAGGAACGACCGCGTGATGTCGTTTTTAAGATCGGTCCAGACATCCTCGCCCGTGGTGTCGCCCGGAATGATCTTGTAGTGGATTCCCCAGGTTTCCTCCCATTCTCCCCAGCCGCGCCATTCCAGCTCCAGCCTGTCGGCCTGAACGTCCACACACAGCGTGACCGCCAGCACCCCCATGGGCAATTCGGCTTCGTAGAACTCGCGGCGCTGGTACAGCGGGTCTTTGTCCACTGCGTCCCCCTTGATTTCCCAGGTTTCCCCGAGCGAGGTGTTCACAAAGACCTGGTGGGTGTTCGGCAGCTTGATCGATTCCAGCCAGTTTTCGGCCATCTCGGACCATCGCACCCAGGGGGAATAAAGTTCACTTAGATGGTAACCTGCTGTGCCTTTGAATTCCGCCGTGGGCCGCCATTCTCCCTGCAGCAACATCCGGGGTTTCTGCGATTCATAGATGACCGCGCCGCATTCGTCGCAAACATAGTGTGCCGTCTCAGGAAAGTGTTCAATCGTCTCACCAGCTTCGTTTTTTGTCTTATCCCAATAAATATTTGCCCATTTCAGGACCTGGAAGAAACCGCAATGCGGGCAGGGAACGTAAAAACGGCGCATGTCGGATTTGTTGTAGTGAAACTCAATCCGCGAAGCGCCTTTGATTCCCGGTGATGAGCACATACCTATTTTCCGGTTCCAGTAGGTTGTCGTTCTTTTCATGGCCAGTTTGACGGGGTCGCCCTCGGTGCCGGCGCTTTCTCCGAACCGGTCCACCTCATCCAGCAACAAAACCCGGATCGGCCGCGAGGAAAGACCGGCGGCGGAGTTGGCTCCGGCCATGACCAGCTGCCCCCCGGGGAATGCCTTTTCCAGAATCGTGTTGCTGCTGTCCCGCGTCTTCGCGGCTTTCACCTTTTCCCGCAGGCATTCGGTATCCGCGATCATGGGTGCGATCCGCAGTTTGCTGTAAGACTCCGCGGTTTCGATGGTCGGCTGAACCATCAGGATGGAACAGGGATCCTGGTCAATGAAATACCCGATTGTGTTGTTCACAAAGGATTCGGATTTCCCGACCTGCGAGGAAGTCATCAGGACAATGGTTTCCACCTTTGGATCGGTCCATGCGTCCATCCATCCTTTTTGAAAATACGCCCTCGAATAACTGAAACGTCCGGGTTTTGCCGCGGACTTACTGCTCAGCCTTCTTTTTTTTACGGACCACTCGCTTAGACTTAGTTTTGGGGGCGGGTTTAGAATTCCCCGATTCAGGCTGTGCAGCATGCTCGGCACGCGGCCGTACACTCCCAATGTCTTTAAACTTTCCTGTGCGAGCGTCATAGCTTCTCAGTTCAAGAATCGCTTCCTCGACGGCCTGGTCGAGCACAATCTTGATTCCCGCGATCTCGGTTTCTCCGGCAACGGACGGCGCAACATCGGAAGGAAGGGAAAGAAGTTTCGCACGAAAAGCGGTCAGCATCTTTTCCAGCTCGTCCTGGACTTCCTCCGCGACCACGACCCGCCCGGCTTTCATTTCGAATTCCAGCTGCGCCATGTCCGCGCGGATCTTCGTGAGCCGGGCCTGTTCCTTTTTCCCTTCCGAGGATTCGGTTGCCAGAGATTGAAGATATTTTATGTAGGCTTGAATGCAGCCCAGGAGGTCGTACTGGTTGCGCTTTGGCTTGGGAATGATTCCTTCTTTGGCGAGCTGCTGAACCCTGCGGACGGTGAGACCGAAAAGTTTTGAAAGGACACCGCAGGCAACAAGTTGAACCTTCGCGGCCATCAAACACCGGGAATGGGAAACTGGATAACCGGGTTGATGTCATAGCCGATTTGTTTTTTTCGCGTGACGCGTGAACTGCCCTCGTCCTTCCGGACGATCTTGGAACCCCATTTTTTTTGCAGAAGGATGAACTGCTCTTTCTCTCTCTGGATGGTTCGATACGCGGCACAGCCACCGGGCAGGCCGTGCTGATCCACCACGTAGAAGTAGGCATTGAATCGGAGCGTTCGGCGAAACCGGTTCACGGCTTGCAGGCTCATGTCGTAATCTTCTTTCAGCGGCAGGCGCTCATCGTACCGGCACGGGTTTGCAAGATGGCCCTGGAATGGGCCACCGATGAAAGATGTGAGGCGGAACGGCGTGTTCTCGCGGTAGGCTCCCTTATCCGGCAACAGGTTGATTCCCCAATACTTCACACCCAGCTGCTCGGCCATGCAGAAACCGTGCTCGATGAACTCATCGACCTCGCCGGCGTCGAGCTTTTTCATCTTCTGTTTTTCCCAACGAGCGATCATCTTCAAATCGTCATCCAGTAAAACGATCGCTTTGCATTTCTCGTTGTCCAGGATGTAATTCCGCACCCGGCAAATGTTCCCCTGCACGCTGTTCGGGACGGACCACACGTTCACGCCGGTTTTCTTGTATTTCGCGGCTTCGGATTTGGAGACCACGTAGACGACCTGGGGCAGGTACTTGTGCGTGCGGATGATCTCCGCTCGCTTGTAGGATGGGCAGAATATTTTATATTTCATAAATCCTTCCCCGAAACTTTTGAAAGGTACTCACCGCCATCGATCACGCGGCCGATGCCTTTGGCCCAGGGCTTCCCATTCGAGCGCTTGGAATATTTCGAACCCAGGTTGAAATGGGTTTTCGCGTTGAGCCAGTCGATCTCATTTCTGAAAACCAAAACCACATAATTGTTGCACTCGAGCAGCTCTTCCGAAAATTCCACTTCCTGAGATCCATCACCATCATTCCCAGCCGCGCCGCTTTCCCCCGAAAGCAGGGATGCGATGTCAACCTCGTCCAATCCTGTGAGATCCAGGTTGAATTTCTTTTTCTCAAGGTCCTGGATCTCCAACGCAAGAAACTCATCATCCCAATCGGAATCCTGGTGTGATCGATTGTCCATGATGCGGTATGCCTTGATCTGCTGTTGGTCCATACCCTCGGCCACATGGACCGGGACTTTGACCTGGCCGATTTTCTTTGCAGCGATATATCGCGTGTGACCGGCAATGATGACCATTTCCGAATCGACCACAATGGGCTGCCGCCATCCGAATTGCTTGATGGACGCAGCCACCTTATCAACAGCCTGGTTCTTTCTCGGATTCCTCGCATACGGGATGATTTTCTCAATCGGGACAAGTTTGGTTTTCATGAAATGGACTCCCCCACGCCTTGTGGATATACTTCCAGTGTTCTCGACTGGGAGTAGCAGGAATTTCTTTCGAAATTCTTGCGGCGTGGGTTCCGTCCACGTCGGTCCGGGAGGCTGCAACCTCCCGGCCTGCTCTCGCTCCAACTTTTTCAAAACGAAACGAAACGCTGTTTTTAAATGCTTTATCTAGACAAAAATCGAAATGCGCGTTACCCTCGGCCGAGGGGTCGTCAGAAGGACCCAAAATCAATAGGTTGCGGCGTCGCTCACTTAAACCTGGCTGTTTTCAGGGCTTTATCGAGAGATTGATTGAATCGCCGGATGAACTGACGGTTGGCAACCCTGGCCGCCACCTTCTTGAAATTGAAACGACGTGGGATCTTTGCAGTCCTCTCGAATCCAAACAATGCCTTGAGCCTGGGGTTGCGCTTGCCGCCCACCTTCTTGACAATGCCCTTGCTCCCATCCCTGAATTTTGTGATGAAAACATTCTTCTGATTCAGGATGTCTCGCGCTCCCCCTGACTTCCTGAATCGCTTGGCTACGTTGTCGGTGGGGATCGCAAGGGTTGATCCTCGAAAAGGTCTCTTTGTTCCCCCTTCCTCCTGAAGGTCCGCGAAAAAAGCATTGGTGAATATAGATGCAACCAGGTTGTTTTTCTTCGCAGGCGTGATCTTGATGCCCGTGGGCTGCTGTTTGAGCCACCATTTCTTTTTGTTCTCGAATACCCTTTGAACATTCACAACCTCTGCTTTCTGCACATCCTGAGCGGTTCGGGTCAAAGCCTGTGCTGTGGCAAACGGGATCTGTTTTCGTTGCAGATCATTCAGGCTCTTGGTGAGCTCCTTCACGTCCAGTCGGACATCTATTTCAAAAACAGGCTGCGCCATGTTCAATCAATCCTTCACACATGTGATGGCCGCCATATAGACGGCCACCAAAATGACAATCAGGAATTTCAATAGCAGACTTTCTTTTTGCAGGGGCCCAGCCAGGGCGGAGTTTTGCACACGCATGATTTTGCGCTTGCCCCATCCCATGTCTTGAAGCGGTGGTGGGTCCATTCCGGTTCCATGCAGTCCTTGGAACGGCGCGGATTTTCTTCGGTCCAGATCGTGCGCCTGCCATCATCCAGGGGATGGCCACGGCCTGGGTATTGAGAGACCGCATAAATGAATTCACGGCACGGCTTATAGGTGCGAATGAAGATTTCCCCGCTCAGTGTGGTGTCCCAATCCCACATTTTTTTGAAGTCAGCACCAACAGGTTTTTCCTGCGCATGGGAATAGGGAACGTTGAGCCAGGCCAAACACCAGAGGACAAACATCCCCCCGAAAAACCATGCGAGGATCTTGATCAAAACCCGGTCTTCATTGCTGAGTCGTTTCATGGCTGTTCCTCCCCCTGCCCAGGACATAGTGCATCCAGAGCATCATTGTTGTTCTCGACCTCGCGCAGAAAATCGTTCATCGAGATCGGAACATTGTTTTTCGGGTCGGCGATCCAATCAATCAGGAACGGTTCCGCGATGACTTTTTTAAAAGCCACGCAATGCCGCGAAACCGTTTCAACCTTGATTGGTTTCTGCTCGGTTGCGCATGCGCGCAAGAGTATCAGCAAGAGTGTCGCGCCGATGACGCATCTCAATTTCGCGCCTGGCTTCCACAATTTTTTTGAGGTCCGCAAAGGCTTTCTCCGTGTTAATGCGCTGGACGCGATCCGCTGCCTGTTCTTCCAGTTTTTCCAATTCCTTCTTTTTGGCTCGCGCCTTCCAGAAGGAATCCCACCAGCCGGTGACCACCGCCTTTATGGTGGCCACCCAGCCCATTGAAAGAAAACTGCTGATCGCAACCATCACGCGCCCGGATTGGTTGCTTCTTTAATCAGGTTTTCCTCTTTCTCAGTCAGAGGCAAAGGCGGTTTGTTGGCGATAGCAAGCGGCAGATCATCCCGGTTTTTGTTCTTCCCGAAATTCATGGCCAGGAAATTCAGCGCTTTCATCAGCATGTTGTAAACCGGTGATCCCTGAATCGTCGAAGGCAGCCAGGCGGTGAACATATTTGCCATCAGCACAATGAACCCGGCTCCAAAAGCGATCCATCCCATGAGGCTGTCCGGCTTCTCCATCGGGATGGTGGGGACCGGGGCAGGTTCGGCGACCTGGGCGCGCAGGACTTCCCCCTGTCTGAAATCATATTTCCAGGGACCGCGAAAATCGGAAATGATCTGGAAATCCTGATCCAGAATTTTGGACTCGATCAGCTGCGGCGCTTTGTACAAGCCACCACCAGGAATTTCATGAGCGGGTGTCGAGCTTTGCTCGACCTCCTGCGCATGGCAGGATCGGCACTCGGCCGCCTCCAACGTGCTGCTCGACTGGCAGGGATAACCGTGGATCAGAAGCGCCAGCACAAAGAAAATCTGCAATTTCATTCTCATGTTGTTTTCTCCGGAAAGTTTTCAATTTTCAGGCGGAAGCGGTTGAGCTCCGCTGTGCGTTGCTTGAATTCACGAAATCCGCGCTGCGAAGAAAGCACGGCCGGCAGACCATATAGAAAGCCGAACTCTTCCCCGATCACGGGGCAACCTTTCGTGTCGGGATCGATGGCGCGCTTTTCATCACCCACGCCAAGGTTCCCGCCATGAAATCGGATCAATGTCCGGTCGGGCACATCCATAACCTCGAATGTCGAGCCAAAGTGGACCGAATTGACGCTTTCGCAGATGTAGACACCTTCGGGGATGCAGGAGATGTTGGGCTCGTTGTCTTTCCAGGGGGGCTCGACAGTGAGGGCGAACGGAAGCGGACCATCCAGGAGGGCCCCGAAGGTGCCATGATGGTAAGAACTGACGCGCCGGATTGTGAATTCCCTGAGCACATTCATGCTCGGGAGTTTAAGGCGAAACGAAAAAACCGAACAAGGGGGGGCAAAACGGGTGGGTTAGGACCGTGGGTTATTGCGTACCTTTTTCTTCTGATCGGAATGGCGCTTCAACGGCCCCTGCATGATCATTTGATACTGGGGAAACTCAAACCTTATAGAAGATCGGGTCTTGGCAATCCTGGCGATCACAGGTCCGGCAGCTGGGCATTGCTCGACGATTTCCCGGCAAACAGAACCCTTGCGAAAATCTTCCGGGCGCACGTCTTTTTCCAGGTCTTCAATAGTGGTCATTTAATAAAACTTGGTTGGCTGTGTTATGTGAAGGGTTTCGCCTGTTCTTGGGTCGTATGCTCCTGCTGATTTTTTCTCAACCACGTTCGTGCATGCTTTAAGATTCCACCCATGATCCTCGCAACACCAGTCATAACCATATCCATAGGCATCGGGAATTGTCCTTAAATACCAAATGCATCCTTCTTTATAGGTGATTTCATCCATATTCAAAGCTCCTGAATTTCGACCAAGACAAACGGCGGATTGCGTTTGAACTTACGCACCTGCCGGCCGTCATCGATCTGCGAATCGTTTTCGAATACCTCCGCGCTCTGCAGCGAATCTTCGAGGATCTTCAACAAATTGCTCAGGTCGCGTGTCCGCCTGTCCGGGAAGTGCGCCTCGATCCAGAACCGCAACCGGGACTTTCCGAATCTCGGAATGGGCGGGTAATAATTCTCGACTTTCCCGATCACGGTTTTTTTGTACTGGCGCCCTTCGTCGGTCAGGATGAGTTTTGCCTTCTGCCCCGGCTTCATGCCGCGCGTCGTGGTGATCGTGTAAAGCCGGTTCACGCTCACTGGCAGCGGAAGGTGGAACCGCGCGGATTTTTTCATCTATTTGTCCCCACAGCCGCTTTTGCTTTACATAATATTTTTTTCTGCATTGGATGGGTATCAACCCGCGGCCTTGATGGCGTGTTCCAAGATCCACCACCGCACTCCCCGATCAATATCCACCCTGCCGCCTTCAAACTCGTTCCGCCTTCCTGTGGTAATGTATAAGTGATTAATTTTCGGAATCCCATTTCCTTAGTGATTCGCCATGCAGCGCCGTATAGAGCAGAGCAGGCGTTTCTCGTTCCGTCCGTACAGAGCCGATTCACTTCTAAAGTCCAGCCGTTATCCAGCATTCTTGCAACTGGCCTGCCTACAATGGCAACTCCGCAAATTTTTTCTCCATCTGACACACCAATTGAAAACTTTGCACCTGGCATACGCTTATGATGCCGATGGTGGGTGGTCACAAACTGGTTAGCTTCTTTCAATGTCATTGGAACGATTTGCAGTTTCATTGACGCTTAGAACCCGAATCAAGTTTTCACGAAAAAGACCGGCTTGATCTCCGGCCCGAAATTTTCCGCAACCTTCGCCTCGATAAGCTCTTTGAAATTTTCGGTCACGTTGAAAAAATGAATGGCGTCACCGCAGAAAATTTCCAGCGTATTGCCATCGATCCCGCCGAAGGCCAGCGGCTCGATCCAGTTTTCGAAATTCTCCGGGTTGACCACTTCCTCGATCTGGGCGATCAGGCGCAGCCAATCGGCAGGCGTGACCGGGACAACGGGAAATTTTTTCCCAGGCGGAGCCTGCGCCGCGGCAGATTTTGCCTGCTGGACGATTTTCCCGGCCTCGGTCAGATAATCGTCCACCTGGCCGCCGAACACAGCGATATTGCGCGGCTTTTTCTTGCGCACCAAGTGCGGGTCCCGCGAGCGCAAAAACAGCACCCAGGCCACGCACAGGGTTTCCAGGTCGGCGATTTTCAGCAGGTCCTCGACGCGCTTCCGGTCCTTCGCCGCCTGCCCCTTGCCTGATTTTCTGGGGAGGGGGGAATTCAAAACCCGTTGGTGGGCGTCCGATGCGAATTCCAGGAACGATTCTGGATCGCCTTTACCCTCCCCCCCCTGAAAACTGAAAACCGAAAACTGAAAACCGAAAACTGAAAACTGAAAGGTTGAATTTTGTTGAGCTTTTGTTGGAACATCCCTTGAACATGATTTCAACGCACGTTCGACTTCTTGGGCCTTTTGTTTGCTTTGAGTTTCGGTGTTTTTCTCTTTTCCAAGCAGTTTTTCCACCCGTTTTTTTGCAGAAATTTTCCCCGCTTTTGAATTTTTCTTTCGCATTTCCTGTTGCTTGATGCGTTCTTCGAGCAAACGCTTGTGGGTCAAAAATCCGTCCTTTTCCGGATGCTGTATGAAGCATGTTCGGATCTTGTCGCCCGATCCATCGAACCACTTTTCCCCCAATTTGGAGAACTCAGCCAGGGCCTGGTCGTCATCCTCGATAGCGCAGTCCTTGTCATCCCAGGTGAAGCACAAAAGCCGCATGTAGGCCCCCTGCTCTTCCAGGGTCATTCTGGACATTTTCTTTGATGACAACCAATCGCTCGGGAAAAACTGAAAGAACGGGGAATAGGACTCGATCTGCGATGCCATAAGCACAATCTCACTCCGTCTTTAAAAGTTCTTCAATGCTGTTGTATTCGGGAAGCTGCTCGACAATCCACTGTGCACCCAAGTGCTGTTCTTCTTCGGTGAAAGATTTCGATTTTGTGAATCCATTACGCCTGATTTGAAACATGATCGGTTTTTTCCCGCCAACAAAGGTTGAATGCTTGTATTTCGTTTTCGGCCTGAGATTGGCACCGCGTCTCCGGCGCTGTTTCCGGTTGATTGGGTTTTCTTCCTTCGGGGGATCTTTCTGGGGAGGGGGTGTGTACGGGGGTGCTTCGACTTCGTCCCGCGTTTCCTGCGTGAATTTTTCTTCGGCCGGATCTTCCGCTAATTCTTCATCGGTGACCGGCTCCGGGTCGGGATCTTCCTGCGGGGAGTCTTCCTTTTTCGCTCCATTCGATTTTCCGGTCTTGAGTTTGACAACCCGTTCGGATTCGTCAAAAGTATTTCCCCCTGTCAGTTCCGTGCCAGAAAGGAAAAACTCCAAAGTCGCGTTGACCTCGGCCAGCTCGAACTCGAGGACGCGCCGCCGCAGTTTCAGAAATTCCACAATCTGGCTTTGATTCACCCGGTCGTGGGTGCATTTCAATTCCATTGATGCCGCCTTTCTCTTTTCACACTATCGATCAGCATGATCACGCGATATAAATTTCTTGCCGTATTCAATAGCGTTTTGATTGGCAAAAATTCGGCGTCGCGCAAAACCTCAGCCAGCAGTTTTTGAATTTCACCGTCAGAGATCATTTCTACACACTTGTGTGTATAAATACACCAAACTACACACTTTTAAATTCGCCGTTGGTCAGATACCCGTGCCATCCGCAATCACACACGATGCTGGGGCTCAATGTCGGCTTATCACGATCGCCGTTCCATTCCCATGATGCCCCCTCACTTTTCGGGTCAATGGAAATCACAGAATAACCTTTGCATCCAGGGCACTGAATCCGGGCCGTGTCACTCCGGAAATGAAATTTTTCCTGATTCATCTTTCAAAACCTCGGCTTCCTTCTGCTGGTGGCAGGGGCAATCACAATACGAATTCACCCAGTAATTCGGCATGATGTAGGGGCGACTGACAACCCCGTTGATGCACTCACAACATAGCTTTTCATAGTGCGGTTCGGTTTGTTCCGGCATGGTCATTCGTCGATGTAAACTTGATCCTCGGCATCGGACAATTCGATCACACCAAAGATGCCCATAGGTGAACTGCTGTCCCCCTGCCAGTGCAGGCCAACCGGTTTTTCAACGCCCATCTCACTTTCAAGAAACTTCGCTTCAAATTCAGTTTCCGGGATCAAATGCAGATCCCCCTGGTGGTATTCGACTTTCATGGTTTCTCCAAAAAGTTATGTGCTCCTGGCCGGTGCGATCAGTTCCGGTGTGGTTCCCGCCACATCCCCTGGGGAAAGGGCCGCAGGAGCGATTTTCAGCTGTTCTGGGTTTCCATCGGCAGGGTCAGTTGATCGCGGCGCTTCCTCAAACTTTCCAAGCGATCCTGCCCATTTTTGATTTCGTGCTCAAGGTTGGCGATCTGCCTTTGGTTCTCCCGCATTTCATAAAGATTTTCCAGGCTCTCGATCATGTGGTTTTTGTGATCCTCAACCAGCCGTTCCGCTTTGGCCTGGAGTTCCTTTGTGGCCTTTTCCGGGTCCTCCCCTTCATCGAGAGTCGCCCGCAAAGAAATTGCAGGCCGAAGGTTGGAATAGCTCTCGAATGGATGGTTGACCGTTCGGCCGGCGTGGACCGTGATTTCCTCGATTTTCATTTGGCTTCCTTTCTCTAAGTTGTGATCCCCAAAACGCAATAATCCGGATCAATGCCGAATTGCGATCCTTTCATTTTGAAAGTCACCCATACGCGCAACTGCTCTCCGGTGTAGCCACTGTTGGGCGAATACTCTTTAAGGATCAACACATCGCCCACCTTGAAATTCCGGTCATTTTTCCGAACCTCAAAGCGCTTGAGCCCAATCCTCACCGGGTGAAAATATTCCGGCCAAGTTTTCAATTCGTGAATCATAATGTTCCCTCCTATCCCCCGGAGACTGCCCCGGAGCTTACGGGTCAGCCAGGGGAAGGGTTTCCGGAAAACCCTTTTCAGGGGTCCGCGGTTGGTTAAACTTTGTTTAAAATAGCCTTCTCTCCAAAATGCTGGACAGCCGCGCGGTTGTATGCCGAAGCGGCTTCCTTTTCGCTTTTATAGGTTCCCAGGCAAATCCTTTTGCCATTCACCCTGATTCGGGATCTCCAACCCTTCCCCATTCGGTCAACCCCGGTGAATTGGGATTTGCTCCCTTCTCTCGATTTGCGCAGCCCCGGCCTTGGCGCCATGTTTCCCAGGATGGTTTTTGACTTGTGGCACAGGCGGCAAAGCAGCTGACACTTTTTCAATTCAGGTTCGATTTTCGTCCAGGAATGTGTGAGAAATTCGCCGACGTGTAAGGATTTTTGTGACGGGTCTATGTGATCGAATTCCAGCTTTTCGGTGGATTGACACTGAACACAACGGCCACCAAGGAATTCGATGATTTTTTGCCTTCTGGTTCGATAGAATTTTTGCCCCTTGTTCATAAGATTCACCCCAAAAAAATGGACCACAGCAACCCAAACCAAGCAGATTCAGGGCGTGGTCCATGAAGCCAAAATGAAGCCGCATCCTGCGAAAACGGCCGAAATTCCTGTATTTTTTGGAATGAGTGTGTATAAAGAAGAACTGCGGAGATAGCGGCCTAAGTGACCGAATTGAAAAACCTTGTTTGTGCTCAACCCCAAACGCCGAAAATTATCTTTTTTATCCTGGGGGTCAAGTGGTCGGAGGTTCAAATCCTCTCGTCCCGACCATATAAAACAAGGGGTTGTGGAAATCCTCCGCAGCCCCTTGTTGCTTTTGGGACCCGATTTTGCTGCCTTACAATGAAACTCCATTCACAAATGCCGCTCTTCCGTGGCCTAATCCAAAGGGTGAATGGTAGACTGGGAGCACCCATTTTGGTTGTGAATGGACTGGCCAAAAGGAATCCAAGTTCAGGAGCTGAAAATAAAACTCAAACAGAGGGCCTTCCAATGCGAAACTCTTTCGTTGCATTCGCCGTCCTGTTTCTATTCACGGCGTTATTCATTTCTGACGCCAGCGCTTTTGGTCCGAGAGATCAGGGAAGTCAGGATTCCGAGAGCATCCGCGATCCTTTTCCCCATAAGAGCAAGCTCAAAATCGATAACAAGAGAATCAAAAGCAGAACAGGTGTGACCACAACAACGGGCGGGGCCAAAGCCACCCGCAAACTCCCAGCGTCCTCATCCGCAAAGTCAACAAACCAAGGTTCCCCAAAGTCTTCCGGCTCTAATGGCGGCGTCAGTGGAAACGTTTCGGGTGGCCCCAAACTCAAAATCCCGTAACGTGGAAGTTCTGATCTTCCTGAAGCCTACTCCGCGTCTTTAGGGAGAAATTTCCAATCCGCTCGTCCGGCTTCCTAAATAACGGCTTGCGGCAAATGTTTTCCCTGTAATGGGGCGTTCCCCATTTGAATGTTTTGTGCTGTTTGGGCATAAAATTGACAACCCGATCCACGGGTTGAATTCGATTCTTTTCGCGTTCACCCTCCCCCTGAATTTTTCTCCCCGTCTGGCCCTTAATAATTTCCTTATTTAACAGGTATTGAGAACCGCCTCTCCTGATGCCGCGCGGAACGGCTTTGGGATTCATTCCCCTTTGTTCGCCCTTCCGATGTCATGGCCCGTTTGAGCCATTATTTTTTATTTTCCCCTGAGAACGATTGCTTTTTTCAGCCACGGGCTTACCTTATTGAGACTTCGACAGCTAAATGGATGCATCAATCGCTGAAGGTCCTTCGCATGCGTACCCCTACCCGCACAGGTCTGGGCTGTCTCACCGTATGGATCGGCACGCTGGCGCTGCCGGTGTCCCCCGCTTACGGAAGAACCGCCGATGTGCTGGAGATGGACCTGGTGCAGTTGATGGACCAGGAGGTGGTCACGCCGTCGAGGACCGCGCAAAAAATTTCCGAAGCGCCCGGCACCGTGATCGTGGTGACGCGGCAGCAGATCCGCGAGCGGGGTTACGTGAACCTCGTGGATGTCCTTGAGGACCTTCCCAGCATCGACGTTCAACGCCAGTCGGCTCCCAATCCCTACAACCGTATCGGTTTCCGCGGCATCGTCGACAACAATCAATTCATCATTCTGCAAAACGGATTTCGCATCAGCGCCCCCACCGGTGAGAACGTTCCGATCGACCACAATTTTCCGGTCTTTCACGCCAGCCGGGTCGAGGTGATTTACGGCCCGGTCTCCGCTCTGTATGGCGCCGACGCGTTCACGGGTGTCATCAACATCATCACGGACAAGGCGGAATCGATCGATGGCGCCGAAATCTCTTCGGCCATCGGCACCGACGATTATTTCTACAACTATTTGAACTTCGGCAAGTCTTTAACCGACAAGATCGACGTCACGGTCGGCGGCCACTGGCACACTTCGGAAAACCCGGATCTGTCCGATGTCTATCCCGACCGCTATCAGGGGTTCCAGAGCGACCTGTTCAATGATGACGGCAGCGTGTTTCAAAGCGCGGCGGATAGAACCGATGTCTATTTCGGGGAAACGGGCAGCTACAGCGTCTACATGGAGCTGGATTTCCTGAAAAAGTTCAATGTCGGTTTCACCCGCTCGTTTCTCAGCCATCCCTCCACGGTGAACGCCCGGCCCGACCGGGCGCTGTTCAGCGAGGATTCGGTGCTCAAGACCCTGCACCAGACGGTGCACGGAAAATTCAAATTCGATGTCACTCCCTCGCTTTCCGGCATCGCGTCTGTGGACTATTCCTACTATGAACTGCTGCCGGACAGCAAATTCACCAACGACGTCGGCGGTTTCAACGCGTTCAAATACGCGGAAGGGGAAAAGCTGAAATTCGAGCAGCAGTTGAATTATCGATACGACAAGAACCATCAGCTGGTCGGCGGAATCCTGTTCGAGGATTTCAATGCGCTGCCGCGCACCGCCGATCTTCCGCAAAAATTCGATCCGGACAAGGCTCCCCAGGACCAGGGGCTGCTGTACCCGAACACGAACATTCCCATCCTGTTCTTCAATGTCGAATACCAGAACTACGGCGCCTACATTCAGGCGCAATCGCAATGGACGGACTGGTTTTCCACCACCCTCGGCACCCGGTTCGATTACGACTCCCGCTTCGGCGAGACCTTCAATCCGCGTGCGGGGGCGATCTTCAAGCCGCACAAGGACACGGTGCTCGAAGTTCTGTACAGCGAGGCGTTTCTGGCTCCGTCGCCGCAGCGTTCTTTCCAGCACTTCGGTTCCTTCGACGGCACGGTGAACGCCGATGGACTGTTCGAAGCGTTTTTCTTTTTCATCCCCAACCCGGATCTCCAGCCGGAAAAAACCCGGACGGTCGAGCTCAATGTGACCCAGAACGTGACCCAGGATTTCATCGTGACGCTCACCGGATTTTACACGCGGGTGGAGGACATCATCGAAACGGTGCGGCTCAACGAACCGTCGAACTTCATTCCCGGCGCGGTGATCCTGGCGCCGCGGCGCGCGGAAAACGTGGGCGAAGCCACCGTGTTCGGCGGCGATGTGCGAATGGATTACCAGACGAACCTCAACCGCTTCAATCTCAAATTCTGGGCCAACTACTCCTGGGTGGACGGCAAGATCGACACCGGGGCGGGCACTTCCGAACCGCTGCCGCATGTGTCGCGCAACAAGGTGCGCACCGGACTGACACTCACTTACAACCGGAACTATTACATCACGCCGCGTTTCATCTGGAGCGATAAAGCCGCGATCTTCCCTTCCGATTCATTCCAGAAAACCGATCCTTACGGCGTGCTGCACCTGCATGCGGGGGTGCACAAGATTTACAAGGGACTCTCCGGCTTCATCGACGTGCGCAACGTGCTCGACATAAAATATTTTCACACGGGAAACGCAAACAACCGGGATTTCGACAACGCGCCGCAGGACCCGAGACGCATCGTGGTGGGATTGAAATACAAATTTTAAACGCAGAGATTTTTATAAAGGATTCAGAGTAGTGCCACTCGATGGCCGCCACACACACGGTGTCTCCCTCTCTTTTAGGGAATATTTCAGGGGATCGAAGAACGGGTCACGCCGGCGGTCAGTGCAAAACGCATGGCTTCCTCCATGCTGAGATCCACCGGCTCGACCGCGCTTCTGGGCACCAGCACCGCGTAGCCGCCGATCATGTAACTCATCGGCAGGTAGACGAGAACCTGATCCTCGCATTTCAATCCACCGGGCAGGTTTTGCGAATCCGCCTGCGTCACAAAACCGATCACCTGCAAACCGTTGTCGGAAAGTGTGACGGCCACGACCTGCTCGAACTCCTTCTTGCTGACCGGTGAGAAATAATCGAAAAAGTCGCGGATGGCCCGGTACACCGATTTGATCAACGGCATGTGGTACAGAAGCTGTTCTCCTTTTTCAAACACCTTCTGCACCACGTAAGTGTGCATCAAAAGCCCAAGCAGAAACATCCCCAGCAAGCCCGCGACCACACCCATTCCCGGCCAGTACGGGCTCTGCGGAAACAGCCAGCGCACCAGACCTCCCATGGCGGATTCTGCGGACACTGCAAGCCAATAGAGGAGATACAGTGTGAGAAACACGGGAAGTATGGTGACCAATCCTGTGATCATATTTCTACTGATAAATCTCATCATGGCAACTATCTCCATTTTCGGTATTGTGACGGGCGGATCGTCTTTTATAACTCTCCACCGCTTCGCCCTTTCAATTTTTTTCTCGTTTTGAATGAAGGGCGCTTCACTTTTGCTGATTGGAAGGAAGCTCGATGACAACCGTTGTGCCGACTTCCGGCTCATTCAACACGCTTATTTTTCCCCGATGCCGCTTGACGACTTTCCTGCAAATCGCAAGTCCGATCCCTGTTCCCTCGAAGGAATTTGCATTGTGCAGCCGGGTGAATGGTTCAAATATCTTATCAGCATATTGAGGATCGATACCGATTCCGTTATCGACGACTTTGATTTGACAAAATCCATTTTCAAGGCAACTCGCCTTCAAACAGACTCGGGGAGGAATGCCTTCTCTATGGTATTTAAGGGAATTGGAAATCAGGTTTTGCAGCAGCTGATGCAACTGGATGCGATCGCCATCGAGAGTGGGAAGAGGATCTGAGGTAATGATCCCACCGGTTTCTTCGATCTGCTCCGCCAGGTCTTCCAGGACTTCGTTGAGCAGTCCATTCAAATCGATCTTTTCAAAGGACACGGCTTCTTTACCGACTTTAGCCAATTGAAACAGATCTTCAGTGAGGTTATACATGCGTTTTGCCGATGCTTGAATGCGCTGCAGGAAATCGATTTTTTTGCACTCATCGAAATCGTCGCTCAAAAGACGATCGGTGAACAGGATGATTTTTCTCAACGGTTCCTTGAGGTCATGCGACGCCAGGTAAGCAAAATTTTCCAGTTCGCCGGCATATAGCCTGAGGTTTTCCTCAGAGCGTTTCTGTTCGATGACCAGACTGGCCAGGTTGGCCGAAAATTGGATGATCTTGATTTCATCCTCCTGCGGTGTGTGCACTTCTGTGAAAGTGAGTGCAAAGGTACCCAGCACATTGCCATTGGTCCCCAGAATGGGTGCGGAGCTGCAGGATTTCAATCCATGTACCGCGGCGAATTGCTTGTAATCCACCCAGAGGGGATCGGTGTCGATGTCCTCCACGATCACCATTTTTTTTGTGTAGGCCGCGGAACCGCACGATGCCGCCAAAGGACCGATGACCAATCCGTTGAACGCCTCTCTCACCTCATCCGAAAAACTGGGTGTGGATCCGTCAACAAGCCGGGTCCCCGAATCGTCTAACAAAAAAATGGACGCGTAACCGCCGCTGACTTCGCGTTCGACTCCCAGAGTGAGTGTGTCAAAAATTTCCTTCATCGTCCTGCCGGCAGCCAATTGTTCCAGCACGGAATTTTGCACGTTTAAATAGCGTGCCTGCATTTCAAACTCATTCGCCGTTTTCCGGCAGGGCGTATTCGACATCGTCACCTCTACATTTTTACGTTTCTCTGGCTATTCCGGATTTCCGGAATCGACCTTTACGAATTGAAGGGAGTGCGATTTTTCAATGGATGGTGTCACATTATAACCGATAACTGCGGCGTTGCGGGAGGGTTTGAATACGCAGAAGCGGGCACAAAAAAGGCTCTTTCGAGATGGGCCGCCCAGTTGCTGATTCGTGGCCGTTCTCTAATTGAGCCCGTTTGTGTGTTGGAATGTTGCGCGGATCATCGCGGCAGTCGCTTGCTGCCGGGTCCTCCGCGAAGACGCAATCGCGCCTCACCCCTAGATTAGGGATTGTCTTGATATACGCATATACCCGAATCGGGGTGTTTTGTTCAAGACAGGCCAATTCAGCCATTTAGAGCACAGCGGGAACGGCTCGCGAAGCCTTGCGGCCGCCCGCAGTGCTTCAGCAGTCCTCGCACTCGAAAGTGGTTTCTGAAATCCAGGTGACCTTGATGTAATCGGGCAGGATGGTGTTCTTGTTGATTCTGGCGTTTTTCAATTGCGCGCAGCTGATGAAGCGGGCGAACTTCAGATCGGTTCTCCTGCGGTCGGAACCTCTACGGTCTGCACTCCTGCGGGCTTTTTTCCTTCGATCCATGCCGCCCCTGCGATCCGTCCCGCGGATGTCCGCCCTGTCCAGCACGGCGCCGGTCAGAACAGCGCCGTTGAAATTGGTGCGTCTGAGGTCGGAGCCACTCAGATTGGCGCGGCACAGGTTGGCTTCGCTCAGATTGGCGCCTCTGAGATCGGCACCGCTCAAGTCGGCGTTGAGCAGATTGGCACGGCTCAGGTTGGCCTGCCAGAGCCTGGCCTCGCTGAGATCGGCTTTGGTGAGGGTCGCTTTGAAGAGGTTGGCGTGGCTGAGATTCGCTCCGCTCAGTTTGGCTTGGCTGAAATTGGAGCCTTTGAAGTCCGCTTCATTGAGCTGCGCTTCGTTGAGGATGACCTGGAAAAAATCCGTGTCGGGCAGTTGAACTTTCACCAGGTCGAATCCGGTCAGGTCTTCCCCGGCAAAGCCTTTTTCCCGAAGATGGGCGAGAACCTGGCTGTTTTTGGGAATCGGGACCCGCTTTTTCTCTTTTTCGGTATCCGTCACAGTCTCCTCCTCCTGTCAATTATATAGCCAAATGGAAAAGAAAAAAACAGCCCGTGTTCATTATGAGGATTTGTCAAAATGATTTTGGACGATCCGGTCATCCCTCCCAGGGCCGGATGCGGGGAATCCATCGCGGCACGTTTTCCTTATAGCTCTGAAAGTCCTGCCCGAACCGTTTTTGCAAATCGGGCTCTTCCCAAAGCGGGATCAGAACCAGGCAGGCGAGCGCGAATACCAGAAACCAGAAAAATAGGGGCAGGGAACCGAAAAGCAGCGCCTCGCCGATGAGCACGGTCCACACGCCCAGCATCATGGGATTGCGCGTGTGGCGGTAGGGTCCGCGCGCCACCAGTTTTTTGGGCGGGTCGAACGGTGCCGGCGTGCCTTCTCCGTAATCGGTGAACAGGGAAACCGTGATCCAGCACAGATAAAGTCCGAAGGCGATAGCGGCGGCGCCCAGAATGGAACGGTGACTCTGAAACGAGAATGCAAATTCCCGCAGCGCACTCCCCGGACGAGTGAAGTAAAGCAGCAAAGCGGGAATCACGCCCATGACGTTGAGCGGAAACAGCAAAAAAGCTTTGATGAGATTGGGCGAAACTTTCATGGGCCTGGTTTCCGGCGGGGCGTCTGACAGCGTGCTGCCAATATCCAAGGACCGCGCCGCTGCTTGCCGGCCGTTCTCAGGCTGGCAGACGCACCGGCAATCATACTGACCTTCTGTTCAGTATTTTATACTCTCCCTATTCTATTTTCTTCGCTTTCATTTTTCAGGTTCCGGTTTTTCAATGATTTTTTGTTTGGAACGATCCTTGCTGGCAATAACAGCATAAACGGTTGATTTGCCGCGGACCCGCTCCCATCCCGCTCCACCGCATCCGGTTTCCGAGCGCCCGCATTGTCCAACGGCTACCGCGGCGGCGGGAACCCGCATCCACCTGTCATTGAACCCATGAGGAATCGCATGAAAACACAAAGCCCGGACCAGCATCCGAAAAAGGCGTGCGCGCGTTTTGCTTTTGCAGTGCTTTCCATGATCGCAGTAATGATTCACAGCGGCTGCACCACAGGGCAGAGCGGCGCGATGCCGCGCACCGCCTCCATGAATACCGGAAACCCGAATGAAGGCGTCAACCTGAACAATCTCGGAGAATCGCACCGGGCCAAAGGCGAATACGACAAGGCCATCGAATATTATGAAAAGGCACTGGCGATCGACCTGAAAAAATTCGGGCCGGACCACCCCAATGTGGCGTCATACTGGAACAACATGGGGGTCGCCCTGAACGCAAAGGGAGACTACGACCGGGCTATCAACTACTATCAAAAGGCGCTCAACAGCGACCTGAAGCGGTTCGGGCCGGACCACGCGCGGGTCACGACCTACTGGAACAACCTGGGAGAATCCTACCGGGCGAAAGGGGAATACGACAAGGCGCTCACGCACTACCAAAAGGCGCTCAACACCGGATTGAAAACGCTGGGCCCGGATCATCCCAACATCGCGACCTACTGGAACAACATGGGCGTCACCTACAACGCCAAGGGCCGGTACGACAAAGCCACGGAATACCACGAAAAAGCGCTCAACAGCGGGCTTAAAAACCTGCCGTCCGATCACCCGAACATCGCGACCTACCGCAACAATCTCGGTGAAACCTACCGCTCGCAGGGCGAATACGACAAAGCCATCGCCCAGTATGAAGCAGCGCTGAAAAGCGATCTGAAACACCTGGGCGAACGTCACCCGAACGTGGCGGTCCGCTGGAACAACCTGGGCGAAGCCTGGAGGGGCAAAGGCGAGTACGACAAAGCGATCGGCTACTACGAAAAGGCCCTCGATATCGGCCTGAAAACGCTTGGCACAAACCATCCGAATGTGGCGACCTTCCGCAACAACCTGGGCGTCGCCTGGGACGCGAAGGGCGACAGCGACAAGGCCATCGGCTATTACGAACAGGCGCTGGAAAGCGACCTGAAAACCCTGGGACCGGATCACCCGAACGTCGCCATGGACTGGAACAATCTGGGCGAAGCCTGGCGGGCCAAGGGCGAGTACGACAAGGCGATCGGGTACTATGAGAAGGCACTGAACAACGCCCTGAAAAGCCTGGGACCGGACCACCCGGAAGTAGCGACCTTCTGGAACAATCTCGGCGTCGCGCACCGGTCCAAAGGCGAAAACGAAAAGGCGATCGAATACTACGAAAAGGCGCTCCAAAGCGATCTGAAATCGCTGGGCCCCGAGCACCCGCATGTCGCCGGCGACTGGAACAACCTAGGAGTGGCCTGGAAAGAACAGGGCCAATACGACCTGGCGCTCGAGTATTTTGAAAAAGCACGCCGGGTCTACGAAAAAAGCGGCCTGCACAACAAGAAAGAAACCGTGGTGTCCAATATGGAAAGCACCCAGCAGGAAATGGAACTTGCACCGCGCTGATGCCGTCTGTTTTCCCGCGCCCCCTCCGAATCGGAGGGGGCGTTTTTTTATGCTCTGAATTCAACCTGTTTAATCACTTTGAGCAGAGGGAGATCTTTTCCATGTGAATATTTATTTTCATCAAAACACGATTAAGAACGGATTAAACAGGTCCAGCACTTCTTATTCGACTAGATGTGGGTCCATAAATGAATTTTTCCAATTCACTCCCCTCCACATCAATGACATACTGGTGCTCTCCTCCGAATAGAAATTGGGTCATAATATTCAAATTCCCAGGATCATTCTGATACCTTGCTCTACCAAACCATGCTTGAAATGTTTTTCCTGATGGAACGCGCATCTGGTAAATGCGATTCATAGAATTCCATTTCTCCAAGAGAGCCAAATCCTGCCTTAACATAGTTTTCAAAACCAATGTCTGAAGTGCCGGGTCCTGGGCTCTGTCCGTTGCAAAATCCAAAGCATCCCAAAAAACGCATTCGTCAAACCAGTAAAGACCATGAGGTCGGTTGATGTTTCCATCGTGGTCTCTTCCTGCCAATCTCATAAGAGAAATAGGTCCATTGACTGTAATTTCTCGAGGTTCTCCCCAGAATGAGTCCCGAATTTTATCTGTCATTTTACAAACCATCTATCCACTCCTGGCTTGGAATAAATCGGATGATTATTTAAACTCAATAAAAAGACCGCACTAAATGTACGTAATGTTGACAATTCTACCTGCCTATCATCAGCCAACCAGCCAAACTAGCTTTACTCATATATTTCAATGGGTTATAATATTTACATTCGTTTACTGATTCTGGCGTGCATCCCGTTTTCAATCTAAGCAATGTAAATCTGTGACTTCCAAAACCGGGGGACCGGAACCCAACCGGTGTTTATGAAACGTTTTGCGTACACAGTGTTTCTTTTTCTCGGCGCCTGCTCCAGCGCACCGGACATCGCCCCCGACACGCTGCGTTCCGGCGAGCCGCCGCGCGTGGAAGCGGCTCTGTCCGCAACGACCTACCGGATCGGGGATTATTCTGTCACCATCGCGCCCTGGGAAACGGTGAACCGCGAGTATCAGAAAGTCTGCCGGAAAAACTGCGACAAGAGCGTGAAGGGATTCGTCAACTACTCCACACGCGAAGTCTGGTCCATCGCCAGCATTCCCACCGTCCTGCACGAAGTGAAGCACATCGTCGAAGGCCATTTCCACGAGTGATCCCGGCGACAACGCCCGCCTGCAAGTTGATAATTCTCACAGCCAGTTGTTGATCATCAGAAACGGCGACCAGAAAAACGGGTGCCGGAATTCCTGGCTCGCCAGCAGCTTTTTCTGCGCCCGCTGCAGGGCCTGGGCCTTGCTCAGGCCGGGGTTTTTGAGCTGCTGGTAAAACTCGGCGATCAACTGGGTGGTTCCCGCATCACTGATCTTCCACAGGCTGCCCATGGCGCTGCGGGCTCCCGCCTGGATGGCGACACCGGCCAGTCCCAATGCGGCGCGGTCGTCCCCCGCGGCGGTCTCGCAGGCACTCAGCACCAGCAGCTCAATGGGGTTTTCGCGGGTCCGCGTCGGGCCGATGAAGGCGCGCAGCTTGTCCATGTGGATTTTCCCGTCGTAGGCGAGCAGGAAATTTTCCTTCTCGCGCCCGGTGAAGCTGCCGTGCGAGGCAATGTGCACGATGGACATCTCCTTGCTCTTGAGCGCGCTGCCGAAGTTGTTCACGGTGAAGCTCTGGTTCATCAGCAGGTCGCCGCCGTAAATGTTCTTGATGTTGGCAACTTCCTGCGGAACGGATTCAAGCGCGGAAAAATCCTGCACCGCTTCGCTCAATCCTGCCAGCAGAAGCCGCACGTTATCCCGGTCCAGAGGTTCAGGCTGGGTCATGGTCAGACTGGGTGTGACGGCGATGGCGAATTTCTCCACCAGGAATTCATCGCCGTCGTTCAGCGCGGACATGGGCACCGAGCGCAGCGGCCCGTCGGGGACGAACACCAGAGTGTCGCGTCCGGCCTTGTGCAGGTCCATCTCGAACGGCCGGATGAGCCAGTCGTACAGCCTGCGCGCCGAACCGGAATGCTGCTCCGCGCCGCGCTCGACGTACTGGCGGAACTTGTGGATCTCCGCGGTGACCACCCGCTGATCGACGGGTGTGGTGAAGCGCCGGATGCCGTCCGGAAAGCTGACCAGAAGATCCACCCGGTCTCTGAACAAAACGGGATAGACCACTGCGGCGGTTTCCGAAACGCCTTCCAGGTTGACGGTCCGGGTTTCGGCTTCGCCGAAGCATTCGTCGCGGAAATATTCGCGCAGCTCGGAGGCGCGGAATTTTTCCAGCGTGTCACGCGCTTCAACGAGGAACAGCTGGGACTTGGCGGGATCTTTCAGGATCGTGCTGGCCTGCACCAGCGCGTCCACCAGGTCCATGTACACGGGCGACACGATCCGGTGAAAGTGTGCGCTTGAGGAACCATACTGGACCAGGCTTTCCTGGCGCGTGTCTTCCAGGATCGTCACCGCGCGCCGGTAGGCACGCAGTGCCGGACCGCGCCTGCCCATGGACCAGAGGATCCGCCCTTCCTGCCACAGCCAGCGGTAGATCAACTCGGGCGCGTTGGCCGTCCGGGCCGAATTGAGTGCGACGCGCGTCACGTACAGCGCCTCGTCGAGCCGGCCGCGTTTTTTGTACAGCCTGCCGAGGTTGCCGAGGGCGAAGGAGCGGGCGCGAAATTCGTCCAGGGATTTCGAAACCCGGTACGCGCCCATCAGCGATTCGTACGCCTTGAGCGTGCCGTGCTTCTCGTGCTGTGCGGACGTGTCCGCCAGTTCTTCGTAGGATTTCGCCAGATGGATCCAGATGGCCACCTTCTCGCTGGAATCTTCCAGCGATCCGGCCCATTTGAAGGCCCCGTCCAGCAATTGACGCACCCGGTCCCTTCTTCCGGCCTTCAGGGCGGCCCGGGCGCCGTTGGACAGGGCCTTCACGAACTGCACATTCTGGTTGCCGGCCTTGGCGGCGCGCGCGCTCTGCTCGTACACCCTGAGCGCCTGCCTGAATTCCCCTTCGGTGGCGTGCAGATTGCCAAGGTTGTTGAGCGAGGTGGTGACCAGGGCGGACTGCCCCGTTTCCTGAGCCAGTTTCAGCCCGCGCGTCAACAGGCGTTTGGCGGTCTTGGAATCGCCCAGCGCGACGTTGGCGTTGCCCAGGCTGGTCAACAGCGAAGCCGCCTGCACCTTGTCTTTGGTTTGCTTCGCGATTTTAAGCGCCTCCTGCAGCGTCCCGATCGATTCGGAGAATTTCCCCTGAACCTGCTGGGTTTCAGCGAGCTTGCGCAGCGCGTCGCCGCGCGCGGCCTGATTGCCCAAAGAGGCGTACAGCTTTGAGGCGCGCTTCCATGCCTCGCCCGCCTTATCGTAGTTGCCGCCGCGAAACGCGCGCGTGCCCTCGGTGAGCGCACGGGCGCTCTCCACCTGCGGCGCGTTCGTGTCGAACTGTTCCGCCAGCGCGGGTTGCGTACCGGGAGGCAGGGCCGCCACCTCCAGCGCCTGCCCCGCGTTCATGATGTCGGGATGGTAGGCCATGAGCAGATCTTCCGGCGAGGCCGGGAGACCGCGCCGCTTGACCACGCGCAGCCCGCCGCGCTCGCCGCCTTCCGGCCGGACCCGGCAGGCGGTCTTGATGTGGTTGTAGGTCTGGTCGAAGACGGTGACTTCCAACGCGAAGTCGATGTCCTCGTCGACGGTCTCGACGGTCCGGGTGTTCTTTTCATCCGGGTTGCCCTCGCAGCCCTCCGGACATGGCGGGGGGGCGACGACGGGGCTCTGGATGAGCTTCACCGATCGCACTTCGTCGAAACCGCTCACCAGAATCGAGCCCGACCGGTCACCGGCGTTTTCCGCTTCGAGCACGGTCCCTTCCTGAATGGTGAGCCGGGACGGATCGCTCACCGTTCCGGTGTAACTCATATGGATGCCGCTTTCGCTGTGAATTTCCGACTCGTTGAGCAGCTTCACGACGGGAGATCGAACTTCGATGCCATTCTGGCGGATTATCCTGCCCCCGGGGAAATGGACAGGAGCGCTGGAAGTGCTCTCTCCCTCCGACGCGTTTGCAATCAATTCGCTGTCTGAAAGGGTGAACGCCTCACTGGCGTAAACATCAATGGCAAGATGGTTTTCCGCACCCCCTCCAACCAATTCCGCGCCGTCAACAACCTGCACCTCATTGCCAACGACCACCAGTTGCCCCGGACTTTCCAATTGAGTCCCCTGAAACCGTACCGGCCCGGTTGGATTGCCGAAAAATCCCGCTATAGTTATTGCCCCTGAAGGTTCAAGAATTTCAATCGAACCACTTCCCGGAACTGAAGGACTTCCCCCAATCGTGATGATTCCACCGCTGCCAGTCGTGTTGCTTCCCGGATTTTCTGAGCTGATTCCCAACTCCGGAAAATTTCGTGGCTGGGCGGCGGCGGTGACGAAGGCTCCGGCCGTGTCGATCGTCGCGTTGGGGCCGAAGAACACACCACTCGGATTGATGAAGTAGAAGTTGGCTCCGGGAATCTCAGAGATAATAGCACCGTCGATGGATGAGGCACCGCCCCCTCTGACCTTGCTGATGATATTTGCATAAATCCTTTCACCCGGATTTTTTGTAAATGTGGCGGACTCTCCTGAAGCGAGATTGAATTCAGAAAAATAGTGGAACAGGTTTTCCCCATCCGCGACCCCCATGTCTTCGGTGATGACATAGTCCGGCCCGGAGGGCTGCACCAGAGGACCCTCCTCCTCTAACAGTCCGTCCAGCACAATCCCTCCCGGGCCAAAATCAAATTGCTGCGTCGCGTCCGCCAGTGGATCGAGCGGCGTTCCGAACACGATGTCTTCCGCGGCCACTTCGCTGCCGAAACTGCCGATGCGGAATATGTTGATGCGGCCGCCATACTCGCTGCCGCCTTCCACCTTGATCAAGCTGTCGTCCTTGATGTGAAAGCGGAAGTCGCCCCCGCATTCGCTGCAGGGCTCGATGTCGATGCCGCCGCCTTTTGCGAGATCACCGGTTTTGGAAAGAACGGTGGATTCGTTCTCAAGCAGCACGTCGGGGGAGCGGATCTCCACCTCGCCTCCCCTGCCATCGCCTGTGGTTTCTGTTTCGATGGTGCTGCCGGAAAGCGCGAACTCCGTCACCGCGTCCACCAGAATGTCCCCGCCCGGCCCGCCGTGCGGGCTGTAGTTGTCCTCCCCACCCGCGCTCGGCTCAAACCGGGTGGAAGACAAAAGCGCTGTCTGTTCCTCGATGCTCACCGAAGGGACATCGACGACCACCTCTCCCCCGGCGGCGGTGCCGGTGGTTTCGCTTTCGATCCGGGTCTGCGACAGCTCGATGGCTTCATCGGCGGCGATTTTGATGCCGCCGCCCGATCCGCGTTCGTCATCACATCCAACACAGGTGCCTTCGTATTTTGTGGAAGACAACACGGTGGCCCCGTCGAGGTCCACCGTGGCGGCGTAGATTCCTGGATCTTCTGTGTCCTGAATGAAACCGATGTTGATGTTGCCGCCCTTTCCGTATGCGTCTTCGGTGACCTCCGATTTCACCGTGCCGCCGTTGAGCGCGAACGTTCCCGCGGCAGCCAGCGAGATGTCGCCGCCGTCGCCGTAAGACTGCGTTTCGCTCAGGATCGTGGAATCGGCGTCCATATTGAGGACCGGCGACTCCACCTGAATCCGCCCTCCTTCGCCGTCTCCCGCGGTTTCCGATTTCACGATGCTGTTCACAAGCGAAACTTCGTTTTCGGCTTTGATGAAAACATCGCCGCCGGCCGCGGCCTCCGAACCGGAATCGCCTGCATATTGAGTTGTGGAAACGATGCGGGTGTCACGGATTGCCACTGTGGAGTCCAGGAACTCCGTGTCCTGGATGAATCCGATGTGGATGTCGCCGCCTTTGCCATGTCCTTTGGCGCCCACGATGGATTTGACATTGCCGCCTGTGAGTGCGAAGCCGTCACCAATGGGGCCGGTATTCTCCTGGAAGCGCAGTGCGATGTCACCGCCATCGCCGTAGGATTCGGCGCGCACCTGAATCGTGGAATCGGCGTCCATAGTGAGATCCGGCGTGCGCACGGTGATGTCACCGCCGCGCTCCTCTCCATAGCTGATCGTTTCCACGGTCGAAGGATCGGAACCGTCGGCCTTGCCGGACAAAGTGAAACGTTCCTGCGCCACGATGGTGATGCCGCCGCCGCGCCCCGATTCGATGTTGTTGGTGGTCGTCGTCGCGACCCGGCTGGCATCCTCTATCTCCAGGAGCGGAGCCTCAATCCGGATGTCCCCGCCTTTGCCGCGATCGCCCGAAGTCTGCGTTTCGATTTTCGTGTTGGTCAATTTGGCGCTGTTGTCTGCCTGGATCAGGATGTCCCCTGCCACTCCCGGTGCCGCTGCAAATGCCTCGACGATGGAGGTTCCGGAAGTTTCGCCGTCATCCAGCCGGTCGATCGAAGCCCGGATGTTCGAATTCGTCACCTGGATGTCGCCGCCGTTCAACAGAATGGAACCCAGGCCGTTTTCATTGGTTTCAAGCAGGCTGTCCGTGACATTGAGCGCGCCGTTTGCGGTGAGATGGATCTCGCCTCCCTGATCGACTTCGATGCCCGAACCCGGGCTGGCAGGAGCGATCGTCGCTCTTGTGACATCCACCTGGCCGCCGCTCAGGTTCACGCCTTTGTTGAACGCCAGCGTGCTGTCTTCGACCGTGAGCGTGGCGTTGGAGCCTTCAAAAAAACCGAAGTCAGTTGGTTTTGAAATGGAAAGAACGGAATTCACATTATCGGGAGTGCCAAACACATCTCCGTTTTCAAAATTGATCCAGTTCGCAGCACCCGCATTGAATGCACCGTCGATATCCAGTTGAGCGTTAGGGCCGAAAACAACACCGGCTGGATTCAGGAACCAGAAATTGGCGTCAGGAATTATGGAACGCAAGAGACCGTCTATTCTTGACTCATTGCCTCCTGTGACCCGGCTGAGTACATTGTTGACGCCTGTATCCCCTGCAGACAAAGAAAACGTGGCGCTTTCCGCAGCCCTAATATTGAAGTCTTCAAAGCTGTGAAATAAGTTCCCGTTTTTGATAATTCCAATATCACTTGGAATGCTAAAATTCGGTCCCGATAGTTGTCTCCCCGCATTTTCTTCTTTTAAAGTTCCATCCAGTTTGATCTGCCCGGACGCGATCCAGGGGGAAAACACGATAAAGATGAAAAAGCAGAGGGCGGTGGTTTTTGCTTTCATGTCCGTTAAGCTCCTGGCCTAGTCGAAGGTGGCGGTCAGACTCAGATGGATGCCGTTGTCCTGCAGGTCGTGCTCGCTTTTGTCGGGCACGTCGCGGAACTGGTGCCCCCAGTGAAACTGCAACAGGATGTCGTCCGTGAAGCCGACGCGCGCTCCCAGCCCGGCGCTCAGCAGGGTCTTCTGGCCGGTGTTGGGCCGGCCGGTGTTCCAGGAATGGCCGGCGTCGGCGAAGGTGAGCAGCTCGACGAAGCTCGCGCCGTTGTTGCGCTGCCACACGGGAACGCGGATCTCCAGCGAACCGGAGGTGCCGTTGTCGCGCACCAGCTCGTTTTCCCGGTAGCCGCGCACGCTGGCGTGCCCGCCCACCACGAACTGCTCCAACCCGAGCAGGGGCGAGTCGGAAAGCTGGGCGTCGCCGCGGAAGATGATCTGGGATTTCAGAAAGGGCAGCCGGTGCGCCCACTGCACCTGACCGAGCCAGGTGAAAAACTCGCCGTCCGGGATGTTGCCGGGGTTCTGTGTCGCTCCCAGAGCATCGAGCCCGAAACTGAACGTGGATCGGGCGGCGAACACCTGATCGGGATCGCGGTGCAGGTAATCCTGGCCGAAGCGGAGGACGGCGACTTCGGACACGCCGCTGTCGGGACCGGCCGAAAAGGAGAACGGCGCGCCCAGCAGGAAGGTCTCGGTGCGGCGGTACTCGCCGGTCAGAAACACGCCGAAGGTGTTGCGGAGCGAACGCACGAGAGGATGCCGGAGGGTGCTGCCGATGGTGTAGGAATCGCTGTCGATGTCGAGCGCGTCGAACGGCGCTTCCACCACTTCGCCCCAGCCGCGCCGAAAGTGGACGTCCACGGTGGTGTCGTATGTATTGATGGGAATTTCGTAGAACGCCTCGATGGTGTGCAGCCCCTCGCTGCCGGAATAGGTCGCGGACGCCCGGTCGCCGATGCCGAACACGTTGTCGTGCGCCAGGGTGAGCCGGCCCCGGTACGCTCCCACCGAAGGCGGCTGGTAGTTGTCGAAGCCCAGCCGCACCTTGAAGGGATTCGCCTCCTTGATGTTGGCGGTGAGCCGGGATTCGCCGCGCGCATCTCCGGGCAGCAGGTTGGCCTGGAACCGTTCGATCCGCTCGTCGGCCTGGAACAATTGCAGGCGCTTCTCCAGATCGAACACGTTCAAGGGTTTGCCGGTGAAACGCTGCAACCGGTTTTCAAAATAGCTTTTGCGGAAGCGGCCGTCGGTCTTAATGTCGATGCCGGTCAACTGGCCTTCGATGATCTGATAGACAAAGATGCCGTCCTTTATTTCCTGCGACGGGATGACGGCTCCGGAGTTGACGTAGCCGCGGCTGATATACGTCGAGGTGATCCGGTCGCGCAGCTGCTCCAGTTCCGCCAACGAAACTTTACGGTTGAGGTAGGGAGCGGTGAGCGTTCGTATGTCTTCCTGGGTCAGCAGGGTGTTGCCCACCAGTTGAAACGCGCGGACGGTGATCTCGGCACCGGCGGACAGGCCTTTGGTGTCGAATCCTTTGGGGATCGCAATGTCGGGAAGAATTTTTTCTTTAACGGGCGGCTGGAATGCGGGGAGTTTGGGACGCTGCTCTTGCGGCCGCACGGGGGATTCGTCCTGCCCCAAAAGCAGAACCGGCTTGAGCAGGAGCAGCCCCGAAATGAGGACAAATGCTCCGATCGGCCATGCCGTTTTGTTCCGCATGCGGAACCCCTGTGGTGGTGGAAAGATGTCTTTCCCGTTCCCTCCAAAAACAGGAATCACATTCGTTCGTCCGGCTTTGAAATCCGGCGGGCCGACGCGTGACTTCACCCGCGCGCCCCTCTTTCTGTATCCGATGCCCGGAGTCTACATCCTTAAATTCCAATGTGTCAAGACTTTATAGGAAATAATCAGAAGGCTGGCGCGGGAGGTCGAGTGAGAGAAACTTTATTCGCCGGGACTTTCAGGAAGATTTTGCCTTAATGTTTTCAATTAGCAGGAACTCCCGGAAATTCGATCAAGTGAAGGTCAATTTATAGGAATTACGAACTCCTTCGAAGGTATTTATCCCCATCAGGATAGCTTGGGATTGGGCATCACTCCGGTCCCATCCGGAATGCACGCGTTCTGCGAGTGGATGCAGGGCGGGTGCAAAAGAATAAACGGCCGCACTGCTCAGCTACCGTATTCAACATTCAACGCATCCCCGTCCAGCACCCGAAAAATTTTAATGACCGGGAAATCCTGCCCAACGCATGCGTTCCGGTTGCATCAAAACGGAACCGTGAAAATTTGATTCTCATTTTTTTTCGGATGGTGTAAAGATGAAACAGAAACCGTGGGTTCTTGTTCCACTCTTATCGAGGACGGAATCATGAATCATCCTGTGCGGGTCGCAGCATCCAGTCTCTGTTTCACTCTCCCAACCGCTTCTCTTATTTTCTTCGCCTTCTATCTGCTTTTGTCCGGCATGCCCGCCTATGCGGAAACCGGTCCGGCCGCGGGCGCGCCTCCCGATGAGGAAACGCGGTCGGTGGTGGGCCCGGCGGAAGGGTTCTATCCCATGAAGACGGGCGACTCCCTGGACACCGCGCGCAGCAAAGCGCTGGAAAACGCCAAGCGGAAATTCCTGAAGATCGCCAGGAACACCCTCCGCTTTCAACTGAACGTGCGCGGCAAACCGCCGGTTTACGATATCGCCCGAATGGGCCTTGAAGACCTCACCATCCTGAGGCAAAAGGACCTGGGCGTGGTGAAGCCGGGGAACAAGTACCACGTCGCGATCGAAGCGAAGGTCGTGTACGCCCTGAAGAAAAAACCGGGCGCACAGGCCGCAGCAAAACCCTCAGGAGTGGGTGCGGGCGGCAAGGCCACGACGGTGAAGACCCAGACGCATGCGATTCCCAGCGTGCTGTCCGACCCCAACGCGCCGCTCACGGTTAAGGTGTGGACGGAAAAGAAACAGTTCTCGGAAGGAGAGAAGATCGAGTTTTTCATCCAGGGCAACCGCGATTTTTACGCCCGCATCCTGAACCTGGATTCGGACGGCAACATGATCCAGCTGCTGCCGAACCAGTTCCGCCAATCCTCTTTTTTCAAGGGCAAGAAAAAATACCGCATCCCGGACGGCGCGCAGGGGGACCGGTTCTCGATCATCTCCACCCCGCCCTACGGGACGGACACCATCGTGACCCTGGCCAGCGAGGTGCCCCTGGGCACGGTCAACCTGACGCCGGTGGGACAGGGACTGGGGCAGTTCAGCGGAACGCGGGAGAGTTTTTCCAATATCGTGACGCGCGGCATGAAGGTGGTGGGAAAGGATGCCAACCGGCCGGTGGGATTTTACGAATCCACCTGGAAATTCCAGACGGTCCCGAAACAATGAGACCGGCCGGGGAAACCTGCATCAGGGCCCGTTGTCCGCGAGCAGGCTCACGGGTATCCAGGGCGTGCAGTCGCGCTGGCCGCACAGCGCTTCCTCGGCAAAGAGTTTTTTGACGTTGCAGTCGGCGAGATCGGCGCGGTCCCGTTCGGCCCGCGCCAGCCGGTTGCCGGGGTCGATCTTCAGCACCTGGTCCCATAGGCAGATGGCCTGATCCACGTCCTCTTCCTCCTGGTAGAACGCCGCCGTCGCTTTTTCATGCAGCTTCCTGGACAGCATCACTCCTAGTTCCTTGAGTTCCGCCAATGCCTGCTGGTGGTCCGGGTTGTGGCGGGACGCTTTTTTGAACGCACCGTATGCCTTGAAATCCGCGCTGGTCGTGAGATAGCGCTTGCCCTGCTCGTAAAACCTGTCGGCCAACGCCAGCCGGTTGCTCTCGATCGCTTTTTCGATATCACGTGATTTTGGCTTTCAACGCCGGATTCTTTTTATCCAGCTTGCGGGCCTTGAGCAGGATGTCCAGCGAGGCGTCCTCCTGCCCTCCCCGCCTCAGCAGCGCGTCGGCCTTCTGCATGTAGCTTTCCACCAGCAGCGCCTTGATGGCGCCACTCGAGAGATGCCTGCCGAGCGCGCTTTCCAGTGTTTCGATGGCCGCATCGACCTGCCCCTGCTTCAGTTGCCGGCGCACGTCCGCCGTCAGTCTCTGCACACCCATCCTGTTTTCGGCGCTGCGGATCAGGCGGCTGGTTTCTTTATTGTTTCCGCCCAACTGTTGCGAACGTTGGAGCAGCTCGACCGCTTTTTTGAAAACCTTGCGTGCGTGCATGAGCTTTCCGTATTCCATGTACACGTTCGCGCCGAACTGCCTGAGATGCGGATCGTCCGGAAAGTTTTTCAGATCCCGCTCCAGCGCGGTGACGCTCTTGGCGAATTTTTTCTGCCGCATCATCTGCCGCAGCTTTGTGATCGAGGCCTGAACGGATTGCTTGCCGCGGATCTTGTTCACATCGGTGCGGGGGATGCGGATTCGCTGGCCTTCCTTGAGTGAATTGGGGGTTTCCAGCCCGTTGTAGCGGGCGAGCGCATAGAACAGGTACTGGCTTCCGAGAAAATCCTCGGCGATGCGCAGCAGGGTTTCGTCCGGCTTCACAATGTAAGGCGCGCTCTTTTTTCCAAGCAGAGACACAGGGTCCTTATCGATCTGCATCAGCAGCAGGAGCGCATCGGGGTTTCCCGGTTCTTCCGAGAGCGCCGCCTTCAATTCCACGCACGCCGGTTCGACCTGCCCCAATCCCAAAAAAAAGGTCGCCTGCATCAACCGCTCACGCGGCGTGAACCCCGGTTCGGCCCGGTAGCTCGCGTTCACGAGGAACGCCGCAGCCGGAACTGCCCTTGTAACCTGCGCCCACGCGGCGTCCGCGGTGAACAGGGCCAGCAACAGCAGCGTAAGGGAAACGGGCTTCACGGTATTCAAACCCTGTATGTAGATTGAATTAAATTCCTTGTTATCATCGTGAATTCGCATCGCGGTCATTCCGTGTGAATGAGTTTTATGTGCCGGGTCAGGCATGGGGCACTGGCGGCACCTCGTTCAGCGGCTCTGCACATAGCCCAGGTGGACCCGGCCGATCTCGCGGTTTTTTTTGCCGAACAGGATGGGCGCATTGAAGTCCAGGAATTCGCTGCCGTCCTCGGCTTTGAGGGTGGAAACCCGCACTCCCTTCGCTTCGAATTCCTGTTCGGGGCTGCCCGGCGGCGTGAACAATTTTCCCAAACCGGAGGGATCTCCGGCGCCGCGCACAACGCCGTGTTTATCGAGAACGTACAGATAGCCGAGCGCCTGGCCCTGCAGCGCCCCGAACGACCGTCCCTGCTTGAAACGGTCGAGCACGGTTTTGATGCCCTGCCACTCGTTGAGCGCCAGATTGATGGTGACCGAATGGGCGAGGACTTTCGCCGAGGCGACACCGGAATCGATGACGATGTTGTGCGGCGTGGTTCCCGGACCGGAGGGATAAAAGAAGATCCCCGCCGCAATGACAAGCAGGACGCCGGCCGCCGCCGCGATCCACACCCGCGCCGAAACGGGACGTTTCTTTCCCGCTTCCTGCTCTTCCAGTTTCGCCAATTCCCGCCTGAGCGCCTCGGACAATTCTGCGGCGGACTGAAACCGCTTGTCCGGCTCTTTCTGCAAAAGCTTGTCGATGATGCGCGCCACACCCACCGGCAGGTCCGGCACCCGCTTGCGGATGGAAGGATGGGCGTCGTCCCGCGTCTGGCTTTCGAGGGTCTCCACCGTGTCGCCGTCGAAAGGCCGCGCTCCGCTGCACAGGGCGTACAGCACCACGCCGAGGGAAAACAGATCCGACCGGCCGTCCACCCGTTTGCCCATCCACTGCTCGGGCGACATATAACCCGGCGTCCCCACCACCATCCCGTGCAGCGTCAGGCGGGTCTGCTTGGGATTTTTGTTGTTCATGGAAGCGATGCCGAAATCGGTCAGCTTGATGAGGCCGGACTCGTGCCCCATCAGAATGTTCTCGGGCTTGATGTCGCGGTGGTAGATGCCTTTTTTGTGGGCGCACGCGATGGCGTCCGCCAGTTGAATTCCGTATTGCAGAACCTGCTTCACCGGCAGCGCCCTGCCGGACTCGATGGTCGCTTCCAGCGGTGAGGCTTTCAAAAGCTCCATCACCATGTAGGGCCGCTCGTCCACCTTGCCGACGTTGTGCACGGTGGCGATGCCCTGGTGCTGGATGGCGGACAACGCCCGCGCGTCGTGCAGGAAGCGCTTTTCATACTGCACGTTGCCGCAGAACTCTTTTTTCAGGATTTTCAGGGCGAGGTCGCAGTCCAGCTCGGGGTCGTGCACCTTGAACACCTCCGCCATGCCGCCCTCGCCCAGCGGCTCGACCACGGTGTACTTGCCGATTTTTTCGTACATGCCGGTTTCGCTGGCTCCGGCGTTTTCGGGTTTGTTCATCCTATCCCCCATTGGGCAGGAATGCGTGTCATTGAGGCTGCCGGTGGATGCGGATCACGATCGCGGTCACGTTGTCGGGAGCGCCGTTTTCCAGGGTCCGGGCGATCAGCGTTGCCACCGAACTATTGCAGGTGCCGTCCGCCAGGATGGATTCGATCTCGCCGTGATCGAGTACGCTGTTCAGGCCGTCGCTGCAAACCAGGTAGACGTCCCCGTCCTGCAGATCCCCCATGTTGATGTCCAGCTTGAGTTCGTCGTCCACACCGACGGCGCGGGTGATGACATTGCGCGCCGGGCTGTCCTCGGCCTCGCGCCGGTTCAAAAGGCCGCGCTGGATCATCTCCTCCACCTGCGAGTGGTCGCGCGTGAGCGGGTTGAGGCAGCCGTCGCGATACAGGTACACCCGGCTGTCCCCGGCCCACAGGCAGATGCCCTTGTCCTCAAAGCAGGAAAAGATGACCACGGTGCTGCCCATGACGCCGCCCGCGGCCTGCGACTGCTCGAAGATGCGCCGGTTGGCGAAAACCAGCCGCGCCTTGAGATCGCCGAGGAAATCCTGCAGCGAGCCTGTGCCGTGCGTCCCCTCCAGCGATTCGATGATGGTGCGGCTCGCCACTTCGCCGCCGTCGTGGCCGCCCATGCCGTCGGCGACGGCCCAAAGGCCGATGTCCGCGTTTTCCAGGTACGCGTCTTCGTTCAACGTGCGCTCCATGCCCACATGGCTTTGTCCCGCCGATTGCCAGTGAAATTGTTCGTGACGCCGCTGCATGGCGCTCCGTTCTGTCGCATCGTTTGCGTCCAACCCGACAACCGGCCGCCGAGGCCACCGGGAATAAAAGTTCACCGCGCCGAATTTTTTCTGCTTCCCTTTTTATCGGATTGAAAAAATATTTTCTAAATATTCAATTTTACTTTTAAAATCAGTGGCATTTTTAAAATCGCCGTGATAGGATTTATCCACTTTCCGAAACAGAAAGCATTTTTTTTCGTTGTGGCGAAGAGGACGCAAATATAGCACGATTCGACCCGATGCGAAAGTTTCCTGACGAGACCGCTTCCGGTCTTAGGATCCTGCGTCCACGCTGCTCGTAGAGAAAGGAAACCCGGTGGCTGTCACGCTCCGAATCACCGATTCCAACCGGTTGCTGCCCGAAACGGAAACGCTGCGGGTGCTGAACGAAGGAACGCTCACCATCGGGCGGGACGACGACAACGACTGGGTGCTTCCCGATCCGTCCCAGGTCATCTCCGGCAGACACTGCACGATCGAGGCGGCGGACGGGCGCTACATTCTGCACGACACCAGCAGCAACGGCACCTGCCTGAATTCGGACCACGATCCCATCGGCCGCGGCAACTCGGTGCCGATCCAGCACGGCGACACCATCCAGATCTTTCAGTTCGAGATCCAGGTTTCGATGGAAGAGGAAGCGGCCGCGCTGCCGCAGGACTACCTCACGCCCGTCAACGACACGGCGCAGCCTGTGGAACCGGGGGACGCGCCGGGCAAATGGCGGTTCAACTCGGCGATTTCCACGCTGGACGAACTGCTGAACCAGTCACCCGAACAGGGCGAACCCAGACTTTCGGACTCGCGGCCTCTCGACTCTGCACCCGAAATTCCGGAGGACCCGTTCGCCGAGCCTCAAGGCACGGAATTCATCCCGATGGACGCGGATCTCAGCGCGGCGCCGTCGGAGAACGACCGTTTCCATCCGCCCAGGCCCATGGGAGAAATTCCCGACGACTGGGACCGCGAAGCGGGAACCGTGGAAACGCCGCCGAAACCCCATCCCAAACCACCACGGCCGCCGGCCGCGCCGCGGACTCAGCCGCAGGCTGGGAAAGCCGCGAAACCCAAACCGGCGGCCCCCGTGCCCCACGCACCGCAACCGGAGCTGCCCGCCGCGATGCCCGCATCGGCGATGGGCCCGTTTCTCGCCGGGGCGGGTCTCAAGCACCTCAACCTGACAGAAAAGCAGATCCCGCCCACCCAGAAAGTGCTGGGCGCGGTGTTCCGCGAAGTGGTCAAGGGCCTGATGGGGCTTTTGAAAGCGCGCAGCCGGCTGAAAAACGAATTCCGCCTCAAGCAGACGATCATCGGCCCCTCGGAGAACAACCCGCTGCAGTTCGCGCCCACGGTCGAGGACGCGATGGAGAACCTGCTGATCAAAAAGGGAACCGGCTACCTGCCGCCGATCCAGGCGGTGAAAAAATCCTTCGAGGACATCCAGGCGCACGAGGTGGCCATCCTCACGGGCATGCAGCGTTCGCTGCGGAAAAGCCTGGAACATTTCGACCCGAAAAAGATCGCCCGCGAGGTGGACGCGAAAAAGGGCCTCGCGCAAAACCTGGTGCCGAAAAAAATCCAGTACTGGGAGGAGTTCGAGCGCCAGTACCGGAAAATGATCCACGAACTGGAAAACGAGTTCAACAACCTCTACCTGCGGGAATTCGCGCAATCCTACGAACAGCAGATCGAAAAACAGAAGCAACGCTGATCTCGCGGGAAAACCTGGGGAGGCAACTGCAATCCGATGAACCGAGCCACTGCAATGACCAAGGCGTTCGCCGCCATCCTCTTTCCCCTGCTGATCCTCGTGCCGGTGGGGTGCGCCTCGAAAAAAAAGCCGCCGCTGATCGCGGAACCGCCCTCGACGCAGATCCGCGCCAGCGTGCGTTCCTCGCTGGATCTGAATCCCGATCTCAAGGGCAAGCCGTCTTCGCTTTACGCCATTCTTTATGAATTGAAAACGCCCAACGCGTTCAACAGTTCGTCTTTCTTTGAACTGTATGACGGCGAGGCCGCGGATTTTGAGAACGACATCGTGCGCAAAGAGGAGATCGAGATCGATCCCGGCAACGCGTTTCGATTGCAAAGAAAGCTCAAGCCGGAATCCCGGTTCATCGGCATCCTCGCCGCCTACCGGGACATTGACAACGCCCGCTGGCGCGCGCTGGCAAAGGTGGAACCGGGAGAGACCACGGATCTCAACATCGATTTCACCCGGCTGGCGGTGACGATCCAGAAAGCGCCGCCTGCGCCGGTAAAAGGGAAAGAAAAAAAATGATGCCGGCAGACACGAATGCTGCCAGCAAGACGGATCGAACCCCATAAAAGGAACGTCATGTCGCTTTTCAACAAGGTGGTCTGGTCGGAAGGGATGTTTTTGCGGCCGCAGCATTTTCAGCAGCTGGACCGCTATTTCGAACATCTGTTCAGCCAGGGCGCGGTCCACGCGGCGCCCTATTCCTGGGGTCTCAGCGAACTCAGGATCGACCGCGACCTGCTCAAGACCGGCAAATTCGCGGTCCATGCCTGCCGCGGCGTGCTGCCGGACGGAACCCGCTTCGACGTTCCCGATGAGGCACCCGCGCCGGAGCCTTTGGACCTTTCCGAGAAAATCGAGGACACCGAGGTGTTTCTCTGTCTGCCGGTGCGCGACAGCCGGGGCAAGGACATCCGCTACGGTTCCAACGGCAGCGGCCTCACCCGCTATGCGGTCGAGGAGTCGACGATCCTCGACGCCTGCCAGGAAAACGGCGCGGGGGCGGACGTCCAGATCGCGCGCCTGGCGTTTAAGCTGATGCTGGGCACGGAAGAGCGCAGCGCGTATCACTGCATTCCGCTGGCGAGGATCATCCAGGTGACGGCGGACAAAAACGTGCTGTTCGATGAACAGTTCATCCCGCCCTGCCTGGATGTGCGCGTGAGCCCGGTGCTCACGGGATTTCTGCACGAGATCTCCGGGCTTTTGCATCAACGCGGCGAGAGCCTGGCGGGCCGGGTGTCCGAGTCCGGCCGCGGCGGCTCGGCGGAAATCGCGGACTTTCTCATGCTGCAGGCGATCAACCGCTCTGAGCCGCTCGTCGCGCATTTCGCCCGCATCCCGTCGCTGCACCCGGAGGTGCTGTACCGCGAGCTGATCGCGATGGCCGGCGAGCTGGCCACCTTCTCCGAGGGCGGCAAGCGGCCGCAGGCGTATCCGCAGTACCGGCACGACGCGTTGAAGGAAACCTATTCACCGGTGATCGAATCGTTGCGGCAATCGCTGAGCCGGGTGTTCGAGCGGCTGGTGGTCTCGATCCCGCTCGAGGAAAAGAAATTCGGCATCCGCGTGGCGCTGATCCGCGACAAATCGCTGCTGGAGGACGCGACCTTCGTTCTGGCGGTCAACGCGGACCTGCCCGAGGACGAGGTGCGGCGCAATTTCCCGGCGATGGTCAAGATCGGACCGGTGGAGCAGATCCGCGATCTGGTCAACAAGGCGCTGCCGGGGATCGGCCTCAACCCGCTGCCGGTGGCGCCGCGGCAGATTCCGTTTCACGCGGGCTTCACTTATTTTGCGCTGGACACCAAGGGCGCCATCTGGAACGAGCTGAAACGGTCCGGCGGCCTGGCGCTGCACGCTCCCGGCACGTTTCCGGGTCTTGAACTGGCCCTCTGGGCCATCCGACGGTAAACGCCATGACAGACAAGGACCCCTTCGCGGAATACAACCCCCGGAAAAAATCGCCGCAGCGCACGGTCATCGTTCCGGCCCCCGGCGGACGCAAACGCAATCCCGCGCCCAAGCCCGACACGCAAGCGAGGATGAAACCGCCGGCGCTGTCGCGCAACACGGAAGCGCCGGTGCTGGAAACGCACACGCAGAATCCGCTGGTGCGTTCGGCGGGAACGCTGTTCGCGCTGGCGCGCAAGCTCAGAAACACCATCGACCACAAGGACGTGGCGCGCCTCAGGCTCAGCATCCTGAAAATGCTGAACCGCTTCAACCAGGACGCGCTCAAGCGCGGCGGCGGCAAGGACGCGGTGCATTTCGCCTGCTACGCCCTGTGCGCGCTGATCGATGAGATCGTGCTGGAGACACCCTGGGGCAACCAGAGCCACTGGGACCGCGAGAGCCTTTTGGGTACGCTGTTCAACGACGCGCGCGGCGGCGAGAAGTTTTTTCAGATCCTCGAACGCAGCGCCTGGAACCCGGCGGAGAACATCGACCTGCTGGAGTTTCTTTACCTCTGCCTGGGGCTCGGGTTTCAGGGGAAATACGCCATCACGCAGAGCGGCGTCGAGCAGCTCGACATGCTAACGCGCAATTTGTACCAGACGATCCGCACGCACCGCGGCGGGCCGGACAAGTATCTTTCCGCCAACTGGCAGGGCGCGGAAGCGCCGCGCCGCGACCGCTTCCTGCCGATCTGGGTGGTGCCGGTGGCGGCGCTCGGGCTGGCGTCGCTGATGTTTTATTTCTTCAACGCCTCGATCAACCGCACCTCACTGGAAGCGGAAGCGAAGCTCAACCGGATCGGCCGCGGCGCGGCTCCCATCGCAATGCCGCCGGAGACCGCACCCCGGACGCTGATTTCTCTTCCCGAGACAAAGGAGCCGGGCTGGCTGCAACGGCTTCAGCAGGGGTTGAGCGAAGAGCGGGATCGCGGCTGGATCGACATCGAGAAAGCCGGGCTGGGCGTCAAGATCACGCTGTACAACCTGGGCCTGTTCCAATCGGGAAGCGCCAACATCAGCGAGCTGTTCCACCCCACCCTGGAGAAGATCGGCCACGCGCTGAACGAAATCCCCGGCTTCATCCACATCACCGGGCACACGGACAACCGGCCCATCCGCACGCTGCAGTTTCCTTCCAACTGGCGCCTGTCGATGGCGCGGGCCGAGGCGGTGGCGCGCATTCTCGGCGGCGCCACGGGAAGCCGGGACAAGTTCAAACCCAAAGGCAAGGCGGATTACGAGCCCATCGCCAGCAACGAAACGCTCGAAGGACGCCGGAAAAACCGGCGGGTCGAAATTTTCATCCCCCGGGCGCAGTGAGCCCGGTTTTGATTTTTTAGCGTCTGGCCCTACATCAACGTCCGCGGGAGAGCGACATGTCACGATCCGGAACCTTATCCAGCCTGTGCTTCAACCGATGGACGCTTTCCATCCTGGGTCTTGTCATCTTCACGGTGCTGGTGCTGTTCGTCGGGCCGCTGCTGCGCATCGGCGAATGGCAGCCGTTCGCATCGCCCGGTTCGCGCATCTTCACGATCGTGTGCGCGCTGCTCGTGTGGGCGGTGTTTTACATCGGCCCGCTGCTCGCGGCGCGCAAGACCAACAAGCAGGTGGTCGAGGAACTGGCGGAGGACAGCGGTTTCCAGACCGGCGAGGAATTCGAAACGCTGTCCGAGGGATTCCAGGACGCACTGCAAGTGCTCAAAACCGCCAGGCTGGGCAGACCCTGGAGCAAGCGCTACCTCTATCAATTGCCGTGGTTCGTCATCATGGGCCCTCCCGGCGCGGGAAAAACCACGGCGCTGCGCAACTCGGGACTGAACTTTCCCCTGCAGGACAAGCTGGAAAAGGATTTCGTTCCCGGCGTCGGCGGCACACGCAACTGCGACTGGTGGTTCACGGATGAGGCGGTGCTGCTGGACACGGCCGGGCGCTACACCACGCAGGACAGCGACCCGCGCGTGGACAAGGCGGGCTGGAACCATTTTCTCGGGCTCATCCGCAAATACCGCAAGCGGCGGCCGCTGGACGGCGTGCTGGTTTCGTTCAGCCTGACAGACCTGCTTGAGCAGGACCCGGAAGAGAGAAAGCGGCACGCGCGCGCCATCCGCAAGCGGCTGCAGGAGTTGTCGGCGGAATTGAAGGTCCAGGTTCCGGTGTACCTGATCTTCACCAAGTGCGATCTGGTCGCGGGCTTCATGGAGTTTTTCGACGAGCTGCCGCGCGAGGAGCGCGACCAGGTCTGGGGAATCACGTTCGATCCCGGCTCGCAGGACGCCGATCCGGTGCGGTCGTTCGCACCGGAATACGATGAACTGCTGGACCGGCTGGACCGCAGGATGCTGGCGCGGATGATTCAGGAACGCGATCCGAAACGGCGCGGCGCGCTGTTCGGCTTTTGTCAGCAGATGACATCGTTCAAACCGGCGCTCAAACAGTTCATCACGGACACGTTCCAGTTCTCCAAGTTCGAGCCGCCCTGCCTGTTCCGCGGCGTGTATTTTTCCAGCGCGACGCAGACCGGCTCGCCGATGGACCGGGTGATCGGCTCCATCTGCGGGGCCCTGGGACTGGACGACACGAGGCTGCCCGCGTTCAGCGGACCGGGCCGCAGCTATTTCCTCTCCAGCCTGTTGAAAGACGTCGTCTTCAAGGAAGCGGACCTTGCGATCAACACGCACTTTTTCGACAAGTACCGGCCCTGGGTGCAGAAAGCCGCCTACGCGGCGGGCGTGCTGTTTCTTGTGGGCGCGGGCCTGATCTGGTCGGTGAGCTACGGGAAGAACAAGTCCCTGGTTTCCGATGTGGAGGCGCAAATCGCCGGGCTGCCGCAAAGCGCCGTTGCGCCGGACGGCCGGGGCCAGCCGCTTCAAGAACTGATCCGCTCGCTGGACATCGTGCACGCCATCCCGCACGGGTATAAAGAGCAGCAGCGTCCGGTTCCGGTGTCCATGCAGTTCGGCCTGTTTCAGGGCGAGCGGCTCGGCTCTTCCGCCAGGGACACCTACCTCAGGATGCTGAACGCGTCGCTGCTGCCGGAGATCATCGCCAGCCTGGAAGCGCGGATCGAACAAAGCGCGGGCGACATCGACTCCCTGTTCAAGGCGCTGAAGGTCTACCTGATGTTCTGGAAACCGGCGGACATCATGGATAAAAACTACGCCCGGCTGTGGCTGGATTCGGAGATGGAACAGCGTTATCCCGGCCCGCGCCACGAGACGCTGCGCAAGCAGTACAGCGTGCACCTGACGCACCTGCTCGATCATCTAGACCGACCCGCGCCGGTCGATACGGCGCTGATCACCCAGGCGCGCAAACGCATCTCTTCCAGGCCGCTGCCGCAATTGCTGTACTCCAACATCAAGCAGGAATCCCTCGCCGCCGGGCGCAAGCCGTGGAACCTCGCAGATAAGGTGGACAGGGCGGATTTTTATTTTCAGCGCAAAAGCGGCGACAGCCTGTCGCTGGGCATTCCCAGCCTGTTCACCTACCAGGGCTACCGGGAAGAGTTTTTGCCCATGCTCAAAAAGAAAGTGGAATCGGAAACTTCCAAAAACTGGGTTCTGGGTGACGCGTTCATAAAAAAAATGTCCGCGCTGCAACCGGATCAAATTTCCAAAAAGATCCAGGAATTTTATTTTTCCGAATACGTGCAGCTTTGGGACGCGTATCTGAGGGACATCGGCATCCGCGGCTACAACAATTTCCAGCAGGCCATCGAAAAGCTGCAGGGGCTTGCGGCCGCCGATTCGCCGATCAAAACCTTCGTGGTGTCGGTGGCGCAGGAAACCGATCTCAGCCGGGAAGCGATTCCCATTCACGGCAGCAATCCGATTGCGGGCAAGCTTTCCGGAACGGCCAGCAGCCTGGAGCAGGTCGCGTCCGCCGATCCGGGAGGCCTCCTCGGCCGCATCGCCCCGGAGATCTCCACACCGGTGGACCGGCGCTTCAAGCCCATCGCCCAGTTGACGCAGGCGTCGCCGGACGGCACCGCCGCGATCGACCGGGTTGTGCAACTGCTCAATGAACTGTACAGCCAGATCAGCAACGCGCAGACCAGCGGCGCCAACCTGATGCGGGATGAATTCAGCCGCGTGATCTCGCGTTTGCAGATGCAGGCGCGCGAGCTGCCGCAGCCGCTTTCCGGCTGGGTGCTGACGCTGGCGAACCTGAGCACGAACGTGACCGGCTCCTCGATCCGTTCGCGCCTCAACTCAAGCTGGCGGACGAACATCGCGCAGTTCTGCAACGAAGCGCTGGGCAACCGTTATCCGCTGGAAAAGAACAGCCCCAACGACGCGCGGCTGCACGACTTCGCCAAGTTCTTCGGCCCGGAAGGACGCATGGACCGGTTTTTCCGCGAGAACCTGAGAGAGATCGTGGACACCAACGCTTCGTCCTGGCGGATGAAACGGCGGCACGGGATGACGGTCAAAATCTCCAACCGGGCGCTCAGGCAATTGCAATTTGCGGCGAATGTCCGCGAGTCGTTTTTCACCGGAGGCGGCAATCACCCGGTGGTCAAGTTCAGCATCCGGCCGCATTCGCTGGGGAAATCCGCCCGCTGGGTGGAGCTGGATGTGGGCGGACAGCGGCTGAAGTTCCGCAACGACGCGCCGCGCACGCTGGCGATGCAGTGGCCGCCGCCGGACGGCAGGATGTTCGCAAAGGTGACGATCAAACCCAAACGGTCGCCGACGGATACGGTGATCTCGACCGAAGGGCCGTGGGCGCTGTTCCGCCTGCTGGACAAGGGCACGACCCTGCCCACCACCGAGAAGGACCGCTTCCGCGTGGCCTTCAAGCAGGGCGGGCAGTCCGCCACGTTTGAGATCGTCGCCGGCAGCATCCACAATCCGTTCTCCCTGACCGGCTCGGGGAATTTCCAATGCCTGGAACGCCTGTGACCGCCGCGCCCGCGGCGATCGGGTTTTACGGCAAGGCGGTCACGCACGGCGATTTCCTGTCGCGCAGCCTGCCCAATGCGTTTCTCAACCCCTGGGAAGCCTGGCTCAACCGCGGCCTGGCCGCGAGCAAAACGCAGCTCGGCGAAGAATGGCTGCCTCACTACCTTTCCGCGCCCATCTGGCGGTTCGCGCTGTCGGCGAATCTCTGCGGGGAAGCAGCAGCAGCCGGGATTCTCATGCCGAGCGTCGATTCTATCGGGCGGCACTTTCCCATGACGCTGGCCTGCCTGCTGAAAAACGCCCCGCCGGTTGAAGTGTATGCAAACAATCAGGACTGGTTTTCGCAATGCGAGGACGCCGCCCTCACCTGCCTGGAAGAAACCTTCGTCGTAGAGAGCTTCGGCACCCGGTTAGAAGGCATCGGCAAACTGGCCGATGACAATGGAAACGGGGCCGTCTCCACGAAAAAGTTTGTAATTCAGGAAGGAAGTGGTTTGGGTGTGAACCTGAGACAACCGGGAGAAAATCCGGATTGGAACACGTTGTCGTTTACAGCATGGGACGCGCTGACGAAAGAACGGTTCGGCGCGTACAGCCTGTGGTGGAGCACCGGTTCCGAAACCGTTTCCCCGACGCTCCTTACCTTTAAAGGCATGCCCGGAGAGAACGAATTTGCGCGGTTTTTAAGGGCGACTGAAGATTGAATCTTTCTTCGTTCCTCATCCACCAATAAGTACGGTCGGACAGCCGGCGACGATGGTGCCGCCGTGGGCGGTGGTCGAACCCAGACGCGCGGCGGGTTTGCCGCCGATGTGAACCGTCATGCTGCCCATCACGATGCTGTCCGGCGGTCCGGCGCAGGTGCAGGGCGTGCCGACATTCGCGGCAGGCAGGTTGGCGATGAGAACGGTGGGCGCTCCCGGCGGCAGAACGGGACCCCCTACGTGGGGCTTGGGCCCGTCGAACATCGGGCAGACGTGCATGTCGGTGACGCGTGCGGCCAGCATGCGTTTTTCCTCATAGACAGGTTATGATGTCGTATTGCCCTTCCCGCCTTTGGCGATGTCGATGCCGCGCTCCAGCAGGAATTTGTACTTCTCTTCGGAATTCTCCGGGCCGGATTCCACGACGGCGAGCAGCACCGCGCCCCCAACGGCGCGGCCGGTCAGCTCGGGCGCGGGCGGCACCGCGGGAAGATCGGGCGCGACCATGCTGCCGCCGCTCCAGAACGCGCCGACGGCGGCCCAGCCTGCCGAGTTTTGAAACTCGGTGGCTTCGGCAGCGGCCATCGTTTTTCTGCGGTTTTCCTCGGAGGGCTCGACCACCCACGCTTCCGCCGCTTTCACGGCTGCCTCTCGTTCGGCGTCCAGTTTCGCCTGCGCCTTGCGCGCGCTCAGGCAGGCCCACCACACTGCCTCCCGCCTGGGCAGCGCCATGGCGAGAAACTGCACGGCTTCGGGATACTGCCCGTTCTCGATGAGCCGCTCAAGAAAACGCGCGGGCGTGCTTTCCGCGTCCAGCGACGAGAGCGTTGCCGCATCCAGTTCCAGATACTGCAACACTTCCCTTGCGGTGGGCGCTTTCAGTTTGACGTATTCGCCATCCTGCGTCTGGGTCTGCGTGTTCATGGTGTCTCCCGCAATCCTGCCGTTCAGTTGATCTTGACGATGCCGCCTTTCACGTTAGTCATCGCGGAGCCTTGAACGTTGACCATCGTGGCCTTGAGGTCCGCCTTGGCCTTGCCCTTGAAGTCGAGCATGGTGCCGTTGATGCTGACGCCCTTGTTGTCGATGATCACCGTGTTGCTTCCCACCTTCAGCTTGATTTCCTGCAGCGAGTCGATCAGCACTTTGCCCTTCACCTTTTGCGTGGCTTTGCCGTCCACGTTCTCGGTGAGATCCTTGCCAATGGTGATGGTTTCGTTCTTTGTCACTTCGCGTTTGCGGTCGTTGAGCACCTTTTCGGTGAGATCGTTCTCGATGGTGCTTTCCATGTCATGCTGCCCGTGCAGGCGGATGAGCTCCTCGCCCTTGCTGTCGTCCATCACGAACTCGTTGTAACCGCCTCCGCCCTTGCTGCTGTTGCTTTTCACGCCGCTGATCTCTTTTTTGCCGGGGAGCGGATACGGCGGCTTGTTGTCGCCGTTGTACACGCGGCCGGTGATGATGGGGCAGTCCGGGTCGCCTTCGATGAAATCGACGATCACTTCCTGACCGATGCGCGGCGTGTGGATGCCGCCCCAGCTGCTGCCCGCCCAGGGATGCGACACGCGGATCCAGCAGGAGCTGTTTTCATCGTGCTTGCCTTCGCGGTCCCAGTGAAACTGCACCTTCACGCGGCCGTGCTCGTCGGGATAGATCTCCTCGCCTTTGGGCCCGGTGACGACGGCGGTCTGCGGCCCCTGGACGAAGGGCTTGGGCGTGACGCGCGCCGGACGGAACGGCCGCTCCTCTTCGATCGCGGTGAATTCGCAGCGGCAGGGCGACTGCGTCATGGCGGCGCTGGTGGCTTCGTAATCTTCGACCACCAGAATGTTGCGTGTGGAAACGATGAGGTAGCGCTTGTTCTGGTCCTGCCGCGGGTACTGGGTCAATTCGAACAGGCCGCCGCAATGAAACCCGCCGACGTTTCCCTGACCGACCGCACGGTGATACTGGGCCTGGATCTCTTCCAGACGGATGCGGGTGTATTTTTCGCCGTCCGCGTTTTCCTGATACCTGCCGGGATAATCGTACATCTCAAAATCGGCGTGGGAGTGATCGAACGGATTGCGCGAGGCCGCTTCCAGGTTGGCCTTGGGCTTTTTGAAATTGAAATCCCGCAGCGTCACCTCCCCAGAACGCGCTTCTTTCACGAAGCGCCAGTGGGAGATGTTGTCCCGGCTGCGGCGGTCTTCGTTGCCGGGCGGGTAGTAGGGGACCTGTTCGTAACCTTCGATCAGATCGTGGCCGCTCAATGAATCGGTGAGCACCAGCATGTGCTTGGCATCGTCGTGCTTGAAATAGTAATAGATCCCCTCTTCCTCCATCAGGCGGCTGACGAAATCGAATTCCGTTTCGCGGTACTGCACGCAGTAATCCCGGGACGGATAGCTGCCGCTCAGGCGGTTCTCGAAATCGGTGAAGCCGCTGTCCCGGAAAATGGACTGGACGATGTCGGGAACGGATTGATTCTGGAAAATCCGGCAGCCGGACTTGAGCTTCAGAAACCACAGCCAGGGGCTGAGCGTGGCGCGGTAGGAGGCATAGCGGCCGCGGCTTTCCTGGTAGCAGAACTGGGTGACGTGACCGTCGAAATAGCGTTTGCGCTCTTCGTGGGTCAACAGCGAGCACACGCTCATTTTCTTTCCCAGAACCTGGTCGAGGTCGATGTCGTGGTCTTCGCTGATCAGCTCCAGATTGTATTCGAACAGCCCGCTCATCGATTCGACCGCGTCCATGCGCTGAAACATGAGCGCGTCTTCGCCCAATGGACTGGAAACCGTCACCTTTCTACAATTTGATGATCAGATGAAATTCGCCTGAGCATAGTTTGTTGTAAGCCACATTTGAAATAAGTAAATAAACAAGTGCTTGTGGGCTAAGTTTATCTTCGATTATTGGTCTGCTCCCTTCCTGCCCGAATCGTTTTTTGTCATGGGCCTTCGCCTCATTCGAACGCATAGGAAAACGTCTCTCCCTCCACGCCCACCCGCACGTTCTGAATGGATTTGCCTTCCATCATGTGCTTTAAAAACGCGTCGCTGATCTCGGGCAGGATGGTGTGGGTGAGGATGGCGTCGATCATGCGGCCGCCGCTCTCCAGCTGGCTGCAGCGGCTCATGATGAGATCGACGACGGCGTCGTCACAGCCGAACGGCACACCGTGCGTTTCGCGGATGCGCGCCTCGATCCTCGACAACTGCAGGCGGATGATGTTGCCGATCATCGCCGTGTCCAGCGGATAATAGGGAATGGTGATCAACCGGCCCAGCAGCGCCGCCGGAAACACCTTGAGGAGCGGGTCGCGCAGCGCCTGGGCGAGGGTCTCCGGGTCGGGCCGGTTTTCCGCGTCGCGGCACAGATCCAGGATGAGGTCGCTGCCGACATTGGAGGTCAGGATGATGAGCGTGTTCTTGAAGTCGATCAGACGGCCTTCGCCGTCCTCCATGACGCCCTTGTCGAACACCTGGAAAAAGATCTCGTGCACGTCGGCGTGCGCTTTTTCCACTTCATCCAGCAGCACCACGCTGTACGGCTTGCGGCGCACGGCCTCGGTCAGCACGCCGCCCTCGCCGTAGCCGACGTAACCGGGGGGCGCGCCTTTCAGGGTGGAAACGGTGTGGGCCTCCTGAAATTCGCTCATGTTGATGGTGATGACGTTGTGCTCGCCGCCGTACAGGCCTTCGGCCAGCGCCAGGGCGGTCTCGGTCTTGCCGACGCCGCTGGGGCCGCACAGCAGGAACACACCGATCGGCCTGCCCGGATTGTCGAGACCGGCGCGCGAGGTCTTGACCCTTTTGCCGATGGCTTCCAGCGCGTAACGCTGGCCGATGACCCGCTTGCCCAGCGTGTCGGGCAGGTCGAGTACGGCCTGGATCTCGTTGCGCACCATGCGGCCGACGGGGATGCCGGTCCAGTCCGCGACCACGGAGGCCACCGCCTGCTCGTGCACACAGGGCAGGATGAGGGGCTGCTCGCCCTGAATTTCGGAAAGCTGCGCTTCCAGTTGCTTGAGACGTTCGACCTGTTGCTGCTTTTTTTTCTCCTGATCGTTTTCGCCTTGTTCCAGAGCTTCGGCGCTCTGGGACGGATCGGGAGCGGCTCCCGCTTCCTGCGCCTCGGCTTCCCGCACGGCGGTGGCTTCCAGTTTGTGCGCGCCTTCGCCGTTTTTCTGTGGATGCGCGAGGCCGTAGCGCAGTTGGACAATCTCATCGACGAGTTTTTTCTCATCCTGCCAGCGCGTTTCCAGTTTGGACAGGTCCTCTTTTTCCAGCTCCAATGCTTCGGTCAACTCACGCTCGCGCTTGGAAACATCGTGGCCCTGGGATTTTTCCCGCGCGAGGATCTCCTGCTCGATCTCCAGCGCCTCGATGCGGCGTCTGCTGTCGTCCACGCGCGCGGGCTGCGCGTGCACACTGATCGCGACGCGCGCGCAGGCAGTGTCGAGCAGGCTCACGGCCTTGTCGGGCAGCTGCCGCGCCGGGATGTAGCGGCTGGAAAGCTGCACGGCGGCCGCCAGCGCCTCGTCGAGGATCTGCACGTTGTGGTGCTTTTCCATGGTGGCGGTCAGGCAGCGCATCATCCAGAGGGCTTTCTCCTCGCCGGGCTCGTCGATGTGCACGGGCTGAAAGCGGCGGGTGAGCGCCGGGTCTTTCTCGATGTATTTTTTATATTCCGCCCAGGTGGTGGCCGCGACGGTGCGCAGCGTGCCGCGCGCCAATGCAGGTTTTAAAAGATTCGCCGCGTCGCCGGTTCCCTGCGCGCCGCCCGCGCCGATCAGGGTATGGGCCTCGTCGATGAACAGGATGATGGGTTTGGGCGAGGCCTGCACTTCCTCGATCACCTGGCGCAGGCGGTTTTCGAATTCGCCTTTCATGCTGGCGCCCGCCTGCAACAACCCCACATCGAGCGTGCGCAGGGTGACGTTTTTGAGCGGCGGCGGCACGTCGCCCGCGGCGATCCTGAGCGCGAAGCCCTCGACCACGGCGGTCTTGCCGACGCCCGCTTCGCCGGTGAGGATGGGATTGTTCTGCCTGCGGCGCATGAGGATGTCGACAATCTGCCGGATCTCGTTGTCGCGGCCGACGACGGGATCGATCTTGCCGTTTTTCGCCGCTTCGGTGAGATCCACGGAAAACCGCGCCAGCGCCTCCTGCCTGCCCATTTCCGGGGCGGCCATCGCATCGCTGGATTCCCCCGGAGCCGCTTCGGGCGCGCCCTCCCCTGCGCCGGCGTCCTCGGGCGAGGCGTGGACGATTTCTCTGAACTCGTCACCGAGGGCGTCGAGCTTGACCTTGCCGAACTCTTCGGACAGCCCCAGCAGCGCGTTTCTGAGTGAGGGCGTTTTCAGGATGGAAAAGACGAGGTGGCCGGAACGCACGCGCGCATCGCTGAACAGCAGGGTCGCGTACACCCAGCCGCGCTCGACGGCTTCCTCCACATGGGCGGACAGGTCGGAGATCGAGGTCGCGCCGCGCGGCAGCCGGTCCAAAGACTCTGTGAGCTGGCGGGACAACCGGGAGGCGTCGAGCTCGAAGCGGTTGACGATGCGGTGCAGGTCCGAATCCTGCAGCTGAATGATCTGGTGCAGCCAGTGCGCCAGCTCGACATAAGGATTGCCGCGCAGTTTGCAAAACACGGTGGCGCCTTCGATGGCTTTGTAGCAAAGCGGATTGAGTTTTCCGAACAGGGTCGCGCGGCTGATGTCGGCCATGACGTCGCTCCCGGATTGAGGTTCGTTTCTCTGCAAAACGCGAAGCGCTTTGCGATTTCGTTTTTATGCCGCGGCGTTCACGCAGCGGCCAGGGCGGCGGAGGACAGCGTGAGCACCGCGTCCCTGGAAAAAGGCCGTTCTTTTTTGAGCCAGCTTGTGTATCCCAGCCTGCCGTCGACGCCGAGCCGGGTTTCGGGAATCGCCTCCTTTTTCAGGATCAACTCCAGGTCCCACTCCAGCTCTTCGCCGAGATAGTTTTTCACCAGATCGGTCAGGTGCCGCGATCCGGCGCTCTCGGGGAAGAACCGCTCGTAATCCGCAAAGTCCAGCGGACCGAGCGCGATGCGGAATTTGTGCTGGTACCCGAACACGCGCTCTCCCAACAGAGCGGTTGCTCCCAGCATGCTTGCGCGCGAATCCGGCTGCAAAAAGCAGCGGTCCTGCTCAGCGAGTGGAAACCAGGAGCCGATGAACTGACGCAGCTGCACGGGGACCTGAAAATAGCCCGCGAGGATGGCCTTGAGGCCTTCGGCGTTGCGCGGCCCGTGGCTGAAACGTCCGGCGAAGAAGTATTTCACCGCGTCGGCGACGGCGTCGCGGTTTCGATAGGCGTCCGTGCCGCGCCCGATGAGGCTGCCGACGTAGAACCCGAACCGGTCCTGCTGCGGGCGGTCGAACTGCACGGTCGGCCGGGCGTCGGCCCAGGCCCGGTAAAACAAAGACAGCATGCGGTGGTGGAACAGGTCCAGGAAACGCGAGAACACCGGGTCGCCCGCATTGTGCTTGCGGAAATAGGCGAACTCGGTCAGATGGATCGGCAGCGGGCCCTGCGGACCGAGCAGGCCGAAAAAATAGCTGCCGAGCCGGGTCGCGCCGTTGCGGGCGGTCTCGTACGAGGACAGGGTCGCGGGCGCGAATTTGAGATGCGGGTCCTGTCCGAGCTTGACCGGATCGTCGGCGGCGCGAATGGAGCGGCCGACTTTCGGTTTTTCCGGATGCGCGCATTCCAGCAGGCGGACCGCCTGGAAAAAATCGAAGCGGTGCGGCTCCTGCGCCAGATCCGCGGTCTTGTCCAAAAAGCGCGGTGCGTTGCCGTTTCCATCTCCCATTTCTCAATGCTCCCCGGTTTCAGGGTGAGCCGCCGGACTACAAAACATGCCGTTCCCCCAGTCTGGGCGCCCAGCGCATGATCTCGCCCCGGTCCACGGTCTTCAACACAGTTTCGACAAACGCATTGATGGAGGTATAGCGGGAAAAAAACCGCTCCAGCACGCATCCCAGCGGAAACACGCCGCTGCCTTCGAAAGCGGATTCGTCGAAGGTCACCGCCACTTCCAGGCCGCGGCCGAAGGAAACCGGGCCGGGCGCGGGAATCCTGCGGTGTATGGGCTTAGAGGTGACGGACACCAGGCCCTCGATCTGCTTTTTCAGCGAGCTGTCCGCGGCGGCGGCGTACAGTCCCAACAGTTCCTGCAGCGCGGCGGCGTCGCCGGCTCCGGTGATGGACAGGTAGTTCAGGGAAAGGTGGCTGATCAGCCGCCACGCCACGTCCCCCTCGGCGAGCGAGGGCACGGGCGGCGTGGGCCCGGCGAGGCAGCGCACGGCTTCGACGGGACCGCCGAGGTTCAGGGTGAAATCCGACGCCTGCCTGCCGACGGACAGAAACAGCGGCAGATCGCGGTTGGTGCAGCGGATTTCCAGGCCGAGCTGGCGCAGGCTGCTCGCCAGCGGCGCTTCATCGGCGTCCACCAGCGACACGTACACCTCGCCGCCGGAGTAGCTGGAACGCGGGCCGCGCAGGCGGGCGCGTTCGGAGAGCATGCGCTTTTTCCGGCTCAGGGTGAAGTAGGCGCGGTTCTCCTGATACGCGCGGTGGCCGTTGAGCGAATAAAACGGCAGAAATTCCCGCTTATCCTCGTTGCCGGCGCCGTAGCCGGTGACCTTGAGCACGTCGAACACTTCAAAGTCCATCGGCCGGCTGCGGTCGGGAACGATGTGGTACTCGCTCGCGCCGTGGTTGAGATGGATGCGGTCCGCGTGTTTTTTGAACAGGTTGGCCGCGGGCGTGCAGAACAGGGCGAAGTGCTCCTTCTCCACTTTTCCTATGAGATCGCTCTCGGCCCGGTTGAGCAGGATCAATATATCGAGCGTGTTGTCCGCGCAGCGCGCGACGCCAGAGCGCAGGCCGGAAAATTCGAGCATGCGGCTGCGTTCGGGAAAGGCGAAATGCTCCCTGAGCAGACGGTAGCCCTGAAACGAACGCGGGCCAAAGGGCAGCAGGGCCTGATCGTCTTCCAGCCCGTGCGCCTGAATGGACGCTGCCGGCAGACGTTCCTGCCAGTCCGGCGTCTGCGAAGCGGGCTTGAGCACGACGGCCAGCGCGTTGGCCAGCATCTGCTCCATCAACTGCACCGGCCGCCGGTCCAGGCCGTGCAGGTAAAACACCAGCCGGTCGAGGGGAAGCTGGTTGAATTTGACATCGGCGGTGGTCTTAAGACGCAGGCGGAGCGCCGCTTTCACGCCGGGCACGGTCTGCACTCCGGTGGCGGCGACGGCGGAAGCGGTGGGCAGGTATTCGGCCCCGGCGACTTCGATGGGCCAGAGCACCACCTCCTGCGCCGTGCTGTACTGGCACTGGGTCTGTCCTTCCTTGAGGCTTTGCCCCAACAGGCTGGTGTGCCGGGGGATGGGGTAGCCCTCCACCAGCGCCCCTTCGGTGCCTTTGGGCGTGAACTGCACCAGCGTCATGGAGGGCACCGGTGACAGAAAGTGCGGGTACACCATGTCCAGCAGGTGCTGGGTGAAGCGGGGAAATTCGGCGTCCACCTTGAGCTGCACGCGCGCCGCCATGTAGCCGAACCCTTCGAGCAGCCGCTCGACGTAAGGATCGGCGCAGTCGAAGCCGTCCATGCCGAGCCGGCCGGCGATCTTGGGGTATTCGCGGGCGAACTCGCCGAACATCTCGCGGATGTGCTGCAGCTCGCCGTTGTAGTATTTGAGGAACTGAGCATCCATCAGCTTTTGCCCGGGGTGGCGGCCTGTTTGAAATTCACCTTGCCGGTCTCCACGTTGACTTCCGCCTGCAGGTACACGTGCAGGGGCACCGGCTGGGACCACACTTCGCCTTCGATTTCCAGGCTCAACGCATTGCGGGATGGAGTCCCGTTCTTATCGATGATTCTCACCTTGAGAGATTTTTTCAGGATGCGCGGCTCGAAATTCCAGATCGCTTCGCGCACGCACCGCTCCAGCTGGCCCCGGTCGAATCCGGAGAGCGAGCCGCCCACCAGATCGGGGATGCCGTAGTTGATGACGGAGCCCGCTGCATAGGGATAGGCGCTGAGATCCTCGGACCGTTCGATGTTGCCGGTGTTGAGCAGCCATTCCAGATCGCGGATCACACTCTGGCGCAGCTTGCTGGCGGACCAGAAGTTCGACTCCCTATCCCCGCCTGCCTGCTGCGGGCGGCCCGCCGTCTGCGCGGCTTCCGGCCCAGCGCCGGACGCCTCGGCTGCGCCGCCGTTCGTATCCGGCGCGCCGGTGGCATTCTGCGTGCGGGCCGGGACGATTTTCCTCCCCTTGGGGTTGGCATCGATCAGCCGGTCGAGCAGCGAGGGCTGCAACCGTTCTTTGGGCAACAGGTCCGCCATGATGTTTGAGCGCGTTGGAGGGGCGCGCGGCCCCTCCGGATCAAGAAGTTTTTAAATTCATGAACACGTGAATCCGATAATCCCGATTCCGACTCACGCAGTGTTGTCCTGTATGTCCCAGCCGCGGGACACTTCTTTCCCCTTGTTGCCCTTATGATCGACGGGTGTGTAGATCTCTGTGATCTTTCCGGGATTGAGGGAAATGGCTTCCGTGGGTTTCTCGCCGTTGCCGTTGCCCATGATCGTGTAATTGCTGACCACCACGTTTTCCAGCTTGTACTTCAGGTAGACATTGCGCTTTTTGTTGGTGGTCATGATGGCGTTCATTTCGATTTCGGGGATGTGCTCGCCGTTGCAGCAGGCCTGCAGGATGTCCGGCGAGGCTTTGTCGACGAATTTGGAAATGGAAAATTCACCGAACTGCACGCCGGCGGCGGTGCGGCCGCCGCTGCCGCTGGCGCCGGAAGTGGGTTGATGGGCGCCGTGCGAAAAGCTTTGAATCTCGCACCAGTCCTTGTGTTCCTTGTCCGTGGACTCGCCTTTGATCTTGTCTCCAAACTTGATGTACATGTCAGCCATTTGGGTCTCTCCCATCGTTGGATTGGATAAGCGCGGCGCACCTTGAGGCCGCGGATTTCATTTTTTTCCGCTAACTCTGTTTTTCCGACGGCAGACGCGATACCAGGGACAACGAAACCGTCAGCCCCTCGAGCTGGTAATGCGGCCGCAGTTTGAATTCGGCGGAATAATAGCCGGGGTTGCCTTCGATGTCGGCCACCGTGACTTCGGCGTCGGCCAGCGGCTTTCTGGCTTTCTGCTGCTCGGTGGCGGTTTCCGGATTCCCCTCTACGTAGTTCAAGATCCAGTCGTTGAGAAACTTCTGCATGTCCTCGCGCTCCTTGAACGAGCCGACCTTGTCGCGGACGATGCACTTGAGGTAATGCGCGAACCGGCAAGTGGCGAACAGATAGGGCAGCCGCGCGGAAAGGTTCGCGTTGGCGGTCGCGTCGGGATCGTCGTACTCGGCGGGCTTGTGCAGCGACTGCGCGCCGATGAACGCGGCCATGTCGGTGTTCTTTTTGTGCAGCAGCGGCATGATGCCGTTTTTCGCCAGCTCGGCTTCGCGCCGGTCGGTGATGGCGATCTCCGTGGGGCATTTCATGTCCACGCCGCCGTCGTCGGTGGGGAACGTGTGGGTGGGCAGCCCCTCCACCAGCCCGCCGGACTCGACGCCGCGGATCTGCGAGCACCAGCCGTACAGCTTGAACGAACGGTTGATGTTCACGGCCATGGCATAGGCGGAATTGGCCCAGCCGTATTTTTTGTGGTCGGCGCCGGCGGTGTCCTCCTCGAAGTCGAACTCCTCGACCGGGTCGGTCTTCGCGCCGTACGGCAGGCGCGCGAGGAAGCGCGGCATGGCGAGGCCGATGTACTTCGATTCCTCGGACTCGCGCAGCGATTTCCACGAGGCGTACTCGGAGTTCTGGAAAATCTTGGTGACGTCGCGCGGGTTGGACAGTTCCTGCCAGCTGTCCATCTGCAACAGCGTCGGCGCCGTTCCGGTGATGAAGGGCGAATGCGACGCGGCGGACACTTTGGCGATCTCGCCGAGCAACTGCACGTCCTGCGGGCTGTGGTCGAAGTAGTAATCGCCGACCAGGCAGCCATAGGGCTCGCCGCCGAAGGTGCCGTATTCGGCCTCGTACATTTTCTTGAAGATGGGGCTCTGGTCCCAGGCGGTGCCCTTGAATTTCTTCAGCGTCTTGTGCAGATCCTGTTTGGAGATGTTGAGGACGCGGATCTTCAGCATCTCGTCGGTTTCGGTGTTGTTGATGAGATGGCTGAGCCCGCGCCAGCTGCCTTCGAGCTGCTGGAAATCCTCGTGGTGCAGGATCTCGTTCACCTGCTCGGTGAGCTTTTTGTCGATCTCGGCGATGTACGCTTCGATGGTGTGGACGGCGTCTTCGGATATGAGCTGGGCGTTTTCCAGGGCGTACTTCGCCAGCGTCTGCACCGACTCCTCCACCGCTTCCTTGGAACGGTCGGACTTCGGCTTGAACTCCTTGGACAACAGCGAGGAAAATTCGTTCGCCTCCAGGGCGACGGCTTCTTCCTGCTTTCGGGTTTCGGTATTGGCTTCGCTCATTGTTCAACCTCCTCGGCGGACGGCGCGGGGGCTTCGTCCTGGGGTTTGGGGGCGGACGCGAGGGACTTCATCAGCGCCTCGTCCTTCATGACCTTGGCGATGAGCTGCTCGGCCCCGGTCTTGCCGTCCATGTAGGTCACCAGATTGGCCAGCTGCTGCCTGGCTTCAAGCAGTTTCCGAAGCGGTTCGACTTTTCTTGCGATGGCGGCCGGGGAAAAATCGTCCATGCTCTCGAACGTGAGGTCGATGCTGAGGTTGCCGCCTTCGCCGCTCAGCTTGTTGGGAACCTGAAACGCCACGCGCGGTTTCATCGCCTTGAGGCGTTCGTCGAAGTTGTCCACGTCGATCTCAAGCGCCTCGCGCTCCGCGACCGGCGGCAGGGGCTCCGCGGGCTTGCCGGAAAGATCGCCCAACACGCCCATGACGAAGGGAAGCTCCACTTTCTTGTTGGCGCCGTAGAGTTCCACGTCGTATTCGATCTGGACCCGCGGCGCGCGGTTCCGGCCTATGAACTTTTGACTGCTGTCTTTGCCCATTTCGTCTCTCCATTGGGATGAGATTCTTATTTCAACGCTGGGTGTTTCTTTTCTCTATGACTTTCAATCGTCGCTGGTGTATTCCTCACCGCTGATCTGCTCCACCTGCTTGAGCCCGTCCGGCGACAGGTCCTGAATGATTTCGACGAAGTTCTTGCTCACCAGGCGCTTCGCCCGGCGCAGCAGGATGGGCAGCGGGCTGGAGGGTTCGTAGCGGTCGTAGTAATCGCAGATTTTATCCAGCGCGTTGACCACGTCCTCGCGGCTTTTGATGTCGCCGGAGTACGCCATGCCGTGCACGGAATCGCGGCCTGCGGCCGGTGCGGAACCGGCGTTTCCGCCGTTGCCCGGCTGCGCCTGGGACTCGGGGCGGGCGTCGATGCGTTCCTGCAAAAACCCGTTCATCTCCTGAAGCAGTTTCTCAAGCGGAGCGAAATCCAGGTTCCTTCCCGGTCCGGTCCGGCTTTCCACGAACGCTTTCAGCTCCTGAAGCCGTTCGCGCGATTCCAGTACGTAAAGCTGCGTCTGATTGAGCGCCTCCCAGGGCGTCTCCATGAACGCGCCGCGGATCAGGTCCAGACTGGAGACTTCCTGCGTGTCTTCTTCGTCGTCTTCGCCGGACGCTTGCGGCTTGACATCTCCTCTCGCCATCTGCACGTCGCGGAAGGAAAACCGCCCCACTCCGCGCACATCGACGAGCGGCTGGCGGCGCAGGTCGTCGAGCACCGAATGCGGGTGGCACAAAGACTCAAGGATGTTGATGCGCTGGGTGGGATCGTTGTCGTCGTCGGGGTCGAGCTGAGGATGCAGAGAATCCCAGTAGCGGCCGGTCAGGCCGTTGAGCAGGCCGAGCGCGTCGTGGAATCCGGGCAGCCCCTCCTGAATGGTGCGGGCCTGGGTGAGGTGCACGGCCACGCGCAGGTCCTTGGTTTTGGCAAAAAGCGCAAGCGCCTGCTTGTGCGCGGATTTCCAGTCGGATTCCTTGACCCCGTTCTGCGAGGGATGGACCTTCTGCTTGATCCAGTCCTCGGAGCATTTTTCCAGCTTGAGAAAATCGCTGTCGGTGTCCAGTTCCTCGCCGCAGGGCTGATCCGGGTCGATTTCCGCAAGCAGTGACTCGATATTCAACGGTTCCATGCTCACCTTCTGCCGGTTTCGGACTCCTGAAACAGGAGCTTCCGAAACGAATGAAAACAATTCAGAACAACGACCGAGCCGTTTAAGGAAATAAGCGGGGGGACTATTTCCAAATATCTAATTTTTTGGAATTTATAATGAGGAAGTGTAGCAAGGAATTTTATTTTATCAAGCACAATATTTCAGCAATCCGAAGTTTTCCGCGGTGAAATATCGGATTTCGAAACGACGGGAACACGGTCAGTGCAAGACGGGACGCGGGGTTGCGCGTTGCAGGCGGGATGGCTGGCAGGAGGAAAAGAAAAACAAAAAAAGTGATTCTTTATCGATTGCTGTAGAAAATATTTAAAGTGAACTCTTTAATTTTTTACGTGAAGCTCCGTTTTTGAAAGTATTGCTCTTCACTTAAAACCGGAGAGGCCGTGAAAAAACTCACGGCTTTGAGGGCGTTGTAGTGTCTTTTTGCGCCAGCTTTTGCGCGATTTCCTGATCCAGGTTCTCAAGAAACGCCTGCTGGAAATTATTTAGATCGGTCTGAATCCGGTATTTGAGCATTGTGGCCATCCAGTAGTCGGAAAACTCCTTCTGGCAGTCGGCCACCACGGCGGCGCGGATGGAATCCGCATCGTCGCTGGCGGGAAGGTTTTTCTTGAGCGAGGTTTCTTTGCAGCGCTGGAATTCCTGGGACGCGCTCCGGTAGGTCCGCTCCGGGGCCGCCTTCTTCGCCGCCTGACCGGGTTTGACGTTCGATTTGGCGCTGGAACACCCCGCCAGCAGCATCAGGACTGTGAAGCAGACGATCGGTTTCAACATGCACTCCTCCTGTTTGGGCATAGACATTCACTCCACGTATTTATCGGCAATCGCGTGGATTTCTGAACCGTCACGGCATTGCCGCCGCGTTGAAAAAAGGATCAGCGGACGCGGGCCACGATGCGCAGGGTCCCCGTGTACAGGCCGGCAGTCTGGCTGGTTTCGTTGCGCACGTTGATCAGCTCCCCGCCGATCAGCACCGAATCGACCCCTCCGGTGGCGGTGAAACGGCACCTCCCCTGCCCCAGCACGCCGCCGGGACCGATGCAGTTGGGGCGGAATCGCATTCGGGGTCCGGGACCGTTGACGGCGCCGTTGCGGACGCGCACTTCGATCGTGTCCCCGGCGTTGGCCTGCACGGTCACCAGCCCTTTCTGCTCGCCGTTCAAGTGCACGACGCTGCCGGTGGTGCTGACGCCGCCGTTGGCGGGCAGTGCCACGGTGCCGCCTGTGGGACCGGCGGCGAAACGGCCGAACGAAAATGTGTCGATCTGGGTCACCGGAATCCGTTGAGCCTGGGCGGTGTCAGCGGCCAGCGCCTGAATCAGAACGGCTGCCAGCAAAAGTGATGTTTTTTTCATAACGGAACGCATGCGCACCTGGATGTCGTGTTTGCAACGCAGTGATAAAACGGTTTGCAACTCTTCCGATTATTCGCTCGGTTCGGAAAAACTTTGCATGAGTCCTATTCTTTGTCATGCTGAGCCCGTCGAAGCATGATTTTGCGCACCCTTCGACAAGCTCAGGGTGACTTTGAGTTCAAATTCTAAAAAAATACGACTCATGCAAAGATCTCCCGGACGGCCCATGCCGTCCGGGTGACCTTGCGTTACGGGATGATGTTCGCCGTCACGGTGACGGTGCCCGAGTAGTTTTCGGACTCCTGGTTCGTGTTGACGTTGAGCACGCCACCCACTTCGACGGTCTGGGTCGTGCCGTCGGATGTGTAGGTGCAGAACCCGTCCAGTGAACCCAGAGTGCCGCTGGGCCCGATGCAGTTGGCCTGTAGCAGCATGGCCTGGCTGGCGGGCGCGGTCAGGTTGGAACCGGCGACGTCGACGCGGATGTTGTCGCCGTTCACCAGCGTGCCGGACACATCGACGCTGCCGATCTGCTCGCCGCCCAGCAGCGTGATGCCACCGCCGGCGGTGATGCCGCTGCCGCCAGCATCGAAGGTCACCGTGGATGCGGTGCCGTCGGTACCGAAGCGGCCGAAACTCAACGCGGTGTTCTGGGTGACCGTGAGCACGGTGACCACTTCCGCATCCACCGGCAGCGCGAGCTGGGCGTTGGCGGTGGCGGCGAATCCCGCCACAGAGAGCAGCGGCAGGAACAACAAACTGAGCAATCGTTTCTTCAGCCTCATAACCTTCCTCCTTTTTGCAAGTTGCACAATCAAACTTCAAATCATTGCCACTGTGCGGCGCGCACAGGGTGTCGGGTGTCGATTTGAACGTTCGCCAAGCGTTCTCCGGAGCGCACTGAATAGGTGCCAAACCGGAGCTTTTCAAACACCACGAAACCGTCGAACTCGCTGTACCTGGATTCGACGACGCGGTCTTCCTGAATCAGTTCCACCAGCGTGCCGGGTTCCGACACCGCTTCGATCTCGCCGGTTTCCCAGACCGGCACGTCCACCACGACGGGCTGGCCGGGATGCGGGCGCACGTTGAACGGCGGTGCGGCGATCCAGAACGGATCGACGAGCGATTTTTCCTCCACCTGGACCACGGTCAATTTGTACGGCGGCCGCTTGAGCGTCGTCATGCCGTTTGCGTCGGTGGCCTGCGCGCCGCCGCGCACCAGGCGCACGCCTTCCAGCGGCTCGTCGCCCTGGTTGAACACGCCGTCGTCGTTTTTGTCCATGAACACGCGCACGTCCACCCGGCCGACATTGGTGGCCGGTTTGCTGGCGATTTCATAGCTGCCCGATGAGGACGGCGACAGCGAGAACGTCACCGATGCCACGACGCGGAGGTCCTCGCTGTTCGAATGGCTGCCGGTCAACCCGAGCGCGGCTTTCTTGACGTCCCAGAAGATGCCGGTGCTCACTGCATAATCGTCGCCGCCGTTCACGGAACGGCTGGCGTTCACGCGGGTGCGCAGATCCCGGCTGAAATGGTAGTCGGCGGTGCCGGAAACCCGCTGCAGCTCGGCGAGCGGCTTGACGCCGTAATCCAGGGTGCCGCGCAGCAGAAGATCGCGCGCCGGCCGACCGGAAGCCAGAAGGCTGCCGCGCACCACCTGCTGGCCGTCGATGTTGGCGATCAGGCGGTTGGTGAGCAGCACGCCCGCGGCGCTTGCCGAGGTGCGGCCGGCCAGTTCGTAGAACGTGCGGCCGCGGGTGTTGGTCTCGCGTTCGGCGGTGATGCCGGCGGACAGCCAGCCGAACCAGCGGTCCAGCCGCAGCGAGTCGCGGCGCACCAGTTCGCGTTCGCGCTCGGTCTTAAGATCGAAAAATTCCACGTGCGCATATTGCGCGTCCAGCCCGAGAAAGCGGCGCTGCACGCCCAGCTGCACACCCAGCCCGCCCGCGGTGCTGGTGATCAGGTCCAGCCGTTCGGACGCGCCGAAGTAGGCGCCGCGCAAACCGAATTTGGCGAACAGCTGTTTGCGGTCGCCGGGTACCGGGATCGACGCCAGCGACGCGGCCAGTGTCAGCTTGGAGGTGAGGCCCGCGTACACGTCGCCGGTCACTCTGAGATCGCGGATGTCGTCGCGGGTCTGGATGTCGCGGCCGAGAAACAGCGTCTCGCCCTGCTCGACCATGCCGACGCTGGCCCACACCCGTCCCTCGGGGACCATGTGCGCGCCGATGCGCACGCGCCGTTTGCTTTCGCGCAGCTGGCCCTGCGGACCGTAAAACTTGAGCGTGATGTCGTTGTCGCCGATGAGCAGCGGCACGTCGTCGAACACGAAGCGGCCGCTGCCGTCGTCTTTCCTGAAATCCAGCAGCGTGTCCTTGCGGTACAGCTCCACCTCCCATCCCGGTTCCAGATCGCCTTCGATGGTTTCGCTGTCGAACCGGGAACCGCGCTCGACGGGGAACGTGGAAAACAGATAGCCCCGGCCCGCCTCGCCGCGGGCGATGAGATCCACCGGCGGCGCGAACACGTCACCCAGTCTCAAAGACCAGTCCGGCTGCACCCGCTCCCAGGAGACGCGCAGCGAATCGAGTTTTTCCTCGAAGCCGATGGCCTGCAGCCGCGTCAATCCGTACAACCCTTCCGAAACACCGGCCACCGAATAGGAGAAACGCTCGGTGCCGTTCTTCTCATAGATCGCGGCCACGTCCACCGCGGGCAGCCCGAACAATTTGTAGGCAAGCGGCACTTCCGGCAGGCCGTCTGCGCCGCCGTGGGACAGGTATCTCTGCAGGCGCTCGCGTTCCCAGCGCTGCTCGATGGGCAGCCGCCCGCGCCCCTGGATGAGCAGCGCCTGCGACCGGGAAGCGTATTCGAACCGGGCCGGGAACAAAAGATCGAGCGTGCCCACCCGCGACCATTCGCCGGCGTTTTGCGGAGCCGTGCTTTCCAGCATCTGAGCGATTTCCTGTGTGCGCACGTACACGCCGTCTTCCCTTTCTGCCGCCTCAATGACTTCGGCGATGGTTTTCTGGTTCAGTTTCACTGCCAGCAACAGCACTTCCTCCGCGGCCGCCGGGGCTTGCCACAGCAGCAGTCCCAGGATGAAGCCGCACACAGCGGCCCACTGCTTGCGCGGGACAAACGCATCCTGTCTGTGTGTTCGCGGCCGTCGCATAACAGTTCATCCCGTTACAGTTGGTGATCGATGAGGATGGGGATGGTCACCCCATACACGATGGTCAGCTGCACACCGACGCCCTGTCCGGGTTTCACTTTCTCCCGTTTGGGAGCCGCTTCGGGGATGGCCTGGACCAGAAGCCGGGCGGTGTAATCGCCCGTTTCAAGCTCCGCCGGTTTGCGCACCAGAACGCGCACGACCTGAGATTCGCCCGGCTCCAGCGTGATGCGGCGCGGACTGAAGCGCACCCATGCGGACGCGTCGCCGCCGGGATCCGAATCCAGCGGCGCCACCATCTTGAGCCGGTAGGTGGTGCGTTCGGCCGCCTGATTTTTCACGGTGATCGTTTCCGAACGCTTGCGGCCTCCCATGTTCAGCTTGGTGGGAGCGATGAGGAGCCCCTCCCCCACCACGCGGGACTGGCCGAACCCGTCCGCCGGCAACAACAGGGTGAAGCCCAGGGAAAGGACCCAAACCGCGGCCATGGGAACGGCAAAACCGCGGCTCTGCCGGGTTCCCGGCCGGACGGCCGTGTTTTTTCTGAAGTATGCGATCAAATTCACTGTAAATCCCCGCGTTAATCTTATAAATCATTGTATTTAATGAATTAAACAGCATTTTCCGGGATGAATCCCCCTATACAGCAGAAAACGTGCCATTGTTAATGTAAGTCTTTCCTTTAAATATAATTCTTTGAATAATCGGAGGTTATAAATTGAGGCGGGCGATTGGGAACGAAAAAGGGAGAGGGACCGGCTTTTTTTACCCTGTTTTCAGGAATTATGAAATTTCATAAATGGCATTTCAGGGTAAATCAGTGAATGGGCATCGCCCGGACGGAACTCAAACCTATTGAACATAAAGGATTGCAGGTCCATGACGGATCTAAGGATTTATAGGTACCCCTTAAGTGTTGTTTTTTGCACGGCCGGTTCTCTTTTTGTGCTCAGAACCCCGGAGCTGTTTCCACTGTGCGGGCTGTCTAAGTAGGAAAAAGGGTCCCGGCAATTTTTTCCGGTTTTTCGGCGATCGGGACACGGCGGTAGGGTGTAAGGTGGGAATAACCCGCGATCAGGAAGGGTTTCCGGCAATGCCATGCGGAAGGGAAAAAGCCAGCGGAATGGAGCCAAGCGGGCCGAACTCCAGTGATTTGCACAAGCCGGCCCGCCCTTCGCTTCAGGTATTTCCTGAAGCCAGAAAAAACTGTTTTTGTGGAAGAAAAAATCCTATATTAATCAATGTGTCACCTTAAGCCTCCCCCTATGTCCCCCGGCTTTCGTTGCACATCCTTCAGGGAAATGGAATAATTTCGTATCCACACCTGCAACCGAGGAGCTGGCTTATGAAAAAGAACACGAAGGGACTTTTTTCAGGCAGAACCGCCCGCCGGACACGCGCACACCTCATCGCCTACGCAGCGGTGGCGGTCCTGAGTTTGGGGCTCACGGGAAACGGCGCGGCCGCTCCCGCCTCGATGTCCACCGCAACCGGTACTTCTGATTCCGCCAAGCAATGGGACCACGCTGTCGGTGATTTCGTGCAGCAGATTGCGTCAAAGGTTCCCGGCGGTGCACCGGCCACGGTGGGCGTGTTCGACTTCAAGGAAATGCGGCACAACCGGGTCACGGATTTCAGCGCCCGCTTCAAGGAGGATTTCCTCGGTCATTTTTCCAAGGCCGACGGATTCCAATATAAGGAAGTGGATTTTGCAGGGGACGCCGCCTCTCCCTATGAAGCGGCCCGGAAAGCGAATCTGGATTATTTCGTGCGCGGATTTTTCAGAAACCGCACGGGCGGGCTGGACGTTTGGTCGCAACTGGTCGATGTGAAAACCGGCCGCATCGTGTCCTCGGATGCCACACGGATCGCGGGCAGCGCCATCGCGGATCACTACATGGCCCTATTGGACACGAAAAAGGAAGACGAGGTTTCCTACCGCGCGTTCGGTTCGCCATCGAACTATGAAGACGCCCTCGAAAAACTGCTCAAGATGAAACCGGCGGACTCCAATCTTCCGGTAAAAATCTGGACGGAGAAAACCGAATACAAGATCGGCGACCCGATCAAGTTTTTCGTGAGAGCGGAGAAGTCGTGCTACCTGGTGCTGTTCGACGTGAGCCCGAACGGCGACACGACCGTGATCTTTCCCAACGCGGATTCAAAGAACAATTTCCTGGTGGAGAACGTGACGTACCAGATTCCGCCGAAAGACTCGGGCGTCGTGTTCAAGGTTCAGGGCCCGACCGGTCTGGAGCGGTTCAAAGCCATCGTCTCGCTCACGCCGGGATTGCCTCTGGATCTCAAGCGCAATCAGAAATTCTACACCTTCGACAAACACTCCCCCAAGGGCAGTAAGGACATTCAATATCTCGTGAAAACGTTCTCGGATGAAAAGCGGTCGCAATGGGGCGAGGACTCGATGGAAATCGTGATTCAGGACTCGTCCGAAGTCTTCATGCGCGGCAAGGGGATCACGCTTGTGGACAAACCGAAAAAGCCGATGGACATCATGGGAACGCTGGGCAGGGAAGCGTCACCCAAGGAATGATTGTGTCATCCTGAGCCCTTCGGCAAAGCAGGTTGAAGGGCTCGGCGTGGCCCCTACTGTATGAAGGAAGGATTCTCCGTAAAGCCTGGAAGTCACTTGGCGCAGCGGAAACCAATGTCCGAGCTGCGATTTTCGGGCGGCACGAAGTAAAAATTGCCGGACTTCATGAAGCCCGAATCGTCGAGCCACGACCCGCCGCGCAGGATCTTGTTCTTGTCGTCGTGGGCGTCTTCCATCCATTCCCAGACATTGCCCACCATGTCATAGAGACCGAATTTGTTGGGCGGGAAGCTTCCCACGGGCGCGGTTTTGCGGCCGTCGAACTTGCTGCCGCAGCCGTCGCAGCTGGCCATGTTCTTTTTGAGGGAATCGCCCCAATAGTATGCAGTTCGGGTTCCGGCGCGGGCCGCCTTCTCCCACTCGATGCTGGTCGGCAGACGCTTGCCGATGCGTTTGCAGTACTCCTTCGCCTCGGCCCAGGTCACTTTCTCGACGGGCAGATTCGCCCCCTTGAAATGGGACGGGTTGTTGCCCATGACCTTCTCGTAGTCTTCCTGTGTCGTTTCATACGCGTCGATGTAGAACGACTGCGCAAACGTGTTTTTGAGGGAACCGGCTTCCCCGGCGGCGAATTTACCGGACGGGATGAGGATCATCCCGCGGGTGCCGGTGTTGCGGGCCGGGCGGGATTGTTTCTTCTGCTTGGGATCGACACGGGCGGTGGTCAGGCGTTTTCCACCCGAGGACGCCTGCATGGCGGCGCTCTGCGAGCGGACGCAGCGGAAGCCGATGTCGCCGCTGCGGTTTTTGGGCAGCACGAAATACGAACCGTCCGGCGTCACGAAACTGGAATCGTCCATCCACGACCCGCCGCGCAGGAATTTATATTTTTTGTCGTGGGTCTCGTCGATCCACTCCCAGACATTGCCCACCATGTCGTAGAGACCGAATTTGTTGGGCGGGAAGCTTCCCACGGGCGCGGTCTTGAGGCCGTCGAACTTGCTGCCGCAGCCGTCGCAGTTGGCGCGGTTCTTGCCGAGGTCGTTGCCCCAGTAGTATTTCGAGGCGGTGCCGCCGCGCGCGGCTTTTTCCCATTCCTCCGCAGTGGGCAGGCGTTTGCCGACACGTTTGCAGTACTCCTTCGCCTCGGCCCAGGTCACTTTCTCGACGGGCAGATCCGCTCCCTTGAAATGGGACGGGTTGTTGCCCATGACCTTCTCGAAATCTTTCTGTTTCACTTCATAGGTGTCGACGTAAAACGCGCCGAGCGATTTTTTCTCGAAGGCCCCGTACTTGCCCGCGACGAAGCTGCCGGCGGGGATCAGCACCATGTTGTCGAACCCGCTCGATTTTTTCTCATCCTTTGAACTTTGAGGTTCGAGCTTGGCCATTTTCATTTCCCGCTCGCGCGCTCTTTGCGCCCGCTGCTTGCGGCGCGCTTCGCGTATCTTGGAGATGCGCTGCTGTTCGGCGAGACGCTCGGCTTCTGCACGCTTGTTTTCCTCGGCGGCGCGCTCTTTCTCCCGGCGCTGGTTTTCGGCCTGCTGGGTCCGGCGCTTCTCTTCTTCCCGCTGCGCCCTCACCGCTTCGCGCTGCTTCTCTTCCCGGATTTCCTTGATCTTGAATTGCGCGAATTCCTTTTTGGGATTGTTGTCGGGATATTTGCTCAAAAACGCTTCCCAGGCGGACACCCGGTCCTGCACCGACACGTTTTTCTGATCGAGGCTCATCACCCTGGCGAACTCGGATTCGATCTCATTCTTGCGCTGGCTGGATTTCAACTCCTGCAGCTTTTTCTGAGCCAGATCGAGGCGCGGGTTGTTGTCGGGATACTTGCTGATGAAATCCTCCCAGGAGGCGATCTTCTGATCCACCGGTCCCTTGCCCTGATCGAGTTCCATCAGGTGCGCGAAGCGGGTTTCGATCTCTTTCTCGCGCGGGTCCACCTCCGGCTCTCCCTTGAGGACGCGCAGAATGCGCCGCGCTTCGTCCACCCGCGGGTTGTTGTCGGGATACAGGTTGATGAAGTCCTTCCAGAGCTTGATCTTGGTGTCACTGGACACGGAGGACTCGTCGAATTTATCCAGCTCCTTCAGCTTCAGGTAATGGTTTTCGATTCTGCGGCTGCGGTCCCCGCGTCCGGTGTCTCCGTCATTCTGCACCATCGCGTAAAGCTGATCGATCAGGAGCTCGTGGCCGCTCTGGACGCGCTCCGCCACCGTTTCCTGGTAAGCGTCCGCCGGCAGGTCGATGGGAAACACGAAATCGCCCTTATTGAGAAAACGGTTCTGGATTTTTCCGTATCGCGGGGTCTGGGTGCGGCGGCTCAGGTTGGTGACGGTCTCTTCGATGTACACGCCCAGTTCCGTGCCGGTCACGTAGCCGTCGCGGTTGCGGTCGGCTTCCCCTTCGAGGGCGGACACGAACTGGCGGCGGAAGATGCTGATGTCGGGAACCACCTGGTCGGCGGTGCCGGAACTCAGGAACTGCCGCACGGGTTTCCCGGTGCGCTGCTGGATGTCCTGCGGGATCGCGCGGCTGAGCCCGAACAGTGTGCCGGAAAAGCAGCTGTCGAACACGAACATCGCGTGCTTGGATTCGATGGTCAGCGCGATGCCCTGAATGGACTGCATGCTGACGGAATGCTCAAAAAAACGGGTGAGGTCTTCCTTGGGGCTGGGGGCTTCGCGGGCGACGATGTAGCCCATCCATTCTTCCGGGTCGCTGGTCGCGTATTTGGGCTTGTGGGTGTGGCCGTGGCCGGCAAAATAAAACAGCAGCCGGTTTTCCGGATTGAGACCGTATTCGAGAACGAAATCCTTGAAGGCGGCTTCCAGTTCCCTGCGGTTGGGATCCATGACGACCCGTACCTGAAAGCCGACTTTGCGGAGCACTTCACTGACGGCTTTGACGTCTTTTTTCACTCCCGGCAACCGGGGCCAGCCGCCGTTGTACTCGCTGACGCCGACGACCAGAGCGTGGCTTTCGCGATAAAGCGCGATCTGGTTGCCATTCTGGTCGACGACCGGCATCGCAACGACGCCGCGGGAGGCGGCGAACGCCTTGGGAAACTCTCCTGATAAAAAAGCCACCAGTATGAGGAAGCCAGCGAATCCGATTGAAAAACAGACTCTTTTCATTTCATTGTCCCCGAACCGGGATCCTGCCGCCGTTGAAAGTTATGGTGAACGATTTCATGGCTGAGCCATGAAAAAATATTACAAAAGCCCTCCTGCCCGGACGCGTTTTCAACGATCCCGGCTGCGAAACAGAAGAATTTCTACCTGGTTCTCTTTATTTATAATGCCTGCCTGAATGCGGTTCAACCTAAAGTTAACACATTCTTTCAATTAAGATTCCACCTTTTTCCCGTTCGGACGGCCGGAAAGGATTTCCTCTGTAAACTCATGGATTTCGCCCGCATTTCTGTTTACAGATACATTCTCTTTATATCGCCGAAGACCGTCCGATGGCCTACGCCTGCTGCTGAGACTGTTCAGCCACGTGCCGCTAGGAAGCGCATTGAAAATGTGGTACAGAAGTGATGCGCTTTTTTCAGTGAACGCACAGGACACGCATGCAAAGAAATCCCGGCCTCCGCACGATATTCATCATCTTCTGGGTGATCGGTTCGATCTTCTGGGTCCTGATCGGCGCGCTGGACGGCAATTTCGTCCGCAGCCTGATCTACATCGGCATCGGCTGGGTGATCATCCTGACCTACCTGTCGGTCAAGGATTCGGTCAGCAAGGAAGACCCGGAAGACTGAACTTTTAGTATTTTAGTAGAGGACCTCGGATAGTTCGATACGTCTCCGGCAGACAACTCGCGGCTCCTGCTTCCTAAGGAGTGCTCGTGTCCATTGGAATTTATCTGAGGCGCCCTGTATTTTCAGGGGGGACTGAAAATGGAGTGCTGGTACTAATGATACTGTTTTAAAACCGGAAACTCAACCCCACGCCGAGGTTGTGGCTCTTGTAGCCGGTCTGGAATTTGGTGAGCGTCACCGAGTTGGTGAATTCCGGGTCGGTGGTGGCGAAGTAGTGGTAATTGGCGAACAGGTCCATGTTGTCGTCCACCTCCAGGGCAAATCCCGCCTCGAACTTGTACGCCAGGACGAGGTCCTCATCGTCCACCCGCAGCGCGGTGGAACCCAGAACATCGCTGAAGGTGAGCTGCGCCGCGCCGATGCCCCCGCCCACATAGGGAGTCCAGGGGCTCTTGTTTTCCAGGTCGTAATACACGTTGCCCATGAAGCTCAAGGCGGACACATCGCCGCTGGTGGCGAAGGTCGAGCCGGCAACGGTGGCCTGGCTGACGTTGCTTTCGCGATACGCCACTTCTCCCTCGACCCTGAGCGAGCCGATTTTCATCCCCAGAGAACCGCTGGCGTGGTAGCCCTCGTCGAAATCGAAACTGGAGTCGTCCTGAGCTTCCTCCAGAAGCGTCAGCCCCGATTCGAGAGAAAAGTACATACTTTTCTTTTGCCCGGCGTGTGCCAGCCCGAACGACAACACGATCCACAGCGCGGCCCAAGCCGCCAGCACAGGGCGGGTAAGGCGGTGCACCGCAGCGGACCCCGGCAAACCGGGCCGATCTTTGGGATCGTCGTTGAACATGAAGCTATCGGGATTCCTGTTTTTTTGCGAAGAAAACGGACCTTCGCATCGCGTCTCTGGGGGAAGCTCTAATTTACATTCCATGCGCTCGCTTTGTCCATCATAAACTTGCGATTTTTGTGGCTGCCGCGAAAAAATCAACGCCTGTGTCCGCCATCCAGAGCGGGGAGATGGACTGCTTCCCCTGCACTTCCCGGCGCGATGCCATGCATGGTCCGGGCACGCCGGCCATGCCCTTCCGCCGCGCGCACCCCCTAACCCCTTATATGTGAGCTGGTTACTCAGCCCCTCGTTTTGGCACAGCCTCTGCACTTGTGAGAGTAGCGAGCCGATGAGGCCGCGATGACATGAACTCTCAACTCAGGAGGCAGCGGCATGAATTGGTCCCATTCTTTCTACGAATCTCTGGATGAACATGTGGATTTCGCGGGCAACGAATTTTACGGATGCGCGGAGCGCGATGACAGTTACTGCGGCGAGGTCTGCCCCTCTCCCTGCTATCTGGGTGGTGAAGGTTGCGATTCGCAACCCGACGCAGGCGAGCGGTTTTCCCGGCTCCTGAGTGGAGAGCTGTGAGGAACCGGTCATGGCCACGTTGATTTCTCATCCAAAGCGCGTGCATCTGGACCTCAGCGTTCCAGCGGTCAGGATGTTCGATGGAAAAATCAAGGTTGCGGGCGCGGCGCCGCGGCAGGATGCGCCTGCGGTGCGCCGGAGGGGAACCCCCCGTTCAGAATGCAGGTTTCCGGCTTTTTTGAGGATGCTGCTGTTCTTCTTCGTGCAACTGCATATGTTTTGAGCGCGGCTTCATTGCACCGCACGCATCGCATCATAACAGTTGAATTTTAAAAAGAAAATTATTTTTTCGGTGAGTATACCGAGTGCTTTTTTACCCGATAATTTGAACAACCGCACTCGCAAAAAAACTATCTGGGTCCGGCGTCACCGAAGCGGCGGTTGAAGCGGTTCACCGCCTGGATCTCTCCGTATTTGGCGAAATCGTTGTAGAACTCCACCCACTGGGATTCGCCGATCTTTTTATTCTCCACTTCGATCTGTGTCATCTTGAGCAGGTTCTGTTTTTTGCCTTCGATGGCGTTCAGCCCTTCCTCGCCGCTGCCGCCGTACACCAGCTCATACACGTTGCGCTGCACCAGCACGCCGAGTAGCTTTTCGATGATGGTGCTGGAACGGTCTTCCATTTTCTGGCCGAGCAGGAAGCATTCCTTGAGGAAATCTCCGGACAGGCCCTCCACGCTTTTACCGCCGCACATGTCCTTGAAGTAGCTGAACTGCACGTTGTTCACCATGTTGCCGAAAGCGAAGTAGTTGGCGAGGTAGTCGCCGTAGCCCAGTTTCTGCGAGGTGGCGCGCGATTCGTTGAACAGCGGCAGCACGTAGCTTTCGTATTTTTCCAGGGCGTTGCCCTGTCTGAGATAATCCGCGGCGGCATCCACGTTGCCGCGCTGGTGCTCGATCACCGCCATCTGGTACCAGGGCAGCGCGTTTTCCGGGTCGGCGATGGCGAAGGACTGCATGAGCACCTGCTTGCCGTGGCAGAACGGCGGCACGGCATTGTCCTCCTGCTCGCAGATGAAGCAGTGGATGATGGCGGACGCCAGGATCAACGGATCGTTGCGGTCGGCTTCCAGAGCCAGCCGGAACAGATCGTTCTGCAGCTCGGAATCTCCGGCCTCCTGCGAGGCCGCGACGAGAAGGTCGCGCGGCGTTCCGGTCTCGATCAAGCGCTGCATATTCGCGGTGGAATAGCGCAGCCGGTTTTCGATGGACGCGGACACGTGCATCCACTCTTCCGTGAAGGGTTCGAGCCGGTTGAGCGTTTCGATCTCTTCAAACGTGGGCAGCGCGGGGGACCCGTTCCCGGCAAGGGTCGTTCCGCCTTCAGGATTCCCTACCTGCGTGATGGTGCCCGTTCGTGCGTAGGATTCCGAATCGGCCGTCACAAGGCCGGGAAATACGAGGCATTGGAGCAGCAAAACAGCGGTCGCCAGACGTCGTCTCATGGTTTTCTCGCTTTTTTTCAAGGGTTTATTGAGTAATGAAGAGCAAACCCTGTGCCAAACGAAATACCTTGAAAAACCGCCGTTTCGCTCCGGGCAGGACTTGGACGTGATGGCTTAAAGTATGATTTTTCAGACAGTTGACGCGATATGTCCGATCGGGCGCATCGGGGCGGGAGAACAGATGCGGATTATCCGAATTGCCGCATTCCAGAGCCAGGAATAAAAAAACTCCTTATGTCACCCTGAGCTTTTCGAAGGGTGCACAGTCATGCTTCGACAAGCTCAGCATGACGAGCTAAAAACGTAGACAAAGGTCTCCGGGTGTGGGGAAGGGACGCCCGGGGAATGGAAACTGGTTTCGTAGGTGGGGGTTTTGTTCGGGAAAAAGGTGCTGATTCCCCACCAGAGCAGAGCGAGAGCCGCGATCAGGGCCACGGCGATTTGCAGCCAGACCGGTGCCGGCGATTTGCCGCCGCCGTTGGACGATTCGTTCACCACAATTCTCCGTTATAGGAAGGTTCGGGACGCAGCATTGTTTCAGTTTCCGCGCCGGTTTGAAGTTGACGGACCAGGCGCTCGTCCAGGTCCTGCAACTGGTGGATCACCTGCGAGAACTCGACGATCAGGGCGCCGACGCTTTCCTGGTCGCGGGGATCGAGTTCGCCGCCCGCCTGCATCAGGCCTCCAAGACCCGCCAGGGCGCGGCCGAACCAGCGCCGCGCCGACTTGATCTCGCGCAGGCGCTCAAGTGCTTCGTCTTTCCCGCCTGCACCGGTAAGACGAACGCGGGTTTCTTCCGCCACGCGCATCCAGGTTGTGATGGGCCCCTTAAGATCCGGCTTAGATTCTGTGGATGATTCCGGTTCGATCATGCGTTTTTCCCGGCTCCAGTCCGCACACTCAATAGGACCGGCGCACTTCGAATTTTTTGTCGAGGATTTCCTTTTTCGCGGCCTTCGCGAGCGCCTGCAATCCCGCGAGCGCCTGCGCCCCGGCCGCTTCGGGTTCGGGCGCAGCGCCTGCACTGACTTTAAGAAACCGTTCATCAGAAGGAAGCGCCAGCATGCGGTTCTGTTTCGTGAGATACACCAGCCCGCGTGTGTGAAAGGTCCATTTTTCGTCCCCGGCCCGGATCTCACGCCTGTAGATCAAAAGCATGTCTTCCTTGAACTCTTTGGCCAGCTCCCTGAGCACCGGGCGGGTGACGGGGCCGCGCACGGCGTCTCCCAGCGTCGCGGGGTTGATGCGCACCGGGTCCGCCTTGGCCAGGGTGGACTTGACCGCCTCCGGATCTTCGAGCACCGCGTTCAACGCGTCCACCTGCGGGGACGGTGCAGTGCCGTCGTCGAATTTTTTCTGCTCCCCTGCAAAAAAGAAAAACCGTCCCTGCTGCGGACGGTTTTCGAGGACTTTCATCGACTTGGGAAACACCAGGCCTTTAATGGACAGGTCGGATTTCTTCTTCAGCAACAGGTCGTCGTACGCGCCTGCGGAATGCGCGGCGGCGAACAGCGCGATGACCAAGGCCAAAACAACGATCCAGTTTTTTTTCATGGCTGCCTTCCTCAAGGGTCAATGATCCGCGGCGCTTCGGAACGTTCCAGGCAGTGTCGCCCTAATAGGCGCATCCTCATTTGTGGCAATCCATCGATGTGGAGTAATATGGGTATCATATCAGACCGTCTTGCGGAAGCAAAGAACCGCTTGATCGAAGCGGGAGTTCATTCAGGATTTCATCGTGCCGCCATCTTCAAACATCGTGCTCATCACGGGCAGCGCCGCGCGCCACCGCTATTTTGTGGACTGTCTAAACGCGAAGTTTCGCATCGCGGCGGTTTGGACGGAAGCGTTCCCCTACCCCGCTCCCGTTTTCGCATCGCGCGAGGAACGGGAGGCCTGGGACTGGTACTTTTCGCGCCGCGAAGCACACGAAGCGCGCATCCTCAAAAGCGGACGGATGGGTCCCGCACTCAACGAACCGGAACGCCACGCGCTCACATCCGGAGAACTCAACGCGCCGCAAACACTGGAGGCGGTCGCGGCCCTGCAGCCGGGCTTCATCGCCCTGTTCGGAACCAGCCTTGTGGGTCCGGCGTTTCGCCATCGCTTCCCGGACCGGATTCACAACCTGCATGTGGGAAGGCCGGCGCACTACCGGGGCTCCTCCTGCAATTTCTGGCCGATCCACGACAGCCGGCTCGAATGCCTGGGAGCCTCGGTGCACCGGGTCGATGCGGGCATCGATACCGGCGCGGTGCTGGCGGAATCGGCCATCGCCCTGGAAGAATCGGACGATGAACAAACGTTGAGCGCCAAGCCGTGGGTGCGGGGAACGGAACTGATGGCGGAGGTGATCGCGCAGTGGCTTACGGGAAAGACTCTGAACGCGCTGCCGCAAAGCGCAAAAGGCAGGCTTTGCCGGATGCAGGATTTCACGCCGCAGGCGGTGCTGAAAGTGAGACGGAGGGTGGAATCGGGTGGATTGAAACAGGAAATCGCCGCCTGTCTCAGAGCGGGAAAGGCAGACTGACGGAACGGGTCTCAGCCGTTGCGGACCAGGCGGACGCTCATGGTGACGTTGTTGTAGTTTTTCATCTCGGTTTTGCTGAACCCGCCGACGAAAAAGAACAGCTTGGCGGAGTCGAGCCCCACCTCTTCCTGGGTCCAGTAGGCGTAGCCGCCCCCCGGCTCGAAGGCCTCGGGATAACCCAGCGGCACACTTTTCTTGCGGTCAAAAGCCTGCTGCTTGCTCTGGGGATCGTAGCTGGACTGGTACTCGTCCGGCGTGGGAATTCTCCAGTCGGCGAAGCCGCCGTAACGCTCGCGGTTCATTTTCTTAGCCCAGTCCATCGCTTCCTGCCAGCTGTCCGGCTGGCGTCTCTCGATGTTTCTGAAGTCCCGCGTCATCCAGATGAGGTTGTGTTTGGGGTCGAGCGCGGTGCCGTTTTCGTACAGCTCCCAGCCGTTGACGATCGTTCTTTCTGCGCGGATGGACCGGTTCAACTGCCAGGCTTTGAAGAATTCAAACAGCGCGAATCCCGCGACCAGAACCAGAATCGCCACCACCAGATACTTGCGCGTCTTGTTCAGGCTGTCGATTTTTGAATCGAGCTGTTTGGAGGCATCGGCCAGCTCGGCTTTTTCCTGATTGAGCTTGCCGCACTCGCCTTCCAGGGCCTTGAGCTTGAGATTTTTCTCGTAGCGCTCGATCCCGGCCTGGATGGTTTTCTGCACCAGCTTGAAATCCAGCGGTTTTTTCAGATAGCGGAAAGCCTCGCCCTTGTTGACGATGTCCTCGATGAGCTGGGCGTCGTAATACGCCGTCATGAGAATGCGCACGGTTTCCGGGCAGATGGCTTTCAACTTCTTGAAAAACTCGGTCCCCTTCATGCTGGGCATGCGGTTGTCCGAAATCACGACGGAAAAAGGCCCCTTATCCTCCAGCATGCCCAGCGCCTCATCGACGTTACCGGTGGTCACCACTTCGTAGTTTTGACCGGCCAGCATCTTGCGGGCAACGGTGAGAATCTTCTTCTCGTCATCGACGATCATCACTCTCGCTTTTGCAGCTGCCATGTACCTGTGATCCTGAAAATTGTTAATCCGTTAAAATCCAGCGTTCGCCCTTGAAAAATTCGTCCGATGCTTTGGGATCGTCTGCAACAAATTCATAAAAAGAATGTTACTGTTAATATAGTACAAAGAAGGAAACTCTATGTAAAGTATTAAATTCCTGCGGATTATCTGCCCTTCCCGGAAGCGGATTTCGCGCCGATCAGCTCACGGATTTTACCCAGAAGCTCGATACGGGTGTAATCCCCTTTCTGGAATACGTGATCGACTTCCAGGTCCAGCCTTTCCAGCTCGGGCTTGGAGAGTTCTTTGGCGGTGAGAACGATGACGGGGATGTCCTTTTTCAGCCCGTTGCCGTGAAAATGGGACAGAAATTCGAAGCCGTTGAATTCGGGCATGACCAGATCGAGCAGGATCAGTTCCGGGTTTTCGGATTCCAGGATTTTCAGCGCCGAGCCGCCGTCGAGCGCTTCCATCACCTTCCACCCTTCCTTGTTCAGCAGCCGCGACAGAGCGCCTCGGTTGGTCAGATCGTCTTCGACCACGAGGATCGTGTGGGACGCGACCGGCGCTCCTTTCATCCTGAGAATCGCGCCGATGAAATGATCCCAGTCGAGGGGCTTGGTCATGAATTCCGTGGCGCCGCTCTGCATGGCTTTTTCCCGTTCGTCGAGCATGGTGAGCATCATGACGGGAATCGGCGCCAGGTCCGGATCGCTTTTCAGCTGCGCCAGCACCGCCCAGCCGTCCATTTCCGGCATCATCACGTCGAGAGTGATGACGTCGGGTTTCGTTTCCCTGGCTTTGCGCAGCCCTTCGAGACCGTTTTCGGCGGTGTCCACGATGAACCCGGCTTTTTCAAGAAAGCGCTCGATGAGATCGCGGATGGCCGGGTCGTCGTCCACGGCGAGGACGCGGATGCCGTTGCTCGGCAGGGTCACGGATGATTCGCGGGACCGTTCCGCCGCTTTCGGGGGTTCGGGTGCGGACGGGCTTTGCGGATGTTCCTCCGCCACGCTGCTGTCAGCCATTTCGGGCACATCGCCGGAGGGGACGCCCGGTTGCGTCGCGTCGGCGGGAAGCGTGACGGTGAAAACGGATCCCTTGCCCAGTTCGCTGTTGACTTCGATGTCGCCGCCGAGGATCTGACACAGCCTGCGGCTGATCGCCAGCCCCAGTCCAGTGCCGCCGTACTTGCGCGTGGTGGCGGGTTCGCCCTGGGTGAATTCGAGAAACAGGCTGGATATATTTTCCGGACGGATGCCGATGCCGGTGTCGCTCACCGCGAACACGACGCTGTCCGTTCCGGAACCGCCGCGGCTCGAAACCTTGAGGGTGATCATTCCGTCCTCGGTGAACTTGCAGGCGTTGCTGAGCAGGTTCAACAGCACCTGCCGCAGCCGGGCCTGGTCGGAAAACATCGATTCGACCGATCCCTGGTAAGTCACGTTGAGGGTGTTGCGGTTCTTGCGCGCCAGCGGGCGGATGGTGGCCATCACATCCTCGATCATGGTGTTGACGCGGAAGGACTCGAAGTCGACTTCCATCATGCCGGCCTGGATTTTGGAAAGGTCCAGGATGTCGTTGAGCAGCACCAGAAGGTGATTGCCCGAGGATTCGATCGACTTGAGGTCGTCGCAGTACTCCTGCCGGCCGAGTTTTTTCAATTCGTATTGCAAAATCTCGCAGTAGCCCAAAATGGCGTTCAACGGCGTGCGGAATTCATGGCTGATGTTGGCGATGAAATCGCTCTTCACCCGCGCCGCGGCTTCGGCTTCCTCCTTCGCCACCATCAGCGACTCTTCGGCCAGCCTGCGGTAAGCGATTTCCTGCTTCAGCTCCTGGGTCTGCTTTTCCAGATCCTCGGTGCGCTTTTTAACGATGCCTTCCAGGTTTCTGTTCTGGTCGGAGATCAATTTGTAGAGCGCCGCCGATTCCAGGGCGTGCGCGGTGTTCTGCAAAATGATGGACAGCGGATTGAGAATGGAATCGTTTATATTTTTGTCTTCCCGCTTGAGGATGCCCGCGAACATGCCGCGGACCCGGGTCTTGGTGGCCAGGACGTGCAGGATCAGCGATTTGCTGTACACCCTGGACCGCACCACAACGGGACGGTTCTGGTTGACCGCCCAGGAAAACCCGCCGCTTTCGATCTGCTGGTTGATTTCGTTTTCGATGCGCGTTTTTTCTTCAGGCGGATCGACTTCGGAGACGACGAAATTGGAATCCTCCTCTTCCACCTGGAAAAACGCCATCACCTGAAAATCCAGCAGGCGCTTGAGGTGGTCGCGGGAAAGGAACAGGATGCGTGAAATATCGCACGCGAGGGTGGCGTCGTGCTGGGCTTCTCCGAGAGAGGCCAGCAGGTTCATGCCGTAGAGATTGGACTGAGCCAGCTTCTCCAGATATTGAATCCGGACTTCAGGCTTGCGTCTGGGTTCGGCGGGTTCCCATTTTTTTACCATGAACGCACCTAGATGAAGATGTTGATCACCTCATCGACCTGCCGGTCGACCTGAGCAAGGATGGACGACAGCAGGCTGGAAGGCAGACCGACGGTTTCCCATGCCTTCGTGTCCAGGGGAGGAACGCTGTGTTCCCCGCTGGACCCGATCTCCAGCGCGTGCGCGAGGATGTCGCCCAGATGCGAGATGGAGGCTTCGACCGTGTATTTTCCCGCCTCTGCGGGACGGTGGTGATACTGGACCGCGTGCACCAGGCATTCGGGCAGGTTCCATTTTTTCATCAGCGCCCCGCCGACGTCCGAATGGTCCAGTCCCAGCACATCGCGTTCGGCCTGGTACAACAGGGTTCCCTTTTCGTAACGCTCGAACACTTTGCCCATTTCTTCGGGCACGGAGATGTACAGCAGAAGCCGGCCCACATCGTGCAGCAGACCGGTCAGGTAATAGCGTTCGGGGTTGGATTCGTTGCGGTACACCGACACCACTCTTGCGGCGAGGCCCGAGGCGATGCTGTGGCACCAGAACGACTGCATGTCCACCACGTCGCGGGGAACGCCCTTGAAGCTGCTGACGACGGACGTCGCGAGCGCCAGATCGCGAAGCTGCGCCATGCCCACGATGGTCACGGCGTGCGTGATGGTTTCGATCTGCGATGAAAACCCGAAATACGAACTGTTCACCAGACGCAGCAGCCTTGCGGACAGCGAGGAATCGTTGCTGATGATCTGGCCCAAATGGGCGAACGAGGTCTCCGGATTTTCAACCGCCTCGTTGATCTGATAAAAAATCGAAGGCAGGGAGGCCAGCTCCACGGACCCTTCGATCAGATCTTCGACTGCATGTGCCATGAATCACCCCTCTTTGCGGGATTCGACTTTCCGCAGAATGCAAAGGTCCACCAGTTCCATGATCGCCGGATGGCGCCGGTCGTTGTAACGGAACAGGACGTCGATTTCGTTTTGAATGTCCTCGGGAACCACGTCGGGCTTAATGCCCAAAGACAGATTCGGACTGGTTTCCTCGGCGATCAGCTCGACGTCCACCTCGGTGATGCCCCAGGCTTTGAACGTGCGGATGTGTTTCGCCGTGACCTCGTGGCCGGACGTCAATAGCAGCCTGCCGGTGCGGTCCACCACGTTTTTCTCCAGGACCATTCCCGGTTTGAGTTTGTTGATCCGGATCACCGCCATGCGCGGGGCTTCCTTATATAAATGAGGATTTATGAAGAGGTTGGGTGTGAGCCGGGTTTTTGCGGCCTGTTTCGCGACAATGCCTGCCCCCAGTACAGAAATCCTCCCTCATTATCACCTATTTTAGCAAAAACCACTGAAATTCAAGTCTAACACACTCGCCTTTGGATTGGAATATACTCTTAATTTTTAATACTTTATCCACAAATCACGGCGGTTGCGGCGGCGCTTTGGCAAATCCGGCGAGCGCCTTGAAAAACCCCTGCATGAGGCTCCCCCCGCCCCGGCCCCGTTCCCCGGAACTCCTTTTTAATAAAAGCGTATCCCGGTCCTGTCCGGCGGCCCCCGGCCGCAAATGAGGGCAGACGGCGGGAAAGCCGCCGCGAAGGATGGAAAATGCCCAACGTATCGGTTATAGTTGCGCGACCCCCCCATGACGTTTTCGATTCCGGCGACCGAAACCCCGGAAAACGGGTGCTTTTTGCTTTGGTTTGCCCTCATTCGGTCGATAAGTCTTGTGATGCCATCATGCGGAGCAGTTTGCCGTCCGCCAGGGCTCCCGGGGCTGTGGCACCGTTTCCAGGGCGTATGAGGGTTTTCAAACAGCTCGACTGCGGGAGAGGAACAATGGAAAAAGAGATTACGGCTCTTGGAGACAGCGGCGACGTCCTGTTCATGATGCTGGGTGCGGTCATGGTCTTTGCCATGCACGGAGGATTCGCGTTTCTGGAAGTGGGAACGGTCCGGAAGAAAAATCAGGTCAACGCGCTGGTGAAAATCCTGGTGGATTTCGCGGTGTCCACCGTCATTTATTTTCTCATCGGCTATTCGATCGCCTACGGCATCTATTTTTACCAGTCGGCAACCGGACTGGTGGCGGAAAAGCAGGGCTACGAACTGGTGCACTTCTTCTTTCTGCTCACCTTCGCGGCGGCGATCCCGGCCATCATTTCCGGCGGCATCGCGGAACGGGCCAAGTTCTGGACGCAGGTCTTGGCGGCGGCCATCTTCGTGGCCTTCATCTACCCGTTGTTCGAGGGCATGGTCTGGGGCCGGATCACTTTTCTCGGGCAGGACGGCTCCTGGCTCGCCGGGATTTCCGGCGGCGTGCCCTTTCACGATTACGCGGGATCGGTGGTGGTGCACTCGGTGGGCGGCTGGATCGCCCTGGCCGGCGTCTACGTGCTCGGCCCGCGCCTGGGGCGCTGGGATTCCAAGGGCAGAAGCCGGCCGATTCCGGTGAGCAACGTGCCGTTCCTCGCGCTCGGCAGCTGGATGCTGTGCGTCGGCTGGTTCGGCTTCAACGTCATGTCGGCGGCGACGCTCGACGCCATCTCGGGACTCGTCGCCATGAACTCGCTGTTCGCCATGGCCGGCGGCATCCTGGTGGCGCTGGTGATCTCGAAAAACGATCCGGGATTCATCCACAACGGCGCGCTCGCGGGCCTGGTGGCGATCTGTGCCGGATCGGACGTGGTGCATCCCATCGGTGCGTTCGTCATCGGCGGCATCGCGGCGGTGATCTTCGTCAAGGGATTCACCTGGGAACAGGAAAAACTCAAACTCGACGACGTGCTCGGCGTGTGGCCGCTGCACGGCATCTCCGGCACCTGGGGCGGCATCGCCTGCGGCATCTTCGGTCAGGAAGCGCTCGGCGGCCTGGGCGGCGTCAGTTTCGTGGCGCAGACCGTGGGCTCGCTGATCGCCATCGTCATCGCGGCAGGACTGGGATTCGTGGTCTACAAAGTGCTGGATTCGATGTTCGGCATCCGGCTCTCTCCCGAAGAGGAAGGCCAGGGCTCCGACCTTTCGATCCACAAACTGGGCTCCTATCCCGAGGAAGGCACCACCCGGTTCTGAGTCCACCGCGACAGAAAGGAATATGATCCGTCTCTTCGCTTTCGCTCTCATTCTGTTTTTTCTGCCTGCGGCGGCCTCGGCGTTCGAGAAGAAAATCGAGGCCTACAGACAGGCCATTGAGGACGACCCCAGAGACTACGCGCCGCATTTCGGCCTCGGCCGGACGTATCAGGTGCTGGGGTTTCATGACAAGGCGATCGCCGAGTTCAAGCAGGCGCTCAAGCTCGAGCCCTTGTTCGCGGCGGCGCATCAGGGCATCGGCGCCAGCTACGGCGAGCTGCGCCAGTACAAGAAAGCGGCGGCGGCGTACCTGGAAGCCACGCGCCTGGACCCCAATTTCGCGGAAGGCCAGTACGGACTGGGCTGGGCGCTGGAAAAACAGAGCCGCTGCAAAAAAGCGCTGAAGCCGCTCCTGATCGCACTCAGGCTGGATCCCGGCCTGGCGGCGGCGCGGCTCACGCTGGGCCGGTGCTATCACAAGCTCAAGCGCCACAAAGAAGCGGTGATCGAATTCGAAGCGTCGCTGGGCAGCGATCCGCTGGCGCTGGAAGCGCATTTCGGTCTGGGGCAAAGCCGCCTCGCGCTGAAAAATTTCGACGGCGCCATCGAAGCCTTCCAGGACGTTCTCGATCTCAATCCCAACTACTTTGAAGCGCACACCGGCATCGGCCGGGCGCATGTGCAGGCCGGGCGCTATCTCCTGGCGCTCAAGCCGCTCAAAAAAGCGCTGCTGGTCAATCCGAAGGAAGCCGCGGCATACGACCTGCTGGGCACCGCCTACCGTCACCTGGGAAAATACCGGCAATCGCTGGAAGCCTACCTCAAGCTGGCGGCGCTCCGCTTCCGCGATCCCACCGCGCATTTCAAGGTGGGCATGGCCCACCGCCGGCTGGGAAACAAAGCGCAGGCGCTGAAAAGCCTGGGCGAAGCGGTGCGGCTCAATGCGGATTACGGCGCGGCGTACTTTCACATGGCGCGCATCCACGAATCGCTCGAGCAGTACGAGGAGGCGATCGCGCATTACCTGGAAGCGGTGCGCGTCCATCCCAAACACGTGGAGGCTTACTTCAATATCGGCCGCATTCACGAACGCATGAAGCGCTATCGCCTCGCGGCGGACGCCTACCGGCACGTGACGCGGCTCAAGCCGGACCACTTCACGGCATTCGCCCGGATGGGCGGGTGCTTTCTGATCCTCAAGTGGAACGATCAGGCGCGCGAGGCGTTCGAAAAGGCGATCGCCATCCGGCCCGATTCGGCGCAGACCCATTTCAATCTGGCCCTGACGCTGATCGATCTGGAGCTTTACCAGGAAGCGATCGCGCCGCTCATCCGCACGCTCCGGCTCGACCCCAAACTCAAGCGGGCGCACTACGAACTGGGTTTCGTGTACCTCAGCCTCAAACAGTATGAAAAAGCCATCGCACCGCTCAAGGAAGCGGTGCGGTCCGATCCGGAAAACGCGCTGGCGCGGTTCAGCCTGGGTCTTGCGTACAGCGAGATCGGCGATCATGTCACGGCGGTGCCGCACCTGGAAGCGTCGATCCGCATCGCGCCGCAATTGTCGCGGGCGCATTACTTCCTCGCTATCGGTTACACCAAACTGTCGCGTTTCGAGGATGCGGTCGCGCCTTTCAAGGAAGCGGTGCGGCTGTCGCCGGATTTCACCGAAGCGTACAGCCGGCTGGGCGCCGTCTACTGGCAGCTCGAACGCTACCCGGAAGCGATCGCCACCTATCAGGTCGCGGCCAAGCTGAAACCCGACCTGCTGCAGACGTTCATCAGCCTGGGCTCGATCCACACTCTGATCGAGCAGCACGAAGAGGCGATCAAGAATTTCAAGGAAGTGCTGCGCATCGCCCCCAACCACGTGCAGGCGCATTATAGCCTGGGACTGGTCTACGACGTGATGGGCCGCTACGAGGAGGCGATGGCGGAATTCAACCAGGTGATCCTCATGGACCCGGCGAACGCGGACGCCTACTCCAGCCTGGGCTGGACGCTCATCGAGATGAACCGGCACCTGGAAGCGGAAAAACCGCTCAAGCAGGCGATCCGTCTCAACCCGAAAAACGCGGACGCGTATTTCAACCTGGGATGGGTGTACGGCGAGATGAAACGCTACCGCGACGCGATCCCGCAGCTCAGGCAGGCACTGACCCTGAACCCCGGCCATTCGGGAGCGCAGGAACGGCTGCGCTTCGCGCAGAGCGCGCTGAGCGGAAACGGCCCTTCGTTGCAGAAAGCCGCACCCCCAAAACCCTCCATCATCATCACGCCTTAAAGAAAAAGCGGCCTCGCGCAACACCCCCAGGGTGCCGCCGCCAAAACGCAAAGTGAAAAACTGGACAGAATAGAACTCTGGGGCAAAAAAGCGAAAACCTGTTTCAACCGCAAAGACGCAAAGAGCGCAAAGGAAAAAACTTACTCTTCCCACTTGGGGGGAGAGGATTGCGTCGAGCAAAGCTCGACACCCGTTTATTGAATTACTGGAGGTGTCTCGGGTGAGAGGGGGGCTTTGGGGCTTTGCGCGAACCCGATTTTTTGTTTGATCCTGCCTTTATCCTGTCAATCCTGTCCCGGTTTTCAGCGGCGGCCTTTTTTGAGGAAGGAGCCCAGGATGCCGCGCACCAGCTCGCGCCCGACGGTGCGGCCGATGGTGCGGATCATGGATTTGATCCCCGCTTCGGCGAACCCCTGTCTGCGGCTGCCGCCTTTGGATTTGCGCGCCTCTTTTTCGGCGGCTTCCTGCTCTGCGGCGGCCGCGGCTGCTTTTTCGCTCTCTTCCGCGCGCTTGAGCAGGATCTCGTAGGCGGACTCGCGGTCCAGGGTGGCCTCGTAGCGCTGCTTCATCCGGCTGCTGTCGATGATCGCCTGCCGTTCATTTTTTTTCACCGGCCCCATGCGCGAGGCGGGCGGACGGATCAGCGTGCGTTCCACGGGTGTGGGGCTGCCTTTTTGATCGAGGGTGGACACCAGCGCCTCCCCCACTCCCAGCTCCTGGATGACTTCGGCGGCGTTGAGTTTCGGGTTGGGGCGGAAGGTTTCCGCCACGGCGCGCACGGTTTTCTTGTCTTTCGGGGTGAAGGCGCGCAGCGCATGCTGGACGCGGTTGCCGAGCTGCCCCAGGATGTCTTCGGGGATGTCGAGCGGGCTCTGGGTGATGAAGAAAACGCCGACGCCTTTGGAGCGGATCAGGCGCACGACCTGTTCCACCTTGTCCAGCAGGGAGCGCGGCGCGTCCTCGAACAGCAGGTGCACCTCGTCGAAGAAGAACACCAGCTCGGGCTTGTCCGGATCGCCCACTTCCGGCAGCTCCTCGAACAGTTCGGACAGCAGCCAGAGCAGGAACGTCGCGTACAGCTTCGGCGACTGCATCAGCTTGTCGGCGGCGAGGATGTTGATCACGCCGCGGGAGTTGCGGTCGGTAACCATGAAGTCGCGCAGATCGAGGGCGGGCTCGCCGAAAAAGGATTTCGCTCCCTGCTGCTCGAGCGTCAACAGCCGGCGCTGGATGGCGCCGACGGACACCTTGCTCACGTGGCCGTATTCGGTGGTCAGCTCCTTGGCGTTTTCTCCCACAAAGTTCAGCAGCGAGCGCAGGTCCTTGAGATCGAGGATCAGCAGGCCCTCGTGGTCGGCCACCCGGAACGCCACGTTGAGCACGCCTTCCTGCGTGTCGTTGAGTTCCAGCAGGCGGGACAGCAAAAGCGGTCCCATCTCCGACATGGTGGTGCGAACCGGATGCCCCTGTTTGCCGAACAGGTCCCAGAACACGACCGGACTGGGCTCGAACTTATAATCGGTGAGGCCGATGGTCCGGGCGCGTTCCTGAAGCTTGCCGAGCAGTTTCTGCGGCGGGTCGCCGGCCTGGCTGATTCCCGACAGGTCGCCCTTGACGTCGGCCATGAACACGGGCACGCCCTGGCGGGAAAAGGCCTCGGCCATGATCTGCAGGGTGACGGTCTTGCCGGTGCCGGTGGCTCCCGCGATGAGACCGTGCCGGTTGGCGCGCCTCAGTAAAAGTCGCTGGGGCGTTTCACCGCTTCCGAGAAAAATGGATGTCGCATCGTCTGCCATGAGTCGGGGTTCCTTCTCTTATCCCGGCGGCCGGACCGGGAAACGTGATCTGACACAAGGGAGCCGATGCCGCGGCTCTTCCCCATCGGCATCGCCCCTTGCCGGTACGCCGGGATGGATCAGTGGGAAATCCGGGGTTCGAGGGTCTGGGCCTGTTCCACCCAGCGGGCCACCTGGCTGGGTTCCGGAACCGCGCGGGTGAGTTTTTTCTCCTCGTTGATTTCCTTCATCTTCGCGGCGAGGTTCTCGGCGTTGCGCTGTTTCAATTCTTTGACGGTGTCCACGCCCGCCGCTTCCAAAAGTTCCGCGAACTGTTTCCCCACTCCCGAGATGCGCATGAGATCGGCCATGTTGGCCCACCTGAGCAGAATGGAATCGTTGATTCCGGTTTTGCCGGCTGTGTCCTTACGTCCGGAGGCAGACCCGCAGGCATCGAGCAGATCCGTTGTTTTCAGAATGCCCACCTCCTCCAGCTTTTTGCCGTTGGCGGGTCCGATTCCCTCAATCTCCTGAATTTTATAACTCATAGATTTCTCCTTTTCATTGTACCGCTCGTTGCGAATGGATTCTGATTGCTGTCAGAACTTCGGGAAAAAATCATGCTCCATAAAATTAAAAACCTGCCCGCGGGAGAGAGGCGAGGATTTCAGGACAAAACACACAGCCTGTACATGTCCGAATTTCTTGAGTTTTTTCACATCCTGCGTGCGGAGAACCCGCATCGGGATTTAGCTTACTTGCAACGGTTTGAAATTCCAAAAATATTTTTACCTCCCGCCGAAAAAAAACGAAAAACACCTGCATTTATAGTTTCCTCGCATATCGGTGTTCCGTTTGCAGCGGGTTTCCCGGCTTGCCTGCACGCCGTCCACCGGTGTAAGCTGGCAGCGATTCCTTAATAAATGTTCATTCCCCAACGGTGAGGAGACAACGAGCTCATGCGCTTTTCGAGATTCGGATCTTTGGGACGGGGCCGGCGGTCTGGAAAGCTGCGGCTGTGGCCGATCCTGCTGTTCGGCGTGTTTTTCGCCTACTACTATTTCAGCAACCAGGAGACGGTTCCCCTGACCGGCCGCACGCAGCTCGTGGACATGAGCCGCGAGCAGGAAGCGGCGCTGGGGCTGCAGTCCTACCGGCAGATTTTGGGCCAGTCCAGGGTGATCCCGCAGGGTGCGGCTGTGGACCGCGTCCGCGCCATCGGCCGCCGCCTGGCGAAAGCCGCGAGCGACGTGGACCCCGGATTCAAGTGGGAGTTCAACGTCATCGATTCGGATCAGGCCAACGCGTTCGCCCTGCCCGGCGGCAAGGTGGCGGTGTACACGGGCATCCTCGGCGTCGCCAAAAACGACGACGGCCTGAGCACCATCATGGGGCACGAGATCGCACACGCCATCGCCCGGCACGGCGCGGAACGGATCTCGCACCAGAAGCTGGTGCAGTTCGGCACGCTGGCGGCGGGACTGGCGCTGGGCGAGATGGACGTGGGCACGCAGAACATGGTGATGGCGGCGCTCGGAGTGGGGGCGCGTTTCGGCGTGCTGTTGCCGTTCTCGCGCGAGCACGAATCGGAAGCGGACTACATGGGGCTGGTGTTTCTGGCCAAAGCCTGTTTCGACCCGCGCGAAGCGCCGCGCCTGTGGGAGCGCATGGGGAAAGCCGCGGGCAAGGCGCCGGCGGAATTCATGTCCACCCACCCGAGCAGCGAAACGCGCATCCGCCAGTTCAAAGAATGGATGCCGGAAGCGCTCGACATCCGCAAGCGGCATTGCGCGGGGAAACCGTTGATCTGATCTCCACGCGCAATCGAGTTTCCTGGCTCAAAGAACCAGCGGTTTGACGGTGAGCACGGCCTGCGGGTCGTCCCGCCAGATTGCGGGGTCGGCATCGACGTACACCTCGATCTCGTTGCCGTCGGGGTCCTTGAGGTACAGGCTCTGCGACACGCCGTGGTCGGACTGGCCCTCGATTCTCACGCCGCCCCGCTCGAATTCTTCTTTTGCGGCGCGCAGCTCGTCCAGCGAATCGCCGATCTTGAAGCCCAGGTGAAACAGCCCCGGCTCCCGCCCCTGAAGCGGCGGCTTGTCGCCGCCGGTCTCCAGAAGCAACAGTTCGTGATGCGTCCTGCCGCCGGTGAGCGCCGCGGCCTTGCCGTCGAACATCCGCGCCACCTCTGCAAAGCCGAGCAGGTCGCGGTAAAACTTCAGCGACCGCTCGATGTCCTTCACGTACAGGGCAACATGGCCCAGGTACTGGGTTTTCATGGCGCACCTCTTATTGAATGAGGGTGATGTCGAATTCGCCCACGAGGCCGTCGGTGATTTTTCCTGTGGGATCTTTCTTGTATTCGACGATGAGCCGCTCTCGCTGCTCGGGCGTGTTCTTGTCGTCGTGCAGCACGAAATCCTTGGCATTCAGATCTTCGATGACCGCGATGTTTTCGATGTCCTTGCCCCGAAAATAAGCCTGCGTCACCAGTTGCGGATAACCGGGGGCGCTGACCATCATGTGCAGGTGCGCGGTGCGGAACCCGCCGTAGACGGGATAAAACCCGGGAACGATGGTTTTAAACCTGTAGCGGCCGTCTTTGTCCGTCATGGCGCGGCCCCAGTACTGAAAATTTTCGTCATGGGTGCGATGCACCATTTCCCCGGTTTCAGGGTGCTTGAAGCTGAAGTTGGGACCGTCGCCCTTGTGGTTGTAGCGGCCGCTCTTGGAGCACTGCCAGAGGATGATCGTCGCACCGGGAATCACTTCTTCGCCGAAATCGAAATTTTTTTCCGTCATCACCCGGTTGCCCTTCACCTGGCCGCGCAGGTAGATCACCTGCCCTTTGGCTTTCCCGGATTTGCCTTTGACGAATGTCAGATCGTTGTCGTTGCCCTCGGCGATGGGGCCGCTGAAATCCATGCGTTCGCGGATTTCAAATTCGGGATCGCCCTCGTCGGGATAATACGGCCCCAGCACCTGGCGGGGCGTTTCCTTGCCGAGCATCTGGCCGAACGCCGATCCGGCGGCCAGCGTGCCGGCGACCGCGCCCATCGTGCCCAGGCTGGCCTTTAAAAAATTCCGGCGTGTGGTGTTCTTTTCTTCGTGAGACATGATGCGTTCCTCCATTTTTGGAATCCGTCATTGCTGCGCTGAAATCGTGGCGGCACCGGTCAAGGTTCCCGTCTTGTCGTCGCGCAGGTGGTTTTGGTCGATCCAGCGGTCGAGGGAGAATTTGCCGCCGCCGGTCAGCATCAGCGCAAACGCGATGCCGATCGCGAGGATGTGGTACTCGAACCCCTCCCCCGCCTGATTGCCGGACCAGTTCATGAAAAAGCCGTTGCTAAGATGCACGGTCATCACCGCACCCGCCATGACGGCGGCGACGCCCGCGGCGCACAAGCGCGTGAGAAAACCGGCGATCAGCCCGAGCGCGCCGAAAAACTCGATGGCGATGACCAGCAGTGCGATGACGGTGGGCAGCCCCATCTTCTGGGTGAAAAAACCCATCGTGCCTTCCAGGCCGTGGCCGCCGAACCAGCCGAACACCTTTTGCGCGCCATGCGGGAACATCACGAGGCCCAGCGACAGACGTAATAGAAGGGAGTCGTAGCGGTCTTCGGTTTTGAATAACAGCTTCAGATAGTTCATGAACGATTCCTCCTCTTTAATTTTGTTTCTTCCAATCAACGGCAGCGGAATTTTCCGTCCTGATCGGGGCAGGCAGGGAATCCCCCATTCTCAAGAGTCCCCTGCCCTCCCGGTGAATGTCAACGAACGACCGGAGCGCCGTCCTGGTCCGCCGTGACGTTATCATGCAAGTCACTGATGATTAAATAACCAGAAGCCTGCATGTCCTTTCCGAAAGATTGCGATGCCGCTTCGGTCGAAGCCACTTGAATCAGATCGACCCGGATTTTCATGGAACCGCCGCCTTCGATACCCTTTAAATTTCCAGTGCCGGAAATAAAGGTCAATTTACCCTGGCAGTTTTCCTTGGGACCGGAGCACGAAATTTTTGCCTTTGTCGTGTTTCCAGTTTGGTCGGTCAATTGGCATGCGCCCTGCATCTCGTCATCACCCTTGCTGTTGATCTGGACGGAAAAGGGGCAGTCCATACGGACGGCATGCATGTAATGGGTTTTTTGCGTGCTGTCTTTGACAAAAAACGTTCCTTTCATCAGGCCGGAATAAAATTGCTGATGCCGGTTCAATGAAAAGACCTTACCTTCCGAACGCCAGCTGCTGAGCGCCCTTTTTGTGTCTGCATCATCGGCAAACGCATGGCCCGCAGCATTGAACGCCAGCATCCCCGCAATTCCCGTTACCAAAAACATGTTTCTCACTTTCATGGTCCATCCCTCCACTTGTAAGAGTTTTGAGTTTCCTGACCAGCGTGATTGCCAGGCAGGCTTATGCCCTATCCATAAAGCAATGCCGGTGCCATTTTCACAAACCCGACTATTTCTATTTTTTTCAATTATTTAGATACGTTTTCCCGCAGAGTCATAGTTACGACATTTTCTAATTTTACGGATTTCCGTTGCATAGATACGGTTTTCCGTAATAAAGTGGCGGCATGAATCCTTCGCCGGAAAACCGGGAATTCGACTATATGCGGGAGTTTCTGCTGTCGCTGCCGTATCAGCGGCAGCTGCAATCCCTGCTGAATCTTGTGGTCGAGAGTTTCGCCAGGCGGGATCCCGCGGTGGCGCTGGCGCGCATCTGGCTGGTGGGCCCGGGCGACCGCTGCGATTCCTGTGCGCTGCGGTCGTTGTGCCCGGATCAGACCGAGTGCCTGCATCTGGCGGCGGAATGCTACAAGCACCCGCCTGACGATCCTTCCACCCTGGCGCGGGAGTTTGAGCGCATCCCGCTGGGTGTCGGCAAGGCCGGGCGTTCCGCCACCACAGGCAGGCAGGAAGACCTCGAGAGTCTGGCAGCGGACATTCCCCACGCCGTCTCCCGGTCCTGGGCGCAACAGGCGAACATCCTCGGTCTGGGCGTGACTCCGCTCCTGCAGCAGGGCCGGGTGTTGGGCGTGATCGGCGCCTGCGTCGTGAAAGAGGCGCAGGTGGAAGGCGAAGGCCTGTTCTGGACGCGGCTGGTGGCGGATTCGATCGCGGCGTCCATCGCCAACGTGCGCGCCTTCGAGGAAATCCAGCGGCTCAAGGAGCGGCTCGAACGGGACAACGAATACCTGAGCGATGAAATCCTGGAGTCGCAGGCCTACGGCGAGATCATCGGGCAGAGTCCGTCGCTGAAAAACGTGGCCGAGCAGATCGGCATGGTGGCGGGCACGGACGCCAATGTGCTGATCAACGGCGAGTCGGGCACCGGCAAGGAGCTGGTGGCGCGCGAGATCCACAAGCGCAGCACCCGCTCGCTGAGGCCGCTGATCAAGGTCAACTGCGCCTCGATCCCCAAGGATCTGTACGAGAGCGAGTTTTTCGGCCACGTGAAAGGCGCGTTCACCGGCGCGGTGCAGGACCGGCGCGGCCGGTTCGAGCTGGCAGACGGAGCGACCCTGTTTCTCGATGAGGTGGGCGAGGTGCCTCTCGATCTGCAGAGCAAGCTGCTGCGTGTGCTGCAGGAGGGCGAGTACGAGCGCATCGGCGATGCGCGCACGCGAAAATGCGACGTGCGCATCATCGCCGCCACCAACCGCGACCTCAAGGGAGAGATCATCAAGGGGCGGTTCCGGGAGGACCTGTATTACCGGCTCAACGTGTTTCCCATCGAGTTGCCCTCGCTGAGGGAGCGGCCCGAGGACATCCCGCTGCTCGCCGAGCATTTTCTGCGCAACGCCGGCAAAAAATTCAACAAGCCGGTCAAGCCGCCGACGGCGGAAACGATCGCCGCGCTGAAAAACTACCTGTGGCCGGGGAACGTGCGGGAGCTGCAGAACGTGCTGGAGCGGGCGGTGATCACCTCACGGCGCGGGGAGCTGAAGCTGGATCTCGATGCGCCCGCCGGCAAGGCCCCATCCGCGCCCAGGCCGGAATCCGCAGCGGACGCGGCGGTGCTGACGGAAGCAGAGCTGAAACGCCTGGAACGGGACAACACGCTGCGCGCGCTGAAGCGATGCGACGGGAAAATCTTCGGCCCAAACGGTGCGGCGAAGCTGCTCGGCGTCAAGCCGACCACGCTGGCGACGCGCATGAAGGCGCTGGGCCTTAAAAAGACCTATTCTGTGCGCAAACCGCACTGATCGCGCGGCACAGGTTTTCGGTTCGGCAATGGGATGATTGAGGTTTGCTGTTTTTTCAACTTCCCATTGTCCTCAAACACGTTCCCGGAACGCGGTGCGAGCGCCGCCGGGCGAGCGGAGCGGATTCCTCCCGTTCCGGAAAGCGGCGCCCGGAGGGCCGGGAACGCGCTTTCCGGAGCTGACCTACAGCCTTAATTTTGAAGGGTTTTCCTGCTCCCCGGCGCGGGCACATTTAAGTTGACAGTAAAACGACGCTGCTTATATACTTCCCCCTTTCACTACAAGCACAAGTGGAAGAAAAACAACCCGAGGGAGTTTTGGTTTCCGGTGAATCCCTTTCGCCGGGAAAATTCCTTATAATCGTAGAGCCATTACGAACTGAAGACCTTTCAATCGACGAGTTCGCCCTATGGAAACCAACGACACGGCCCTTCCCGAACCGGTTGCGGTCGAAGAAGAAGAGAAAGAAATCGACGTCGCGCCGACCGAGGAATTGCTGAAACCGATTCCGGACACGGCCAACAACCGGCGGTACCTGATCCCGACGCTGCAGAAGGTGCAGGACATCTACCGCTACCTGCCCGATGCCGCGATGCAGCTTCTGATGCGGAAGTTCAACATCTCGCGGGCGGAAATCTATGGGGTGATTTCGTTTTACCCGCAGCTTCGCATCGTCGAGCCGGGCAAGTACATCTTCAAGCTCTGTTATGGCACCGCCTGCTTCGTCAAGGGGGCCAACATCATCGCGGACCGGATCCGCGATGAATACCACATCGGCCCGGGTGAGACCGACAAGGACAAGATCTTCACCCTGCAGACCGCATCCTGCCTGGGGAACTGCGGCGCGGCCCCGATGGCCATCATCGGCGACGACACGCACGGCACCATCGACCCTGAAAAAACATCTGAACTTTGCGCCGTCTACCGGGACCAGAAATTCGCGGAGGACGCGGCGGGCGAGGAGAAATGATCTGAATGAGCACCGTAGCCAGAAAAACCATTCACTTTAAAATCGACGACAAGGATGTGACGGCGCCGGAAGGCACGGTCATCCTGGAAGCGGCCAAGCAGGAAGGGTTCGAGGTGACCAATCTCTGCTACAACCGCAAGCTGAAACCGTTCGCCGCCTGCCGCACCTGCATGGTGGAAAAATGGAGCGACGGCAACAAGGAGCTGGTCTACTCCTGCACGGAGCCGGTGGCGGAAGGCATCGAGGTCAAGACCAACACCGAGGAGACCGACCGCTACAACAGCGCCTGCCTGGAAATGCTGCTGGTGGAGCACCCGCTCGACTGTCCGATCTGCGACAAATCCGGCGTCTGTCCTCTGCAGGACAACACCGACGCGCTCAAGCTGTACAACGGCCGCTTTGAGATCAACCGGCGCAACGAGCCGAGCATCAAGAGCAACCCGATCATCGAATTTTATCTCAACCGCTGCATCATGTGCGGCCTGTGCGTGCGCGCCTGCGACGAGATCCAGGGCGTGCAGGCGCTGGACTACCACCAGCGCGGCCGCAGCGTCGGCATCGGCACGGCCAACGACGAACCGCTCGACTGCGAATTCTGCGGCCAGTGCATCACGGTCTGCCCGACGGGCGCGTTGATGGACATGACGTCCGGCGCGCGCGGGCTCGCCGCCATGTTCACGCAGACGCACAGCACCTGCAATTACTGTTCGTGGGGCTGCACGATCCGGCTGGAATCGAAGAGCGGCAAGGTGGTGCGCATCGAAGGCGACGAAGCCTACAATCTTGGAATCAACGAAGGCAACCTGTGCGCCAAGGGGCGCTTCGGTCACGGCATCATCCACAACGAGGACCGCATCCAGACACCGCTGATGAACTTCGGCGGCGAGTTCAAGGAAGTGTCCTGGGACGAGGCGCTCAGCACGATCGCCGAACGCTTCCAGGCGACGGTCAACCGCGGCGGGCCGGGCACCATCGCCGGCATCGGCTCGGAAAAGATGACCAACGAGGAAGCGTATCTGTTCCAGAAGCTGTTCCGCGGCCTGTTCGGCGCGAACCAGGTGACCAACCTTTCGGAACTGCGCGCCCCGTACGTGAACCGCTTCATGCTGGACTGTTTCGAAAACGGCATCGAATCCAAGCCGGTCACCGAGCTGGAGCACGCGGACGTGGTGCTCATCTTCAATTCGGACCTGCCCTCGGAATACCCGGTGGGCGGCAACTCGGTGCGCAAGGGCGCGGTGTTCACGGGCACGGACATCCTCATCGCCAACCCGCGCAACGTGGTGTTCAACAACGAAGCCGCCGTGGATATCCGGCTGACCTACACGCACGGCGCGGACCTTGCGGTGGCGAACCGGCTGTGCCGCATCCTGATCGACAAGAAACTGGTGGACACCGCGAAAGTCAAAAAAGCGCTGCCCAATTTCGACGAACTGGAAAAATCGCTCAATCCCTATACGGACAAGGAAGCCGAGAAGCTGACCGGGCTTTCCGACGACATCCTGACGCGCGCCGCGGAACGGTTCGCGCGCGATGCCGACCGGTTCATCCTGATCGGCAACGACATCCTCGACACGGGCCAGGGCGAGGACGTGCTGAACGCGCTGCTCAACCTCTCCCTGCTGGTGCACCACGGCTCCACCGGCAGCGTCAGCGTCTACCCGCCGCGCGAGCACTGCAACTCGCAGGGCGTCAACGACATGGGCGTGACTCCCGGGTTCAAACCGGGATACCAGCCCATAGACAGCAATGACAATCTCGCGGTGGATCTGTTCGAAAGCTGCAAGCAGGGCAAGATCAAGCTGCTTTACATCGCGGGCGAGGATCCGCTGCATTCCTATTACAAGTCGGCGCAGGCCAAAGACGCGCTGCAGACGGTGCCGTTTCTGGTGGTGCAGGACATCTTCATGACGGAGACCGCGAAAATGGCGGACGTCATCCTGCCGCTGTCCACCTTCGCCGAGAAGGAAGGCACCTACACCAACATGACGCGGCACGTTCAGCAGGTGAAGCCGGCGACGCTGCCGCTGGGAACCTCGAAGCCGGATTTCGACATCCTGTGCGAGCTGGCCGAGGCGGTCGGCAAGCCGTTCGAAAACGCCAGCATCCAGGAGGTGCAGGAAGAGATCGCGCGGGAAGTGCCGATCTACAAGGATGTGTTTCCCGGCGACGATTCGAAACAGTGGCGGCCCACCGGATTCGCGTCGAAGCCTGAATTCAAGATCTGCGCCCCGTATGATAAAGCGAAGGACGATGAGGGGTATCCGTTCAGCCTGCTGACGAACAATCACATGTTCCACATCGGCAGCTACACCCAGCATGCGGATGCGCTGGTGGACATCGGCCCGGAATGCCTGGCCGAAATCCATCCCGAAGACGCGGAGAACCTGGGCGTGGACACGGGCGACACCGTCGTCGTCGAATCGCCGAGCGGCAAGGTGGAAGTGAAGGTCAAGACCAGTCCGGTGAGCGTCAAGGGCATGCTGTACATCCCGAAAAACTGGACCGGCGTTCCGGTCCACAGCCTGAGAAACGGCGAAGAGGGAGTGGTTTCCATCAAGGTTTCCAAGGCCGGCTGAGCAACCGGCTTCTTTTTCAATCCGGGAACGGCGGTTCCCGCCGGCCGCGGCCGGGCACAACCTTTCAACTCAACGAACCCCATGGCTGATTTAAAAGAAAGTCTGCACACCGATCACATGGTCCTCAACATGGGCCCCTCTCACCCGGCCACTCACGGCACGGTGAAATTTCTTCTGACTCTGGACGGCGAGACGGTCGTGGACATGGTGGTGGAGGTCGGCTACCTGCACCGCGGGTTCGAGAAGATGTGCGAAAGCGTGACCTACTCCAACGTGTTCCCCTACACGGACCGGCTGAACTACTGCTCGGCGATCATGAACAACATCGGCTTCGCGCTGGCGGTCGAAAAGCTGTGCGACATCCAGACGACGGACCGCTGCGATTACATCCGCGTGGTAACGAACGAGTTGTCGCGCATCTCGGATCACTACACCAACATCGCCGCGGCAGCGCTGGAGCTTGGGGCGCTGACGGCGTTCATCTATTTCGTCGAGGCGCGGGAGATCGTGTGGGATCTTCTGGAAAAAGTCTGCGGCGCGCGGCTGACGTCCAACTATGTGCGCATCGGCGGGCTGATGTGCGATCTGCCGCCGGGATTCGACGAGGACCTGGAAGCCTCCTATAAAAAACTCGATCCCCTGTTCGACGATGTGGACAAGCTGCTGACGAAAAACCGCATCTTCCTCGACCGCATGCGCGACACCGGCGCCATCTCCGCAAAGGACGCGATCGACTGGGGATTCACCGGGCCGTGCCTGAGGGCCTGCGGGGTCGATTACGACGTGCGCAAGCAGCATCCCTATCTGGTTTACGACCGGCTCGATTTTGACATTCCGCTGGGGACCACCGGCGATAATTTCGACCGCTACCTGGTGCGGATGGAAGAGATCAAGCAGAGCTTCAAGATCATCAAGCAGGCCATGAAGGACATGCCCGACGGTCCCATCAACGTCGACAACCCCTATATGCGCAATCCGGCCAAACCGGATGTGTACTCGCGCATGGAAGAGATGATCGCCCATTTCAAAATGGTGATCGACGGCCTCAAGCCGCCTGTGGGCGAGGTATACTTTCCCAGCGAAGCGGCGAACGGCGAGCTGGGCTTTTACATCGTGAGCGACGGCACCGGCAAGCCCTATAAATGCCGGGTCCGCCCGCCGTGCTTCACCATGACCGCCGCGCTGGCGGATATCTGTAAAGGCGGCATGCTGGCGGACATCATTCCCACCTTCGACATGATCAATATGATCGGCGGCGAATGCGACCGCTGACCGTGACGCGGCTCATCCCAAAATAATCCAATCATCACCCGGGTGCGGGTTATGCTGAACAGGACGGCTGCGCGCATTCTATATTTAAAGGTTTGTTTTCCGCATGGGCCATTTGGTCAAAATCCTCTTTCTCCTGGCCGGCTGCGCTTTGCTCGGCTGGGCGCTGAAATCGGTGGACCTCGCCGAAGTGCTGAGCCTTCTGGCGCGGCTGGGATGGGGCTACTTTTTCATCTTCGTGATTTATGGTGTCGTCACCTGGGTCGACACACTGGCCTGGAAATACTGTTTTCCACCTGAGAAGACGCGCAATTTCACGCTGTGGCAACTGTGGCGCATCCGGCAGATCGGCGACGCCTACAACACGATCACGCCGCTGGGAACCCTGGGCGGGGAACCGATCAAGGCGCAACTTCTGAAAGACGGCCACGGGCTCACCTTCAAAGAGGGCCTGGCTTCGCAGGTGGCGGCGAAAACCACGTTCCTGATCGCTCTCATCCTGTTTTGCATTCCCAGCATGGTGCTGATGTATCAGATGGAAGGGATCCCGCCGGAGTTTCAATCGGTGGCTCTCGTGGGGATGGTCGGTTTTTCCACCGCGATCTTCCTGTTCTTTCTGGTTCAGATCACGGGACTGCTGGGAATTGTGACGCGCAAGGTGGCGCGGCATACCCGCGAACGCACCGTGTTCGGGCAGCTTGAAAACCTCGATGCGAAGATGTCCGGCTACTACAAGGACCATCCCGGGCGGGCGCTGGCATCGGTGGCGGCGGCGTTCACGGGCTGGGTGATCGGGCTGGCGGAGCTGTACCTGATTCTGTATCTACTCGGCTACGAAGCGAGCTTCGCGCAATTGTGGCTCATCGAAGCGCTGGCGCAGCTGGTGCGGGCGGGAACGTTTTTCATTCCCTTGAACATCGGGACGCTGGAAGGCGGCCTGATTCTCATCTTCGGCGCATTGGGATACCCCGCCATTCTGGGGATCACCGTTTCCTTCGCCGGGAGGATCAAGCAGTTGACATGGGTGGCGGCCGGCCTTTTGCTGGGCTGGAGCCTGGCGTTCAAGCCAAGAACGGTGCAACCCGACGCCTCGGAAGGCTGATCGTCCGCCCGGCGGACGCGTGCATGCCGGACGGACTAAAATGAGGACAACTCAGTGGACGTCGCGCCGGACGCCGCGGTCGCGGCCCCTGCCGCCAGGGGTGTGTTTCATGGATTCGGTGAAGACATCCCGCTCCTGAACCAGGCCGTCGTGCTTGGTCCGGATGGGGTCGATGCGGTTTTTCTCCACTTCCAGGGCGGCTTCGTCGATCATCTCTTCTTCTTTCTTTTTGGCTTCGTCCGGTTTGGCGCCGGAAGCCTGCGCTTCTGCACCTTCACCGCCTTCGCTGACGGCCTCCCCTTCTTTGGACTCTTCGATCGACTCTTCTTCCGCTTCCTTCATGGATTTTTTGAAATTCTTGATGCTGCGGCCGAACGCACTGCCGATTTCCGGAAGTTTGCCGGCTCCAAAAATGATCATGATGATGATCAGAATGACCATCAACTCGGGAAAACCGATGCCCATCATAATGAATTTCTCCTATCGCCTGCGGTGTGAACGTGCGGCCAGTCTATCAAAACAGGCCCATAAAAACACCTGTTTAGGCGCATTTTCGTGAAATATCCGGGAAAATCAGGAAAAGAAATGCGAAAAATCAGAAAAACGGCGGGACGGTGCGGCTCAAAAGGAAAAAGAGGCCGGAAACACCGGCCTCTTTCCCTTTGAACGTATTCATGATTCCTGGCAGCGAAGCATCCGGTAGCCGTAAACCGCTCCGCAGGCGGGTCAGTGACCGATGTGGGCGTTCAGGATCGGAGAATTCAGGATCTTCTGATTGCCGTTGGCGTTCTTTTTCGCGGCTTTGAAATGCATGGTGGCTTCGCCGTGCCGTCCCAGCTTGTCGAGGGAGATGGCTTCATTGAAATGAGTTTCCCCTTTGCTGGAATCGATTTTGGAGGCCATCTTGAAATGCATGAGCGCGCCTTCGAAGTTGCCCTTATTCCATTCGGCGATGCCTTCTTCGTTGTGCTTATTGGCCTCGGCGTTGGACCCTTCCACCTGAGGGAGCTGCATGGGGCCTTCTCCGGCAAAGGCGGTCAGAGGCAGGAAACTGAATGCAACAACAGTCAACAGAACCAAAACTTTTTTCATGGTGAATTGCTCCCCAAAAAATGGTTTTAAATTACCCCCCAAACTTGTTCGGATGTCTCTAAATTACCATTTTGAAGTTTCTATGAAAACCTTTTTTGGCCGGCGGCATCACGGAAAGCTGCGGTTTTTGAACCGATTGTCCCAGGCGGCCGGGCGCCGGACCTGAAGGCTTCTCTACGAGGATCGGATATTCCGCCCCGCCCTTTCGGCATCCGCACGGTGGGCCGCACGGTCTTTTCTTTACGGTGAAAGATCGGCACGTTCACATTGCAATGCCTCCCTTTGCGCACGGCCGAGTTCCCGGGGTATCCCCCAGCCTCTGATTTTCAATCCGATGCGGGAAGCGTACGGATCCCACAGCGGCCCGCCCGCGGCGCGCACCTGGACTTTGAGCGATCCGGACCGGTCGACGCTCACTCTTTGAAACGTGTCCCCGAACGGGCCTTCGGTGATCTGATAGTCGTGCCTGCAGTACTCGCTGCCTTCGGGAAAGGACAGGACCGGGTCGCCCGCGCAATGCTGCCCCGAGGCCGCCTCACAGCGCACGGTCCACAAGTGAGGCTGCAACGGGAGTGCGTCCGTTTTCGCGGCTTGGGCGGCCTGCACCACGGCAGATGTGTTGGCACCCGTGCAGGCCGACGCGAGGCCCATCAGACACGCCAGCACGGCACCCTGCATGGCGGCGCCGCCGCGATTCAATTCGGCACGCTGCGCCGGTGTCATCGTTCGCGCGCTTCCCGGCAGGGAAAAATCGCCTTGAGGGCATCGGCGGTCAACTCGATGGGTTTCTGACGCCACCGTTCCTGAAATGCCGCCAGCCATTTGGGGACCAGGCTCTCTCCTTTTTTCCGCCCGGCGGCGTCCCCGGGAAGACAGAACGCCGGCTCGTTCTTATTTGAATAGCGCTCGTGCGCATCGACGACTCCCTGGATGTAAGCCCGGCACACGGAATCGTCGAACAGCACCGTGTCCCCCGTGCAGTAGCGGACCATGTCCATGCCTTTCCACTGATCCGCCAAGGCGGCGGAAATCCCGGCCGCCAGCCAGAACCACGCCAGCAAGGCGCATTGCAGACCCGTTTTCATGAGATGTGCATCCTTCTTTGTGTGAGTGCGGGGGGCCCTGTATTGCCCGCCGGCTTCGCGGACCGGCCGTGCATGAAAAGTCCATTCGGGCAATTTGGTTACAAGCAAGACCGTCTTTCTGCAACCCTATCACAGAGCTTTCCACGGGTTCAACCGCATCGGACTTTCGCCAGCCGGAAAGCCCCGCGCCGTGCACGAAACCGCAGCCTGTGCATGCTGAGAATCCTTTCTGACAAACCATTGACCCGAAATGCAATTGGGTTTAAGATGAATTTTGATCGGCTCCTTCCTGGGTGCGAGCCCACAGTGTGGGAGCTGGGCGGTCCTTTAGTTTTAGGGCGTTGCCCAAAGGACGGCCGCAGTATCGTTGTCATTCTGTTTGTCCAACGTTTGCAATCGCTCGTAATGATTCCGGGCGGCCCATTTTGTTTGTGGAACTTGAGGAAATCGTACAGAAAAACCTGACCGACGGGAAAATCCTGAACCTGGAAGCCCGCAAGATCGGCGATGAAGGGATCAAACAACTCGCCGGCATGGAACTGCTTGCCAATGTGGTGCAGCTGGAGCTGGGTGAAAATGAGATCAGCAATGAAGGCGTCGCCGCGCTGTGTCAATCTCCTCACATCGGCAAGCTGAGAATTCTGAATCTCAAATCCAACCAGATCACAGCGGAAGGCGCGCGGACGCTGGCGCAATGCGAAAACCTTTCGCAGCTGGATCAACTGGTCCTCAAGTTCAACCGCATCGGCGAAGAAGGCGCGAAATTCCTGTCCGAATCGAAGATGCTCGGCGGTTTGACCACGCTGGATCTGTTCCGCAACCGCATCGGCGAAGAAGGGGCGCGGGCCATCAAAACCTCCAAAAATTTTCAGAACCTCAGCCGGGTCCGGCTGGACTGACCGTTTGGCATCACCCCGGTCGCAACCGATGGCGGCATCCCGCAACCCCTGCATGGACCTGAACAAAACATTTCCCCGCAGCCCGACGGAAACCCTGGCAGGTTTGGTTCACCTGCCGCGCATGCTCGACAAGGCGCGCGCAAAGAGGAACGACACGCTTGGAGAATACATCTACCCCTGCCCTCTCGATGAAATCGTGCTTGAATTCCTCGGGATCGACGGCGGCGATCTGCTGGAGCGGGCCGCATCGCAGCCGGACGAAGCCATCTCCCGCTGGGTGACCGGGATCTGCGAAGGGCGCTCCGCCGAAGACGTGGCGGCGCTCAACCACAGCATCCTGGAACGAAAACCCGACAACGATGAAAAGCGTAAAAAATTCATCGAAGCGCGGGAAAAAGCCGCGCCGGACCGGGAGGACATCACGACCTGGGTCGGCCTCATCGACCTTGAGGAGGGGCGGCTCTGAGCTTTCCTCTGAAGCGCTGCGTTTCGGCTCCGCCGCGGCGCCGGTTGCGCTTCTCTTTATCAAACCCGATTGACGGCACTCCATGAAAGACGATCCAACAGAACAGATTCGCGACACGTCGAAAAAGAAGGGCAAAAAAAAGGTCCTGAAGGTCATCCTGCTGTCGGGATTTTTCCTTTTCCTGCTGGCCATGATCGTGGGCTTTTCCGGCGCGGCGGTGCTCTACTTCATGTATTCGAAGGACCTCCCGGACGTGCGCCAGCTCAAGGATTACCAGCCGAGCACCATCACCCGCCTGTATTCCGATTACGACGAACTGATCGCGGAGTTCTATATCGAAAAGCGCATCCTGACGCCGCTCGAGGACATCCCGCTGGCGCTGAAACAGGCGACGCTCGCCGTGGAGGATTCGAATTTTTACTACCACTTCGGCATCGACCCGAAGGCGATCGTCCGCGCTTTCATCACCAACCTCAAAGCGGGCTCGGTGGTGGAGGGCGGCAGCACGATCACCCAGCAGCTGGCGAAAACGCTGTTCCTCTCCAGAGAGAGGAAGCTCACGCGCAAGATCAAGGAAGCCATTCTGTCGATCCGCATGGAATTGATCTTCTCCAAGGATGAAATCCTGGAGATGTATCTCAACCAGATCTATTACGGCCACGGCTCCTACGGGGTCGAAGGCGCTTCCAAAACCTATTTCGGCAAGCACGTGCAGGATCTTTCGATCGACGAATGCGCCATGCTCGCCAGCCTGCCGAAGGCGCCCAACAACTACTCGCCCTACAAGTATCCCAAGCGCGCCAAGAAACGGCGCAACCACGCCATCCGGCGCATGCATCACTTAGGATTCATCAGCGACGCGCAGGCTGAAGAAGCGCTGGCGGCCGAATTCGAACTGGGCGAGGTCACCGACATGCTCAACAAGGCGCCCTATTTCGTCGAGTACATCCGCCAGTTCCTGCAGGACACGTACGGCTCCACCAAGCTGTACCGCGGCGGGCTGAAGGTGTACACCACGCTCAACATGGATTCGCAGGAGGTGGCGCAAAAAGCGGTGCGGGAAAACCTGCTGGTGACGGACAAGCGTTACGGCTACCGCGGACCGATCGGCACGATCCAGGTGAAGGACAACCTGCTGACGGCGCGCGACACGCTTCTGGAGCTGAACGATTTCACCACGGAGGAACAGCAGCCCCAGGTGGGCGACCTGCTCAAAGGTGCGGTGCTGGAGGTGACGGACGACGACGCGCTCGTCCTGCTGGGCCGGGACGAGGGCGTGATCGAGCTCAAAGACATGGACTGGGCGCGGCGGCCCAACATCCAGGTGGACGGGCAGTGGGCGAAGATCGCGCGGGCGCGCGACGCGCTGTCTCCGGGCGATCTGATCCTGGTGCGGGTCAAGGGCACGCGCGAGGAGGACATGCGCTGGTCGCTGGCTCTGGAACAGGAGCCGGAGGTGGAAGCCGGTCTGATCAGTCTGGAAGCGGGCACCGGGCACATCAAGGCGATGGTGGGCGGCTACGATTTCACCAAGAGCCAGTTCAACCGCGCGGTGCAGGCGATCCGCCAGCCGGGCTCGGCGTTCAAGCCCATCATCTACGCGGCGGCCATCGAGCAGGGATTCAACCCGGCGAGCATCATCATCGACTCGCCCATCATCTTCAAGGAGAAGGAAGACGCGTTCGACAAATGGAAGCCGGTCAACTTCGAGGAAAAATTCTACGGCCCCACGCCGCTGCGCACGGCGCTGACCCATTCGCGCAACGTCGTCACGGTGAAGCTGCTGCAGAACATCGGCGTCGAGCGCGCCATCCAGATGGCGCGCAATCTCGGGATCTCCAGCAGGATGTCGAAAAACCTGTCGATCGCGCTGGGGTCTTCGGGCGTGACGCTGTTCGAGCTGACCTCGGCCTATTCCACGTTCGCCAACATGGGTCAGAGGATCAATCCGATCGCGGTGCGCCTGATCGAAAACCGCGAAGGCGAAGTGCTCTACACCGCGCAGCCGAACATCACGCAGCCGATCTCAAGCGGCGTCGCCTACACGATCACCAGCCTGCTGCAAAGCGTGGTCGAGAGCGGCACCGGCAAAAAGGTGAAGGTGCTCAACCGGCCGGTGGCGGCGAAGACGGGAACGACGAACAATTACGTCGACGCCTGGTTCATCGGCTACACGCCGGAAGTGGTGACCGGGGTCTGGGTGGGAAAAGACGAGGACGAACCGCTGGGCGTCAACGAAACCGGCTCGCGCGCGGCGATCCCCATCTGGCTCGATTACATGCAGAAAACGCTTGAGGGCGTGCCGGTGCGCAACTTCCCGGTGTCGGACGAGATCGTGTTCATGAAGATCAATCCGGAATCCGGCAAGGGCGCGCATTTTGAAGAGGCCGGGGCGAAGTTCGAAATCTTCATCGACAACAAGATTCCGGAAGAGGAGAAGTCGGACATCCTCCTGGTCGAAGACGGAAACACGTTTTAGGCGGGGTCAATCGACTTGCGTGATCCTGCGGTTCTGCACCTGCAGGGTGAACAGCTCTTTTTCCGAATCGCCGGAGCTTGAGATGCTGGTCTGTCCGGAGACGCCGGGATAGTCCCGGATCGATTGCAGCCGCTCGGCGATCTCAAGCCGGTTCTGCGCTCCATTCTGGATCATCTCGATGAGCATCTGCGCGCCGTCGTAGGCCTGCGCGGAATAGAGCCCCGGCGCGCCGCCGAAATTGGATTTGAAGTCGGTCACGAATTTCTGCACCTTGGGCTTGACCGAATCGGCGTAAAACCCGTCCACGAAAAATCCCGTCTTGAGGTAATTGCCGGCGATCTCCAAAAGCTTCGGCGAATTCCAGCCGCTGGCACCCAGCAGCACGATGTCCTCGATGTTGTAAAACACCAGCTGCGGGATGATGAGCCCGACCTTGTCGTAAAACCCCGGCATGAAGATCGCGTCGTAACTCAAGTCCAGCGTCGCCTGCAGATCCTCGATATCCTCATCGGTGAACAGGCCCATTTCCACCACGGGCTGGGACAGGCCGTCCTTCCTCTGGAAACGTTCCATCCCTTCCTCGCTTTGCAGCTGCTCGCGCGTCATCTTCAACAGTTGATCGTCGGACACGCCGCCCAGTTCGAGAATCTGCGGCTTGAAGTCGGTCTGGCTGCGTTCGTAGGGCACGCTGGCCACGATCTCGCCGCCCAGGGAGCGGATCTCGGATTCGAAATGCTCCTTGAGCTCGATGCCGAACGCTTCCTGCGGATAGAGTACGGCGAAGCGCCGCAGGTTCAGTTTGTTGAAACTGTAATCGGCGATGTGCCGCGCCTGGATGTCCCGCGTCAGGGCGTTGCGGAAAATATAGGGACTCAACTGCGGCAGGCCCTCGGCGGACGCGGTGGGCGTGATCGCGGGAAGCCGGTAGGCATCCACGACCGGCACGACGTCCTTCACTTCGCCGCTCTGCACGGGCCCGACCACGGCGACCACGTTGGGATCGGCGGCCAGCTCTTCGACGATCTGCTCAACCGGCTGGCCGGAGGCGGAATCTTTCACGATGAGTTCCAGCTTGTTCTGGTTTTTGAGACCGGACTGGTTGATGGCGAGCTGAATGCCCTGGAGCACCTGCTGGCCGGTGACGGCGAGCTTGCCGGAAAGCGGCACCACCGCGCCGATCCTGAGCTTAAGGTCGGGATTGTCCGCCACCTGCTTCCAGTAAAGCTCAAAACGGGGCCGTTCCGGGTGCGCCGGATACAACTGCGCCAGTTCCTTGAGGGCGGCCTGGTATTTGTAGACATCCCGCTGGCCGCGGTAGATCGACAGCAGTTTTTTGAGCAGCAGGTCGCCGGGAAACTGCGCGCCGTAGGTGTCTTTCAACAGGTGCACTTCCGCTTCGGACAGTTTTTCATCGATGATCTTTTCGATCAGCTGGCGCGCCGTGGTGCGGATGGCTTCCGCCTCGTTCTGGTTGTAGACGTTGTTGAGCTTGGCGATGGCGCCGGTGTAGTCGAATTTTTCCTCGTCCACCCGCGCGAGCTGGTAGAGCGCCTTCCAGCGCACGGCGCGGTTGGGATGGGTCTTGAGCACCATGCGGAACTGCTGGTCGGCGTCGGCGTACTGGGCCAGCTCGAAATAGCAGAGCCCCATGTTCATGCTGGCGTCGGGTGCGAGGTCCGTTCCGGGAAACCGCTCCAGCAGCATCTGGTAAAAACGCAGCGCGGTGGCGTAGGACTCGGCTTTCTGGTCGATCTGCCCGAGCCGGTAGAGGGAGCGCGCCGCCCATTTGTTGCGCGGCTGCTGACTGACGAAATCGTGGTACAACGATTTCGCTTCATTGAACCGGCCGGCGTGAAAATGAAACTCCGCCTCGCGGAACAGGCTCGTCTCCGTCAGGGGCAGCGACTCCTGCGCCCAGGCGGAAGCTGCGGCGCACAGCCATACTATAAGGATCAGAAGGATCCCCCGGCGGACGGCGCAGGCAAACGTCCGGCGCTTGTTGGGTCGTGCAATAGGCATGGCGCACCTGTGGGAAGTGAGGCGTGAACCCTCGATCTCCTGGAACCCGGTCACTCTTCGGGTCCCATTTCCCCTTTGAGTTTGTGTTTTTGAATGCGGTAACGCATGGACCGGAAACTCAGGTTGAGCTGCTTGGCGGCCTTGTTGATGATGCCGTTGGTCTGCTCCAGCGCGCCGCGCAGCATGCGTTTTTCGATCTGGTCGAGCGTCTTTTCCAGGTCCATGGGCTGATTGTCCATCACCGGCATCAGGTCGTCGGGCGACTCCGTCGAGCCCTTGATCTCGTCGGGCAGGCTTGAGACCTGGATCTTGTCGCCGGTCTCCAGCACCACCGCCCGTTCGATGACGTTCTCCAGCTCGCGCACGTTGCCCGGCCAGGCGTATTTTTCCAGCAGGCTCATGGCCTCGGGGTCGATGCCGCGGATCTGGGAATTTTCCTGACGCCCTTCATTGTACTTGCTGATGAAGTAATTGACCAGCAGAGGTATGTCGTCCCGGCGCTCGCGCAGGGGCGGGAGCTTGAGCGGGATCACGTTGAGCCGGTAAAAGAGATCCTCGCGGAAGGTCTTGTTCTTGACGGCCTTGGTGAGATCGATGTTGGTGGCGGCGATGATCCTGAGGTCGATGGGGATCGACTGGGTGCCGCCGACGCGGACGATCTCCTTCTCCTGCAGGACACGCAACAGCTTCACCTGGATGGACAGCGGCGCCTCGCCGATCTCATCGAGAAAAAACGTGCCCTTGCTGGCCGATTCCATGAGGCCGATCTTGAGCGAATCGGCGCTGGTGAAGGCGCCCTTTTCGTGGCCGAACAGTTCGCTTTCCAGCAGGTTCTCGGGCACCGCGCCGCAGTTGATCGAAATGAAGGGGTAGTTCTTGCGCGGTCCGTTGAAGTGGACGGCCTTGGCGACCAGCTCCTTGCCGGTGCCGCTCTCGCCGCCGATGAGCACGGTGGCGTTGCTTTCGGCCACCTTCTCGATGAGCTTGAAGACGCTGTTCATGGCCTGGCTCTTGCCGATGATGTTGGAATAGCCGTATTTGTCCTTGAGCGCCGAACGCAGGTAGTTGTTCTCATCGGAAAGCATCTTCTTCTCGATGGCGTTCTTGACGATGAGCTGCAAGTCTTCAATTTTAAATGGCTTGGAGATGTAGTCGTAGGCGCCTTTTTTCATCGCCTCAACAGCGGTCTCGGCGGAGGCGTAGGCGGTCATCAGCACCACCGGGGTCATCGGGTTCACGGCCTTCACCGACTCCAGCACGTCGATGCCGTTGGCCCGTTTCATCTTGTAATCGGTGATCACCAGATCATACTCGTGTTCCGTGACGAGCTTCATGCCCCTCTCGCCGGTTTCGGCGGTCTCGACCTCGTGGCCGTCGTTTTCCAGCATGATGGTGAGAAATTCGCGCAAACTCTTTTCGTCGTCAACGACAAGAATCGAACTCATGGTATTTTTTTCAGGGTTTCCGGCACATGGTGGTTGGGAAGGCAGCCTGCCGCATTTCCGCGGGGACGCGTGAAATAAATCAACAGACCGACAAAAACTGGCTGGGACGCCCAAAAACGTCACACACACTATATATCAAATTCGTTCAAAAACATAGGGAGATTTTTCGGTGGAGGGAACCACGGGCCTTCCTTTCGCAGGCCGCCGGTGCTTGCAACGCTGCACCGCGAAACCGCTGTTCTGATATTTTCCACATTTCGGGCTTATCGAATTGGCGTTCACCGGGCAATAATATAAAATCAGGAAATCCGATTGCGAGTGCTTAAACCGGTGCACCTCGACCCATGACGGGCAAATCCAAATCCGTTCTTTCCCATCAGGAAAATCTGGGAAAGCAAAATTCAAACGAGCCGTAGAAATTCGCTATGAATGAAGAAACGCCCAAAGAAAATAACGACGCTCCCCTCGCGGAAGTGGAAATCACAAAATTCGCCGAGGACTGGTTTAAAGCAAACCTGACACAAGGCCAGGCGGACGCGTGGTTCGAAGAGCTGAGCCATGATTTCACAGCCGAGGCGCAGTGGCTGAAAGACGGCGAATTCCTGGAATCCATCAAACTGGAAGCGCACGACCAACTGGCTGAAGTCTATGAAGACGCGCCCAGCGCACTGGAGCAGCAGATCGTTCTGCGCAAGATCGCCATCGACTATCTGCTGAGCTTGATCTGCCTGCAGGAATACATCAACCTGAAATCCAAATCCGACCGGGACGTGGTCTTTGCCTACGTGAACGAAGGCGCGGAGGCGGAATGGGAGTACGACAACCGGGAGGATTTTGAAAACGAACTCTGGATGGATGTGATCCGCTACAAGATCATCTACTACCTGGTGGTCGATCTGCTGCGGGAATTCTTTTTCGACGCCCAGGAAAATTACTTTCCCTCGCGGCTGGCCTTCATCTACCGGGACTATTTACAAACACAGATCGACCTGTTGCTGACGAAGCCGGATTCCAAAAATCAGGAAAGCATCAAGTCGATGGAGGATTTCAAGTACTACCTGGAAGACCTGCTGGAAGCGGAAAAGAAACTCATCGAGTCCGGCTGGGACCTCACCACGCGGGAACTGTTTTACAAAGGGTACAGCGAAAAACTGGTGTATTCGAATTAGGAAGCTTTGGTATGACCATCCATGACTCTTTTGACCGGCAAGGTTTTCAAATCATTCCATCTATTCTGAAAGCTTCAGAGATCGAAACCTTAAAGGAATCGATGACAACCCTTTCAACCAGGAATGCAGGTTCGAGAATCCGCTTTAGAGAACATGCGTTTCTAGCCAAGCTGGTTCGCTCGCCCAGAGTGCGTTCTCTCATCGAACCGACGCTGGGAAGAAAAGCGATAGCTGTCCGCGCACTTGTTTTCGACAAACGTCCCAAAGCCAATTGGGGAGTTCGTTGGCACCAGGACAAAACGATCGCGGTAAAAATCAAAACTAAAGCTCCCGGTTATTATGGATGGTCTTTAAAGCAAGGCGTATCCCATGTTCATCCTCCATCCAAGATCATGGAGGAAATGCTGGCGTTGCGCCTGCATCTCGATGAAGCAGGACCAGCCAACGGCGGCTTGCAAGTGTGTCCGGGTTCTCACACATTGGGTTGTTTGCCGGAAGCGGAGGTACACAATGTGGTGAATTCAGTAGGATCCACAGCTACGAAAGCGCATTGCGGGGACGCCATCCTCATGCGGCCCTTGCTCATTCATTCTTCCACACGATCCCAAGTAGGACGACGGAGGGTCATTCATATCGAATTCGCTTCCGCTCCCCTCCCCCAACCACTGGAATGGAACGATCCCATTTCTCTGCATTAAGTTTTTACAGATACTACTTCTTCCCAAAGGTCTCTGAGAACATTTTGAGGCGCAGGGCGTGCAGGCGGATGAAGCCTTCGGCGTCGTCCTGCCGGTAGATCTCGTCCTCCTCGAAGGTGGCCATTTTTTCGTCATAGAGGGATTTGGCCGCCTTTCTGCCGGTGACGGTGCAGTTGCCCTTGTAGAGCTTGAGCCGCACGGTGCCGCTGACGTTCTGCTGCGCGGCATCGATGGTCGTTTGCATCAGTTCGCGCTCGGGCGAGTACCAGAAACCGTTGTACACGGCCTTGGCGTAGGTGGGGATCAGGGAGTCGCGCAGGTACATCACTTCGCGGTCGAGCGTCAGGCTCTCGATGGCGCGGTGCGCGGCGTGCAGGATGGTGCCGCCGGGAGTCTCGTAGATGCCGCGCGATTTCATGCCGACGAAGCGGTTCTCGACGATGTCGATGCGGCCGATGCCGTTTTCGCCGCCGTGCTGATTGAGCCTCGCGATGAGCGCCGCCGGGCTCATGCGCTCGCCGTTGACGGCGACGGGATCGCCGCGCTCGTACTCGACCTCGATGGTCGTCGGCTTGTCGGGCGCTTTCTCGGGCGCGACGCTCATGCGGAACATTTCCTCGTCCGGCGCCGTCCACGGGTCCTCCAGCACGCCGCCCTCGTAGCTGATGTGAAACAGATTGCGGTCCATGCTGTAGGGCTTGTCCTTGGTGACGGGCACGGGGATGCCGTGCGTCTTGGCGTAGTCGAGCAGCGCGGTGCGCGAGGTCAGGTCCCAGTGCCGCCAGGGCGCGATGACGACGATGTGCGGGCTCAGGGTCTGGTAGGCCAGCTCGAAGCGCACCTGGTCGTTGCCCTTGCCAGTGGCGCCGTGCGCCACGCCTTCGGCGCCTTCCTTCCCGGCGATGCGCACCTGCTCTTTGGCGATGAGCGGCCGGGCGATGGAGGTGCCCAGGAGATAGTTGTTCTCGTAAAATGCGTTGGCGCGCAGCATGGGAAAGACGAAGTCGCGGGCGAACTCCTCCTTGAGGTCCTCGATGTAGACCTTGCTCGCGCCGGTGGCCAGGGCCTTCTCGCGCACGGGATCGAGCTCCTCGCCCTGCCCCACGTCCGCCGCGAAGGCGATGATCTCGCAGCCGTACTGCTCCTTCAGCCACTTGATGATGACAGACGTGTCCAACCCGCCCGAATAGGCTAATACGATTTTATTGATCTTCGTTTCCATGATGCGTGTTCTGTTCTCTTAGTGTCGCCCTGAGCCTGTCGAAGGGTGACAGAAATCTTTGTCCCGGCGCATGCTTCGACAAGCTCAGCATGACATACAAGGGAACCGTTGATTCGCTCCCCTGCCCCGCTCTTTCAGCTCAAGGGGGGTATCATACCCGTAACGGGAAACGGGTTCAACGGAGGAATTTGCCGCCCCTGGCGTAGTGCGCCGCGCCCATAAGGGCCGCTTTTTCATTGAGTATCACCTGGACGGGCAGCTGGCTGAGCAGGGTGTTGAAGCGGCCTTTGGAGAGGAACGCGTCCATGAAGGAGCCGGATTTGATGAGGGAGAGGATGTTCGGGGCGATGCCGCCGCCCACGTACACGCCGCCGGCGGCAAGAAACTGCAGCGCCAGGTTGCCGGCGGCGGCGCCGTAGAGCGACACGAACATCTCCAGCGCCTGTTCGCAGGCGGTGAATTTTTTGTTGAGCCCGGCCTGGGTGATGACCACGCCGGGGTCGCCCTGGGCGAGTTCCTTTGTCAGCCATTCGGGTTCTGTGAGCTTGTGGTGCTCTTTGATGAACTGGTAGACGTTGTGCAGGCCGGGGCCGGACAGCACGCGCTCGATGCTGACGCGGCCGAATTTGCTTCTTAGAAAATGCAGCATCTCCGCTTCGGTCTGGGTGCGCGGCGCGAAGTCGCAATGGCCGCCCTCGGAATCGAGGATCTGGTAGCGGCCGTCGCCCGTGGGAATGAGGAACGCCTCGCCGAGCCCGGTGCCGGCTGCGATGACGGCGATGCGGCCGTCCTCGACGGGAGAACCGGCCTGCAGGGTCTCCACTTCGCCGCCCGCGAGAAACGGCACGGCGCAGGCGGTGGCGGCGAGGTCGTTGATCAGCCAGACGTCCTCCAGCGCCAGCTTGCGCTTGAGGCTTTTCACGTCCACCACCCAGGGCAGGTTAGTGACTTCGCAGCGGCCGTCCTTCACCGGCCCGGCGATCCCGAAACCGGCGCACGACAGCCTGGGATGCTCTTTACCGCAGTATTCGGACAGGATCGCCTCCAGCCCGGAGTACTCGCTGCTTTTGAACTTGGCCTCGTTGACGGCGCGGAGTCCGCCGTCGTGGTTTTCGAACAACGCAAGGTTGACCTTGGTGCCGCCGATGTCGCCTGCGAGAATCATCCGCCCCCCGTTCGCTTGGCCCGGCTCAGGTGAAGGAGCGGATGCGGTCGTCCAGCGCCTTCTGATCCTTGGCGAAGGACTGCAGGGCGGACTGGGTCATCAGATCGTCCAGGGCGATGGACTCGGGCCACTGGTCGAGCTTTGGAATCTTGCCGTGCGCGGTGATGGTCTTAAGATCCTCTTTCGTGAACGGGTGGAACAGGTTCTGTTCGCGGCAGGCTTCCTCCAGCCCGGCTCCGGTCATCGATTCGATGCCCTGCCGGTTGACCAGTTTATCCACGAATTCCTTGAACTCATCGGTGACCGTCCACAGCGTGTCGAAGCGTCCGCCGGAAAGGTGCGCGGCGTCGATGCCCGGCGAGATGGTGTCGTCCACGTGGCTTGCGAGTTCATCCGGGGAGCGGCCGGAGTCCTGAAACTCCTTGAGCGCCGCGGGCGGGATGGTCTGCACGTCCAGCCCGGCGAGGAAGCTCACCTGGTCGCCGTTGCGGATGCTCGCGCCGATCAGTTTCGTGGTGATCTCGGGAAATTTCTCGCGGATCTCACGGATGCACTGCTGCGTCGCCAGCGTGACCTTCTCCCCCACCATCTCGCCGCTGCCCATTTTGTTGTCGATCACCACCTGGTTGAGCCGCCCCAGAAACACGTTGACGTAGGCGGGATTGGACAGCCGCGCGGCGAGGTAGTTCTGGCGCGCCGAAAAGCCCAGCGTGTAGTTGATCGGCATGCCCTCGAGCCGCAGCTTGCGCACGGCGAGGTAGCCTTCGGGCGTGAGCGGGATCTTGACGGTGAAGTACTGCGGGCACACCTTGTAATAGCGGCGGGCGTAGTTGAGCGTGGTCTCGATGTCGCGCGACATGACCGGGTGCAGCTCCACGCTCACCTTGACCTTGAAGGCCTGCACCAGACGCAGCGCGATCTTGCAGTTGATGACGAAACCGATCTCGGTGATCAGCTCCTCCTCGGTCAGATCGCCGGTGACGTCGCGGATCTTCTTCACGGTTTCCTTGATGGTGTCGTCCATCACGCCGCTCTGCACCACCTGGTTGGCCAGGGTGTTGTTGGTGGTCAGCGCTTCGAGCTCTTTCTTCCAGATCGAGCGCGCTTTTTCCAGGTCGCCCGTGTCCACCCACAACTCGCTGCCCATCGCCTGCAGTTTCGCCAGCAGCGGGTGCGACTTGAACGCCGGGCGTCTTCCTTCGATTTCCTCATGGGCCAGGCCATGAATGACTTCATCCAGCTTCTGACCGATCGTTGTCATGTCCCTATCCTTTCTCAAATCCGGGTTTATTCAAAAGTGCGAACATGTTTTTCTTGTAAAATTCGACGCCGGGCTGGTCGAACGGGTTCACCTCGAACAGGTATCCCGTCATGGCGACGGCGCGCTCGAAAAAATAGAACAGCTGGCCGAGCGATCCGGGGCTGCGGTCCTTGAGCGTCAGCGTCATATTGGGAACGCCGCCTTCCTTGTGGGCAAGCGCCGTGCCTTTGTAGGCCTTGTCGTTGACGAAATCGAGGGTCTTGCCGGCGAGGTAGTTGAGACCGTCGTCGTCCTGATCGAATTCAGGCACCTCGAGCTGGCGGTTGGAAGCCCCCAGCATGAGAAAGGTCTCGAACAGGATGCGGTTGCCTTCCTGCACCCACTGCCCCAAAGAATGCAGGTCGGTGGTGTATTCGACGGAAGCGGGGAAGATGCCTTTCTGCTGCTTGCCTTCGCTCTCTCCGGCCAGCTGCTTCCACCATTCCAGCACATAGCTCAGGTTGGGATGAAACGAAGCGAGCACCTCCACGGTCTTTCCCTTCTGGTAAAGAATGTGGCGGATGGCGGCGTACTGGTAGGACAGGTTGTCCCCGACGTCAGCGGTGTCGGAGGACAGCATCTCCCACACCTCGGCGCCGTCCATCAGTTCGCGGATGTCGATGCCGGCGACGGCGATGGGCAGAAGCCCGACCGGCGTCAGCACCGAGTAGCGTCCGCCCACATCGTCGGGGATGACGAAAGTCGGATAGCCTTCCTCGTCGGCGAGTTTCTTGAGCGCGCCGCGGCGGGCGTCTGTGGTGACGAAGATGCGCTGCTTGGCGCCGTTCTTGCCGTATTTTTTCTCCAGCAGGTTTTTCAGGATCCGGAACGCCACCGCCGGTTCGGTGGTGGTGCCGGATTTGGAGATCACGTTGAGGCAGATGTCCTTCTCCTCGATGAGATCCATGAGGTCGGCGTGGTAATCGGAACTCAGGTTGTGCCCGGCAAAATAAACCTCCGGGTGCTCTTTGGTCTGGACGCGCTGATTGTCGAAGGTGTGATTGAGAAACGAGACGGCCGCGCGCGCGCCCAGATAGGAACCGCCGATGCCGATGCTGATGAAGGCGTCGGAACGGTCGCGGATCTTGTGCGCCGCGTCTTCGATGACTTCGAGGTCCTCAAGTGTGGTGCGGGACGGCAGTCGCAGCCAGCCGAGGTAATCGTCGCCGGCGCCGCCGCCGTTTTCCAGGCTGGCGTGCAGGCGGTCCAGCTTCGACTGCAATCCGGCAATCTCCTGTTCGGAGACCCAGCCTGCGAGGTGTTCGCGGTCCAGCTCAATGGCGCTCATGGACACTCCTTAGATGGTGAAATCCCCTGCACCCCCGGGGAGAGAAATGGTTTGACAAAGCCTGGGTGCTTATCCATTCTGGTCGCAGGGCGGCGCCCTTCCCCGGTCTATTGAACCCGGTTTCACTCACCGCGTGCGAGGCATGAACTTCAAGATCATCGATTACACGATCGGAACGGTTTCCGGAATCATTATAGCCTTTACCGTCCTGCAAATCATCCCCGGTCACTGGAATATGCTGCTTGGCATGCTCGCCGGGAGTGTGATCGGGATGGCGCTCAAGTTTGTCCTGCTGATCGGGCTGGCTCCCTTTTTCGGCGCGTTCGAGGTGATGATCCCCGTGAGCCTCATCGCCATGATCGTGGGCATGGTCTCGGGCATGGCCGCAACCGCAGGCCCGATCCCGGCGGGCTGCGTCTACGCGGCGGGCGGCGCGATCGGGTTCGCCATCGCGGGAATGGTGCTGCGCTCCAACCGGAAACTCACACAATCCAAGTAAGTCTGGCATGGCAGAAAAAAATTACGACAAAATCGCCAAAGTGTTCGATTTTTTCCGCCAGGGGGATCTCAAGCGCTGGGGGCACATCCAGAGACAGCATTTCGAGCCGATGCGCGGCCGGGTCCTGCACGTGGGCGCGGGAACGGGACTGGAAATCCAGAATTTCCCCGCAGGACTGGACATCACCGCCATCGACCTCAGCCCGCGGATGCTGGCGCGCGCCCACGCCCGCGCCGGGTCCTACCGGGGCACGCTGCGCTGTGTGCAGATGAACGCCGAGGCGCTGGCGTTTCCGGATCACAGCTTCGACACGGTGGCGGCGGTGTGCGTGTTCTGCACGGTGGCGGATCCCGTCCAGGGGCTGAAAGAGGTGCGGCGGGTGCTGAAACCGGATGGCAAGCTTTTGATGTTCGAGCACGTTTTGAGCCGCAACCTCTTCTACGGACTGAGTCTCCGGTTCATGTCGCTGTTCACCACGGCGCTGGAGGGGACGCATCTGGACCGCGACACGGTGGGCAACGTGCGTAAAGCGGGATTCCGGGTGGAAGCGGACCGCAATGTCTATCTCGACATCGTCAAGGCCATCGTGGCGGTTCCCTGAGCTCGCAGCCTCAACCGGCGCGGGCGGCTTTTTTGGGTTTGGCGGCGACGGGCTTTTTCACGCCCGAGAGGATGAAGTAGTTTTTGATGTGTTTTTTGTCGATCAGCCGCTTGGCGAACTCCTGCGCTTCGCCCTTGCCTTCAAAGCGGCCGACGCGCACCTTGTACCAGCTGCCGCCGGATTTTTTCGGCGCCTGGATGGTGTACAGTCCTTTCACCCCTTTTTTCTTCAGCGAGGACACCATGCGGTTGGCCTGTTTCGAGGAAGTGACGGCGGCGATCTGGATGGTGTAGATCCGGTCCGTCGCCTGCGGCTTGATCTTCGCCGGAGCCGGGGCGGGAGCGGGTTCGGGAGGCGGCGGCGCCTCCACCTGGACGGCCTTCTGCCGGCTCCAGTCCTTATAGTTCAATCCGACGACGACGAGGATCACCAGGATGAAGAGGCCCGCGAACTTGACGAGCAGCCGGGTCTTGCTGAAGCCGATCAGCCCGTCCACCAGCCGCAGCCCGACGCCGCGCGCCGCATCGCCGAACACGCGGCCGACGCCGAGGAGCCCGGCGCGCAGCCGTCCCATCAGGGAGACGTCGAGCCCCATGCGCACCTTCCAGCGGTCCAGCTCCTCGATATCCTCGGCGCTGAAAAAATTCAGTTTCTTGAGCCGCCCGGAGATGCGGCTGTTCTCCACCATTTCCTTCAGCTCCGCCTGCGCCGCGGGATCGAGGGACTCGAAGGTCTCCCTGCATTTCTCATGCAAAAGCGGATCGATACCCATGAGGTGCCCCTTGCAATAGTTGAGGGCGAGGAGTTCCTTGAGCTTTTTTTCGACGGCGCGGCGGTACGGCAGCGCGTGGTGGTAGAACCACAGCGCGGCGGGATCGGTGCGGCCGTTTTCCAGCAGCGACGGCAGGACGAGGTCGATGATGCGCGGTGAGATCTCGCGCCCGCGCTGAAGGGCGTGCAGGAACAGGGGCTCGGTCTTGGCGGTGTACTGTTTGCGCTCCAGAAACACGGAAGCGAGGTGATCGGAAATGAAATCGTCCTTGTAATCCTCGGCTTTCAGCATGACCAGCAGCAGGTCGATGTCGTTTTCGGACAGGTCCCCGCCCTTGTCGAGGATGGCGAGCAGCGGCGCGCGGAACTTGGAGTTGGTGGGATTCTGCAGGAAGGCCTTGAGGTAGACCTTGAGCGCCTCTTCGTCCTCGCGCCCGATGGACAGGAGGTAATCGGCGAATTTGCGCACCACCCGGCCGCGGAACTTCCTGCCCTGGCCGGGGAGAAAGTAGGAGGTGGAGGTGAAGTGCAGCAGGTCCTGGTACTGCCTGAGCACCGCGTCCTTGTCGTCCAGCGGGCCTTTGTCTTTCAGTTCGTGAAACGCGTTGTTGAATTTCTGCTCGCCGATCAGCCCGTAGGCGAAAAAACCGAAAAACACGCAGACGCCGAGGATCGCCCACTGGATGGTCCCGTCGTCGAACTGCACGTTGGGCAGGGCGACCTCATGAATGAAAAAGAGGGTGAAAAACCCCAGGAACAGGAGCAGGAAAAAAGAGATGCCCACCCGGGCCATGAGGTATTTGAGGGACTGATACCACACGCCCGGTTCCGGAAGGATGCGTTCTGCCTGCGCTTTCAACTCGTCGCTCCTTTACGGGAAACCGCCGCCGATGTTGGACGCGGGAAGGGATTCGATGCCGGTGGCCTCCTGGGGAAACTCGTCGAAAAGCGGGTCTTCCAGCTCCTCCTGCGGCAGAGGGCTCAGGTCCACTTCCTCCTTGACGGCCACGGGCATGGACTCGATGGCGGAGTAATCGGGAATCCTGCCGGTCTGCACGTCCACCTCCACGATCTTGATGCCGGTGGGCACGGGAAACTTGACCTGCTTTTTCCCCTGCAGCGCCTTCTGCATGAAGAACACCCAGATGGGCACGGCGGCCCGGCCGCCGGTCAGCCCGCGCTGGTTGCGGTCGAGCATCGGGTCGTTGTTGTCGTAGCCCACCCACACGGACACGGACAGGTCTTTGGTGAAGCCGTTGAACCAGGCGTCCTTGAAGTCGTTGGTGGTGCCGGTCTTGCCGCCGGCGGGGTGCTTGAAACCCATGCGGCGCACGGTGCGGCCGGTTCCCGCGTCCACCACGCCCTGCATCATATCCACCAGGGGATACATGAGTTCCTGGGAGTAGCGCTGCACGCCCTGGTAGTAGTGCTGGTAGAGCTGGTTGCCGTGAAAATCTTCGATCTTCTCAATGAAGAAGGGTTCATTGTACACGCCGAGGTTGGCGATCATGCTGTACGCGGCGGCCATCTCCAGCGGCGACACGGCTGAGGTCCCGAGCGCCAGCGACATGTTGGGGCCCAGGTGGCTTTTGATGCCGAACTTCCTGCCGGTCTCGACGACTTTCTGCGGCGTGACCTTTTCCACCAGCTTGGCGGACACCACGTTGATGGAGCGCATCAGGGCTTTTTTCAGGATGATGTCGCCGGCGTAGATGTCGCCGAAGTTTTTCGGTTCCCAGGGCGCGGAACCGGGGATCTCGATGAAATAGGGCTCGTCTTTAATGACGGTGGCCGGGGTGTAGTCGAGCACTTCCATGGCGGTCAGGTACACCAGCGGCTTGAAGGAGGAACCGGGCAGCCGGTTGCCGGAGACGGCGCGGTTGAACTGGCTCAACGAGTAGTTGCGCCCGCCCAGCATGGCGCGGACCGCGCCGCTTTTGTTCTCCACCGCCACCACGGCGGTCTGCAGCGGCCCGTCGCGTTTCACCATCCCCTCTTCCAAGCCTTCCAGGTGGGACTGCGCGGCTTTCAGGGCGAAGCGCTGGTATCGGCTGTCGAGGGTGGTGTAGATTTTCAACCCGCCGTAGTGCACGAACTCCTTGCCGTAGTCCTTTTCCAGCTTGTCGATGACGAAGTTGGCGAAGTACAGGTTGGGATCGGATTTCTTCTTCGGCGTGACCAGTTCCAGATCCGCGTTGAGCGCCTCTTCTTTCTGCCCGGCGGTGATGAATTTCTGCCGCTCCATGCGGTTGAGAACGAGCCGGGCGCGGGCCATGGAACGGTCGAAATTGGTGAACGGGTTGGCGCCTTTGGGCGATTTGGGCAGTCCCGCGAGCACCGCGGCCTGCAGCAGGGTCAGGTCCTTGGCGCGTTTGGCGAAGTATACTTTGGAGGCTTCCTCGACGCCGTAGGCGCCGCTGCCGAAATAGATCTGGTTGCAGTAGGCTTCGAGGATCTGGTCCTTGTCGAAGGTGGCCTCGAGCTGGGAAGCGATGAGAAATTCCTTGAACTTGCGCACGAACTTGCGCTCAAAGGAGAAGAACAGGTTTTTCGACAGCTGCTGGGTGATGGTGCTGCCGCCTTCGAGCCAGCGCCCGGCGCGCAGGTTGACCAGCATGGCGCGCATGAAGCCGCGGTGGTCGAGGCCGTGGTGTTCATAGAACCTGCGGTCCTCGACGGCGAGGATGGCTTTGAGAAAGTTCGGCGAGATGTTTTCGATGGACACGGGGTGGCGCTCGCCGATGATCATGATCCGCTCGCCGTCCCAGGAATAGATCTCGGTGGGCAGGCTGAGGTTGATCTTTTCCAGGTCGTCGGGAAGCTGGGGCAGATCCCGGCTGTAGGTGAAGTAAAAGCCGACACCGGCCAGCCCCGCCAGCAGCAGGCCGCCGTATACCAGGAAAAACAGTTTTTCGAATATTTTTCGGATCAAGCCAACCCCCGTGCCGTTTCGCAAACGAGAACGCGTCTATAAGGATACCGCGTATCGGGATATTTTTAGGATTAAAATATTTCTCCGGAGGGGTCTTCCAGGGGCATGGCGTCCTGGGGGGAATCTTCCGCCTCCGATCTTTCGATTTGAGACAGCATGTTGTAGGCGATTTCAAGCGGGACGGGGATCACCAGCACCCCGGTGTAGTAATCGGTGTCGTACTCGATGCCGAATATCATGTGCTGCGGGTCGGCGCCGTTGGATTCCTCGGAAACGCCCACGCGGGTGACGTGGTAGCCCTTTTCCAGAAACCACCGGGGCTCGGGGAACACGCCTTTCTGGGTGTCCGGGTCGAGCGTCGCGATGATCGCCAGGTACTCGTCGATGGAAAAAATCCGGTCTTCGGGGAAATCGACTTCCTCCAGCCGCCCGCGTTTCACGGTGCGCGTGGACTGGATGCCGAACAGGTTGTCCACCGACAGGAATTTCTCCTGAATGGAAACGCCCTGCATGTCGAGAAAGCCCAGGGTGATCCAGGGACCGAACCGTTTCAGGATAACGCGGGACCAGCTCTTGCGGGCGTCGATCTGAATGAGCTCATACGGGGAGATGATGCGTTCGGCCCAGGGGCCGGGATAGTCGTAATACAGGTCGAGAAATTTCTTCCTCGACACGGCCAGGGGAAAGGCGGGCGCTACGGTTTCGAACAGCTGCTTGAAGGTTTCAACCGAATCGCCGGTCTGCTCCTGCAGGTCCTGGGTGGTGCGCAGGGACTGGATTTTGGTCTGCGCGACCAGGGCCTGACGGTCTTTTTCCCAGATCCGGCCCAGCTGCGGCCTTTTATGATTTTGCCATTTAAGGTAGTTGCCGATCCCGCGTTCGATGAAATGCCCGAAATACTCCAGCACGGCGATCACGGTCAACAGGACCAGAAACGTCACTCCATGCCTTTGCCTTCCGAAGCGGGCGGATTTCACGGTGCCTCATCTCACGGTGATTTTCTGGACGGAGCGGGTGATCATCTTCAGTTTGTCGATTTTTTCCTTGAGCACTTTCTTATCGACCTTTTTCCGGCCAGGCTTTTTTTTCTTCACGTTTTTCGCGGATCTGGAAGCGGCGGTGCGGCTGCGTTTGGAGAGCACGCGCGGCGCGGCCTTTTTCTTCGAACGGGCGGGCGTCTTTTTCTTGGCGCCGGTCTTGCCCCTGCCGTCCTTCAATGCCTTGCTGATGGCGGACAGGCACTGGTTCTGCAGATCGGCATCCATTTTGCGGAATATCGACACCAGCTTGCGTTCCGAATCGTCGATGGTGATCATTTCCTGCTTGGAGGGCTTTTTGAACGCGACCAGACCGGAGCGGAAGTTCACGGAGCGGACCTCCGGGAAATTCGACTTCTTGTTTATCGCCTTAACGGGCGAAATGTAGCTTTTGTTGACCTCGGTGGTCAAAAGCTGCTCGAGGGAAATGTTCCCCAGCCGCGCGATCTTCACCAGGATGGAAACCGGAGCGTCCCGTTCTCCCGCTTCGTACCGGACATAAGTTCTAAACCCCACTTTGAGGATATCCGCCATCATCGACTGCGTGCAGCGGAGCTCCTTGCGAATGGTTTTCAGATTTTTAGCCAGTATTGACATGAAACCGTCTCCTTATCCAAAAAAATTTTCCCAGAATTACCCAGACAATGCAATCTTTCTTTCCGTTCATTTTCGGGCCGCGGACACAAAACGGGCTCGGGCTGCGCTTTACAGTAACGCTCCCGGTTCAAGGAAACGCAACAGGGTGGATCGCCGTCCGCCGTTTCTTCAATGTCGGCGGGGTGACTGCGAACGGGCCTCAGCCGTTGAGCAGCCGGGCGGCGCTGCGGGCGGAATAGGTCAGGATCATCTGCGCTCCGGCACGCCGTATGCTCAACAACACTTCCATCATGGCCGCCTCGCCGTCCACCCACTTCTGCTTTGCGGCAGCCTGGATCATGGCGTATTCTCCGCTGACGTTGTACGCGGCGACGGGGACCTGAACTTCCTCCCGCACCCGGTGGATGATGTCCAGGTAAGACAGGGCGGGCTTCACCATCACGATGTCGGCGCCTTCCTCGATGTCCTGCCGGACTTCGCGCAGGGCTTCGTCGCTGTTCGCCGGGTCCATCTGGTAGGAACGCCGGTCGCCGAACTGGGGCGAGGAGTCCGCCGCTTCGCGGAACGGGCCGTAAAAGGCGGAAGCGTACTTCGCCGCGTAGGACATCAGGATCGTATCCTCATGCCCGGTTTCATCGAGAACACCGCGTATGGCCTGGACCCGGCCGTCCATCATATCCGAAGGCGCCACGATGTCGGCCCCGGCTTCCGCGTGGGTGAGCGCCATTTTGGACAACAATTCCAGTGTCGGGTCGTTGACGATGGTGTTGCCTTCCACCAGCCCGCAATGGCCGTGATCGGTGTATTCGTCGATGCACACGTCGGTGATGACGATCATGTCCGGCACCGCCGCCTTGATTTCGCGGATGGCCCGCTGCACGACGCCGTCGGGGTTGTAGGCTTCGGTCCCGCGCGCGTCTTTTTTGTCGGGAATCCCGAACAGGATCACGGCGGGAATGCCCAGGGCATGGGTTTCCCGGACTTCCTTGACGAGTGTGTCCGCGGACCAGCGGTGCACTCCCGGCATGGAGGTGATCTCCTTCTTCACGCCGCTGCCTTCGCAGACGAAGTACGGATCGATCAGGTTGTCCGCGGACAGGGCGGTCTCGCGCACCATGCGGCGCACCGGCGCATGGGCTCGAAGCCTCCTGTATCTATGTAATGGAAACGGCATAGCAAGGAGAAGCGGGATGAAACGAAAGGAACGTGTCCCCTGAAAACGGAAAAACGACTATCCAATATTACTTGAGGTTTGTCAAGGGTAGCACGACTGTCTGCAACCATCAACAAGCGGAATGGAAGCGAACCCGTTGCGGCTGTGCAACTTCATGATTTCTTGGGTAACGCCATACCGGATTTTTTTTCGCGCCTGCCCGTTCGCGGAATGCCGGTCCGGCGGTCGACTCTCCGTCCGGCTTGCGTTGAAATTTTGACGCTCTTTTTCACCGGCAGGGAAAAAATGACCGGTTTTTTTTGACTGGGCCTTCTCGGGCAAAATGGATCAAGCGGTTATGCCGAAACGGTTTTCCCGGTGACGGCTTCTTTTCGGAAAGCTGGCACAACTTTTGCTCCCCATAAGGATAATTGATTCATTTTCTGCTATTTACAGCAAAGATTGCACACTTTCCGAGGAGACAGTGACCATGGATTCCTTCGATTCCTATCTGGATAAAGCGTATGAAGAGCTCAATGAGGCCATCATGAAAGCCATCGTTTCATCGGAGGATGTCCGTGCGGTCCTGACCAATTTCAAAGAAAAGGACATGATCAGCAATCTTGCGGTGCTCAATCTCATCCTCAGCCTGGAAGAGTTGTCGGACCTGGTGTTCGGAAAAAATCAGAACAAGTACAAGTTCGAATCGGTGGAAGGCAACGAATCGGAACCCCGGCGCTTTGAAGCGACCCCGCCTTCTCAGGAACGACCCGAATCTTCTCCGCACCACATGGTCGATGGCAAGCGCCTGACCGAAAAGGAAATCCTGTTCGAACAGTTCTGTCAGGGCAACTTCGACATGGAAAAGTGGCTGAAGAAGGCCCGCATCAAACTCTGACTCTTTCGCAGAGGGCGGGATTGCTCACGGGATGCAACACTCCTTGTGATTGGGAACCCTGCTTCGACAGGCTCAGCATGACAGTGCATCGGCTTGTGCAATGGCCTCCCGGTGGGAACGCACGGATGGGCGCTTCAGGAGGTCACTTGCGGTAGATGTTGGCGTCGCAGGAGATGTACTTGATCTGCCTTAGGGGGATGACGAAGACGTCGTCGCCGGTGGTGATCTCAAACAGTTCGAGATCGTCGCTGAATCCGTGCTTTTCGGTGTTTTCCAGATTCAATTCCTCATTGTCCACAAACACCACCTTCAACCGGTACTGCATGCAACGCTCCTATCTCGTGTCTCAGTTGGGCTGGGGCATCGCCTCGAACCGCTTCGACAACGGCTCACCCAGATAATCTTCCACGTAGTTTTTCAGATAGCCTTTTTCGTACAGCTTTTTGTTGGACAGGTTCGAGTTCACCCGGTTCAGCACTTTGAACGTGCAGCGCGGAAACCGGGCCTTGAAATCGTCGAATGAATATCCTGCGATGTCTTTTTCCTCGCCGCGCACCGCCCGCTCCATGACCACGCGGGGGATGTAGACCCGTCTCTGGTCGCTCATTCTGCGGGCGATGTCGCTGAAGGTCAGAAGCGTCGTGCAGTTGGAATCGCCGCCGAGGGTGGCGTTGGGCACGTAGAGAAAGCGTGCGCGGTTTCTGCGGAACAGGGTCAGGATCTTGTAGACGTTTCCCGCCATCACCACGGTGTCCTTTTTGTCCAGCTCGCAGGTGTCGAACACTTTGAGGATCTTCTTGCGGTTCAAAAATGCGGTGATGTCCGACTCGGTGTGGATCATGGTGATGTTGGGCAGGTTCATGTCGTAGATCCGGCGCGCTTCGTCGGGCAAAAACTTCTTGCCGTAACGCATGAGCGCGGTGGTGTCCGGGTCGATGTACTTGAGCGGCGTCAGGCATCCCATCCACAGCAGGCAGTTGGGATTGACGGCGGCGATCCTGCGGGCGTCCTCGGACATGGTGCGGGGACCGAGGGAATAGAAGTTGGCGGAGGTCACCGCCGGACCGTCGAGGATTTTGAGCACCTGATCGACGGCCGGACCGTTGGGCATGAGCTGTTTTCGCGGTTCGGCCAGCGTGATGACGGACAGTTCGAAATTGATCCTCCCCGGATGCCTCTCGGCCAGCTTGTTGATACGCACGGGATCGACGTAGCCCACCGTGAACATGGTGATTTTTTTATCGGTGGTGTCCAGGAACTCCTCGATCCAGTCGAGCGTTTTGGGGTGCAGCGGAATGTCCGTCCATTCCATGTACTCGTTGCCCCCGAGCACCCAGGATTCGTCCTCATGGGTGGGGTATTTTTTGATCTCTCCCAGGATGAACTCCCAGTCTTCCTGCGTCGTTCTGGGAACGTCCATCGTATTGCGGTAACTGTGATCCTTTTCGTAGCAGAAGGTGCACTTCACCGGGCAGGTTTTCCCCAGGCTGATGGGGATTTTCCGGTCGCGAATCTCGGTGCTCAGGATGTTCCTAAGGGTTTGCTTGTCCAAGGTTCCGGCTCCGCTTTACCAGTCTTTGAAAATCGCGAGCAGCTGTTCATCGATAGGAACCTGGGCCTGCTGTTCGTCGTCGAGATTCTGGATCAGGTGGTTGAGGTGGACCGCGGCGCATCCCATATAGGCGATGCTTTCCTGCTGCTTCTTGAAGCCCCCGGCCTTGAGTTTTTTCTCAAGCTCGGTGAGGTGGGTCTCTTCGAACATGTGGATGGACGATGTCTTTTTGAAGGCCTCGATCGCTTCCTTGAATTCCTTTTTTTCGTGCAGGTCGATGCCCATCTTGAGAAACTGCTGCGCCTCTCGGACTTCCTCCACGGTCACTGGTTGCTGTTCCATTCGTACGTGCCCTTATGTCAACATGCCGCGGCACCACGTCCAATTGCGGACGCACTGAACCGGCGGCGCCTTAAATTTCTTGATTTTATTCAGGTTCCCGGGAAAATCAGGGACATTGTATCATCCTTCGAGGAAGGATTGTCAAGGAAGCAATTTGGCGCGGACGGACGGCGGACGATCCGGGCTGGCGGAGCAACGGCTCCGGCCCGAAAGCTAGCCTGAAAAGGCGAAAATCGCAGAAAGGGAATCGTCCGCCTCCTTCAGGAGGCGGGAGTCCTGGGGATCGATTCGGATTACTCTTTTTTCTCTTCGATATTATCCGGCTTCACCTGTTTGCCGTGAGGGAATTTCTGTTCCAGGCAGCCCGAGGTGGCCACCATAACGCAAAACATCATTGCCAGGAAAAGTGCTGCCTTTCTCATCCCTTCTCTCCTTTAAAATAGAATGCGGGCCGGGCGAGCGGCCGCTCTCCCCGTAACCCTTGTTTTTTAAAAAGATTATTATCAACATTTATCTCAAAATTCAATGAATTTTTCATTTTTTTTCCTTACAATCGGCTCACGGCGGTCAAAGGGATCGCCCCTGATTCCAGTCTGTTACGATGTCGTTGCCCGCTGATCTCAACCCCGAAGCCATCACCGGCGGCCTGAACGCGCTCCGCATCGGAAAACCGGTTCGCGTGTGTGAAACGGTCGCTTCGACGAACGACGCCGTCCGCGACGGTTTCGACGCAGGCGATACCGAGGGCCTGGTGGTGATCGCCGATGCCCAGTCTTCCGGGCGCGGGCGTCTGGGCCGCTCCTGGCTGTCCACGCGCGGGGTGGGCGTCTACCTTTCTCTGCTGCTCACGCCGGGCATCGACAAGGAACACCTGCCGCAGCTCACGCTGATGGCGGGGGTGGCGGTGGCCGAAGCGCTGCGGGACAGCGGCGCGCCCTCCCCGCTTCTGAAATGGCCGAACGACGTGCTGTGCGGAGGCAAAAAGCTGTGCGGGATTCTCTGTGAATACCACCAATGCAAAAACGGCGGCGAGGGCGTGATCCTGGGAATCGGCGTCAACGTCAATCACGCGCCGGAGGATTTCACCCACGATCTGCGATCCACGGCGACCTCGCTGCTCATCGAAACCGGCCGGCGCCACGACCGCGGGCGGGTGATCCGCACCCTGCTTGCACGCCTGGATCAGGAATACGACGACTACCTGATGGGACGGCAGCCGGGGCTGGCGGAAAAATGGTCCCGCCATACGGATCTGTTCGGCAAATCCATCACGCTGACCCAGGGTGGCCGCGTCACCGAGGGCACAGCGGTGCGCCTCGATCCTTCCGGCAGGCTGGTGGTGCGCACGCTGGACGGTAAAGAGACGGCTTTCGATTCCGGAGAGGTCACGCTGACGCCGCCGGCCTGACGCAGTCATTGCGCGGGTCAAACAAATGAGAAAAATGAACCGGCAAATGTCACCCTGAGCTTGTCGAAGGGTGATGAATCATGCTTCGACAGGCCTGCCCTGAGCTGTCATCCTGAGCTTGTTGAAGGACGAAGGGCTCAGCATGACAGATAAAGTCTGATGCGTAGACCCCTGCTGACTGAGAGCGCGTGTGTACAGCGCGGTGTCAAAACCTGCCGAACACACCGATGCCCAGGTGGATCTGCGGGTTGGAGCGCTGGTAGCCTTCCGGCCACAGATGGTATTCGCGCAGCTTGAGGCGGGGATACTCGTAGGTGATCTGGTCGAGCGAGCGGGTTTCGCTGCCGCTGACGCGGCCCGCGACGGTGATCCTGCGGCCCTTGGCGAACACGCTCTCTTCGAGGATCTGGTCGCTCTGCACCAGAAACCGGCCTTCGGTCTGATCGTTCAGCTGCGGTTCGAGGCGGTAGTCCAGCGGCCGCTGCAGCACGATCATCCAGCTTCCCGAGGCGTCGTTGCCCACGTCCACGATGGTGCCGCCGAGCACGACGGATTTTTCCAGATAATTGTCCGTGTTGGTCTTCAAGTCCGTGAACACGACTTTGGTTTCGCTATCCTCCAGCACCTGCTTGGAGAGCACCGAAGCGCAGCCCGCAAGCAAAGCCAGCGCCACAATCGAAAACCATTTCAGCAAGGGAGCGTGCCTGTTCATGTCTGTCCTCACCAGTAAAAGGGGTGGCCCCAAAACGGGTGCCGGTGAAACGGATGATAATAAAACGGCGGGTAAAAGGGATCGTAATAATAAGGCGGATACTGGTACTCTTCCTCAAGATGCAGTTCGTCCGCCTCGATCACGGGATACGTGTAATCCGCTTCGCCCAGTTTGCCTGTCTGCCCGCCGGCGATCCGGCCCGCGCCGATGACTTTGCGTCCCTTGGCGAACACCTCGCCTTCGAGGTAGCCCGGCTTGACGAACAGAAAACGGCCCAGGGTGGCGTCGCCGCCTTCGATGGTGCCGAATGAATCCACCGGTTTCTGCACCACCTCGATCTCGGACTTGTCGGGCAGATTGCGCGTCTCGACGATCTCTCCGCCCAGAATCACCCGCTTGCCGGACTGGCTTTCCGGGTTCTCAAACAGCTGGGGCAGGCTGATCGTGGGATCGACGCTGTCGCGCGCCTGCTTGGACAGCGGATGGACGCAGCCCGCCAGCAGCAGGGCCCAAACAACCCACCACCGGGTCCCGCAGCTCAGGATACTCCTTCCTGGGGCAACACGAATCATGATTTTTGATCGGAACAGTGAATATAGCAACCGTGTTTTCAAAGTACCATTTTTTCCGATTGCATCCAATTTTTTACACAATATCATGCTCAACTGCCCGGTACGCCCGCCCGCGAACCGATTAGCACCCCCGTTTTCAGCGATTTGAACTACGCATCCCGGTTGCGGTTTCCTGCTCACACGCTGGCAACGGCTGCTTGAACCCCGGCGGAAATGAATATAAACTGATGATTATCAATCCTTAACCCCCGGGCTCCCTTCCGGCGCCTCCCGGTCATGGCCGCGACGAAAAACTACTACAAAATCCTCGGCGTTGAAAAAAACGCCACCGCCGCCGAGATCAAAAAGCGCTACCGCGAACTCGCGAAAAAGCACCATCCCGACGCCAACAACGGCAGCAAAAAAGCCGAGAACAATTTCAAGATCCTGTCGGCGGCCTACGATGTCCTGAGCGATGAAAAAAAGCGGCGCGAGTACGACCGGCAGCGGGCCCGGCGGCCGCGGCCCTCGCGTTCCGGTCCGGGAGCCACGGGATGGGCCGATCCGGGAGCGGGCTTCAATTCCGGGTTCGGCGCGGAGCAGGAGCAAGGCTGGCAGACGCGTCAGGATTTCGGCGGCGGCGCGGCTGAGCAGGAGGAACCGGTCTACGATCCGGAGATGCCGACGCGCGGCTTCGACCTGCAGTTTCTCATCGACCTGCCGATCGAAACGGTGGCACTGGGCGGCACGGTGCCCTACAGCTATGAGAAGTACGTGCGCTGCGACGACTGCGAGGGCACGGGCCGCAGCAACGGGGCGGAGTGCGGCGTCTGCCGCGGCAAACGGCTGGTGGTGGAACCGGCGACGGTTACGGTCACCATCCCGCCGGGCGTGGCCGACCAGTACACGATCCGCATTCCCGACGCGGGCGGCGAAGGCAAAAACGGCGGCCCTCCGGGGGACCTGATGCTCAAGGTCAACACCTTGAAGCACCCGCATTTCAAGCGGGTGAAGCAGGATATCCACACGCTGGTGGAAATTTCACGGGAGCTGGCCGAGAACGGCGGCCCGCTGGAGGTGGACACGCTGGACGGGAAGCAGACCATCGAAGTGGAGGACGGCACGCTGACGGGCGAGGAGATGCGGATACCGGGCGGCGGCGCGGCGATCCTGTGGGGCAAAAAACGCGGCGACCTGGTGATCAAATTCAAAATCGTGGACGCAGAGACCGTATGAAGCCGATCTATCTTTCCATTCTGTTTTTCACGCTGGCGGCGATCCTGATGCTGCTGGTGTTTCTCAACCGTCCGCGCGCCCGCGCAAAACCCGGGCCGCGTCCCAGGCAGCCTACCAAAGCCCTGCCGGCAAAACCTTCACGCGAGTCGAACGAACGCCGCGAGCAGATCATCGCGTGGATCAAACAGGATCCTGAAAAGGTGAGCCAGGCGGTGCGTCAGTGGATGCGGCAGGAAAAACCCTGAACAGATAAAAAAGGAAATCGGGATCAGCCGCCCTTGGCCTTGCGCGCCCGAACCTCGGCGGCGTGCGCCTTGGCGCGTTTCAGCATGGCGGCTTTTTCTTCCGGAGTGCGGTCTTTCTTGGGAATCGGTTTGGGCGTGCTGCCGCTGGCGGCGGTTTTGGCCGGTTTGGGCGCCGCGGGTTTGGCCTCGGCCGCTCCGGCTTCGGCTTTTTCGGCAGGAGCCGATTCCGCGGCGGCGACGGGTTCGGGTTCCTTGCCGACAGGCGGAGGCGGCGCCTCCCCTTCCTTGCGCACCAGCCGCATGGAGGACCAGACGTCGGTGGTCGGGTACGCGGTGTCGATGCCGATTTTCAGGTCGAAACGGATGATCTTATCGTCGCTGCACTCGGTGATCCAGGTGCTGGCGGCGCTGCCCGCATCGAAGATGGGATCGATGGGATACAGGGTGCCGTTCTTGTCCATGCACTGCTTGGACTTGTCGACCAGCGTCGCCGCTTCCTTCTTGTTCGGAATGCGCCAGTTGTCGTAACCCGCGAACTTTTCCTTGTTGACCTTGTCGACGTATTCCCGGTGCATGGCCCAGGTGTAGAACTTTTTGGTGTCGAGCCAGGCGTCGGTCTTTTTCCACATCAGACCGGTGTTGGGATCGGTGACCGTGCCGTCGCCGTTGTCCACCAGAGGCTCTTTGGGCTTCTCCTCTTTCTTGGCGGCCTTGGCTTTCGCCTTCACACCGGCTTTGGCGGACGCGGCCTTGGGAGCGGGCGTTGCGGGTTTGCTTTCTTCAGGAGTCGGTTGCGCTTCTGCCATTCTGTTTCCAGGCCCCCTAGACTTTACCGGGAAGGTTTGGACTGTGGCGTCCAGGAGGATCCTTCAAGCAACTGGTTCAAGTCTTTTCCGGTCTGGTTCAGCTGACTCAGAATCTCCCCCAGCTCGGAGGTGGAAAACGAGTCCAGCCGGTCCATGAAAATCCGCCGGTAATCGGCGGCGTTTTTGCGGATCCATTCGACCACGCCGCTTTCGCCACCGTTCTCTTCCGACTGTTTTTTCCCCAGAAGATTGGTCTGGGACACCCGGATGATTTCGCAGATCAAATCGTCTTTGAGTCGGCTCATTAGAACCTCTTTTGAACTCACCCTTTTGCGAATCGGACGCAAAAATGGTGGCTACTGTATCTTTATTTTCAAACCTTGTCAATTTATAATCGCTGGAACTCAAGCGGCAAAAAAACAATGGTTTGAATAAAAAATCCGTTTTCCAAATTCCTGCAGACCCTTTAATATATTTTATCTCAGAGCCCTAGCAGATAAAAGCGATTTGTTTGCGGCCCGATCTTATGGGAAACCCGAAAAAAGGACCTCAACCATCGGATTTCGGATCGAGCACGTCGCGCAGGCCCTCGCCGAGAAAATTGAAGGACAAAATGGTGAGAAATATCGCCAGCGAGGGGAACAGGATGAGGTGCGGGTAGAACTTGATCGCCTTCCAACCCTCGTTCGCCAGCGTGCCCCAGCTGCTGGTCGGCGGCTTGATGCCGAGCCCGATGAAGCTCAGGGTCGATTCCGACAGGATGGCCACGGGGATGCGGAAGCTCAGGGTGACGATCAGAAGCCCCAGGATATTCGGCAGGATCTCGCCGATCAGGATGCGCGGATGCCCGGCCCCCAGCGCCCGCGCCGCCTCGACGAAGGTGTATTCCTTGATACGGATCACCTCGCCGCGCACCAGCCGCGCCACGGTGACCCAGCTGACCAGCGTCAGGGCGATGAAGATCGCCGTCACGCCGCGTCCGAGCATCACGGTGATGAGGATGATCATCAGCAGATCGGGCAACGCAAAGACCACATCGACGATGCGCATCATGACGTTGTCCACACGCCCGCCGAGGTAGCCGGAAACCGCGCCGTAAGCGGTGCCGATGAGGATCGCCAGGGCCGTGGTGGCGACGCCGATGAACAGGGAGACCTGGGCGCCGTAGATCATGCGCGACAACAGGTCGCGGCCGAGCCGGTCGGTACCGAGGAGATACTGCCCGCCCGGCGGCGCGAGGGTGTTGGCGGTGTCCTGCGCGTCGTAGGCGTACGGCGCGATCCACGGCGCGAACACGGCGGCGAACGTGACGGCCAGCAGGAACAGCGCACTGATCTTCGAGGCCAGGGGCAGTTTCTTCATGCCTTGGGTTCAGAGCGGGTTGGGCGGATAGTGAAATTCATACATTTTGTTGGATGCGGGCGCGCCTGGAGTCTCGACGCCCTGGTGCCGCGCCAGGTAATCGAGGATGCGGCGGCGCACGTCCGGTGTCAACGGCCCCAGACCCTGTTTTTCCTGCATCCAGGTCAGGGTCTCGTCCCAGCGCTTGCGGCTCATGCGGTTCTGCACGATGATCGCCGCCGAATGGCAGGCGGTGCAGGTGTCGGCCACCAGTTCCCGGTCCACTCCCGGCGGCAGCCCGGCTCCTTCCTTCGCCTGGCTTGAATTCGTTACAGACAGACTGAGCGAAACGAGAACAAACAGAACGACGCAGCCAAACCATTTATTCGCCACTCTTCCGCAGCGTGTTTGCATGGACGTCATCCTTTTGTCTCAGACCACGGTCACCGCGATGCGATGCATGGCGTTGTTGAGGTAGCCTTTCGGGTTCCAGCCCGGGACCACCATCGGCTGCTGCACGCCTGCGCTGTCGGTGGCGCGGGCCCAGACTTCGTAATACCCCTTGCCCGGAAAACGCACCGCCGCCTGCCAGCGCTGCCAGGCGTAGCGGTTGACCGGCTGTTTGAGCGCCGTGGCAATCCAGGTGGCGCCGAAATCGATGGAAAGGTCCACCCGCTTCACACTGCGGTCGCCGGCCCAGGCATGCCCGGCGAGCGGCAACGGATTTCCCGCCCTATGCTTGATCCCTGTTTTGGGCAATGTGATGAGCGATTTCACCGGCATCGACTCGATGATCTTCATGTCCGCTTCGGGAACCTGCGCGCCCGGCGGCACGCGGTACCTGGGAACGCGGTAGGAATAGCCCGTCATCTTGGGTCCGTCGTGCTCGTGGTCGCGCACCCAGATGCGGCGCAGCCACTTGATCGACGTGGATCCCGGCCAACCCGGCGAGATCACCCGCACCGGGAATCCGTGCAGCGGCGCCAGCGGCCGGCCGTTCATGGCCCAGGCCACCAGGGTGTGTTCCTCCATCGCCTTGTCGATGGGCGTGCCGCGCGAGATCGGCACTTTATTTGGATCCCCCGAAAGGTGCAGGTCGCTGCCGTAGTAGCCGGTGTACACGGCGCTGTCCTTGAGCCCGGCTTCTTTTAACAGGTCGCGCAGACGCACGCCGGTGTATTTAGCGCAGCCCACCGCGCCGAAGGTCCACTGGTTGCCCTTGGCGGGCGGGTGGTACCCGGCGCGGCCGTTGCCGCCGCACTCGATCTGCAGGGCGAGGGTCACGGTGTCGAAACGCTTGAGCGTTTCGAGCGTGAACGTCTGCGGCTCGTGCACTTCGCCGTCCAGCGTGAGGGTCCAGTCTCCGGCGTCGCCGCCGTAGGCGGAAGGCGGCACGAGGCCGTTGTTGCGCACGAAATGCCGGTTCACCGGCGTGACGGCGTCGTCCAAAAGATGCGGCGGCGTTTCGGCGTTGACCGGCCGGTCGTTGAGCACGGTCAGGCCGTCCTTGCCTTCGATGACGAACGCTTCCTCCGTTTGCGCCAGCGCTTCGGGAATCCAGCCCGCGGGCAGGTTGCGGGCGAACGGAATCTGCGCGCCGACGAAGGCGGCGAGCGCCGCGAATCCCGTGTCTTTAAGAAAACCGCGGCGCGAGACGCGACGCCGTCCCCAGATCCGCGCGTCGGCGCGTTCGGGATCGTCTTCGATCAGTTCGTGGAGTCCGCGTTCCTGTTTGCGTTTCATGTTGCCCCCTCTTATTTTTCCAGCGACACGCGCGGGTCGAGCCAGACGTAGATCAGGTCCACGGCGATGTTTGCGAGCACGATGAGCACCGCGTACACCAGCGTCACGCCCATGATGAGCGGGTAGTCGCGGTTGGTGACGGCGGTGATGAAAAAGCTGCCCATGCCGGGAATGGAAAAGATGAACTCGATGACGAACGAGCCGGTGACCAGCCCCGCCAGCAGCGGCCCCAGCACCGACACGATGGGATAGATGGAATTTTTCAGCGCGTGCTTGAGCACCACCGTGGGCTCGGAAAGCCCTTTGGCGCGGGCGGTGCGGATGTAGTCGGACGCCATGACGTCGAGCACGGTGGAGCGCGTCAGCCGCGCGACGTAGCCCGCGAAACCCGCTCCCAGCGCAAGCGCGGGCATCAGCACGTGGCGCGGACCTTCCCACAGCGCGGGCGGCAGCAGGTGCAGCTTGTGCGACAGGGCCCAGACCAGCACCGTGCCGAGCACGAAGCTGGGAACGGAGATGCCGAGCGTGGCCACGAAGATGAAGAACCGGTCGACGAACGTGTTCTTCCAGTAGGCGGAGGCGATGCCCGCGGGCACGCCGATGCCGACCACCACCAGGAACGCGCACAGCCCCAGTGTGATCGAGACGGGAAACGTGTCGGCGATGATGGCGCTGACGTCGCGGCCGAGGTATTTGTAGGATGGCCCCAGATCGCCCTGCACGAGCTGCTTGATATAGAGCAGGTACTGCGTGAGCACGGGCTTGTCCAGGTGGTACTTGGCTTCGATGTTGGCCTTGATATCCGGCGGCAGCGATTTTTCTTCGTCGAAAGGACCTCCGGGCACCTGGTGCATGATGAAAAAGGTGATCGTCGCGACGGTGAGGAGGACCGGAATGCCGAGTAGAATCCGCTTGCCGAGGTAGATCCACATTCGGGTATCCTAACACAGTGAAAATGCGGGCGGCAATCGCCTGCGGCAGAGCGGACGCGGCCGATGGACGGCCTTGTGGGGGCAAACGGCGGTGCGCTATAATGGCTGCTTCTGAAACGGTCCTGATTCCGTCTTCCTTGAAACCCTGTCCGCTTCCGACCGATTCCATGAACTACCCGTCATTGCGTGAATTCATCGCCCGTCTGGAACGGGAGGGGGAGCTGATCCGCATCGCGAAAGCGGTCTCGCCGGTCCTGGAAATTTCCGAGATCACCGACCGCATTTCGAAACAGCCCGGCGGCGGCAAAGCGCTGCTGTTCGAAAACGTCGAGGGCAGCGCCATGCCGGTGCTGATCAACGCGTTCGGCAGCACCCGGCGCATGCAGCTGGCGCTGGGCGTTGCGGACATCGAGGCGATCCCGAAGGACATCGAGCGCTACCTCAAGCTCGACCCGCCGGCGACGCTGCTGGACAAGGTGAAGCTGCTGCCGATGCTGTTCGAGGCGGCGCACTTCCCCCCGAAAACGGTGAGTGGCGCGGCCGCCTGCCAGGAGGTGGTGCACACGGGGGACGCGGTCGATCTTTCGACGCTGCCGATCTTGCAATGCTGGCCGCAAGACGCGGGCCGGTTCATCACCTTTCCCATCGTCATCAACCGCAGCGTGGACGGCAAGGTGCGCAACGTCGGGCTGTACCGCATGCAGGTGTACGACAAAAAAACCACCGCCATGCACTGGCACATCCACAAGGACGGGGCGCATTTTTTTCACGAGTTCAAAAAGCAGGGCAAGGTGATGGAAGTGGCGGTGGCGATCGGCGCGGACCCCGCCACCTGCTACGCGGCTTCGGCCCCCCTGCCCTACGGCATCGACGAATTTCTGCTGGCGGGCTTCATCCGCAAGGCGGCGGTGCCGCTGGTGCGCTGCAAGACGGTGGATCTCATGGTTCCGGCGAACGCGGAGATCGTGCTGGAAGGGATCATCGACCCGAACAACCTCAGAACCGAAGGCCCGTTCGGCGATCACACGGGCTACTACTCGCAGGACGGCGACTACCCGGTGTTCGAGGTGAGAGCGATCACGCACCGCAAAAATCCGGTCTATCTCACCACCATCGTGGGCATTCCGCCGCAGGAGGATTATTATCTGGGCAAGGCCACGGAGCGGATCTTCCTGCCGCTGATGCGCACGCAGCTTCCGGAGATCGTGGACATGAACATGCCGCTGGAAGGCGTGTTCCACAATTCGGTGATCGTCTCCATCACCAAGCGCTTTCCCATGCAGGCGCGGCGGCTGATGAGCGCGCTGTGGGGACTCGGACAGATGAGCTTCGTGAAAACCATCGTGGTGGTGGACGCCGACCTCGACGTGCAGGATCTGGCCGCGGTGGCGCGGCGGGTGCTGGACGGCGTGGATTTCAGGCACAACCTGTTTTTCTCGGAAGGCATCCTCGATGTGTTGAACCACGCGTCCGATCGGGCGCTGTACGGCTCGAAGCTCGGCATCGACGCGACGCGGCCGAGCCTGGGCGAGCCGGGTTATGACGCGCCGCCTCCCGTGCGCCCGAATGAGCCGCTGCCCGAGGCGGCGTCGATCGCGGAGGCGTTCGAGGCCGTTGCCGACTGCGCGTATCTCGATCTGGACACGGCGCGGCCGGTGCTGTTCGCCGCGCTCAGGAAAGACCGCCCGCTTCAGGGGAAGGAATTCATCGCCGAATTTTTCAAAGACGCGCGCTTTTCCGCCGTCGCGGTGCTGATCCTACTGGAAGCGCACGTGGACGTGCGCGATCTTTCGTTCATCATGTGGAAGTTTTTCAACAACCTCGATCCGAAACGGGATTTTCATTTCACAGAAAACCGGCTGGGCATCGACGTGACGCGCAAATCCGCCGAGGAAGGCTATCACCAGAACTGGCCGGACGAGATCGTCATGGATGCGGCGGTGGTGGAAAAAGTGCGCCGCGACTGGAATGAGCTGTTTCCGGACGGCTCGATCGCCAATATCTGACCGTTTCACCCCTTTCATCCGCAGAGCCGCATGGACAACCTGATCATCCGGGGAGCCCGGGAACACAATCTGAAAAACATTTCCGTGTCGCTGCCGCGCAACCAGCTGGTGGTGGTGACGGGGCTTTCCGGCTCGGGCAAGTCATCGCTCGCCTTCGACACGATCTACGCCGAGGGGCAGCGCCGCTACGTGGAATCGCTCTCGGCGTATGCGCGGCAGTTTCTCGAACTGATGGAAAAGCCCGACGTGGACTACATCGAGGGCCTGTCGCCCGCCATCTCCATCGAGCAGAAGACCTCGAGCCGCAACCCGCGCTCCACCGTCGGCACGGTGACGGAGATTTACGACTACCTGCGCCTGCTGTACGCGCGCATCGGCAAGGTGTACTGCTACGGCTGCGGCCGCCAGATCGCCTCGCAGACGGTGCAGCAGATCACCGATCAGGTGCAGGCCATCCCGCCGGGGAAAAAGGTGGTGCTGCTGGCGCCGCTGGTGAAGGGGCGCAAGGGAGAATTCAAAAAAGAGTTGGCGGGCATCCGCAAGAAGGGTTTCGTGCGTGCGCGCGTGGACGGGGAGATGGTTTCGCTCGACGATGAGATCGTGCTGGACAAAAAGTTCAAGCACACGATCGAAGCGGTGGTGGACCGGCTGGTGATCAAGAACGACATGGGAAAGCGGCTGGCGGATTCGGTGGAGATGGGGCTTTTGCAGGGAGAAGGCTCGCTGGTGGTTTCGGTGCTGGGGGAAAACGGCAGCGGCGAGGAACTTCTGTTCAGCGAAAAATTCGCCTGCAGCTACTGCGGCATCAGCTACCCGGAGCTGGAGCCGCGGCTGTTTTCGTTCAACAACCCGCACGGCGCCTGCCCGCAATGCGACGGGCTGGGCAACAAGATGGTGATCGACCCGGACCTGGTGGTGCCGGACCCATCCCGCTCGATCCGCGACGGCGCGATCCAGCCGTGGGTGAAGCGCAACACGGAAGCGTTCCACCAGATGCTCGACACGATCGCCGGGCATTTCAAGTTCCGGCTCAACGCGCCGTTCAAATCGCTGCCGAAAAAAACCCGGCAGATCCTGCTGTACGGCGCGGGCGACGAGCTGATCCGCTATTCGTTCGAAAAGGACGGGCGGCGGCATTTCTACAAGGACAGCTTCGACGGCGTCATCCCGGATCTGGAACGGCGTTACCACGAAACCGAATCGGCGGCGGTGCGCGAGGACATCGCCCGCTACATGCGCCCCCTGCCCTGCCCGCAGTGCGACGGCACGCGGCTGAAGAAGGAAGCGGTGTCGGTGCGCGTGGGCGATCACAACATCATCCGCCTCACCTCGCTGGCCATCGGCCGGCTGCTGGAATTTTTCAACGAGCTCACGCTGACCGAGCAGGAGGAATCGATTGCCCGGCGCATCGTGAAAGAGATCAAGGAGCGGCTGGGCTTTCTCACCAACGTGGGGCTCGAATACCTGACGCTCGACCGCACCAGCGCGACGCTGTCGGGCGGCGAGAGCCAGCGCATCCGGCTGGCGACGCAGATCGGCTCGCACCTGATGGGCGTGCTGTACGTGCTGGACGAGCCGAGCATCGGCCTGCACCAGCGCGACAACGACCGCCTGCTGAACACGCTGATTAGGCTGCGCGACCTCGGCAACACGGTGATCGTGGTCGAGCACGACGAGCGCACCATCCTCGCGGCGGATCACGTGGTGGATCTGGGGCCGGGAGCCGGGCGGCACGGCGGCGCGGTGATCTTCTCCGGAACGCCGCAGAAATTATTGAAAGACAAAAAATCGCTCACCGGTCAGTACCTGTCCGGCAAAAAGCAGATCGCCCTGCCCGCCCGGCGGCGCAAAGGCAACGGGCATACGATCCGCATCACCGGGGCAGAGCAGAACAACCTGAAGGGGCTCGACGTGTCGCTGCCGCTGGGGACGTTCATCAGTGTGACCGGCGTTTCGGGCTCAGGCAAAAGCACGCTGGTGATCGAGATCCTTTATAAAGCGCTGGCGCAGCATTTCTGGAACTCCACCGACAAGCCGGGAAAATTCGGCAAGATCCAGGGCATCCAGCGGCTCGACAAGGTGATCGACATCGACCAGTCGCCCATCGGCCGCACGCCGCGCTCCAACCCGGCCACCTACACCGGCGTGTTCACGCTGATCCGCGACCTGTTCAGCCAGGTGCCCGAGGCGCGCGTGCGCGGCTACAAGCCGGGGCGCTTCAGCTTCAACGTGAAGGGCGGCCGCTGCGAGGCCTGCCAGGGCGACGGCGTCATCAAGGTGGAGATGCATTTTCTACCGGACGTGTTCGTCACCTGCGAGGTGTGCCAGGGCAAGCGGTTCAACCGCGAGACGCTGGAGGTGCTGTACAAGGGCAAGAACATCGCCGACGTGCTGGAGATGACGGTGGAGGAAGCGGCGGTGTTTTTCGAGAACATCCCCGGCATCAAGACCAAGCTCAAGACCATCGCCGACGTGGGGCTCGACTACATCCACCTGGGACAGCCGGCGACGACCCTGTCCGGCGGCGAGGCGCAGCGCGTCAAGCTGTCCAAGGAACTCAGCAAGCGCAACACCGGGCAGACGCTTTACATTTTAGATGAGCCGACGACCGGGCTGCATTTCGCGGACATCGAGCACCTGCTCAAAGTGCTGTCAAAACTGGTGGACGCGGGCAACACGGTGATCGTGATCGAGCACAACCTGGACGTGATCAAGACCGCGGACCACATCCTCGACTTGGGACCGGAAGGCGGCGACGCCGGTGGCGAAATCCTGGCTCAGGGCACGCCGGAACAGGTGGCGAAGGTCAAGACCTCGCACACGGGACGGTACTTGAAGGATGTACTGAGGGGGAAGTGAAGGCTTTTAAAATGACTATAAACTGGGTTCGCGTATACCACCGTCTTTTCGAAATTATTAACACTGCTGGTGACACATATTTTTCAGGAGGACGGTTCATTTCAAAAGTTCGAGAAGTTGATCCTTACTTCCCCAATTATCAGCAATACATGGCTGATCGCAGCGGTAGCACAAGTAGAAAAGATTATTATTACGATATTCTTCTAAGTTTTGATGAAGAACCAAGACTCCAAATTTTAAATTTAATATTGGAAGAAGTGCGCCCATTTTTTCCTGAAAAGGTTTCCGAAATTCAAGCAGAACTGGGAGGTTTTTCATCAATTCCGCCCGCACAGATAAATCCAGATACATGGAATTCTGATCGCTTAAATCAATATGTAAATGATATTGATATTCGAATTGGGGCTGGCAATTATGAGGGCGCTGTGACTTTGTGCTATACGGTTTTAGAGGGCTTTTTTAAAGCTTTCGTACAAAAAAATATTTCAGATTGTTCTGACCCAAGAGATATAGTTCAATTATCCCGATCTATCCAAAATTATCTTCGCAATGAAATAGATCAATATCCAGATGAAGCTCTTACCATGCTTAATCATATAACACATACGGTTAATAGAACTCGCAATGGATTCAGTGAATCCCACTTTGATGAAAGAGCAGGTCGATGGTTAGCTGTGTTTATCCGAGATCTAGTAAATACAGAGATCCGGCTTTTACTTAACTTTATTTAGGGTTTAATTAGAAATATCAGTTCTCTTCGGTGTGTTCGAGGCGGGCGGTGGCGCAGAAGAGTTGGAGCTGAACTTTTTTAATTAGGTGTGGATGTGGTTGCCGTTTTAATTTGATGGCCGCGGGGGCTTGGGGTTTTTGCGGGAGCGGACGTAGGCTTCGAGCACGGCGTTGATGCGGGTCTGGTAACCTTTGCCGCCGGCTTTGAAATAATCGAGCACGGATTGCTTGACCCGGATGGTCAGGTGGCGGGTTTTTCCGGTTTGACCCATTCGGCGTTCTCCCAGAATGCTTCGTCCAGTTCGGGGATGTCGCTGAAGTCGATGTCTTCATCCTTCATCTTGTTCAGTTCGCTGATCTTTTTTTCTTTCGGTATCATCGAATTCTCATATGAGCCACGTCAAGTTTTCATCCTGAGCCCTTCGTCCTTCGACAAGCTCAGGATGACAGCTCAGGACAGGCTTTGTCGAGGGGGACAACTCAAGAACCATGCGCGTCATGCTTCGACAGGCTCAGCATGACACTGTAAACTACAATTTCAATGGGATTTTCTGACTTCCCAATATGGCAGGTCAGTTCTCTTCGGTGTGTTCGAGGCGGGCGGTGGCGCGGAAGAGTTGGAGCTGGGCCTCCTCGAATTCCTTCTCGCTGAGGTCGGCGCGGCCCAGGGTCTCTTCGGCCCTGGCTTTCGCGGCTTCGGCGCGGGCGCGGTCGACTTCGTGCAGGAACTCTGCGGTCTCGGCGAGGACGGTGACGCGGTTTTCGGTCACTTCGAGGTAGCCGCCGCTGACGACCAGTCCCGTGGTCTGGCCGTCGTTCTCATAGGAGAGCGGACCGGGCCTGAGGTTGGTGATGAGCGCGGCGTGGTCGTAGAGGATGCCGAGGTCGCCCTCGATGCCGGGGGCGTTGACCTGATCGACGAATTGTTCGACGACGTTTTTTTCGGGGGTGACGATGTTGAGCAGCAGTTTGTTTTCGGCCATGTTTCTAAGCTAAAAAGTTTTATTTAATTCTTACAGTGGTGTAAAAGGAGTGAGTTATTTATCCCCCCTCACCTAACCTCTCTCTCCAGGGGAGGCCAAGCGAAGCTTGGCACCCGCTCATCAAAATACTGGAGGTGGCTTGAGGAATAAAAACCGAGCTCCAGCTTACTTCGCTTTCAGTTTCTTTTCTTTCTCCAGCGCTTCATCGAGCGTTCCCACCATGTAGAACGCCTGCTCGGAAACGTCGTCCATTTTGCCATCGAGGATCTGCTTGAAGCCTTCGATGGTGTCGGACACTTTGACGTATTTTCCGGGCGAGCCGGTGAACACCTCGGCGACGAAGAACGGCTGCGAGAGAAACTTCTGGATCTTGCGGGCGCGCGCCACGACCAGCTTGTCGTCCTCGGAAAGCTCGTCCATGCCGAGAATGGCGATGATGTCCTGCAGATCCTTGTAGCGCTGCAGCACTTTCTGCACGCCGCGGGCGGTGTTGTAATGGTCTTCGCCGAGCACTTCCGGATCGAGGATCCGCGAGGTGGAGTCGAGCGGGTCCACGGCGGGATAGATGCCCAGCTCCGAGATGCGCCGGTTGAGAACGGTGGTGGCGTCGAGATGCGAGAACGTGGTCGCCGGCGCCGGGTCGGTCAGGTCGTCGGCCGGAACGTAAATGGCCTGCACGGAGGTGATCGATCCCTTCTTGGTGGAGGTGATGCGCTCCTGCAGGTTGCCCATCTCGGTGGCCAGCGTCGGCTGGTATCCCACCGCGGAGGGGATGCGGCCCAGAAGCGCGGACACTTCGGAACCGGCCTGCGAAAACCGGAAGATGTTGTCGATGAACAGCAGCACGTCCTTGCCGCCGACGTCGCGGAAGTATTCGGCGACGGTCAGGCCGGTCAGCCCCACGCGCATGCGCGCGCCGGGAGGCTCGGTCATCTGCCCATAGATCAGGGCGGTTTTGTCGATGACCTTGGACTCCACCATTTCGTGGTACAGGTCATTGCCTTCGCGGGTGCGCTCGCCCACGCCGGAGAACACGGAGAAGCCGCCGTGCTCGGCGCCGATGTTGCGGATCAGCTCCATGATGAGAACGGTCTTGCCGACGCCAGCGCCGCCGAACAGGCCGGTCTTGCCGCCCTTGAGGTAAGGCTCCAGAAGGTCGATGACCTTGATCCCGGTCTCCAGCATTTCCATGCTGGTGTCCTGATCTTCGAACGGAGGCGCGTCGCGGTGGATGCTCCAGCGGTCTTTGGCCTGCACTTCGGGTTTCTGGTCGACAGGCTGGCCGACGACGTTGAGGATGCGGCCGAGGACTTCTTCTCCGACGGGCACGGAGATCGGAGCGCCGGTGTCGATGGCGTCCATGCCGCGGACGAGGCCGTCCGTCGGGTGCATGGAGACGGTGCGCACGGAATCGTTACCCAGGTGCTGCGCCACTTCGCAGATGATGTCTTCGCCGTTCTGGTCCGAGGGGTTGGCGATGCGGATGGCGTTGTAGAGGTCGGGCAGCACGCCGCCTTCGTAGTTGACGTCCACGACCGGTCCCATTACCTGGATGATCTTTCCCACTCTCTGTCCATTTTCGCTCATTGCGGTCCTTTCCTTACCTTTGAAAATGTCAAAAATCTTTTTCATTGCATCAGGCCTTCAACGCCTCGGCCCCGTTCACGATTTCAATCAGTTCCTTGGTGATGTATGCCTGCCGCGCCTGGTTGTAGGTGAGCGTCAGGCCGTTGATCATCTCGCCCGCGTTGCGGCTGGCGCTGTCCATGGCCGTCATGCGGGCGCCGTGCTCGCTGGCGCTCGACTCCAGAAACGCGCGGTACACCTGGACGGTCATGTATCTTTTAAGCAGCTCGTCGAGGATGGTTTCCTCGTCCGGCTCGTAGATGTAGTCCATCGTGTAGGTGTGTCCCTCGGGGATCTGCATCTCTTCGGGGACCACCGGCAGCAGCTGCTCCATGATGACTTCCTGCTGCATGACCGACTTGAACTCGTTGTAGATCATCATCACGCGGTCGGCCTCTTTTTTGACGAACAGGTCGGCCAGGTGATTGCCCATCTCCTGCGCTTTCAGGTAATCGAAGCTGCGGGTCCAGTCCATGAACTCGTGCACGATCTTGTAGGGACGCAGCTTGAAATAATCCTTGCCCTTCTTGCCGGCGAGGATGAGCTCGATGTTCTTGTCGCTGTTCTCGCGGATCAGCCGCATGGCGACGCGGATGATGTTGGCGTTGAACCCGCCGCACAGCCCCTTGTCGGAGGTGATGATCATGATGACCATGCGGTTGCCGGTGCGCTGGTCCAGGAGAGGATGCAGGTCGCGGTTGACGCGGGCGGACAGGTGGTTGAGCACGTCCATCAGCTTCACCGCATAGGGCCGGGCGGTGAGGATGGCCTGCTGCGCCTTGCGCAGCTTGGACGCGGAAACCAGCTTCATCGCCTTGGTGATCTGCTGGGTGTTCTTGACGCTGCGGATGCGGCGCTTGATGTCTTTCAGATTGGGCATTTGGTTGCGCTGCCTTTAATGTGCCGCCCTGAGCTTGTCGAAGGGCTGCACGGTTATCGAGTCACACTCATGCTTCGTCATGCCTGCCCTGAGCTTGCCGAAGGGCTCAGCACGACATCGAATAGCGGGTTTTAAAAAAGCCCTTTGTATTCCTGAACCGCGGCCTTCAGTTTGTTTTCGAGATCGTCGTTGAGTTTCTTTTCCTTTGCGATCGTATCCAGGATGTCCTTGTGCTTCTCTTCCATAAAATTGAGGAAGCCGGCCTCGAAACGTCTCACGTCGGCCACGGCGATGTCGTCCAGAAGCCCGCGCACGCCGGTGAAAATGGAAACGATCTGCTGCACGACGGAAAGCGGTTTGTACTGATCCTGCTTGAGCAGCTCGACCAGTCGCTCACCGCGTGAAAGCTGGGCCTGGGTCGCGGCGTCGAGGTCGCTGCCGAACTGGGCGAACGCGGCCATCTCGCGATACTGCGCGAGATCGAGCCTGAGCTGCCCGGCCACCTGCTTCATGCCCTTGATCTGGGCGGCGCCGCCGACGCGGGAAACGGAGAGGCCGACGTTGATGGCGGGCCGCACGCCGGAGTAGAACAGGTCCGTTTCCAGATAGATCTGGCCATCGGTGATGGAAATCACGTTGGTCGGGATGTAGGCGGAAACGTCGCCCGCCTGGGTTTCGATGATCGGCAGCGCGGTCAGGGACCCGGCGCCCAACTCGTCGCCCAGTTTCGCGGCGCGCTCCAACAGCCGCGAGTGCAGGAAGAACACGTCTCCGGGATAGGCTTCGCGTCCCGGCGGCCGTCGAAGCAGGAGCGACAACTGCCGGTAGGCGGCCGCCTGCTTGGAAAGATCGTCGTAAATGATGAGGCAGTGCTGGCCGTTGTCGCGGAAGTGCTCGCCCATGGCGCAGCCGGCGTAGGGGGCGATGAACTGCATGGGCGCGGGCTCGCTGGCGGAGGCGGACACGACGATGGTGTACTCCATCGCGCCGTGCTCTTCCAGGGATTTCACCACGCGGGCGACGGTGGAACGTTTCTGCCCGACCGCCACGTAGATGCAGAACACGTTCTGCCCTTTCTGGTTGATGATGGTGTCGATGGCGACGGCGGTCTTGCCGGTCTGCCGGTCACCGATGATGAGCTCGCGCTGGCCGCGGCCGATGGGGATCATGCCGTCGATGGCCTTGATGCCGGTCTGCAGCGGCTCGTGCACGGATTTTCTGTCGATCACGCCCGGAGCGATGCGCTCGATGGGGCCGAATTTCTTGGTCTTGACCGGGCCGCGCCCGTCGATGGCTTCGCCCAGGGAGTTGACCACCCGGCCCACCAGTTCGGGGCCGACCGGGACTTCCATGATGCGGCCGGTGCGCTTGACCTCGTCGCCCTCTTTGATCTTGTCGTCGAACCCGAGCAGGATGGCGCCGACGTTGTCCTCTTCCAGGTTGAGCACCATGCCCACCAGCCCGCCTGGAAATTCGAGGAGCTCTCCCGCCATAGCCTTTTCGAGACCGTAGATGCGCGCGATGCCGTCGCCTACCGAGATCACGCGTCCGGTTTCCTTGAGCTCGATCCCTTCCTCAAAACCCTGGATCCTTTTTTCGATCAGGGAACTAATTTCATCGGCTCGCAAATTCACTTAGGCTACCTCCTCTTTTTCGATGATTTGTCGCAATTTTTGCAGGCGGTTGATGATGGTCGCGTCGGCGACCTGGTCGCCGATGCGCAGCCGGATGCCGCCGATCAGCGAGTCGTCCTCGTGCACTTCGAGCAGAACGGTCTTGCCGAAGATGCGCTCCAGTCCGGTGCTGAGCCGCTTGGTGTTTTCCTGGGTGAGCGGCTGGGCGGATTCGACGGACACGCGGATCTGCTTGAGCCTTTCATCGACCACGTCCTGAAAGTATTCGGTGATCTTTTCCAGATACAGCATCTTGTTGCGCTCGACCAGCATGCGCACCAGGTTTTTCACGCCGGACTTCACGCCCAGCTTGCTGCATAAATCCTGGGCCAGCTCGTTTTTGCGTTCCGGCGGAATCGACGGGTGGGCGAAAAACCGCGGAAGCTGGTCCTGGCTCTGGAACGCGGCGGTCAGCTCGCGCAGATTGTCCAGCGCCGCACTGAGTTCCGATTTCTTCTCGATGCTGTCGGACAGCGCCTCGGCGTAGCGTTTGCCTATCAGGTTTTCGATCATGAGTTCAGTCGGTGACGCCGCGGACTCAGCCGGCGGCCTGTTTCTGTTCCAGTTCTTTCAGCACTTCCTCGATCGCTTCGTCGGCGAGCCGCTTGCGTTCCGCCTCGTCGAGGGCTTTTTTGAGAAATTTCTCCGTCGAGGCGATGGTCAACGCAGCGGTGTGGGCGCGGATTTCGCTCATCAGCTTGTTGCGAGTGCGCTCCATCTCCCGCTCCACGTCGGTCTGCATCTGACGGACCTTGTTCTGGGTTTCCTCCAGGGTCTTCTCCTGGATCTTCTTGGCTTCGCCGGTCGCCATCTGCACGATGGTGTGGGCCTTGGTATGGGCTTCCTTGAGCTCGCGCTCCAGGTCGGACTTGATGACCTTGGCGTCGCCCTTCATTTTTTCCGCTTCCTCGATGTCGCCGCGTATCTTTTTCTCCCGCTCTTCCAGGGCCTGAAGGATGGGCGGGAAGGCGAATTTCTTCAGCAGCAGAAACAGCAGAAGAAAGGAAATAACCGACCAGAATATGACAGAGCTGAAGACTTCTACTTGCTCGAATTGGGGCATCGCACACTCTTTTTAAATGATGTTTTCAACAACGACCGTGGTGATTGAATTGATCCTGCCATTGACTCGAATGTGACATCGCACACTCTTTTTACATTCGGGTTTCAAAACGTGTGGAGCGATCAAATCCACTTTGAGTCATGCCTGGGTGACCGCGCCGCACTCCCTTATGCATTCGGGTTTGAAAATCCCGAGCGGAACCCGGTATCACCCTGTGCCGAATCAGACCGGATGCCACACTGGTCCCGCCGCGGACGCAAAAACCCGATCAGCCAACCTTACCCATGATGATGAACGCCAAAACGAGAGCGTACAGGGCGATCGCCTCGACCAGGGCGAACCCGATCCAGCAGTATTTGGCGACCCGACCTTCGGCGTTGGGCTGACGGCCGACCGTTTCGATGGTCTTGGAGAAGATATACGCGATTCCAAGAGCGGCTCCGAAAAAACCCGCCGCACACAATCCCATTCCAATCATTGCTGCTGCTTCTAAACCCATGCTCGATCTCCTTTATTTACGGATCATTAATGAAGTTTGATCACATCCCCGATGTAAACGCAGGTCAGGATGGTGAAGATATACGCTTGAATGAACGCGATGGCGATTTCCAGCCCGTTGATGACGATCGTGAACCCGAAGGGCATCCACCCGATCCACAGCGGCGCCGAAACCGCCAGCCCGAACAGAACGGCCAGCACGGTGTGCCCCGCTGTCATGTTGGCGAACAGGCGCACGGCCAGGGAAACCGGCCGGGCAAGCATGCTGATCAGTTCAATGGGAATCATGAAGGGAATCATGATCTTCGGCACGCCCGGCGGCACGAGGATGGAAAAAAAATGCAGCCCGTGCTTCATGATCCCGATCACCAGGGTCATGATGAAAATCAGAATGGCGAAGGCCCCGGTGACCGCAAGCTGGCTGGTGATGGTGTAGGAACCGGGAATCATCCCCGCCAGGTTGCAGGTGAGGATGAACAGAAACAATGAGGCCACGAAGGCGAAGTACTTTTTGCCTTCCTCTTTGCCGATGAACTCGTCCACCATGTCCTGGATGAATTCGACGCAGACCTCGAACACACTCTGCAGCTTGCCGGGAACGAGGTTCACCCCCCGGTTCACCACAAACATGATCAGGCCGAAAAGCAAAGCCAGCCCGGCCCACATGACCAGCACGGCTTTGTTGATGGAAAGGTCGAGTCCAAAAAGATGGATGGGGATGATGGGGTGCAGCTCAAAATGATGCAGGGGACTTTCTATGTTCAATTCCGCTCGTCTCCGTTGTCGTCTTCTTTTGTTTGCTCTTCGCGTTCCATTTCCATGGCCGCCCGGTACACGTTCAGCACTCCCGCGGCGCCGCCTAAAATCACTCCCACCGCGAGGCCCCAGGGTCCGGTGTCAAAGTAATGATCCACCGCGTACCCCATGACTGCACCCAGGAAGGTGGCCACGGTCATCTCTGTCACCATCCTGGTTGCGTAGCCGAACCCTTGACGGAAACCGTTGCCTTTGCTCAACCGGTGCCTTTGCTCTTTAAATGTCCGGGGAAAAACCAATCAACCTGGAATCGGGGCCCACATAATACAACAACCTGTTTTATTTGTCCAAGTATTGTTGTTCACTCACTCGATTTTTATAGGAAGTGTTCGGGTGGGCATCGACGCAGACCGACATCCGGCAGACAGGTTGAAACCCATCCTCTGGTTAAAAACCCGTTCTGCCTTTTCCAGGGAAAAGCCGTTTTTAATAGAATCAGGTGGGGCCAAAACCGTTTTACGGGCGGACAGGATGATCTACCGGCCCGGATACTGCCAGTGGTGAAACGCTGTCAGTAAGGAAGGGGTCCGTTCTCCTCCTCGTATTCTTCCAGGGGAACCATGTCGATCGCATCCCAGGGGCAGCCTTCGAGCAGGGTGTCCATGGGCCCTTTGGTGATGCACTTCTTGCAGCCGATGCACAAAAGCGGGTCCACGTCTACCCGGTTGAAAAATGGAGCATCCGGGTTTTCAACCTCAAACATGCAGTCTTCGACGGGGCATTCGGTGATGCAGATGGGCGAGCCTCCGCAGCCGGTGCAGGCGTCGTTGATCACCGCCAGTATCTTGGGTTTCCGCTTTCGCTTTACGGATCGTTTTTCTTTTTCTTTAACGGCCATGGCGTTCGACTGTCCTCAAGCTCGAATGAACGAAATATCCTCGTCACCTTCGTTGAACTTTTATTCTAGCAAATCGGCGAACGATTAATAGCAAAATCCCGGTCAAAATGCAACACCCGCCCGCAGGGTTGGGAAACCGGCGTTTTTTTGACGCTTTGCGCGGCACACCGGCCTCCCCTGTCCGGCCCTGCGGCCCGAAACGGCGCGCTTTGTTTTTCATTTACAGGCCACCGCCGCTGTATTAAGATACGGGCAGGATTCCGGAGCCGGAATCTCACCTTAACTGCTTATGAAATAAGCAGCACAGGGCTCAAGGCGCGGGCATCGACGCCGCCGCCCATGATCCACCACGACCGTTCCTGTCTCAAACCGAAGGGATCCGGAGGAGATGGATAATCATAACCGACATGCCGTTCGCAACCATACTGGGGCAGGACCGGCCCCGGCAGATCATACAAAAGGCAATAATAAACAACAGCTTATCCCACGCCTACCTGTTTTACGGTCCCGCTAGCGTCGGCAAAAGGCGCACCGCCTTCGAGCTTGCCAAAGCCCTCAACTGCCTGGAATCGGGACCGGAGGACGGCTGCGGCGCCTGTTCCTCCTGCCGGAAAATCGACAGCGGCACGCATCCGGACTGCTTCCTTCTGGAACCCGTAAAAAGCTCCCCCACCAGCCGGGAGGCGGTCATCAAGATCGAGGCGGTTCGTGAACTGCAGAAAAAACTGAGTTTTCTGCCCTACGAGGGCAAAACCAAGGTGGCGGTGATCGACGGCGCGGAGGCGATGAACCCGCAGGCCGCCAACACGTTTCTCAAGACGCTGGAAGAGCCGCCCGCGCAGACGGTGCTGATCCTGATCGCCGCGAATCCTTTCCTGCTTCTGCCCACACTGGTTTCCCGCTGCCAGGGCGTGAAGTTCGACCCGCTGGCGCCCGAGACCGTGGAAACGATCCTCGAGCAGGTGCTGGACCCGGAAGAGCGGGAAAACATGGGCCCAGAAGAGTTCAAACTGCGCGCGGCGCGGTCGATGGGCGGCATCCGGCGCGCCCTGGACGCGGACATTCAGAAAACCGAAGCGGTGCGCCGGGAGCTGGTGGAACTTTTGTCCGCGCTCTCCTTTGAGCGCATGGACCTGGCGTTCAAATGGTCGCGCGACCAAGCCAAGCAGCCGGGTGAGGTGCAGGCGGTGCTGGACGAGATGCTCAATCTGCTGCGCGACCTGGCGGTGCTCAAGACACCGGGACCGGAAGAACGTATTTTCAACCGCGACATCGCCGAAACGCTTAAGCCGCTCGCCCGACGTAAACACCGACGGGCGCTGTTTTCATTGTTCGACACCGTGCTCGACACGCAGGCCGCCCTCAAAGGCAACGCCAACACCCTGCTGACGCTGGAAAACATGCTGATCCGTTTTTGCGAGGCGGCCTGAATCATGGAACCCACGATGAACGTTCTGCCGCAGGACAAGGAGCTGACGCAACCGGAGGCGCAAAAGCCGCGGTTTTTGATCGGCGTGCGGCTCAGGAACCGGGAAAAAACCCGGCAGTTCGACCCCGGCGGCCTGAAGCTTAGGGTGGGGTCCGAGGTGGTGGTCGAATCGAAGTACGGCAATGAGATCGGCGTGGTCGCCTCGAACAAGGTGGTCAATGTCCGCAAGGACAACTGCAAGGAGATCAAACGGATCCTGCGCATCGCCAACGAAAACGACCATCAGGCGGAAGCGCGCCGGGAAAACCTGGAGCGGCGGGCGAAAAAGCTCTGCTCCCAGAAAATCGAGGAGCTCAGCCTGCCGATGAACCTGAGCCGGGTGGTGCACGCGCCGCCGGCCAACAAGACGATCTTCTTTTTCACGGCGGAGGGCCGGGTCGATTTCCGCCAGTTGATCAAGGAGCTGGCCTCGAAGCTCAGGCACCGGATCGAGATGAAGCAGGTGGGCGTGCGCGACGAGGCGCGGGAAATCGGCGGCAACGGCATCTGCGGCGAATCGCTGTGCTGCTCGACGTTTCTCAAGGAATTTTCGCCGGTGACGATCCGCATGGCCAAGGACCAGGGGCTGGCGCTCAACCCGAGCAAGATCTCCGGCGTGTGCGGCCGGCTCATGTGCTGCCTGCAGTACGAGCACGACACGTACCGGAACCTGATCAAGGGGCTGCCGAAGCTGGGCAGCCGCCTGGAAACGCCGGACGGCCCGGGCAAGGTGCTGAAGCACGAAATCCTGGAGCAGAAGGTCATGGTCCGGCTGGATGATGAAAGCATCCTGGTCTACCATCTCGATGAATTGAAGGAAAGCCTGAAGGCCAAACAGGCCGGCCCGTCCTGAGAACCAACCCGAACCCGATGAACGACAACACAAAAAAGTTTTACGTCACCACGCCGATCTACTACGTGAACGACGTGCCGCACATCGGGCACGCCTACACCACCATCGCGGCGGATGTGATCGCGCGCTACAAGAAGCTCGACGGCTACGAGGTGCATTTCCTCACCGGGACCGACGAGCACGGCCAGAAGGTGCACCAGGCGGCGAAGGATCTGGGCGTGACCGCGCAGGAGCACGTCGACAAGCTGAACGTCCGCTTCAAGGAACTCTGGGTGCGGCTCAACATCACCCACGACGATTTCATCCGCACGACCGAGGAGCGGCACAAAAAGGTGGTGCGCCAGATCCTCACGGAGCTGTATGAAAAGGAAGAGATCTACAAGGACAGCTACGAGGGCTGGTACTGCACGCCGGACGAGCGGTTCTGGACGGAAAAGGACCTGGTCAACGGCAACTGCCCGGAATGCGGCCGCAAGGTGGACAAGATCCGCGAGCACAATTATTTTTTCAAAATGGGCCGGCACCGGGACTGGCTGGCGGAGCACATCCAGAAGAACGAGCATTTCATCCTGCCGGCCTCGCGCCGCAACGAGGTGCTGGGTTTTCTGAACAAGCCGCTGGAGGATCTGTGCATCTCGCGGCCGGTGGAGCGCATGCCCTGGGGCATCCCCCTGCCCTTCGACGAAAAATACGTCACCTACGTCTGGTTCGACGCGCTCATCAACTACATCTCGATCTTCGGACAGCTGGATCAGATCCGCGGTTGCGGGTTCTGGCCCGCCGACAACCATCTCGTCGGCAAGGACATCCTGACCACGCACGCGGTGTACTGGTCCACCATGCTCAAGGCGATGGGGCTGCCGCTGCCGAAAAACATCTTCGCGCACGGCTGGTGGACGGTGAACGGGCAGAAGATGTCGAAATCGCTGCGCAACGTGGTGGAGCCGAACCTGCTGATCGACCAGTTCGGCGTGGACGTGATCCGCTATTTCCTGATGCGCGAGGTGCCGTTCGGCCTGGACGGGGACTTTTCCCACAAGGCGCTGATCGGGCGGCAGAACAGCGATCTCGCCAACAACCTGGGCAACTGTCTCAACCGCACCGTCAAGATGATGCACAAATATTACGACAACGGCGCGGTGCCGGAGCCCGGCACGAGCGGCCCCGAAGACGACGGCCTGAAACAGACCGCCACCCACACGGTGGCGGCCGTGCGCAAGCTCTACGACGAACTGGCCTACAACAAGGTGCTGTCGGAGATCTGGGTGCTGGTGGACGCGACGAATCAGTACATCGACAAGGCGGGTCCCTGGAACCTGGTGAAGACGGATGAAGGCAAGCAGCGCCTGTCCGCGGTGATGTACAACGCCGCCGAGGCGCTGCGCATCGTGGCGGTGCTGATCCATCCGTTCATGCCGCAGTCGGCGGCGAACATGATGGAGCAGCTCGGGGTCGAGACTTCCATCGAGGATCAGGGCATGGCGTCGGTGGACGCCTGGGGCGGACTCAAAGCCGGAAAGCCGACGAAACCGGGCGCGCAGCTGTTCCCGAGGATCGACGACAAGCAGGCGGCCAAGCTGCTGGCGGCCGCGGGCGCGGAAGAAGATAAGAAACCACAGCCGCCCGCCAAGGAACAGGCGGAGAAGGACGGCCGCATCTCGATCGACGACTTCATGAAGATCGACCTGCGCACCGGCACCATACTGGAAGCGGAGAAGGTGAAAAAATCGAAGAAGCTGGTCAAGCTCAGGGTGGACATCGGCACGGAAACGCGGCAGGTCGTCGCGGGCATCGCCGAGGCCTACGAGCCGCAGGACCTGGTGGGCAAGACCATCATCCTGGTGGCCAATCTCAAACCGGCGAAACTGATGGGCATCGAGTCGCAGGGCATGGTGCTGGCGGCGAGCGACAGCGACAAGATCATCCTCGCCGGGTTCGCCGAGGAGCCGCCGAAAGGAGTCCGCGTCAAATGAGCATCGACACGCACGCCCATCTGGACATGGACGCCTTCGACGAAGACCGGCAGGCGGTGATCGAGCGCGCCCGCGAACAGGGGGTGGATTACATCCTCAACATCGGCTGCGACGTGGAAAGCAGCGTGCGCTCGCTGGAGCTGGCCGAGCGCCACGCCTTCATCTACGCCACGGCGGGGGTGCATCCGCACGACGTCAAGGAAATCAACGGCACCACCTACGACGACCTTAGGCGGCTTCTGGCGCATCCCAAGATGGTCGCGGTGGGTGAGATCGGGCTGGATTTTTTCAAGAACTATTCGCCACAGGATCTGCAGCGGGAGCACCTGCGCAGGCAGATGCAGCTGGCGAAGGAGCTGGACAAGCCCATCATCGTGCACTGCCGCGACGCCAAGGAGGACATGATCGCCATCATGTCCGAGTTCTACCCGATGAACGACAAGGCCCGTTCGGGCATCTTCCATTGCTTTTCGGGCGATCAGGAACTGGCGGAAGCGGCGCTGGCGCGCGGCTTCTACATTTCGTTTTCCGGATCGGTGACGTTCAAGAAATCCGGCGAGTTGCGCGAGGTGGCGAAGATCATCCCCGCCGACCGCCTGTTCGCGGAAACCGACTGCCCCTACCTCGCCCCGGTGCCCAAGCGCGGCAAGCGCAACGAGCCGGCGTACGTGAATTTCACCACCGAGCACCTGGCGGAGGTCCGCGGCCTGCGGGTGGAGGACGTGCAGCGCACGATGGAACTCAACTTTTTCGAGCTGTTCGGTATCGGCAAAAACGCCCCGATGGGCACGGTGTCGTACCAGATCCGCAACTCGCTGTACCTCAACCTGACGACGCGGTGCACCAACGATTGCGTGTTCTGCACGCGGCTCACCCGGCCGGTGGTGCAGGGCTACAACCTCAAGCTCGACCGCGAACCGTCCGCAGAGGAAGTGTGGGCGGCGATCGACGACCCGAAGAACTACGAGGAAGTGGTGTTCTGCGGTTACGGCGAACCGACGCTCAGGCTGGATGTCATCAAGGAAGTGGCGAAAAAGATCAAGGACGCCGGCGGCCGGGTGCGGCTCAACACCAACGGCCACGGCAACGTCATCAACAAGCGCAACATCCTGCCGGAACTGGCCGGGCTGGTGGACGAGGTGTCGGTGAGCCTCAACACCGATACGGGTGAAACCTACGATGAAGTCTGCAAGCCGCTGCCGGGTCTCCGCAACGGCATCTACGAGAAGATCAAGGAGTTCATCGAAGAGGCCAAGAAGCATATCCCGAAAGTGCAGGCCACGATCGTGACCCAGCAGGACGGCGTGGACGAAGCCGTCTGCGAAGACATCGTCAAAAAAGAGTTCGGCGTGGACTACCGCGCCCGGCGCTACAATATGGTCGGATGAGCGTTCCCGGAGCGGAGTCCCCGCAAGGAGGTTCCATGAATCCCGACGCAGAGCCCCTCACCCCGGTTCCCAAGGCGCGCGGCATCGGCTGGGTCTCGCTCGGCGCGATCTTCGGCGGGCTGAGCGTGATGCTCGGGGCCTTCGGCGCGCATTCCCTCAAGGACCGCCTCACCGAAACCAAGCTCGCCACCTTCCACACCGCCACCGACTACCTGGCTTACCACGCGGTCGCTCTCGTTCTGGTGGGTGTGCTTTCCCTCCTGCTGGGAGACCGCGGACACCGGGCGCTGAAAAAAGTCGGCCTGTTCTTCACCCTGGGCATCCTGCTTTTTTCCGGCAGCCTGTACGCCCTCGCCTTCGACGGACCGCGCTTCTTCGGTCCCGTCACCCCCTTCGGCGGCCTCTGCTTCATGATCGGCTGGTTCACCCTCGCCGTCACCCTCGCCAAAAATTTCCGCTCCAAGCGGGATTAGACCCGGCTCGCAGGACTCTGCGAAAGACCTGAAAGAAAAAACTGAGACAGGATTGACGGGATAAAGGCGGGATTCTCTTTAAACTTTAATAAAGCTCAATTCTCGCGCAAAGACGCCAAGACGCAAAGCCCCCCTCACCTCAGTCCTCAAGCCACCTTCAGTGTTTTTGATAAGCGGGTGCCAAGCTTCGCTTGGCCTCCCTCCAGGGGAGAGGAGACTTAAACCAAAAAAGGAATTTCCCTCACCTTCTGAAATTGATCTTCCCACCCCACTTTCTATACGCGAAATAGAGCGCGACGGACATGAGGCTGAGCACGATCAGGTGCGGCGCGAGGTAGGCGGCGCTGAGGACAGGCTTGAAGTTCAGTTCTCCCTTCACTTCGCCGGTGTAGTGCTTGAGCATCTCGGCGTACTCGATCATCAGGTGCACGGGGTAGTTGACCTGGGCGCTGGCGACGGTGCGTTCCACCGGCACTTCGAACAGCTTCTGCTGGCCGCCGCGCAGGGTGAAGCCGACCATGCCCTTGAAGGTCTCGGCGATCAGGCCTGGCGGCAACAGCAGCATCAGCCGCACGTTCTTGAGCGCCGGGGACTGGTTTTCGATCCAGATCTTGAGCCGGGTCTCGCCGCTTTCCTGCACGGTTTCTATCCTGCCCGCCACCTCGGATTCGACCGCTTCACGGTAATAGAACGAATCGGTGTGGAGCCGGTTCACCGGCGATTTGCTGTCCGGCGCATTGCGGTACTGCACCATCGCCACCAGCGGGTAGCGGCCAACGCGCAGCACCGGAGGGTGGTCGGAATTTTTAAGCGTGATCTGCTGGCCGGGGTCCAGTTTGCTGAGCATGGGCAGCATGGCCATGGTGTGGTGAAAGTGGATCATCGGGTGCACTTTGTACAGCGTTTTGCCGCTGCGGTTTTCCAGGGTGAGAAACACGTGCACGGTGCCGTCTTCGGCGACCTGGCTTTCGGTCGCTATGTGCAGCGGCCGGTTTTCGGCCGCTGCCGGTTTGGCCGCGGCGGCGCAGACGAGCAGGCAGCTCACCCCTAAAGCGAGGAATTTCATGGCATTTCATCCTCCCAATGCGGATTTCCTGGCGCCCCTTATTTTAGCATGGAAAAAATAAAACCTGCTATGATGGTAGCGTTCATTCCGGAACCATTCTAAAGGAGAGGGCTTATGGAAGGTCTATTGACATTGTTGATTCTTCTGGGCGTTCTGCTCTTCAGCGCCTTCAAGATCCTGCGCGAGTACGAGAGGGGCGTGATCTTTCTTCTGGGTAAATTCTGGAAAGTGAAGGGGCCGGGCCTCATCCTCGTCATCCCTTTCCTGCAGAAAATGGTGAAGGTGAGCCTCAGGACGGTGGTCATGGACGTTCCGCCTCAGGACATCATCACCAGCGACAACGTGACGGTGAAGGTGAACGCGGTGGTGTATTTTAGGGTGATCGATCCCCGGAGCGCCATCATCGAAGTGGAGGACTATCTGTACGCCACCTCGCAGCTGTCGCAGACGACGCTGCGCAGCATTCTGGGACAGAGCCAGCTCGACGATCTGCTGTCGCGCCGGGATGAAATCAACGTCCATCTGCAAAAAGTGATCGACGAGCAGACCGAGCCCTGGGGCGTCAAGGTCGCCAATGTGGAGGTGAAAAACGTCGACCTGCCGCAGGAGATGCAGCGGGCGCTCGCCAAGCAGGCGGAAGCGGAGCGGGAACGGCGCGCCAAGGTGATCAACGCGCAGGGCGAATACGAAGCGGCGGAGAAGATCAGCGAAGCGGCGGACCGCATCGGCGCGCATCCGCCGGCGCTGCAGCTCAGGTTCCTGCAGACGATGCTGGACATGTCCACCGAGCGCAGCACGATGACGTTCGTGCCGATACCGATGGACCTGTTCGACCAGTTTAAAAAGAAAGACAACAAGGGCGACGCGAACGCCTGACGCCGGTTCGGGACTGAATTCGGGCTGTGCCACTCCACAGTCCGGGTGAAACGGCCCGCGGGGCTTTGTAACTCCTTACTTTCAGGATCTCTACGGCGATGCCCCGGCACCCGGCGAGGGTGTTGGGATTTGGTTTTGAATGTACTACAATGAGAGTGTCGTTTTCCGAGCCGCTTGATGGAATCCTACTCTGCAATCGAAAATTTTCTCCGGCGGATCCAGCAGATCCGGTCGGGGAATCTCGCCCTCAAGGGGGTTTACTGCCTGCTTGCGGTGACGGGCGGGGTCTATCTGGCTGGCAATCTGCTCGCCTATTTCAACGTCCCTCATCTGGAGACGTTCAAGCTGCCGCTTTTGATCCTGGCGGCGGCCGCCATCGGGTTCACGTTATACCGGACGTTTTTTAAAGCCGCGTACGCGTTTTTCTCGCTGGACGACGCGGCGCTGCTCACGGAAGCGAAGCATCCGGGCCTCAACAACGCGCTCATCAACGCCTCGCAGCTTCTCCGCCAGCTCTCGGACCCGATGCGCGAGGCGCAGGTTTCCTTTCCGCTGATCCAGGAGCAGCTTCGGCGCACGCAGGGGCTGATCGAGAAGATCAAACCCGAATCGGTGGTGGACGATGCGGACAGCGAGAAAAGCCGCAACGTGTTTTTCGGAACCGCGCTGGCTCTGCTGCTGGCGGTTTTTGTGCTGCCGAATTTTCTTTCCCGGGGATACCAAAACTGGATGACGCCGCCCGTTCCCCAGACCGCGGCGGTGCCGGAGGTTGTGGAAAAAACCCGGGAACCCGCCAAAGCGGAGGCGGTGGTCCCAAAGGTTCAGGATCTGCGCCTCACCTATCACTATCCCGCCTACTCCCGCAAGCAACGAAAAGTGATCGATCCGGCGGACGGCAGCGTCTTCGTGCTGCCGGGGACCGAGGTGCAGGTGGAGGCGACGGCGGTGCCTAAGGTGGCGGGGGCGGAACTGGTGCTGAACGGCAGGGATCATTTCACCATGCAGGTGCAGGATGCGGGCCGGCTCAAGTCGCAGGTGCTGATCAAGGAACCGGGGTTCTACCAGTTTCAGGTCAAGGACGCCTCCGGCGAACGCCACCTGCTCGCCAAAAAATATGAAATCTCCCTGGAAAAGGACGGTCCGCCCAGTGTCACGCTGTTCATCGCCAATCCCAAGCCGGTGTACTACGCCAACTCCAAGGTGGAGCTGTTCTATGAGGTGCAGGACGATTACGGCATTGAGGAAATCGAACTGGTCGCCATCATCAACGGCAACCCCGCCGCCATCCCGGTCAAGCGGCTGAAGGACGGGGAAACATCGGTCAAGGGCAGCTATTCCTGGAACCTGGGAACGCTGGAATTCGGGCCGGGCGACGAGGTGCAGTATTACCTGGAATCGAAGGACAACGACAACGTGCTCGGTCCCAACGTGGGCCAGTCGGAAACCTTCAGCTTCACGATCTTCGACTCGCGCAAGGAGCGGGAGGATCTGATCCTGCTGCAGGAGGAACTGACGGAAAAACTCATCGCCCAGCTGGCGGTGAGCCTGGTGGCCGGCAGCGATTTCGTCAAGGGTGCGCCCAAGGACGCGATGCACTGGAAAAACCATTTCGTGGGCAGCGCCGACGCGCTCATTGAGATCATCGGGCTGGCCCAGAGGATCGAGGAGCGGGCCAAGACGCTGGAATATTTTCCGCGGCCGTATTTCGATTTTCTCAAAAACGTCATTTCCGGGCTCACCCGCATCCGCGATCAGCAGATCGTCATGATCAACCAGATTCAAAACACGGTGATGAAGACCACGCCCGTGGGGTACAGCGTGTTCGCGGTGGAGACGCTCAACGACAGGCTGGTCTCGCATCTGGAAACGGACGTGCTGTTCCTGATCCGCATGACCAACCGGCAGAAGCTGGATCAGGTGATGGATCTGGAAAACCAGCTCAACGAGCTGACCCAGTCGCTGAGCGAGGAATTCGAAAAGCTCCGCGACAAGCAGGCGCCGAAGATGCCGGCGGAGATCAAGGCGAAGGTCGAGCAGATCAAGCAGACCATGCAGAAGATCATGGAACAGCTGGCGCGCCAGACGCAGGCGATGCCGGACGAGTTTCTCAACGCCAATGCGTTCGAGAGCCTGAACCTCGAGCAGTTCTCCGCCTCGCTGGACCGCATCATGGACCTTGCGAACCGGGGCAAAATGGACGAGGCGCTGGAAGAGCTGCAAAAGACCATGGAAGACCTGCAGACCCTCGCCAACCAGCTCGATCAGGCGCGCTCGGACATGGACGAGCTGGTGGACATGGAGCTGATGCAGAAGCTGGAAGACGCGATGCAGGAGATCCTGCGGCTTGAGGAAGAGCAGAAAAAACTGTTGGAGCAGACCACGGACATCAACCAGAAACTGCGCGAAGCGCAGACGCAGAACTTTGAGAGCGCGCTCAAAAACCTGTTCGAGGAACTCAAAAAAGACATCCAGGCCATCCAGTCGATCTTCAACGAAGACGACGCCTACCTGAACAACCACCCCACCATGCAGGCGCTGAGCCGGCTGATGGATCAGGAAATGAGCGTGAGCCAGAAGATCCAGGAGTTGAGCCAGAAAACGGTCGATTCCAGCCTCGATGAGGATCTGGACAAAAACTTCAAGGCGCTGAATCAGCAGCGGCGGGAACTCTCCCGGCTGACGTCGGAGATGGACGCGCTCAGGGTGGACGTGTTCCAGAAGTTCCAGACGGCGCTGCCCGAGCTGCAGGGCAAATATCAGGCGCTCGATGAGATGGCGGACCTGTTCGATCTGAACGAATTCAACAATCTGTTCAAGAGCACCTATCCGGAGGTGTTTCAGTGGCAGAACTCCATCCGCACCATCCCCAACCAGCGCGTGGATTTGCAGGACAGGCTGAGCCAGGATCTCAAGGAAGTGACCCGGCTCAACAGCGAGATCTCCAAGAAACTGGGTTCGCTGATGCGCATGATCCGCGACAGCGACCAGTCGCTGCTGTCGGAAAAGGACAAACAGGAGCTGGAAAAAATGGCGGGCCAGGAAAAGGAAATGCAGCAGTCGGCGGACCGGCTGTCGCAGCAGTTCGGCCAGATCAACCGCGAAAACCCCATGATCACGCCGGAGCTTTCCGCCAAGATGGCGCGCACGGGACGCTACATGCAGCAGGCGGAAACGAACCTCGGCAAGCACCACGTGCAGCGCAGCATCGAGGCGGAAAACCGGGCTCTCAGGGAACTGGGCGAGGCCCGCGAGATGCTGCAGGAGATCAAGGAATCGAACCGGCAGATGTCGCAGCGCTCCGCCCGCTCCACGCCGCTCAAATTCGGCACCGGCCGGGCGCGCGACCCCAGGCGCGGCGGATCGGCGCGCATGCAGAAGGAAAAAGTCAACCTGCCTTCGGAGGATCAGTACCGGGTGCCGAGCGAGTTCCGCGATGAAATCCTCAAGGCCATGAAGAAGAACACGCCGAAAAGTTACGAACGGCTGGTGATGGAATACTACAAGGAGCTGGTGAAATGACGCGGTCCGCGCAGGCACTCACGACCGGGCTGTTGCTCGCCGTCCTCATCGCCGCCGTACCGCTGGCGCGGGCGGCCGAGGTCACGCCGGAAGCGATCTACGAAGGCCACCGGCTGGTCGAGGACTGGCGCATCCAGGAAGCGGACGCGTACGCGCAGAAGCTCATGAAAGCCAATCCCAAATCCGGCGACGTGCATTTTCTGCAGGCGCGGGTGGAGTTTTTCAAGGGCAATTACGATTACGCCTGGAAGCTGCTCAAGCGGGTGGACAGCACCCGCGATGTGGTGCGCGAGTTCAAGTCGCTGGTGAACGAAACGCGCCAGGCGGCGCAGCCGTTCGTGACGCGGGAGTCGGAGCATTTCATCTTCAAGTTCGTCAAGGGTCCGGATGAAATCCTGGTGCATTACGCCGAGGAAGCGCTGGAGGCGTCGTACCAGGTTCTCGGTGAACTGCTGGATTATTATCCCGAGGAAAAAGTACGGGTCGAGATCTACCCGGACCGGGAGCCGCTGTCGCAGGTGTCGCCTCTGACGCGCAAGGACATCATCACCTCGGGCACCGTCGCGCTGTGCAAGTACAACCGGCTGATGCTGATCTCCCCGGCGTCTCTGGTGCGCGGCTACAACTGGCTGGACACGCTGAGCCACGAATACATCCATTATCTTCTGACCAAGAAAAGCCGCAACAACCTGCCGCTGTGGATGCACGAGGGCATCGCCAAATACTTCGAGAACCGCTGGCGCAAGGGCAGGGATTTTCTCACCCCGCTCATGGAAACGGTGCTGGGGACCGGCCTCAAGAACGATTACCTCATTTCACTGGACAGCATGATGCCTTCGCTCGCCAAGCTCAAGACGCAGGAGGACGTGCAGCTGGCCTACGCGGAAGTGGCCTCGATGATCGACTTTCTGGTCGAGCTGCGCGGACAGGAAACCCTGCCGCTTCTGCTTTCCGACCTGGCGGCGGGACAGGAATTCGAATCTTCGCTGCAGCACAGACTGGGCATGGACCTGGATACGTTTCAGACGCAGTGGAAAGAGTCCGTTCGGGCCAAGAAGCTCAAAACCATTCCGGGATTGAAGACACTGGAGAAACGCTTCAAGAAAGCCCGCGGCATGGATGAGGATAAGAAGGCGTACCGCGAGGTGGGCAAAAGCCGTTCGCAGGACCTCACCTTCCTGGGGGATATCCTGAAATCCCGCAACGAGTTCAAGGCGGCGATCGTGGAATACGAAAAGGCCTTCAAGGAATCGGAAGAGCGTTCGCCGATCCTGTACAACAAACTGGCCGGGACCTATATGATCCTCAAGGACAACGAGCGGGCGGAATCCTACCTGAAAACCACGCTGGAGCATTACCCGGATTTTCACACGACTCTGGTCAATCTGGCCGAACTGTACTTCACCACCGGCCAGCACAAAAAGGCGCTGACTTATTTTCAGCGGGCCGTGCGTATCAATCCGTTCAATCCGTTCGTGCATATCCGGCTGATCGACCTGTACGAAGCGCTCGACATGCCGGAGGAGAAAAAACTGCAGGAGAGCCTGTACAAATTCATCGAGTGAGCGGGACGGGCGCCATTCAAAATCAACCGACAGGAACGTTTTCATGGACGATCTGGAATTAGCGAAAGAACTGCTGGATGCGAAAGACAAGGTGGTGCGCGAGATCCGCAAGGTGATCGTGGGCCAGGATCAGGTGATCGAGGACCTGCTGGTCGCCCTGTACTCGAAGGGGCACTGCCTGTTCGTGGGCGTGCCGGGCCTGGCGAAGACGCTCCTGGTCAGCACGGTGGCGCAGGTGCTCAACCTCAAGTTCAGCCGCATCCAGTTCACGCCGGACCTGATGCCCTCGGACATCACGGGGACGGACATCCTGCATGAGGAACCGGCGACGGGCAAGCGTTCGTTCCAGTTCATCAAGGGCCCGATCTTCGCCAACATCATCCTGGCGGACGAGATCAACCGCACGCCGCCGAAGACGCAGGCGGCTCTGTTGCAGGCGATGCAGGAGCAGCAGGTGACGGTGGGCGGCAACACCTATGCGCTGGATCAGCCTTTCATGGTGTTCGCCACGCAGAACCCGATCGAGCACGAAGGCACCTATCCCCTGCCGGAAGCGCAGCTCGACCGCTTCATGTTCATCATCAACGTGTCCTACCCGACCAAGGACCAGGAAGTGGACATCGCCATGTCCACGACCTCCGGGCAGCAGCCGGATCTGGAAGTGGTGCTGAACGCCGAGCGCGTGCAGGAGCTGCAGAGTCTGGTGCCGCGCGTGCCGGTGTCCGAGCACGTCGCGCATTACGCGGTGGAGCTGGTGCAGAGCACGCGGCCGAACCAGAACGGCGGCGCGCCGGGGTTCATCGAGGAATGGATCGACTGGGGTGCCGGGCCGCGCGCGTCGCAGTACCTGATCCTGGGGGCCAAGGCGCGGGCGCTGATGGACAACCGTGTCAGCATCACCGTCGAGGACGTGCGCAGCGTGGCGCGGCAGGTGCTGGAGCACCGCCTCATCCTCAACTTCAAGGCGGAGGCGGAAAACGTGAAGCCCGCCGACATCATCGAAAAGCTCATCGAGACCGTGAAGGCGTGAGAGGGCGGCTCACCGCAAAAAGACCTCACCCTAAACCGCGAACAAGGCGGCACTCCATGAATACATGAAGAATATTCAGGTTATCGACGGAGCGGAAAACTGCACCTATGACTTATTTGCCATCGATGATGCGGATTTTGATTTGATTTTTCCTGAAGGCAGGGACATCGAATTCATAGACGATTTTATCGACAGAGTTGGAGAAGAAAAAGCGGGTAAAATAATGGAGAAAGTCTGGAAAAACTGGATGGACAAAAAGAACGCTCATGGAATTCATGGAACGATTTTCTATGAACTCGAATACAAAAAGAAATATTATCCCAACAAAAATGAAAGAGATATTTTTGTGAATTATCGGAAAGACGACTGAGATCAAAAACCATCTCTCCAACCTACCGAAACGCAGCAAATATAGGTTTTGAAAATACAATTGCATTCAAATTCGCTCTCCGCCTATTTTTTGCGACGCAATCGCCACATTGCGTTGACCCGCTCTTGACATATCCCGACTACACTGAACGATGAGCCGCTTCAGGCTGAATCGGGATGGTTCAGGAAAAGCGTCCGTTGTCCCACCCACAAGGCCGGGGTTTGAGCGTGATCCAGAAAGCCCAGGAAAACGAGTTCCAGCAAGCGCAGCCGGGCGCACCGGTTGACCAGGACGGTGTCATCCTGTTCGACGGCGTGTGCAACCTGTGCAACGGCTGGGTCCACTTCGTGATCGACCGCGATCCGGACAAACACTTCCGCTTCGCGGCGCTGCAATCGGAGGCGGGCCGGCGCGTATTGCGCCAAGCCGGACTTGCGGAAGACTTCCTCGACAGCATCGTGCTCATCGACAACGGCACACCCTACCTTTATTCCACCTCCATCCTGAAAACCCTGAAGCGCCTCAAAAAACCGTGGCCGCTTTTGTCCCTGTTCTCCCTCGTGCCTCAAGGGCTCAGGGACCGGGTGTACCGCTGGGTCGCGGCGAGACGGTATGCCCGTTTCGGCAAGCTGGATTCCTGCCGGATGCCGACGCCGGACCTGGAATCCCGTTTTCTCAAGTGACGGTGAAGCCCGTATAGATAGTAATGCCGCTCTCCGGCCGGACGGGCGCAATCGAACCTGCATGGATGGAATGCTGTGGATCGCATGGGAAGCAGACTGAAAATCGGGATCGCGGCGGGACTGCTGCTGTTTCAGCTCGGCATGATCGGCTACGCCCGCTTTGTGCCGGAGCGGTTTTTCTGCTGGGCGCCGTTCGACTCGCAGAGCCGGTATGCCATCCAGGTGGTGATGCCGGACCGGGCGCTCACAGCCGATGAAATCGAGGCGCGCTACCGCATCCCGCAACAGGGATCGGACAACCGCGCCATCGCGCACATCATAAAAATCGTTCAGCAGTACGAGGAAACCTACGGCGCGGCCGATCGCGCCGCGGTGAAACTCAGCTACACCGTCAACGGCAGAAAGGAGCGGGCATGGCACTGGCGCGCACATTGAAACGTTGGGCGGGATCCGACGTGAGCCCGCTGCGCGTCACGGGCACGGCGCTGCCCGGCAACCTTCTGCTTGATGGCCAGGCTGATCATCCTGTGCCTGCTTCTGTTCTCGGAATGGCGGCACTTCAAGGTTCCCTTCCTGCCTCTCGTTCCCGCGTTCGATGCGCTGCGGTCGTTCGAAGCGTTTCCGCTGATCCTGCACGCGGCGTTTTTTTTCGGCGTGCTCTGTGTGCTGTTCAACCGCTCGGTGCGGACGGGCTGCCTGCTGGTGGGCCTCGCCGTGTTGCTCGCCATACTGGCGGGCCGGATCGAGTACCGCAACCACAGCGTGCTGGCCTCGTTCCTGTTGATCCTGATCGGCCTGCACACGGGGAAGCACACGCTGGCGCTATTGCGGCTGCAAATCGCGGTCGTGTATTTCGGCGCCGGGCTGAACAAGGTCCTCGATCCGGACTGGCTCGACGGACGGTTTTTCGAATACTGGACGCACGAGCGTTTGAACCACGCTCCCTACATGCTGGCGGCTTCGTATTTCCCGCCGATGCTGCTGTCCAGGCTGATGAGCTGGACCACGATCTTTCTGGAGTTCAGCATCGCGCTCGGGTTTCTGATCCCGCGATTTTATGTCGTGAGCGTGTGGCTGGGGATCGCCCTGCACACGTCGATCATGCTGTTCACGATCGAAACCGCCAACCTGCAGGGCCTGTTCGCGTATTTTTTTCCGGTTGCCGTTGCTTCTTATCTCGCGTTTTTCAAATGGCCCAAAGGGGCGATCAACATCTCGTACGATCCCGGCCACGCGGTGAGCCGCACGCTGCAAAGCATTTCCCGCTTAATCGATTGGGACCGCCGCTTTTGCTGGCGGCCGTTTCCGCACAACCCGAACGCGAAGGGCAACCGGCCTTATCTGCTGTTGACGGTCCGCGGCAGGACCTGGGCGGATCTCAAAGCGCTGCGGCTGTTTCTGCTCTGGAACCCGGCGACCTACCTCGCCTGGTACTGTGGATTTCTGTTCCTGTTCCGCGCGCTGCCGTTTGCGGCCGGGCTGGTATTCGATTCGCGCTACATTCCCTTCGGCGCCGTGGTCAAAGCTCTGTACGTCCTGGTTCCTGCGGTTTTCTTCTTCCCGCTGTTCACCGCCTGGATCGATTCCGGGCTGAAGCGTTTGGGGAGCCGTCCCTCCCCTGAGGTGCACCCAGCACAGCGCAGTGCAATGCGCCCGGAAACACCGCATCCTTCTCAACGCTGAGGCAGAACCGAGGAACATCAAATCCGATGTATGCTCAAACGAACCAGCGATACGGGGAAATGGAGTCAACGACTGCATGCTGAAAGTCCGCATCCTAGCGCAGAGCTGAAGAACACCCCATATCTTCCATGAAGCCGGGAACGCAATCTGAGCTTTACTCGACGAGCGATCAACCTCCTCTCCCCTGGAGGGAGAATAAAATTTCTCTTACGAGAATTTACGCTCGATCTTCCGATCTGAATTCGTCTGATAAAGCTAAAAAATAAAAAACTGCGAGAACAGGAACTTCAGTTTCCACTCTGAACCCTGGTTGGGCAGGATTACGAAAGAGGCTTGATGAGGTCGTCGGCGTTCCAGTTCACGGACAGGCGTCTGCGTTCGCCGGAGCGGGTCTCGTAGTTGACGTAGCCCTCTTTCTGGCCGAACAGGAACAGGTCGCGGGTGATCTCCACGTCCTTGATGCAGTACTCGACGATCTGGTCGATCTTGCCTTCCTTGAACCATTGCAGGGCGATGAGACCGTCGGCGGATTTTTCCGAGCCTAAGGTGTGGTGCGCCAGGTGGTTGAGACTCAACCGGTGGTTGAGCTTGCTCTTGACGTCGTCCAGCATGTCGAAGGTGGGGATCTCCTCGAGGTCGAAATCCTTGGAGTAATGCTGCAGGACGGTGTAGTCGAATCCCTTGACGTTGAAGCCGACGACGAGATCGGCGGTTTTGAGCTTTTCGACCAGCTTGCCTTGCTCCACATCCGATTCCAGGTAGGTGTGGTATTTGCCGTCGATGCTGTCCCAGACGACGCCCACGGATATGAGCATTTTGTGGATGTTGCCCCAGCCGCCCACCTCGTCGGCGCTCTTCTGGGTTTCCAGGTCGAAATACTGGATGCGCCACGGGGAATCCGTGGTTTTCGCGGCAGGGGCCGTTTCTACCTGGGGTTCGCCGAATAAATCGAGCTGATCTGTCATTTTCCGCCCAAAATTCAAGGAAATTCGCTATGCCGGTACTTTATCACCCCTCCTGCCGGAATCAACCCCTTTTTAATAACCGGTTCATATTCAATGGTTTGCGTGCACAATCCCGGAAAATCCGGGTACGGACCCAAAATCAGGCGTTTGCGTGAAAAATGATTAAAAATCTAAAGTTTACAATTTGTTAGGCCGTTAATCTTTCCTGGTAAGGTATGAATTCCAATTTGGTTTGAGAGGCGAAGGGTTCCCATGGCCGAATCCGCGATTTCCGGTCTCAATTCAGGGCTCGACACCGCGTCGTTGATCAGCAGCCTGATCGCGCTGCAGCGGCGTCCGATCGACCTGGTGGAGGCGAAAAAGGAGATCGAGAACCAGAAACTGGCCTCCTTCCAGGAGCTGCAGTCCCGGCTGCAGACCTTCAAAAGCGTGGTCACCACGCTCAACACGGAAGCGCGCTTTTTGTCCACGCGCGGGGATTTTTCCAACAACAGCGCCACGGACACCAACCAGGTGGTCACGCTCGACACGACGAGCCAGGCGGCCTCGGGCACGTTTTCGCTGACGGTCAACCAGCTGGCGCGGGAAAGCAAGCTGATCTCGGAAGGCTTCGCCGAAACCACGTCCACGGTTCCGCAGGGCATCCTGGAAATCACCGTCGGCTCCACCACGACGACGGTCACCGTCGATTCCTCCAACAACACGCTCGACGGACTGCGTCTGGCGATCAACAATTCCGGCGCGGACGTTTCGGCTTCGTTTTTAAACGACGGCAGCGCCACCAACCCGGTCAAGCTTCTGGTCTCCGGCACCAAGACCGGCGCGGACAACAGCGTATCGGTCTCGCTCAAGCAGGGTTTCATCGGCGGCGGCACGCAGGAGGTGCTGGCGTTCACGGAAACGCAGTCGGCGCAGAACGCCAGTCTGGTTGTGGACGGCGTGTCGGTCACCAAGTCCAACAACACGGTGACCGATGTGATCAACGGGGCGGTGCTCAACCTCAAGTCCGCCGGTTCCGGCACCATCACGCTGTCCTCGGATCAGGAAGCCATCAAGGAAAAGATCAATGATTTCGTGAACGGCTACAACGACCTCACACTTTTTCTCAACGAACAGCAGTTTTTGGATCCGGACTCCTTTACGACGGGCGTTTTATTTGGTAATTTTACTGTCCAGAATCTGCAGCAATCGCTTCGCAACACAGTGAGTGGCCAGGTCGCCGGAGTCGACGGCACGTTCACGTTTCTTTCCCAGATCGGCATCCGCACGCAAAGCGACGGAACGCTTTCGATCGATGATTCCGTTCTGACCGACGCCCTGACCACGGATATTTCCAATGTCAGTCAGCTTTTCTCCAGCAAGGGGACCACGAGCAACAACAACGTCACGTTCGTCGGCTTCACCAAGAACACGGTTCCCGGCACTTATGATTTGCGGGTTTCAGGCGGTGTCCCGCAGCTGAGCCCCTCGGGCCAGAACGACTACACGGACGCCGTCGGCGCGGGCAATTTTTTCGCGGGCGCGGAAGGGACCGATGCGGAAGGCCTCAACTTCAGAATCGGCAACCTCAACGACGGGGACTACGGCACCATCACGCTTTCCATCGGCGTGGCGGAGACCATCAACCGGGTGCTCGACAACCTGGTGGACACCTCCCTCAACGGACCGCTTTCCGCGGAAATCGACACCATCACGGAAACCATCAAGGATTTCGACAACACCATCCTTGATCTCGAAGACAGGCTGACCGTGTTTGAAGAGGATCTCAGACTGCGCTTCACCAATCTGGAAATTCTCATCGGGGAGCTGAACACCCAACGGGACGCGTTCACCCAGGCCCTCGCGGGCGTTCAGAATCTGTTTCAGAACTCCGGCTGATCTCACCCTGAACTCATAGGAGATTTTCGTTTCATGGTCCCCTCCAAGCACTACCAGGCCTACAAGCAGAACCAGGTTTCCACCTCCAGTCAGGGCAAACTGATCATCATGATGTACGAGGGAGCCAAAAAGTTCACGTACATGGCCATCGACGCTCTGGACAGGGGCGACATCTCCGCGAAGAGCCTGTACATTCAAAAAACCCACGACATCATCAACGAACTTTCGGTGTCGCTCGACCTCAAAAAAGGCGGCGATGTGGCGGTGCGGCTGGAAAGCCTGTATCAGTTCATCCTCAACCAACTGACGCTGGCGAACATCAAGTCCGACCGCAAGGCACTGGAATCGATCATCAAGGTGCTCGACCCGCTGCTCGACGGCTGGACGCAATTGTTCAACGAGGCGCAGGCATCCAATGGCGCACCGGTGCGGCCCGCTCCGCAAAGAAGCATCGCTTCTAAAATCTGATCCTTACTCCCGCACGCGCGGGGTTTCCCTTTCTTCCCGCAACCTTCTTTTTCCCTTCCTGCGCGATCCGTTCCGTTTCACCTTAGAACCGGCAATCCCGTTGAAACCACGGGGATTTTTTGCCAATTTGCTTTGACAAGGTATGGGAGCTGTGATAAAAACGGTTCTCTTTTATCCCGCAAACCCATTCCCTTAAAGCAAGTGCGATGAAAATTCACGAGTACCAGGCGAAGGAAATCCTGGCGAAATACAATGTCCCGGTGCCGACGGGAATCCTGGTGGACGATCCGGCGCAGGCGCCCGACGCGGCGAGCAAGCTGGGCACGCCGGTGACGGTGGTCAAGGCGCAGATCCACGCGGGCGGACGCGGCAAAGGCGGCGGGGTGAAACTCGCCAAAAGCCCGGAAGAAGCGCGGACGCACGCGGAAAGCATCATCGGCATGACGCTGGTGACGCCGCAGACCGGGCCGGAAGGCCGGCTGGTGAAAAAAGTCCTGATCGAAGAGGGAATGGACATCGCCAAGGAACTGTATCTCGGCATCCTCATCGACCGCGAGTCGAGCCGGGTGCTGATCATGGCCAGCGAAGCGGGCGGCATGGAGATCGAGGAAGTGGCGGCGGAGACGCCGGAGAAGATCCACAAGGAAATCGTCGATCCGGTCGTCGGGGTCAAGCCCTACCTGGCGCGCAAGATCGCCTTCGCGCTCAATCTGGAAGGCGACGCGTTCAAAAAGATGGTTCCGTTCATCATCAACCTGTACGAAGCGTTCGTTAAGGAAGACTGCGACATGCTGGAGATCAACCCGCTGGTGGTCACTTCCGAGGACCGCGTGCTGGCGCTGGACGCCAAGGTGAGCATCGACGACAACGCGCTCTACCGGCACAAGGAAACGGCGGCCTACCGGGATCTCGACGAAGAAGCGCCGCTTGAGGTGGAGGCCTCGAAGTTTCACCTCAACTACATCAAGCTCGACGGCAACATCGGCTGCATGGTGAACGGCGCCGGCCTGGCGATGGCGACGATGGACATCATCAAGCATTCGGGCGGCGAACCGGCGAACTTTCTCGACGTGGGCGGCGGCGCCAACGAGGAGATGATCGAAAACGGTTTCCGCATCCTGCTTTCCGACGAAAACGTGAAAGCGATTTTCATCAATATTTTCGGCGGCATCCTGCGGTGCGACATTCTGGCGCGCGGCGTGGTGGCGGCGGCGAAAAAACTCAACGTTCAAGTCCCCATCGTTGTCCGCATGGAAGGCACCAACATGGAGGAAGGGCACAAGATTCTGGAAGAGTCCGGCCTCTCTTTCGTCGTGGGCAATGGAATGAAAGACGCAGCACAAAAAGCGGTGAAATCGATCCAATGAGCATTCTAGTCGATGAAAATACGAGATTGATCGTCCAGGGCATCACCGGACGGGAAGGCCAGTTTCATGCCGAGCAGAGCATGCTTTACGGAACCAAACTGGTGGGCGGCGTCACGCCCGGCAAGGGCGGGCAGACGGTTCTGGAAAAAGTCCCCGTGTTCAACACGGTGTCCGAGGCCGCCAAGAAAACCAGGGCCAACGCCACCATGATCTTCGTGCCGCCGCCGTTCGCGGCGGACGCGATCCTGGAAGCGGCGTCCGCGGGGATCGAGCTGATCATCTGCATCACCGAAGGCATCCCCACCTACGACATGGTCGAGGTGTACAAATACCTGGAAAACTCCGAATCGCGGCTGATCGGCCCCAACTGCCCGGGCGTCATCTCCCCCGGCAAGGCCAAGATCGGCATCATGCCGGCGCACATCCACAAAAAAGGCAACGTCGGCATCATCTCCCGCAGCGGCACGCTGACCTATGAAACGGTGGGGCAGCTCACCGCGATGGGAATCGGCCAGTCCACCTGCGTGGGCATCGGCGGCGACCCGATCATCGGCAGCCGGTTCACCGACATCCTGGAGCTGTTCAACAAGGACCGCGGCACCAAGGCCATCTGCATGATCGGAGAAATCGGCGGCAGCGCCGAGGACGAGGCGGCCCGCTACATCAAAAAGAACGTCAAGAAACCGGTCGTCGGTTTCATCGCCGGGCAGACCGCGCCTCCGGGCCGCAGGATGGGACACGCGGGCGCCATCATCTCAGGCGGACAGGGCACGGCGGAGGAGAAGATGAAGGTCATGAAACGCTGCGGCATCAAAGTCTGCAAAAGCCCGGCGGACCTGGGAAAAACCATCTCCAAGGTGCTCTGACAAAACGGGGAAAGGCGGCCTGCCCTTCCCTCAGGCTTTAACCGGCCACACTCCCACCGCAAGCGCCCGCTTTCCATACACCAATATTAAAAATATTTGCACCGGCAGTCGCGGGGACTCATCTTAGCTTCATGAACGCGCAAATCTGCAAAAAGTGCGGTATGGAAAACGTCACCAAGTCCGCCTGGTGTGAAAAATGCCTGACGCCGTTTCACGAATACGGTGAAGACCAGAAGATCCACTGCCCTGAATGCAAGCACGTCAATTCTTATACGGAAGAATACTGTGAGGTCTGCCACGAACCGCTCAAGCCGGGTCAGTGGGAGTGAGGACGGTCAATCCTCTTCTTCCTTGTCAGAGTCCTCATAGGAAAGGTAGGACAAGCGGCTCTGGTAATCCAGCAGATCGAACGCCTTGCCCTGGCGGAACGTGGAAAAGTACTGGTCCGCGTAGACGCCGATGATGGCGTGCAGGGCATCGTGCTCTTCCATCCCCTGGTCTTTGAGCCGGTTTAAGGTCTCCTGCACGAATGGAGGGTCGCCGTTGAGCAGCTGCTTGTCAACGGTGACATGTAAAACCGTGTGTACAAATGGACTCACTATCTGTCCGCCGATCTCCTGGGGATAGGTGGCGAGTTCCCCCTGTTTCCAGACATCGTCGAATTCCGGGTGCATGTCCATGATGTACGCGATCCGCTCGTCCACCTCGTCGATTTCCCTGCCTTCCTGACGCCCGGCGGCGACCTGGAGAATGCGAACCTGGGTTTCCTTATCAAAATTCATGGTGAATCCCCTATCGTGTGATCCTGTGGGAAGTTGGATGGTGCTCTGTTAATTTGTTAGAGCGGAAAACCCGTCAGGGGGTTTCGGAAAAATGCGTCCTTCTCTTGGAGCCCTCGCCGCCATACACCATGAACACCCTTTTCCCCTGCCGCATGTGGTACTTGGCCCAGGCGGGGGATTTGTCCTGGTAGCTGGCATCAGGGTCCTCGCCTTCCGCCTTGAGGTAATCCGGGTAATCCAGGCCGGCTTCGTACACGTCCAGAAGCAGGCAGTCGGTGTTGAAGCCCTCTCCGGTCAGCTTGATCTGGCTCAAAAAGGTCTCGATTTCAGCGGGATCGTTCAGTTCAATGGGCTGCATGGTGTGTTCCTTGAATTCGGATGAAGCGCGCGCCGCATGCGGCGGGGCCCGGTGTCCGCAGCGCGCAGGATTTCCTGATCTGGCTCAGCTCTGGCGTCCGGCGGCCCCGGATTCCGGCCCCCGAAATTCAACCTGGGGCTGGATTTGGACGCACAAGGGGGGTATTGTAAAACAAACGATATTTCAGGGAAAATCAAAAAACTCGATTTTCAGCAAAACTATTTTCCCCGATCTCCATCGAAAACCTGTGAATTAAAGCGAAAAACGATTAAAATACAACTTTGGGGATAAGACATGGTTACCCAGGAAAACCTGTTGTTATGCCGAACCGAACCCAATGGGATGGGCGGCACCCAGTTTCTGTTCAAAGTGAATGATTACGGTGTCGTCGCCGTGACCCGGCCCGAGGAAAATATCGCCAATATTCACTGGCAGGTGGATATCATCCGATATTCGAACACCAGTCCCATCGAATATTCCGTATGCCACACCACGGAACTGGCCAGCAAAACCCTTAAATTTTTCAACGACAATTCCCTGAACGAATTCCTTGAAAAAGCGTTTTCCTACTTCAGCGAACTCAACCAGCTTGAGAATATGCTGCCCAAGGACAAGCGCGTCTGAAAAGACTCATATTTAGTGGGTTATCACTTGACAGAGCTTAGTGTTCTTATTTAATATGAGGCTCATTTTTGACACGGTTATGAATGATAATTCGGGTGTGATTCGGGCTTTATTTCCGGCCCTTTAGATTCAGCTCCGGTTTTCCGGTTAAGAATGCCGATTCTCAGGATGACAGAGCCGCACCTCGCTCAAGAATCCTTTTTCTAACAAATTAGAACAAATAAGATTACTTTCTAAATCGTCGGTAGCGGGTTTCCCTATAAAGACTACTGGTTACAAACGTATTGATTGAGGAGACAGCATATGTCGAACCTAAATCCCCAGGCTGAAGGCAAACCTAAAGATTGGGTACCAGCGGGTGATTTGCAGAAGGTGGTTTCCGCCACCGAAATGTTTCACAAGCTTCCCAGGGAAACCCAGTTTATCACCGGCAGTGAAGCCGCACGGGAATCGATTCGCCGGGCCAATGTGGATGTGGCGATTTCCTATCCCATCACGCCGCAGAGTGAAACGATGCAGCAGGCGGGCTATCTCTACGACGAAGGCTATATCAAGGATTACTACCGCGGCGAGGAAGAAATCGGCGTGATGTCCGCCATCTCCGGCGCTTCCCGCGCTGGTGTCCGCTGTCTCACGGCCACCGCCGGCCCCGGCCTGATGCGCGGTATGGAAGCCATCGCTTCCTGGCCCGGCGCCCGCGTGCCGCTGGTCCTGCTCGACATGTGCCGGGTCATCAACACGCCGCTCGCCATTCAGCCCGACAACATCGAGATGTCCTTCATGCTGAACACCGGCATCCTGCTGTTGCACGCGGAAAACCAGCAGGATTTCTACGATTACCCGCTGGCGGCGTTCATCGTGTCCGAGGAAGTGGACGTGACGCTACCCGCCGTGGTGTCGGTGGATGGATTTTTTGTGACCCACGCTCGCGGACAGGTTTCCATGACTTCGGATGAATACAAACTGCCGCCGCGTGACGGCTGGCGGTCCGCTGTGCCCGCGATGGACAACGAGAACCCGCCGGCACGCCTGTCGCGCGACGCTCCGATTCAGAAGAGTAACTTCATCAGCTACCACATGCATTCCAGCTGGCAGCAGGAAGTGTTCGCGGCCGTCGAACGCTCGGCCAAGTATTTCGACCACTACCTGGGCGGTCTCATTGAAGTGGTCAACCCCGAAGCGGAGGATTTCATCATCGCTTCCGGCTCGGCCGTATCGCAGGCCCGCGAAGCGGTGCGCCAGGAAGGGGAACAGGGACGCATGGTGGGACTGGTCAAGGTCAAAACCATCCGGCCGTTTCCTCGACAGCAGATCATCGATGCGGTGAAACATGCGAAGCGCATCCTGGTGCCTGAATTCAACCAGGCGGGGTGGATGCACAAGGAAGTCTGTTCGGTGCTTTACGGCAAGTGTAAAGCGGAAATTTCCGCGGGCCCGAGGGTGTACGGCGGAATGACCATGCCGACGGAAATGGTCCTCGAATGGCTGGACTATGCCAGAAAACAAACTCCCTGAACGGGTTTGCGATCCGGCGCCAGGTGCGGGCCGGAATGATTTATGGTGCTAAACCGGAAAAAAAAGCGTTTTCCGGTTACAATATAAAAGACGTTTACAGTCCTAAATACATTATAAATTCTATTTTTTAATATAAAGGATCACGATATGTCTTTAGAAACCCTCTTTCCCGCTCCGGCTTTTAAAGAACATCTTCCTATCGAATACAAGGATCTCGTGGATCACGGCCCCTACGGTAAACAGAAGAAAGTCACCGACATGGGCAAATTCAAAGAGGTCCTGGAAGAACACCCCATGTGCGCCGGTTGCGCCATGACTCTGTTCATTCGCCTGGCTTACATCGGCATGCCCAATCCGGAGCACTCCATTGTGGTCGGAACGGCGGGCTGTGGCCGCCTGGCCTTGTCCCAGGCTTCGGTTCCATTTATTTACGGCAACTACGGCGACACCAACGCAGTGGCCTCGGGCCTGAAACGCGGCCTCGAAATCCGCTTCCCCAAAACCAATAAAGACGTCGTGGTGATGGCCGGTGACGGCGGTCTGGTCGACATCGGTTTCCAGGGTCTCATGCACAGCTGGTTCCGGCACGAAAAGTTCACCACCATCATGCTGGACAACGAAGTGTATGGAAACACCGGCGGACAGGAAAGCGGCATGACCAACAAGGGGAAAGTGCTGAAGATGGCTCCGCGCGGCAAGATCGATGAGAAAATGGACGTGCTCGGTCTGGCAAAGGTCGCAAAACTGGACTACATCGCGCGGCTGGCGCCCACCAACCCCGCCCGTGTCGCGCGGACGGTACGCCGGGCCATCCTGGTCGCCCGTGAATTCGGCGCGACTTACATTCAGGCTTACACTTCCTGCAACATCGAGTACTCCATCCCGACTCCGGACGTCATGAAGGATGCCTTTGAGATTGAAAAGGAACGCTACGGATTTGAGGAAATCATCTCCGATCGCGCCCGGGAATATCTGAAAGATATCGAAGCCAAAGAGAAGAAGAAGAAAAAAGCCAAAAAATAAGGAGAAAACCACAATGGCAGAAGTCAAGCGCTACAATGTCCGCATGGCGGGAATCGGAGGCCAGGGGGTTGTGACCGCATCCCATATCATCAGTAACGGTGTGGTCATTTCCGGAGGGCACAGCTCTCTCGTGCCGTTTTTCGGGTCCGAGAAACGGAACGCACCGGTTGAAAGTTACGTGAGGATTTCCAATCAGGAGATTTACGAGATCGGCGAGATCATCTTCCCCAACGTGATCATGATCTTCCATCCCTCCGTTATCACGCTGGGAAAATCCTACACGATGCCTTTTTACACCGGCCTCAAAAAAGGCGGCATCATTCTGATCAACAGCCGCACGCCCATCCCCTTCAGCCGTGATGAGCAACAGGAGATGGACGATATGGAGGCAAAACTTTATTACCTCCCCGCCACGGAATTGGCCAACGAAGTCGCCAAGACCGAACTGGCGACCAACATGGCCATGTGTGGCGCCATCTCGGCTGTTTTCGGGATGCCGGATCTGAAGTCCCTGGCGTTGTCCGTTAAGGACCGCTTCATCGGTAAGGGCATCGTCGTTTCCGGTGGCACCGCCGCCCTCGACAGCGCCATCGAGAAAAAATTCGCCAAGAAGCAGAAACTTCTGGAGGCGAATATGAAAACTCTTGAAGCCAGCTACACCTATATGATTGAAAAAGGCTGGGCGCATCCGGATGCAGCGCCTATCGATCTGGCAGCAAATATGGCTACTGTCTAATATTTTTATTTGGAGAAACCATGTACTACGTAGCTCAAGTTGACAAGGACATCTGTTCGTCAAAGAACTGTTCTCTTTGTACGACCTACTGTCCTGAAGCAAACTGCATCAATTACAGCGAAGAGGACAAGTCCGCTTACGTTTCCGTAGACCGTTGCAAGGCTTGCGAAATCTGCGTCTATATCTGCGATGAGATTGCCAAGAACAATGCGATTCAGATGAAATGGATCGACAACCTGGACGAAGGTTTTGTGATCAAAAAGACCGGGGTTGTTCTGCGGTAACAGCAGTTTGATTTAAAACGGGGGTATTTGGGCGGCTGCGTCCAAATACCCTTTTTTATTTGCATTGAACCTCTGAGAAAGGACTTTCCTTACATGGAACAAACCCTGGCCATCATCAAACCGGATGCCGTCGAACGCAACCTGATCGGGAAAATCATCGAACGCATCGAATCCAGCGGATTTCGCATCCTCGCCATGAAACGCACGAGCCTGACCAAGAAGGTGGCGGAAGGGTTTTACCATGTGCACAAAGAGCGGCCCTTCTTCAACGATCTGACGACATACATGAGTTCGGGCCCGGTGGTTCTGATGGTGCTGGGTAAGGAAAACGCCATATCGGGGTGGCGGGAGCTGATGGGCGCCACCAATCCCAAGGACGCAGCGGCGGGGACCATCCGCAAGGATTTCGCCATCGACATCGAGAAAAATTCCTCGCACGGCTCCGACTCGGCGGAAAACGCGGCGTTCGAAATCCAGTATTTCTTCAGCCAGACGGAAATAACGCCATGATTCAATCGACCCACACCACTAAATCGTTTGATCTGTCCGCAGCGTCTCGACGGACCGTCCGCCCGGCTTTATGGGGATGTCTTCTACTTATGTTATTTTGGGCGAACGCGGCGCAGGCCGCGAAGCTGAAGACACCCGAGTACACGCTGTATAAAAACAGCGAAAATTACGGCATCGTGCTTTTTCCCAAAGGCAATGTGTATCCCGCGCTCGCCGATGCGTTGACGGCGCTTTTGTTTGAGCAGGTGGAATCGGGACAATCGGTGATGCGGTATGGAATCAAGGAAGAGAACGAGACCTTCATGATGCCGCTGGAGGTGCAGAAAAAACACCAGATCGAAAAATTTATTGTGATTCAAATCATCGCCGAAGATAGAATGTTGATCGGTGTGTACGATCCGGAATGGGGCCTCACCCTGCCCTCTTCGGTGTTCACGCTGGAGCAGTTGAACGAGAATATACCCAAGACCTTGAACGTGTTTCGCGGCGACGCCCCCCGCCGGCAGATCCTGTGGGAGCCGCAAGGATGAGAAACACGCCGTATGGATCCGTGGATTCTGAGAGGTGATCAGCCATGCCTGTTTACGAGTACCAATGCGAAAAATGTAAAAAGAACTTCGAGTTTCTGCAGAAGGTCGACGACGCGCCGATTGAAAAGTGCGAGGAATGCGGCGGCGACCTGCACAAGACCTTCGGCAAGATGACGTTTCATCTGTACGGACCGGGGTTTTACACCACGGACAACAAGAAGAAATATCTGAAGTGAACCGGGCAACGCACCGGCCCCCGGCCGTGAAACGCATTTCCCGAATATGAACTTTGCCGCGCAGGATCGCATCTGCCCGCGAATCCATTCAGCCTATGATCTACATCACCCGGCGTCTCGAGTTCTGCGCCAGCCACCGCCTGTACAATCCCGATTTTTCCGATGACAAGAACGCCGAAGTGTTCGGCCTGTGCAACAATCCCAACGGGCATGGGCACAATTACGTTCTCGAGGTCACCGTGCGCGGCGAGGTCGCGCCGGAAACCGGGATGGTGCTCGACCTGAAAGCGCTCAAACGGATCATCCACGACGAGATCATCGAAAAAGTGGACCACAAAAACCTGAATGTCGATGTGGATTTCATGCGGGGCATCATTCCCACCGCGGAAAACATCGCCATCAAGTTCTGGGAAATCATCGCTCCAAAAATCAAAAACGGAACGCTGCACGAGTTGAAACTGTACGAGTCCGAACGCAACTTCGTCGTCTACAGAGGAGCCGCCTGTGAAAGAGCTGATTGAAAAAATCCTGATGGAGCTGGGAGAAGATCCGGCGCGCGAGGGTCTCGAAAACACGCCGGAGCGGGTCGAGAAATCGCTGAAATTTCTCACCAGCGGCTACATGACCAACATCGACGATCTGGTCAACGGCGCCCTGTACGAAGAAGAGTACGATGAAATGGTCATCGTCAAGGACATCGACGTGTTCAGTCTGTGCGAGCACCACATGCTGCCCTTTTTCGGCAAATGCCATGTGGCGTATCTGCCGAAGGGCAAGATCGTCGGGCTCAGCAAGGTGCCGCGCATCGTGGACGCGTACAGCCGCAGGCTGCAGGTGCAGGAACGGATGACCACGCAGGTGGCCGAGTGCCTGGACCGGATCCTCAAACCCAAAGGCGTGGGCGTGGTCATCGAAGCGCTGCATCTTTGCATGTCGATGCGGGGCGTCGAGAAGCAGAATTCCTACACCACCACCAGCGCCATGATCGGCTCGTTCAAAAACGACGCCCGCACGCGCGGCGAATTCCTCAACCTCATTCAGCCCCAGGGCACCCGGCGCTGATCCCTTCGCCCAGAACAAATAACCCACAATAACTCAATAATTTAGAAAACCACAGCCGGCGTGAAAACGGTGGCCGGGCGGGGAACTTTTTCTCGACGCCCCCTGCCGCTGTAGTACAATATACCAAGGAGAACCTTCATAAAGGCCGACTTGGACACCCTCAGCAAAGACATCACCCTCGACAATCACCGCCTGATTCCCGAGATCTTCGGGGTGCACGACCTCAATCTCAAGCTGATCGAAAAGAAGTTCGACGTGCGCATCACGACGCGCGGCAACGAGATCAAGGTCAACGGCGCGGCCGCCGCGGTGACCGCCGTCGAGAGACTGCTGTTGCAGCTTGAAAAACTGTTCGCGGAAAAAAACCCGCCGCAGAACGGAGACATCAAGTTCGCGATCCGGCTGGTGGCGGAAGACCCTGAGGCGGATCTCGTTTCCATCTTCACGGAACGGGTGGCGGTGTCGCCCTCGCGCGGATTCATCACGCCCAAAGGTTCGGCGCAGCGCGACCTGATCCAGTCCGCCAAGAAACGGGACATCATCATCGCCATCGGCCCGGCCGGAACCGGCAAGACCTATCTGACGGTGGCGCTGGCGGTGGAGGGGCTGCTCAAACGCAAATTCAAGAAAATCGTGCTGGTGCGGCCCGCCGTGGAAGCAGGCGAAAAACTCGGCTTCCTGCCCGGCGACATCTCGGAAAAAATCCATCCCTACCTGATGCCGCTCTACGACGCGCTCAACGACATGATGGAAGTGAACCAGGTGTGGCAGCTCATTCAGGACGGGGTCATCGAGATCGCGCCGCTCGCCTACATGCGCGGGCGCACGCTCAACGACGCGTTCATCATCCTGGACGAAGCGCAGAACTGCACGCGCGAGCAGATGAAGATGTTTCTCACGCGGCTCGGCTTTCATTCCAAGATGGTGGTCACCGGAGACATCACGCAGATCGACCTGCCGCGGCACGCGGACTCGGGACTGATCGAAGTGGAAAAGCTGCTGCGCGGCGTGGAAGGCATCCGGTTCATCCATTTTTCCGAGAAAGACGTGGTGCGCCACGATCTGGTGAAAAAAATCATCTCCGCGTATGAAAAAAACGGCCTCCAACGCTGACGCCCGCATGCCGGCACGCGCGTGCGCGGCCGCCTCAGGCGCCGCTTCTCCCTGCGCATGACTGTCCTTCTGACCGACGAGCAGACGCAGCACCCGGTGGACGGCGACCGCTTGCGCGAACGCATGCGCACGGTGCTCACCGAGCTTGCGGCCGGAGACAAAGAGATCAGCATTCTTCTCACCGACGATACCGCCATCCGCGGGCTCAACCGGCAGTACCGGGAGCGCGACGCGGCCACCGATGTGCTGGCGTTTCCGCAGGAAGCGGAAGACAATTTCAGTTCCCATTTGCTCGGGGACGTGGTAGTGTCTGTGGAAACAGCACAACGGCAGGCGGCGGAACATCATCTGTCTTTGGACGAAGAGCTGGTTCTGCTTCTCATCCACGGTCTGTTGCATCTTCTGGGTTACGATCACGAAACCTCTCCTGAAGAGGCGGAACGCATGCGCGCGCAAACCTGGAAGTTGTTCGATACGGTGTTTCCGGGAAAAAAACCCTCCGAATCCTGCAATTACTGAATTTTCCGTCTCACTCAAACACGGAGCGTGGCCCGCATGGAACAGATCTGGGCTCCCTGGCGGATGGAATACATCAATTCGGAAAAATCCGGCGAGTGCATCTTCTGCACCCTTCCGAGCGCCGGCGACGATCCCAAGAACTTCATCCTGCACCGGGGACCGTTGTGCTTTGTCATCATGAACATCTTCCCCTACAACACCGGCCACCTCATGGTGTCCCCGTACCGGCATCTCGACTGCATCACCAAGCTGGACGACGCGGAAACCGGAGAGCTGAACCGGCTCACGAAAACCTGCGTGGAAATTTTAAGGGCCGACAAGAATCCGGAGGGGTTCAACATCGGCATCAATGTGGGGAAAGCGGGCGGCGCGGGGTTCGACGAGCACCTGCACATGCACATTGTCCCCCGCTGGATCGGGGACACCAACTACATGCCCGTGCTCGCCGACACGAAAGTTCACCCGGAACATCTGCGCGCCACCTACGAAAAACTGAAACCGCTTTTTCAGAAAATCACCTGAATTCCAGGCCGATCCTCGATGAAGTCCGGCACTCCGTCTTTGCGCCCATCGGAAGAAGACACGCCCATGATGCAGCAGTACCACCGCATCAAACGGGAGTGCGCCGACGCCATCCTGTTTTTCAGGATGGGCGATTTTTACGAGATGTTCCATGACGACGCAAAGGAGGCCTCGCCGATTCTGGAGATCGCCCTCACCTCCCGCAGCAAGAACAAATCCCAGCCCATCCCGATGTGCGGGGTGCCGTACCATTCGGCGAACGTCTACATCTCCAAGCTGATCAAGGCCGGGAAAAAGGTGGCGATCTGCGAGCAGACCGAGGACCCCAAGCAGACCAAGGGCCTGGTGAAACGGGAGATCGTGCGCGTGGTGACACCGGGCACGGTGATCGACGACGCGCTGCTCGATCCCAAGGAAAACCATTTCATCGTCTCGCTCTACGGCGGGCGCGACGGGCTGGGGCTGGCCGCGCTGGACGTCTCCACCGGATTGTTCAAGGTGACGGAAATCCGCGGCGGGGACGCGGCGCTTGCGGATGAGCTGGAAAAACTGGATCCCAAGGAAGTGCTGACGCCGGAGACGCTGCCGGACGAGAGCGTGCTGCCCCGGCATTGGGCGCACAACGGCGGACCGTTCCGGCACACGCTGGAGGACTGGAAATTTTCCCACGGCGAGGCGCGCGGCAAGCTCCTGGAACATTTCAAGACGCATTCTCTGGAAGGCTTCGGCTGCGAAGCGCTGGTGTACGCGGTGTGCGCGGCGGGGGCGCTGATCCGCTACCTGGAGGAAACGCAGAAATCCACGTTGCAGCACATCCATTCGATCGCGCCGTTTCACATCGACGACCACATGCTGCTGGACCCGACGACGATCCAGAGTCTGGAGCTGGTGCGCTCGAGCGAGGGCAGCCGCAAACACTCCCTGCTCGATCTTCTCGACGGCTCCAAGACGCCGCTGGGCGCGCGCCGGATCAAGGAATGGATTCTCAAACCGCTGGTGAAGCGTGAGGACATCGAGTCGCGGCTGGACAAAGTCGGCGCGTTCAAGGAAAACGTCCTGCTCAGAAACGACCTGCGCGACCTGCTTGCGCGGGTGCACGATCTGGAACGGCTGACCGGCCGCATCGCGCTCGCCGTGTGCAGCGCGCGCGATCTGGTGGCGCTCAAAAACTCGATCGCGACGTTTCCCAAAATACGCGAACTGCTGCAAGCCGCCCCGGCACCGGCGGTGCAGGCGATCACGCAGGACTGGGACGATCTTGCCGACCTGTTCAAGCTGATCGATACGAACATCGCCGACGAGCCGCCGTTGAACTTCAAAGAAGGCAACGTCCTCAAACCGGGCTGCGATCCCGAACTCGACCGGCTGCGCGCGATCCGCAAGGACGGCAAACAGTGGATCACGGCGCTGGAAGCGAAAGAAAAAGAGCGCACCGGCATCCCGGCGCTCAAGGTGGGCTACAACAAAATCTACGGTTTCTACCTGGAGGTGACGAAAAAGCACCAGGACAAAATTCCCAAAGAGTACATCCGCAAGCAGTCTCTGGTGAACGCCGAGCGCTTCGTCTCCCCGGAGCTGAAGGAACAGGAAGCGGAGATCCTGGAGGCCGAGGAAAGGATGATCGCGCGGGAGCAGTCCCTGTTCCAGGAGATCCGCGCCCGCATCGCCGACGAGGGCGCGCGCGTCCAGCACATGGCGCGCATCCTCGGCGAGACCGACGCGCTGCTGGCGTTCGCGGAAACGGCGCACCGGCACAACTACTGCCGGCCGGTGACCGGCGGGGACACGGAACTCGTCCTCACCAACAGCCGGCATCCGCTGGTCGAGCGGCTGGCGCCCGCCGGTCAGTTCATCGCCAACGACGTGCATCTGGACACGCAGGACCGGCAGATCCTGATCCTCACCGGCCCCAACATGGCGGGCAAATCGACCTACCTGAGGCAGGTGGCGCTGATCACGCTGATGGCGCAGATCGGCTGTTTCGTGCCGGCGGAATCGGCGCACATCGGTCTGGTGGACCGCATCTTCTCGCGCGTCGGGGCGCAGGACCACCTGCTCAAGGGCGAATCGACGTTCATGGTGGAGATGAACGAGACCGCCAACATCCTCAACAACGCGACGTCCAGCAGTCTCATCATTCTGGATGAGATCGGCCGCGGCACCAGCACCTTCGACGGCATCAGCATCGCCTGGTCGATCGTGGAATACCTGCACCGGGACAACCGCGGACAGGGCGGCCCCAAGACGCTGTTCGCGACGCATTATCACGAACTGACGGAACTGGCACTGGTGCTGGAGGGCGTGAAAAACGCCAATGTCCAGGTCAAGGAGTGGAACGAGGAGATCATTTTCTTAAGGAAGATCGCCCCCGGCGGCGCGGACAAGAGCTACGGCATTCAGGTGGCGCGTCTGGCCGGGCTGCCAGACCGGGTGATCCGGCGCGCGGTGGAGGTGCTGGACAATCTTGAAAAAAACGAGTTCGACGCACTGGGCCTGCCGAAAATCTCGCATTCCGAGATACCGTCTGTCCCGCCCGATCAAATGACCCTGTTCGGCCAGGAAACCCATCCGGTGCTGAACAGACTGAAAAGCGTGAAGCCCGACGAACTCACGCCGAGGCAGGCCCTGGACCTCGTGTACGAACTCGCGGCGCTGGAAAAGGAGAACCGGAGTGCGTGATATTCGCGCAATACGCATTTCCTGACACGCGTCCGCTTCATTAGAAATCGTTGCAAAAGTCTCTTGTTTGTCATGCTGAGCTTGTCGAAGCATGATTCAGGAAACCCTTCGACAAGCTCAGGGTGACATCCATTTTCGATTTCTTTTCCGTTCGGCTTATCCAACGATATCATATTGGAAAAGCGATATTTCTATCGCCGGGACGAACGCGTTTGCCTTAAATTTTTCAAACACTTTTTATCCTTTTTCCGCATGTTTTTCCCTTCTTTCGAACTCGTGCCCGTGACCGGGATCACAAGCATAAGCCCCGTTTTTTACTGACTTTACATCCTCTCCGAAATGAGGTATCTTAGAAGCAGCGGGAATCCCGCGTTTTTCGGGCTCCCGGCGCAGGCTCATTATCAGGAAGATGGATACCTTGTGTGCAGGAGGTTGAATACCGCGTATACCGAATTAATCGTTGCAGATCCGCATTCATGACCGTATTGAATAGTTAGGTTTTCAACCTGTTTTTTACCGGAGGAGAGGCTTGGACCTTTCGACTATTCGCAGGACTTCAGTGGTTCCATTCAAAACCGGCGGGATCGCCGGGTTGTTTTTCTTTTTGCTCGTGTTCGCGACGCCCGTCTTTGCGGACACGCCCGCCATCGCCAACCTGGAAGTCAACACCCAGGGCCGTTACATGACGATGGACGCCGATCTGGTGGATGGATTCACCGGGAAAATCGTCGAAGCGATTGAAAGCGGGGTCCCGATGACCTTCACCTTTCAAATCGAGCTGAGAAAGCACAATCCTCTCTGGGCCGACGAGTTGATCCGTTCCAACACCATCCACCACACGGTTCAGTACGATTCGCTCAAGAAGGCGTACCGTTTTTCCGAAGTCGGCAAGAACGTGAACCGCAAGATCATCACCCGCAAAAAGAGCCGCTACCGGCACCTGATGTCGACGTTGAAAAACATCCCCATCGCGCCGCTTTACCGGCTCGATCCCAACGAAGACTATTACGTCCGGGTCAAGGCCGACCTGGAGATGGACCGATTCTGGTTTCCGTTCAATTATTTATTTTTCTTCGTTCCTTTCAATGACTTCGAAACCCAGTGGACCGAAACGGCCTCCGTCACCGTGGTTGCGGATGCGGACGCCCCGGACGAAGAGTTTGCCGGCAGTCCGCGGGAAGACCGGCCGTCCAAGGGGTTGAATCATGTCATCCGGTCTTTTAACAAATAAGCCGTACTCCCCCCCTTCCGAAGAACACCTCCGCAGGAAAAAAAAGCGAACGCAAAAGACGATCGCCGCGATCCTCATCTCGCTGGTGGGGCTCACGGCCGTCGAGAACTATTTTCTGCAGCAGGGGACCAGCGCCCCCATCGCCAACAACATCGCCGTCCTGGCGCTGTTCAACATCATTCTCATCCTGCTGTTTCTGCTGATCGTCCTGATCGCCCGCAACCTGGTCCAGCTTTACAACGAACGTAAAAGCAAAATCATCGGGTCCAAGTTCCAGACCAAACTGATCATCGCGTTTTTAATCCTGGCGCTGGTGCCCTCGATCCTGCTGTTCACCATAGCGAGCAAGCTGTTCACCTACAGCATCGGCAACTGGTTCAGCCTGCAGGTGGAGCAAACGCTGGACCGCTCGATGGAGGTGGCGCGGGACTACTATTCCTATCTGGAAAAGGGCGCGCTCTCCAAGGTGATGCACATCGAGCGCTTCATCATCGACAACGAGCTGTATCTGCAGAAAAACCGCGACAAGCTGAAGGAGCTGGCCGAAGCCAAGGTGAGCGAGTATGAGCTGGGCGGGCTGGTGGTGTACGACAACCAGAAAGCCGAGGTGGTGTCGGTCTACAACACGGAGCTGATCCGTCAGGGCCAGAACCTCGACTTTCAGGACCTGATTCAAAAGAGCGTCGGCGGCGAACGGGTATCCGAAATCCGCTCCTCCAACCGCAACACCTTTCTCGTGGTGGTGGAGCCGCTCACCGAGTCGCACAAGGCCGACCTTTCGGTGTGGGGCTACATCGTCACGCTGACGCATGTGCCGCAGAATTCGCTCGGCCGCATCGAAGCGATCCGCAGCACCTACGAGGACTACAAGCAGCAGAGCTTCCTCAAGCTGCCGGTCAGCGCCAGCTACTACATCACCTTTCTGCTCATCACCCTGCTGATCCTGTTTTCGGCTATCTGGCTGGGGTTCTACATGGCCCGGGGCATCACCATCCCCATTCAGGAACTGGCCGAAGGAACGCGCCGGATCGCCGAGGGAGACCTGAATTTCAAGATCGGCGTGCGCGCGCAGGATGAAATCGCCATCCTGGTCAACTCGTTCAACCAGATGACGGCGGAATTGAACGAAAGCCGGCAGAGCATCCAGCAGGCGCACGAAAATCTGCAAAACTCCAACCAGGAGCTGGAGCAGCGGCGCAAGTACATCGAGACCATCCTGGAAAACATCGGCGCCGGCGTGGTGTCGGTGGACAAGCGCGGCCACATCACCACGTTCAACAAGGCGGCCGGCAAGATCCTGGGACTCAAGGCGCCGGATGTGTTCGGCGCCAATTACCGCGATGCGTTCACGCCTTCGCTGCTCAGGCCGATCCGCGGCATGATCCGCAAGATGAACGAGATGAGCGCCGGCGCTCTGGAGGAGCAGATCGAACTGAGGGTGGACGACAACCCGCTCACGCTGCTGGCCCGCATTCAGGAACTTCGGGATCAAAGCGGCAAGTACCTGGGCCTGGTGATCGTGTTCGACGATCTGACGCAGATGATCAAGACGCAGAAGGTCGCCGCCTGGAAGGAAGTGGCACAGGGGATCGCGCACGAAATCAAAAATCCGCTCACCCCCATCCAGCTCAACACGCAGCGGCTGCGCAAGAAATTCTACGAGGACAAAAAGGATTTCGACCGCGTGTTCGAGGAGAGCATCTCCATCATCTCCCAGGAAGTGGAAGGCATGAAGGAACTGCTGAACGAGTTTCTGCGGTTTTCCCGCATGCCCACGGCGAACCCCCGTCCCAGCTCGCTGCACAAGATCATCGACGACGTTTCGATTTTGTATTCCGACCGGACCGAAAACGTGACGCTGGAAAAACTCTTCGACCCGAACATCCATCTCATGGAAATCGACCCGGAGCAGTTCAGGCGGGTGTTCATCAACCTGTTCGAGAACGCGCTCGACGCGATGGAAGGCGAAGGCCGGATCCGCATCCGCACGCACCTCAACACCGTGGAGATGAAGGTCCGCATCGAATTTTCAGACAACGGAATCGGGATCGCGGCGGAAGACATGAACAAGCTGTTCCGCCCCTATTTCACCACCAAGAAACGCGGCACCGGCCTGGGGCTGGCCATCGTCCACCGGATCGTCAACGACCACAACGGCACCATCCAGGTGCGGGAAAACGCGCCCAAGGGCACGCTGTTTCTCATCGACCTGCCCTACTCTCCCACCGCGATGCAGGCGGGGACGCTGGAACCCGGGACCCTGTCCAAAATCTCGACATTCTGAGGCTTTCCGCGGCCTTTGCCGCAAGGCGTTTTTGGTTTAAAATGGGGACCGTTCCCAATCGGAAACCTGATCGCCGAACCAGGCCGCCTGAACGGACCGGCGGCGGATTTAAAAAAATTCTAACGACATGAAAAATCCCCTGTCCATTCCGCTGGACCCGAATCTGTTCGACCGCCTCAAAGCCCATTGCGGCGAAGACGAAGCCGCCATGCAGGCCTTCATCGTGGAGGCCGTCGAAAAAGCGCTGGCCGGGAAAAAGGAAAAATCCGGCGAAACCAAGTCGGAACCTTCGCCGGACAAACCGGATCTGGAAGATTATCTCAAAAAAGGCCGTTCCGGCAGCCGCTCCTACGGCGTCAAGGGACAAGGATGGTGAACCCACTGCAACGGCGGATCGACCCATGACACGCATACATGATTTTCTCATCGGCAAACAATGGCACCGCAGCGTCGAGACGGCGCCGGTGATCAACCCTCACACGCAGGAAGCCTTCGCGGAGGTCTCGCTGGCGGACGCCGGTGAAATCGAGCGCGCGATCGAGCTTGCGGAAAAGGCGTTCGCTATCTCGCGCACCCTGCCCGCCTACGTGCGCAGCCGGATCTGCGCGGACATCGCCAATGGCATCCGCGGCCGGTTCGACGAATTCGCCCGCACGCTGGCGATGGAATCGGGCAAGCCGCTGGTGTTCGCCAAGGGCGAAATCAACCGCTCCATCTCCACCTTCACCATCGCCTCGGAAGAAGCGCTGCGCCTCAACGGCGAGGTGCTGACGCTCGACATCACCGAACCGGCGGCGGGCAAGGCGGGGCTCACCCGGCGCTTTCCCATCGGCCCGGTGGCGGGGATCAGCCCGTTCAATTTTCCGCTCAACCTGGTCGCGCACAAGGTGGCGCCGGCTCTGGCCTGCGGCAACCCCATCGTGATCAAGCCCTCGACGACGACGCCGCTCACCGCCCTGCTGCTGGGCGAGGTGGTGCTGGAAACCGAAGCGCCCGAGGGGATGTTCAGCGTGCTGCCCTGCCGGGGGAAAAAGGCCACGCCGCTGGTGGAGGACGACCGCTTCAAGATGATCACCTTCACGGGCAGCGTCGGCGTCGGCTGGGACATCAAGCGGCGCGCCGGCAAAAAGAAGGTCGTGCTGGAACTCGGCGGCAACGCCGGGGTGATCGTGGAACCGGACGCGGACCTGGACATGGCGGCCAGGAAGGTGTGCTTCGGCGCGTTCGCCTATTCGGGCCAGGTGTGCATCTCGGTGCAGCGCTGCTACGTGCACGAAACGGTGTTCGACGGATTCAAGGACCGCCTGCTCAACGAAGTGGCGGCGCTCAAATCCGGCGACCCGCTCGATGAAACGGTGAACTTCGGCCCGATGATCGATCTGGAAAACGCGGAACGCATCGAAGACTGGACAAAGCAGGCGAAAGACGGCGGCGCCACGGTTCTGACCGGCGGCACGCGCGAGGGGACTTACTTCGCGCCGACGGTGCTCACGGGCGTCGATCCCAAGGCGGAGGTGTCCTGCAACGAGGCGTTCGGGCCGATTTTGGTGCTCGAGCCCTATTCCGATTTCGACACGGCGGTGAACTGGACCAACGATTCGGCTTACGGGCTGCAGGCGGGGGTCTTCACCAACCAGTTCGATAAAACCATGCAGGCGTTCAACCGGCTGGAGGTGGGCGGCGTCGTGGTCAACGATGTGCCGACGTTCCGGGTGGACAACATGCCCTACGGCGGGGTCAAGAATTCCGGCTTCGGCCGCGAGGGCCTGCGTTACAGCATGCAGGAAATGACGGAAATCAAACTTCTGGTGCACAACCAGCATTTATGAACGGAGTATCGGGGAATGTCTGAAAGTCAACGCTTCACCGACAACGGCGACGGGACGGTGACGGATCACAAAATGAACCTGATGTGGAAAAAAAACGATTCCTTTCAGGACATGCAGAAATGGCTCAACTGGTTCAAGGGGCAGGATTATGTGGAGATCGCCAATCTGGAGCGGTTCGCGGGGCATGAGGACTGGCGTTATCCCGACGAGGAGGAGGCCTGGAGCCTGTTCGAGCTCAACAAGCGCAACACCGACAAGTACGGCGACGACATCTACCTCGACCCGGTGTTCGCCCCCGGCAGCGCGGGCACGACCTGGACGCTCGCCGAAAAGGACTCCTCGGCTCTGGTGATTCAATACGAGGACGGGCAGAAGGTGTGGCCCTCCAAGTACGCCAACCTCAACATGGCCTACCGCATGGTGCGGCCGCTTTCCTGATGTTCAGTCGCGCTTGATCGCCGCCGACAGGCTGGGCGGGTAGATCACGCTGACTTCGGGCGCGTCCGGGCCGATGTACTCGAACCACGGCGCCGCCTTGAAGCGGACGGTGGCGATCTGGGATTCGAATTTCTGAAACCGTTTCGGGTGCATCCGCTGCACGCCCAGCTCCAGATTCACCACCCGGTTCGGCGGAAGCACGAGATCGGTCCCTGAGGATTGTTTGAGATCGATCGCCACCGAGCCGTTGCCGCCCTGCGTCACCATGTGGCTGCCTTCGGCCAGGGGACCGCGCATGCCGTCCATGGTGAGCCGCCAGAGGTAGCGGCTGTTGTAGCCGCGCGCGTGCGCCACCGGCAGCGCCGGGTCGAGAAACTGCAAACGGTTGTGTCCGTCCTCCCGAAAAAAATAGACGTTGGCCGGCGCCCACTTGGCGAGATTCTTCTGAAAATTGTCGCGCCCCATGCGAAAGCAGCGCTCGTTCTTGAGCAGCTCCTTCACGGTAACCCGTTTTTCGCGGATGAGGGTCTTGCGCAGCTCCAGCGCTTCGGGTGCCTGCAGGTAGCAGCTGCCCATGCCCAGAATCGGGTCCCACTCGCGGGAAGGGTTGTCCTTGAGCACGCCGTTCAGGGCCGCGACGAGCTGCTTTTCCAGCTTCGGGTAATAGCCGCGGCTCACTTCGATCAGGACGCGCACGGCCTGTTCCCAGTTTTTACGCTCGAGCGCGTCGTTGAAATCCGCGAGCACCACTTCCTCAAACGTCCCGCCCTGCGCCTTATCCTTAAAATACTCCTTGCCCATAAACACGCGCTCTTTTAAAAACTGGTAGCGCGCGGGATGGCTGTACCTGAAATAGGGATAGTGGATGTAGGCCGCCACCGAGTTGGCGAAATCCTCCTGCAGGTTCTGCCGCGAATAGGTGGGCAGATGGCGGCGGGAAACGGGCGCGTAGTTGTCGATTTCCGGCCGGTTGAGGAACGTGTAGAGAAAATCGTCGCCCTCCTTGCCGTCGAGGGCGGGGAGGTTGAGCGTCTTGAATCCTGAGATCGCCAGCCATTCGCCGGAAAAGGAAATGAACCCGTGCGCCATGTCGAAGGCGTGGCTCATTTCGTGGTGAACGATGTTCCTGAAATCCTCGGGGTCCTCGTAGAACAGCGGATTGTAAAATTCGATGCGCAGGTCCTGATCCTCAATGAACACTTTATAGGACTTGAGCTGACTTTTGTGGATCGTGACGTAAGTGGGCAGGGTCGCCGCCGGGATCTCGTCCGGTGCGAAACTGCCCGGCTGCGCCATGAATTCGATCAGGCGGTACAGGCCCTTGAGGCCGGGCAGCCGGTAAAATGAAGGCGGCAGCTCGGCGAAGGCGGCGTGCATGCGCTTGATCTCATCGTGAGTCCAGGCCTCGCCCAGCCCTTCCAGGTCGTATCCGTAGGCGGCCTTGAACTTGTCCTTCAGGTCCTGGATTTCCTGGGCGTAGTTGCCCTTGTACTCAAAGAATTTCCGCTTCGGTTTGGGGTCCTCGGCCGCGACCGGCGGCGGCGAAATAAACCCAACTAAAACAATAAATAAGGTGCAGGCGGCGAAGGATCTCGAAAGCATTTTCATAAAAGCCTCATCGGGCGAATGGGATATCGGAATGCTTTCAGCTTATCAGATGCGGCGGGCAAATGCGACCGAATGCGGGGGAATAGTTCGGTGTCCGGCTTGCGGATTCCGGCGGGGATTTTTTTGCGGTATCATGCACCTTCTTACCGGTTTCGACATCTAAACAGCATCATTTCGTCACTTTCAATCAAGGAGGTTTTTTCAATGGCGACGCTGCCTGCAATCGATGAAAAACTGATCAAGCTGAATCCGGACTGGACGGTGGACAATGCCGCATCCACTCCGCTGGAAAAAGAAGTTTCCATAAACGATTTCAAAGGGAAACGGCTCATCGTGACGCTGCCCGGCGCGGGGGGATTCTGCAACAAGGAACTGGATCTGGTGAAAGAGAATATGGGGAAATTCAAGGAAGCGGGCGCCGATGAAGTGGTGGTCGTGGTCGGAACCGACATTCTGACCAACGCGGGCCGCGGGCTGCCGAATCTTCTGCAGGACCCGGACCAGGCCTTCGCCAAGGCCAACAAGCTCAATCTGGAAGGCGTGCGCAGCCGCTACCTGCAGCGCTCCACCATCGCCGTGGACGCAGCCGGCAATCAGGTGGCCCGCGAAGACGCCGAGCTTCTGGGCTGCCGCCCCTTGAACGCCCTGGTGGACGTGGCCAAAAAAGCGTTCGGTTGATTTTAAAACAATGCCTCCCTGGACCGGTTCCAGGGAGGATTTTTTTTGCCTTGCGCCATACTGCCTGCCCCTGAAACCCCGCGCAGCCGCTTTCCCATTCCACGGCTATTAAATCCAACAATTTAAAGATAAAATAGTTACAATTTAGCGGACCATCGCAACCGGAGAGCGAGCCACTTGCAAACCCGCCGCACTGAAATCCTGTCGCTGTTTTTCCTGAGTCTTGCGGTTTTCTCCCTGGCTTTCTGTGTCAGCCTGCTGGGGGATCTGACCGGCGGCTGGAAAAACGGGTTTCTGCTTTATGTGCTTGAAACCGTGTCTCCGGAAGGGCATGTCAAAAAGACCGAGCCGGCGCATTACCAGGCCCTGTTCTTCAGCCTGTGGATCTTCTTTTTCAGCCTCATCAACCTCAAGCTGTATCTGCGCAACCCCGATGCGCCCGCCGTCCGGTTCGGGTTCACCTCGGTTCTGGCCCTGGCTGTTTTTGTTTCCTTTTTCTTCGTCCGCCCCGCTGTTCAATTCATCAACTTCAAGCCGCTGACGCAGCACTCGGCGATTTTCTACGCGGAAGACGGGGTGTTCGAAACGCTGACGGCGGTGCTGCTGTTTCTCGCCGCCATTTTGTATTTCCGCGCCGCAAGGCAGGCGTCGCGGCTGGGTCACGCGCTGCCGCTCCGGCTTTTGCTCGGATTTTTTGCACTGTTCTGCCTGTTCTTCTGCATGGAGGAGATCAGCTGGGGGCAGCGGCTGATCGGCTGGGAAACGCCTGAGTGGGCTAAATCCATCAACTCGCAGCAGGAAACCAATCTCCACAATCTGGTGAACAAGGTGGACGAAGAGGATTTTCTGCTGCGCTACCTGCAGGTGATCTTCGACCTGTTGTTCTCACTTGCGCTGCTGACGTTCGCCGGGCTGAAAAACCGGATCGCCCACCCGCCGTTGAAGGGGCTTTTGCAGCTGGAAAAATTTTATTTTCTCGCCGTCTTCATCGCCTTTGCCAGCCTGCTGCCGCACGAGCTCAACGAAGAATTTCTGTCCCTGTTTTTTTTCATCCACAGCCTGGATGTTTTCAAACACTATCGCACGCAGGCAAGCGCGGAAGACACGCCCGCCGATCCAGAAAATACTCTTGTGGAAGCCGAACCCGCCGAAAAATCATGAACGGGAATGACCGATCAGCCGGTGCGGCATGAGCACGCCCTCCCCGGTTTCCAGCCGCACGCGGAGCGCCGGATGCCGTTCGAGTATGGCTTCGCTCTGCGCCTTCGGCACGAGCAGCAGCGCCTTCGGATTTTCGAGAACCGGGCGCAGCGCGTCCCCGCCATGCAGTTCCTCGACCGGCTTGTCGACGTAATACAACAGGTCCTCATCGATCGTCCCGTAGTGATATACCGGGCTGTTGCCGATCATCGCGGCGGCCTGTTCGCCGAAGGGCTTGAGCGAAAGGTAGAGATTCAGAGCCCGGCCGCCGGGCCCGTGCGCCAGGATGAGCACGATGAGCGTCGTCGCGGCCATGACCCCCCAGGCGCGCAGCAGCCGCTTGCGGTTGAGCAGGCGGTGCAGCGTGAGGGCGATGCCGAACGCCGCGGCCGCGAGGAAGATCAAAAAGAAAGTGTGGGGAAAATGATCGCGGATGAGAAACCGCGCCACCCAGCGGTCGTTGCGGTGGATGAAACCGGCCTCCTGGATTTTGGCGTTTAGCGCTTCGGGTGAAACCCAGATCAAAAACAGAAAAACCACACCGCCGAGGGCGACGAGCACGGTGAACAGCCGCAGCGTCCAGGCGGTTCCATTGGCCGGGCCGCCCCCTGCCCTTGCCGTGCCGACCAGCGCGTGCGCGATCAGGAGGACGGCCATGGGATAGGCGGGCAGCAGATACGCTTCCCGCTTGCCGGGAAACAGCGAGAGAAACAGGATCAGCGTCGCCAGGCACACCGCCGGATACAGCCAGCGGACGTCGCGCTGTTGTTTCAAGGTCCAGATGAGCGCAACGGGCAGGAACAGGCTCCAGGGCGCGATGCCCTTGAAGATGATGCAAAAATAATAATAGAACGGTTCGTGATGGATGGCCACGGTCTCGGTGCCGGTGGTGCGGTCGAACAGTTCGCGCCGGATCATGGCCTGAAACGCCTCGCCCCCTTCCAGCACGCCCGCCGCCAACCAGAGCACCGCCATCGCCAGCGGAACCAGGAGCAGCCGTTTCCAGGGCACCGGCGACCGGTGCAGGCGCGTGAACACAAATAAAGCAAGCAGCGGGAAAATGAGGCCCAGCGGGCCTTTGGTCAAAAGCGCCAGCCCCAGCGCCGCGGCGGCGATCCAAGAGACGGTGTTCCGTTCGCGGGCATCGGCATCCTGCGTCATCTTCCAGAAGGCGGCGAGCGCCACGGTGATGAAAAACGTGAACAGCAGATCGATGCGCGCGTTGGTGCTGAGGTAGGAAAACTGCAGCGCGGTGGCGGTCATCACGCCCGCAATGCCGCCTGTGACCGGCGTGAACAGCCAGAACCCGAGAAGCGTGGTCAGAAACACCGTCGCCGCTCCGGCCAGCACCGAAGGCAGCCTGAGGCTGACCTCATGCACACCGCCCAACAGCTTTGAGCCTGCCAGCGCCGCCCAGTAAAACAGCGGCGGCTTGGTGCGGATGCGCGCGTCGTTGATCTTGGGAAGCCAGAGGCTGTCGCCGCGGGCCATGTGCTGCACAGGCACCCCTTCCCGCGCCTCGCGCCGCGAGAGGTCCGACTGAAACGTGCACCAGAGAAAAAACAAAAAGGCGAACCCGGCGGGCCCCCACAGCAACAGGACGCACAGGCGCGACGGTTGCGGAAGGCTTTCAGGATTGGGTTCGGATGGGTTCAAGTCAATCGGCCGCGAAGGTGAGCGAAAGACGGGCGGAAGGATCAATGACGCCCCGGCGGATTGTAGCAGAATTTCGCGGCTGTGTTAGGATGGGAGATGCAACGCGCTGCGGAAAATCAGGCGTGGCTGCGTGTGGTGTGAATTCAGTTGAGATGCGAAGTATGAAAACGATCGAATCGCGGGAATCGAAACAGAAATATTTTTTCCATCCTTACAGCGGCATGCTGATCATCGGGCTGGACTGGCTGTTCTTCGGCGTGTCGACGCTGAGCCTGGGACTCAGCACGCCGGTGAGCTGTGTGCTCGCTTTCTTCGCCACGTTCTTCGGCGTGACCTCCATCCAGAAAACCCGGGCGGGCGACTCCGCGCCCGTCGCGATGGCCAAGGGTTTCGTGGGCGGCCTGTTTGCGGGCATCCCGACGGCCATCTCCGGCACCGCCCTGGGTGCGCTGATCCTCGCGCTGTCCGGCATCGGCTCAAAGCAGAACGCCTCGCGCTGAACCTGAACGTTTATTTTCCCTGCAACCTGCGGTAGCGAAAGCAATCGACGGTGTGGTCGTTGACCATGCCGACGGCCTGCATGAAGGCGTAGCAGATGGTGGGGCCGACGAAGCGGAAGCCGCGTTTCTTGAGGTCCTTGCTCATGGCTTCGGCTTCCGGCGTCTGGGCGGGGATCGCGGACAGGGACTTGAATTTGTTCTGGACCGGTTTGCCGCCCACGAACTGCCAGACGTATTTCTCGAACGAGCCAAATTCTTTGCTCACGTCAAGAAAACTCTGCGCGTTTGTGATCGACGCGTCCACCTTGAGCCGGTTGCGGATGATGCCCGCATCGGCGAGCAGGCGTTTTTTGTCCTTTTCGGTGTACTTCGCGATTTTCTTCGCGTCGAAGCGGTGGTAGGCCTTGCGGTAGTTTTCTCTTTTTTTGAGCACGGTGGACCAGCTGAGCCCGGCCTGCGCGCCTTCGAGGATGAGAAATTCGAACAGCAGACGGTCGTCGCGCACGGGCACGCCCCACTCCTCGTCGTGGTAGGCGATCATCAGCGGGTCCGCGCCCGCCCACTCGCAGCGGGTTTTTGTTTTGGTGTTCATGGCTTCAATTCAGAGTGAATTCTTAGTGCAAACTTATTTTGGAGCGCCCCCCTCACCCCGCCCTCAAGCTACCACCGGCATTTAAATAAGCGGGTGGCAGAACAAGTTCTGCATTCAAGCCACCTTCCGGGGTAATTCGTAATGCGGGTGTCGAGCTTGTCTCGACGCCTCATTAAACTGAATTTAAGGAAGGTCATCAAGCTTTGCTTGACCTCCCTCCAGGGGAGAGGGAGAAAACACTTCAGACTGAAAGCACTCTAATCACCCATTCTCGAACGGCCGCCAGGTGAGCGCGAGGCCGCCGAACACGTTGAACGGGGCCGCGGGCTCGAAGAACCGGCCGCCGGCGGCGTTGATGCGGGTGTTGGCATTGTAGCTTTCATCGAGCAGGTTGTTCAAGCCGAGGAACACGCGGTACTCCAGCGGCCCCGCCTCCCCTTCCCGGCCGGCGGTCAGGCGGGTCGCGGTGTAGGCGTCGTTTTCGGCGCCGTTGGCGTTGTCGACAAAAAAATCGGCCACGTGCTGAAACTCGAAACGGCCGAACCAGCCGGCGCGGGTTTTGCCTTCAAGCCGGCCGGCGAGCCGGTGTTCGGGAATGCCGGGAATGGCCTTGCCCGAAAAATCACCGCTGCCCGAGACGAATTCGGTGAACTCAAAATCGCTGTAGGTGTAGGACAAAAACAGATCCAAAAAGGCGTTCGGCCGGTAGCGGGCGCTGGCTTCCACGCCTTTGCGCTCGGAGGTGCCGGCGTTGCGGAAAAAATTGCGGCCGGGCGCGCCGGGCAGCTCGAAGGGGATGATCTCATCGTCGGAGCGGATGAAAAACAGCGCGAGATCGAAATCGAACGTGCGCTCGAAGCCCGATCCTTTCAACCCGACTTCGTAGCTCACCGACTGCTGGGCGTTAAGATCGGGATTGAATCCCGGCCCGCCGGACGGATTGACGATCAACTCCGTGGTCGTCGGCACTTCGAACACCGTGCCCACATTGGCGTAAAAATCCAGTTTTTCGTTCGCGTGCACCACCGCGCCGGCGCTGCCGCTCCATTCGGACAGCGTGCGCGAGCCGGACTGGTCGCCGTCGCTCAGGAATTTGTCGTCGAGTTTAAAGTGAACGCGGTCGTAGCGCAGCCCGAAGGCCAGATCCAGCCGGTCATTGAGGCGCATCTCCTGGCGGGCGTAGGGCCCGACGCTGGTGACGGTTTCGATCTGATCCAGCGTCAGCGCGCCCTGCACGCTCTGGTTGTTGTTGAAGCGCTGGCGGTTGTCGCGCTGATGCGCCACGTCGACGCCGAACACCAGGCGGGTGCGCCGATCAAACCATTCGGTGTCGTACACCGACCGCAGTTCCAGCCCCGGCGCGATGCGCTCGAATTCGACGATGCCGCCGCTGACGAAAGGCAGCTTGTTGGAGAAGATGCGGTTGCGAACGTGCGCGGTGGCGAACACCTCCCAGCGCGTGGTGAGGGGGGCGCGGTGCCGCAGCGCGATCTGGTTTTCGGTGACCTGCTCGCCCGCCGAGAACAGCAGGTTGGCCGCCCTCGCCTGCTCCGGGTCGGCCTCGGCCTGCTCTTTTGTCAGCGCTCCCGGGTCCTCCGCCTGCGGGGAATTGAAATGCGAGATGGTGAGGTGCCAATCGGCTCCCGACGGGGTTTCAAAGCGGAACTTTCCATTCACCAGAGTGTTCTCGGTGGCGCTGTGCTGGCGGTGGCCGGTGAAACGCAGGTGGGAGGCGAACAGCCGGTGGTTGAGATTTTCGTGCGTGCCGCCCAAAGTGAGCTGGAATTTTTTCAGCCCGAAGGAACCGGCGACAAAACGCGGCTGAAGCGCCAGCGGCGAGCTGTCGCCGTCAACCGTGGCGAGATCGAGGACGCCGCCGGAGGCGTTGCCGTAGAGGGAGGCCGCCGGGCCGCGCAGGACTTCGATGGAGCGCAGGAGTCCCGGATCGAGGGCATCGAGCTGGGTCTGTCCGTCCGGCAGGGTCTGCGACACGCCGTCCACGCGCACTTTCACGCCGCGCACGCCGAAGGGCGCGCGGGCGCCGAAGCCGCGGATGGAAATCCGGAGATCCTGGGCGAAATTTTCGGGGTTCTGCAGAAACAGGCCCGGCAGCGGCGTCAGGGCTTCATCGAGGGTGAGGCCAGGCCGTGCGGTCTGGATGTCCTCGACCTTGTGGATGGCGGCGGGAACGTCCCGCGCCCGCTTGCGCGAACGCACCGAAGTCACGGTGACGGGAGGCAGCACCTGCACGCCTGCCCCGCCATCGTCCACGGCCTGCTGCGCCGGAGCGGCATCGGCGAAAGCCAGGATCAGCAGGATGAGAATGAGAGGCGCCGTTTCCCGGCGGGCGGGAAGGAAAACACGCGAAGGGACAGCGGAAACAATGGGTGACAGTGGTTGCGACACAAAACGGCCCCTTCAACGCAAAGAAAGCTTCCAACTCAGCAGGGGCGGCTCATGAATTGCCTTCATCCAAAATGTGGAGGATCGACTCCAGGTCCTTCTGGATCTTCTGTTTCAACTGCAACCGCTTTTCCCGCTCCTGGGTTGGATTCTGCCCGTTGCTTTTGCGGACTTCCCGCAGCTTCTGCTTGGCGCCGGCGATGGTGAACTTTTCCTGGTACAAAAGCCGCTTGATCTCCAGGATCATCTCCACGTCCTTGCGCTTGTAGAGCCTCTGCCCGGCCCGGTTTTTCTCCGGCTTGAGCGTCTCGAACTCTTCCTCCCAATACCTGAGAACGTGCTGCTCCACCTGGGCCACCTGGGCCACTTCGCCGATCTTGAAAAACAACTTGTCGGGAATGACGGGATTCATTCAGACGGTTGATCCGTTGAGATTAAAAGTTGTTTGCTCGGCTTGAAGGACAGCACCCGCCGGGAACGGATGAGTATGGGCTCCCCGGTTTTGGGGTTGCGGGCGTTGCGGGCTTTTTTTTCCTTCAGGTAGAAACTGGCGAATCCGGCGATGCGGACGTTTTCGCCGCGGGCCAGTTCCGATTTGATCTCATCAAACAGAATTTCCACTGCTTCCACGGCCTCCTGGCGGGTGAAACCCACCTTCTGGTAAACGCGCTCCACCAGGTCGGCCTTGACCACGGTACCCCTTTCATCTGTATTTTTCACATTCAATCCCTTGAACGTCGTTGTCGGAAACGAAGACCCGGCGTCCAATCCATTGGACGCGTTTTCTGAGGCTCCGCTTAATTCTTACAAAACGGTCATTCCTTTTCCTTTTCGTATTCTTTGTTCGCTTCCTCAATGATTTTTTTAGAAAGATGTTCGGGAACGTCGTCGTAATGGTCGAATTCCATGACAAACATTCCCCTGCCGCTGGTCATGGAGCGAAGATCCGCCACGTAATTGAGCACTTCCGACATGGGAATGTGGACGCGGATGGTCTGCGTGTCGCCGTCGGCGTCGATGCCCTGGATCTTTCCCCGCTTGGAGTTGAGGTCGCCCATCACATCCCCCACGTATTCGCCGGGGATGATGACCTCCATATTCATTATCGGCTCCAGCAGGGTCGGCCTGCAGTCCAGAACACCTTTTTTAAATCCCAGTGAGCCCGCGATTTTAAACGCCATTTCCGAGGAATCGACGTCGTGGTAGGAACCGTCGTAGAGGGACACTTTCACGTCCACCATCGGGTAATGGGCGATGACGCCCTGGGCCATGGCCTCCTGGATGCCCTTGGAGACGGCGGGGATGTAGGTTTTCGGGATCGCGCCGCCGACGATCTTGTCCTCGAACTCGAATCCCTTGCCCTTGGGCAGCGGGGAAATCTCCAGCCAGGTGTCGCCGAACTGGCCGCGTCCGCCGGTCTGCTTTTTGTATTTTCCCTGCACCTTGGTGCGGCCGCGGATGGTTTCCCGGTACGGGACTTTCGGCGGCTTCACATCGACCTCCACGCTGAAACGCTTTTTCATGCGGTCGATCAGCACTTCCAGATGCACCGGCCCCATGCCGGAAATCAGCAGTTCGTGGGTCTGGGCGTTGCGCTCGACTTTGAGGGTGGGGTCCTCTTCGGTCAGGCGGCTCAGGGCGTTGCTGATCTTTTCCTCGTCGGCGCGGGTCTTGGGCACGATGGCCTGCGACAGCACGGGCACCGGAAACTGGATGGGATCGAACACGATGGGCTTGTTCTGGTCGGCAAAGGTGTCGCCGGTCTCGGTGACTTTCAGTTTCGCCACGGCACCCAGATCGCCCGCCGCGATCTCCGGCACCGGCACCTGTTTTTTGCCCTGCAGGTGGAAGATCTGGCCGACCCGCTCGCCGGTCTCCTTGGTGGCGTTGTAAACGCTGGCGTCGCCCTTGACGGTCCCCGAAAACACGCGGAACAGGGTCAGCTTGCCTGCGTACGGGTCCGACAGGGTCTTGAACACCAGGGCGGACACAGGCGCTTTCGGGTCGTTTTCGCGGCTGGTTTCCGAGCCGTCCTTGGGGGATTTGCCGGTGACGGGCTTGCGTTTGTCCGGGCCCGGCAGGTAATGGGTGATGGCGTTGAGCACAAGGTCGATGCCGATGTTGAGCGTCGCCGAGCCGCACAGGACGGGAATCAGCTCGCCGCTCTCGATGCCGTTGCGCAGTCCGGCGTTGAATTCCTCATCGGTCAGCTCGCCTTTTTCCAGGTAGACTTCGATGAGGGTGTCGTCCACTTCCGCCACCGCTTCGGTCAGTTCGGCGCGGGCGGTTTCCACATCGTCTTTTAAATCATCGGGGATGGCTCCGGCCTTGCCTTTGCCCTTGCCGCCTTTTTCATAGGCGTAGTATTTGTTCTCGACCAGATCCACGATGCCGGCAAAGGACTCCCCCGCTCCCACGGGCATCTGCAGAAACACGGGATTCTTGCTGAACTTTTTCTTGATCGCTTCGAGGATCGAGGCCGGGTTGGCGCGTTCGTGGTCCATTTTGTTGATGAAGACCACACGGGCGAGGTGCTGCTCGTCGGCCCACTGCCAGGCTTTTTCCGTGTAAAACTGCATGCCCTCGTCGGCGCCGATCACCACCACGGCTTCGTCGATCACCCGGATGCAGGCGGGCGTGTCGGCGATGAAGTTGTTGTCGCCGGGCGTGTCCAGGATGTTCACCTTGTGCTTGTCCCAGTCGCAGAAAGCGAGCGAAGCGTTGATCGTGTGGCCGCGCTTCATTTCGTCGGCGTCGTAGTCCATGATGGAAGAGTTGTCCCCCACCACGCCCAGACGGTCGGAAACCCCGGCCGTGTACAGCATGGCCTCCGCGACGGACGTCTTTCCCGAAGCTCCGTGCCCGACGAGTCCCACATTTCTGATGTCCTGAAGATTGTATTGTTTCATCTCGAACCTCTGGGAAATTTGAAAAGGACCTCTAACAATTCAATATTTCTCGGACAGGCAACTCGCGGCCCCTTATTTCATAAGGGACGCTCGTAGCCCGACGCACATTTTAGAGGCACCCTTGAAATCCTACGGTACCGGCCGGTTCAGGACAACCGGTCCGCCAGCTTTTTCATCTTCTGATAGACCGTACCCTCAAATGAAGGAAACATCTTATATATCCGCTTCATCCCCGCCGCATTCATGCGGATGGTGTACACATCGTCGGTGACAGCCCGTGCGGTGACCGGCAGCAGGCTGCCCGCTTCCCCCATGACGTCCCCCTGGGAGAGGACCGCCTCCCGGGAATCCTTCTGGCGCACTTCCACTTCGCCCGAAAGGATGATGTGGGTCTCTTTCGTCCCTGCGTCTTCGGAAAGAATGCGGTCGTCCCTGCTCCAGCGCATGATTCTGCCGAAAGCGAGGGAGGCGATGAGGCTCGGGGGCATCACGTCGCAGAAGTAATTTCTTATTTTGTAAAAATTGTCCTGAATTTGCGGAAGATTATACACCTTATACAACCGACTGGGGATTTGAAGCAAGGTCAAAGGTGATTTTGCCTTGATGGTGGCCCGCCGCCTGGGGTCGCGGGTGTTGACGGCGAGTTCTCCGAAAAACTCGCCCTTTTCATAAAACGCGTAGGGCCGGCCGTCGATGATGATCTCGGCGAATCCTTCCAGGATGACGAAAAAATCGTCGCCGACGTCCCCCTGGGAGAACACGATTTCATCGGCCTGGTAATTGACCATTTCGGACTGGTTTATGACATTCAGCACCTCTTCATCTTTAAGCCCTTTAAATAGATGGACTTGCTTAACGACCGCGGCTTCTGCGCCCGGCTTTGCAGCCCCGCCGGGTATCAACGTCAGGGTCTCGCCCTCGGAGGCGTAGCGGTAACGGGGATGGTCTTCGGGATCGTAATGCTGGTGCACCAGGATGAGATTCTCCACCACGGCGTCGTCCAGGTGATCCAGTGATTTGAGCTTGGTGTGGATGGAACCGCCGCCGACGTCGTGGATGATGCAGTCGGCATCCCAGACAAAGCCCAGAATGGCGTCTCTGCGTTTTTCGGTGAAATAACCCTGTTCATGCCACTGGTTGACCATTTCCACGTCGTATTTGGTGTCGCCGGAATGGCTGATGCGGGTCTCCTTGCCTGAGGGGTCGACGTAGGTCAGCTGAAACCGGCCCGCGGGGATGGAATGCAGGGAATAATCGAACGTGAACCAGGTGTTTTCGAAACCGGGGAGGCGGGTCTTTTTCCCGGGCTCGACTTCGTAAAAGTCGATGAATTTTTCCAGCAGTTCGAACGGGAAACAGGTGACCGCCACCATCTTGCGCAGGAAACTCTCGAAGATGATGCGGGTGGAGATGATCTTCGCCCGCTGGCCGGTGAGCAGGATTTCGGCGATCCCGGTGTCGTGGTCGGAGTGGACGTGGCTCAGGAAGATGTAGTGGATGTCGTTTTCGGAGATCCCGTGGTGCAGCGCCAGCCTCAGGCTGTCGTGCAGCGAGTCCACCATGATACCCTTGCCTTCCGACCAGGCGATGAGGCAGCTGTTGCGCCTTTTTGGGGTGAAGCCGGAGCCGACGCCGAGAAAGGTGACGCCCATGAACGGTTTCTCGATCAATTGAAATTCGGGCAGCGGCTTGGGCGGGTCGAGATGGCTGATGTCCACACGGGCGACGGTTTCCTTTTTGTACTCAATGTCGAACGCCGAAGGCCGCACCTGCACGATTTTCATCTTCTGCCGCCTGTTGTCTCCGGCAACCACAACGGCGTTGCCGCGGTCGAACTCGATGAAGTCGATCAGGTTGTCGAGAAATTTTTCCCGGTCCTTGTACTCGGCGAGAGAAAACAGCTCCATCTCCATTTTCAACTGCGCGCAGAGCAGGTAATTGGCGGCCAGCTCTTTTTCAAAGCGGGGGAGTTTTCTGTTTTTGAGCCAGCGGTGCTTTTTGAGCACCTCATTCAGATGCGCGGCGACGGCCTGCTCCAGGTTTTTGTCACCGGTCCGGCTCTTCAGGTTTTTCTTGTAAAGGTTGAAGAGCTTGCGGTCCGTGGCGACGGCGTTGAGCAAGGCGTCCATCCGCTCCCGGTCTTTGGGATTGAGCTTCCGCTTTTCCAGGTAACGGTGAAACTGCGGTCTAAGAAGCTCGATGAAGCGGGGGCCGAACAGGGTTTCGTACAGAATGGACTGAAAACGCTTTTTCTGGTCGCGCGTGCAGTAGATGGAAATGCGCTCTTTCTCTGCATTTTCAAACAGGAAGCTGTAGATGATGAATTCGAAATCGAAATTGTTGCGGCCGCGGATGAAGGTGCGGATGGGAATGACGTAATGCTTGGGCAGCGGTTCGCCGCGCGCAGCGAAATCCTTGACCATGCCCGGCGGACAGCCGAACACGATGCGGTCGAACCCCTCGGCTTGCAACACCCGGTAGTTGTGTCCTTTGAATACGGCGAATGCGTTCGCGGCGGGCTGCTCCATCTCACTCCCCCTCTTTCCGGGCTGTGAACAGAAGCCGGAGGGGGGTTCCGGAAAATCCAAAATCCTTTCTAAGACTGTTGGCGAGGTAGCGCCGGTAGGAAAAATGCACGCCTTTCGGGTAGTTGACAAAGCAGCGGAAGGTGGGCGGACGGCTTTTGACCTGGGTGGTGTAAAACAGTTTCAAAAACTTTCCGCGGTAACTGCTCATGGGATTCTTCCTGATAGCGCGCTCGAAACAATCGTTCAGCCTGCCGGTGGAAATGCTGCGAGAATATTCCTTGTAGGCTTTTTCGACAGCCGGGAGCAGTTTTTCCAGGCCGCGGCCGGTCTTCGCCGAAACGGAAAGAACGGGAGCGAATTCGAGAAATTTCAGTTTGTCCCGCACTCTCGCGACAAACTCAGGGTACGCCTTTTTGGGCTCGTCCAGAAGATCCCATTTATTCGCGGCGAGCACGCAGCCGCGGCCGCGGTCGAAAGCGTATCCGGCGATGGTGGCGTCCTGATCGGTGATGCCTTCGGTGGCGTCCAGCACGAGCACGACGATGTCGCACCGGTCCATCGCCCTGAGCGCCATGATCACGCTGAATTTTTCCAGCAGCTGCCGGGTCTTGCCTTTTTTGCGGATGCCGGCGGTGTCGATGAGCAAAAACTCTTTGCCGCCCCACGTCAGTTTGGAATCGACCGCGTCGCGGGTGGTGCCTGGCCTGGGGGACACGATGCAGCGGTCCGAATTGAGGAGCCGGTTGACGATGGACGATTTGCCGGCGTTGGGCTTGCCGACGATCGCCACGCGGACGGCATCGCCGGATTCCGGTTCCTCGACCGCCTCGGGCATTGCCTCCGCCAGAGCTTCCATCAGCTCCAGCACGCCGTGCCCGTGTTCCGCCGAAATGGGGAACACCTTGTCCGAACCCATCTGGTAGAAATCGTACAGGTCCTCATCGCGGACCGGGTCGTCCACCTTGTTCACCGCCACGAACAGGGGCTTTCCGGATTTTCGCACCTGCTGGATCACCTCCCGGTCCTGCGGGGTGCAGCCGGTTTTCGAATCCACCACGAACACGATGCAGTCGGCTTCCTCCTGCGCGATGCAGGCCTGTTCCTTGACCTGGTTTTCCAGATCGCCGGCGGCGTCGAAGTCGATGCCGCCGGTGTCGACCACGATGACCGGGCGGCCGCTCCATTCGGTGCGCTCGTAGAGGCGGTCGCGGGTGACGCCGGGCGTGCCGTTGACGATGGCCGACCGGTTCTGTGTCAGTTTGTTGAACAGCGTGGATTTACCGACATTGGCTCTGCCGATGATGACGACGACCGGAACCGCCATTGTGTGCGTACCTCATTAAATCGTCGGCCCTCTGTCCTTCATGTACCGATGAATTCCCTGGGCAATGGATAAAGCCAGCCGGTTGATATAATCCGTCTTTTTCAGTCTTTTTTCTTCACGCGGATTGGTGAGGAAGCCGACTTCCACGAGAATGCTGGGCATGTTGGTGTCGTGCAGCACGAAAAACGGCCCTTCCTTGACACCCAGATCCCGGACCCCCCGGTATTTCTTTTTCAGGTTGCTGTGCATGCGCTCCTGAACCCGGCCGGCCAGCTGCGCCGAATCGTTGATTTTCGTGGTGCTGATGAGGCTCGCCAGAATCTGCTGCACCTGATCGTCCTGCACCGAACGCACCAGCTCGCCGTTTTCCCGCGCCGCGGTCTCCTGCGCCTGTTCGCTGTTGGCGACTCCCAGGTAATAGGTCTCGATGCCGTGCGCCGACCGGCGTTCCGCCGCGTTGGCGTGCACGGAAACGAACAGCTTGGCATGGTTTTCGTTGGCGATCTCGCCCCTGCGCTCCAGCGGGATGAACGTGTCGTCGGTGCGGGTCATGAGCACCTTGTAGCCGTAACGTTTTTCTAAAATCTGTTTGAGACGCTTGCTGAGTTTCAGGTTGACGTCTTTTTCATTCAGTCCGCTTTTGCCCTGCGCGCCCAGATCCTTGCCGCCGTGTCCCGGATCCAGGACGATGAGCGGCGGTCCTTTCTTCGCCCGGCGCTTGGCGGGCGGCGTCACCGCCGCGGGGATGGCCTTGACGACACGGGCGGTTTTCAGCTTGGGTTCAGGCTTTTTCGCATACTTTACAACTTTTTTCGGCTTTTTGAGGTGGATGACCACCTGGGACGCGCCACTGGCGGCTTCCACTTCAACGCCTTCGGCCTCAGGCAGATCCATCACCAGGCGGCTGGTGTTCTTGTCGTACTGGCTCAGCCGCATCTTGGAAAGAATCCCGCCGGGAACGGCGATGTCCTGTTCCAGGCGTCCGGCCAGGCGGCTGTTTTTGAAGTTGAAATAGATGCGGTCCGGCTTGGTGAGCCGGTTTTGCGTGAATTTGAGCGGGCCGTCGGTGTCGATCACCACCCGCACCGTATCGCCCAGGCTCACGTAGTGGATGTCCTTCAGCGTGCGCGCCGTTTTCGATGCGGGCGTTGGTTTGGCCGTCTGCTTGCGGATTTCGATGCGGGGCGCCGCCTTCGGCTTCACGAGGCGGGCGGTGCGTTCCATCTCCTTTTTCGCCTTCGCCGCCTGATCGCCTTGCGGAAAATATTTCAATATCCTGGCGAATGAGGCGCGGGCTTCCGCAAACTGTTTTTTATCCTTGAGGATCTCTCCCTGATGATAGAGGGCGTCGTCGGTCAGGCGTCCGTCTTTGAACTCGGAGATGACCTTGTAATAAAAATGCAGCGCCTGATCGCGGTCGGAGGAACGTCTGGCGACCTCATGCAGTTCATGATACAGCCGCGCGGTGGTGAACAGGGCGTTGTAGGCGGAGGTGCTGCCGGGCGCGGCCTTGTAGACCTTTAAAAACCGGTCGATGCACGCAACCCAGTGATGCCGGTAGGCTTTTTTCGCCGGTGAGCTTTTCAGCTCGTAATAGCATTTGCGGGCTTTGTCATAAAGGTCCTGGGTTCCCGCCTCGGCCGGGTGCAGATTGAGCAGCGCGAACACGAAGAAGAAGGCGAGGACCGAAACGAAGTTTTTTATCTTGCAAAAGAACATTCAGATCGACCGGAACGACGGTTAAAGGTGGCGCGGGGGATGGGGTATCGTCTAATTTAGTTTATTTTTTTATAAAAAATGAATCAATTTACCATAACCATTTAATTTTATTATGGTTTTAAATAGTATCATTTTTTAAAAATAGCGTCAAGACGATGAAGGACAACGAAACAAGGAAGTTACCAGCCTTCCTGCAATCGTTCGGCCAAAGGGGCGGGCAGACTGTTTTCGAGGATTTTTTTCTGGGCGGATTCGATGTCGTAACTGTAGCGGTGAAAGGCGACGGTTTTCGCTTTCTGGTCGAGCACGACGAAGCAGGGATCCGGATTGTGATCCCGCGGCTGGCCCAGGCTCCCCACGTTGATGATGTAGCGGTGGCCGTCCTCCAGGTCCCAAAGGTCGGAAACGTAATCCTCGACCCGGCCTTCGGGAGGTTTATCGAGGATCACCGGCTGGTGCGAATGGCCCAGAAAACACAGGGGTGCGGTGAAGTGGTCGAAATGATGGGCGCCGTCCCTGCGGGAGGTGACGTAGTGCCATTCCTCCGGCTCGAACGGCGACGAATGCACCCAGTGGATGCCGTCCGCCTCCAGTTCGCAGGGAAGAGACTTGAGAAATTTCGTGTTTACCTTTGACAGTTCCTTGCGGGTCCACAGGCAGGACTGGTAGGCCCAGGGATTGAAATACTCGGTGTCGGTCCGCTTGACGGCGGCGTAATCGTGGTTGCCGCCCAGGACGATGTCGGCGTTCTTGCGCACCCAGTCCAGACAGGGATTGGGGTCGGCGCCGTAGCCGACGGTGTCGCCCAGGCAGGCGATTTTGTCGTGCGGGATCGACGCGATCTCTTTTTCGAACGCGCGCAGGGATTCGAGGTTGCTGTGCAGGTCGGAAAAAATGATGTAACGCATTGAGGCACCCGAAGTTTATGTCACCCTGAGCCCTTCGGCAAGCTCAGGATGATAGCAGGACAAGCTTTGTCGAAGGATGCTGATTCAGGCTTCGACAGGCTCAGCATGACGGCCGAAAGACCGATTCAGAGGCCCGCTCATTTAGAAACGCGGATAAAACGCCGCTCCGCTGAGTTCACCCCACGGAGGGCTGCGGCAGGTCCAGTTCCTTGTATACCTTGTCGAGGATACCGTTGATGAAATCCGGCGACTCTTCGCTGCCGTACTTTTTGGCGATCTCCACCGCTTCGTTGATCGCCACCTTGGGCGGAATGCTGCGGTCGTAGATGAGTTCGCAGACGCCCAAGCGCAGGATGTTGCGGTCGATCACGGTCATGCGGTCGAGGGTCCAGTGCTCGCTGTACTTCTGCAGCAGCACGTCGATCTCCTCTTTGTGGCCCAGCACTTTTTCCACCAGCTCCTGCATGAACCCGCGCACCTCTTCGCCGCTGGTGTGCCGCTCGCCGAACTGGACCATCTGTTCCTGATAGTCTCCGGTGTTGAATTCGAACTGGTAGAGGAATTTCAGTGCCTGTTCGCGTGAGGACCGTCGTTTTCCCATCGCAGTCCGCCTAGGAAATCTTCTTGTACAGGTTGACCATCTCGATCGCGGCGAGGGCGGTTTCCCAGCCTTTGTTGCCGCCCTTGGAACCGGCGCGCTCGACGGCCTGCTCGAGGTTGTCGGTGGTCAGGATGCCGAACAGCACCGGAATCGGCGCTTCCATTGCGAGCGCTCCCACACCCTTGCTGGCTTCGCCGGCGACGTAGTTGAAATGCGGCGTCGCACCGCGGATCACCGCGCCCAGGCACAAAAGGGCGTCGTACTTGTTGCCGGCGATCATGCGTTTGGCGGCCATCGGGATTTCGAACGCGCCGGGGACGTGCACGACGTCGATGTCCTTTTCGTCGACGCCGTGGCGCACCAGGGCGTCCACCGCGCCGTCGGTGAGCCGCGCGGTGATGAAATCGTTGAAGCGGCTGACGACGATGCCGAACCTGAACCCCTTGGCGTTGAGTTCGCCCTGTATGGTGTTGACCATGAATTCAACCTGTGCGGAATGTGGATCCGCTTTGTTTGATGATGCCGGGACAGAATGCGGATTCAAAACATCACGAGATGTTTTTGATCATGTGCCCCATTTTTTTCTGTTTGGTGCGGAGGTACTTGACGTTGTCCTTGCGCGGGTGCACCTCGATGGGCACGCGCTCGACGATGTGCAGCCCGTAGCCTTCCAGCCCCACGATCTTGCGCGGGTTGTTGGTCAGCAGCCGGATCTGCCCCAGCCCGAGCTTGCACAGAATCTGTGCGCCGATGCCGTATTCGCGCAGGTCGGCCTTGAACCCCAAAGCCTCGTTGGCCTGCACGGTGTCCTTTCCCTCGTCCTGCAGGGCGTAGGCTTTCAGTTTGTTGATGATGCCGATGCCGCGCCCCTCCTGGGGCAGGTACACCAGCACGCCCATGCCTTCCTGGTTGATCCTTTCCAGGGCGCTGTTGAGCTGGTCGCCGCAGTCGCAGCGGAAGGAACCGAACACGTCGCCGGTCAGGCACTGGGAATGGACGCGCACCAGGGTCGGGACATCAGGCTGAATCTCGCCTTTGACGAGAGCGATGTGGATCTGGTCGATGAGCACGTTGCGGAAGGTGACGGCGGTGAACTCGCCGTGCGCCGTGGGCAGCACGGTGCGCACCACTTCCTCGATCAGCGTCTCGCGCTGCAGCCGGTATTCCGCCAGGTCTTTCGTGGTGATCATTTTCAGCCCGTGCTTTTCGGCGAACTTGGCAAGCTGCGGCACGCGCGCCATGCTGCCGTCCTCGTCCATGATCTCGCAGATGACCCCCGCGGGCGCAAGCCCGGCGAGACGGGAAATGTCGACCGACGCCTCGGTCTGACCCATTCGGACCAGCACGCCTCCATCCTTGGCGCGCAGCGGGAAGATGTGCCCCGGCTTGACGAGGTCGCTTTTCTGGGTTTTCGGATCGATGGTGACCTTGATGGTCTGGGCGCGGTCCGCGGCGGAGATGCCCGTGGTGACGCCGTCGCGCGCGTCGATGGACACGGTGAAGGGCGTCTCGAAGTGGGACTGGTTGTCCTGCACCATCATGGAGAGCCCCAGCTCGCGCGTGCGTTCCTCGGTGAGCGCCACACAGATCAGCCCGCGGCCGTATTTGGCCATGAAGTTGACCGCTTCGGGCGTCACCTTATCGGCGGCGATCATCAGGTCGCCTTCGTTTTCGCGGTCTTCATCGTCGACGATGATGATCATTTCACCGTTTTTGACGTCTTCGATCGCATCGTCGATGGAGCTGAAAGTCTCGTTCATCGTTTCTTCTCTACGTGAGTTTCACACGGGCGCGTACGCGTCCGCCTGCCGGGGATAAAAAATCCGGCTTCAGGGTCACAAAAATCCTTTTTGCCTGAGCAGATCCAGGGAAATCTTCTCCCCTTTGGCGGGATGCACCAGCAGCGTCTCGCAGGCCCTAAAGACATATTTACCAATCATATCACATTCGATGTTCACCCGATCTCCGATTTTCCGCTGCTTGAGATTGGTGTGCGAAAGCGTGTAGGGAATGATGGATACGGAAAATTTGTTGTCCGAACAGGAAAACACCGTCAGGCTGATCCCGTCCACGGCGATGGAACCTTTCTCAATGATAAACGGGCTCAATTCGGGCGGATGCTCGAAACGGAACACCACTTCGCCGGGTCTGGTTTCCTGATCCACCACGGTGCCGGTCTGGTCGATGTGGCCGGTGACGAAATGCCCGCTGATCTTCTGATTGGGCGTGAGCGATTTTTCCAGGTTCACCGCGGTGCGGCTCTTCGCCTCGCTGAAGCTGGTGCGGTTCAAGGTCTCGGTGCCCAGATCGACGGTGAACCCGTCTTTGGTGAATTCGCGCACAGTGAGGCAGACGCCGTTGACGGCGATGCTTTCGCCGAGCTCGAATTCTCCGAATTCCGCATCGGTGCGGATGACCATCTCCGCGCTTTCCTCATGGCGGGTGATTTTTTCGATGGTCCCGACGCTCTGAATGATGCCGCTGAACATACGTTTTCCTCACTCCTTCCTGCGCCCGGGCGTGGCCTCGATCATCCAGTCTTCCCCCACCTGGGTGACCGTCATGTTTTTGAGCCTGAGCGTGTTTTCAATCTTGTCGATGCCCGCCCCGCCGACGGGTCCCGGCGCCCGGTTGCCGCCGATGATGGCGGGCGCGATGAAAAACACGACTTTATCGACGATGCCCGCTTCCAGGGCGCTGGCGTTGATGGCGCCGCCCGCCTCGAACAAGACAGACGTGATCTGCCGTTCTCCCAGCTTGCGCATGAGGTCTTTGAGATCGACGCCGAACCGGTTTTCCTTCACGGACAGGACCTCGACGCCCTGCGCGTGGAGCGCTTTCATTCTTGCAGCATCCGGTTTCATGCCGCAGGCGAGGATCACTGTTTCCGCCGCCGCGTTTTGAAACACGTTGGCATTCAGAGGAATCCGGTGCCGCCGGTCGACGACCACGCGCACGGGGTGTCTGGGGTGTTTCTGTCCCAATCGAACGGTCAGGGAAGGATTATCCTTCAAGACGGTGCCCGCGCCAACAAGAATCGCATCGGCCCGCTCGCGCATCCGGTGCACGTGGCGGCGCGCTTTCGCCCCGGTGATCCACTTCGATTCGCCGGTGTGGGTGGCGATCTTGCCGTCGAGGGACAGGGCCGATTTCAGGATGACGTAGGGTTCGCCTGTCTGAATGAATTTGACAAAAACGGCGTTCAGCGCCTCGCATTGTTTTTTCAGGATGCCGGTGGTGACGCCGATGCCCGCCTTTTTCAAGGCGCGGATGCCTTTTCCGCATACCAAAGGATTGGGATCGCGCATGCCGATATATGCGTGGCGGATGCCGGCATCCAAAAGGGCCCTGGTGCAGGGCGGCGTCTTTCCGGTGTGGCAGCAGGGCTCGAGATTGACGTACAGATCGGCGCCTTTGGCCTTGCCGCCCGCCTGCCTGAGCGCGGCGATTTCGGCGTGCGGCCCGCCGGCTTTTTTATGGAACCCGGCGCCGACGACCTTGCCGCGCCGCACCAGGACCGCGCCCACGAGCGGGTTGGGGCTGGTTCTGCCCTGCCCTTTTTCAGCCAGCGCGATCGCCTGCTGCATGAATGTCTGATGGATGGATTCGGTCACAATGGGCCCCCCGCACAAGTTGAGCCGAACGGATTCACGCCTGTTCGGGCTTTACCGGACGCGCCTGGAAATGCGATCCGGGAACGCGCGTTGCTGCTGAACCACGAGTATGACGGCGCTCGCGTCCGCATCATTGTACCCGATCAGCGTTTCCGGCGCGTGATGTCCACCATCTGCTTGCGGATGCTGCCGCGCTGGTACACGATTTCGATCCTGCGGTTGGCCGCCCGGTTCTCTTTGCTGGTGTTGGGGACTTTGGGCCGGAATTGCGCCAGACCTTCGATGGAAAGGTTTTCCGCGGCAAATCCCGACTCGGTGAACAGCCGGGCCACGTCGGCGGCGCGTGAGGCGGAAAGCTCCCAGTTGGAGGGAAACTGTTTGCTGCGGATGGGCGTGTCGTCGGTATGGCCTTCGATCTTGACCTGGTAATTGAACTGTTTGAGCAGTTCGAACACTTCCTTGATGACTTCCTTGCCCTCGGGCGTCATTTTCGCCTGTCCGGGCGGAAACAGCACCATGTCGGAAATGGTGATCACGGCGCCGCGCTCGTCGGAGGAAACCTGGACCTGTCCGGAAAGCTTGTTCTTGTAAACGAACTCCTCGACCTCGGAGGCGATCTCCTCGATCTCCTTGGCGACCATCGCACCCACTTCGTCGATTGCGTGGATGTTGCTGTCCTGCATCTGCATCTGCATCTTGATGACGTCGAGGCCCTGCCGCGTTCCGGACTCGGGAATCGACTCGGTGCCGAGGGCGTCCTTGAGGGATTCCTTGATCAGACGCCATTTCTCGTCCTCAATGGAGCCCATGGCGAACAGCAGGATGAAAAACACCATCAGCAGGGTCACCAGGTCGGCGAAGGTCATGACCCACGCCGGCGCCCCACCGCCTTCTTCTTCCAGCTCTTCTTCCTCGTCGTCCCCCTGTTCCGCGGGATCGGGATTTTTCGCTTTTGCGTCTTTTTCAGCCATGCTCAATCACTTTTTCGCGGGTTTCTTGCCGCCGCCTTCTTCTTCCTTTTTGGCTTTCTTGCCGTGGTACGAATCCAGGAAGTTTTCCAGAACCTCTTTCATGAACCGGGGGTTCACGCCTTTGCGGATATAGGCGATGCCTTCCAGCACCAGGTTCATCTCCAAAGTCTCGCTGGCGCTGCGCCGCTTCAGCTTGACGGTCATGGGGATGAACAGCAGGTTGGCGATGCAGGCACCGTAAAACGTGGTGATGAGCGCGATCGCCATTTTCGGGCCGACGGAGTTGACGTCCGCCAGGTCGGCGAGCATCTGGATCAGGCCGATCAGGGTGCCGATCATGCCGAATGCCGGCGCGAACGCTCCCATCTGGTTGAAAATCTCCCAGCCGTCCTTGTGTGATTTCTGGATCTGCTTGATCTCGCGCTTCAGCAGGGCGTTCACCGTGGCTTCGTCCTTGCCGTCCACGGTCATCTCCAGTCCCTTTTTCAGGAATTCGTTGTCGATGTCCTTGAGCTTGGACTCGATCGCCAGCACGCCGCCTTTGCGGGCCACGTTGCACACGCTGACCATGTCTTCGATCAGCTCGTAATGGTCCATCTTGCGCACGAAAAACACGCGCAGGAACAGGCCCATCACTTTCATGACCTCGTTGAAGGGAAACGCCACCAGCGTCGCCGCCAGCGTGCCGCCCACCACGATCATGGCCGAAGGCGCGTTGATGAACAGGCCGAGTCCGCTGTTCATCAATATGGACGAAAGGACCAGGCCGATGCCTGCGATGATGCCTGCTAGAGTTGCAATATCCATGGTCTTTTACGGTTGTTTGATTTTTACATTGCCCGAAATCGGGTCCATCGCGTGAAATTTGATGATCTTGTTCAGCGTGTCGCGGTTGAGCACCGTGCCTTTGCGCAACAGATTGATGCCGGATTCGGAATAGATGTCCGAAGCCAGCTCCATGCCCTCCACCAGGGCGAAAACCGAACAGTCCAGCGCTTTGCCCTCCTCGGTGTCCATTCGGGTGTCCACGTACTCGCAAAGGTAGTTCATCACCTGCTCGTCGAATATCGTGCCGACCCGCTGGTCCATCGATTCCAGTAGGCTCTGCGTCCCGCTCTCGGGCCGGGCGATGCGCGCGTGATCGAAAAAGCTGGCGGCGGTGATGATCCGCGATCCCACCGGGATGCGGTCGCCGTACAGGCCGTCCGGCGTTCCCGAGCCGTCGACGTTTTCGTGCAGATGGCGGATGATCGCCGCGATCAGCTCGAAGCCGGGAAACCCTTTGAGCAGCATCTCGCCGACCAGCGTGTGGTGCGTCCGCTGCCGGTTGTTGTCCTCATCCAAAGCCTCCAGCCGCCGTTCCGGGGTCGGCAGGGCGACGATGCCCAATTCGTGCAGCCGCGCCGCGGAGCGGATGTTGCGGATCTGGTAATCGGTGAGCTTCATCTTCTCCGCGATGAACACGGACATGTCCGCCACCCGTTCGGCATGGCCGCGGTGGTCGGCCTGATGCAGCTCGATGATCGCCGCCAGCAGGCCTTCGGTGGAATCGAAACGCCGGGCGAGTTCGTCCACCATCGTGGAGATCTCGGCGTTTTTCTCCTCCAGCTGCTTGTTGAGATCGGTCATCTCGTGCAGGCTCATGCCCAGCCGGCGTTTGTCCGTGTGCAGCTCCTCATTGAGAGCCGCGAGCTTTTTATGAAACTGCTTGAGCTGGCCCAGAGACTCTTCCAGCTGCTTGTTCTTTTCGTGCACCGTCTCGTTGAGCTGCATGTGGCGCAGGGCGGAATGCACCCAGAACACCAGCTCGCCGCTTTTGAGCGGTTTGGACAGATACGCGTCGGCGCCGTTTTCCCGTGCCCGCGTGGCGTGATCCGCGCCGGGGTCGTAATCGGACAACAGGACGAAGGCGCATTCGGGTTTTTCCTGACGTGCCTTGCGGCAGACTTCGTGGCCGTCCATGCCGGGCAGATTCAGGCTGCAAAGGATGAAATCCGGTTTCGCGGTGCGCATGGATTCGAGCCCGTCCTCGCCGGTGCCGCTGTGCAGCACTGCAAGCTCGGTGGAACCGAGCGCCGGCTGCAAAATGCCCTTCACCGTTCCGGCGAGCTGCGGGTCCGTGTCGATACAGAGAATCGTTATGGTTTTACGGGTGATGTTCAAGGCACCGTCCCGGATGCGGTTGGACCGCGTTCGTTCGTCTGAAATATGGGAATGCTGAAAAATTGATTCCTGATGTGAATCTGGTGGTAAAGGCATACAAAAATCAGCCGGAACTTCCCGTATTCCTTCCCCCCGGGAAATCCGAACACCCCCAAAATTGCCTTTAAGCCATTGATTTTATGATAAAAACTCCCCAGCCCGGAGTCAAGGAAAACTTTTTTCTATCTATGGAGGGGAAAATAAGCGGCGGATTTACAGGGATTCCCGCCGTTTGTTCAGGACAGGCAGGATTATCGGCAGTCTGAAGAAAAGTGGCGGGTTTTCAGTCCTCGTCCTCCTCGTCCACTTCGGTGATCCGGGGCCCGGAAACGCAGCGCAGGCCGACGGTGAGGTGGCGCTCGGCGGGGTCGAAGGAGTTTCTGAACTTGCATTTGGCGTGCACCAGGTAGTTGAGCCAGGAGCCGCCGCGGACGATGCGCTGGGTGGTGTGGCGGGAGGCGTGCAGCTGAACGCACCATTCCCACACGTTTCCAGCCATGTCGAAGCAGCCATACGGCGAGATGCCGGGCTCGTATTCCATCACCGGGCTGGTGCGGCCGACCATGAAATCGCAGGTGTTCGCATATCCGCTCTGGTAGCCCATCGCCTCGCCCCAGGGGTAGTCGCGGCCGTCGTGGCTGCGGGCGGCCTTTTCCCACTCTTTTTCCACCGGCAGCCGCCTGCCGAGCCAGATGCAGAAAACCAGGGCTTCATAATAGTTGATGCCGATCACCGGCTGGTCCGGGTCCGCAGAATAGCGGGGGAAACGCAGTTTGTGGTTGGGGTCGAACTGCTGGTACAGGGCGTTGGTGACCGGGTATTTCATGATGGCGTACTCTTTAAGAAGGATGTGGTCCTCCTCGTCGGTTTCATCCTGGTAGATGAACCTGCCTTCGGGAACGGTGACCATCTCGCCCCACTGGCGCAGCACGCCCATCTGCACCTGCTTGGGGTCGCCGGACTCGGCGAGAAAATCCTGAAGCGCATCGATCTCCTTGAGCGGAGCGAAGTCCTGGGTGTCCACCAGGGCGTTGAGATCCACCTTGTGCAGGGTGAGCAGCAGTTCGATGACGGCGAACAGAATGCGGCTGTCGCGGTGTTCCCGTTTGAGCAGCCGGGTGAGCAGGTCTTTCAGGTAATCCGTGTCCACGGTGTCGGCCACTTCCTTGGTGGGCACGAGGCGGCAGCGGGCAAACTGCGGATGGGCTTCCTTGCACTGGTACTTGAGCAGGTGCCCGGCGAGCAGCTGCTTGCTGCGCGAGAGGTCCTCCGCTTCGCCCAGACAGCTTCCTGCGAGGAACACCGCGCCTTCCTGCAGCAGCACCTCGAACAGGTCGTCGCTGGGCACGCGGCCGACGAGAAACGGGATGACGGTCTGCCAGATCTCGTCGCGGCAGTGCTTCTGCACCAGAGCCTGCCACTCGGTCTGCGCGGCCAGGTGGCGGGCGGCGAAAAATTCCTGAAAGCTGGGATGGCGGTACTCCCAGCGGTCCGGGGTCTGCTGGATCAGGCCGGTGAGCGCTTCGGGCAGCCCGCCGTCTTCCGGCCCGGGTTCGCCCCAACACTCATAAAGGATGTCCCTGGAGAAACCGGTCTCGACATGGACTCCGCGCTGCACTTTGCCTTCACCCATCAGCGTGTACGCCAGCCGGGCCAATCGGTCCATGCGGGCATCGGTCGAGCCGGGATCGTCCTCCGGGGACCCGGCGTCGAGCAGGGCGCGGAAATGTGCTTCGTAGAGATCGCTGCGCGTGTTGCACTCGGGGAGCGCTTCCTCCTGGCTTTTGATCATGCGCAGCAGGATGGGGGTCTCAATGAATTCGGGCGCGAAGGGGGCGGCTTTTTTCAACAGCAGCGCCTTGGCGGCCTCGTCCAGATAGGCTTTGCGTTCCTTGTCGGTGATGGGCTGAAACTGGATCTGAAACGCCGCGTCGCCGCCGCGCTTGACGACGGCGTCGGTGGCCATGGCGCCGAACTCAAAGGGCCGCGAGGCGGCGAGCGCGAAATTGCTGCGCAGCACGTTGTCGTCCACGAACAGGTCGTAAAACACCTGGAAGCGGTCCTCGGCCTCCAGCGTTTCGAGCCCGTCCAGCAGGTAGATCATGCGGCTGGTGGTGCCGATGATCTCGATGGTGCGTTCGAGCACGTCCTCGTCCAGCTCCAGCTCCGGCGATTCCTCTTTTTCCAGCAGCACCACGTCGAGGATCTCGCGCCGCGTGCGCTCGAAAAATTCGCCGAAGCCGGTGCCCCGGGGCAGCGCCCCCAGATGGTAGTAAATCGGCAGCGAGTAGATCGGGTGCGCCGGTTTCTTGAGCAGGGTTTCCAGGTAGAACTTGAGGAAGGTGGTCTTGCCCATGCCGGACGGTGCTTCCAGGTGGATCTTGAGCTTGCCCACCTCCAGCAGGTCCTCGTTGATGGCGCGCGGCGAAGGGAACACCTGCTCCTGCAGGCTCTGGCGGTGCAGGATGGGGTTGGTGTCGAGCAGCACCGGCAGAATGTACTGGTTCGGCCCCCTGCCCTCACCCAGTTGCTGGTCGAGCCAGGCGCTGACCTGTTTGAGCTGGTGCTTGCGGTAGGTCTCGATCACCCAGTCGGGAGACTCCTCGGGCTTGGGCTGCGCGACCGGCGCGCGCTCCTCATCGGGCTGCGGGACCGGCAAATCATTTGTTTCACTCATGAAACGGGTTCTCTATAATTGAATGAGGGGGCCTTCATTGCATGTATCGATTGCGGGTTTTCGCTCCGGCGCGCCGCCAGCGGCAGGCGCGGGCTTGAGCCCAACTTCAATGATTTTCGAGTCCACCATTCTATCACACGGACTCCCACCCGGAACAGCACAGCCGGGCGCGGGTTAAGCGGAAACACTCGGACAGGATTACTGGATAAAAACAGGGCTCGGGCAAAGACGCTAAGGCGCAAAGAAAAGCGATGGGTGGAGAGCGATTTTATCTGTGCTTCCTCTCCCCTGGAGGGAGGCCAAGCATAGCTTGGCACCCGCATTATAAAAAAACGCGGGAGGTGGCTTGAGGATTGAGGTGAGGGGGGAGGATGAACCCTATCCCTTGATTTTTTGCAAATTCTGTGTGACAGACTGAAAAAACCGCATTATGTCTCCAAATGCCCTATTGGGCTATACAAGGCAAGCGCCCTAGATATCTCCTCTAACGCATCAAACGAGAATTCCATGTTCCCCCTGAGCGACGAAAACCCGACCTACGGCCCGACGCCCCTCACCTGGGGGTTGATCGGAACGAACATCCTGGTGTTCATCTTCGGGTTCAGCTCGTCGCTGGGACCGGAATACCTGTACCTCAATTACGGGCTCATCCCCTACCACCTGACGCACTTTCCGCAGTCGGCCTACCCCACGGTGTTTTCCTCGATGTTCCTGCACGGCGGCTTCTGGCACCTGGCCGGGAACATGCTCTACCTCTACATCTTCGGCAACAACATCGAGGACAAGCTGGGGACGTTCCGTTTCGCACTGTTCTATCTGGTGTGCGGCGCGATTGCGGCGTTCGGGCACATCGCCACGGACGTAAACTCCGAGATCCCGATGGTGGGCGCGAGCGGCGCCATCTCGGGCATCCTGGGCGCATACCTGATCCTGTTTCCCCACGCCAGGGTGAAGACGCTCGTCTTCCTGGGGTTTTTCATCACGGTGGCGCGCATCCCGGCGGTGATCCTTCTGGGGCTGTGGATGCTGTTCCAGGTGGTCAACGGTCTGTCGGTTTCCGTGGACGGGCCGGGCGTGGCCTGGTTCGCGCACATCGGCGGCTTCATCGCGGGGATGGTGCTCATCCGGCCGTTTCTGGGCATGAGGTGAGCGCGACAACACTCAGACAGGATGGACGGGATAAAAGCGAGGATGGATTTCACTGAGATGGGCTTGTGGAATGTCACACTTCGACAGGCTCAGGGTGACATTCGACTGTCATGCTGAGCTTGTCGAAGCATGAGACAGGCGAAAAATTCAGGGTGCCTCAGAAAAGATATTAAGAACACGTTTTCGATTCTCCTCTCCTCTTAAAGCTCTTTCTCAAGTAAAAAATCCGCGCTCCATAAGAAGCGATTTCTCAACAAAATTGCCCATCCCGCGCAATCAAATACAATTCTCCCCCTTTAAATTCAATCACTTAAGCCTTAACCTGAAAGAAAGCCCCAAAATGGATCATGAATCCCCGAACCGCGCTTTCAAAATCAGGAAACGGCATGAGTCCCTTGAGCTTGTGGCTGAATGGCAAAAAATGGCGGGAGGACAACCTGTCGTCCTGGGAGGGCATGGGCATTCCCGGCGAGAACGGGCTGAACCCGTTTCAGCAGGAATGCCTGGACTATCTCGGCAGCGTTGTGGACATCGCGGAACACCGCGTGGAAGGCGACGCAGAAAAAACCATTTCCGGACGGCTGGGAAAGAAGGGGGAAGTGCAATACTTCATCTATGAAGACAGCGCCGTCATCCGCAACGGCAAAAAAGATTTCCAATTCCAGCGCTGGGACTACCGCACCCTCAGCGACCTCATCCAAGCCTTCGTCGCCAAAGCGAAAAAGTTCTGAAACCCGATGGAAGTGACGGCGAACATCACGAAGTGGGATGTCGCGAATTTGTATCTTCATTGGTTTTTCAGGTTTAAGTATTTAGCCTTGCTAGTGATTTTTATTTTCGTGAGTTGCGCGATTTTTTATCCTCATAAAACTTTCTATGATTATCAGATTACCCTTATCGTTGCCATTGTTGGTGGAGGTTTTTCAGTATTAGTGGGCTTACTAATGTCCCTAGCACATGTTTATTTAATATCTCCATTTATTGGCCTAAAAGGACTTGGCAAACATATATACACTATAAGTGATAATGGACTTTACGAAAAAGCGCCTACAAACGAAAGATTAGATAAGTGGACTGAAATACTTTCTATCGAGAAATCACAGAACTATATTTATGTTCGTGTGCCAAATCTTAATTTTTTAACTCCACTGTTTCACGCAATTCCCCGCCGGAACTTTAAAAATAAGGACGAATTTTACGACTTCTATTACAAAGCTACTAGATACTGGAAAGAAGCTTTTAATAATTAATTGAAAGTTTTTTTTCTACCCCCTCACCCCAGCCCTCAAGCCACCACCGGTATTTGAATAAGCGGGTGTCAAGCTATGCTTGGCCTCCCTCCAGGGGAGAGGGATAATACAATTTTTCTTTGCGTCTTCGCGGCGTCACCCTGTGGGTATTGAGCGAGTCCTGCTTGTATCCTGTTCATCCTGTCCCTTACTTCTATTCTCATTCTGGCGGCGGCACGACTGCGGACGTGGCGTGAAGCCCGCTTTTATCTTTGGGCTTGATCCTGCTATCCTGTCAAAACTGAATTCTGAAAAACAGGTGAATCGGGCATGTGCGCGCATTTGGGGGAATGGCTGGGGGTCGGGCTGATGCTGGTGGCGGGGCTGTACGTCGCGGCGTTTCTGTATTTGCACTACGTTCTCAAAATCGCGCACAAGGAGGTGTCGGTCTCCCTCGGCGGCGATTCGGTTTTGGGCTTTATCTCGCCTTCCTACCAGTACCGGTTGTTCCGCTTTGTCATCGGCAAGCGGTATCTCGATCTGTACAGCGACACGCTCAACAAGCTGTGCGAAGGCATCCGCCACATCGCGCTGATCTTCTTCTGCGGCCTGATCGCCGGCTATATCTTCCTGCAATCCTGCGCCACGGGGTTTTAGCGTTTCCAGTACAAGCACAGTTTCCCAATACGAAACCTATTCATTTCCTACCTTTTTTTGGTTTTCTTTGCGCCCTTTGCGTCTTTGCGGTTATTAAAATTTTTTGTTTTTTACCCAGCGCAAACTCTTAAAGATTTTGCCAAATTCTTTAAAAACGGTTGAACCGCAAAGACGCAAAGAACGCAAAGTGTCAAAGACCCAGAACTATGCGTTCAATTCCATTTTTAAGAACAGGAACATTGAAATTGATCAATATACCAAGTTTACAATGGGTCAGTTTCAAATAGGTCATGAGTTGTGCTTTGTGAACGGGCAATATTTTATCCACTGTCTTGAGTTCCACGACGACCTTCTCATCGACGAGAAAGTCCAAACGAAAACCACAATCCATCAAAACGTCTTTATATTTAATGAGTTGTGACAATTCTTTCTGGAAGGGGATATTCTGGATTGAAAACTCGCGTGCCAGACACTCCTGATAAACACTTTCCAGTAAACCGGGGCCTAGATGGCGATGAACTTCGATACTGGCTCCGATGATTTTACTGGACCATTCATTTTCATCCATCTCCGCTTCTCAATCCCCGGCGGTGAACATGGAGACAAGCAGGGCCACGATGAGGGTAACGAACAGGATCATGATGACCATGAACCAGGGGCCGGAACGGCCGAAAGTGGGGTAATTGGGGATGTTCGGGTTGACGGCGGTCTGGCAGTGGGGACAGACGGTGGCTTCGGGCTCGATGTCTTCGCCGCAGGCGCGGCAGCGGTGGCTGCTCATGGTTTCCCTCAGGTTCTGGTTTTCATAATCCGCTGGCGCAACAGATTGAGCGCTGCCTGGGCGGCGCGTTCCTTATTGCGGCCGCGGTCCTGGTGAAAGCGGTACTTGCGAAACTCGGTTCCTTCTGCATCGGCCACGGCGATGTAGGTCAGGCCGACGGGTTTGGCCTCGCTGCCGCCGTCGGGCCCGGCGATGCCGGTGACGGAAAGCCCGTAGTCGGCGCCGGCGGCGGCGCGCACGCCTTCGGCCATGGCGAGTGCGGTCTCGGGGCTGACGGCGCCCTTCTCGCGCAGCACGGTCTCCTGCACGCCGAGCCGTTTCATTTTAGCATCGTTGCTGTAGGTGACGGCGCCTTCGAGAAAATATCCGGAACTTCCCGGCACCTGGGTCAGGCGGTGGCCGATGAGCCCGCCGGTGCAGGATTCGGCCACGGCGAGCGTCTGGTGTTTCTCTTTGAGCAGCGCCCCCACCCTGCCCTCCAGGGTTTCCTGATCGACGCCGAAGATGTCCGCGCCGATCTTTTCGCGCAGGAGCGTCTCGGCCGCATCCAGCTTCGCTTTCACGGCCTCGGGCATGGTGTCGGTCGCGGACAGCCGCACGCGCACGCCGAGGTGGGACGGCAGCGACGCGACGGTGGCGAACGCTTCGATCGGGGTCAACGGCCCGACGCGCGACCACAGGTCCGACTCGGTCAAGCCGGTGGTGTTGAGCATGCGGTGGACGATGACGGGTCCGCCCGGCCGGGCCAGTTCGGGGGCGATGTATTTTTCGAACAGGTGCTGCATCTCCAGCGGAATGCCCGGCAGGGCGCAGACCGCCTTGCCGTCGCGCTCGAAGCGGAAACCCGGCGCGGTGCCCTTGTCGTTGTACAGGATTGTCGCCTTCTCGGGAACCTGGGTCTGGCTCACTATCGAATCGGGTATGGCCTTTCCCCGGTTTTTGAAGATGCGCGCCAGGTTTTCCGCCACCTTCTCGTCGCGGCGGAACCCGGAGTCGAACAGTTTGGCCAGGACGTTTTTGGTGATGTCGTCGTGGGTGGAGCCCAGCCCGCCGGTGGTGATGACGAGCGCCGCCCGGTCCAGGGCCTCGCGCACCGCCTGGGTGATGATTTCGGGGTCGTCGCCCACGGCGGTGACGCGCGCCGCGACCCAACCCGCCTGCTGCAGGCGGCCGCACAGAAAGCGGGCGTTGCCGTCGGCGATCAGGCCGCTGACGATCTCGTTGCCGATGGTGACGATTTCCGCTCTGGGAACGTTCGAATGCTGTTCAAACACACTGCCTCCCGGCAATTCCGACTGCGCGCGTGTTTCCCCTTTGGCAAACACGCGCTTTTACCTTAATATAAGGAAACCAAGGCGCAAGTTCCATACGAACCCACACCCTTCCGAAGTCATGGACGAAACACAAAAACTGCTGGACGCCCTCAAGGACGACGACGCGGAAACCCGCAACCGGGCGACGCGCACGCTCTGGCGGATGTGGTTCGGCGAAGCGGGCCCCGAAGCGGAAACCACGCTCAACCGGGGCACGGCGATGATGAACGCCAAACGTCTGGAAGAAGCGGAATCGGTGTTCCTGCACCTCATCCAGCAGCACCCGGACTTTCCGGAAGCCCACAACAAGCTGGCGACGGTCCTGTTTTTAAAGGGCGACTATACAGGATCGGTGGTCGAATGCCAACGCACGCTGCGAATGAACCCGCACCACTTCGGCGCCTGGAACGGAATGGGTCTGTGCCTGTACCAGCTTGCCCGCTACGACGAGGCGCTCAAGAGCTTCCACCGGGCGCTTTCGATTCAACCCCACGCCGACATCAACCGCAAATACATCGCCCGCTGCCGCGGCCACCTGAACTAGGCAGCCTCGCATTCACTTCACCCTTCGGCCGAAGCCCTGTTGCGGGTCCTTCGAACGGATGACAGGATGGACCCCATGCAGGAGACGCAGACAGACGACATTGCACGCAGGACCTTTCACCGCGATCTGTGGCGCGGCGGGTTCGAGGGCGTGCTGGCGGCGGGATCGCAGACGTTCTGCCTGTTCATCGCCATCCGCTATTTCGACGCCGGGGAAACCGTCAAGGCGCTGATCGCCGCCGGACCGTTCATGGGCATGTTTCTGTCGCTGCTATTGGTGCACTACGCCAGCGGCACAAAATCGAAAAAGGCCCTGTGGGGGGCGGCGCCTTCGGTGATGACCGGGCTCTGCCTGATCGCGGCGGCGTGGATGCCTTCGGTGGGCTGGTACGCGCTGCTGGTGACGGTGGCGTACATCGGCCGCAGCGCGCTGCTGCCGTTTCTCACCGATATCTACGGCGACAACTACCCGCCGGACCGGCGCGGGCATTTTTTCTCGCGCTCGATGGTGCTCACGGTGGGCATCTCGGTGGCGTTCGGCTACGCCGGTTCCTGGGTTCTCGAAATCGACATCGGGCATTACCGCTGGCTGTTCACGTTCCTGGGGCTGTGCGCGCTGGCGAAGGCCGTGGCCATCTACGGCATGCCGTCCAAAACCGTGGACGGCGGCGCATATGCAAATCCGTTCGGCAATTTGAAATACGTCTACAAGGACCGCTCGTTCGGCTACGTGCTGCTCACTTGGTTCATCATGGGGTTCGCCAACCTGTGGACGCTGCCGCTGCGCGTGGATTACGTGGCCTCGGCGGAGTACGGCATCGAGGGCTCGGCCCTGTTCGTGGCGCTGATCATCACGATCATCCCCGACACCATGCGCATGCTGTTCATCCCGTTCTGGGGGAAGCTGTTCGACCGCATGAACTTCGTGGTGCTTAGAATGTGGCTCAACGTGATGTTCGGCGCGGGCGTGGCGCTGTTTTTCATCAGCAAGAATCCCTGGATCATCGGGCTGGGTTCGGCGCTCATCGGCCTGACCTTCGCGGGCGGCAGCATCGCCTGGGCGCTGTGGGTGACCAAATACGCCCCTCCCGGCAAGACGGCGGCCTACATGTCGGTGCACGTCTGCCTGACCGGCGTGCGCGGCACGATCGGTCCTTTGGTCGGCTACTGGGCGGCCAGCAGGATCGGCACCGTGCAGATCGGGCTGCTGTCCGCGGGCATGATGGTGCTGGCCAGCGTGATGCTGATCCCGGAACTCAAGCGCGGCCGCCGGCCGACGCAGACGCCGTCGCCGCAAACCGGGAAAATGCCCTGATTCAAGATAAAGGCACTCCCGCCTTGATCCTGCATTAGTATCTTGATATAAAATGTTTTTTTTCATTCAAGTCCAATTTTTGATGGGGGGGCGAACCTTGGCAAATCCGCTAGTGGGCATAGTGATGGGCAGCGATTCGGACTATCCGGTGATGGAAGAAGCCAGTAAAATTCTCAAACAGTTCGGGGTGGAGCACGAGGTGGAGGTGACGTCCGCGCACCGCTCTCCGGCACGGACCCGCAACTGGGTGCGCAAGGCCGAAAAAGGCGACGTCAAAATTTTGATCGCCGGGGCCGGCGCGGCGGCGCATCTGGCCGGGGTGCTGGCGGCGGAATCGACGCTGCCGGTCATCGGGGTGCCCATCGACTCGAGCCCGCTGCAGGGGCTGGACTCGCTCCTGTCCACGGTGCAGATGCCGGGCGGCGTTCCGGTGGCCTCGATGGGCATCGGCAAAGCCGGGGCGCGCAATGCCGGCCTTCTGGCGGTGCAGATCCTCGCTCTGGGAGACAGCAAGCTGAAATCCCGGCTGCAACAATATAAAAAATACCAGGCTAAAGAGGTGGAACTCAAAAGCCGCAAACTCAAGACCGCTCATGCCCGAAATACTAAAGATTGACGCGAACGACGACCCGGCCGTCCTGCGCTCCCACTGGGTGCGGATCAAACGGATTCTCAACCTGGGCGGCGTGATCGCGTACCCGACGGACACATTTTACGGCCTGGGGGTCAACCCGTTCAACGAACAGGCGGTGGCGCGGATCTTCAAGATCAAGAACCGCCCGGAAGACAAGCCGCTGCTGCTTCTGGTGTCGTCCATCCATCAGGTGCCGCGCTTGGTGAGCGAGGTCAGCCCGACGGCGGCGACCCTGATCGAGAAGCTGTGGCCCGGCCCGACGACGCTTTTGCTCAAATCCGCCTCGCACCTGCCCAACAACCTGACGGCGCACACCGGCAAGATCGGCATCCGTCAGCCGGGAAACGACCTGACCTTAAAGCTGATCGAGGGGGTGGGCTTTCCGATCACGGGAACCAGCGCCAACATCAGCGGCGCGGACAACACAAAAAGCGCGCAGGAGGCGCTCGATTGCTTCGGCTCCAGCATCGACCTGATCGTCGACGGCGGCCCCGCTCCCGAAGGCGAACGGGAATCCACCATCCTGGACACCACCCTGTCGCCGCCGCTCATCATCCGCGAAGGGGTGGTCGGCAAATCCGAAATCGAATCCATCCTCGAGATGCCCTGCATTCTGGTGCCATGATGCGCGGGGCGGCGAGCCGGCCATGATCTACGGCACCGGGGTGGACCTGATCGCCGTCGCCCGCATCGGCCGGTCGCTGGAAAAATACTCCCCCAAATTCGAAGCGCGGCTGTTCACGGAGCTGGAAATCGGCTACTGCCGGTCGCAGGCGGACCCGGTTAAACATTTTGCGGCGCGGTTCGCGGTCAAGGAAGCGGTGATGAAATGCCTGGGGTCGGGCATGGAACAGGGCATCGGCTTTAAGGACATCGAGGTGGCCAACGAGGCGTCCGGCAAGCCCACGGCCCGGTTGAGCGGCCGGGCGAAGGAGCGGTTCGAGGCGCTGGGGCTTTGCGCGCTGCACGTTTCCATCTCTCACGACGACCATTACGCCGTCGCCCAGGCCATCGCCGAGAAATAGCGCCGCCCCGTCGCGGGGACCGGATATGCCCGCAAACCTGTATCGCGCAGAACCCGCCGCGAACGGTTTTAAAACCCAAGTTGAGTGATAAGAAAAGCTCCCGGCGGGGATCACAATCCAATCCATGGAGGGTGGTAAAGCGCTTCCTTTCGGAACGCCGGAAAACAATCCGCGCTTGCGGCCCTTCGAAACGTCAACATTCCTTCCTGAGAATCCATGAAACCCGGATGGTTGAAACGATCGCGTTTCCTGCTGGAGCACTGGGCTGTGAGCCTGCTGTCGCTGGGCGTGCGCCCGCTTTCCGCGCAGGCGATTGTCCGTCTGGGCCGCTCAGCGGGCGGGCTGGCGTTTCGGATTTCCGGCCGGAGGGTGCGCACGGCGCTCACCAACCTGGACATCGCGTTCGGCGGCGAAAAATCCCGCGCGGAAAAACAGCGCATCGCCAAACGCGCGTTTCAGCATTTCTGCGTGGCGGCGCTGCAGTGCCTGTGGCTGCAGCACGACACCAAGCGGCGTGCGGCGGCGCTCATTGAAGGCGAACCGAAGGGACTGGATCTGATCGAACAGGGTCTCAAAGGCGGAAATGGCATTCTATTCCTCATCGCCCACTACGGCAACTGGGAAGTGCCGGGCATCCACAACGGCTTTCTGGGGATCTGCCCGCTCAATTTCATCGTGCGGCGGCTGGACAACCCGTATCTGGAAGAACGGGTGCGGCGGTTCCGGTCGGTGTCGGGCAACGGCATCTTCTACCGCGGCGAATCGCCGTTTCAGATCGTGCGGGCGCTCAAGAACAACGCCTGCGTCGCGGTGATGATGGACCAGAACACGGCAAAGGACGCGATCTTCGTGGATTTTTTCGGCAAAAAGGCCGCGACGCCGCGGGCGATGGCGTCGTTGAGCCTCAAGCTCAATACCCCGATCCTGCCGATGTTTTCCCACCCCACGGAGAAGGGAACCTACCGCGTCGAAGTGGGCCCGTTTATCGAAACGGCGGCCACGGGCGACGCGCAGCAGGATGTGCTGGTGCGGACCCAGGCCTGTGAAGCGTTCATCGAATCGGTGATCCGCAAACAGCCGGAACCGTGGATGTGGTTTCACCGGCGCTGGAAAACCCGCCCGCCTGAAGAATCCCCGAAAACGCTGTACCACGGCTGAACCGCAGCCGAATCGGGGATTCCGCACGGTCTGAAGACCTCTCAAGGCCCCTGCCCCACACCCCTCATGCACATTCTTTAAGGTATTGCCTTAGATAATTTGCACTTACCCTTCATTTTCAAGGTTCAAACACGTTTCGCGCAAATAGAATAAAATATTTATTAACAATAATTTATAATATAATTTACAATAGAATAATTTGTAATTTAGCAAACTCTCCGGGCGAAAACCCGAACGCACCATGCCGAAAAAGTTACTGCTGGCCGAGGACACGACCCGGTCGTTTGAAAAATTCAAGAAAGTGCTGGTCAGGAACCAGTGGCAGGTGAGCGCCACGACGGACGGGGAAGAGGCGCTGGAACTGCTGCATCAATCTTCCTTCGACATCATGGTCAGCGACCTGAACCTGCGCACTCTGAACGGGATGTCGCTGATCAGCCGCGTGCAGCGGGAGCTGACTTACAAGCCCCTGATCATCGCCATCACCGACCACGATTTTCCGGAGGTGCGCAAACGGGCATTCGAACACAAGGTGTTCGCGTTTTTGCCCAAGCCGCTCGACAAAAAAAAATTCGTGGAATGCCTGTACCGGGCGCTCAACTCCGAGCAACTGGTCGACCCGGAGCGGATGCAATCGCTGCCGGCTGCGGAAAACGCCAGACCGCCGTTCGTGGGCGTGTTCATCGCGGTGGGCACCGGCGGGCCGCAGACGCTGAAATCCCTGTTTCTCAACTGGACGCCGCCGCAAAACGCCGCCGTCTTCATCGTTCAGCACGGTCCCGAATGGGCCCTAGAAGCGCTTCCGCACCGGTTCATCAACAGCTTCAACATTCCCGCGGTTCTGGCGGAAGACGGCATGCAGCCGAAACCCGGCAAGGTGTACATCGCTCCGGGCAGGCATCATCTCAGATTCGACACGCCGCAATGCAAGTTCAAGTTGACGGACGGCCTGCCGGAAAACTTCCTGCGCCCGTCGGCGGACCCGTTGTTCCGCTCGGCGGCGCAATCCTTCGGTCCCTTCGGCGTCGGCGTGGTGCTGTCGGGCCTGGGCAGCGACGGCAGCGAGGGCGCCCGTCTCCTGGAAGAGCAGGAGAGCACGGTGCTGGTGCAGGACCCCAAAACCGCGATCGCTCCCTTGATGCCGCAGGCGGCGATCGATTCTCTGCGCCGGCCGCAGAAAGTCGCGCTTGAAGAATTGAGCCTCCGCATCGAAGAAAGTGTGAACACACTGTCCAAGCAGTTATTGTGAACTCTATTTCAATCTGAAATCCACGCGCTATCTATGCGACGCCGCGCAAACACAAACGTATCATGCCGATCAATCTGACCGCGATCATTAAAGACCCCAAGGACCTGCCGTCGCTTCCGGCGGTGTTCAACAAGATCATGCGCTGCGCGCAGGATCCCGAGAGCACGCACAAGGAACTGGAAGCGACGATCCAGCACGATCCAGGCCTGACCACGCAGATTCTGAAAATCGCCAACAGCTCGTTTTACGGTTTTTCGCAGAAGGTCGAGACCTTGTCGCACGCGCTGGGGACCATCGGCACGGAGCAGTTGACCAACCTGATGGTGGGCATGATGGTGATCGAGCAGTTCAAGGGGATCCCGGAAAAGTTCGTCACCATGGAATCCTTCTGGGCGCACAGCATCGCCAGCGGCATCGCGGCCAAGGAAATCGCCGCGCTGATCCTGCCGGACAAGAAGGAGGAGCTGTATCTCGCCGGGATGCTGCACGACATCGGATCGCTGATTCTTTTCAAGCACCGGGCGGACCAGTCGCGGGACGCGCTGGAGTACTGCAACGAATGGGGAATGAAACTGTCCGACGCGGAGAGGATCGTTTTCGAATTCGACCACGCGGAACTGGGGGCGCACCTGTTCGAATACTGGGATCTGCCGGAAATATTCGTGCACACGATCCGGCACCACCACGCCCCCAACAAGGCGCCCAGGCACGCCGTCGAAACCGCCATCGTGCACCTGGCCGACTACATCACCATGAACAACTGCCTGGGAAGCAGCGGCGAGCACCAGTATCCCTACCTGAACCCGCACGTCCTCAACAGGCTGAACCTGACGGAACGGTCGATGGCGGACGTGTCGGAAAAGACCATCGATTCCTTCGAGGAAATCTTCAACATCTTCTTCCTCAAGGAACCGGCGGCGGCCTAGACCGCGCTGTCTTTTTTCCTGTCACACCCCTTCACGCCCCAGCGCGTGCATCTTATCCAGCCATTTTGCGTGGTTGCAGCCTTTCGCTGCGTCCACCATGCCGACCAGGCTTTCTTTGACGGGGCCGATGCCGGACAGTTTCAGGATGTTGCGCTCCAGGCTTTTGAGGCTGTGGGCGCCGAAATACCAGCGGTAAACGAACGCCGGCATGCCCATGGTGACGATCAGGCGGGCGGACCGCCCCTTGAGCAGTCCTTGCGGCATTTTGGATTCCGAAGCGGAACCGAGCGCGAACCCGTAGCGGAACACCTGCTCGATGTACGCCTTGAGGAGAGCCGGCAGGGTGCCGTGCCAGAGCGGGTACAGGATCACCAGATGCCCGGCCCAGCGGATGGCATCCTGGCTCTCCTTTATGGAAGGCGGTACGGGGCCGTTTTCGAATTCTTCCTTGCTGCGCAGGATGGGAAAATCGAGACCGGCGATGTGAACGCGCCGGACCTCATGCCCCACCTGCGCCGCCCCTTCGGCGTATTTATCCTCCAGGGCGTGGCAGAAGCGGTTTCCGGCGGGATCGGGATGGCCCTGAATGATGAGAATGCGCTTGCCCACGGTTGCCTCCTCACAAACAGAATGGTTCTGTTTGAAGGAGCGGCTGTGGAACTCAGAACTCGAACCGTCCTGCTTGCATCTATAAAGATGAACGGATCGAAGCGATTATTCCCATGATCTCTCAGGAAGCAATGGGGAGTGCCCCCTTCAGGCGGCGCTTTTTTCGAAGTTCATGACGCCCCAGGCCAGGTAGTCGTTGTTTCCGGCGTCTACCCAGTGCTTGAGGCCCTTGATCATCTTATCGATGTATTCCTTGCCGCACAGGGAAACCATGTAGTCGTAGTTTCTCTCCGTTTCCTGCAGCACGCGGTCGTAATGGGTGGTCAGGTGTTCTGACAATTCGGTGATCTCCGCGCGCTTGAGGCCGAGCTTGCGGACGGTTTCCAGATAAAATCCGAACGATCCGAGGGAATCGAGATGGATGCGGTCCAGCACCGGCTTGAGAACGCCGTCCGGGCAGTCGTCGGTCTGCATGAGGTCGGTGAAGATGAAGTTCCCTTCCTCGCGCAGAACGCGCCAGACTTCTTCGAGGACCCGTTCCCGGTCGGCGCTGTGAACAATGGCGTCCTGAGACCAGACCACATCGAAGGAATTGTCGGGCAGGCAGATGTCTTCGAAATTGCCTTCGACCACGGTGATGAGGTGGTCGAGCCCCTGTTCGCGGTTGCTGGCTTCGTTTCTTGCATTCTGAGTGGAACTGAGATTGAGGCAGGTGACTTTGCAGCCGTAGGTTTTCGCTAAAAAGCGCGCGGCGCCGCCGTATCCGGATCCCAGATCGAGCACTTCTGTGGAGGGGTCGAGATCCAGTTGTGAGGCCATGATATTGACGATGCGTGGGCTTGCGAGTTTGATGGGTTCGTCTTTTTCATGGTAGATGCCCACGTGGATGTGCTCCCCACCCCAGATTTTGAAATAAAATCGATCGGCAGGCGAGCTGTTGTAATAATCCTGCGCCTTTTCGACTGCGTCACCGGTGGTTATTCTCATAATGCCCCTCCTTAATTTTAAAAATTTCAGGATGGCATCCAGTCCCCCCTCAAAAAAAGGTTTTTTTATAGAGTTCCTTGTTACGAAACTATTAAAAAAGGAAAACTGAACACAAAATCACACAAACTAAATAATTAATTCGGATTTCTTAAATAAGATATGAATTCGAGGAAGTGTTATGATAACAAAATTATAGATTATTGCAAGTTATGCCCGTTCTTTCTTTTTTCCCTCAGCCGATATAATTTTGCACGAAAAAATCAAAATCAGGCCTCTCGGTTTCTTCAAGCGCACGTCCCCGCCCGTTTTCCTGATATCCGCCTTGACCATGATTTTATTGATCCTGCTTTGTGTTTTTTTCACGGACACGGCGGAAAGGTTTTTCTCCGCATTGCAGAATCAAATCACCGATTCGTTCAGCTGGCTGTTCACGCTTGCCACGTTTTTTTTTCTGCTGTTCGCGTTGTTTCTCATATTCAGCCCGTTCGGGAAAATCCGTCTGGGCCTGGCGGACGACCGGCCTGAATTTTCGACGCTCTCCTGGTTTGCCATGCTGTTCAGCGCCGGGATGGGCATCGGCCTGGTGTTCTGGAGCGTCGCGGAGCCGATCCTGCATTACGTCGATCCGCCTTCGGGCGAGGGAAGCCCCGTTGCGGCGGCGCAGGAGGCGATGAAAATCACGTATTTTCACTGGGGGCTGCACGCCTGGGCGATCTTCATGGTGGTGGGTCTTTCGCTGGCATTTTTTTCTTTCCGCCGCGGACTGCCGTTTTCCCTGCGGTCGACGTTTTATCCCATCCTGGGCGACCGGATCTACGGCCCCATCGGGCACGCGATCGATATTTTCGCGGTGGTAGGAACCATGTTCGGGGTGGCGACGTCGCTGGGGCTGGGCGCCATGCAGGTCAACTCCGGCCTGAACTTCGTCGCCGGAGTGGCGACCTCCATACCGGTGCAGCTTTTGCTGATCGCCGGGATCACGGCCATCGCCACGGTTTCGGTGGTCCTGGGACTGCACAAGGGAATCAGCCGGCTGAGCAGCTTCAACCTGTTCCTGGCGGCCACGCTCATGCTGTTCGTTCTGGCCACGGGACCCACTGCATATATTTTCAACAATTTATGGGAAAGCACCGGGCATTATCTCGGCAGCCTGGCGCAGTTGAGCTACTGGAGCGAGTGGGAAACGGACCTGAAATGGAAATCGAGCTGGACGATTTTCTACTGGGCCTGGTGGGTGGCGTGGGCCCCGTTCGTCGGCACGTTCATCGCGCGCATTTCACGCGGGCGCACGATCCGCGAGCTTCTGGTGGCCGGTTTGATCGCACCGACGCTGGCGACGTTTTTCTGGTTGAGCGTGTTCGGCGGAACGGCGCTGCACCTGGAAATTTTCCAGGGCGCGCCGATTGCCGAAGCGGTGTCGGCGGATGTCAGCACGGCTTTGTTCAAGACGCTGGGCAACCTGCCGTTCGCCATCGTGTCCGCCTGCCTCGCCACACTGGCGATCGTCACCTTTTTCGTCACCTCCTCGGATTCGGGCAGCCTGGTGATCGACATGATCACGGCGGGCGGCGACCCCGATCCGCCGGTCAATCAAAGGCTGTTCTGGGCGATCACGGAAGGGGCCATCGCCATGGTGCTGCTGGTAGCGGGAGGGTTGAAATCCCTGCAGACGGCGGCGATCGCTTCCGGGTTTCCGCTCGCCCTGCTGCTTCTGGCCATGTGCTTCGCGCTGCTCAAGGGGCTGCGCGAGGACACCAATAATTCCTGACGCCCGCTATTTTTTCTCCGGCACCTCCGCGCCGATCGCCTTGAGTCCGGCGCTGGCGCAGGCTTCGTCGAGATGCCCGCCCGGTGCGCCGCCGACGCCGATGCCGCCGACCACGTCGCTGCCGAACTTCACGGGAAACCCGCCCGCCAGAAGCAGGATGTCCTCGTTCATTTTACCGAGCGCCTGAATGTTCGGCATTTTTACCACCAATTCGGCGAAATGACCGGTGGCCCGCTTGAGGCTGTTGGAGGTGTAGGCTTTCTTGAAGCTGCTGTCCGGAGTGTGCGGCCCGGCGCCGTCGCTGCGCACCAGCGCCTTGATCACACCGCCGGAATCGACCACGGCGACGCTGACTTTATAGCCGTCGGACTCGCATTGGACGCGCGCCGCATCGGCGGCTTTCTGGGCCAGCACGATCGGCAGCATTTTCTGGGACGGCAGGTCGGCGGCGTGCGCCCAGTGCGGCAGCGCGGCCAACATGGCAAGAACGGGCAGTGACCTTATAACAGAACGTGTCGCGAACATGGAGCTGTCCTTTCCATAAGAAATGAGTGAGGTTGATGGACTATCAGCCTAGCACGTTTTGCAGGGGAAAGACCGGTCAATCGGAGGAAAGCGGGTTCACCCGTTTTGCATGAGGCTCCATTTGCCGGGGCCCATGAGGAAGATGGCGGCCAGCGCGGCGATGAGGACGAAGTTGTACTCGAATCCGCCGTTGACGATGTTGAAGCCGTTGGGACCGGTCGCGGTGGCGATGGCCACGAGCATGGTAAAGATGAGGGGCAGCGAGGCCCAGCGGGCGAACGCGCCGAGGAGGAGCGCGAAGCCGCCGAAAAACTCGGTCATCGCCGCGAGGTAGGCGTTGAGCGCGGGAAACGGGATTCCCAGTTTGGTGAGGTAGCCTGTGAATCCCACGATGCCGGGACCATGAGAAAGGTAGCAGCAGGGGCCGTGTTACGACCTCTGAGATTTTTGCATAAGTCAGCTTGTTAAAGAAATAGGGACTTATTGTCACCCTGAGCTTGTCGAAGGGTGCAGGGAATCATGCTTCGACAAGCTCAGCATGACAGGTCATCGACTTATGCAAAGATCTCGGTCTCCGGGGGATGCGGATCACAATTCTTCGGCGATCAGCGCCTTGAGCCGGGTGCGCAGGCGGAACACGGCTTTGGAGTGGATCTGGGACACGCGCGATTCGGTGATGCTCAACACCTCGCCGATCTCTTTCATGGTCAGCTCTTCGTAATAATAGAGCGAGATCATGAGCCTTTCCTTTTCGGGCAATTGATCGATGGCTTTGGCGATGATCTCCTTGAGCTCGTTCAGGCGCAATTGCGTCTGCGGATCGGAGTCTCCCTTGCCGGCAAGGCAGTCGAGCAGGCTCTGCTGCTCTCCGGTGTCTTTGGCGATTCCCAGATCCTCCAGGCTCAATACGGGCATGCTTCGTGTCTCGTTGATGGTGTCAAATAATTCGTTGAGGTTCAGTCCCATTTCCGAGGCGACTTCTTCATCCTCGGGTGGGCGTCCGAGCTGGCTTTGCAGCCTCTGCACCACCGAGTCGAGCGAGGCGGCTTTCTGCCGCACGGAGCGCGGCACCCAGTCCATGGAACGCAGCTCGTCCAGAATCGCGCCGCGGACGCGGAACTCGGCGTAAGTCTTGAATTTCGCGCCGCGCGAAGGATCGTATTTCTGAATCGCGTCGATCAGCCCGAGCACGCCCACGCTGATCAGATCGTCCACCTCGATGTGGGGCGGCAGCCGCATGGCGATGCGGTTGGCCACGTACTTGATCATCGGGCCGTATTCCTTGATCACCGCGTCGCGGTTCTCCACGGATATTTCGATTTCCTGAGCGACCTGCGCTTTTTCCGCCATTCAATCGTTCCTGGTTTAAACCGTTTCGTCTAAATGGGCGCCCTTTTGCTCGCTGTCGGGCTCTTCGGGCGGCGTCTCGTCCTTTTGCTCCAGGAAGAAGCCGCCCAGAAACCAGGCCAGAACGCCGAACAACAGCGCTCCCTGGGCTCCCCGCATCAGGGCGGTCACGATCCTCGCTCCGCTCAACGCGCTCCCGAACGTGAGGACTGCAAAGGAAAGGAGCGCGAAGATGAGCGCCATCTTTTTGATGCCGGTGCTGCTCATTGAACCTGAAACGCGCTTCTCCAAAAGAAGGGACGGTCGGCGCCGTCCGGTTCCACCGGTTTTTCATGCACCAGTTTTTCGGACAGGGTCTGGATGCACTGGCTCATCTTGCTGTAGGGGTACAGTTCCATCACGGCTTTCTGCTGGCGCACCGCTTTGGGCACGTTGGCGTCGGACAGAATGAAGCCCATGTATTCGACCGAGATGTGCTTCAGGAATTTGTCGGTCACGGCTGAAAGGTTCCTGAAAACCACTTGCGCTTCTCTTTCCGATTCGACTGAATTGATGATGAGGCGAAAATGCTTTTGCGCGTGCTTCAGATGCAGAACCTTGATCAGCGCGTAAACGTCGGTCAAAGAGGTGGGTTCCGTGGTCGCGATCAGGACGATCTCGTGAGCGGCGCTGCAAAAATAGGTGACGTTGTTCGAGATCCCCGCGCCGGTGTCGAACAGAAGAAAATCGTAACCCTGGCTGACCCGGTCCAGCTCGTCCATGAGACGCATTTTCGTCCCGCTTTCAAGCTGGGTCAGCTCCTGCAGTCCGTCCCCCGCAGGCAGCACTCCCATGCCCGCAGGCCCCTGCACGATGATTTCATCGACGTTCTTTTCACCGGACAAAACATGCCCGATGTGGAACCTGGGAGTCAGCCCGAGGAGGATGTCGATGTTGTTGAGTCCCAGATCGGCATCGACGACCAGGACCCGCTTGCCCCGTTTTGAAAGGGAGTAGGCCAGGTTGGCGACCACGTTGGTTTTGCCAACGCCGCCCTTACCGCTGCTGACAGCCAACACCCTGAGTGGGGAATTTTTCATTTGATTGGTGATAAGACTCCTTAATGTGGCTGCCTGATCGTAACGCTCCAATTTCGCGCTCCTTAATTTACTTGGATTTCAGTTAAAAATCAAACGAATTACCTTTTCTTTCTCCGCAACTTCCAAATCCTCGGGAACGCGCTGCCCGGTTGTGAAGTAAGAAAAGGGAATGCGCGTGCGCATGAAAAAATTCACAAGCGGCCCGAACATCAGGCCTTCGTCGAGTTTGGTGAACACGACGCGGTCGATGCCCAAAGAGGAAAATTGTCTGCACGCGGCGTGCATCTGGTTCTCCTGCGCGGTGACTTCCAGAACGAGCTGGGTTTCGATGCTGCCCAGTTCGTTGAACAGCACCTTGAGCTGCCCGGAATACGAACGGTCCCTGTGGCATTTGCCCATCGTGTCGATCAGAATGAGATCTTTGTCCGTGTGCGTGCGCGCGATCTGCTTCAGCTCGTTGCGGTTCTGCGCGAGCGCGACGGGAATTTTTAAAATGTCGCCATAAATGCGCAGCTGATCGAACGCCCCCATGCGGTAGGTGTCGAGCGAAACCAGAGCGACTTTCTTTTTCTGCCGGAGCGTGAAATCCGCCGCCAGCTTGGCGATGGTCGTGGTTTTGCCCGCGCCCGTAGGACCTACAAAAACAACCTTTTTTGTGCGCTTCGGATCGAGTTCGATGCCGCCTTTAAAGACCAGCACCTTCTCCATCAGCGCCTGCACGCGGGCCTGATCGTCACCGGGGCCTGCGTCCGGCTTCGGCTGGTTTTCACAACAGGCCTTCTCGATGAACCGGGAGGCCAGCTGTTCCTGCAAGCCGCGTTCGAGCAGACGCGAGTAGATGCCGATCTGATGCGGCTTGAGCCCCAGCGCCTGGGCCTGCTGGCTTTCACTCAACAGCGCGCGGAACACCGATTTCAGATCGTAGTCTTCCTCGCCGGAAAAATCGATGCGATCCCATTCCTCTCCGCGGGAAAACGCAACCGCTTCTTTTCTGCCGACGTATTCGATGGCGGCGGTGATCTCGACGACCGGCGCCGCGCCGTTCGAACCGGGTTCGTCTTTCAGCGAGCGCGTGCTCAGGATGAGCGCGTTCTCGCCCAGTTCTTTTTTCACCTGGGTCAGGGCGTCTGTGTAATTGGATGCGACGAAGCGTCTAATTCGCATTTAAGTTCACGACCTCCAGAGTTTTGATCTGCACGGACGGCATCACTTCGCTGTGCGACAACACGACCAGGTCCGGCAGAAACCGCTCGGTGAAACGCCTGAGGTGCAGGCGGATGGTCGGCGACGCGAGCAGGATGGGCGACGATTCCAGCCTCGGCGCGATGGCCTCCATGGTCTCTTTCAAACGGGTCAACAGTTTCTCCGCCACGTTGGGCTCGAGCGCCAGGTACGAGACGGTTTCGGTTTTCTGGATCGAGCCTTCGATCACATCCTCGACGGACCTATCGAGCGTCAGCACCGACAGCGTGCCGTCGGTGGACTGGTACTGCTTGGTGATGGGCCGGGCCAGTGACTGACGCACGAACTCGGTGAGCAGATCGGTGTCCTGGGTGGAGATGGCGCTGTCGGCCAGCTGCTCTAGAATGGTGCGCAGATCGCGGATGGAGATCTGCTCCTTGAGCAGGTTCTGCAGCACCTTCTGCACTTTGCCCAGGCTCAGCACGTTGGGGATCAGCTCTTCCACCACCTTGGGATTGGATTCCTTGAACTTGTCGATCAGGGCCTGGGTTTCCTGACGGCCCACCAGCTCGTGCGCGTGGCGTTTGATGGTCTCCTTGATGTGGGTGGTGATCACGGTGGCGGGATCGACCACGGTGTAGCCCGCCATCTGCGCCTCCTGCTTGGCGCTGGCGGGAATCCAGACCGCGGGCAGTCCGAACGTCGGTTCCTGGGTGGGGATGCCTTCGAGCTGCTTCTCGGTGGTGCCGGGATTCATGGCCATGAGCCGTCCCATCATGATGGTGCCGCGCGCCACCTCCACGCCCTTGATGACGATGGCGTAATCGCTGGACTTGAGCTGCAGGTTGTCGCGGATGTGCAGCGGCGGCACGATGAAGCCCATCTCCAGCGCGAACTGACGGCGGATCGATTTGATGCGGTCCAACAGCTCGCCGTTGCGGTCCGCGTCGACCAGGGGAATCAGCTCGTAGCCCACTTCCAGCTCCATGACGTCGAGCGGCAGGATGGATTCGACCCGCTCGGTGACGGGCGCTTTCGCTTCTTCCTCACGCTTGCGGATCTCCTGCACCTCCACGCGCTTGATCTCGCCGAAACGGTAGTAGGCGATGACGCCCGCGATGGTGCCGAGCAGAAAGAACGGCAGGTGCGGCAGGCCGGGAATGAGCCCGAAGAAGAACAGCGAGATCGAAGCGATGACGAAGGCGAAGGGCTGGTTGAGCAGCTGGCCCAAAAGTTCGAACGGCAGGTTCTTGTCGGAAACGGCGCGCGTCACCACGAGGCCGGCGGCGGTGGAGACGGTGAGCGCCGGAAGCTGGGACACCAGGCCGTCGCCGATGGTGAGCAGGGTGTAGACCTGCGCCGCCTGGGAGACGTCCAGGCCCTGCTGGAACACGCCGATGCTGAAGCCGCCGATGATGTTGATCAGCGTGATCAGGATGCCGGCGATGGCGTCGCCGCGCACGAAGCGGATGGCGCCGTCCATCGCGCCGTAAAAATCGGCTTCCCGCTCCAGGGTCTGGCGGCGGTTGCGCGCATCCTGCTCGGTGATGATGCCGGCGTTGAGGTCGGCGTCGATGCTCATCTGCTTGCCGGGGATGGCGTCGAGCGTGAACCGCGCCGCCACTTCCGAGGTGCGCACCGAACCTTTGGTGATGACGATGAAGTTGATCATCACCAGGATGATGAAGATGACCGTGCCGACCACGTAGTTGCCGCCGACGACAAACGAGCCGAACGACTGGATCACCTGCCCGGCGGCGGCGGGGCCGTCGCCGCCGTTCAAAAGGATGATGCGCGTCGAGGCGACGTTGAGCGAAAGCCGGATCAACGTCACGATCAGAAGCAGCGAGGGAAAGACCGAAAACTCCAGCGGCGCTTTCATGAACACCGCCACCAGCAGGATGATGATGGAAAAGGTCAGGCTGAACGACAGAAAGATGTCGAGAAAAAACGTCGGGATCGGCATGACCATGACGGTCAGGATGATGATGACGCCGAAGGCGACGCCGATTTCCTGCGGCCGCTCGGTCAATACCCGCAATGGATTGCTGCGCGCCATGTGTCAGTGTTCCTCTGAATTGCTATGCGTGTTTGCAGCCAGTGTCATAAAGGGCTCTTGCCTTTCAGGCGGTAGACGTAAGCGAGGATCTCCGCCACCGCCTTGTAGAGGCTGGCGGGGATCAGCTGGCCCACTTCGACGGTTTTGTGCAGCACGCGCGCCAGGGGTTTGTCCTCGACGATGGGCACGTCGTTGTCCTGGGCGATGATGCGGATCTTCTTGGCGATCGCCCCCGCGCCCTTGGCGACGACGATGGGCGCGTCGTAATTTTCCAGATCGTACTTGATGGCCACCGCCAGTTCGGTGGGGTTGGTCACCACCACGTCGGCTTCCGGCACGGCGGACATCATGCGCCGGCGCGCCATTTCGGTCTGCACCGCGCGGATGCGCTGCTTGATCTGCGGATTTCCCTCGGTTTCCTTGCGTTCGTCCTTCACCTCCTGCTTGGTCATGCGCAGGTTTTCCAGGTAGGTGTAGCGCTGGAAGGTGTAGTCGAGCGCGGCGAGCAGGATCATCGCCAGCAGCACCTTGAACATGATCTCCAGCGCCACCTCGCCCATGAACACCATGCTCTGCCCGACGCCGTAGCCCATGAGCGGCGGGATCTGATCCCAGTGGCTCTTGATGGTGAAATAGGCGATGACCGACACGAGCGTGATCTTGAACAGGGACTTGAACAGCTCCATCAGCGAGTTCTTCGAGAAGATCCTGCCGAATCCCTTGATGGGGTTGAGCTTGTTGAACTTCGGCAGCAGCGGATGGAACGACATCTTGAACCCGCGCGTCTGGATCAGGTTGGACACGATCCCCGCGAACAGGATGGTGAACAAAATGGGCGCGAGAATGAAAAAGGTGCTTTTCAATACCAGGAGCAGCACCCGGTACAGCTCCTCGGTGGTCAGCTTCAAGGCGTAGGATTCGGAGAGGATGGTGCGCCAGGTGTCCATCATCTTGATGGGCCCCTGCTGGCCGATCGCGAAGAACGCCAGGATCGCCGCCATGAGGATGAAGGAAGAGGTCATCTCGCGGCTGTGTGTGAAGTTGCCCTTCTCCTCCGCTTCCTGGATGCGTTTGGCGGACGCCTCTTCGGTCTTCTGGTCTTTGTTTTCTTCCGCCATCCAAGTGGCCGCTAACCTTTATAAGGTGAATGAAGGATTTGTGCAAAGCCCGCATCACAGCGTTCGCATCAGATTCAAAAGCTGGGTGGGCAGCTCAAATATATGATTCTTGAGCACGATGCTGAAAAACGGCATGGCCAGCGCGATCATCAAAAGCCCGACGCCGATCTGCAGGGGAAAGCCGACGATGAACACGTTCATCTGCGGCACGGTGCGCGCCACCAGCCCCAGCCCCACGCTCAGGAAAAACAGGATGGCCATGACCGGCGCCGCGATCTTGACGGCGATCAGGAACATGGCCGAAAACAGTTTCAGGATGTACTCCGCCGTCACGCCGCCCAGGCTCATGCTGGCCGGGTGGATCACATTGAAACTCTCGACCACCGCGCCGATCACGATGTGGTGCGCGTCGGTGGCGAGAAAGAGGAGCACCGCCAGGATGTTCTGAAACTGCGCGGTGATGGACACCTGCGCCTGGGTCTGCGGGTCGATGACGTTGACCACGCCGAAACCCATCTGAAAGTCCACGATGGTGCCCGCCACCTGCACGGAGGTGAACACCAGCCGGGTCGCGAACGCGATCGCCAGTCCCACGGCGGCTTCCGAGGCCAGGTACACGGCAAGCTCGAACAATCCTTTGGGATCGGGCATGGGCTTGCCGCTGACCATCGGGAAGATCAGCAGGCTGAACATCAGGATGAAACCCGCCTTGAGCCGCACCGGCACCTGGGCGCTGCCCAGGATGGGCGCGAACAGCACGATCGCCCCGACCCGGAAAAACACGAACAGAAAGGTTTCGATCTCTTCGGTGTTGAAGTTTAAAAGATCCATGCCAGCTCATCCGCGGCCGCTACTGTATGTATTCGGGAAAGTTCATGAGGATTTTCGATGTGAAGTTGAGCATGATCTGCAAAAGCCAGGGAAAAAACAGCACCATCGCCAGAAACACCGCCAGGATCTTGGGGATGAAGGTCAGCGTCAACTCCTGGATCGAGGTCACCGCCTGGAATATGGAGACCGCCAGCCCTGTGACCAGCCCGAAACCGAGCATGGGTGCGGAGACCAGGAGCGCGGTTTTCATGCTCTCCATGGCGAAGTCGATGATGAAGGTCTGGGTCATATTTTTTTCCTAACTGAAGCTTTTCATGAGCGATCCCACGGTCAGGTACCAGCCGTCCACCATGACGAACAGCATGAGCTTGAACGGCAGCGAGATCAGCACCGGCGGCAGCATCATCATGCCCATGGAAAGCAGGATGCTCGCGACCACCATGTCGAGAATGAGAAACGGGATGTAGATGAGAAAGCCGATCTGAAACGCGGTCTTCAGCTCGCTGATGATGAACGCGGGAATCAGCGTGCGCATGTCGATCTGCTCCGGAGCCGTGGGCCGCTCCCCGTCGGTCAGGTTGACGAACAAAGACAGGTCCTTCTCGCGGGTCTGCCGCATCATGAAGCGCTTGAGCGGGATTTCGGCCTGCTTCAAGGCATCGACCTGGGACATCTCTTCCGAGAGATAGGGCTGCAGGGCCTTGTCATTGACCTCGGACCAGATCGGACTCATGACGAACAGCGTGAGAAACAGACCCAGACCGATCAGCACCTGGGTCGGCGGCGTCTGCTGGGTGCCCATCGCCTGACGCAGAAAGGACAGCACGATGATGATCCGGGAAAATGAAGTGGTCATGATCAGAATCGAAGGGGCGAGCGCCAGAACGGTGAGCAGGATGAGAATCTGCAGCGCGCTGGAAACCTTCTCCGGTTCGTCCACATCGTCGATGCCCACCTGAAAGGTCGGAAACGGAATGGCGGCGCTTTCGGCGGCGCTCAAGAACAGCACGCAAACCAGAACCGCCGCGATGCCTGTCCACTTCTTTCCGGGTGTCATAGGGATCTTAGTTTTGTGAGATTTTTGCGGATCTTTTCGGTGACCTCGTCGACGGAGCGTTCCTTGGGGGAGCGGGAATCGGAATACTCTTCCAGGTACCTGGAAAACCGGCTCTCAGGCGACGCATCCGGCAGGGTCCGCGCCGGTTTTTCGGTTTTTTTGACTTTGCGCCTGGTTTCGTGCGCCGGGTTTTTGTTTTTCTTCTCGCCGAAGGCGCGGATCTTTTCGATGCGCTCCTCGTCGCGGATGTTGGACAACAGCGAGATGTTGTCGTTGGAGATGCCGAGCACCAGGACTTCGTCGGCGATTTCCACCAGGGCGATGTTCTTTTTCGGGCCGAGAAAGCCCGTGCCCAGCACGCGCACCAGCTTTTCGTTGCCGCCGAACAGCGTGTTTTTGAGCACGAATTTCTTGAACACGTAAAACAGCAGAAACATGATGCCGAGCACCACGGAGAGCATGGTGAACATGCGCACGGCGGCGGGCAACGGGTCCAGCAGGCCCTCGCTCTCGACCGTTCTTGATTCCGCGGCCTGCTCCAGAGAAAGGTTCTGCTTTTCCGGCTTCACGGCGCGGACTTTCTGCACCTGAGGCACAGGATCGGCGGGCTTGGACACCCGCACCACACGCGGCTTGGAAACCGGCGGCGCCGGCTGCTCTTTGCGCGCGGTCGGCGGCGTGTCCCAGCGTTTCGCGGCCTGGGCCAAAAGCACGTCCAGATCCTCCGCTTCGCCCTGGGCGATGCGCACGGTGAGGGTCTTTCCGCGTTTTTCCAGTTTGAAGTTTTCCTTGAGGCCAGGCAGTTTCTCGCCGAGCACGAATTGAACGCGCAGGGTTTTGCTGCTGATCTGGGTCGCGGCGATCTGCGGAATGCGGTTGTCGCCGGTGTAGAAAAACCGCTTGGGCAGGCGGATGCGCGCGTCGGGCAGGTCCATCTGCACGGAGTTATTGAGAAACACGGGCGCTTCGAACCGCGACACCGGGCGCTTGAACTGCAGCTTGATGATCAAACTCCCCGGCTCTTTTTCCGCGACCACGTCCTGCAGAAAGTTGCGCGGCACAGACTGCGCCCCGGCAACGCCGGTTCCTATAAGGAGAACGCATCCGATCCCGATGATGAATGTGTAGAGACACCGTTTCATGGCAAGAAAGGCCTGTCGATGGAGGGTGAACTGAGTGTCAAAAAATACGGCAATGCTCACTGAAATGATTTAAATGCAAGGCTTATACCTAACAGCCGGGAGGCAGGGAGGATTTTCGGTCATCCGCGGCGGCGGATATATTCCGGCTTAATTTTCAGTGGGTTTGAATCGAAATGCAGAAAAAAATATTTTAAACAGGGAGGGATCGTGGATTTTTACGGAGCGAATGCACAAGGCCGTCCGACAAATTTCCTGCACTCCCCGCCGGAGGGACGAATTGCGAACGCCGGAATGAGAAAAGGAGTTGTTTTGAATCGGGCGCTTCGGGAATCACCCCAATGACTGCACCCGCTCCATGGGCGAGACGATGTCGGTGAGGCGCACGCCGAATTTTTCGTTCACCACCACCACTTCGCCGCGCGCCACCAGCTTCTGGTTGACCAGGACTTCCAACGGTTCGCCCACCAGCTTGGTCAGCTCCACCACCGAGCCCTGCCCGAGCTGCAACAGGTCGTTGATCAGCATTTTCGTGCGGCCGAGCTCCACGGTGACGGTGAGCGGGATGTCCAGGATGAGATCGAGGCTGCGGTTGTCCGCAGGCGCCTGATCCTCCTGCCCTTCCTCGTCCGGAGTCTCCTGTTCCGTCGCGGTGTCTTCGGCGTTTTCGGCCGCTTCTTCTTTACCCGGCTCTTCCGCCATGAGGTCACTTCTCCCTTGGAATTATTTCATCGATTTGAACGGCCTTGGAACCTTTGGCAACTCCGGGGAATCCCCTGAACTTGGGGATGCCCTCGATCTTGACGGTCATCGGCCGGGACACGTCGTTGCCCAGCAGGAGCGTGTCTCCCACTTTGTAATTGAGCAGTTCCTTCGGCGTGATCTCCGTGCGGCCCAGCTCCACCACCGCTTCCACCTCGGTCTGCATCAGCTCCGACCGCAGCCTGCGCACCCAGCCCTGATCGACCTCCATCTCCTCGCTCTGGAACTGCGCCTTGAGCTTGGGCATGATGGGCTCGATGGCGGCGAAGGGAAGGCAGACCGTCAGGGTGCCGGAAATCGTTTCCAGTTCGATGTCGAACAACAGCACCAGCACCACGTCCGTGGGCGGGACGATGGCGGCGAACTGGGGGTTCACTTCCGAGCGCACGTAATTGGTGGTGACGGCGTGCACCGGCTTCCAGGCTTTTTCCAGATCCTCGAGCGCGTTCAGCACGACGTTTTTGATCATGCGGATTTCGATGGAACTGAAGTCCCGGCCGGTGATTTTCGCTTCCATGGTGCCGCTGCCGCCGAAAAAATTGTCGACGACGGCGAACACCAGCTTGCTCTCGATGACCATCAGCCCGTGGCCGCGAAACGGCTCCATCCGGAAAATGTGCAGGCTGGAGGGAACCGGCAGCGAACGCAGAAAATCGCCGAACTTGATGGTGTCGGTGGAGACGATGCTCACGTCGACGGACTTGTGCATCATTCCCGCGAAGGTGCTGCGGAACAGGCGGGAGAACATCTGGTTGATGATGTCGAGGGTGGGCAGCCGCCCGCGTATGATCTTTTCCTGGCTGGTCAGATCGTAGGGCACGACTCCGGAGACTTCCTCCGGCTGGTCTGTCTCGGTCTCGACGTCGCCCTCGCCGACCCCTCTCAATAGGGCATCGACTTCACCTTGCGAGAGTACCTGGCTCATTGTGCTTGCATCCCCGCTTGCGCATGAAGGCCGCGCTGCGTCCGGGTTTTCGCCCGGCGCGCACGGACCGCGTTCATTTTATCACTGAATGATGAATTCGGTGAAATAAGCGTCTTTAATATGACCGCGCACCAGAAACCGGTTGACCCGGGTGGCGATTTCATCCTTCAGCTTGAATTTCCCCTGGACGGAGTATACATCCTCAAAGGTTTTGCTGCTCAACAAAACCAGGATGGAATCGGTGATCTTCTGCAGGTTCTCCTTGATCTCGGCGTGCACTTCCGGCGCGCTGAGCTCCAGGGAAACGGTCACCTTGAGAAACCGCTTGCCTTTGCTGCCAGCCAGGTTGACGATGAACGGGTCGAGCGGAAACATGACGCCCAGATCCGGCGCCGTCTCCGGCTGCTCCACGGCGGTTTCGTCCTGCGCTCCCTCAGGCTCGGCTTCTTTTTTGAAATACTTTGTGTAGGCGAAAAATCCGCCGCCGCCCAGAGCCAGCAGAAGGATCAGAAGGATGAGAATGAATTTAAAGGACGATTTCTTTTCCGCAGCCGGAAGTTCCTCCCCGCCTTCGTCCAGAGCATTTTCCTGTTCTTCCGCCATTCATCGTCTCCCTCATCGCTAAACGCAGGCGTGGGAATTCCTCTTCCAATTAATCCGCCCGTTGGCGGTTTTCTCCACCGGCACCCTAAGGGCAGAAGATGGTTTTATCCCATCAGTGTGAAAAAGCAAGGAGTGTGCCAACACCCCCTTTTTCGCGGGTGAGCGGCATCCCATTGACTTTAAAAGATTATCTCGATCGCCAGCCGTTGCAAAGAACCGGGGCCGGGTGGAGAAAGTCATTATTTTGACGAGACCGGCGCCGATGCGCCCTCCCCTGCCGCCGTTTTGCCCGTCAACTTTTCTTCGGACGGCCCGGCGGATTCCTAAACCGGTTTGTTCAATTATGTCGCACTCTTTGAGCCGTTTTGCCCGCTTTCAAAGCAAATTTTCAAATTCCGGTTTTTTCCCGGAAACGGCGCATGCGCTTGAGGCTCTCTCTACTTGACTTGAAATCAAGGACTTAATCGGTCGGCGCGGTTTGCGGGCCGGTGCCCGGCTTCCTGGTACGGGAATTGAACATCATTCCCTGAATGGATGAGTTTCATTGTGCCCGGCCGCGGCGCGCATTTGTGCCGCAGCTTCGCCCCTTTGAGGCCGGTGCGGTGCATTTCATTCCATCGGTTTTTAAGGATTCTTTCTTTGAACAGTAAGGAGGCTGTGTTCGATGAAAATTGCCAAACGGGTGCTGTGGATCGCAGTTTGTTTTTCATTTCTGCTTTTTTTCTTTCCTCTATCGCAGGCAGCGGCGGAGGAAGCGGCCAAAATCAGCTACGCGGACACCGCCTGGATACTGATCTCCTCGGCACTGGTGATGCTCATGCTTCCCGGCCTGGCGCTGTTTTACGGCGGCATGGTGCGGCGCAAGAATGTCCTCAGCACGTTGATGCACAGCTTCGTTCCGCTGGGCGTCATCACCGTGCAGTGGGTGGTGATCGGCTATTCGTTGTCCTTCGGTGAGGACATCGGCAAATTCGTCGGCGGGCTCGACAAGGCCTTCCTCGCCGGCATCTCGTTCAAGGAACTCAACGGGACCATTCCCGAATATCTTTTCTGCATGTTTCAGCTGATGTTCGCCATCATCACCGCCGCCCTGATCAGCGGCGGCATGGCGGAACGGGTGAAGTTCAAGGCCTATATCGTGTTCATCCTGGTCTGGTCCACAGTGGTCTACGACCCGATCTGCCACTGGGTCTGGGGCGGCGGCTGGCTCGCCGACCTGGGAGCCCTGGACTTCGCCGGCGGCACGGTGGTGCACATCTCCTCGGGCGTCGCGGCGCTGGCGGCGGCGCTGATCCTGAAAAAACGGCGCGGGTTTCCGGGCAAGCTCATGATTCCGCACAGCCTGCCGTTAACGCTGCTGGGGGCCGGGCTTTTGTGGTTCGGCTGGTTCGGCTTCAACGCCGGCAGCGCGCTGGCGGCGGACGAGATGGCGGTGCTCGCCTTCACCAACACGCAGGTGGCGACGGGCGCGGGGCTTTTAGGCTGGGTGTGCATGGAGATCGTCAAAATCGGCAAGGCCAGCGCGCTGGGAGCGGCATCCGGCATCGTCGCGGGGCTGGTGGCGATCACTCCGGCCGCGGGTTTCGTGGAGCCTTTGTGGGCGCTGGTGATCGGTTTTGCCGCGGGGATGATCTGCTACGCGGCGGTGGTGATGAAAATCCGCGTCGGCTATGACGACTCGCTCGACGTGTTCGGCATCCACGCCGTCGGCGGCGCCTGGGGCGCGCTGGCGACGGGACTGTTCGTCACCGTCGGCGGCACGGGCCTGCTGGCGGGCAATCTGCAGCAGGTGGTGATCCAGCTCGTCGGCATCCTGGCGGCGGCGGCCTATTCGTTTATCTTGACGTATGGAATCGTGGTGGCGATCGATAAAACCATCGGCTTCCGCGTCAACGACGAGGATGAGGAAATGGGTCTGGACACGACCCAGCACGGAGAAACGGGATACAACCTGGTTTGACGCCTTGCCGAATGTACGCGTTGTCCGGGATTGAGGCCGCCTGTATCTTCGCTTGCCGGATGAGCGTTGTGTTTTTTTTCGGTGGAGCGATTTTTTGATTGACTTTTCGACGCTTAAAAAATATGGTTCCCCTACGGCGGCCGGGTTCCGATAACTAAGATCGAAAGTGTCATGCCAACGGATTCGGCCGGGCGATGTTGCGGCAGGCCGGAGACTTCTTACGGAGGGGAGGGTATCATGCGTCATCACCGTATCATTGTGCTCGCGCTGACGTTTTTTCTCGCCGGCGGCGGGACGGCCCGGGCCGAAAGCGCGTTGAAGGTCCTTGAGGGTATCGAAATCCACGGATTTCTGTCCTCGTCCTACACGTTCAACTTCAACGAGCCCACCCGGCAGTCGCCCAATTCGGCCACCAACATCAACCGGATATTCGACAAGGACCACAACAGCTTCAAGCTGGACGTGGCCGAGCTGGTGCTGCTCAAGGAAACGCCCAACCGGGGCGATGTCGGATTCCGCACCGATCTCAACTACGGATTCAGCATCCCGGAAGTCACGCAGTCCACGCCCGGACCCGGCGACACGCAGAACAGCGAATTCGACCTGCAGCAGGGCTACGTGTCCTGGAACGCGCCGGTGGGCAAGGGCCTGCAGCTGGATTTCGGTAAGTTCATCACGCATGTGGGCGCCGAGGTCATAGAGGGCTACGACGGCTGGAACTACAACTTCTCGCGGTCGTTTCTGTTCGGTCTCGCCATTCCCTTCACCCACACGGGTCTCCGGGCGGGTTACGAGATCAACGACAAGGTCAGCGTGATGGGCATGATCGCCAACGGCTGGGACAACACCACCGACAACAACAGCGGCAAGACCTTCGGCACGCAGATCGCCTACACGCCGTCCGACAATATCGGGCTGCTGCTCAACTGGGTGGTCGGCCCGGAAACGGCCAACTCCAACGACCTGCAGCAGGTGTTCGACGTGGTGCTGGACATCGGCCTCACCAACGACACGCTGTTGCAGCTCAATTTCGATTACGGCATCACGGACAACGCGGACGCGGACGGCAGCAACGCGGAATGGTGGGGCATCGCGGGCATCGTGCGGCACGACTACAACAAGTGGTTCTCCATCAATCTGCGCGGCGAGTACTTCGACGATGTGGACGGCACGCGCGCCGGTTCCGGCGGCGGAGCCCCGGCCGGTCAGCAGCTGTGGGAAATCACGGTCACGCCGGAATTCAGAATCAACCAGAACCTGATCGTGCGGCTGGAGTACCGGCACGACGAATCCACGGAAGCTGTCTTTTTCGATGAGAAACCGGGCGCCTTGTCCAAGAGCCAGGACACGGTAGCGGTCAACGGGATCTTTTATTTCTGATTCCCTCCCTCCTCCAATGCACACGCCCGCCGGATTCCCAGCCGGCCGGCTTCGAGGAGCGCATCATCGTTGTGTGTTTCGGGCCGGGCGCTGAGCGCCCGGCCACTTCCTCTTCTCCCCCGTCCAAGACAATGAATCCGGTTTGATTCCCCCGGCGGAAGCGGTACAATCATTGCTTTCCTTTTCTCTTGCGGGCCGGTGCTCACACAAGATCAAAACACCATCGTTTACCTGATGCTTTTGAACGGCATCCTGTTTCTGGGGCTCAATTTCATCGCCTATTCGTTCGTGTTCCCCGGCCCCAAAGGCTCCAAGCGCGTGGGTTATGTGCTGCTGGTGGCGGCGGCGCTGGCGTTCGTGGTGCAGCTGGAATACCGCACCCTGCTGTCGCTGGATTTCGAGCCGCAGGCAGGCCGGCAGATCCTGCTGTTCGGCTTTGCGCTGCCGGTTTTCCTGATTTCGATAGTGTATTATCGGGTGAAGCGCAACCGCATGGAAAAAAAGACGCTCAAACACCCGCAAGAGATCTCTGATGGAAACGATTGACCTCAGAAGCGACACGCTGACCCAGCCCACGGAAGCGATGCGGCAGGCGATGGCCCAGGCCGTGGTGGGCGATGATGTGTACGGGGAAGACCCCACGGTGAACCGCCTGGAGCGCGCTGCCGCGGAAAAACTGGGCAAGGAGGCGGCGCTGTTCGTGCCCAGCGGCACGATGGGGAACCTGATCTCGGTGCTCACGCATTGCGGGCGTGGTGAGGAGGTGCTTCTGGGGGACCGCAGTCATATTTTCCTCAACGAGGTGGGCGGGATCTCCGCTCTGGGCGGAGCGGTGGTGCACCTCGTTGCCAATGAACAAGACGGCACCCTGCCTCTGGAGCGTGTGGAAGCCGCCATCCGCCACAAGGAAATTCATTATCCTCCGACGGGACTGCTTTGCCTGGAAAACACGCACAATTATTGTCTGGGCTCACCGCTCTCGCCGGAATACATGGACCGCGCCGGGGACCTGGCCAAGCGCCACGGCCTGAAACTGCACCTGGACGGCGCCCGCATTTTCAACGCCGCCGTGGCGCTGAAATGCGATGTGAAGGCACTCACGCGGCAGGCGGACTCGGTCATGTTCTGCCTGTCGAAAGGGCTGTCGGCGCCGGTGGGGTCTCTGGTCGCGGGATCGGAGGCGTTCATCGACCGGGCTCGCAAAATGCGCAAAATGGCTGGCGGCGGCCTGCGTCAGGCCGGACATCTGGCGGCGGCGGGCCTGGAAGCGCTGGAAAACGGCATCGGCCGGATCGAAGAGGACCACAAAAATGCGGCCCGGCTGGCACAGGGGCTGGCCCGGCTGCCGGGAATCGAGATCGAGCCTGCAAAGGTGAAGACCAACATCGTTTTTTTCGGCATGAACCCTTCCGGCCGCGGCGATTTACAGGAGAAGCTGGAATCTTCCGGGGTGCGGGTGCTGATGACCGATCCGGGCGTGTACCGGGCGGTGCTGCACCGCAATGTCTCCTCAGAGCAGGTGGAGCGGGCGCTCTCGGTCTTTCAGTCGATCCTTACGTGATCCAATCGGGCGGAAGACTTTGGGTTTGACACCCACGCGATGAAACATTAGAATTTGAGGTTTGGAAGGCATCGTCAACCATTTGCCAAGAAGGGAATTCCATGACCGTACAGGACAATATGGAACTTGCCAAAGAAGCGCTGGACGTCGTCAAGAGCCGCTATCTTTTGTGTATTCTGGTCGCCCAGAGGATCCATCAACTGGAAAAAGGCGCTCAGCCGACCATCGAGGTCGATCCTGAGGAGCTGGCCTCTCCCCGGTCGTTTTACGGCATCGCCCTGCGTGAAATCGTTGAGGGCAACATGGACCTGGAGCAGATCAGCGAAGAAGAGTGACGCCCTGCCCTTTCCATTCCGCTGACTCCGCCTGATTCGCACTTACAACGAACCTTTTGCACGGTTTCGCACACCGGGTTTAATTTTTTAAATTCAAGCAAAGAAAAAAGCCCGCCTCGATGAGGCGGGCTTTTCTTTTGAACCTGTTGCTGATTCCCAGGCTTACGGGATGATATCGCGTTTGACTTTGCCTTCGTCATACATCTTCCGCGTACGCTTGGTCATCCACACCAGCCAACCCTGCAGTCCGACGAAAACGACTGCCATGATCGGAGGCATGTAGTACAGGGACTTGGGAAGCGCCGGCTTCAAAATGGTGTAGTACCACGTTGAAATTGCCATGTGCTCGTCTTTTTCCTTGTCCCTGCCGGCCCACTGCATGAAAGACACCGGAATGAACTGTTCGGCAGGAATCTGCACGTCCGTTTCGGTGTGTTCGTTGGTCAGCGTCCGTTTGACAAGGATTTTGACACGGCCCTGATGGAAAATCGAATCGACGATTTCAACCGTCGGCGCGTGTTCTTTCGGAGTCAAGGCATCGAAACCGTTGCCGTTGAACTCCTCCACCTTGGCATCCAACTGATAGCCTGCTTCGTTGGGCGGGTTGGTGGCGTTGTAGTCTTTGGTCAAGAAATTAACCTTCCAGACATCCACGGGCTTTTTGGAATCGCCGAAGATGAAATACGGCTTTTCCGCACCGAACAGATCCTGAAGCTTGGCGGGCCACTGCATGGCCACCGCATCGGGATACTCAGAATCCGTGGACATGAAGCGCTGGTGGTACTCGATCAAAAAATAAACCGCGCCTTCCTCGGCACTCCAGCGGGAAGAAATCCAGAGATTGTCCACCTTGGGATCGAAGTTCCGGTTGCCGCGGGTGATCTGACCGGCCAGGGCGACGTAGTTCTTCCTGGGATTGCCTTCCATCTCCTCGGGCCATGCTTTGATCTCCGGATCGTCGTCGGGAGCGGCCCACATGGGATCGTTCATATCCGTGGCCACTTTACCCTCGGTGTATTCGGAACTGATGAGGAAGTCCGGCACCGGTTTGTTGGTCAGCTTATCGATCTTTTTACGCGGACACAGGGAGTTGACGAAAGCCGCCAGCTTCCACCGGTCCTCAAGGGTGATCTGGTCCTTGAAGTTGGGCATCGGCGTTCCGTTCAGACCGGTGGAGATGGTGCGCACCACGTTGAACGGATCGAAATGCTGCCGCCGGCTGCCGCGGAAGTTCCAGCACTGCTGCCAGTCGGCCGCAAGGATCGGGAAGCCCCAGTCGTCCTTCATGGTGGGGTTGCCGTCTCCGCGCCCTTCGCCGCCGTGGCACTCAAAACACTTATTTTTGATGAAGATCTCTTTACCCGCATCGATGTCTTCCTGGGGGATGCCCAGATGATACGGCCCCACGGAATTCCAGGGGTTTTGCCCGAAATCCTGCTGAAAGAGCTCTTCGTCTTCAGAGTCGTTGAAATCACGGTCCTGAACCAAGGTCTTGACAAAGTTCACCACCGCGACGATTTCATCCTCGCTCAGGATACCCTGCCAGGGAGGCATCGCCGAACCGGGCAGTCCGTTTTTGACCGTACGGATGAGGTCGTCTTCCAGGGGAAGCTCACCGGAATCGGTCCAGCGGATTTTGAAGGTACCCTGAATGAAGTTACGGGGACGCGTGAACAGACGGTCCGCCGCCGGTCCGTCGCCGCCGCCTTCAACGCCATGACACCAAACGCAACGCTTGAAGTAGGTCAATTTACCCAGCTCAAGCAGGTCCTCCTTGACAGGATCCGGCGCCTGCTGGGCGAAGAGGCTTCCCGGCGCGCAGATCAAGGCGATCACGGCAAAACACAAAAGCCATTTCATCGTTTTATTCTTATTCATGACATCCTTTTCCATAATTGATAAAGGTTAATGAAATCGTTACGAGATCACCCGATCATCCACCACCGCCGGTCCGGCCTTCTTTTTCAAACTGACCCACGTAGGATTCTTCGGTGTCGAATGTTCTCGGATGCCATCCGGTGTACCAGTATTCGAACAGGATGACCTTCCAGATCTCCTCGGTCGTCAAATGCTCTTCCCAGGGGGGCATTGCAGATGACCACGGAGTGGATTCGTTGGGAAGTCCCGGTCCGCCTTTGGACACACGCCAAAATAAGAATGATTCCCTCAACATCGCGATCGTTCCCGGATCGACAAAGTTTGCAGGAGTCGGATTGAATACATGGGAAAACATGCCGATGCCGTTGAGCTGATCGCCGTGGCAATAATGGCAGTTCTCGAAGAATACCGTACCGCCTTCGGTCACGTTTTTCATGTACTCGAACTTATCCACATCGAGAAAAGGAAAACTGTTTTTATAGTTGTCCTGCTCGTCGATCCGGAATGGGTTTCTGGAGGTTTCCAGGACGTAAGTCTTGCCATGCACCTTGGTGGAGGCCGGAGGTGCGGGATGCACCGTCCTCAATTCCACTGGTTCCTGGAATGTCGGGTAAATGGCTTTGTAGGTCGCGAATCCCACGAGAATCGGCAGCAACGTGAAGACGAGGATGCGTGCGATTTTGTAATCGCCGACGATCGTTTTCACGATGGGTTTGCGGAACTCACGGAACGTGATGGGATCCTGACTGATGTACAAAAAGGTGCCGATGGACCAAAGCATCATGTAGGTGATGAAGAGGGTCCAGGGGATCGGCGGATACAGTACATATTTGTAGAAGTACCACCCCATCAACCACACCGCCAGGGCGTTCAAGGAGATGGGTGGTTTCAGTCTCAGCGCAATATTGATCGCGATGATCGCTGCGCAGAGAAGAATGTAATACGTGTATCTGTTGAACACCCACGAAAATTCCTCGATCACGAAGATCTGCTGGAACAGGAAATTGTGGAACACCAGAATGGTGCCAACAAATACGAGGAAACTGACAAAAGTCTTGTTCATCATCCTCTCCTATATTAACCCTCAGGTGGCGCTTCGGTTTCACTGATAAAATCCACCAGTTTGTCCAGTGCTGTGACGGAAAGCTGGTTGGCGAAGGTGGTCGGCATCAATCCGTCCGGATACGATTCGCCCGCTGCCTCGTTGAAGACGACAAAGGCGCCGGGATTGAGGATCGATTCCCTCACGTATTCCTTCGTGTTGGTCGCGCTTCCCTTGTAATTGGGGTCCTTCATGCGCTCGGGGGCATTGGTCTTCTCATGCAACGGCGGACCAAGCTCGCCCACCGCTCCCTCGACTCCGGGAATGGTGTGGCACAGCGGACAACCCAACGTGTTGATCATCTGATCGATCGGCTCGGTGCCGTCGACGAAGACACGTTCATCCCCGCCACCACCGTCTGCCGGAGCTTCAGCCACAGCGGGCTGATCCGTGGGCAGCGGCACGGTGACCTTGGAGAAGTCGCCGGGGGTTTCCCGCGACTGCAGCCAGGCGATGACCGCGTTGACCTCGATCGGGCTCAAGCTGATCGGCGGCTTGGTGATGACGGGCATCGGACTTTTGACATCGCCCGCGCTACCGAAGCCTTCGACCACGTAACAAGAGGGACACATCATGGATTCGCGGATGTAATCCTCGCTGGTCATCTCTTCTCCGGCATCGGCACGGCGGTACTCCGCCTGAACCTCACCGGGTTTGCCCTTGATGACCCCGGTTGCGGGGTCCTTTTCACCAATGGCAAACGGACTGTTTTTATAACGGTCCTCCGCAACCCGTTCGGCACCGCGTTCGGCGATCCCAAACAGGTTCGGGCAGCGGCCGATGTGATCGGAAGACTCGAAGGTGTGACAGAGCGGGCACTGGCCTTTGCCAATGGATTTCTGACCGGCGACCTGCTCGGCGCCGAAGATGATGACCCGGCCCATTTCCGCGTACTCTTCCATCGTCAGGTTCGACGTGTCGAGAGCCACTTCCTTGGGCGGCGGATCACTTCTCTGCTGCGGCAGCCAGTTGGTGTAACCGGCCAGAAGGACCGACACCGTCGTCCAGAAGAAAAACGCCCGGATGAGCGGCGGCGACTGGTGCTCGACCTTCTGGTTCTTGAAGAACATGCCCCAGGCCAGAAGGATGACGAAAACGGTCAACACCTGGTACTTGAAGAAGAAACCGATCTGCTCGGTCTGCACCAGGTCAAACATATGGACCGTTTCCCAAAAGCTCAAGAGTGCCAACACACCGAAGAGCGTTCCCCACACCTTGGCATTCACCGCGTCGTTTTCGCGGCAGTGCTTGATCACACTGCCGAAAACGAAGAACGCGAATCCTGTGTACGCCAAGGTGAGAAACGTCCACAGTATGTCTTGCTGTTCAGGTAGCATTCCTTTTTCCCCTCCTAAATTAGGGTTCTATGTTGACCTTAATAACCCGTCACTGTTGCTGTTGAGCCGGTACCGGCACGCCTTCCGTGACATCGGCCTCTTTCTTTTTGGCCGTCAACGAAGCGATCCAGAAGACGATGACAAACTGCACCCAGACGAACAGGGTGTTGAAGGTAAGGATCTTACCCGCTTCACCGATGGTCAGGGTGTAGGCGTCCGGAGAGTTATCCCGCACAACTTCCGTCACGTGCCAGAACAGGCGCACTGCGGAGCGGATATAACCCATGAGACCCATCAGCCAGGTAAATGAAATTGCCAGAAGGAAGATGGCGTAGGTGCCCACTTTGGACTGGGTACCCCATTGAATCTCGCCATAGGACTCGGAATCCTTGAACATGGAAATATTGATTGCCGTTCCAGCAAACAGTGTGGTCAGGGTTGTGGTGACCTGAGGAACGGAGAGTCCCACCCTCTGGTTGGCGGGGAGAAAGTAACCATAGACGCCGAGGAAGATGATGTTGATGGCCGCGCCGACAAAAATGGCCGCGATCCAGCAGTTACCCACGGTCGCCCAGGGAACGGTGATCTTCTTGTTGGACCTCTGGTACAGCAGAAAACACAGAACGGTACAGGTGATCATCAGGTTCACCGCTGTGTTCTTCGCCGACATGACGCCAAAGTGTCCGACAATGGGATGCTGTGCGCCACCCATTGCCTTGAGTTCCGCTGGCGTCATCACGATGGTGTGCGGGGTCATCCACATGGTGAAGCACACGATCAACAGCAGGACCATGTACTTACAATACTTCATGTAGCGGTGCGACCCCTTGACGCGCGACATGCCGTTATGCAGATACGAGTTGGCTCCGAAGAACAGCAATCCGATCATAACGGCCTGAATGATGAACAGCCATGCCATGATGCCGCCCATCAGGGTGATGCCCATCTGCTGCCGGAACGCGTACACTTCTTTCATGAGCCAGTAGCCCGCGAACGGCAGAGGGATCAAACCGAAAATCGCGATGAACATCGCGACGTAACAAACCCAGTCGTAATGCGCTTTCTCCTCTTCGGTCTTGGCGGTCAGGTAATGATAGGCCGCGTACGCGCCGACGATGCCGCCGCCGAACACGATGTTGCCGAGGATCCTGTGAACGCCGACCGGGTTCCACAGGGTGGAGTGAATGACATGCCAGATGTTGCCGAGGAACCGGCCCTGCTCATCGATGCCGCCGGGAGCCTGCATGAAGGTGGCCCAGGAGTTGGCGAGGTACATGAGAACCGTACCGACCAGGTTGAGCAGAACGGAAAGCGAGCAGTGGATCCACTTCAGGAACATGTCGTCTTTCATTTTGTCCCAGCCGTAGTAGTACACATACAGGATGCCGCTCTCGGCGAGGAACATCAGCGCATAAACGTGCATGACAGGCCGGAAAATGCTTGCCATGTATTTGAAGAATCCGGGGAACAGAGTGATGAAGGTGAAGAGAAGGATACCGCCGAGAATCGCGGTCCAGGAGTAAGCGGTGAGGCTGACCTTCATCAGGTCGTGAGACAGCTTGTCGTACTTCTCGGACATGATCGGATCGCTCTCACGGGTACGAATACCGATGAATTCGATGATCATACAGAAGATCGGCACCGCGAGAACAAAGCTGCCGAAGTAAAGGTGCTGCTGGTTGGCGATCCAAAGGATCATGCGGCTGGGAGCGAATTCATACGCATTGTAATCGTTCTCCGTCAGCTCGGGAGCGGGAGGACCGCTCACAGGCCCCTTCAGAGGGTTGCCTTCCCAGTCTTTGTAAAAGACGTCCTGACTCCATTCAATCTCAGGCTCGCCCTCTCCTTCCGCCGCTTCTTCCTGCGCGCTCACTTCCTTCGCGAAGGCTTCTTCAGCGAAAGCCTGTCCTGCGTATGCCTCTTTGGCTTGAACCTCGCCGACCATACCCGGTAACAGGTAAATTCCTAAGGCCAGCATCAATCCAAATAGGAACGCTCCGTTTCGTCTCGTCTGTTTCCCCAGCATCACTTTGACCTCCTTTTGGACCCCGTCGGGCCCTCCAAAAATTTGGGAAATCTGGATCATATTTCTAAAAAAATTCTAAAAAAAAGTTTGCAGCAAACTGGACTTATTGTGACTCAAATTCTATTTCAGGATAACCGGTTTATTGATGACACTCGACTCTTTTAAAACCCGTTCAAAAAGGGTGTTTTTTGACGACTCAGAAACTGTTTTTTTCTCCACAACCACCAAATGAAATAAGCCCGGTTAAAATGGCAACAATCCGCACGCTGCCATCCCAGACACCGGTCTTTTAACTGTTGATTTTTTATGAACTTTTGCGATTAATCCTTAAATTTGCCTCAGCGCGTTTTCGGCCCAGACTAATGGAAATTTTCGCATTATTTATCATAGGCATCTGGGCATGTCAAGATAATTTAAAATTGCTATGAATTACTAAAAACAGGGTTCTTAGCTCCCGTCTGAAGGGCTCCCGTCCACCCTTTTTTTCACCGCCTCGGCGTGTGCCTCGAGGTCCTCCATGCGGGCCAGAATTTCCACCTGCCCGCAGGCCTTTTCCAGCGCTTTTTTCGTATAACCGATAATGCTGGTCCGTTTGATGAAATCATAGACCCCCAAAGGCGATGAAAACCGGGCGGTGCCGCTGGTGGGCAGCACGTGGTTGGGGCCGGCGAGGTAGTCTCCCAGCGCCTCGGGCGTGTAATGCCCCAGAAACACGGCTCCTGCGTGGCGGATTCGATCGGCCCACTGTCTTGGGTTTTCCACAGCCAGCTCCAGGTGTTCCGGGGCCATGCGATTGGCCAGATCGACGGCGTCGTCCAGCGAAGCCACCACGAACGTCCGGCACTGTTCTTTGAGCGAAACCTCAACGATGGCTTTGCGTCCGAGCTTCTGCTTCTGTTTATCGAGCTGCCCGGCCACCTGACCGGCGAGCTTTGCGGAGGGCGTCACCAGGATGGGCACCGCCTCTTCGTCGTGCTCGGCCTGGGAAAGCAGGTCCGCCGCCACATAATCGGCGCGGGCGCTGTCGTCGGCGACGATGAGAATTTCGCTGGGACCGGCGATCATGTCGATGTCCACCACGCCGAACACCATGCGCTTGGCGAGGGCCACATAGATGTTGCCGGGGCCGACGATCTTGTCCACTTTGGGAACCGTCCCGGTACCAAAAGCCAGGGCGGCCACAGCCTGCGCGCCGCCGACTCTGTAGATCGCATCGACGCCGGCGATATCGGCGGCGACGTAAACGTGCGGGCTGGATTCGCCGCCGGGAGCGGGGTTCACCATGACCACGTTCTCCACGCCGGCCACGCGGGCGGGAATGGCGTTCATCAGCACGGAGGACGGATACGACGCCTTGCCGCCGGGAACGTAGATCCCCACGGTTTCCAGCGGACGCACCTGTTGGCCCAACAGGACGCCTTGCTCTTCGTACTGCCAGGATTCCTGAGTCTGCTTCTGGTGAAACCGGCGGATGTTTTCCGCCGCAGCGCGCAGGGCGTCCACTTCTTTTTCATCGACGGCGGCGTAGGCGTTTTTGATCTCTTCAGCCGACACGCGCAGGGTCTCGGGCGTGAGCTCGCTCCTGTCGAAGCGGTGCGTGTACTCGATCAGCGCCGCGTCGCCTTCTTTCTGCACCGCTTGCAAAATTTCGCGCACGGTGGCGTCGTGAACGGAAAAATCCACGCTGGCGCGGTCCACGACGGCGGCCACCTGGGAATCGAAATCCGCATCCTTATAATTGTGAATCTTCATAAAAATTTCAGCGTGCCCATTGGGGCAAGTTCAGAGCCGGGCGCCTTCTTGTTTGAGGTCGAGTTCTTTTAAAAACGCCCCGGTGTCGCTGTCTTCCCGCAGGCCGGATTGAGCGATCAGTTCGAGGTGGGTTTTCAGAAACAGAAGATCCTCTTTGCGGTCCACATCGTACCAGGGCGGCAGCACCTTAAGGCTCACCCCCAGGGCCCGCACCCGATCGAGGGTCTGGCGCAGCACGTGCCCGGATCCCCAGTCCACGTCCCGCATCACGTCCACAAACGGTTTCGCCATGCCGATGAGATAATAGCCGCCGTCGGTGCTGGGGCCCAGCGTCAGGTCTTTGGACGAAGCCAGCGCGCGTTCGATGTATTCTTTCGGCAGCGTGGGGCTGTCCGAACCGATGATGACAACCTTTTCATAACCTTGCGCAAACCGCGACTCGAACGCGTGCCGCATTTTCTCGCCCAGATCCTTGCCCTGCTGGTCGAACACCGTGATCGAGGGCTCCCGGTCCAGGCCGGAGAAGAAGCCGGACAGGTTGGAGGGCGAGACGCCGATGAAGCGGTCCGCTCCTTCTATGGAACGGATCAGCCGGATGCTGTCCTTTAAAAAGCAGGTGTACAATTTGAGCACGGAATCCGGGTCGAGGCCGTCCTCAAGCCGGGTTTTCACCTGGCCAATCACCGGATCGCGGGCAAACAGGATGAGCGCCTGGCTATTCATTTCCGGCATGGTATTTTGCTGCTGACAAAGGAATTGACTCCCCCACGCAAACCCCCTAGAATTTAAAGCGCAATAGTTACAATCATTTCAAGGAGATCCGCTATTTTCGGGCAATGGGACATCGACGTATTCTACTGGATCAATACGCATTTTCAATCCCCGATCTTCCGAAAATTCATGGAGTTCATCTCCATCAAGCAGAATTTCGTGGTGCCGGGGATCGTTCTGGCGGTGCTGATCCTGTTTGTGTGGAAAAAACGCGGGCTGGCGTTTCTGGTCTCCGGCGCGATCGTGGTGGGCCTCAACGATTTCATTTCGCACCAGATCCTCAAAGAAATTTTCGCGCGCCCGCGGCCCTGCCACACCCTGACCGATTTCAACCATATCGTGAACTGCTCGAACAGCTTTTCGTTTCCCTCCAACCACGCCAGCAACCTGTTCACCTTCGCCACGTTGATGACGCTGTGCTTTCGCAACACGGTGTTTCTGGTGTACACGATGGCGCTGCTGGTCGGGTATTCGCGGGTGTACCTGGGGGTGCACTATCCCTCGGATGTCCTGGGCGGGGCGGTTTGTGGTATTGTTATGGGAATTTTGGGCTACAAATACGTGTACCGGCGTCTTCTGGGATTCCTGAAAGTAAAACCGGCGGACCGGAACCCGATGAAGCCAGGGCTTCCACTGTGAAGTGAACCGAATCTTTTCACTGCACCGCGCTTTCGTCCATGACTCCTGCCGCGAAACGATTTCTCATCATCCGACCAAGTTCCCTGGGGGACGTGGTGCACGCGCTGCCGGCGCTGCGCACGCTGCGCGCCAACCACCCGAAGGCGCACATCGCCTGGCTGATCGAGGAACGCTACCGCGATCTTTTGCACGGCAACCCGGATCTGAACGCCGTCATCGAAGTGCGCACGAAAGTCTGGCGCAAGCGCCTCAACCTGGAAACGCTGAGCGAGATCCGCGACACCATCCGTTATATAAAAGAACAGCGCTTCGATACGGTGTTCGATCTGACCGGGCTGTTCAAAAGCGGGCTCATCGCCTGGCTGTCCGGCGCTCCCAAAAGGATCGGCTTTCACAAACGGGATCTGAAGGAATCGGCCAGCGCCTGGTTCACCAACCAAAAGGCCGACACCGTGACTCCCGAGCATGTGGTGGACCGCTACCGGGAGCTCATCCTGCTTGCGGGCGGCGATAAAACGCTCGATACGTTTCCGTTTTTTTCGGTGCCGCCGGAATGCCGCAGGCGGGTGGCGGCGTTTTTCGACGAAGACCCGGAATTTTCCCGGCGTCCGGTCGCGGCGGTCAACCCCGGAGCGGGATTTCCCTCGAAGCTGTGGAAGCCGGAGCGGTTCGCGGCCGTCGCCGACCGGCTGGTGCAGGAGCTTGGATTTTCGGTGCTGATCACCTGGGGGCCGGGCGAGAAAGAGCTCGCGGAAGCGATCGCCGGCCGCATGAACGCACCGCACAAACTGGCGCCCGAGACCAGCATCCTCGAATCGATCGCGCTGTACCGCAGGCTGGCGCTGATGATCAGCTGCGATTCGGGCCCGCTGCATCTGTGCGCGGCGCTGGGCGTTCCGACGGTGGCGCTGTTCGGGCCGACGGACCCCTTGCGCAACGGTCCTTACGGTGCGGGACACGCCACGATCATGAATGATTTGCCGTGCAGCCACTGCTGGAAGAAAACCTGTCCCTTAAAGACCGATGAGTGCATGGAGACGATTTCCGTGGATGCGGTGTTTCAGGCGGCGGAACGCATCGCGGCGCAATGCGGCAAAGCCATTCCTTCTTCTTAAAAGAGATCAAGACAAAGAGGTGACCCGATGTCGATAGACAAAGAACTGCTTGAAATTCTCGTCTGCCCCAAATGCAAGGGCGACCTGACGCTGCCGCCTGAAGAGGACGGGCTCATCTGCAACGCCTGCAAGCTGAAATACCCGATCAAGGACGACATTCCCATCATGCTGATCGACGAAGCGCTGCCGCTTGACTGAACCCGCCCTCTCCCACCGCCGACACCATGCGCACTTTTTTGCGACGTCTTGAACGGGGGACCAAGCGGGGCCTGTGGAATCTTCTGGCCCTGCTGTTTTCGGCCCCAAAAATCGAACTGAACCCGCCCCTCGACCCCGGATCGATCCGCTCCATCCTGGTGGTGCGCCCGGACCGGCTGGGGGATGTGATCCTGTCGACGCCGGTGTACGCATCGCTCAAGGCCGCGTTCCCCACGGCCGCGCTCACGGTCCTGGTGGACCGCGCCAACGCGGACGTGCTCAGGGACAACCCGTTCATCGACCGGCTGATCGAGTTCGACCGCCGCCGGCCGCACCGGGTGATCGTGCCGCTGTGGACGACGCCGTTCGACCTGGCGCTGACGCTCAACAAAATGTTCAGCGCCACCGCGTCGTTTCTCACGCTGTGCTCGCGCGCTAAGCTCAGGATGGGCTACGATTTTCCGCAGAACGCCTGGGTGCACCACGTCCGCGTCCCGCCGCACAGGAAAGTCCAGCACGAGATCGAAAACAACCTCGATCTTCTGCGCGAGCTGGGGCTGACCGAACTCTGCACCGGAGCCGCGGATCTTCTTCAACCGCGACGAGGCGGCGAAGATCGAGCCGTTGTTCACTCAAAACCGGCATCATCCGGACCGGCCGCTTGTGCTCATCAAGCCGGGAACGCGCATCGCCGAATGGGGCTGGAGTATGGAGAAATTCGCCACGCTCACGGACACGCTGATCAAGACGGAAACGGCGGAGGTGTTTTTTATCACGGGCCCCGGAGAGAAAGCGATGGTAGACTCTTTGATGAGACGCATGGACGAAAAACCGTTTCGTCTGCCGCCGCTTTCGATCAAGGAACTCGCCCTGGCCATCCAGCAGAGCCACCTTCTGGTGTGCAACCACACGGGCATCATGCACCTGGCCTCGGCGGTGAAAACGCCGGTGCTGGCGATCTTCAAGCACGGCGAGATCGCGCGCTGGGGCCCCACAAACACGCCGCACGTGGTCCTGGAAGAACGCAACGACACCTCGCTGGAACCGGACACGGTGCGGGAGGGCATCGTGAAACTGCTCCGGCAGACCAGCCGCAAGACGGAACCGCATCCGCAGAACGCGCCGTGACTGAAAAGTCCGCGCGCGTCCTCCTGAGAACAACGCCACCGCTGAGGAATCGACTTTATGAATGACAACATTCACAATCCAAGCCGCATCAGGTGGGAGCGCCCGGCCTGATTTTCCACGAACCGCTTTTGTTCGAGATGGGCTCGCCGGGACGCCGGGCTTACTCACTGCCGCCCTGCGACGTTCCGGACGTGGAGATCGAGGCGCTCTTGCCTCCCGATGAGATCCGCGGTCCGCTGGAAGATTTTCCGGAGCTTTCGGAGCTGGAGGTGGTGCGGCATTTCACGCGGCTGTCGCAGTGGAATTTCAGCATCGACACGAACTTCTACCCGCTCGGTTCGTGCACGATGAAGTACAACCCGAAAATCAACGACGCGCTGGCGCAGAGTCCGGGCTTCGCCCAGCACCACCCGCTGACGCCGGAGCGGCTGTCGCAGGGCAGCCTCATGCTCATGCACGAGCTTCAGGAATGCTTAAAGACGATCAGCGGCATGGACCACGTCAGCCTGCAGCCGGCCGCCGGGGCGCAGGGGGAGTTCGCCGGGCTATTGATGATCCACGCCTACCACACGGCCAACGGCAACCCGCGCAAGAAGGTGCTGCTGCCGGATTCGGCGCACGGCACCAACCCGGCGAGCGCGGCGTTGTGCGGCTACACGGCGATGCAGATTCCCTCGGGCAGGGACGGGCTGATCGACCTCGACCATCTTAAAAGGCTGATGGACGAGGACACGGCGGCGATCATGCTGACCAACCCCAACACGCTCGGCATGTTCGAGAAAGACATTCTGAAGATCACCGAGATCGTGCACGGCAAAGGCGGGCTGGTGTACTGCGACGGCGCCAATCTCAACGCGGTGATGGGCAAAACGAAAATGGGCGACATGGGGATCGACGTGCTGCACTTCAACCTGCACAAGACGTTCTCGACGCCGCACGGCGGCGGCGGGCCGGGCGCCGGGCCGGTGGGCATCCACGACAAGCTCGAACCGTTTCTGCCCGCGCCGGTGATCGAAAAACAGGGCTCGCGGTTCGTGCTCGATCACAACCGGCCGCAGAGCATCGGCCGGTTGAAAGCGTTTTACGGCAACTTCGGCATCCTGCTGCGCGCCTACGCCTACATCCGCAGCCTGGGCGCGGAGGGCGTGCGCGAAGCCAGCGAGGCGGCGGTGCTCAATTCCAACTACATCAAGGCGCGGCTGAAAGACCTGTACCACCTGCCCTATCCCGACGCCAGCCTGCACGAATGCGTGTTCAACGACAAGAACCAGGCCCCGAAGGTGACGACGATGGACATCGCCAAGGCGCTCATCGACTACGGCTTTCACCCGCCGACGGTGTACTTCCCGCTGATCGTCAAGGCGGCGCTGATGGTGGAGCCGACCGAGACCGAGTCGAAGGAAACGCTGGACCGGTTCATCGCCGCCATGCGCGACATCGCCCGGCGCGCGACCGAAGACCCGGACGGCCTGCACGCCACGCCGAGACTGCCGAAGGTCTCGCGGCCGGACGAAGCCAAGGCGGCGCGCCATCCGACGCTGCGGTGGAGAAAACAGAACTGATTCAGACAGGATGAACGGGATAAAAACAGAGAAAAACAAAAGGAAAAAACTGCCTCGAGCAAAGCCGCAAAGAAAACCAGGAAAACGAGAAGGGTTTCTTTAAATATCCCTCTCCCCTGGAGGGAGGCCAAGCATAGCTTGGCACTCGCTCGTTAATAGTGGTGGCTTGAGGGAGGGGTGAGGGGGATTCAATAATCTGTCACCCCGAGTTCTCCTGAGCCTGTCGAAGGGCAAAGGTTTTAGTGAGCTTTCAAACAGGGGATTGTATGACTCGGATTTTCTCTTCTCCCCCTAAAAGAGTGTCGGTGATTCTGTTTGAAAGAGGTTGAATGTGATGTGGGGCTGGTTTCGTGATTTTAAACGGAAAAAAATCCTGTCCACTCCTTTCCCCGGCGAGTGGGAGAGGCTCATTCAAAGCAACCTTCATCATTATCGGCACCTCAACCGGGAAGAAAAAAAGCGGCTGCAGGACCTCATCCGCATCTTCGTTGCCGAAATGCACTGGGAGGGGTGCAACGGTCTTAAACTGACGGATGAAATCCGCGTCACCATCGCCGCCCACGCCTGCCTGCTGATCCTCGCGCTGCCCGACGATTCGTACCGCAATGTGGAAACCCTATACGTCTACCCCACCACCGTCTACACCCCTGAGCGTAAAACCGGTTTTTTTGACGTTCGCACCACCCCGGTGGAGGGCCCGATGCCGATCGATGGCGAAGCCCACCATCAAGGCCCGGTGATCCTCGTCTGGGATGCGGTGAAACACGAAGCCCGGCACCCGGAACACGGTCACAATGTGGTCTATCACGAGTTCGCGCACAAGCTGGACATGCTCGACGGCAGCGCGGACGGCACGCCGCCGCTGGCCACGACCGAAGATTATGAGCGGTGGCGCGAAGTCTGTTCCGAGGAGTATCTGGAACTGTGCGACCAGGTGGACTACGGCGAGCCCACATTTTTAGACAGCTACGCGGCAACCGATGAAACCGAATTTTTCGCGGTGGCGACCGAATATTTTTTCAGCAATCCTCAAGACATGAAACTGCATCAACCGAAACTGTATAAGGTGCTGCAGGATTTTTACCGGCAGGATCCGGCAAATAGGGTCGTCCGCTACTGAGAGACCTATGCATAAGTCGATCCTGTCATGTTGTGCCTATTGAAAAATTCTTGTGAAAATCAAGGCTTTTAAAATGATCCTAAAATTTTCGAGAATTGTAAAAACCAGCAGAAAACTTATTTTTGAAAACATCATGGATTTGGATCATGTATGCCATTTACACGCAAGATGGTTTTCAAATTTGCGTGTCATTATTCAGAGATCTGATTACGTAGAATATCGTCTCACCAGTTCTTTTTTTGGCTTAAAACAAGAAGTCTTAGCCAAAGGAGGGCCTATTGACGAAAACCGATATTGGTATGAATTTAACGGCCGCATAACCCAGGTTCGAGTGGACGGGTATATGGAGGGTCCCGACGGAGAATTACTGCAAACAGAGACTATCACATACAAATACAAATGGTTTTTTGCTCCATTTTTTTGGATCTTAAAACCATGTTTCAACATACAAAAAAATGATATTTTCGAAGCCGATTCTGCAGCTCTAGAACGTATGTATAAACTTGAACAAGAAGGATTTCAACGGAATGAAATTAGCAGATCTCGCATTGTCGTGTATGGAGGTTCGGGGTTTTTTGGAAGGCTGGTTGTACAAGATCTTTTGGAACATTCAAAAGCAGAAATTATAATCGCCTCAAGAAATCCAACTTCAATTAGTTTTAACGCAAAAGATCCCACACGAATAAAATATTTCATTTCCAATATAGAAGATCTAGATTCAATCAAAAGGACAATCCACGGAGCTCAAGTTGTTGTGTGTTGCGTCGGTCCTTTTCAAGGAATGTCTTTAAACTTATTTAATGCTTGTATCGAAAAAAATATCCACTATGTCGACGTTGCCGACGACCGTGATTTTTTATTAAGCACCTACAACCTTGCAGATAAAGTAAACAAATCTGGCATTAAGGCTTTTATCGGCTGTTCAGTAATTCCTGGCATTTCGACCTTACTGGCCTCCTATTCAACCCAAGGAATAAAATAAATTGACAACATTAAAATATGCATAACGCCAGGAACCAGATATGCCAGGGGTCCGGGCTCTTTCGAATGCCTCTTATCCACCCTAGGCAACCCTATTAAAATACCTTTCAATGGAAGTACAAAAACTGTGCTTGGATGGACCGGCAAAGAAACGGTTCTTTTCCCTGAACCTATAAATAAACGTCAAGTATATTTCGTAGTCGACACCCCTGATTATTATTTACAGCCTCTTTATTTTGGAGCGCAGACAGTTCAATTTAAAATAGGTGCAGAATTTGTGTTTTTGAATAAAAGTCTTGCGCTGATGAATGCATTAAAAAAATCCTTAAGATTAAAGAGCTTAAAAAGCATGATTCCACTTTTTAGAAAAGTCATAGGTTTCGCAGGATTGTTCGGCACTACCCAAGGGGGAATGCTTGTAGAGATCCAAAATCATAGGGAACCTGATAAAAAAATAGGTTATTCGGTTGCAACTGATAAAAACGGCGAAAAGATACCTGCGATTTTACCTTCGCTTGCGGTCTTAAGAATTTTAAACAACCAAGTAACTGAGACAGGAATCGTTAATTTGTCGAACTGGATAGAGCAAGACGAGTTTATTCGAGAATTCAAAAAAAGAGGCATTCAAGTGTTTGAATACTCTAGCGATGGATTATGGAAAGAAAAAGTCATTACAGTGGAGACGAACCAGAACCAATCCAACACGATCAAGACATGATACCAAGCGGCGACCAAGTCAATCAAAGCGTCTAAATAAAGGAGACTATATGGCTGAATATAAAATCGGAAAAACTTCCGAAATAGCCAAAGGTAGTGGCAAAACCTTTGAAGTGGAAGGAAAAAGTATCGCCGTGTTCAATGTGGGCGGCAACTTTGTAGGCATCGATAACACTTGCAAACATCGCGGCGGATCACTTGGGGATGGTACCCTTTCAGGGGATACCGTCACATGCCTCCTCCACGGTTGGCAATACAGTGTTATTAATGGCGAATGCCTCACCAACTCGGCGGTAAAACTGGATTGCTATCCCGTCAAAGTACACGGTGAAGATATTGCGATCGAAGTTTAAGAATTTTTCCTTGGTTCCCCACTCTGCACTTCATGGCAGCAGTGGTGCGCGGCCCGGTGCGTTGGGTTGCCGCCTATCGGGGAGGATAGGGTTCCTTGTGGGGTTGGGGCGTGCCGTTGGTTTTGTTGACGGAGCGCAGACCTTCCGCCGCCGCCTTCATGAGCGGCACGATCAGGGAGGGTTTGAAGTTGTCGAGCGGGTTGTGCAGGAAGTTCTGCACTTCTTTGCGCACCTGTGTGAGTTCCGATTCGATTACGGACGCTTCGTTTTCCAGCTCGGTGATCACCCTGTCGCGGACGCTGCGGATTTCCTCGATCCGGACTTCGCCTTCTGAGCGTTGCGCCAGAAAAACCAGAACCCCGGCGATCGAGAAATCCAGCGCGGCCACCGCGAACCCCGCACCGGCAGAGCCCCAGTACGGCTGCAGAAAAAAGAAGATCGCCACGTTCAGCATCGCCAGCCCGAAAACGGCGATCACGCCCGCCAGGCTCACCAAGCCGGTCTTGCGGCTCATTTGCTTGAGTTGCGCCTCGAGCAGCAGTTTTTCGGAGCGCCCTGCCAGGCGCGCCAGGCTGAACAGCCGTTTCATGCGACGCCTCCTAACGGCGCAGGATGCACCCGATCACCACACCCGCGGCGAAAGAACCCAAAAGCGCCAGCGCCGGCCGGTCGCGCGTGACTTTTTCCACCTCGCCCGCAAGATCCTTGGCCACCTTTCCGGCTTCCTTCACAGCGGTGTTGTCCAGAATCGCATCTTTTATGGATTCGCCGTCCAGGTTGTTCTTTAAAAAATCCTCCGCTTTTTTAGCCGCGGTCATCACTTTTTCCTGCTCCGTGTGCAGCGCTTCCAGCGCTTTTCTGAGAGCATCGACTTCATCACTTGCATTCTTTGCCTTGGCCATGTTTCGCTCCTTGTATCAATCCTTGTCCAGTGCTTTTTTGATGCGCAGAAAGCCTTCCTTGAGTTCGGAACCCAGATCCCCCACCGCATCCTTGATCCGGTCCATCGAATCGTCTAGGTCCGCCCGGTGGGAAAAGTCCTGCCACTTGCCTTCCAGTTCCTTCCATTCGTCCTGCAATTCTTTGCTGCCCAGATGAATTTTCAGCGCAATTTCGTCCCTCTTCTGCTTCAGGTCGTTCAGGATATCGTCGCAATCGGACATTCCACTCTCCATTGTTTATTTATTTTTGATCATCATGGATTGTCAACTGCCAGTGATCTCAACCAGCCTTTGGGAGTTCTCCAGCATAGAAAATCCGAACGCCCATCGACCCTTCTGGAGGACAAATCCTTCTGAACCCCGTGGTCCTCATTAAGCCGTTGGCAAATGTCCATGATGGATGTCTCTCAATTATATTGAAAATGGATGCCGTGTGAAGAAAATCTCTGGTTGTTTCGATGATTTACTGAAGAGCAAGTCTTATGCCGATCGAACGGCGGAGCCGCATCGTCTATGCATTGAGAATATACATTTGTTTTTAAAGGGAAAATGGACGGGACCGCGATCTCGCACTAAAAAATGCGGACCGCCCCGGGTGCGAAACCAGCCGGTTGGCCGGGTGATAACCACCGCTAAAATCAGGAGCCGGTGGATATCCCCCTTGGTGTTTTATGGGGACACCGGGGATCGGAAGTGGAATCTTCGGGCAGGGAAAATCGTAAGAAAAGGTATCGCTGTGGGCGTGGTGCGGGAATTCACTTCGCTGGCAGCGTTTTTGCGAATGTGAGGGCGCGTTCGATCCAGGTTTTGAGCTGCGCGTCGGATTTCCAGCCCGCGGGTTCGACGTACACCATGCTCTTGAGCGGTTTGCCGGTGAAGTCCATGTCGCGGGTGTGCGGCTCGGCGAGCGCGGCTTTCGTCCCCGCTTCACCCAGCCGCAGCACGAGGTCGGTTTTCATCACGCCGCAGACCATGTTGCCGTTCAGCATGAAGGCGAGGCCGCCGAACATCCTGCGCTCGGTGATTCCCTTGCGCCGCTTCAACACGCCGCGCACGCGCTCCGCTGTCGCTTCGTCGTAGGCCATCGTCCCTCTCGCATAGTTGTCATCCGGCTTGCGCCGCGCCGCGGCTGAGGATCCAGCCGAACGCGGCTCCCGCAACACATTCTGTATCAGGATGCCATCCTTTCTCTATGAAAAAATACTCAATCCTCGGAGTCGAAACAAAGGCCGTCGGGCTTGCGTCCTTCGCACGCGTCCTTGAGGCGCGGAAACGCGAACTCCACCCAGCCGGTGCCGAACGCATCGGCGGAGGATTTCTTGACGATGTTGTGGTGGCGCAGCTTGAGCCGCGTCCCCTGCCCTTCCGCCGCAAGCGTGATCTCGACGGTCGAGCTTCCGGCTGGAATGTCCTCGATGCCGCCCCAGGTGAACACCACCTTTTCGTGCGGCACCACCTCGACGTATTCGCCGCGGCAGTGCATGCCCCGATGCGAGCCCACATGAAAGACCCCGCCGGGCCGCGCGGCGGCCTCCACGATCTCGCCGAACCACTCCTTCATTTTGGTTTCTTCGGTCAGATAGGCGAACACGGTTTCCGGCCGCGCCTCGATGACGATCTCGCGTGTGATTTCATACGTCTCGCTCATGATTTTCTCCTGCTTTTTTTCTCGTTTTTTTCGACGGCGGATTTCAGTTTCTCCAGGCGCTCATCCCAGAAGCCTTCCAGAAACGCCTTCAGTTGCGCGAATCCCTCGGGCCGCACACGATACAGCCGGCGCGTGCCCTGCCGGCGTTCGGCAAGCAGGCCCGCCCGCTTCAGCACGCTCAGATGCTGGGAGACCGCCGGACGGGTGATTCCCGTGAACTTCCGGGCGATGTCGCCCGCGGACATCTCCCGGCGGCGCACCAGGCGCAGAATTTCGAACCGTGTGGGGTCCGCCATCGCTTGTATGGTTTCGAACATGGCATTATGTTAGTTTAATCTTACGTTAGTGTCAACTAAAATTTATAGGACCGGCCTTTTTAAGCGACAATGAGGACCTTGAACCCTTGAAAAGAAAGGACGGACGATGATCGACCACATTGTAATTGGTGTGAAAAATTACGAAACCAGCCGCGAGTTTTACCGCGATGTTCTGGCCCCATTGGGCTATGAACTGCTGATGGAAATCGAAGGTTTCGCCGGGTTCGGCCCGAAGGATTTCAAGCCTGGGTTCTGGATGACCGATCAGCGCGAACGTTCGCCGCAGGTGCATTTCTGCTTCCAGTCGCCGACGCGCGCCGGGGTGCGGAATTTCCACAAGGCGGCGCTGGCGGCGGGTGGCAAGGAGGAAACGCCCCCCGGAATCGTTGAGGAATACCATCCCTCCTACTACGCGGCGTTCGTGTTCGACCCGGACGGCTACAAGATCGAAGCGGTGTGTCTGGAAGCGGAATGAGGCGGGGTCATTTCCCGTAGCCCGAAACGACGCACTCTTTGTTGTCCAGGCTTTCCTGGAGGGCGTTTCTCACTTCCTTGCCGTCGATGAAATGCCGGGTTTTCGTCACCGGCTTGCCGTCGACAAACTCGGTCTTGGATTTGATGCGGGCGTTTTTGAAGCGGGTGCTGATTCTGTAATAATCGGCGATGTCTTTCAGCTTTTCCGGCGGGTAATGGCACTCCATCTTCCCTTTCATGGGCATGGTCTCCACGTAGTGGCATTTCCCTTCTTTCATGCCGGTGACGCGCCGCTGCTGTTTCTGCCCGGTGAACGCGTGGATGAACTCCTGCTCGAATTTCGTGCAGTCCTCAAGATGCGCCGCGAGCGCCTGCATCTCCTTCGCCTCGCATTGCTCGCTTTCGCTTTCCAATGTTTCGGGTGTCAGCGTTTTCGCCAGTTCCTTGCAGGCCGGAGCCAGCGGGTGCTGTTCGCTGCGCACGCCAAGGCAGTCGCACACGGTGACGTTCTTGTTATCAGCGGCCGCCATTTCGGGCCGGAATGCAAGGCACAGCAGGACAAAAAGCAGAAATCGTTTCATGAGCGGTTTCCTTCATTAAATATCTTTCCGGGAAGCCGCTATCATGCAACGGAGATCGGCCGGGAGCAACTTAAATTGCGATATGGGCTTGAATTCAACGGGTTTTGACGGCAGGAAACGGCGTTCAACGGTCGTTCTTGTCCATCAATTGCTTGAGATGGCGCCTGGCGTAGCGGCGCACTTTGAGGACGAGTTTGCGGTTGTTCCGGTCCTTGAGAGATTTCATTCCGTGTGTGTTTAAAAATTTCAGGATGGCGCGATCCCGGAACAGTTCTTCGGGGATGGGTTCGTGCGGTTTGCCTTTGAGCAAACGCTTGAGCTGGGATTCGCTCAGAGCGGAATCCGACAGGCGGCGCGCTTTGGGAACGTAATAGGTTTTCTGGAGCCGTTTTTCTTTTTTTTGCGGAGACGTCCGTGCAACAGCCGGAAAAAAGGATTCGCGTTCCTGCGGGGACGCCACCATATAGACCTGCTTCAAACGCGAAGGCCCCGCCCACAGATAAACGGCGTCGCGCTCTTCAAACAGAGTGAGGACGAGGTCGGTCCAGCTTTCTCCCTGCACTTCGATGCGGACGGGTTCCGCCTGAAGCGGCCCGGAGATGTGAAAACGGATGCCGCTCTTTTCGGCGATTCGATCCAGCACCTCGGACAGCGGCGCGCCGTCCGCCTGAACCACCCACACGTGCGCGCCGTCCTGCGCCTGCCGCTCGAAGACCTGAAGGAACCCGGCTCCCTGAGCGGGTGCGCACAACAGCAACCCGGTCAGGGAGCAAAGAGTGAATACACGGATTCTGGAATACATAGGGTCCTGAATGCCGGGTTAACTTCTCTAATCAATTATTTCAATCAAACATTCACTTGAGCAACCGTCTCCGTCTTCATTGCCTCCGTCGTCGCACTCTTCGGGAGGTTCCACTACACCATTCCCACACATTGGCCCGGACATCATTTCACATGGCATCGTTCCCCCTGTGATTTGCTCATACTGGCCCGCAACCATCATGCAAGCTTGCTCGGATGCCTGCGGTTCTTCTGAATCGCAGTCCATGGCTTCACAGTAAGCGTTGCACAGACCGAACGCCGCTCCCACCTGACCGTCGCAGACCTCTTCCACGCTGGGCGGCTCGCCATCCGGCGTCTGCGCGAACGCAGTCCCGGCACTCAGTACAAAGAGCGCGCTGACAGCGAGTGCGCCCAGAACTTTCAAACAAGGTTTCATTGCGGTTTTCTCCTCAAAACGTTTACATGCACACAAGTCCGGCTGAACCAGCAGATTGTTATCGGCAGGTTGTGCGAAAAAATGAGGCGTAGCGGAATAAGAAAAGATGTCGTGACGAGTGAGAGCAACGACCGGGAAAAGGAGTTCCCGATGTCTTTACAGAAAAACCGCTTTGACGAGCAACATCACGCCCACGGTGATCACCACCGAGCCCGTGACGTTGAGCGCCAAGCCGGCGCGCGACATCTGCGGGATGGTCACCCAGCCGCTGGAATAGACGATGGCGTTGGGCGGCGTGGCCACGGGCAGCATGAAGGCGCAGGAGGCGGACATGGTCGCGGGGATCATGAGAAACAGGGGATGAAACTGCGCCGCCACGGCCGCCGCCGCGATGATCGGCAGGATCATGGTCGTGGTCGCGGTGTTGGAGGTGAGTTCGGTGAGAAATGTCACGGTGAGGCAGATGATCAGGATCACCAGCCACAGCGGCAGCGAGGCCACGCCGGTGAGCTGGCTGCCGATCCACTGATCGAGCCCCGTTTCAGAGAACCCCGCAGCCAGCGCGAACCCGCCGCCGAACAGCAGCAGGATGCCCCAGGGCACTTTCTTCTGCACCGTGGACCAGTCGAGCATGAAGTGCTCGGTTTTGCCGTTCAGCATCTGGCCGCGCCCGCGGTTGACGGGAAGCAGCATGAGCAGCAGCCCCATGGCCATGGCCACGGTGGCGTCGTGCAGCATATCCGGCTTGGCGAACAAGCCGGACCAGCCGGGAATGGTGAACGCACCCAGCGCGATGGGCTTGCGGAAGATCCACAGACACGCGGTGATGACGAACACCGTGGCGATGGTCCGTTCCGCGGGGGTGATCTTGCCCAGCTCCTCGATTTCCCTGCGGATGATGCGGGGCGCCTGCTCGCCGAATTGGATGGCGCTGAGCGGCACGGGCGCCACGACCCGGCACAGGTACCACCACATGATGGGAACGAACGCGCAGATGAGCGGGACGGCGAACTGCATCCAGACGAAAAAGCTGAGCTCGGGATGCTCGGGAAAGAGTTTTTTGTAAAAGCCCGCCAGCACGATGTTGGGAGCGGTGCCGATGAGGGTTCCGGTTCCGCCGATGCTGGCCGCGTACGCGAGCCCCAGCATGAGCACCAGGCCCAGGCTGTCGCGGATGCGGCGCTCGGTGTCGTCGTTGCGCTCGCCGTCGATGCTGGCCTCGGCGGCGATCTGGCGCACCACGGCCATGCAGACCGGAAGCAGCATCATGGTGGTCGCGGTGTTGGAGATCCACATGGACAAAAAGGCGGAGGCGATCATGAATCCCAACACCATGCGCTTTAAATTCGTGCCGATGGCCGCCACGATGTGGAGCGCCAGGCGCTTGTGGAAATTCCACTTTTCCATGGCGATGGCGATCATGAACCCGCCGAGGAACAGAAACACCAGATGGTTGGTGTAATTGGGCGCGACCTGCTTGCTCGACAGGATGCCGAGCAGCGGAAACAGCACCAGCGGCATCAGCGCGGTCACGGTGACGGAGGTGCCCTCGCCGATCCACCACACGGCCATCATCAGCACGACGGCGAGCAGCCGCTGGGCCTCGGGCGTCATGCCCTCGGGAAGCGGCATGAAAAACACCACCAGAAACACGGCCACGCCACCGAGCAGGACGCCGATCTGTTTTTTGAATTCTTTTAAAGAGCCGGTCACCTGGGGCCTATATCATTGCTTTCAATCGGAGTAATGTGACCGATTTGTCGTTGCGGGGTTGCCTGTGCCGTCAATTTTCGCTTGTTGCGCACGATGGAGTTTATTCATCCCCCTCACACAGCCTTCTCCCTCCAGGGGAGAGGGATAGAGAGCATATCGTTTCTTTGCGCCTTCGCGTCTTTGCGCGAGGCGGGGTTTACGCTCATCCTGTGCCGGTTTTCCGGTCATTTCTGCGAAACGGCCTGGAGCGCGGCGGCGATTTCCTGGCTCAGGTCGGACAGGGTCCGGTTCATGGCCCCCACCACGCCTTCGACGCCCTCGGCGGTGACGGGCTGCTGGAAACTGGAATTTCTCAAGAAAACGGTTTCGGTTCCCTGGTTACCGAGGATGGTCCAGCGCGCATCGAGAAACCCTTCCTTGCCCAGCTCGCCCTCAAACTTTCGCACCTCCACGGCGATCTGGTAATCGGACGGCGCCGCGTTCTTCTCCGAAAGTACGGTCACGTTTTCGCTGGACATCAGTAGAGACAGGTTTTTCGCCAGCACGTCGGAAAAATTCGCTTTCAAGGGCTCCGCCCATTTGGGCGGTTTGCCCCCCTCTTTCGCCGGTCCGCCGGCGGCGGCGATCTCGGGCTTGTCCAGGTGTTCGGCTAGATGCACCGGTGCCACACCGATGCGGAGCTGCTTCGGCGCGGACGCATTGGGTTTCCCGGCCTCCTGCTGGCTGAGGGGCGTCAGGGTGTATTCGTTTTTCTGAAACGGGGAACCCGCACATCCTGCAAGCACCCACTGGGCGAGCAGCACGGCGGCCACGATGAAACGAACGGTCATGGAAGTCTTCCTCCTGGTTGGGGCCCCTGCCCAGGGTGATCCCGGTTGACTCCGGATGGGTCCAGGCGAAATGGATGTGCGCCGGAACGCACGGCAGGGGACCGTGGGATGAGTGCGCTCCGGTTTTGCGGTCCCGTGCGACCCCGGCCGAATGCGCGAAGGGGCGCGTCCATGCGGCCGCGGGACCGGCAACCAGTTTATATAAAAAACGATTGGAATTCAGCTATTTCGACACGCGACCGCAAAACTTCAGCTGGCGGCGAACATGCGGTCGATTTTCAGGGTGGAGACGATGTGCTTGTCCATGTCCAGCTCCTTGGGGGAATATCCCAGAGCCAGGGCGACGAGCTGGGGCAGATGCAGAATGGGGATGGCGTATTTTTTCTTCATCAGGATCTCGATTTCGGGCTGGTAGGAATCGAGGTTCAGATGACACAGCGGACAGCCGGTGACCACGCAGTCAGCGCCGCTTTCCACCGCATCGACGAGCGCGTTGCCGGCCATGTCGAGGGAGGCTTTCTTGTTCATCATCACGATGGGGAAACCGCAGCATTTGATGCGGCTGGGATAGTACACCGGGGTCGCGCCGAGCACCTCGAAGATCTCTTCCAGGCCGGTCGGGTTATCCGGGTTGTCAAAGTCGGACAGGTGCGAAGGGCGCAGGACGTAGCAGCCGTAAAAGGCCGCCACCTTGAGGCCGGTGAGCGGACGCTGGATCCGTTCCTTGAGCCGCTTCATGCCTTCCTCGCTGGCGAGGATGTTGGCGAAATGTTTGATCCGGCTCTTGCTGCCGTCGTACTGGTGGCCGCCGTCCTTGAGCAGGTGATTGATCTTGGCTTTGTATTCGGGATCGGACTTTATGTTGCACTCGGATTTTTTCAGCACGCCCTGGCAGGTGGAGCAGATGGTGACGAGATCGAGGCCCTTTTTCTCGGCGATCGCAAAGGTGCGGGCGTTGAGCGCGTCGGCGAGGATGGGGCTCTTCTCGCCCACCACGCCGGCGCCGCAGCAGGCGGCGCTTTTCATCTCGACAAAATCGATGCCCAGGCCTTCGGCGGCTTTCTTGGTGGACACCATCAACTCGCGGGTCGCGCCCTGAGACACACACCCGGTGAAAAGAGCAAATTTCATTGATCCAGTTCCTTGAATATGCGTTTCACATCTTTGACGTCATCGATCGACTTGTGAAAGATCGGCGGGATCTTGCGCTTGAGCAGCATGCGCAGGCCGATCGGGATCAGTTCCAGCAGTCCCTTGATGTTGAACAATCCGACCGATTCGGGAGCAATGCGGTTTTCATCCAGCCGCCCGCTGCGTTTGACGGAGTTGGTGAAGGAGATGGCGTGGCGGGCGCCGTTGTTGTTGGTCACCCCCTGCTCCATGGCGACGGTCATGATTTCCTTGATGCGGTAGAACGGTTCCGCGGGCTTGGGACAGCGCTCGACGCACTCGGCGCAGTGGGTGCAGTCCCAGATGCCGCCCGGCTCGCTGAGCTCGGTGACGCGTTCCAGGGTTGCGCCGTCGCGCGAATCGCTCACGAAACGCTGCGCCTTGGCCAGCGCCGCCGGGCCGAGGAAGCGGTCGTCCACTTCCAGCACGTTGCAGTCGGAATAACAGTTGCCGCACATGATGCAGGTGCTGGCGTCGTCGATCAGCTTGAACTGCTCGGGCGACTGCTTGCGTTCCTTTTCCGGAGACTTGCCCTTGGGCTTGAGATAAGGGTCGACCTGGTTGAGCTTGTCCCAGAAGGATTTGAAATCGACGACCAGGTCCTTGATCGGCGGCATGTTGCCCAGCGGCTCGATGGTGATGGTGTCGTTGGCGTCGAGCTGGCTCACCGCCTGGCGCTGGCAGGCCAGGATGGCGTGGCCGTTGACCTTCATGCCGCAGGAGCCGCAGATGGCGCTGCGGCAGGACATGCGATAAGTCAGGGAACCGTCCATCGTCCACTTGATGAGATTGACGCAGTCCAGCAGGGTGGAACCGGGCGGGATGTCCAACTGGAAATCCTCGTAATACGGCTCGGGCTGCTTTTCGGGGTTGAACCGCTTGATCCGGAATGTCGCCATCAGTACTTTCTTTCCGTGGGTTGATGCTTGGTGATCACAACGGGTTTGTACTTCAGTTCCAGCCCGTCCGGAGAATCGTAAACGAACGTGTGCTTCAAAAATGCCTCGTCGTCCCGCTTGGGATGATCGGTGCGGTAATGACCGCCACGGCTTTCGTTTCTTGCGAGCGCGGCGGTGGCGATGATCTCCGCCACCTGGAGCATGTTGCCCAGCTCCAGGATTTCGTAGATTTCGGTATTGAACAATTTGCCCTTATCCGTCACTTTACCTTTTTTAAAACGGATTTGCAGTTTTTTGACGGTCTCGATGCACTGTTGCAGTTTTTCCGCGTCGCGAAACACCCCGCAATGGCTCATCATGATCTCTTTCATCTCGGTGCGGATGTTGTTGTAGTTCTCGCTGCCATCGCGTTGATATATATCCTCGAACATTTTCAGCACCTTGGCCTTTTCCGGGCCCTCGTTGACGCGGGCGAAATCCACACTTTTCGCATACTCCAGAGCAGACTTTCCGGCACGTTCGCCGAACACGGTGGCGTCGAGCAATGAATTCGTTCCCAGCCGGTTGGCCCCGTGCACCGAAACGCAGGCGCATTCCCCGGCGGCGAAAAAGCCCTTGAGCGGCGTGCCGCTCTCATCGAGCACCACCTGGCCGAATTTATTGGTCGGGATGCCGCCCATCGAGTAATGCGCGGTGGGCTGGATCGGCAGCGGTTCCTTGACGCAGTCGACGGAGATGAAATCGATGCCGAGCTGGCGGATCTGCGGCAGCCGTTCCATAATGCGGGCTTCGCCCAGATGCCGCAGGTCGAGATGGATGATGTCCTTGCCGTCGACGCCGCGGCCGGCGTCGATCTCGCTCTGCTCGGCGCGCGCGACGATGTCGCGGGGCGCGAGCTCCATGCGCGAGGGCGCGTACTGCTCCATGAAGCGGTCGCCCTTGCCGTTGAGGAGAAAACCGCCCTCCCCGCGCGCCGCTTCGGAAAACAAAATCCCCTGCCGGTACAGGCCGGAGGGATGAAACTGCACGAATTCCGGATCCTCCATCGGGATGCCGGCCTTGAACGCCGCCATCACGCCGTCGGCGGTGCTGGCGAACGCGTTGGTGGTGATGCGGAACACGCGGCCGTAGCCGCCGGTGCCGAACACCACCGCCTTGGCCTGCATGACTTCCAGGTTGCCGGTGCGGATGTCGCTCACCACGACGCCGTTGCAGCGGCCGTCCTCGATGATGAGCGAGTGCATGTACCATTCGGAATAGATCTTGATCGACTTGCTCTGCTTGTGCAGCTGCTCGTGCAGGGCGTGCAGGATGGCGTGGCCGGTGCGGTCGGCGGAGAAGCAGGCGCGCGGTTTGGAATGCCCGCCGAAACTGCGCTGGGCGATCTTGCCGTCGGGCGTGCGGCTGAACACGCAGCCCATGTGCTCCAGTTCGTAGATGACGCGCGGCGCGGCCTTGACGTATTCCTCGACGGCGTCCTGGTCGCTGAGATAATCGCCGCCCTTGACCGTATCGAACATATGCTCTTCCCAGGAATCGTCCTGGGAATTGCCGAGCGCGGCGGCGATCCCCCCCTGGGCGGCGCCGGAATGGGATCGCGAGGGATAGACCTTGGTGAGCAGCGCCACGTCCAGGTCCTTGGACACTTCCAGGGCCGCGCGCATGCCCGCGAGACCGGCGCCAACAATGACAACATCGTGTTTGATCAAAAGAAACCCCAAAAACTCCAGAAGGTGCGGCTCGCTGCGCGCGGGGGTGTCCCCGGCGTATCGGCCCTGTGCGGCACGAACTCCCGAAACTCAACCATCCAAAGAGTTTGGGGGTCAAACGGGATGCTTCGTGTGCGGGGCAAAGGGCGGAGGGGCCTCCTGGTGTCGTGATAACTGACTAAAATTGAAGGGCGTATTGAACCATTATCGGTCCGCCTCTGTCAAGAAAAATGAGAATGCAGTTGAAAATGCCGGGAAACCTAATATAATGGTAAATATATCAAAATGTTTCTAAAAATTTATTGAAATTTATTCCAGCCTTCCTGATGAATCATTCCCCGTCGGCGGCATACAAATAACAACCTACCTGACAAGCAGTTGGAGCACTCATTGGAAAACATTGCATTCGATTCCCTGGGCTTGACCGAAAAAGTCATGGACGGAATCCGCGACGCGGATTTCAAATACTGCACTCCCATTCAAGGCGCGGTGCTGCCGCTGACCCTGCAGGGCAAGGACGTGGCGGGCCAGGCGCAGACCGGCACCGGCAAGACGGCGGCGTTTCTCATCACGCTGTTCCAGCGCCTGCTGGAGAACAAGCCCGCAAAGCCTCCGGCGCGCGGCAAATCCGGACCGCGGGCGCTGATCATCGCGCCGACGCGCGAGCTGGCGCGGCAGATCGAAATGGACGCGCGGCTTTTGGGCGGCCACAGCGAGTTCAAGATCGTCTGCGTGTACGGCGGACTGGATTATCAGAAGCAGAAAGACATGATCAAGGCGGGTGTGGACGTGCTCATCGCCACGCCGGGGCGGCTGATCGACTACTACAAGCAGAAATTTTTCAGCCTCAAGCTGGTCGAGGTGCTGGTCATCGACGAGGCGGACCGCATGTTCGACATGGGCTTCATCCAGGACCTGCGCTACATCATGCGCAACACCTCCCCCTACGACAAGCGGCTGACCATGCTGTTTTCCGCCACCCTGAACTTTCGGGTGATGGAGCTTTGCTACAAATTCATGAACAACCCGGAACGGGTGACTATCGAGCCGGAAAAAGCGGTGGTGGACGACATCGCCCAGTCCCTGTACCACGTCGGGCACCATGAAAAGAACAACCTGCTGCTGGGCCTGCTGAAACAGGAGGAAGGCGAAAAGGTCCTGATCTTCTGCAACACCAAGGCGATGGCGGAACGGCTGGAACACAAACTCAAGCACAACGGCTACAACGCCGGCCAGATCAGCGGCGACCTGCCGCAGAAGGCGCGCATCCGCGTGCTGGAAAATTTCAAAGACGGCGACATCGACATCCTCATCGCCACCGACGTGGCGTCGCGCGGCATCCACGTGGACGACATCACGCACGTGATCAACTACGATCTGCCGCAGGACCCGGAAGACTACGTGCACCGCATCGGCCGCACGGCGCGGGCGGGCAAGAAAGGCACGGCGATCACGCTGTGCTGCGAAAACTACGCCGTGCACCTGGAACGGGTGGAAGAATACCTCAAGCAGAAGATTCCCGTAGTGTGGGCGGAAGAAGAACTGTTCCTGAAAGAAAAACCCGGCGAACCCGCACGGCCGCGCCGGTCGTCGTCCCGGCCGCGCAGCAAGACCTCCGGCTCCGGCGAAAAACGCACGAGAGAAAAACGGCCCAAACGCTCCCGCCCCCGGCGGCGGCGCTCATCCTCCCGCCCCTCAGGCACCGCCCCGGCACCCTGAGTGGCTGTTACACTTACTCCCTGCCTCGCTAGCCATACGCGCAATCGCACAATCCCACCGCAAAAAACCAGCCTCGCGCAAAGTCGCCAAGACGCAAAGGGGAACGACTAGATGACTATATATCCTGAATTAAGCTACCCCACTTTATATTTCTTTACTCATTCCGACAAAAGGAATTAATTATACTCAATAAATTGAAATCTTGCTTTTGTAGAGTATTTTACAAGCAACTATCCATCGCAATTATAGAGAGTAAGTTGTCATGGAGTTTAGGCTAATCTATGAAGGTAGGCTAAAAAGTTCTCAAACTAAAAGACGAGATGTTAATCATATACAGGAAATACGCAATCAAATTCATCCTCAATTAAAAACACTATGGAATCAGATTCCATTAAATACTGTTTCGTATTTTTTAGAAGAAGATCCTGGCAAATCCAAAACCTCAATAATTAAAAAGGTGAACTCCATAAAATTTGCGCCTTTAATCAATAAGAAATTATATCTTCTTGTTAAACTCCATTTTCTTTTTTTACGACCTTCCCCACCTGGACATTTATTTGAAGATGGAGGGGATATTGACAATCGAATTAAAACATTAATAGATGGACTTAGAATTCCAACTCATCAAGAATTAGAAAAAATCAATCCAGATCTCATTAGTACGAAGAAGGATGACGTGCCATTCCATTGCTTATTAGAGGATGATAAATTTGTTACAGATTTTTCAGTTACTACAGATCGCTTATTAAGAAATACTGAAAATTCACAAAATGTTCAAATAATCATTCGAGTAACCCCGTGGGCAATCCATAAAACGTGGGATGCTGATGTCTTATTATAAAATTGTAAGGAGTCTTTATTAATTAGTGAAAGATGAAAGTAGTTATGTCTCAATATATGACAAACTTTCCTTTAGCTGTTTTTCTTTAGGCTCTTTGCGTCTTTGCGGTTATCCTGTTTTTGCTTTTATCCTGTAAATCCTGTCTCTTGCTTTTGCTTTTCTTTGCGCCTTGGCGGCTTTGCGCGAGGCTGGTTTTTTTATCCCCGCCTTTTTTCCTGTCATCCTGTCTCAATTTTTTATCAGTGCCTTGAACTGCGATTCGTCGAGGATTTCGACGGCAAGTTTCTGGGCTTTTTCCAGTTTGGAGCCGGGGTCGGCGCCGGCGACGACGTAGTCGGTTTTCTTCGACACGCTGGTGGTGACGCGGCCGCCTTCGGCTTCGATGGCCTGTTTGGCCTGGTCGCGGGAGAAATTCTGTAGCGTGCCGGTGAGGACGAACTGCTTGCCGGACAATTTGCCGCCTACCGCCCCGCCCTCTTCCTGCATCACCACATTGAGCGATTTGAGCCGCTCGATTTCTTTCCGGTTTTTCTTCTCGTCGAAATACTCGCGGATGCTTTCCGCCATGGTGGGGCCGATCTCCATCACTTCTTCCAGGTCCTCGAACGTGGCGGCCTGCAATGTGTCGATGGAGCGGAAGGTCTGGGCCAGCACCTGGGCGGCGCGCTGGCCGACGTGGCGGATGCCGAGCGCGTGCAGCAGCCGCGCGAGGCCGACGGTCTTGCTCTTTTCGATGGCGTCGAGCAGGTTCTGGGCGGATTTTTCCGCCAGCCTCTCCAGCGGTACCAGATCTTCGGCTTTGAGGGTGTACAGGTCGGAGAAGGTCTTCACGCGGCCGCTTTCGGTGAGCTGCTCGATCACCGCCGGTCCCAAATGGTCGATGTCCATCGCGTTGCGCGAGGAAAAATGCAAGAGCCTTTCCTTGAGCTGAGCCGGGCAGGCGAAGTTGACGCAGCGCCACGCCGCCTCCCCTTCCGGCCGCACGATCTCGGTCCTGCATTCGGGGCAGCGTTTGGGCATCTTGAATTTTCTCCCGCGTTTCGCGCCGGGTTCGTTGGCCACGCGCACCACTTTGGGGATGACCTCGCCCGCCTTTTCGATGACCACGGCGTCGCCGACGCGGATGTCCTTTCTGTGGATCTCATCCTCGTTGTGCAGGGTGGCGCGGCTGACGGTGGAGCCGGACACCACCACCGGCGTCAGGATCGCCACGGGCGTGATGGAACCGGTGCGGCCGACCTGCACCTGGATGTCCTCCACGCGGGTCGTCGCCTGCTCGGCCTCGTATTTGTAGGCCACCGCCCAGCGCGGGTGCTTGGCGGTGCTGCCCAGGATGCGCTGCTGCTCCAGCGAATCGACCTTCAGCACCAGCCCGTCCACCTCGTAGGGCAGCGCGCCGCGTCTGGCCTGCCATTTATCCAGCACCGCCAGCGTCGCCTCGAAGTTTTCGCACAACTCGGTCTCGGGGTTGACGCGGAATCCCAGCTCTTTGAGCTTGTTCAAGGTTTCATGGTGCGACTCAAAGGGATTCACGTCCATGTAGCCGACGCTGTAGATGAAAATATTGAGCGGGCGCTTTGCGGTGATGTCCGGATCGAGCAGGCGCAGCGATCCGGCGGCGGCGTTGCGCGGATTGGCGAACAGCGGCTGGCCTTCTTTCTTGCGGCTCTCGTTGATCCTGAGGAAGGCGGCGTGATCGAGGTACACCTCGCCGCGCACTTCCATGAAGCGGAAGGCTTCCTTATCCATCGGGATGGTGAGCGGAATGGAGCGGATGGTCTTGAGATTTTGGGTGATGTCCTCGCCGGATTTGCCGTCGCCGCGGGTGGCGCCCTGGATGAGCCTGCCTTCCTCGTAGCTGAGCGTGACGCCGAGCCCGTCGATCTTGAGTTCCAGCACATAACGTATGGAATCTTCCGGAACGTCGCGGTCCAGCTCGCGGCTCAAGGTGCGGACGGTGCGCTTGTGAAACTCGCGCACCTCGTCGAGGTTGTAGGTGTTGTCGAGGCTCAGCATCGGCGCTTTGTGCCGCACCGGCTGAAACTTTTCCGACACCTTGCCGGAGACGCGCTGGGTCGGGGAATCCGCCGTCACCCAGCCGGGATGCTTTTCCTCCAGCTCCTTGAGCCTTTGCATCAACCGGTCGTAGTCGCGGTCGGATATTTCCGGATTGTCCTCGACGTAATACAGGCGGTCGTGGCGGTGGATGTCCCGCCGCAGTGTTTCCAGTTCTTTTTTCTCGGCTGCGGACATGGAAAGCGGCGGTCAGGGCTGCAGGGTGACGTAGTAGCCGCTTTTGCCGCGCTGCACCAGCAGCAGCGCGCTGTCGCGGTAGCCGCCGTCGACGACCGCCTTGGTGAAATCCTCGAAGCGGTGGATTTTTTTCTGGTTTACCTGGCGGATGACGTCGCCCTGCTGGATGCCGATGCGGTCGGCGGGCCCGTCGGGCACCACCTGCACGACCACCACGCCTTTGCGGGTGCGGAGCCGGTACTTGCGCGTCGCGTTTTCGTTGATTCCCTGCGCCCAGAACCCCAGCCAGCTGCGCACGAACTCGGAGACCCGCTTTCTCGGGATGGCCTTGATCTTGAGCCTGAAATCCCGTTCGCGGCCGTCGCGCCAGACGGAAAAGGTGATGTTGTTGCCGATCGAGTAGGACGCCAGCCTCTGGTTGTACTCGAGCCGGTCCTTGATCTCGTGGTCGTCCAGCTTGAGGATCAGATCACCGCGCCGGATGCCGATGCGCTTGGCGGGGCTTTCCTGAAACACCTTGCGCACCAGAACGCCGCGCGGCCGGTCCAGCTTGTAATAGCGCACCAGGTCCGGCGTCATGTCCTGCACGAACACGCCGAGCCAGCCGCGCCGCACCTTGCCGAAATGGATCAGGTCGTTGATGATGCGCTTGGCGTTGTCGATGGGAATGGCGAAGCCGATGCCTTCGGCCTTCTGGTAAATGGCGGTGTTGATGCCGATCAGCGACCCGTTGATGTTGAGCAGCGGTCCGCCGGAGTTGCCGGGGTTGATGCTGGCGTCGACCTGGATGAAATCGTGGTAGGTGAGGTTTTTCCCGGCCTGGATGGAACGGTTGAGCGCGCTGATGATCCCGGTGGTGACGGTGTGCTGCAGGCCGTAAGGGTTGCCGATGGCGAGCACGGTCTCGCCGATCATCAGATCGTTGGAGACCCCCATCTTGACATACGGCAGCGCTTCCTTGGGCTGGATCTTGATCACCGCCAGGTCCGAGTTGCGGTCCGCCCCCACCAGCTGGGCGTCGTACTCGCGCTTGTCGATCAGGGTCACCTTGATGCGCACGGCTTTGCCGATGACGTGCTCGTTGGTCAGGATGTAGCCCTCGGGATTGATGATGACGCCGCTTCCGAGGCTGCGCCGCTGGTTGTCCAGGTTGGGGAAAAAATCGCGGAAGAACTGGTCGAACACGTTGTTGCCGAAATTGCGGAACGGGTTGCCCGGAGCCTGGGTCACTTCCTCGGTGTAGATGTTGACCACGGAGGGCCCGACTTTCTGCACGGCGAGGACGAGCGGGGTCTTGCGGTTGAACCGCTCCGCGCCGTCCGCGAAGGGAACCGCGGCCGACAACAGGGCTCCCGCCAAAAACAGCGCCCGGATGAAACGGGTTCCTGTCGGAAAAACGCGCATGGGTGTCAGGAAATGTGGAAAAAGAATGGCGGATCCGAAAAGATCCGCCATATTTTTGACAAAAACCGGCAGGATTATTATCTCTAAAAACGGAGCGGGAGCAACCCTTTTTCCTCCCGCCCCGTTCTTACGATCGGAAGATCCGGGATTCCTCCCGGCTGGGGGCAAAGCCCGTTTACATCTTGACCGCGATGTAAATGGTGGTGCCGCCGCGGCGGACGAGGAACAGCACGGTGCTGCCCTTTTTCACCTTCTCCATCGCGCGCTTGTAGCTGGACACGGATTTGACGGGCGTGCGGTTGATCTCGGTGATCACGTCGCCCCGCCGCACACCGGCCTCGGCGGCCGCGCCGCCTGCGGTGGCTTCGGAGACGAGCACCCCTTCAACCGTTTCGAGCTGCAGGCTCTGCATGAGCTCAGGCGTGATGTCCTGAACCTGCAGTCCGAGCTGATCTTCTTTCGAAGCCACTTTCGGGGCTTCGGTGTCCTTGAGAACGTCGATGTGGACGTCGAACGTCTTTTTCTTGCCGTCGCGCACGACTTCCACTTTCACGTTGGAGTTGGGAGGCGTCGCCGCAACGATTTTGGGCAGCTCTTCCATCTCGGTGACGTCCTTGCCGTCGAACTTCAGGATGACGTCGCCCCGCTTGAGGCCGGCCTTGGCCGCCGGACCGTCCGGGATGACATCGCCCACCAGGGCGCCCGTGGCTTCATCGAGGCCGAAGGATTTGGCAAGATCGGGTGTGATCTTCTGGATCATCACGCCGAGCCAGCCGCGCGTCACGCTGCCTTTTTCCTTCAGGTCCGTGAGAATGTCCTTGGCGACGTTGATGGGAATCGCGAACCCGATCCCGACATTGCCGCCGGTGTTGCCGGAAATGATCGCCGTGTTGATGCCGATGACATCCCCCTTGATGTTGATCAACGGACCGCCGGAGTTGCCTGGGTTGATCGAGGCGTCGGTCTGGATGAACTCGTCATAGGGCCCGGCGCCGATGTTGCGGCTGAGCGCGCTGACCACGCCCACGGTGACGGTGTGGCTCAGACCGAAGGGATTGCCGATCGCCATGACCCACTCGCCCACCTCGAGCCGGTCGGAATCGCCGAGCTTCAGGAAAGGAAAGTCCTTCCGGTCCTCGTTGTCTTTAATCTTGATCAACGCGATGTCGGTTTTGGAATCGGAACCAATCAGATCGGCGGTGAATTCTTTGTTGTCGTCCATGGTGATGATGATTTCATCCGCGCCTTCCACCACATGGTAATTGGTCAGTATGTGGCCCTGGGCGTCGATGAAAAATCCCGACCCCATGCCGCGCCGGGGACGCTGCTCGGGCCGCTGGCCGAAAAACCGGTCATAAAAATCCTTGAAGGGATCGGGAACGTCGTCACGATCACGTGGAGACGGAAAATTCGGGGGACGGCGCGTTGCCGATTTGGTTTTGGCTTTGGTGCTCACGTTCACCACGGCCGGGTTTTCCTTTTTGGCGATCTCCACGAAAATGTTGCTCGACAGGGGACCGTTTTCGGTGCTCAGGGCCAGAGCCCGGTCCAGCAGGGCATTCATGATTCCCGTGTTCCCCGGAGCAAGGGGAAAAAGAAAAACAGCGGCGAGAAATACAACGCAGGAAATCTTTGCAGTCTTAAAAATCATGTGTCAACCTCTCTGCTTTACAGTCCAATAGAATATGGGATTGATCTGGGGAAGGATTTCCAATTTCGCGGATAGATTGGATTTCCCATCCGGTGATGAACATCCTGCCAAGTTATCAAAGGGATATTAAAGAAATATTAAAGTCCGATTAATTTTTCTTAATTCCCTGGATCAAAAATGTGCCTGATATTCATGTTTCCAGGGGCAGCAGGCGCTTTGCGGCTGGCTCCGTGAACATTCCATCCTCTTTTTGCTGCCGCCTCTGGAGGATCGCCGTACACTCTGGATGCGCCCCGCTCTGAGCTTGAAAATGCCTGTTTCGCAAGGGTTTCCGGATGCATTGCGAACGGAAAACCGCCAGCCCGCCGCCGGATTCACTCGTAATTTGCTCTTCGGATACGCCTTGTGGAAAACCGTGTTACCGGGTCGTTCTGGCTTCGGGAGAATTGATGCTAAATTTATTATAAATGTGCCTAAGTTTATTTACAACCGGATTTTACGCGCCTTCCACCGGCTCTCTGAATTTGCGGTTGACTCGGGCGGGAAGATCAAAGATAATCGAAAATAAGAATATGGGCCGATTTTTCAATGGCTCAGAGGCAGGAGAACGGAAATGGCCGGTTTTCCCGCCCGCATTCTTCGTGGTCCCCTTCTAAGGACGGTGAAATCCGAAGGGTTCGCCCGAGGCCGCCGGGTTTTCCTCACAAGAGCGGATCCGCCCGGAATGGACGGGCGACCCGCGCTCCTTCCCCGTTTCGCTGTTCCTGATCACATTCCACGCACGAGTCCAGTCATGAGCCTTTTTCTTGCAGCCTTCGGACTGATGATGGTGTTTGAGGGCATCCCGTATTTCTGCTTTCCTTCCAGGGTGAAGGCGTTCGCGCAGAAAATTCCGGAAATCCCCAACAGCACGCTCAGGGCGATCGGGCTGTTTCTCATGCTGTGCGGGCTGATCCTAGCCTACTTCGGGAGGTCTCTGGTCGAAAATGGATAAACGAAACGTTTCCCCGGGATTTCTTTTGATGCTATTCTTTTGCCTGTCCACGCTCACAGGATGCACCTCCACGCAGACCACGGGCGAATATTCCGAGACGGGGGAAGAAGGGTTTACCGAATACGCCTACCCGTTCACGGACGTGCCGGTGCCTTACGGATTCAGCGCCGACCGCAAAAAATCCTTCGTGTACGAATCGGGGACGGGCACGTTCAAGGTGGGGCGCCTGTATTACTCGGGGTGGAACAAACCCAGGGAAGTGGTGGACTATTACCAGAACGCGATGATCAACAAAGGCTGGGAGCTGATCAATTCCCTGGTGCATGAGGGCACGATCCTGAATTACCAGAAGGAAGGCTGGGCGTGCACTCTGATCGTGACCGAGGCGCTGCTCAAAACCAACGTGGAAATTCAGATCGGCCCGAAATGATCCGCCCCGCCGCGGGTCCGATGCGCAGAATCACCCGGCTTTATCCAGGATGTGAGCATGGCTTTTCCCTCCCCCCGGCAGCGGGTGCTGGATTTTCCCTCGCGCCCGGAATTCCGGTTCTCCAACTTCGTGGTTTCCGAAGGGTCCCGGTTCGCGTTTGAAGCGGCCCGCAATATCAGCGCGGACGATGCCGCAGCGTCCTCCTCGCTGTACCTATACGGACCGGAAAAGCTGGGCAAGACCCACCTGTTGATGGCGATCGGCAACGAGGTCGCCGAACGCGACCCGCAGAAAAAAACGCTGTACGTGCACGCGGGCGATTTCGTCCGCAACGCGGAAGGCGGCGCGCCGGAGGCGGTGAACGACCTGGTGCTCACGCTCATCGATGCGGATTTTTTCCTGCTGGACGACGTGCAGGCGGTTTCCGGCAATCCGACGGCGCAGGAAAAGCTGTACCATGTTTTCAACGTTCGCAGGGAAGCGGACAAAAAATCGGTGTTCACCGGCAGCGAACGGCCGGACCGCCTCAAAGACACAGAGCGCTATCTCACCTCCAGGCTGCAATGGGGCATGACGGCGGAGATCCATCCCATCGACGATCACACCACAGCGCAAATCATCCAGAAGCTGGGCAAGGATCTGGGCCTCACCATCCCGGAGAGCATCGTCGAGTTTCTCCTCACCCGCATCCCGCGCGACTTCGCCTCCATCCGCAGCACGGTCGCCAAGATCAATCAGGAATCGCTGGTGCAAAAACGAAAAGTGTCCCTGCCCCTGGCAAAGGCGGCCCTGAACCTGCACTGAGGCCGGCCCAATGGATTCGGCCAACATCGCCGGTCTGCTGCGGCAGGCGGCAAAGACCCACCCGGACGCCGCCGCGGTCCGCATGGCCGGGACGGACCATTCCGTGAGCTTCCGCGAACTCGACGCCGCCAGCAACCGTCTGGCTTCCGGATTGACGCGGCTGGGGATCACGCACGGCCTGCGTGTGCTGGTGCTCGTGCCTTTCGGCGCGGAATTCATCCGCATCGCGTTCGCGCTGTTTAAAGCTGGCGCGGTGCCGGTGCTGATCGACCCCGGTCTGGGCCGCAAAAACGCGCTGCACTGCATCGAGCAGGCCGGGCCCGTAGCGATGATCGGCGTTCCTCTGGCGCACGCGGTGCGCAGATTGTTTCCGCGGCCGTTTCGTTCGGTGAACATTCTGGTCACGGCGGGGCGGCGCTGGTTCTGGGGCGGCAGCACGCTCAAAAAAACGCAGGCCTCCGGTTCGCCGGAGTTTCAATCGGCGTCCACAGGCCCCGATGATCCCGCCGCCGTGCTGTTCACCAGCGGCAGCACCGGCCCCTCGAAAGGCGTGCTGTACACGCACGGCATGTTCCAGCAGCAGGTGGCAGCGCTGAAATCGCTCTACGGCATCGAGGCGGGCGAGACGGATCTCGCGACGTTTCCCTTGTTTTCCCTGTTCAGCATCGGCATGGGCATGACGACGGTGATTCCCAAAATGGATTTCACCCGGCCGGCGGACGCCGATCCGGAAAACATACTCGGGCCCATTCGGGCCCATTCGGTTTCCAACTGCTTCGGCTCCCCGGCTCTGTGGCAGACGGTGAGCCGCTTCGGCGCAGAGCGAAACCTCCGGCTGCCCTCGCTCAGGCGGGTGCTGATCGCGGGCGCGCCGGTTCCCGGTTCGCTCATCCGTCGTGTGAAATCGCTTTTGCCTGAGGAGGGCCGGGTGTGCACGCCTTACGGCGCGACGGAAGCACTGCCGGTGGCGTCGATCGAGAGCGCCGAAATCCTCAACGAAACCTGGCCCCGCTCGGAGGAAGGCGCGGGCTTCTGCGTGGGCCTGCCTGTGCCGGGCATCGAGGTCAAAATCATCCGCATTCTGGATGCGCCCATCGAATCCTGGCGGGACGATCTTGAAGTGAAAGACGGAGACATCGGCGAGATCGCGGTGCGCGGCGGCTGGGTGACGCGGCATTATCTGAACCACCCGGATGCGGACGCGCTGGCGAAGATCCCCGACAGCGCGGGCTTCTGGCACCGCATGGGCGATGTGGGCTGGCGCGATGAATCAGGACGGCTGTGGTTCTGCGGCCGCAAGAACCAGCGCGTGGTGACGCAAACGGAAACGCTGTTCACCGTTCCCTGTGAGGCGGTGTTCAACCGGCACGCCAAAGTGCGGCGCACGGCGCTCGTCGGCACCGGCGAGAAAGGAAAGCAGCGGCCGGTTCTCATCATCGAGCCCGAAGAAAAAACCTTGCTGCAATCGAAAGAACGAGGCGCGGCCCTGATCGAGGAACTCACGGCATTGGGACAAAAGCACGCCCACACGCGGAACATCCGCACGTTCCGGCTGCATCCGGGGTTTCCGGTGGATGTGCGCCACAACGCGAAGATCTTCCGCGAAAAACTTTCGCTGTGGGCGGAAAAACAACTGAAAGGCTCCTGATGCAGGCGTTTGTCACGCGCATGAAAACCGACCGCTGGCTTATGGCGCTGGCTGCGATATTTCTTATCGGGCTGGCTCTCAGGCTGTGGGGCGTCACGCAGCCGCTGCTGGATTTTCACAGCTGGCGGCAGACGCTCACCGCCACGGTGGCGAAAAATTTCTACCTGGGAGACATGAACCTGTTCCGCCCGGCGACCAACTGGGCGGTGGAGTACTACGAGTTCGAGTTTCCCATCTACACGTATAGCGTGGCGCTTTTGTACAAACTGTTCGGCTTTCACGACAGCCTGGGCCGCGTGGTGTCCATCGCCTTCGGGCTGGGCTCGATGGCCCTTTTGCACCTTCTGACGAAACGGTTTTTCGGCCGCAGCGCCGCCTTGTTCGCCACCGGGCTGTTCGCGGTGCTGCCGATGGCGGTCTATTACACGCGCACGTTCATGCCGGAACCGGCGATGCTGTTTTTCTCGATCGCCGGTCTGTACTGTTTCAGCCGCTGGCTGGACTTCGAGCGCTGGAGCGATTTTTTCCTGGCAGCGGCGGCGTTTTCCCTCGCCTTTCTGATCAAGCTGCCGACGCTGTTTCTCGGCGGGCCGATCCTGTTTCTGGCCTGGCTCAAGTTCAAGGGCAGGATGTTCCTGCTGCCGCAGTTCTACCTGTTCCTTGCGATCCTGTTCGTCCCTCCCCTGCTCTGGTACGGGCACATGGGCGATCTGCACGCCGAAGCGCATGCGGGCCAGAGCATCTGGCTCAACAACGACAAGCTCGCCAACAGCGGCGTCCTGCTGGATTACAAGTTTTACAAGCTGATCTTCTGGACGCGGCTGGGAGAAAAGATGTTCGCCTTCACGGGATTTTTCTTCGTGCTGATGGGCCTGGCTACAAAACTGGAGCGGCGGGAGCAGTATGTGTTCCACATCTGGTTCGCATCGGTGTGCGTCTATTTTCTCATCGCCGCGGAGGGCAACCGGATACACGAATACTACCAGCTTCCCATCCTGCCGGCGGGCTGCGCACTGGCGGGTAAATTCCTGGCGGATTTTTTCGCCCGGCGCAAAGACCGGCTGGCGTGGAGATCGGACTGGAAGCTCTGCGCGGTGACGCTGATGCTGGTGTTCATTCCCGTGCATTCGGTGTACAAGCTGGAAAAGCGGCTGCGTTTCAACACCGATTACCTCACCATCGGCGAGAAGATCAAAACGCACACGGGGAAAGAGGAATTCATTCTCCTGCAGGACACGCATGCCAACCGGCCGCAGGCGTTCTACTTCAGCGACCGCAAGGGATGGACGCTGGGCATGCTGCCGCCGTTGAGCGCCGCGCAGGTTCAGGACTACGCCCGCAAAGGCGCCCGCTATTTCGGCTGGGTGCGCTACGATTTCGCCAAGACCAACCCGGCGCTGCTCGACCACCTCAGGCAAAACCACGAGACCGTGGTCGCCCATCCCCTGGTGACGCTGTTCAAGCTCACCCCTTAATCATTCAAAACCGGTAGTTCAGAACCAGCCCCGGTTCCCCGCCGGAGAGACGCGGGTAGAGGGTGTAGTGCGTGCGGCGTTTGCCGCTGTGCAGCTTGAGGATCGTGCGCGAGATGAAGTAACCCAGTGCACCGCCCAAGAACACGTCGGAGGCCCAGTGCTCGTCGTCGTTGAGGCGGGAATAGGCGGTGAGTCCGGCGATGCCGTAAGCAATGGGCGGGACGAAGGCATTGTCCTTGTAAACATCGGCGAACACCGTGGCGATGGCGAAAGCGGTGGATGTGTGGTTGGAGGGAAACGACACATTGCCGTCGAAACCGGGGCCCTCCCAGTCGGTGGAAGAGCGGCCGCTGTTTGGACGGGGGCGGCCGGTGGCGGCTTTCAGCACCTGGGTGAACAGGCCGGTGATGGCGAAGCTTTCCAGGCTCAACAGCGCCGCGCGCGCGGCGCGCTCGTTTTCTGCGAAATGACCGTAAGCGTAGAACCCCGCCAGAGCCGGGACGGAGTACAGAACGTTGCCGAACGGTTCGAACACGCGGGCGAGATCGTCGGTGGCGGCGGTGCGGTTGTCCTGCACCCGCTCCTGAATGTCATTGTCCAGTGCGATCAAGCCGCCGGTGACGCCGAGCACCGCCCCGGCTTTGAGCCAGTCCTTGCCGTTCCAGCGTAGGGGCGAGGTGACGATGTATCGGGCGTCGGAGAAGATGCCGAGAAAATAATCCTGGTTGAGCTTGAGATTAGGCCGCTCTTTCGCCTGCGAAGCGTGGCGCGGATTTTTAAGCTGCGCCTGTGCGAATTCGGGGCCAACCTTAAAGCAGGCGGGACGGCAGACCCGGCCGGGAAAAGAATCGAGGGCAACACGGCCTGCGAGCGGTGTCTTCGCCGCTTCCTGGTATGCGAATGAGGGATCGGCAGCAAACCCAAGAGAGAGGAAGATTGCGGCTGCGGCTGAGACGGATCGATTCACATCCCTGCTCCCGGTCTCGGACGATGGCTTCCCGGCAGGCACACGACTGCATGCGGCGTGAGTTGAATACCCATCCTGTTTCCCGCCCAAATGCAATGACTGTTGCGATGAGTAACAAGTTACAGGAGGGATGCGGGCATGCGAAAGGAAAAAGCAAAACGGATGAGGAATCCGGATTCTGCAGGCGGGGAGCGGAAATGAAATTTTATCGGGAGGGGTGAGCGTGAACGCTCACTGCATTTCCTTGAGGTGGGTCAATACCTGATCGAGCAGTTCCTTTGAAAACAGTTTGCCGGTGAGCTGTTTGCGGGCTGCGGTTCCGGCTTGATGGAAAGCGTCGTTCTCCGCTTTTGTAGGCGGGTCGGTGAGGGCGACGCCGTTTTTCTTCATGATCTCGATGGAGCTTTCGTTGTCTTTCTGGATGATCTTCACCAGCTCCATCAGGTATTTTTTGCTGAGTTCCTTGAGCACGGATTTGCAGTCGGTGGGCAGGGCGTCGAACTTTTTCTTGGTGATCAGCACGCCGCCGGTGGCGTAGCCCATGCGCACGCGCGACATGTACTTGACCTTGGTGAACCACTGCAGCGCCAGGGCCCCCTGCGGCGAGGCGTACACGGTGTCGATCAGGTTGGTCTGCAGCGAGATCAGCACATCGGTGATGGACAGCGGAAAGGGCTTCACGTCCAGCGCGTCGTAGGTGGCCTGCACGAGCGGATCGCCTTCCCACATCCAGGGCTTGGTCTGTTTGATGTCATCGAGGGTCCTGATGTTCTGGTTGGAAAAGAAATGCACCCAGCCCACGGGCACCCAGCCCAGCAGCACGTAGCCCTTCTTTTCGTACTGCGCGGCGAAATAATCGTTCATCTTGAGATAGACGTGGCCGATCTGCTCATCGGTGTCGAACAGAAACGGCAGGTCCAGCACGCGCACTTCGGGAAGGATCTCGCCCATGCCGACGCCGGTGAAACCCGCGGCATGGATCTGGCCGATGCGCATTTTGCGGATCACGTCCTTTTCGTCGCCGGAAACGCCGCCCGCGTAAAATTTGAACTTCACCTGGCCTTCGGTCTTCTCCTCCACCTCCTTGGACAGGCGGTGCATGATCTTCATCCAGGCGGAACCCTCGGGCGCGAGGGTGGCGAACTTGATGCGGTGCTTTTTGGCGGCGTGGGATTCGGCGGGCGCCATCGCCGCCACAAGCAGCATGAGGCCGAGCGTGAGCAGCCAGCGGGAAAAGTGGATTTTCGATTGTGTGTTCACGGTATTTTCTTTTTAAAGGCGCGGCGGCGGTTCAGAACAGATCCTCGGCCTGCTTCGCCAGCCGGTCGGATTTCACTTTCGCCACTTCGTTGGCCAGCCGCCGCCCGGGCAAAACGTTTGCCGGAGTCTCATACACGCGGCTCAAAAGCTTTTCGAACAGCTCCACGTTCTGGTTCTGCACGGCGTAGGTTTTGGCATACAGGTAATGGGTCATCAGGAATTTATTTTCGGTCAGGGCCAGATTGCGCTCGAAATGAAAGCGGGCTTTTTCCGGATCGCCTCCCAAAAGTTTGCTGCGGCTGCCGTAGAACACGCCTAAAAACAGGTGCGGCCCGGCGGCATAATAGGTCTCGTCGAGCTTGAGCGCCGCCTTCATCACCGCTTCGATCTTCGACACGTCCGCGAATGCCTGCGGCTTATCCAGGCTCAACATCAGCCAGCCGCCCCAGCACTGCCCCAGCCAGAACAGGGAGGGCAACTGATCCTTCTCCACGTTTCCGAGAGCGGTTTTGATTTCGTCCAGGCTTCTGTTTTCGAGCCCCTCGACACCGGCTTCCGCCGCGAGGGCGCGGGAGGCGTACTGGCGGCCCCTGAGATACATGGCCTGGGCGCGTCCCGGTTCGGTTTCCTCGAGGAAGCTGAACGCATAGCCGCAGTACCCTTCGGCCAGCCGGTTGAGCAGGAGCGGGTTGTCCGCGTCCTGTCTTAAAAAACCCTCCATCATTTTCAGGCTGGCAGGCATGGCCTTTTCGGCCAGTTGCGGGTCGTTTTCCTCCTGAATCGAGGCGTACTGCCCTTCGACCAGGGGCAGGGCCATTCTGAGCGCCAGCCTTTCGGTGGAGCAGCCCTGTGAAACGATTAAGAGTAGTAAAATCAACCCGGCGTTTCTTTTCATAGGTCGTTCATGTTACCAAAACCTTGCACCCCCAACAACCGTTTGCGGTTGTTTGACATAAAATAGCCCTTTTGTTACCATTCGGCTGGAGCCGTACAGCAAGGGTATTTTTTCAGGAGCCATGCGATTGAGTTCCGATAACGCCACCCAGGATACCGGGATGCGGCGCATGAAACGGGTTCTTTTCGGCATCGGCGGCGTGTTCGTAGTGATCGGCATCGTCCGTCAGTGGCCGGTGTGGGGCAAGAGCTACCGGGAATTCATCGAGGGCGACGGCTACCTCGCGCTGATGCTGGGATTGATCGTGATCGTCCTGGGGTTTTCGGTGCGGCTGTTCACCGGCGGCGAATCCTGAACGTTTCGCCAGCGGGCGGCGCCGCAGTTTCATCCACCAACAGCAAAAGGCTGAAGACATGGAAACGGAAGGCGAAGGTTTCATCATCAAGGACAAACGCTCCTCGCAGCTTTCCGAGGAAGAGGCGGCATCGCAGAAAGAGCCCGAACGGGCAAAAGAACCGGAAGCCGAACCGCAGGCCGCAGGAGAACAGAATTTTCAGATCGATTTTTCCACGTTCGTGCTTTCCCTGACCTCATCGGCGTTTTACCACCTGGGAGACATGCCCGACCCCAGCACGGGCAAAACCGAGACCAACCTGCCCGCGGTGCAGCAGACCATCGACATGCTGATCATGCTCAAAGAGAAAACGCAGGGCAACCTGACCGCCGACGAAGGCAAGCTTCTGGATCAACTGGTGTATGAACTGCAGATGAAGTATCTGGAAAAGACGAAAAAATGACACCCCGCCGCTGGCGGCCCCCTCCTCCCCGGATTTTCCCGGATCAGTAAATCAAAAGAAACATCAGGTGGTAGACGATCAGCACGATCAGCAGGCTGGATAGCACGATGTGCGAGCCGAGCCACCACCTGAGCACCCATTGCAGGCTGTGGTGGATGTCGAGCTGGTGCTTTTCGAAGCACAGGCTGCGGATGGTGTCGAGAACGCGGCGTTCTTCTTTTTTGAGGAACAGGGTGACGGTGTCGAATTTGTGGCTGAATCCCGTGTTTCCCAGGTACCCGGAAAACAGCAGCGAACGCTGGAAGCAGACGCCCTTGAAATGCGGCAACACCTCCTGCTCGCAGAAGCTGGACAGGGTCTTTGAAAGCTGGTTCCTCGATTTGAGATCTTCCAGGAGGGAAAGGACGTCCTCCCGCAGGCACTCGATGCGGAAGGGAATGGTTTCGTAGACCGCTTCGCAGTCGAGGCTGGAGAGCTTGAGCGGAATCCACTTTTGCAGCACCAGCCCGGCCAGCGAAGTCAGCAGCAGAACGATCTGCGTGTAAAAAAGGATGTTGGAAAACAAGCCCACGGGAGCCTGAAAGTTGATGTGGGACAACAGAATGAGCGACACCGCCGCCCCGGCGTAGATATGAAACTGCCTCCAGTTTCTCGAAAGGCCCAACGCGGCGAACGGGGCCAGCTTTTTCCTGAGGCTGTACAGCGCGCAGATGAGCACCAGCGTCACCATGAGCGACCCGGTGATGATCTTTTCGGTTTCAAAATCCAGACGCCGGTCGATGGCGAAATATCCGGAAAACAGGACCTGCATCGAGGCGAGGGACACAATGCCGAGGTAGTGGCTCCGGGGCAGCAGGCGTTTGTTGACCTGCGCGAACAGCAGCACATACGCGCCCAGAAAACAATACAGATGCGCCCCGAAGACGTTCGCATCCAGAAATTCATCCACGATCATTCCGACGGCAAGGCAAGCGAGAAACCCAAGTCCCCAGTTTCGCACAATGCCGGACAGGCTGAGTCTCGGTCCGCTGCTGTGCGCGGCGCGCATTCCCCAGGTTTCCTTAAAGGAAACGGGGCTGGTCTTTTCGGGTTTGAGGATCGCTTTCATCGCATTCGTTGCGGCGGGACGGGTGCGTCCGCCGGTTTTAAATTCAACGTCACTGCTGTTGCACGCCGTTTTCCGGCAGGTTCACGGTTCCTGCAATTGCGTCCCGCCCGGGACTGAAGATCTCTTCGAAGGACAGCCGGTGCAGCGCATCGGTGGGACAGGCGCGCACGCAGGCGGGGCTGCCCGTCTCCACGCACAGGTCGCACTTCATGGCCTTGACCACCGGTTCGTTCGCCGGTCCCGCTGTCTTGTACTCGACCGTACCGTCGCCGGCGACGGATTCGGCGACGGGCAGGGAAACGATGTTGTCGTAGATGCAGTTTTCCTGGCACAGCGTGCACCCCACGCAGGTGTCCAGGTCGATCAGCACTTCGCCTTTTTCGTGCGAACGGTACAACGCGCCGCTGGGACAGCCGATCATGCAGACGGGATCCTGGCAGTGCATGCAGGCATGCGGAAACAGCAGGTTGCCGAATTTACTGCCTTCGCGCACGAAGCGGGGGGTGCCCTCGTGGGAATCGGCGCAGGCCTGCACGCAGTCGTCGCAGCGGGTGCAGCGGTCGAGGTTGATGACCATGATGCTCTGCCCGTTGAGCAGCTGGTTTTCGATGCCGTAATTGAGCAGCGACCGGTCCCCCACCTGGGTTTCCAGCGATTTGATCATCTCGCTGCGAAAGCGGGCGGCCCAGGTGATTTTCTCGCGCACCGCTTCGATGGCGAACAGCTTTTGCAAAAGCTCAGGATCGAGCCTCAGGACCTGCACGTTGTTGTCGGCGGTCGCGGAATAAGCCATGCCGCCGCCTTCGGCCAGCGGCGCGGCTCCGACGAAATCGCCCGTTTCCAGGTAATCGAAATTCAGCTCCTTCTCCTGCATTTTTTTGGAGAGGCGCACGAACCCGGCGAGGATGATGTAAAACGCGTCGTCGCACTGGTTTTCATCGACAATGCGGTCGCCGGGCTTGAAGGACAACAGACCGGCGTCGCGGATCAGGGTTTCCTGCAGCCCGGTCCCGCATTCGGCGAACAGCTCGGCGTTTTTGACGTAACGGGATAGCGTCTGCTGGCGGAAATGGTTTTCGATGTACTTCTGCACGTTGCGGCTGATGCGGGACAGCCCCCTGAGCGCCTGGATCTTGATTTCCAGCGCGTGTACCGGCTTATCGAAGCCGGGATCGCTGATGACGGTGGCGGTGCGGTACGACCGGAACAGCACGGACAGCTCGCCGATCAGCTCGCCGGGGCCGAGGGTTGCCGTCTTGTCTTCGCACACCGGAGCGCCGTCGCGGTTTAAAACGGTTTCGGGAAGAAAGAACGGGTGCCGGGCGCGGCCTTCGCGGTCGCAGCCGTAGGCGTCCACGTCGTAATCCCGCTGCGAAAACCGGACGTCCCGTGTGGTGATCAGCTCGTGGCCGCGGGGATTTTTTTTCAGCAGCGCCTTGAGGCGTTCGAACACCGTCCGCTTCCTCTGCGGCTTTCTGCCGAGCTGGGTCAGGTCCAAAGGTTCCAGATACACGCGCGCCCGGCCTTCGAGGATGAAAAACGCGGAGTCGCCGTACTCGCCTTCGCGGACGATCACTTCACCGGGAGCGTAGCGCCGGTGGACGATGTGCGGCAGCAGCTCTTCGAGCTTGATGGGGCACAGGTCCGCAAACAGATCGATCGAATGCACTTCCTCCAGCGTCGCCGCGTGCGGCGGCATCGGCGTCCGGGAAGGCAAAAACGCCTCCTTGTGGCAGCGGGCGGAAGCGATGCCCTGTTCTTTGGCGCAGGACAGCGTGCGGTCCATCAAAGATTCCGGACCGCAGGTGTAGACGGACACTTCTCCCTTGAGCACGGTGAGCGATTGCGCGATCGCTTTTTCGTGGATCCTCCCGGTCTCGCCTTTCCAGCCGGGATCGGGCTGGCTCAGGAACAGCCTGAGCACGAAATTGGGATTCTGCCGCTCCAGTTCCTTCAGTTCGTTCCAAAAGACGAGATCCCTTACGCTGCGGGCGCCGTAAAGCAGAATGATTTTCCCGGCAGAACCTGTGGCGGTGCGCGAACGCAGCATGCTCATGAGCGGCGTGATGCCCACCCCCGCGCCGACGAGCAGCACGTCCTCGGCGCTGTCCGGATCGAGGGTGAAGCCGCCGCGGGGACGCTTGAGATGCACCGTGTCGCCTTCCCTGAGATTGAAGTGAAGGTGACTGCTGACCCGCCCCTGCGGTTTCCGTTTGACGGTGATCTCCAGATAATCCTTCTCGAAACAGGAAGAGGAGATGGAATAGCAGCGGTAACTCTTGCGCTCGTTGACGTGCGTGGACAAGGTGACGAACTGGCCGGGAAGAAAATCGAAATTGCCGCCCTCCTCAAGAACGAGGTGGTAGGACTGAACGTCCGGGGTGCGCGGGATCACCCGCACGACCCGCGCCGGCCATTCCTTTTCCTCGTACGTGGTGTGGCACACCAGATCGGACCGGGGGTGGGACACGCAGGCAAGCACGGTCTCTCCCTGTTCCGGGTGGACGGACGCGGAGCTGCCCGTGCCCTGCACTTCCCCTTCGATTCTCCGTATGGTGCAGGTTCCGCAGTCGCCCTTGCGGCAGCTGTACGGAATGTCGATGCCCGCCCGCTCGGAGGCCTCGAGGATGGTCATCCCCTCCGGAACTTCGATGGTCTTTTGAATGTCGTGAAACAGGATCTGATACGACATCGGGTTTCCTCTTGGTTCCCGGTTCAACGGATTTCGCCCCCGGGCGTGTCTTTTTTGCTGCCGGCCGCGATCAGAGTCGATAGCTTGGCCGGGTCGGGTTTTTTATGAAACAGGTGACAGTGAGTGCACTCGTTTTTCACGCTGCGCTTGTTGTGGCAGTTGAAGCAATGTTTCTTCTCCACCAGGATGTTGCGGTCCTCCAGGCCTTCGCTGCTTAAAATCGACTCGTGGCACTGTTCACAGCCCACACGGGCGTGTTTTTTGTGCGGGAATACTTTGTTGGATGCGGAGTCCGGATGCGGCAATACCGGAGTCAGCGACACCGCCGCCGTGATGGCCACCGCCCCGGCTTTGTGCGGCTCTTTTTCCGCATCGGCCACGGTATGGCATTTCAAGCAATTGAGTGTGGCGCCCTTGCGCCCCTGCGAGAGGATGTCTTCCACCTGCTCCGGCGAAACGCCCTCTCTGGAAAACCAGTATTTCAGGTAGGGGTCTTTGTGCACGGGCACGTATTTGAACGCCGCCGGCCGCCGTCTTCGCTTGTTGCCCTTGCGGTACTCGAAGCGGGAGAGAAAAGTGTCGAAGGATTCCACGCCGAACTTGCCGACCACATCCTCGATGGATTGGGCCAGCTGTTCGGCTTTCTCGGCGCTGAATACTTTGGTCAACATCAGCTCCTGATGCGGGTGGCATTCCCTGCAGTCGGCGTTGAAATCGATCGCCTTGAAATCCACGAACCCCTGGCCGGAATCGAGGTTGTGGCACAGGACGCATTCTTTCTCGAAACTGCTGTTCATTTTTTCGGAATAGCGCTCGTTGATTTGATGCGTCTTGTGGCTGAACTGAAGTCCGATGCCTTTCAGGTTCTGGGCTTCCAGCTTTTTCGGATTGAAGTCGGGGTGGTCGCGGTCCGCGTCGTGGATGGAATGGCAGTCCCGGCACGGCCGGTCGGCGACCTGGGCCAGGCGGGCCTCGCGGCCCCGGTGCTCGATGTGGCAGTCCACGCAGTAACGCTGCCGGATCTTGCGTTCCTCAACACCGGGCTTGCGGTGGCTGGAAACGTGAAACTTGAGCGGCTTGTCGTCGATGTGGCAGCGGACGCACTGTTCTTCCATCGCCGCCTCGGCGCGGGTCCAGTTCTGCGTGTGGCAGGTGTTGCACTGACTGCCCAGCGTGGCGTGGGATGAGGAAAGCGGCCCCTCTCCCGCGAAAAAATTGGTTCCGGCAAACAAATCGAGTCCAAAGAAAATCAGGGTGACGACGATGATGACCGCAATCGGTTTGAGCAGCCGCGGCGACTGACGCGGCGGGTTGTAGCGGTTCGGGAATCGTGTTTTGTTTTTTCTTTCGAAAGGCATGCTCGGCTTCTTCTGAAAAAATTCCCGAAAATGGACTTCTGGCCTCTACGCCGCCCGGCAGCTCCCGGCCCAAGCTAATGGAAATCTATTTTCTAGTCTTATAAAGTTATATAAAGTTTGAGCTTATGCAATCCCTCGAACCAGTGAATTTTCAATTTCGCAGCATTTTTATTCGATTGACAATATTTACATTTACATCATTTTTTCGGCGCGCAATATCGCCCATCCGATTTTGATCGATCGCGGATGCGGCGGGCCCGGAAACGCCGCTTTCGGGAAACAAGCTCTTTCAAATCAAGCCGGTTTCACATCCCGCCCCGGCGCCGGGGCTCAATCTTTTTTGATGCGGACGTAATCTTTTTCTTCGGGGAAGGGAAACACGCTCAATTGGGCGGCGGTCAAATTCTGCTTGTCGATTTCTTCAATGTAGGTTTTGACGGCCTGTTTCACTTCCTCCGTCACGGAACCGGCCAGCCCCGGATCGGCCGCGACCTTGCCCGTCACCGTGATGAGTCCTTCCAGGTTCGCGGAAGGCAGGGCGTTCTGGATCGTCTTCAGATCCTGGTGGCATTGATTCAAAATAGCCTGGTTCTTCTTGAAAAATTCGCTGCCGGGGGACGCTTCGGCGAGCCTTTCGATCGCGAACTGAACCTGAAAGGCCTTGTCCGCGATCCAGATCTTGCCGATCTTGCGGGTCGTCTTTTTATCCAGGTTTCCTTCCTCTTTATCCTTTTTGCTCCACGCCCAGTGCTTGAAGTCGCCCTGGCTGTAGCGGATCAGTTCGAATTTATCGCCGATCTTGTGCCCGGCCTTGAAGTAGTCCTCGCCCACACCGCGGTGGCAGTTGAAGCAGTCGATCGACCACTGGTACAGATCCCGTGTGGGGCGCATGCCCTTGTCCACCGCTTCGCTGATCTTGCCTTTTTTGTCGTGGACCTCGATCCACTCCTCGGCGGGGTTGTGGCAGGTTTCGCAGATCACGCCGAACAGCCCTTTTTCCTCCTCGGTCAGCTTTTCATAATTGGACGCGACTTCGGTGCCGTGGCAGCGGATGCATTTTTCATCTTCAAAATGATCGGCCACCTGCATCTTGTCGGCGATCTTCTGGCCTTCCTCCTCGTACTTTTCGTTGAAAAAGGTTTCATGGGGGTGATTGAGCAACTTATCGAAGATACTTTGATGGCAGTTGGAGTCGGAACACTGTTTGGGGCCGACGATCTTATTGCCGGAATACACCGGTGACGCTGCAAGCAATAGGAATAACAACACCGCACACCCCTGCAATGCAATCTGGAACTTTTGTGCCATCATTGAAGAGTCCTCCTTTCTTGATTGGATCCTGGAGAACAGAGTTGCCCGGGTACTGCCATGACTCTGTCAGGCCGGTTGCGGCCCCGTTTTAATTGAACAAACAAATCTGTAGAACAAAGCGGACCGCGGGTCAGAACTTGAACCGCATTTCGATGAAACCGCCCCAGTCCTCGCTTCTCACTTCATTGTGCACACCCACAAATTTTGAAATCATCGAAATATGATTGCTGATGATGTACTGGAATTCGGTTCCCAACGCGTACTGGTCGTTGGACACGGCGGACCGGTCCATGAGATAGGAAAACTCCGGATTGACGGTGAGGATCTCCCTGAGAAAAAACAGTTTCAATCCGATGGACGCGCCGATCGAGTCGGTGCCGGTGTTTCTCAGCAGCGGAAAATCGGTCAGGCCGTTGCCGCGGAACAGGATGCCCGCCCGCCCGGTTCTGCCCTGGGCGATGTCGTTCCAGCCTTCGGTGCCGAAAAACGCCGTCGTGTAAATGTAGTTTTTATCGTAATAGTCCGAAATCAGGATCGGGCGGTTGATGTCGAGGACAAACAGCTGGCCGTCGCCCTGCCCGTCTCCGGTGAGCCGGTCGTCATTGACGTTGAACATCGCCCGGAAGGCGTAGTTGTAAAGGCCGTAGCTGGACACCAGGGACGCCGCGAAAAACTGCTGCGACAGGTCGCTGTCGTTGTTGTTCTGCAGATGGAAAAAATTGAACTCCATGTATTTTTTGTACGCATCGACCTGCATGGTCAGGCCGTACAGGTCGGTGTCGTTCTTTTCGGGAGCGCCCGCGCGCTGGGCGTTGATCTCGTCGATGGCGGCGATGGCCTGCATGTGCACGCGCGTGGTGCCGGGAAGCACGATGTTGGGCTTGGACAGCACCAGCCCCAATACGTTGTCGTCCAGCAAAAAACTGTTCTGATAGACCAGCGGAATGATGCCCACCGCGATGTGTATGTCGTCGGGGAAGCGGTCTTCCGGAAAAATGAAATCGAACATCTCGCCGATCTCGCCTTCGAACCAGGCGAACACCGAATCCTCGGTGAGTTCGAAACGGTGGTCGGGCTCGCCGGAGTTGTTGTGGAAACGGTAAAGGCCGGAGGCCTGCGGTTCGTCGATGTCCACGAACGGCTGGTAGCGCACATGGAACCGCTCGGTGTTGGTGAGGTCGAAGTTGAAATCGAGATTGAGGTTGTATCCCAGCTGCCCCTGGTTCTCGCCGGCGATGCGGCCGCCGTACAGGATGGTGCTCAAAAATCCGTACAGCTGCGCGCGCGGCCGGATGGCGTTGCCTTCCTTGCCGAACCACTTGAGGCCGTAGTCCTTGAGCGGGCCGGTGCCGAGAAACGGTTCTCCCAGGGACAAGGCGCGGTTGTCGAAATCCAGCGGGGTTTTGCGGGGGCCGATTTTCTCCGAACCGTTCTTGCTCTCCACCTGCTCCGGTTCGGCCTCCTGATCGACGGCGGCGTCTTCATCGCCCGGTTGCGCCGCCTGGGCCAGGGTTTTCTGTTCCGGCGGTGACGTGAACGACTCCAGCCGTTCCCCTTCCCGGAAGATCTCCATCTCGCTGCTTTGCGCGAGCAGGCGCTCTTCAAGACTCCGCGCTTGCTGCGGATCCGCAATCGCAACGCAGGGCAGCAACAGCGTCAGGGCCAACCCCAACGTTCCCCAGCGCAAGATCGACGCGGTGCGGGGCTTTCTGAACTGGTTATTGAACAAGTACTCGGAACTCCCTGGAATCCAGCTCGATGATTTCCAGCTGCGGGATGAAATCATGCGCTTCGATCTGTTTCAAGAGTATAGGAGCGAAATGGCGAAAGTTCAGTTTCACAGTCACATCGTAGTGTTTGGCGTCCTCCTCGGTGTCGGCGCTGTAGTCCGCCGTTCTCGACTGGAGGGGCAGCAGGCTGTTTTTCTGCTGCCGCGCCTGGGACGGCCCGTTGAAGGAAGCCGACAGAAAGGGCGCCGGCCGGCTGAACGCGAAATTGTCCACATCCCGCGCAATGGGGAAATGGTCGGGCCGCTCGGTACCGGCGACGGTCTGCAGCTGAAACTTGGTCTGCAGGTTGAACAGATCGTGGTCGTAGTCGGCCCGGCCCTGCAGCACGTCCATGCTTTTGTTGTCGCGCAGGTCGCCGTTGGAATCGAGATCGCCGCTCTGGTACACGATGCGCCCCTGATCATCTTTATACGTCACCGCCAGCCAGACCTGGCGTTCGGCGCTGAACCCCGCGGGCAGAGCGTGGCCGCTCATCTTGTTGGTCACCGTCACGCGGATGTCCAGGTCGTCGCCCTTCTCGATGGATTGCGGGACCTCCACTTTCATCTCGGCGGCGTTTTTGAGCACCTGCATGCGTTTTTCACGCGCGGTGGCGAGCAGTTCCTCGCTTTTTTTGAGCAGGCTCTCGAATTTCCTGTACTTGCGCTTGTCGAGGCGGTTGAGTTTTTTGCCCGCCTTCAATTTCGCCTCCACCTTCGAAATCCACTCGTAAAAGTTGGGATCGTCCATCAGTTCCGGCCATTCGTTGGGCCGGATGGGAAACTGGGAGATGGGCAGCACGGAATAATCCGGCCCGGAGAAGGTATGGTCGCTCAGGGTGCGCTCGGGAAAGGTCTTGCCGCGGATCTCCGCGATCGGGCCTTTGGCGCGCGGGCTGTTGACGCCCTGCTCGGTTCCCATGTGGCAGTCCTGGCAGGAAACGCCCTCACGCGCCGCCGGGCTGTTGCGGTACTCGGTGAACAGGTCCTCGAGGCGGAAGCCGTCGGGGGACGTCACGTCGTGGCACTGGCCGCAGAATTCGGCGCGGCGGATGAAGGGCAGCGCTTCCGCTTTATGGGTTTCCTTGTCGTCGCGGCCGATGGGAACGGGCTTGATCTTGTCGAACGGGCCGTAGACGTCGTCCTCGACCACGCCGGTTTCGATCACCAGTTCGCCGCGGCTGCGGCCGTGGCTGTTCTTGATGCGATGGCACACCACGCAGGTGACGCCTTCGAGAGAGATTTTCCTGCGCAGCTCCGGCGGCAGGCCGGATTTTTCGCCCAGCGCCACCGAGACGGGCGAATGACAGCGTTCGCAGAAGGTTCCTGTGGTGCCGCTGGTCTTTTCCTGGATCACTTTGGCGAAATTGATGAAAAAGGGACTGATCTGACCGTAGGCATGGTTTGAGATACGCCATTGATCGAAATGCTTCGGATGGCAGGTCTTGCACACCTGAGCGGAGGGGTAGCCTTCCGCTTCCGAATTGTCATAGCCCAGGTCTTTGAACTGTTCGATGGTTTTGATGATATCGGGTTTGATTTCATCCGCCAGGCAGGTGCCCGCAAAAATCACCGAACAGACCGGGATCAAAATCATGCGGCACATCCCGCGGATGAGGCTCCAGCGTGTCATCTTAAAATTCCTTCATCAGCTATCAGCGGATTGCAGGCAATCCTTTTGTCAATGAGCCGACAAAGAAACCCAAATGTCTCGAAGCGAAAACGCAGTCCTGCTGTTTACCCTAAGGGTAATCTGACTCCCGGTCATCTGAGGCTTTTGATCGCACCCGGGATGGGTGTAAATGGAAGAATATCAAAAGCGATGCCAGGGCGGAGTTGCTTGCCGGCCAACAAGTTCTCTCAACCCACTTAGGTATAACATTTCCATTGAAAGATCAATGTAAACTTAATAAATCGATATCATTCAAATACTTAACAAAAACCCCCCGTTTCCTGGCAACTTCCTGCCACTCTGCCTTCTACCAGATGCACACCGGAGTCATTCTGGCTGAATTTTGGCTCTTCTTCGGATTGAACCTGGACGCGGAATTGTTTGGAATCCAGTTCGACGATTTCAAGCTGCGGAATGAATTCATGCACCTCGATCTGCTTCAACAATATAGGAGCGAAATGCCGGTAGTTCAGCTTCACGCTCACATCGTAATAAGCCGCGTCCTCATCCGTATCCGCTTCGTATTTTTTGGAGCGCGACTTGAGCGGCGGCAGGCTGTTTTTCTGCTGCCGCGCCTGGGACGGCCCGTTGAAGGAAGCCGATGGAAAGGGCGCCGGCCGGCTGAAGAAAAAATTGTCCACATCCCTGGGGACGGGAAAGTGGTCGGTCCGTTCGGTGCCGGCGACGGTCTGCAACCGGAACTTGGTCTGCAGGTTGAACAGGTCGTGGTCGTAATCGGCCCGGCCCTGCAGCACGTCCATGCTTTTGTTGTCGCGCAGGTCGCCGTTGGAATCGAGATCGCCGCTCTGGTACACGATGCGCCCCCGATCGTCCGTAAACGTCACCGCCAGCCAGACCTGGCGCTCGGCGCTGAACCCCGCGGGCAGGGCATGGCCGCTCATCTTGTTTTTCACCGTCACGCGGATTTCCAGATCGTCGCCCTTCTCGATGGATTCAGGCGCCTCGACGCTCACTTCGGCGGCATTTTTCAAAAGCTGGTGGCGTTTTTCACGCGCGGTGGCGAGCAGTTCCTCGCTTTTTTTGAGCAGGCTCTCGAATTTTTTGTACTTGCGCTTGTCCAGCCGGTTGAGTTTTTTCCCGGCTTTGCGCTTCGCCTCCACCTTGGAAATCCACTGGTAAAAATTGGGATCGTCCATCAGCACCGGCCATTCGTTGGGGCGTATGGGAAACCGGGAGATGGGCAGCACCGAGTAATCCGGCCCGGAGAAGGTGTGGTCGCTCAGGGTGCGCTCGGGAAATTTTTTGCCTTTGATCACGGCGATGGGGCCTTTGGCGCGCAGGCTGTTGACGCCCTGTTCGGTCCCCATGTGGCAGTCCTGGCAGGAAACGCCCTCACGCGCCGCCGGGCTGTTGCGGTACTCGGTGAACAGGTCCTCGATGCGGAAGCCGTCGGGCCCGGTCACGTCGTGACACTGGCCGCAGAACTCGGCGCGGCGGATGAAGGGCAGCGCCTCCGCCTTGTGGGTTTCCTTGTCGTCGCGGCCGATGGGCACCGGCTTGATCTTGTCGAACGGGCCGTAGACGTCGTCCTCCAGCACGCCGGTTTCGATCACCAGCTCGCCGCGGCTGCGGCCGTGGCTGTTTTTCACGCGGTGGCACACCACGCAGGTGACGCCTTCCAGGCCGACTTTCGGCTGTTTTTCAAGCGGCGTGTCGGACTTGGTTCCCAGAGCCACGCCGACGGGCGTGTGGCAGCGCACGCAGAAGGTGCCGTTGGTGCCGCTGGTCTTCTCCTGGATGATTTTGGTGAAGTTGATGAAGAAGGGGCTGATCTGGGCGTAGGCGTGGTTCGACACGCGCCACTGGTCGAAATGTTTCGGATGACAGGTCTTGCACACCTGGGCGGAGGGATAGCCCTCCACTTCTTCATTGGCGTAACCGGGATCTTTGAATTCCCCGATAGACAGGATTCGGTCCGTGGATTTGCCTGGGCCGGTCTGCGACTCTGCGGCAAAAGCGGAAACGGCAAGCATCTGCATACAGATCACCAAGAGAAAGAAACGGTCGTTCGGGAGTTTCCAGCGTGTCATGACAATTTCCTCGTGTTTCCCACGCGACAGGTGGAGCGATTGCTGAAAATAATTCGAATGTCTGTTGAACAGACCACTCCCTGCATCCCCTTGCGCGCCCAAAAGGGGGAGAGGTGCACAGCATGATGGGATCGCAAAGGGGACAGGAAGCGTTCCTGGTCTTCGGTTCCACTCAGAATAAAGCTTAGGTGCCTTCGAATGCCCTGCGTCCGCATTGCAGAAACAACACGGTCGCAAAGCAAAGGGTGAGAGGAAATTCCGGCCGGCGGGTATCCTTACTCGCGGTCTTTAAGTACCGCATTTCAAAGCAGAATTCAATATAAATTAAGCATAATTTTATATAAAATTTATAAAAATTTCCAAATCAAACAGTTGCCTCGCCACTGTTTTGGCATAGGAGTTTCTCGCACCAGTTGCATCCAAACCGGATTGAATTCTGTGCTACTCTTTGGAACGTTCCAGGCAACCGCCGGATTCACCCTTTCGACTTGCAATCACCGCCATGTCCATCCAGTCCGACCGCAACGGCATGTTCATTCAGGGAATGACCGACGCCGATGACCTGATGCGCTACCTGCAATCGCGCTTCGAGGAAACCGAAATCCAGGAGACCTACGCGCGGCTGGTGGAAGCGGCGAAGGCGCTGGCGCGGGAGGAAAAGATCACGCCGCTGAGAGCGTTCTGGAAACTGCTGGAGCGCGCCTACAAGGAAAAAACCGCGCCGCTGCAATGCCAGAGCGGCTGCGCGCACTGCTGCTACACCGGCGTCGCGCTGACCCAGCTCGAATGGGACGGCATCTTAAACCGGGTCGAGGAAAACGGCATCGATCTCAACGAAGTGATCGAGCGCTCGCACAAAACCGTCGAGCGCGTGCGCGAGGTGCTCAAATCGAAACGCAACCTGGAACAGGTGGACTGGCACCGCCTGGTCATCAACCAGCCCTGCCCGTTTCTCGGCGAGGACCAGACCTGCACCATCTACGAAGACCGGCCGCTCGACTGCCGGCTGGTGGTGGCCTACCGCGACGCCTGCACCTCCAAGAAACTGGAGCACGCCCAGCGCGGCGGGGTCGTCGAGGAAGCGGTGGGCTCGACGGTGATCGCGAAACTGCAGCACGACCTAACGCCCAAGATCAAGCGCCGCAAATTCCACGGGCATCAGCCGCTGCGCCTGTTTCAGCACTGGCTGATCCTGTGGCAGGAGAAAAAATCCAAAAAACGCCGTTAGACGTTATCGATGAAACTTTGTCGATAAGACGCCGCTGAGGTTCCCATGAAAACCGCCTGCCTCACCGCCCCGCGCACCCTGAAGATCGAAGACCGCCCTGCCCTGTCCGCCGCGCCGGGGGAAACTGTGATCGACGTCGAATGGGCGGGCGTGTGCGGCACCGACCTCGCTCTCTTTTCCGGCGACTACCCGGTGCCGCTGCCATTGGTGTGCGGGCACGAATTCGTCGGCCGGGTGAAAACGTCGGGCCGCGGCGTGCCGCCGCGCTGGCGCGGACGCCGGATCACCGCCGAGATCAACAACACCTGCCGCGCCTACGCGCGTCCCGATCCCTGCCGCGCCTGCGCCGCGAACCTGTGCAGCCATTGCCTCAACCGCAGCGTGACGGGCATCATCCAGCACGACGGCGCGTTCGCCGAGCAGGTCGTGGTGCCGGCGGGCGTGCTGCACGAGCTGCCGGAAACGCTCGATCCGTTGACGGCGGTGCTCACCGAACCGCTGGCGGCGGCGCTGCAGACCTTCGAGATGACCCCGGTCACGGGTGACGAAAAAGTGGCGGTGCTGGGCGCGGGACGGCTGGGCGTGCTCATCGTGTTCGCGGCGGCGCAGCGCGGGCTGGAGACGGCGGCGGTGTCGCGCAGCGAGGCCAAGCGGCAGCGGGCGCAGGAATACGGCGCGGCGCGCGGCTACACGCCGGAGGAAGCGGCGGCAGGCATCCAGGAATGGACGGAAGGTTTAGGCGCAGACCTGGTGATCGAGGCGACGGGCAGCCCGGACGGGCTCACGCTGGCGCAGACGCTGGTGCGGCCGCGCGGCACGGTGTCGGTCAAGACCACCTGCGGCCTGCCGGAGACGGGGCTGGATATCACGAAACTGGTGGTGGACGAAGTGCGCCTGCAGGGCTCGCGCTGCGGCCCGTTCGCCCCGGCGCTCGAACTGCTCAACGCAAATCAGGATACGCTCAAAAAACTCATCACCAGCGTGCGCCCGCTGGACGACGCCCAGCAGGCAGTCGAGTCGGCTTACGAAGAGAGCAAGGTGGTGCTGCAGGTGGGAGAAACTAATTAAAAGCTGAATTGAAAAAGGTGCAATGTGGAAGAAAGAACCGTGAGGGAATTGAGTGGCGAAATCTGGGCTGAAATTACGATGGAGCAAAATTTTAATAAGGAGTCCATTTTAAATTCTATTGAGACTAAAGCGAAAGATGAAATTCTTGATTTTGTTATGAGAGTGTTGGCCCGACATGATGGGAAAAAGATTGTTATCGATTCGGAAATGCCCGTCGAGCCACTTCCATATAGATTCAACCCGGAGGATGAAAATGAATAAATTTCCCCTTCATTCGCTGGACGACGCGCAGCAGGCTGTGGAATCGGCGTATCAGGAGAGCAAGGGGGTGCTGAAGGTGGGGGAAGAAAGTTGATTGAAGATACGATTACAGGTTTAAAGACACTACGGGGAAACGTTTGACCTTGATGCTCGCTGCCTTGCCATGCATCCGCGCCATATCATAAGCCATTTGCATTCTCAACCAATGTTCCGGCGTGCTGCCGAAAGCCTTGGATGCACGAATCGCCATTTCCGCCGACAGAGACGTTTTTGCATTGATGACCCGCGACAGGGTTTGCCGTGTCACCCCCAAACCTTCCGCGGCTTCCGTCACACTCAGCCCCGCGGATTCTATGCAATGCTTGATCAGTTTTCCCGGATGGGGCGGGTTTTTCATCGGCATAAAGCTTATCTCCTAATGGTAGTCCACTAAATCAACATCAGACGCTTTTCCATCTTCAAACCTGAAGATGATTCTGTGGTTTCTCGATACAAAGACACTGTAAAAACCGCGCTTATCGCCTTTGAGCGCATGAAAATTAATCCTGTGATATCCAGTTCCTCCAGCTTTTCTGCGCTATCGAGAACCGATAAATACAGCTCTGCCTTGTCTGCTATATCCGGCCTCAAACGGCTTTTGTCGCCCCGCTCATAAAGTCTTTTCAGACCCCGGTGCCGGAAATTTTCGATCATGCCACATTGTAACACGTAACATGACATGTTTCAATTTCATCATGACCTGATATTCCCTGAAACGCCCTTAAAGTGATTCTTTGTTTGCAGGAACTATGCGAAGAGAGGATGCGACCTAGAAGAAGCCGAGCTCTTTCGAGTAAGACGTGGGATTAGTATTTTTGGGGAACGTCTATTTGAGAGATCACGATCAGAAACACCCAGGTTCCCAGTAAAGCAATGAATAGAGAATGAAGCCCAAAAGCGGATATCAAAAGCAGCGACCAGCTTTGTTCAAATGAAGAATCAAAAGAGATGATTGGGAATACCAAAAAAACGATCGATACCCGCACGGCCCTCCGAGCACGCAAGCTCGTTATGCGAGAACTCCGTTTCCATACCCGATAAGCCAATCCATAGCACACCAGATACAAAACCGGTTTGCCATAATAGATCAATTCATAAAATTTCATCGGTCCCACTTTGGGGTAAGAATTTCTAAACCATCAGTTGTTTTATTTACGAGGGAAATCCAGTGTAGCTATCGAAGCCAACATCGCCCAAATAACCAGAAAAATGAACAAACCAGAAATATTCAAATCCACGATCCCCATAACAAGACCCATCCAGATTTGTTCGAATATTATTGGGTGTCCCAAGTAAAAAACCGGGAACACTAAAAACAGGATCGATACTCGTACTGGCCGCCTGATTTTTGCATTTGTCAATCGTGCACTCCATATCCAGGCAATTGCGGCAACTACATAAGCAGATAGAAACAAAACCAGATTATTTTCGAAATTAATATCCATAGGAAAGGTTTTAAGGGAAAATCATTAGGGAACCGTCCCTGATTAAGGACGGATAAAAATAGGCGAGGGGAACACGGCCTGTGGACTTGTGAAAAACCGCATTGCGGTTTTATCACAGTTGTCCACAGGCTCTGCAATTGTAGATTGGTATATAAGGAAATGTACTTAAAGTAAATACGTAATCGGAGCCGATAGTTGGAAGCTCACCGCCCCTCTCTTATCTCGATGTAGTAGTAGTTCGCCTCTTCCTTTTTGTTGGACACGACGCGGTAGGTGCCGATGCTCTTCGGCGGCAGCTGCACGCGCTTCCAGCCGCTCATGTCTTCGGCGGGCGTCTTGGCCTGGTCGAAAAACTGCGCCCGGCCCTCGACCTGCAGCGGGAAGTTGGTGTGGTTGCGCAGGATGGTCTGCACCTCCATCGTGCCGGTGGGCGTGCGGCGCACGTCCGCCTGCTCGACCGTCACCTTGTAGCGCGCCACCACGTTGCCGCCCGCGTTCTGCGCCTCCTGGGTGGTCGGCGCCACGCGGCGTCCTTCGCAGTAGGTCGCGCTGATCAGCTCGTTGTAGAGCGAGGTGTCGATGATGTTGATGCTGTTCATCTGCACGCCCGGCTCGACGGGTTTCTCCTCCAGAATGTTCACGCAGGGATCGGTGCTGGCGCAGCCGCCCAGAATCAGTCCCGCGAGTGCCATCCAGGCCACGGTTTTGGTCATTCGATTCATAAGGAACCCTCCTCGGCGTTTCGTTGGGTTTGAGGCCGGCTCACCGGAGTCAACCGGGACCGCACCCAGGCAAATCCATAGCGATCGTTGATGTCGATGATCGTTTCGTTTCTTTCCAGCTTGGGAATCTTGTGGCCGTTGTCCTGCAGGAAGGAAACCCGCACGGCCCTGGTGTCCTGCTTGCGCGAATCGAAGGTGTAAAAATGCACGCGGTCGGGCAGGTTGTCCCAGTAGCGGGTGTCCGCGCGGGTGCGCGTGCGGTTGGCCACCGCCTGCTGGCCCATGCCAACCAGGCCGACGATGCCCGCGACGATGGCGACGACGCCGGCGTCGTCGCCGAACCTCGGGGCCATCGCGATGGTGTTGAGCGAGATGTCGGTGAGCGCCCGGCCCATGGTTTCGTTGGTCTCCCTGAATTTCGCCTTGCCTTCGAGGATGCGGTCCACCTCGCGGCCGCCGCGCGTGCTGGCCTGCCAGTAGATGTCCTCGATGGGGTAGCCGTCGAACACCGAGCCGCCGATCTCAAACCGCGCTTTCTCGTCGGTGTGCCAGAAGCCGCGCTGGAACACCAGCTCGGACTGGCTGCGCCCGACGGCGACCTTGCGCGGCGAGCTGCCGGTCTCGGCGATCAGCAGCACGTTGTGACCCGGCTCGGGCGGCTTGAAATCCGGCCGCAGCTGCTTGACTTCGCGGAAGGCTTCCCCGGCCAGGTTCCTGTCGCCCAGCATCCAGGAGGCCCAGCCTTCCAGAAATACCAGCATGGCGAAATCGGCGCGGTAGATCTCCTCTTCCGCCATCGCGTCCTGCAGCAGCCCACCCTTGAAGGAGGCGCGCGCGTTCTCGAAATCGCCGCGGCGCATGTAGAGCAGCCCGCGGTAGTAGTAGGCCATGGCCCGCTCGTAGGGCTCGCCCTTGAACACCTTGCGCCCTTCCTCGTGCCACAGGCTGCGCGCCTTGGCCGCCTCGGCGTCGTTGGCGTACACCGCCTCGATGTTGAGCAGCGCGATGTCGAAGGATTCCTCGGCGAGCTTCCACTGCTTCAGCTCCATCGCGGCGAGGCCGATGCGCATGTGGTTGAGCACCAGGTTGCGGCGGCCTTCCATCAGCACGCGGCGGTACATCGGGTGCAGCTCGGCGGGCTTGTCCGCCAGGTACGCCCGCATCTCCGGCTCGGGAACGTGGATGATCTTGTAGTCCGGGCCGGACGCGCAGGCGGCGAGCAGCAGCCAGACCCAGGCCAGATGTATGCGCGCAAATCGGATCAAGGAAACACCTCAGCGATAATAACGGTTCAGCGGTAAATGATGTCGTCCTGGGCCGATTTCTTGAAATCGTAGATGCCGCTCCAGGAAATGCGGCCGGATTCCAGATCGATCATCTCGAAGATGATCTGGTGCGTCCGCGACGCGAGTCCCGTGGGCGTCACCGCGTCGATGGTGGTGATGCGGCCGCCGAGGCGGTAATCGCCGCCCAGCGTGGACTCGCGGTGCGCGATGGTCCCCGAGTCGACCACCGGCGCGCTGTCCTGCGTGCCGCTGCGCTTCAAGGCGCGCTCGCGCTCGACCATGTCGGAATAATGCCGTCCCACGAAGACCATGCGGCCCTGCGCCGCGCGGTTCAGTTCCACCCGGAGCCGGTCGGTGATGATGTTCTTGTTGATGCGGGTGGAGCCTTCGTTGCGGAAGTATTCCGAATCGATGATCACCCGCGGCGGCGTGTTGCGGCCGGAAAGCACCGGCGTGGCGAGCATGTCGCCGACCATCTGGTCGGTCATGCTTTTCACGTCCTGGGACTCGATGCCGATGCCCTGGACCCGTCCGGGCGAGTCGACGTCTTCATACACGGTGGGGCGTCCCGGAGCGCTCTCCGCACCCGGGCCCGGAACGTAAGGCGGCGGCGTGGAACAACCCGCCCAGATAAAGCCTTGAATCGCAATCAAAAAGAATCCTGCCGCTGGTCTCATATCCTTAGCCTCCAGGCTGTCCCGCAATGGTTATCGATGTTTCTATATCCCTGACCTTTCAATATCGGACAATTTCCCGGTCAACGCAATTCCATTCATTATAATCAATAATACATTCATATTTATATGAATGTTTTAGCTGACCTCATTTTTTGCAATTTGTCAACGCCCCGCAGGCGACATTTCCGCAGAAGCGCCGGAAATTGCTCCGGACAGCAAGCGGATTCAACGCTTTTTGGCGGGACCGGCAGCGCCCCAGCCGCCGCCTCCGGGAGTGAGGATGCGGATGCGGTCCCCCGGCCGGGCCGTAAATGCGTTGCGGCCGCCGAGATCCTCAAAACCGCCGTCCCGTTTGAGCCACAGGTTCAACCCCGGCATTCCCGAGCCGCCGCCTTCGAGGCCCTGCGGTGCGAACCAGCGCCGCTCGGACAGGATCGCCACCTCCAGCGGCTGTAAAAACTCGATCTCGCGGATCAGGCCGTCGCCGCCCCGGAACCGGCCGGCGCCGCCGGAACCGGCGCGGATGGAAAACGCTTTCAGTAAAACGGGATAGCGCCTCTCCACGATCTCCGGGTCGGTGATGCGGGTGTTGGTCATGTGCGTGTGCACGCCGGACTGTCCATGCCAGTGGGGGCCTGCCCCCGCGCCGCCGCCGATGGTTTCGTAGTAGCCGAACGCCGCGCTGCCGAACGTCAGGTTGTTCATGCACCCCTGTGAGTCGGATGCGGCGCCGAAAGCTTTCAGGATCACGTCGGTCACGCGCTGCGAGGTCAGCACGTTGCCGCCGGCCACGGCGGCGTCCGCCGAGGGCGACAACAGGGAACCGGGCGGGATCACAATTTCAATGCGATCCAGGCAGCCCTGGTTGAGCGGAATGTCCTCATCGATGAGGCAGCGCAGGCAGTACAGGATGGCCGAGCGGGTGACGGCGCGCGGAGCGTTGAGGTTGTTTTTCACCTCAGCGCCGGTGCCGGAAAAATCGAACACCGCGCCGCCCTGCCTGCGGTCGATGGTGAGGCGGAGCCGGATCGGGCTGCCGTCGTCGAGCCGGTCCATCGCCTCCAGCGTGTCCACCTCCTCAAGGCCCTTTGAATGCGAGAGCTGCCGCAGCATGGCGGCGACCGATTCCGCCGCGTGCTGCTTGAGCGCCACGCGCATGGCCTGCACCTGCTTGAGCGAATGGATTTCGATCAACTCGTGCAGCAGCTCGATGCCTTTCTGATTGGCGGCGGTTTGCGCCTTGAGGTCGGACAGGTTGTCTTTCAGGGCACGCGTGCCGCTCACCGGTTTTCCGGCGGGACCCGGCTGACTGGCGGTGAGCAGCCGGGTGACGCCTTCCTCCTGAAACTCGCCGGACTCCACCAGCTTGAATGACTCGATGCAGGCGCCTTCCTCGGCGAGGGTGCGGGAAAACGGCGGCATGGAACCGGGCGTGATGCCGCCGATGTCGGCGTGGTGGCCGCGGCTGGCGGCGAAAAATTCCGCCCGGCCGCCCAGGATCATCGGCGTGATGACGGTGATGTCCGGCAGGTGGCTGCCGCCGGCGACCGGATGGTTGGTGACCCACACGTCGCCGGGCTGCATGTCCTTGCCCTGAATCTCGATCTGGCGGCGCACCGCCTCGCCCATCGCCCCCAGGTGCACCGGCTGGTGCGGCGCGTTGGCGATGAGGCCGCCGTCGGGGCCGAACAGGGCGCAGGAATAGTCCTGCCGCTCCTTGATGTTGGTGGAAATCGCGGTGCGCTGCAGGGTGCGGCCCATCTGCTCGGCGATCGACATGAAGCGGTTGCCGAACAGGGCGAGCTGCACCGGGTCCTCGTTCGCCGGAGCAGGCTCCGGTTCAAGCGGAAACACGTCGATCTCGACGTCGCCGTGCCCGGTGACGCGCGCTTCGCAATGCGGCTCGACGAGGATCGTCGAGGTCTGGTGCAGCAAAATAGCGGGACCTGGAAGGGTCTCGCCCGCGCCGAGCGAATCGAGTTTGTAGACGGGAGCCTCGATCCACGCTCCCTCGAAGCAGCACGGGCTGTGGGCGATCGGCTCTGTTGGCGCCGGTTTGGGCGCGAGTGCAATCTTTCGCACCGGCGGCGCTTTTCCCACCGCGCGCACCTTGAGATCGTCCACCACGATGTCGCGGCCGGTGAGTTGAAAGCCGAACTCGCGGCGGTGAACCGCTTCGAACGCCGCGGCGAAATCGCCGTCTTTGGGCTCGGCGATCATCAGGGCGGTGTCGCTGCCGGTGTAACGCAGGTTGAGATAGCGGTGAACCTCGACCGGATAGTCTCCCTGCGTTTTCAGTTCGTCCACGGCGCGCACTGCAAGCGCATCGAGCCGCTTCCGCAAACCCGGCCCTGTGTTTTTATTGAGCGCTGCGTTCGCGGGCTCCTGCTTTTCGGCAACCACGTCCGCAAGACCCAGGCCATAAGCCGAAAGCACCCCCGCAAAGCGGTGGATGAAGATTTTTTTAATTCCCAGAGCGCGGGCGATGGCGCAGGCGTGCTGGCCGCCGGCGCCGCCGAAACTGGCGAGCGCATGGGTTTTCACATCGTGGCCGCGCAGCACCGAGATCTCGCGGATCGGCCGCGCCATGGTTTCGTTGGCGACGGCGATGAAGCCCTGCGCCACTTCTTCAACGGTCATGGCGGGCCGGTTTTTGCCGCGCATCCAGGCGTTCACACTTTCGGTCAGCCGCTCGAATTCCTGCCGGGCGGCGTTCTCGTCGAGCGGCTGATTCTCATCGGGGCCGAACACTTTGGGGAAATGTTCGGGAATCAGGCGGCCGAGGATGAGATTGGCGTCGGTGAGAGACAGCGGTCCGCCTTTGCCGTAACACACGGGACCCGGATGCGCGCCGGAGGATTCGGGGCCGACGGCGAACAGGCCGTGGCGGAAAAACAGCCGCGATCCGCCGCCCGCGGCGACGGTGCGGATGTCGAGCTGCGGCACGATAAGGTGCACGCCGGCGGTCTCGGTCTCCTGCACCCATTCGTATTCGCCGTCGAAGCGGGAAACGTCGGTGGAAGTGCCGCCCATGTCGAAGCCGATGACCGGAGAGCCCGCATCGTGCGCGGTGCGCGCCATGCCCACGACGCCGGCGGCCGGGCCGGAGAGGATGGCGCGGCTGCCGGTGAACGATTGCGCGCGCACCAGCCCACCGCCGGACTGCATGAAAAACAGCGGCGGGCTTGTTCCCTGCAAGCCGGATTCAAACCCTTCCAGGTACTGCATGAGCAGCGGCGTGAGGTAGGCGTCCACGCAGGCGGTGTGGCCGCGATCCACCCATTTGATGCGCGGCATGGCCTGATGCGACAGGGTCACCCGCTGGAACCCCATCTTTTTTGCGAGTTCACCGACGGCGATCTCATGCTCGGGATAGGTATAGGCGTGCATGAAGGCCACGGCGAGGCCGGTGACGCCGGATCGCAGCAGCTCCTGCAACCGGGGTTGGATGGCGTCGAGGTTGGGTTCTTTAACGATGGCGACGGTCTCCCCGCTCAGGCCTTTCGCGATGCGCTGGTTTTTTTCCGGCGGGACGGTGTCCGCTAGGCGCACGCGTTCGTCCACCTCGACGACGGCTTCGTACAACAGGCCGGGCTTTTTGATTTCCAGATCGAAGATGCGCGGGCGGTTCTGTTTGCCGATCCTCAGCAGATCGCCGAACCCCTGAGTGATGGCGAGCGCGCAGCGGGCGCCCTTGCGTTCGAGCAGGGCGTTGGTGGCGACGGTGGTGCCCATGCGCACCCACTCGATGCGGCTGGTGTCGAATCCGGATTCGGGGTGCGGTGTTCCGGTCACCTCTTCCAGGATGCGGCGGATGCCCTCGCGCGGCGCGTCGGGGTAGCGGCCGGGATTTTCCGACAGCAGTTTGAGCACGCGGTAACCGGGGTCTCCGGGCACTTCCGCGTAGATGTCGGTGAAGGTGCCGCCGCGGTCGATGGAAAAGCGGAATGCGTCGGGATCGGCCATGCGCGAATTATACGGGAACCCGGCGGCGCGGTGCCGCAAAAGGTGGAATCGGTCTACGGGAAGACGCAACGGGATCGGTGTGGAGTCATGCTTCGACAGGCTCAGCATGACCTATAAAGGTCTTACGGGATGCCTCGTTCAGGGACGCGCGCCGTTGAGGACGCTCAGGGTCATTCCTTCCTGGGCGAGCTGCATCTGCAGATTGGAATCGGGGGCGATGGGCTTCAAGTATTTCTCGGACTGGCGCAGGATGTCCACCAGTTTGAAGTCGCTGTAATTGGGTTCGTGGTGGTAGAAGACGATTTTCTTCACGTTGGCGTCCACCGCCAGATCGACGCCGATGAAGGTGGAGCTGTGCCCCCAGTCCGTCTTTTCGATGCTCTCGCCGAAGGTGTACATGGCATCGAAGATCAACAGGTCGGCATCGCGGAAAAACTCGACGTTGGGCTTGAGTTCCTCGGCGCTCAGGTTTTTGTATTCCGCGTCGGTGGCGTAGATGACCGATTTGCCCTTGTATTCCACCCGGTAGGAAAACGATTTGTCCGGATGACACATCTCTTTCCAGCTCACGCGGATGTCGTCGCCTATTTTGACTTCGTTGCCGACGGTCAGATCCGGAAAGTCCAGATCGGCGGCATAGGCGTCGAAGGGAACCGGGAAGTACTCGTGGAACTGCTGGCCTTCCAGACGCTCCTTGAGGTTGCCGAACGGGCAGTTGAAGGTGAAGTAATTTCCTTTGATGAACAACGGCGTGAAAAACGGCAGTCCCTGGATGTGGTCCCAGTGGGTGTGGGAAAAGAAAATATGCGCCGTCCCCTGCCCCTTGCCGAAATCCCCCTTCATCAGATCGAGCCCCAGTGTGCGGATGCCGGTGCCGGCATCGAAGATGAGGATTTCGCCGCCCACGTTCATCTGAACGCAGGAGGAGTTGCCGCCGAAGCAGCCGCGCACTTCCACAGGCAGTCCGCTGACGAAGCTCTGGATCGCGGCCGCGTCCTTGAGGTCTCCGGGCTGGGCCTGCTCGAGGGCGCGGGTCAGTTTTTCCTCGATCTGAATCGTGGTCGGAGGCGTCGGGATGGACCCGCGCACGCCGCGAAACGTCACTGAAAAATCGGAATTGTCGGATGCCATAGCAGGGGTCTCGAAGCGGTCAGCCTTTCATGGAACTTTCGGTCTGTCTCAGGCCATCCAGAGGTTGTTCGATGATGGCGTCGAGCTGAGGCGGCGAAACATGAAGGATTTCGAAAACGACCGGATCGAGGGTTTCCTCTGTTGTGGGAATCAGTCCATGATCGAGGCCGTTCACGTTGGCGATCTTGTTTGAGATGTTCACCAGCTTGTGGATGTTGTGCCGGGAGCCGTCGTTTTTGAGCGGCATGTGGTGCTCCTTCGCGGCGCGAACGACGACCGGGGATACCGGCCATTGATGGTGGATGAACCGCGCGCCCAGTTCCGCGTGCCCGATGCCGAAGGCCTGCACTTCCAGCGCATCCAGATCGGGCGATCCGGGTTCCAGGGTATCGGTGAAGGCTTTGTATTCGTCCGGAATGAGAAAATCGAAAACCAGGATGCCGAGATCGTGCATCAGCCCGCAGACGTAGCTTTCCTCACGCTCCTCTCCGGTCAACCCATAATGCTCGGCCAGACACTGAGACAGGCAGGCCACAGCCAGGGAATGTTTCCAGAAACGGATCTGATCGAAGGCCTTGGGCTTTTTGAACATGGAGGGCAGCTGCAGGGTGTAGGCCAGATCCAGAACCATTTTGATGCCCAGCCTCAGGATCGTGGTCTCGAGGTCCTTCGCCTGCTCCCGGCCGCCGCCGAACAGGACGCTGTTGGCCATTTTGATGAGCCGTCCCGACAGCACGGGCTCGGTTTCGATCAGCTCGGCGATGGCCTCGATGTCGCTTTCGGGGTCGTTGATGAGTTTTTCGAGCCTTAAAAGGATGTCCGGCAGCGGGGGAAGCTCCCCCTTTTCCTTGATCAGGCCCAGTATTTTTTCTCGCATGCGCGCCCTTTGGCCGCACCCAGGCGGGTGCCCTTTTATATCAAATATACTGTAAATGTCTATTATACACCTAAGCCCTTTACAGTCAAACAGTTAAAAAAAAGAACGCTTGCGGTAAACGCTTCATGGCAAAGGGATTGGGGGTAAAAAACCCGTGATTTTTATTGGACTTCCCCCCAATTTACGCCTAAAATACACCCCCTAAATCACAGCAAAACAGCTCATAAAGCGCCATGCGGGACGGATCGGCGGATCACGGGGGCTTTCCTTAATACCCGTCGATTTAAGACCGTTTTCGGGATTCAAGACAGGATGGGGGAATCCATGTCCAGAATCAGCACAAACAACGTCAAAATACCGACAGCTCTTCTGGGGATCGCGGTCCTCGGCCTGAGCGCCGGCTGCGCCTCGCCCAAGCTCCACATCCACAAGCAGTGGCCTCCTCTCAAGGCGCAAACCGGCAATGCGGGCCTGACGACGCCGCAAAAGGCCCCGGTCCGGCTGGCTTCCCTGTCTCCCGCACCGGTGCTGGCGAAACCGGCCCGCAAACCCGCTGCCGCAAAGCAGGCGCTTGAAACGATCCCCCCCCGGCCGCCGCAGGCCGCGGTGAAACAAAAACGGATCGTCAAACCCACGACCCCCAAAAAGCACACGGCGAGAAAAAAAAGGGCAAAACAGTTTCCTTTAGGGAGCGCCCCTTACCGGGTTTTCGGCGTGAAGTATTTTCCCATGCAGAGCGCTCAGGGTTTCGATGAGGAAGGCATGGCGTCCTGGTACGGCCCCAAGTTTCACGGCCGGCGCACGTCGAACCGGGAGGTGTACGACATGCACGGCATGACGGCCGCCCACAAAACCCTGCCTTTCAATACGTATGTGAAAGTTATCAACCTGGAAAACAACCTGAGCGTCACCGTGCGCATCAACGACCGCGGCCCGTTCGTCGGCGATCGGCTCATCGATCTCAGCTACGCGGCCGCTAAAAAACTGAAAATGTCGAAAAAAGGGCTCGCGCCCGTGCGCGTCATCGCCCTGTCCGAATCGGATCTTTCGCAGGACCATCCGCCTCTGCCCAAACCCCGCTACGCCGTGCAGGTTGCGGTGTTCAATGACCTGGAAAATGCCCACCAACTGAAACGCGAACTTGAAAACAAAAAGATCCAAGCCTATAGTGTAAAGGGGTCCCGCAAGGTACGCGTTCTGGCGGGCAAATATTCAGAGTTCAACCCGGCCTATCAGCTGCAGAAAAAAATCCGGCAAATGGGTTTTTCGGACGCCCTCATCGTGGTCAACCGTTCTCAAAGGCGCGCCGCCCCCTGAAAAAAACAAACCGGATCGACTCTTTGTCCTCACACCAACCCGGAAACGCCGGAATTTGACCGGAGACGAATGCATGAGATTACCAATTCTGGAAAAACTGGAAAAAGAATTGGAAAACACCAAAACCGAACTGAAAGTCGAGATCCCGCAGGCGCTGAAGGTGGCCCGGGAGCACGGGGATCTCAGCGAAAACGCCGAGTACAAGGCCGCCAAGGAACGGCAGATGTTCCTGGAAAGCCGGATGTCGCAGCTGCAGAAACGCATCAGCGACATCACCGCCCTCAACATCGACCGGCTGCCGAGAGACCGCTCCGGGCTGGGAAGCACGGTGCTGCTCAAGGATCTGGACTCGGGAACCGAAACCGAGTACCGCCTGGTGTTTCCTGAAGAGGTGAACCCGGAGGAAGGGAAAATTTCCACCGCCTCCCCGATCGGCCGGGCTCTGATGGGCAAGCAGGAAGGGGATGAAGTCACCATTCCCCTGCCGGAAGACCGAAAGGAATACGAGGTGCTGCGTGTCGTCACCATCCATGAAAACTCCGGAAATTCTTCCTGAAGCGGTCCGCGGACCGCGCAGCCCAGGCTTTGCGGATCCGCACATCCGGACCGCCTGAAACCAACCGAACCCGAAACCCGAAATGGCCAGACCCCTCATATCGTTTGAAGAAATCGCGGAGCAGAGTCCCTATTTCCTGGACGTGGATTTCAAGCCCGACTGGGCGGCTTTGTTTGAAAACGACAATCCGCTGAAACTGGAAGTGGGATTCGGCAACGGCAAGTTCCTTCTGGAAATGGCGATCCGCGAACCGCAGTGCAATTTCATCGGGATGGATTTTTACCACAAGGGCATCCGCAAGGTGATCACGCGCATCAACAAGCTCCACTTGGGCAACATTCGCATCGTGTACGGCGACGCGCGCGAAAAGGTGCCGCTGATGTTCGCGGAGCAGGAACTCGATACGATCTACATCAATTTCCCCGATCCCTGGCCGAAAAAAAGGCATTACAAGCGGCGTCTCATCAAGCCGCCGTTCGTCGACACGCTGGCGAACACGCTGGCCGAAGGCGGCCATGTGCTGGTGGCGACGGACAGCGAACCCTACGCCATGGAAATCCTGGAATTTTTCGAAGAGCACCCGGCGCTCAAGAACAAGATCGGCCCCGGCGTCTTCAGGGGCAGCCGCGGAGACATCCCGCAGTCGAAATACGAACGGAACTTTCTCAATGCCGGAGAAAAAATCTACTACCTGGAATTCATTAAAAACGCCTGAACCGGCGAACTCCGCCGGACGGGCCCGCGTCCCGGTCCAACTCTAATTCGGAGGTGCATTTGTCCCGCATACTGATCGTCGATGATGAAAAAAACATTGTCACTTCGCTCAAGGAAATTCTCACCGAAGAGGGATTCGAGGTCGCGGCCGCGGGAGACGGACTGGGTGCGCTGGAAATGATCCAGGCGGACCCGCCGGATCTGGTGCTTCTGGATATCTGGCTGCCGGGGATGGACGGCATCGAGGTGCTGAAAACCGTCAAGACCTACCACCCGGAGATCGAGGTTCTCATCATGTCGGGCCACGGGACCATCGACACCGCCGTCAAGGCCACGAAGCTGGGTGCGCACGACTTCATCGAAAAGCCGTTCTCCCTCGATCATCTGACGCAATCGATCCACAACGTGTTCCAGAAAAAACACGCCACGAACGGAGTGGATGACGACAAGCGGGATTTGCCGCTGTGCTTTGAAATGATGGTGGAGGTGAAAAAAGCCGCTTTGCAGGCGGCCACCAACGACAACCCCATTCTGGTGCTGGGGGAAAAGGGCACGGGAAAGGAATTCATCGCGCACGCGATCCACAAACGCAGCCCCAACAGCGACCGGCCTTTCGTGCAGTTCAACTGCGCGCTGCGCGAACCGCAGGAAATCCAGTCGCACCTGTTCGCGGATCCGGCGGGCCAAAAAACCGGAAAAGCGGCGGCGTTGGCCCGGGAAGCCGCGGGACGGGTTCTTTATCTCAGCAATATCGAATCGTTGAGCCCGAAACTGCAGAAGCAGCTTGCGGACACACTCGAAAAAGGCAAACCCGGAGAGTTTTTGCCGGTGCGCCTGTTCGCCTCTTCTTCGAAGGATCTGCAATCGCTGGCGGCGCAGGGCAAGTTCAGCGCACCGCTGTTGAAGATCTTCGAGGCCGCGACGGTGCGCATCCCGCCGCTTCGGGAGTACACCGAAAACATCCCGGCCATGGTGCAGGACTATTTCGAGGAATGCGCCCAGAAAGGCAAGTTCCAGGCGCCGGTGCTCGAACCGGAAGCGCTGGAGGATCTGTGCCAGTATTCCTGGCCGGAAAACGTGAAGGAACTGCGCTCGGTGCTGGATCAAATCCTGGTTGTGGGCGTCCGGCGCGGGCGCATCCGCGCCCAGGACCTGCCGGCGGAAGTGCGGCGCCCGCGGCGGGAACCCGACGCCGGAAACGCGGACGGTTTCGTGTCCTACCAGGAGGCGGAACAGATCTGGGAAAAAGGCTTCCTCATCCACCACCTGCGCAAGAACAACTGGGACCTGGAAAAGACCTGCCGGAGCCTGAAAACGGACGTGAGCGATTTTAAAGGGAAGATGAAGCGGCATGCGATCCGGCTTCCGGGCGACACCCCGGCCGGGCCCTCCCCTTCCCTGCAGCGGACCTTGAAACGCAGCGTGGTGCTGTGCGGCAGCGGCCTGCACTCCGGCATCAAAACCGGGCTTATCCTGCAGCCCCTGCCTCCGGGAAGCGGCATCATCTTCGGCGACATCTCCACCGGCCAGACCGTCCCGGCGCGGCTGGAAAACGTGCGGTCCACCGATTATTCCACCTGCCTGAAAAAGGGACTGGTTTCGGTGGCCACGATCGAGCACATCATGGCGGTGCTGCACATGTACCGGATCACCAACCTGCTGATCAAGATCGGCGATGAGGTCCCGGTGATGGACGGCTCGGCGAAGGATTTCTGCGAGCTGATCGAAGACGGGGAATTCGAGGAGCAGGACGGGCTGTTCGAGGAGATCGTCATCGACGAAACCCTCTCTTTCGGGCCGGAAAAAGAAGGCGGGCCGTACATCTCGATCGAACCTTCCGACAAGTTCAAGGTGAGCTACCACATGGAATACCCAGAGCCGATCGGCAAGATGGATTATACGTATGAGTTCAACGGCGAGGCGAGCTTCAAAGAGGAAATCGCTCCGGCGCGGACGTTCGGTTTCCTGCAGGACGTGGCGCAGCTGACGAAGATGGGGTTCGCCTCGGGCGGCAAGCTCGACAACTTCATCCTGCTCGGCGACGGCAAGGTCATCAACACGAAACTCCGGTTCGACAACGAGTTCGTGCGCCACAAGATTCTCGACATTCTGGGGGATTTCTACCTTCTCGGAAAACCGCTGCGCGGCCACATCAAGGCGCACAAATCCGGCCACACGCAGAACGTGGGCCTGCTGAACCAGATCCAGAGCCGGCTGGCCCAGCCCGCCTGACCCCCCGGAGGGGTGGAACGCTCTTTTTTTCTTGTCGGGGAATTTGTCAGATCCGCCTGCCTGGGAGGATAGCGTTTGGCAGGCGGACCCAAAGAGGTGGAAATCAATTTCCAAGATCTAAGAGCGTTTCGAAGTCCGATTTATTCCCTTTGGAGCGGCGATTTTTTCACGGCCCGCGGCGCATTGATTCGCCCGGAGGAATGATGGTAAGCTCTAAAATTAAACCGCACTCGATGAACGGTTGAATGGGATCGAATAAATTCAGGCTTGCGGTTCTGGTTTCCGGGCGCGGGTCCAATCTGCAGGCAATCATCGATTCGATTGAAAACGAAGGGCTGCCCGCGCAGATCGCGCTGGTGCTGAGCAACGTGGAAGACGCTCACGCCCTCATTCGGGCCCAAAAGCACGGGATCGAGGCGGTCTATCTGGAACCGGGCAAATTCGCCGGCCGGGAAGCGTATGAAGAAGAAATGATCGGTTTGCTTCAGGCGCGCTCGGTCGATCTGGTGTGCCTTGCGGGCTTCATGCGGATTCTGGGAAAACGGTTCATCCAGGCGTTTCCGGAAAAGATCGTCAACATCCACCCCTCGCTGCTGCCGGCGTTTCAGGGACTGAACCCGCAGAAAAACGCCCTGGATTACGGCGTCAAGTTTTCCGGCTGCACGGTGCATTTCGTCGATGAGGGCGTGGACAGCGGGCCGATCATCCTGCAGACGGTGGTGCCGGTGTACGATTCGGACGACACCGACAGCCTTTCCGCGCGGATCCTGGAACAGGAGCACCTGCTCTATCCCAAGGCCATCCGCCTGATTCTGGAAAACCGGCTGCGCATTGCGGGCCGCAAAGTGCTGCAGACGAACCCCTGAACTTTCAAGCTGAGGCGCAAACACTATGACCCGACTCCTTTCGACACTTCTGCTCTTCGGTCTTCTGCAGACGGGCGCCGCATCGGCCGCCAGCGACGAGCAGGTCGCGCTGGACGCCATTCAGAAACGCTATGAGCAGGTCGAATCGTTCAAGGCGCGGTTCGTGCAGAAATCCTTCGTCAAGATGATGAACCAGACGGTGGAAGCCCGCGGCGACGTGCAGATCAAAAAGCCGGGCAAGATGAAATGGGTGTACAACGCGCCGGACCCGCAGGTTCTGGTCAGCAACCAGAAGATCCTCTGGCTGTACGTGCCGGAGGACAAGCAGGTCACCAAGGTGCCGGTGAAAAGCATCTACTCGTCCAACACGCCGGCGCTGTTTCTCGCCGGCAAGGGCAAGCTGACCGAATCGTTCAATGTTTCCAAGGTTTCGCGCGGTGAGACCGTGACGCGGGTGCTGCTCGTCCCCAAGCAGCCGGACAACAGCGTGGAGCGGCTGGTGCTGTTCGCGGACAATAAAAACTACCAAATCGTCGGATCAAGCGTGTATGATAAATTGGGTAACAAGACGGAAATTCAGTTCAGCGACATCCACACCAATATGGACATTTCCGACGACCAGTTCCAGTTTACGGTTCCCAAAGGTGTGGAGCTTCTGGATTATTCGGAGAATCCCTAGTCCGATCCCTGCCTCATGATGGAATTATCTTTCTTTTCCCTCGACGCGATTTCCACGTTCGGCACCAAGATGCTGGTGTTCCTCGCGGGACTGGCGGCTTTGATCTTTGTGCACGAGCTGGGCCATTTTCTCGTCGCGCGCAAATGCGGCGTGGTGGTGGAAAAGTTTTCCCTCGGCTTCGGCCCCAAGATCCTCGGCTTTAAATCCGGCGAAACCGAATACCTGATCTGCGCGATCCCGCTCGGCGGCTACGTGAAGATGAAGGGCGAGGACTACGAAACCAGCTCGCTGCATGAACCGGGATCGTTCGCGGCGGCGCCGGTGCTGCACCGGCTGGCCATCGCGTTCGCGGGCCCATTGTTCAACTTCCTGTTCGCCATCGCCATCTACTGGGTGGTGTACCTGGTCGGCGTGCAGACGCTGGGGCTGGTGACCGGCAGCGTCGAGCCCGATTCGCCCGCGCAGGCGGCGGGCATCCAGACGGGGGACAAGGTCGTCGCCATCGACGGCGAACCGGTGCGCTTCTTCACCGAGCTGCAGAAAATCGTGCACAACTCTCCGGGCAAATCGCTTGATTTTCAGATCGAGCGCCACGGCGCGCTGCTAAACATCCCCATCACGCCGCTTGCGAAGGAGACCGTCAACATCTTCGGCGAGAAGGAAAAGCTGGGGCTGGTGGGCATCTCTCCTTTGGTGCGCAACATCACCTATGTGGAAAAAGGCTCGGTGGCGGAGCAGGCGGGCATTAAGGAAGGCGACATCCTGCTCAAGGTGGACGACACGCCGATCCGCGGCTGGAAGGACTTCAAGCCCGCGGTGGTGGACAAACCGGGACAGGAGCTCCAGTTTCACGTCCTGCGCGACCGGACCGAACTGGTGCTGCCGGTCACGCCCAAGCGGGAAACGGTGAAGGATGAAAAGGGCCAGTCCGTCGAAATCGGCCGGGTCGGCGTCGGGCTTAGCGGCGAGATGGTGGAGGAAAAATACGGCGTGTTCGGCGCCTTCGTCCGCGGCGTCAAGGAAACCGGCCAGCTGATGTACCTGATCGCGGTGAGCATCAAGAAGCTGATCTTCGGTTCGATCCCGGCGGACACCATCGGCGGGCCGATCCTCATCTTCCAGGTGTACGGCGATCAGGCGGAACAGGGCTTCAACCAGCTGATCCGGCTCACCGCGCTGTTGAGCATCAACCTGGGCCTTTTGAACCTGCTGCCGATCCCGGTGCTGGACGGCGGGCACATCCTATTTTTCCTCATCGAGCTCATCAAGGGCAAGCCGGTCAGCGAACGCAACCGCGAACGCGCTCAGCAGGTGGGCCTGTTCATGCTGCTCGGCCTCATGGTGTTCGCCTTCTACAACGACATCATGCGCATCATGAGTTGACCTAAATCACCCCGCGGGACACGCAATCCCCGAAGCGGCGGAATCCCGGCGCACCCTTTCTGGCCTATGATGGACCCGAACACACAACTTGCAGACCTCGAATCCGCGGCGGTCAAGCTCGGCATCGAAATCCGCACCGGCGACCTCGCCGCATCGAGCGAGGAGTTTCCGGTGCGCAGCGGATACTGCAAGATCCACGGGCAAGGCACCATCCTGCTCGACAAACGATTGAAAGCCGAAGAAAAAATCGCCGTCATCCTCGATGCCCTGCGCACGCAGGACACCGAATCGGTGTATCTGGCCGCCTGGATCCGCGAACGGCTGGAACCCAAAACCCCCATCAACCCACACCCATGACGCTCGCCAACAACATCCTGCCGGAACAACGCCGGGCGAAGCTCCGGACCCTGCTTCAAGAAGGCAGAACCGTGCGCGTTTTAGAAGCGCACAACGGGCTGAGCGGCATCATCGCCAACGACGCCCACATTGAAGGGACCACGGAAGACAAGCCCATCCGCCTGGAGTTCGACGCCATCTGGGAGAGCAGCCTCACCGACTCCGCCGCCAAGGGGCACCCGGACATCGAGGTGGTGAGCTTCGATTCGCGCCTGCACACGATCCACGAGATCCTGGCGGTGACCCGCAAGCCGATGATCGTGGACGGCGACACCGGCGGCGACGCGAACATGTTCGAATACATGGTGACCAAGCTGGAACGGGCCGGGGTTTCCGCCACCATCATCGAGGACAAGGTGTTCCCCAAGCGCAACAGCCTGGAGGCCGGCGCGCAGCAGCTCCTGCAGGAACCGGGCGTGTTCGCGCAGAAGATCCGGCGCGGCAAATCGGTGCAGGCCTCGGACGACTTCATGATCATCGCCCGGCTGGAAAGCCTGATCGCCGGGAAGGGCCTGGAAGACGCGCTCATGCGGGCGCGCGTGTACCTGGAAGCGGGGGTGGACGGAATCATGATCCACTCCAAATCGAAAGAGCCGGACGAGATCCTGGAATTCGCCAGCCGTTACCGCACCCTGCTCGATGAAATGAAGCTCGACAGACCGCTGGTCTGCGTGCCGACGACCTACAACCGCATCACGGAAGAGGAACTGGGACGCGCGGGATTCAACATCGTCATCCACGCCAACCACCTTCTGCGCAGCGCCTACAAGGCCATGCTGGAGACCTCGCGCAGCATCCTGCTCAACCAGCGCTCCTTCGAGGCGGACCCCGGCTGCGCACCGGTGCGGGAGATCTTCAAGACGGTGGGGTTTCTCGATGTCAAAGAAAAGGACCAGAAGGACGAGCACTTCACCAACACGCCGGTGATCATCCCCGCCGCCGGGGAAGACCCGGTCCTGAAACCGGTGCTCAACGGCAAGCCGAAGGCGATGATGGAGATCGCCGGTAAAACCCTGCTGGACCGGCAAATCCACACCTTGAACGCGGGCAACCTCAACGACATCACGGTGGTCGCGGGGTACGCCCACGAAAAGATGCGCGCCGAGGGAGCCGTCATCCTGGAAAACCCGGACTACCAAAACGGGTCCATGCTGCACAGCCTGGTGGTGGCGAGAGAAAAGATGCACAACGGCTTCATCATGCTATACTCGGACATCCTGATGGACCAGCAGATCATCGCCAACCTGCTCACCTGCCGCGAGGACATCGTGCTGGTGGCGGACAACTCGATCCAGTACCACCGGTTCGAGGACGACAACGTGCTGGATTTCATCATCAGCAAGAACAAGCACAAAGCCAGCCGCAGGCACATGAGTTTCTGCTGGGACAACGTTGTGGCCAAGATCGGCACCAAGATCAACCCGGAAACGGCGACGCACGAATTCATCGGGCTGGCCAAATTCACGAAAACCGGCGCGGAGCAGTTCATCCAGACCTATCAGGATTGCGTGGAAAACTACCGGGGGAAATTCCAGGAGGCGGAGGACATCGCCCAATTCACCTTCACCGACCTCATCCAGGAAATGATCGACCGGGGCTTCGTCATCAATTTTCTGGAGATCCATAAGGGCTGGCTGGAAATTCACCGCGAGGCGGACATCGCCCTGGCCAACCAGTTTCTGTAAATTTTCGATTCCAACATCGTGTCGATATTTTTTCCGCCATCCGGACGCAGCGTCCGGAAGGACGAGGTATGTGATCATGCATTATTCGAAGCTGTTCATTCCCACGCTCAAGGAAAATCCCGCCGACGCGGAAGTGGTGAGCCACAAGCTCATGGTGCGGGCGGGGCTGATCCGCCAGGCGGCCTCGGGCATCTATTCGGTCCTGCCGCTGGGGCTTAGGGTGCTGCGCAAGGTGGAGCAGATCATCCGCGAGGAGATGAACGGCATCGGCGGCCAGGAGGTGTTTCTGCCCAGCGTGCAGCCGGCGGAACTGTGGCAGGAGAGCGGCCGCTGGGAGCTGTACGGCAAGGAGCTTTTGCGGCTCAAGGACCGGCACGACCGCGATTTCTGCTACGGCCCCACGCACGAGGAGGTGATCACCGACATCGTGCGCAAGGAAGTGAAATCCTACCGGCAGCTGCCGGTGATCCTGTACCAGATCCAGACCAAATTCCGCGACGAGGTGCGGCCGCGTTTCGGCGTCATGCGCGGGCGCGAGTTCACCATGAAGGACGCGTACAGCTTCCACAGCGACGAAAAAAGCACGCAGACCACTTATTTCGACATGGCGCGCGCGTACTCGAACGTGTTTAAGCGCTGCGGGCTGGAGTTCAAGATGGTGGAGGCGGATTCGGGCACGATCGGCGGCAATTTCTCGCACGAGTTCGCGGTTCTGGCCGATTCGGGCGAGGACTCCATCGTCTACTGCGACGCCTGCGAGTACGCCTCCAACCTGGAGCTGGCGCAGGCGCGCGCCCTGCCCGACCCGACCGACCCGCTCTCGATCGAGACAATGAACGAGGTGGAAACGCCGGGCAAAACCACCGTGGATGAAGTGGCGGCGTTCCTCAAGGTGCAGCCGGACCGGATCGTCAAGACCATCCTGCTGGAATCGGACCAGGGGCTGGTGGCGGGACTGGTGCGCGGCGACCGGGAGCTCAACCCCGTCAAACTGAAAAACCTGATGGGGGCCGAGTGGCTGACTCCGGCGAGCGACAAAACCTTTCAGGCGCACCCGCACCTGCCCTGCGGCTACGTCGGGCCGGTGGGGCTTACCTGCAAGGTCTACGCGGACTGGGAGGTGGCCAACATGCACCCGTTCGTGACCGGGGCCAACAAAAAAGACCGGCACTTCACCGGGGTGACGCTGGGCCGCGACTTTCACATCGAAAAGTCCGGCGATATCCGAGGGGTGAAGGCGGGCGAGCCCTGCCCGCGCTGCGAAGGTGGAAAACTGCTGGTCAAGCGCGGCATCGAGGTGGGCCACATCTTCATCCTGGGCACCAAATACAGCCGCGCCATGAACGCCGTGTTCCTGGACGCCAATGGCAAGGAAAACCCCATGGTCATGGGATGTTACGGAATCGGCGTGGGGCGCACGGCGGCGGCCGCCATCGAGCAGAACCACGACGCCAACGGCATCGTCTGGCCGCTTCCCATCGCCCCGTTCGCGGTGCATATCATCCCGACGAATTACTCTGTGGAGGCGATCCGCAAGGCCTGCGACAGCGCTTATTTATCTTTGTGGAACAACAATATAGAAACGCTTCTGGACGACCGCTCCGACCGGCTGGGGGTGAAGCTCAAGGACGCGGACCTGCTCGGCATTCCGCTGCAGGTCATCATCGGCCCGAAAAACCTGGAAGCCGGCAAGGTGGAAATTAAATCAAGAAAAACAAATACTTCCGAGCTACACCCGTTCCCGGAAGTGCTCGACACCCTCCCCGCTCTGCTCAAAAAATGGACTTCCCCTGAAAGTTCCACATAGGGAAATTTTATGTTGCAACCCCACTGCCCTTTTAGTAGAATTCGATTAACAAAATCTAGCTCGTAAAGCGAATGCGGGTTGAAAGCCCGCATTTTTTTTTGAGAAATCGGAAAACCGAACAGAAAAAACCGAACAAACCTTGAAGCCGGAAGCGGGAAACTTGAACCAAACGATCGACTCTTTCCTTTCCCGCGGCCCCGTCGCCCATGAACGCTTCCTCGATATCTCAATCGGTACTGGAGATGATCGAACCCATCGTCCAGGAGGAAAAACTGGAACTGGTGGATGTCGAGTACAAAAAATCGGGAAGAGACTGGGTTCTTAGAATCTACATCGACAAGGAAACCGGCATCACACACGACGACTGCCAGAGAGTGAGCCGTCAGGTCGAGGACCGGATCGAAGTGGAGGGGCTGATCTCAGGACATTTCGTTCTGGAAGTCTCGTCTCCGGGTCTGGACCGGCCCCTGAAGAAGGAAAAGGATTTTTTGCGGTACAGGAACAAGCGCGTTCGCGTCAAAACGTTCGCTCCGATCGGCAAGCAGCGTAATTTTTCGGGAACCATCGAAGCGTTCGAAAACGGTGTCCTGTTTTTGCGGGACGAATCGCGAACGATCGAAATCGCTCACGACAACATCGCCCAGGCGAGACTGATCATCGATTTCTGATGTCCGTCCACCCTGCCGGGTGAAACCTCCGTCTTCCATAAAAAGGCCATGAGCACCGAAACCATCAGCATCCTAGAACAGATCGCCCGCGAAAAAGGCATCGACAAGGAAATCCTGGTCGAAGCCTTGAAAAGCGCCGTCGAGGCGGCCGCCCGCAAGAAGCTGCCGGAGTTGAAGGAAATCCACAGCGAATTCAACGACGCCACGGGTGAGGTCGAGATCTACGCGGAAAAGACGGTGGTCGAGACGGTGGAAAACGCCGATGACGAAATCAGCCTCACCGAAGCGCTGGAACTCTCTCCCGACGTGGAGCTTGGGGAACGCGTGCTGGTCCAGCAGGTGCTGGATGACTACGGCCGCATCGCGGCGCAGCTCGCCAAGCAGGTGATCCTGCAAAAAGTGCGCGAGGCGGAGATCGACCTCATCTACAACGATTTCATCGATAAAAAAGGCGAGCTCATCAACGGCATCGTGCAGCGCTTCGAACACGGCGACCTCATCGTCGAACTGGGCAAGGCGGAGGGAATCCTGCCGCGGCGGGAACAGGTGTTCAGGGAATCGTTCAACCGCGGAGAACGCATCCGCGCTTATGTGCTGGACATCCGCAAAACCTCGAAAAACGCCATGGTCATCCTTTCCCGCACGCACACGGGGCTGATCAAGCGGCTGTTCGAGATGGAGGTTCCGGAAATCAGCGAAGGCATGGTGGAGATCATGGGCATCGTCCGGGAACCGAACGGGCGCACCAAGATTGCGGTCAGGACCAACGACCGGGACATCGACGCGGTGGGCGCCTGCGTGGGCATGCGCGGCATGCGCGTGCAGTCCATCGTGCAGGAGCTGCGCGGCGAGAAGATCGACATCGTCGAGTATTCCGAAGACCCGGAGGTGTTCATCAAGCACGCGCTGTCGCCGGCCAAGATCTCCCGCATCATCGTCAACGAGCCGGAAAAACACATGACCATCATCGTCGCGGACGACCAGATGTCGCTGGCGATCGGCAAAAAGGGCCAGAACGTCCGGCTCGCGGCCAAGCTGGTGAAGTGGAAGATCGACATCAAGGGCGAATCCGAAGCGCTGGAGCTGGGAGATCAGCCGGTCTTTGGAACCAGCAAGCCGGCGGCCAGCGTCAACATTCTGGAGGAGGTCAAAAACACCAAGGGGCTGGGCGAAAAGATCATGGCGATCCTTTTCAGCGGCAACGTGGTGACTCTGGAAGATGTGTTCAATCGCGGTGTGGACGGGCTGACGGAACTGCCCGGAATCGGCCCCAAAAAAGCCGAGGCGATCCACGAACTGGCGGTTTCGCATCAGGCGTCTTTAGAAGCGCAGGCGGAAGAAGCCGCTGTTGAGGAAACCGCAGAAGAAGCCACGGAAGATGAAGCGGCCGAAGAAACCGGCGAGGAAACGGCCGGGGAAGCGGCAGAAGAAGAAGCCGCCGAAGAGGAAGAGGAACAGGAAATCCCCGTCGAAGCGCTGACGGACGTCGATCCGGACATCATCGCGCTGTTGCGGCAGAACGAATTCCAGACGTTCGCGGAGCTTTCGATCACCCCCGTGGAAGAGCTCGCCGCCATCGAGGGGATCGACGAAGCGGTGGCCCAGGCCATTCTCGACCAGGCCAAGCAGAAAATGAACAACCTGGAAAACGTGTGACGGTTCCGCGAAACAAAAAAGGATTTCTTTCAGCGGACATGAAAGCATAACGAAGGAGAGTTTACTTGGCAAAGATTCGCATCAACAAACTGGCGCTTGAGCTGAACGTTCAAAACGACCAGATCATCGAAGCGCTGCATGCGAAGGACATCCCCGTCAAGAACTACATGAGTTCGATCGACGAACCCACGTCCGAATACATACGGGAATTGTTCGCTCCGAAACCGACAGCCACGAAAAAGGTCAAGGCCAAGGCGAAAACGAAAGCCAAAGGAAAATCCGCTTCCGGCAAGCCCAAGGCGACCGTCACGACGGTTTCCAAAAAAACCGCGGCGGCGAAAACCATCGCCATCAAAAAAGTGATGGCCGCCAAGAAAGCGGAAGAAGCGAAGGCGGCGGAAGAAGCCGCGAAGAAGAAAAAGGAAGAGGAGGAGAAACAAGCCCAAAAAGCCGCCGAGGCGGCCAGGGCGAAAGCAGCGGCCAAACCCAAGCCGGTGAAAGTCAAGGCGAAGGCCAAAGCGCCTGCGAAAAAAGAAGACAAGGCCAAAGAAACGCAGGACTCCAAGGCGCATAAAAAGCTCGGGCTGAAAATCGTCAAGAAAGAGGAAAAGCCCAAAGAGGCGGAGAAAAAGGCCAAACCCGCCGCCAAGGCGGAACCGCCGAAACCAAAACCCAAAAAAGACAAAGCCGCGGCGGCGAAAGCCCCCGCTCCCAAAGAGGTCCAGGAGCCCGCCCATGCCGGGGCGTCGGCCGAAGAGGAAACCTTCGAAACCGTTCAGCTTCCGGCCAGCATCCATGTGCGGGAGTTGAGCGAAAAAATGAAATGCTCGCCCAATGAGATCATCATGGACCTGATGTCGCTGGGCATCATGGCGACGATCAACCAGAGCCTCGATTTCGACGTGGCGAGCAAGGTGGCGGACAAGCGGGGTTTCGAAGTCGAGTCCGTCGCTCCGGAAGCGGAGCTGGATTTCGAGGAGGAAGAGCAGGACAACGAAGCGGACCGCACGCACCGTTCCCCCATCGTCACCATCATGGGACACGTCGACCACGGCAAGACTTCGCTTCTGGACGCCATCCGTGAAACCAATCTGACCAAGCAGGAAGAAGGCGGCATCACCCAGCACATCGGCGCCTACCAGGCGAAGATCAAAGGCTCCGCCATCACGTTTCTGGACACGCCCGGCCATGAGGCGTTCACCGCCATGCGCGCCCGCGGCGCGCAGGTCACCGACATCGTGGTGCTGGTGGTGGCGGCGGACGACGGCATCAAGCCGCAGACCAAGGAAGCCATCGACCACGCCAACGCGGCGGGGGTGCCGATCCTGGTCGCCATCAACAAGATCGACAAGCCCGACGCGAAACCGGAGGAAGTGAAAAAGCAACTCGCGGACCTGGAACTTTTGCCCGAGGAATGGGGCGGACAGACCATCTTCACGGAGGTGTCCGCACTGGCGAAGACCGGCATCGACAATCTTTTGGAGATGATCCTCCTGCAGGCAGAGATCATGGACCTCAAGGCCAATCCCAAGCTCCGGGCCAAGGGGGTCATCATCGAATCCAAGCTGGACAAGGGGCGCGGACCTGTGGCCACGCTGGTGGTGCAGACGGGAACGCTCAGGGTCAGCGATCCGTTCATCGTGGGCTGCTATTTCGGCAAGGTGCGGGCGCTCATCAACGATCACGGCAACAAGATTCAGAAAGCGCCGCCCTCCACGCCGGTGGAGGTGGTGGGGCTTCCGGAAGTGCCGCAGCCCGGAGACAAGTTCATCGTCGTCAATGACGAGAAAAAGGCCCGTCAGCTTTCGGCGCTCCGGCTGCAGCAGCAGCGCGAATCGATCCTGGCGCAGACCTCGCGCGTCACCATGGACGACCTGCACCAGCAGATCGTCGAGGGCAAGATCCAGGAACTCAATCTGATCATCAAGGCCGACGTGCAGGGGTCGATCCACGCGGTCACCGAGGCGTTCACCAAACTGGAAACCACGGAAGTTCGCATCAAGGTCATCCACGAAGGCGTGGGCGGCATCACCGAATCGGACGTGCTGCTTTCCAGCGCGTCGAATGCGATCATCATCGGCTTCAACGTCCGGCCGACGGAAAAAGCCTCGCACCTTGCAACGCGGGAGCAGGTGGACATCCGGCTTTACAGCATCATCTACGACGCCATCGAGGACATGAAAAAGGCGATGGACGGCCTGCTGGCGCCCAAGTACAAGGAAAAGATCCTGGGACGCGCGGAAGTGCGGCAGGTGTTCACCATCCCCAAGATCGGCTCCATCGCGGGCTGCCAGGTCACCTCCGGCAAAATCGAGCGCAACAGCGACGCGCGGCTGATCCGCGACAACATTGTCATCTACCAGGGCAAGATCAACTCGCTGAGGCGTTTCAAGGAGGATGTCAAGGAAGTGCCTTCGGGCTACGAATGCGGGCTTTCGCTGGAAAAATATCAGGATCTGAAATCCGGGGACATCGTCGAACCTTTCGTGCTTGAAGAGGTCACCGTGTCATGAGCGGAACGGATTTTCCCATGAAAGTGGGCTGTTGCTCGCTGAAGTTTTTTCTGCATGGCAATTCCTCCCTGAAGGAAAAACGGCGCATCACCAAATCGATCAAGGACCGGGTGAAGAACAAGTTCAACATTTCCATCGCCGAGATCGGCGACCAGGACGTCTGGCAGAATCTGCACCTGGGCATCGTCGCGGTGGGCTCGGACCTCAAATACCTGGACGGGCTGATGAGCCAGGTGGTCAACGCCATCGACCGGATGCACCTTGCGGAGATGACGGACTGCCAGATCAAGACCCTGCACCTGGGACCGCTGGAATCCTGAGAGGATGCGTGTGCGATGCGATTCAAACGTTCACAACGGATCCAGGAGCTGCTGCTGGAGGAAATCTCCAAGCTGATTCAACACGGATTGAAAGATCCCCGCATCGGGTTCGCCACCATCACGCACGTGGACGTGAGCGACAACCTGAAACACGCCAACATCTATGTGAGCGTGATGGGGGAAGAAAAGGAAAAAGAAGACACCCTGGCCGCTTTGAAAAGCGCGCGGGGTTTCATCCGAAACTCTCTGGGCAAGAACCTGTACCTCAAGAAAATCCCCGAACTGGATTTCAAGCGGGACGACACCCAGGACAATGTGGATCGGATCACCAAGATCCTCAAGGATTTGCACCTTGAATGACACGCAATGGGCCGCGAAGGAAACGCGCGCGGCCGACCCGAAATCGGAAACCGGCTCCGGCAGCGGCGATTTGAACCGGATCGTCAACCTGTACAAAAAGGAGGGCCCCACCTCCTTCGACATGGTGCAGGCGGTGAAACGGGTGCTCAAGGTCAAGAAGGCCGGACATATCGGAACGCTGGATCCGCTGGCGGAGGGCGTTCTGCCCATCTGCCTCAACCGCTCGACACGGATCATCCAGTTTTTGTCGGCGCTGCCGAAATCCTACCGCACCCGCATGGTGCTGGGCACGGCCACGGACACGCAGGACGCCTCGGGAAAGGTGACCGCCACCGGAGAAACCGGCGGCATCACGGAGGCTGCGGTGCGTTCGGTTCTGGCCGGTTTCACGGGTCCGCAGAAACAGGTGCCGCCGATGTTTTCCGCCAAGAAACGCAAAGGAATTCCCCTTTACAAATTGGCCAGAAATGGTATTACTATCGAAAGAAAGCCAGCAAATATAACGATATTTGCCATTGAGTTCATCAAGAAGGAGGGCGACCGGGTTGAATTCGAGGTTCACTGCTCGGCAGGAACCTACATCAGAACGCTTTGCCACGATATCGGGCAGGCGTTGGGCTCTCAGGCCCACATGGAACACCTGGTGCGAACCCGCGTCGGGGAATTCGATCTGGCCGGCTCGGTGACCCTGGACGCCCTGGAAGCCGCGGTTTCGAACGGAAGCCTGTCGCAAAAGCTGGTCCCCCAGGAAAAAGCTCTCCAATTTCTTCCGGAAATCCGCATCAAAAAAGATTTTTCCGGTTCCGTCGCCCACGGCGTCGCGCCGTCGAAATCCTGTCTGGAAACCGAAACCGTTCCGGGAACGTTTCATCCGGGAATGAATCTCAGGCTTGCCAACGGCAACCACCGGCTTTTGGCCATCGTGGAACCGGTTGTGGATCAGGATGCGTTCACGCAGCTGGGTCCCAATGCCGTGCCGTTCAAACTGAAACGTGTTCTGGTCTGAATTGTGTGAGACTTTATATAAAATGTTTTTTTCAGTAAGCGGCTGATGCCGCCTGCCACAATGAACATCAACGTGAACATCAAGTTATGAACCCCATTGCTGAAAGAAGACGGTTGGAATGTTTTCGCAGGGAAGTTCCTGGAATCCCGCGCACATTCACACCAGGCCGGGGCCGCCCGAGCTGGTCTGCGAAAACATTCGCCAATCCTCTTGCAGCAGCCGATTCCATCCTGGGAGGATGAAACGATGGCTTTAAAAAAGGAAGAGAAATCGACGATCATTTCGGATTACAAGCTGCACGAAAAGGACACAGGATCTTCGGAAGTCCAGATTGCCCTTCTTACCAAACGCATCAACGACCTCACCGAACATTTCAAGACCCACGCCAAGGACCACCACTCCCGGCGGGGGTTGCTCAAACTCGTCAGCCAGCGGCGCAAACTGCTCGATCATCTCAAAGAAGAAGACGCGAGACGCTACCAGCAAATCATTGCGCAGCTCGGCATCCGACGATAACAAAGGAACTGGAGAAGAATTAATGGAAAAAGTAGAAATAGACATAGACGGGAAAGTACTATCTATTGAAGCTGGTGACCTCGCCCGCCAAGCCGGGGGAGCGGTGGTGATCCGCCAGGGAGATTCGATGGTTCTGGTGACCGCCACGATGGCCAAGCAGGCCAAGGAAGGTCAGGATTTTTTCCCCCTCACGGTGGACTACCGCGAACGCACCTACGCCGCCGGTAAGATTCCGGGCAGCTTTTTCAAACGCGAAGCGCGGCCGGGAGAGATCGAGACGCTGATCTGCCGGCTGATCGACCGGCCGATCCGGCCGTTGTTTCCCAAAGCCTTTCTCAACGAAACGCAGGTCATCTGCCTGGTGGTGTCGCACGATCAGGTCAACCCCACCGACGTGGTCGCCATCACCGGCGCGTCGGCGGCGCTCATGATATCCGATATTCCTTTCACCACGCCCATCGCCGGCGCGCGCGTCGGCCGGATCGACGGCAACTTCGTCTTCAATCCGACCTATGAAGAAACCGCGAGCAGCGATCTCAACCTGGTGATGGCGGGCACCTCCGACGGCATCGTCATGGTGGAAGCGGGCGCCAAGGAAATGAGCGAAGAAGTGATGATGAGCGCCCTGGAGTTCGGGCACGAACGCATCAAAAAAATCATCGAAATTCAGGAAAAACTGCACAGCCTCATCAATAAGGAAAAGGTGGCGGTGGAAAAAACCGATCCGGACGCGGACCTGCAATCCAAGGCGGACGGCCTGGCGCGGGGACGGCTGGAATCGGCCATGAACATTCCCGGCAAGCAGGAACGCACCGACACGATCAAGGCGATCAAGGAATCGCTGGTCGCGGAGCTCAATCCGGAGGACGACGACGCCGTCAAGAACGATCTCGACACCATTTACCACGATCTGGAAAAGGAAGTGGTGCGCAACCTCATTCTGGACAAGGGCTACCGCGTCGACGGCCGCGGCCTGAAGGACATCCGGCCGATCAGCATCCAGGTGGGCTACCTGCCCAGGACGCACGGCTCGGCCATCTTCACGCGCGGTGAAACCCAGGCGCTGGTGACGACGACGCTCGGCACCTCCATCGACGAGCAGCGGATGGACAGCCTGGAGTTCAAGGGCACCAAGTCGTTTTTGCTGCATTACAATTTTCCCGCGTTCTGCACCGGTGAAGTCAAGTTCATCGGCGGGCCGGGCCGCCGGGAAATCGGCCACGGCATGCTGGCGGAACGCTCGCTGATTCCGGTTTTGCCCTCCAAGGACGACTTCCCCTACACCATCCGCATCGTTTCCGAGATCCTCGAATCCAACGGTTCCTCCTCGATGGCCTCGGTGTGCGGCGGCGCGCTGTCGCTGATGGACGCGGGCGTTCCCATCAAGGAGCCGGTGGCGGGCATCGCCATGGGACTCATCAAGGAAGGCGACCGCACGGCCATCCTGTCGGACATCCTGGGCAGCGAGGACCATCTCGGCGACATGGATTTCAAGGTGGCCGGGACGAAAAACGGCATCACCGCGCTGCAGATGGACATCAAGATCGGCGGGCTGGACAAGGCGCTCATGTCCACGGCGCTGGAGCAGGCGCGCGAAGGCCGGATGCACATTCTCGGCGAGATGGGCAAGGTGCTGGAAACCCCGAGACAGCAGATGTCCATGTACGCGCCGCGCATCATCACCATGACCGTGCCGAAGGACAAGATCCGCGATATCATCGGACCGGGCGGCAAGGTGATCCGCGAGATCATCGACAAGACCGGCGTCACCATCGACATCAACGACGACGGCTTGGTGTCGATCGCCTCGGCGGACGAGATGGCGGCGAAGGACGCCATCCATTTCGTCGAAAGCCTCATCCAGGAAGTGGAGGTCGGCAAGATCTATCTCGGCAAGGTCAAAAAGATCGTCGATTTCGGGGCGTTCGTGGAGATCCTGCCGGGCACCGACGGCCTGGTTCACATCTCGCAGGTCTGCGACAGGCGCATCAAGAGCGTGTCCGATGAAATCCAGGAAGGCGACGAGATCAAGGTCAAGGTGATCGACGTCGACTCCCAGGGCAAGGTCAAGCTCAGCCGCAAGGAAGCGCTGCGCGAGGAAGCGGGCGTCGCGACCTGACGCAAGCTCCACTCTCTATAGCACCCAAGCCGGAAACGGCGGATCGCACACGGTCCGCGGTTTCCGGCTTTTTTTTGACTTTCCGGCCGCCTTAGCAGCTTCGAAGCGGATTGGGTGTTTATTTGAAAATGGTTACACTTGGATCTGCTTGTGGCGTCGTTCACCTCATATCGAGAAAGGCAAACCTGCATGACTTCTTTTATCTACTACATAACCGCTGCCGCCGCCGAGATCGCCGGCTGCTTCGCCTTCTGGAGGTGGCTCAGGCTGGGGCACAGCCCCTGGTGGGTGGTTCCGGGCGCGGTGGCGCTGTGTGCGTTCGCGATCCTTCTCACCCGCATCGATTCCGCGTTCGCGGGCCGGGCGTTCGCCGCCTACGGCGGCGTCTACATCGCGGCGTCGCTGCTCTGGCTGTGGGGTGTGGAAGGCCAGCGGCCGGACCGGTGGGATGTGCTGGGCGGGGCGATCTGCCTGAGCGGCGCGGCGGTGATCCTGTTCGGCCCGCGGCCGGGGCTGTGAGTCAGAACTGGATGTCCCACTCCTTCAGCCCTTCTATCGTCTTGTAGTGGGTGAGGTCGTAGTGGATGGGGGTGATGGCGATGTGGTTCTTGGACACCATCTCGCAGTCGGTCTCCTTGTCCACCTCGTCGAAACGCATCTCGCCCGCCAGCCAGTAGTAGGTGTTGTTGCGCGGATCGACGCGTTTGTCAAAGGTCTCGATGACGCGGGATTTGCCCTGGCGGGTGATGGCCACGCCCTCGATCTGGTCGCGCGGCACCGCCGGCACGTTGATGTTGAGCGACACCCCCTCGGGCAGCCCCTTTTCCAGAACGGTGGGCACCAGCTTGCGGGTGAACTCGGCGGCGGGGCCGAAATCGGGATCGACGAAGGTGTCGAGGGACACGGCGATGGCGGTGACGCCCATGATCGTGGCCTCGGTGGCGGCGGAGACGGTTCCGGAATAAATGGCGCAGGTTCCCAGATTGCCGCCGAGATTGATCCCGGAGATCACCAGCTCGGGCGGCTCCTCCATGAGCACGGTGATGGCGATCTTGATGCAGTCGGCGGGGGTGCCGTTGACCGCGTAGCCGATGAACTCGCCGTTTTCGACCACTTTGTGGGTCTTGAGCGGATTGGACAGGGTGATGGCGTGCCCCACCGCACTCTGCTCGGTTTCCGGCGCCACCACCATGACATCGGCGATCTTGGCGATCTCGCGCCGCAGCGTGCGCAGGCCGGGGGCGTTGATGCCGTCGTCGTTGGAAAGAATGATCATATCAATACCGGGTCGCGCCCGGTAGCAACTATCGGTGAGAAAAGACTCCCGTCATCCGGCCGGAAAAAACGGGGGTTGAACCTCCGTAAACCACGGGATCCGCATAAAAAAACGGGCGGACCGGGTTGACTCCGGTTCCGCCCTGATTTCCCCTGTGTTCCAGGAAGTCGAGGCTGAGTGAAAATAAGCGCCGTCAATTGTGCTTGGAAAAATACTCCTGGGAGCCTTTCGGGTCCGCTTTCATGCCGTCGGCGCCTTCCTGCCAGTTCGCCGGGCAGACTTCGCCGTTTTTCTCGTGATACTGCAGGGCGTCCACCATGCGTAGCGCTTCGTCGATGTTGCGCCCCAGTGGCAGGTTGTTGATGAGCTGATGCTGGACGACGCCGTCCTTGTCGATCAGAAACAGGGCGCGGAACGCCACGCCGATGTCGGCCAGAACGTCGTAATCCTTGCTGATCTGCTTGGTCACGTCGCCGATCAGCGGGTATTGGATGTCCCCCAAACCGCCCTGTTTGCGGTCGGTGTTCCTCCAGGCCAGGTGCGAGAACTTGCTGTCGATGGAAACGCCGAGGATCTCCGTGTTGCGCTTTTTGAAATCCGCCGCCTTGGTGCTGAAGGCGATGATCTCGGTGGGGCAGACGAACGTGAAATCCAGGGGATAGAAGAATAAAATGACATATTTGCCGCGGAAGTCGGAAAGCTTGATCTGCTTGAAACTGCCGTCGGGCATGACCGCATCCGCTGTGAAATCGGGTGCAGGTTTGGAAACTAGGTTGGCCATATTTTTAACTCCTCGTGAATAACGGTTGTTTTGGAAAGGCCTTAATACTACACAAATTTGCAGCCGGGTTCAAACCCGATGTTTCCCCCACTCCGCGTGGGGCGGGTTTGCTCACGCCGTGCAAAACTCTTTTGGTTTGGTTCGAATTTCCTCCCTTCAGGCCCTCCTGCGCGGAGGGCGGACGGCCTGAAACACACAGCCGGATTTGTGTGTATGCCGGGACGCCCGCTTGACAGTGCCGGTGCCTCTATTTACAATAAAAACATTCGAATTAAAGGGATTTTGACCGGCCAACGCCCGCTCCGATCCCGGCTCCCGTTCCCTCTCTGGTATGGAATCGACACAAGTTCAAAAGCGGTTGAAAATCGCTATTTTCCTGACGTTCGCCATCTTCTGCTTCGAGGCGGCGGGCGGCTGGATTGCCGGCAGCTTGGCGCTGCTCAGCGACGCGGGACACATGTTCAGCGACGTGTTCGCCCTGTTTCTCAGCTGGATGGCGCTGCGCATCGCGACCCTGCCTTCGACTTCGACCAAAACCTACGGCTACCACCGGCTGGAGATCTTCGCGGCGCTGATCAACGGGCTTCTGCTCCTGGGCATGGCGGGCACGATCCTGTTCGAGGCGTTCGAGCGTTTTCAGAATCCGCGTGAGGTGCAGACCGGCATCGTGCTGCTGGTGGGCGGCATCGGACTGGCCACCAATCTGGCGGTGATCTACTTTCTCAAGGAACCGGGACTCCAATCGGGCGATTTGAACGTGAAAAGCGCGCTCTACCATGTTCTCGGCGACACGCTGGCCTCGTTAGGGGTGATCGCCGGCGCGCTGGTGATGCAATGGACGGGCTGGTTCTGGGTGGATGCGCTGGTGGGTGCGGCGATTGCGTGCCTTTTGATCTGGGGCGCCAAGCACATCCTCACCGATTCGGTGCACATCCTGCTGGAAGGGGTGCCCAAGGGCATCTCGCTGTCCGAGGTGAAGCGGGAGCTGACGGCCATCCCGGCGATCAAGAACATCCACGAGCTGCACATCTGGTGCATCTGCTCCAACATCTACGCGCTCAGCACGCACGCGCTGGTGGGGGATTCCAAGGCGAGCCAGGGACTGCTGACCGAAGTGCAGGACGTGCTGCGGCAAAAGTTCAACATCACCCATACCACCATCCAGTTCGAATCCACTCCCTGCGGGCAGGGCGAAATCCTGTGCGACATGAACCATTGACGCCTCCATGAACATTCTTTTTCTGGGTACAGGGACCTCGACCGGCGTTCCCTCGATGTGCTGCGAATGCGCGGTGTGCCGGTCCGAAGACCCCAAAAACAAACGGCTCCGGGCCTCGGTGCTGTTTCAGCACGACGGCTACAACCTGCTGATCGACACGTCCACGGACCTGCGCCAGCAGAGCCTGACGCACGGGCTCAAGCACATCGACAGCGTGCTGTTCACGCACCACCACGCGGACCACGTGCACGGCATCGACGAGCTGCGCAGCTTCAACTATTTCAATAAAACCGCCATCCCCTGCTACGGCAACGCGGAAACGCTGGAAGAGCTGAGAAACAAATTCAGCTACATTTTCAAGGGGTCGGCGGCGCAGGTGGGCGGGGGACTGCCGCAGCTCAACCTGCATGCGCTGGACGGCGCGCCGCTGCCGCTCGGTGGGATGGAGGTGACGCGGCTGGACATCACGCACGGCAAACTCACGATCTCCGGGTACAAGGTCGACAACTGCGCCTACATCACCGACTGCAGCGCCATCCCGGAGCAGACGATGGCAAAGCTGCACGGCCTGGACGTTTTGATCCTCAACGCGCTCGGCTTCGATCCGCACCCGACGCACATGTGCCTCCGGGAAGCGCTTGACGTCATCGAGCAGCTTAGGCCCAGGCAGACGTTCCTGACGCACATCAACCACAAATTCGACCACAACACGGTCTCGGCCGACCTTCCGGAAAACGTGCAGCTTGCCTATGACGGACTGACTGTGGAGGTTTGAATTTTGCCGGAAGTATTGCGAACTTTTTAAAACAGCATCCTCGCGCAACACCCGCAGGAAACGCCGAAAAAAAACAAGTCTCGCGCAAAGACGCGAAGACGCAAATCCCCCCTCACCTAAATCCTCAAGCCACCTTCAGTATTTTTTTATAGGCGGGTGGCAGAACAAGTTCTGCATTTCCTCATTAAACTGATTTAAAGGAGGGTCATCAAGCTATGCTTGACCTCCACCTTCTGGGGGGAGAGGAATTTCATTAAAAAATTCTCTAGCATTCCTTTGTGTTCTTTGCGTCTTTGCGGTTCCGTTCTTCAATCAATAAAACCTGAGCGGCACGAAATACCGGTGCACGAACCAGACCCCAAAGAACAACGGCACGCACAGGATTCCGTAAAACAGGGACGGGCCGGTTGCCAGTTTCAGCAAAACAGGAACCAGCAACAGGAACACCGCTATTCTGGAAGCGACCTCATAGCCTGTGTGCAGATACAGCCGGGTGTGGCAGCCGGGACAGGTGGCGGGCTTACGGTGGGAAACGAACCACTTTTTCGCCAGGGGGATGGCACGCTGCCCGCATTGGGGGCATTGCCTTGGATTCACGTTTGCCCCGTTCGGGTGGGAATTGCCGTATCAGGGCAACGGGGAAAGCGCCGGTCAATCGAGGTCGAAATCGCGGAGGGGTTTTTCCACGTTGCGGTCGACCTTCTTCGCGGATTCCTTGAACCGCTCTTCCAGAAGGCGGTCGCGTTCTTTCTGGGTCTGGGTGTGCTTTTTGAACAGACTCTGCTGCTCTTTTTTCTGGGCGTCCAGCGATTTGACCATGTCCGACAGCGACACGTCGGGCTTGGGTTTCTTTTCCTCCCAGATGACCTCTCCGGTTTTGATATCGACTTTCAGCTTGCTTTCGCAGCAAGGGCATTTGACATCGATGCTGCTCATGTTCGACCCCCAGTGTGTGGATGACCCTCCCTGCACGATTATACCAAATTTTAACCTCCTAGATACAGCGGGCGGCCCGCGCGGATTTCAAGACCGGTCACAAGCGGATGGCGTCCCGGACGAGGCCGCCCTGCCCTCCCCCCTAAACCGCAAAATTCGGGTACCTCTTTGCAAATCATCCTGTTATGCTTGCCTCAAACTGCTTTAAAAGCACTCAGGAGCCTCACAATGGCGGGATTATTCATCACGGGAACCGACACTGGGGTCGGGAAAACGGTGGTCACGGCGGCCCTCGCCGCGCTCTGCCTAAGGCAGGGCCGGAACGTGGGGGTGATGAAACCAATCGAAACGGGGGTGGACCCCTTGTGCAGCTCGGCGGCCAATTCGGACGCCCGCTTTCTCATGGAAATTGCGGGGTCCACCGAGGCTCTGGATGCGGTCTGCCCGATCCAGCTCAAGGCCCCGGCCTCACCCTTGCGGGCGGCGGAGCTGGAGAACCGCGAGCTGGACCTGGAACCGGTTTTCAACGCCTTTTGTGCGCTCAGCGAACGGCACGAGATCCTGCTGGTCGAGGGGGTGGGCGGATTGCTGGTGCCGATCCGGCGGGATTATCTTGTCAGCGACCTGGTGCGCGATCTCGACCTGCCGCTGCTCATCGTGGGACGCTCTGCGGTGGGCACGCTGAACCACACGCTTTTGACCGTCAAGGCGGCGGTGCAGGAGGGACTGCGCGTGCACGGGGTGATCCTCAACCGCACGGAGCCGGGCGAGCCCGACGCGGTGGAGGCGGGAAACGCGGACATCCTCACGCACATTTCAGGCGTGCCGGTGCTGGGGGAATTTCCTTTTCTGGGACCGGTCTCGAAGGAGGCGTTCACCGGCGAATTGCTGGACGGTATCGCGGGTTGGATCGATCTAGATATAAAAGGATAAGTGGAAATAAAAAGCATTCATTTCCCCTCACCCCACCCTCAAGCCACCTCAAGTATTTCAATGAGCGGGTGCCGAGCTATGCTCGGCCAAGCCACCTTCCGTTTTTTAATATGCGGGTGGCAGAACAAGTTCTGCATTTCCTCATTAAAATGATTTTAAGGAGGGTCATCAAGCTTCGCTTGACCTCCCTCCTGAGGGGGGAGAGGAATATTGAAGGAAGGAGCCCAACACAGGTAATAAGCAGTCTATTTGCGGGTTCTCTTCGCGTTTCATTGCAGAGCTGCTGAAGACTCTGCAGGTCTATTTTTCCCCGGCATCGGCGATGAACTGGTAGCCTTTTTCGCGCACGGTGAGGATGTGGCGGGGCTTCTGCGGTTTTTTCTCAAAGTGTTTTCTGAGCCGCGCGACGAAGTTGTCGACGGTGCGGGTTTCGGTCTCGGGGGCGTAGCCCCACACGGTTTCCAGCAGTTCCTCGCGCGTCACCACGTCGCCCTTCTTCGCCACCAATAGCTTCATGATCTGCGCTTCCTTGGCGGTGAGGTAGAACTCTCCCTGGCAGCCTTTGGCCTTGCCCGAGTCGAAGTCGATCCACATGTCGCCGAAGCGCATCACGCCCTCGTCGTTGACCGGCTGGCGGTACCAGTCCCACCTTCTTAAAATGCCTTTGACGCGCAGCAGCAGCTCCGGCAGGTGAAAGGGTTTGGCCAGGTAATCGTCGGCCCCCATTTCCAGTCCGGCGGCGCGGTCCTCGTCGGTCGATTTGGCGGACAGCATGAGGATGGGAAAACGGATGTCGGTTTCGCGGATGCGCCGGGCGACTTCCATCCCGCCCATCTTCGGCAGCATGAGGTCGAGGATCGCCAGGTCGAATTCCTGGCTTTGCAGGAGATCCAGGGCGCTCTGGCCGTCTTCCGCCACCACCACGCTGTACCCTTCCCGCTCCAGATTGAACTTGAGGCCCTTGGCGAGATGGCTCTCGTCTTCCACCACGAGTATCTTTTTCCTGGTTTCCATAGGCTCAATTCACCGAAACCGCAGGGGGCACCGCCTGCTTTTCGAGCTTTTGCACAGGCAGACTCACGGTGAACACGGCGCCTTTGTTCAGGCCCTCGCTGGAGACGCGGATCGAACCTTTGTGGTTTTTGACGATCTCTTTGGAAATGAACAGCCCCAGCCCGGCGCCTTCGATGTTCTGCGTGTCGAGGTTCTGCACCCGGTAGAACTTTTTGAAGATCTTTTTGACGTCTTTTTTATTCAAACCGATGCCCTGGTCGATGAAATCGATTTCGCAGGTCTTTTTGCCGTTGCGCACCCGGATGGTGAGTGTCGAGCCCACGGGCGAGTATCGCAGCGCATTGCCGATCAGGTTGTTGAACACCATCCGCATGGCCCGCTGGTCCAGCTTGGCGATGACCGGCGCATCGGTCTCAAGATTCACATTGCAGTTTCGGTCCTCAAACTGGCGCTTCAGACCCTGGAGCACTTCGGAAAGGAACGCGCCCACCTCCACGGGCTTGAATTCCAGCTGCATGTTCTTGGGTTCGTATTTGCTGGAAGCCAGGATGTTGTCGATCAGCGAGGACAGCCGCTCGGTGTCGGTCAGCATGGTCTCGACGAAATCTTCGGAGTCCTCCCTGGACACTTTCTGGTACTTCAGGGTTTCCAGATACAGCTGAATGGATGCGAGTGGTGATTTCAATTCGTGGGAAACGCTGGCGACGAAATTGCTCTGCAGGTCGTTCAGCTTCGCCTGCTTGTTCCAGTAAACAAAAATCATGTAGACCCCGGCCAGGATCACCAGCATTAAAAAACATCCTTCGAGCAAAATCAACCAGTTGAACTCGGCGCTGAAGAGATCCGGGCGCAGTTTCTGGGCGAAATCCTGCAAATCCCGGCTGTTTTTCAGGTACCAGTTGATCCAGACCGCCATCAGAATGATCCAGGCGATCTGGACCCCGATGAAGATCATGATCGGGTGAAACAATGCACGCAATCGGTTCATGCGTCGATCTCCCTACGCCCTCCGGGCCCCCTGCTCCGGGCTGCCGGTCCCGGAACAGGCGGATTCCCGTGATATTACATAAGTTTTACATTAGGGGCGTTGGTTCAAGGTTAAGATGAAATGGTTCAGATATACCTGCAATCCATATCGGAAACCGGTACGTTGACCTCTTGAAAGGGACGCTTCATGGCAGCTACGGAAACCCAGCCTGTTTACACATTCAATAAATCCACAGCGGCATTCTTCATTTTTCTGCATCTGGGGGCCCTGCTGGCCCTGGCGCCGTTTGCCTTTTCCTGGAGCGCGGTGATCCTGTTCTTCGTGCTGCACTGGATGACGGCCTCTTTGGGTATCTGTCTGGGATACCACCGCTTTCTGACACACCGGGGGCTGAAACTGCCCAAACCGGTGGCTTATTTTCTGGTGTTTCTGGGCACGCTGGCCTGCGAAAACGGCCCCATCAAATGGGTGGCCCAGCACCGCATGCACCACGCCGGCTCCGATACCGACCGGGACCCGCACAACGCCAAGAAGAGCTTCTGGTGGGCCCATTTCGGCTGGATGCTTTTCAGCCACCGCGAATTCGACGATCGCAAGGTCCTGCACAGCTACGCGAAAGACATCGCGGACGACCGATTTTATCAGTTTTTGGACAACCATTTCATTAAAATCCAGGTGGCCTTGGGCTTGATTTTATTCGCCATCGGCGGGATTCCCTGGGTGGTGTGGGGCATTTTCCTGCGCATCGTCATGGTGTATCACAGCACCTGGTTTGTGAACAGCGCGGCGCATTATTTCGGCTACAAGACCTTCAAGCTGGAAAACGACCTGTCCACCAACTGCTGGTGGGTGGGGCTCATCGCCTACGGCGAGGGCTGGCACAACAACCACCACGCTTATCCCAAATCCGCCCGCCACGGCCTCCGGTTCTGGGAAATCGACATGACCTGGATGGCCATCTGCTTCCTGCGGGCCCTGGGCCTGGCCAAGGACATCCAGTACGCCAAACTGGTGCGCCAGCCGGAAACGGACACCACGGATAGCATCCTGATCGGGCAGATGGTCAAGCAGGCGGCCTGACCCCGATACACCGTATTCTCAATCCGGACCGGTTCTGACCGGTCCGGATTTTTTTTTGCCCTGATTGCGTCCGGCCTAAAGCATGCGGTACAGATGCTGGCTGGGAATCGCGGGGCCGAATCCGGCTTTTTCGTAGGCCCGGCGTGCGGGAGCGTGGCTGGCGTCGGCGCCGGTGCCCACGGTTGCAACCCGCATCCCGGCCGCCCGCAGCCGGTTCAGCGCTTCTTCGAACATCCAGGTGCCGATTCCCCTGCCCTGGTGATCGGGATGGACCGCGTTGAGGTCGATTTCCCCGACCTGGGACTTGGGATCGCTGTTCACCGAGCAAAACGCGACGATGTCCGTGCCGTGCTCGATCACAAACACATCGTGCGAGGAGTCCGCGTCACAAATGGTATCGAGATATTCGGCCTGCTCGCGCTCCGCGCTGGTGATCGCAAATTCGGCGATGGTTTCGCCAACGAGGTCCCGGAACGACTGAAACACGGATTTGTACGCCGCCTCGCGGATGGCGTGCAGCCGTGGCAGATCCTTCGGCGCAAACGCCCGGATGCGGCAGTTTTTGATCATGCGGCCGTCTCCCTTTCAGGGGCATGCATTGAATATCCCGGAGGCAATCGCTCACCAGTGGACGCGCTTCACGCCGGCCACCTTCGAGATATCCAGAATCAGCGCTTCTTCGTCGATTCCCTTCTTCACGATGACCGGGTACTTGATTTCCACTTCCTGCTGCGCATGGTCCACGATCCATTTCCGGCTGCCGGTTTTCAGGCCGAACTTTTGCATCACCTGCTGAATCCCCTCTTTCGCGCCGCCCCATTCCGGCAAATTCAGGTTGACCACCAGAATACGTGGATCCGGAAACGGGATCCATTTCTCCAGGTTTTTGAACAGAACCAGGATCACCAGCGCGCTGAAGGTGGCGCCGATGGCAAGGGCGTAGAACTGTTTGCCGATGAGGATTCCGATCCCCGCCACCAGCCAGATGCTGCCGGCGGTGGTCAGCCCGCGCACCAGGTTGCCTTCCTTGATGATGGCTCCGGCGCCGAGAAACCCGATGCCGGTGATGATGCCCGCGGCGAGCCGGTCCGGATCGAAAATCCCGTTTCCCGGCGGCAGGCTCTGCTGCGTGAATTCGGACCCGATGATCAGGATGGCCGCTCCCAGGCAGACCATCATGTGGGTGCGCAATCCGGCGGGACGCCAGCGCATCTCGCGTTCCAGCCCGACCAGACCGCCCAGAATCAAGGCCAGCGCCAGGCGGAGCAGAACGGAAACGTCGAGGTACCATTGCATCGCATCCATCGATCCCCTTCCCGCGGCGTGAAGACCGCTCTTCTATTCTCTAAAACTCAAACTCAAGGTGGTAGCCGGCGTATTTGCGCAGATTGATGACCTTGTTCGGGAACAGCAGGTACTGCCCCTTGATGCCTGTGAGGGTGCCCTTGAGCTCGGGTTCCTTGTCCAGATTGTGGCTGGTGATTTTCTGCGGCGCCGCATCGACGGGATAGGAAAACCGGTGCACCCCCTCTCCTTCCACGACGTATTGCCTGAGATCCTCCGGTATCCAGTTGACCGCCTGCTGCCGGGTGTCCAGCAGATCGACGGCGTCGATCTCGCCTTTGAGCATTTTCCGCCAGTTGGTCTTGTCGGACATGTGCTTTGCGATCGCGACTTCGATCTGTCCGGACAGCGCGCGTTTGGGGACCCTGGCGATGATGACGGCCTCCACCGCGCCCTGATCGATCCAGCGCGACGGGATGTTGAAATGCCGCGTCACCCCGACCTTCACGCTGGAGGTCTTGGACAGGTACACGAAATGATCGACGCCGCAGTAGTTGCGGTAAAACTCCCGGTCCGCTTCGCTGCCGGTCTCGTGCTGGCAGGTTTCGGGACGCACGGCGCACATGGCGTTTTCCGGAAGATCGCGCGCGCAGGGAAAGCAGTATCCCTGATTGTAGGTTTTCTTGATGGCGCGGCCGCATTCGACGCAGGTGATTTTTCCGAGAAATTTGAGCCGCACGTCTTTTCCGACCTGCGCGGTGAACGGCACCGGTTTCTCGTCCAGACTCAGAAAATACTGAATCGGGTTCGCGTCTTCGTGGGTCATTTTTCTAAGCTGTCCGGAATGAATCATCGTGCGAACCTGAAGGAAATTTCAAAATCGAAGGAAGGGTTTTCAAATCGGCAAACAAAGACCTTTGCTCAAAATAAACTAAGCCCGACGTCACCCTGAGCTTGTCGAAGGGTGCAATGTCATGCTTCGACAGGCTCAGCATGACATCCGTCCTATTCTATGCAAAAGTCACAAACCAGCGGCCCGTGATGGCGCGTCGTTCAATTCTGACTGTCGCGCGCCCAGCGGGAGGAAAAATGAAACAGCGCCCAGAGAGCCAGCATCACCACTCCGACGATCACGGCGGAATCGAACACCAGCAGCGCGGTGAAAAACAAAACACCGTATCCCAGGATTTTTAACCACGCCGCGCGCCGCTTGGTCATGGCCTCACTCCTAATGAAACGCATTCACGATGTTGTCCGGGAACGCCACGGCCCTGCCTCCGTGTTGTTGAGGTGGATGCCCTGTATGAAATTATAAAACATTTCGGCTTTCCCTGCACTGGCGCACGGGGAGCGCCGACGGGAAACGGGGGAAACGTTTTTTGGCGCGTGTCATTCCCCTATCGGCGTGTTAAAGTTTTCTGATTTATAAATATCGTCTAAACTAAACTTAAAAACCAATCGATAAGACTATGCTGACAGGTTCGGCTCCATGAAAATCAAAACCCTTCAGGGCAGCCGCGTTGCGGGGGAGGCGTTTTTCGGGGGACAAATAAACAGTCCGCCGCGCGCTCATCCATTTTTGCCTGAATGCCGACCGGTTTTTATACGGCAGTGGGTTGCGCGATTGCGGTTGCCGGTGCTTTAGGCCTTAATTTTCAGGAAGGTTGCATGGGAATTCGAGAAAAAACCGTCCTCCTGGCGGTGTTGATCATGGCGTTCACGTATCTCATTCTGGTGAACTGGGTGTCCCCGAAACACCCCGATCCGGGGATACCGGCGCAACACATATCCGAACCGTTCCCTAAAAAAACGCCTCCCAGGGAGGACGTGTTTTTCCCCCCCACCCCGAAAGTTCCAGAGGAAGATATCATCGTGGAAGAGACGCTGAAGGAATGACCGTGAGTTTTTTATAATTATGAACGTTTTTGACTTCCGATAATTTTAGTGTGTCACAAATATATGGTGATCCGTTACGATACTGTAAACATGTAATTTTTTGCTGGTCAGCTTGACAGGGATGGATTAAAATATTAGTTAGTAGCAAGGGAGGAATTACCCGTTTATGAGCCGGGGATCTTTCGGCTTGTTGCGGGGCACAGAGGAGAAAGGGAAAAGAAATGAAAAATCTCAATATCTCCAAAGGCTGGTTTGACGAAGAAAAAAAACCGGCCGAAAAAAAGAAATTCTGTGATCATGAGCAGGCAATCACCATCGACTACGATCACGGAATCGAACACTGCCCTTACTGTGGTGCATTGGGTCACTACAACGTGGATAGCGACTCCATCGAGTGGACCCTGCCCGAGTACCTGAGCAAGCAAAACTACAACTGAACACGGACCGGTTCATCACCGCCGTTTTCTCATACGGCCAGGCTGTATTTGCGCCTGGCCTTTCTCGTCCTTTCGTTCGTTCCCGTCCGTTTACACCCCGTTATTCAGGTTCCCCGCTTATATCGATCCCGTCAGGTCCGCTTATACGGCATTTTATGCCCGTTGTCCGTGGCTCTAGCCGCCCATGACCTGCAACCAGTCCTCCAGGCGTTTGATCTGTAAATACGCGTTGGTTTCGCGCACTTCTCCCAGGGGCGCGTTGGCCTTGCCGCCATAGTTGTGGCCGGGATACAGGATGATGTCGTCCTGGATGCTGGCCAGCCGGCGCGTGAGGGTGTGGTACATCTCCTGGCTGTCGCCCCCCGGCAGGTCCACGCGGCCGCAGCCTTGCAGAAACAGCGTGTCTCCCGCCACCAGATTGTCCTCAACGCGAAAACACTGCGATCCGGGAGTGTGGCCGGGCGTGTGCAGGCAGGTGATTTCGATCGATCCCACCTTCACCGTGTCCTCGCTGTCGACCTTTTTGAGATCCGATTCGGAAAGCCCGGTCACCTGGATGACGCCGTCCGCCTCGTGCTTGTTGACGTACACCGGAACGGGATGTTTGGCCATCAGCTCCGGCAGGCCGGTGATGTCCATGCCGAAAATGTGCCCGCCCACGTGGTCGGGATGGTAATGGGTGACCAGCGCGCCGGTGAGCTTCATGCCGTCGCGCTCCAGGATCTGGAGCAGGCTGTCCACATCCCAGGCCGGATCGACCACCAGGCACTCTTTGGTCTCGCTGTCGCCGATGAGATAGATGAAATTGGCCATCTGCGCCGCGGAGGGGTCCGACTGCGCCACATCGGAGCCGCACAAAAGCTGCTTGAAATAAATCGGATGATTCGCGTTCACATTCCTCTCCCCTGCCCCGGGTCCAAAAGGGCGTTCAGTAATTGAGCCAGACGGACCCCCGCCTGGCTCAGCCGCAATGCGATGATCTCCCGGCTTTGTTCGACATAGGTCTTGTCAGGCCGCCCACCCGTAGTTCCGAAGCGGTAGACGTGATCGAGCACGACCGCGCGCGACTCCTGCGCCCAGCCGGTCACGGACACAGCGGCCCACTTCTCGCGATCCGATGCGGTGATGCGGGCGTTGAGACCGCGGGCGTATTGTACCAGATCCTCGGCGCCGATCAGCCCTTCATCCCAGAGCGCGTGCAGATCGGTGGGCTCTCCCTCAAACTCAACCGGGATTTCATTGCCGCCGCGGTCTGCCGCATATCCCAGATGCAGGGGCTGGTGGATGTCGGCGACGAAATGCACGAGGTACATCAGCGCCTCTTTGCGCTCACTCGGGCTTTGTCCTGTCTCTTCGAGGATGCGGGAAAAATCCAGGATTTTTTCCAGCACGCAGTGCCCGTCCGGGCAGTCACGTCTTTTCCGGTAGGCGCGCTCGCCTTCGGGAAGGTTGAGGTAGTGCCAGGGGCCCTCGTCGCGCTGGCGTTTGACCGCATCCGCCCAATTTGCGATTGCGGCGAGATCCGGTATGTTAAAATCCTTCTGGTATTTGTCGCGGATCTCGGGTTTGAGGTTCGCGTCCGCCACAATCGCGACGATGCGGTGGCCTTTCGGCCCCCAGGCCAGGGCCTCAAAAGGAACGATTCCCATCAGGGCCAGCAGCGCCGCCGCCGCGAACCGCTGCGTTAGCCGGTTGAACTCAGGATAAAAGCGCATTGAAAACCCTCAGGCTCATTTTTGACACGGTCCGCTTCTGGCTGCTGATCATCCTGCTCTCCATTCTGCTCGGGATCATCAGCGTCCTGGTGGGCCTGTTCGACTCCACCGGCAATTTCTCCCACCGCGTGGCCAGCCTGTGGGCGCGCCTGCTCTGCCGCTTAAGCGGCGTTCCCATCGCGGTGAGCGGCCTGGAGCACGTGTTTCGCGACCGGGCGCAGATCTTCGTGGCCAACCACCAGAGCTATTTCGACATTTTCGCGCTGGCGGGCTACCTGCCGGTGCAGATCCGCTGGGTGGCCAAGGCCAGCCTGTTCCGCATTCCGTTTCTGGGCTGGTCGATGCGGGCGGCGGGCTACATCCCGGTGGAGCGGGAAAACCGCAAAAAAGCCTACCAGTCCTTTCTGACGACGGTGGACAAGATCAAATCGGGCTGTTCGGTGGTGGTGTTTCCGGAGGGAACGCGCTCGACGGACGGCACTCTGGGGGCGTTCAAGAAGGGCAGCCATCTTCTGGCGGTGCGGTCGAAAGCGCCGATGCTGCCGGTCACCATCGTGGGCAGCGGACGGATCATCAAGAAGAAGAGCATGTGGATCCGGCCGGGCCCGATCCGCATCGTCATCTCACCGCCGGTGACGCTGGACGACAACAATTCCGGCGACGGGGAAGCCGTTCTGGGATCGATCCGCGAGACCATCCTTGCAAACTACAACGCGATGGAAGCCGATCTGCACGCCGCCGGCCGGTGAAAATCCTTCCTTACGCGGTTTTTTCTTTCTGGATGAAATCCCAGACTTCGCGCGGGTGGTCCCTGAGATCCTCGATGTTGCGCCAGACGGCGCGGATCATGCCGGTCTTGTCGATGACGAAGGTGGTGCGGTCGATCACCTTCACCATGGTGCCGAGATCGTCCACCTCTTTGATGACGCCGTAGGCGTCGGTGGTCTTCTTGTATTCGTCGGCGATCAGGGTGAAACCGAGCTGGTACACTTCGATGAACTGCTGGTGGGAATTGACCCCGTTCCAGCTGCATCCCAGCACTTCCACTTCGCGGGTCTTGAATTTGCGGTTCCATTCGTTGAAACCGATCATCAGACGGGTGTCTTCCGGTGAGCTGTCCTGGGCGTAAAACGCCAGCACGACCCATTTTTTATCCTGGAAGTCCTTGAGTTTGACAATCACCTTTTCTTCAGCGGAGGGGCTGGTCGCTCCCGCCTTGTAACCGTATACGGCGGGGAGCTCGAACGCAGGGGCCCTATCGCCGACTTCCAATTCATTGGCCATTTAGAAACCTCGGGGTTTGGGGGAAAATTGCGCGGATGCCGGTAAGGCTCAGTCGCCGAAAGCGGCTTTGAGCAGAGGCTCCACTTCCCCTTTGGCTTCCATCTCGTCCAGAATGTCGGTGTCGCCGTAAAACTTGCCGTCGATGAACACCTTGGGGAGGGTCGGCCAGTTGGTCATCTTGTTCAAGGCTTCGCGCTTGGGCATGTTTTCCAGCACGTTGACCACCTCGAAGGGATATCCGTACTTGGCGAAAAACTGGATCGTCTCCACGGTGAAACCGCACTGCGGCGCGTTTTTGGTGCCCTTGCCGTAAATCAGAATCTTGTTCTGCGCAACTTCTTCCTTGATTTCACTTTCGATGTCGGACATGTTCGCTCTCCTGAATATAGTCTTTAAAAAAAGTTTATCGAATTGGGTGACGCGGGAATCGACCGGTTCAGCCCGGCAGGGCCGTCTTGATCTCGGCTGCGTGGATGCGCCCGTCCTGCATGGCTTCGTTGAGGGACTCCTGGACGGCGCGGTGCCGGGACATCAGATCCATGCTTTCGAATTCCTTGGAAGTCACATGGATGATGAAATGGTCCTTCATGCCCGTTTTGTCCATGACCTGGACTTCGGCATCGGGTATCTTGGTTTTGACCAAACCGATTAAATTCTCAATGCTGATCATGTCGCCTCGTTTCTCCTTTTTGAGAGTATGCGCTTCATTTTATTAGGTATTGGATTCAAAATGCATTAAAAAGATTTTTAACTTTTCCCGCTCTTTCCACAGCCTGAGGAAGCCTGCGCGCCGCGCCAGCGGAATTACAATAAGATATTGATTTTTATAGACTTAAAATGACATCCGGCGGCCGGACAGCGGGACTCCAGGCGGGCTGCGGGTTGGCGCTTCACTCGGTTTTTGAGTATAATATATGAATCCGCGGCCGGTTGAAACCATCTTAACTCAAGCGGCGGTTGAAACCATTTCAGCAGGAGGCGTCAATGAGCGTTGCATCGGATTTTGTCAAAATCACCCCGAAAGCCTGTGAGGAAGTGAAACGTCTCATCAAGGCGGAAGGCAAACCCGAAATCGGTCTGCGTCTGGGTGTCAAGGGCGGCGGCTGCTCGGGGTTGTCCTACGACCTTCAGTTCACCCCGCAGGAAAAAGGCGACACAATTCTTGAGGGAGACGGGTTTCAGGTCTTCATGGACGCCAAGAGCATGATCTACCTGAAAGGCATGCAGCTGGATTTTCAGGACGGGCTTCAGGGCAAGGGTTTCGTGTTCGTCAACCCCAACGCTTCGTCCACCTGCGGCTGCGGCGAGTCGTTTTCCATCGCCTGATTTTCCGGCCGGACGCGTTTCATTCCGGCGGCGCACTTCCACCCGGCGGGAACGGGCAGTCTTCGCGTTTCCGCCTTTTTTACGAATCCACCTTGTGAGCGCATTGCGGCCCGAATGCGCTTTTTTCATTTCTTGCCATGAACCCGCAATTTGAGGAGGAGCACCGGCGTATCCGTGAGAACTGGGGCTACTTCCCCCTGGACGACTGGTGCTGCGTGCGCGCCTCGGGTGCGGACGTGTTCGATTTCCTGCAAACCCAGACCACCAACGACGTCATGCAGCTGCCGGTCGGCGAAGGGCAGAACAGCGCCATCACCGACCGCAAGGCGAAGCTGATCGCCGCGTTTTCGCTGCACCGGCAAGGGGAAGACGCGGTGGTGTTCTTCCTGGAAGCGGTGCTCAAGGACGCTCTGACCGCGCATCTCAACTCCTTTCTGTTTCGCGAGCAGGTGGTGATCGAGCCTGTGGAGCTGACTCTTGTAGCGGTGCAGGGCCCCAAGAGCGCCCTGGTGCTGGAATCTCTGGGCAGCGCGGCGCTGCCGGAAAAACCCAACAGCATCGCGGCCTTCCGATTTGAAGAAGACGCGGGTATCGTGATCAACAAATCGCTGACCGGGGAGGAAGGGTTCGTGGTGGGTGTTTCGCCCGAACGGGCAAACTCCTTCATTTCAGCGCTATCGGCCGCGGACACCGGCGCATCCGCCATTTCCAGGGAAACGCTGGAGGTGCTTCGCATCGAGGCGGGGATTCCGCTGTTCGGAAAAGACATGGACAACTCCCACGTACTGCCGGAAACGGGTCTGGAGCACAGCTCGGTGAGCTACAACAAGGGCTGCTACATCGGCCAGGAGGTGATCGCCCGCATCAAGACCTACGGGGCGCCCAATTTCGCGCTGATGGGGCTTGTGCTCGAGGACGGCCCCCTGCCCGCTCCCGATACGGTTGTGAAGCTCAAGGATAAAAAGATCGGCACGGTCAAAAGCTCGACATTTTCCCCCTCTTTGGGAAAGAACATCGCCCTGGCCTACGTGCAAAAGGATCACCGCAGCCCGGACGTGACGCTTTCGGTCACGCTGGGCGAGACGGAAACCCAGGTGACGACCCACCTGTTGCCGTTTTACCAGCCGCGCACGCGCACGGACCATTCGAAGCGGCTTTTGGAAAAGGCGCTCGCCATCTACAAAGAGGAAGAGGATCTCGACCGGCCCATTGCCCTGCTTCGGGAAGCCATCGCCATCGACCCCAAGCACGCACAGGCCTACGAGGCGCTGGGCGTGTTTCTCTCCAAACAGAACAAGCTGGATGAGGCCATCGCGTTGATGAAGCGGCTGGTCGAGATCGACCCCAAGGAAATCATGGCGCACTCCAACCTTTCGATCTACTACATGAAGCAGGGACGCATCGAGGATGCGGAGATGGAAAAGGGGGAAGCCACGGCCATCGAGTTTGAACGCCTGGTCGAGCAGAACATGGCGAAAAAGAAAAAGCAGCAGCAGGACGCGGAAGCGCAAAAGGAGCGGGAGCGAAAAATCGAGATGTTCAAGAAGGTGCTGGAAATCGATCCCATCGATCAGGTGGCCAATTTCGGGCTGGGCTCCATCTACCTGGAAACCGGGCGCCCGCAGGAGGCGCTGGCGCCGCTTGAGACCGTGATCCGCGAGAACAAGGATTATTCCGCCGCCTATCTGCTTCTGGGCAAGAACCTGGAAAAGCTGGACAGGCTGGATGAGGCCATCGAGGTGTACCGCCAGGGCATCGCCGCCGCATCCAAAAAAGGCGACCTCATGCCGCTCAAGGACATGCAGAACCGGCTCAACCGGCTGCTGCACCCGCAGGAACCCTGATTCCCATACCCCCCGCGGGACTCCCCGCTCAGGATCGGCACTGCTCTCCGGGATTGTTCAGATAGGCCCAAAGGTCGGTCCCCGGCATCAGCACGCCTTTTTTGATCAGCCCCTGATTGACGGTCTCGCCGTGGTCCATGAGGAACCAGAACTTGAGCAGGATTTTCTCCTCGGGCGTGGTGTGGGGGTCTTCCCAGTTCGGCACGGAGCGGTGACTGGCGTGCGCATCCAACAGTTCCTGAGGGATCGTGAGCCGTTTCTTTTTGATGAAGGCGTGATAGCCCTCGATGAGGATGGGTTTGAAGTCTTTGCGGCTGATTTTGATCAGCTCGGACACGCTGGGAACGCCTTCGGCGTGGAACTCGAAAAATTTGAGCTTGTAGTACTGGTGGATGGTCTCCAGCCGGAAATAGCAGTGCAGGTCCACCACATCCGGACCGTACAGGCGGATCAGGTAGTCGCGGATCAGGGATTTGCCGACCTTGAGCAGCAGTTTGTTGAGGCGGCCGCGCTCGAAGAGATGGATACGCACGGTGCTCAGGTGCTTCAGGCACTGGGCCTCGATGTCTTTGCGGATTTTTTCGGACTGGGCCGGGATGCGGTACCAGTAGATCTCTTCCCGCGCCACGTTGAGAGCGGAATTGAACGCTTCGTAAATCTGCTGATTGTTGGACCGCTTGGCCTGACGCGCGATCTTATAGGAGCTTTCTTTTGTGAAACCCAGCTCAATCAATTGATCCTGAAACTCCTTGCGGCTGCCCATGAGAAAGCCGCCGCGTTCTTTGATGTGGTCTTTGGCTTTTTGCACTCCCCGCAGCGCCAGGCTCACGTCGCGGGGAATCAGCTTCAAATCGTAACTTCGGGCGAATTTGTGGATCTCTTCCAGAGTCTTGAAATTGAGCTTGTCGATGTATAAGAACTTTTGAATGCTTTGCTCGGTGAAACCGCATTCCTCAAAAATCCGGATCTTCTTGTACTTGACTTCCTCCCAGTACTTGCGCGTGCCCTCTTTCTTCCTGAACTGGGCCTGGATTTCGGACTTGGCCTTGAAAAAATAGCTGCGCAGCAGATACCATTTGATTTTCAAGGTGGACTCGATGATCCACCGGTATTTGGGGGTGAGGATGTTGAGCTTGGGATCTTCGAGAAGCTCCATCTCCTCGGTCTCCAGGATGTACTCCAGAAGCTCCAGATGCCTTTCGAGCAGGATGGGATTGATCTGCTCGATGAATTTCCGGTAGATGGTTTTCCAGCGGAAAGGTTCAAACTGGGTAGCCGGTTCGCCGCCTTCGGCTGCATCCTGAATCCGGCTTTTGATTTTCTGCACGCCCACTTGCTCGATCTTTTCGAACAATTCGTCGCGGGCGACGATATCACGGATTTTCAGCTGTTTCAGACGGCTGATGACGTCGGGGATGCGTTCGTTTAAGGCCTCATCGATTTCCCTGTAGGTCTGGATGGGAAGGAAATACAGCTCTTCGAGCAAGCCATTGACGTTTTCCAGGGAAACGTCCGTCTTTTTCGCGAGCTGGCGGTAGAGATCGAAATCGAGGATCTTGTCGCCGGTCTGGCAGGCGCGGATGTCCTTCAGGAAGCTTCTGGCTTTTTTCAGCTCCTCTCTTTGGGCATAGGGATCGTTGATGATCCTCAAAAAGAGATATTCCGCCCTTTGCAGATCCCTTTGAGCAAGGAGTTCCAGTCCCTGCGTCATGGGGTCGAATACGAACATGTTCTTCCTCCCGCACTCAATCCGGGCTGTTCCGGTCAAGTCTGGGTCTAAGGGTCTTCTCCCCGGCCGACGAGGCGGCCCAAGCAATTTACTGATAGGCTGACAGCAGCGTGAAACCAACGGGCAGGATTATCAATAAATTAAGATTTGCTCTTTTTTTTAGATGCGTGATTTTTGAGCCGGGTTTTTAATAATGACTCAAAAATCTCATAATTTTTCCGGGGAGATGGGGCGGGAGGGGGCAGGCAAAAAAAACCGGGACGGCCTGCAAAGCAGACCGCCCCGGATTTTTAAAACTCAATCGGTCACAAGGAAAAAAGCTCAGTACTGCAGCTCATGCCACTGGGTGACGCCTTTCTGACCGTTTCTTTCTTTGTTCTGACCGTTCCAGATCGCGAATGCGATCGGGGTTTTGCCACTCGAAAACTGAGTGTCGTTCTGGTCATCGGTTTTGAGAGCGCGTTTGTAGACTACGCCCCAGCGGTCATTGCTCCAGTTGCCTTCACCGTCCACATCCTGATTCGCCTGAGTGGTCAGCGTGCTGAACCCTTCGGCATTCAGGTCTTCAACAGGCGATACGCGCATGGATGCTTCGGAGAGGATGTTACCGGTAGCACGACCGGGATTGAACACGCCCTCGTCTTTACCCATGCCGAAATCGACGTAGGTGCTGCGCTTGGAGATGTCGCTGGCTCCGCCGGACTCGATGCCGGCCGCGTTCCGCTTGGACTTGCTGCCGGAAGCGTGCTGGGTGTCGAGACCTTTGAGTGCACCATCAGGCTCATACATGTAGTAACTGCCGGAACCCATGGCCATGTACTTGTACTGATCTTCCATGTCCAGCATTCCCTTGTTACCGGTTTTCCCTGCGCCTTCTTTATTCCAGGTCGCTTTCCACTGCCAGATGTTGACCCGCTCGCCGTCACCACCCATGGTGAACGGAGGCTCTTCACCGGTCTGGTTCACAGGAAACATGATCGCACCCTGGTCCCTGTACTGCTGGGACTGCACCATGATGTCGTTTCTTGTGGGATCGGTCCAGGAAACCCGGATTGCGATTTCCTTGCCATTGGTGGCGGCTTTCACATTGACCCACTTGGTCGCGGGATTCGGCCACATGGGATTGGTGATCATCTGCGGATCCAGATCGATGACCACGTGTTTGCCCTTGGTGGGACCGTAATTGGACCAGAAAGGATCGGTCGGATCAATGGGGATTTCGCCCTGAACTTTCAATGCCTTGATCGTGGCCGCGCCAGCGCTGGACGCAAACAGACCGAGCATCAAAGCTGAAATTAAAATGAGTAGATACGTCTTCTTCACAGTATTCTCTCCTCGTTAGCAAACAGATTAATCAAGTCAATCGAGGAAAAGCCCGCTAACGGGGTTCGCATTCCGCAGGAGCATTTGCAATCAGATCGTTTTCCATACTGTAGGACAAAGAACGGAATTCCGGTTCTTCCACCTTGATCGGCTGGATGTCCAGAAGCGTGTTTTCGTTCCTGAGAAAAATCGACAGGATATCGACGATGTCCTTGTACAGTCCGCGTTCCGCCTTGCGGGACGTGAAGATGCAAAACAAAGGAGCCCAGCGTCCAACATGGTTGCGCATGAATTTCTTCATGCTGCTGAGCAGGACTCCGATCTTTCGCTCGTCATGACCGTTCTGGATTCCATATGCAGTCCTGAAGCACATGTAATACATGAAGGCCAGTTCAATCGAAATATGGTCCAGGCGTTCCTTCGAACGTTTCCTCGGCAATTCGAAACCGAAGGTTTCAAAAAAGCCGCCCAGCTGGATCAATACGTCCGTCTGGGACTGGATCCCGCCTTCCGTACCATACTGCATTTCGTATGGAGGACACTCCATAGAAACCGCATGCCCGAAAACGTGGATGTACTCTTTCTGCACCTGCTGGACGGTCATTTTCGGCAGGTATTTGCTGAATCCGCTCACAATGGATTCAACCTGCTTCCAATCGTCCTCGTCCACAAGGGCGATATCCATGGGTTCGAGTAAAGATTTGGGACGGAAAAACTTGCGATTCCAGGGATAACTCAAGGCACGTGAAAGAATATCGTATATCCGTCCTCGCGCGAGGTTTAGGGATATTCTCTGTTCTTTCAGTTCTTCAAGAGTGCCGGTTTCCCCAAGTTTCGCCAACATGGGATCCGATGCTTGAGTCACGTTCGCCATATTCGATAATCTCCAAAATCCCCGAAGGTTACCCGCAATCCGGAGCAGGGAGTGGAATCTCCCTGCCCCGGCGTTGCAGGATGAGCTCTTGCTTCAAGCGAGTCCCGGTTAAGGGCTTTCGCCTTCACTTCACTCCTTAGATGGCGCCGACATGCTCCTCGGGCCGGACGTAGAAAGGCTCTTCAACCGTCACGCGGATGACTTCCTTTCCTTTCCGGTTGAACCCGATGATCGTGTCGTTGTACATCTCAAACTTCTTGCCGTGAATGTTGGTCTCGAAGATCTTCGGACCCGGCTCACGTTTCCATTTGAAGATGATGCGCTGTGTCGTCCTAAAGAGCTGAAGGACGCCCAGCAGATCCCGGTCCGGAACCATGTACTGATCGATCGCATGGTCGACGCCCGGTCCGAACATCTGCTGTGAATAGGCCCTGGGAACGTGCCGCGACGGTACGTAGTAACCGTTCGGCTCGGTGCCCAGCTGCGGATACAGCGGCAGTGCGACTTTGCGGTCCCGGATCATGTAATACTGCGGATTCTCGGGATCGTGCGCCCATTCGCCGTTGCTGCCTATCTTCACCAGACCCTGAAGGCGAATCTTGCCGACACAGGCGGCCATGCAGCGGGTCTCCATCTGATCGCCTTCCGTCAACGGATCCAGTCCTTCGATCCTCGGGTAACAGGCGATGCATTTCTCGGAGATCCGCGTCGTGCCGCGGAACATCGGCTTTTTGTAAGGACACTGCTCAACGCACTTTTTGTAACCACGGCAGCGCGACTGGTCGATCAGAACGATGCCGTCCTCCTGGCGCTTGTAGATCGCCTTACGGGGACACGCCGCCAGACAGCCCGGATACGTGCAGTGGTTGCAGATGCGCTGGACATAGAAAAACCAGATTTTGTGCTCGGGCAGCACCGAACGCGTTCCGTTGTCGCCGCCGAAGGTGCCTTCGCGGGACTGCGTGAACTCGCGGCCGTGAGCGGTGTCTTCGCCGAAGTTCGGGAAGCGCCACTCTTCGTCCGTCGGTACGTAACCGATCGCTTGCTGGTTCAAACCGATCTTGGCAGGCGCTTCGAAAATCGTCACGCCTTCGTACACGCCGTGGATCGCCTTGTTGGAAGTCTTGCGGACGTTCCACACGTTCTGACCCGGATTGGACTGCTCAAGCATCTTCAAGATCTTCCAATCCCAGAACTGCGGGTAACCGCCGTAAGGCTTCGTTTCAACGTTGTTCCACCACATATACTCCTGGCCCTTGGAGAAGGTCCAGGTGGATTTATGGGCCATCGTACACGTCTGACAAGCAATGCAGCGGTTCGTGTTGAACACGAACGTAAACTGCTCTTTCGGATGCTTCTCTTCGTATACGTAAGTAGACATCCGGCCCAGTTGCCAGTTATAGACTTCAGGCATTATCGTACCTCCTTAGCTTACTGTGTGTTCAGTTCCGTTAAATACCGGATGCGGCGGGCTCCCCACAAGGGAAGCCCGCCAACACCAGATTTAAATCTTCACGCGGACGTACTGACCTGCAAGGTACATTTCCGCGAATCGGTCTTTCAACGGTGACTCCGGGGTGTAACCCGTTCGCACGGGCTCCCACAGTCCTTTACCATGGAGACCACCATCCTCGGCCTTGGAGAATTTAACCAGCGTCTCTTTCGGAACTGCGTTGATCGCATGGTTATCCGCTTCGTAACCGTGGAGGAACTTCATCTTGGTTTTTGCCTTATGGAACAGACTGTCCGTCTGATGCATGGGCATCAACCAGGACCGCGTGATGGACTGCTGACCGCCGTACCGGAAGTTGGACTGATACGGAGTGGTCATCGACATGGCGCGGCCGTCGGGGCGTTCTTCATGGGCCTTGACGGTACGCTCGGTGCCGGTCCACGTGGCGTGTTTCATCATGGTGGTATGGTACGGATATGCCGGGTTGTACTTCGCCCGCAGCATGAGCCGTGCCACTTTGTACCTCGGATCCGACGGTTTCCAACCCATGTACGGCCGGTCAGCGGGATTCGCGTCGCAGTATACATAGTCACCGTCGTTGATACCCAGGTCTTTACACAGGAACGGGTTCATGTGCACCTGCCACTCACCAACACCCGGAGAACGCTTATCCATGCGGTAAGGATCGCCGAAGTTGTTGTTCCAGATCATATTCCAGTCCGTGGTGGCCCAGGAAGAATGCGCGGTATGTCTGGATTTCGGAGTGACGCAGTAGAACCGGTACCCCTTCTCCCACAAGAAGTTCTTGGTCGTACGCACTGCGGACCAGGGCTTCTTGATGTTACGGACGTGGCGCAGATCCGGATCCTGCTCGTCTTCCGGAATGCCGTAGTCGTCCGGCCGGATGTAGGGGTTGGTGGACACGATCACGTTCGGCAGATAAGGCGTCGCTTCAGGTCCTTCACGATGGACGATGAAGTTTTCGCCCCACTCGATCGCTTCCGGTTCGTCATTGTAGAACTGGATGCGGCCGTTCGGAGTGTAGAAAGGCTTCGACTCCGTGAACATCTCCCAGAACGGAGACCGCGGATAGGTCCGGTACAGCATCAAACAACATCCCGGCTCACCGTACTTGCCGTTGATGATGTCGTCGATGTTGTAGCCCATACCCGTGGTGGAGGTAGTGAATACCCGGCGAATCATGGCTTTCGTCCGGTTGGGCGCTTCGCCTTCATATACTTTCATATGATCGGCAAACCGCTTGTCACCGGTGACTTCCGCCAGACGCTTGGAGAATTCACGATGCATCAGGTTGTCGTCGATGGTGTCGAAGATCGGCTTGATGCCGGTGCCGCCCCAGATCTGATGGAACGGGTTCGAACACGCGGACGTGATCTCGTAAGACTCGAATTCCGCCCAGGAGTTCGGCGCCAAAACGATGTCCGAGTACTCGCAGGATCCGGTGAACTCGATGTCCTGAGCCACGATCATGTCGACGTTGTTGTTGGTGTTGAACACCAGCTCGTAGAACCACTTCGCGTTGTTGATGACGTTGACGTTAACGAACCAAACAAGCTTAGTGGGCGTCGGCATATGGGTGCGGCCGGTGAACACTTTCCGTCCATACCGCGGGGTATTGACGACCAGCGCTTTATCGCGGTGCGCCCAGTATCCGACTTCCTCACCCTTCAGGTAACCCTTGACGTTCTTCCAGTCGATGTTCTTGGCCGGATCGAGAACGGTGTTGAAGGGATCTTCCGCGACCATCGCGGCGAAACCAGGTCCTGACCAGTGGGAACCCTGGTAGTTGCCGGCTTTGTAGTTGCCCGCCCAGGTGTGGGAACCGGAGCCTTTCGGGCCTACGTTACCGGTCAGCATCAGGGGCACATAAGAAGCCCGGTTGTGCATCGTGGCGTGGAAGTAATGGTTGATGCCTTCCCCGTAGTGGATCTCAACCGGCTTGATGGTGCCGATGTCGCGGGCAACACGAAGCACGAGATCACGCGGGGCGTGACTGATCTGATTGACGGTATCCAGATCGTAGTCTTTCAGATGTACTTTGTACATCTCGTACAGAGGCATGACGGTGATCGTCTTGCCGCTCACGAGCTTGATGTCATAAACACCGTCCAGTGCAGGATCGATGTTTTTCTTCTTCATCTTCGCGCCGATGTCTTCGCGGTTGATCGCAACCGGTTTGTCCGAGTTGGTATCCCACACGACGAAATCGGGCATCTTGTCACGGTTGAAGTTGGCCATCCACTTCGTGGTCGCTCCATCCTTCGGCAGGGCCTGAGCCTTGTAGCCGGGGATGAAATCGTCCGGATGCAGACGGATCAGGTTGTCCGTTCGCACCAGAAGCGGCATGTCGGTGTACTCCTTAACGTAGTCCACATCGACCAGACCTTCTTCCATGATGATCTTCGCACAGCCCAGAAAGATGGAGATGTCCGAAAGACCCGCACGCACCGGAACCCAGTAGTCCGCCTTGGTTGCCGGCGGGTTGTACTCCGGAGCGATCGCAACGAGCGTGCCGCCGCGTTCCATGATCTCCGTGTACCAGTGGGCTTCCGGCATCTTGTTCTCGATCAGGTTCTTACCCCACTGAATCGTCATCTTCGCATACCGGTGGTCGGCGAAGTCGATGTCGGAGGTCTGCATTCCGTGCGTCCAGGAATGCCCCGGCGCCTGGTCGCCGTGCCAGGTGTAGTTCGACCATGCGCGGCCGCCCAATACCTGTCCCGGTCCCCGGCCCCGAATGATCGAGTCCAGAAGGGCCACCTGGTTGCCCAGGCGGTAAATGCCGTACTTGCCGATAACGCCGAGAAGTCCCATGCCGCCGCGGTACTTGAAAGTACGCGGGCCGGAACCGCCCATCGCTTCGATCATTTCAGGCTGATAACCTTCGTTCTTCAGGCGCTGGGCACCGCGGGCGCCGCTGTATGCTTTTGCAACGGCCACGTGGCCTTTCGCCAGATAGGTGAAGGTCTGATCCCAGGTCAAACGGACGAACTCGTCCGTGCCCCGGCTGGTGAACTTATATTTTTCGCGGTTTTCTTTATCCAGAAACGGAAAACCGTCGTCCGCCCACTGTTTCCAGCCGACGCGGATCATCGGATACTTGTTCCGATAAGGTCCGTACGCCCGGCGGGGATAGGTCATGCCACGCAGACACATGCGCGGGTTCCACGCTGCGTCGGCCTGGTTGCCGTAAAGGTCGCGGACTTTGTGATGATCGTAGTTCTGCTCGATACGCATCAGGATGCCGTTACGAACGAATCCGCGTACGCGGCACTGATGGGTGTCGTTGGGCGAACAGCAGTAGGTGAAAGACCGCTCATACTTGTACTGATCGCGGTACACTTCCTCCCAACGCCGGTCGGGATAGGATTCCAACGGGTTTCCTACCTTCACTACGGGCTTTAACTGAGCTCCTACCTTCTTGCTGGAAAGGGCCATAGCTGTCGCTACACCAGCACTCACCTGCAAGAATTTCCTTCTGTTTAACCTCATAAAACTTGCCCTCCCTTTTGGCTTTTTTCAAATACAGCCAATGGAATTAATGTTTGAGCTCTGTTTACAACAGCACACTTCCTGTATGCCTTCGAAAATACCCTCCCTTCTTGAAATAGTCGTTTCACTTATAACTCACATTCGTGGGTCACGAATTAACATGATCGGCCGGATCAACCGACTCCGGCCCTCAACTCATACACTTCGATGCAACGGTCACAGGCCCCGTCCTTGCTTTCCCAGTCGGGAAAATCAATCTGGATGGCCTCGATGACCATTTCATCGCAGATACTCTCGGGATCGTCCACCCAGTTGTAAGTGGGAAACTTGCACAACGGGCACGGGGATCCCTGCAAATGGATATAGTCTCTCTCCTCTTCCGCCAACTCCGCTTCATCAACATACTTGGCCATCAGCGTGTCCAGATCGGTGGCCATCGACAACAATTCCTCATGGGTGAACACTTCGGTGCGCCACAAGCCTTCGAAGATACCCTTACGCTGACCATCCGGAATTTTGCGGTAAAAGTTGTCGAATTCGCGGTAGCGGGATTCTTTGGACATAACGGACACAACGCCCATTCTGGCCAATCGCGCATCCACATAAACGTTCCACAACAGGCGGAAGCGTGCGGTGATCATGTTCTTGACCGACGGATTACCGGGAATGAAGGAATCCTCGTAGTCAAACTCAGGATCGACCATATCCTTCGCATGCATGAACTCGTGGATGAGAAACGCATCCAGCTCCTGGACTTCCTCAGGATTGCTGAAACGGCTCGCCAGAACCCGCATCTCGATGATGGGCTTGTTGGAGGTTCGCGCCAGAACATTCGAACCTTCATCAACCTTGTTGATCGCCCGTTTGACCGTGACCTCCTGAATTCGTTCTTCAAAGTCACGCGCCAGATCGTAGGCGATCTCGCCTTCATCGATGTCGTCTTGGGGCTGATCTGAAACTTCGGAAGCGTCTTCTTGGGTGGGGACAGGCTGATCCTGCTCGGTGGGAGTGCTTTCTAGGGTTTCGCCTTGGGATGCTTCCGGGGAAGAAGCGTCTTCTTCTAGGGTTTCGCCGGACGTTTCTTCCGCTGATGGATCCTGCAACTGGTGGGATTGAGGAGCCTTATTGCGGCCAACGGAGCGCTGACTCTTTGGAATCAGGCCAACCGCCTCTAAGGCTCGCAGCACATGTTCCCCGAGTTTCAGCTTCTCTATGAAGAACAGGCGGTTTACTTTCTCAAACGCCTCTTCGCGGTCGTCCTCGGGGAGTTCGTATATGGGGTCCGCAAGGGAATGGTATTCATCATAATCGGCACGGAACCCGGAACGCTCATGGTGGTTCAGGTGCCTGAATACGGCTTCTTCCATCAATTGCGGGCTGTAGGTAACTTTCATCTGCCCATTTCTATTAAGATAAAGCGGTCAGCGTGCAAGGATCGATATTAAGTTTTCCCGGCGTCTTTTTACCCTAGATGGAGTAAGTTATATGTAACTTCAAAGCCATTGTCAAGACAAACCCATCATTTTTTTTGGGGAAAAACTGGGGAAAAACTTTGAATTTTCCCGCCTCTTCGGCACGCGAGGAGAGATTTTTTCTACTGCGATCCCATTTGCCAACAACTATTTGATTTGCCTAAAGTTTTTACAAAAAAACAGTGCGATAGAAAGGTTTTTCAGACACATCGGGCGGGAACCCACTGGCCTTGATCTCAAAATCCACAATATGGATCACAGCCCCTTATCACAATTCCTAATTTCTCACTAAAAATCCGGAATCACGATCCCGCCCTCAATTCAGAGACTTGTGCCGGACAGCCTGACCGGCTTTTGTTCGGACTGCCTATTTTTTATCGACAGCATCTTTCAGCTTGTCGATTTCCTGGATCATCTTCATGAAATGCTCGGGGTCGCCCAGCTCTTTGGCCACCGCACGGGCATTTTCGAGGTATTTCTCCCCCGGGTCCTTCCTGCTGAGCAGGATTTCCATGCGAGCCACGGTTAAAAGCAACTGGATCTGATGCGAAAGGGCCCTGGCTTCGGCAAACGTTTCCGCAGCCTGGTCGAAGTAGGACTCCCCCTCCTCAAATTGGATCTCCTTGAAATGGAGGTTCCCCAGATAGGTCAGATCCTGAGCGCATCCGATTTTATCTCCTATTTCCCGCGTCAGAGCCAATGCCTTGAGATACAGTTGTTTGGCCTTGACCCGGTCGCCGTTGCTGAAACTCAGGTTGGCGAGGTTGCGGTAATCCTCAGCCATTCCCTGCTTGTCTTTATTCCTTTCGACAATATCGAAAGATTCCTGATATCTGGTTTCGGCTTTTTCTTTATATCCACGTTCCAGAAAATACTGGCCGAGGCTTCTGAGATCGATGCTGATTTCCTTGTCGTCTTTGAGCGCCCTTGCGAACTCCAGGGCTTTCTCAAGATAGGACTGCTGATTCGGCCGGTCTTTCTTCTCTGAATAGATGTTTGCCAGATTGCGGCAATCGTAGCAGGCGGCACGCAGGTTTTTGCTTTCCTCGGCAATTTCAAGAGCCTTCAGGGCGTACTGCTCCGCCCGGCCCCAGTCCTCCTTCTGCACGTACAGCGCATACAGGTTCCTGTGGTCTTCGCTCATCTCCACCCGGTTGCCTGCCTGCTCGTCGAGCTTGAGCGCCTCCAGGTAATTGCGTTCCGCGCCGGCAAAATCGGTCTTGTTGAGACACATGTCCCCCAGACTGCGGTGATCTTCGACCTGACCGCGGCTGTCGCCCTGCCCTTCATGGAAGGCGATGGATTTTTTCATCCACTTTTCGGCGGCATCAAATTTATTGAGCTGGACGAACATCTTCGCCCGGCTGCGGTAGAGTTCGCCCAGCCCCTGCCTGTCGCCGAGCTTTTCCTTGATGGCGATCGCCTGGCCGTAGGACTCACCGGCTTTTTGATATTCCTTTTTCTCCTGCAGGACTCCGGCAAGGCTCTCCAGAACGGCGGCCTTCACGCCTTCGTCCTTGGACATTTCCGGCAGGGCGAGGGCTTTTTCAAACGCAGCGACGGCTTCATCGAGCTGCCCCGCCATGAAATGCACGTTGGCCAGCTCGGTCATGAGGCTCATCTTTGCGGCGGGGTCCTTTTCGACGTCCGGGCTTTCCAGCAGGGAGGCGATGTCTTCCTGCCTCTGGGACAGGTATTTGGGCTGCGCCATGATGTAGACGAGCTTGTCCTGCACCTGCTGGGTGCTGCGGCTGTCTTTCATGGCGTCGTACAGGGAGTTGGCGCGGATGAAATAGGACTCGGCGTCCCTGTATTCCTCTTTTTTCATCAGGATGTCGCCGATGGCCTCGCACTGCTGCGCCATGCCGGGACGGTTTTCCAGCTTCTCCATGATCTCGAGCGACTGCCGATACAACTCCAGCGCGGGCTCCCACTCTTCCTTAAGGGTGCGCACCTGCCCGAGGTTGGCAAAACTGCGCGCCTCGCCCAACGCATCGCCCAGGGCGCTCATGATTTTGCGGGAATCTTCGTAGTACTCCAGCGCCTGATCGAGGTTTTTCTTGTGCAGGCATATGTTGCCGAGGCTGCCCAGAAGGTAGGACTGACGGCGCTGGTCCTTGCCTTCCTGAACGATCTTCAAGGCCTTGCGGAAATTTTCCTCGGCGCTGTCGAGGTATTCCGGGCCGCCTTTCTGCGCCAGTTGCAGGCAGGCTCCGCCCAGATTGCCGTAACAGATGCCGGCGGACTGGGTGTCCCCCAGTTCTTCATAAAGGGCGATGGATTTTTCTATGGTCTCGGCGACCTTGTCCATTCGGGCGGATTTGAAATAGATCTCCTCAAGCTCCTGATAGCGGGCCAGCAATTCTTTTTTGTCGCCGGATTGCGCCAGAGAGTTGATGGTCTTGAGCAGCGCGGTCTCCTGCTGCGCGAGATAGCGGGTGTTCTTCTGGATGGATTCGACTTTATCGTTGAGCGCGTCGATCCGCTCCTTGTCTTTTTCCGGGTCCAGGCTCGCATGCGCCTTCTGGAAGTAATCCTTCGCGGTGTCGAATTCCTCTTTCTGCATGTGAACGTTGCCGAGGTACTCATAATAGACCGCCTGGCCGCCGGTGTCGTTCGCCTTGACCATGAGCTGCAAGGCTTTGTGGTAATTTTCCTCGGCCTTGTCCAGGCTGCCTTTGTACAGATACACCGAACCCAGGTTGCCGAGGGAGCTTTCGATGCCTTTCAGATCCTCCACTTTTTCCATCAGCGCCAAAGACTGGGAATAGTAGTCCTCCGCCTTGTCCAGCTTGCGGCTCTGAAAACAGATATTCCCCAGGTTGCCGAGCACATAGGCCTGGCCGGTTTCGTCGCCCGACTGATGCATGAACTTGAGGGCCTTGAGAAAATGGGATTCCGCTTCTTTCAAATCGTTTTTTTCCAGCGAGGCGTAACCGAGTTTTTCGTATTTTCTTCCGTCTTCCATCGGGCAATCACTTAAAAGAGAGGTTGTCATCGGAAGGGACACAGACACGCTGGGACCCCGAAGATGAAGAAAGACCCGGCGAACAAAACGCTGCGGCGGCCTGATCTTGTTGTAGAAAGTGAATGATATCGAATTATATTGCCCGGAAAGAGAGGTGTCAACATGAGGCCCAAGGGATGGACCGGCACCCATTATAGCGCATCCGAATTTTAATGTGTTTGTTTTTTATGGAATATCAATCAGTTTTTGAATATCCGCAATCGGCAGGCAGGCATTGACATCGACGGGATGTGCTTTTTATAATCCATCTTTGTTTTCCCCCTGAAACGCGAACCCACTCTTATGTCCGATCTCGATAAGCTCGTATCCATTCTCGACCGTCCGCACACGCTTTCGTTCGATTCCAGCAAGTCCGCCGCCGAGGCGCTCAAGGCCTGCCAGTCCGAACTCAACAGCAGCACCCTGGACGGCGCCACGTACTGGCACCTGGGAGAGCAGCCGGGAGCGGCGGCGACCCGCATCAAGAAGTACCCCACCGGGCACAAGGCGTTTTATTCGCCCGAGGGGATGCGGTTTCTCACCACGGACCCGGAGGGCGAACCGCTCAACGAAAGCGACTGGGTTCAGGATGCGGAGTTCGGTGGACTCCGTCTCAACCGGGTGCGGATGCAGCTCGATTCCAAGCAGTGGATCGGCCTGGTGCCGCGGGCCAAGTCTTTCAAGACCGAGATCGACATCAAGGGGCAGCCGGGCTGGCAGGAGATGCAACTAGACGATCTGCGCAAAAAGGCCGCCGAGGCCTGGCGGGTGCCGTTTTCGGAAGTGAAGTATTTTTACAACGACAACAACATCGTGCCCAAGGGCGAGGGCAAGTACGAGATCCATTTGACCAAGGACAGCCTGTACGCCCTGGGCGATGGCGCATTCGACGACAAAAAGCTGTTCATGAGCTTTCTGTTTTCGGTGAACTGGGAGGATCTGGACCTGATCCCGGTGGTGGAGTTGTTTCAATCGACGCTGCCGGGCAGCGGCGGCGCGTGTTTCGAGTACATCTGGGGGCTGCACGAGGATCAGTCGCGCAGCAAAACGCTGGCGCCTTTGCGCTACCGGGGGCTTCCCACCTACCCCTCGAAAGAAGCGTTCAACATTTTCTGCGCTTTTTTCACGCCCAAAGGGCCCGAAGGCACGGCGGATCAGGACATCTACAAGATCTTCATGAACGCGGACACCTCGCACCAGATCGAATGGACGCCGAAACCCAACCCGCCCTGGCGCTATTTCAGCGCCACGCACGAACTGACGCTCACCATCCAGGACGGCCTGCTGTACAAAGTGACGGTGCTCAACGACCCGGTGCCGATCCCGTACGTCAACCGCGAGCTGGGGGGCAAGCCGTCGTGCCAGCGGGAGCTGGTGGTGCGGACCAACGAATTCGAACTGCTGGACGGCCCAAAGCTGCGCGAGGTGCCGTTCTACCCGGCCTGGCCCATCAAACCGCAGACCAACACGCCGCGGCCGCCGGAAAAGGTTCCCTTCGACTGGAAATGGTTCTTCAACGGGTTCCCGCCGCAGGTGGACCCGGTCAAGGCGCTGCACACGGTGCCCTTCTACCCGGAAGGGGCGCAGGAAATCGACGAATCGGCGCTGCAGCCGATGGTGCTGGATCAGATTTTCTATTACATGGAAATGTCGCCGGGCATGCCGGCCAAACTGGAAAAGGTGGAGAAGGTCCTCATCCACACCTTCGACACGGTCATCGCCGGCTGCGTGGACTGCACGCACGAACGGGAATACACGGTGCTGTTCAGCGATCCGGAATTCGCGCAGAAAAACGCCTGCCTGTTGTGGAATTACGGCGCCAAGCGCAAGCAGCTCGACAATCTGAAAAAAGTGTCCTTCCTGCCGGAGCGGGACAACATCCAGGAAGTGTACAAGGAAAAATACGGTCTGGTGTTCAAATGGATCCCGTTCATGTATTTCCAGGACCGGGAAGCCTGCGAGAGCATGCTCAAGGCGCTGGTGGACGTGCTCTTGCCGGAGGGCATCCTGTTTCTGGTGGCGCCGAGGCCCATACAGGGCCTGTTTTCGCATTACGGCCTGGAATGCCTGTACAACGATCCGGTCGTGAACATGCCGTTCTTCAGGCAGCATCTGAAGATGTGCCCGGAAAACTACGTCAACCCGGAGCTTGCGGTGTTCCTGGCCGAGAAGAAAGAAGTCTCCAAACCCGATGAAGCCCCGCCGCACCCGCCCGCAGAAGAGAAACGCGGCGCGCCGCGGCCGATGATCCGCGATTTCCAGCGCAAAATCCATTGAGCCAGGCAGCTTGCCCGGCATTTCCTCAGACCCCGGATTTAAAGAATCACCTCAATCCATTCGGATATTCGACGCTCATCCTGCGCGGTGAGACTGTGAGACCGGCGCGCCCTGCCCTGCCGCCCTGCCGAAAACAAGTCCTTGGGCATGAACGCGAAGCATGCACTTGGCGAAGGTCACCCTGAGCCCTTCGTCCTTCGACAGGCTCAGGACGACAGCTCAGGACAAGCAGGGTCGAAGGGTGCGCGGAGTCATGCTTCACAGTCTCAGTCTGACAGTCACACTTCCTGACACAAGGTTCCTTGACTGCTTTCAGTTGTTACGTGTCAATCGTGAGAGGAAGGGAGTGGCAATCTACATCATCACTTCCGGGGCCAGCTCGCGGTGGTCTTCGGTCTGGTTCTTGACGTAGATGTCGGGCAGGTTGTTGGTGCCGAAGTGGGTGATGTACAGGTAGACGTGCTCGCGGGCGTTGATCCTCAGCGCCCAGGGGCCGAAGTCGTTCTGGTAGAAGCTTTCGTAACGCTTCATCGCCTCTTCGGTGGTCTGGCCGGATTCGGGGGTGTAGTAGTAATCCAGCGCCAGGTCGTGCTCGGGGATTTCCTTCACGTTGATTTTGTACTCATCGGCGGCGTTGAAGATCGGCGCGTTGTTGTACAGGACGAAGAAGTACATCTCCACCGAATGGATGATGTCCTGGTGGTCGAGGAGAAACCGGCGGGTGTCCTCGGCCTCTTCGGGCGTCTCGCTGGGAAAGCCGTAAAAGCCCATGACGTGGCTCCATATGCCCACGCGCCGCGCCTCGTTGAGATTCTTGATCGCCGCCTGTATATCCGTATCCTTTTTGACCAGCTTGATGATGCGCTCGTTGGCGGACTCCAGGCCGAAATACAGCGAACGGCAGCCGGACTCGGCGGCCTTGTCCCACAACTCGGGCTCCAGCAGGCTCGATTCGAATCGGATGAGCGTGGTCCAGTAGATGTCGAGCTTGGCCTCGATCATCATGGGCGGCAGCTTGACGAACAGCGCCGGCGGGAACGACTCGTCGGTGAACAGAAAGTGTTTGGCCTGATATTTGTCGCGCAGCTCGGCCAGCTCGCGCACGATCTGGTCGGCGTGCTTGGCGCGGAACTGATCGATGTAACCCGCGCCGTGATCGCAGAAGGTGCATTTGCCCCAGTAGCAGCCGCGCGTGCCCAGGTAGGGGACGATTTTTTCCGGGGCGAAGTACTTGTCCCAGGGCAGCCCGTCGAAATCGGGGATGGGCAGCTCGCTCACGCGTTCCTGATGCAATTCGTTGACGTGCAACTGACCGGCCTCATCCTTGTAGATGAGGTTGGGCACTTCGGATATGGGCCTTCTTCCGGACAACGCCTCGACCAGCCGCACCATCGCGTGCTCGCCTTCGTAGGTGATCATGGAATCGAAGGCGCTGCCCCAGAACTCTTCACGTTTGGGCAGCTGATCCTTGAGCCGGGTGACGACATTGCCTCCCACCGTCACGTGAATGTGCGGGTAGTGTTTCTTGATGAGGGTGGAAAACGTGATGCCGGACATGAGCTGCACCGGCGTGCCGATGGAGATGCCGATGACGTCGGGCTTCTCATTCTCGAGGTACTGGAACACCAGCTGGCGGCAGACGTCGGCGTAGACGTTCACCTTGTCGTCGTGCGGCGCTTTCAAGAGATCCGCGGACACCCAGGGCCGGTAGACGTTGAGATTGCTCTCGACGGGATAGAATTGCACGCTCGCCGGGAAATAGGCCACGGAGATGTATTCCATGACTTCGCGGAAGGCGTTGAGCGCCCATTCGGCCTTGTCGATTTCGTAGAATTCCTCGGTGCGCATGATGACCTTGGCGCGCTCCACTTTCTGGATGTGGTGCTCAAGATCGATGCGGGTGTAGTCCTTCAGCATGCGCAGCAGATCGGTCTCCTGGTCTGTGAGACCGGTCCACTTTTTCGCGTTGAGCTCCTTGATCTGGTTGCGGATGCGCCCGGCAACGAACTCCAGATAATTGCGGGAAAAAAAGTGGTCGTACATCTCGACGTTGACGTCTTTCTGCACAACTTCGATGCCGTTCTGCCTGAGCACGGCGGTGAGGCTGGGCAGGGCCAGGTAAGGCGCTGTGGGAACCCATTCCGGGGGGAACAGCAGCATGACTTTTTTCAAGGGCTGCGGGTTTTGCGTCACGGTTTCACCTGTCTGCGGAATCGCCGGGGCCGCGCTGAAAAGCGCACGGCTTGCTGAGCCAGCCTGTTGATCGAGCTGCTATGGTATCATATCCCTATCATGTGGAAAACGCCGATCGAAACCGGGTTCGCGGGAAGGATGTTTCGCATCCCGGTGGAGGCAAAGGCTTTCAATTCCCCGGCGTTCGGTTCGATTCTCCGGGTTTTTTGTGGGAATCGCCGGGGGGGCGTGCTACCATTTGTTTCTGCGTAAACCATTGATGCCCGGCGGCCCCTGCTGCCAAAGCAAAGGGACGCGCGAGCGGGCACAGCCTGCCGGATCCCTGATCGGGTCCGGCCGATTTGGGGAGTCACATTGGGGAATGGAAATTCAAGAAACCAGCACAGAGAACAAAGCCAAGATTCTTCTCGATGAAGCAAATTTAGCATTTTGTGAAGCGGCTGAACGTAAGGACAGCCCCAACGAACGGAACGTTGACGGCTCGGCCTGGGACCACGGCAAGATGGACGGCGAGTTCGACGAAGAGGATTATCAGAAAATCCTGGAAATGCAGCTGCGTTCGGCGCAGATCTGCGACGCGCAGCCGGAGCTGGAAGCCAAATCCGAGGAGATGTTCAAATCGGTGACGCCGGAAAACGCCGAAGAGGTGCTCAAGGACCTGATGGCCGATCCGGGCCTTAAGGAGCTTGGGGAAATCGCGGTCAAGATCTTCATCCTGCGCTTCCCGACGGTGCAGTCGTTCGTCAACAAGGGGCATCCGCTGGTGCTCGCGATGGACGAGTACATGCTGGAAAACTCCAACGCGCAGAACTGGTACGATTACCGGAACATCGCCGAAGAATACGGCTGGGCGATCAAATGAGGTCTTTCCATCCCGGCGCGCACGCCTGAGATGCGCCCGCCTGCGGACGGAAACCCAACACAGGCATCCTGCCATGCAGTTTCGCTACAAACTCGCGAAAGAAACGTTCAAGAATAAAAAGATCCCGCCTAAAAAGGCGCCGGGAGAGGACAACATTTCCGCCGATCAGCGCGGCAACGACGCCTCGATCGACGGCAAGCTGTTGAGCCTGGACAAGGACACCAAGCTGGACCGCTCCGAACCGGCAAAACCCGCGACCTCCAGGGAAGTGTCGCGGCGGGACCTGTTCTCGTTCGGGCGGCTGACCGATTTCGCCGAAGCGGTGGAGGAAGGCGAACAAGCCCTGCCGAAAAAGAAAAAAGCGCAAGCGCCCGAAGAGGAAACCTCCGAAACAAAATCCGCGGAAGCGCCTGTGGAAACGGCGGAGAGCGAAGCGGCGGCAGCCGAAGCGGCGCCGAAAAAGAATTTTTTCCGCCGCATGATCGGAAAGTTCAAAGCCGAACCGGAAGACGAAATAGAATCCACATCCGCCGCGCCCGGCGAGGAAACTTCGCTAACCGATGAGGCGGAGGCCAACGCCGGAGCGGAAGCGGCCGCCGGGCACACCGCATCCCCGGAGCCCGCTGCGCCCAACCCTTTCGAGCTTTCCGAGGACGAAGAGGTCGACCCGGAGTACAGCCGCCGCAACCTGCTGCGCCAGGGCGTGCACTTTTTCGCCAAGCCGGCGGTGGAGAAGGTGCAGAGCAAGATCGACCGGGTCAACGAGACGGTCGACAAGATCACCAAGCGGGTGCCGCTCATCCGCCCGCCGGGGGCGATTTCCGAGCGCAAGTTTTTGCAGGCCTGCACGCGCTGCGACGAGTGCATCCACGCCTGTCCCAAGGACGCGATCCAGCGGGCGCCCAAGAAAATGGGGTTCCTCATCGCGGGCACGCCCTACATCGATCCGAAAAAGATCCCCTGCGTGATGTGCGACGATCTGCCCTGCATCCCCGCCTGCCCGGACGGGGCGCTGGTGATGCCGGAGAGCCGCAGCCGCGAAGACGTCAAAATGGGCTATGCCATTCTGGACAAGGCGAAATGCCAGGCCTACGGCGACACGTTCTGCCAGCAGTGCGTGATCGACTGCCCGATCCCCGGCGCCATCAGCCAGGTGGACCAGAAACCGGTGATCCACAAGAACGCCTGCACCGGCTGCGGCGTGTGCGTGCTCTCGTGCAGCACGGTCAACATCCCGCTGGCGATCAAGATCAAGCCGCAGATGGTGATCGAAAGCCAGCTGCGCAAGAAACGGCTGGAGCAGGAAAAGGCCCGCCTCGCCGCCGAACGGGAGGCCGAGGAAAAAGCCGCCCAGGAGGCGCAAGCGCAGGAACCGGCGGAAAGCGCCGGCGAGTGACCCTGCAGCGTGCGGTTCCGCGCCCCGAATCCCGGCTCCCCACCGCCCTTCACCCGCACAATTTGCCTTGCAAGTTAAAACCGTTTTCAGTATTTTGGCCCCCTCCCCTCCGCAATTTGGGGGGACGTCCGGCCCGCGGAGGCAACCTGCGCGCGCCGCAGGACTCCATTCCAACCCGAAATACATGATGACCGAATTTTGCAATCCTCACCGGAACCGCGCTTGATGACATCCAGCATTCGACGCACCCACAACTGCGGGGAACTATCAGAACAGAACATCGACCAGGAGGTCACCATCTGCGGCTGGGTGCACACCCGGCGCGACCACGGCGGGCTGATCTTCATCGACCTTTGGGACAAGCAGGGCATCACGCAGGTGGTGCTGAACCCGCAGATCGACAAGCTGGCGCACCAGCATGCGCAGGACCTGCGCGGCAATTTCGTGATCGCGGTGCACGGCAAGGTGCGCCTGCGGCCTGAGGGGATGGTGAATACGAAGCTGGCTACGGGCAAGATCGAAGTGTACGTGGACGATCTCAACATCCTCAACGAATCGAAGACGCCGCCGTTTTCGGTGTGGGACAATCCGGACGTTTCCGAAGCGCTCAGGCTCAAGCACCGCTACCTCGACCTGCGCGGCGAGACGCTGCAGCACAATCTGAAAACGCGCTACCAGATCACGCGCACGGCGAGAAACGTGCTGGACGCGCACGGCTTCACGGAAGTGGAGACGCCCATTCTGACCAAAAGCACGCCGGAGGGCGCGCGCGACTACCTTGTGCCGAGCCGCCTCAACCCGGAAAAATTCTACGCCCTGCCACAGTCGCCGCAGCTGTTCAAGCAGATCCTGATGGTGTCGGGCATGGACCGGTATTTCCAGATCGTCAAATGCTTCCGCGACGAAGATCTCAGACAGGACCGGCAGCCGGAGTTCACGCAGATCGACGTGGAGGCGTCGTTCATCGACGAGCCGCAACTGTTCGGGATGGTGGAGACCCTGATGGCGGCGGTGTACAAAGACACGCTGGGGATCGAAATCGAAACGCCGTTTCCCATCCTCAAATACCAGGACGCGATCGACCGCTACGGCACGGACAAGCCGGACCTGCGCTTCGGGCTTGAGATCGTCGATCTCGGTGATCTGCTTGCGGGCGTCGGCTTCAAGGTGTTCGCGCAGGCGCTGAAGGACGGCGGCCAGGTGCGGGCCATCAATCTCAAGAACAGCGCCGAGGCGCTGTCGCGCAAGGCGCTCGACGACCTCACCGAGGTGGCCAAGACCTACGGCGCGAAGGGCATGGCCTGGATCAAGATCCAGCAGGACGATCTGCAGTCGCCGATCATCAAATTTTTCGAGAAGGACACGCTGGACGCGCTGATCGCAAAGATGCAGGGCGAGACGGGAGACACGCTGGTGTTCATCGCCGACACGCCGAAGATCGTCGCCGACGCGCTGGCGCACATCCGGCTGGCGGCGGGCAAGCAGCTCGGCCTCATCGACCCATCGCTGAACCGTTTCGCCTGGGTGACGGAGTTTCCGCTGCTGGAATACGACGAGGAGGAAAAACGCTACGTCGCCATGCACCATCCGTTCACGGCGCCGCTCGATGAAGATCTGGACAAGCTGGAAAGCGATCCGGGCCAGATCCGCGCGCGCGCCTACGATCTGGTCCTAAACGGCAACGAGATCGGCGGCGGCAGCATCCGTATCCACCAGAAAACCGTGCAGGACAAGATGTTCCAACTGCTCGGCATCGACGAGGAGGAAGCGGCGCTCAAGTTCGGCTTCCTGCTCGACGCGCTGCAGTACGGCGCGCCGCCGCACGGCGGCATCGCCTTCGGGCTCGACCGCATCGCCATGCTGGTGGTGGGCGCAGACTCGATCCGCGACGTGATCGCCTTCCCCAAAACCCAGAAAGCCACCTGCCTGATGACCCAGGCCCCCTCCGAAGTGGACAAAAAACAGCTCCGGGAATTGAAGCTCAAGTTCGACCTTTCCTGATCACCCCCCCTACTGCTTCAATCAGTGCAGTTTTCATTTTCAGCATCGACATGCATCGATTTGAAGCGATTCAGTGGGGTTTCAATGAAAATGTCTCTATTATTTAACCCATTGATTCTTATTTAATTGACTTCCCGCCCCATTGAGCGGATTCTGGTTCCAGCCTACCTTACCCCACCTTGGCTTCCACCCGCATAGCAGGGAAAAGTAAAGTCGCGCACGCACTTAACCTTTTTACCCGGAAAAGGAGGAAGCATGGAAATCCTGGCATTGACCATGATCGCTCTCGTCGCCCTGGTTGGCGGCCTGAACAACTAGTAGAAGATCGGAACACCCAGCAAGAGACGATGAATCGATATTGCTGACGCGTCAGTCCTCTTCCCGGATCTGCCTTGTTATCCGTGTTCATTCATACGTCAGGGGTTTGTCTTTTTGAGGTTGAACGACCGGAGACGGTCGAGAGAAAGCGGGATCACTTCTCCACGATGTCTTTTTTCAGGCTCTCGACAAATCCGGCGACTTGGGATTTTTCCCGATCGGGCACGTTGAAATGATCGAGGGAATTCGACGCGTGTGGGCGGTGGGGTGTCGAAGCAAACCGTAAGCCGGGTTCTGTTCTCCATCGAGATGGAGCGATGGTCATCAATCTAGGCCTGCCGTTGCCGGCAGGCTCGAGCGATCTACCCGAAAGTATCGGACGGGCCGCCCTCGAACACTTTCCTATTCGATCTTGCTCCGGATAGGGTTTGCCCTGCCACCGCTGTCGCCAGCGGCGCGGTGAGCTCTTACCTCACCTTTTCACCTTTGCCGCCGGCGGGCGAACCCGCCGGGTGGGCCGTGTGTTTTCTGCGGCACTTTCCTTGAGGTCACCCTCACTCCGCGTTACGGAGTATCCTGCCCTGTGGAGCCCGGACTTTCCTCCCTCCCGGCATGACGCCGGGACGGCGACCATCTGGTTTGCTTCGACACCCCGTCCCACGGGGTGGGAACAGGTCCCACGTTCCTATTCCAATCGTATTTTACCAGCATGCAGCCGGAGTTTGAAATCTCAGCGCACCTCAACATCCTTGAACAATCAACTGTTGGGAAATTCAGCGGGTTTGCGAACGCTCAGGATTGCAGCGGTTCTGCGGCCTCGGCTTCGGGCTTGGGGATGAAGTACAGAAACCGGGAGCACTGGGAGCACTGGTGGATGATCTCTCCCTTGCGGATGTCGACCACCATCTGCGGCAGGATCTGTTGGAAACAGCCCTGGCACACGCTGTCCTGCATGGGCACCACGGCCCTGCCCTCCCGGGCCTTGAGCACCTTCTCGTAGCTTCTGGCCCATTGGGGCTCAATGGTTCCTATCCGTTCCGTCCGCTTTGCGATCAGGGTCTCGAGATCCCGCTTCGCCCGTTCGGCCTCGGCTTCCTTTTTGGCCTTGTACGCGTTGTATTCCGCCTGTTCCTCCTTGAACCGGGCGTCGATGCCGGGCAGCTCTTTTTCCTTTTCCTCGAGGGTCTCCATGATCGCCAGTTCCTCGTCTTCGAAGCGGGCGATCTTCACCTTGACGGCATCCACTTCCGACAGGATGGCGCTGTACTCCTTGTTGGTCTTGACGGTGGGGAGCTTCTGCTTGGTCCTGGCCATGTGGTCGTGTTCGGCCTGCACGTCCATTTCCAGCTGGTGGCGTTTCTTCTTCAACTCGTCGATCACATCGTGAGCCTGTTTCTGCTCCTCCTCGATCTTGCGCATGCCCGCCTGCGCGGACTCCAGCTGGCCGGGGATGCGGGCGATGGCACCCTGGCACTCGGCGATTTCCCGGTCGATTTCCTGCAGTTCGATGAGATGTTTGAGCTGGACGTTCATTCGGCTCTCGAGGGCGTTTTCGATGCCGCATCCCGGTATTTCGAACTCTTTCTCCATCTCTGGAGCCGGGAAGCGGTTGCGTGGAACGCCTGAAAATGTAGCACGGGCCCCTCCGGCATTGCAAATATTAAGCCCCCAAATCCGCAAGGACTCCGGCGCCCGGCCGCGGGAACGCGGCGCGCGGCAAGGCGTTGCGACGGATATCCGGTGTCAGGCGTGCTTTTTTTTGGCTTTGAACTTGGTTTCCCAATAGAGCAGGAACACGCTGGCGATGAAGATCGAGGAATAGGTGCCCACCAGGACGCCGATGAGCAGCGCGAAGGAGAAATCGTGGATGATCTCGCCGCCCAGGAAAAACAGCGCCATCACCACGAGCAGCGTGGTGCCGGAGGTCAGCAGGGTGCGGCTCAGGGTCTGGTTGACGCTCATGTTGATGAGGTCGAACAGCGACATCTTGCCCTTGCGGCGGTAGTTCTCGCGGATGCGGTCGAACACCACGATGGTGTCGTTCAAGGAATAACCGATGATGGTGAGAAACGCCGCCACGATGACGAGGGTGAACTCCTTGTCGGTGACGGAAAATGCGCCCATGGTGATCATCACGTCGTGGATCAGGGCGATGATGGCGGCGATGGCGTACTGGAACTCGAAACGCCAGGAAATGTAGATGACGATGCCGATGACCGCGTACACGATGGAGAGCAGCGCTTTCTTTCTGAGGTCCTTGCCGACTTTCGGCCCGACCATCTCCACGCGCTCCACCGAGATGTCGTCGAGGTTGAAGTGGTCCTTGAGACTGTCCTTGACGTCGGCGCCGATCGCCTGCAGCTTTTCCTCGGAACTTTTCACGCGGATGAGGATGTCGTTTTTGGTACCGAACTCCTGAATGGTGCTGTCGCCCAGGTTGATGGTCTTGAGGCCTTCGCGGATGTCGTCGATGGCGGGCGGGTTCTTGAACTTGAGCTGCACCAGCGTGCCGCCGGCGAAGTCGATCCCGTAGCGCAGTCCTCCGTGCATGATGATGGAGACGATGCCGAGCAGAATCAGGATTCCGGACAGCACCAGGGTGATGCGGATCTTGCCCATGAAGTCGAAATGGGTCTGGCGTTTGAATATTTCCATAGATCAGGTGCGTTCCGCCGAATGCGCGCGGGATTCGCGGCGCGGGGTTTTCAATTTGTGTTCGGGTTGCGGCATGGCGTCAGATGCTGAGCCGGGCCAGTTTTTTCCGGCTCATGGCGCTGTCGAAGATGGTGCGGCTCACGAACACCGCGGTGAACATGCTGGCCGCGATGCCGATGCACAGCGTGATGGCGAATCCCTTGATCGGCCCGGTGCCGAACTGGAACAGCACCACCGCGGCGATGAAGGTGGTGATGTTGGCGTCGACGATGGTGCGGAACGCCTTGGAAAATCCGGAATCGATGGCGGCGCGGACGGTCTTGCCGTTTTTCAGCTCTTCGCGGATGCGCTCGAACACCAGCACGTTGGCGTCGATCGCCATGCCCACGGTCAGGATGATGCCGGCGATGCCCGGCAGGGTGAGCGCCGCGCCGAAATAGGCCAGCGCGCCCACCAGCATGACGATGTTGAGAAACAGCGCCGTCACGGCCACGAATCCGGACAGCTTGTAGTAGATGATGATGAACGCGATCACCAGAATGCCGCCGAGGATGATGGAGCTGATCCCCTTCTCGATGGAGTCCTTGCCGAGCGAGGGGCCGACGGTGCGGTTTTCCAGGATGACGACGGGCGCGGGCAGCGCGCCGGCGCGCAGGACGATGGCCAGGTCGCGCGCCTCCTCGGTGGTGAAGCTGCCGGTGATCTGGGCGCGGCCGCCGGGAATCTCATCCTGGATGACCGGCGCGGAATAGACGTTGTCGTCCAGCACGATGGCCAGCCGCTTTTTCACGTTTTCGCGGGTGATGCGTTGAAACGTGCTGGCTCCCTGCCGGTTGAAGGTGATGGCGACGTAGGGCTCGTTGAACTGCTGGGAATCGAAGCGCACCTCGGCGTTGGTCAGGGTATCGCCGGTGAGGACCGTCCGCTTCTTGAGCAGGAAGGGCTCCTTGGTGGTCTCGCCGGTTTCCTTGTTCTCCTTGCGCTCATACAGGATCTCATCGCCGGGAGGCAGGCCGTTTTTCATCGCCATGTCCACGCTCATGGACTCATCCACCAGCTTGAATTCGAGGCGCGCGGTCTTGCCGATCAGGTTGATGGCGCGCTTGGGGTCCTTGATGCCGGGCAATTGCACTAATATGCGCCTTTCGCCCTGCACCTGAATGGTGGGTTCGGACACGCCGAACTGGTCCACGCGGTTGCGGATGGTCTCCAGCCCCTGGCTCACGGCGTTCTTTTCGATCTGCTCGATCTGCGAATCGGACAGCTTGAACCGAAGCTCCACGCCGTCGGCCAGCACTTCCTTGTTCTGGAGGAAGGGGTAGTTCTCCATCACTTTTTCCACTTCCGGCCGGTCGACGCTGTCCACGAGCACGATGCGGATTTTCTTGTTCTCCTGGTCGTCGAGGACCCGGTCGATCTCGATGTCCTCGTTCTCCAGATCGCGCTTGATGTCGTCGGCGAGCCGCTCCAGGCTGGCCTCGACGGCTTTTTCCACCTGGACTTCCAGCACCAGGTGCATGCCCCCCTGAAGGTCGAGCCCCAGGGCGATCTTCTCCTTGAGCGGATAGGCGAGAAACACCGCGCCGCAGATGGTGAGCAGGATCAGGGGAATTTTCCACTTGAGGTCTTTATACATAGAACGGTGCCGGTTGTGTGCGGCGACATGCTTCGGCAGGCTCAGCATGACAGGATCTTTGCGCTTCCGTCATCCTGGGCCTGCCGAAGGGTGGTTTATTTCATTTTTTCCAGCAGGAAATTGTAGGCTTTTTCCACTTTCTTGAATTCCGCTTCCGCTTTGGGATCGCCGTTGTTGCTGTCCGGACGCACCTCGGCGGCCTTTTTCTTGTAGGCCTTCTTCAACTGGTTCTTGCTGGTCAATTCCTCAAGATCCAGAACTTTGCAGTATTTTTTGATTTCATCGTCGTCCGGATCGATCTCGCCTTTTTCCGCACCGGCGGCCGATTCGCTCTTCATGGTGGCGATGGAAGCGCGGTTGATCTTGATGCGGACGTTGTCGGCGATCTGCAGCATCACCACGTCGTCCTTGATCTTTTTGATGGTGCCGTGGATGCCGCTCATTGTGACGACGTTGTCCCCTTCCTTCAGGGCATCGAGCATCTTGCGCGTTTGTGCCTGCTTCTTCTGCTGCGGCCGGATCAGGATGAAGTAGAAAATCGCGAACATCATGATCATCGGCGGCAGCAGCGCCAGAAATCCGCCGCCTCCGCCTTCGCCGCCTTCGGGCGGGGGCGCCATGGCAAATGCTAGTTCAAGCATGGTTTGCTTTCCTCAAATCTCACGATGATGGGTGGGATGCGGGTTCACCAGCGTGCCGCTGGCCCCAAATGCAACGCGCGACGGGTTTGGAGGCGAAACGTTTTGTTTGCAGCCTCTGATTTGAACTTAATCCTATACCTCCACCACTCCGCGGAGGGCGGGTTTGCACACGCCGTGTAAAACTTTCCGCTTCCGCCGTCCAGTTGCAGGGCCGCATCCGCGCACCCGGCCGTGGGAGTGGTCTGCCCGCGCGGGCCATGCTTTCGGGCCCGGACCCGGTGTGTTTCCGTCCTCGCACTCCGGGACGGATCCTCCCGCATTCGGAGATTTCTATTTTACGGGTTTACAAAAGGTTATCAAGCAGATTGCGCGGCCCGGCCTCACTGCGATCAAAGGCTCAGCTTCTATCAAATACCGGGGTCTTTGTCAACCCGGCGGGCCGAAGCCGCAACCGGTTTTCCGGCGCGGGCCGGGACTCAGTAAAACCCCGGCATCTTCAGATTGGCCTCGTCCGTGAGCTTGCGGTAGAGGGCGTGGAACTCCTCGGTCGTCAGCTTGGGATCTTTCAGGGCTTCGAACTCCTCGCTGGTGATGGGAATCTGCGAATTTTCATCCCAGGCGGAAGTGGCGATGGCCGCATAATTCGGCGGATTGAGCGACTGCACGATCAGCATGTCCACCTTGTCGTTGTATTCGAGGGCGAGATCGATCACCAGCCGGGCGTCCTCGGCGCTCACGGCGCTGCCGATGGCGATGTTGGTCGGCGGGTGCCCGCCCCGGGGTTTCCAGTACTGCACCGTGTGCCTGAGCACCTTGATGGATTTGGACTTGAGAAAATCCCGCAGTTCCTTTTTGCGTTTTTTCTGCTTGTGGGCGAGCCAGATCTCGATGGTGCAGATGGTGGTTTTCGACTTGTCGCACGCGGCCGCCGCCTGCCGCGGCAGGTGAAACAGGCTCACGGAAACGACAAAGCACATCAAAATCAGGTGGATAACAGGCTTTTTCATACAGGTCCCTTCATCGATCAAGGTTCAAACATGGATGCGGACAATCTTAACACAACCGCGCGCAGGCCGGACAGAGCCGGGAAACGGCCTCAAGAACCAAAACGCAGACTATTGATACTTATATACTTATTTTATTCCATCCGGGCCGGAGCGCCGTCTGCCCTCCCCTTCCCGCGAACGGGAGGGCTCAAGTTTGAGGTGTTTTTTCCGATAAAATGAATGGGATTTTTGTACGCATACCGGGAGTGAACCGAATGACTACAGTCAGCGACGCAGCGGGTGCATCCGGATTGAGCGCGCAGTATCAGGCGGCGGCCGCGAAAACGGCGCTCGATGCGCAGAAACAGGAAGGGGCCGCGGCGATCGCGCTCATCGAATCGGCGGCGGCGGTGACGCAGGCTGCCGTTTCCAGCGGCCCCAGGGCCACCGGCAACAACATCGATGTGACTGTGTGAGTCTTTAAAGAACTAAGGAAAGGGTCTTTCCCTCCCCCTCACCCCGCCCTCAAGCCACCTTCAATTGCATTGATAAGCGGGTGTCAAGCTTTGCTTGACCTCCCTCCAGGGGAGAGGGGTGAATATATCTAGTTTTCTCGTCTCACCGTTTAATCCTCTTACTCCAGAACCAGGTTCTGGATACGCGGGAAGGCCTCGCTTTCCTTGAGCAGTTTCTGCCCCGCCTCGCTGATTCCGTTTCCGAACAATTCCAGGTATTTCAATTCCGAGAGTGTGTTGCTTTCGGCCAGGGCTTTGGCGCCCTCGTCGCCGATTTGATTCTGCGCAAGGTCCAGCAGTTCCAGGTTGACCATCTGGATGGACTGGGCCAGTGCCGCCGCGCCTTCAGGCCCGACCTGGTTTTTCCACAGATTGAGCGCGTTGAGCCGGGAAAACACGGCAGAGCGGGCGATGGCCGTTGCTCCGGCGTCGCCGATGGCGTTGCGCTCCAGGTGCAGGGCCTTGAGCCGGGTCAGCGATTTGGCCTCGGCGAGGGCCTGAATGCCTTTATCGGTGATTTCGTTTCTCTCCAGATTGAGTTCCATCACTTCGCCCAGTTTCTGGTGCCGGGCGATGTACTCGCAGCCCGCATCGCCGATGTATTTGAGCCTGAGATCGAGCACGCTGTGGTCGTTCCCGGCGAGGAACTGCTCGATGAGTGTTTCGATGGGTTGATCGTTGAAGGGTCGATTCATTTTTGTCGGAGCCTCGGACAATTTAGGATTTTTATACGGCCTTGCGCCCGGCCCAATGCGTTTTCAGCGGGCGTTCATTTGCGCTTTTTCTTTTTTGCACGCTCTTCCTGTTTTTTCTCCATGAGATCGAGCCGGTCGCGCAGGGATTTGTTTTCCTGGGCCACGTCGTCCAGCTCGGAACGGAAGGCTTTCATCTCTTTCGGTTTTTTCGCCGATTCGTGGAGCGCCGCCACGGTTTCCTCGGCGCGCCGCTTGATGCGGCCGTCGGGGTCGTTTTCCGCCAGGTGCCGCAGCGCGGAAACGGCGGCCAGATCGTCGAGCTGCTTCATGGCCTGAATCGCTCCCAGCTTGCCGCGGAACACGGCGGCGGGCGTGCCGCGCGTCTCCCGCGCGAAGCGGGTGAACTGCTCGATCGCCTCGGATTTTTTGTGCTCGTAGCGCCGGGCCAGCCGGGCCAGCGCGCGCATGGCGGCGCCGCGGCTGTTCCGGGCGGCGCCGTAGTCGGCGCCGCGCAGCAGCACCTCCCAGGAGGCTTCCTCTTCCAGCTGCGCCAGCGCGTTGTAGATGGCGGACTGGGCCATGTCGTTGTGCGAGGGACGGTCGAGCGAATCTTCCAGAATTTCGCGCGCGTCCTCGGCACGCACCCTGCCGAGCGATTCCAGCGCCGCCGCTTCGACGCGGTAGGAGTCGTCGCCGGCGGCGGTCTTGATGAGCGCTTTGGCGGCCTTGTCATCGTGCAGGAAATTGCCCAGCGCCCGCGCGGCGGCGAAGCGGACTTTCGGGTGCTTGTGGGCGAGACCCTTGATCAGCGCGTCGCGCGCGGCGTCGCCGCCGATTTTTCCCAGGGCCCGTGCGATGCGTCCGCCCACGCCCCAGAAGCTCTCCTTGCGCAGCCGCTCTCCCAATATTTTCACGTCCTGCATGGAGGGTTTCTGCGCCAGCGCCGCCGCCGCTTCAATCCGGCCGATGGGGTCCTTGTCGCGCTTGAGCTGCTCGTGCAAAAGCGAACGGGAAACGTCGAGCTTCACCTTTTTCGCGGGGCAGACGTAATCCGGATCGAGCCGGAAATAAAGCGGCCTGGATTTCAGACGAAAACAGAATTTCTGCTCGCGGCTTTCAAGGGTGACGGGGAACCGCTCCTCGCCGCGGGAAAAGTAAAACGCCAGATCCAACGGCAGCTTGAACAAAAGCTCATCGTCTTTCTTGTCGGCGGTCTGGGTCTGCTTGACGGTGACCACCGCCATCGAGTCCGCCGGCTCCCAGGAATAGCTCAGCTCCAGCCTGGGGTAGCCGCCGCGGTAGATCCACTGATCGAGCCATTCGTCGTGGTTTTGCGCGGTGACCTCTTCGAGGCAGCGGAAGAAATCGACGGTCTCCACCAGGCCGTATTCGTGCCGCTTGAGAAAGATCGCCAGCGCCTTGCGGAACACCTCCTCGCCGACGATGGATTTGAGATGGTGCAGGCGCACGGCGCCGCCGGGATACAGATGAGCGTCGAACAGGTCGATCGGTTCTTTATAGATGTGCGTGACGATCGGCCGGCGGTACTGCGCCTCTTCGCTGAAATAGGTCTCGGCGTCTTCCAGGCACTGGTAGCGGAATTCCTCCTCCCCTTTCGATTCGCGCGTGTACAGGGCGTCGAAATAGGTGGCGAACGATTCGTGCAGCCAGGCGTGCGACCAGTTCTTCGCGGTCACCACATCGCCGAACCACATGTGCGCGGCTTCGTGGGCCACCAGCCCGTTGGAGTCGATGTCCAGCGCCGCGCGGTCGTCGTGCAGGGTGAGGTCGGTCTGGGTGGTGACGGTGAAGTTCTCCATGCCGCCGAACACGAACTCGGGCACGGCGATCTGGGTGTAGTGTTCGTAGGGATAGGGATAACCGGTGTAGCCGGAAAAAAAAGAGAGAATTTTTCCGGTGTCCTTGAACGCGTTGTGGCCCTCGTTCATGCGGCCCCGCTGGACGTACCACTTGATGTCCACGCCCTTGCTGTGGCTGGTGTGCCCTTCGAAATCGCCCGCCACGATGGAAAGCAGGTAGGTCGAATAGGGAATCTCCAGCTTGTAATGATACAGCGATTCCGTGTCGGTGTGCTTTTCCCGCAACAACCTGCCGTTGGACAGCCCGAACAGCTTGGGCGGCAGGTGCAGGATCACTTCGGTGGTCTGCTTGAAGTTGGGCTTGTCGAAACAGGGGAAGTAGTAGCGCGAGTCCTCGTCCTGGCCCTGGGTCCAGACGGTCTGGAAGCGGTCCGGATACTCGCTATCGGGCTTGGTGAAATAGATCCCGGCCACCGGGCGGGTCACCGAGTGCAGCAGGTTCACCTTGACCGTCGAGCCCGGCTTGAACGGCTTTTTCGCGAACAGGCGCACGTTCTCGCCGGTGTTTTCAAACTCGACCGGGTCGTTTCCAATCCGCGCCTCGCTGATTTCAAGATCCACCGCATCGAGCACGACGTCGCGCACGTCCGCCCCCTTGACGCACAGGTCGTAGGTGGTGCTGCCCCAGACCCGCTCCTCCTCCCAGTCGAAATGCAGGGACAGCTGCAGATGTTTTGGAACGAGCGGCGTGTCGGGGGTGAAATGGGCTTTTGCGCCTTTTTGGGCAAATGATTTGCGGTCGAGCAGCCCCCAGTGTTCGGACTCGCCGTTTGAAAAATGGCATTTGCAGTAACGGGTCGCGCTCATCAATGTGGCTCGCTGGTTCGACGCTCCAAACTCCGCCGCCTGAGAGGGAAACGGGAGTCTCTCCGGAAGACGGGCAATAGGTCATTCTATAAGCCTTTTGCGGGTTGTCAAGCGAAGGGCCGCGCCCTTTAGGGCGGAACCGCAGGCAGGGTTCTTTCCCCCTGCCGATGTTCGCGGCCGGAGCCTGCGGCATTTTGATTTGTCAATGGACGCCGGGAGACCTAATATAAAAGGACCGTTTCCTCTATCCAGGACAGAGACGTGCAGGAAAACAAATCCGACATCTACGACCCGGAAGTGCTGGCGCGGATCTCCGCCCTCAAAATCCAGGCGATGAGCCTTGTGGAGGGGCTCCTGTCGGGCAACCACCGCAGCCGCCACAAGGGCTCCAGCGTCGAGTTCGCGGAATACAAGGATTACACGCCCGGCGACGAGATCCGCCACATCGACTGGAAAGTGGCGGGCAAGACCGACAAATACCACGTCAAGCAGTTCGAGCAGTCCACCAACCTCAAGTGCACGATCCTGCTGGACGCGAGCGGCTCGATGGGCTACGTGACGCCGGAGCCGGACGGCCGGGTGACCAAAATGGACTACGCCCGCACGCTGGTGGCGTCTTTGTCCTGCCTTTTGCTCAAGCAGTTCGATGCGGTGGGGCTGGCGCTGTTCAACGATACGGTGGTGCGGCACATCCCGCCGCGCTCCAAAACCTCGCACCTGCAGCACATCCTGCACGAGCTGGCGGTGATGCAGCCCAAGGGCGTGACCCGCATCGACCAGGTGGTCGGCGGCCTCGTCGAGCGGATTTCCAGCCGCGGCATGCTGATCCTGGTTTCGGATTTTCTGACGCGGGACGACGATCTGTACCACGATCTCAAGCTCCTCATCTCGCGCGGGCTGGAAGTGATCCTGTTTCAGATTCTCGATCCGGACGAAGTGACGCTTCCTTTTGAGGGAGACACGGTGTTCGAATCGCTGGAGGACGATCCCAGCATCGGCCTCGAACCCGAGGACATCCGCGAAGCGTATCAGAACATGATCCAGGAGCTGATCGAATCGAACCGCAGGCACTGCCACGGCCTGGGCATCGACTACGTGTTCCTCGATACCGCGACGCCGCTGGACCAGGCCCTCAGTTATTATCTATTGCGGCGGCAGAGCCTGAGCCGCGTGTGAGTATCCCGATTGTGAAAGCGTCCTTTCGCTCATGAGCCTGAACTTTCTGTCTCCCATTTTTCTGTACGGCCTGCTGGGCCTGTCGATTCCCGTTCTGATCCACCTGCTGACGAAACGGCAGCAGAAGAAGGTGCGGTTTTCGGCGGTGTACCTGCTGTTTCAATCGCAGAAGCGCTCGATCAAGCGGTCCGCGCCCAACCGGCTCTTCCTGCTTTTCATCCGCTGCCTGGCCATCGCCCTGCTCAGCCTGGCGCTGGCGAACCCCATCTTTTCGTTCAGCGGACCGGGGGCGGATTTTCCGTCGGAACCCTCGGCGACGGTGATCGTGCTCGACGACAGCTACAGCATGGCGGCGCAGGCCGATGAGAGCACGCTGTACGCGGAAGCGGCCGCGGCGCTGGAATCGCACCTGGAAGAAATTCCCGCGGACAGCAAGTACTGCCTGCTGCTGGCGTCGTCGCCGCCCCGGCTGCTGGAGAACTGGTCGTCGGACCCGGACGCGGGCATGCGCAAACTGAAAGCGTCGCAGGTGTCCTTCGCGACGACTGAGATCGGTCCCGCCCTCAAGCAGGCTGCGGATCTGCTCGACCCGATGGCGGAGAAGAAAAAACGCATCCTGCTTCTGACCGACCGCGACCGCAACGGCTGGGATCCGGAAACCTTTCCCGACAGCGCGGAGCGGGCGTTGTATCCGGTGCGGGTGGTGGATTTTTCCAGCCTGCAGAGCTCACCCAACCGGGCGGCGGTGGAATCGGTGGAGGTGCGGCAGGAGTTTCTCACCAACAGCCGGGTGCTGCGGGTGAAAACGGGCGTCCTGAACCTGGCCGCGGACGGCTCGACGGCCCGGCTTGAGGTTTCGCTGTTGACCGGCGACAAGAACGTGAGCGAAGCCAAGGTTGAGGTGCTGGACCGGGTGGAGCAGGAATTTTCGTATCCGCTGCCGGGGAGCGATCCGGTTCCCGGCCGCATCGAAATCTCCGAGGACGGCCTGCTGGTGGACAACGTGCGGCATTTCTCCTACCAGCCCGACCAGAAAATCAAAGTGCTGGTGGTGGACGGCGACCCCAAGACGGTGGCGCACCAGAGCGAGTCGTTTTACCTGGAACGGGCGCTCAACCCGTTTTCCACCACGCTCTCCAACATCGAGCCGACAGTGTCCACGCCGGAAGAGCTGGCGGTGCGCAACCTGTTCGATTACTCGGTGCTCATCTTCTCCAACGTGGATGAGCTGCCGTTCGACTACATCCTCAACCTGGAAAAATACGTGATGGCGGGGGGCGCGCTGTTCGTGGCGCTGGGGGACCAGGTCGATCCGAAATACTACAACGAAAAGCTGGGCAACCTTCTGCCCGTCAAACTGAAAGCGCTGCAGCAGGTGGGACGTGAGAACGAACCGTTCCGGCTGAAATTCGCCAACACCGACCATCCGGTGCTCAGGATTTTCAAGGACAAGACGCTGGAAGAGATGAAAGGCATCCGCTTTCATTCGCTGTTCAGCGTCGAGTTGAAACCGGAACGCAAGGTCCGTGTGGCGATGCGCTTTCGCAACGAGGCGCCCGCCCTCATCGAGTCGGATCTGGGCAAGGGGAAGGTGATTCTGTTCGCCTCCAGCCTCGACCGGGACTGGAACGATTTTCCCATTCAACCGACGTTCCTGCCCTGGATCCAGCGGTGGGTCAAGTATTCGGCGCGCGGCCTAGAAAGCATCTTAAGGCAGGACCTTGTGGTGGGCGAGGTGTTCGCGCCGGCGTTCGAGGTGGAGGAGGCGCGCTATTTCGTGACGACGCCGGGTGGCCGCACCGCGGAGCTGTTCAAAACCGAGGCGGGCCTGTCCTTCTCGGAAACGCACCGGCCGGGGGTGTACGTGCTGCATCGGGTGCCGCTGGAAAAAGCGCGTGCCGCCGAAGACGAAAACACCGCCTTTAAAATCGTGTCCAGCCTGCCGGAGAACGCCGAGCCGGTGGGCGCGTTCACCGTCAACATCGACACCGCCGAATCGGCTCCGGGAAAAATTTCGGATGCGGAAATCCGCACGCTTCTGGGGGAGGCCCCGGTGGAGTTTTTCTCGGGCGAGGATTTTCGCGCCCCTTCCGGCACATCGGAGGGATTCCCCCTGACCACACCGTTTTTCCTGGGGGTGGCGGGCCTGTTTCTGCTCGAAGGCTGGATCCTGCGAAAAGAATGAAACCGCCGGGAATTCCGCCGCGACCGCCCTCCCCGCCCGCGGACGCGAGCCTCCGCCATTTCGGATCGATCGATCCGATTCACTATTTGGTTTATACTGCCACCATTTTTATATACAATTTCATATAAAATCGCGCTCCGGCATGCACAGCGGCAACCGCGGACCGTTTGACGGCGGAGTCCTGTGGGCGGCGGCGGAATTCCCTTGCCCGAACTGGCACACGTGATGAATGACTTTAACGCGGCGGTATCCTGGTGATTGAACTGATCAAAAATCTGGCCAAGCAGTCCAAGGGAATCCTGGTGACCGGACTGATTCTTGCCGCGGTGGCGTATTTCGTGACCTGGGACCGGGAAAAGCGGATCTGGCTGAACGAGCTGGAACGGGAGGTGCTGGAAAACACGCTGATCCTGGGCGGCAAGCTGGCGGTGGTGGAGCGCGAGCTGCAGGGCGTGCTGGCGTTGTACAATTCCTCCAACTACGTGAGCCGCGAGGAATTCAACACCTACGTGAAACCCATCCTGAAAACCAACTCCTACATTCAAAGCCTGAACTGGGTGCCGCGCGTTACGCAACTGGAACGCAAGGATTACGAAGAGAAGATGGCGGTGGAGGGCTATCCGGATTTCCGCATCACCGAATGGGGTGAGCAGGACATGCTGGTCGAGGCGCAGCAGCGGGAAGAATATTATCCCGTGTATTACGTCGAACCGTTCATCGTCAACGATTACTCGCTGGGGTTCGATCTCGCCAGCATCCCGTCGCTGCGTGAGGTGCTCAGCGAGGCGCGGGACACCGGGCGCATCATGGCGACCGAGAAGATCGCCTATTTCCAGGACAACCCGACGCTGCAGGGGATTTTCGTGTTCGCGCCGTTTTACGAGAGCCGCCGCATCCCTCACAATCTTGAAGAACGGCGCAAGGAGCTGGAAGGGTTCGTGGTGGGGTATTACCGCATCGAAGACATGATGAACCAGATGGTCAAGCCGTATCAGGCGAAGGGCCTCAACCTCACGGTGTTCGACGGCGAAGTCTCGGCGGAAAAAGCCCTGTACGGCGAGATGTTTCCCTGGTCGCGGCGCGAGATCAACAACCTGATCCATTTTTCCGGCCGCAACTGGCTTCTGGTGTGGCAGGGCAACGACCTGTTTCAAAACGGGCCGCAGAAGGCCGTGGCGGGATGGGTGGGCGGGAGCATCCTCACGTTTGCGTTTTTCATCGCCATCATCTTCGAGATGATGGCCTCGCGCACGCGGCAGGTGGAAACGGAGGTGCGGTTCCGCACGGAGGAGCTGACCCGCGCCAACGACCGGCTAACCCAGGAAGTGGATGCCCGGCGCGAGGCGGAGCGCGCACTGCAGGGGGCCAAGGAGGAAGCGGAGCTGGCCAACAAGGCGAAAAGCGTCTTTCTGGCGAACATGAGCCACGAGATCCGCACGCCCATGAACGCGATGCTGGGGTACGCGCAGATCCTCAAGCGCAACAAGCAGCTGGACGAAGGCCAGAAGACCAACCTCGACAACATTCTGAGAAGCGGCGACCACCTGCTGAACCTGATCAACGACATCCTCGACATTTCCAAGATCGAAGCGGGGAAGATGGAGCTGAACCGGGTGGACTTCGATCTCATCGAGCTGATCCAGGGCATTTCTTCGATGATCCAGCCGCGCTGCGTCGAGAAGAACATCCAGTGGCGGGTCAACGGCCTGCAGACGCCGAGCCGGTGGGTGCACGGCGACGAGATCAAACTGAAGCAGGTGCTGATCAACCTGCTCGGCAATTCGGTGAAGTTCGTGGAGTCGGGCACGGTGACTCTGAGGGTCCAGCCGCTCAACAACGACGCCTACCTGTTCGAGGTGACGGACACGGGCAAGGGCATCCCCAAGGAAAGCCAGAAGCGGATTTTCGAGCCGTTCCAGCAGGACAAGGAAGGTTTCAAGAAAGGCGGCACGGGCCTGGGGCTCGCCATCGTTAAAAAACAGATCGACCTGATGGACGGCCAGCTGAGCCTGGAATCGGAGCCGGGCCGGGGCACGCGGTTCGCCTTCACGCTGACGCTGCCGCCCGCGAAAATGCAACGGCCCCCCTCTTCCGGCGGCGAAACGAAGTTTCTGAGACTGGCGGAAGGGACGCGCGTGGTGGCGCTGGTGACCGACGACAACGAGCAGAACCGCGACATCCTGGCCAACATTCTGGAGAACGCGGGGGTCGAGGTCCTGCTGGCGGAAAACGGCAAGGACGCGGTCGAGCAGACGCGCAGGCACCGGCCGGACATCATCTTCATGGACCTCCGCATGCCCGTCATGACCGGCACGGAGGCGATGCAGATCATCAAAAAGGAATTCACACAGGAGCCGGTCAAGATCGTCGCGATCTCGGCCTCGGCGTTTTCCCACCAGCGCGCGGAAACACTGGCGGCGGGGTTCGACGATTTCATCTCCAAACCGTTTCACATCGAAAGCATCTTCGACTGCCTGACGAACCTTCTGGGCGTCGCCTTCATCGAGGACGCGCCGGCGGTCCCGGCCGCTCCGGCGGCAGCGCCCGCACCGCCTTTGGAGCCGGGCGCCATCCGGCTTCCCGGTGAGCTGCTCGACAAGCTCAGGCAGGCGGCGGACCTATCCAACCTCACCGATCTTAAAACCTGCATGGGGCAGCTGGAAGCGCTGGGCGCAGAGGGCCAGAGCCTGCTCGCGCATCTCAAGCCGCTGGCCAGCCGCTACGACATGAACGGAATCCTGACCGTGCTCGAAAAGGTCGACCATGATCGATGAGGGGCTTCGTGGCAAGCAGATCCTGATCGTCGACGACACCCCCGCCAACATCGACGTGCTCGACCAGTTCCTCGAACAGGAGGGCTACCGCATCTCGGTGGCTTCCAGCGGCGAGGCGGCGCTGAAGCTGATCAAAAAGACGCTGCCGGACCTCATTTTACTGGATGTGATGATGCCGGGCATCGACGGGTTCGAGACCTGCCGCAGGCTGAAGAAGCTGGACGCGGCGGCGGAGATCCCGGTGATCTTTATCACCGCCAAGAACGAAACCGCGGACATCGTCAAAGGCTTCACGCTGGGCGGCGTCGATTACATCACCAAACCGTTCCGGCAGGAGGAGGTGTCCGCGCGCATCCGCATTCATCTCAAGCTCAAGCACCTCATCGAAGAGCTGGAACGGAAGAACAAAAAGCTCATCGAACTCAACGATCTCAAGATCAAGTTTCTGGGGATGGCGTCGCACGACCTGAGAAATCCGCTGGCTTCGATCCAGGGGTTTTCGAAAATGCTGATCGATCATGGCAGTGAGCTTCCCGAAGAAACGCGCAACGAGTTTCTGCATTCCATCCACAAGGTGAGCAACGAGATGCTGCACCTGCTGGGCGACCTGCTCAATATCTCGGTCATCGAGAGCGGCCGGCTGGAACTCAAGCCCACGCCGGGGTCGATCAAGGCGCTGGTGGAAGAAAAAGTCCGCATGTATAAAACCGTGGCGGAGCGCAAGAACATCGGCACGCACACCGAGATCGAGGACGTGGCGGAATTTTCCTTCGACCCGCACCGCATCGGCCAGGTGCTGGACAACCTGCTGACCAACGCCATCAAGTATTCGCCGCCGGGCAAGCAGATCTACATCCTGCTGGAGCAGAACGGCGATAGCGTCCGCTTCAGCGTGCGCGACGAAGGACCGGGGATTTCCATGGAAGACCGGGACAAGCTGTTCAAGCACTTCGGCAAGCTCGACACCAAGCCGACGGGAGACGAGCCGAGCCACGGGCTGGGCCTCGCCATCGCGCGCAAGATGATCGAGGCGCACCACGGCAAGATCGAGGTGGAAAGCACGCCCGGCAAGGGCTCGACCTTCCGGTTTGAAATTCCGATGGGGAATGCGGGGACGGGGTGAAAAGCTAAAGACGGTCTCGCGCAAAGCCGCGAAGACGCAAAGAAAAGCGAAAACTTAATACAGGATGACAGGATGAAATTCAGGAAAGCCTAATGATCCAGGTGAATCGAATATAAACTTATTCCCTACTTGGAAGGGTTGAAATGAATTTAAAAGTAAAACTTCTTACTTTTCTTATCACTTTTAGCATCAGTATTTCAATTCAAGTAAGTCAAGTGAATGCTCAGGGTGTTTCCCGCGAAGATATTTTAAAATACGATCATGTTTCAATATATTACACACATCCTGACATCATTACTCATCCGCTAATCACGATGTTGAATATTGAAGATCAGAGTCTCCATGAACTAGTTATTGGCAATGAAGAGCAAATTAAAATAATCAGAACTATTCTTAACAAGTCTTTAGCTGATTATGAAAAATCCAATGTAAATCTCAGGATAATTAATAAATCCAGTATTTTTTAAAAGTTGTTTTTCATAAAGATATTTCATTAAAAGAAATTTGGTATATAGACAGAAAGGGAAATTTTTTATGGGAAAAAGACAAAGAAATGTTCGGAAAAAATGAAAAAATTACCAATGATATGAAGGGTAAAGAAAAAATATCGCTTGCGATTACTCTTGAAGGCAAATTACCTAAAATACTCTTGGATGAATTAACTCAACAATGCGAACAAATGAGCGATATTGTGGATTTCAAATATCTAAGAAATAAAATTTATTAATGATCGAATTATTCAGCCAACCGGAAGCGTGGGCTGCCCTCATTGCCTTGTCGGCAATGGAAATTGTCCTGGGCATCGACAATCTGATTTTCATCACCATCGTGACCAACCGATTGCCCGAATCGGAACGGCCGCTTGCGCGCCGCATCGGGTTTGGCCTGGCGCTTGGATTTCGCATTCTACTCCTGTTCACCATTGTCTGGCTCGCCGGGCTCACGGCCACGGTCTTCGACCTCGGGTGGAGCGGTCCGGTTGACGACCACGGCGAGCCGAGTTTTGAAACCGCTTTTTCGTGGCGGGATTTGATCTTGATCGCGGGTGGCATTTTTCTGGTCTGGAAAGCGACCACTGAAATCCATCACAAAGTGGACCCCACGCCGGCTTCGACCGTATTTGATGAAAAGAAGGCGAGCGCCTCTTTTTCGGCGGTGATCGTTCAAATCATTCTGCTCGACCTTGTTTTCTCGATCGACAGTATTTTAACCGCCGTGGGAATGACGGATGAGATTCCGATCATGGTGATCGCGGTGGTGATCGCCGTTGCGCTGATGTACGTGGCCGCCGGGCCGTTATCGCGCTTCGTCAACAAAAACCCCACGGTGGTGATGCTGGCGCTCGCGTTTCTTTTGATGATCGGCATGGTGCTGATCGCGGACGGTTTTGGCCGGCATGTGCCCAAAGGCTATATCTATGCGGCAATGGCATTTTCGGTCTTTGTCGAATTTCTGAATTTACTCGCGCGCAAAAAAAGACGCGCAGCCCAACCCCCAAAGACACAAGCTTGAACATGCATATCTCTCCATGAACTTCACTGATTTGCTCGGCTATGTGGCCGGGGGCCTCACGACCGCCGCATTCGTGCCTCAGGTGGTCAAGACCTGGAAAACCAAATCGGCCGGGGACATTTCGCTGGGCATGTTTCTGATCTTCTTTTGCGGCGTCTCCTGCTGGCTGTTGTACGGGATCGCCCTCCGCTCCACGCCGATCGTCCTCGCCAACCTCGCCACGCTGCTGCTGGCGGGCACGATTCTTTTCATGAAAATCCGATACAAGTGAAGACGTTTCCATAAAAAAAGGCGGACTGCCTTGCGGCGGCCCGCCCGATGATGATGGGTGGTTTTGATTCACTCGACCGGTTTTGAAGGGTGTTTGGTTTAATATTCACGGCAGCCGGGTCTATCCCTGACCCGGCCGCATCCTTCCCTGCAAACGTCCATTGTTACTGTGAACGCCGCTTCGCTTTACTTCATTTTGAAGCGTTTTTCACGTTCCTTTTGAAAATCCGCGGAGGCTTCTTCCCTGCTGATATCCACGGTATTGCCTTTCCCTTTGAGTTCGCTCATGGATTGTTTGAGCTTGTCTCTGCAGGAATCGATCTTCTGCTCATTTTCAGCAGACTCGACACAGCTTTCAAATTTGTCCAGGGAAGAGCGCGTGTCCCGGACATCTGCCAAAGTATCGCTTTTCAGTTTCTGGATACCTTTTTCAGATCCTTCCTGGTCCATGGCATGAGCCGCTCCCTGGATCAGGAAAAACATCATCGAAGCAAGAATCAGTTTTTTCATTTTTATCACCTTGTTTAAACCCTTCGGGATAACAAACCGGACGGGAGCAAACAACTCCATCCCCATGAAAGCTGCTTGCAGCCATTCACCATTGGCCACCACATCATCGTATTGAGTGTTATTGTTCGACTGCGCTGGATCGTTTGCGCCGTGCTCCTGGAATGCCACGAATTCTCAGCTTGAGAGCACATGCGTGCCGGAATTGTTACCCCGCCATCCGGACCATTTCATCTCCGGATTTATTGCGCAAACGATCCATGAAAGGAGTCTGGAAATTCTGATTCACGAAATCCCATTGGATCCGCCGGCAGATGCGGGTCAGGTACTCCTTGTCCTGGTTCTGGAAATCCAGGTAAAAGGCGTGTTCCCACATGTCGACCGCCAGCAGCGGGTGTAAATTCTGGGATAACGGATTGTCGCCGTCGTGCGTGTTGAGGATGAACAGGGCGTTGTGTTTGTCTTTCACAAGCCAGGTCCAGCCTGAACCAAACGTGGAACTTGCCGTGTCGATGAGTTCTTGAAGGAACGCATCTTTATTTCCAAATTCGGCTTTGAGCGCCTTGGCAAGCCCCGGAGGAACCGGGACGTCCTCGACCGGCGACAGGCATTCCCAGTAAAACGCATGATTCCAGGCCTGAGCCGCCAGGTTGTAGATGTCTCCATCGAAGTTCTGGATGATTTCTTCCAGGCCTTGACAGTTTGAATCTGTATTCGGTTTTTGGCCGCCGTTCAGGGGATCGATTTTTTCAAGCTCTTCGTTGAGCTTGTCGACATAGCTTTTATGGTGGCCATGGTAGTGAATGTGAACCGTTCTTTCTGACAGCGCGGGCTTCAACTCATTTTCTTTAAACGGCAAGGGTTGCTGTTCAATTCTCATGTAAGGGGTCTCCAGTTCATGGGCTGTAAAGTCCAACGCAGAATTTGCCTTCACTCTGTTCGATTCAAACCATGAGCGCAGTGGTGCCTGAGAAACGTGCGCTGCCCGTTAAATCGATTTCACTGAATAGTGCAAGTAGCGTTCCACGTTGCAAGACATCTCGAACCGTTTATTAAACAAAGACGTTTTGAATTGAGCCCAACGCGGAAATTTGCAAAGCTGGTTGCTCTCAACCCTCATCCGGTGGATTTGGATTCCGGGTTTCATTGAACAGATCACTTTGCTTTGTGACGTTGCGGATGAATCGATTCTGGAAGGCGGGTTTTTACAATCAAGGGAGGAACCGCTCTTACAAGAAAGGAAGACTGGCAGGGAAAAAGAAATAAAAAAAGGCGGACCGCCTTTCGGCGGCCCGCCAGGGCTGGGGAGGTGGCAGCCCTATTTAACGAAACTGCTCTGGATGTATTTGACGACATCCCAGATCTCGTCGTCCTTCAGAGTTTTGCCGTGTGCCACCATGCCGGTTCCCGAAGAGCCGTTCTTGATGATGTGAAACATCTGGCCGGGGGAAACGCCTTTCATGCTTTCGGCGCAGGTGAAGTTGCGCGGCTTGGGTTTCAGGGCCGCGCCCAGTTTCCCGGTGCCGTCACCCTTGTCGCCGTGGCACATCTTGCAAGCCATCGGTTTGGCGGTCTTCGTGTAGATGAGCTTTCCCTTTTCTGCATCTGCACTTCCCGTTTTATCGAGCTTGGCCACGCTTGCCGGAGCGGATTTGGTTTTCCTGGGCTGGGGACATTGCCCACCGGCGTACGCGGAGCTTGCGACAAACAGGGTGAAGACCGCCAAAATCGTGAATGCCATTGTTTTTTTCATGGAACTCCCTCCTCGTTAGGTTAGAAACGATTTGAATTGCGCCTCACTTTTTAGCCAATTCAAAGTCAGCCGTGGTGTCCTTGCCACCGGCCACGGTGATCTCCTGGGTCACTTCGCCCACATACGGATGCCAGGCCGTCACTTTGTACTTGCCGGCAGGGATCTGGTCGATCTTGAACGATCCGTCTTTCCCGCTGACGGCGTAGTACGGGTTCCACACTACACGCGCGTCGGCTTCCATGAAGTTGTGCTGGTCGCACTGCAGAAAGAAATGTTTGTCTTTCTTTTTCTTCATGCGCTTGAAGGACTTGGTGACGTCCGCCACATCCCCCTTGCTGGGAAGGGGTTTGTTGAACAGGGTCTTCCTGTTCGCGCCCGCCACCGAGTAGCCGTGCGGGTTGTGCAGGATGTCCGGGTCCTGATTGGTGATCGTGACCAGGCCTTCCTTCATGCCCTTGGGCGTTTTCCGGACGATCGACACCTTGGGAAAGATGTCGCAATCTTTAAAATCGAAATTGACCGCTTCGGCGGACCAGGCTTTGCCCTTGGTGATGTCCTCGATGAAGATCACCGTGTCCCGGAGCTTGCCGTCGGTCACCACCACTTTCTGGCGGGGACGCATGTTGCCGTCCTTGGTGTCCGGATGCTGAGAGCAGAACTCCACGTTCTTGCCCTTGCTGAGATCTTCCATGATCGGAGCCGGGGGTTCTCCTTTGAAACTGATGGTTCCAAGGATGGAACCCCCATCTTCCACGGCTCCTTCTTCGTATTTCGCTTTTTTCGCGAATGCGCTCGATGCCATGACAAGGGAAACCGCTGCAACAAATGTGAGTGTGAGTGTTTTTTTCATGGTCATCACCCCTTTCTATTGGCTTGTGTGAGGCCGAAGTTCCTCTTTACTTATCCGGCAGCACACCGTAATCGAACCAGTAATCGTCGTCCATGCCGGCCCATTCGCTGGGGGAAGGCCCCCGCTTGCCCTTGCGGGTCGAAACCTGAGGCCGGATGTCCTTGCCGATGCTGTTGAAGTAGTTGTCCCAGAAACGCTTGCTGGACTCTTTGCTCTTGATGACTTTCGTGAGTTTTCCTTTACCGTTGTAGATCCTCACCTCTTCAAACATAACCGCCTCCTTCTCCCCTTGCGGGAACGTCGCTTTGACTTTGGCCGCACGATCGAAACGGTATTTCTTTTTGTGTCCTGTCCTTGACACGTTTTCCTGAAGTTATGTTTCAGGGCCCGTTGCTTCGATCCATGGGCGTCTACCGGATATAGAGCAAGCGCCGTGCCGCCGGATTCACGTCCCCCGCCAAAACGGAGAAACCCCATATATATCAATATTTTTATGCATATTTGTTGATAAACTCGATTTAAGGAAATGTCTCAACACAGAGGGGAAATCCACCATATTGAGACAAAACGTCCCAAATTGAGACTGCCAGTTTGGGATTTTGGTGAGGAACTTTGAATGGAAAATCGGGACAGGATTTACAGGATAAAAGCAGACTCGCGCCAGGACGCAAAGACGCAAAGTGAAATATATAAACAAGAGAGGTGGCTTCGCGTCTTTGCGCGAGACTTCCTTTTCCGTTGCTACTGCAATCCGTACTTCTTGACCATGCGGTAGATGGTGCTGCGGCTGATGCCGAGCTGTTTGGCGGCTTTGGGAATGTTGCCGCCGGTCACCTTGAGGGCGTGCGCGAGGGCGCGTTTTTCCATCTCGTTGATGGGAACGATGACGCCGTCGCCGGAGGCGTTGTCGGTGGGCGTTGCGGGTGCCACAGGCGCGGCGGGTGATTGCGGTGCCGGGGATTCGGCGGGCGCGCCCTCCCCCGTCTGCGCGGAGAAGCCGTCTTTCGGCAGCGCGTCCATGCCGATGCTCTCGCTTTCGGTGTTGATCATGGCCTGGTAGATCGCATTTTCCAATTGGCGGATGTTGCCCGGCCAGTGCTGGCGCATGAGGAAATCCATGACTTCGGGCTGGATGGTGTTGACGGTCTTGTTCAACTCGCCCTGGTGCTTTTGCAGTATGTGCGCGCAGAGCAGCGGGATGTCCTCGGCACGTTCCCGCAGCGGCGGGACGAATATGGGAAACACGGCGAGCCTGTAGTAGAGGTCCTCGCGGAAGTTGCCGTCGGCGATTTCCTGTTTCAGGTCCTTGTTGGTGGCGGCGATGACGCGCGTCTCGATGGTGATCTTGCTGTTTTCGCCGATGCGCTCGAAGTTTCTCTCCTGCAAAAACCGCAGCAGCTTGGTCTGGGTGTTGGCGCTCATCTCGGCGACCTCGTCGAGGAACAGGGTGCCGCCGTCGGCGCGTTCCAGCTTGCCGGTGCGCGATTCCACGGCGCCGGTGAAGGCGCCTTTCTTATGGCCGAACAGCTCGCTCTCCTGCAGGGTCTCGGGGATGGCGCCGCAGTTGATGTCGACGAACAGGCCGCGTGCGAAATGGCTGTTGTAATGAATGGCGCGTGCGATCAGCTCCTTGCCGGTGCCGCTTTCCCCCTGGATGAGGACGTTGGCCTTGCTGTCCTTCACCTTGTTGACCTTTTCCAGCACGTTGCGGATGGCCTCGCTCTGGCCGACGATGCCCTGCAGGTCGTGCAGCCCCTTGAGTTCGCCTTCCAGGTGGCGCACGCGGTGCATCAGCGAATTCTGCTGGATGGCTTTCTCCAGGTCGGTCAACAGCCGCGCTTCTTCGTACGGCTTGACGATGTAGTCGAACGCGCCGAGCTTGATGGCGTTGACGGCAGTGTCCACTTCATCGACGCTGGTCACCATGATGACGGGGATATCGGTGCGCAATTCGCGGACGCGCTTGAGCGTCTCGATGCCGTCCAGACCGGGCATGCGCATGTCCATGAAGATGGTGGCCGGACTCTCATCCAGCGCCTCAAGGCACTGCTCGCCGTTTTCAAACTCCATCACCCGGTAGCCGCGGGTCTTAAGCAGCACCGAGAGGATGCGGCGCAGATTGGCGTCGTCGTCCACCACAAACAGCAATTCGTCTGCCATCGTTTTCGCTTCTGTTCTGGTTAATATAAGGATCGGTTCTCTAGCCGTGAAATCCGGCATGGGACCCGGGCCCCGGCCGCCTGGATACGGGGGCGGTTGTCCCTTCGCAACGGGCGGAAACTGGGCTTTCGGCACACCCGTTTCATTTTAGCAGGGTTTTCCCGCCGCTTCTTTTTAGTTTAACAATAACCCATTAAAAATCAATCAATTAGAAACTTGCCAGCAGAGGGTGCCAGACCCCATATTATTGACAAGCCTGTTACCCGGACGTAACACTTCCGTAACGGCTGTTTTATATATTAGGATGTCACTGTAACCCCTTCCATTCTCGGCTGGAACGCGATCATGGGCAAGAATTCAACCATGCCTGAACAATTCGGGCGTCTCTGGTTCCTTTGTGTGCTGCTGCTCTGCCCGCCTTTGTTCGCGCAGTCGGCCATCGAAGCGCCGGACGATGCGGCCCACAAAATAAAACGGCTGAACGAGATCGTCTACCTTTTGCAGCAGAAACAGGATTTCGCAAAAGCGGAACCCCTGGCGAACAAGGCGGTGGCCATTGCGGAAGCGCAGCTGGGTCCGGAACATCCACAGCTTGGGGCGGCGTTTCAGAATCTGGCGCACCTCAAACGGATGCAGGGCGATCTGGATGCCGCCGGCGATCTGTACACCCGCTCGCTGACAATCCAGGAAACGCATTTCGGCAAGGAGCATCCCTCGCTGCTGGCGGCGCTCGACGGCCTGGCGGCGGTGCACCTCGCGCAAAACGACGACAACGCGGCCGAGCCGCTGCTGCTGCGCTCTTTGAAAATCAACGAAAAAAGGATGGGCCCCAACGACCGCGACCTCGGCCCCACGGTTTCGCTTCTGGCGGCGCTTTATGAACGGCGCGGCGATACGGAACGGCTGGAGCCGCTGCTGCACCGCTCGCTCAAGATCGAGGGAAATGTGAAGGGACCCTATGATCCCTCGTTGACGCCGATGGTGGAAAAACTCACCGCCATCTACCGGAAACAGAACAACACCGAAAAGGCGGAGCCGCTGCTCAAATGGCTGGTCCGGACCAGGGAGAAATCCCTGGGGCCCGATCATCCGGAACTGATCCCGGCGCTCGACAGGCTGGCGGCGCTGTATCTGGACCGGGAGAACGTCAACCAGGCGGAACCGCTGCTGTTGCGTCAGCTCAAGCTGCAGGAGGCCGCGCTGGGCGAGTCGCACCCTGACGTTGCGGTGACGCTGGAACGGCTCGCGGGTGTGTACGAGGCGCGCAAGGACCAGGTCAAGGCGAAGCCGATCCTGCTCCGGCTGCTCAGCCTTAAAGAAAACACGCTCGGCCCGGAACACCCGGAATTCGCCCGCATGCAGCATGAGCTTGCGGAACTGTACCACCGCACCGGCGATGCTTCCCGGGCGGAGGGGATGTACTGGAAGACGCTCAACCTGTACGAATCCACGCACGGCAAGTCCCACGCCAAGGTGGCGTCGGTGCTGACGCCGCTCGCCATGCTGTATTTCGACCGCGGCGATCTGGGGGTGGCGGAGCCTCTGCTGCAGCGTTCTTTGAGGATCCAGGAGAATGCGGAGGACACCGACCCGCTCGAGTTGGCGGAGGTGCTGACGGAACTGGGAGAGCTGTACAGCCAGAAAGGCGATTTCTCCACCTCGGAGCCCTACCTGCTGCGGGCGCTGGACATCCAGGAGACGCACCGCGCACCGGACCATCCGCGCGTCGCGGTGCTGCTCGACAAACTGGCTTACATCTACCGGACCAGCCGTTTTTACGACCGGGCCGAAATGCTTTACAAACGGGCTCTGGAAATCAAGGAAAAGAACCTGGGGCCGAATCACATGGATCTGACGGTCACGCTGGACGGTCTGGCGCATGTCTACCGGACGACCCGCGCGTACGGCAAAGTGGAGCCGCTTTACCTGCGGTCGATCGCGATTCGTGAAAGACTTCTGGGCAAGCAGCATCCGGAGGTTGCGGTTTCCTTGAGAAAGCTGGCGGACTGGTACCGGGATCTGGGCAAACTCGCTCAGGCGCAGGCCCTGACCGACCGGGCTTCGGCGATCATGAGCAAATCCGTCCGGCCCTGAACGGGGAGGCGAGGCAAATCATGGGGGATAGAAAACCGTTCCGGCCTCGGCCGGACAACCACCGGCTTTGTGAAGCCCAGGTGGCATGACAAATCCTCATATTATCTCGGATGCACTCTATGGGAATCAAACTCTGCCAGCAATGCGGTTACGAGGTCAGCCACAAAGCACGCACCTGCACCTGGTGCGGCTCCCCGATGAAAAACCGGAGACGGACGGTGCTTCTGATCGCCGCCGCCCTGCTCTGCCTCGCCGCGGGCCGGTTCTTCTGGAATGCGGATGAGCCCGTTGCCGTGATTCCGGCCACGCACAACAAACCGGCTTCCGTCGTCAACCTCGAGCAGCCGCCGGTGGATGGAACGGAATTCGCCAGCCGGTTGTACGTGCAGGCCAAGGTGGTGAACCTGCGCAAGCATCCCACGACCAAATCCGAATCCTTGTGGAAGCTGATCCGCGGCCAGAAGCTGACGGAGCTGCACCGGGCCGGAAGCTGGGTGCAGGTGTTCCCGCACGACACCGGCGGCATCACCGGCTGGGTGCACCAGTCTCTGGTCGGGAAAAAAGACCCGCATATGAACAAATTCCGCACCACCCGCGCCGCCTTCCGGGAATTCCGCAAAGAGTTCAACCGGTTCAACAATGAAATAAAGCAATTGAAAGGCGTGGCCCTGTTCATGGGCGTTCACCTGGAGGGTCAGGACGAAGTGCAGGTGATGGCCACGAACGTTCTTCTGTCCGCACCGGGGCATTACCAGAAAAAATATCTGAACACCATCATCGAAATGTGGGCGGACGCGAAACACCACACCGGGCCCGTACGCGTGGCCCTGGTGGACGGCCAGGGCAAAAAAATACTGGAATCGCAAAACCATTGACGGTTTTTTGCACCGTTGCTTCCGGCCCGCCCGGGGTCCATTCTGCGATTTGCCACCCCTCACCGTGAAATCTGCGCGGCTGAGGTGACGCCCCCCTTCTCAAACGCCCGCAGTTCCTCTAGAATATCCCGCTATGGTCAAACACCGGCGCACATTGCTATTGCTCACTTTCCTGATCGGCGTGACCGTGTTTTTCTGGTCGAGCTCGCGCTATCCGGCTTTGAGCGACAAGGCCGCGATGTCCGGACCGGCGGGCTTCGCCGACCCGATGACGCACGAGGCGCATTTCACGATTCCCGAACGCGCGCCGGTTCACGAGAAGGTGCTCTACACCACGCTCAACTGGTACGAAACCAACTGGCGCGGCATGCTGTTCGGGCTGGTGATCGCCGCCGGGTTTCTCACGCTGCTGCGGTATCTGCCGCGCCAGGGTTCCACCCGGCGCGTGAAAAACAGCTTCATGGGCATGCTGATGGGCACGCCGCTGGGGGTGTGCGTCAACTGCGTCGCGCCCATCGCCAAGGGCATCTACGAAGCGGGCAGCCGCCTCGAGACCGCGCTTTCGGTGATGTTCAGCTCCCCCACTCTCAACATCGTGGTGCTCACGATGGTGTTTTCGATCTTCCCGTTCTACATGGCGCTGCTCAAAGTGGCGGCGACGCTGCTTTTGATCCTCGTTCTGGTGCCGCTTCTGGCGCGCTGGCATCCGGCGCGGGTTCCGCAGGCCGCTGCGGCTGCGGACGCGGTCTGTGAGCTGGAGCCGGAGATCCGCGAAGGCTGGCCGGGTGCCGTCAAGGGCGCAGGCGCGGATTATCTTAAGAATCTGCGCTACATCGTGGTGCGGACGGTGCCGCTCATGCTGCTTGCGGGCTTCCTCGGCGCGCTGCTCAGCCATCTCTGGAGCTTTGAGAAACTGATCGGCGTGCCGGTGAACTGGATCAACCTCGGCCTGATCTCCTTTATGGGCACGTTTTTGCCGCTGCCCATCGCCTTCGACGTGATGCTGGCGCAGGCGCTCATGATGTCCGGGATGCCCGCCGGGTTCGTGATGGCGTCGCTCTTCACCTTCGGCACGTTCAGCATCTACTCGGCGTTGATCGTGTACAAAACCTTTTCGCTTAAGCTCGCGGTGCAGCTCTACGCCATCGTGTTCCTGCTGGGGATCGGGCTGGGCGCCATCGCCAACGCCTATTCGGAGCACCGCCACGTGGCCTGGCTGTCGCAGTTCGACGCGGTGATGGCAGACGCGGACAGCGAATCGGCGCCGCCTGAGGCGCACCGGGAACCTGAGGCCTCTGACACGCCGCACCGCACCACCGCAATCGAGGAGCGGGCTTTTTTCACGGCGGACAACGTGTCGGTTTCGTTCACGCCGCACAACGCACGGACCCGATCGGGCCCCCTGCCCTTCACCAAGCTGCTGGGGCCTAAGCTGGGCATCGATTATTGGAACACCCTGACGCCGGAGAACTTTTTCGATCCGTTTTACTTCGGACGCGGCATCGCCTCGGGCGACGTCGACGGCGACGGCTGGACGGACATCGCGATTGCAACGGACCGCGGGTTTTCGCTGTACCAGAACATCGACGGGGCTGCTTTCAAGCGCTGGCGCTGGCAGCTCGATGCGGACATCGGCAAAGAGGGCATCCACATCGCGCTGGTGGACCTGGACAACGACGGCAAACTCGATGTGTTTCTCACCACGTTTCAAACGGGCAATTATGCTGTCCTAAACCCGCTTTCCCAAAAGGCGGGCGGGCGGGTGCTCAAGGTGCCCAACGGCGATGTGCTTTTGACCAACGCCGCGGCGTTCGCGGACATCGACGGCGACGGATACCTCGACATCGCCAACGGCAATTACCATCTGGGCGTGCTGACGCGAAAACCGATCGAAAACGCGGCCGATCAGCTGGTGCGCAACCGCAACCTGAAATTCACTCTGGACCCGCTGGCGGGCGTTCCCGGCCAGACGCAAACGGTGATGTGGTCGGATTTTCTGGGCGACAGGCACGCGGAACTGGTGGTGGGCAACGATTATCTGGTGCCGGACACCTATTTTACCGGTGCGGCGAACGGGGCGCTGAAAAAGATCACGCGCCGGGACGGTCTGCTGCCCGTCAGCACCGAAAACACCATGAGCCTCGACACGGGCGATTTCAACAACGACCTGATCCCGGACCTCTATCTCGCCAACATCGGATTTTCCAAAGGCATCGACGTGGTGTCCAACATCTTCGGAAAAACCATGCGCGAGGCGGGACGGGAATTCTGCGATTCGGGCGCGGGCGTGCTGGAACGCGGCGAATGCCACGACATGGTGAAACTGGTGACCCTGCTCAACCCGGAAAAGCAGGACACCTCGGAAAAATGCGTGCAGCTTCAAAACCGCCGTGCGGTGAAAGACTGCATGGTGACACGCCTGGCGCTGTTCGCGGCGGAGCGCAAGGACGCGTCGCTGTGCAACCGCATCGTGAGCGGACACGCGCTCGGACAAACGCTGTGCCGGCAGTTTTTTCTCACCCGGCCGGTAGACACTCGGGGCGACGATGAGATCCCGCAGCGGGCGCTGGCGAACGTGCTGCTAAAGGGCCGCGGCGCTGAGGGGCTTGAGGACGTATCGGAACAAGCGGGCGTCACCACGGCGGAGTGGAGCTGGAACGCGCGGTTTCTGGATCTGGACAACGACGAATGGCAGGACCTGTATGTGGTGAACGGCGTGCTGATCACCCAGGAATTCGCCACGAACAATTTTTTCCACAACCAGAAGGGCGAGACCTTCCTGGCCGCCGAAACGGCGTTCGGCCTGGAGGACCGCGACCACAGCTCGTCCTACACCGCCTTCGACCTGGACCGCGACGGCGATCTCGACATCATCGCCAACACCCAGTACGGCCCGTTCAAGGTCTACCTCAACAACGATGCGCAGGGCAACAGCGTCACCTTCAAGCTCAGGGATCACAAGGGCAACCGGTTCTGCATCGGCTGCGTCGTCACGATCCATTACGGTCCGGGCAACGGCCGCCACCAGATGCGCGAGATCAAGGCGGGAGGCGGCTTCCATTCGACGGACGCGCCGATGGCGCATTTCGGGCTCGACCGTTTCGAATCGATCGGGCGGGTGGAGGTGCGCTGGTCCACAGGAGAAACCAGCGTGCTGGAACGTCCCTTCCCGGCCAACCGGGAATTCACGATCCGGCGCAACGGCTGAACTTCAGCCCTGCATGAGACACTTCATTTCCGGTTTTGTTCTTCCGGCAGGACGATTTCGACTTTGGTTCCCTGGTTGGGGGCTCTGATGACGTTCATCGTCCCGCCGTGGTTGCGCACGACCCGACGACAGAAGGCGAGCCCCATGCCGTTGCCGGGATAGGCGTCTTTGGTGTGCAGGCGCTTGAACGGTTTTAAGATGGTGGGGATGTATTTGGGGTCGAAGCCGATGCCGTTGTCGCGAACGCCGATTTTCCAGAACCCGTTGCCGAGCGGCCTGCCGTCCACCCAGATCTGGGGCGGAACCCCGGGCTTGTGGAACTTGAGGCAGTTCGAGAGCAAATGCTCGAACAGGACGGCGATCTGGTCCGCATCCGCTTCCAGGGTGGGAAGCTCAATTTTTTCCACGCTGACCGCAAGCGATTCCTCATGCGGCTTGAGCTTTGCAAGCAGGCCGTCGACCACGGGGTTCAGATCGACGGACCGGAAGGTGCATGCCTTCTGATGAAACTCGGAAAAAAGGATCAGATCGTCGATCAGGCTCTGCATCTTTTCCACGGACTGGCCCATGCGGACCATGTAATCCGCTTCCTTGCCGCCGAGGTCGTTCAGTGAAGATTGCAGCATGCCGCCGAAGGAGATGATTTTGCGCAACGGCTCCTTGAGATCGTGGCAGGCGATGTGGAAAAAATCGCTCAGCTCCTGGTTTTTCTTTTCCAGTTCCTCGGCCAGCCCCTTTCTTTGCCGTTCGGCCTGGATGAAGCCGCTCACCTGCTGATTCAGGGCTTCGCCTTTGTCGATGAGCTCCACCGCATGCTCCCGCGCCTTCACTTCAAAATACCGCTTCGACTCCAGAAGCTGCCTGTTCAACAGACGCATCTCCAGCATGTTGCGGATGCGCAGCGAAACTTCGGGAAAGTTCAACGGCTTGGTCAGAAAATCCTTCGCCCCCGCTTCAAGAGCCCGCAGGCGGTTATCCTGGTCCGACTGCGCGGTCAGCACCATCACCGGGGCGCCGTTCTCCTTTTCGATGTCTTTTAGCTGCTGCATCACCGCAAAGCCGTCGAGATGCGGCATGTTCAAATCCAGAAGCACCAGATCGGGCGCGAACTGTTGATACAACGGCGCGGCCTGGCGGGAATCTTCGGTGCTTTTGACGTGCGTGTACCCGCTCTGATTGAGGAACTGCTCGAGCAGGCGGATGTTGGCGGCCTGATCGTCGACGATCAGAATGCGGCAGTTGGTGATGTCCTTAGGAGGTAGGTGCATGGAATGATTAAAAAGAATTGCGTTCCGTCCGGCGTGGGCGGCAGGAGCCCGGTCAGGAGTGACCGGGACCTTTTTTCTTCCGCACTTCGAAACTCAGGGTCTGCTCGAGAGCACGCATCTCGTTATTGGAAATCTGGATGTGAAAGCTGAAAAAATTATCCGCCGAATTTTTCATCTGCCGCAGAATGACCACGTATTTCTTGAATTCGCTGGACAGTTTCTCCAGAACGTCGGAGGTGCCTGAGCGCCCGCCATCGACTTTTTTCAGGCTGGTCGCGGCACAATAGTAGTAGGACTCGCCCTTGTCGATATACGCGTCCCCCAGAACGTTGGTGTCCGGATTGAACAGGCCCAGATTGAGCAGAAGAAAATCCGCGTTGATCTTGTAGAGATAATAACGGATGGCGGTCTGCTCCTGGTTGACGGCGATCTGGCCGACGTCGGCATCGAGGCCGACCACGTATTTATGTATGAGGGAAAGGGACTGCGGGTTGGCGAGGTCGGCCAGGGTGAGGGTGATGTACTGGTTCACATCCTCGTCGTATTTGAGGTCGTTCGCCTTGACCTCCTTCCAGTGCCGGTCTTTCCATTCTTCGCTGCGGCCTTCTTCGAAGATCGGATCGTAACCGGCGTTGGATTCCAGTCCGGATTCGACCCGCGCCTTGAGCAGCTGGTCGGAAAAATAAGATTCGGTGGTGTCGGTGTTCCCGGTATCCAGATGTTTGAATTTGATAGCCATGTTTCACCTGCGATAGATTGGACAAACAGGAATCGGGGCTCTCCTGTTTATCATAACAACAAACAATTCAATTGCAAACACATCCCCAAGACTCCCTGGCGCGGTCCGGCTGCCGGTCCGGGGCGGCGTTTCCCGCGCCGGTCAAGCCGCGATTATACAAGAATTTTGCAAATCAGAGGTGGCGGGAATTTTGACGGATCGATTCGAATCCACGTTACAGCCGTGCGGAAGCGAATTCTCCCGCGCTTTGCCGTTCCTTTTCGCGGTCTCCGGACACATTGAACGCAAGGTCCGTTTCTGGCCGGGGTCGAATCCGGTATTCTGAGTCCAAGTCGCAATTGGCGGCTTGCGGCCTGCTCTGTTTTTTAAAATGACTGGCTAGCGTCTCTCTATCCGGGAAAGCGGTCAACGCCGCCGCAGTCCGTATCGGGAGGCTGAACATGCTGAAACCCGGAGCCCAGCGCCGGGAAGCGCGCGGATTCGGGCATTCGGTTCCGGCTTTGAGCGGCGCCCCAAAAACCCGCCCATCTGATATAATGGGATCTCAATCCCACTGACCGATCGTTTATGAGCGCCAGCAGATTTCATTCGTCTTTCATTCTCCCACTGGTTTTTCTGCTGTGGGTTTTCTTAACCGCGATTGCCTATGCCGAAAGCCGCAACACCGGCTCGCTCAAGCAGGCGCTCACGGCCATCGCGGAGGCGGACGGGAATGACGTCGATCTCGCCAAAACGGTGCTGCGCATCTCAAAGGATCGCGACCCTTCTGTGGACCTGGCCGGGCTTGCGGCGGAACTGGACCGTCTGACCGATGCGGTTAGGGCGAAAATCACCGCCGACTCGACGCCCGAACAGATCGTCGAGGTTCTGCGAACCGTGATTCACCTGGAGTCGGGCTACGATTTCACCGACCGGGTGGACCCGCAGGGCATCCCGATCGACCCGGCCGAACTGTTCGTGCACGGGCTGCTGGAAAACCGGCGCGGCTACTGCATGAACCTGTCGCTGCTTTATCTCATCCTCGCCGAACGGCTGGACCTGCCCCTGCACGGGGTGGCGCTGCCCAATCATTTTTTTGTCCGTTTCGAGAAGGACGGCGTCCGCATCAACATCGAGGCGACCGAGCGCGGCGTGCGGCATCCGGATTCGTTTTACCGGCAGCGCTTCGGCGTTGCGGAAACGGCGGATTTTTTCATGACCAACCTTAGCAAGAAGCAGACCCTAGGGGCGTACTTCTCCAACGTGGGCATGGTTTACTATAAAGGCGGCGACCCCGGCAAGGCGGTGTTTTACCTGGACCTTTCCAGCCGCATCAACCCGCGCTCGATCGAAGCGCACAACAACCTGGCCAATATTTATTCGGAGACCGGACGGCTGGAGAAGGCGCTCGAGCATTATCAACGGGCGTTCGAGGCGGACCCGAACAACACATCGACGCTGTTCAACCTGGGTCTCGCGCGCAACAAGGCGGGCCACTCTCAGGCTGCGGTGGAAGCGTTTCTGCAGGTGGTGCAGATCGATCCCGCCTTCGTGCCGGCGCATCGCGCATTGGTGCGGCTGTACATGGACAAGCGGCGCTACTTCGGCGCGCTGCTGCACCTCAAACGGATCGCGGCTTTGAATCCCGGCGACCTCAATACGGAGATGGCCCTGGGGAATGTGTACCTGCGCATGGACCGGTTCGGGCTGGCGCTGGAAACCTTCCAGAAACTGCGGCAGCGCTTTCCGGGCAGACCGGAAGTGCTGGATTCGCTGGCGGAGACCTATTACCGCCAGCAGGATTTCGACCGCGCCATCGAACTGTACGGCTACCTCATCGAGTACAATCCGAACAACCTGAAAGCCTACATTCAGCTCGGCTGGACGCATTACCGCAAAGGCAATCTCGACATGGCGGCGGCCTGGACGAAACGCGGGATCACCCAAAATAAGGATAAAAAAGACCTCACCACTCTGGCGCACATGAACCTCGGGTTCTATTCCCTGCTGGCGCGGGATTTTAAAGAATCGAAAAACTGGTATGGCAAAGCGCTCGCGGACAAGGACGCCAGCGCGGTGAGCGGCATGGTGAAGGACATTCAGGACGCGGCGAAACGCTTTCCCGGCCGGCCGGAGCTGGAGTATTTCACCGGCTGGATCTATTTTCAGGCGGGATTGAAGGACAATGCGAAACCGTTTCTCGAAGGCTACCTGGAAAAAAACGCCGGCGGGCGTTTCGTCGAGGAAGCGCGCAACCTTTTGGAGACCATGAACCTGAAAAAGGTGTCGTCCGAAACAGCGCAGCCGGACAAACCGGAATCGGCAGAACCCGTCCCGGAAAACATGGTACGCATTCCTTCCGGATTTTTCTCGATGGGCTCCAACAAAAACGGCGAGGACGAACTGCCCGAGCACAAGGTTTATATAGACACGTACTTCATCGACAAGTACGAGGTTTCGGCGAAAGATTTCGCAGAATTTTTAAACGCGGTCGACAACGTGAAGGGGTATTATCTGGACAACAAGTTCGGAGTGCTCACCTACACCGGCCGATTCAAACCGCGGCCCGGCCTGGACATGCTTCCGATCAACAACGTGAACTGGAACGGCGCGAAAGCCTACTGCAAGTGGAAAGGCAAGCGCCTGCCCACGGAAGCGGAATGGGAAAAGGCGGCGCGCGGTGAAGACAAGCGCCAGTACCCCTGGGGCAACACGCCGCCCACGCCCGAACAGGCTCGATACCTGCAGACCTGGACGGAGGAACTGGGGCACCGGGTCATGGTTCCGGTGGACGGGCTGGAAGCGGGAAAAAGCCCGTACGGGCTCTTCAACATGGCGGGCAACGTGAAAGAATGGGTGGACGACTGGTACGACCGGGAGTATTATAGCGAAGAATCCGACTACGCCAATCCGAGAGGCCCTATCGGCGGCGAATTCAAGGTCTTGAGAGGCGGTTCCTGGCGGGATCTTGCAGGGTTTCTCTATTCTTCGTTCCGCAACAACAGCTATCCGGACACCCGCCTGGAAGATTATGGATTCCGCTGCGCCAAAAGCGCCGAAAAAACGAAAGGTCCGAAAAAGATGACGTTCAACGACCGGGAGCCGCCCCGTCAAGTCGCCCATTCAGACATGAAACCTGAGGCCACGCCATGATCGGCGCCATCGAAATCCTGATGATTGCGGTCATCTTCGGCATCATTTACGGACGGGATGCGCTGGACAAGACCTACAAAAAGCATCCGGACGAAGGCGTGGTCGAAAGTTTCGCCGAGGACGTCAAGGAGTACTATCACACCGATCCGAAACGGCTGATCAAACTGGTGATCTTCGCCGTTTCGGTGATCGCATTTCTCGTCATCCTGGTCTATTGGGCCTTCACCCGCACGGACCTGCCGAAGATGCTGGGCTGGGGTCAGTAGTTGAACCCGTTGGTGCGGACGTGGATGTACGGATCGCCCCCCTCAAGCATTTTTCCTCCCACGATTTCTCCGACGTACAGCACGTGGTCGCCGGCAGGCATGGAGCCGGTGAGCTGGCATTCGAGATACGAAACCGCCTCCTTCAACACCCGGATGCCCTGATACCCCTTCACGGTTTTCACGCCTTTGAACAGATCGTCCTGGGGCGGCTTGCTGAAGTGCTTCAACAGGCCGTTGGAATCTTTTCCCAGCACATTGACGATGAACGCTTTCGAACCTTCCACCAGCAGCCGCGCCGGGCGCAGGGTCGCCAGAGCGATGGACACGGTGGGCGGGTCGAACGAGCTCTGGTTGACCCAGCTTGCGAGGACCGCATCCTCGCGGTCGCCGCATTTGGCGGTGATGACGAACAGACCGCTGGGAACGCGGCCCAGGGCTTTGCCGATTTGTGTTTTGTTCTTCAAGTCTGGCTCCTGTGGTCGAATTGGGAAAGAAAAATTCTAATATGCCGGCCGGGTCCTGGCAACCGAAAACGGCTTTACGGCGTCAGAACTGGCCCGGTTTGATCTTGAAAACGTCGGGCCGCTCCGGTTTCTGGATGTAGGAGAGCTTGAGGGAAAGCGGCGCGGGCCGGGTTTTCTGTTTGGGCGGATTGGTCATCAAGAGCAGCACCATGCGACCGGCGCGGTCGCGGGCGCGGAACACGATGATCAGTTCCTTTCCGGCGGGCGTGTTGACGACCTGGCTTTCTTTCGGAAACCCCTGGCGGGAAAAATAATTCCTCAACTGATTGGCGGTGTCCACGACTCTCTCCGGCCGCGCGGCGCTGCCCGCGGGCTGGCCCCACAGGATGTTCACCTGGATCAGCCGGTTGGACTTGTATCCGAAAACGTAAAACGCCCGCGCCGGGCCGGAATCCGGCAGCAGGTCCTTCACGGCGATTTCCAGGCTCAGAGTTTTTTCCAGCGGGTGGCGATGCCGGGCGACGTTTTTCTTGGTGATTTTAAAATCGTTGTAGATGGCTTTGTACACCTGCTTTTCGGTCATGCCGAAGCGCGCCGAGCGGAATCCCTCGACGGCGGCGGTCTGCTTTGTTGCCACCTGCGAGCGTGCGGATTTTTGCGGGGCGGCCTGAATAGGCGAATACGCATTGCAGAACAAGGCGAGCGCCAGAAGCGTTCCGGCAAACCATTTCAGACCGGCCGGGTTCATGGTCGCAGATTCGGATGCGGGACGCCGCCTCACTGCCAGCGGCCGGGGACCGGGTTTGCGCAAGCGGGACAGGCGCCCTGCTTGAGTCGATTGGCGAGCACGTGAAAGCCGCGGCGCTCGATGAGCGTTTCGCCGCAGCCGGAACAGAGGGTGTCCTCGGATCCTGCGACCTGCCCCGGAATGTTGCCCAGATAGACGTACTCAAGACCCGCCCCTCTCCCCTGCTCTTTCGCCCGCAACAGGGTTTCGGCAGGCGTGCGGCCGCGGTCGGTCATCTTGTAGTCAGGATGAAACGCCGTCACATGCCAGGGGATGTCCTTCGCGACGGAGGCGATGAATCCGGCGATGTCCGCAAGTTCGGCGTCGGAATCGTTGTAGCCGGGGATCACGAGCGTGACGATCTCCAGCCAGATCCCCATCTCCTGCACGCCGCGGATGGTGTCCAGCACCGCGGGCAGGTTGCCGCCCAGCCTTCTGTAGTTCGATTCGGAAAAACATTTGAGGTCGACCTTGAAAAAATCCACCCAGGGCCGGATGTACTCCAGCACTTCCGGCGTGCCGTGACCGTTGGAGACGTAGGCGGTTTTGAGGCCGCGCCGCTTTGCCTCCTGAAACACCTCCACCGCCCATTCGCTGGTGATGAGCGGTTCGTTGTAGGTGGAGACGAGGCTTTCCGAGCCCTCGCGCTCGGCCAGATCGCACAATTCACCCGCGCTGATGGCGTTGAAATTCAGCGTGGCCGCATCGTCGCGCAGGGTCTGGGAGGTGAACCAGTTCTGGCAGTAGGCGCAGCGGAAATCGCAGCCGAGCATGCCGAAACTGAGCGCGCGGCTGCCAGGCAGCGCGTGGAAGAACGGCTTTTTCTCGATGGGGTCGTTCTGCACGCCGGCGGCGTAATTGAAAGGCACCCGCATTGTGCCGTGTTCGTTGTAGCGCACCTTGCAGACGCCGCGCTGGCCGGGCTTGAGTTTGCACAAATGCCCGCAGGCAGTGCAGACGAATTCAGAATCGGATATCCGGCGCAGCAGCTCGCCGGGACGGGTCGCCCGGTCCAGTTTGGTTTGCAGGTTCTTCGTTGCGGTCATGCAACGATCATACACTCATTCCGGTGGGGATGAAAGCGGCGGCAAACCGGGTCACTCGGTGCTGATGCCGTCGGTTTTTTTATCGAGGGCGCCGACCATCGTGTGCCAGGCCAGGGACGCGCATTTGGTGCGGGAAGGATACTCGCGGATGCCGACGAACAGTTTCAGTTTGCCCAGGTGATTTTCTTCCTTGTCCGGCTCCAGCTCGCCCAGCACCATCTTGTGAAATTCCTTGAACACCACCCGCGCCTCGTCCACTTTTTTGCCTTTGAGAAACGCGGTCATGAGCGAGGTGCTGGCTTTGGAAATGGCGCAGCCGGTGCCGACGAAACTGACGTCCTGAATCTCCTGGCTGTCGGGATCGACGTTCAGGTAGACGTGGATGTCGTCGCCGCACAGCGGGTTGATGCCGTGACAGTGGTGGGTGGCGTTTTTGATTTCGCGAAAATTCCTGGGATTGCGGTTGTGGTCCAGGATCACCTGCTGATACAGTTCATTGTCGTAAGACATGCCCGATTGCCTTTCTAAAATGCGTGCGGACGATCTTTCTCAAACAAGCGGTCCGCTTTGACAACGATGGATCATTCAACTCCGTCGTTTCCAAATCCATTTCACTTCATTCCGATCGACCTGCTTCCTCTCCGGGGAGGAGTCAGGAAAACATCCGGATCACCTTGCCGATGCTCTCGGCCAGCGCATCCAGCTCCTCGGGCTTGTTGTAGAAAGCCATCGAGGCGCGGGTGGTGGCCGGCACGCCGTAGCGGATCATGGTCGGCTGCGCGCAATGGTGGCCGCCGCGCACCGCGATGCCGTCCTGATCGAGCAGCGTCCCGACGTCATGCGGATGCGCCGCATCGAGCACGAACGAGATGAGCGCGGCCTTGTCGCGCGCTTCGCCGATGATCCGAAGCCCGTCGATCGCCTTGAGCTTTTTGGTGCCGTAGTCGAGCAGGGTTTTCTCGTACTCGAAGATGGCGTCCATGCCGATCGCGGTGATGAAATCGATGGCCGCACCCAGGCCGATCACCTGCGAGATGGGCGGCGTCCCGGCTTCGAAACGCGCGGGCGGCTTGGCGTAGGTGGTCTTTTCCAGCGTCACCTGCAGGATCATGTCGCCGCCGGTCACGTAGGGGCCCATCTGTTCCCACAGCTCCATTTTCCCGTAAACGCCGCCGATGCCGCTGGGGGCGTACATCTTGTGGCCGGAGAAGGTATAAAAATCGCAGCCGATGTCCTGCACGTCGATCTTCATGTGCGGCGTGCTCTGGGCGCCGTCGATCAGCACTTTCGCGCCGGCGGCGTGCGCCATCTCGGTGATCTTCTTGACCGGATTGATGGTCCCCAAAGCGTTGGACACGTGGTTCACCGCCACCATGCGGGTCTTGTCATTGAGCAGCCGCTGGTATTCATCGAGGATCAGTTCGCCGCGGTCGTCCACCGGGATCACTCTGAGGCGGGCGCCGCGTTCCTCGCACAGCACCTGCCAGGGCACGGTGTTGGCGTGGTGCTCGATGTTGGAGATGATGATCTCGTCGCCTTCGTTCACAAACCGCTTGCCGAAGCAGTGCGCGACGAGGTTGATCGACTGGGTGGTGCCGCTGGTGAACACGATCTCCTTGCGCTCGGGTGTGTGGAACAGGTCCGCCACCTTCTGGCGCGCTTCCTCGTAAAGCTGGGTGGAGCGCTCGCTCAGCTTGTACGCGCCCCGCCGCACGGTGCCGTATTCCTCCGCGTCGAACTTGCGCACCCGCTCGATCACCGATCGGGGCTTCTGCGTGGTGGCGCCGTTGTCCAGGTAGATGAGCGGCTTGCCGTTCACCGTTTGCGAGAGTATGGGAAACTCCTGGCGGATCTTGTCCACATCGAGCGTGGTTTTTTCGGCCAGGGCGGTGTCTGGATCCGGCATTTCAGTTCTCCAGTTTCTTGAGTAGAGTGTTTTCGAGATCCTCGCGCACTCCGGGGAACGGGATGGTCTCGATGATGCTCTCGGCGAAGCTTTTGGTCAGAAGTTCCTTGGCGATTTTCTGGGACAGCCCGCGTGTCTTCAAGTAAAAAAGCTGCTCTTCGTCGATCTGCCCGATGGTGGCGCCGTGCGTGCACTTCACATCGTCCGCGAAAATCATCAGGTTCGGCTTGTTGTCCGCGTGGCTGGTGTTCGAGAGCATGAGGTTGTTGATCAGCTGGTCGGAACTGGTGAGCTGCGCGCCCGGGTCCACCACCACGGTGCCGTCCACGCTGGAGCGGCTCTTGTCGTTGACGATGTTCTTGAAGTGCTGGTGGCTGGTGCCGTGCGGCGATTCGTGGTGGATGCGGACGAAATGGTGCACTTGTTCTTCGTCGGTCAGCACGCTGACGGCGTTCCACCTGAGTTCCGCGCCGGGTTCCTTGAGATGCGCTTCGAGGTGCTGGCGGGTCAGCCGGCTGCCGGACGATGCGTTGGCCGCGTGCAAGCGGGCGTTGCGCGCCAGGTGGATGCGGGTCTTGGAACAATGCCAGGAATCCTTTTCGTCCTCCTGCACCTGGGTGTAGCGGATGCCCGCATCCTCGGCGACGAAAATGTCCTGCACCGCGTTGACGAAATAACCACCGCCGCCACCCACGTAGCGGACGATCAGATCCAGTTCGGACTGGCTGCCCACTTTCAGGATCACCCTGGGATGGGTGGTGACTTTGTTGCCATTTCCCCCGGTGGAGGCATACAGAATCTGCAGCGGCGCCCGGATCTTCGTCTTTTCCGGAATCTCCAGCAGGGAACCGCTGTTCATGAAGGCGCTGTTGATGCAGGCAAAGACGTCGTTTTCGTTTTCGATGGTTTCGGTGAGGTACTGCTGAATCTCCGCATCGGACGCCGCCTCGGCGATCGTCTTGATGGTGAGCGCGTCCCCGAGGTCGTTCAGGTCGGAAAGATCGCCGCGCAGGACGCCGTCCACGAACACGAGATGGCTCTTCTCGCAGCCAGGATACACGCTGGCCTTGATGCGCGCTTCGGGAGCGGCCGTTGAATCGGGTGCGGCAAACGCAGTGGCCGCAAGGTCCTGCGTGTTCACGAAGGTGTACATCTCGTGCTTGCGGCCGGGAAAGCCGAGGGTCTCAAACCGGTCGATGGCGGCGCGGTGGAACGGCGCGAGGCTGGCGGACGCCTGGTTCTCGTTCAAAAATTTCTGGTGACGCCGGATCAAAAGCGATTCGGCGGTGTCTTCGGTGGCGGCGGTCGTCATGGCGTCTCCTCAAGCTTTGGCGGCGAGCCAGTCGTAACCCTGGGCCTCCAGCTCCAGAGCCAGTTCCTTCTGCCCGGATTTCACGATCTTGCCCTGGCTGATCACGTGCACGTGATCGGGCTGGATGTATTCGAGCAGTCTCTGGTAGTGGGTGATGAGGATCAGGGCGTTGTCCGCGGTCCTGAGTTTGTTGACGCCGCTGGCGACCACGCGCAGCGCGTCGATGTCGAGGCCGGAGTCGGTTTCATCCAGGATGGCGAGCTTGGGGTCGATGACCGCCATCTGCAGAATTTCGTTTTTCTTTTTCTCGCCGCCGGAAAAGCCGTCGTTGAGGCTGCGGTCCTTGTATTTCTGCTCCATGCCGAGCGTCCCCATCTTCTCGGAGAGGATCTCATCGAAATCCAGAGGATCGATCTCTTCCTTGCCCGCCGCGACCAGCCGGGCGTTGTAGGCCATGCGCAGAAACTCGGCGTTGTTCACGCCGGGAATTTCGACGGGATACTGGAAGCCCATGAAGATGCCGGCCAGCGCTCGCTCTTCCGGGTCCATGTCGAGCAGGTTTTTGCCGTCGAACTGAATTTCCCCGGCGGTGACCTCATACGAGGGATGGCCCGCGAGCACTTTTGACAGCGTGCTCTTGCCGGACCCGTTGGGGCCCATGATGGCGTGCACCTCGCCTTTTTTGACCGAGAGGGACACGCCTTTTATGATTTCAATGCCTTCAAAACCGGCATGAAGATCCTTGATCTCAAGCATCGATACTTGTCCTCATTTTTAAATGGATGGATAAACCTGTTGCCGCCTGAATCCCGCGCGGAAGTTCGCCGCTATCCGACGCTGTCCTCGAGCTTGAGGGTCAACAGCTTCTGCGCCTCCACGGCGAATTCCATGGGCAGCTGCTTGAACACCTCTTTGCAGAAACCGTTGATCACGGCGGTGATGGCGTTTTCGCGCGAGATGCCGCGCTGCTCGAAATAAAACAGCTGCTCCTCGCTGATCTTCGAGGTGGACGCCTCGTGCTCGATCTGCACGGAACTGTTGCCGGATTCGATGTACGGGAACGTATGGGCGCTGCACTGGTCCCCCACCAGCATGCTGTCGCACTGGCTGTAGTTGCGCGCGTTGGTGGCGTTCTTGTTGACCTTCACCTGGCCGCGGTAGCTGTTGGAGGACTGGTCGGCGGAGATCCCCTTCGAGATGATGCTGGAGCGGGTGTTCTTGCCGATGTGGATCATCTTGGTGCCGGTGTCCGCCTGCATGTGGCCGTTGGTGAGGGCGACGGAATAAAACTCGCCCACGGTGTCATCCCCCTGCAGGATGCAGCTCGGGTATTTCCAGGTGATGGCGGAGCCGGTCTCGACCTGGGTCCAGGAGATCTTGGATTTATTGCCCTGGCATTTGCCGCGCTTGGTGACGAAGTTGTAGATGCCGCCCTTGCCGGTTTCCTTGTCGCCGGCGTACCAGTTCTGCACAGTGCTGTACTTGATCTCGGCGTTGTCGTGGGTGATCAGCTCGACCACCGCGGCGTGCAGCTGGTTGGTGTCGAACTGCGGCGCGGTGCAGCCTTCCAGGTACGACACGTAGCTGTTCTCGGCGCAGATGATGAGCGTCCGCTCGAACTGGCCGGTCTCCTCGGTGTTGATGCGGAAATAGGTGGACAGCTCCATCGGGCAGACGGTGTCGGGCGGGATGTACACGAACGACCCGTCGGTGAACACGGCGCTGTTGAGAGCGGCGTAATAATTGTCGCCCACGGGCACGACCGAGCCCATGTATTCTTCCACCAGTTCGGGGTACTCCTGGATCGCCTCGGAGATGGGACAGAAAATGACGCCCACTTCCATCAGTTTTTTCTTGTGCGTGGTGGCGACGCTGACGCTGTCGAACACCGCGTCGACGGCCACGTTGGCGAGCTTCTTCTGCTCGTCCAGCGGGATGCCGAGCTTGTCGAAGGTGCGCAGGATCTCCGGATCCACTTCATCCAGGCTCTCCAGCTTCTTTTTCGGCTTGGGCGCCGAGTAGTAGGAGATGTCCTGGTAGTCGATGGGCGGGTAATGCACGTTGGGCCAGGTCGGCTCTTTCATGGTGAGCCATTTTTTGTAGGCCTTGAGCCGAAAGTCGAGCATGAACTGGGGCTCGTTCTTCTTTTTGGAGATGGCCCGCACCACGTCCTCGTTGAGTCCCTTGGCGAAAGTCTCCGACTCGATGAGGGTCTGGAACCCGTATTTGTAGGCTTTGTCTTCCAAAACCTCGTTGACTGAATTTTCTTTGGCTGCCATTTATTCACACTCCCTTGAAAAGGAATCGTGGCTACATATTGGGAACGACCATGAGCTCGTTGTAGATTTCCCGTCTCAGGGTCTGCTCTATGAATGAAAGCGTCGCGCCCAGCGAGGACCCGCAGCTTCCGCAGGCTCCCTGGTACTGGACACTCACTTTTTCTCCGTTCTGGACATTCAGCACTTCGATGTTGCCGCCGTCGGCCATGAGCGCCGGACGCACCTTGTCGTCGAGAACCAGATTGATCTGCTCCATCTGCTCCTTTTCGCTGAGGCCCAGCCACGCCTGCTCCGCCATGGTCAGTTCGGCGGTGGACCGTTTGGGCGGGCCGTCTTTTTCGGCAACGGATTTGGCGGCGGTGGTGGCCGCGGCAACGGCTTTTGAGTTTTCGTACTGCTCGCGGACGATCTTGAGCAGGGCTTCCACCGCGGCGAACGCGGCCTGCTTGGATTCGGGCACCGCGGGCTCGTCGGGCGTGTCGCGCAGCTGGTTTTCCACGTCCGAGCCCATGAGCGAGCAGGCTTCATCGAGGGTCAGCCCCTTGACCATGCCGCACAGGGTCTCGACGATGGCGACGGACACCTTGCCGCCGTAGGCGAAAAACTTGGCGCTGAAGACGCGGTCGTCCTCCGGGTTGACCAGCCAGTAGAGCTTCATGTCCTTGTGCTTGGCTTCCACCAGGGCCATGTTTTTCTCTGTGGCGTCGTCCTGATAGTAAGCGCCGCGGTTCTTCGGCTTGCTCGCGGCTTCGTCAAATTTATTCGAATATTTGTCTTCGAGTACGGACATTGGGATCGTGGGAGACGCGGGGAAAGACCGCGCTTTCACCGCATGGGGTCAAGGCGAATAATTGAAAGTTTTTCCACGCCTTAGTATAAGGATTCTGGCTGTTCTTCTCAACAGACATTAAGATGCACCGGAAGTCCGAAAGTTCCTTAACTTTTGCAAGAATCTAATGCGATCTCGGTGCTTCGGCGGGACCGCCGGGCGCACGATCCCCCCGCGTATCGGATGGGCAAAATCTTAGGGGATTTGGCACCGCCACGGCGAAAACCGCTTACGCCTTGAATATCATAAGCTTAACGGAAAACCGCTGAGAAGACGCCTTTTGCGCCGCAACCACGCACCGGTTGCGAATTGATTTGAATTCCCTTCGCGCCCGCCTATATTGTGTGCAGATTGCAAACGAAAGAGCTATAATCGTAGCACACAACGCGTACCTGCCTTCGGGAAGCTGCATCTTTTTCCCGGACACCCGGCGGGAGCGCATGAATCCACGTTACGACAAGGGCACTCCGCCATGAACACGCAGACAGAACGGCCGAAACTTGTGGACGGCATGGGACGCACCATCGTCAACCTGAGAATTTCGGTGACCGACCGTTGTAATTTTCGCTGTACTTACTGCATGCCCGCGGACAACGTGGAGTTCATGGACCGCAGCAAGCTGCTCACTTTCGAGGAGGTGACGCGCGTGGCGACGGTCGTCTCGAAAATGGGCATCCACCGCCTGCGGCTGACGGGCGGCGAGCCGACGATGCGCAAGGACCTGCCGGTGCTGATCAACATGCTCGCCAATGTCGAGGGGATCGACGACATCGCCATGACCACCAACGCGTTCTTCCTGAAGGATCAGGCGCAGGCGCTGCGCGACGCCGGGCTCAAGCGGCTCAACGTCAGCCTCGACGCGCTGGATCCGGAGAAGTTCGCGCACGTCAACCGGCGCGACTGCCTCGACCAGGTGCTGGACGGTCTCAAGGCGGCGGCGGAGGCTAACTACGAATCGATCAAGATCAACGCGGTGGCGATGCGCAATTTCTCGGAAAGCGAGATCCTCAGGCTCATCGAGATGGGCCGGTCGGACGGTTTCGAGGTGCGCTTCATCGAGTTCATGCCGCTGGATTCGGACAAGATCTGGGAACGCGACAAGGTGCTGTTCGGGCATGAAATCGTCGATCTCATCCGCGAGAAATACGAACTGGTGCCGATCGAAAACTCGCTGGAGATCGGCCCGGCCAGCGAATTCGAATTCGCCGACGGCAAGGGCAAGATCGGCATCATCACCGCGGTCAGCAACCCGTTCTGCGACCACTGCAACCGCATCCGCATGACCGCCGACGGCAAGCTGCGCACCTGCCTGTTCTCGACGCAGGAAACCAACCTCAAGCAGCTGATCCGCGGCGGCGCTTCCGACGCGGACATCACACAGAAGATCCTCGACGCAGTGGCGGTCAAGGAGCCGGGGCACAAGATCAACCTGGACGATTTCGAACGGCCGACGCGCGCCATGCACGCCATCGGCGGCTGACTCCTCGCGGAGGGGCAATTTGCTCACGCCGGGCAGCATCTTTTCAACCTTAAAACACACTTCATTGACTCGCTTCCTCCTCTTCCGCAGAGGGCGTATCCGCTGATGCCGGGCAGCATGCGGTTGCCATCACTTCTTTGACGCGGTTCTCCCCTCTTCCACAAAAGCCCGACAGACTGGCACTCGATTCAACACCCTCCTGTTTGATCGTCTCGTTTTCCTCCTGTTCCGATCCATGCACTAATTGTCGCCCGCACGGTGTCCCCTCTTTTCGCCCCCGTGGATCAAACGCTTTAATTCCGGCGGCTTCGGCCGTTTGCGGCGGGAGAGCGCGTATTTTTTGCCGGCCGCTGTCCGATTTTGGTCGGTTGGGCATTGTGGCAGGAGGCGTTTCATTCGATACTGATTGTATTAGAGATTCTTCTCTACGGTATTTCACAGACTCTCCCCCTTAAATGTCCGGGGCCGGTTCCCAGCCGGTCCCGGATATTTTTTTTCCTCCCTTTTTAGTGATCTTTTAATAGATCATTTTCCTGTCATGCTGAGCCTGTCGAAGCATGATTCGGCACCCTTCGACGAGCTCAGGGTGACAGGATGAAACTCAGACCCAGCGTGTCCAGCTTATGCAAAGATCCTGACTTTGTGCTACCCTGTTTTCCTTCTGCATTTGTTTGACTCAGGACCATGAACCTCGATCACAAACAGTCGCTTCTGGAATCCCGTCTGCGCGAACTCAAAAGCGTGGTGGTGGCGTTTTCCGGCGGGGTGGACAGCACGCTGGTTTTGGCCGCGGCCAAAGCGGTTCTGGGCGACAACACGCTCGCGGTCACGGCGCGCTCGCCCAGCGTCGCGGCGAGGGAACTGGCGGTGAGCGAACGTCTGGCGCGGGAGATCGGCGCCGCGCACCGGATCATCGACACGGAGGAAATGGCCGACGCCAACTACCGGGCCAACCCGGCCGACCGCTGCTATTACTGCAAATCGGAACTGTATGGCAAGCTGCTCGCCGTCGCCAGAGAACACGGTTTCGCGTATGTGGTCAACGGCATCAACTTAGACGATCTGGGCGACCACCGTCCCGGCATCGGCGCGGCCAAAGAGGCGGGCGTCGTGAGCCCGCTGGCGGAGGCGGGCCTTTGCAAACAGGAAGTGCGGCAGCTGGCGAAACGGTATGCGCTTTCCAACTGGGACAAGCCCGCCATGCCCTGCCTCTCTTCCAGGGTGCCGTACGGCGATGCCATCTCGGCAGAGAAACTTAAGATGATCGAGCGGGCGGAGGACGTTCTGCTGGCGCTGGATTTCAGGCAGCTTCGGGTGCGGCACCTGGGCGATGTGGCGCGCATCGAACTGGAAGCCGATGCGATCCCGCGTTTTCAAGCGGACGGGATCGCGGAGACGGTGCGGCGGCGCTTTCGGGAAATCGGATTCCGCGACTTCATTCTCGATCCGGAGGGATTCCGTTCGGGCCGGTTGAACGAGGCGCTGTTCAAAACGACGAAGGATTGAGTGTGCGTGCGAAACGCACCGATGCGGTTGCGTTTCGTAAGGGGCAAAGAAGCTTCCCTTATGTGACATTTGCATTCGTCTTTGTCATGCTGAGCCTGTCGAAGCATGACACCCTTCGACAAGCTCAGGGTGACAACAGGTTCCAAGCTTCTTAACCGTCAGACAGATGTAATAGTCTCCTTATGGAGTTCTCAAAGGATCGTTTGAAAAATGTGGAAAGTCGAGCTGCGGCCTGAAATCCGAAAAGAACTGAAAGACCCGGACCGCTTCGCCCGGGGCCTGAGCGCGGTCTACACCGGCCTCACCATCACCATGAGCGGCGTGGTGATGATGCTGATCCTGTATTTCGCCAAGCCGGAACACGTGCTGCACCCCACCTGGCTGCTGTTCATCGGTTTCGCGGTCGTCGGCTGGGGCGAATGGGAAAAATTCCGCTCGAAGTGAATTCCCGGCTTCACACATCCTTCGGGGGGTCCTCCTCCGAACCGCTTTCCTTTTTGTCTTCCCTGTGGTGATTCTGCGGCTGTCTGCCGAGATCGAGCGAGCGCCGGGTCGCGTCTTCCACGGCGTTCATGAGCGTGGTGCGCAGGCCGCCGGCTTCCAGGGTGTGCAGGCCTGAGATCGAGGTGCCGCCGGGGGATGTGACCATGTCTTTCAGTTCACCGGGGTGCTTGCCGCTTTCGCGCGCCAGCTTGGCGGACCCGAGCACGGTCTGGATGGTGAGGATATTGGCCACGCGGCGCGACAGGCCCATTTTGACACCCGCGTCGGACAGGGCCTCGATGATCATGAAGATGTAGGCGGGGCCGCTGCCGGACAGGCCGGTGACCGCGTCGAGCTGGGCTTCGTCCACATCGACGGTGCTGCCGATGGCCTCGAACAGGCGGTGGGCGATCTTGACGTCCATCTTGGAGACGTTCGCTCCCGAGGCGATCGCCGTCACGCCCTCCTGCACCAGCGCCGGGGTGTTGGGCATGGTGCGCACGATGCAGAACCGGGTCTTGGGATTGCCCTTGGCCAGGGCTTCTTCCATGTTGCGCATGGTCACGCCCGCGGCGATGGACACCAGCAGCTTCTTGTTGTCCACGAGATCGCCGATGTCCTCCAGCACTTTCTGGGCGACCTGCGGCTTGACGGCGAGGATGAGGATGTCGCTTTTCTGCACCAGCTCGCGGTTGTCCTGGGTGCCGCGCACGCGGTACTCGGAGCGCAGGAAATCGAGCCGCGCCTGCAGGGGGTCGGCCACCAGGATGTTCTTCGCCTCGATGAAGGAAGCGGAAAGCAGCCCCTTGACCATGGCTTCGGCCATGTTGCCGCCGCCGATGAAACCCAGTTTTTTACTCGTCAGCACGGATCGTTTCTCCTGAACGTGTTGTCAGATTGCCTGCGTGAGAATGCAGTCCAATCATTCGGGCCGTTCTCCGAAGATGGCGGTGCCCACGCGCACCCAGGTGGCGCCTTCTTCGATGGCCACCTCGAAATCGTTGGACATGCCCATCGACAATTCCGCCAGCGCGACGCCGGGGATCTGCGCCCGAACGGCCTCATCGCGCAATTCCCTGAGGCGCGCGAAATGGGGGCGCGACCGTTCCGGGTCGGGATCGAACGGCGGGATCGTCATCAGGCCCTGAACCCGCACGCCGGGATAGCCGCTGACGTCCCGCAGGGTGCCCTTGAGCGCCTGGGGCGGGATGCCGGATTTGCTGGCTTCGCCGGAGACGTTGACCTGGATCAGAACGGGCGTGACCCTCTCGATGTCGAGGCTGCTTTGATGAATGGACTTCGCAAGCTCCACGCTGTCCACGGAATGGATGCACTCCGTCCGGCCGACGATGCGCCTGACCTTGTTTCTCTGCAAATGCCCGATGAAATGCCAGCGCAGGGGCACCTCTTCGAGGCGGCCGATTTTTTCGCAGGCTTCCTGGACGCGGTTCTCGCCGAAGCAGTCCGCGCCCGCGGTCCGGGCCTCAAGGATTTCCTCCACCGAACGGTTCTTGCTGACGACGATCAGGTGGACGGTGTCGGGGGAACGCCCTGCCCTGCGGGCGGCGGCCTCGATTCGCTGCTGCACGGCTTTGAGGTTTTCGGCAATCAATAAAGCGCTTGCTCGCCCCTCTCTCCCGTTCGAATGCGTACGGCTTCCTCCACCGGGAGCACGAAGATTTTGCCGTCGCCCAGGGAACCGGTCTGGACGGTCTTGACCAGAGTCTGAAGCACTTCCTCCACGGCCCCGTCTTCCAGCACCACCGTGATCTCGACGCGGGGATGGAATTGCGGGATTTTCGAGTCGACCTCGGATTTCAACTGACTCATCGGTTTGCCGATTCCCTTCACATCCGCCACGGAAAGGCCGGGAACGCCGAGGTGGAACAGCTTCTCCCTCACCTCTTCCAGTTTTTCAAAGCGTATGTAGCATTTGATCATTTTCATGGCTGCGGTCAATTTAGACCAAAAAAAAAGGCTTTGCAATCCGAAACGGTTACAAAGCCTTTTCCTGCCAATGGGTCGCCGCCGGGGAACACCCGGTTTCTCCCGTGTTTTGGGCCCGGACTTAAAACTCGATCTCTTTTCCGGCCGTGATCAGACGGCGGGCGACCGCCACCAGCTTTTCTTTTTCCAGCGGCTTGACGAGATAATCCTTCACGCCTTTTTTCAGCAGGGAGGTGGCCATTTCCGTATCGGGATAGCCGGTCACGACCACCACGGGAATTCCGGGAGCCTCTTTCCTCAGAAAATCGATGCATTCGATGCCGTTGACCTTGGGCATCCGGATGTCGCACAGGATCAATCCGACGTTGATCATGTTGTCTCCCTGGCGCAGGATCTCGATGGCCTGTTCGCCGTCTTCCGCTTCCAGGGTATGGAAACCCTCTTTGTTGAGGTGCAGCCGGATCACGTCCCTGACGTCTTGCTCATCATCCACTATCAAAATTTTTCCTGATAACATATTCGATTCCCCTTTCAGAAATGTTTGACTCGCGAAACTCCCTGCCGGCCACTCGTGTGAAGCCCCCGTAAACCGATGAATCGTTCATCATTCGGAAGTCACACCCGTGAGACCGCTTGAGGCTTCAAAACCGCCTGATTCCTCCTTTCCGAAAGCCCGAACCATAAAAGGTTGCGAAAACAATGCGACGCGCCTATCTTTGCCTTTGATGGTTTCTTAAAGCTAGGTCCGCTTCCGAAAGCTGTCAAGAGGCAATCCAGCCCCTGGGAAAGCAATCTTAAAGGAACGCCCGCATGAACGATGAGAAGACCGGCGCCGCGCCTCCGCCTTCCACTCCCAAAAAAGGATTGAAAAACAAATTGATCCTCACCATGATCTCGGTGGGCACGCTGCCTTTGCTTCTGGCCATGGGGCTTTCCTACGTTCAGGGCAACAAATCGCTGCAGAATGTGATGGGGTCGAGCTTTCAGGCGCTGGCCTACGAAACCTCGACCAAGCTCGATTACATCATGAAGGAGGAATTCGACGAAGACATCCGGCTGACGACGCATCCGACGATTTTGCTGAAAGCGAGAGCGCACAGCAAGATCACGCGCGATCTCACCGAGGATGAACTCAAAGCGCGCTTCGCGGAACAGGAAGCCCTCTGGGCGAAACAAGACCCCGGAATGGATTTCCTTCTATACAACACGGGAAGCCGGGTGCTGCGGAGTTTTCTGCGGGAAGACACGATCTCCAACCGCACCACGCACGCCATGTACATCACGGACGCGCGCGGCGTCCTGCTTTCGAGCATCAACCATTTTCCCGATTATCTCTCCAGCCACCTGCCGGAATTTTCAATGATCATGGGGAACGGAAAAGGCTTCACCTACATCAGCCACCTGTTCGATATTCCGGAAATCGAGCAGCACGGGTTTCTGGTTTCGTTTCCCATCATGGATCACGACAAGTCGGTGGTCGGCGTGTTTCACCGCGTGTACCGCGCGAAGGAGTTCTTTTCGCATCTGATCGAACCGATCCTGTTCGGCGACACCGGCCACGTGATGCTGATCAACTCGAAGGGCGTGGTGATCGACTGCCCCATCCTGCCGACGGGACATCAGCTGGAGGAGACGGAACTGGTGCGGAGCGTCACCCGGCACGAAGCGAACTGGGCGATGACGCAGGGGGACGGGCACGGCAGCAAGGAGCTGTCCATCATCGGATTTTCGCCGCTCGATCAAACCAACGTCTTCAAGATGAAATCCACCGGAGACACCTGGCACACCTTCGCCTGGCAGTCTTCCGAAGAGTTGTTCGCCCCGATGGAAAAGCTGTTTCTGTGGATTTCGGCGGCGGGCTTCATCTCCATCCTTCTGATCGTGATCATGGGATCGCTCGCGTCCAACCACATCGTGCAGCCGATCCGCCAGGTGCAGACCATGGCGGCGCGCATCGGCCGCGGTGAAGATGTCGAGCCGCTGAAGATCACAACGGGAGATGAGATCGAGTCCCTCGCCAAAGAGATCAACTCCATGAACGCGATGCTGAAAATATCCTTTTCCGGCCTGGAGGACAAAGTCCGCGAGAAAACCAAAGAGGTGCGCTATCTGCAGGAGTACACCGAAAGCATTCTGATGAGCGTTCCGGACATCCTGGTCATCTTCAACGATGATTTGAAAATCGAATACGTCAACTCGGCTTTCGAAACGCTCACCGGAGTGCGCGGCGAGGATGTGATCGGCAAGCCGCTCGATGCGGCCAACCTGGAATACAAGGACGCGTGGCTGTCCACGCTGCCGGGGCTCAAATCCTATTGCAACAACGGCAGCAAGCAAGCTTCCCTGCCGCCCGGTGAATCCGGCACGGCCTACCGCGACGTGCCGCGGGACCCGCTGGCGCCGCAGCAGCCGGCGCTGACCGCGCAATCCACCTCGATCCTGACATTGGGCTCGCGCAGTTTCGCCTACCAGTATTTCGATGTGGCGCTGACGGTCGAAGACAAACGGCGGATCGGTCTGTTGATGAAGGAAATCAGTGAAGAAAAAGCACTGCAGGAACAGCTGGCCATGGCGGATAAACTGTCCGGCCTGGGAACGCTGGCGGCGGGCATCGCGCACGAGATGAACAATCCTCTGTACTCGATCATGGGATTCACCGAGGCGATCCTGGAGGAAAAGGAAACTTCAAAGATCCACAGCTATGCGGAGAAGGTGCTGAGCCGGGCCAAGCACATGGCCTCGATCATCCTCAATTTTGCCGGGTATTCGCGCTCCAGCGGCAGCGACTCGCTGCAGGACGTCAACGTGAACGAACGGCTGGACGCGTCTTTGGAGATGGCGCTTCTGGCTTCGTATTCGGACGATATCGTGACGGAGAAAAATTATGCCGACGTGCCGCTCATCCCAGCGAAACCCGAGGAGATTCAGCAGATCTTTCTCAATATCTTCGCCAATGCGGTGCAGGCGATGGAGGGAAAAGGCAAGCTGGAGATCTCTTCGCAGCCGCTCAACGGCAACATCGTGACCGTCATCCGGGACACCGGGCCGGGCATTCCGCTGGAATATCTGTCCAAGGTGTTCGATCCGTTTTTCACCACCAAGGAACAAGGCAAGGGGACCGGTCTGGGGCTCAACATCGTGCACCGGCTGGTGGAAAAATACGGCGGCCAGATCTCGGTGGACTCCAAAGTGGGGGAAGGCACCACCTTCACCGTCACCTTTCCTTACAGCGAATGAGCCCTGAGTTCACACCGCTTCGGATCTTTGCACACTTTTTATGTCATGCTGAGCCTGTCGAAGCATGACACCCTTCGACCAAGCCTGTCCTGAGCTTGCCGAAGGGCTCAGGGTGATAAAAGATCCGACATTCGCAAAGCTTTTCTACTGTGATTCAGCAGGCTTTTCTTTCTCCTCCGTGCCGTTTTCCGGCACGGGCGCCAAAAATTTCACCCAGTTGAGTTTTTCCCATTTCTTGGCTTCTTTGTAGTACTTGTATTCTTTTTCTTTCCGCTTGAATTCCGGAGAGTGGTCCTGCCAGGCCCCGTTTCGCCGCACCGGCGGCACCCACTGGTGGCACATCTCATGGTACAGGGTCAGCTCCAGCACACACTGGGGCACAAAGTCCTGATTGAGCCTCGGATGCAGGCGGATGCGCTTTTTTGAGGCGTCGTAGGAACCGAAACGGAACGAACTGCGGTTGGCGGTTTTGGAATCCCGGCCCCATTCCACGGTGGCTTCGATCTTGCCGTTGAAGTATTCGGCGTTCAGGCGATTGAAAATCGCCTCGATGTTCTTTTCCTGGGACTCGGCCGCTTCGGCCTCCACAGGCGCGGCCTCGGGGCTTTTTTTCTTTTCGTCCAGAAGGCTCCTGGCGGAGGCGCGGTAGGTCTCGGGTATCTTGTCGAAGCCGGCGATTTTTTTCAACAGAACCGACTCCAGGGAACCGAGAACCGCTTCCTCGGCTTCCTGAAAATACGTGAAGTAATGCTTGTTGAACATCTCGAGCGTGACGGGATTTCCATCCTGCGGCAAGCGGATCTGGCCCAAGAAATCGTGGCCGCTTTTGCGGAACCGGAACAGCAGGTTGTAACCGGGAGGGTCGCTCAGCACCTCCCGGCCCGTTCCGAGGATCAGGCTGCCGGGATGAAAGGGTTTGCGGAGTGGGAGAGTGTGCGTGTCGTTCATTTTAAACCATTGAAAAAGATAATGATTTTAAAGAATTCGCCGGAAAGCCAGGCGCAGCTTGCGGCCGGTTGTCCCTCAGACAGCATACTTTGTGAAGCGGTGAATCAAAAAGAAATTTCCAGGCGGGCTGGGTGGGGTTGTTTTTTTCTTTGGCTCTGAGGCGCAAAGAATTTTGAGAATCATGCAATATTTGACCGCGTCTGTCCATAAAATTTTACCTGCGAATACAAGGATCTTTATTCGTGATGCGAGAAACTTTACAATGGTTTCAATATCATTTAAGGTTATGGAATGAAATATTTCTGGATTCTGACAGGCCTTTTGCTCAGCATGGCGTGCGCCAGCGGCAGCGGCCGTATGGACACGCAGTCTTCCGTGGATTTTCCGCTGGCCAAGGTGAAGGCGGATGTGGATCTTTTCCTTTTGACCGACGATGCGGCGGTGGAGTCCGGGGTGCTGGAACGGCTCAGGCGCATGAACGTGTCGCATGAAACGATCAAGTCCATCCTGAGGGACAACCCGTCCGGGAAGTTCGCGGCCACGGGCCTTCAGCGCGGGCAGAAATTCGAGCAGGGCCCCAGTCAATACGGGTACGCTGTGTACGCTCCGGAATCGATGCAGCCCGGAAAATCCTATCCCCTGGCGGTGGTGCTGCACGGGGCGGGAAGCACCGGCGACGCCATCATCGAAACCTGGGTGGAGCGGCTCGGCAAGGAATTCATCGTGTTGTGCCCCTCCTACCCGATGGGGGCCTGGTGGGCCAAGCCCGCGGAGGACCTGGTGCTGAACCTGATCCAGAAAGTCCAGGCCAGCTACCCTGTGGACACCAACCGCATCTTCCTGGCCGGCCTGTCCAACGGCGCCATCGGGGCGTACATGATCGGCATGTTCTACCCGGATTATTTCGCCGGGATCATCCCCATCGCCAGCGCCATCACGCCGCGGTACATGCATTTTCTGGTCAACCTGCGCAACACGCCGGTGTACATCATCCAGGGCGTGCACGACCCGATTTTTCCGATCCAGCTGACGCGGCAGGTGCACAAAATCCTGACGGACATGAAGTACCCGGTCATCTACCGGGAACACGACAAAAAAGGCGCGGCGCACGGAGGGCATTTCCTGCCGGCGGACGAGATCGGCCCGATGGTGAACTGGATCAAGCAGCAGAAACGCCAGCCGCTGCCGCAGACGGTGCGCATGACGCGCGAGGCCAACCACCTCGACCGGGTCTACTGGGTGCGGTTGAGCAAAGGCGTGCAGCTTGCGGCGCTGCAGATTCCCGGTCCTGAAAAGGAACCCATGCAGCTTCGCGACGGCAAGATCGCCACGCTGTTCGCGGTGCAGAAGGGGGACAACGAAATCCAGGTGATGGGGAAAAACATTCTGGAGTTCGAAGTGTTCCTGAATTCGGAGATGGTCGACTTCGACGCCCCGGTGAAGATCACCACGCAGGACATGCGCGAGGAAGGCAATAAAATCATCGCCGGGGAAAAGCAGCTGCGCTACTCCGGCAAAGTGGAAAAGGATCTCGGAACCCTGCTCCGGTCTTTCAAGGAAAACCGGGACCCGGCCATGCTGTTCGACGCGAAGGTGACGGTTTCCCTGGAAAAGACGCTCGCCTCACGCTTTTGACCCATGAATGCCCCGGATGCAGCTTCTGAGCCCGGCCCGCACCGGGTTCTCGACCAGTCGGTCGCGCTTCTGGGCTGGGACCTGATCCAGAACGCCCTCGCCGGTTACGCCCACTCCTCCCTCACCGAGTCGACCTGCCGTACCCTGCTGCCGCAGTCTGACTTCGAATTGTCGCAACAGGCGCTGGAAACCACCGCGGAAATGGTATCGCTTCTGGATTCGGACGCCCCGTTTCCCATCGCCCCTTTCGATGACATCGGGCCGGTCATCGCAAAAGCCGCGGAAAACCGCATCCTCGAGCCTAAATCCTGCCTTCAGATTTTAAAGCTGCTGCGCCTGAGCCGGAACTTAAAACGCGCGCTGGAGAAAACCTCCGAGGCACCGCGGCTGGCGGACCTGGGCGGGAAGCTCGATCCCCTGCCCTCCCTGCTCAAAGAGCTGGAAAACACGATCGACGAGGACGGAGAGATCCAGGAAAACGCCACGCCGGAGCTCAAAGAAGCGGTGCGCGAAGCGGCGGCGGCAAAACACAAGCTGGAAAGCAAGCTGGACAAGCTGCGCGATTCGCTCCGGGATTCGCTTCAGGACAGCTACATCACCGAACGCGAAGGCCGGCTGGTGCTGCCGGTGAACGCGGATTTCAAATCGCGCATCGACGGGATCGTGCACGACAGTTCGGGCAGCGGGCAGACGCTGTTCGTGGAACCGACTTCCGTGATCCCGCTGAACAACCAGCTCAAGATCTGCCGGCTGCGCATCGAGCAGGAGAAGATCCGCATCCTGCAATCCCTGGCGGCGCTCACGCTGGAGAACCAGGACGCGCTGCTCGCCAACCTGGAAACGATGGCGGCGCTGGACGGCATCCACTGCAAGGCGCGGCTGGCGAAAACGATGCAGGCCAGGCTCTGCCCGATCAGCCTGGACGGCGAAGTGAACCTCATCCAGGCGCGCAACCCGGAACTGATCCTCAACAAGCAGGACGTGGTTCCCAACGACATCCGCTGGGACGCGTCGGTGCGCGTGCTCATCATCTCCGGCCCCAACACCGGCGGCAAGACGGTGACGCTCAAAACCGTGGGACTTTTGTCTCTCATGGCGCGTGCGGGCCTGTTCCTGCCGGTGGCGGAAGGCTCGCGCATGCGCTTTTTCGATACGGTGTTCGCGGACATCGGCGACGACCAGAACATCCGGCTCAACCTCTCGACGTTCTCGGCGCACCTGGAAAAAATCGTGCACATCACGAAACATGCCCGTCCGGGCACGCTCATTCTGCTCGACGAACTCGGCATCGCCACCGAACCGGCGGAAGGCGCGGCGCTGGCCGAGGCGATCCTGCTGGATCTCAAGCGCAAGGACGTGGTCACTCTGGTTTCGACGCATTACCATTCGCTCAAGATGCTGGCGCAGACGCAGGAAGGGTTCCTGAACGCCTGCACGGAATTCGACGCCCATTCGCTGAGCCCGACCTACCGGCTGATCTTCGGCGCGCCCGGCCACAGTAACGCGCTGGAAACGGCGCAGCGTCTGGGCCTCGATCCCGGTATCATCGAGGCGGCGCGCGGCATCCACGCCGCCACCGACACGCGCGCGGAATCGTTTCTCAAGGATCTCACCGAGCAGCGCCTGAAGCTCGAGCAGGAAACCGACCGCGTGCGGACGCAGCGCAAGGAACTCGACGCCCTTACAAAAGAACAGAAGTCGCTGACCGAAACACTGCGCGAAGAGGAAAAGGAATTCAAGAAGAACCGGTCCAAGCGCATGCAGGCGCACATCCGCGAGGCCAAGGCGCAGATCCGCCGGATGATCCAGGGAATCAAGGGCACCAAAGACATCGCCAAGGTCCGCAAGGCCGAGAAGAAAATCACCGCGCTGGGTCGCGTTCCGTTGTCGGCGCAGGTGCAGGACCACGCCGGCTGGGAGGTGCCGGCGGACAAACTGGCGGTGGGCGACAAGGTGCTGGTGACGAGTTACGGCGCGTTCGGTGTGCTGCTGGAACCGCCGGGCCAGAAATCGAGAGTCCACATCCAGATGGGCAACCTGAAAACGGTGGTGGATCTCAAGGAACTGCGCGGCCACCGAAACCGCAGCCGCCCGGCGAAACCGAAAGCGGCGCCGGTGGAGATCAAGGTGGAAAAAACCCGGCAGGCGAAACTGAAAACCACCTGCGATCTGCGCGGCATGGATTCGGAAACGGCGCTCACGGAGATGGAGCGGTTTTTAAGCCAGGCGGTGGTGAACCAGGTCCGCACTGTGACGCTGATCCACGGCCACGGCATGGGGACGCTGAAACATCTGGTGCGGGACTATCTCGGCAGCACCGGACTGTGCAAACAGTTTGAGCCCGGCAAGCTGGGCGAAGGCGGCGACGGCATCACGATCGTGGAGCTTTGAGCGAGGAAGATTTGCTCGAATAATAATTAAATTCGACGAATCGGAGAGACAAGTGCTTAACAGTCAGGAAGTTTGCTTTGCAATATTTTTTGGATCTATGTTCACGTTAAAATTTTTTAATTCGTTACCTGTATAAGCGACAATATGAACGTTGTATTTCCGCTCCCCATCCACGACATTGACAGTGATATGATTCAACCAGTACGAATAACGATCCCCCTGATATTTTTTCACTCGCTCTAGAGCCTCCGCACCGACTGTACTGTAGGGGAGATATGCGAAGTATGCATACAACGTAAGCATGCAAATCGTTGCAACACCAAAGCCGGACCGCAACCAGTTTGTATTTCTTTTCTTATTAGGATTTCGGGTTTGCAATGCAGCCCAAATCGCATCGGTATCCAAGGATTTGTGAACCCACCATAAAAAACCCAGCAAACCGCCATAGTAAAAAAGATCGAGCGTCAAACCCTGACTTCCTCGTATATATAAATAAATAATCAGCACCTTCCAGGGCATTAAAAGAAGCAACCCCAAGATTCCGGCTAAGAAAAACGCAAAAGAAAAAGCGGAACACCAAGCTATAGGACGAACGATCCACATTTTTTTCATCAATAAGAGGATGCCCGCCAGCCAAACTAAGATGAAATTCATGCTGATCTGCTTATCCGGACCCGGAGGATGAACCATCAGTATATAAAGATTGATTAAGAAACTCACAGCTCCCACAGCGATGAGCCCCCAACCCACCTTCCTCAAGGAATTGTTAAACTCCTCAGACTGATTTTTATCGACTGCTGTGTCTTGCATGCCCTCCTCCCAAATGGATTGCAAAAAACGCCAGCCACGATTAATACAAGAGTAATTGCGGTGCCAAACGAAAAACCTTGAAAAGCCAAGTGTTTGCATTCGGCCGGAAACCGCGTTCTTTAGATTCGTTATGAAAAATCAGACGCTTTGACGTGGCGGGGTTGGGGCTTCAACCAGACTGGACGGGTTGGTACAATATTCGGAAATGGATTAACGCGTTGTCAGTCCACCGACTGACTTTCAGATATTTTCGATGGAAGGAGACAGCGATGAAACAGATGGAATTGTTCGGAGGGATGCTTTTGGTACTGGCTTATACATTTTCGGGCCCGTTCGCCGCGTTCGGCGAGGCGCCCACTCAGGTGAGCCTGAGAGGGCAGCCCCTGACCCTTTGGGGAAATGACTTGCAGGTGGGAAAAACACTCCCTCGGGTATCCCTTCCCGACGGATCGCTCAACATGGTCGACCTTTCCACCTTAAAAGGCAAGGTGACCCTCGTGAGTGTCGTTCCTTCCCTGGATACACCCACCTGCGAAGAACAGACGCACATCCTCAGCGAAAAAAACGGTGGCCTGGATCAATCCGTTGATCTCGTGACCATCAGCCGCGACCTGCCGTTCGCGCAGACGCGTTTCGCGAAAAAAGCCAAGATGGCGAACATCCGGTTTCTGTCCGACTACCGGGATGCGGAGTTCGGCAAAGCTTCCGGTCTTCTCATGAAGGAAAACCGCCTGCTGGCCCGGGCGATCCTGGTGCTGGACCGTGAGGGCGTCATCCGCTATCTGGAAATCGTGCCGGAGTTGAGCGCGCTTCCCAAGATGCAGGAGGCCTTCGAGTTCGCCCGCAACCTGTGAACCGGATTGTGTTTTGCTGCTTATTTATCAGCCGGTTCAGACTGTTTAACGACCGTATGGCGAAACGACTTTAACGAAAAATCGCCCGGATGGGAAAATCGCGCGTGGGATGGATCGGAGCCATCATTTAGACGGCGGGAGACAGTTCGGGTAATGTGGACAGAATGGATAGGGTCGGAGCGGAAAAAGCAAAACCGGTTTTTACCGCAACATTCACAGGGTGACGACGCTATGAGCGCCCCCTCACCTTTTTCCTCTCCCCCCAATGGGGGGAGAGGAGGTAGACTACGCGAATTCCAGCCTCGGTTTTAATTAGGCTCCATCCAAGGTCTGCCCCTTCGGCAGGCTCAGGGTGACGGACCGGCGGGACTGCGTTCAGTTGAACACGGGCACCAGTTCGTCGAACACGGGCTTCGCCTTTTTGATCTTCTCTTCGTTGCCGAGCACGCAGACGTTTCCGGATTCCTTGACTTTCTGAAACAGCGGCGCGAAGGCTTTGAGATCCTCAAGCTTGGTGGAAAGCAGTTCGTCGCGGTGCTTCTGCTTGAGCTCGACCGTGCGGCCGGTGAGGTGCTCGATCATCGAGATGGAGCCCTTGCGGTCGGGCGAGAGCGGCGGGTCGAGATGCCCGACGCAGCCGATGATGATCTTTTTCAGCTCGTCCGCGGACAAGTCCAGATTGGCGATGAAGTCGGCGATTTCGTCGTACACGCCCAGGGTCTCGGTCAGGTTCGGGTCGCGGTAGGAGACGAGGCCGAAGTCGCCGGTGTAGTACTCGAACGAATTGGAGCAGCCGTACGCGCCGCCCTGCATGCGCACCTTCTCCCACAGAAAGCCGGTGCTGAGCAGGGACTTGATGACGTTGAAGCGGCCGCTGTATTCGAAGCCCAGGTCGTAGAGATTGGCGCCCTTGCCCACGTACTGCACGGTGCTGGCGGTGAGAAAGGCTTCGTTGCCGGGCACGGGATCGAGATCCAGCACCGCTTCGGGCTGCGTTTTATCGGAAATCACGCCCATCAACCCCTGCACTCTTTTTTCAATCTCGGGGTAGCCTTTGCTCTCGCAGGTGATGTTGACGAGCGTGTTCTCTTTCGTGAACAGGTATCCCGCCACTTCGCGGAATGTTTCCGCCACTTCGGCCGGCTTGCTTTGCACGCGTTTGAGCAGATCCTCGAGAAATTTATAATAGGTGATCCCGTCGGTCAGCTCGTCGAAGCGTCCGAGCCGCGACTGGTAGGACTGCAGCCGCGCCAGCACGTACTGGTTGCCCTGCGGGATGATGGAGTCCTCCATGTCGGACTTGGCGCTGCGGATGATCTCGGCGAGCCGCTTGTGGTTGTCGAAATTGAATTCGCCGATCAGCTCGGCAAAGATCTCAAACAGCGGGTCGAGTTTCTCGAATAGGGTCTTGCCGTTGAAGAAGATGTAGGAAACGATGTCCTGCCGGTCGCGCACGGTGGCGGAGGAAAAATGCGACGAGCGGATGCCGCCGGTGTGGATGCCCAGCGCCTTGGAGACGGCCACGTAGTCGCGGCGGTTCGTCCCCATTCCCAGGATCAACCTGCCGATCAGCGGCAAATACTGGATGAGCGGCATGGGTACGGCGCGCGTGTTGAACCCGATCTGGGTGTAGGCGACGTTGTTGGTGAACAGGTCGTGGTACAGGATTTTCGGCGGCCCCTGCTGTTTGATCTCCAGCGGGTAGTCCTCGCTCTCCCGGCGGATGTCCTCGATCCCCAGCGTGGGCAGGGTCGCCAGCGCCTCGGGTGTGTCCGGCGTGACCTGTATCCTCTGCAACGTGCGGGTGCGCTCCACCAGCGCTTCCAGCTCCTCGGGCTTCAGCCCGGCCTTGAATGTGCGCAGCTGCTTGCGTGCCTTGGCGTCGCGCTTTTTCGCCAGGCCCGGCTTGGGCACGGCGACGATGATGCTCTGGTGGTTGTTGTCGAGCAGGTATTTGCGGATCAGCTTCTCGAAATAACCTTCCTTCGATTTCTTTTTGATCCGGCTCATGAATTTCTCGTACTTGAGATGCAGGGTCGGGTCGGCGTCGTACAGCCAGGAATTCAGCGCCTGGATGTTGTAGACGATGCCCTTGGCGAAGCCGCCGAAATTGGCTTCGCGCAGCTTGAAGTCGATGGTGTTGACGGCGGACTCGATCATGTCCGGCTCGATGCCGTTGTCGGCGAGATCCTTCAGCGTCGAAAAAATGAGGTCGAGGATCTTTTCCTCGTGCTCGGCCTCGGTGCCCTTGAGCCCGACGGCGAACATCGTCTCGGCGCGCTGATCGTCGAAACCGCCGCCCATCACCTCGCTGCCGAGTTCGGAATCCATGAGGGCCTTGCGCAGCGGCGAGGCGCTGGTGCCGAGCAGGAGGTAGCTCAAGATATTGAAGCCCAGGCAGTGCTCGTAGTCGGTGGCCTTGCCGAGCTTCAGGCCGGTGACGATGAAGGTTTTCTTTTCCAGGGATTCGTCGCCGGAGACGGGATAGTGGATCACCTTGCGCTTGGGCTTGACGAATTTTCGCTGCAGGGCGATGGAAGAATCGACCTGTTTGCGCTCAAATTCCTTCAAGTATTCCTCCTGAATGAAGCGCAGGTATTCCGCCGTGTCGCCATCACCGTAGAGAAAGATGCGGCTGTTGGAGGGGTGGTAGTATTTTTCGTGAAACTGCTTGAACTCCTCGTAGGTCAGCTCGGGAATGGCTTCGGGGTCGCCGCCGGACTCGTAGCCGTAGGTGGTCTTGGGAAACAGGGAATGCGACAGATAGCGGTCGATGATGTTCTCGGGGCTGGAAAACACGCCCTTCATCTCGTTGAACACGACGCCCTTGTACACGATGTCCTGATCGGGGGCTTCCAGTTCGTGGTGCCAGCCTTCCTGCATGAAGATGTCCTCTGTGATGCGCGGGAAAAACACGGCATCGAGGTAGACGCTCATCAGGTTTCTGAAGTCCTTGTGGTTGCGGCTGGCGACGGGGTACATGGTCTTGTCGGGAAAGGTCATGGCGTTGAGGAAGGTCTGCAGGCTTCCTTTCACCAGCTCCATGAACGGTTCGCGGACCGGGTATTTGCGCGACCCGCACAACACGCTGTGCTCCAGGATGTGGGCGACGCCGCGGTCGTTTTCCGGCGGCGTGCGGAAGGTGACGCTGAACACCTTGTTGTCGTCGTCGTTTTCCAATATCAGAACCTCGGCTCCGGTCACTTCGTGCTCGAAATGCAGCGACCGGGAATTGAGCTCCTTGATCGTTTCCTGTTTGATCAGTTTGAATCCATGTAAGGATTGACCGGTCTCATATTGCATGTATCGCCTCTATGGAAAGTATTCCTTGCGAGAAGGATCGTGTGATTTTGAATGCCCGTGACGGGCCCGGTGATCGGGGACTGCTACGATGCTACCCCAGCCAAAGGGTGGATGCAAATCGGCGGCGCAAAATGCGGGAAAATGGCTTTACGTGGAGCGGATGTCCAGCCCGATGGGGCAATGGTCGGAGCCCATGACCTCGGGCCGGATGAAGGAATCCTTCACTTTGCCTACCAGATCCTCGGTGACGAAAAAATAGTCGATCCGCCACCCGATGTTGCGGGCGCGCGCGTTGGCCCGGTAGGTCCACCAGGTGTACTGGTCCGGTTCGGGGTGGAACAGGCGGAAGGTGTCGACGTAACCGTGGGCGATGAATTTGTCGATCCAGGCCCGCTCGATGGGAAGGAAGCCGGAGTTTTTTTCATTCGCCTTGGCGTTTTTCAGGTCGATGGGCTTGTGCGCCGTGTTCACGTCTCCGGTGATGACGAGCTTCTTCCCTTCCCTGCGCAGCGCTTCGCAGTGATCGAGGAACGCATCGTAAAACTCCATCTTGAACTGCAGGCGTTCGTCGCCGGAGGTGCCGTTGGGGAAATACACGTTCAGCAGATCGAAGTTCTTAAACTCGGTGCGGATGATGCGGCCCTCGACGTCGAACCGTTCGATGCCCATGCCCAGGGTCTGGGAGCGGGCTTTCTTTTTCGTGAAGGTGGCGACGCCGCTGTAACCTTTGCGCTGGGCCGGGTTCCACACGGCGTGATAGCCCTCGGAGACCAGTTCCGCGTCGAGCTGTTCGGGGTGGGCCTTGATCTCCTGCAGGCAGAGCACATCGGGCGCTTCGGCCTGAAACCATTCGAGGAACCCTTTTTTCAAGACGGCGCGGATTCCATTGACGTTCCAGCTGATGATCTTCATGGCGTGCGCCCCTTTGAAAGTCGGCAAAGGGGAAAAGCATAAGGCAAGCGCGGGCGGCATTCAAGCGGATTGGAGGCAGAAACGGTATCGCACACAACCTGGGGCAGGCACGGCGCGGTGGGCATAAAAAAACCCGGCAAAGCGGGCGCTTCGCCGGGTTCAGGGGTTTGCCCCCTGCCTATCTCGGTTTGACATTGGCGGCCTGCGGACCCTTGGGGCCGGAGTTGGTCTCAAACTCGACCTCCTGTCCTTCCTTCAGCGTCTTGAACCCATCCCCCATGATCGCTGAATAGTGCACAAAAATGTCTTCTCCATCCTGGGATTCGATGAAACCATAGCCTTTTTTGTCGCTGAACCACTTTACTTTTCCCTCAGACATAGCAACCTCTCCTCTCAAGCAGTAAAAGGCCTTCCACGATGAAACAGGCCCTACATTCGCGTGGAATACCACGGGTTGCAAGAAAATGTCAAGCGATTGATTCGGCAAACGGATACCGCTCTATAAATAACAATGGCTTAGAATTCGCCCATCGGGGCCTGACTTTTTGCGCACAAACCGCTGCAAAAAAACGCGGGGAAATGCGGCGAAAGCGCTTAAACTAGACGGGCCGCCGAAGGAGGATTGGATTTGCAGCCGGAACTGACAGTCGAAAACCTGAAGGTCACGTTTGATTCGGATTCGGGCCCGCTCACCGCGGTGAACGGAATCTCGTACACGCTCGGACGCGGCGAGACCCTCGCTCTGGTGGGCGAATCGGGCTGCGGCAAATCGGTGAGCGCCCTGTCCATCCTGGGGCTGATCCCCAAGCCTCCTGGCAATATTGAAACCGGGCGCATCCTGTTCGACGACCGGGATCTGCTAAAGCTGCCGGCCAAGACGCTGCGGGAAATTCGGGGCAGGGATATTTCGATGATCTTCCAGGACCCCATGACCTCGCTCAACCCGGTGCTGACGCTGGGCGAGCAGATCATGGAGCCGCTGCTGCAGCACACTTCGCTTGCTCGAAAAGACATCTTCGAGCGGGCGGTGGAGCTGCTCACCCGGGTGGACATCCCCTCTCCCAGAGAGAAGATGCGGCAGTACGCGCACCAGTTGAGCGGCGGCATGCGCCAGCGCGTGATGATCGCCATGGCGCTGGCTTGCTCCCCGCGCATCCTGATCGCCGACGAGCCGACCACGGCGCTGGATGTGCTGATCCAGGCGCAGATCATCGACCTTCTGGAAGAACTCAAGCAGCAGTCGCGCATGTCGATGCTGCTGATCACGCACGATCTCGGCATCGTGACACAGATCGCGGACCGGGTTCTGGTCATGTACGCCGGCGAGATCGTGGAAGCAGCGCCGGCCGCGGACCTCTTTCGATCGCCGCTGCACCCGTACACGCAGGGGCTCAAAAACTCGGTCCCCATTCTAGGAGCGGAAAGACCGGCGTCCCGGCTGCTGCCGGAAATCGCCGGCAACGTGCCCTCGCTCGACCGGCTGCCAGCGGGATGCCCGTTTCACCCGCGCTGCCCCTCGGCACTGCCGCGCTGCAAAAACGACAAGCCGCTGCTGAAACCGGTGAGCCCGGGCCGGGCCGCGAGCTGCTTTCTCACTGAGGAATCCGCATGAAACCCAGCGAAAACAACGGAGATCTGCTTAAGGTGACGGATCTTCGCATGCATTTTCCGCTGAAAAAAGGATTCGGCAACGGTTCGGCAGCCCTTGTGCGGGCGGTGGACGGGATCAGCCTGCACCTGAAACAGGGAGAAACGCTGGGGCTGGTGGGGGAATCGGGCTGCGGCAAATCGACGGCGGCACGGGCCATCCTGCGGCTGATCGAGCCGACCTCGGGCCAGGTCGTGTTTCAGGGCAAGGACCTGCGGACGCTTCCTGCGCGCGAGCTGCAGGCGCTCAGAAAGGACATGCAGATCATCTTTCAGGACCCCTACGCCTCGCTCAATCCGAGAAAACGCATCGGCAAACTTCTGGAAGAACCGTTTGAAATTCACGGTTTTACGGACCGCAAGGAACGCGCCGACCGGGTGGCCGCCCTGCTCACCAAAGTGGGGCTGGAGCCCGGACACGCGCGGCGGTTTCCGCACGAATTCTCCGGCGGCCAGAGACAGCGGGTGGGCATCGCGCGGGCCATTGCGCTGCACCCCAGCCTGGTGGTGGCGGACGAGCCGGTATCGGCGCTCGATGTCTCGATCCGCGCGCAGGTGATGAACCTGCTGCAAAAACTCAAGCAATCGATGTCCATTTCCTATCTGTTCATCTCGCACGACATGGCGCTGGTGGAACATTTCTGCGACCGGGTGGCGGTGATGTATCTGGGCAAGATCATCGAAACGGCGGACAGCGCCACGCTCTACCGCTCGCCGCGCCACCCTTACACCGAGGCGCTTCTGTCGGCGGTGCCCTCGATGGAGCCAGGCCATAAAAAACAACGACTTCGCGTCTCTGGAGATCTGCCCGACCCGGCCAGCCCGCCGAAAGGCTGCGCGTTTCACAGCCGCTGCCCGATCAAGGAGCCGCGCTGCGAGCAAAGCGCGCCTGCTCTCAAGGAAGTGGCTCCGGGGCATGCGGTCGCCTGTTTTCTCAGGGAATCCTGAAACCGGCCCCAATTGGAAGGATTTGCCGAAGGCAAGAAAATTTTTGAATTATTTTCGCCTGTTGGCAAAATTTTGTGCTAGTATTGTTCCAGATGGGTTGACTCAGGTCATTGGGCGGCGTTTTACAAAGCGCGCTCATGGTAAGACAAAACAAATCTTTAAGGGTTTTATCCTCCCGGCCATCCGCAAGGATGGTTTTTTTATTTGTCAGCGTCTGGAACCGTTCAACCCGAATATTCATAAAGAGGCCGGCTCTCACATCGTATTCCGGATCTCTTTAAACATTTCAGGAGTACATCCAGCATGGCAGTCGGAACAGTAAAGTGGTTTAATGAAAGTAAAGGTTATGGTTTCATCGCTTCCGAAGATGGAGAAGATTGTTTCGTTCATTTTTCGGAAATCCAGGATTCGGGTTTCAAAACCCTGAGAGAAGGCCAGGAAGTGGAATTTGAAAAAACGATGGGTCAGAAAGGCCCGCAGGCTTCCAAGGTGATTCCCAAGTAAGTCAAACCTTTCAATTCAACCCGGCAAAGATGTTTCTTTGCCGGGTTTTTTATGCCGTCCTGCCAGGCGGGGCGGTGAAACAAGATGGTGAGCAAGCATGTATGAAGTGAAAGTTTACGATAATTCCGGAAAGTTAAAAAAAGTGATTTCGGAGAAGGCTTTGATCAAGCGCTCCACCCACATGTTGACCGCTCCGGCGGACTTCCGAAAAGGCAAAAAAGTCAAAACCCCGGTCAAGGCTGCCAAGAAAAGTTCCTGATTGCTGGAATGGCCGCGGGCGACGAAGCCGTGTGTCGTGCGAACGGCATCCGGTCCTTCCGCCCCCCGGGCCGGCCCATTTGACTCCACAGGTATTAAACTCCTTCCGATTTTTTGCGATCGGGCACAGCCGGGACGCAATTCCGCATAGCCGCCCAGAAAGGGGAGATCCCGAATCATGAAATTGTACGTCGGCAACCTGCCGTTTCAGGCCACGGACGATATGCTGCGAGACCTGTTCTCCACTCACGGGGAAGTGACCGAAATCAACCGGGTCATGAACACGTTCACCGGCCAGCACAAAGGTTTCGGTTTCGTCGAAATGCCGCGGCAGGCTGACGCGGAAGCCGCCATGAAAGCGTTGAACGGATCTTCACTGAACGGCAACAATCTCATCGTCCGGCTGGCCAAACCCGAAGTCAAGCGTTCCAAGCGGCGGCGGCGCTGAATCCTCCCGCACATCCCCACCTGCTTTCCCGGCTTTCCTGAAATTTTCTTTACCCGGCTTCCGGGCTGGATTACCCTGAACGAACGAGACCTTTGCATAACTCGGTCCGTTTTGTCACCCAGAACTTGTCGAAGGGGGCTGGACGATGCTTCGACAGGCTCAGCATGACAAAAATGCAATGATTGCAAAGGTCTAAAAATTGGAGCGTTGGACATGGAACTCGGCGTCATCTCGGACACGCACGGACTGGTGCGGCCGGAAGTCTATCCGGCTCTTGAGGGAGTGGACCTGATCCTGCACGCGGGGGACATCGGCGGACTGGACGTGATTCTGGAGCTGGAGCCTTTGGCGCCGGTGCGCGCGGTGGCGGGGAACAACGATCCGGACCTGCTGCACAAATTCGCCGAAGAGACGACGTTCACGCTCGAAGGGAAATCCTTCCGCCTGCTGCACATCTTCCGCGACGTTCCGGAGGAGGAAGACGCCGGGGCGGTGAGGAATATCGTGGTGTTCGGCCATTCCCACAAACCGGTCAACCGAATCGCCAACGGCACGCTGTATTTCAATCCGGGAAGCGCGGGACCGCGCCGGTTCAACCTGCCTGTGACCGTCGGACGGATCACGATCACCGCCGATTCCGTCCGCGGGGACATCCTGCCCCTGCTTTGAAACCCGATTGACTGTCAGATGCCCTTGCCCAGCGCCTTGTCCAGGTTGTAGGCGGCGCTGATGAGCGCGAGATGGGTGAACGCCTGCGGGTAGTTGCCGAGCTGCTCGCCGTGGGAGCCGACTTCCTCGGCGTACAGGCCCAGGTGGTTGGCGAAGGTGAGCATCTTTTCGAAGATCATGCGCGATTCGGTCAGCCGTCCCGCTCTTGTGAGCGCCTCGACCAGCCAGAAGGTGCACATGGAGAACGTGCCCTCGCCGCCGGTGATGCCGTCGTCGTATTCGCTGTTCTTGTAACGGTAGACCAGGCTGTCGGACACCAGGTTCTTCATGATCTGGTCGATGGTGGACAACATCCTGGGATCGGTGGGCGAGATGAACATGACGAGCGGCATGATCAGCGTGCTGGCATCCAGCGTGGTGGAGCCGTAATACTGCACGAAGCTGCCGATGTCGGGGTTCCATCCTTTTTCCATCACCTCTTCATAGATCTGGTCGCGGGTGCGCAGCCAGCGTTCCTGCGGCGCGGGGAAGCTGCGCTTGTTGGCGAGCCGGAGCCCGCGGTCCAGCGCCACCCAGCACATCACCTTGGAATACACGAAGTGCTGGCGGCCGCCGCGCACTTCCCAGATGCCCTCGTCCGGGTGCATCCAGTTGTCGCACACCCAGTCCAGAAGGCGGCGCAGGTTGACCCAGAGATCGTAGGAAATCGGCTGGCCGTATTTGTTGTACAGATACACCGAATCCATCAGCTCGCCGTAGATATCGAGCTGCAGCTGCTTGTGCGCGGCGTTGCCGATGCGCACGGGCCGGGAGTTGTTCCATCCGGTCAGGTGCAACAGCTCCATTTCCGGCAGGTCGTGCTCGCCGCGGATGCCGTACATGATCTGCAGCGAGCCGTCGGGATTGAGTTCGTCGCAGCGGTGTTCGAGCCACTTCATGAAGGCGTCCGATTCCTCGGTGAAACCCAGCCTGAGCAGGCCGTACAGAGTGAAGCTGGCATCGCGGATCCAGGTGAAGCGGTAGTCCCAGTTGCGCTTGCCTTCCAGCTCTTCGGGCAGGCTGGTGGTGGGCGCGGCGACGATGGCGCCGGTGGGCGCGAAGGTCAGCAGCTTGAGCGTGAGCGCGGAACGGTTCACCATCTCCCGCCAGCGGCCGCGGTAATGGCTGCGGGCCAGCCAGGCGCGCCAGTAATCGCAGGTGGAGCCGAACAGTTCGATGGCGTCGCGTTTCAGTTCGCAGAGTTCCTCCCTGCGGTTCACCGCTTCTTCGGCGCCCTTGATGAAAAAATACTGCGCCTCGCCCGACTTGAGGCAGAACTCGGAATACACACCGCTGCCCTCTTTCCCGAGAGTCACATGCGAGTGCAGGCCCAGCATCATGTCGCCGCTTTCGAACACGGCGCCTTCCTTCTGCAAGTGCACCTTGTGTTCCTTGCGCCCGTAATCGAAGGCGGGGAAGCATTCCAGCTTGAACTTGAGCTCGCCGCGCACCACGCGCACCATGCGGATGACCTGACAGGCGGCGCGGTCGCCGGCGTCTTCCAGGCGGGCGCCCATGGGCATGAAATCGGTGACCTCGCCGACGCCGTCCTTGTGCAGAAACCGCGTCACCAGGACGTTGGTGTCGGGGCGGTACAACTGCTTTTTCTTGAAGTTGCCGACCGGGGCGATCTTGAAATAGCCACCCTTGTCGCGGTCCAGCAGGGCTGCGAACACGCTGGGGGAATCGAAATGGGGGTAGCACAGCCAGTCTATGGAACCCTCGACGCTGACCAGCGCCACGGTGTGCATGTTGCCGATGATGCCGTAGTTTTCGATCGGCTGGTCCCTGGGACCCTGGAAGGGGTCCTTCAGGCGTTCCACAAAGGATTTTTCCTGGTTCTGGGAACTCATGTCGTCCATCGCCCGGCCTCCGTTCGGCATGAAATCAAAGGAGTTTTGCCTGGAAGCCCAGCGGCCTCCGATAACGAACCCCCTAAAAATATGATAACACCTTTTTTTTTAATAACTTACTATTTTTCCGGCCGGCTTCCCAGGCGATCAGGCTGAATCGATCTGCGACTCGCGGGGAACGCTGGGGACCGAGGATGCGTGGTGCAGGACCATCTTCCAGCCGCCGCGGGCGCGTTTGAACAGATTGGTCGCGTGCACCTTGGACACCTGCACGCCGGACATGGACATGGCGAACAGGTTTTCCTGGCAGCTCACCCAGATCACGTCCGGGTAGAGGGTCAGCTCGATCTCGGAGAGGCGGATTTCCAGGTTTTCCGAGCCCAGAAAGATGTTGGCCCAGGATTTCATGATCGAATCGAACCCGCGCAGCACCTCCCAGCCGGGATGGATGCAGGCCACGGCCTCGTCCTGGTGCCAGACATTTTTCATCAGGTCCAGGTCGCGGCCATTGAAAGCCTTGTAGAACTTTTCGTTGGCTTTTAACGCTTCGTCGTGAACAGACATCGATCCTCTCGCCGGTGGGCGCGCCGCCGGGCTGGTTTTCCGTTATTCAGATTTTCTTGTTGTTCAGCAGGTATTCGATGGCTTCAAAGGTCTCGTCGGATTCCCAGTTCTTCGCGCCGTCCACGCGGGCCACCACCCTTCCCTGCTGATCGATCACGAAGGTGAAGGGAATGCTGATGGTGGGATACAGTTTTTCCGCCTTGCCTTTGTGGTCCATCAGGACCGGGAACGACAGCCTGTATTCTTCCACGAAATCTTTCACCTTGGCATCGGAATTTTTATCCAGGCTCACGGCCAGCACGGTCAGGCCCTGGGAGCGGTAGCGGCGGTACAGATTCTCGAACGCGGGCATCTCCACGCGGCAGGGCACGCACCAGGTGGCCCAGAAATTGAGAATCACCACCTGCCCGCGAAAGCTCGACAGGTCGACCTGGTTGCCTTTGAGGTTGCTCAGGCTGAACGGCGGCGCCAGGAATCCCACTTCGGGTTTTTCCTGCTCGCTGCTTTCCTGGATATCCAGCTCTTCCACCGACAACGGCTCTTCATTGAAATGCTGGAATAAAAAGAACATCGCCGCGATGAACAGCACCCCGAACAGGGCGGCGTACTTTTTAATGGGAATAGAGCTTTTCTTTTTTAATTCGGTCGATTTCATCTTTCATCTTTTCTTGCTGCACCCTCTGCCCCATCAACGTGAAATACAACAGGGTGAACGCTCCCAGCGAGATGAACAGGGTGATCAGCATGGGGGTCTGCATGCCCGAGCCGAAGCCTTCCGGCGTGACGACTTTCGGCAGCGGATGAAACGCGCGCCACCACAGAACGGAAAAGTGGATGAGCGGCACGTCGAGAAAACCCACGATGCCCAGCACCGCCGCGTAGCGCGCCCGCATCGACCCGGCGTCGGTCTGGCCGCGCAGCATGAGATAGGCCACATAAATGAGCAGCAGGATCAGCGTCGTGGTCAGGCGGGCGTCCCAGACCCACCAGGCGCCCCAGATCGGCTTGGCCCAAATGGGCCCGGTTATGAGCACGAGCGAACAGAAGACGACGCCGATTTCCGCCGAGGCGTGGGCGTAGATATCCCATTCGCGTTCCTTCTTCCACAGAAACAGAATGCTGCACACGAACACGACGAAAAAAGCGAAAAAGGAGATCCAGGCGCAGGGCACGTGAAAATACATGATGCGCTGCACCGCCCCTTCCGTCTTTTCGGTGGGAACGTAGATGTAGATGGCGATGATGGCCGCCAGGATCGCCGCGGCGGTGAGCCCGATCAGGAAAAAACCATCCCTGCTCTCTTCCTGATTCATTGGCCGGACTCCTTGTCGAACGCTTCTTTCAGCAGATCGAGATCCCGCTTGAGCGCGTGGTTGCGCTTTTTCAGGGTGATCAGGTAGACGATGACGCCTGCCCAGACAAAAGCGTTCGCCGCGAATAAAAATCCCAGGTGATTCATTCACCTACTCCTCTAAGATGTGATCGATGGTCAGGATGGAAGCCCCTATATATATGATATCAAAACAAACCGTCAACCCGATCCAATTCATCATGCTGGACAATTCCTCGCCCGCCAGAAGCTGGCTGGTCATGCGCACGGAGCCGATGGCCACCGGAACGATCAGCGGATAAAGCAGGATGGGCAGCATGATCTCGCGGGTCTTGAGGTTGGAGGACAGCGAGGACAGCAGCGTCCCGATGGCGCAAAACCCCAGCGTTCCCAACAGGATCACCACCAGCAGCGGTCCCAGGTGCGCCAGCAGATCGACGTTGAAAAAAATCATGAATATGGGAAGCAGGAAGGATTCCATGATCAGGAGAAACACGAAATTGCTGATCAGCTTGCCGAAGTAGATGGCGGTGCGGTCGGCGGGCGTCAGGATCAGCGCCTGCAGGCAGCCGTTCTCCTTTTCCAGCATGAAGGAGCGGTTGAGCCCGAGCGTGCCGGCAAACAGGATCGCCACCCACAGAATCCCCGGCCCCACTTCGTTGGCCTTCTCGATGCTGAGGTTCACGGAAAAGATGAAGATCAGCATCACCAGCACGGCGAACACGAACATGCTGCTGAACAGCTCCCGGGTTTTCAGCTCGGTGGCGATGTCCTTGGCGACGATGGCCCGGATCTGGCTCAGGTATTCGCGCATGAATCAGGCCGCTCCCGGAATATGAGCGCCGGCGTTGCCGCTGTTTCCCCTGCGGAACTCAAGCCTTCGCATCGTCGATGGTCGCAAAATACAACTCCTCAAGGCTCTTCGAATCGAGCGCGCCGGCAGGCTCCAGGCGCGCGAACCGCCCGCGCACCTGCACGGCGATCGTGTCCCCCATTTCCAGCCCGCAGGAAAGATCGTGTGTGGTCATGATGAGAGTGCGGTGCTTCGTGTGCAGCGTGTGAAGATAGTCTTTCAACACGTTGGACCCGTGCGGGTCGAGGCCGGTGAACGGCTCGTCGAGAAACAGGACGGAAGGTTCGTGCAGGACCGCGCGCGCGATGGAAACGCGCTGCTGCATGCCGCGGGAAAAGGTGCGGGTGCGGTCGTGCATCCGGTCTTTCAGCCCCACTTCATCCAGCGCCTGAGCGGCGCGTTCGCGCGGACGCTCGAGGCCGTACATCCTGCCGTAAAATTCCAGGTTCTCCAGCGCGGTCAGGTCCCCGTACAGGCCGGTGGAATGGGAGATGACGCCGATGTTGCGCCGCATTTCCGCATCGGTTTCGCGGATGTCGAAGCCAACCACTTTCGCCGACCCGTGCGTCGGCTTGGTGAGGCCGGACAGCATCTTGACGAGCGTGGTCTTGCCGGCTCCGTTGGGGCCGAAGATGGTGAGAAACGCGCCGCGCTGAAGGCTGAAGCTGATGCCGTTCACCGCCTTGATGACGCCGAAGGATTTTTGCAGATTCTCAACTTCAATGACGGCAGGACTGGCGGGATCGGACATGGCGAAGGGACGGTGTCAAACAGCGTGCGCCCGGCTTTGCTGCGGGCCGGCTGCCTGAAGAAAACGGATCGTGAGTGAATGGAGCGAATCGCACCCGCCGTGCGGGTGACCGGGTCTAAAGGACGTTCGCATGCCGGAGGCTTTTGCCGCCCTTTTTTTTCTGCTTTTCCAGTTCGTCGAGCCGTTCCAGAATGCCCGCGGCCTCCAGTTCCAGCTTGCCTCGCAAGTCTTCGTAATCGGCGGCTGAAATTTTATCGGTCTTGAAATCGAACTCCAGGTCCTTGATCGACAGCAGCACTTCCTCCTTGCGCACCAGAAGGTGCTTGAATTCCTCACCGAGCTTGTCGGGCTTGGAAAAGAGCTTGATCTTGGAAAGGCCGCGAAACAACGGAATTCCCACCGCCGCGAGGATGGCAACCACCAGTATGAGTTCTATGAAATGAACAAATCGCATTCCTAGAACTCAATCTTGTCCAGTTCCTGCTTGAGCCGGTTGGAATATTTGCTGGAGATGGTTTTGGGTTCGGACTCCGCGCCGGACTCGCCGCTTGCTGTGCGGCGCTTCCACACCTCGATGATCTTGCCGATCCCGAGCCCGCCCGCCATGAGGGCGACAAAAGGCATCACCCAGGCCGTCAGGTTGAATCCGTCTTTGGTGGGTGCGGACAAAACGGTCTCGCCGTGTTTTTCCACCTGCATGTCGATGATGTTCTGCACGGTGAGTCCGGAGTCGAGCAGCTTGGTGAACTCGGCGCGGGTTTTGTCGGAAGTGGCGCAGGTGCAGTTGATCAGCACCTTGCCGCATTTGTCGTCGCACTTGCACATGAGGGCGTTTTCCAGGTCGGCCAGCATCTCCGCCGACTGAGCGGACGGCGCCGTGCCGAGGGTCCACAACCCGAGCAGTAACAGTATGGGAAACACGATGCGTGCTTTCATGATGCGGTCACTCCTGCTGTGCCGGCGAGAACACCGCTTCCAGCCGGTTGAGCCGTTCCAGACGCCGCCGCTGCTCCAGCCGGTCCGGCCAGATGCAGATCACGGTGCCGAAGGCGATGACCCAGCCGCCGGTCCAGATCCAGCTCACCATGGGATTGAGGTACACCTTGATGGTGGCGGATTCGTCCTCGCGGAAATCGGCGAGGATGAGGTACACGTCCTGGCGGATGGTGGACAGCACGTCCACTTCGGAGACGGGCTGATTCTGGCCCTTGTAAAATTCCTTTTCGGGTTTTCCCACCCACACGCGCTCGCCGCCTTTGTAGACGCCGATCTGGGCGATCACCCGGGTTTTCACCGAGGTGGCCTCCACGGCGGTCAGCCGCTCGTAGGTGAAGGTGTAGTCGCGCAGCTGGATGCTCTCGCCGATTTTCAAGTGCTTCTGGTCGTGAATCCCGTAAGCCTGGGAACCGGCGATGCCCGCGAAGATCAGCACGACGCCGATGTGAACGATGTAGCCGCCGTAGCGCCGCTTGTTGCGCCAGGTCAGCGAGGTCAGGGCTCCGGGAAACGATTCGCTGTGCATGCCCATACGGGCGGCCGACCCCTTGAGAAACTCCGCCAGGATACAGGACATCACGAACACGCACAAAACAAAAGTGATGTAGGAATAAATCTCCGCCCGGTTGCCGAGCGGGATGAACGGGAACACCGCCGCGGCGAACACCAGCGCGATGAGCAAGGGCTTGAGAAAGTTCTTGCGCAAGTTGGACCAGGTGGCGCGCCGCCAGGCGATGACCGGGCCGATGCCGATCAGCGCGAGCAGCACCAGGCCGATGGGAACGTTGACCTGGTTGTAGAACGGCGGACCGACGGTGATCTTGATGCCGCGCACCGCCTCGGAGATGATGGGGAAGATGGTGCCCCAGAAGGTGGCGAAACCGATGCCGAGCAGCACCAGGTTGTTGATCAGAAAACTGCTCTCGCGCGAGAGAAACGAATCCAGTTCGTTTTTACTTTTAAGCAAAGGCAGCCGCATGATGATCATGGTCACGCAGACGACGACGATGACCGCGAGAAACCCCAGGAAGATGTAGCCCAGGGTCGCTTCGTCGAAGGTGTGCACGGACTGGATCAGGCCGCTGCGGGTGATGAAGGTCCCGAAGATCGTCATGATGAAGGTCAACAGGACGAGGGACATGTTCCAGACTTTCATCATGTCCTTTTTTTCCTGGATCTGGATCGAGTGCAGAAACGCGGTGGCGACGAGCAGCGGCATGAACGCGGCGTTTTCCACCGGGTCCCACGCCCAGTAGCCGCCCCACCCCAGCTCGACGTACGCCCAGGCGGCGCCGAACAGGTTGCCCATGCAGAGGAAGAACCAGGCGAGCAGCGTCCACTTGCGCGTCAGGCGGATCCAGCCGTCGTCCAGGTTCTTGGTGATCAGGGCCGCCATCGCGAACGCGAACGGCACGGTCATCCCCACATAGCCGAGGTAGAGCGTGGGCGGGTGGATCACCATCCAGTAATTCTGCAGCAGGGGATTGAGTCCGCGGCCGTCTTCCGGCGGCGCGGGAATGCGCTCGAAGGGATTGGTGGAAAAATTGAGCAGGAACAGAAAGAAGATGACGATCAGCAGCATCACCGTCATCGCGTAAGGCATCAGCTGCACGTTGCGCTTTCTGTTCTGAAAATACACCACCGACATGTAGGTGGTGAGGATCAGCGTCCAGAACAGGAGCGACCCTTTCTGCCCGCCCCAGAACGAAGCGAATTTGTAAAACGGGTCCAGCTCGCGGTTGGAATAGGCCCACACGTACTGCAGGCTGAAGTCGTTCGTCATGAACGCCTTCCACAGGCAGATCGATGCGACCACGACGCAGCCCCAGACGATGAGCGGGGTCTTGTCGGCGCTGAGGTAAAGATCGATGCGGTTGCCGCGCACCGCCATGACGTAGGCCACGCAGCCATACAGTGCGGTGGCCAGGGCTACCAGTAATATGAATTCACCGAGATCGTTCATGGATGACGGATTTCCCGAGCAGCGGCCGCCGGGGAGTTCCCGGCGCCGGCAGTGAGTGTCTTATATATAAGGATAGGGATTATATTGTCGTCTTGGATGAGGAACCTTCGGGCTTGAGGCCGGGCTTATCCTCGGGCGACGCCGTTGTTCCCGGATGCGTTTTTCCGGCTTCCTTTTCCGCTTCATACTTCGAGGGACAACTGGTCAACAGCGTGTCGGCATGGAAAACGCCGTCGTTGGTCAGTGTCCCCTCGACGACCACTTCGCGGCCGTCGGCAAACATATCCGGAGTCACACCGTTGTAGACCACTTTGAGGTTCGATTCCTTTTCCTCGATGGAAAACCGCACTTTTAAAAAATCCTCGGGGTCGCGCTGGATCGAACCGTTGACCACGTTGCCCTTCACCTTCAGGCCTTCCCCGGTGTATGAGACGTTCTGGCTCATCAATTCGTCGACCGTGAAAAAGTACTGAGAGGTGGAACTGATTCCGGAACTGATCAGATATGCGATGGCAATCACGATCAACAGACTGCCGACGGCAAATTTAATTTTCTTCGAATTCATGTCGTTTGCGCTTCCTCGCTGGGGGGAACGAAGCAATTTATTCCTTATAAATAAATAGTATCACCCAAAATTTGAGCTTGTCAAAGCAATTCCCGGATCTTGAAAACCCTTGCAAAAAACGGTTTAGGCATCCTGACGTGTTCGATGCTCAAACAACCGCCGCGGTTTTTTATATTCTTTTATATTCCTGAAAAAGCACCACAACGAAGCCAGGGAGTTCGCGGTCTCGAAAACCCGCCCGCCGCAGCCACAATCAGAGCCACACAGCATGTGGATCTAAGGGCCGAAGCGGAAAACCGGCAGGGTGTCACCCCGGTGTCGCATCGGGGGTGGAACGCTCAAACCGGCCCGGATTCGACACTTTGCGACACAAAAAAAGCGAAAAAAATAAAAGCCAATTTTTCAAATAGTTGCGAGTCATATGCGTCGAATCCGGCCACGCACAACCGGGATTTCAATTGACAGAAACCGCCTTTGTGTTATGATCTGCCTAAATGTGTCACGAAGTGCACCAAACTTTTTCGAACCACTAAAATGAACTTCGCTTTCCTTCTTCTTGCAGCCCTCGGGCTGTTGACAATTATGGCCAGTTTTTTAGGAGCTTACAACATAAATCTGGACGGCAAGGGGCGCTTCAACGTGCCCGCGAAATTCAAGGCCGTGCTGGACAAGCAGGAAAGCGATCAACTGGTGATCTGTATCCATGAAAATGAAACCAGCGGCAAGTACCTGACGATCTTTCCGGAAAAACAATGGGATGCCAATCAAAAGCATTACGAGAACGTGGACGACTTCGATGAGGAAGCCAAGGAGAAAGTCCGCAGGCTCTATTCTCTGGCGTCGTATTGTGAAATCAAGAGCGGAAAAATCCTGATCCCGGCGCACCAGAGGGAAGCGGCGGGGCTGGAAAATGGAATGGGAGCGGTGGTGAACGGGATGGTCCGCACCTTTGAGTTGTGGAATCCCGAACGTTGGGCGATTCAAAACGGGTGAGCCGGACGGCGGAGGCTCTGCCTTCGCGGCGCCGGACTCGATGAGGACCCGGAACGGCCATGTTTGATTATCACACACCGGTACTGAAGGAAGCAGTCCTGAAGTATCTCAATGCCAAGGAGGAGGCAGTGATCGTGGACGGCACACTGGGAGACGGAGGGCATTCCCTGTTCATTCTTGAGAACACGGGGCCCGGAGTGCAGGTGCTGGGAATCGACCGGGACCCGAACGCACTGGAACGGGCCCAGGCAAGGCTCTCTCAGTATGCCGACCGCATGCGCTTCGCCCGCGGCAATTACAGCGAAGTTCAGGAAATTTTACAAAGCCGCAGTATCGACAAGGTGGACGCCCTTTTGCTCGACCTTGGGGTGTCCTCCCTGCAGCTCGAAGATCCGGCGCGCGGTTTCAGTTTTCAGCCGGAGAAAGACGGTCCGCTGGACATGCGGGCCGACCCGGGCGACACCGTGACCGCGGCCGACCTTCTGGTCAACCTGACGGACGCCGAACTGGCTTCCGTTTTCAAGATCTACGGCGAGGAGCGACGATCCAAACGGATCGTACGAGCGATTCGAAACGCACAGGTTATCAGTCCAATTGTAACAACCCGCCAATTATCAAACATTCTTTCCGAAGTACTACCCGCAAAACCCTCTTCTAAGACCCATCCTGCGACCCGTGTGTTTCAATCGCTCCGCCTCGTCGTGAACCGCGAGCTCGATCATCTGAAAGCCGCGTTGAAGGATTCTCTGGAAATCCTCAACACGGGGGCCCGCATTCTGGCGATCTCCTTCCACTCGCTGGAAGATCGAATCGTGAAAAATTTTTTCCGTGACGAAGAGAAAGGCTGCACCTGCCCTCCCCGCGTCCCGGTTTGCGTCTGCGGCCGAAAACCCACCCTTAAAATCATCACCAAAAAACCCGTGGTCCCCGATGCCGCGGAGGTCGCGCGCAATCCCCGCTCCTCCAGCGCCAAGCTGCGCGTTGCGGAAAGAATTTATGTATGACCGTCCGTCGAAAGCAGCAGCGGTATTGACTGCCGCGGGCCGCAACCTGAGCGGCGCATCGACCGGGACTTCCGATGTTTGAGCGGGCGCGGCGCGCCGCCAAAACCCGGCTGCACGTTTCTCCCAAAGAGCTGCGCACGCTGCTTGTGGTGTTCGTTCTGTTCATGCTCGGCGCGATGGCGTTCGTCTGGCCCAACGTCAAGATGGTGAAGATCGCCTACGAGTACCAGACGCTGACGCAGGAGCAGCGCAAACTGCTGCGCGAAAACAACCTGTTGAAAGTGGAACGGGAAAGTCTGAAATCGCTGGACCGCATACAGGCACTGGCGCGGTCCCGGACGGAACTGCAACCGGCGGATGACGGCGAGATCGTCACCGTTTTTTTGAACTGAGCGCCCATGTCGCAAAAAAGACGGTCTTCGGTGAAAAACTTCCGCAACACGATCCGCATACGGCTGGTGTTCGTAGCGCTGGTTCTGTTTCTGTTCGTGGGCGGGCTCACCGCTCGATTATTCAGCCTGCAGATTCTTCATCATAAAGAGCTGCTCGCCAAATCGGAAAAGCAGTATGCCGGCACCAAGAAAATCCTCTACGGGCGGGGCAGCATTTTCGACCGCAACCAGAATGAGCTGGCGATGAACATCGAGGTGGAATCGGTTTACATCACGCCCGCGAAAATCGAAAACAAAAACCGCACGGCGCGCGATCTCGCCCGGCACCTCAACCTCGACCCCGGCCGGCTGCTGAAAAAGATGCAGTCGAACAAAAACTTCGTCTGGATCAAACGCAAGTGCAGCCTGGATGAGGCGGACAAGCTCAAGCAGCTGGACCTGCCCGGCGTCGGGTTCATCGCCGAGCAGAAACGGTTTTACCCGAAACGGGAACTGGCGGCGAACGTGACGGGATTCGTCGGGCTCGACAATCAGGGGCTTTCGGGCGTGGAGCATTTCAAGCACAGCGTGCTCAAGGGCCGCACCGTGCGCAAGGTGATGGCCAAGGACGCGCGCGGCCGTTACATTCGCTCGTCCAACCGGCCGCAGAAACCCAAAAGCCAGGACGTGGTGCTGACGATCGATGAAGTCATCCAGTACACGGCCGAATACCACCTTAAAAAACAGGTGCAAAAATTCGACGCGGCCTCGGGCATGGCGGTGGTGATGGACCCGTATTCGGGGGAAATTTTCGCGCTCGCCAACCATCCGCAGTTCAATCCCAACAATTACGCGGCCTACCCGTCCCACCGCTGGAAAAACAGTGTGGTTTCAAGCTCTTACGAACCGGGCTCGATTTTCAAGCCGTTCGTCGCGGCGGCGGCGCTGGAAACGGGCGTGGCCAAGCCGGACGACATTTTCTTCTGCGAGAACGGGAAATTCCGCATCGGCAAACACCACATCGGCGAGGCGGACAACCACAAATTCGGCTGGCTCAGCCTTGCCGACATCATCGCGAAATCCAGCAACATCGGCAGCATCAAGGTCGCGCAGCGCCTGGGCAACCAGACCCTTTTCAACTACATAAAGAAGTTCGGCTTCGGCGACAAACTGGGCATCGACCTTCCCGGCGAGCAGACCGGGCAGCTGCGGCCGCTGAGCAAGTGGGACAAGCTCTCGCTCGCGTCGATCTCTTTCGGGCAGGAGATCGCGGTGACGCCGATTCAGATCGCCGCCGCGATGGCCGCGATCGCCAACGGCGGAAACCTGGTGGTGCCGCGCATTACCAAGTCGGTGCTAAAAAATGGTACATTGGTGGAATCGACCAAGCCACGAACCATCCGGCGCGTGATTTCGCAGGCCACCAGCCAGCGCATGGTGGGCATTCTGAAACACGCCGTCAAAAACGGAACCGGAAAAACCGCGGCCATTCCCGGCTTTGAAGCGGCAGGCAAAACGGGAACCGCGGAAAAATTCGATGCGTCCACGCAGTCTTATTCCAAAACGGATTTTCTCTCTTCCTTTATCGGGTTTGCACCGGCGGACGATCCCAAAATAGTGGTCCTGGTGATGATCGACCGGCCCCGGAAAAATAACTGGGGCAGCGTGGTCGCGGCCCCGGTGTTCCGGGAAATCTCCAAAGAGACTTTGCGCTACCTGAATGTCCCCTCGCAGGAAGAGAAGGTCGTTTTTCTGAACAAGGCGTGATGAAACCTCAAACGTCCAGACAGGTCAAATCGTATTCGCTCCGTGCAGCCATGAACGCAGGCGACACAGCCAAACCCAAACTCGCCGATCTGGTGCGGGGGCTATCCGCGCTCAACGTGCTGGGGACGCTCGATAAGGACATCGCTTCGCTCGCGTTCGATTCACGCAAAGCCGGGAGCCACAGCCTGTTTTTCGCCATTCCCGGTTTCAAGCAGGACGGCGCGAAGTTCATTCAGGACGCCATCCAGCGCGGCGCCACGGCGTTCGTCACCGAACTGTCCTCCGACGCGCTCAGGGAGTCCGGACTCGTTTCCAACTCGGTCACCGCGCTGTGCGTCAAAGACTGCCGGGAAGCGCTTGCCAAAGTCAGCGCGGAATATTATCAGCATCCCTCGCGCCGGCTGAACCTGACCGGCATCACCGGCACGAACGGCAAGACGACGCTGACGTATCTGTTGGAATCCATCCATGGCGCGCGCGGCGAAACCACCGGCGTGATCGGCACCATCAACTGCCGTTACGGCAATGTGACGCTGCCGGCGGGCGTGACGACGCCGGAGTCGCTCGATCTGAACCGCATGCTTAACGCCATGACGCAGGAAAACATCGCCGCCTGCTTTCTGGAAGTGTCCTCGCACGCGCTCTTTTTAAAACGGGTGCACGGGCTGCATTTCAAAACCGGCGTGTTCACCAACCTGAGCCGCGACCACCTGGACTTTCACGGCGACATGGACACCTACAAGGAAGCCAAGAAAGGCCTGTTCCGCGACAATCATGTGGAGCAGCTTGTGGTGAATGTCGATGATCCCGCAGGCCGCGAGTTCAAGCAGGAAGCGGCGATGCCGGTGCTGACCACGGGCATCGACCGCACAGCGGATGTCATGGCGGAACAGGTCGAGCTTGCCGATACCGGCACGCGGTTTGATCTCAAGACGCCTTCGGGCAGCCGCGGCGTGCGCACGAAGCTTCTGGGCAAACACAATGTGCGCAACCTGCTGTCGGCGGCGGCCGCGGCGCTGGCGCAGGGGTTTTCGCTCGATGAAATTCAACACGGCCTCGAATCCCTTGCGCGGGTGCCGGGCCGGTTCGAACGCATCGAGGGCGGACAACCGTTCACGGTCGCGGTGGATTACGCGCACACGGACGACGCCCTGGCGAACGCGCTCAACGCGGCGAAGGCGTTCACGCGCAACCGGGTGATCGTGGTGTTCGGCTGCGGCGGCGACCGCGACCGGGGCAAGCGCAAGACCATGGGAAACGTGGCGCTCGAATTGTCGGACCTGGCATTCATCACCTCCGACAACCCGAGGACCGAGGACCCGATGCGGATCCTCGACGACATCGTCAAAGGTCTTCCCGCTTCCGCGAAAGAAAATGAAGATTACCGGGTGGTGCCCGATCGCAGGGAAGCCATCGAATTGGCGGTGAATTCCGCCCAGGCGGGCGATCTGGTGCTGATCGCCGGTAAAGGCCATGAGGATTACCAGATCCTCGGTACGGAAAAGATTCATTTCGACGACCGGGAAGCCGCCGCCCAGGTTTTGGCAAAGCGGTTCGGCTGATTATTTTTAACGACGCGGCACAGGTGAAACGTGATTGAAAGCAGCGCTCAGGAATGTGTGCGGGTTCTCGAAGGAGAGCTTCTCTCAGGCAGCGGCGACCAGCGCTTCAAGGGAGTGTCGATCGACACCCGCACGCTGAAAGCGGGGCAGCTTTTTTTCTGCATCGAAGGTCCGCAATTTGACGGCCATCAATTCATGGAAGACGCAGTGAAAAAACGCGCGGCGGGCATCATCGTGTCCAACGCCGAGGTTCCCCTGCCCGCCCCGGCGGGACCGAAAACGCCGTTCGTGATCCGCACGCGCAACACGGAGGTGGCGCTGCAGCAGCTGGCGCGGGTTTACCGCAGGCGGCTGCCGGTGCGAGTGGTGGGGATCACCGGAACCAACGGCAAATCGACCACCAAGGAGATGATCGCGGCGGTGGCGGCGACCACGTTCAAGACGCTCAAGACGCGCGGCAACCTCAACAACCATTTCGGCCTGCCGCTCAACGTGCTGGAGCTGGACCCGGACCATCAGGCGGCGGTGCTGGAGATGGGCATGAGCGGTCCGGGAGAAATCCGCCTGCTGGCGGACATCGCCCGGCCCGACGTCGGCGTCATCACCAACATTTCCGAGGGGCACCTGGAAACCTTGAAGACCGTGCGCAACGTGCAGGCGGCAAAGGGAGAGCTGTTCGAGTCTCTCGACAAACACGCCACGGCGATCGTCAACGCCGACGACCCGCTGGTGCTGGAACTCAGCCGGTCCTTGCGCGCCAAGGCGATCACCTTCGGCATCGACGCACCGGCGGACGTGCGCGCGGAGGACATCGCGCCGAGGCAATCGGGCGGATTCGATTTCACGGTGCGGCTGAAAAAGGAACGGTTCCCGGTCATCCTGCCCTTTCTCGGCCACTGCAATATCTACAACGCGCTGGCGGCGCTGGCGGCGGGACATTCTCTGGGGATCGAACCGCAGGCGATGAGCCGCGGGCTGGCGGGCGTGAAGCTGCTTTCGCAGCGGCACGAAGTTCTCAAGCACGACGCGCGCACCATCATCAACGACGCCTACAACGCCAATCCAAGCTCGATGCGCGAAGCGCTGGCGACGCTGGCGGGGATGCCGGTACAAGGCCGGCGGTTCCTGGTGATCGGCGACATGCTGGAGCTGGGCGACCTGTCCCGCAAGGCGCACACCGAGCTGGGGCGCGACATCGCCCGGCAGCCGATCGACGTGCTGGTGACGGTGGGCGAGCTGGCCTCCCTCGCCGCCGAAGGCGCGGCCTCGGAAGGCATGGACAAGGAGCGCGTGCTGGCGCTCGAAAGCCGCCACGATGCGGCGGAATACCTCAAACGCAACACCCGCCCCGGCGACTGCCTTCTGGTCAAGGGGTCGCGCGGGTCGGCAATGGAAGACGTCATCCGTGAGTTCATGGAGGCGTGACCTCCGGGAAGAAGCGATGTTTTATCACATTTTTTATCCTCTCAGTTCGGACTATTCGATCTTCAACGTGTTCCGCTACATCACGTTCCGTTCCGCCTATTCCGGACTGACGGCGCTGGGGCTCAGCCTCATCCTGGGAACGTTCATGATCCGCATGCTGCAGAAATACCAGATCGGGGAAAAGATCCGCGAGCACGGACCGGAACAGCACCACCTGAAATCGGGCACGCCGACCATGGGCGGCATCCTCATCATCGTCACCTGCCTGACGGCGACGCTGCTTTGGGCCAACCTCTCCAATCCCTACATCTGGCTGCTCGTTTTCGCAACGATCGGGTTCGGGGCCATCGGTTTTTTCGACGACTTCATCAAGCTCAAAAGCGGCGACGGGCTGACGGTGAAAACCAAACTGCTGCTGCAGACTGTGCTGGCGGCGGTGATCGCGGTGTACCTGGTGTACTACGATCCGAGCCGCGCCGAGTACGCCACGCGGCTCTCGGTGCCGTTCTTCAAGCAGTTCCAGCCGGACCTCGGACTCGGCTACATCGTGTTCATCATTTTCATCATCGTGGGCACGTCCAACGCGGTGAACCTGACGGACGGACTCGACGGGCTGGCCATCGGCCCGATCATCATCGCCACCCTCACCTACACGGGCATCGTCTATGTGTGCGGGCATTTCAAATTCGCCGAATACCTCGGCATCCAGTACATCCGCGAGGCCGGAGAAACGGCGGTGCTGAGTTCGGCGGTGCTGGGCGCGAGCCTGGGATTCCTCTGGTACAACTCCTATCCCGCGCAGGTGTTCATGGGCGACGTCGGCTCGCTGTCGCTCGGCGGGCTGTTAGGAACCATCGCGGTGATCGCCAAGCACGAACTGCTGCTCATTTTAGTGGGCGGCATCTTCGTCATCGAGGCGCTTTCCGTGATCATTCAGGTCGGCTATTTCAAATACACCAAGGGCAAACGTTTTTTCAAAATGGCGCCGCTGCACCACCATTTCGAAAAGTCGGGATGGTCGGAACCGAAAGTCATCGTGCGCTTCTGGATCGTCGCCATCGTGCTGGCGATGATCAGCCTCAGCACATTGAAACTGAGATGAACCTGGACCTTGAAAACAAAAAATTCACGGTGATCGGCCTGGGACGCTCGGGCATCGCGGCGGCGCACTTTCTTCACGAACGCGGCGCGCGGGTGACGATCCTCGAGCAGCGGCCGCAATCGGCCTTTCCCAGACCGCGCCCGGCGCTCGATCCGGCCATCGACGTCCGCTTCGGCAGCGACGCGCTGCCCGAGGACACGGAGGCCGTCATCCTGAGCCCCGGCGTGGACATCGAGGCGCCGTTTCTCGATCCGGCGCGGCAGCGCGGCATCCCGCTGTGGAGCGAGATCGAGCTCGCCTCCCGGTTCACGGCCTGCCCGATCATCGCGGTCACGGGAACGAACGGCAAATCGACCTGCTGCACGCTGATCGCCGAGATCCTGCGCGCCGCCGGGAAAACCGCGCGGCTGGGGGGCAACATCGGCACCCCCGCGGTCTCGCTGGTGAACGAAGGGCCGGCGGATTACGCGGTGCTGGAAATTTCGAGCTTTCAACTGGAAGCGGTGGAAACCTTCAAGCCCTGGATCAGCGTCGTGCTCAACGTGACACCCGATCACCTGGACCGGCACAAGACCATCGACCGCTACTCGGAGCTCAAGGGCCGCATCGCCATGAACCAGACAGCACAGGATTACATGATCCTCAACCACGACGAGCCGCGCACCCGCAGCCTGGGCGCGGGCAAGCCGGTGCGCCAGGTGCACTTCAGCCCGACCGCCGAACTGCAGTCCGGCGCGTTTCTCAGGCAGGGAGAATTGTGGGTGCGCTGGGCGGGCGATGAATACGCCATCTGCGGCGTGCGCGAGCTGGCGCGGACCATGCAGTGGCAGCTGGAAAACATCCTCGCGGCCACGGCGGCGGTCACCGTCGCCGGCATCGACGCGGCCCCGCTGGCCGAGACGCTCAAAAGCTTCAAGGGCATGGCGCACAGAATGGAATGGGTGCGCACGGTGGAAGGCGTCGATTACATCAACGATTCGAAAGGCACCAACGTCGGCGCCGTGCAGAAATCGCTCAGCGTGTTCGACCGGCCGGTCATCCTCATCGCCGGGGGAAAGGACAAGGCCACGGATTTTCTGCCGCTCAAGCCGGTGCTCAAGCGCAAGGTGAAACATCTCATTTTGATCGGGGAAACCCGGCGCAAGTTCCGCGAAACCCTGAACGGCTCTTTCAGCTATGAAGAAGCGGACAGCCTGGAAACGGCCGTCCACCAAGCGATGACCAAAGCACAGGCTGGCGACGTGGTGCTGCTCTCGCCCGCCTGCGCCAGTTTCGACATGTTCAAAAGCTACGAAGAACGGGGCGATAAATTCAAGTCGCTGGTAAAGCAACTTTGAGGCAACACGGTCCATGATACTCAATCCTTATCTCTGCAACGCGAGGCGAATGTGAGCGCATCGGCACAACGGCACCACCACAGTGACGCCATCCTGTGCATCACGGTGGCCGCCCTCATCCTGACCGGCATCGTCATGGTGTACAGCGCCAGCGCGGTGTACGCGATGGAGGAGCACAACGATTCGTTCTACTTTCTCAAGCGCCAGTTTTTGTGGCTGGTGCTCGGCCTGGGAACGCTGTGGGCGGCGAAGCAGCTCGATTACAGAAGGTGGGAAGAGTACACCTACCCGATCATGATCGTCACGCTCCTGCTTTTGTGCCTCATCATGGTTCCGGGTCTCGGCCGCGAGATGGGCGGGGCGCGGCGCTGGATCTCGATCGGCGGATTCTCGTTTCAGCCTTCGGAGCTGGCCAAGTTCACGCTCATCCTGTTCATCGCCAAATCGGTGGTGAAGCGGGCGGACAAGCTGAAAAACTTCGCCTACGGCTACCTGCCCAACCTGATCGTGCTGTCGGTGTTTTTCGTGCTGATCCTGTTTCAGCCGGATTTCGGCACCGCCATGATCATCTGCACGGTCACGCTGGCGATGCTGTTCATCGCGGGCGTGCGCAAACGCTATCTGTTTTTGTCGGTCGTCGCGGTGCTGCCGTTTCTGGTGTCGGCGATCGTCAGCGCCGAGTATAGGCTGCGGCGCATCCAGGCGTTCATCGACCCGTGGAGCGACCCGTCGGACACGGGGTTTCAGGCCATCCAGTCGTTTTACGCGTTCGGCCGCGGCGGCTTTCTCGGCCTGGGGCTGGGCGACAGCAACCAGAAACTGTTTTATCTGCCCGAAGCGCACACGGATTTCATCTTTTCGGTGATCGGCGAAGAGCTGGGGTTCGTCGGAGCCATGGCCATCGTGATCCTGTTCATCGTGCTGGTCTGGCGCGGCTTTGTCACTGCGTACAGAGCGCCGGACCCGTTCGGCGCGCATCTGGGGATCGGTCTGACGCTGCTGCTCGGCGTGCAGGCCTTCGTCAACATGGGCGTGGCGGTGGGCATCCTGCCGACCAAGGGACTCACCCTGCCCTTCATCAGCATGGGCGGTTCGTCGATGGTGGTCTCGATGCTGTGCGTCGGGGTGCTGCTGAATATTTCCGAACAATCCAGCCGCCATTGATGGGACGCCATGTCGAAATCCATCGTGATCGCCGGAGGGGGAACGGGAGGCCATCTGTACCCGGGCATCGCTCTGGCGCGGGCTTTGAAAAACTTTGACGCTGCTATGGACATCACTTTCGTGGGCACCAAACGGGGAATCGAAGCGCGGGTCCTTCCCAAAGAGGGATTCGCGTTGAAGACGATCGACGCCGGCGGCCTGCTGGAAAAAAAATGGAGCGACCGGCTGGTTTCCTCTTACCGGCTGCTCAAGGGCATCGGCCAGTCGCTCGTGTTCCTGAAGGAGAAACGGCCCGGCCTGGTGGTGGGCGTGGGCGGCTACGTGTCGGCGCCGCTGGTGTTCGCGGCCTGGCTGTCGCGCATCCCCATTCTGCTGCACGAACAGAATTCCCTGCCCGGCTCCACCAACCGCTGGCTGGGAAAGCTGGCGGACAAGATCGCGGTGTCGTTTCCGGGATCGGAGCGCTACTTCCCCATCCACAAGGTGGTGGAAACCGGCAACATGATCCGCGAGGAGTTTTCCCGCACCGATGCCGAACCCGCGGCCGCGACGCCGTTCCGCATTCTGGTGCTGGGCGGTTCGCAGGGGGCGCGGTCGATCAACGCAGCGATGACCGATGCGCTCAGGGTGCTCAGGAAAAAACGCGACGCGATCCACATCGTGCACCAGACCGGCGAGAAGGATCACCATTGGGTGAGCAAGAAGTACCAGGAAAGCGGGATCTCCCACGACGTCCTGCCGTTCATCGACGACATGGGCTCGCAGTACAAAAAGGCGTCGCTGATCGTCTCGCGCGCGGGCGCCACGACGCTGGCGGAGATCACCGCCGGCGGTAAAACCGCGCTGCTCATCCCGTTTCCCTATGCCGCCGCGAACCACCAGGAGCACAACGCGCGCGTGCTGGTGGAAGCGAACGCGGGCCGGATGATCCGCGATCCGGAGCTGACGGGAACCGGGCTGGCGCACGCGATCCTCAAATTCATCGACGAGCCGGAAACGCTCAAGGAAATGGGACAAAATTCGCGCCGGCTGGGAAAACCGCAGGCCACGCAAAGCGTACTCAAGATGTGCCTCGATCTTTTGAACCACAGGAACGGAACGGTCCACTCCAATGGGAACGACGCCCGTGCATTGTCATGTTTTTAGGAAAAACCAAGCAGATCCATTTCATCGGGATCGGAGGTTCGGGAATGAGCGGCATCGCTGAAGTTCTGATCAACCAGGGGTTCGCCGTGACGGGATCGGACCGCAGCCGTTCCGAGGTGACCGAGCACCTGGAGCAGCTGGGAGCGACGATCCGCTACCGGCACGCGGGCGAAAACGTGGAAGGCGCGCAGGTGGTGGTGGCTTCCAGCGCGATCCAGCCCGACAACCTGGAGGTGAAGGCGGCGCGCGAGAACCTGATCCCCGTGATCCCGCGGGCGGAGATGCTGGCGGAACTGATGCGCATGAAGCACGGCATCGCGATCGCCGGGACGCACGGCAAAACCACGACGACGTCCCTGGTAGCCACGGTGCTGGGCGGCGGCGGGCTCGACCCGACGGTGGTGATCGGCGGACGGTTCAAGAGTTTCAGCGGGCTCGCCAAGCTCGGCCAGAGCGAGTTCATGGTGGCCGAGGCGGACGAGAGCGACGGCTCGTTTCTCAAGCTGTCGCCCACCTTCGCGGTGGTGACGACGCTGGACGAGGAACACATGGACCACTACGGCACGCTGGACGGCATCAAGGAGGCGTTTTTGACGTTCATCAACAAGGTTCCGTTTTACGGCGCGTCGATCCTGTGCCTGGACGATCCCAACATCCAGTCGCTGATCCCGCATATCGAAAAACGCACCATCACCTACGGCCTCACCAGCCAGGCCGATTACACGGCGCGCTCGATCTCCATCGAGGGGCTCAAGACCTATTTCACGGTGTACCACCAGGGACGGGAACTGGGCCGGGTTCACTCGGGCGCGCTCGGGCAGCACAATGTGCTGAACACGCTCGCCGCGGTGGCCGTGGGCATGGAACTCAACCTGGAATTTTCCAGCATCGCCCGTTCGCTGGAGGCGTTCACCGGGGTGCGGCGGCGATTCGAGATCGTGCACCAGTCCGAGTCGCTGACGCTGGTGGACGACTACGGCCACCACCCGGTGGAAATCAAGGCGACGCTGAAAACCGCGAAGGACGTGTGGCCCGACCGCAACCTGATCGCCGTCTTTCAACCGCACCGCTTTTCCCGCACGCACCACCTGATGGATCAGTTTTTCCAGGCGTTCAACGATGCGGATCATCTGATCGTCATCGACATCTATCCCGCCGGGGAGGCCCCCATCGAAGGCGTCCATTCGCGCAAGCTGGCGGAGGGGACGCGGGAGTCCGGCCACAAACGAGTCGACTACATCGAGGACCGCAACGGCGTGGTGCCGCACCTGTTGAACGTGCTCAAGCCCAACGATGTGGTCATGACGCTCGGAGCCGGAAACGTGTGGGAGCTGAACCGACATCTGCTTGCCAATCTTCCCGAATCGGGATTCAACTTACCATCCAGAGAGGATCCTTCCCTATGTTGAGCGAACCATGGAAACGGAAACTGATCAATTTTACTCATTCCGGAATGGGTCAGCGGCTGCCGATCAAGACCCAGCTGGATTTACCGAAAACCGTCTTGGGACGCAAACTACGACAGAGCCAGACCATGAGCCAAACCCTCCCCTGGATTCACAAGATCAAAGGTGAAGTGCGACGCGACGAGATGATGTCGGCGCACACGTCCATCCGCATCGGCGGGCCGGCGGACTATTTCGTCCTGCCCCGGGACCTCACGGACCTGCAGAGGATCTTCAGGCACCGAAGCGGCACGCCTCTGTTCATTTTGGGCGAAGGCACCAACCTGCTGGTGGGCGACAAGGGCATCCGCGGGGTGGTGATTTCTCTGAAGGACAGCTTCAAGAACATCCGCAAACCGGTCTTCTCGGATGCCGGGGACGCGGCGCGGGTGAAGGCGGGCGCCGGGGTGAAGCTTTCCTACCTTGCGAAATACGTGGGCAAGTACGGACTGACGGGAATCGAGCATCTGGTCGGCATCCCCGGATCGGTGGGCGGCGCGGTGATCATGAACGCCGGCGCCGAGGGCACCGAGATCGGGCCGTTCATCAAAAGCGTGACGGTGGTGACGCCCGAGGGCGCCCTGGAAACCCTGTCCGGCGAGGAAATCGTGTTCAAGTACCGGAAATCGGTGTTTCCCTCGGAGGTGGGGGTCATTATCGAGGCGGAACTGGAACTGAAAAAGGGAGACATGGCGGCCATTCACAAAAAGATGGAAAGCCACCTGAGCAACCGCAGCGCCAAGCAGCCGCTGACCATCCCCAATTCCGGCTCCATTTTCAAAAATCCACCCGGCGACACGGCGGGACGGCTGATCGAGGCGGCGGGGCTCAAGGGACACACGATCGGCGAGGCGGGCATTTCGCTCAAGCACGCGAACTTCATCGTCAACAAGGGCGAGGCCTCGGCGGGCGATGTGCTGCAGCTGATCACGCATGTCAAAGAGGTGGTGGAGGAAAAATCGGGCGTGCGTCTGGAAGCGGAGATCGTCATCATCGGCGACCAGGCATGAAGACGCGTTTTTCTCAATGAATGTGAAGGGAGTGGTTCAGGTCCGCCACAAAGGCACCCCTCCTTCCTTTGTCTCCGGCCTTTCGCCCGAAGGCCGGAGAGCGGACCTTAAGGTTTTACTTTAAGCATTGGGCCGCCGGTTGATCCGGCCCGTTTCGATGAAAGGCTAAGTGCGTTGCAGGAGCTTAAGGGAAAAAAGATCGCGGTTCTCATGGGTGGCCTTTCCCCGGAGCGGGAAGTTTCGCTGGTCACCGGCCGCTCGGTTCTGGACGCGGCGAAAAAGAAAGGGCTGAACGCGGTGGGCGTCGACGTGGACCGGGACATCGCCGTCCGCCTTAAGCAGGAGAAATTCGACCTCGCGTTCATCGCCCTGCACGGCAATTTCGGCGAGGACGGCACCGTTCAGGGCCTGCTGGAATACGCGGGCATCCCCTACACCGGCGCGGGCGTTCTGGGTTCGGCGCTGGCGTACGACAAGGTGAAATCGAAGGAGGTGTTCGCGATGCACGGCATCCCCTCGGCGGAGTACCAGGTGCTGCATAGCAACGGCGGGCCCGCAAGGAGGATCCTGGACCTTCCCGTGGTCGTCAAGCCCTCCAACCAGGGCTCGAGCCTGGGGATCAGCGTGGTGAAAGAGGAAAGCCAGTGGCAGTCCGCTCTCGACGACGCCTTCAAGTATGGCGACGAGGTGGTGGCGGAGCGGTTCATCGAAGGAAAGCTGCTGGCCATCGGCATGAACGGGACTTCGCCCCTGCCGGTGGTGCACATCGAGCCCAAGTCCGGTTTTTACGATTATGAGGCCAAATACACGAAGGGAAAAACCCTCTACCACTGCCCGGCGGCGTTGACGCAGGAGGAAACGCGCACCTGCCAGGACACGGCGTTGCGGGTGTATCACGCGCTCAAGGGACGCGGCCTGCCGCGGGTGGACGTGATCCTCGATCCGGCGGGCGTGCCCTACGTTCTGGAGATGAACACGATCCCCGGATTGACTCCGACCAGCCTGCTGCCGATGGCGGCGCGCGAAGCGGGCATTGAATTTGAGGACCTGGTGGTGACGATTTTGAACACGGCGCAGCTCGACAATCCGTGAACAAGCCACCTCAAAGTGAAACTTCGTGCAGGTGTTCAAGCGATGAAAATTATCTTGTTAAAAAATTTTTCAGCAAATGCTCTTTAAATGTCCATCGTGCAATGAAAATATTTTCAATGCGTAACGCAAGGGAATGAGCACACCATGAACTACGTTCTCACAGGACATAAAAATCCGGTTCAGGCCTGGCAGGAATTCCGTTCGCCAAAAAAGCGTAAGTCCAATAAAGGAAGCGGCTCCAGAAAAAGCGGCGCGGCGTTCAACGGAATCTCCCGGCTCAACACGGCAATTAGATCGTTGATAAATTTACTAACTAAATTTATTATAGTTACAGCATTTTTTTACGGAATTTATGCCGGATACCAATTTCTCACCACGTCTTCTCGCTTCGCCGTTTCCACAATTTCTTTCACGGGCAATGCCAAACTCAAGAACGAGGAATTGCTCAAATGGACAGGGACCGTCACCGGTGAAAATATTTTCCTGCTCGATCTCTCGCACGTTTCCGAACGCCTGGCCCAGCACCCCTGGATCCAAAGCGCGTCGGTGCGCAAATCGTTTCCGCAGACCCTCAGGATCGAACTGGTGGAGCGCACGCCGTACGCGCGCGTCGAGCTGGACCGCATGTACGTGATGGACAACTTCGGGGTTCTTCTCGCCGAAGCGGGCGATACGGACGGCGATCTGCCGTTGATCTCGCTGCCGGGCGCCGGTTCCGGCAGACCGGGGAAAACGGTGGACGATGCCGAGGCGGAAGTGATCCAGAGTCTCAAGACGATGCACTATTTCAACCGTCTGCCCTTTTTTGCGGACAACGCCATCCATTCGGTGGAGATCGAGAAAAATGCCCGCATCACGCTGTTCGACAAGGACCGCGACATGCGGATCTACCTGACCGGAGACACGCTGAAAGAAAGCTTCGAGAATTTCAGCGTGGTGCTGGATCTGATCGAAGGCACGGTGGCGGACATCGAGTACATCGACATGACCAGCCGCAACCGGGTCGCCGTCAAACACAAGGAAAACATCGCTTCCGCCAAAGCGCAGCGCAATGCCTCGAAAACCTGATCTGAAGAAAGGAGTGCATGTCCAAGAAGAATAACTACGTTGTCGGCCTCGACATCGGCACCACCAAGATCTGCTGCATCATCGGGGAAGTCACCCCCGAAGGCGGAATCGATGTCATCGGGCTCGGCCAGTACCCGTCGCGCGGGCTGCGCAAGGGCGTGGTCGTCAACATCGACAGCACCGTCGAATCGATCAAAAGCGCGGTCGAGGAAGCGGAACTGATGGCGGGCTGCGAAATCGACTCGGTGTTCGTGGGCATCGCGGGAGGCCACATCAACAGCCTCAACAGTCATGGAATCATTGCCGTAAAGGGAAAGGAGATCGTCCAGAAGGACGTCGACCGGGTGATCGAAGCGGCCAAGGCCATCGCCATTCCCCTGGACCGGGAAGTCATCCATGTGCTGCCGCAGGAATACGTGGTGGACAACCAGGAGGGTATCAAGGACCCGCTGGGGATGGCGGGCGTGCGTCTGGAAGCGAAGGTGCACATCGTGACGGCGGCGGTCACCTCCGCCCAGAACATCGTCAAGTGCGTCAACAAGGCCGGGCTCGGCGTGCAGGACATCGTGCTCGAACAGCTCGCCTCCAGCGAGGCGGTGCTCTCGACCGACGAGAAGGAACTGGGCGCGGCCATGATCGACATCGGCGGCGGCACTTCGGACATGGCGATCTTCTACCAGGGCGCCATCAAGCACACGTCGGTGCTGACCATCGCCGGATCGCAGATGACCAACGACATCGCGATCGGCCTTCGCACGCCCAACAACGAAGCGGAGAAAATCAAGCATGCGTACGGCTGCGCCTATTCGGCGCTGGTCAAGGAGAGCGAGACGATCGAGGTGCCCTGTGTGGGCGGCCGCGAACCGCGCACGGTTTCACGGCAGATCCTGAGCGAGATCATCGAAGCGCGGTCGCGCGAGATGTTCGAGATGCTCAACCATGAGCTGGAAAGCTCCGGTTTCGCCGAGATCATCTCCTCGGGAGTGGTGCTCACCGGCGGCTGCGCCTGCATGGAAGGCATGGCGGAACTGGCGGAGAGCGTGTTTCAGGGGCCCGTGCGGGTGGGTGCGCCCAACGGGCTGGGCGGTCTGATCGATGTGGTGAACAACCCCATGTATTCGACCAGCACGGGGCTGATTCAATACGGAATCCGGAAATTCAGAGCGGGTGCCACACGCGAACTCCAGGGACGCAACCTGTTTGAGAAAATATTCAGCCGCATGAAGGACTGGGCTGAAGAGTTCTTTTAATCCAGGAGGACAACATGGGCTTGATCGAGTTTGAAAACAACAACGAGTATTCCGCGTGCATCAAAGTGATCGGCGTCGGCGGCGGCGGGACCAATGCGGTGAACTCCATGGTCAGGGACAACCTGCGCGGAGTCGAGTTCATCGTCGCCAACACCGACATCCAGTCGCTCGATGCCTCCGGCTGCCCGGAGAAGATCCAGATCGGCACGGAGTTGACGCGCGGGCTCGGCGCCGGCTCCAACCCCGATATCGGCAAGCGGGCCGCGGAGGAGACCGAAGATCAAATTCGTGAGACGCTGCAGGGAGCGGACATGGTGTTCATCACCGCCGGCATGGGCGGCGGCACGGGGACCGGAGCCGCGCCCATCATCTCCCGGCTGGCGCGCGAGGTCGGGGCGCTGACGGTGGGTGTCGTCACCAAGCCGTTCGCCTTCGAGGGCCGCAAGCGCACCAACCAGGCGGAGGAAGGGATTCAGGAACTCAAGCATTCGGTGGACACGCTGATCGTGATCCCCAATCAGAAACTGCTGGGGTTCGTGGGCAAGCAGACTTCGTTCACCGGCGCGTTCGGCCTGGTGGACGACGTGCTCAAGCAGGCGGTGTGCAGCATCTCCGATCTCATCGTGGTGCCGGGTCTCATCAACCTGGACTTCGCCGACGTGAAAGCCATCATGGGCAATATGGGCAAGGCGCTCATGGGCTCGGGCGTGGCGACCGGCGACGCGCGCGCGGTGGAGGCGGCGCAGAAGGCCATCTCCAGCCCGCTTTTGGATGAAGCGACGGTGGACGGCGCGCACGGCATCCTGATCAACATCACCGGCGGCGAGGACCTGACGCTGCTCGAGGTCAACGAGGCGTCGATGCTGATCCAGAAAAACGCGCACGAAAACGCGCACATCATTTTCGGCGCGGTGATCGACGCGCAGATGGAAGGCCAGATGCGGGTCACGGTGATCGCCACGGGTTTTGAGGATCACGTCGACGTGCCGGTCTCCAAACCGCCGGTTTTGAAGGCCATCAAACCCGAGGAGGAACCCAAGGTGATGGAAGAGCCCAAGGACCCGTCGTACAGCAACCTCAAGAAACTGGCGTCGGCGATCAAGGATGAAAATCCGGAGTTCACGCAGATGCCGGTCAACTTCGACATCCCCACGTTCCTGAGAAAGCACGCGGACTGAACCGGGCCCGGCCCGGTTCGGGAATGACGCCCCGAAATCCCGCCCTGCCCCATCCGGCGCACGATACAAAAAAGGCCCTCCTTACGGGAGGGCCTTTTTTATTGTCTGCGGTGCAACCGGAAGTCTAGTCACGCTCCGGCGTTTTTAGCCTCGGGGGTCTGCGCCGCGGGCATGCGCGGTTCTTTCTTTTTCATGTCGGACATGCTGGCGACCCAGGGATAGCGTTCGATTTCCTCGCCGGTGTAGCCCAGGTTGAATACGGTGGGGCTTCGCGGCATTTCATGGGTCTCGCCGTAGAAGGTTGAGAACAGGTGGTCGCACACGAAATTGGTGATGCCGAAATTGCCCTGCTCGTTGTGGAAGTGATGCGCCAGGTGGTATTTTTTCATGCGCTTTAAAAATTCCCATTTGGGCGCATAGGCGAGATGCTGGATGCAGTGGCAGAATTCGTAAAAGCAGGTGATGATGCAGCCGGTTGCGAACGCCATGAGACTGCCGGGAAGGCCGCCGATCAGCCAGCCGATGGGCGCGGTGATCCACAGGATGGTGGGCAGCGTGGTGGGCAGCGCACCGAACAGCACCCGGAGGTTGTTGGGGTCCTGGTGGTGGTCGAAATGAATGCGCTTCCACAGCGCCGCGGTGCGCGGGGATTTATAAAGAAACCGGCCGTGCAGAACGTAGCGGTGCAGAACGTACCAGACCGCGGGATAGATGACGATCGCGGCGATCACCGCCCCCGCCAGCGAGGCGGCGTCCTGCGCCAGGTAAAGGGACAGGGAGCACGACACCACCGCGAGGATCAGGTACGCCTGGATCGCCGGGTAGCTGAAATAGGCCCGCACCAGTTCCGCGAGCGTCATCTTGTTGAGGTAGTGTTCCCGGTCCTTCCAGAGACTGGAGCCTATCAGCAAATGCGGCCTCCGTGGGTGCTGGTTTTCACGATCCTTTGTTCAGGTCCCAGTTGTAATCCAGGTAGGCGACATCGATGCCGCCGCCGTTTAAGATTTTCTGATCGGCGGGCGACGCATACCGGGCCACGAACGGAACCACGCCTCCTTTGGGTTCAAAGTCTTCCTTGAACCACTTGAAGATAGAGGAAAGATATACTTTTCCTTTCTTCGCGTCAATCTTCATTCCCTTGCCGGCGTTGTCGAGAAATTTCCGGGTCTGCTCTTCGAGCTGTGCGTCGAGCTTCTCCGCCGTGAAGGCTTCCTTGCGCAGGTCGGGACAGCTGACCGAAGCGCAGACGATGGCCATGTGGATGCGCGGCTCGTCCATCTTGCGCAGGATCTCGTGCTCGACCTCGTTGAGCGTGCGGATCTCCCCGGCGGCTTTGCCCGCGTCCCGGTTCCACACCGATTTGAACAGGCTGCCGACATCCTTGATGCTTTCGACGGGATAGTTGTCGGCGACCACTTTGACCGCGAGGAGGTTGTAGGCGTTGATCCAGAATGCCAGCTTCTCCTCACGGGTTTTCAGGCCGGACAAAGAAGCGCTGGCGAGCGCGTCCAGCGCCTTCTGATAATCCGGGTCCTGTTTGAGTTTTTCATACTGGACACCGCTGAGCTCAACCCCATCGATCGTCACCGGCTGAACGTATTTTTTCAGCAGTGCATCCCAGTGGGAAAAATCGGCGGCCAGCGCGGGCGCGGTGAAACAGGCAAAGAATGCCGCGATCGCTACAAAATGCATGCAAATACGGCGTTTACTCCTGCTGTTCTTGATCGGTTTCATGGGTCTCTTCCTTAAACAATTCATTTATCAGGTTCTATTGCGTATTTCACAGCCACTCCAGGCTTGACTTTCCTGTTTCGATCGTTAGTATATTTTATTAATAATTCCTTACAGAGTGTCGGCTTTCCAGCCATTCCGCATCCCCTTTTTACCTGGACTGAGGCCGATGGAATTTTAACGAGCCAAATCGATTTTTGCTTCTTTCGATGCAATCCGGCACTCCATCGCCGATCTTGCAACGTGAACAGAGAGGCGATGCATTCGCATGCTGAATATCTTCCGCAATATTTTCACCGTGAACGGTTCGTCGGAACCTCTGGTTCTGCGCCGCACCAAGGCCGATCCGAAAGACCTGCTTTTCATATCGGACCTCGACGGCACGCTGCTCGACAATTACGGTGAGATTTCGCAGAACTCGATCGACAGGCTGAACCGCCTGATCGACAACGGCATGCAATTCACCATCGCCACCGCCCGCAATTACGAATCGGTGTACCCGATCCTGCAGGGGCTGAAACTGGAAATCCCCATGATCCTGTTCAACGGCGTCTACCTCACCGAATTCCAAACCGGCCGCAATGTCTTTCTCACGGAATTCATCACGCGCGAAGTGGTTTCGCAGATGATGAAAATGGCCGCGCCCCTGGGCATCGACCCGTTCATCTACACGTATAACGGAGAGAACTCGCAGAACAACCACCGGGTGTATTACCGCAAAACCGCCAACGACGGCGCCAAGGCCTACGTCGAGAGCATGAAGGGCGAACGCAGGCTGACGAAAACCGACGACTTTCTGTTCAGCAAAGAGGAAAAGGTGTCCGGATTTCTGCTGATCGAAAAGAAAAAGGCCCTCAAACCCATCTATCAGGAACTCAAACGGCGGTTTTCCGACTGCATCAATCTGTATTTCGCCCAGGACGTTTCGGTCAAGGGCTATTACTGGCTGCAGGCGTTTCACCAGCAGGCGACCAAGGGAAAAATGGTGAAGATCCTGTCCCAGTACCTCAAGCACCCGCTCAAGGACGTGGTGGTGTTCGGCGATTACATGAACGACATGACCATGTTCAAGATCGCGGGCCATTCGGTGGCGATGTCCAACGCGGTTCCGGAGATCAAGGAGATCGCGCACGAAGTCATCGGCAGCAACGAGAGCGGCGCGGTGATCGATTATCTTGAATCTTTGGGATTCGACCACAAACCGTAGTATACTTTTCCCGACAATACCCCGTTGCATGACTTTCAATTGAGGCAAAAAAGGCATCATGTCCGATCAGGAATTCCCCGAGGAAGCGAAAAAAACCGTCTATCAGCGTGACAAGACGGCGAAGGAACCGGTCAAGCCGGAGGCGGCAGCGAAAAAACCTCCCGTCAAACCGAAGTTCAAGCCGAAAAAGGTGTTCGTCCCGAAAAAGGCGGTGCTGAAAACCGACAAGCCGCAGGAATACCGGGTGCGTCACCTGCGCATGTCGTCCGTGGAAGCGGCGGAGATGATCCGCCAGACGCTGCTCGAATTTCAGAAAGAGCTTGAAGAAAAACCGGCGGACGACCCGGACAAGGAATTCCACGATCGGGAAAAGGTGGAGAAATTCTTCGCCAAGCTGGCGAAAAAATACAGCAATTGCGCCACGCGCGCGCTGGGCGGCGATCTTGGCTGGGTCTACAAAGGCATGAACATCCCCGAAGAGGTGCTGACCGCCGACCTGGTGGAGACCATCGTGAAGACCGAAAAGCACGCCATCGTGGAGCCGGTCCGATCCAAACTGGGCATCCACCTGCTGCTGGTGTGCGAGAGCCGCATCCGCGTGCCCAAAAATGAAGAAACGCCTTCGATGCCGAACCCCAAATCCATCCCCGGCGTCCCCAACTGATCCGCCCTGCCCCGCTCGCACCCCGCACTTACCCGAAAAGGCCAACAGGCGGAGTCGAACCGCATATTTTTAAAATGATTCTAGATCAGAAGCGGATGTCTTTTCCCAGCTCGTCGCGCAGCACGATCTCGGCGGGGGTGTAGTATTTCTTGTTGTTGTTGCAGGATTTGCAGGAAACGACGAGGTTCCCCTTTGTGCTTTTGCCGCCCCGGGACAGGGGCACGATGTGGTCCATCGTCAGTTCGGCGGGATCGAATTGCCACCGCAGTAATGACAGACGCCTTCGTTGAGCTTGTTCTGCCACCACTGCGTTTTGCGCAGTTTGCGCGCTTTGGCTTTTTCCTGTCGGAAGCGGTCGTCCTCTTTCATGCTGCTCGAATCAAATCGCGGCTTCGGCTGTCAGGCGGAAGCCGTTTTGGGTTCTTCATCCCACAAGTTCCAGCCAGGCGGGATCGATCATCACCTGGGGATTCAGGCTCAGCCGGGCGGCGCGAACGGAGCCGGAGATGCTGCCCTGAGGATACCAGTGCATGTCGCCGGTGTCGAATTCGAACCCGAGGGCGGCCGAAAGCCGGGTTTCGCAGGTCCAGAAGCAGCTGCCGTAGCTGAACTCGAACACCGGATCGATATGCAGGATGAAGGTTTTGCCGCGCGACTGAAACGGTTTGCCGATTTCGTACAGGCTCTGGATTTCCAGCCGGCTGGGGAGGCGCCAGTCGTCGTGCCCGCCCAGTTTCCGCTCGTTCAGCTTGCGAACGTAGCTGTTGGCGTCGTACCAGTTGATGTAATTGCCGGTTTCGACATAGGCGTAACTTTCCTGCCACATCAGGCCGGTGTGGGTGTCGCTGATGGTCCCATCGCTGTTGCTTTCGAAACGGCTCGTCATCGCGGCTTGCAAATTATATAGAAATTTATATAAGTTTCACCAAATTACCTCAAGTGAAACTTAAAGGATTTTCCTCACATCGGAAAAAATTTTATCACAACTTTCATTCAGAAAAGCACTATTAAAAACGATTTCAGTTCGTTCTCGGCCATTTTACGTCCAAAGGCATGCGCCTTTTTCTCCCCGTTCGGGCCAAGCCGCGCTCATTTTGCGGTGTAGGACACCAGTTCGTATTCCTCCGCATCGTTTGGAGCGGTGCGCGGAGGGTTGCGGAAATCCGGCTCCACCACCAGTTGAAGGCCGTCTTCACGCTGCCCGGCCGCGCGGATTTCGACGCCATGTTCGCTGTCGGCGAGCAGACCGAGCCTGCGCATCTGGCTGGGCGAAACGCGCAGCGTGTAGCGGCCGGGAGGCACTCGGGCAAAGAGGAAGCCGCCGTCGTAGGCGGATCGCACGCTCTGGACCACGGCCGCTTCTTCCATTTTAAGTGGCAATTTAAACCGTTCGATCAGCCGGGGCCGCTGCCCGGAGACTGCGGAAGTGAAAAATTCCCGCTCCCGCATGTGGTGGAAATCGATCTTTCGGGCGATTTCGCCCTCGCTGTCGATGTAATGGCGCAGGGTTTGCCGTTTGAGCCGCTCTTCCAGCTCGTCGCGCTGCTTCACCAGCTCGACCTTCACGTTGGCGGCGGCGCGGCGGGACGCGCCGTGGCCGAGAAACACGCTGCCGCCAATCTCTCCGGTCGGGATGACGGGGAAATTGATCAGGGCCGGGCTGCCCGGCCGGGGGACCACTTCCATGCCTTCGCGGGCCAGCATCCAGAACGGGTCCTCCAGGCTGGCCTGGTCCACCGACAGGGAAACCGGCTGGTAGCTGGCCAGTCCGGGCAGAAACGCCAGTCCCTGCCGGTCGGTGCGCACGCTGCGGGTGCCCTCCTGCACCTCGATGTTCTCCAGCGGCTCGTCGGCCTCGTCGAAGGCGCCGTTGTGGTTCTTGTCGAGAAATACCCGCGCCGAGGCGGCTCCCTGGGTGGCCATGCGGTCCGCCAGCACCACCCAGCGTTTGCCGCGCGGCTCGCGCCCGAGGCTGAAGGTGAGCGAGGAGCCGAGCGCATAGTCGCCCTCATCGGAATAACTGCCCTCCATGCCGAGCGCGAACATGGGGAACCGGCGGTTGAGTCCGGCGGAATAGATGGTCTCGCGCTCGCCGTTCAGGATCCGGTCCACGGTGAGGCGGGTGCTCAGGTTGCGGGTCAGGTCGTAGTCGCCGGTCACCGAGGTGCGGGTCAGTTCGGTCACCGGCTCGATGCCGTAGTCGAGCGCGCCGCGCAAGGACAGTCTGAGGATGCGCCCGTTGGCGAGCAGGGTACCGTCGCCCTGGGTGAACGGCTCCTGCTGGCCGCCGCGGTTGAGAAACCAGTTTAAGGTGTTGGAGACGGAGACGCCGCCGAAATACATGGAGAGCCGGTTGGACAGGTCGATCTCGACGCGGCCGGATTCGCGCCGGTCCAGTTCGCCCTCGATGGTGATGGGAATGCGCGGCAGAAAGAAACCGGGGACGGCGCTGTCCAGCCTGAGGTTGGTGGTGCTTTCCAGGGGATCGGCGGCGCGCGCCACCCGTTCGCTGACGAAATCGAAAAAATGCCCGTGCTCCAGGAACAGGTTGACGCCGAACAGATCGGTCAGTGTCGCGATCTGCGCCGCCGTCCCGCCCTTGTCGTCCCGGGTGACGCCGAGGCGGGAAAACGCGCCGCCCAGCGAGGCTCTCAGTCCGAGGGTGCCGTAGTTCCTGCGGTCGCCCTCAAACGGCAGGCTGGCGATATTGCCGGCCACGGAAATGTGGCGGCTCAGGCCGCGCTCGTATTCGGCGAAGTAGCGCGCCCTGCCCTTTTCGGGTTCGAGCGAATTTGCATCCTCGCCCACCTGCACGAGGTCCTGTTCCTGAAAATTGCCGGACAGCCGGAAATACTGCCGGCCCGCCCGCACCTGTTCCTCACCCACGAAGATGCGGCGGATGGTCTCGCGTTTCTGTCCCTGCGGACCGTAGAACACCAGACGCAGGACGTTGGAACCGAACAGCAGCGGCACGTCGAGGAATTCGAAACGCCCGTCGGCGTTGGGCGTCACCTGGGAATCGAGCAGCACTTCGTTGCGGTACAGCTCCACCTGCCAGCCGACGGAAAGCTCGCCGCGCAGGTTGATGCGGTCGAACTCGCCCTGCCGGTAAAACGGAAAGCTGGAAATTTCAAACCCGGCTCCGGAGCGGCTGTCCGCTACCAGCGGCAGCTGCGGGTTGAAGATGTCTCCGAGCGCGAACTCGCGTGCGGAAAGCGGCCCGAACAGGCCGCCCTCGGGGTCCTTGCGCCCCAGCCGCAGGCGTACGTCGGATAACGAATCGCGTTCGTCTCCGGCCAGGAACACTTCGGAATCCATGTACAGCACATCGCCCGCAAGCAGCGCGCTGTACAGCGACTGCGCCTGGTCCTCTTCGCTCTTGTAGTTGAAGTCGTAGCTCAGGTCCATGGAAGGCCAGTCCAGTATTTTGTAGGGCGGCCGCACGCGCGGAAGCGAATCCGTTTCGGGCTGGCGTTTCGTTTCCTTCACTTTCTGCTGCCGGACCAGGCGGTTTTCCAGCAGCAGCGGTTCGTGGTTGAGGATCTCGATTTTCAGGCTGGACAGGTTGAACTCGAAATCGAGGGGAAACCAGCGGCTGAGCAGGGAGGTGTGGACGTACAGATCCTGCGGGCGGCGTTCCACGAGCCGGGTGTTGAGGGGAGAGCGTTTCCCCTCGACGGTCGCGGTGCCGTCGTTGAGATCGAGATAAAAGGCGCGGTTTTCGTTCTGATACCAGCCCCAGGCGAAGCCGCTTTGCGGATCGACGGTGATCCCCCATTCGAGCAGAAACGCCAGCTCTCCCAGGGGCAGCAGCAGGCCCTCGCGGTGCAGGTGGCCGACCAGGTTTTCGCTGAGGATGAAATCGCGCAGGCGCACCTGCAAGACCAGCGGCGCCGTTTCGGAGCGATCGAACACGCTTTCCTGCTCTCCTGCGCGGAGGGCGCGCTTGCTCACGACGGGCGGTGCCTTCTGGCCGGGTGCCGGACTTTCCCCGCCGGATCGTTCTCCTGCACGGAGGGCGTGTTCGCTCGCGACGGACGGCGCTTTCTGGCCGGGTGCCGGACTTTCCCCGCCGGATCGTTCTCCTGCGCGGAGGGCGTGTTCGCTCGCGACGGACGGCGCTTTCCGGCCGGGTGCCGGACTTTCCCCGCCGGATCGTTCTCCTGCGCGGAGGGCGTCTCCGCTTCCGCCGGGCGGCGGTCCGGTGCCATCGGGGCGCGCGGGTATCGCTTCGCTGCCTGCCCCGCCTTTGCCGGGCGCACCGGCGGCGGCCTCGGGATGGGCAAACTCCGCCCTTCCCGCCGTCAGGACAAATAGCACCAATGCGATGAGCGCCCGAAACCGCATGCAGACCGCCTTGAACCGATCAGGGTACCGGAATCCGCGCTTTGGCCAGGACGGTCCCGCCCTCTTCCCGGCGCTCGCGGTAAACCACGTGCAGGCTGCCCCGCTCCGGCCGCATGCCTGCAGGAAAGTTCAAGGGAATCTTCAGATGGCGGCTGGCGTTGGGGGCGTAGACCGAAAGCCCCCCTACCTGCCCCACCTTCATGCGCCCACCCTGCTTGTCTTTGAAGAATATGGATATGTCGCCAAACACCGACCGGTTGCCTTTGCGCAGAATTTTCGCGGACAACAGCGGCGGCGCTTCGTTCGAATCTGTGGATTCCAGGCTCAGGTCGGCAAGGCCCACCTTCGCGCTGAGGTCGCCGTGACGCACGATGACCGGTATGGAGATCGCCAGCACCGCCACGAAGCGGATCTTGAGCTCGTCGCTGGCGAGTGTGGTGCGTTCGATGTCCTCGCCCAGGGTCGGCGGCGGCAGGCTCTGGAAAAAAAGGTGCGACCGGTATTCACCGGGTTTCAGGCCCTGCGGTTTGCGGGCCAGCAGGCGGACCGAACGCGAACTGCGCGGCGGCACGGTGATCTGCCGCGGCGCGAAGCGGATGAACTCGGCGGCGAATTTCTCTCCCGGGGTTCCGTGCGCGACTTCCTGATAAGCGCCGTTTTTGTCCATGCGCAGGTTTTTGAAGAACACGCGGTAGGTCATCTCGCGGTTGGAGTTGTTGTGCAGCACCACCTCACCGGTGCGCTTGTCCCCTTCCAGCACGATCCGCTTGGGCCGCACGCTGATGCCGCCCAGCTCTCCGGCCTGCGCGACCTCCACGAGCGCGCACAGCGTGAACATGCACAGCATGTTCACGCAAAATACCGGGATCGCTGCATTGCCAAAGCGTTTCTTCATGTAGCTCCTGAAGGACTGGTTGCGCCGTGAAGCTGAATTCAGTTGTAGTTCGCCGTCAATATGTATTCGCAGATGCCGTCGCCGCTGGCGCCGGCATGCACTTTGAGGTGTCCGCCGATGCGGATGCTGTTGGCGGAAACGCTGCTTTCGGTCTGCACGTCTGTGAGATCGGTTCCCGGCACGGTGCAGGTGCCTTTGAGAGGCTCGGCGGTGACGTTGAACTGCACGCCCGAAGCGAGCACGCTGCCTGTGGACTGTCCGTGCAGGAAGCGGCCGTCCCCTTCAATGCCCAGCTGCAATCCGCCGCTGGGCGTGATTGCGAATTCCTGGATTCCGGAGGAAGGCGGCTGGATGACGCCGAAATCGAGCGGCGCGGTTTCGATCAGCGCCACCGGCTCGGGGCCGGGTGCAAAGGCGGACGTGTATAAATCCGGAGAGGCGGCGCGGAATCCCGTGCCGCCGAAAATGAAAACGCTCACACCCAGAACCGATGCCATGATTGTTTTTTTGAATTTTGGGACGCTCATGGTGGGAATTTCCTTTTAAATAAAATTTAAAAAGGATCTCAATAATTCGAAATTTCTCTGTCTGGCAAATCGCGGCCCCTTAATGAATGAGGGGCGCTCGCGGCCAAACGCTATTATTTGAGGCACCCTGCAATTGATTGTCACCCCAGGACACGTTCGCCGGGTTCCGCGAATTGGAATGCAGGCTGCCCGGCGCTCCGTCCTGAAACAGGCTGCGGCCGGGGGTTTCCTTTTGCACCAGATCGTTTTCCAGAGCCTGATAAGCCTCTTTGAGCAGACGATGGAATTTCTGTTTTTGCGGATGGGTCCGCACCACGTTCGGCATGCGTTTGGGAAACGGGGGAAAGGGTTTCATCATCTCAAATCCTCGTCAGAAGGAAGAACAGGAGGCCGTGGACTATCAGGGAAATGAACAGCCAGGCCGGTTTCAGCGGATCGATTTCGAAAAGCCAGGAGGTGGACAGGTTCTGCTTCAGGGCCAGCGCGCCTTTTTCGTGCCAGGATTTTGGCTCGCATTCCGCCGGGGTGGTTTGAGGGAGATCGTTCATGATGGGTCAGGGGCTGAGGTTAGTGAGTTTGAGGCCGGGCGGATGCGATCGGCATCGCCGCTTGCGGGCCTCGTTGAACCGGGACGTTCGATGCTGCGGCTTAAATATCGCGTTCACTTCAATTAGATTTTCATTGAATTTCTTCTTATTTCATTTAGATTTACACGCGCCCGAATACTTTACAACTTTCAATTAAAATTACAATAGAAAAATTAATAACTTATATAAAATTATTAAAATTTGTTTAAATTTAAACACAAGATCAACACGAAGCCCCACTCCTGCGGTCCAGGAGTCAACGCATTGATTTTTTTGGGAAATTCAGATCAAAAGAAAATCAGGAAAAAAGCAGGGGAGTTTTGGTCCGATGGTATGCGCGGGCGTTTGGCCCGGTCAGGCGGGTGTTGGGGATGCGTTCAACCGGCTTTCGCGCGGCCGGGAGCGGCTTCCTCCGCGATCGTGGGGGGCGCGGCGGTGAAGCGGTAGCTGCAATCGGAGATGTCCGGCGGCTCTGTGGGATAGCGGTGACAAAGAAGCGGTTTTTGCGGGCTGTTGTGCACCCGGCAGGCGTTGTCGGGGCCGAGTTGTTCACAGGGAATATCGAGCGAATAAAACAGCAGGTTGTTTTCCACGTCCTCGCCGACCACGCGGATGCCGCGGTAGCTGAGATAGAGAGCCAGTTCTTTGAGGCTGCCGTGCTGCCTGAGGGTGAGATCGCGCACGGCGGTGATGTTGACGGAGCGGCAGCATTCGCCGCACTGGTTGCACTCTCCGGTTCGATACAAGACCCCTCTCCTTTCTGCCAGAGCACCCGGCCCGGCAGACGCTGTTATTTTTTCTTTTTGCGCGCGGTTTTCGGTTTTTTCCCGGCCTGCGGGTACTCGACGGTGACGCTGGTGTGGATGCCGCCGCGCACGTTGAAATCGCCGGTGACGGTCAGTTTGCGGGGTTTGAGCACTGTGACCAGGTCGTCCGAAATCTGATTGATCACCTTTTCGTGAAACCCTCCCTCGTTGCGGTAGGACCACAGATACAGCTTGAGCGATTTGAGCTCGACGCACCAGCGGTCGGGGATGTAGGCGATCTCCACCACCGCGAAATCCGGCTGCCCGGTCTTGGGGCAGAGGCAGGTGAACTCCGGGCATTCCATCTCGATGGTGTAGTCCCGGTCGGGATGCGGGTTCAAAAAAACTTCCAAATCGTTAACCTCTTTATTTTTAGACATTTATATATTTTTTCCTGTTTTTTCAGATTTTTTTACCAGGTCACCTTGACATTGGAAATCAGGATTTTATGGTATAGTGTCAGCACTCGCATCCGGTGAGTGCTAAGACAACGGCGATCCCAACGGTTGCGAACTTATGGAAAACCCCGGCAAATTATTGAATATTCATAACTTAAGTTCAAAACCCACATTCTTGCCCCACTCCGGGGCTGTCTCAATCCAAGACCCCAAAGTCTAACATTTTTTCTTACGAGGAGTGATTATGAAAATCCGACCATTGCAAGACCGTATCCTGTTGCAGCCCATCCTGGAAAAAGAAGTGCGCAAGGGTGGCATCATCATCCCCGATTCCGCCAAGGAAAAGCCCATCGAAGGGCGCGTCAAAGCCGTGGGCAAGGGAAAAATCGGTGAGGACGGCAAGCACATCCCCATGGATGTCAAAGTCGGCGACAAGGTCCTGTACAGCAAATACGGCGGAACGGAAGTCAAGATCGACGGCGAGGAATTCCTTCTCATGAGAGAAGACGACATTTTGGGCATCATCGAAAAATAACCCGTTTTAAAAACCGACAACGTCAAATACATCCCCTTCAAGGAGAGTTACCTAAATGGCTAAACAAATTTCCTACGATGAAAGCGCCAGACAGAAAATTCTGGCCGGCGTCAACCAGCTTGCCAACACCGTCAAGATCACCCTGGGCCCGAAAGGGCGCAACGTGGTGATCGACAAGAAGTTCGGCTCCCCCACGATCACCAAGGACGGCGTCACCGTCGCCAAGGAAATCGAGCTGGAAGACCCGTTTGAAAACATGGGAGCGCAGATGGTCAACGAAGTGGCCAGCAAAACCAGCGACAACGCCGGCGACGGCACCACCACCGCGACCGTACTGGCGCAGGCGATTTTCCGCGAGGGCATGAAAATGGTCACCGCCGGCGCCAACCCGATGGACGTCAAGCGCGGCATCGAAGACGCGGTGGCCGCGATCATCCCGCAGATCCAGAAGCTCGCCAAACCGACCAAGGACAAGACGGAAATCGCCCAGGTGGGCACGATCTCCGCGAACCAGGACACGGCCATCGGCGAGATCATCTCCGAAGCGATGGACAAGGTGGGCAAGGACGGCGTCATCACGGTTGAGGAAGCGAAGAGCATGGAGACTTCGCTGGAGATCGTGGAAGGCATGCAGTTCGACCGCGGCTACCTCTCCCCCTACTTCGTGACCGACGCGGAGCGGATGGAAACCTCGATGGAGGACGCCTACGTTCTGCTCAACGAGAAAAAGATTTCGAGCATGAAAGACCTTTTGCCGCTTCTGGAGAAGATCGCCAAGGGCGGCAAACCGCTCCTGATCATCGCCGAAGACGTGGAAGGCGAAGCGCTGGCCACGCTGGTGGTCAACAAGCTGCGCGGCACGCTCAACGTGTGCGCGGTCAAGGCCCCCGGTTTCGGCGACCGGCGCAAGGACATGCTCAATGACATCGCCATCCTGACCGGCGGCAAGGTGATCACCGAGGACATCGGCGTCAAGCTGGAGAACGTGACGCTCGACGATCTGGGACGCGCCAAGCGCATCACCATCGACAAGGAGAACACCACCATCGTCGACGGCAAGGGCAAGGCGTCCGAGATCCAGGGCCGGGTCAAGCAGATCCGCAACCAGATCGAGGAGACCACCTCCGACTACGACAAGGAGAAACTGCAGGAGCGGCTGGCGAAGCTGGTCGGCGGCGTGGCCATTATCAACGTGGGCGCGGCTACCGAGACCGAGATGAAAGAAAAGAAAGCCCGTGTGGAAGACGCGCTGCACGCCACGCGCGCGGCGGTCGAGGAAGGCATCATCCCCGGCGGCGGCGTCGCGTTCATCCGCACCATGTCCGTCCTGGATAAAATCGAAGGCGATCACGACTACCTGCAGGGCGTCAAGATCATCAAGCGTTCTCTGGAAGAGCCGCTGCGGCAGATCGCCAACAACGCCGGCGAGGAAGGCACCGTCGTCGCCCAGAAGGTGAAATCGCTCAAGGGCAACAACGGGTACGACGCCAAGACCGGCGAGTATGTGGACATGATCAAGGCGGGCATCATCGATCCGGCAAAAGTAGCGCGGACGGCGCTGCAGAACGCGGCCAGCATCTCCGGCCTGCTGTTGACCACCGAAGCGATGATCACCGACCTTCCGGAAGAGAAAGGCGAGGCCCACGCGCATCCTCCCGCCGGCGGCGGTATGGGCGGCATGGGTGGAATGGGCGGCATGGGCGGCATGATGTGAGCCCGTTTCGCCGAGCAAGCCTGTAAATCAAGACCCCCGGCCGGAATCCCGGCCGGGGTTTTTTTGTGAGTTTTCTCACAACCCGCCGGTTTTTTATGAGTTGACAGGGGACCGCCCAATTAGAGTATAATTAATGTAAGTAGTTTAAAATTCAAGCGGTTCCGGGCATTGAGGGTCGCCGTTCGATCCCGGGGGGAGAAACCGGCCTGAGTTTGATTTTCTTTCCGCTCGCACCTCGTCTTCAGCGCAATCGATTCTACCGCTCCTGCCGCCTGTGTGAACCCTATCGGAGCTTGTGCGTGTGCAAAATATTCTTGGAATGATCATGGCGGGCGGAGAAGGCAGCCGCCTTTATCCGCTCACGAAAGAGCGTGCGAAACCCGCTGTTCCCTTCGGCGGCAAATACCGGTTGATCGATTTTGTGCTGAGCAATTTCATCAACTCCAAAGTCTACGCCCTCTACGTCCTCACCCAGTTCAAATCGCAATCGTTGACGGAGCATCTGCAGGAAGGCTGGCGTTTCAGCTCCATCCTGCAGGACCATTTCATCCTGCCCGTACCCGCCCAGAAACGCACGGGCGAAAGCTGGTACCAGGGCACCGCCGATGCGATTTATCAGAACATCAACCTGATCGAAGGGCACGGCTACGATCTGGTCGCCATCTTCGGCGCGGATCATATCTACCGCATGGACATCCGCCAGATGGTGGACTTCCACATGGAGAGGCGGGCGGACGTGACGGTCTCGGCGCTGCCGGTGTCCGTCGAGGAAGCGCGCTCGTTCGGCGTCATCCAGGTGGACGAGGAGCAGCGCATCATTGGATTCCAGGAAAAACCGCATGACCCGAAAACCATACCGGGGCGGCCGGATGAGGTGTTCGCGTCGATGGGCAACTACATCTTCAGCACCGACTTTCTCATCCGCATGCTGTACGAAGACGCCGCGGACACCGAATCGAGCCACGATTTCGGCAAGGACATCCTGCCCAAAGTGGTGTCCACCGACCGGGTGTACGCCTACGATTTTCGCACCAACCGCGTGTCCGGCAGCGGCGAACAGGAAGTGGGCGCCTGGCGCGACGTGGGGACCATCAAGGCGTTCTGGGAAGCCAATATGGACCTGCGCAACGTCAAACCGGTGTTCAACCTGTACAACCGCAAATGGCCGATCCGCACGACGCAGTACGGCGGCCCGCCGGCGAAGTTCGTGTTCAACGAGGACGGCCGCCGCGGCCAGGCGGTCAACAGCATCGTTTCCGAAGGCAGCATCATCAGCGGCGGCATCGTGCAGGATTCGGTGATCGGCGGCGACGTGCACATCGACAGCGGCGCGGCGATCATCAATTCGCTGATCATGGACCGCGTCAATGTGGGGAAAAACTGCAAGATCAACATGGCCATCATCGACAAGGACGTGAACATTCCCGACGGCGTGTCGATCGGCTACAATCTGGACGAGGACAAGAGCCGGTTCTTCGTCGACGAGGAATCCAACATCACGGTGATCCCCAAGGGATACCGTTTCAAATGACCGGCCTTGCCGCCTGAAGGAGGCGTCACAGCGTGAGCCACACCGTCACCGGACTCGACATTCTGCTTGCGGACCCCGAGCGCTTTCTGCAGGGGCAAAACGTCGGCCTTGTGGTCAACCAGACCAGCATGGCGGCGGACCAGAGGCACTCGATCGTCCATTTCAAGGAGCACCGCTGGTTCAGGCTGAAAAAGATCTTCGCGCCGGAGCACGGCCTGTACGGCGTGGATCAGGACATGGTGAAGGTGAACGACAACGAGGACCCGGTTTCCGGGCTGAAGGTGCTCAGCCTGTACGGGGACGTGGAAAACTCGCTGTTCCCCAGCACAATGCACCTTGCGGACCTGGACAATCTCATCTTCGACATTCAGGACATCGGCTCGCGCTATTACACGTTCATCTACACGCTGGCCAACTGCATGCAGGTGTGCCGCGAAGCGGGCATCCCGATGATCGTATGCGACCGCCCCAACCCCATCAACGGCGTCGCGGTGGAGGGCAACCTGGTCGGGGAAGAATGGCGCTCTTTCGTCGGCAAGTACCCGATCGCCAACCGCCACGGCATGACGGTGGGCGAGCTGGCGCAGATGTTCAACAAGACCTTCGGCATCGAGTGCGACCTGACGGTCATCCCCATGCGCAACTGGCAGCGCGAAATGTGGTACGACGACACCGGCCTCGACTGGATCCCGCCGTCGCCCAACATGCCGTCGCTCCACACGGCGACGGTGTATCCGGGCATGTGCCTTCTGGAAGGCACGCTATTGTCCGAAGGCCGCGGCACCACGCTGCCCTTCGAGCAGATCGGCGCGCCCTACATCGACGCGCACCGGCTCGCCGACAAGCTGCAGCAGGAAAAGCTGCCGGGTGTGTTTTTCCGGCCGATCTATTTCAAACCGATGTTCCAGAAATGGTCGGGCGAAACCTGCGGCGGCGTGCAGCTTCATGTCACCGACCGCGGCCGCTTCAAATCCCTGCTCACTGGCATCGCGGTCATCCGCGTCATCGCCGGCCTGTACGAGAAAAATTTCGGCTGGCGCACCGCGCCGTACGAGTTCGTCAACGACCGGCTGGCCATCGACCTTTTGTACGGCAACTCCGATTTCCGCGAACGCTACCTGAACTGCGGCACGACGCTCGCCCACATCGAAGACTCCTGGCAGGGCGAATTCACCGAGTTCAACAAGCTGCGCAAAGAGCACCTGCTCTACTGACCGCTTTGGCGATCGCCGCCCTCCCCTATTTCAGCCCACGTTTTTTCCGGCCGCGCGCGCGGATTCGAGCATTTCCTGAGGCAGCTTGGACAGTTTGTAACGGAACGTGGAGCGTGAGAGCCCCAGCGTCCGGGCCGCCTTGGTCTTGTTGAAGCCGGAGGTTTTCCACGCTTTCAATAACAAAGTGCTTTCACACTGCTGCACATAACGGTCCAGGGAAAAGTGCTCCGGCAGGGTGCTCCCCCCTCCCGGTTCGGCCGCGGCGGACCTTTTGCGCTCGCGCAGATAACCCGGCAGGTCGCGGACGCCCACCCAGTCGTTGTGAGACAGGATCATCACACGTTCGACCACATTGCGCAGCTCGCGCACGTTCCCCGGCCAGTCGTAGTTCAAGAGCACGTCCATCGCTTCGGGTTTCAGGCCCTGAATCTGCCGCCCCATCTCAAGGTTCAGCTTCTTGATGAAGGCGTCGATGAGCACCGGTATGTCTTCGGGCCGTTCCCTGAGCGGCGGTATGGTGATCGGGTAAACGTAAAGCCGGTAATACAGGTCCTCGCGGAACGTGCCTTTGCGCACCAGTTTCTCGATGTCCTTGTTGGTGGCGGCGATGATGCGGATGTCCGCCTTGAGTGTGCGGACCCCGCCCAGGGGCTGGTATTCGCGCTCCTGAATCACCCGCAGCATCTTGGCCTGGGCGGGCGCGCTCATCTCGGTGATCTCGTCTAAGAACAGCGTGCCGCCGGCGGCCAGATGCACTTTGCCGGGCTTGGATTTTTCCGCGCCGGTGAACGCGCCCTTTTCGTATCCGAACAATTCGCTTTCGATGAGCGTGTCGGGAAACGCCGAGCAGTTGATGGCCACGAACGGATGCGCGGAGCGCGGGCTGTTGAAATGGATCGCTTTTGCCAACAGCTCTTTTCCGGTTCCGCTTTCTCCAAGAATCAGAACCGTGGTGTTCTGCCGGGCCACCTCTCCGGTGAGTTTTAAGGTGTGCAGGATGCTGGACGCGCGGCCGACGATATCGGGAAATTCGTAGCGTTTTTCCAGATCCTGGCGCATCGCGTTCAACTGGGCGACGAGCTTTTCTTTCTCCAGCTCCAGCTGCTTTTGTTCGGTCAAATCCTTAATGACCCCCATCACGTAAGCGATGCCGCCGCTTTCCCGGTCGTAGATGGGGGTGAAGATGGTTTCGACCCACACCGTTTTTCCCCCTTTGTGCTCCAGGGTCATGCGTTCTTTTTTGCTGGCCAGCTCCCCGTAACCGGGGGCGTCGCCGCGGCGGTCCTGCAATGTTTTTTTCAGCTCCTCGATCACAGCGCAGGCCTTGTCGACCAGCCCCTCCCTCGAGATGCCGTACAGTTCCTCACAGGCCCGGTTGAACAAAACCAGGCGGCGGTCGTTGGAAACGATGTAAATGCCGTCGAGGGCGCTGTCCAGAACGTATTCCAGATCGTATTTCATGGATCCCTCATAGAGAAAAATGACGTTTTATTTGGTATTCGCAGGCGGCAACTTTCAGCCGCTGCGTGAAATTTTGGCTAGCCGATGGACTTCAATGAATTCAGAACGTTAACAGGAAAGCCTTGCAGGTTCCGGCCGAATTCCGCCGGTCCGATGGAATCGGCGCCGCGGAGGGTCCCGCGTAACCTAAAGGAACGTAACGAGATATGGGAAATTGAATACCGGCATATGAGTTGCAATATAACCATCATCAATCAATCCGCAAGGGGTTTTGTCGGAGCGACACTCGGGGAAGGGATTGGACTTTGCCTTGAGCCGGTGCGTTTTTCTGAACCCTCTGCGTATTCTTAACTACTCGACAATGCTAAAGGAGTCGAAACATGCATACGAAGAAAGCTGTGTTTGTGTTTCTTGTGGTGTTTGCGGTGTTCGGTTTCAATTCTCTGGCCGGCGCGGCCGATGCGGACCCCTGGTTCGTGGAAGACATAAAAGGCGATCAGGCCATCCTGGAGCCTGGCACCACCACTTATTGCAACAAGGATTTCAAGGTGGAAAATATGAGCGACCAGGAAGCCGAGGTGCAGATTATTCTCGGCAACGGCGCCAAATACGCGCATGAAATGCTGGAGCCGAAAGCCAGCAAGAGCTTCAAGCTCGGAGGCGGTTACGAGATGGCTGAGGGATGGCATGCCCCGGAGAGCATCCATGTGGATGACGCCCGCATCGTGAACGTCACCGGTGGCACTTCCGAACTGAAAGTGCACTGCAAGTAAGCAATCAACGGGAAAAAAATAAGTAAAGCAATCCCCGGTCTGCTTTCGGCCCCGCTTCTCAACCCTAGAGTGAGGACAATGCAATGCCTCACTGAGAGCGGGATTCCGGAGGCAGGCCGGAGAACCGTCCCCCCATCCCCGCCTGGAACCGTCTTGTTAAGCGGTAAAATTTATCCCTATTCCTGAAGTTATCGGCTATAATCGGCAGTGAGGGTGAAGGAATTTTGCGGCGTTGGCGTTCCCGCCGATGCCGAACTCAATCCAACTTATTGTTTTTAAAACACATACCTGACATTCACGTGCCGCAGGGCATGGAGAAGAAAACCCGGCCGGGGCCTTGACAAATCCGGTGCGGGTCCCTATATTCTCCCATTTACTTTATTTGTAAGCCTATGAGTTTAAAGGAACTCCTCCTTTCCGACCTGAAAGGGGCCTTAAAAGCGCGTGATTCGATACGGCTCAACACCATCCGCGGCCTCAACACTGAGATAAAAAACCGGGAAATCGATCTCGGGCAAAAGGATCTGGACGACGAGGCCGTGGTGTCCCTCATCGCCACACAGATCAAAAAGAGAAAAGAAGCGATCGTCCACTTTGAAAAGGGCGGCCGCAAGGAGCTGGCGGATCAGGAAAAGCAGGAGATGGAGGTGCTGAAGCAGTACCTTCCGGAGCAGGTGTCCGAGGACGCCATCCGGAAACGGGTTCAGGAAGTGGTTGAAGAATTGAATGCTAAAAGCCTATCGGATCTTGGAAAAGTAATGAAGGTGCTGGTCCCTGAATTCAAAGGGAAAGCGGACAACAAGGTGATCAAGGATCTGGTCGGCGAGCGGTTGAAACCCTAGTTTTATCTTCCCATCTGCAATCGTGGCGGTAACAAATCGGACTCCCTCAGGGGATCGATGAAACTGTGCTCCCCCTCGAGGCATGCCCGGATTCTGGCGGTCCGAACGCGGGGTGGCGGTCGGTATGCTATCGAAAGATCCGATTTCCCCTGGAAATCCGTTGAGTGAAATCCCGGCGCCGGGCCGGTTGCAGGGCGCATGAATTGCGGTAAGCTGGGATTGAGGTCCTGATACGGTGAATCGATCGATACCGGAAAACATCATTGAGGAAATCCGTGCCCGCACGGATATCGTGGAGGTCGTATCGGAAGTGGTGCTGCTCAAAAAGAGCGGCAAAAACCACAAGGGGCTTTGTCCGTTCCATGCGGAAAAAACGCCCTCCTTCACGGTGAGCCCGGACAAGCAGATCTACCATTGCTTCGGCTGCGGCGCCGGCGGCAATGTGTTCAAGTTCCTCATGGAGACGCGCAGTCTATCTTTCATTGAGGTGCTGAAGATTCTGGCCCCGCGCGCTTCGGTGACGCTGCCCTCGCCCGCCCGCAGCGGGCAGCAGGAAAAAGCCCACCGGGAACGCGAACGGCTGCTTCAGATCAACCGCTGGACGGCGGACTATTTTCAACAGGCCCTGAAACATCCCGTTGCGGGCAAAGCGGCGAGGGAATACATTGAATCTCGTGACATCGAGGACCGCATCGTCGAGGAATACCAGCTCGGGTGGGCGCCGCCGGGCTGGCGCAACCTGATCACGGCGGCGGGCAGAAAACGGGATGTTTCCCGGCAGGAGCTGGAAAAGGCGGGTCTGATCGTCAAAAAAGAGAACGGCACGGACCATTACGACCGGTTTCGCGCCCGGATCCTGTTTCCGCTCAAGGATCTGTATGGATACACCGTCGGTTTCGCGGGCAGGGTGATCGATGAGGGCCAGCCCAAATACATGAACTCGCCGGAAACCGAGCTTTACAAAAAGAGCCGGATTCTGTTCGGCCTGGACAAGGCGCGCGAGGCGATCCGGCGGGAAAACCGGGTCTGCATCTTCGAGGGGTATTTCGACCAGATCCGCGCCGCCCAGCACGGGATCCGCCACACGGTGGCCACTTGCGGCACCGCGCTGACCCCGGCGCAGGCCAGCCTGCTGAAAAACCACACGGACCACGCCGTTCTGGTGTTCGACGCGGACGCGGCGGGGCAGACAGCGGCGCAGCGGGGTTTCGATGTGCTTTTCGAGCACGGGATGAAGGTGAGCGTCATTGTTCTTCCGAACGGTCACGATCCGGATTCCTATATCCGGCAATTCGGCCCCGAATCCTTTTTAAAACAAATTGAAAACGCCAGGCCCTTTATTGAATCTAATATAGAGAACGCCATCGCAAACGGAGATGTCCGGACCCCCTCCGGCCGGATGGAGATCGTCAACCAGGTGCTGCCGCTGCTGCTCAAGGTGAAAAACCCGCTCGAGCAGACCGAATGGGTGCGGTATTTTTCGGACCGGGTGGGCGTCGAAGACAAAGCCCTGCACCAGCAGGTGAAACAGGCCTTGAGCCAGAACCGGAAAACGGTCGCTGCCCCGGCCCAACCCGCCCGGAGCAAACAGGATCCGGAGCTGTATTTAGTTCACTTGATGCTGGCCGATAAGGAAATTGCCGGAATCGTTCAGAACCGCATCGCTCTGGATGAATTCAGCGACCAGCAACTGCGCACGGTGGCCGGCATGATTTACGAGCTTCTGGACAAGGGACAGCCGGTCCAGATCGACCGCCTGGTGGACCGGACGGAACGGCCGGAAATCAAGACGCTGCTCACGCGCATCGGCATGCAGCCGATCGCTTTCGAAAAACCGGACCAGGCGGCGGACGACTGCCTGCGGGGAATGCGGAAACGCAACCTGGAAGCGAAAATCAAGGAACTGAAACGGCAACGGAGCGAGGCGGAAAAGGCCGGCGAGTCGGAGCGTTCCCGGGAGATCCACAGCCGGCTGCGCGAGCTTCAGATGACTGTGTCTCCCGGATGAACAGTGAATAAACCGGACATGAACCCATCACCCCGTTCTTTTTTTTAGGAGAAACCGCGGCAATGCCCAACTTACAAAAACTAAACAACGTAATCGAAATCAATCAATTGATCTCGCAAGGCAAGGAAAAGGGCTACCTGACTTTCGAAGAGGTCAATGATGTCCTGCCTTCGGACCTGGTGACTCCGGAACAGATCGACGATCTCATGCATCTGTTCGGCGAAAATGAGATCGACATCGTCGATTCGGCGTTGAAAGGGGAAAAGCTGAACGCGGAAAAAGGGGAAGACCAGGACAAGGACGGCGATTCGGACTCGGAAGAGGAATCCAATATCGCCAAGGCGGACACCATCTCCATCGACGACCCGGTGCGGATGTACCTCCGCGAAATGGGCACGATCTCTCTGCTCACCCGCAAGGGGGAAGTGGAGATCGCGAAACGGATCGAAGCCGGACAGGAAGAGGTGATCTCGGCGGTGGCCAACTGCTCGGTCACGGTCAACGAGATCGTCGACCTGGGCGAAAAGATCAAAAAGGCGGAGATCAGCGTCTACGACGTGGTGCAAAGCGGCGAGCCGGAAGATAAAAAAGAGGAATCGGAAAAAGAAGAGAGCAAGCGGTTTTTGAAAAACATCCGCAGTCTCAAGACGCAGGAGCAGAAGCTGCAGAACGTGCGCAAACGGCTTTCCGTTTCCAAAATCTCCGAGAAGATGCGGACCAAGCTGGAAAAGGAAGAGAACACGCACAAGCAGTCGGTGGAGAAGATCGTCTCCGACATCAACCTCGATCTCGATGTGATGGACGGCATCATCGAAAAGATCTACGAGATCGCCGCGCAGATCCGCGCCGCCGGCAAACAGGAACGCCTGCTGGAAAAATCGCTGGGCGTCACGCTGGCGGAGGTCAAGAAGCTGGCGAAAAACTGGGCCAAGCAGAAAAGCGTGAAGCTGCCCAGCGGCAAGGTGCTGACACGGGCGCAGTACGACAACCACCTGAAATCGGTTCAGGGCGGCCGCCGCAAGATCAAAAAGATCGAGAAGGAAACCAACACCTCGAAGGACCACCTGCTCGCCACGGTGCGCTCGATCGCGCGCGGCCGGGTCAAGGACAAGACGGCGAAGCGGGAGCTGGCGGAAGCCAACCTCAGGCTGGTGGTCAGCATCGCGAAAAAGTACACCAACCGCGGCCTGCAGTTCCTCGACCTGATCCAGGAAGGCAATATCGGCCTGATGAAAGCGGTGGACAAGTTCGAGTACCGCCGCGGCTACAAGTTCAGCACTTACGCCACCTGGTGGATCCGCCAGGCCATCACCCGCGCCATCGCCGATCAGGCGCGCACCATCCGCATCCCGGTGCACATGATCGAGACGATCAACAAGCTGATCCGCGTCTCCCGGCACCTGGTGCAGGAGCTGGGCCGCGAACCGACGCCGGAGGAGATCGCCGAAAAGATGAGCCTGCCGGTCGAGAAGGTGCGCAAGGTGCTGAAGATCGCCAAGGAGCCCATCTCGCTGGAGACGCCGATCGGCGAGGAGGAAAACAGCCACCTCGGCGATTTCATCGAGGACAAGAAGGTGCTCTCTCCCATCGACTCGGTGGTCAAGAAGAACCTCAAGGAGCAGACGCTCAAGGTGCTGTCCACCCTCGCCACGCGCGAGGAGAAGGTGCTGCGCAAACGGTTCGGCATCGGGCTGGATTCGGAGCACACGCTGGAAGAGGTGGGCCAGGATTTCGCCGTCACGCGCGAACGCATCCGGCAGATCGAGGCCAAGGCGCTGCGCAAGCTCCGTCACCCGAGCCGCAGCAAGAAACTCCGTAGTTTCGTGGAAGGTTGACCCCTTAGGCACGGGGGCCCATAGCTCAGTTGGTTAGAGCCCCCGGCTCATAACCGGGTTGTCCCAGGTTCGAATCCTGGTGGGCCCACCAATCCTGCGCGGATGGCGAGTTTGCTCACGACGCGCAGTCCTTTTTGATTTCGGTTCGAACTTTTTCTCCCGGCCTCGACCAATCCTGCGCGGATGGCGAATTTGCTCACAAAGGGCAAGGACGTTTTACCGGAACTACAGACGGTTTCTGCATAAAAATCATCGAAATCAATGGGTCGCGGTTCAAATCGCGGCCCATTTTTTTTTGGAAGCATTCAACCACACTTCCCAATCCATTCTTTTTTATTAAGGAAAAACAGGAGAGCCGCGCGTATAGATATTATCCAGGCGTTGACGGGAATCCCGGTTGTGACTTGGAAATGAACTCATCCAAGAAATATGCAGGCTACTTTCTTTCGTTGCGGCATCGATTTCCGGATTTTGAAGTTGCCGCTCATTATCCTGCAGGTGCCCCCGCCCATAAGCCTGATTTCGGGTTAAGCCGGGAATAGATTTTTTTCCATGTCTCAATCGATTTATCAATCACCCGCTACGCTTATAAGCCAACGGGAATATCCCTGTAATCAAAAACCGCATTGGTGATGACTCCGTTATCCAATTTCAATTCGGTTTTTACGATTTTAGCTCCTCCTTCAAAGGCGTTTTTGACAGCGGCACGGACTTCTTTCCAGTCCGAAACTTTTCCGGTCAATCGCACCACTCCGTTTTCTACGGTAACAATGATGTCATCCTGGTCCACAAGAAAACTCCAAAACAACTCATCCCGCACATCCTCGTAAATTTCCAGATCGTTTTTCCAGGGCCAGGTAGACCGGACAGACAAATTATTTTCAATGCCCTCCACCCCCTTCACTACGGATACGACCTTTTCCACCAAGGCTTTATCTTTGAGAGCGTTTACTTCCCCATTCAATCTGACTTTTTTTTCATCAACTGTAACCTCAATTTCAAACTTGCCGGTCAGCGGATGCGATGCGAGTGCCTCTTGGACAAGAGACTTCAATTTCCCTTCTTCAATGAGGGCTTGCTCATTCACTACCAGCAGATTATTGACGACCTGCCTCACACCAACCGTATTGGAAGCATCCTGCTCGGCCGCTTTTTTTGTCATCAAGCGCCCCACTTTCCCAGTCAGGGTCACCACTCCATCTTCTACCAGGATATCAATGGAAAAGGGTTCCACCCTTGGATCCAACGCTAAAGTTTCTTCGACAGTTTTTTTGATTTCATCGTCTTTCAGGTTTTCCTCTGGATTTATTCTGAGAAGATCGTTTTTACGAATCCAAGAATTGATGATCAGAGCATCATCATCGACCTCCTTGACTCCTGTAGTCCAGGAATTGAAGATCACTCTATTTTTTTCTTCTTCGCTGCCAACCACTCCATTGAGAATCACTTTTCCGTTCTTTACATGAATATGAATTGCCTGATCAAAAATCCACACGTTGGACTTGAGGCGGCGCTGAATTTCAGCTTTGATCTCACGATCGGACCGGGTGGATGGTTTATCCATTTCAATGACATTTTTAATTTTCTTGACGCCTTTGACACTTTTTGCAACCTCTGATGCCATAATTTTTTCCTGCGGTGAGTCTACTTTTCCACCCAGTGTGACCACGCCGTCTTCAACGTTTACCGTGATTTCATGAGCTTCCGTTGCGGGATCCCGCTCAAGAGCTTGCTCAATGTCCTGAACAATCGCTTCATCTGACTTTTTTTCCGGAATCACCTCAATCTGATCGACCACGGCTCGAACCCCCTGTATCGTTTGCACGATTTCTACAATCCGTTCTTTAGCCAGAAGGTTTGAAACGATTCCTGATACGGTCACTATTCCATTCTGGGTACTCACGTCGATCTGCAAAGCGTCCAAGGAGATATCATTAATATAAAAACTTTTCTGGATCGCGGAATTGATATTTTTATCGGTTATCTTTGGAATGAGTGCCCAAACAGAAGATGTCACACCAAGGCAAGCTATGACAATCAGACAGAGAGACAATAAATACGCCCGCACGATTTTTTTATTCGCAAATTTTGTTTTTCTTCGAACTAACATAATCCCACCCCTAATAGTTAACAACGTTCCATGCAGCCATCACGAATCTTCCATAGAATTCTTTACTGAACCTGACGAAAACGAAAAATATCCGGCCTCTATTAAATTGAAAAAGAGGCCGGATATTTTTTTGTCAGGCTGCCATTTTCCATTCTTGTTTGTCTTGATTCTCATTCGTTACCGGGTTGTCGAGCGGCACCCTGTAGCCGCCTTTTCGGATTTTCTGATAAATCAGTTCACCTGTGAATGCGATGGCAATGATCCCGACAAGTGCAACCGAAAATACGTTAAAAATGGATACATTCATCAGAAATTCAAACATTGCTCATTCCCTCCTTTGATGAACAAGAAAATAAAAACAGTTGCCAAGGCGAGGCAATCCGCTCTTGGCTTGTACCGGTTGTCTTTTAATTCAATAAAATGAGAAAAAGGCTATGGCAAGCTTGGAAAAGTAAAATTTTTTTAATTTGATTCTATGATTGGATGTCCGAAAGGCACTGAGCAGGCACGGAAGGCGCGCGGTGGATGGAAATCTTGATCCCGAAAAAATTAAAAACTTTTAATATTCTTGACTTTTAAAAAAGCGATTTTATCTCTCGCACAACAAAACAATTGCCCGGGAGGGCGGCGGCGAAAAACATTTTAATACCTTAAATTCAACTACTTAAAGGGGATAGCGAATTCGCTCAATACTGTTTTACTTAAACTGTTTTTCGCGCCTCATCATTCAATATTTTTCATCGGAGGTTTGTCATGAAAAAGCTGGTGGTTCTGATGATTGCAGCAGCATTTTGCGTCGTTGGTTCAGGAGTCGCTTTGGCAGATGAACCTGCACCCCTTGAATGGGATCGTCATGCAGTTTGGACCAAATGGTCTGAAGAAGACGGCAATCGCTCTCCGGATAAGCCAGGCACCATGGAAACTCCTTCTGGCGCCAAAGAGAATGTGACGATTCACACCACAAGCAATATGGATCGGACGGACTTTGTTTCCGGGTTCGATTTCATACGAGAAACCAAGGAATATGATTATTCAAGAGAAAAGGGGAATTCTGCCTGATTTGAGTCTTGCTTCGTTGGTTTGAATAATTGAGCGGCTTCTCCTTAGGAGAAGCCGCTTTTTTCATTGTTTCTCAAATTTATATTCAATGAATGGATGCGGGATAAAAGTAATACAAATATCATGCTGCACAATGAGTTTAATAAAAAACTGCTTCTTTTGACTGTTATCTTAATAGTCGTGTCCTACATCTATACAAGCTGGTGATTCATTCAATTGCATGAAATTGGCCTGCCTTTGTCAATCACACCGGCTTTCAGTTCAGTGATTCGACTATCCAGAGAGGCGCTGTCTTTGTTGGCGGATGCCCATTTTCTTGATCCTTGAGTTCAGGGTGGTGGGCTTGATGCCGAGCAATTCTGCGGCGCCGCCTTTGCCTGCGATCTTCCAGTTTGAGCGGTTCAACGCGTTGACGATGTTGGCCCGCTCCTTCGCCTGCATCTCCTCTTCAGTGAGAACGGCGTTTTCACGTACGGGTTCGGCTGCCGGCTCGGGCGCCGGTTTGGGCCGCGCTTTTTTCCCGGCGCCGACTCCGCTCAGTTGCAGCAACAGCTTCCCGCCCCGGGATATGATCACGGCGCGCTCGATGACGTTCTGCAGTTCGCGCACGTTGCCGGGCCAGTCGTAGTTTTTGAGTTCGGCGATGTTGGCCTGGGTGAGCCGGGCCTGCGGCAGGTTGAGCTTTCTGGAGGCGAGCGCGAGGAAGCGCGACGCCAAGAGCGGGATGTCCTCCCGCCGTTCGCGCAGCGGCGGCACTTCGATGGGAAACACGTTCAGGCGGTAATACAGGTCTTCACGGAATCGCTTGTCCGCCACCTCTTCTTTGAGGGAACGGTTGGTGGCGGCGATGATGCGGACGTCGGCGGTGCGCGTTTTTTCATCGCCGATGCGTTCGAACGTGCCCTCCTGCAGCACGCGCAGCAGTTTGCCCTGCATGTCGAGCGGCACTTCGCCGATCTCGTCGAGGAACAGGGTGCCGCCGTCGGCGAGCTGGAACCGCCCCGCCCTGTCCTTCACCGCACCGGTGAACGCGCCTTTGACGTGGCCGAAAAATTCGCTCTCGTAGAGTTCCTTGGGGATCGACGCGCAGTTGACTTTGATCATGGTGCGCCGGCTGCGCGCGCTGCGGTTGTGGATTTCGCGCGCCACCAGTTCCTTGCCGGTGCCCGATTCGCCGGTGATGAGCACGCTGGCGCCGGTCGGGCTCACCATCTCGATCTGCCTCAAGATAGCCTGCAGCGCCGGGCTGCCGCCCAGGATCTCGCCGTAGGCCCGGGCTTCCTGCACTTCCTCGTTGAGGTAGGCGTTCTCCATTTCCAGCTGCTTTCTCAACCGCTGGATCTCCTGCTCCGCCTGTTTGCGTTCGGTGATGTCCTTGAACACCACCACCGCGCCTTTGAGCTTCATGTTCTCCCAAATGGGCGTGCTGACGTACTCCACCGGAAAGGAGGTGCCGTCCTTGCGCCAGAACACTTCGCTGGATTCCTGATGCACTTTGCCGTCCATGAAGGCGGCGTAGATGGAGCACTCCTCCCTGGGAAAGGGGCTCCCGTCCGGTTTGCTGTGGTGCATCATTTCGTGCTGGCACTTTCCGATCAGTTCGCTTTCACTGAAACCTGTCATGCGCAGCACTGCGGGATTGACGAAGGCGGTGCATCCTTTCTCGTCCAGACCGTAGATCCCCTCCCCCGCCGACTCCAGAATCAGTTTGTTGCGATGGTGAACCGCTTTCAGCTCCTTCAGGAGCGCTTCATTTTCTGCTGATGGTTTCTGTTGTGCAGACATGGCGCGATGGCTCCCCGTTGACGTCGTTGGCTGTAGCGATATTTCGTCACTCCCCCGGATTCTAGCACGATATCTCATCAATAGCGATTTTTCGCGACAACGCCACACCCGCCCAAAACCAGCCAACTCAATATATTTCAATGATTAATTTGACCACCGCCCGCTGGCACGCAACCTGCTCTACCCCCTTTTAGAAAACAGACGCAAGTCCAACTTCAATTTGATTCGGAGGTTAAAACGATGACGCAGAAAACCAAAACCGCATTGATCACCGGAGCCTCGAGCGGCATCGGTCTCGACGCCGCCAAGGGGTTCCTGGCAAACGGATTCAACCTGGTGCTCAACTCCCGCAGTGCGGAAAAGCTGGAGGAAGCCGCGCTGTCTTTGAACGCGGTGAACCGCATCGCCCTGGTCGCGGGCGACATCGGCGACCGCACGACCGGGGAACGAATGGTCGCCGCCGCCGTCGACCGCTTCGGCGGTGTGGATGTGCTGGTGAACAACGCCGGCATCTTCGGGTTGAAGCCGTTTTTGGAAAACACCGAGGCCGACCTCGACCGCTACATCCACATCAACCTCAAGGGCACGTATTTCGTCACCCAGGCGGTGGTGCGGCAGATGAAAAAGCAGGGCGGCGGCAACATCGTCAACATCGGCACCGTCCTCATCAACCATTCGATGGCCGGGCTTCCCGCCAGCGCCGCGCTGATCACCAAAGGCGGCGTGCACGCGCTGACCACCAGCCTGGCGAGCGAGCTGGCGGCGGATCGTATCCAGGTCAACGCCGTCGCTCCGGGCGTGATCCGCACCCCCATTTACGGCGATTCGGATATGGACGCGTTCGGCGGCGTCGCCCTGATGAACCGTGTGGGCGAAGTGCAGGAGATCACCGACGCGGTGCTGCATCTGGCCACAGCGAGTTTCACGACCGGCGTCATTCTGCCGGTGGACGGCGGCTACGTCAGCGGCCGCAACTGAACCGAAACAATTCCCAAAGGAGAAAGACCATGAACCCGAAACAAGCCACAGCCAGTCATGAAGTCCGACAGGTCCACGATGCGGATTTCGAATCCTCGGTGATCCAGTCCGGCAAACCGGTGCTGGTGGATTTCTGGGCGGACTGGTGCCAGCCCTGCCATCAGATCGCTCCCGCCGTGCAGGCGCTGGCGGAAGAGTACGGAGACCGCGTCCGGGTGGCGAAGCTGAACGTGGACGAAAATCCGGCGAGCGCCGCGAAATACGGCATCCGCAGCATTCCCGCCCTGCTGCTGTTCAAGGACGGGCAGGTCGTCAAACAGATGGTGGGCGTGCGGCCCAAGCAGGAAATCGCGCGCGGCATCGAAGCGCATCTCTGATCCTTTCCAAGTCGAACAAAACCAAATACAAATCCTTAACAGAAAGGAAAACACAAAATGAAAACAGCTATCGTTGTACTTTCCGATCCTAAAAACGGCTCCGAGGAATCGCTGGGCCGCGTCTTCAACGCTCTGGCGGCGGCATACGATTTCAAGAACGCCGGCAAAGACGTTTCCATCCTGTTTCAGGGCGCAGGCACCCGCTGGCCGGAGGTTCTGCAGAAGGAGGACCACCCCGCGCACGATCTGTTCGAGGCGGTGACGGACAAGATCGAAGGCGTGTCCTGCGCCTGCGCGGAAGTGTTCGGCGCCGACACCACCGGTTACGACCTCATCAAGGACAATTCGGTTCCGAAAACCACCGGCCTGCCCAGCCTGAGCAAACTGCAGGAACAGGGTTACAACGTGCTCACTTTCTAACAACCGGACACCCCCCTGCCTCAAGCAGGGGGTGTTCGATTCTCACACACTTAGAGGAAAGGACGGCGCACCATGACTCAGAATTTCACCGAACTCGCGTTCACCGATGGTGTCAAAGCGCAGCAGGAAAAATACGGCACACGGCCCTCATATGCAAAAATGGAGACGGCCGGGGACTTCCGCAACCGGCTGACCTGGCAGGAGAAAGGTTACATCGAGGGCCGGGACGGATTTTACCTGGCCTCGGCCGGGGAAAACAGCTGGCCTTACATGCAGTTTCGCGGCGGCCCCAAAGGGTTTCTCAAAGTGCTGGACGAACGCACGCTGGCCTACGCCGATTTTCGCGGCAACGGGCAATACATCAGCACGGGGAATCTGCTCGACAACAACAAGACGGTGCTGTTCCTCATGGATTACGCCGGGCAAAAACGGCTCAAGGTCTGGGCGGAAGCGAAGATCCTGGACGCCGCGGAGAATCCTAAGCTGCTGCAACAGGTCGTCGATCCGCAGTACGACGCGAAGGCCGAGCGTATCGTCGTGCTCAAGGTGCAGGCGTTCGACTGGAACTGCCCGCAGCACATCACGCCGCGGTTTACGCAAGAAGAAGTGGAAAAGCGGCGGGTCGAACAGATACACTCTTAAAGCGACAACACCTTCATGCACGCATCCAGCCGATTCAGGGATCCATCGCCATGATCGTCATCCGAAAAATCGACCACATCGTGCTGCGCACCGAAAACCCGGACGATTTGATCGCCTTCTACCGCGATGTGCTGGGCTGCGCGGTCGAACGGCAACTGGGTAAAGAAGTGGGCCTCACGCAGCTTCGTGCCGGTGAGTGCCTGATCGACATCGTCGACGTCAAAAGCGAACTCGGCAGGACGGGCGGCGGCGCACCGACTTCAGGCGCAAACAATCTGGATCATTTCTGCCTGCAGGTGGAGCCGTTCGACGAAGCGGCGCTGATCCGTTATTTACAGGAGAAACAGATCGCAACGACGGAGTTTGTGACGCGCTACGGCGCCCAGGGCAATGGCCGCTCTATCTATATTGAGGATCCGGACGGCAACACGGTCGAGCTGCGCGCCGCAAAGTCCGGCGGCTGAACCGCGTTTTGATGCTGCGGATTCTCATCCGCGGCGATTCAAGCTTCTCTGAAAAGAAGACGATCAATCAGTAGACGAATTTTTTAGCGGCAAGAGCAGCACAACCCGCGGATACAGCATGAAGAACAGTCCGGAATACGAGCAGACACGGGTCGAGTTTGAAGAGGAATGGTCGCGCAGCGACATCGAAGACCTGCTGAAGACCAACGATTACCCGCGCGCCCGGCAGGAGCGGGATCTTTACGAATCCTTTCTGCCCAGGGGTGAACTCATACTGGAAGCGGGCTGCGGCCTGGGTCCGAAAGTCCTCTACTTCCGCGAACAGGGCCACCGGATCGTGGGGCTGGATTTTGTTTTCTCCGCGTTGAACCGGCTCAAGCGTTTTCGCGCGGACCTGCCTCTCGCCTGCGCCGATGTGCATCATTGCCCTTTTCCGGACAACACATTCGGGGCCTACCTTTCCTACGGCGTGGTCGAGCATTTTCCGGACGGTCCGGAGGAAGCGATCCGGGAAGCCCGCCGCATCCTGAAACCGGGCGGCGTCCTTTTGATGATGGTTCCGGCGGACAATGTTTTGAGCCGGTTCATTCATGATCCTGATAATGTCCTCAACCGGCTGCGTAAGAATCCCTGGATTCGCCGCATCGCAGGAAAACCCGGCATTGGCGGCGCGCACGATCACGATTTATACATGAAGCTGCACAGCAAACAGGAAGTGCGCCAAATTTTAGCGGCCGCTGATTTCCAAATTGAAGTTGAGGCGCCGGTGTCTCACAGTTTTTCACTGTTCATGCTTTGCGAGTGCTTTCAAAAAGACGCCCTGGGTCAGACCACCCGAACGGCAGAACGCATCGCCGCCATTCTGAAAAAAATCGCCCCCTGGGGCACGGCCAATCACCTGCTCTTCGTTGCCAGGAAATAAAAATAGTTCTACATCGCAGCCACCGCTTGCCGCCCCCTCTCCCAGAGCCGCCACGCCACAGCCAGGTTGATCAGCACGAGCAGGGGTACGCCCATCATGGACGCGACCGACATGGGATAGGTGAGCACGGCGAGGGAATCCGGAGTGCCGGTGAACACCTGCAGCGGGCCGGGCATGCCGAGCTGCAGCATGATGGGCGCCGCGGGCACGATGACCCCAAAACCGATCGCGTTCCAGATCAGGAAGCCTCGCTGGCTGAGTTCCCCCCGCCGGGCTTTGACCGCGATAAAGATCGCGGAGATGCCGAACAGCAGATCGGGAATGCCCACGGCGATTTCAAAAGCGAGGGGAAACTGCCCGGTAAAGGTTTTGTATGTGGTGCCGAGCGCCGCCAGCCGGATGGCGTGAAACCAGGCGAACACATGCCAGGGCGTGTCGTCCACGATGCGGCGGATGCCGCTGCGAACACGGCCGAACAGGATCACCGGGGCCGCGATCGCGGTGACGGGGATCAGCTGCAGCCAAAATCCCGGCAGCCAGGGAAGCAGATTTTCGGAAACGTACATCCCCCGCGATCCGGCCCAGACACTCACAAAACCACAAAACACAATCCACAGGAAATAAGCATAGACGGGCCGCACCGCCTCCGAGACCCGATCGCGCCGGCCGCTGCGCCACGCGACGGCAAACAGAAACGTCCATTCCAACGCCAGCAGTAAAAAAGTTGAGGAAAATTTCATGACCGCCCTCCCCTCAGACAGAATGCGTTTTCAATTCCACTCATTTAAGTGCATATGCACACATTAGGAGCATATACACCTATATTCAAAAAAACAAGGCTTTTTTTGTTGTCAATATTCAGCAAAAATTTTTTACGAAACGATTCCGCCATGTTGCAGAGGAAGCAAACCAGCCGGGCTGACGTTTTTAAAATGGCGGGAACCGGACTGCGAAGACGACTGCGCCGGAGCGCATTCTCCGGTTGCGATTTCAAAAACCGCACCTATCTTTTAATTAGGAATTGCGACGTCCCACACTTCATCGACAACCCATCTTGAGGCTCCCTCATGGAACTCGCACTCGTTGTGGAAAAGATCGTCGGCTACCTGTATTTCATTCTCGGCTGGTCGTTGCTGCTGCAGAAACGCTTCTGGATACAGCTCGTCCGGAATTTCGACCGCCAGTCCCTGTCGCTGCCGTTTTCGGCTCTGACCGGGCTCATCATCGGTCTCACGGTGGTGACGGTGCACAATATCTGGACGGCGGACCCGTCCGTGCTCGTCACGCTCATCGGCTGGATCGCGGTGTTGAAATCGACGCTGTTTCTGCTGGCGCCGGATGCCATGCTCGGATGGATCCCCGGCGAGCGCGCCGTCGCGAATTACTGCACGTTCGGCGGCGGTGCGGCGATCCTGCTTTCTTCCTGCATCCTGTACGGCGCGTATTACTGAACGCCGGTTCAGGACGCCGCTTTCGCCAGCTTGTGCGGGTTGCGGTTGGGGCAGGTCTTGTCGCTGCAGCGGTCGGGGATGGTCTTGGTGCCTTCCACCATGAGCGCGCCGCATTTCTTCCCGCTCTTGCGGACGTGACCGCATTTTTTCCCGGTGGGTTTTGTCTCCGTGTAGAATTTGCACCTGGGTTTGGTGTCGGCGTCGCATTTCCAGATGACGCCGAAGCGCCCGCGTCCCGGCGCGAGCACGCCTTTTTTGCAGACCGGGCATTTTATGTCGCTGGGTTTCAGCTCGCCGCTCTCGATGGGACAAGCGTATTCTTTCGCCATGACGTCTCCCGCGGTTTCATTCTGCCGGGCGCATTTCGGTCTCGGCCCATAGGCCGTATCGGAGCGCGGATGCCCGGGCAAGGAAATTTGATTTTGCTTTCGGATTAGTGCTAAATAGGGAGTCCGCTCCCGGAGTCCACGCTATCGCGTCCCCTGTTTTTTGATGAGGAGATTGTATCATGGCGGAGCCGCACCGCAGGCGTTTCTCACTCGACGAGGTGAAGATCGATCCGCGCCTCAAAAACCGAATCCTGTCCGCCGACGGCGATGAAGAAGTCGGGGCCTGGGACGGCGAGAAGATCGAGGATCTGGTGACGGAGCTGGACCGCATCGAGGAACGGGTCGATGCGAATTACGCCGGGCTGCCGCACAACGAAAACATCCCCGAGGATCTGCGCGATCAGGTGGAGAAGGACCTCCCCATCTGGGCCTGCGACAAGGCGGGGAACTGCCTGGTGGGCGAAGGCGCGACCAAAATCCGCAGCGTCGAGCAGATCCGCGCACACTACGATAAGAAATACGGCGGCGTCGACAAGTTCAAGGAGAAGCTGCGTAAGGAACGCGAGGCGCTGATCGCGCGGTTGAAGCAGTGACCGGGCGTTTTTATCGCAGCGTTTCTCCATCCCAGACTGAATTCGGGCGCGTAACTCAGTGGTAGAGTGCTGCCCTCACATGGCAGAAGTCACAGGTTCGAACCCTGTCGCGCCCACCACTCGCCGTGGAGGCGGCTTGCTGACGACGCGCTGGATTCTCTGAGTTTGTGCCGTACGTTTGCTCCGGGCCTCTCCTCCTTCGCGGAGGGCGGGTTTGCTCACGTCGCGCGTTGCCCACTGTGTATAAGGGCGCAGTCTTAGGCCCCGTCCCCACTCCTTCGCGCAGGGCGAACCTGCTCACGTCGCGCGTTGCCCACTGTATAAGGGCGCAGTCTTAGGCCCCGTCCCCACTCTTTCGCGCAGGGCGAACCTGCTCACGTCGCGCGTTGCCCACTGTGTATAAGGGCGCAGTCTTAGGCCCCATCCCCTCTCCTTCGTGCAGGACGGATTTTCTCACGTCCCGCTCCCTGCCCGGTTTCACGCTGGATTCCCCGCCGGTTCATCATCCCTGTCCAACCCGTGGTTCCGCTTCCGCCTGAACGGGCGTCCCGGCTCAACAACCCCTCCCAGCCCGAATTGCCCACCTAAATAATTGATTTATTTATACTTATATTTTTTTCACCGGCCGGCTTGACAGCGGGGATTGCGGATTTTATCTACTAACCAGAAAACAATGACCCGGGCATCGAGAAAAAGGCATCCCGAAAAATTCCATTTTCCAGATATCCGTTTAAAGGAGGGTTAAGCTATGAAACTGGTCATGCACAATCCCGCTCGAAACTTTTTCGATTCGGACCCGTATCTCAATCAACTGCGTGGGGACCTGTTCCCGGCGCTCGCCCATAAAAAGACGGCCTGGCCGAAGGTCAACATCGTCGAGACGGACAATGAGTACACGCTGATGGCGGAAGTCCCCGGTATGACGGAAAAAGACATCGACATCGAAATGAAGGACGGCATCCTGTCCCTCAGAGGCAAGAAAGCCCTGGCGCAAACCGAAGGCACGGTTCACGTTCAGGAAATCGGCAGCTGGGATTTCGACCGCGATTTCCGGCTCGGTGAACAGGTCGATGCGGAAAAAGTGACCGCCCGGCTGGAGCACGGTGTGCTGTACATCTCCCTGGGCAAGAAAGAAAAAGCCAAGCCGAAAAAGGTCGAGATCAATATCGCGTCCTGATTCGGGATTTTTCAGGAAAGAGCCGGTTCCCCTCCAGGGAGCCGGCTTTTATTTTTCCGCCTGCTCCTGTACAAAACCCCTTCCGAGTTTTCCGGCGTCCCTGTCCCGTGGGCGGATATTTTTTTCAAATGACGTGCGTTTTTTTAACTCTTGCGTTAAATTTTTTGGAATTTTAGGATATATTAATAGTGGGCGTGCCGGAAATCCGCTCCCACCTTCGATACTCAGTTATTGCCAGATCTGCAGCGTTGCGGCACGTGTGCAATTATTTTCAGTATTTTATCTCTTGGAAGGCAAATAATGAAATCGCTAGCGTCGATCAGTGAAAAAGACATTGAAACCATAAAGATGGCTCTCAACGATTCCATTTCGGACATGAACACCGAATTGAAGGGGAATCTTTCCGATAAGAAACGGGACCTGCTTTTCGATTACAAATTGAAATACACGCGCGTCTTCGAAAAGCTGAAGCAGAACCCCTCTCTCTACGCGTTGAGCGAATCGGATCTGGATATCGTTGCGGGAGGTTTGAACGACGCGATCGATCTGATCGATGAGAACATGACGGAGGATATGGGCGACGAGGACCGGGAGGAATTCATGACCTACAAGAACGACTGCAGCCGGCTTGTGGACATCCTGTCCAATTGATCCTGAATCCGCGCGGACTTGAAAGCCGGACGCGCGGAACCCTCATCTGAGAAAATTCACGTAGTAGCCGTAGTAGAACATCCAGCCGGTGATTCCCACTCCGGCGAGCATGCACAAAACCCACCCTTTCTTGCTGTCCTTTTTCATATTCTCCCTGTCTTCATACATGATCGCGGAATGGATCAGCATCCCCATGAAATACGAGATGCCCAGAAACGACAGGATCAATATAAAGAACATGAATGGCGAGAATTCCATGTCCGGTCTCATCCCAACACAAACCCCGACTGAGCGATTCCCAAATATTCCATAAGTTCCGCGAACCCGAAAACCAGGGCGAACACCAGGATCACTGAAATCAGCACCTGCACCAGCACTTTGAAAATCTCCGGGGCGGTGCGCTTCTGTTTCCACACGCTGATCCCCGCGGTGATGGCCAGGACCAGAAGCGCTGTCATGATGTAGTAACGCGGCGACATGGATCGATTGTAGCAGGATTTTGCTCCGCGGAGAACTCCCTCTTCCGGGCCGCGGAAGCCCGGGCAGGCGCGCGGGTTTCGCAGCATTTTCTGACAGGGAGGAGTCAGGGGACGTTTTCAACGCGGATGACGTTGGTCCACTGCGGGATGCCGACGGGCACACCGGAAGCGATGACCAGCCGGTCGTTTTTTTTCACCAGCCGTTTTTTCTTCAACATGGCGAACAACCCCACCACATCGCCGAGATAGTCGTCGGTGGATTTGGTGAGGAAAGGAACCGCGCCGCGCAACAGGGTGAGCCTGCGCGCCCGGTCCAAGCTTGCGGTGAACGCGAACACCGGCACCATCGGGTGCGGCGCGGTGATCATCCGGGCGGTGCCGCCGGTCAGCGTGAACACCAGGATGGCGCTGGCGTTCAGAAGCTCCACCATGCGGTTGGCGGAGTAGGACACGCCCAGCGGAATGGACGGGTCTTCTTTCTGAAAATACCAGCTCCAGGGCGGGATGTGCTGGGTCTCCTTCTGGTGGGCTTCGGTCTTGAGCGCGGTTTCGTGCATCATCTGCACGGCGGCTTTCGGGTGCTTGCCCACCGCCGTTTCCGCCGAGAGCATGATGGCGTCGGCGCAGTCCATGACGGAGTTGGCGATGTCCGACACTTCCGCGCGCGTGGGGCGGGCGTTTTCGATCATGGATTCGAGCATCTGCGTCGCCACGATGACGGGTTTGGACTGGTGCGTGCACTCTTCCAGAATGCGCTGCTGCACCACCGGGACTTCGGCGATGGGGATTTCGATCCCCAGATCCCCGCGGGCGACCATCACCGCGTCGGCTTCCTTGACGATCTCCTGCAGACGGGCCACCGCCTGCTTGCGCTCGATCTTGGCGATGATGTCCGCGTCGCCGCCGCCGGCCTTGATCAACCGGCGCAGCTGGCGGATGTCCCTGGCCGACCCTGCGAACGAAAGCGCGACGAAATCCACCCCCACTTTCAGGCCGAATTTGAGATCCTCCTTGTCCTTGCGTGTGAGCGCGCTGACCTGGATGGCGGTGTCGGGCAGGTTGACCCCCTTATGGTCGGACAGGATGCCGCCGTGGCGCACTTCCACGTGCACGCGTGTGCCGGAGACCTTCCTGACCTGGACGGAGATGTTGCCGTCGTCCATGAACACCATGTCGCCTTTGCGCACTTCCTGGTGAAACCGGGCGTACTGCACGGGAATCCGCGAATCGCCGCCGGTTTTTTTCTCGGTGGTCATCACCAGCTTCTGGCCTTTGTGCAGGTGGATGGAGCCGCCTTCGAATTTGCCGACACGGATCTTGGGACCCTGCAGATCGAGCAGCACGCCCACGTAACGCCCGAGCTCGTGCTCCACTTCGCGGATCCACCGGATCCACTGCTCGACCTGTTCGTGCTTGCCGTGCGAGAGGTTGATGCGAAACAGGTCCACGCCGGACTGCACGAGGCTTTTGATGCGGCCTTTCGTGCCGCTGGCGGGACCCAGGGTGGCGATGATTTTGGTGAGGCGGACCATGGCGCTTTCCTTGGGAAAAGGGAGTAGCAGGAAACCGGGAGTGGATAGGTGCGAAACGAAACCGGTTCAGGGAATTTTTCGAAACGGGATCATCAATAGATCCAGGAACCCCACTTCGCTCGGCTTGCGGAACGAGGGGACGCCGATGTCGATTTCGGGCTGCGGCTTTTTCGCGTCGTGGATGTAGGTGCCCAGCATGCGGTCCCAGATCGAGAGGTTGAACCCGTAGTTGGAATTGGTTTCCTTCATCTCGACGGAATGGTGGATGCGGTGCATGTCCGGCGTCACGATCAGCCAGCGCAGGACGCGGTCCAGCCCCACAGGCAATTTGATGTTGGAATGGGAGAACATGGCCATCCCGTTCAGGATCGCCTCGAACACCAGCACCGCCAGCGGCGCGGGGCCCAGGGCGAAGATCAGACCGACCTTGAACAGCATCGATCCCAGGATCTCGACGGGATGGAAGCGCAGCCCGGAGGACACGTCGAGATCCAGGTCGGAATGGTGCACGATGTGGAACCGCCAGAAAAACGGGATCATGTGCACCACGACGTGCTGAATGTAGATCATCAGATCGAGAAACACAACCGCGATCACCCCTTCAACCAGGGGAGGCAGCTCCCAGTAGTTCAGCACGCCCCAGCCGCGTTCGGCGGCGAAATGGGCGGCGCCCACGGCGGCGGCGCCGAACACGAGACGCACCAGGACGATGTCGAGCCCGGTGATGCCGAGGTTGATGCCCAGCCGGCGCGGCTTGGAATCGACCCGCGGGTGGCGCGGAGCCAGCTGCTCGATGAGGAGCATCAGGACGAACACGCCGATGAAGATGGTGAAACGGATCTGATTGACGTCCATAAAAAATTACGTATCCGGGCAAGTTTCGTTTTTACGCCGCCGCGCGTCCGGACGGCCTTTTGTTTGGATGCCCGCGCAACCGTTCCGGATTGAAAACGTTCAGGGAATGCGGAGCGCCTGCCAGAGGCTCACGGTTTTATCGGCGTTTTTTTCCTTGCGCGCGCCGTCCCACAACGCCACCGCGACGAGGACGGAATCGTCTTCAGCGAACGCCACATCGTAGGGGCTTTGGGTCATTCGATCGCGCACCAGCACCACCTGCCACACGCCGTCCTGCCACATTCCTTCGCCCCGGATCTGCTGATCCTCGAGCGACTGCACCCAGAGCGTGCCCATGCCCTCGGCGTTGATCTCCTCGGCGGAGGCCCCGGTGAACGGGTTCACCACAGCAGCCGCATGTTCTGCCTGCCCCGTTGGAGCGGATGCGGCGGTTTCGCGCACGACGGTCTGCGAGGCGTCGGCCTTCCAGTGCCAGATGTTGACCGGTTTCCCTTGCGACCCCATGCCGAAAAACGGGGTGTCGCGGATGCTTTTCCCTGCGGCCGCAAACTGCAGCGCGGCGGCGTCGAGGTAGAACCGGGGGCCGTCCACGGCGGCGTCGGGCGTGGCGTCTTCCCATTTGAGGCGAAACGCGATCCGTCTTTCGTTGTGGATGGACTGGATTTTAAACCCGCGCACCGGCGCTTTTTTGGCCTTCATGGGAAACAGCCGCACGGGCCGGGCCGGGATGGTTTGCCACAGCGGATCGCCGGGATTGGTGCCGATTTCCCCCTCCACCCTGTGGCTGGTGAGCGCATCGAGGGGGGCGGACGCCGGAGCCGCTTCCTGTTTGAAGCCGGATCTCAGATAGTGCACCAGGTGCCAGATCTCGTCGTTGGAAAGGTAGTCGTAGGCGTTCATCGGCGTGCCGTCCATGCCGGTGACCAACGTCCGGTGCACCGCCCCGGCGGACGCACCGGCTTTGTAGCGGTCCGGGTGGCGCAGATCGTACACGAGCGAGGGATGCCCCCAGCTGTCGTTGAGCTCCGCTTCCAGAGCCCCTTCCCGCTCGCCCTCTTTGCCGTGGCAGCGGCCGCATCGCAGTTCGCGGTACAGACGTTTCCCGTGCGCGATGGAAAGCGAATTGACGGGCGGTTCCAGTTCCGGGTTGTAGACGAAATCGGGCGCTTCCAGCTCGAAACGGTGCGAAAAGGTTTTGATGTATTCCACCAGCGTGTCGATCGTCTCGTCCGAGAGGACGCTACCCCAGGACGGCATGGCGGTGCCGGGAATGCCGTTGCGGATGGTGCGCTCCAGATCCTGATCGAGAGGCAGGTTGTTGGTGCGGGTGGAACGGATTTTAAACAGCCCCATGCTGAGGTCGCGCGGGCGCGGTGACAGGTAATAGGAAATCCGGCCGTTGCCCTGCCCCGCCCGGCCGTGGCAGTGGGCGCAGAACCGCAGGTAGTGAACGCGGCCGCGCTCAATGCGGGCGCGCCGTTTCTCAACGAGCGAGCCCTGCTCCGGAAACGGTTCGGTGGCCTCAATCATGCGCTCGATGGTGCGCGACTCGATGGCCCACGCAAGCGAACCGCCCGATTGGGCCCAACCCAATAGCAGCGCGACGGCCGCGGCGAAAACGATGCACAGCCTTTGACTGCAATGCGATTGCGATGGGAGCGTCTGCATGCTTCATCCCTCATGCGGGCAAACCGGCGGATGGTCACGCATCCATTCTTGCCGAATCGCCGGGGCTTGTAAAGCGGGAATCCCGCTTTCAGGCCGGGGAACGGCTCATTCGGCCGGGTCGGAGCCGGAACTCACTTTTTTCTTCTGCTGCTGCCTGAGCGCCCGGCGCTTCGCGTGGTCCTGCCGCACCAGGATGATGGCACCCTCGGCCATGAGTCCGAGAAACCATACGGTGGTGAAAACGATGATCCATAAAAAGATGATGTTGAACCAGTACTGAAACGGAGTGTAGTCGGTGGAGATGTGAATCAGCGCGCGGATTTCCTCACGCTTGACTTCGGAGGAAGTCACGTATTTGGCGTAAAAAGGGTGCTTCTGTTTCTTGGCGAACTCCGCCTGCTCTTCCCGGGGAAGCTTGATGAACTTGCTCACCTCCATGATGTTTTCCTTGAAGAACAGGCGCATGTTCCTCATTTCGGGCGAGTCGGGCGGGTTCTGCCAGGCGTACCATACGGTCAGCACCGTCGATAAAATAAGGGATGACCAGAGGGAAATTTTTCGGTATAAGTTTTCTTTCTTATCATCCCGAAATTCATCGTCCTGAAATTCATTGTCGGCATTGGGTTTCATGTCTGCAATGTCTCTGTCTCTGGTTGGATGTGAGCTGAAAGCGGGATGGACCGCTTGAAATTTTTATGTTTAATCCTATTTGGGGCGGATTGTCAACCCAAACGGGGTTCACGGAGAAACGGGCGCGGCCCGGCGGCCTTCCCTCCCGCTGAAGCCTGCAGGTCCAGACCGGCCAGTTCTCTCCTTCCGGGACGCGCAGCGTGGACGAACGACCGAGAAAATCGGGATTCAATACAGGATACCTGCGGCTGCTCAAGGGCAACAAGCCGTTTCGCCACCTGTGGTACGGCCAGGTGATCTCCGAACTCGGGGACTGGCTCAACAGCCTGGCGATTTACGCCCTGATCCTCAAGATGGGCGGATCGGGCACGGCGATGGCGGGCGCGATGGTGGCGAAGCTTCTGCCGATTTTTTTCGTGAGTCCGATCGCCGGTGTGATGATCGACCGCTTCCCGCGCAAATCGGTGATGATCGTGAGCGACGTGCTGCGCTTCATCGTCGTGCTGGGCTTTCTGCTGGTGGGTGGACCGGAAGACCTGTGGCTCCTGTACACGCTCGTCGTCGTCGAGATCTCGCTTGCGGGTTTTTTCGAGCCGGCGCGCAGCGCCATCATTCCCTCGCTCGTCCCCACCAAGGACCTGGTGACGGCCAACGCGCTGAGCGGTTCGACCTGGTCGGTGATGCTGGCGTTCGGCGCGGCGCTGGGCGGCGTGGTGGTGAGCCTTCTGGGCATCCGCGCTGCGTTCATCCTGGATGCGGTGACGTTTCTGTTTTCCGCCTGGTTCATCGCGCAGATTCCGAAATCGGCCGACGCCGCGCGCAAAATGGACGCAAGCGGGGCCAGCGGCTGGCAGAACCTGATCGACGGGGCGCGCTACATTCTGGTGCGGCCGGTCATCCTGGCGCTGACGCTGATCAAGTCCGGGCTCGCGGTCTCCGGCGGCGCGATGACGCTGATCCCGCTGTTCGCCAACCGCCTGTTCACCAGCACCTCGGCCATTTCGATGAGCATCGGCATCATGTACTCGTCGCGCGGCATCGGCGCCGCCATCGGCCCAATCCTGGTGAAGCACTTTTTCGGCGAATCCTCGCGCGCGCTGCGCATCTCCATCTTCGTGTGCTTTCTGTTGAGCGCCGCTTCGTACGTTGTGTTCGCCCAGTCGGAGTCTCTTTTGGGCGCCTGCATGGGCATCGGGCTGGCGACGCTGTTCGGTTCGGTCATCTGGGTGTTCAGCTCTTCGCTCATCCACCTGGAAGCGGAAGAACGGTTTCTCGGCCGGGTGTTCAGCACGGAGATGGGGCTTTTGACCCTGGTCATGGGGCTCAGCAACTGGGGCGTGGGCTATGCGGTGGATCACCTGTCGCTTTCGCTCACCGCGGTGACGCTGTGGATGGCGGGACTGCTGGCGCTGCCGGGCCTGCTTTGGGGCGGGTTCATCACTCTCGAACGCGGCAAGCTCAAGCCGGGACCGTGCTATTCCACTGAGTGCCCGGTGGATGCCAGCGGCTTCAACCCGCTGCCCGTCAAACCCGGCCTCAATCCGGAAACGGTGGCGAAGGACGACTCCCAAACCCTTTGAGACGCAGCCCGGCTTCAATCCTCCTCAAGCAGCCCGCTGTTACAGGGATTCCTTAATTATAAAATGCCCGGCGAGGGATTTTCGGACAGCGGCTCGATTCCCTCAGGAACGGCTCAAGGTTATGAGGATTCGTTGATGATAAAATGCCCGGCGAGGGATTTTCGGACAGCGGCTCGATGGTCTTGTGAGCAGCCCGATACTAAGGGGATTGATTGATTATAAAATGTTCAGCTAAAGATTTGCCGATGTCGAAGTGGTGGATCACGGAGGTGGCGTCGTCGCGCTGACGCGCCTTGTCGTAAGCGGCGGCGACGCGCTCCCGATCGCCCAGGGCGTGCAGCACGCCGACGGAAACCAGGCTGGTGGCCAGATCGGGGGACAGGGAATAGTCGGCGACCAGGGCCGTCATCTGCACGCGGTCCGCTTCGTTCAGAGCGCGGTAGGTTTCCACCAGCCGCACCATGTTTTCTTCCCCGAACTGATTGGCGTACCCGGAACCGATCACCGGTTCGTGATAGAGGCTGAGGATCTTCTCTTCGAGGCTGGGTGCGTTCATGAGGATGCCGGATGCGTCCGCGAGGCGGTCAGCGTGCCGGGCGGCACGGAGTGAGCCGGCGCACGTAAAAAGCGGTCATGACCCCGCCACCGTGTTTTTACCCGCACCGCTGCCCTGCGGGTCCACGGCCGGTTCCGCATCCATCCAGTAGGTCTGGTATTCATCCATGTAGGCGAGCTTGGTGAAATCCTTCATGCGGTCCAGGAACACGATGCCGTTGAGATGGTCGATCTCATGCTGCAGCACGATGGCCAGAAACCCTTTCGCCTGAACCACGGATTTTTTCCCGGTGCGGTCGTAGGCTTCCAGCGTCACTTCGCGCGAGCGGGAAACATAGCCTCTGAAATCGATCAGGCTGAGGCAGCTCTCCCAGCCCATGACCGTTTCTTCGCTGTATCGGGTGATCTTTGGATTGACCAGCACCGTCAGAGGGATCAAGGCTTTACCGGGATACCGCTCATTGTCCACGCATTCTAAGACCACGATCTGCACCGACCGCGACACCTGCGGCGCCGCCAGACCGACGCCGCCTTCCTTGCGCATGGTCTCGATCATAGCGTCAATGAAAACCTGAATTTCGCTGTCGGGGTCCTTGAGCGCCTCAAGGTCCACCGGTTTCGATTTCTGTCTTAAAATCGGATTCCCCAGCCGGGCCACTTTCAATGCCGCCATCTTCAGTTTCCTTTCGATGCGTCTTGCGCGTGAATGCGTGTTCAAAAACCGTTGCGGTTTGACTCCCCTGCCATGACGAATGGGTGCTAAATTTAAAAGTATACTTCACTCCGCTTGTGTTGTCCCGCCGCAACGCTTGCTTTAAAAGGGCTTGACGGACTTATTGTAACACAGGGGGCCTCAGGACGGCTTAAAATCTGGCTCTGACGGCCCATCCGCCCGCAAAGCCCCGGTTTTTTTGATTGACTTTTAAACGTGTTTTTTTATAATGCACGCGCCGGAATAACAATATTCATGAAAGGAGGGGATGGTCTTTGACAAAAGATGAACTGATAGCCAGCGTAATCAAAACATGTAAGGATCCAAATCTTTCCAAAAGATTGACCAACGATGTGCTTGATGCTGCTTTTGAGAATATAACCAAAGCCATCAAAAAGGAGAAAAGGTTTGCCTATCCCGGCTTCGGTACTTTCACGGTGCGCAGCCGCAAAGCCCGCAAAGGGCGGAATCCTCAAACCGGTGAGGAAATCAAAATCAAGGCAAGCAAAACGGTAGGCTTCAAGCCTGCTCCCACCCTGAAGAACTCCTTGTAACGGCATTCGCCTGGTTTCAGGCCGTGAAAAAACCGCCTCCCTCGGGAGGCGGTTTTTTTTATGGAATCCGGCAGGCAAACAGGGCGGTCAGGGCGCGATCAGGCTGAACTCGATGTCATTGGCTTTCAGATCGCGCGACAACCTTGCGGCGTCTTTTTCCTTGGCGAACGCGCCCAGCAGAACGCGAAAGCGCGTGCTGGAAAAATCACCGTCGCTGGTGGTGAACAGGAACGGCGACAGGCCCAATGAGCGCAGGGCGTCGATCTTTTCCTGCGCCTGCTCCTCGGCGTCGTACTCTCCCGCAAGCAGCGTGTAGGGATAGTGGACGGGCACCGCGAAGCGCGCGATGGGATACCGCTTCAACATCCGCGCCACGTCCCGCGCCAGCGTTTCATCGAAAAAACGCCCGACGTAGACCCGGAAGATCTTTCGCTTGCGGGAAATGTACACCGGCGTGGAATACGCATTGAATCCCTTGCTGCGCAGCGCGTTGATCGCCTGAGTCGCCATGTGTTGATCCATGTGGCTGGAAGCGTGAATGACGTAGGCCGATTCCAGGGGGCGCTCCCTGGAGAAAATCCCCACCGGTTCCGGTTCCTGCTGTTCGGGCCCGGAGAGGTCCGCCGGGGTGGCGGTCATCTGCACGAACGGAACGAATCCGGCTTTTTCCTGATGCTCTTTCACGCGGAACGTTTCGTTGCGGATTTTCCATTCGGAGTCTTCCCAGACGATGTCGATGTCCTTGCGCCCGAAGCTTTCCATTTTTCTCGATGAAAAACTCTGATCGAAGGACACCATCGGGCCGCCGGCCTTGAGCACCAGGATGGCGCGGTGCGTCCGGATGCGCACGTCCTGATGGCGCTTGAACATCCTGCGCTTGAGGGCGCGGATGCCGCCGCCCGCGGTGGCTGAAAGCGCCTGATCGGAAAACCGGTCCATGTGCCCGTCGAGGTCTCCCGCTTCCCAGGTCTGCTTCCAGTCTTTGAGCATTTCGAAGATCTGCAGCTTGTCGCGGGCGTTTTCGGAAGGCAGGCGGTTTTCCTGGGACGCCGCGAACACGTCGTCGCCCGTGCCCAGCGGCGCGGAAAACCGCTGGCGGATCACTTTCCACTCCTGCCACTGGCTTTGCAACAGTTCCCGCGCTTTTTGCCGGTCGACCTCCGCCAGCCGCTCTTCCAGCTTTTCGAGGTTGAGGCGCGTGCCTTCGCGAAGGCCGTTCATGTTGCCGAACACGAAACTGTCGGGATTGTCGAGCCAGACGGCGACCACGAAGCGGTTGGCGTCGGCATTCTCGATGCCCAGTTTTTTCGAGATGGAAAACAGGTTTTCCCCTCTTTGCAAGGGCCCATAGCGGGCCGGCCCCAGTCCTCCGGCAAGCGTGGTGTCGTCGCCTGTGGTGGACACGGCTTCCTCTTCCGCGGCCGTTGAGGACGGCGGCGGTTCTAAGGCGGGTTCGGGCTGCGGCTCCACTTCAGGCTCAGGCGTTTCGTCTTCCACCTTCTGTGCCACTTCCACCGGAGCTTCCTCCTGCTCCGGTTCGAGCTCCTCGGGTTCCATGGGCGGCGCTTCCGGCGCGATGCGTTTTCGCGCCCAGCGCGCGGTCTGAATCGGACGATCCGGTTCGCGTTTTCCCATCAACGGCGACGGCGGCCTGGCCTGCGACGCTGTGGCCGAAACGGGCTGCGTGGGCGCATCGTCTTTGGGAGTCTCGACGCCCGCGGAAGCAACCGCGTCGGCGGCGTCGGATTCGGGCTTTTTGGTGGCAGCGGCGGACGGAGAATCCGAACCGCTCTCACCGCCTTTGAGCAGATCGACGGGTTCGTTGACCGGCGGCGGAGACTGGCTCTTCTTTCTGCCTTTGACGTTGAGCGCGAGACTCTGCCTGAAGTCCACGGTGACCAGGTAGTTCTCGATCACCGTACCGCCGTCGTGGGTGCCGCGCAGGACGAGGTTGAACGAGGGATAAAACAGGGGACGCTTGGAAACGACGCGGACGACCTTGCGTCCGCCCTGAAGCTGAATGGTTTTTTCGATGGCGAGGTTGTCGATGATGCGGGGCCGGTCGATTTCCAGCCTGCGGTAATCCTCCTCGCTGCCGATCTGGACGTCCACCTTGCCTTCCCCTTCCAGGATCAGGTCCAGCTCGGCATTGAAGCGCTCGCCGAAATTGCTTTTGATGTCGATGTCACCGAAGGAAAATCCCCAGACCGTAGCCGGGAGTGCGGCGAACAGAATGCAGAATAAGAAAAGCACAAGCGGCGGGATGCGTCGCTGGTTTGCTGGTGAGATCTCTGTGGAAGAAAAGCGCAATGGGAACAACCTGGAACTCATGGCATCGCTTGAAAGCCGGCGCATTCTTATGATTCCTTTTTGATTCCTATTTTTCCCTCTGTTCTTTGTTGGCTTTTTCGAACCGGCGGTACGCACCCCGATTGGCTTTTTCGGGATACCGGGTTTTGCGGTCGTACCGATTGCGCACCCAATCCTTCTCTATATAGTGGCAGGATCGGCACTGACGCGTGCGTTTGAAAAAGGGCCTGCGGTACGCGTCGCGCACCGAAACGATGTGTTCTTCGGCTTCAAAGTTTTTATGAATGTGGCAGCTTTTGCAGTATTCATTGATGATCTTGTTGTTTTTGTCGGCGGAATAGTCACCGTGAAACGCATTTTCCACTAGTTTGTCGGTGCAACCCGCTCCAGACAAAAGCAGCAGGACGGCAAAAACAATTCCCGGGACGGTGCGGGGGATCGGATTCCAGGCGCCCTGTACCGGGACGGACGCAGAGGCCTCTGTGAACCGCGCGGCGGGCATCTTCAATACCTCAAACGTTTTCAAAACAGCCGGATAGCGCGGGGTTTCTGCGTGTTCTCGCAAACTGCGGGCCTTTGGACTTCCGCGCCCGTGAAGGCGCGAATGCAACCGCTCTTTCATTGTTTCATGGAGCGCTTGCCCTGACAATAAAAATCGATAATTCAAACTAGATAGGCCGGGATTTGATCTGTTCGTAGTGACGCAACACTTTTTGTGAATACCGCTTCGGCTGAATGCCTTTTTTCAGATAGCGCTTCAATTTGGTGGGACCGTAATTGTAGGCTTCCAACGCGAGGGAGATATCTCCGAAACGCTGAATCAGCTTGCTCAAATAAAGCGCGCCGAGCGCGATGTTGCTGGCCGGATCGTACAGCGTGTGCTGACCTTTCCACTCGAGCTTGGCCTCGGCGGCGAGCGCCACGCCGGTTTTGGGCCGGATCTGCATCAACCCAAGAGCACCCCGGTTGGAACGGGCCTTGTTGTCGAAGGAACTTTCAGTGATGATGAGCGCCGCCAAAAATAACGGATCGTGACCGTATTTTTTACTTTCGCGCATGATGTGTCCGGATATCTGGCTGCGTGTTCCGAGTTTGAGGTCGGTCTTGTACTCCGCGATCAAGCGCACGATCTTGTTTTTGACGTTTTCATCTTTTTTGAGCGCGAGCGCCTTCTGGATTTCTTTCCGCTCTAAAAAAGCACGCTCCTGAAAATGATAAAGCGAAGAAGAATACGGAGTGAGCCCCTTCACCGCATGCGTCCTCTCTCCAGTGAAACTGCCGACAAGGGCGATCACCGGCAGCATCGGCAACAACAACGCGTGGGTTTTAGTGAGCTTCATGGTTTCACTCGCAAGGTCTCGGTGACATCGGGTGTCGGAATACCGGCTCCGTTCACAACAGGCGGCCGCCGTCCGGCTTCACCTCAATCCTATCGCAGGATCGATTTTTCTTCGCGATTATAGTGGAACGACGAAGCCTTGTCAAATCCCTACTGATCTTTATAACAATAAGTTACAAGGGTTTGAGACGGTTTTGAAGTTGAGGATTGGGTTGCTATTTATGGTTTTTGCAATATAATGTAACGGGGATCTAACCGACTATTTAACAAATTGTTATGAAGATTGTTTGCCCGAGTTGTCAAACGGCATACGACGTCGACCTGCCGGCCGGGGCACAGAAGAAAGTCACGGCGCGGTGCGTTCGCTGTAAAAGCCTGTTCCGGGTGAACCCGGCCGCGGTCCCCATCGAGGCCGGGCCGTCCGCAACCCCGAATATCCCCACCCGGGCACTGGAAAACGCCGCCGCGCAGGAGCCGGATCCCGCTTCCGAAGCCCCCCCCTTTCCGACCGCCAATGGATCGAACTCTGCTTTCGACACTGAAGTAGAAGAGGACAACCTCAACGAATTTCTAAACCGCTTCAGCGAAGACGACCCGGAAGACACGGACACCATCCCAAAAATTTTCGACGACCCTCCGGCCGTCCCGCAAAACGGCGAGACCCAGAATGAAGCGGCCGCGGACCTCACTGAGGACGCGCACGATTTCTCCAATGAAGACCTGGACGAGCTGCTCGACACCATCATCAGCGAAGAGCTGGAAACCTCACCGGCTGAACCCGAACCCGCCCCGCCACCGGTACAGGATGAACCTGAAAATTTCGAGGCGCTGCTGAACGATCTCATCGCGGAGGAACCCGATAGCGGGCTCGAAGCGGATGGTCTGGAAGAAGCCGGACTTGCCGCGGAGAACGCGGCTCCTGTGGACTCGGTTGAGGAAACTCCCGCGGACGCCGGTCTGGAGCCTGTGGAACCCGCTGAGGCGGAAGAGGACGCGATGTTGTCCACTCCCGAATCGGTGGAAGAGCCCGTTGACACATTCGATGATCTGTTGGACCAGCCGCTGGAAGAAACTGCGGAGGAAACGCAATCCGCAGATACGGAAACTCCGGAACCGGCAGCGGAATCGGTAATGGAAGAAACAAAATCCACGGACACGGAGGACGATCCGGAAGCCGCGCTGGCCGAGGCGTTCGCGGCTGAGAATCCGGAAACGGACACAGCCGTTGACGAAGAATCTGAAGCACCTGCCGCTCCCGCCGCAGAAGAACCCGAAGCCGTTCAAGAGGAACAGGCCGCCGAAGACACCGCGGATGAAGCGGAAAGCCAGGAAGAAATGAGCGACGAGGACCTGTGGGCGCAGGCCTTCGCCGATCAGGAAGCGGCGGAGCAGGCGGCAGGAGAAACGCAAGCAACCGCAGAGGAAGAAATGCAGGAGGTTGCGGAAACGGACGCTGCCGCTGTTGAAGAAACCGAAGCCGCCGCCGCAGACACTGCGGATGAAGCGGAAAGCCAGGAAGAAATGAGCGACGAGGACCTGTGGGCGCAGGCCTTCGCCGATCAGGAGGCGACGGAACAGGCGGCGGACGATAAAGAGGAAACCGCGCAAGAAGAAGCCGCCGCCGCAGACACGACGGATGAAACGGAAAACCAGGAGGAAATGAGCGACGAGGACCTGTGGGCGCAGGCCTTCGCCGATCAGGAGGCGACGGAACAGGCGGCGGACGATAAAGAGGAAACCGCGCAAGAAGAAGCCGCCGCCCCAGATACCGGCGATGAAGCGGAAGAGACGCAGGCAAACGAAGAGCAGGACGAAGCCGATGATTTCGACGCCATCGTCGGCGCTGATGACGAGGCTGAAGGGGAAAAAGAACAGGACAGCGAATGGGACGATGCGGAGAGCGGTTACGACCAATACGACGATGACGATGACGATGACGACATCGAGGACATCAAACCGCGCGGCAAGCGGATCGGCCCTTTCACCCTGCCTGCGACCAAAACCGGCAAAATGATCCTGACGGGCAGCGTCGCGGCGGTGCTGCTGACCGCGGGCGGCGTGTACTTCGGACTGCAGACTCTGGCGCCGCCGGAATTGACAGAGATGGGCAAGGACAGCGCCGCCGTTCCGGAAGGCCTCACTCCCAAAACGGACGCCGCGTTCACCGATCCCGGCGATCCTGCGGCTGCGGGATCTCCGAGCGCACCGGACACGTCTGCGGAAACGCCGGGTGCGGCACAGCCCGCCCCGCCGGCGGCCGCGGAGCCGCCCAATCCGCCCGTAGCGGACAGCGCGCCGGACGTCAATCCGGCCCTGCTCGCCGCGCTCGCCCCCACGGACAACGCGGTGCAGATCAACACCATCCTGCCGGTGGCCTACAACGTGAACGACATCCGGGTTCTCAGCTTCGTACTGGAAATGGAGCTTTCCGACGCGCGCAGCGCCAAGGTGGTGCGGGAGGCGCTGCCGCTGTTTGAAAAGATCACCATCAACACGGTTGAGAAGTTACTTGAGAAAAAGTTCTTCAACGACGTGCTGTACGTGAAGGAAAAACTCAAAAAAGATCTGCGCACCAATTTCAACAAGACCATCGAAGGCGGCGGGCGGGTCAAGAAAATCGACTTCAAAAACTTCACCATTCAGTGACGCAGTAACGGCGCCCTCTCCCCTGCCCCTAGCCCTGATCCACTTCCCGCGAAACCCCGTATCCTCTCGTTAAATATTCTCGACAGGCTTTTTCGGCTGCGGGTGGTTTTCCAGATACTCTTTGATCGTGAACAGCAGATCGTCGATGCCTTCGCCGGTGACGGAGGAGATGGCGCGAAACCCCGGATCGATCTCTTTGAAGCGCGGTGCGAGCGCTTCAAATTTCGCCCGCGCCTCGGGATGGTCCACCTTGCTCGCCACCAGGATCTGCGGCTTGGCATGCAGGTTTTCGCTGAAGCGTTTGAGTTCCGTTTGCAGCTTATTGTAATTTTCCAGCGGATCGTCGGGGCTTTGCGCGGAAAAATCCAGCAGGTGGACCAACAGCCGCGAGCGTTCGATGTGCTTGAGGAAACGGATTCCCAGCCCCTTGCCGGTGTGCGCGCCTTCGATCAGGCCGGGAATGTCGGCGGCGACGAAGGAAAAGTACTCGCCCACGCGCACCAGGCCGAGCTGCGGCACGAGGGTGGTGAAGGGGTAGTCCGCGATCTTGGGACGGGCGTTGGAGATTTTCGCGATCAGGGTGGATTTGCCCGCGTTGGGAAAACCGACGATGGCCACGTCCGCGAGCAGCTTGAGTTCGAGCAGCAGGTTCTTCGTTTCGCCGGGACTGCCTTTCTGAAAGGTGCGCGGCGCCCGGTTGGTGGAGGATTTGAAGCGGGCGTTGCCGTGTCCGCCGCGGCCGCCTTTGGCGACGATGAATTCCATCCCTTCGGCGTCGAGGTCTTTCAAGATCTCGCCGCTGTCGAGGTCCTTGACCAGAGTGCCCACCGGTAATGGAATGACGCGGGTCTTGCCGCTTTTTCCGGTGCGGTCGCTGCCTCTTCCAGGCTGGCCGTTCTCGCCGCGGCAGATCTTCTGATACCTGAGATCGACGAGGGTGGTGAGCCGGGAATCGGTGGCGAGCACGATGTCCGCGCCTTTGCCGCCGTCACCGCCGTCGGGTCCGCCCAGAGGAACAAACTTTTCCCGGCGGAAGCTGGCGCAACCGTCGCCGCCGTCGCCGGCTTCCACTGTGATGGTGACCTGATCGACAAACATGGGAATTCAATGTGGGCAGGGCAAAGGGGCGAGCGCGAATCGAGGCGGGTGGCGGTTCTCCCCGGATAAGGGGAAAACGCGGCTCAACCGGATGCGGGGTAGACGCTCACTTTTTTCTTTTTGCGGGTCAGGTGCTCGAACTTGACGACGCCGGGAATTTTGGAGTAGATGGTGTAATCGCTTCCCAGCCCGACGTTGTGCCCCGGATGGATGGAAGTGCCGCGCTGCCGCACGAGGATGTCGCCGGATTTGACCGTCTGTCCACCGAAGCGCTTGACGCCGAGGCGTTTGCCGATGCTGTCCCTGCCGTTGGAGGTGCTGCCCTGTCCTTTTTTATGTGCCATTTTTATGCCTTCGTGATGTCCGTGACTTTCAAACGCGTGTACAGCTGCCGGTGGCCGTTCTTGCGGCGGTAGTTTTTCCGGCGCTTTTTCTTGAACACGATGATCTTTTTGCCTTTCAACTGTTCCGCCACTTCGCAGGTGACGGTGCATCCGTCGAGATACGGTGCGCCGGCCTGACAGTCCTCGCCCTCGCCGACCAGGAGAACCTTGTCCAGGACCACGGTGGCGCCCAGATCCTGGTCGATCTTCTCGACCTGGATCACATCTCCTTTTGAAACCTTGTACTGCTTACCGCCTGATGCGACGACCGCGAACATAGCTGGGCTCTCCTGCAACGGACTGCTTGAAATTCAGTGGTTTGAATTATGGAACCTTGCGGGTTGGAACGACCTGCACGGGATGCAAACGGCTATGGTAAAAAATTTATCCGCCGCTGTCAAGAAATTCAAAGTTCCCATTGCGATGCGGGTTTTCGGGGTTCCGCGACGGAGTGAAAATCGCCTGCGGACTGCGCTTCCTTTGCAGGATACTGCATAGAATCTTGATTTTATTGTACAAAGTAGTATATAAGTGATTTCTTCTGACAATTCGGGCAAATCGGTATTTCCTCATGTCCTTGAAAGACAAGGAAAAATGGAACAGCAAATATCAGGAAGCCGAATCCTCCGGCGGCCGGGAACCCTCGGCATGGCTGAAGGACCATTCGGAACTGCTTTCCGGCACGGGCCGGGCGCTGGACCTCGCCTGCGGCGAGGGCCGCAACGCGGTGTATCTGGCTGAGATGGGCTACAACGTGCTGGCTCTGGACATCGCGGAAGCGGGGCTCAAAAAAGCCGAAACACTGGCGCAGGAAAAAAACGTCCGCATCGAGACACTGGCCGCGGACCTGGACGACTTCGGCTGGGACATCGGGACCTTCGACGTTGTGGTCTGCTTCTACTTCCTCGATCGAAAGCTGTTTTCCCGGATCCGCGATGCGGTGAAACCGGGCGGCCTGGTTTTTTACGAAACGTTCACGCTGGATTACCTGAAATACAGCAATTTTAAGGAAGAATGGGTGCTGTCTCACAATGAACTGCTAACAGCGTTTAACAATTTCAGAATTCTGCGGTACCGTGATGTGGATGGCGATGAAACCGCCTTTGCATCGATCGTGGCCCGCAAGGAAATGAGCTGACTTGTGACCGTCTGCAAACACAGTCGATTGAGAACTCCGGCTTTATTTCTGCTGGCTTTTGCCCTGCTCTCTTTTCACGGCTGCGGCTCGGCGCCGAAGGAAAAGAAGCTGGAGAAAGACGGCCTGACCCTGATCTACCGTTCGAAAATGAACGCGGGCTCGGAAATCGGCAAAAAGAAGCTCTCGCATCCGGTGCGCATATCGGAAGCGGAATTCACCAATCACCTGCTCTCTCTGCGCTACGAAGAACTGTCCTTGCTGGGGAACAAGAAATACGTGTTTCCCCTGGAAGGGATGGCGGAAATGGCCCGCCTCATGACCAAGGCGGTGAACCGGCTGACCCCGGACAACATTCTGGCGTTCGAGCAGGACACGCCTCAGGGCACCACGACCGGGGAAATCTTCTCCGTTGGCGACCGGCTGCATTTCAAGTTTGAGAAGATCAAGGGCAGCGAATTCGCCAGCTCTTCCTTTTCCGGCTGGGGCGGCTCCACCTGGCGCATGGCCCCGGTGAAGGGACAGGGCTACTACACGGTGAAAAAAATCATCGGCAGCAACACATATGAGAACTGGATCGTCGCGGACCAGACGCTGCCGCAGAAAGCCCGCAGGCTGCTCAGAAAACGCAGCCGGCCGAAGACGCCGCCGGCGGCGATGGATTCCATCCCCGGGCCGCCGCCCGCCTCCGACCGCAACGGCAAAAACCAGGATCTGGAAAAGAAATTGCAGTTTCTCAAGGAACTCAAGGAAAAGCAGCTGATCGACGAGCGCGAATTCGAACGCAAGCGCAAGGAACTGCTCGACACCTACCTCTGATTCCACCTCAGGCGATACTTTAAGCAGCACAGGCCGGGCTTTTATTTCACTTCAACTTACAGGGGCCGGCTTTACGGCGCCGTTCAGCCCTTTTTGCTTTTCCCGACTTCCTTTGACAGGATCTCGTCGATCTTGTCCATCAGGTCGTTGCGCTCCTGATTGGTGGTGTCGATCTGGCGTTTGAACTGGACGATGTCGGCATCGGGGAGGTCGGTGCGGCGCACTTCATCCTCAAGATGCCAGCAGCGGATGTTGCGCAGGGCCAGCTCGCTGATGGCGAGGCCCAGTTTTTTAATGTGGTCGGACGGTTTGACGTTTCGGTTGTCGTAGAGCTTGACCTTCTCGTCCCTGAGCGTGACCTCACCCGCCAGCGCGGCGGCGAAGTAGCCGTTGATCTCGTCCGCCAGGTCTTTGCTCTGTTTTTCGACCAGCTCGCGTTTGGCTTTGAGGGCGGCCTTCTCCGGGTCGGTGTCCGCTTTGGCCTCGATGGCTTCGTCCAGATGCCAGAGCCTCAGATTTTTGATCGACAGCTTGTCCACCAGACTCCCCAGCGTCTCTGCCATAGGGCTCCTTTCCTGTGAGTGTGCGTGATGAAATGAGGGCCCTCAGCGGACCCTTATACAGTAGATGCCGTCGCGCACCGTCAGCATGACCGGCTCGACGCGTTCGTCCTGGATGATCCGCTCGTTGAAATCGCGGATGGCCCGGTCGGTGGCGTCCTTGGGATCGAGCACCCGGCCGCTCCACAGCACGTTGTCCACCACGATCAGCCCACCCTGGCGCATCATGGGCAGGATGGCGTCGAAATAGTTCGCATAATTTTCCTTGTCCGCGTCGATGAAGGCCATGTCGAAGGGGCCGGAGACGGATTTGAGCGTTTCGAGCGCCAGGCCGCCCTTGAGGATGATTTTTTTGCCGTGCTCGCTCTCGGCGAAAAAACGCCTGGCGAACTCGATGGCCACCGGGTCGTTGTCGCAGGTGATGAGGGTGCCGTTGTCGGGCAGCGCCTCGGCCATGGACAGGGCACTGTAACCGGAGAAGGTGCCGATTTCAAGGACCCGCCGGGCCTGAACGAGCTGCACCAGGAGCTTGAGGAAACGCCCTTCGATGCGGCCGGTGATCATCTGCGGGATCTCCAGCTTGTCGTAAGTTTCCTCCTCCAGCCGTTTCAGCAGCGCGCCCTCGTTCTGGGTGTGGCGGTGGCAGTAGGCTTCGATTTCTTCCGCTATAAAATCCATGCTTTGCTCCTTCTTGTTCAGTAGGTCACGATCACCGGGTCCAGCCGCCGCCAGGCGTACCAGGTGGCCACCGTTTCGAGCGGGTGCCACTTTCTCCCCAATGCGTGCATCTTCTTCACGGACGGCAGGCGTCTGAGCCCGTACATCTTCTGGATGCCCTTTTGCAAGCCGAGATCGGTGACGGGCAGCACGTCCATGCGGTTGAGTGAAAATATGAGAAACATCTCGGCGGTCCAGCGGCCGACGCCGTGCACCTGGGTCAACTGGCCGATCACCTCTTCGTTGGAGAGTTGCGCCAGCCGGCGCGGGCGGATGGTGCCGTCGAGAAAGCGCTCGCTCAGGCTGACCAGGTATTTCGCCTTCTGCCTGGAGAGACCGGCTTTCGGCAGGGCGCCGTCGGGCAGGCCGCGCAGCCGCTGCGGATTGGGGACCTTGCCGTCGAACAGGGCGTGAAAGCGCGCGGTGATGGTGCGGGCGGCCTTGGTGGAGATCTGCTGGGCGATGATGGCCTTGCACAGAAAACGGAAATAATTGCGCGACGGACGCAGGGGACAGGGCCCGATCTCGCGGATCACGGCGGCGACCACCGGGTCGTTGCGATCGAAATGCGCGAGGATGGCTTGCTGGCTGGGCAGGGATGCGGGTTTCACCATCGGTCGTGTGCGCGTTGAGTCACCATCCCACTTGCAGCGCCTTGAGGCGTTTGAGGTTCGGCGAGTTGCGGATGCGATCGAGCGCGGGCTGGCTTAAGGAATTGCCGTTGAGGTCCAGGGTGAACAGGCTGGAAAGCGCCTCGCATCCGGCGAGAACCGGGGCGGCCGCATCGTCGAGGCCGTTGTCGGCGAGAGACAACAGCGTGGTGCGGGAAAAAAAATCACCGGCGCACAGGGCCTCAAGCCCTTTGAGCCCCAGATGCGTGCGGCCGAGATAGATTTCCTTCAGGTTTTTGAGCGTCGTGGATTCGGCCAGAGCCTGGCCGCCCTGCGGCCCGAGCGGGTTGCCCTTGAGGTACAGCAGCTCGAGCCCCTTGAGGGTTTCGGAACCGGCCAGCGCGCTGATGCCCGCCGGGCCGATGCGGTTTCCCTGCAGGTAGAGCCGCCGGATCTGCGTGAGGTGCGGCGAGGCGGCCAGGGTCTCCAGTCCCGCGTCGGTCAGTTTGTTGTAGCCCAAAGACAGGGATTTGAGCTTGCCAAGCTGCGCCGCTTCGGCGAGAACGCCCGCACCGGCGTTTCCCAGGTTGTTCTTGTCGAGCTTCAGTTCCTTGACCTTGCGGATGCGGTCGTAGCCCATCAGGTCTTCCAGCTCTTCCAGAATGAGGTCCTTGTCGTTGAGATCGAGCCGGAACTTGGGCTCCTCGCTGTTTTCCGCGTCGGCGTGGATGTCGGCTTCCTTGAGGACCATTGCGGTGTCGTCGCCCGGTTCATCGGCGAGCAGGGTCATGTTGTTGTCGACGAGGGACTGGAACAGCGGGCTCAGCATCAGATCCAGCCTTCTTTTTTGAAGCGTTGCATGATTTCTCCGGCGGTTTCCGGCGGCCGTTTCAATGTGGTGTCGCAGGTCAGGTCGGCCGCGCCGCGGTACAGCGGTCCGCGTTCGGCAAGAATCTGCTTCTGCTCTTCCTCGAATGTCAGCCCATCTTTGAGCGGCGGGCGGTTGGGATCGTTTTTGATGCGCTTTAAAATGGTTTGCAGATCCGCCGTCAGCAAAACCGTGCGGCCCTCCTTCTTCAAGCGGCGGATGTTTTCCGCGTTCAGCACCACGCCGCCGCCGCAGTCGATCACGCTGTCGCGGGCGGTTTCGGCGACCCGCTCCACCACGGACGCTTCCAGCTCCCGGAACGCCGGCCAGCCTTTTTCGGCAACCAGACGGGGAATCGACATTCCGGCTTCTTCCACGATCCTTTGGTCGGTTTTCACGAGCCGTCTTTTCAACTTGAAGGCAAGGATCCGGGATACGGTGGATTTTCCCGTTCCCCGGTAGCCAATCAAAACGATATTCATAAATATTCGGTTATCGATGCGTTGCTATCCTAGCACAGGAGGGAATCCGGGCGCGGGCGGCCGCCTGGGCGGCAAGCGCTTGATTTCCCTCTTCCGAAGCCGTTCCGGAATGCAGGGTAGAATACATTGCCAGGGGATGCAAATGAAAGCCCGGCGCTAAAAAAATCCGGCAAGTCTTTAAATTAAATGGTACTCCCGCACGTTGTGGTATAATCGGTAACACTCCGAAAAGAAGGTCCCTTCTTTTCCTTCAATCCTTTGTGGAAAGGGCAGAACCGTGACTATGAAATCGATGGTTGTGGCAATGGCGGCGGCATTTTTTCTGATGTTTCCTGTAAATGGTGTGTGGGCCGAGGACGATCCGAGAGTGGCGAAATTGAAAAGCCTGTGCGAAGAGGGCAACGGCAATGCCTGCTACGAAATGGGAGAACGGTACCGCACTGTGGAACTCGACAACAAGACCGCCAAGGAATATCATCTGAAAGCCTGCGACGGCGGGCACATCACAGGCTGCACGCACGCGGGAATTCTGATTCAGATGACCGGCCAGCAATACAGCAAGCAATGGAAGCAGGCCGCCAAACTCTTCCAGAAGGGCTGCGATGTGAAATCGGACAAAGCCTGCTTCAACCTGGGACGGCTCAAATACAAGGAAGGACGACAGAAGGCCGCCATCAAATACTGGACGCTTTCATGCGATTACGGCAATCAGATCGCCTGCGATAATGTGCAGAAACTGAAAAAATAATCCATGGTGCAAAAACCCAAGAACTGGGAGGAGCTGGTCAACGACGGGGAAAATTACGGCGGTGTGGACAGAGAGCTTTCCCCGGAAGAAAAAGTGGTTTTCGAAAGCATCAAGGATAAAAAGCTCCTCAAGATCCAGGACAGCTACGCATTTTCGAAAACCGGCAAGGTCACCGCGGAACACGGCAAGCAACTGGCCGAACTGATCGCCGGTTTCGAACCTTTGAGCACCATCACCACCCTCATCCTGACCCACAACCACCTCGGTCCGGAAGGCGTGGCCATCCTATGCGGTTCCAAAATCCTGCCCAAAGTGGAGTACCTGCACCTGGGCTCCAACCACCTGGGCGATGAAGGCCTGAAAATCATCGCGCAGTCGGACCTGTTCACCGAGGTGCGGACCCTGAATCTCGAGTGCAACGGCATTCAGGCGGAAGGGGCGAAAGCCCTGGCGGCCTCGAAAGTGTTCACGAAGGTCACCTCACTCAATCTGGTGGACAACCGCATCGGCGAGGAAGGGGCGTTCGCTCTGGCCGAGTCCGACACGCTCGCCAACCTGACCTACCTGCATCTGGGCGGCAACCGCATCAAATCCGAGGAAGCCAAACAGGCGTTGCGGGAATCGAAAAAACTCACCCGCCTGGAAACACTGAAAATTTTCTGAATCGAACGCGGCGCTAAACGGCGCGGCAGGATCAGGCAGGGCTCATCGGGAAGCGCCCAGGGGCCCCGGTGCGCTTAAGGATCTTCCGGCCTGAGCAGCTCGGGGCGGGAGTAGTTGACGAGTCCCGGCGTTGTTTCGACGCCTTCCTGCAGCATGAGGACTTTGAGGTTCTTTAAGGTCTTGGTTTCGTACACCGCTTTGCCGCCTTCGGGACCGAAATAATTCCGCCCCAGATAAAGATGGGTCAACCCCGTAAGCTGGGTGGACTCTCCCAGTGCTCTGGCGCCCGGGTCGCCGATCAGGTTCTGGGACAGCCTGAGGATTTTGAGCGATTTGAGATTGGGGCACTCTGCCAGCACCTGGGCGGCTTCGTCGTTGAGTTTGTTGGCGGTGAGGTTGAGTTCCTCCAGCCGTCCGGCCACCTCGCCCTGCAAAAATTCCCGAATCCCTTCCGCATCGAGGTAGCTGCGTTCCAGCTCCAGCACGCGCAGGGCTTTCAAGGCGCCGGGTTGGGCCAGGGCTTTTGCGGTGGCGTTGCCGACCTGATTCCAGCCCGCGTCGAGCCGTTCGAGACGCTGGAAATGATCCGAATGCACCCACTCCGCGAGCGATGCGTCGGTGAGCTTGTTGTCGGACAGGGTCAGGGTTTTGAGGTTGACGATGGCGACCTCGGCCGATTTTGCGATGGCGAGCATCCCTTCATCGGTGAGGAAGTTGATATCCAGGTTGAGGGTTTCGACCCCGGCAAGGTGGGGGGACTCGAACAGAATCTTCAGCGCCTCATCGTTGATCTGGTTGTCGGAAAGGTCGAGTTTTTTCACCGTCCGCACCCGATCGAAATTTGCAAGGATGGTCACCTCGTCCGTCGCCAGATAGCGGCCGGTGAGCTTCAGGGTTTCGGGGTCGTTCTTCAGCTCGGACTCGATGGTCTCTTTAAGCTTAGCCTGCTTCTCTTCGAATGTGGGTGTCGGGTCTTCGTATTCCGAATTCCCGCCGCTCGTGACTCCCATCGGTTTCGGCTCCAAAAATAATGAAAAAAAAAACCTTCCTTTTTCCGGTTGCGGCCGCTTAAACGAGCGGGCGCGATTCCCGATTGAACGCGGAATCCATGCCGCATTCTAGCAACGATTCGAATGCATCCTCAAATGATTTTGCAAGGATGCATATCACCCGCGGCTCATCGAATGCAAATGCTTTGGGGATACCCTGTGATCCGTTTTTGCGTGAAAATCCTGCGGCGGGCGCATCGGCTGCGGGAAAAAGCCGCCGGCTTGTTCGCCCAATCGGACTTTTGAAACAAGCCCTTGACGAAATCGCGGCAGACCGGGTTCAAAAACAATATCCGATATGCCGAAGTAAAATTAAAAAAAATTAATGGGCCGTTAACCGGTCCTTAATCTTGATTTTTTAAACTGTCTGCATCGATAAAAGGGGGGCTTGAGCGTTTTTTAAGATTGGAGGTACACCCGTTATGGCGATGTTTAAAACTCTGGATATCCGTGGTCTTTCTTTTTTCAACGCGTTCCAGGAAACGTCCAAGGCGTTTTCAGGCATCAAAAAAAACGGCGCCTTGGAGATCATTCTGGATCGAAAGAAGAACTTCACCGACGCGTTCAAAGCCTGGGCAAAAAAGCAGGGGTACACGATTTCGGACATCGACGACGACCACAGAATGGTGCGTCTTTTCATCACAAAGTCCACCCCCAGAAAAAAGAAGTGAGTTCATTTCTAATTTAACCGGACACGGCACCGGCTTTCTCGAATGTTGGTCATACTTGTCTCCTCCTTGTTATGATCCAGTCCAACGCTATTTAAGAGAAGCCGGTGTTTCCTTTCCCACTTTACGCGTAGCGGCACTTTCCAAACAGTTCAGCGTTCCCGGTTGCGTTCGTGAATGATTCTCAATCCTTCGAGCGTGAGAAACGGATCGACGGTTTCGATGACGTCGGTTTTGCCGGCGATCCAGTCGACGATGCCGCCGGTGCCGATGACGCGCGCCTTCGGCCCCAGCTCTTCGCGGATTTTGCACACCAGCGATTCGATCATGCCCACAAACCCGTACACGGCCCCGGACTGGATGCTTTCCACGGTGGAGCGGCCGATGATGCGGTCGGGGATTTTCATCTCGATGCGGGGCAGCTTCGCCGCCTTTTCGAACAGCGCGTCCATGGAAATCTGCACGCCGGGAAAAATGACCCCGCCCAGGTACTCGCCTTTTTCGGACACGGCGTCGAAGGTGGTCGCGGTGCCGAAATCGATGATGATCAGCGGACCGCCGTATTTTTCGTAGGCGGCGACGGAATTGACGATGCGGTCGGCGCCCACCTCGGCGGGATTGCGGTAGAGGATGGAGATGCCGGTTTTGATGCCGGGGCCGACGATCACGGGTTCGCAGGAAAAGTATTTTTTCGCCATTTCCTTGAGGTTCGGCACCAAAGGCGGGACCACACAGGCTATAATGATGTCATCGATGGTTTCCGCTTCCACCTGGTTGAGCAGGATGAATTCCTTGATCAGGACCCAGTATTCATCGGCGGTCCGGTTCCACTCGGTGCGGATGCGCCAGTGGGTCAGCAGCTTTTTGCCGGAGAACAGGCCGATCACATTGTTGGTGTTGCCGACATCGATTGCCAGAAGCATGGTTTCACCGATCACCGGGTTGCATGTTGCCTGCCTTCCGCAAAAGCGCGGCGCGGCGGCGGATCACTGGGGATCGCTTAGGTTAGCAAACCGGCCCGAGGTTGGCAACGCAGAATAAATAGACCAAACAGGCGTATTATCGCAGGAGGCGGAAATGGTGACGGACCGGTTCAATATCGAAATGGAAGACATCTCTGCATTTAAAATCGAGCGTTCCGCGGACCAATCGTTCTGGGAAGAGATCTCTCACGAGGAATTGACGGGAAGCATTTTCCCTGAAATACCGGAAGATAAGCTCAAGCGCTTTCTGGGAGTGGTGAGAAACGGCGGCTGGTTCAAACTCGGCGACTATTTTTACCGGATTCAGGCCTCCTGATTCGGCGCCGACCGATCCCGGCTTTCGGGAATCAGGAGTTTGAGCGGTTCCGGAGCCGCAAGGATTCTGGCGGGCAGCGTGCCGGCGAGGTCTCCGTCCGCCTGGACGGGTTCTTCCGCATCGCCTGTGATGCGGATGTCCCTGGCATCCTGCACCTGGGTCACCCGGCTTTGCAGCCAGCGGCGGGCCGCGAACGCGGCCAGATCGAGCAACGCGCCGCATCTTCCCTCGCGTGCGAAAAGAGACACCGTGAACCCCTCGCGGCTGAGGCTGGTGCCGGGAGCGAGGCGCACCATGCCTCCGTAATAGGCTGCGTTTGAGACCACCACCCAGGTGGCGGCGTAGGTTTTTCCATCGATCTCGACGCTGAGCTTTTTGGGGGGATGAAACAGGATCTGTTCGAGCACCGAAACCGCATACGCCAGCTTGCCGGTCTTTTTTTTCAAGCCCGGCCGCACATCGCGCACGGCGCGGCCGTCGAGCCCCACCCCCACCATCAAAAGGAACGCGCGCCGGTTCAACAGCCCCACCTGAACGGAAACCGCGTGTCCTTTGACAATGCAGTCCGCCATCGCGTCCACCGTGGGCTGCAAACCGATTTCCCGCGCCAGCACGTTCTCCGTTCCCAGAGGGAAAATGCCGAGCGGCAGCGGCGATCCCAGCAGGCCGTTCACCACTTCGTTGATGGTGCCGTCGCCGCCGGCGGCGATCACCGTGTCGCAGCTTGCAGACTGCACCGCCTCGCGCGCCAGGTCCTCAGCGTCCCGGATCTTCTGCGTCCGCTTCAGTTCGATGACAAAGCCCTTCTCCTCCAGCCTTTGCAGCACAGGCTCGAGCAGGCGGGCGCTGCGGCCCGCAGTGGGGTTGTGTATGACCCAAAGCCAACCGGACACCCGGCCCAAATCACTCTCACTTTCCATGTATCCGCCGATTTCCCATCCGCCGAAAAATTTTTAAGCAAAATAAAATCAATGTGATAACTTCAAACTTAAGGCCTGTCCGCTGGAAGGTGTCGGCGGCAACGATCCTGCGTAAAAATTTTCGAGACAGATCGGGCCGTATGCATTACCTTTATAAACGCTTCTATTAAAAGCCCGTGCGATTCGGCTTCCGAAAACGGGAGCGGAACCGCCGTCAAAGGAAACCGTTCAATGGTGCCCCCACAACTGATTCAACCCGAGACCGCCGCCGGAATGCTGGTTGTTGTTTTTCTGATCGTGTTCGCGCTCGTCCTGGTGCTTCTGTTTTTATTTCAGGCGCAGAAGCAGGCGCACAATTGTTTTAAAGAACTCAAGCGGCAAAATCAAATCCTGGAACTGCAGGCACAGTCCATCGGCGAGATGAATCAATGGCTCCGCTACTTCAACGACCGTCTGGGAAACAAAGCGAAAACGCCTCCTCCCAAATCGCAATCATCCACCAAAAAACCCACGCCGATTTCCAGTTACAAAAAAACGATTTGAATCTCTCCCCAATATTTGATAACTCAGAAACTAGATCCTGTTGCATCTGAATATTCCAATCACGTTGATCTTAGGCGCATCCTTTATCGAAGCCACGGTGAAACGCATGAACCCTATCATCAGACTTGCGGGTATTTTCCTCTTTTCCCTGTGGCTCACAGGATGCGCAGGGTCCATCAACGGTCCGACCCAGATGGTGACCATCCACACGGTTCCCAATCATGCCAAAATCACCGTGGACACGCTGCCCGGCTCCTCGTTCATGACACCGGTCAGCATCCCGCTCGCGAGAAACCGGCATCATCTGATCACGGCGATGACCCCCGGACACGAAACCCTCAACACCCACATCTTTCCGAAAACCGACACCAAGGCGGTGATTCTGGATTGCGTCTGGCTGTGCATCCCGCTGATTTTCGATGTCCCCAAGGGGGCCACCAAGAAACTGCAGCCGGAAACGGTGACGATTTTCTTCACCAAAAAGCCGCGCCTTTCAAAGCGGGAACCCTGACGCCCTTTGTTCAGTCCGGCCCCCGGCCGCCCCCACGCAACGTTCCGGCCGTGTATTTGCAGGCAAAATAATTACTTACATTTTTCACGGAATTTTCGGGAACCGTTGCTTTATAATGGCTTTCCAGGTTTTCACCGCCTGGAGACCGGTCCGCGCGGCTGGGAGACGAACCCTGAAATTGGAAGCATTCCGAGAATTTCACGATGCTGGAAGACTGGATTTTAAAACGTATCGAAATCGAGAAATCAAAAGAGGATCTGAACGGCGCGGACCTCAGCGATGCCAAATTGATGCAGGCGAACCTGAGCCAGGCGAACCTGTGTGACGCCGACCTCACCAGCGCGTATCTGATCCGCGCCAATTTGAAGGACGCCAATCTTCAGGACGCCACGCTGGTCAAGGCGGTGATCAGCGAAGCCGACCTGAGCGGCGCCAACCTGAGCGGCGCCGATCTCAGCGACGCCTTTTTGAACGAGGCCACTCTGACGGGAGCGGACCTGGAAGGCGCGGAGCTTCTCGATGCCAACCTGTGCGGCGCCGATCTCAGCGGAACCAAGAACCTGTGCTGCGAGCAGATCACATACGCCATCATCGACAAGGAAACGCGGCTGCCTGAATACCTCAAGGTTGAATGGTCGGAAGACGATTCGTTCGACTGCGAAGAGGTGTCCTGAAAAATTTTTCCAAAAATAATGTTCCGCACTCTGAAAAAATGTACTATAAGTGGACCATTAGAAAAGGCATTCAAATAACATCTTTCCCGTGGAGGAAAGGAAATGCCGATGCCCGTCCCTCTCGACGTCAAACGCCGCGTCCCGGCACGCAGCACACTGATCGATTACAGCGGCCAGGACCTCACTTCCCGCAACTTCATCCGGGCCTCGCTCGAAAGCGCCAATCTCGCCAAGGCCAATCTGAGGAAAACCAATCTGATCGACGCCAATCTCACGAACGCGGACCTGAGCGGCGCCAACCTGACGCGCGCGGTGCTGATCGACGCCGACCTCACCGGGGCCAACCTCATCGGCGCGAGCCTCATCGCGGCGAACCTGCTGGGCGCGAACCTTAAGGACGCCAAGCTCTGCAAGGCGGATTTTCTGCGCGCCAACCTGATGGGGGCCGACCTCAAGGGAGCGAACCTCATCGGCGCGGACCTGACGGAGGCGGACCTCAGCCGCTGCGACCTCTCGCAGTCGCTGCTCAGAGGCGCGATCCTGTGCGGCGCGAACCTGTACCACACGCAAAACCTGTCCGTCACGGATCTGCAATCGACTTTCTTCAACCGCAGGACGCGTTTTCCGGAACACATCCCGATCTTCTGGATATCCGACACCACCTACCGGATCGGTCACGAGGTGCACCGCTCGGCCCAGTGACGCACAGTCTCTTTTCCCGCCCTGCCCTGCCGGACTGCATGAAACCGAGTTATCCGACAGACAGTAGCGCTACGTTGTGCTCGCCGTCCGTTCCCGACAATCGTTTTAAACCCACACGCAGCCGCAAAAAAAATTTTTCCCCGGCGCGCGGTTTCTAAAAGATTCAAAACCAATCGCCCTCTGCGCTGGCTGCACCGCGGCGTGAAAGCGGCTTCACATCGGCTTCGAGTTTGATGCTATAGTGTCGGGGACGTTTTTCTTCCAGCGAAAGTCTTCACCCATGCTTTCGATCGATCCTGGTCTGAAGCCACGGCATCCACGAACCAACATCATCCGAAATAAAACGATATATCTTGCCAGGCAGACCGGTCCTGTTGCAGGGCGAAAAGGGGGAAACCGCCCACTCGCGGTGCGGTGCATCGTTGCCCATCGCCGGGGACACCGGGTTGAAGGGTTTTTCTGTCAGCGAATCCAAATACGGGCGCAGTTCACACAAAACCGGAAATTCATTTTTGGAGGGAGTCCATGTCGGAGTCTAAAGATAAAATCAACGGCTGGAGAGAAGGCAGCGGCTATGTGGGCAGTTTCATCCATCTGGCGGATCAGACGTACTTCAGCAATCTGATCAACCAGCAGGGGCACCTGAACGCAGAGAAGAAACACGAACTGGAACAGACCCTGGAACACGTGCGCGAAACCACGCGCTGGTTCGGCCGCGGCCTGTCCGCCATCGGCAGCCTGATGATCAGCTCGGGAAGCATGAACTCGGAGGACCTGGTGGGCGCGGGCGGCCTGATCCACGAGCTGGGAGACGCCATCAATCAGCTGCAGGACATCGACGAGCGGCTGACCTGGACGCTGACCCACCCGAACGGCGATGCGGGCATTAACAAAACGGAATGACGGTCCGGACCGCCGCATTCCACAGGCCCAAACTGGCAGCGCGGGTGTCCGCACCGCGGCCCTTGAGCCTGCCCCGGCGCGCGCCGCACCCGATTTTCCCGCTAAAGGCATTGAAATATTCGTTGCCGGTTTTATACTTGAGGGAGGGGATGCACTCACAACCCTTTGACGCTTCAATTTAAATCACTGACAACGCGGCGCTTACCAGTAGAATCCCCTGCCCCGCACCGATCATCTAAATAGACGGACACTTTTTTCAACCGGCCTTGAACCGCCGTTCGTGTCTGGCGTTCCATTTCACGATCCCCCGTCAGAGGTGACCCATGCAGCTAAATTCGGCGTTAGGGATTGAAAAAATTTTCAGCTTCGAATTTGTGGTCGATTTTTTTGACCGCAGCCGGGACTTTTATATCGAGAAGATGGGCCTGGCTGAAACGCACCGCTCCACGTCCCAGTGGGAGCAGAAGTTCAGCAGCCGCGGCATCTATTTCAGCGCGGGGGACTTTCGCGTGCTCCTCACCTGCCCGCTTTCCTCGCACAGCTACACCGCGCAGTATCTGAAGATGCTGTGCCCCGGCGTCCGCACGGTCACCTTCAAGGTGAAGGACCTGAAAAAAACCGTGGAGTACCTCAAAGCCCACGACGCGACGTTCGTGCACGGGGAAAAGGAAGTGCGCTCCGACAGCAGCGTGCACCGCTTCGTCACCATCGCAACGCCGATCGGCTTTCTCGAATTTTCCTTTCTGGAAATCGAGGGAGAGGAAAGCGACATCCCCATGTTCGAAAAGACGGATGAAACGCCGGGGGTTCTGTCCACGTTTCAGCGCATCGACCACATGACGGTCAACGCGCGCACGATCTTTCCGATCTGCAGTTTTTTCGAACACGTGATGGGGTTTGAAACGTTCTGGACCGTGGCCTTCCACACTCCGGACTACAAGTCCGGCAAAAAAGGCACCGGCCTGTCTTCGAGAGTGATGTGGGACCCGGGATCGCAGACGAAATTCGCGGTCAACGAACCGCTGTATCCGCATTTCAATCAGTCGCAGATCCAGACCTTCGTCAACAAGAACCACGGCGCGGGCGTGCAGCACGTGGCGCTGTCGGTGAAGGACCTGATCGGCACGGTGGACGCGATGCGAAAACGCGGCATCGAATTTCTGGAAACGCCGGACACGTATTACGATATGCTGCCGGAGCGGATCGAAAAAAACCGCATGGGTCCGCTGCAGGAAAATCTGGACGCGTTGAAGCAACAGCGCATTCTGGTGGACGGCAAGGACGGCAACTACCTTTTGCAGATTTTCCTCAAGGACGCATCGCTGCTGTACCAGGAGGATCAGGCGGGACCGTTTTTCTATGAAGTCATCCAGCGCCGGGGTCACGACGGCTTCGGCGAAGGCAATTTCCGGGCGCTGTTCGAAGCCATCGAAATGCAAGAGACCGGCCTGTGAGACTGCTGCGCTTTCTGGCCCGCAACGGCAATGCGGAGCACGGTCTTTTGTTTGAGGACAGGGTCTACCCCCTGATCGACATGACCACCACGGAGGCTCTGGATGCGCTGACCGGCGGCAAGGACCCGGGCAAAAAAATCCTGCGGCAGACGCCGGTCCCGCTGGAGGGACTGACCCTCTTGCCGCCCATCGAAGCGCCGGGGGCGTACCTGGATTTTTACAGCTTCGAGCAGCATGTGAAGACCGCGCGCGGCAAACGCGGGCTGGACGTGCCGCCGGAATGGTACCAGTATCCGGTGTGGTACAACGGATCGACGCGCTGCTTCAGCGGCGACGGCTCGACGGTGGTGTTTCCCGGCGGCGAGAACAAAAAGGATTTCGAGCTGGAACTGGCGGTGGTGCTGAAAAAACCCTGCCACAAGGTGACGCCCGAACAGGCGAAAGACTGCATCGGCGGCTACACCATCCTGAACGATTTTTCCGCGCGCGAGCTGCAGGCAAAGATCATGCGCGTGGGGCTGGGACCGGCGAAGGCGAAGGACTTCAACAACGGACTGGGGCCGTGGGTGGTGACGCCCGATGAGATCGAGAACCCGCGCGATCTCGCCATGCGGGCCTGGGTGAACGACGAGATTTGGTCGGAAGGCAACAGCGGCGACGCGCACTACACCTTCGAGCAGATGATCGCCTTCGCGTCGGAATTCCAGACGCTGTATCCCGGCGACATTCTGGGAAGCGGCACGGTGGGCACCGGCTGCGGACTGGAACTGGACCGGTTTTTGAAAACCGGCGACAAGGTGGTGCTGGAAATCGAGTCCATCGGCAAACTGACGCACTGGATCGGGTGAACCATGATCGGTTATCAAAAATTCGGCCAGCTTCCCGCCCTGCGCCACACCGCGCAGCGCGCAAACGGCCGGCTGCTCAACGAGTACTGCTTCACCCGCGAGGGGTTCGCGGACTGCTTTTCCATTCTCTACCTGCACCATCCGCCGACGAACGAGTACGCGAACGAGGCGTGCCCGGCGCCGCAATGGGCGAAGGCGGCGGCGCGGCAGGAGGACGGCCTGTTGCGGCGCCACTTCAAAAGCGATCTGTACGCGGCGGAAGCGAATTTCATCGACGGCCGAAAAATTCTGGCGTTCAACGATAAAATCGCCTACGGGCTGTGCCACCCGAAAATCCAGGAAGATAGCTTTTTCGCCAACAACGACGGCGACGAGCTGTTCTTCCTGTTCGAGGGAGCGCTCACGATTGAGTCTCTGTTCGGCAACATCGAGCTGGTTGCAGGGGATTATCTGTGGCTGCCGAAATCCTGTCCCTACCGCTTCCGCTTCGAGGGGCGGCCGCGTCTTCTCTATGTGGAAGCCCGGCACGGCCTGGAAATCCCGCCGGAATACAGGAACGCGCAGGGGCAGCTGACGATGGAGGCGCCGTATTCGGAACGCGGTTTCAAAATTCCGCAGTGGAACGCGGCGCTGTTCGAATCGGACGATGCGGCGGCCATCGTGCGCAAGCGGCAGGGCCGCTTCACGCGCACCCGCTACCCGGACAATTATTTCAAGCTCGCAGGCTGGGACGGACATGTCTACCCGGTGGCCCTCAACCTCGACCGCATTCAGCCCAAGACGGGCCGCGTGCACCTGCCGCCGTCCTCACACATGACGTTTTCGGGACCGGGGTTCGCGGTCATGAGCTTTCTGCCGCGGCCGCTGGATTTCGACGCCAACGCGGTGCCGTGCCCGTTCTACCATTCGTCGGTGGACTGCGACGAACTGTTGTTCTACGTTTCCGGGGATTTCACCAGCCGCCGCACCATCGGCCGCGGCTCGATCAGCTATCACCCTTCGGGCATCCCGCACGGCCCGCATCCGGGCGCGTACGAAAATGCGATCGGGCGCAAGGAAACCGAGGAGCAGGCGGTGATGGTGGACACGTTCGACCCGCTGACGCTGACCGAAGACAGCAAAGCGCTGGAGGACGCCGCTTACCCGGAAAGCTGGAAGGAAAATCCGTCATGACGGTGCATTCGGAGTTTGACGCCATCGATCCCAATGAGCAGTTCTGGGTGGACGTGTACCACCTGATGAACTCCATCGTGCAGCCCAGGCCGATCGCCTGGATCTCCAGCGTGTCCGGGCAGGGCGAGCACAACCTGGCGCCGTTCAGCTATTTCAACATCTGCTCGATGAACCCGCCGGTGATTTCCAACTCGATTTTCTTCAACCGCGACGGATCGAAGAAGGACACTCTGAAAAACATCGAAGCGACGCGCCGCTACGTGGTGGGACGGGTGTCGTTCGACACGGCGGAGAAAGCCAACAACAGCTCCGCTCCGTTCGAAAACGGCGTGGACGAATTCACCGAAGCGGGCGTCGCGTTCGTGGAGCGCGGCGCGGGCGAGCCGCGGCTGATCGCCGACAGCCCGGTGCAGCTCATCTGCGAGCTCAACCAGACGGTGACGCTCGGGGAAGGCGCGGGCGTCGGCACGCTGGTGCTGGGAAACGTAAAAGAAATCCTTTTGTCAAAAAATCTCAGCGCGCAGGACTGGAAACGGGGCCTCGACCCGGAAACCCTCAACAACGTGGGCCGCATGGGCGCCGACCTTTACAGCAAGACGACGGACCGGTTCCGCCTGCCGCGGGCCACGGTGCCGAAAAAATGAGAGCCTGATATGAAACACGCCTGCATCTACAGCGCGGTGCGCACGCCGATCGGCAAGTTCAACGGCGCGTTCAAGGACATCCCCGCGCCGGAGCTGGGCGCGGCGGCGATCCGTGAAGCGGTGAAACGCAGCGGGGTGCCGGGCGACGCCATCGGCGGGGTGTTCATGGGAAACGCCATCGCGGCGGGACTCGGACAGGCCCCGGCCCGGCAGGCGGCGATGCGGAGCGGGCTTTCCGAAAGCATCGGCGCGGTCACGGTCAACCGGGTCTGCGGCTCGGCGCTGCAGGCGATGATCTTTGCCGGCCAGTCCATCGCCCTCGGTGAAGCGGAGTTCCTAGTGGCGGGAGGCATGGAAAACATGAGCCGCGCGCCTTATCTTTTGCCGCAGCTGCGCGCGGGACACAAGCTGGGCGACACGAAGATGATCGACAGCCTGATCCACGACGGGCTGCTGGACGCGCACGAGCACCGCCACATGGGCGAGCTCACCGACGCGCTGGCGGCGCGGCATTGCGTCAGCCGGGAAAGCCAGGACGCATACGCCATCGCCAGCTACACGCGTGCGCGCGCGGCGGTGGAAAAAGGAATCTTCGCCAAAGAGATCGTCCCGGTCGGCCGCACACTGCGCAGCGGCGAAACCGAATGGATCGAAAAGGACGAGCAGCCCTACGCCGAAGAGCTGGACCGCTTCCCCTTTTTACGTCCCGTGTTCGTCCCGGAAACGGGAACCCTCACCAAGGGCAACGGCGCCAAGATCAACGACGGCGCGGCGGCGCTGGTGCTGGGCAAAGAGTCGTCTGAGCACACGCCGATCGCGCGCATCATCGGCCACGCTTCGCATTCGCAGTCGCCGGCGGACTTTTCCATCGCGCCGGTGGGGGCGATCCGGAAGGTCCTCAGGCAATGCGGCATGCAGATCGAAGACATCGACCTGTTTGAAATCAACGAGGCGTTCGCGGCGGCGTCGCTCCTGGTCAACGACGAACTGAACCTGAACCCGGAAAAGGTCAACGTGCACGGCGGCGCGATCGCGCTGGGCCATCCGATCGGCGCGACGGGCGCGCGTCTTCTGGTGACGCTGCTCAACGCGCTCAAGGTAAAAAACCGCAAACGGGGCCTCGCCAGCCTGTGCATCGGCGGCGGCGAAGCCATCGCCGTGATCATCGAAACGGACTGACGTTTTTTCACGCCGCACAAAGCCGAGGAGGCGGACATGAGTGAAATCCTCTGGCAACCGGACAACCACCGCCTGCAGAATTGCAAGATGCAGCGATTTCTCCAGGCGGTGAACGACGAATATTCCCTGGGACACGCCACCTACCAGGAACTGCACGCCTGGTCTGTCGATGCATTGACCGACTTCTGGGACTTCTACAACCGTCAATCCGGCATCCTCTACCACCACAAGGCCAAACGGGTTCTGTCCTCGCTGGAAATGCCCGGCGCGCGCTGGTTCAAGGGCGCAACGTTGAACTACGCGGAAAACCTGCTTCAGGCTGCCGACGACAAAATAGCGATCCTGAGCAAGGTGGAAAACCGGCCGCTGGCATCGCTGAGCTACGGCGAGCTCAGACAGATGGTTGAACGCTGCGCCCGCGCATTGATACAGGCCGGGATCACGCAAAACGACCGCATCGCGGGCTACCTGCCCAACATTCCCGAAACCGTCGCCGCCATGCTGGCGGCCGCCAGCCAGGGCGCGCTGTGGAGTTCCTGCTCTCCCGATTTCGGCGCGCGCGGCGTCGTCGAACGGTTCGGACAGATCGCTCCGAAAATCCTGATCACGGCGGACGGCTACACCTACAACGGCAAGGCCTTTCCGCTCATAGACACCCTCAACGCGCTGGCGGAACAAGTCAAGGGTCTTGAGCACATCGTGGTGATCCCGTTCCTCGATCCCGCGTTCGATAAAAACAAAATCCGCTTTGCCTCGGTGTTCACCTGGGAAGAATTCCTGGCATCGGGGAATTCGGGATCGTTTGAGTACCGCGCGGTGCCGTTCGATCACCCGCTGTTTCTCATGTATTCCTCGGGCACCACTGGCCTGCCCAAATGCATCGTGCACGGGACGGGCGGCACGCTGCTGCAGCACCACAAGGAGCACGCGCTGCACACCGACATCGGCCCGGATGACCGCGTGTTCTTCTTCACCACCTGCGGCTGGATGATGTGGAACTGGCTGGTCTCGGCGCTGGCGCAGCAGGCCGCCATCGTGCTCTACGAGGGTTCGCCGGGTCATCCTTCGCTGAAGGCCCTGTGGGACCTGATCGACGAAGCGGAAATCACGGTGTTCGGCACCAGCCCGAAATTTCTCACGCAGAACCAGAAACAGGGCCTGGAGCCGAAAGACGCGAGCCGGTTTCCAAACCTCAGAACGATCCTGTCCACCGGCGCACCGCTGGATGTGGACAGCTTCCGCTGGGTGTACCGGCACGTGAAGTCCGACGTGCAGCTCTCCTCGATCAGCGGCGGCACGGACATCATTTCCTGCTTCATGCTGGGCAATCCCATCCTGCCGGTGCGGGAAGGCGAGATCCAGTGCCTGGGCCTGGGGATGGACGTGGTGGCGCTGGGTGCGGACAACCAGCCGGTGATCAACCGCAAGGGCGAGCTGGCGTGCCGCAAACCCGCGCCCTCGATGCCGGTGGCGTTCTGGAACGACCCGGATCAGGAAGCCTACAGACGCGCTTATTTCACGCAGGTGCCGGGCGTGTGGATCCACGGCGATTTCATCAAGATCAAGGATCACGGCGGCGTGCTGGTTTACGGCCGCAGCGACGCGACGCTCAACCCCGGCGGGGTGCGCATCGGCACGGCGGAGATCTACCGCATCGTGGAAAACATGGCGGCGGTCCTCGACAGCCTGGTGATCGGTCTTGAGGAAGACGGAGACATCCGCATGCTGCTGTTCGTGGTGCCGCAGGATGGGATCGAATTGGACCCCGAACTCAAGCAGGAGATCCGGAGCACGATCCGCGCGGAGGCCACGCCGCGTCACGTTCCGCAGGAAATCTACGGCGTCAAGGAAATTCCGAAAACGTTGAACGGGAAAAAAGTGGAGCTGACGGTGCGCGATCTTTTTCTGGGCAAACCCGCGGCCAATGTCAGCGCGCTCGCCAATGCGGATTGCCTGGCTGAATACGATGCCATTCGCCGGGAGCGGGCAACGGCGCCGAAACCTAAGGCAAACGATCCCGCTCGAACGAACCACCAAGCAGGCGAGACGCCTGGCTAGGAGGCAGCATGTCCAGCAAAACGACGACCCTGGGCTCTTATCTGATCGACCGGCTGTACGGCCTCGGCGTGCGCCACGTGTTCGGCGTGCCGGGGGATTTCAGCCTGAGCTTCTGCAAGCTTTTAGAAACCGACGGACGCATCGCCTTCGTCGGCACCACCCGCGAAGACACGGCCGGGTTCGCGGCCGACGGCTACGCGCGCCGCAACAAGGGCATGGGCGTGGTGCTGGTGACGCACGGTGTCGGCGCGCTCAGCACGGTCAACCCGATCGCCGGCGCCAACGCGGAATCCTCGCCGGTGCTGCTGATCAGCGGCGCGCCCGGCGTGGAGGAGAGAAAGCGCAACCCGCTCATCCACCACAGCTTCGGGTTGCAGGATGCGCAGATGAATATTTTCGAGAACTTCACCGTGTCCGGCGCGGCGCTCAACGATCTGTTCCTCGCGCCGCGGCAGATCGACCACGTGCTGCGCAATGTGTGGGCGCAGAAAAAACCGGGATACCTGGAACTGCCGCGCGACCTCATCGACAAGGAAGTGTTTCCGCTGGAACAGGCCGCCACGGCACTGCAGCGCGCGCCCGAAAGCGACGCGGAGGCGCTGAAGGAAGCGCTGGCGGAGACGATGGACCTTTTGCTGCAGGCGGACGCGCCCGCCATCCTGGCGGGGGTGGAGGTGCACCGGCACCGCATCCAGAACGAGCTGGTGCAGCTGGTGGAGGCGACGCAGCTGCCGGTGGCCGCGACGATCATGGGAAAATCGGTGATCCGCGAATCGCATCCCCTTTATCTCGGCGTCTACCAGGGACAGGTGTGCGGCGAAGCGACGCGGCAGGTCATCGAATCCTCGGACGTGCTGCTCACGCTGGGGGTCATGTTCACGGACATCAACCTGGGCATGTACACAGCGACGCTGGACCCCAGGCACATGGTGCGCGCCAAGCACGGGCAGGTGTCGATCAAGCACCACAGTTTCTCCGGCATCACGCTGAAGGACTTTATAACCGGGCTGGCCACGGCGTGGCGCGCGGGTTCCTCCAAAAAATTCGGCAAAGCCGTCCCGGTCGCGGAAGCAACATCCCAGGCGGCGGAGAATGCCGACCCCGGCTCGGCCCTGACCATGGAGTCGATGATCGCCGTGCTCAACCGCAAGCTCACGCCGGACGTTTCGGTGGTGGCGGACACGGGGGACTGCCTGTTCGCGGCGGCGGAACTCAAGGTTCCGGACCAGACGGCGTTTTTCGCTTCGGCGTTCTACACGACGATGGGGTTCGCGGTGCCGGCGGCGCTGGGCGTGAACTGCGCCTCGCCGGAAACACGGCCTCTGATCCTGGTCGGGGACGGGGCGTTTCAGATGACGGGCACGGAGCTTTCCACATTCAAGAAGCTGGCGTTCGCGCCCATCGTGCTGGTGATCAACAACCGCGGCTACGAAACCGAGCGCGTGATTCTGGAAGGCAAGTTCAACGACATCAACGAATGGGATTACAGCGGCGTGTGCGGGCTGATCGGTTACGGCAAGGGCGTGAAGGTGGCGACGCTGAGTGAATTCGAAAACGCGGTGGCCAAGGCGCTGGATGATAAAAAAAACCTATACGTGATCGACGCGATCGTCACCGAATCCTCGCCGGGCATGCGGCGGCTGGCGGGTGAGATCGGCAAGCGGCTCAAGAAAAAGGAATGAGTGCCGCGGCTCCTGCCGCCGCAAAAGGGAACCGTCCGTTAGGGGGTAACGTTAAAACCGCTGCGGCGGCAGGGAAAAGTTGTGCGGCGGCCGGGTGATGTTCCGCGGCCGGGCGGTGAGGTGCACGGTCTTGCTTTCCTTCTTTTTCGCTCCTGAAATCCAGTAGCAGAAGTTGTATCTGCCTTCCTGCACGAATTCAAGCTGGATGTTTTTTTTCGGGCGCAGCAGATTCAGCCGAAACACTTCCTTTTGAGCGCGGGTGGACAGAATCGAAAAATGCAGGATGGCGAAATCGGAATCGTTGCGGAAGCAGACGGGAGAGGCGACGTGCGCCTGCATCTCGAAATGTTTTTTGGCGAACGAATTCAGATACAGAACGGTTTCGTCGCGGGGCATTTCCGGAAGCGCGTCTCCCAGCAGGTGCAGATGGGTGAACGGTGAACGCAGGCGGATGAAATCCGGATCGTGTTGCCAGTCCGTGTCTGTGAATTCACCGAATACGAAATCTTTTTTGACGGGAAACGACATGGCGGCTTGTCCTCATGGATGCTTTGCCGTGGTTTCCCTTATTCTAAAAAAATCCCACCGCCCCACCCTATCGGGTGAAGGCTGATTTTTTTGTCAGAATTTTTCCTATATTTTTACGAGAAGCAGAATGGCGAAATCTTGCCAGGACGCACGGGATAAAACGGAAAAATCGGGAGCTCGCGCAAAGCCAATGAACGGATTTCCCCCCTCACCTTAGTCCTCAAGCCACCTCCGGTATTTAAATGAGCGGGTGGCAGAACAAATTCTGCACTTCCTCATTAAACTGATTACAAGGAGGGTCGTCAAGCTTCGCTTGACCTCCCCCCGGAGGGTGCAGGCCGGGCATAGCCCGGCGCTCACTTATTAAATACGGGATATGGTTTGAGGAATTTTTTTATTCACGTTTTCCTTTGCGCCTTTTTCCGATTTTCTACTCCATCTTCTTGCGGGCCTTGTCGAGGCCGAGCCAGAAGGTGTGGATGGCATCCAGCGCCTTGTGCCCGCCTTTGAGGAAACGTTTGGCGTTGAAGTCGGGCCGGTAGAAGGCTTCTTTCATTTCCTCGAGCACGTTGTCGCCGTGCCCCTTTTCGCTCTCGAAATGAAACTGGAAAAAATCCAGTGGAATTGCGTCGCCGCCTTTGAGTGCGTGTTTCTGGTTGAACCCGTCGATGCCGTCGATCAGCTCCTTCCAGAAATTGTTGGCTTCTTCCTCGGCGCTGCCGCCGATCCCCCATGCCGCCCAGGTTTCGATGGCGTAGCTGGCGCCGCGGCCGATCTCGCCTTCCTTGCTGCCGTAGGTGTCTTCCAGCCCTTTGATGAAGGCGCGGGTGGAGGGCGAGGCGGTTTCCCAGACGCCCAGCCGCCTGGGATCGAGCTGCAACGGCTTCGCGGTGTCGCGCAGCCAGTTGATGTGCGCCCAGCGGGTGTGAAAGGGCTGGTCTTCGGTGGAACCGTCTTTCTGGATGCCCACCCCCAGCTCGTTGGCCAGGATGTAACGGGCATGGGTTTCGGCTTCCAGGTCGGTGGCGTTCAAAATGCGCATGAGCTGCGCCAGCAGGAACCATTTGGAAAACACCGCGAACTGCTCGAACAGATCCACCACCTGTTCGCGGTTCGCCACGCCCTGCTTGAACCACTTGCAATAGGCGTTCGCGGTGATGACCGGATGCCGGTGTATCTCTTTCTCCACGATCCCCCAAAAATCCTCAAAGTGTTTCCGTCTCGGAGCGTTCATGACAGTTCCTCTTGAGCTGGTTTTTCAGGTGACCTGCACAAAGAACCGTTCCGCCGTTTCCCCGGCCGGTCCTTTGCTCTCCTTCTATTTTACCGGAATTGGACCGCCGGAATGTATGAATTATCATAAACGTTTTTAAGGACTTAACCTTTCCGGAAAGGCCCGTTCGCGCCGCCTTTGGAGTGTGGGTTTAAAGGCCCTGAAAAGGGGGCGGTAATTTTGTGACAAAAAATATCAGGTTCATGGCATGGCCGGTGCAGGCAGTTGAATGACGATCCCCGGAGGCGATGCCCTTGAACTCCCGCAACGCAAAACCCGTGCGCATGCTGTTAGCCGCCGGATGGCTCTGCCTGTCCGCAGGCGCCGCGCCGGTGGCGGCTTCGGACTGCGTGGGGTTTGAGAACATGGCGGTGAAGATCCTGAGGCAGGAATACGGCCGCGTGCACTTCGCCCTCAATGCGGACCTGATCAATGCCTGCGCCCGCAAGGTGAATTTCGTGGTGGACCTGCAATACGTCGACGCGCGCGGCGTGCTGCTGGACAACCTGCTCAAACCCGTGCAGTCCCTGTCTCCCAGACAGACGAAAACCATCCTCTATATGGAAAGCCTGCCTCCGGAGGTGTTCCACCGAATCGGCGCGTACGTGTTCAAGGCGTCGGACGTTCCGGAATCGGCGCAGATATTAGACGGCAACGGCCTGTCCGCAAACCCGCCCCCAGACTGAGCCTGAGCGCTCCCGCCCCCCTGCCCTTTTTCTCTCGCCTCAACCGGCGGTTTTTCAATTCTTCTGCTTATTCCTCTAATTGACAAGGCTGTGACCTTGCCTTGATCGGTTCGTGATACCCGGTTTTTATACTGTTTTTGTGTTCAGGCATGCGTGGTTTGCCTGAGCGGTCTTTCTGATTGGTCTGCAAGAGCGAAGAAGCTGAGCTTCTTCCTTCTTAGCCTCTCCCGCCGGGCGCTCCCCCCGCCCGGCGGGACCTCCTCTAACTTCCAAGGACAAGACAGACGGCATGAACGAAAAATCCGCGATCAAACAGCAAAAGCGCCGGGAACTGGAAAGCCTGTGGAAAGAGATCGAAAAAGCGATCGTCAACTCCCCGGAAGTCCGCCTGTCCCTGACCAAATACCAGGCCATCGATTCGAGCGACGCTTCGTTCAAGGACAACATCATCCTGGAAATCGACAAATTATCCGAACTGATCGAAAAGGAAGAATCCCCCCAGGACCCGACGCTGCGGGCCGGCGAATCGCGGGAAAATTCCCTGCGCGAGATGGTGCGGAAATTCCGCGGTTATCTGATCAAGTCGCTGCAGTCCAATCTCAAGCTGATCGAATCCTGCACGCAGCTGACGCTGGACAACAACGGTCTCAAAAAGAAACTTCTGGAGCTGGACGAAAAACACAAAAAGGCTCTGAAGAACATCGAAAAAATCCTCATCAACATGACCCGCAACCCCAACTGAACCTCTCCCAGCTTCGCAATATCTCTCCAAAAACCGCTTCATTTCGGGTTTTCAACGCTTCTCAACACTTCAGGCATTTTCTCAAGCACTCTCCCTATCCCGGCTTGGCGACGGCGTCGGTTTTCCCTTGAATTCACCTGAGCCAAAAAATAACGGTACAAGCCGCTGAATTTCCCCCAAAAATCATATTCCGCACATTTTTTTCCGTTTCCGTGTCAACCGATCGCCGGCGTTCACGTTGTACGTATCAGTGAGTCCAACCGAATCTATTGACCAAGGAGGAAAAAATGCTTACAAAACACGTGATGGTGCCGATGGTTCTGCTGACGTTTTTGCCCCCGTCCTTCGCCGCGGGGGGCGATCTGGGCCAGAAGGTGGAAAACCACCTGGATCGCAAAGGCGACCGTATCGAAAACCACCTCGACCGCAAGGGCGACCGCATCGAGAACCATCTGGACCGCAAGGGCGACCGCATCGAAAATCACCTGGATAAAAAGGGGGACCGCATCGACGGCTGGCTCGACCGCAAAGCCGACCAGGCCGAGGCGCACGGCAAGGACGGCCTGGCGAAGCGGCTCGACCGCAAGGGCGACCGGATTGACGCGAAGCTGGACCGGAAAGGCAACCGCATCGACGCGAAGCTCGATAGAAAGGGCCATCGCATCGACCGGAAGTTGGACCGCAAGGGCAACCGGGTCGACCGCAGGCTCGACCGAAAGGGAAAACGCCTGCACCGGCGCATCGACCGCCACTGAGAACCGTTGGCTCCCCGTCCCCGCACGCGGTTGCGGGGAGGCGGGGGGTTTCCCTGAAACCGTTTGAGGGCACCTCTGAAAATTGCGTCTGGCTACGCGCGCCGCTAAAAAAAGAGGCGCGCGTTGGCTGCAGGAGACATATCGAAAATATTGGAAGTTCCCTTTATGAGGTTGCATGCGGGAAGGCACCCAGCCGATGGACGAATTTCTGGCCTCCGTTGAACGGCGTGCTTTCCATATTGCGCGGTTCGCCGCGGGCAACGACGAGGACGCGCTCGACATCGTGCAGGAAACGATGCTGGCTCTGGTCCGGCGTTATGCGGACAAACCCGAGGCGGAATGGCGGCCGCTTTTTTTTCGCATCCTGCAGAACAAGATCCGCGACGGCCACCGCAAAAACGCGCTGCGCCGGGTGCTGTTCGGCTGGTGGGACAAACGCCGGGAGAGCGACGCCGACCCGGTCGATTCGCTGCCGTCCCGCGCGGGCGGCGAGGCGGGCGAGCTTTGGCTGCGTCCGGACGGGTCGGGAGCGCTGGATCGGGCGCTGCGCGCTTTGCCCGGGCGGCAGCAGCAGGCGTTTCTGCTCAGGGCCTGGGAGGGCATGAGCGTCAGGGAAACGGCGGCGGCCATGCAGTGCTCGGAAGGCAGCGTGAAAACCCATTACGCGCGGGCGGTGCAGACGTTGCGCGATCAACTGAAGGGACTGGATGAATGACCGACGGATCGTTTGAGGACAAGGCGAAAAAGGCGCTGGACCGGGCGGAGGAAAACACCGGTCCTGAAATCCTTTCGCGCCTTCAGGGAATGCGGCGGGACGCGGTGCGGGAGATGGCGAATCGCGGGCAGCCGCGTGTGCAGCAGTGGTGGGGCGTTCCAGCGCCGGCGCTGGCCTTCGCCACGCTGGTTCTTGTATCGGGACTGCTGTTCTTCACTCAGGACCGCCCCCCGGCGCCGCCCGGCACGATCGAGGACCTGGAACTGCTGGCGTCCAACCCGCACCTGGAATTTTATGAGGATCTGGATTTTTACGCCTGGCTGGCGGAGGAAGACTCCCGTGCGGGGTGAGCCCCTGGCGCTGGCGCTGTTGTTGTCGCTGTGCGCGGTCACGGCACAGGCTGAGCCGCCGGAAACGCAGGACCCGGCGGCCGAGGAAACCGAGCTTCCCTCGATGGATTTTCTCGAGTTTTTAGGTGAGTGGGAGACCGAGGACGGCGGCTGGGTGGATCCTCTGGAGCTGGAAACGTGGACGCCGCCGGAAGTACCTGACGAAGAGAAGAAGGATGAGGATGACAACGATGAATCGTGAACGGATGTGGGCGGGGATGATCGTGTGGACCCTGCTGACGCTGCCCGGCGCGGCGTGGGCGGATGAGACCGACTGGAACGCGCTTTCTGCCCAGGAGCAAAACGTCCTCAAGCCGTTCGCAAAGCGCTGGGACGAACTGGAGCCGGAACAACGGCAGCGCCTGAAAAAAGGCGCGCGGCGCTGGGCAAGCCTGTCTCCGGAAGCGCGCCGCATGGTGAAAAAGCGGTTCAAGGCCTGGAACCGCATGACGCCGGAGCAGCGGGCGCGCATCCGCCACAAATTCGAGCAATTCCGCAAGCTGCCGCCGGAAAAACGCAAGCAACTGCGGCGCGCACGCCAATGGTTTCGGAATCTGCCTCCGGAACGGCGGCAGGAACTCCGGCAACGCTGGCAAAACCTGCCGCCGGAAAAAAAGCAGCGTTTCAAAAAAAGAATGAAGCAGCGGGCGCAGCAAAAGCGCAGAAGAATGCAGCAGCGCAACCGCTGACTCCGGTTGCCCGCAAACGGCAGGCGCCCGGTCTCCCCTGCCGGCCCGCCTAAAACCTCCTTTTATAAATCCCGAATTTGAATGGGTTCTTTGTGAGCGTTGGCTGTGTTTTCGCGTTTGATACGAACGCACTGTTTCGCGGACGCCTGAACCGGGACAGCAAATAATGCTCGCGTTGGGGTGTCAAACGTATTAAAATCTCGAGCTTTGGCGGCAGGTTCGCAGGCGCGTGGCAGGCGGCGGACCCCGCATCAAACCGATGGACCGGATTGCGCTGCACCGGGCGTTCCCGGCATGCAGCCCGCGGCGGGTCCGCATTCTCAGGAGGAGACAACCCGTGAATCAACCTCACAATCACTCGGCCCGAAAGATCAGGATCGGCATCCTTGGAATCGGCAACTGCGCCAGTTCCCTCATTCAGGGAATCCATTATTACGGCGGCAAGGATTCGAACGAGGCCATCGGTTTGATGCACTGGGAGATCGGCGGCTACCGCCCGGCGGACATTCAGGTCGTGTCGGCGTTCGACATCGACCAGCGCAAGGTGGGCAAGGACGTGAACGAGGCGGTGTTCGCGGAGCCCAACTGCACACAGGTGTTCTGCCAGGACCTTCCCAAATCCGGAGTGCGGGTGCGCATGGGCCCTATCCTCGACGGTTTCTCGGAACACATGAACGACTACCCCAGCCACCGCACGTTTCTGCCGTCGCAGGAAACGCAGCCGGACCGCGAGGAGGTGGTGCGGGCGCTCAAGGAAACGGGCACGGAAATCCTGCTGAACTATTTGCCCGTGGGTTCGGAGCAGGCGACGCGCTTTTACGCGCAGTGCGCGCTGGACGCGGGCGCGGCGTTCATCAACAACATCCCGGTGTTCATCGCCAGCGACCCGGAATGGGCGGAACGGTTCAGGGAGCGGAACATCCCGTTGATCGGCGACGACATCAAGGCGCAGATCGGCGCCACCATCACTCACCGGACGCTCACCGACCTGTTCAAGAAACGCGGCGTCAAGCTGGAGCAGACCTATCAGCTCAACACCGGCGGCAACACGGACTTTCTCAACATGATCAACCGCAGCCGGCTGGCGTCGAAAAAGAAATCCAAAACCGAGGCGGTGCAGTCGGTCGCGGCGGACCGGCTGGAGGCGGACCGCATCCACATCGGCCCGAGCGACTACGTCCCCTGGCAAAACGACAACAAGGTCTGCTTCATCCGCATGGAAGGCAAGCTGTTCGGGGACGTCCCGATGAACCTGGAACTCAGGCTTTCCGTGGAGGATTCGCCCAACTCGGCGGCGGTGGCGATCGACTCCATCCGCTGCGCCAAGCTGGCGCTGAACCGCGGCGAGGGCGGCGTGCTGTCGGCGCCTTCCTCGTTTTTCTGCAAACACCCTCCCGAGCAGATTCCCGACGATGAGGCCTACCGCGGCACCGAGGCTTTCATCCGCCACAGGAAAACCGGCCCGCGCAACGAAGCGGTTTTGAGCGGGGAAAAGGACCCATCCGCCGCCGTCAACGGTTGACGGCGGAGAGAGAAACCCGCTTCTCCCCTTGCGGCCCGGGTGAAAAAGCCCGGGCTCGATGCGGCGGCTTCAAGCCGTACATTCCGCCCCCGATTAAAGATTAAATCCTTATGAATAAATCACTTATCGGATTTGACTTTTTCGCGGCCGGTCCCTAAATTACCTGTAAATTCTCTTTTTTCTCCGAATGCACGGGTCAATGCATCCCCCCACGCAGGCAACGTGTATTCAGGAACCCGGCATCATGGAACCGGTGGTTTTATACAGAATCTGGGGACTGGTGTTGTACCTTGCGGGGATCGGGCTTTTGAGCCTGGGCAATCATGTGCTGCACAACGCTCATGAAAGACGCAAGCACATAAGCTGGGCCGCGTTCAGCGGACGCCGTTACTGGAACCGGGCGGACCTGCGGTCGGGTCTGGGCGCGGTGCTGCTTTACGTCACAGGCGGCGGCATTTCCCTCACGGGCCTGATCCTTTTCTTCCTGAACTCTCAGTGGCGGGAATTCTGATTTTGCCTTGTTCCCTAAGCGCCCGCAGACGGCCGCGCGCCGCAATCCAGAACCCCAGAAGCAACAGCACGGACGGGATCACGTAGGGAAAATCCGCATGCGGCCGGTCGCCTTCCCGCAGCAGCCACACGACCCAGCAGACGCCAGCCGCCGCCGGCAGCGGCCCCGCGAGCGTCCTGAACGCCCAAGCCGCGCCCGTCCACAACAGTCCCCAGCCCGCGAACGACAACGCGACGGCGCCCAGCGCCACCGCCTCGATGGGCGTGAAAGGCCGGGCCCGGACTCCGAATGCGGATTCACCGCCGTGTTCAATCCAGTGCGTCAACGTCTGGAAACGCTCGCAGCTTCTCAGTGACAGATCGCGGCCGCGCTCGCATTCGAGCTGGAAAAAATTGAGGGCTGCGTCGAACGACTTCTGCTGCTCCAGACTGTCGCCGAGGTGGTAGCAGGGACCGTAGTCCTCCGGGTCCGGGGACTTGAAATCCTCGCGGCACAGGCGCTCAAGATGCGCGTGCGCCCGGGAATGGGCGGTGATCCTCAAGTATTCCTTGGCGAGATAGAAGCACACGATGTCCTCCCCTGCCCGGCAGCGCGCCTCCAGCGGAGCGCTGGCTTCGTCCAGACGGTCCAGTTCCTGCGCCAGCGAGAGATACGGGGTGCAGGCGCGCAGGTGGCCGGCGGTCTTGTGGCTTTTGCAGGCGTCGTGAAAATGGGCGAGCGCCGTTTCCCTGTTTCCCGCCTTGCGTTCTTCCATGCCCGCGGCGAGGCAGTAGATCGTCAGCCCCTTTTTGCATTCCTCGGCGTAGTTTTTCGCATCGTTCTCCTGAGCCGCGCCCGGCGCGGCGCGGAACAAAAGACCGAGCATCCCGATGAACAGGATCTCCTTCAACTGAAACCGGCGTGTCAGCAACTTCCCTCCTCTGTCGAATACAGGAACCCCCGGTGCGCACAAGACCCGGCAACGCGCACATTTGCCTGATTGCAAGCTGTTTAAAGTACCACGGATCGGATAAATGCGTAAAATAGAGACGTTCTGATCCGCTGCCTGAAAAGGGGGATCATCAGAAACGGAATAAGGGCGGATTGCATGCGCGCTAACAAATCCCCGAAATTAAAAATCGACAGCTTCAACATCTCCACAGGCAGACAGCTTGCCGGTAAATACCAGGTCGCGGGCAAGCTGGGCGAGGGCTGGGAAGGCGAGGTCTACAAGGTCGTCGAAATGAGCACCGGCATCGAGCGGGCGGCGAAAGTGTTTTTCCCCCACCGCAATCCCGGCAACCGCGCCGCCAAAGCCTACGCACTGAAACTGCACAAACTGCGGCAGTGTTCCCTGCTGATCCAGTACCACACAAAGGAGATTTTCTTTTACCGCCGGTTGCCGGTGACGGTCCTGATTTCCGAATTCGTGGAAGGCGCGCCGCTGTCGGAGTTTCTCAGGAGTCTGCCGGGCAAGCGCCTGAGCCCGTATCCGGCGCTGCACCTGCTGTACGCCCTGACCCGGGGCATCGAGGAGATCCACCTGCTCAACGAGTACCACGGCGACATCCACACGGACAACATCATCGTCAACGGGTTCGGCCTCAAGTTCGATCTCAAACTGCTGGATTTTTATCAGCATCCCGCGCCGAAAGCGGTCAACATCCGCGACGACCTGTGCGGACTCATTCACGTCTTTCACGAATGCCTGGGAGGAAGCAAACGCTACAAAAAGCATCCGCCTATCGTCAAGGAGATCTGCTGCGGGTTGAAGCGCAGCCTGATCCTGAAAAAATTCAAATCCGTGTCCCATCTGCGGGATTTTCTGGAAACCCTGCAATGGGTCGCCGTGTGACCGGGCCGGATCGGACAGCGAAACAAAGAGAAAGCCGCAGCCCACCGCGGATGCAGCCGAAATTCAATGGGCGAGCAGCAATGAGCTTGTCCGCAGCCGTTTTTCTGGTTACGATTCATGTTATAAAGGCATCCCCATCTCCAGTTGAAAATGGAAACCTCTCATGACCCTTGCTGAAATCCGGTTGCACGGCTGGCTCTTTTTTATCGTTCTCCTGTTTTCGATCCCGGCGCACGCTTCGCACGAAACCCCGTACGATGCGGAAACGGAAGTGGTCTGGAAATCGGACCGGCTCGCGGCCAACTGGTTCGGCGGACGCTACCGGGTGCGGCTGGGAGGCGACGGCATTCCGGCGGACTGGATCGAAGTGAAGGCGGGCCGGCGTTCGAACATCGAAGTGTCGGAGATCGTCGTGCGATATTTGAGCCGGCACGGGCACCACCCGCGCAAGCAGAAGTTTTATCCCTATCAGCGCGTTCACGGCGGCGAACGGGTGCGCTTCAAGCTGCCCCGGACACACCATGTGCTCGGCATCGCGGTGGTGGCCTCGGGAATCAGCGGCAGCCACAAGCAGGACCGCTTCCGCATCCTGCTGTCGAAAAACGTGCGCCGCCCCCCTGAGGATTTTGTGCAGACCGGCTATTTTTACGGCGAGTGCATCGGCGGCCACAAATGTCCGGGTTACCGCCGCCACCCGATTCAGCGGTTTTCCATCGACCTGGAGGACGACGTGAAAATCCTCAAAATCCAGTTCGACGCGCACGACGCCATCGGCCGCAGGCACGGCGCCAAAGTCAATGTCTATGTGGACGATTTGCTGGTGGCGCAGGGAATCGACATCAAGCGCAGGCGGTCGTCGGTCGTCATCGATCTGAAACCCACGATCGGCCGGGTCCTCACGTTCGAGGCGGCGAGCAACGACGAGGCGATGATCGAGCGGATCGCGGTGGAATACAGTGCCTACCGGGACCGCAAGCAGCGCAGAAGGGGCGGCGGGCCGGGCCGCTTCGAACGGGGATTCGAACGGGAACGGGATCGACACCGTCACCGTCATTGAAGGACAGCGGCGATCGCATTGAGACAGGAGACACACATCCATGCCCAACGGTTTTCACGGCACGAAAGAGGAATGGGCGCGGCTCGAAGCGCCGCTCACCAGCCTCGACGCACAAATCGCGGAGTATGCACGGCAGAACGGAATGACGGTACGCAAAAGCGACCGCAACTGGCCGCGCCGTTCGCTGGACTGGGGCGCGCCGATCCGCATGAGCCTGCAGCTGAGCCTGCTGGACGAGAAAAGCCTGACGTTCAGCCTTGCGGTGGTGGCCCACCTGGACGAGGCGGGACTGCGATCCTGGAAAAGTGAAACGATCGCCACGGCGCTGACGGTCGAACAGTTGCGATCGCAATGGAGGCCGCTTCTGGACAAGGGCCGGCGGAAAGCGGCGTTCTGGAAAAAGGCGGACCTGAAAACCAGCGTCAAGCTGAAAGGGACGGACGCGTTTGTGCAGTCGCAGAGGCAGGACCGGCTGATGAACGTGCTGTTGTACGGTACGGTGGTGACGCTGGTTTTTTTCGGGGCGCTGATCGTGATCTGGAAAATTTATGCGTGACGGCCGCAAGCCATCTCATTCGGAGTCGATCTGCTCTTCGGCCTGTTTTTTGGCCTCCTGCCGTTTGTAGGCCTTGCCCGACTCCTTGACCTTTTCGTGATAGCGTTTGCTCTGAATCTGCTGAGCCGCCACCTCCGCCTCGATCTCGGCCTTGGTTTTTATTTTTTTCTTTTTCTTCGCCATGCGGCCGCCTTTCTCCAGCGCCTCGATTCCGCCGGCGCTTCCCTTGTTCCTGTAACTCACAGGGTACCGGCCCGGCGATTAAATTGAAACCACGTTTTGGATGCGGTTTTTCGACCGGGCGGGCTTCCCGCTTTCTCGGAGACAGGCATGATCCACTGGCTCGACGGGCTGATTCTCGCGGCCTTCATCGTGTACGCGATCGCCGCGGGGCTGCGCAACCGGGCGCGGGCGTCGCGGAACCTCGCTGAGTATTTCCTGGCGGGGCGCTCGCTCAAAGGCTGGCAGGCCGGGGTGAGCATGGCGGCAACCCAGTTCGCCGCCGACACGCCGCTGCTGGTCACGGGACTCATCGCCACGGCGGGCATATTTTCACTGTGGCAGCTCTGGATCTACGGCCTGAGTTTCCTGCTCATGGGATTTCTGCTGGCCGGGCCCTGGCGGCGGGCGGCGGTGCTGACCGACGCGGAGCTGACCGAGATCCGCTACGGCGGCGGCAAGGCGACGTTTCTGCGCGCCGCCAAGGCGGTGTATTTCGGCACGATCTTCAACTGCACGGTGCTGGCGATGGTCCTGCTGGCGGCGACGCGCATCGCGGAACCGTTTCTGCTGTGGAACGAATGGCTGCCGCCCGCGGTTTTCGATGCTTGTCTCTCTTTTGTGCGCTGGCTGGGCGTTCCGTTCACGGTGCACACGGACGACGCCGCCCTCCTCTGGGTTTTGTCCACCAACAATCTCATTTCCATCCTCTGCATCGTCATCGTCACGACGCTGTACTCGGCGACGGGGGGACTGCGGTCGGTGGTTTCGACGGACGTGCTGCAGTTTTCCATCATGCTTCTGGGGACGCTGCTTTACACGGGGTTCGTGGTGCAGGCGTGCGGCGGTCTTACCGGGCTGTCGGCGCAGATCCAGGACCTCTACGCGCAGGGCGCGCCCAACGGGATCACGGCTTCGGAGATGCTGGCCTTCACGCCGTCCGAAGCGCACGACGTGGGTCTCGGACTGTTGGCGGTGTTCGGGCTGCAATGGCTGATCCAGATGAACGCCGACGGAACCGGCTATCTGGCGCAGCGATCGATGGCCTGCAGATCGGATGCGGACGCCCGCTTCGCGGCGGTGCTGTTCACTTATTTACAGATTCTTCTGCGCTCGCTGCTCTGGCTGCCGCTGGCGCTGGGGCTTGTGGTGCTGTATCCGCTGGTGTCCGCCAGCACGCCGGAGCAGTACACGGCGCTGCGGGAAGCGACGTTCGTGCTGGGCATGCGGGATCTGCTGCCCATCGGCGTCAAGGGGCTCCTGCTGACGGCCATGCTGGCGGCGCTCGCCTCGACGGTGGACACGCACCTCAACTGGGGCGCGGGCTACTGGACGCACGACCTGTATGAGCGCGTCTACTGCGAGAAACTGCGCAAGCGTTCCGCCGATCCCAGGCAGCTGGTGTGGGTGGCGCGCGTTTCCAATGTCGGCATCCTGTTGATCGCACTCGTCATCATGGCGCATCTGAACTCGATCCAGAGCGCCTGGCAGGGCTCGCTGCTGATCGGCGCGGCGATGGGGATTCCCCTCCTGCTGCGCTGGTTCTGGTGGCGCATGAACGCCTGGGGCGAGATCGCCGCGATCGGGGTGGCGACGCTGTGCGCGCCGTTTTTCCTGGATCTTGAAACTTCGGGTCCGCAAAACCTGCTGGCGATGGCGGCGCTGTCGCTGGCGGCGACGCTGGCGGCGGTGGTGCTCAAGGGTCCGGAGGAGGAAGCGGTGCTGCGCGCGTTTTATCAGCGCGTGCGGCCCAGCGGGTTCTGGGGGCCGGTCGCCGGGGACCGGAGCGAAGCGCGGGCGCTGCAAAAACGGTTCTGCAAAAAACTGGGCCAGGCGGCGCTGTGCGCGTTGAGCTGTTTCGGGCTGCTGGTGGGCGTGGGGACGTGGCTGGTGGACGGCACGCCGCCGGCCTGGTTTCCGCATGCCCGGCTGTGGCCGCCATTCTGCATCGCGCTGGCGCTTGCGGTGCTGCCGTTGTGGTGGCGGCCGCTGCGCGCGGACAAAACCTGAGCGCCGGTCAGGAGTCGGTGCGCATCGCGGTGAAGGAAGCGATCTCACCGTCCTCGACCCCATAGCGGACCTCGATGGGGCGGCAGCACACCTCGCAGTCTTCGATGTAGCTCTGCGCGGATGTGGACAGGTCCAGGAGCATGGACACGTTCTGCCCGCAGTAGGGACAGGCGAAAAACTGTTCCGTCTCATCCATGCCCGGTCAATAAAACTTCTTCAGGATGAAAGGGATCATGATCGCCAGCACCACGACGACGCCGATGAAGGTTTCCCAGTTTTGAAACATGATACAGGTTTCGTTTTGGGACGCTCCGGAAAGCGCCCGGTTTTCTTCCGGCCGATGACGCGTTTTACGCGCCCATTCACGGCGTATTGCGCACCTTTGCCCGGCCGATGCGGTCGGTGTCGGCACCGAACCAGATCACTCCGTCCGGTTCATGGTACACCATGTGGCGCACGGAACCACCGCCGGACGGGATTTCGCTGGTGCTGAAAAATGTTTCCCCTGCGGGATCGAACCCGACCAGCCGGTTCGGGATGCGGCCGGTCTCCACGACCCAGATGCGGTCCGAATCGTCCACGGTCATGGCGTAGGGCCCCGCGTCCCCGCCGCCGGGCAGCGGCCATTCCTTGAAATCCTTTGTGCCGGGGTCGAACCGGCCCAGCATTCCCTGGGCGTAATCGCCGTACCACACCGCCCCGTCACGCGTGATGGCGATCCGCCTGGGCCGGGCTTCTTGGCGCGGCAGCGCGTGTTCTTCGATTCTAAGCGCCTGCGGGTCCACGGTGGCCAGCTTGTTGCTGTTGAACAGCACCACCCAGGGGCGTTTGTCTGGATCGATGGCGATGCCATAGGGACGCGCGTTGGCTGTGGGGACGGCGACAAGATCGATGACGCCGGTCTGCATCGCCAGCCTGCCGATGAAGTTGCCTCCCTGGACGGTGAACCAGATGTGTCCCGCGCCGTCGAAGATGAGGGTGTGCGGATCGTGCGCCTTCGAGTCGGGCATGGGATAGCGGGTGATTTCGCCGCTGTCCGGATTGAGTTTGCCGATGTAGGCGTTGCGGTTGCCGGCAAACCACACCATTCCCTTTTCGTCGACAATCAGGTTGTGCGGTCCGGCGCCCGGTCCCAGTTCGAACTTTTTGAACTTGCCCGATTCCGGTTCCAGATAGGCGAGATAACCGCTTTTCTGTCCGCAGAACCAGATACGTCCTTTGGGGTCCACGTAGGGATCGCGCGGCCGCGAATTTTCCCAGGGAACGCGCCATTCGTCGATGGGCACGGGTCCGGCGGCGGCCGGGGCCGATGCGAGGGCGAATGCGGCCGTGAGGGCCAGAACGAGAATCCGGGTGCGCATGAATTTTCCTGTTATGGGCCCGCGCGGGACCGGTAACTGTATTTTTACGGATGGGTCCTGGCGCAGCGCGTATATTCTATGATGACTTCATCATACCAAGTCCGGCAAAAAGGGCAAGCGGCGGGCGTTTCAGGCCACGCCGTGGTAAAGGCGGGTGACGTAGTGGGAAGCGATCAGCTCATCGTGGCTGGGGAACCACATGTCCGTCGAGGCGGTGCTGAAGGCCTTGTCGGCGAAGCGTTTGTCGACGCCGGCGTGGATCATGTAGGCTTTGTCGATCTGATCGACCGCATTGAGCTGCCCTTCGGACGCGCCGTTGAAGCTGGATTTGTGAAAGCCCAGCCCGGCTTCTTTGTAGAGGATGCGCTCGCTGCCGGCGAGAAACACGATCGTGCAGGCGCTCATGCAGCCTTCGGCGGAGAATGTCTTGAAATGGTTCTGTTTGATGAAATTCCGGAGCAGGCGCGCTTCCCGCACGCGGCCGCCGGGACTGTCCAGGCTGATGATGGTGATGCCCGGATGGCGGGCGACGATTTCGCGCACTTTTTCCGTCAACCCGAAGGCAATGCCGCCGGAGATGTTGAGCTCCCGGCCGGAACGGCGCAGGGTGAGCCGGGGCATGGCGTCGTCCCCGGTGGCCAGCGCGATGCCGGTGAACTCCTGGGCGCGGGAAAATGTGGACGGCGTCTGTACCGCCGCCAGCACTAAAGTCACGGCCACCGCGGCTTTCACCAGGCCCGCGGAAACGGGTTTCTCCATCCTGTGTGCGTGCGCGGAGCGCCAGGCGCCGGTCAGCTGCCAGGTCAGGAGAACGGGCAGCGATGCGTATACGAGTAAAAACGCGAAAAAGGACAGCCTCATGTTCGCGTCGTACATCCAGGTGATGGTCTCGATGGCGGACAGGGCCCCCCAAATCAGGGCGTCCAGCAGCAGGACGTGGACGAACAGGCTGGTGCCCAGGCTCAATTCCCCTCTCCAGTGGCGGATCATCGAAGGTGTCGCGAACGGATTCATGGTTTGCCTTCCTTTTTCGTGTTGCGTTGGCATTGACTTCCGTTTGCTTAAGTTGCAGACGCTGTGCCAAATCGCCAGAAAACCATGAATGCTTTTATTTCAACAGGATACCGGAGGACTGGATGTGGGTGGGCGGTTTACCGGGCGCACGGTCCACGCACGCGTTCATGCGTTTGTGCATTGGAGAGGAATGTGGAGCCGGAGAGGATTCGCCCTTAAAATCATGCGGGCGGAGAGGACGGCTGTCCGGGCGCGTTTGAGGAAGACATCCGATATTTTCTACCGGAAGGCGGAGTTTGGAAGCAGTTTGGAGGCGAACGCAGCCTTCTCCTGGTTTAGGGCGCTGACCGCAAGCGCACGAAAAGCGCTGCTGCATTTAGAGCGCAGGAGGAACATCGAACCGGAGTCCGGTGATCGGCGCTTTTCGCCGCCGGACTGGCCGCGGTGTGCCGGGGAATTCAACACCGCAAATGCGAAGACGGGGGCGTCAATCGCATTGGCTCATTTCCATGCAGTAATTGTAATGCTCGGACTTGGTCGCGTCGCAATCTTCCATATCGGTCCACATCGGTGATTGCAGCCGTTTGCACCGCTTGTACATGTTCTCTTCGTATTTCCTGCAGTGAATGTCCGCCATCTTGCAACGATCCGCCTCCGACATATCCGTCTTTCCCTTCAAAGGCACCTCGGGGGTCACAACAGGGATCGAGGGAATGTACATCGAACCCTCCGTGCCCTCATCGCCGATCACCAGACGGAATTGCGGTGAACTGGTGCCGCCGATCACAACCTCGCCTTGATTCCCCGAATCGAATCCCATGCTGGGGGACACAAACAGGAAAGACAACGCGCAGGCAAACCAAAGGTATCGAATCTTTTTGAAATAAAATGCGCAACTCATGATGCATCCTTTCCTTTAATGAGGTGGCCGCAGGGGGCATTCCAGTCTGTCTTTCGATTTGCGTATCTTATCAGATTTTGTCCGTCTTTGCCGCTCAATGCCCGCAACTCCCTGCATGCGCGGGCTTTTTTCTTCGGAAACGTTTCCAGCCCCCTCTGCTCCGGGCAACGGTTCAACGAAAAAGTTAAATCTTTTCAATGATTTTTTGAGCAGCCGGGTTGAACTGGAATTGACGTCGGATTGACGGGAGGCGGTGCCCTCCTCATCGAACCCGCTGGCATCGGTTGGTGGAATGAAGTGCCCCGGAACTTTCGGAATCTGAGTGGGCCTTCCAACACTTCTTCGCCAAACCCGCACGCGAGCGGCGAAAGATCGGAACCCGGGCGGACCGGCCGCATATTGCATCCGACACAATGCGCCGTTACGGCAGGCAATTTTTTCAAAACCCGCTCCTATCTTCAGCTCTCAATAAAAAATCAACGAGGATGGTTGCAAGTTTACAACGAATCCGCGTTCGGTCTGCGCAACGACCCTTGTTGTCCCGGCAAATCAGCAAATGTCGAAACGGCTCTTTCATTTCGCAGCCATTGTGGAATATTGGGAGAAACGTGACTTGAATGAACGCATGGTTGGATGCATGGACCCTGCATCCAACCATGCACGGGAAGACGTTTTGCATCTTGCACTGCGTGACCCTCTTTCGCGCAAATGTCCAAAATCAGAACAAACACTTTTTTGTTTGGCGTTGGCATCGATGTTGCTCTTTTAAGAATTATTACCGGATGAAAAATTTATGTCGAACCGATCACGTACAAAAGGAGACGAACCATGAAACGAACCGTGTGTTGCTGGGTCCTGATGGCCGCCGTTGCGGGATTGATTCTTTCTGAGGGTTGGATTGGCAATGAAGCGTTCGCTCAATATGCGAAAACACAGCCCGCTCCGGCTCCGGTAACGGAAAACGGGTATTTCACAAAAGAGAGGCCCGATCTCCCCGCGAACCATCCCTACCGGCAGACGCAACAGCCTTATATGGGAGCAAACCAGATGCCGATGGGCGGCCTGCCCGCACAGCAGGGACCGAATTTCGGCATTTTCTATAGAGCGCAGGAGGGCGCCCGCACCAGTTTTGCGGAGGAACAGGCGCGCGAGCAGCAGGAGCGGGAAGAAAAGCTTCAGGACATCCGTCTTAAACGGTGCCAGCAGGGGCAGCAGGAGTTTTGTTTTTAATGCTCTAATTTAGAATTGAAGCCGCTGGCTGGATGGCACGCCTGAGTCACACTCGAACCGGGTTGGACTCCTGTCCGCAGCGTTCTGCGTTGATGGCATTGCTTGAACAAGCAATGGGAGTATTATTTTTTGTATGTATCATTTTTTGAGAGGGACGAAACATGAATTTAAAATATTGGATGCAGTTCAGTTTGCTCGCTGTTTTTCTGTCCGGCTGCGTGTCGTCCGCCGGATATCAAAGGCATCTGGATAACTGGGAAGGAAAAGACCTCGATCAACTTGTGAGCACCTGGGGCTATCCCGCGACTTCCTACCGCACGGCGCGGGGGAACCTGGTGTATGAGTACCGGGAACTCGCCCTGTCCTCAAGCCGGCAAAACGCAACGGGGTCGCATATCGATCACTGCACCACGAGAGTGATCTCCAACCGGTCGCGCAGGATCATCGGACTGGAAGGCAGCGGCAACGATTGCGGCACCTGCGATTATCTGCTTTGCCATATCAATCCGTTCAGCCTGTTGTACGTGTTGGGAGATCCTCAGGGCGACTTTCCCCACTCCAGCCGCACCGAAACATACCGGACCTCATTCCGGGAAGGGAGCCGCTACTGACGAAAACTTCCTTCTTTTAGGACCGGAACGCTCCAGCTTGACAGGCGCGGATTCCCCCTCCCGCCTTCCTCACTTTCCGCCGTCGGGTCCGACAGGCGGTTTCCCGCCTGAATCCATTTTCCTCAACGCCGTTTACCGGCAATGTCTCCGGTTGGCCGCCCCGCTTTCCATATAACTTAAAACTGACTCAAGTATCGAACCCTGTCATTGCAAAAACAGTTTATCCAGATTTGCAGCTTTCACGTATTGGATGCATAAAACGCATCCGGAAAGGCTTTCCGGCAGCGTGGCGTGACCCGAAAACCGCAGCCTGAAAACGATTTAATTTTCAAACGCATGCGAATCCACTCCGGGCTAACCGTTTGTAATTGCTTTGCTTCTTTCCAACCGGTTGCTATTTTCCGCTTAGCCCCCTAAATTAAAGCACTTATTCGCTATTGCCGTGATCTGTTCCGTTCGCATGGTTCGTCTGTATGAAAACCCGAATACACATCGGGATTCTGATTCTGTTCGTCTGTTCAATCAGGTTTCTGCTTTCCGTTTCTCCAGCACGGGGCAACGATTCTGAAATTTTTGAGCTGGAGCTGGTCGAACTGATGGATCAGGAAGTGGTGACTCCTTCCAAAACTGCGCAGAAAATTTCCGAAGCCCCCGGAAATGTGATCGTGGTGAACAAACAGCAGATTCGCGAGAGAGGCTACTTCAATCTCGTGGATCTGCTGGAAGACCTTCCCAGTGTGGATGTGCAGCGCCAATCGAGAGCGGAGACCTTCAACCGGATATCCATTCGGGGGAATCAGGGCAATTTCAAGTTCATCATTCTATTGAACGGATTCCGGATCAGCGGCCCCACCGGTGAGAATATCGGGATCGATCACAACTACGCCCTGTTTCACGCCGAACGTGTGGAAGTGATCTACGGCCCGGTGTCGGCGCTGTATGGAAGGGACGCGTTTACGGGTGTCATCAATATCATCACTAAAAAAGCCGAGGCCGTGGACGGTGCCGAAATCGCCTCCTCTCTGGGCACCGATGATTTTTTTCACAGCTATCTCAATTTCGGCAAGGCGCTGACGGATAAAATCGATCTTTCTTTTGGCGGTCACTGGCACACGTCCGAAAATCCGGACCTGTCCGATGCGTATCCGGACCGCTACCAGGGATTTCAGGCCGATCTTGTCGACTCCGGCGGCACGGTGTTCCGGTCGGGTGCGGATCGCAACGATGTTTTTTTCGGGGAAACCGGGAGCTACAGCGCCTATTTGAACCTGGAAATCCTGAAAAAATTCAATGTGGGCTACTTCCGCAATTTTCTGAGCAACCCTAGCACCACAAACGCCAATCCCGCACAGGCCCTGTTCACCGAAGAGTCCCAGTTCAAGACGCTGATCGAGTCCTACCACGGGAAATACGAATACGAAATCAGCCCCCGGCTTTCGGGCATCTCCTCGATAGACTACTCCTATTATGAGCTGCTCCCCTCAAGCAGATTCACCAATGTGTTTGCGGGATTCGGGCAGAACAACGGCTTCAAGTATGCGGAAGGCGAGAGGCTGAACATCCATCAGCAATTGAATTTCAAGGTGAACGAAACCCATCAACTGGTGGGAGGGATTCTGTTTCAAAACTTCGACCGCCTGCCCCGCACCGCGGACCTGCCTGCGGAGTTCGATCCGGACAAAGACCCCGAGGATCAAGGGCTGCTGTATCCGAACACCACGCTGCCGATCCAGTTCTTCCCGGACAGCTTTCAGAACTACGGCGCCTACATCCAGGCCCAATCGAAATGGAACGACTGGTTTTCGACGACCCTCGGCACGCGATTCGATTACGATTCCCGGTTCGGGGAGACGGTCAATCCGCGCGCCAGTTTCATTTTCAAGCCGCAAAAAAACACAATTTTTGAAATTTTATACAGTGAAGCGTTTCTCGCGCCGTCCCCGAGGGCGTTCAACCACTTCGGCAGCTTCGACGGCACGGTCAACGGCGACGGCCTGTTCGTGAGCAATTTCTTTTTCATTCCCAATCCCGATCTCAAACCGGAAAAATCCCGCACGGTGGAACTGGACCTCACCCACAACGTGACACAAAATTTCATCGTTTCCGTTTCGGGTTTTTACACCAAGATCGATGATTTCGTGGAAACGGTCAATCTCGGCACGCCTTCCTTAGCCATTCCGGGTGCGATCATTTTGAACCCCAGCCGGTTTGAAAACTCCGCGGACGCCATCATTTTCGGCGGAGACGTGCGCGTGGATTATAAAACCAGGCTGGATCCGTTCGACCTCAAGCTGTGGGCGAACTACTCGTGGGTGGATGGCAGGATCAATTCCGGCGACGGCGGCACCAATCCCATCAAGCAGGCGGCCCCCAACAAAGTCAAAGCCGGGCTGACGCTCAGCTATCGGGGGAAATACTATGTCACCCCGAGGTTCATCTGGGTGGACAAAACCGTGATCGAAGAATCCACCGTCGCGGAAAAAACGGATCCCTATGCGGTGGTGCACCTGCATGCGGGGGTCAACAATCTGTACAAGAACCTGTCGGCTTTTCTGGACATCCGCAATCTCATGGACATCCGGTATTTCAATACGGGAAGGATCAACCGGTCGGACTTTGAAGAATCGCCGCAGGATCCCAGGCGCATCGTCTTAGGCTTGAGATACAAATTTTAATCCGGCCGCGCCCAGGCATGGCAAGCCGCATTGCATGCGTTTCGGCAAAAAGAAAGGGCCGATCCATGCGGACCGGCCCTTCTATGAAGAATGGAGCTGAGGGGGATCGAACCCCTGACCTCTTGAATGCCATTCAAGCGCGCTCCCAGCTGCGCCACAGCCCCAAAAATTGTAAATTCAATTATTTATGCATTTACGGACCCGATCATCTTACCAAAATCGGTGGATTTTTGCATGTTAAATTTTACCGGACGCGGCTCCGGATACGCAGCGCAATTTTCTTTGCGGATTTGCCGTTCTGCACCGCTGGATCGGTCTGGTGCAATGCGGGGCGATCTATTTATTCTCTATCTTAAGTGCCGGGATAAAAACATCCCCAGTTCACCGTAGGACTGCTTGAGTTCCAGGCCGTACTCCCCGTGCGAAACGCCTTCGTAGACGTTGAGCTCGGCTGCCACTCCGGCGCGCCGCATTTTCCGGTGCGTCCGCGCCACGTCGCTCAGGAACAGGTCGCGCGTGCCGGTGATGAGGTAGGTCGGCGGGAATCCCGTGAAATCGCCGTACACCGGCGAGATCAGCGGGTGCTTCAAGTCGCGGCCACCGGCGTAAAGTTTCGCCGCTCCGGCCAGGATTCCGTCGTAGGTCACGAGCACGCGGTCGATGCCTTCGTTGGTGAACAGGCTGTCTCCGGTTTTGCTGAGGTCGGCCCAGGGCGTCCCGGCGAACAACGCGGCCGGAAGTTCAAGTCCCAGCTCGATGAACCTGTGGACGGACGCCAGCGCCAGCCCGCCGCCGGCAGACGAGCCGCCCAGCGCCAGGGACGCGGCGGGCCGTTCCTCAAGCAGGCTACGGTAGACGCGCACCACATCCTGCAACGCAGCGGGAAAAGGATGCTCGGGCGGCATGCGGTAATCGATCGACATCACGGGGAGGTCCGCCCCGTCGGCGATGAGCATGGCTTCGCGCAGGCCCGCGCCGCCGCCGTAAAACACGTAGGCGCCTCCATGCAAATGCAGGAACAGGCGGCCGCGGTTGCGCGGCGGGACGTTCTGCGGCGTCACCCGCCACACCGGCACGCCGGCAACGGTGCTGCGATCCACCGTTCCGGAAAACCGCCGGGCGAAGTCCTGTGCCGCTTTTTGGGCCCTGGCGTTTTCGGCGGCGATGACGGCGTGCCACGCTTTCTCGTTCCTCGGCGCATAGCGGCGCGCCGCCGCGATGTCGGGCGCGGACGCCTTGAGGAGCGCAGTGCGCACCCGCTCTGCCGCGCCAACGGGGACCGGCACGGTGCGTTCGCTCAGAACCCAGGATGGCTCCTGCATACGCTGCTGATTGAGGACGGCGGCGGAGCTGAAAAGCACGTAAAAAACCGCCCCGGCGCAAACTGCGATACGCTTCTGATTCATGGGAAGCCTCACCAGGACAGGGTTGGCGACCGGCTGGAAAACCCTGCCCCCGGCGCGTGCAGCGCGGGGAATCGCGGTGTAAACCGCATCAGGATGGGTTGGGCCTGCTGGCTTCTGCGGCGACGCAGCATTCGCGCAGGCTCCGTAAGCGTTTTAATCTTAACGATTTTACGCTTTCTGTCAAGCCGGTCCGCAAGCACCGGCACCGCCAATCCTCTTTTTCTCTCAGCTAAATCGTTATATAATAAAAGTATTCAATACTCCGGCGCAGGCCTCCGGACCGTCGATCCCTTTCATTGCAGCGTCTGTCATTCACGAAATTTCCATGCCCGTTTTCAGCCGAATCAAACGCCGTTTGCGCAATATCTTCATCACCGGACTGCTGATCACCCTGCCGATCGCGATCACTTTTTTCATTCTGAAGTTTCTGTTCAAAAACCTCGACGCCCTGTCTCCGGTTTTCACCAATCTGTTGATCCGCGCCGGCGCCCCGATCCCGGAAGGCTACCGCATTCCCTTTCTTGGCGTGGCCATGACGTTTTTCATCATCCTGCTGGTCGGCATGTTCACCACCAGTTTTTTCGGCAAGCGGCTGGTCCGTCTGGGCGAAAAGATCGTCGAGCGCATTCCGTTCGTGCGGCAGATTTACAAAGGCACCAAGCAGGTGGTCACCTCGTTCGCCAACGCCGACACGTCTTCCTTCAAAAAGGTGGTGCTGATCGAATTTCCCCGCAGAGGCGTTCACGCCCTCGGCTTCGTCACCGGGGAAACCCGCGGCGAGGTGCAGCAACACACGGCGGACAACGTGATCAACGTGTTCGTTCCCACCACGCCCAACCCCACTTCCGGCTTTCTGGTGTTCGCCCCGAAGGACGAAGTGCGCGAGATTTCCATGTCCATCGAGGACGGCGTGAAGTACGTCATCTCCGGCGGCATCGTGGATACCCAGGTGGCCGTGGAAACCCCGCCGCTGATCAACGCCCGGGAAATCAAGGTGTGACCCCGCCGCCTCTTAGAATTCTCTTCCAGGACAATCATTGCATCGCGGTCTACAAACCTCCCGGCCTGCTGACCCAGTCCGATCAGAGCCGCGAGCCCTCGCTGCTGGAGCAGGTGCGCGACTGGATCAAATCCGAGCACGGCAAGCCGGGGAACGTTTACCTGGGAATGGTGCACCGGCTGGACCGGCCGGTGGCGGGAGCGGTGCTGTTCGCGAAAACCTCAAAGGCGGCGTCGCGCCTGTCCGAACAGATCCGCGAGCGCAAGGCGGGCAAGTTCTACCGCGCCGTCGTCGAAGGCACGCCCGATCCGCCCGCTTCGGAACTCGTCCACTACCTCTGCAAGCAGCGCTCGCTCAAGGCGACGGTGTTCCCGCGCGAAGCGCCGGACGCCAAACGCGCCGAACTGTCCTACCGCGTGCTGGAATCGGCGGGCGGCCGAAGCGAACTGGAAATCCTGCTCAAGACCGGCCGGTTTCATCAGATCCGCGCGCAGCTCGGGTTCATCGGCCATCCCGTCGTCGGCGATGTGAAATACGGTGCCCAAGACCCGCTGCCGGAGGGGCGCATCGCGCTGTACGCGCAGAAGCTGATCTTCCGGCACCCGGTGACGAAGGAGAACCTCACCATCGAGTCGCCGCCCCCGCCCGAATGGGCGGAGTACCTCCGCGGGTGATTTTGAAAAAGAGAATTAGACAGGATGAACAGGATAAAGGCGGAAAAGTCGTCTCGCGCAGTACTTTCTTGGCGCTACCGTGAAAAATGAAAAAAGTCGAAAACGGAAAAAAGATCTACTGCTCATGGGGAAGACAAAGTAAATTAATATCCCTTTTTTGATTATTTTTTTTAGGTAATATGAACTTTATAGCCTTCAAAGTCAGTTGCGATCTTAAAAAGACACTTTTCGAATATTTGAATCTCTACTTTCCGCATTAAATATTCTCTTTGTACTTCCTCATTTCCCATTTCTTGTAACCATTCAGGAGGGCTTTCAAGAATTTGACTCATCAGCTCATCATTCTCTGAAAAAGATTGGACATCAATAAAGAAAATGTCTTTTTTTAGATTCACGTTCTCATCTTCTTGCAATGGTGAGTATTGAGTAAGTGTTCCTAATTTCCTTGAATTTATTAAAAGAAAATGGTCGTCTAGCAACTCATGTAAAAAATGAAAAACTGGAATATATATTTTTTTATGTTTAAACCACCCAACAAACCCTCTAATATCCAAAGATTTATCTTCATCTGTTCTACGAGCAACAAAAGCACTTGAATATTCAGAAATTCTCAACAGATAACTTCTCCGCGCGATAATAAAATATTGCGATAAATCCTGACCACCCTGCAACATCGACTCGAACTTACTTGCTCCAACAAGAGAACATTTTGAAATAATCTTATTTATAAAAAATATATTTTCGCTAGAGGCTAGCCCCCGACCATATTCCTCTCCCATTTTTTCATAGCGGACAAACCATTCATCAAAAAACGCAGATTTATCATATACATTCTTATACCCCCAAGTTTCCAAATCACCAGTGACCACTTCATTGGTTTTATCAACATACTTGTTATAGTATTTAAAAATACTCCTCAACAAAGCAAAATCATTAAATGATTGGACTACTTCATTTTTAAACTCAACTATTTTTTTATAACTTATATTTTGATCACGCTCTATTTTCTCAATTCTTTCTTCTGCGTTCTCTTTCAGCCCAATAAAAAATGGAACCACTTTAACCTCAAATATATTTTCACCATCACCCTCGATCAATCCCAATATACTCAAATCATCAATTTCTTCTTTTAGTTTATTTGACACTTCTATTAAATTTTCAATAGAGTAGATCAAATCACTTAATACTGGCACAGTTAAATCTGGCAACAATTGCGAATAATTAAAATCATAATCCCCTTTTTTATTTTTAGGTATCCCTCTCAGAGATCGCGCCAATAGTAGACAAAAATATTTTTTAAAAACTTCCCTACTATCAATATGACCCTCCCAAAATGCAAACTTTCTTTCGAATAGATCTTTTTTTAAATATAGACTTAATACTTCTTCAGTTTTATTTGGAGAAATATCATGCCCCACCCAAACTACTTTTGAACCCGGGGGTTGCTTATATTCCCAAAGATATTTTAAGTAAGAAGGTTTCTTCTTAAACCAGCAAAATGCACCAATAGAAAAAACAATAAACAAAAGATTATTATATTTAAAATTTGTGGTCACAAAATAAATTATATCCCTCTCTATCTGCCCTATCTCTTTCTTTTCATCTTCATTTAAATGTGACTCGATGATTTTTTTTAGTTCATAAAATTTATCAAGCCATATTTCTAATTTTTCTTTTGTATCCAATTCACCTTCAGAATCATCAAGAGACTTAGTAATCTTCCCTATTTCAAACTCGATATTTAATTGCTGATATTTTTCATAGTTAATGTCTAACAGATAATTCCCATAATCCCAAATTTTCCCCTTGTGATATTCAGGAATATGAACTCCGTCGATCAAATATTGCACGAGGGACTCAAAAATAGAGGTATGGCTCTGTGATATGATGTTTTTTACTGCCGAAAAGAAATGCCTATCCAAAAGATCCAGATATGCAAGGTTGAAACCTTCCGACTCATCATAATACCTATTAAAAACAATATTTACGTACCAATTGATTGTGGCCGAATACATTGAAACATCATTTTTTTCTATGGCTCTTAATGATATTTGTTCAAGGCTAAAAAGAAGTTGCCTAGCTAATAGTTCATTCAATTCACTTTTGGAAATCTTACAAACTTCATCTAGAATGTTAATTATCTTTATAGTAGCAAATCTACTTACTTCATCGTTGTTTGACTCAATAGCAGCATCATGGATTCTTAAAATTTGATTAATTGGAGTCGAAAAAGAAATTAAATATTTTCCAGGATTAAACAATAATCTCTGTTTTGCTTCTTCTTCATCTTCTTTTTCTACTTCAAAATATTCCTGGGATAAGAGCAAACGCTCAAATTTTTTTGGGTCATTTCTTTGTATTGCAAAAAGATTTTTTATTATTGCCTCCATCCTTTCAAGTCCGTTGAATACTACCTCACTCTTATTCCTACGTTTTGTCTCAAATACACATATATCTCCCACCCCTTCAAGAGATCTAATAAATTTCTCCTGTTTGGACATCAAACTCTTACTGTTCTGCAAATTCCTCTGCTTCATCCAGCAACTCTTCAAGAACAAAATGAGGATTAATCACATACTGCTTCAATCTATTTACAAAACGCCATAGTACAAAAATCCCACCAAGGAACCACAGAAAAACAATCCAATTAATAGCACTTGAAATATTTTGGCTCATAGTATCTTTCAAAACAAATTTTACCGAAATTGAAAAAACAATGTTTGATATCAAAACCCAGGGTAGTATTTTTATTTCCCAATATTGTGAAAAATGATTCGCAATTACTTCCGATTGGTATCGTTCCGAAATTCTGGACACAATATCAAAACTTAGAGGAATGGCTATGGCAATGACTACTGCCTCAAATGCAATAATGTCGGAAAATGCAGTCATGGAAGGGTTAGTTTTTATATATTCTGAAATATAAGTAATAAACATTTCTATCCATCCCGCAAACAACTCACCCCCAAAGGCTTTAAACCCTTGAAAATATTCAATTAAACAATCAAACATAGGTTTTCATCTTTTAATTATTTCTACTATTAATACTTTCGGTCAGTCGGAATGATTTCAAGAGAATTCTCTACAAAAATATCTATTTATTAGATTTAACAATAATCAAAGAATCTCCAACACCTGTTCGGGCGGGCGGCCGAGGGCGGCTTTGTTGTTGGCGAGGACGATGGGCCTCTCGATGAGGATGGGATTGTCGATCATGGCCTGGATGAGCGCGTCGTCGGTCAACGCGGGATCGTTGAGGTTGTTTTCTTTGTAGGCGGTCTCCTTTTTGCGCATCAGCTCGCGCGGCTTGATATTGAGCTTGGTGAGGATGTCTTTGAGCGTTGCCGCTGTCGGCGGGGTTTTCAGGTATTCGACGATGTCCGGCTCGACGCCGTTTTGCTTGAGCAGGTCCAGGGTCTGGCGCGATTTGGAGCATTTGGGATTGTGGTACACGGTGACGGTCATAAAAATTCGTTCTCCGTTATTGAGATTGCTCTTTACTAAAAAGTGCCGCTCTGTTCAACGCATCTTGGTTTCCCTCACTCCGCCGGGGAGCCGGAAGGGGAACGCAGTTCGGGCGGGTCCTTGTCGAGGGATTCCTTGACGAGGTCTGCTTTGGTGGTGTGGATGCCCGCATCCATCATCAGGGACATGAGCACCGGCACGAGGAACAGGGTGAAGACGGCGGAGACGGACAGCCCGCCGATGAGCGCCGTGCCCATGCCGCGGTACAGCTCGGTGCCCGCGCCTTCGCCGAAGGCCAGCGGGAACATGCCGAACACGCTGGAGATGACGGTCATCATGATGGGCCTGAGCCGCGTCTCGCAGGATTTTTCCAGCGCCTCGCGTTCGTCCATGCCGCTTTTGATGTTGTTGAGCATCTGGTGGACGATGAGGATGGCGTTGTTGACCACGATGCCCGCCAGGATGATGATGCCGAGCTGGGTCAGGATGTCGAAGGTGATCCAGTTCCAGCCCGCCGCCATTTTCTCGGCGTTGGGCACCTCCCATTCGTTCAGAATCCCCTCGATGAAAAAACGCTGCAGCGCGTTGTTGCCGACGATGCCCAAAAATGCGCCGGAGACGGCGAAGGTCACGGTCAGCATGACGATGAAGGGGCGCACGAACGAAGCGAACAACGCGACCAGCAGCAGGTAGATGAAACCGATGGCGTACCAGAAACTGTTCATCAGGGATTTCTGCGTCGAGGCCAGTTCGTCGGCGGAACCGCCCACGCGCAGGCCGAACTCCTGACTCATCGTGAGCCGCTGAGGCGCCAGGGCTTCTTCTTCGACGGCGTTGATGACCTGCTGCATGGGGATGTCTTTTTTCACCTGCACCAGCAGATTGATGGCGCGCTCTTTTTCGATGTGGTCGATGCGCGCGGGTCCGGCGTCGATCTCGATGTCGGCCAGGTGGCCGAGGTGGGTCATGCGGTCGTCGCCGGTCCAGATCGGCAGGCTGCGGTAGTCCTGCAGGCCCAGCTTCCTGGTGTCTTTCTTCTGCACCAGCACGAAATCGATCGGCTCGCCGCGGTCGTTGTACTCACCCAGATATTTGCCGGCGTTCAGCGCTTCGACGATGTCGCCGATCTCCTGCATGCCCATGTCGAGGCGGGCGGCCTGTTCGCGCCGCGGCAAAAACCGAAGCTCGGGGTTGCCGAACTTGAATTCCGGGCGCACGGAATGCACGCCGTCAACCTGCGAGATAGTGCCGACCAGCGACTGGGCGATGTCCTTGAGCCGGAACATGTCGGGGCCGGTGATCTCGACCTGAAAGGTCTTGTCCGCCGAGCGGAAGATGGGCCGCTGGTTGGCGAAGGCGAATCGGTAGCCGGGGATCTTGAAAATCTCCCGTCCCATCTCGTTTGATTTCACGGCCATCTTGACCTCGCCGCGCTGGCCGTGCGCCAGGTCTTTCTGGATGATGGCGCCGCCGCCGTTGAAGCGCCCGGAAAACACCAGGAAGTTGCGGTCGACGTCCTCCATGTTGACGATTTTCTTCTCGTAGGGCGCAAAGTATTCCATGTTCTTGTCGGCGGGCACGCCCGCGACCGGTTCGATGAACATGAACACCATGTTGGTGTTGCCGTACGGCAGGTAATCGGGCGCGGGCAGAATGACGGTGCTCCACCACAGGATGAACGACACGCCCGCGACGATGCACACTTTGACGATCACAGCAAACGGGGAGCGGCTGAGCACGCGGTGCATGAAACGGGTGTAGCCTTTTTTCAGGCTTTCGCCGAGCTTAATAGCGGGCCGCATGAGTGTCTGGTGCAGGATGCCCGCGCGGTATTCCTCGCCGGGCTTGAGCCGGATGAGCAGGGTGGTCAGCGTCGGGATCACGGTGATGGACACGAGCAGCGACATGGCGATGCTGGCGCTGATGGTGATGGCGATGTCCTCGAACATCTGCCCGGCTTCTTCCTCGACGAACATGATGGGCACGAACACCGCCAGCGTGGTGAGCGTGGCGGCCATCACCGCGCCCCAGACTTCCGAAGCGCCGTCGTAGGCGGCTTTCATCACGCCTTTCTTCATGGTGAGGTGGCGGTAGATGTTTTCCAGCACCACGATGGAGTTGTCCACCACCATGCCCACGGCGAAGGCCATGCCCGCAAGCGAGATGATGTTGATGCTGCGGCCGAGCAGCTTGAGAATGATGAAAACGGAAACCAGGCTCACGGGGATGCTGATGGCCACGATCAGCACCGAGCGGAACGATCCGAGAAACACCAGCAGCACCAGAACCGCGAGCACCGCCCCGAGGCCGAGGTTGGATTTGACGAGCCGCATGGCCTCGTCGATGTAGTCCACGTCTTTGTAGACGATCTTGAGGCTCAGCGGAATGCCGCGGTTCAGCAGTTCCTCGTTGAGTTCTTTCACCGCCTCGGCGGTCAGGTTGCAGGTCTCCACCACGTTGGCGCCGGGCTTGCGGATGATGCCGAAGGCGTTGGACAGCTTGCCGCTGATGCGCACCAGCGATGAGGTGCGCTGGTAGCCGTCCACCACGGTGGCGAAGTCCTTGACGCGGATGGTGCGGTCGCCGTCGCGCTTGATGACGGTGTTCTCGATCTCCTCGGCGCTGGTGAACTCACCCAGCGTGCGCACGGTGTATTCGCGGTTTTCCTCTTCATGAAATCCCGCGCGCGTGTTCTGGTTCTCCACCGACAGCCTGCGGATCACATCCTCATAGGTGAGGTGCAGCCGCGCCATGCTGTACGGATCGAATTCGACGCGCATCTCCCGTTCCTCGCCGCCGAAGTGCCACGCGTCCGCCACGCCCGTCACCCGCAGCAGTTTGGGGATGACGATGTCCTCGCCGATCTTGTACATGTAGTTCTGGTTGAGATCGGGCATCCGCGGATTGGGCTTGCTGAACACGATCCACATGATCGGGCTGGAATTGTCGGTGGACACGGACTTCATCGTCGGCTTGTCGGCCAGAACGGGAAGGTCCTTCACCTGCTGCAGCTTGTTGTTCACATCGATGGCGGCGATGTTCTTGTCGACACCCCAGTCGAATTCCAGCGTGATGATGCTCTGGCCGTGCTGGCTGCGCGAGGTCATCTTCTTGAGGCCCTCGACGGACTCCAGCTGCTCTTCCAGGCGGCGGGTGATGTTGCGCTCCACCTCGTTGGGGGACAGTCCGCGGTACTCGGTTTTCACCTCGATGATGGGCTTGTCCACGGTGGGCGTGAGCTGGCGCGGCAGCACCTTGAAGCAGAGCATGCCCACCGACGCCATCAGGACGATGAGCACCGTCACGGTGTGGTAGTTGCGGATGGACTGATCGATCAGCTTCATCAGGTCTCAGGCGATTTCACCTGTTCCTTGCCGGTATCCGGTTCTTTCGACGCGGCGTTGAACGGGGTCTGGGTTTCCGGTTCCGGATTGGTGGCGAACACTTTGGCGCCGGGGAACACCGCACCCGAGCCGCGCAACACCAGATCCACGTCCGGACCGAGCTGGTGGGTGAAGTCCTCGATTTCCACGTATTCGTTGCGCTCCTTGAAGGCTTTCACGGGAACCAGGTGCGCCCGCTGATCCTTGACGATGTACACCACGGTGCCCTGCTCGGTAATCACCAGGGACACGGAGGGCACGTGCAGCACGTTCTTGCGCGTGCCGAAGCGCAGCAGCGCCTCCAGGTTCAGGCCGGGAAACAGCGAGGGATCGGGGTCCGGCAGGTCGACCTGCACCTTGATGTTGCCCGAATAAATATTGGCGTCGGGGATCACCCGCACCTGTCTGGCGAGCTCGCTGCCGTGCTGGAAGCGCAGCCCGAGATCGCGCACCAGAAAATCCGCGCCCTGCAGATTTTCCAGCTTGCCGCGGTAGCTCTGCGGCATCTCCAGCACCACTTTCAGGCGCGAAGAGCCGATCATCTCGACGATGGGGGTTCCCGCCGGAGCGTAGGCGCCGCGCTCGATTTTCTTGGCGATGATCACGCCGGAAAACGGCGCACGGATGGAACCTTTGTTGAGATCCAGCCTGGCGACGGCGATCTTTTTCTTGATCCCCTCGACTTCCGCCTTTTTCAGATCGATGTCTTCGTCGCGCGATTTCATACCGGCGGCGAGCGCCGCTTTACTGGCCCTGAGCGCATCGGCGGCGCGCCGCACCTTATCGATCGCCTGGTCCAGCTCCGACTGCGAGATGAAGCCCTGGGCGATCAGCTTCTCCACGCGCACTTTTTCCTTGTTCGCAAGGTCGAGCGCGCTGGCGTCGGCGCTCACCTGGGCTTCGAGCTTTTCTTTGTCTTCGGGACGCAGTCCCTGCAAGGCTTTCTGGTATTCTTTTTCCGCGGCCGCGAGTTCGGTCTGCAGGCGCTCTTTCTCAAGGCGGTACTCGCGCGGATCGACCTGTGCCAGCAGAGCGCCGCGTTTCACCTTCTGCCCTTCGTCCACGGAAATTTTCGTGATCTGCCCGGCGACCTCGGTGGTGATCATGACGCGTTGCTCGGCCTGCAGGTTGCCGACGGTGCGCACCTGATCGATGACGTCCATGTAGACGACCTTGCCGATCTGAACGGGAAGGGAAAACTCGCGTTTTTTGTTTTCGGTTTCGGCGGCCGGCCCGCCGCAGGCGCTGAGGGCAAGCACGAATCCCCAAAATAACAAAACATTTGGCCAGACCTTCCGGCCGTATCCCCATTTGATATAATTCACAAAAGCCTTTTATTTTTATAGATAATATTGCATCCATTATCCTACATAAACCCTTCAATTACAAGATTTCATGAACTTATCTTCTCCTCCCCGGTTCCCGCTTGAGGATTTCGACTACCGGCTGCTGGACAGCGGCCAGTTTAAAAAGCTCGAACGGTTCGGACCGCATGTGTTCATCCGGCCGGCGCCGCAGGCGATCTGGCCGCAATCGCGGCCCGCGAGCGACTGGCAACAGGCGGAAGCCGAGTACCGTTATTTCAAGGGCAAGGAATCGGGCGGCGAGTGGAACTTTTATTCCGCGCTTCCGGAAGCGGGCTGGAAACTGAACTTCAAGGACCTGACGTTCAAGGTCCGGCCCACCGGGTTCGGCCATATCGGCCTGTTTCCGGAGCAGGCGCTCAACTGGCTCTGGCTGATGGATCTGATCCGCCGGTCGGACCGTGACGCAGTGCAGGTGCTCAACGTGTTCGGCTACACAGGCGCCAGCACGCTGGCCGCGGCGGCGGCGGGCGCGCACGTCACGCATGTGGACGCGTCCAAGGCCTCGGTCACCTGGGCGCGGGAAAACCAGGTGCTTTCCGGTCTCGCCGACAAGCCGGTGCGCTGGATCGTGGACGACGTGCCGAAATTTCTCAACCGTGAATTCAAACGCGGACGGCGCTACGACGGCATCATCATGGACCCGCCGACGTTCGGCCGCGGGCCGAAGGGAGAAGTCTGGAAAATCGAAACCCGGCTGGCGGAACTGATGCAGCAGATTCAGAAGATCCTGAGCGAGGGACCGCTTTTCATTTTATTGACCACGCACTCGCCCGGCTTTTCCGGCCTGACGCTGAAAAACATGGTGTTGAAGTACCTGGTGCCGCCGGAGCGCGGCACGTTCGAAACGCAGGAGATGTACATCCTCGACACGGGCTCGGGCCTGCACCTGCCCAACGGCTTTTATTCGCGCTGGTGCAACGGCGTGTCGTTGCCCTCGGAACCGCCCACATCCGCCGCCTGAGCATGCGAGGGTCTCCTGCAATTCTTATGTGCCGGGACTCCCTGCTTGCAGTTATAATCGGGCGGACAACCTTTCTTTTAAAATTAGATTTTTGCATGCGTTTCGTTTTTGTCATGCTGAGCTTGTCGAAGCATGAATCAGGGCACCCTTCGACAGGCTCAGGGTGACACACGCACTCAATTTCTTAAACGTTCGGCTTATGCAAAAATCTTTACAACGAGGCATTCATGGCAAGCGCGTTCTACCATCACCTGAAAACCCATGCGGAGCAATCCCCCGGCCACCCCGCGGTCATCGACGGGGACACCATCCTCGATTACGCAACCCTGCTGGAGCAGGTTGAACGCTTCGCGGGCGGGCTGTCGCGGCTCAACCTCACGCCGCACAGCAAACTCGGGATCTTCTGCCTCAACCAGAGGGAAAACCTGGTGGGCACGCTGGCGGCGTTTCTAAAAGGCGTGCCGGTGGTGCCGTTCAACTTTCTCCTGGGGGCGGAGGATCTGGCCTTCATCGCCAAAGACGCCCAAATAGACACACTCATGGTGGACGCGGCGTTTCTCAAACCGGAAACGATTCCCTTGTTCAAGCAATTTCCCAACAAGATCGTCACCGGCCCGGCGGACGCCGGCGCGCTGGGGCCCGGTACGCAAAAGTTCGAGGATTTCCTCGCCAATTCGGAGCGGGAGGACGGGTCGAACCCGCACGTCAAAGCGGAAGGGATTCCCAGCGTGATCGTGTACACGTCCGGCACCACCGCGCGGCCGAAAGGCGTGATGCTGGAGGAGCGCCAGTTCGAGCTCAACTGCGACGGCATTCTGGCCCATCTCGACCTGAACAACCGGGACAAGGCGATCGTCGCCCTGCCCCTGTTTCATTCGTTCGGCAACATCATGGCGCTGGTCCTGCTCCGGGTCGGGGCGACACTGATCCTGCTGCGCCAGTTCGCTCCCAAGGCGATCCTGTCGGCGATCACGGCGCACAAGGCGACGCTGCTGCCGCTGGTGCCGACGATCTATTCCTTTCTGGTCGAGCTGTACGCGCGCGGCGGTCACGACGTGTCCTCGCTGCGCTGCTGCATCTCGGGCGGCGCGTCGCTGCCGGAAGCGCTGCACAACAAAGTGACCGAAGTGTTGAAAACCCGCGTCGTCGAGGGCTACGGCCTGACCGAAACGTCGCCGGTGATTTCCGTCAACACGATGCAGAAGCAGGTTGCCGGATCGGTGGGGCCGGTTCTGCCCAACCTCGAAATTCAGATCGTGGATGAAGCCGGAAAACCGGTGGACACCGGCCAGGTCGGGGAAATCCAGGTGCGCGGGGAAACGGTGATGAAAGGGTACTGGCGCAATCCGGAAGAAACCGGGGCGATCCTGACTGCGGACGGCTGGCTGAAAACGGGAGACCTGGGTCACCTGGACGCGGACGGGTTCCTGTTCATCTCAGGCGGCCGGAAAAAGGACATGATCATCCGCGCGGGCGAGAACGTGTCGCCTCTGGGGATCGAAAACGCACTGCTGAACCACCCGGCCCTCGCGGAGGCGGCGGCGGTGGGCATCGCGGACGAACGCGTCGGCGAAAAGGTGAAAGCCTGCGTGGTGCTGCGCGAGGGCTGCGAGGCCAGCGAGCAGGAATTGAAAGCATTCTGCCGTAAAAAGCTGCCGGCGTTCATGGTGCCGGACACCATCCAGTTCTACGACGCGCTGCCGAAAAATCCCACCGGAAAAATCCTAAAAAACAAGCTGCGCGAATCGTCCTGACAAAACGGCGGACGTTAAAGATCCGCCGCGCAGCGAAAGCCCAACCCTTCGATGCGGTAGTCCACCCAGTAGCCTTTGCGATGCGCGGAACGCAGGTTGCTGGCGCGGTTTTCCCAGGAGCCGCCGCGCACGACTTTGTAGTTGCCGCCGCCGCGCTTCACATCTCCGGCGAGCTCGATGTTCGGGCCTTTCGGGTCCTGCTTGGGACTGACGAGATAGTATTTTTCCAACATCCAGTCGTTCACCCATTCGTTGACGTTGCCGGCCATGTCGTGCAGTCCGAACGCGTTGGCCGGAAACGAACCCACCGGCGCGGTGGTGGGAAATCCATCGGACGCATTGGGATCGCGCACATTGAGTTTGCAGGTGCTGTCGCAGTAATTGGCTTTTGTGGCGTCGATGGTGTCGCCCCAGGGATACTCGGTGGTCGATCCGGCCCGCGCCGCGAACTCCCATTCGGCTTCGGTGGGCAGCCGTTTTTTCAACGCGCGGCAGTATTTCTCCGCTTCCAGCCAGGTGACGCTTTCCACCGGCAGGTCGGCGCCTTTGAAGCGTGAGGGGTTGGCGCCGATCTTCGCCTGAAACTGCCGTTGCGACACTTCGTGCTTGTCCAGCTTGAACGGCGACACGCACACTTCGTGCACGGGTTTCTCGTCGGGCTCGCCGTTTTCGCTGCCCATCATGAAACAGCCGCCTTGCAACTCCACCATTTCAACGGGCGCGCCGGATCCGGAGCCCGCGATCAGCTTCATCTTCACCTTGTCCTGCAAATCCGAAACTTCTTCGCGCACATACAGCGGCACGCCCTTGTAGCGGATCTGCGCGCGGTGCTTGGGCACCAGCTCCATCTTTCCCGCTTTGAAAAAGAACAGCCGGTAATGCGGCACCGGTTCGGGAAGAACGGGCGTCAGGTAGTTGCGCATGTTGTTCTTGCCCTCTTCCTTGAGGATCACGGTTTCATCCACCAGTTCGGCTTCGAGCGGTTCGGTTTCCCCTTCCAGCGTCACGATGACTTTTTTCCCTTTCGCCACTTCCATGGCGAGGATCTTCGACAACAGCGCATCGGCTTCCTCGTAACGTTCCTGCGCCACATACACCTGAGCGAGGGAATGCATGACGCGGTAATTTCCCGGTTCCGCCGCCAGCACGTCCTTGTAGGCTTTTTCCGCCTGGTCGTACTTTTTCAGTGCCAGAGCCTTGTCCCCCTGGTCGATTTTTTCAACGGTGTTCGCCAGCGCCACGCCGGGCAGCATCCACAGACAGAGCATCAGGATGAGGGCGGCGGTTGGGAAACGGTTGGCCGGAAAATGGGAAAAAAGCATCGTGCACTCGCTCCTCTTTTCTCGTGTTCGAAAAATTCGGTTGTCCTTTTCCGCATCGCAAACAGCGGAATCCTTAAACGGAGGCGTTGACCTGAATGCGCTCCGCTCGACATTATGACCGGGTGCGGACCTTCGCGGCAATCCGTTTCCAACAGGGCGGTCCGCACTTTTTGCGCCCGGCATCCGGCTCGCCGGGAACCGTTTTCGCCGAAGCGCTTAGGCTGTCAGGAAAAATTCAGCGTCAGTATAGCATTGCACGGGGAGTATTGAGAATGGATTCGGGGTCTTTCCGATTGCAGATCAAACGGTTGGATTTTCAGCTATTTATCGTCCGGGCGGTTCTTGCGGGGCTCCGCTGCGGGGGGATCGTCTTCTTTTTCGTCCGATTTGGCTGCGGGCTTTTTTTCCGGGGCCGGGACGGTGTGTTTTTTCTTCAAGGCCTCCCAATCCTCTCCTAAACCCAGGTCTTTCTTTTTTTTGATTTTATCCCGTTTCTGGAAATAGTCGATCTCGTCGATCATGGGTTGGCCTGTCCGGGTTCCGCCGCCTTGGGTTCGGTGGGCGCGGCGCCCTGCTTGCTGTAAAAATCGATCAGTTTTTCGATTCCCGGTCCCTGCACGCCCTGCCGGCGGGCGATCTCCAGGTGGGATTTTCCCTTATCGTGCTGCTCCAGCATAGTATACACCACTGCCAGGTTGGCGTGCCCGGGGCCGTAGCCGGGATCCAGGTTCACGGTGGTGTTGAGCAGTTTCGCCGCCTCGTCGAGCCGGTTCTGGCGCACGTACACCTGGGCCAGAACGTTGTAGGCGTTTTTGTTTTGCGGCCAGGACCGCAGCGCTTCCCGCAGTTTGGCTTCCGCTTCGTCGAGCTTGTGGCGCACGTAAAGGTTGCTGCCGAAATTGGTGAGGGCGATCGAGTGGCCGGGATGGAGTTTCAGGCCCTGCTCGTAAAAGGTGTTGGCCATGTGCAGCTTGCCCTGCATGTTGTAGGTGACGGCGATCTTGAAATACGGGTTCCAGTGATCGGGTATCAGGCGGGACGCTTCCTTGTAGGCGGTGCGGGCGTGCATGACCTGACCCTGTTTGAGCAGGGTATCGCCCTGCTTGAGGCGGTCGAGATAGGTTTTGCGGATCTCGATGTCCTTCTCACTTTTCACCGGCGCCGCCCACAGGATGAATCCGGCCAACAGAAGTGCAAACGAACTGGCCGCGGCGAGGCGGATTTTTGGACTTGCCGCCCATCGGACCGGTTGTTCCGCACGCCGCAACACCCAGGCAACCCCCAGCAGCGACGCGAGCTGTAGCAGCGGAAACACGACCAGGAACAGCCCGTCGCGGAAGTTGAAATCCTCCGCATTGGGCAGAAACAGCAGGCGGAAAAAATTGGTCGAGCGCAGCAGCAGCTCCGCCCTGTCCCACAACAACTGCGGGATGGCGGCGAGCGCCGTGAGCGAAAACTCGGGATGGTTGTACGGCAGAGTCACCTTGTACTGCGCGATCATGAAATACTGCGAGCCGGCAAGCAGCACCACGGCGGCCGTTGCGGCGCGGAAAGCCGGGCGGTGATGCGATATCCGCTTAAGCAGCAACGCCAGGCCGAGGGCGAACACCGGCAGCGCCGCGATGAGATGACGCTGGCCGTAGGAGGCGGCGTCTTCCGGATACAGCACGATGACCGTGACCAGCGCTGCCAGATAAACCAGCAGAGCGGGCCGGGCTCCATCCAGCGGCTTTTTACCGATGGCAAGGCCCAGCACGCCCAAGAGCGCCAGCGGCATGGAAAGCAGCAGCCCCCAGCGCGCGCCCCAGAGCAGGGAGGCGAACTTGCTGAAAAATTGCGCCGGTGAAAACGCGGACAGCCCCTCTCCCGCGAAATGCAGGTGCCTGGGCGGCAGCGGCATGCCGTTCAACTGGTACCAGCAGACGAGCTGCGGCAGCATCAACAGGAAAAACCCGCCTGTGAACAGCGCGAAGCGGGTGGCGGCGTTTCTCAGCCGCTCGGACAGAAACTCGCGCTCATCTCTTATCGTGTTGAAAAACAGATCCGCCGCTACCAGCGCGAAAAACACGACGTTGAGCACGCGCACGGTGCACAGAAACCCCAGCAGGCCGCCGAGAAAAAACGGACTGTTTGCGGATTTGCGGTGTTCAAGCCAGGCGAACACGAATGCGGCGGCGGCGAAAAATTCCACGCTGTGGGCCATGCGCTGGCGGATGAAGGTGAAGTACAGTAGCGGCGAGCCGATCCACAGGGCCAGCGTCGCGAGGGTGGCGGTGCGCGGCCCGGTGATGTTCTGTATCATGCGGTGCACCAGCAACAATCCGGCAAAAGCCCAGGTGGCGGAAGCGATGGCGGTGGACAGGTAATACGGGGCGCTGTAGCCGTCCGCCGGGACCTGGTATCCCAGTGCGCCGTACAGCAGGGCCAGCGCGTGGCCGATGAGGAAAAACGGGAAAAACAGAATCGCCTGCCCGATCTGCCAGTTGTTGAAGGTGTAGCCTGTGGGCGTCAGGCGCTCGGCGTGGACGTAGTGATCTCGTTTAAGAAATCCAGGTCGCCGTCAAAAAAAGCGGAACGCAGGTAGGCGTAGTAGCCGGAATCGTCGCCGCCGTCGATGCGGGTGACCGAATAGTAGCCGGTGTCGGCGTCGGGCGGAACCCAGGGGTTGAACACGCCAAGCGGCGTGAGCAGCAGGAACAGGAAGTAAAAAACACCGCCGTAGATGAGAAGGTCTTTTTTGGGCATACGATCGATCGCGGTCGCGGGATGAAGCGGGGAATCCGCCGCAGGGCCTGGTGTTCAGCGGGCCGCCGTTCGCGAAGAAGGATCCGGGCTTGCATTTCAACCCCGCCGCACGGCGTGCGCGCCGGCACGAAGGCGGATCAGACGACGAGCCCTTTCTCCACCAGCTGCTGATGCGCGTCCTCCACCTGGGACACGGTTTCCTGGCCGTCGCCCCAGGCGATCAGCTCTTTGAGCCCCTGATCCAGATCGATCTGGGGCGCAAACCCCAGTTTCTGGATGCGCGAGGTGTCCGCGTAGCAGTGGCGGATGTCGCCGTTTCTGAACTTGCGGATCACGTTGGGCTTGAAGGACTTGTTGCGCAGCTTGATGAGGGTCTCGGCGATCTGCAGAATCGACGAGGGCTTGCCGGTGCCGATGTTGAAGATGCCGTAGTCCGCATCAGCGGAATCGAGCAGGATGAGCTTCGCCCGCACCAGATCCCTGACGTTGATCATGTCGCGCATCTGCAGCCCGTCTTCATAGATCATCGGCGCCTTGTCGTTGAGCACGCAGGAGCAGAAGATGGCCGCCGCGCCGGTGTACGGGTTGTTGAGCGACTGGCGCGGGCCGTAGCAGTTGAAGTAGCGCGCCGCCACGGTGGGGATCTTGTAGGCCTTGCCGATCATCAGCGAATAGACCTCCTGATCCTTTTTGCTCTGCGCGTACACCGAGGTGGTGTCGAGTTCCTTTTCCTCGTCCGTCGGCACGGGCTCGGCGGGATTCCGGCATTCGGGGCACAGCATTTCCCAGATCCCGTCCTTCATCTGCTGCTCGGGCCGGCATTTCGGGGAAAACACGCCGTGGTCCGCGCAGCGGTATTTGCCCTCGCCGTACAGGCTCATGGAACTGGCCACCAGCACCTTCTGGATGGAGGTGCGGTCGTTGACCAGAATGTCCCACAGGATGCCGGTGCCCTGCACGTTGGCGGAAATGTACTGGTCGATGGAATACATGGACTGGCCCACGCCGACTTCGGCGGCGTCGTGGATGATGACGTCCATGCCGTCCATGGCCTGCTTCAAACAATCGCGGTCGCGCACATCGCCTTTGATGAACTCCGCGTCCGCATGCAGGTACGGCGGCCGCTGCGCGTTTTTCCCGTGCACCTGCTCGGTCAGGTTGTCGTAAACTCGAACCGTGTCGCCGCGCTCGATCAGCGCGTCGACCGTGTGAGAACCGATGAACCCGGCTCCGCCTGTGACCAATACTTTTTTACCCATAGTTGCGTCCCGTTTACCCATAGTTGCGTCCCGACTCCGATTGCGTTTTTGGATGGATTGCTGGAATCAATAAACCACGATATGACGGGGTTTCGCGCCACGAACCCCCCTGCGGCCGCAAAACAACGGCGATTCCGCTGCGTCCCGGCAACTTCAAGCCTCATTGGAAGTTATCACAGATGTTCCCGCACAGGCACAGAAAAAATGTCCGCTCCGGCACAGTGCATCAAAAGACTTGAAAAACGGAACCTTTCACTTTGTCCGGGCGCAGGGACAGGCGCTAAAGTGCAGGGATTTCAGTTTCCCTTCCCGGCGCCGGAGCGTCTTTAATGGGCGTGCCGCGAACCGGTCCTCTCCCCCGATTTGGATAGTTGTGGAAAAATGCGGGCGGGTGCAGTATGCTTTTTTGCGAAAAAAGGCGTTCCCGACCGCCGCGATTCTCATTCCGCGGCCTCGAATCCAACCTGCCACCGTCTTTTTCCCGGCGACCTCTCATTCCGGGTCCTTTTCTTTACATGGAGCTTTCCTTCATCACGGTCAACCATTACAGCAGCGGCGTTCTGCCCGTGTGCCTGGATTCGATCTATAAAACGCTGCCGGAGGGCCGTTTCGAAATCATCGTGGTGGACAACAGCAGCGACGATCCGGGCATGCGCGAGCTCACACAACGCTATCCGGATCTCTCCGTGCTGAGCAATCCGGAAAACCGCGGCTTCGCCAAGGCCAACAATCAGGGCGCGGCGGCGGCAAAAGGCCGGTGGCTGGTGTTCCTCAACCCGGATACGGAACTGACGGAAAACGCCATCGCCGGCATGCAGGCGCACCTTGAAGCGCACCCGAAAGTCGGGGTGATCGCCCCCAAGGTGCTGAACCTGGACGGCAGCCTGCAGTACTCCTGCAGGCGTTTCCCCACGCTGTGGACGGGCCTGTTCAACCGCTACTCGATGCTGTCGCGCCTGTTCCCCTCAAACCGGTTCACGCGCCGCTACCTGATGACCGATTTCGACCACAACGCCGTGCGCGAAGTGGACTGGGTGTCGGGCTGCTTCATGATGATGCGCCGGGACGCGTTCGAACGCATCGGCGGCTTCGACGAGTCGTATTTTCTTTTCAACGAGGATGTCGACCTGTGCCGGGCCATGCAAAGCCGGGGTTACTCGGTGGTCTACTTCCCGCAGGCCACGGTGTACCACGAGATCGGCTCGAGCTACCGGCGCGTCCCGCCGAGACTCATCATCGAACGCCACCGCGGCATGAAGCATTATTTCAAGAAACACCACGCGGCCGCGGGCAGGGTGACGCGCGGGCTGGTCGACTCTTTCATCGATGTGCGCTGCCTGTCGCAGCTTTTCTTCAATCTGTTTCGATGATGTTCGCGAGCCAGCCGATCTCCGGCAAGACCTACCTTGCGGGCTACACGCTGGCGTTTCTGCTTTCCTTTGGCTTCACGTTTTTTCTGGTGCGTGCGGTCAGCCGTTCCAATCGCCTCACCCGCTTTCTCAACCGGCTGCCGATTTCAGCGGGCAAGAACGTGAGCCCGTTCGGCGGCATCCCGGTGGTGTTTTCATTCCTCATCACATTGTGGGGGTTTTACGTTTTCGGCCTGCTGGCCGAAGCGCAGCGCAGCCTGCTGACGGTGCTGACTCTGGGCACGGTGCTGATGTTCGGGCTCGGCCTTTATGACGATGTGTACCGCTGCAGCCCGCGCACGAAGCTTCTCGTGCAGGCGGTCATCGCCGTCATTTTGTACTTCGCGGGATTTCAGATCGAGCGCATCGGCGACTGGATCGAACTGGGACCGTTCTCGATCCTGCTGACCATCCTGTGGATCGTCGGCATCACCAATTCGCTGAACCTGATCGACGGCATGGACGGGCTGGCGAGCGGCGTGGTGTTTTTCTCCTGCCTGACCCTGGTTTTCGTCTACCTGGAGCGCCACATCCCGGAGGCGGCGTTTCTCGCCGTGGCGCTGGCGGGCAGCGTGCTGGGATTTTTTCTGTTCAATTTTCCGCCGGCCCGCATCATCCTCGGCGATACCGGCAGCCTGCCGCTGGGGCTGCTGGTCTCGCTCATCACGCTGCTGCCGCTCAATCAGGGGCACACGGACGAAATCTATTACCTCATCCCGGTGATCACGCTGCTCATCCCGATCCTCGACACGGCGTTCGCCGTGGCGCGCCGGATTCTCAAAGGGGTGAGCCCGTTCTCGGCGGACGCCGAGCACCTGCACCACCGGCTCGGCAGGCTGGGGCTGTCTTCCGCGAAAACCATCTGCCTGCTGTTCGCGATCGGGTTCTACTTCGATCTGTCGGCGATGGTCCCGGTGTACCGGATCAACCTCATCCCGCACTTCATCCCGATCTATTTCGTGTTCATCCTGATGAACGTCGCGGGCCTCATCGGCCTGCTGAGGCATTGCGAAAAAAAACGCCGTGACGCCACCTCCTGAAAAACCCATCCCGCTGCTGCGGGTGCTCGCCGTTCCCGCCTGCATCCTCGCGGCCGTCGCGCTGATCTACGGCAACAGCCTTGACGCGCCGTTCAATTACGACGACGAAGCGACGATCAAAAACGACATCGTGTTCGGCGGCGACCGGTTTTTCGACTGGCATCCCCTGCACTACCGGCACCTGTTTTTTCTGACGCTGGCGGCAAACCACGCTCTTAGCGGTCTGGACCCGTTCGGCTACCATGTGTTCAACGTCGTGGTGCATGCTTTCAGCGCCGTGCTGCTGCTGGCGATCGCGTTTTTCACCCTCGAACGGGGCCTTGCGTGGGAGCGGCGGCCGGCTTTCACCGTCGCCGCGCTGACGGCGCTGATCTTCGCGCTGCATCCCGTCCACACCGAAGCGGTGACCTATATTTCCGGACGCGCCAGCAGCCTGTCCGGGTTTTTCTTTCTGCTGTCGCTGCTCTGTTTCATCGCCGGCAGTGTGAAAGAAGCCGGCGCGTGGCGGCGTTTCGGTCTTTACGCGCTGTCGCTTGCGGGCTTTTTGGCGGCGCTGCTGAGCAAGGAGACCAGCGCCGTGCTGCCCCTCGTGCTGTGTCTGTACGATGTCTGCTTCCTGCGCGGCGAGCGATTCAAACCGTTCAGGCAGCGGCTGCATTGCTTCTACCTTCCGGTTCTGCTGGCCGGGGCGGCGGCGTTTGTGCTGTCGCCGGAGCTCCTGGCGCAGCTTGGTCAGTGGCTGCCGCGGATCGACCTGTCCTACGCCGGGATGCAGACGGTGGTGGTGGCGTACGCGTTCAAACTTTTCTTCTGGCCGGTCAATCTGAGTTTCGATCACGACTTCACGCCGGGATTTTTTTCCGCGGGCGCTTTTTTTATGACCGGCGCGGCGGCGCTTCTCCTGGCAATGCACGCGGGCTTGACAGAACGGCCGCGGGCGCGCCGCCTCATTCTCTTTTGCCTGCTCTGGTTTATCATCACGCTCGCGCCCACCAACAGCCTGCTGCCGCGGCCGGATCTTCTGAGCGAACGCAACCTCTACCTGCCGGCCGCGGGCCTGAGCCTGCTGCTGGCGGTGTGGCTGCACGGGTTGTTTTTCACGCGGCGCGGCGCGGCACCGGGGTTCCGGCGTGCGGCCGGAACCGTCTGTGTGGCGGTGCTGCTCGTCTCGTTCACCGCGCTGCTGGTTCACAGAAACGGCGTGTACGCCTCCAATGTGACGCTGTGGGAGGACACGCTGAAAAAATCGCCCGGCAAGCCGCGCGCGCTGCACAACCTCAGCCATTTTTACCTGCGCGACAAACGCTACGATGAGGCTCTGGTGACGCTTGAACGGCTGGCGGCGTCGAACGCGTCGCCGTTTTACCGTTCGTTCGCGCACAACAACCTGGGCAGCCTGCACACGCACTTCGGCAATCCCGCCCAGGCGGAAAAGGAGTTCCAGGCGGCGATCGCCAGCGATCCCACGATCCCGACCGGGTATTTCAATCTGGCCTCGCTGTACGCCTCGCGTGAGCGGTATGCGGAAGCGCGCACTCAATATGCGCTGGCGGAGGAGCGCTACACAATGTACCGCTGGGGCTATCCCAAGCCGGCGGAACTGGCGGTCAACCGCGCCAAAGTGAACCTGAAACTGGGGCTTTTGCAGGAGGCGGAAACCATCCTCAATGGCCTGCTGAAAACCGTTCCCGACTCCGGCGACGGCCTGATGCTGCTGGGCGATCTCCTCCAGGCCACGGGCCGCCGGGATGCGGCGATCCGGACGTACCAGAAAATTGCGCGCCCCCCTGAAACCAAAAGCCGGGCGCGCAACAACCTGGGAATCCTGTGGATCGAACAGGGCGAGACAGAACGCGCGCTCGCGGCATTTAAAGAGGCGGCCGCTCTCGACCCGAAGCTGGCGGACGCGCATTTCAATCTCGGCACGCTGCTGATGCAGACGGAGGGGGATCTTAAAAAAGCACGGACGCACCTTGAAACGGCGCTCACGCTGATCCGCGATCCCCAAAAGCACAACGCCGTGCGGATGCAGCTCAAAAAACTCGGCGCAAACGCTCCGGGCGGAGAAAGATAAACGTCAGAGGCTGCGCTTGCGCTTTGAATACGGCAACCATACGCCCTTGAGCATCGCCTGCCGGATCGCGCGCACCGGGACCCGCCGCCGCGCCTGGATGGTTTTGCGTTTTTCCCACATCGCCGGGCAGCCTTTGAGCGCATCCCATTTGGCTTTGAACACCGATTTGCCTTTTTTGCGCCACGAGAACCAGAGCAGCGCCGCCGCGTTGGCCAGCAGGTGCTGCGGCAGGTACACCCATATCAACGGCTCTGGCATGTTTTTCACGTAGGTCCAGACCAGATTGCGGCTGCCGTGGTAGACCGCGTAATCGCTATAGCGGTGGGTGGAGCCGGAACCCACGTGCTGCACGCGCGCTTCGGCCACATACAGGCTGCGGTGGCCCAGAAGCCGCAGGCGAAACGCGAGATCCACGTCTTCGAAATAGGAATGGTGGCTTTCGTCGAAGCCGCCCGCGCAGAGGAACAGGTCGCGCCGGATCAGCGCCGCCGCGGCGCAGGGGGCGAACACCTCGCCGGTGGTCCTTCGCGTCCGGCACGCGGCCTCGCCGTGATCGCGGCGCCAGGCGAGGCCGCTGACGTGGTAGCAATCGCCGGTGCCGTCCAGCAGCGCATCCGATCCCCAGCGGATCATGTGGCTGCCGAAAAAGGAGAATTTGTTTTCGCGCCGCGCGCACGCGTGCAGGTTCTCAAGCCAGGCGGAATCGGCGAACGCATCGGGGTTGAGAAACGCGATCCACTCGCAGTCCGCGCACACGCGCACGGCGAGGTTGTTGGCGGCGGCGAAGCCGGTGTTCGCGCCCAGGCACACAAGATCGCAGAGCGGGAAATGCTTCTCGACGGCATCGAGTGATGCGTCGCTGCTGGCGTTGTCGATGACGAGGATTTTCTGCGGACGCACGGTCTGCGCGGCGAGGGCCGCCAGGCAGCGTTCCAGATCCTCGCCGGAATTCCAGTTGACGATGACCACCGCAACCGGAACGCCCGGCCTCATGGCCGCACCCGGACTTGCAAAGCACCGGGCGAGGGCCTATACTCGGCCTTGCGGACGCGGGCGTTCCAAGAACCTCCTCCCCTCCTTCCCGCAGGCATGATCGTTTCGGGTTGGCCGCGCGGCCTTCGCTGTTCCGGCTGCATCTGATTCTGAAATCCTGAAAACGTTTTCAATGTGGAAGCGGCGCCGGGCCCGCCGCGTGATTACAGGTTGTCCGGCAGCTTCTGATTTCATCACGATGAAAACCTATTTTGTCACCGGCGGCGCCGGGTTCATCGGCTGCAACTTCGTGCTTCACGCGCTTGCCGATCCCGAATGCCGCATCGTCAACTACGACAAGCTCACTTACGCGGGCAACCGGGAATCGCTGTCCGCGTGCGTGGACAACCCGCGGCATGTGTTTTGCCAGGGCGACATCCGCGACCGGCAGGCGGTGCTCAAGCTTCTGACGCAGCACAAGCCGGACGCCGTCGTCAACTTCGCGGCGGAATCGCATGTGGACCGTTCGATCGACGGACCCTCCGAGTTCATTCAAACCAACGTCGTGGGCACTTTCGAGCTGCTGGAAGCGGCGCGCGCCTACTGGGAAAGCCTGAAGAGCGACGCGCGCGGCCGGTTCCGCTTTCTGCACATCTCCACCGACGAAGTCTACGGTTCGCTCGGCAGCGAAGGCCTGTTCAGGGAGACGACGTCCTACGCCCCCAATTCTCCGTACGCGGCGTCGAAAGCGGCCTCGGACCACCTGGTGCGCGCGTACCACAAGACGTACGGGCTGCCGGTACTCACGACCAACTGCTCGAACAACTACGGGCCGTTTCAGTTTCCGGAAAAACTCGTTCCGCTGATGATCCACAACGCCCTCAACGGAAAACCGCTGACGGTGTACGGCGACGGCAGGCACATCCGCGACTGGCTGTACGTGGACGACCACTGCCGGGCCCTGTCCTGCGTTCTGCAAAAGGGCGCGGTGGGGGAAGTGTATAACATCGGCGGCGACAATGAAAAAACCAATCTCGAGATGGTGCAGACGCTGTGCGCGCTCCTCGATGAGCTGGCTGCGGATTCGGGCCACGCGCCGCACCAATCGCTCATCCAGTTCGTCGCCGATCGGCCGGGACACGACCGCCGCTACGCCATCGACGCCGGTAAAATCAAGCGGGAGCTGGGCTGGGCCGCCAGCGAAACGCTGGCCACGGGCCTCAGGAAAACCGCGGCCTGGTATCTCAACAACCGCAAATGGGTGGAACGCGTGATGTCGGGCGCGTACCGGGGCGAGCGGCTGGGCCTGCGCGATGGAGTGAATTCATGATCGAAAAGGGCATCATCCTGGCGGGCGGGTCGGGCACGCGGCTGTATCCTTTGACCCAGGTGGTGAGCAAGCAGCTCATGCCGCTGTACGACAAGCCGATGATCTACTATCCGTTGAGCACGCTGATGCTGGCGGGCATCGGCGACATCCTGATCATCACCACGCCGGAGGACCGGCACCTGTTCGAGGCGCTGCTGAAAGACGGGTCGCAATGGGGCATCCGCATCCGCTACGCGGTGCAGCCGGCGCCGGAAGGGCTGGCGCAGGCGTTTCTCATCGGCCGCGACTTCATCGGCAAGGACGGCTGCTGCCTGATCCTCGGCGACAACGTGTTCTACGGGCAGGGACTGAGCGGCCTGTTGCAGAAGGCGCGCGCCCGCACTCAGGGGGCCACGGTGTTCGGATACTGGGTCAACGACCCGCAGAACTACGGCATCCCCGAGTTCGACGCGGCGGGCAAGGTGGTGCGCATCGAGGAGAAGCCCGCCGAGCCCAAGTCCAACTACGCCATCACCGGCCTGTATTTTTACGACAACAGCGTCGTGGACATCGCTGCGGGGCTCACGCCCTCGGCGCGCGGCGAGCTGGAGATCACCGACGTCAACAAGGCGTACCTCGATAAAAACCGGTTGACGCTGGAGAAGATGGGGCGCGGGTTCGCCTGGCTGGACACGGGGTCGCACGATTCCCTGCTGGCGGCGGCCAATTTCATCGAGACCATCGAGAACCGGCAGGGACTCAAGGTCTGCTGCCCGGAGGAGATCGCCTACCGCACCGGGCGGATTTCCAAAGAGGACCTGAAGGCTCTGGCGCAGCCGTTTAAAAACAACGGCTACGGCGCGTATCTGTTGTCCCTGACCCGTCAGGTGGACCGGTGAACGGTTTTCCCCGCTGCTCTTGCACCCTGCCCTCGCATTTCTTATTCCTTCGGCTCGACGCATGCGCATTCTTTTGACCGGGAAAACCGGGCAGATCGGCTGGGAGCTGGCGCGGCTTCTGCCGGGCTTCGGCGAGCTTCACGCGACCGGCCGGGACGAGCTCGATCTAGCGAATCCAGAGAGCATCCGTGAAGCGGTGCGGCGCTTCCGACCCAACCTGATCGTCAACGCCGCCGCCTACACGGACGTCAACCGGGCCGAAAGCGAGCCGGATCGCGCGCAGGCGCTGAACGCGGATGCGGTGGCCCATTTGGCCGCCGAGGCGAAAACCTGCGGCGCGGCGCTGGTGCAATACTCGACGGATTACGTGTTCGACGGTTTGAAAACCACGGGACCCTATGTGGAAGACGATGCGACCGGTCCCCGCAGCGTCTACGGCAGCAGCAAGCTGGCAGGGGAAGCGGAGCTGCGGGCGGCGGGGATTCCGCATCTGATCCTGCGCACGAGCTGGGTGTACGGCGGGCGCGGAAAGAACTTTTTCCTGCTGGTGCGCAAACTGGCGGCGGAGCGCGACACGCTGACCATGGTGGACGACCAGACCGGCGCGCCGACCTGGTGCCGCTCCATCGCCGAAGCGACGCTTGAGATCCTGCGCCGGTGGGTCCCGCCCGGAACCCATGAGCCGGACGAGGAACGGTCGGGGACCTATCACCTGTCGTGCGGCGGCGAGACCACCTGGTTCGGCTTCGCCAACGCCATCCTGGAAGGATCGAACCTGGGAAATAAACCTCGAGTCACGCCCATCGCCACGTCGGAATTCCCGACCCCGGCGGTGCGCCCGCCCTACTCGGTGCTCAGCAACGAAAAACTGCACCGCGCGTTCGGCGTGCGGCTGCCGCACTGGCGCGACGCGCTCCATCGATGTCTGGAGTCGGGTTTTGCGGAAACGGCGTGACGGCGGGATCGCTCAGACCGGCAGTCCGAGAGCCTGAAGGCGGCGCTTGTACTTCTGCCCGATGAACGCGGCGTTGTAGTACAACCTTAAAGTGTCGCGGCCTTCGCGGGCGATCGATTCGCGAAAATCATCCTGCTCCACCAGGCGCTGCATGAACCACGCCGCCTGATCCACATCCGGATCGGCCCACTCCTGGCCCTGGGCGAAAAGGTATTCCCCCTCGCGCACCGGCACCAGCTCGCAATCCACCAGACAGGCGTTGCCTTCGTGCATGAAATCGGTGTTGCCGGAGTAGCCGGTGGCGATCACCGGCTTGCCCAGCAGCATGCTCTGCGCCATGCAAAGGCCGATGCCCTCGGAGCGGTGCAGGGACACGAACGCGTCGCACTGCTGAAACAGCCCGGCCATCGCCTGCCACGGCAGAGACCGGTCGAGGTGCACGATTCTCGCATCGCTGGCGACGCTTTCTTCAAGCTGCTGCTTTTGCTCGGGAAACCGGACGCCGTCCATCGATTTGATCACCAGGGCCACGGACCGGTTTGTATCGGGAAAGGCCTGCTTGAACGCTTCGATGCAGGCGAGCGGATTTTTGCGGGCGAAACCGGATTTGAAGTCGAACGCGAACAGAAACAGGAAGGTGTTTTCGGGCAGTCCCAGCCGCTTGCGGTCCCAGGTGCCGGGAGCGCGGTCCAGCTCGATGGCGAAAGGAGCGTGGATGACCGGGCGGTTCGACTTGGCGGCGATGGCGGACTGAATGAAACGTGAAGGGCACCACACTTCGTCGAGAAAATCCAGCGACTTGCTCCAGGCGTCCGGAAATTCGGCCAGCTCCCAGGTCCAGTAGCCGATGTTGTAGCGGCCGCGGACGCAGGATTCCCCCAATTGCACCACGGCGCCGGGCATCTGGTCGGGTTTTAAGTGAAAGAGGTTGACGTTGTAGGGATTGTCCTCGCGCAGATGGTCCCTGAAGCGTTCGTCGCCGGCGTCGAGCGGCAGCGCGCAGGGAAATTCCAGCAGGGAAAAGCCGATGCGGGCCGTGAGGAAGGAGCGCGCGGTCTGGCGCAGAAACTCGCCGTCGCCGATGCGCACGCGGGGAAAGCCGATCAGGTTGACGCCGGGCAGCAGCGGCGGCGCACCCGGATTCACGAGGGAGCCCGCGGCCGCTGCGCAATGCGGCAGACGCCGGTCTTCGGCGGTGTGGCTGCTCCGGTAAAAATTGTCGAACACCCATTCGGTGAAGCCGCGTTTCAGACGCGACCGCAGTCCGGGATCGACCCAGTGCAGCAGGGGCTTGATCCGTTCCGCGGATTGAGAGAGCGATTGGAAAACCCGCCTGCCGCCGGACAGGGCGAATCGGGGTACGCGCAATGAGTTCATGGAGATCCTGTTCTCGGGAAAATATGCTGCCTTCGCGAGATGGTATTTACCTTCTCTGTTAAACAGATCGGGTATTTTGAAAAAACCTGTAACGAAAAATTCGGATTCTTTTTTTTTAAATTTTTTTTGTGGGGAAACGCACAGAAAAAAGCGGCCGAAAGCGCTTTGCGGCGGTTTACAGGACATCCGCTTTCGCATAAAATAAGCGCAAAAGTATCAAGTTCCTTTTTTCAGCATCCGAAAAAACAATAGATATGTGTCTGGGTTTTTGGAGGGGCCCCGGCGCTTTGAATGTTTCGTTCCCGCCGCATGAAAGCGGTGTGCGCGCCCGAACCGGAGGAGACCCGCTTGGATACGATTCAAGAGAAACTGATCCCTCATTCCAAACCTGGAAGCCGTAAGGCGAAGATCGCCGTCATCGTTCCCGCCTACAACGAATCGCAGAACCTCAAACTTTTTTTCGACGAACTCAATCTGGCCATCGAAGCTCTGGACGGGTATTTCTGGGAGATCGTGTTCGTCGACGACGGCAGCACCGACGGCACCTGGAACACGATCGAAGACCTGGCCCGATTCGACCCCAGGATCAAGGGCGTGTCCCTGTCGCGCAACTTCGGCAAGGAAATCGCGCTCACGGCCGGAGTGGAAGCGGTGGGCAGCGTCGATGCGGTGGTCTGCATCGATGCGGACCTGCAGCACCCGCCGTCCCTGATCGGCAAACTGGTGACGGAATGGGAGAAGGGCTACCATGTGGTCGCCACGAAACGCAGCGCGATCCGCTATTCCTGGCTCAGGCAGATGGGAGCGAAGCTGTTCTACTTCATGCTGAACCGCTATTCGGACCTCAAGACGCAGGCAAAGGTCACGGATTTCCGCCTGCTCGACAAGGAAGTGCTGAAAGTCCTGCGCACGTTCGAAGAGCGCACGCGTTTTTTCCGCGGCATCATCGACTGGATGGGCTTCCGCAAAACCTTCGTCACGTTTTCCTCACCGGCGCGCGCGAACGGCAGTTCCACCTTCAACTTCCGCGACCTGGTCAACCTTGCGGTCAACTCGTTCACCTCGTTTTCGCTGCTGCCGCTGCGCATCACCGGCTGGCTCGGGATCGTGGTGCTCACGCTGTCGCTTTCGGTGCTGTTCTACATGGTGATCACGCAGTTCGCTTTCGGCGCGATCTACACCCCGCTGGCGTATTTCGTGGTCTTCAACACGCTGCTGTTCGGCGTGGTGCTGGCGGCGCTGGGCATGATCGCGCTCTACATCGGCCACATTCACACGGAAGTGGTGCGGCGGCCCCTCTATATTGTCCAGGAGCGTATCGGATTCACGCATGAGTGAGGCGCCGGTATTTTCCATCGTCATTCCCTTCAAGACCTGGTCCGGGGACCTCAACGAATGCCTGGAGCACATCCGGCGGCTCACGTTCACCGATTATGAAGTGATCCTGCTGCCGGACGATCCGGCGGATGTGCCGGAAGCCTTCTCCGGCATGCCCATTTGCGTGCTGCCGACGGGAGAGGTCAACCCGGCGATCAAGCGGGACCGGGGCGCGGCGCAGGCACGGGGCGAGTTTCTCGCGTTCATCGACGACGACGCCTACCCGCAGTCGGACTGGCTCTCTGTCGCCAACAACATGTTTCGGGACCGCGACGACGTGGGCGCGATCGGCGGACCGGCGATCACGCCGAAAAACGATCCCTTCTGGGCGCGCGTCTCCGGCGCGGTGTTTCTGAGCCCGGCCTCCGGCGGCAACCCGGAGCGCTATATCCCCTGCCCGCCCGGACACACAGTGGACGACTGGCCGAGCGTCAACCTCATCGTACGCAAGGACTTGTTCCTGCAAGCGGGCGGGTTCGACTCGAATTACTGGCCGGGAGAGGACACGCTGTTCTGCATGAAGCTGGTGGAAACCACCGGCACACGCATCGCCTATGTGCCGGACCTGATCGTCTGGCACCACCGGCGGGCGGGACTGCCCAAGCACCTGCGCCAGGTGGGAAACTACGGCCTGCACCGCGGGTTTTTCGCCAAACGCTACCCCAAAACCTCGCGGCGGCTGAAGTATTTCATTCCCGCCCTTTGGGTGGGGTTCGTGGTGATCGGCCTGATCCTGTCGATGCTTTCCAAATGGGCCGGCATCCTGTACGTGTCGGGCTGGGCGCTTTATCTTCTGGCGCTGGCGGTTTCCTGGAAGGACATCCGGCGGCACGAGCCGGTGAGCGTGGCCGCCGGGGCGCTGCCCTACATCGTGCTGACGCACATCTGGTACGGGGTGCAGTTCATGCAAGGATTCACGCTCGATGAGCTGAAAAGCTCGCTGGGGCGATGAAACGGTTCTTTCGCAATGACGTATCTGTTTTAAGAGGAAGTTTTGCTGCACAAAGTGGTCCAGATCCGCAACCTGTCGCCCTCGGCCTACGTGATCCGGCTGGAGCGCAATGGATTCCAGTTCAAGCCGGGACAGTGCGTGAACCTGGGACTCAAAGGCAGCGGCGTCAACCGGGAGTACTCGACCTATTCGGGCTCGCAGGACGGCTACCTGGAGTTTCTCATTAAGGAGGTGCCCGGCGGAACGGTGTCGCCGGCGCTGCGCCGGGTGGCCGTGGATGCGGAGGTGGAGGTGTTCGGCCCGTACGGCTCGTTCGTCCTCGACCCGGAGAAAGCGGCCAGCCACCGGTTCGTGTTCATCGGCACGGGCACGGGAATCGCGCCGTTTCACTCGTTCGTGCGCAGCTATCCGGGTCTCGACTACACGATCATAAACGGCATCCGCACGCTCAGCGAGCGGTACGACTACGCGGACTACGATTCGGCGCGCATCACCTGCTGCGTGTCGCGGGAAAACGGCGGCGGGTTTGACGGGCGGGTGACGGAGTATCTCAAGGCGGGCGAACTCTGCACCGCAAGCATCTATTATCTGTGCGGCAACCAGAGCATGATCCACGACGTGTACGATCTTCTGCGCGCGCGCGGTGTCTCGGGAAACCAGATCTTTACGGAAGCGTTTTTTTAGGCGAATAATTCCAACCCGGCGGGCAAATGCGCTAAAGTAGCAGCCGCGCACGGGATCGTTCACTCACTCATCCATCCTCATGAAAATAGCCATCTCCTATCCCCCCATTGTCAACGCCGACGGCCAGAAGGCCATGGTGTCGCAGAACCGCAATGTGCAGTTTTTCAAAAAGCCCACCTACCTGCTGCCGGTGGTGCACGGGCAGGCGGCCACCTGGCTGAAGGAGCTGGGCTACGACGTGCTGTGGGACGACGGCAACGCGCAGCTCAAGACCTTCGAGCAGTGGTATACCGACCTCATCGCCTGGAGACCGGATGTGGTGGTGTTCGAGAGCACGACGCCGGTGATGAAGTTTTACTGGCGGCTGGTGGACCGCCTCAAGGGAGACCTGCCGAACACGGTCGTCATCATGACCGGCTACCACTCGATGCGCCGCCCGCAGGAGACGCTGGAACAAAGCGCGACGGACATCGTCCTGCGCAGCAATCACATCGATTTCGTGCTGCGCAAGCTCATCCCGTATCTGGACGAGCACAGCGGCTGGCGGGATCACTGCCCGATCGAAGGGCTGACCATCCGCCGCGACGAAAAGGAATATCTCGACACGGGCAATTTCAAGCAGGTGGAACCGCTCGATCTTTCCCCGGACGTGGACCGGAACCTGGTGCAGTGGAAAAACTACGCTTTCGAGAACGGTAATTTTCTGCAAACGCCGGGAACCTACGCGACCAGCGTGATCCGCGACTGCATGTTCGGCAAATGCACGTTCTGCCGCTACAATGGGCCGGACCTGACGTTTTCGATGCGTTCGGTGGAAAAGAGCCTGGACGAGTACCAGAGGCTGGTGGAGGAGCACGGCGTGCGCGAGATTTTCGACGATTCGGGCGTCTGGTACCGGGGCGCGGAAGCGCGGCAGTTCGCCAAAGGCATCATCGACCGCGGCCTGCACAAGAAGGACTGCTATTTCGGGTTCAACACGCGTTTCGGTTACCTGGACGAGGAGACCGTGGCGCTGCTGGCCAAGGCGAACTTCCGTTTCATTCTGATCGGCCTGGAAGCGAGCGACGAAGAAACGCTGGCGCGCCTCAACAAGGGCTACGGCGTTGACGATGCGGAACACAACTTAAAGCTTTACACGAAGTACGGATTGTTCCCGCACCTGACGATCATGGTCGGCTATTACTGGCAGACCCGCGCGCAGTTGATGCAGACGGTGAACTCGGTGCGGCGGCTGATGTTCAAGGGGCTGGCGCGCACGCTGCAGGTGACGCTGTGCACGCCGCTGGATTACACGCCCTATCACCAGGAGTGCATCGACAACGGTGTGCTGCTGGCCGAGGATTACGACGAGTTCGACATGAGCAGGCTCATCGTCAAGACCCCGATCCCCCACGATGAGTATTACCAGGCGGTGCGGCAGATGTATGGCATCGCCTTCCACCCGCGGTTCATATCCCGGCAGCTCCAGTTTCTGTCCAGGCGGAGCAAGACGGACTGGCAGTTTCTGTTCACCTACGGCAGCCGCGCCATCCGCCGGGTGCGCCAGCACGTGTTCAACCTGACCAAACACCAGGGAAAACCTGCAAGTTTATAAGCCTTGATCCTCATGGGTTTTTGAATATCATTTATCCTTCATAAGTTCATCATTTGCAGAACTGCCCAATGAATATTTTAGTACTCCACAGGTATCCCATTGACCTTGCAATTGGCACGAACCCTTCTTTTCCGTACATGCTTGAGCGACTGTATAACTTTGCAGATGACGTTACTCTAATCAGTTTTAAGGGAAACACTAAAAATAAATTTCCTAAAATAAAATTCAAAGAATTGAGATTTTCATTCGACAGAGGAAATTCTATTGACAAACTATTCAAATCTATCCTTTGGCTCTTTCTGTCTCCCCTAGTTGCAAGAAGTGTCGCTAAAAAAAATAATATTGACCTGATATATTGCGACGATTCTATTCCGTATTATCCTTATTTCATTAAAATCCTGGTCGGCAAAAAAACGAAAGTTGTGATGCGCTTGGGAGATTTACAGACAGGGTACTTTTTTGCCGACCAAGGATTTATTAAAAAAATATTTTTTCATGTTTTTCATTATTTTGAATTGGTTGCATGGAGGAAAATTGATTGGATCATAGCAATCAGCAATCCATTCAGAAAATATGTTGAAAAAGAAGGAATTGACCCAAATAAAATTTTTGTCGTCAAAGAAAGCATCAATCTTGATTCTTTCTACCCAATGACTTCAAGAATGAGGGAACAATACAATATCGAAGATAATGCGATTGTCATCATGTTTCATGGTGCCATTGAAAAAAGCAAAGGTGTCGAAGTTTTACTTGATGCCGCACAGAAAATAATGCCCAAGCACAATGAGCTTTACTTGTTAATTGTTGGAAACGGCACTGCATTCAATGAAATTAGAAATAAAGGGGAACAAGGGAGATATAAAGATCGAATAATATTTACGGGTTGGGTTGAGCTAAATAAAATTCCCGAATTTTTAAACGCTGCAGATATAGGAATTGCTTTAAGAAACGAAAATATAGGAAATAATTTTGTTGTCACTACCGCGCTCATGCAGTACTGGGCCTGTGAAAAACCTCTATTGGCTCCTGATTTAGCGGCAATTCAAGAAATCGTTGTGGATGGAGAGAACGCCATATTATTCAAAAAAGGCAACTCTGATGACCTTGCAGAAAAAATCGATGAAATCATAAAGAACAGGGATCGATGGCAATCTATGGGAAAACTTGGAAGAAAAACCGTGCGTGAGAATTTTGATAAAACCAAAGTGGCTCAAGATATGGTGGACTTGTTATCTCAGTTCGCAATCTTACAAGACTAAATTCTATCACTTTCTATCGAAGCATATTTTGGCATTTAAGAATTTAATCTTATTCATCCTACATAATCGAGAAGCCAAAATTCGACGCATTTTCTTTTCATTATTTTAGTGGACTTGTAGATTTTAAGTGAAAAATGGAATTTTCTTGTGAAGTGTCCATAGTCATTGTGAATTTTAATGGTTTTTCCTACACCGAGCGGTGCATCGATAGTGTTTTAAAATGCCATTTTGATTCTGCAGAAATCATTGTTGTCGACAATGGGTCAAGTGATGGAAGTCCGGAAAAGTTAAGGCAAAAATTCAGAGCCAAAATAAAAGTTCTTTGTCTTGAGAAAAACTTTGGTCCATCAAAAGCACGCAATGAAGGTGTTCGGATGGCAAAAGGAAGATATCTTGGCTTTCTCGACAATGACACTATTGTAGACCCTCAATTTATAATTGAAGCAATTCAAGTATTTCGATCTAATCTCAAAATCGGCGCAGTGCAATGCAAGCTTCTTTTAATGGACAACCCCGAACAGATTGACTATGTAGGTGAATATATAGGAACCAACGGCTTTCTAGTACAAGTGGCTCCTGCCGGCACTGTTGACAAAGGTCAATTTGACAGGCAATACCCTATTCTGGCGGCGAAATCTGCTGGTATGTTTATTAGCCGCGAAGCATTTGAGGCTGCAGGTGGTTTCGATGAAGACTATTTTATATATGTCGAGGAAACAGACCTTGGCTGGAGAACATGGTTATCGGGATATTCGGTGGTATTTGCTCCAGGCTCGATCGTCTACCATAAATTTGGAACTAGCTCTGTGATTTTGGGGAAAGACAAAAATGACTTCAACGCAAAGTTCCATGGCTCAAAAAATTATATTCTCACTCTTCTTAAAAATTTCGGGTTTAAAAATCTTTGCATGATTTTACCCATACATATTTTTTTGTGGCTTGGGCTTGCTTGGTTCAGTTTTTTTTCAGGTCGATGGCGGCAATGCTGGTGGATTCATAAAGGCATTGCCTGGAACATTTCAAATTTTCCCAAATCCATAAAAAAGAGGAGCATTATCCAAAAACAACGATCCATCGCAGACAAAGAGTTGTTCCATACAATGATGCGCAAAAAAAATTTCACCTACTTTCTTTCGAAAGCGTTTAAACGCCACAAATTCGGCAATGCCGAAGGTTTTATCAAGTCATAACAGGAGTTCGCATTGAAATATTTAATTACAGGTGGAGCCGGATTTACCGGGCTGAACTTTGCCGATATTCTTTTATCTCGTGGAGATGAAGTCATTATTTTTGATAATTTTTCTCGAGCGGGAACATTAGAGAACATCCGTTGGCTCACCGAAAACCATGCGAATGCTCAAGTGATTCAAGGAGACATTCGAATAGACACAGAAAAGCTATGTGAAGCCGTTTCTGAAGTGGATTATGTCTATCATCTTGCTGCACAAGTTGCCGTTACCACATCCGTGGTAGATCCAAAATCTGACTTCGAAATTAATGCACTTGGAACTTTCAATGTACTGGAAGCTGTCCGGAAATCCAGCAACCAACCCGCGTTCATTTATGCTTCAACCAATAAGGTTTATGGAGGGATGGAGGGGCTGGGCATCATAGAGGAAAACGGTCGCTACGCATACGAAGACCTTCCTGATGGAATCAGTGAATCCATGCCCCTCGATTTTCATTCTCCCTATGGTTGCAGCAAAGGGGCAGGCGATCAATACACTAGAGACTATGCCCGGATTTACAACCTCCGAACTGCTGTGATGCGCCAGTCCTGCATCTACGGACAGCACCAATTGGGAATCGAAGATCAGGGATGGGTGGCTTGGTTTACAATAGCTGCCGTTCTAGGAAAAAAAATTACTATATATGGCGATGGGAAGCAAGTGCGCGATGTTCTATTTATCAAAGACTTATTTAATGTTTGGGATTTGGTCGCAAAAAACCTCCAACCAGGTAAAAGCAAGATTTTCAACATCGGCGGTGGCGCTACCTTTAATTTATCTCTTCTGGAATTGATCGATCACTTAAAAATATTAAATTGCAATAAAGTGGATTATTCCTTCTCTGAGTGGCGTCCTGGAGACCAAAGGGTGTATGTTTCCGATATTGCCAAGGCTCAAAATGAATTGGATTGGTCTCCAGAAGTTTGCCCCAAGAAGGGCGTCGAGATTCTATACGAGTGGGTCAGCGATAATCGAAGTGTCTTTAAATATATCTAATATGAGAAAAGATATGAATGAACCACTTATTTCTGTATTGATCCCAACTAAAAATCGAGAAACTTCGCTCAAAAAGGCGTTGGACAGCCTCATAAAACAAACCTTCAAAAATTTCGAACTGATTGTGGTTGATGGAGGATCAACGGACAACACTAAAGATATCGTTTTTAGCTATGAAAAATACTTCCCCATACAATGGGAAGTCAAAGAGGGTGGCCTGATACCCCAGATGAATGTTGCCCACCAGATAGCTAAAGGGAAATATGTAGTCCGCACGGATGATGATGTCATTTTCACCAACGGCTGGCTCCAAGGAATTATTGATGCCTTTGAAAATGACGATAAAATCGGTGGCGTAACCGGCCCCACCGTAATACCTGAAGAGCATGTCCAAAGCAGAGACCTCTTTTTTTATGAAAATAAATTTCGCGAAGGTGGCATTTTCTGGAAATTTATAAGTAATCTTTATTTTAATTACTTAATGGAAGGTGAGCCCTATCGAGTGAGCCATTGGTGCAAATCGGGCACTTTCACACTCGGCACTAATTTTGAATCTTCGCTGACTGAAAAGTTTCAAGAGGTCAATAATCTAGAAGCCTGCAATTGGGCTGTTAGGCGGGATCTTTTAATTGAAGTGGGGGGTTTTGATTCCATATACACTGGGATCGGAGAGTACCATGAGCCTGATGCCGCATTTAAAATTAAAAAATTAGGATACAAATTAGTCTTCAACCCCAAAGCTCATTTATTTCATTGCCCCTCTAAAGAAGGGTTTTATAAGGATCGCCCTGACAGTTATCCTAGAATCATCAATTTCATTACTTTTTATTTTCGCCATATAAAGCCCAACACCATTGACAAATCAATCCGTTTCTTTCTTTATCTTTGTTTCCAAAATGCATTTTACGTTTTTCAATTTTTCAACAAGAGACAACTTAATCTTTTAGGAGCCGTACCAGGGACCTTTGTTGGATTGTTCAATGTTGTTACTGGCTTAAGAAAATAATAAAAAATTCTTATTCGTAAAATATCATCCAGTGCAATTCGTCCCCCCACTTATATTAGATTCATTCATGATTGGTTCTTTCTGAACTGTGTTTTTATGGATAAATTTCAAAAACAACTTCACTATGGAAACATGTTCGAGGAAGACCAATATGTTCAGAAGCGCATTGAGCAGTATTGCAACTATATGATCCCTCATATCAAGGAAGGGTCCACCATACTTGACGTTGGCGGTTACATGGGCGACACACTGTATCTGCTTTCGAAAAACTGCGAAAAGCAGTTTGAATATAATTTGGTAGACTTTGATGACAAGGCTTTGGAGATTGCACGGCAACGTGGAGCAAGGACATATAAAACACACCTTGATACCGAGTCCTTTGACAAACATTTTTCGCAGATGAAGTTCGACATCATTTTATGTACAGAGGTCCTTGAACACACCCTCGACCCCCACAAACACATTAGACTGATCAAAGATTTGTTAAAAGATGATGGGCTTTGTATTATTTCTTTACCGAACGAAAACAGTATATTCCATCGTCTGATGAGTGTTATCGGGAAGGGAGTGGATCAGTGTGCTTTTGAACTGTATAAGCATCTTCATCTTCCGACGATAAATCAAAGCAGGGATTTCGTTTCGGAGTATTTCAAGATCAAAGAAATCACCTATTATATCAATCCCTCTTTAAAAGGCTCACGTGCTTCCTGGCTGGGAAGTGCGCTGACCTTATTTCCCGACTCTTTTTGGTATTTTTTATCAAACTCAATGCCCGGTTTGTTTGCACGTGGAGTCGTGTTTAAGTTGGAAAAGAGTTTAAATTAATACACTGAATTTATTGATGATCTGATATGCTCGTCACGAAACTGGGATTCCCAGACGAAGGTTTTTATTTAAACACCTGATTTATTTACAACAAGTTTGAATTTTCGATATTCTCCAAGCCCATAACCTTATCAGGTGTTCGATAATGAGAAATATTTTTTAAAGAAATCATGACTTGTTATCGGCATTGGGATATTATAAAACTTGATTTTTCAAATTGTTCAAAAAGAAGTTATTTAGTGAATTCTCTCATAAATACGAGTCTCTAAATATTCATGATTCAGAAACTTTTAGATATTAAATTTCGAATACTATTAAGTTTATCGGGAGGAGTCCAATGAGGGTATTGTTGTGCAATCCGAAAGAGAAAAGTATGTTCGGGGATGACATTGACCTCCCCGATGGCATAGGTGGTTCTTCTGGACATCCCAATCTTGGCCTTGCTGCACTATCTTCATATCTTAAACAAAAAGGCATCCAGATCCGTGTATATGATCATCAAATAGAAAACAGCCAAAATAAGTTAAATCAGATAATTACAGAATTTCAACCTGATGTGATCGGTCTCACTTCGTTTAGTTACTCATATATTCATGCTATAGATTTGGTTGACATAATAAAAACCATGACAAAAGCTCCTGTTATATTAGGAGGCCCTCATGTTTCTGCAACTAAAGCAGAAGTTTTTGAAAATTCAAAAGTAGATTTTGCTGTTAAAGGAGAGGGAGAAATTACTTTTGAAGAATTTTTGCATGAAATACAGAAACCGGAACCCAACTATTCCGAAATTCAAGGCCTGCTATGGCGTAATGAAAATGGTGAAGTTATAGAAAATTGCAGCAGACCGTTTATTTATGACCTGGACCCTTTCCCCTACCCAGATTTCGAAGCTTTTCCGCTGAAGAAATACGCCTGTTTTCAGACCCGAACACTTCCAATAATTAGTTCCAGAGGTTGCCCCTATGCTTGCACCTTCTGTTCTGTGGTTCTGACTCAAGGACGAAACTTTAGAAAAAGAACCCCGAAAAATTTTGTGGATGAACTCGAATACTGGAACAATAAAGGATGGGAACGCTTCGAAATTGACGACGATTGTTATTCATGTGACATGAAGCGCTGTATAAAAATTTCCAAGGAAATACTAAATCGCGGGCTAAAGGTTAAATACGACATCTATAATGGAATTCGTGTTGACCGGGTTTCTCCTGAGATGCTCTCAGCCCTAAGAAAATCCGGTTGTTCATTAGTTTCATTTGGTTTGGAATCCGCGAACCTTCAAATACTCAAAAATATTAAAAAGGATTTAAAGAGCCTCGATCAGGTTACGGATGCTGTAAAATGGGCAAGAGATGCGGGTTTAAAAACTTCTGTAAACTTTATTATTGGACACCAAGGAGAAACCATAGAAACAGCCAGAGAGTCTCTACGTTTTGGTGATAAGCTAGATGCTGATTTTGTGAATTTTTATAATTTAGTCCCCTACCCAGGCACTGAAACTTACGAATGGGTTAAAAAGAATGCAAGAATGCTTGTTCCAGAGGAGGATTATTTACGGCATATATCTTACAGAGACAATGAACCCATATTTGAGACGGATGATTTTTCTGCAGAAGAAAGGAGGCAGATCATCAGGGAAGGTTTTAAACTATATGAAAAAAAAGTATTAAAATTTAGATTGGGGAAAATATTAGGTATGTTGGCTTATTTTCCTTTACGTTTTAAACCTTTGGGGAATTGGCTGAAAAAAGCCGTAAATCAACAGGGAGTGGTGCGAAGATCTTTTATTTATCTTTCTCAAAGTTCAAGGCAGTAAATTAAAATATCAATAGCAGAAAAAATATCTTTCCTAATTGTGTAAAGTGTGTGATTCATAGACATTGTTTCAGGTTAAATTTGTTTAAAACCTGTTCGGAGTAGGATGTTTATGAATGCAGAAGTGAGGAAGCGATTAGGCTGGATTTGAGTTTACGAGGGCAATGGAAGTTTCGGGATGACCTGCCTACGTTGCGGTATTTCCCGTCCTACGCTGAGGAAGTGGTGGCGGAGGTACGAATCCGATGGAGTAGAAGGTCTAAGGTCTCGCAGCCGCCGTCCTCGGAAGACGCCCTTTCAAAAAGTATTTGCCTCTCAAACCAAGAAGATACACCGTTTACGCCGGAGAAACTTTGGAGCCAGGCGTATCCAGTCCGAACTGATCCGCCATTATGAGCTTCGTCTCTCTTTGGCCACCATTCACAAGACTCTGAAACGTCTAAGAGTCGGCCTATTGGTTCGCCTGAAGCGAAAACGCAGAGGGATGAAACGGTATTCCCGCCCCATTCCAGGGAATCGGGTGCAGATGGACACCTGCAAAATCGGCAAAGGTTTTTATCAATACACCGCTGTTGACGATTGCACCCGCTACAAAGTGGTCGCCCTGTTTCCCAAACGGACAGCGGCCAATACCCTCAATTTTCTGGAGCAGGTGATGGAGGAAATGCCTTTCCCCATTCAGCGGATTCAAACAGACCGGGGAGGAGAGTTTTTCGCTCATAAAGTACATGAACGAATGATGGAATGGGGCATCAAGTTTCGGCCTGTCCGGCCCGGTTCGCCTCATTTGAACGGCAAGGTGGAGAGGGCGCAGAAGACGGACCTGGATGAATTTTACACCTCGGTGAGTTTAAAAGCTCCCGATCTGGAGGACCAACTCGCTCACTGGCAGCATTACCACAATTGGCAAAGACCTCATGGTGGTTTAAATGGGAAAACTCCGATGGATCGTTATTTCGAATTACTATCCAAAACCCCTCTTTCTGATGAGGTCTATTCTAAATTCGATCCGACAAAAGAACGTTTTCGTTCACAAAACTATCAGGAAGATTTAAAATTGCAAAAGTTGAAACGATCTCCGTGAATCGCACATGTAAAGCTATAACTTCACTTCTTCCCAAACAAATTATATCCATTCCTCCTATATTCTCACCTTTTTACTCAATCCTTATATACGGGGATGCATTCCGCCTAGTTAGATATTATTTCCCCTACTTTCCACCCTTTATTTCCGCAAATAAAAGCAATTAAACTATAATTTAAGTTAATATTTCCAGTTAGAATCATTACCACTAAGAATTGTCGTTGTTTAAATTTCCAGTTCCCAAGAAATGAAACTGCTAGTTAAATTAGTAGTATTTGTATTGATTTTTTATTGCGCAAATAGGTTTTGGTATTTAAAAAGTGACATCATCATCGGCCACAATTGGGATTTCACTTTTCCAGGAACGGAATTTTATGCAAAACGAGTTGGTGATTTAAGCAATTACACATGGAACGACTTTAAAGGCAAGTCAATATTTTTACAATCACACTTAGTTCAAAATAATTTTTTTTCCCTACTAAGTGATTTTTTTGGGGTCTCCTGGGCGATCAAAATACTATTTTTGTTTGTTGTATTTGCAGCATTAGTAAATATGCAAATATTACTGAGCTGGCTAACAAACATAAATAACATCTATTCCTATTTGCTTAGCTTCACTTACGCATTTTCCCCATATTTTTTTAATATAGTAATAGCTGGAAGCTGGTATGGTTGGCTTTCTTACGCCTTTGCTCCTCTGTATTTTTATGCTTTTAGTCGAAGTGTATTGGAAAATAAAACATTTCCAATTTTCATTCTCATCATTTCAACTATCTTTCATTTAGGATTCGTTCAATATTTTTCTGTAATCAATTTAATTCTACTTTTTTATTTATTTTTTTGCGTTTATTTAAAAAGAGTTTCTTGGAAACGATTTATTTTTAAATATTCTGCCCTAACACTTTTTATAGTTCTCTTGAATACTTATTGGCTTTATCCTTTCGCCACCAATATATTTGAATTTAACAAGGAAATTGTTAGCAACCAAGCACTTGTGGGAAATTTTCAAGCAGCACAAAATTCCCACCAATCTATATTGAATATTTTTTCCTTAACTGGATTTCTAGACAGAAATTTATACTTTCATTCGCTCTCATTTATCTCAAAAGCCGTCTTCCTTTTTTCAATTTCTTGCGTTTGGGGATTGATCGTATTTTCTCTCCTTAAAGAATACAGCTTCATTCAAATTGAATTGTATTTCTTTCTTTTTATCTTTCTGAGCTTCATTCTTCTTGTGAAAGGAGGGAATCCCCCATTCGGAGAATTTACCATGTGGATTTACAAAAATTTCGTATTTATGAAAATGTTTCGCAGTCCCCAAAACCTTTTCATTGCCATTGCATTTCTATTTCCTGTTCTATTGGCGTATGCGTTCAATCTCGTTTTTCAAAATACAAATCCAAGTAATATTATTTTAATTTCGGCACTGATAGCGGGACTTTTGATTGGATGGTTACAAAAAGGAGATATTGGTCATTCTGTATTAAAAGATAAAAAACGAGACCATATAGATTTTTACAGACTAGATCCTGAGATAATCAAGATTCATCAAAATAACGACAAGAAAGAATTAGTCCACAAAGAATATTTTATTCCAAACACTCAATCCCCCAAATATATTTCCAACATATATCAAAATATGGGACAGGGGATGATTCCTGAGTTGTTGTATCAAAATAATTCAACGGTATTGACTGAAAATATCAATAACAACATAAACCTGCGTTTTCAAAATACTATCCCCAGCGATTTTATTTCCTCAAACAATATCAGATATATAACTTATCGTACCGACATCAAACATCATTTCTGGAAACCTCCCCCAGATTACTATATTCGGGTAAAAAACAATCTTGACGTAAAATTAAAAAAGACTTTCGCCGGTAATCGGCATTTCACTTATATTATTTCAGATGACTTGTTCTCTCCAATTTTTAGCATTTGCAAATCGATAACCTTCAATCAAAACTCGACTCATAATTTTATTGACTCTGAAGATGACATTCATTCTTGTCAGATTCCATCAGATAAGAAATATGCATCATTATTATCTAACAAAATTATAGATACAAATCATACCAAGATTATAGAATACAAAAAAATATCACCCGTTAAATACAAATTACTTTTAAGAAATCTTAATTTTAAGGATATTATTTATCTTAAATTTTCGCAGGAGTACGATAAGTTTTGGAAATTGTATTTCGATAAAGATCAGGCACTAATTGATAACTCCTGCTCACGCATAATAACTGATAATGAATACACCGTTTCCCAATTAAATGCTTTAGATCAGGCAACTTTAAATGAAGTAAATTTCATGAGATCTAAGTTCTGCCTACCATATATAAACAACAAAGGCCCTGTCTCTTTTATTTCTAAAAACTTTAGTAACTCAATACAAAATAACAATCTAATAGGCACGCCGTCTTTTAATTTCCTTTTCACAAATCATCATTCAGACAAATTTCATTTCCCGATCTTAAATACACCTCACAACTTAAATGGATGGTTGATCGATGTTGACCTAATTCAATCAGAATATCCCGGAGCATTGACAAAAAATAAGAACGGCCAATATGATTTATCTTTGACGGTCATGTTTGATTTGCAAATCAAATTCTATATTGGTTTATTTATCAGCTTGTTGGCAATTACTTTTTCTACAATTTGGTTGTGCCTTAAAAATTACAACTCAAATTTATTACCCACTAAGGAATAGTTCAATTTGAATCAGCTATCATTCAAAATTTCTAATGATAAGCTGTCTTATATAATTTTTATTTTTTTTGGATCCCTTCTGTCACTGCTATCAATTTTAAAATACAATTCTCTTCATTCCACTATTTTCGATCTGGGAGTTTTTATTTGGAATATTTCAAATTCAATTCATGAACCCGGAAGAATATTTTTCGGGCATGCACAACCACTACTCCTAGCCTATTCCTCAATTTACAATTTACTACCTACCGGCAGCGGCCCCTATTTTCTGCTGGCTCTTCAAGCTTTTACTTTGGCCTCGCCATTACCATTGCTCTTGAGATTTTTTGGCCCCATTTCCACATTAGCTTATATTTTATACTTTGGTGTATGGTACAACTCCCTTTTTGATTTTCATTTAGACCACATTGCAATTCCATTATTATTTTTATTTTTCTTTTATCACGAAAAGGAAGACTATTTAAAAGCAACATTAATTGCAGGATCGTTGATATTCATAAAGGAACCTTTTGCCTTACAAACCGCCGCCTGCGGGATCTTTTTGATTTTCAAAAAAAGACTTTATAATTATGGAATAGTATTAATTGTATTTGGTTTTGGATATTTTTTATTTTCAACCAATATTTTAATCCCTTATTTTTCACAAGGGATACCAGGAGGCTTAGGATCTAGCGCTTTTTCATGGCTTGGAAATAGCATATGGGAAATGCTTATATTTATAAGCACTAACCCCATCGACATTATTTCTGAAATCTTTTCTACTCCAAATAAAAGAAGTTATCTTTTTCATATTTTTGGAGCGGTTGGTTTTATTTGCTTATTACGCCCCAGCCCTCTAATTGTCGCACTTCCTATAATTGCCATTGCCCTTTTAGCTGAAGATAGTAATTATTCTGGTTTTAGGTTTCACTACACTGCTGGATTGATTGCCCCGCTCATAGTTTCATTTCATCAGGGATTGCCTGCCTTAAAACATTTATCTGTAAAATTAAATATTTCTTATAAAATTCTAAAAATAACTATTTTTCTAATATTACTATCTGGACATATATTTATTTCACCATCACCAATATCGACTGCTTTTTGGAATAATAAATCTTGGGGCTATAATTACAATGCCTATAATGTCACTTCCAGAGACAAACTAATAATCAAAGCAATTCATAAACATATTCCTAATGATCGTCATATTTTGATTTCAGCACAAAATACACTCAATATTGAATGGCTTGCTAATCGTAAATATTTTACTGTTTTTCCAAAAGGTGTTTTTCAACCTGTCGATTTTCCAGCCTGGTCCGAGTTTTCCCTTGAATCTTTTATCAATTCTGTTAAAACCAACCAAAATCAGATACTCACCAATCACCCTGTTTGGGCTGATTATATAGTATTGGATTTAAAACGTCCTTGGTACCTTCTCGATAAAGGCTGTTATTGGTATGATGGAAAATGCCAAAATAATAAAAGTTTAGCTGATTTGTTCTTACAAAAAGTAGCTGAAGCAAAAAGGATTTTTACAGTAATATATCAAAAGGATGGATTTTTTATCTTGAAGCGAACAACCATATAAAACTTCTTAATGATCAACATGTTTTTTCATCTTATTTCAATTTATACATAAATGAATATTTTGGATGAATTAAACATGGAAAAACCTGAGTACTCAGTTGTCATACCTGTTTTTAATGAAGAAGAAGTTCTTCCTTTATTTATTTCAGATTTATGCACTGCCATGAATCAACTAGGAAATAATTATGAGTTATTATTTATTGATGATGGAAGCACTGATAAAACATGGGAAATTTTAAAAGAACATTCAAAAATAGATTCTAATATTTTTTCATTCCGTTTAAGTAGAAACTTTGGACATCAACAAGCTATATTTGCCGGCCTCGTTCATACGAGAGGGAAAGCTGTTGGAATCATTGACGGGGACGGACAAGATCCTGCTAATGAATTATGCAACATGTTCAAGGCGCTTGACGATGGATATGATGTTGTTTTTGGTGTGCGGAAAAAGAGAAAAGAAGGTGTTTTTATTCGATTCTGCTATTATATTTTTTATCGAATATTAAACAAGATCACAAAAATATATATCCCTCTTGATAGCGGGGATTTTTCTGTAATGGATAAATCGGTCGTCGAATTCATCAAGAATGTCAATGATCCCAACCCATTTATAAGAGGTTTAAGAAGTTGGTATGGCGGAAAACAAAAAGCATATGAATATGAACGAAGTGCTAGAAAAGGCGGGAACTCAAAATATTCATTTCTTCAATTGATAGATCTAGCTATCAATGGTGTTACTTCTTGCTCTAAATGGCCTTTACGTTTTGCTGTCTATCTTGGCGGAAGTGTTTCATTATTGACACTTTTATATACTGTTATCACTATCACACTTAAGATATTTTTCAATTACCCTGATGATCCTTTTAGCGCTGGCTGGACTTCACTCATCACTATCATTGGATTTGTTGGAGGAATGAATATATTGGTCATAGGTATTATCGGCGAATACCTTTCACACGTGTTTGATGCAACAATGAAGCAGCCAACTTTTATCATTAAAGAAACAACCAAACCATACTCAAAAGAGCTTTCTGTTAAAATTCAATAAATAATGGATTTAGAGAAGCTTCAATTATATGAGAAATTAGGAAACAGTCATTGGTGGCTCACTAGTAAATACACAATATTAAAAGATTTTTTAATTCACCACGCTCCTAGTAGAACTGATTTCAATCCCATGCTCGATATTGGGTGTGGAGGTGGAGTTTTCTTAAAGAAAATATCTGATATAGCTCCCTTCCAATTTGGAGCGGATTTGAACTATAAAATATTATTAAATAGGCAAACTCAAAATAATTTATTTGTTACCTCTAATGCCAAACAGCTGCCATATAAGGATAATGTATTCTCATTGGTTTCAGCAATTGACATTCTTGAGCATATTGATGATGATAATATAGCTGTTCATGAGATATTTCGGGTATTAAAATCAAATGGCTGGGTTTTAGTCAGCGTTCCTGCATATATGTCATTGTTTGGTGACCACGATAAATTATTTGGTCATATCAGAAGATATAAACTCAATCAAATACGAAATATACTCATTTCAAATGGATTTCTTATAAAAAAAGCAACGTATATACAGCCTCTTTTTTTTCTGCCATTATTTCTGAAGCGTCGCTTTTTTCCCACCAATGACAATTATTTAGGGGATTTTAATTTGCCCCCCAAAACTATAAATAATATCTTGCATCATATTTTAGCTTTTGAGCGATTCCCATTACGCCTTATCAATTTCCCATTTGGCCCCACAATATTGGTACTAGCTCAAAAAAAATAATCGTTTAATCAATACTATACAAAGTATTAGCTATTATTGAATACTATAATATATAAAAAGCTATTTGTAGTATTGAATGAATAATTATAATTGGATGAAGCAACCAAAATAACTAATCTCAAGGTTGAGAAATGAGTTATTTTAAGTTTAAACAAAAAGTCAATCTAGCTAGAAGCATTATCACAAAAAATGCGCCAGTATATATTCAGTATTATATTACTGCACGCTGCAATCTAGTTTGCCAACAATGCAATATTATTTATGCACATGCTGACGTCCCTGAAATCGGCATTGAGAAAATAAAATTATTAGCCGCAAACCTTAGAGAAATTGGAACCAGCATTGTACTCTTAATAGGTGGTGAACCATTTGTTCGTGAAGATTTGCCAGAAATAATAGAGGCCTTTGTCAATGAAGGTATTCATGTTCGCATGCAAACCAATGGCTTGGCATCTCGAACTAAACTACAAAATTGTGTTAACGCAGGCGCTAAGGATATAAGTATCTCACTGGATACTCTCAACATTGAAAAGCAAGAATTCATAAATGGAGGGTATAGAAACTCATTTACAAGAGCTATGCAATCTGTAGAAGATGTCAATAGCATATTTCCAAACGATGGCACTGCCTTTTTTGGAACCGTTCTTATGCCTGATAACTTTAGGGATATTCCTAATGTTATTAAATTTGCCACCGCCATTGGTTGGGGAGTATCCCTTGTCCCTGCCCATACCACCTCATCTACGAAACCTCTGGGTTTTCGAACCTATGATAGTAATATTAATTTTTCACAAAACGAATTCGAAGAGGTTGGAGATATTCTTGAAGAATGCCGAAGTCTTAGAAAAAAGGGATACAATCTCTATGACTCTGATGAATATATCGATGACATTTATCGGTTTATTACAAATAAACCACTAAAATGGAGAAGAAGAAATTCCGGTATCTGCGATAGCCCCAACCTATATTTTGCAATTGAGCCGAATGGACAGCTAGCCCCATGTTGTGATTTTCGGCTGGATCGTCCAATACCTGTTTATGATCCGGAATTTCCTAATTGGTATCGCAACCGTTTAGTGCACAAAGAAGTAGAAGCCCACACTCTCACCTGTTCAGGGTGTATGTATGGTAGCTATCCGGAAATGACTATTACAGCTAGATATTTTAAACCTTTTATCCATAGGTCTTTATTTTTTCTAAAACCCCCTCCACGGCTAAAAAAACTCAAACTCAATCAACTTTTAGAACTCGCCGAAAAATTAAATAACAGCAGTGGATAGCACTAGCCCACTATGAATTTATCAGCCGCGTTACTCCACAGCATTCTTCGCACATTAAACTCTCCCTGGATCACTCTAGCTCCTGAAATAAAAAAAGAAATCTCTGAATCGCTCATCGTAGAAAAGCATAAGAATTCTTTTGAAATTATTTGGAAACGAAATGGAAGCGAATTAAAAAGTTCGTATCCAAGTTCGTCTTTTACTTTTTACGAACACAAAATTAAGGAGAAGAATAATCAACAAAATATAACAAACTTTTCCAATAAAAATATTGATATCATTGAGAAAATCATTCAAGATCTTACAGGAAACCCTGAATGGAAAGGAATAGACACTACTTTTCCACGTAAAAACAGTTTCTATCCTTGGCAATACATCACTACCTGGAACTCTGTTATTGTTTTAGCTTTTGCTGCAAATGGATATAGCTCAATTAAAGTATTATTGATTTTATTGCTTCTATTAAATCTCGAAATATTTTTTTTCAATTATTTATGGATTGGGATTACACCTCTTTACTTTTCATCTCTGATGAAATTACCTTTCACGGGTATTTTTGGAAGTATCGGCATATTTTTTATTTCATGCCTTTCCCCTAATAAAATTGGGAGGATTAGAAATATTTGCACTTCCCTTGCCACCTTCACCCTAAATTATTTATTTTCTACACAATACAGCTTATCATCAAATACATTCTTACATTCACATTGGTGGTTATTTTTGATATTTTTGACACTAATGCTTTTTAGTTTGTTTAAAGACTCTCACGCATTATTAATACCGATAGCATTTCCATGGTTCGCAATAGGACTGATCCTCGATGGAGCTACCACTGTTGGGATAATTTTGGGATTTTCTATTCTAATTAGAACTCTATTTCAAAATGCGACTTCAAATACCCCTATTTGAAAATTCTAATAATATCTCCTTAATACAATTTCATTTTATCTATTTCATCTTCCAGACTCGTAATCTAAATATTTTTCCATAAATGTTTCATCCAATACCGCTTTCAATGAAATAATTTCCAAACTCTTGGGTTTTATATAAGGTTCCCGGGTTTTATATTCCAACCATATAGATCTTATCTTCCTTATTGGCTGTTCATCAATAGACGCCAATGCCTCAATTCTTATTTTCCTATCACCAATATCAGAAGAGTCATCAATAAATGTGTGAATGTATTTTGACTCCTTAGTATCTGTGAACCCTAGAGACATACTACCTTTAGTAAAATATTTTTTAAAAACGTCACTGTTAATCCGATAAACAATCTTTATATGGCTTGCGAGTATTTCTTTTTTTAAATCATACTCAATACGGATATTTCTTGACTTTACTTTTAATATATTATTTTCCTTATCATATTTATTTTGATTTTTATCTTTTATACCTTCACCCAAAATCTCATATTCCTGCAAATGCCTTTTAAACTGTTTTTTCTTTGAATTTCTTTCTAATATTGCCGCGAATTTAAATTCTTTTAATAATTTGTAGTTTTCCAAGATATACAATTCTATGGAATTTCCAAATCCCTTAAAATTTGGACTACCCTCTTCCCACCAAGAAGTTTGTGTTTTTATATCTGATCTAAATGAAGCAATCTTTACAGCATTCAAATTTCTTCTAGTATTCAAAATAATAAACTCAGGTTTCTTTTCCTCCAATTCCTTAATAGCCAATTGCTTGTACTTTTCTCCTGGCTTTAAATCAAACAGTCCATCCCGGGCTGTCAAAGGAGATGGTCTTTCTGTCCAATGGTTATAATATCCCCATGGATAAACAAATAGATATTGGTCTTTTGTTGTATTTTCTTCAACAAATTGGTTAATACGTAAATATTCATCTCTTGTGCTTTTTGTAACTTCAAAACCCACTTTTTCGAAATAAATCTTTTCCCCATCACTATTATTGGTATTCTTAGCACTAAAATTAAAAATACTTTTATTTTCTGCAGACAATACCACCCAGGTAAACATAGAAGCAAACAATACTGAATAACCAACCATTGGCTTTAGTTTATTTTCCTTGAATTTTTCTAAATATTTATTTACTAATTTTTCGCACACGAACATTCCGATTGTTATTGCTGGGACTAATCCATAAGCCAGATATTGATAACTTGGACTGGATAAAGTCCTAAAGTAAATCATAGAACCGTAAATACCCAATATCCCAAATTTAATTTCATGCAGATCTTTACTCACAAAAAATTTTACAGAAAAATATATTATCCCCAAACCATATATAATAATTGGAATATAGAATCGTAATTCTGTGGATAGTAAAAATGTTATGAGTGATGCAAAAAACGAATAAGGAGTGTCAATTTTTATTGATGGAAATACTGGGAACCATTGTGAACGAGCTGGATTGTTTGAACTAAAATTCGTTACCAAGTCATAATAATATTGAAGGTAGCTTGCAAGTACACTATGGGCATATAAGTACAGAAATAAGGGACCAATTAATGAAATTAGCCCTATTGCATACCAAAATAAATATTCTTTTATCGGTATATGTTTTCTATTTATTGCCAGACAAATTAAACCAAATCCAATTGCCAACAAGGAAGGGAATCCATATTCAAACCCAAGTAGGATTCCTATAGATGTGAGACAGCCAGCGAAGAATGCATATTGCTTGCTCTTTGCATTGCAAATGGAATATATAAAAAAAGCAATTGCTAACTCTGCTCCCAGGTGCCTTGGTGATGCCCAAATATTATTCACATAGTGTAAAATGCAAATGAAAATGAATAATATACGAATCAACGAATTTTTACATAATAGCCTTATGTATAAATAAGATAACAATATTCCTAATGTAGGCAATACCTGAGTCTGCACAAAAAGAAGAGCATAATGATTTTTACCACCTAAATAATAAAATGGGATCTGAATATATAAATATAGTGGCCCATACCACCAAAAATAATCTTTATGAAAAACTCCACCCTTTAAGACACGATCAAATGCCTCAATGTTTAGGACATGATCCAAATAACCAATTTCATTAGCATCAAGTGTAGGATAAAAATATTTATAATAATTGTTGCCAAAGTGAAATAATATGAAGGCTAGAACAATAATGTATTCAACAGATAAGATGTGTTTGTTTTTTACTTGACCCATCAAATTTTAATTTATAAATGAATCCATAAATTATTCAAAATTTCACATCCACCTATTCCCAAAATATAACCACAATAAAATATACATATTTTTTCACCTAAAAGTGCTATTCACTTGTCCCACTTTTTAATATTTAAATGATACCGAGTATGCTCATTACTATTAGCACTCATGCTGATTAAAGAAAATATCCTAATTATTATAATTATTGCCGTATCACTTATTTTACGCTTGATGGGTATATTCTTTGGATATCCTTATGCATTGAATTTTGATGAAATGCAAGATATCCCAAACATATTAAAAATGTTACAAGATACTCATCTTAAGCCCCCTCATTATATTCATGGGTCTTTTTACTTTTATTTCTATGAATTTTTCACCTTGATATATTTTTTGCTTGGTAAGTTTTTAGGAGCCTACAAAGATGCATTTGATATTTACCCCGTAGACCTGATCGTTTTTTCAAGGTGCATTAGTGCCATATTAGGGACAATAACTGTCTATTTAACTTACAAAATTGGAAAACTCTATCATTCAAAACAAGTTGGGTTAATTTCAGCCGCATTACTTTGCACCTGTTTTCTTCATGTGATGGTTTCTCACTACGCCACACAGGATGCATTATTGACTCTTTTAATATTACTTTCATTTTTTTGGGCAATCGATGCTTACAAGACGGATCAATTAAAAAGTTATATTCTATTTTCCTTTTTTGCTGGATTATCTACAGCCACTTCAATGACAGGAATTCTGTCAATGGGTGTCATTGCATTGGTTTTATATCGGCATAAAAATAATCTATTAAACAAAGTTCTTCTTATAAGCTTTACAGCTCTTTTTACTTTTTTATTATTTTCACCATATTTTATATTGGATTTTTCAACCTATTACTCTGACATTAAGTTCACTTTAAATTTCCATGAAACTGGTAAAGGAGCTGAATTTGCCAGTGATTTAAATGGTGAACCTACCTGGTTATGGTGGATAAAATATTTTACCTCGACCGGCATTCTTTGGCCTTTTTCTATAGCAACCCTAATCGGTTTCGTATTTTTGACAAATAAAAGAACCATAAATTGCTTATTGGTAACGATTTACCCGATATTGTGGGCCATGGTTCTTTTAGGTCATTCTGTTCGCTATGATAGGCATGGCACTTCATTACTACCCTTTTTTGCGTTAATAGCCGCAATTGGCATTATTGAGCTTTATCGTTACTTTCAAATTTATTTTAAAAAGCAATTGTCCTTCAAATTTGTAATTATATTTTTTTGTTTTACCTTTATCTTCTACCCACTTTTCATATCAAGTGCTTTCGGATATTTATTAACAAAAAACGACACTTCATTACGTACAACGAATTGGATAATTAAAAACATCAAAAAAGGCTCTAATATCTGTGTAATGACTTCAAGGGGAACAGAAGAATTTTCTGTTCCTTTCAATAAATTGAAAGATTCTTACAACACACTATTCACACATTTACATTTTGATGATTTTGTCACAGATCCAAATATTTATCTTTCTGAAGGCATTCAATATTTGGTTATAGGAGGAGATTACTCAAACCAGTCCATTGTTTATAAAAATGTATATGGAAATAAGAAATATAATTTTTTCAGACAAGTCAGAAATAATTACAAGCTTTTAGCCAAGATAGAAGAACCGTTATTTGAAAAAGGGTTTTTCAGTCCTCGTAATTTAGAGCGCTCAGCAACAGCAAACTTCAATCATCATAGAACTTATGAAATATATTCATTAATAAAATCAAAAAATATTAATAGTGATAGACAGCACTATCAATACTCCAAAAGATACCAGAAACTATTTTCTCCTGGAGATTTATTAAAATTTTCTAAAGCATCTTTAATACAAGATAAGAACAGTCGTTTAAATGAACTCTTATATTCGAAATCAACAAATGACAAGAGCACTCAAATAATCGCTGGACCCTATGAAAAAATACCTGTAGGAAATTACGAAGCTATATTCTCTCTAAATGTCAATGATTGTGATTCTGGTTTACCTGTGGCAGAAATTGCAGTAAAAACAGGAGGAGCGAAAGATACTCTTTCCAAGCAAATACTTTATTGTGAGGATTTTAACTCACAAAAGAAATTTCAAAAATTCAAACTATCTTTTCATAATCCAGTTGTTAATTCCTGGAAACCACAGATAGAAACTCCGATATTTTTAACTGGGAACGGGAGTTTGTTTTTGGAATTTATCGAAATTAAAGGGCATGGTCTTGATTTTGGTTAGCAGTATACTCTTTAACCTATTTCCGAAATTGATTTTATATATATCTTCGTGATCATTTTTGGAATCCTCATTTTTTCTTTTTTCTTTAATTCTCTCGCTATTGCGGCCACACAAAATGAACGACTTGAAAAAACAGAAGTCGTTCATGTCTCCTACCCTATTTCTAATTTTTCATCAGCTAAGTTTTTACTAAATATAAATGAACTTGACGATAAATTATTGCCTGGCTCTTACAATATTAAGGCAAAATTTAATTTTAAATCGAAGATATCCCCTATAAAACTCAATAACATTATCCTGGCTTCCAATGAGGAATCTTTTTCTAACCCGCTTTCCTCGAAAAAAATTTTAAATAATCCCCTCCCATCTATACCCTTAAATGTAAATAGTAAAAATCGGCCTTTAAATTACAAATTTCCAAACTTAGATATTCCGTTTTCCAATCTCGATCAACTGAATTTAGATTATTTTGATCACAGCTCAAAGAAATCCTCAGAAATTCAATTGGAAATGGTAGTTTCCGGTGAGAATTTAAAAAGAGCAAAAGTGTTCGTCAAAGGAAATTACAACCCCTTAATATTAAAGAACTCTGAATATTTAGTCACTTCTCCCTGGAATAAGAAAAATTTAGGATATTTGATTAAGAGAACAATAGATTCGGCACCCAATCAAGCGTGGCAATATAAATATAAAAATAAATATTTATTTTTTCAAAAGCGGTTTACATTTGATCTTTCAAAAATAGAAGCTATTGATTTTGTTTTTAAAAAAGGGGTTGATTATAAACTCATTAGAAAATTGAATTGCAATCTTAGAGTCGGATATGCTCTCCGAATAAAGCCAACTAAAATTATTGAATGTAAGAAATTCCCCCAAAAATTCATGCATTTCGAAAATGGCATGGGATTTCGCCTTTTCATTGCTGATTATATTCGCTCCGAATTTACAAATGACGTTAAAATTTATCTAGATGAATTGATATTTTTTATTCCAAGTTCATTATCTCCTAATTTTACGGACCAACCATTAAATTCAGTTAATTTCCAAGAACTCACAATCCCAAGAAAAAGTATTCGCAGTAATCTGAGCGAATCAAAAGAAAATCATAAAGAAACGGAACCTACTTTTTATTTTTATAATCAAATTGAAACATCGTCCTCGGGGATGATGCATTTAAAGTTATCTTTAGATAAAATTTCTGAAATTATTGGCAGCAACGGCATAATCCACAGTATAAATCTTTCTTCACATTCGAATAATTCAACAAGACAACAACTTCATAAATTAAAAATTATCAATTTTATATTGGGGGATCTTCCTATCACTCAAGACATAGGAAATCAACTATCGGTTCGCTGGGGAGGTCTTTTCTTAAAACCAAATGAACAAGAACATAAAATTGAAAGTGTCCATGTTAAATCATTTATTCCTTTTTACGATATCCCCCAATATTTCAGCTCACGATATCTAACAATCAATTCCGAATATTTGGGGTTAAAAACTTATTATAATTCACCAACAAAATCATTTAAATATTATGGGTTGAAGTTTAAAACCGATGGATATTTTTATAAGCGGGATTCTGAAATAAATGGCCTTGATTTGGAAGGCAAAGGAAATTGGATTGAATTTGAACTGCCATTTAACAGCACACTTGATAACGGCACGAGATTTTTTCTGGATTTATATCAAGGTTGGCATAATATTTTGGACATCCAAGTTTTTCCATTTATCCAAGGTATAGAGCAGCCACCTTTTTCCCCATTGATTAACAAGTCATATAAAACGATAAATTCTTCGCATAAAATTGAAAAATTCAGAATTCGCATTAACTTAGTTGGAGGATTTTATCAAATATTACTAAAAGAAATTGCGATTTTTAATCCTATACTCATTGAACCTTCAAAGGTTTTTGACAATTCACTTCCACTTGAAACTGAAATTCCACTGATTCCCTATAACATTCAATCTACTCCTAGGAAAAATATTAAACACTCGCAAGGGCGTATCAGTACTTATCTCTTCGGAGATACTAGGCAAATAAAAAAACTTGCTTGGGAGACAACGATTGAAAAAAAACTGAGTCAGATTCGAGGCCTGAAATTATCATACAAAATACCACCCATTTTGCAAATCAGTAATCCCTGTTGGCTTCAAATTACATTGATAAGTAACAAACAAAATGTTTCAGACAAAGTTTGCCCGGACAGGACTGCAGATCAACTTATAATTCCTTTAAATTCTTTTTTTACCAACTTAGATATCCAATCGAATGACACGGTCAAAGCAATTAAATGGGAAATCACTACAAAAAATAATATTCCTCCTGATAAAAATTCCTGGCCGATTGAAATTGGTGTATCAATATTTAACTATGAGATTGATACATTACGAAATCACATTGCTAAAACTCCAATTATCTTTTGGAATGATCATATTTTATCTCCAGAATTCATCAAGGAGTTTAAATTTGAAGGGAATTTAAAAGAAGCTTTATGGATGAACATTGGAGTGTTAAAAAAAGATTTCCGCAAAAACAATTTTCCTATACTCGGTTTATGGGATCATCCCTACCTTGAAGTTGAAAGTATTAATTTAGAAAAAACCAAATCAATATCCCTAGATGAATATAATAATTTAATTCAAATTAACTCAGAAAGTACAACTATCGGAAATACGCACTACATATCGATTTATAGGATCATTTTATTTTTCTTTTTAATTATCGTTTTGTTTGAAGGCACAAAACATTCACAAATACTCTTGAACACTGAGTGGAAGTTGTCTTTTTTTAATAAATCTTATATTTCATACTTTAAGTTTTTATATTTTAGCGCAATCATTCTTTACTTGATTGGCTGGATATTTAGTTTAATCAACTGGCGAATTGGTGCAGATATCTTCTTGAGTTTTGCAAGTATTGTAGTGGTTTTAATTTTTCATAAATACATTTTTAGATCTAGACATAAGATTGAAAATATTTGTCCCAATTTAACTCCTTTAATATTTAAAAGTTCAGGCACTCCCTATCTTTTTGGCTTTTTAACCTCTCTTGCCATATCAAACCTATTTTTATTGGTACTATTAAATCCGATAGCCGAGCATATTGCCATTATTGGTTATTATTTGCTGATCATTGGACTGATTCTTGAGAGTAAAGCCTTATTAAAAAAATTCCATCTAATTAGATAACACAAGGGCACTTCTCTAAATTTAATACGAGACCTCGCGTGCATAGTTTTTTGCGCAACAACATCCTCATCCTCGTTCTTCTCAATTCCAGCAACATCTTCAATTATCTTTTTCAGCTCACCGTCGGCCGGTCTCTGAGCCCTGCGGACTACGGCAGTTTCAACGCCCTGAACTCGCTCGCGGTGGTTCTGTCCGCGCCAGCTGCTGTGCTGCCGCTGTTGTTCTCACGCTACACCATCCAACTGGCCATCAAAGACATGGGTCAGGTCAAGGGCCTGCTGGTCAAAGGCCTCCGCACGATGGTGCTCGTCGCAGCGGTTCTATTCCTGGCCGGTATCGCCGCCCTTCCCTGGCTCAAACAGTACCTGCACATGCAGGTGACCTTGCCGATCGTCATCATGCTGTCGCAGCTTGCTCTGTCCCTGCTGTTTCCCGTTCTTCTGGGCGTGATTCAGGGCCTGCAACGATTCATGGTTTTCGGGCTGGGAGCCAGCAGCATGCCGTTGTTCCGGCTTCTTGGCGGGCTGGCGATGGTGTCCCTTCTGGGATGGGGTGTTTCGGGCGCGCTGTTGTCCGGTGTGCTCGGCGTGACGGTTGCGTTGTTTATTTTATCCTGGGCACTCAGGGAAGTTTTCAAGCAGGAGGTACAGCCGTTGCCCGACCGGCTTTTCCCGGAGATGCGGCGTTACGCGCTGCCGGTTTTTTTGTCCACGACCATGGTCATGACGCTGGGCAATCTCGACATCGTTCTGGTGCGTCACTACGGCACCCCGGAAGAAGCCGGCCTGTATTCGATCGCCGCGATTCTTGGGCGGATCGCCTTGTATCTGCCGGGCGTTTTGATCACAGTATTGTTTCCCGAAGCAGCGCGCGCTCAGGACACGGGCAAAGAGGACCCGCGCATCCTCTGGTTCAGCATGGGCCTGACGGCGCTTCTGGGAGGCGGCTTCGCGCTGACCTGCGCATTGTGGCCTGAGTTCATCATCGGCACCCTGTTCGGAGAAAAGTATTTACCAGCAGCTGAGCTGCTCAAGACCATCAGTTTCGCCATGAGCCTGCTGGCGATCGCCAACGTGATCTTCACCTACTGCATGGCGCGCTCGGAATTCACTTACCTTTGGCCGCTGATCGGAGGCGTCGGGTTGATGCTGCTGCTGATCGCACTGCATCACGAAACCGCGATGGTCATTGCCCGCAACGTGCTGATCTCCATCGCCGCCATCCTGGCCGGCACCCTGGTCTGGTTTCTGCTGTCCACGCGTACATCCCCTGCGAGAAAATGAAAACGCTCTCGTCCCTGAGTTCTCAGGGGCTCGCCACCGTTTATGTCGCCGGGGCATCGCTTCTGCTCACGCTTTTTCTGGCGCGTCAGTTCGGTCCGGACACATTCGGCAGGTACAGCTATATCGTCACGGTCGCTTCCTTGTGGGCCATTTTACAGGATGGTGGTTTTCGCATTCTGTTGTTTCGCGAGGGCACGCAATCGTCTCAGCCGATCCCGAAAGAAAAGCAGTTTCCCATGGCGTTCGGGCATCTTGTGTGGGTGACGCTGGCCGGATTGACGCTCACCTTCGTCTGGCCCATGCAGGATTCACGGGCTCTTTCGCTTGCCGTTGTGGCCTTCGGCCTGGGCACGCTCGGGAATTTCATTTCCGGACATCTGAAGGGAGAGGGCCGCTTCCATCATGAGGCGGTCTGGAGGGTGCTGTACCGCTCCGGGTCGATCGCGGGCATTGTCTGCCTGCTGTCCGTTTTTTCAGCCGAACCGCACTGGGTTTTTCTGGGCTGGATCATGGGGTACGCGTTGTGTCTCTTGCTGCAACGCTATTATCCGCTCATGCACCTGCGCTGGGCCAAGCCGGAAATCCGGATTTACAAATCGATCGCCGCGCTTTTGGTCATCGACATCGCCACACTGATCTATTTTAAAATCGACATCGTGATGCTGCGGCACCTGATGGACGAGATGAATCCGGTCGGCTACTACGCCGCGGCGTCGCGCCTGCTGGAAGGCGTGTTGTTTCTTCTGTTTCCACTGGCAAATGTGTATTTCCGCAACCTGCGTCTGATGGCGAACGAACCGGCGCGTTTTTTCACCCTGCTTTACAAATTGATATACGCCTCGGTGGCGACCGCAGCGGTCCTGGTCGTTCTGGGCCTGATTTATGGAGAACCGCTTTTCGTCCTCGGCTTCGGCGATCCTTTCCGCGAAGGGACCGGACTGCTGCACTGGCTGCTGTTTTCTCTATTGTTCATGGTGCCCAACTTGATTTTAACTCAGGCGGCGCTGGCCATCGAAAAAGACACCCACTATGCTCTGGGAGCCGTCCTCGCCGCACTGATAAATGTGGCTCTCAACGTTTTTCTCATACCCCAATACGGCGCAAAGGGAGCGGCCGTGAGCACCCTGATCACGGAAGGGCTGCTCCTTTGCTACATTGCGGCGGGACTTCATTCCTGGAGGGTCCGGCAAGCCCATGCAAACGGAGAATCGATTTAACGCGCTGGTTCTGCACGATGCCTTCGCCTTCAAAGGCGGCGGCGAGCGCGTCGCCCTCACGCTTTGCGAAGGCCTCGGCTGCGATCTGGCGTTCGGCGAGCATCGGGCGGACAGCTTCGATGTTTCCTGCATTCCGGGAAAGTGTATCGATCTGAAAGCTGTTTCACGCATTCCGGTGTGGCGCACGCTCAAACGGTTCCGGGCGTTCGGCGCGAAAACAGGATTCCTGAAACAATACGACAACGTGATTTACAGCGGCCAGAACGCACCGTTGGCGGTTTTCAACCACCGCTTGGGCAAAAACATCTATTACTGCCACACCCCGCCCCGCTCCCTGTACGATTTGAAAGAATACCGGCTGCGCGGTTTGTCCACAGGGAGCCGGTGCGTGCACAATGCGTACAACTATTTATTCCGCCCGGTCTATGAAGCTTCTCTGCGCCGGATGGACGTGATCGTGGCCAATTCCGAAACCGTAAAAAAAAGAATTCAGCGCTATCTGGGTCTGGCATCGCAGGTCGTGCATCCGCCTTGCGACACGCAACACTATGCATGGCAGGGTCAGGGGGATTACTACCTGTCGACGGCAAGACTGGATCCGCTGAAGCGCGTGGACCGCATCGTGCAGGCGTTTCTTTCCATGCCGGACAAACGGCTCATCGTCGCCTCCACCGGACCGCAAGCGGCGGATCTTAAAAAGCTGGCCGCGGACGCAGCCAACATCACGTTCACCGGTTCTGTGGATGAAGCGGAATGGTCGCGACTGATGGGCCGGGCGATCGCCACGATCTACGCTCCCAAGGAGGAAGATTTCGGCCTCTCGCCGGTGGAATCGATGGCGGCGGGAAAACCGGTTCTCGGTGTGGCGGAAGGGGGCTTGATGGAAACGGTAGTCCCGGACGAAACCGGGGTGCTCCTGCGGCCGGATCCCAGGCCGGAGGATATCGCGGATGCGGTTCGCAAAATGACGGCGCAACGCGCGCGCGCGATGCGCGCCACCTGTGAGGAGCGCGCGCAGCGATTCAGCAAGGAAGTCTTTCTGGAAAAAATGACAGCGATTCTTGCGGCATGAAACCGGCCCGGCGATCGCAATGCGTGCCGGAAGCGCGGTGCGCTACATTTTAAATATCATCAATAAAAATCCAAAAAAGATGCTGAGTGCCACCATCCAGGACATGATCTTGAGCATGAATTCAACCCACCCGTATCGGCTTGCTGTGTGCGGGAAACCTGTTTTTAAAGAAACCGCATTATAGCAAAAACCGCTTTTGAACGCAGTCATCCCTGATAAATCGGGCTTGAATCTTGATTGCAGGTAGATGGAAGCTTGCGGGATTTTCGCAGAACGGTTTACGGGCGTGTGTCCGTCTCCAGGGATTGGAGGATGGCCTCGATGACCTTGCCGTACCGGGTTTCGGGAGGATTGCCGGATTGCCTGTCCTTCGCATCGCGAAAATAATAACGGTGCCCGGAGACTTCGAGAATGTTCCCGTTGGCAAGCGGCAACAGGTAGTAATGCGCCTGATCGCCATAGGGACCGGGAAATCCCGGGAGCCGGTAGGCGGTGTGTCCACCCAGAGTGATGCGGTACGGTTCACGCAGAAACTGCCGGCCGGTGAATTCGGCCCGCGTTCCGGATAGAACGTCCAGCCACAGTGCGGGGATTTCTCCGCCGGGGATCGCATCGCGGGGGTGATTCAGCAGTTGTCCGGGCTCCACCAGCACGATGGAATTTTTAAACGGCGGATCGAAACCGCGTTCGATCATTTCGGCAGGATAGGATTCCCGTTTGAAAGCACCCACCACAAACCGTGCGGGATACTGAAACCGGATTCCCAATTTTTTATCGCTGTGGGTCTTGAGTGTTTCCTGCGCGGCGGCCGGATGCGTCAATGCAGACAAGCCGCACAGGATTGCAAGAACGGCGAGCGCGAAGCTTGAACTAATTCTGGACATTCCAGAACGCATCATTGCATCGGGGAAGCCAGATCCGGTTTGGGTGTGGAGGTGTGGGAGACCACTTTTCCTTTGCCCTGATCCTTGGCCTTGTACAGGCAATCGTCCGCCCGCTTGATCAACGTGCTCAAATCCATTCCAACCTGATCGTACACGCAGACACCGAAGCTCATGCCGACCGTGATTCTTTCGGAACCGTACTGAAAAGGCTGGCTTGCGATTTTGTTTCTGATTTTTTCCGCGATCGTGTGCGTTCCCTGCAAATCGGTGTCGGGAAGCAGAACCATGAATTCGTCTCCGCCCCAGCGGGACACCAGGTCGGTGCGTCGGCAGCAGAATTTGAAGATCTTTGCGATCTGGATCAGGATCTTGTCACCGGCATCGTGCCCCATGCGGTCGTTGATCCGCTTTAAGCTGTCCATGTCCGCCAGAATGATGCCGAAGGGTTTTTCGCTTCTCTTGTAGCGGAGTTTTTCAAACTCCAGCTTTTCGCTCATGCCGCGCCGGTTCGGGAGTTCGGTGAGCGGGTCGGTCTGTGCGATCCATTCGAATTTTTCCTTCAGTTCGCGCAGCTCCTTCACCTGCCGCTCCAGGCTTTCGCGCGTGACTTTCAGGACGCTTTCATCACGCTTGAACCCGTAGCATAAAATTGCCGTCACCCAGATCGCCATCACCGCCATGAAGCGGTGGAACAGGCAGGTCAACAAATCTCCCACGACGGGCTGGTTTAGAAAACCCAGAATGGTGAGCAACGTGGCTCCGAGAGCGGCGATGGGTATGTAATGCCGGTGCGGAAGCCACAATCCCATCAACACCAGACCGATGTAGGGAACCGCGACCGCCACCTCGGAAGGCACGGTGAAATCCCTGGCAAGAATGACCGCCGCCCACAAAAGGGACACCAGAATGAGGCGTCCGTTGACGATTTTGCTGTTGGATTCCGGATCTTCATATGCGGGCGTCTGCGGCGAGAGCACCCCGTCTTGAATCGTCATCGTTTCTGCGTCTTTCGATCGTTGTTGAGTATTCGAATCCGGCCGTGGCCGGATGGTGGCAAAATAATGTCCCTCTCCTGAATGCGGCCTGCGAAACGGTCCATATAGAGCCAAGAATGGACCGGAACGGCTCCCGATCAGGGTGATTTTGTCTGGCTGACAGATTTACCCTCAGAATACGGCCTGACCCAAATAAGTTCAATGAAAATAAATATTTACGATAAAAACGCGTTCCGATAACCGTTCCTTTTCCGGGCACTAATTCCGGTTTTTCAAGCTATTTTGCGGTGCCTTTTCCGGCCGGCTAAGACAGGAAAATTTTTCAACCCTGCCGAGAGTTTTCGCTTCGATTCCCGTTGCGGCTGAACCGGGCTGTCAGAAGACGCCAACCACGTTCCCGGGACGATCGACAGGGATCATTCACCGAGGCCGCTGCATGTGCTGGGGAATTTAAGTTCACGAAACCACCTGGCGTGTTGGAAGTTTTTACCAACATGCAACCGTCCATCCACCGGGCGCGGCGCTTTCCATAAAACTTCGGTGGTAAAGGTAAATCGCGAAGCGCAAAACTCGCTGGGAACAAAGAAATTCCGCCTGAGACTTAAGCCACATTAAATTTTTAAACGCGCGTCTTGGCTTCAAACGGACTGGCGAGTACAATTGAAGAACAGGAGATAAACCACCAAGGATACTTCCACGGAATTGCACGCTGCTTGCAATGGGCCGCATCCTACGAGCTCCCCTCGATCGACCTGAGATTGAGTGATCATATACTGATATTTCCTTTTTCATTTTTCGCAACAACTCATACTCCGTATCTCTTCATGAGCAAGTTACCGGCGATTCAGTTTTATCCGGGTGATTGGAGAAAAGATCCTGGTGTGCAGGCACTCGATTACTATGAACGCGGTGTCTGGTTTGAAATTCTCTGCATCCTGTGGGAGTCCGAACAGCGCGGCAAGCTGCTCCTCAATGGAAAAAAAATGCCGATCGAGGGGCTGGCCCGTCTGCTGGGCCTGGAAACGGAAAAATGCAAACAGATCCTCACCAAACTGGTGGATTACGGGGTGGCCAAAATCGAGCCGGAAACCGGGATCATCTACAACGCGCGCATGGTCCGCGACGAAGCGATCCGCAGGAAGAGAAAGGAAGCCGGCAAGAAAGGAGGCAATCCCAATTTGCTTAAGCAAAAATCAACCAAAACGAACAGCGAACCCGCACAGATGGATTTGCTGGATCCAACCCCTACATCTTCACTTTCATCTTCATCTTCAACTTCAAACGAAGAGGAGGACAAACCATTCGCAAAATTTTTCGCGCTCGCAAAAAAATCGCATGAAGCCATCCGCTCCTCCCCGCTGGTGATCGATTCGAAAAAAGACAAACAGCGCGTGCAGGAGTTGCTGGAGTCGGTCGGCGACTTCGAGCAGTTGATGCAGGCCTGGCTGCTGTTTCTGAAATCGAACGATCCCTACCTGATCCGCGGGAATAAACCGAGAAACATCGCGGTGTTCCGGGGACAGGTGAGCAATTATCTGGAACCGGCCGCGAAATCCCTGAAGGCCGGAAAGCCACCACCTGCAGACCCCGCGCTGGTGAAGCCGGACCTCGACAACTCCGAAGCCCGGCAATGGGGACGGGTGTTGAAAACCATCGAAACCGAAATCCTGCCGGAAAATTTTCACACCTGGATCGATCCGTTGCGCTTCGGCGGCGTCCACAAGGACATCGCCGTGATCTACTGCCCCGGTAAATCGTTCGAAAAAACCGTGGAGGAAAATTTCTCGGAACTCATCGAGCAGCGGCTCTCAGCCGCGTTTGAAAAGCCGCTCAAGGTGCAGTTTCTCACCGACAGCGGATGACCGGACAAGCGTCGTCTTCGGAGATCCGCACTCCGGCTTCTTCGTGATCCCCGAACCTCTTCGGCGAGCCCATTCTCCACCTTGTCCTCATCCTCATCCCCCCACCGCGGCGGCCCACGCGGAAACGCCGTACTCCAGGGCCAGGGTAATCACAAGCACCCAGACCTTCACCGAAGGGAAAATGAACCGCAAGCGGATGCAATGGCACCTCAAACATGATATCCTCCTTTGAAACAATATTTTGCCCCGGTTTGACCGCAGGCCCAATGCGGCTCCATCCAGACTGAGAATGCGGATGGAACCGTGTGCCCGTCGATATTTCTTTATGGAACGACCGCGGTGTCAAAAATCCGGCAAAGGCGCAAACCGGTAGGGAGTCCGCTTTTTTAAATTCAATTTTATTTACCGAAATTCATATTAATTTCCATGCGTGAACAAACCCGTCCCAACCGTTGGGATGAAAAACCAAGAGGCATCCATTTTGCTTACTTTTCAGGAAGGGTTCTGCCAGGGACGATATTAATGATCACGCCGGATTTGCCTCTCCGCGGTCCGATTTGCCAGACATGAACGCGATCGCCTGTCACGACTGCGACCTTTTACAGAAAAGAGTGTCCCTGCGGTATGGCGAGGCCGCCCGCTGCATGCGCTGCGGCGCGGCGTTGTACCGGAACCTGCGGCACAGCCTCGACAAGACCCTGATGTTCACGCTGGCGGGTCTGATTTTTTTTGTGCTGGCCAATGCATTCCCTTTCATGACATTCGAAATGGAAGGGCGCACGCAGCAGAACACACTGATCTCGGGCGTGCGGGAACTGTTCGAACACGGCATGATGGGGCTTTCGTTTCTGGTGCTCGGCACCAGCGTGCTCCTGCCGCTGCTCAAACTGACCGGCATGGCCTGGATCCTGCTTCCGCTTCGGCTCGGACGCAGGCCCTGGAAGCTTGCCGCCGTGTTTCGCCTGGTGCAGTCGCTGCATCCCTGGGCGATGATGGAGGTGTACATGCTGGGCGTGCTGGTGGCGTACGTCAAACTGTCGGATCTCGCCACCATCATTCCCGGCATCGCGCTGTATTCGTTCGCAACGCTCATCTTGCTCACCGCGGCGGCGGACGCGACCTGGGAGCCGGACAGCGTGTGGGAACGGCTGGAAAAAATTCGATGAGGATGCCGATGAAAACCGCGATCGCCGCCTCGCTCATCGGCTGCCCTGTGTGCGGCCAGCTGAGCCGCTCCAGCCGCAAAACGCGGGTAAAGGTGCTGTGCCCGCGCTGCGGCGCGGCGCTGCATGCGCGCAAACCGAACAGCGTCGCACGCACCTGGGCTCTGCTTGTCACGGCGCTGATCTTTTACATCCCGGCCAACACGCTGCCGGTGATGACGGTGATCTCGTTCGGCAAGGGCGAGCCGGACACGATTTTGAGCGGCGTGGTGACGCTGATCGAGGGAGAGATGTGGGCGCTGGCGCTGCTGGTCTTTTTCGCCAGCTTCGTGGTGCCGCTGATGAAGATCCTGGGTCTCGCATTTCTGTTGATCTCGGTGCAGCGGCGGTCCCGCTGGCGGCCGCGCGACCGCACCCGGCTGTACCGCATCGTGGATGCGGTGGGCCGCTGGTCGATGCTGGACGTGTTCATGGTTTCCATTCTGATCGCGCTGGTCAAGCTGGGGTCGCTCGCGACGATCGATCCGGGCGCCGGAGCCACGTTTTTCGCGGGCGTCGTTGTGGTCACCATGATCGCGGCCATGACGTTCGACCCGCGTCTGATCTGGGACTCTGCAAGCAAGGCGAAACGATGAGCGAAGAATTCAGGGATGAAGAACTCAGCCGCTACGACGATCCGGAGGACTTTCCCGAAGTCGAGGTGCAGGAAAAAAGCGGGATCTCCTTCGTCTGGCTGATCCCTGTCATTGCGGCCTGCATCGGCGGCTGGCTGGCGTACAAAACGGTCACGGAAAAAGGCCCGACGATCACGCTTGCGTTCAAAAACGGCGGCGGCCTGGAGGCGGGCAAGACCAAGATCAAGTACCGTGCAGTGGAAGTGGGTTTGGTGAAAACGGTCGATCTCAGCGAAGACCTGTCGCATGTGGTGGTGACGGCGGAGCTGCAGAAATCGGCGGAGCCGCATCTTAAGGAAGGGACGCAGTTCTGGCTGGTGCAGCCGCGCGTCAGCACCACCCAGATCAGCGGACTGGAAACGCTGGTTTCCGGCGTGTACATCGAGATGGAACCGGGCATGGGGAAAACCAAGACCACGTTCACGGCTCTGGAAAATCCGCCTGTGGTGCGCAAGGACGCGCCGGGAATCAAGTATGTCCTCAAAGCCGAATCGCTGGGGTCGCTCAACAACGGATCGCCCATTTATTTTCGCGACATTCAGGTCGGCGAGGTGCTGGGCTACGAAATCACCGACGACGCGCACGGCGTCGATCTGCATATCTTCATCGAAGCGCCTTATCACAAGCTGGTGCGCGCGGATTCGAAGTTCTGGAACATGAGCGGATTCGACGTGTCGGTCACCGCGGACGGTTTTCAGATGCGCACCGATTCGCTGGCGTCATTGCTGGCGGGCGGGATCGCGTTTTTCACGCCCGGCAATCTGCCCGGCGGCGAACCTCCGGCGGAAGGGATGGTGTTTCCCCTGTACAGGAGTTACGAGGACACGGTGCACCAGTTCACCCGCAGCGTGGAACTCATCATGTATTTCGACGGCTCGGTGCGCGGGCTCAAAGTGGGCGCGCCCGTCGAGTTCCGCGGCATCCGGGTGGGACAGGTCAAGGACGTGCGCATGGAGTACAATGAAAAGACGCTGGACATCCGCATTCCGGTGCTGATCGAGCTGCAGCCGGAGCGGGTGAAGACCATCGGCAAACCTACGGACGACACCGTTCGCGACGTGGAGCGGTTGATACAGCGCGGGCTCAGGGCGCGGCTCAAGACCGGCAGCCTGCTGACCGGCCAGATGTTCATCGAGATGGACCTTCTGCCCAAGACGCCGCTGAAACTGGTGGGCAGCGACAGCGGCTACCCCGAAATCCCCACCCTGCCCTCGACGTTCGACGAGATCACCAAGACGACCACCGAGATCATGCAGGATCTGAAAGACCTGCCGCTGGAAGAATTGATCAGCAGCCTGATCCTCACAGCGAAAAGTGTGAAACGGATGACGGACTCGGTGGAGATCGAAGACACCATCGCTTCATTCAATCAATCGCTGGATAAGGTGCAGTCGTTTGTGGGCCAGCTCGACGGCATCGTGGGCCAGCTCGACGGCAAGGTGATCGAACCTCTGGCCGTGACGCTGGAAAAAGGCCAGGCGACGCTCACGGAAATCGAATCGCTGGTGTCGGAGGACTCGCCGCTGCGCGTCGACCTCGCGCGCAGCCTGGAGGAGCTGTCGGGTGCGGCGCGTTCGATGCGCATCCTGGCGGATTACCTGGAACGGCACCCGGAGGCGCTGGTGCACGGCAAGGCCGGGCCACGGAGATGACCATGTTTTTATCCCGTATCAGACAAACCGCTGCCGCCGTGTTTTTGATCCTGGCGCTCGGGTGTGCGCACACGGAACTGTCGCGCTTCTACGTGCTCAATGCGCTGCCCGCTTCCGCCATCCATAAAGAAGCGCGCGACGATGTGGTGCTCGGCATCGGGCCGATCGCCATGCCGGAATACCTCGACCGGCCGCAGATCCTCACCCGCACCGAGGGCAACGAGCTGGACTACACGGAATTCCACCAATGGGCGGAACCGCTCAAGGACAATTTCTCGCGCGTGCTGGGAGAAAACCTGTCGGTGCTGGTGCCCACCAACCGCATCTTCCTGTTTCCCTGGCGGCGCGCGTCGAAGGTCAATCACAAGGTCGCGGCGGACGTGATCCAGTTCGAAGGCGCGCTGGGCGGGACCAGCACGCTGGCCGTGCGCTGGACGCTGTACCGCATCGACGGCAACGTCAAGGAAACCGTGCTCGCCATGAAAAAATCCGTCTACCAGGCGCAGGCCGCGGGCGCCGACTACAACGCCACGGTGTCGGCGCTCAACGAAACGCTGGAAGCGTTCAGCCGGGAAGTGGCGCTGACGCTGCGCACGCACATCCCGCCGCTGGAACCCGCCCCGCCAACCAACTGAAAACAAGCTGATTATCAAGTCCCTCCCGAAGTCCCCTTGCGCCTGCCGCCGCTTTCCATCACAGGATGTTAAAATAGTCGGCAGCAAAATTGAATTCGCCATCCTTTCCGCGATGGAGATCTTTGCATAGGTCAGTGCGTTAAGAAAATTAAGAATCTATTGTCACCCTGAGCTTGTCGAAGGGGGCTGGACGTTGCTTCGACAGGCTCAGCATGACAGAAAATTGACCTCTGCAAAGATCTCCGATTGGACAATACAATAGTCCGCGGATTGGACGGTACGTCGCCGAGGACATCGACGCATGCCGCTCGAAACCTTCCATCCCACGACCCGCGCCTGGTTCGAACGCAACCTGGGCCCGCCCACCGAGGCGCAAGCGCAGGCCTGGCCCGCGATCCAGAGGGGCGAACACACGCTGATCGCCGCGCCCACCGGAAGCGGCAAAACGCTGGCGGCGTTCTACGCGGCCATCGACACGTTCATCCGCCAGGGGCTGGACGGCACCCTCGACGATGCGACCCAGCTGGTTTACGTGTCACCGCTCAAGGCGCTCAGCAACGACATCCACCGCAACCTGACGGTGCCGCTCAAAGGCATTCAAAACGATCTGGCGGCGCAGGGGCTGCCGCCGGTGCACCTCTCGGTGGCGGTGCGCACGGGCGACACGACGCCCAGCGAACGGCAGCAGATGCTGAAACGGCCGCCGCACATTCTGGTGACCACACCGGAATCGCTGTACCTGCTTCTGACGAGCGCGGGCGGCCGCAAAATGCTGGGCGGCGCGCGCACGCTCATCGTCGATGAGATCCACGCCCTTTTGGGCGACAAGCGCGGCTCGCACCTGGCGCTTTCCATCGAACGGCTGGAATCTCTGGCGGACCGGCGGCTGCAGCGCATCGGCCTGTCGGCGACGCAAAAACCGGTGGAGACCGTCGCGCGTTTTCTGGTCGGCAACGCCAGCGCGCCCGCAGGCCCGCCTCCCTGCGCCATCATCGACACAGGGCACAAACGCAGGCTCGACCTCAGTCTGGAAGTGCCGAAATCACCGCTGTCGGCGCTGATGAGCAACGAAGTGTGGGAGGAATTGTACGATCGTCTCGTGGAACTGATCCACGCGCACAAGACCACGCTGGTGTTCGTCAACACCCGGCGTCTCGCCGAACGGCTGGCGCTGGCGCTGCGCGAACCGGTGGGCGAGGACAAGGTCTCCTCGCACCACGGCAGCATGAGCAAGGAGTGGCGGCACGACGCCGAGAAACGGCTGAAGGCGGGACAGCTCAAGGTGCTGGTCGCTACCGCGTCGATGGAGCTGGGCATCGACATCGGTTCGGTGGACCTGGTCGTGCAGTTCGCCTCGCCCAAGCGCATCGCCACTTTTTTACAACGGGTGGGCCGCAGCGGCCACGCGGTGGGGCAGACGCCCAAGGGCATCCTGTTTCCGCTGACACGCGATGACCTGGCCGAGTGCACGGCGCTGCTCGACGGCGTGCGCCGCGGCGAGCTGGACCGCCTGTGCGTTCCCGAGCAGCCGCTGGACATCCTCGCCCAGCAGATCGTGGCGGAAGTGTCCGACGGCGAGTGGGACCTCAACGCCCTGTACGCGCTGTGCGTGCGCGCTTACCCCTACCGCGATCTCAAGCGCGAGACCTTCGATGAAATCGTGAAGATGCTGGCGGACGGCTTCACCACGCGGCGCGGGCGGCGCGGCGCGTTCCTGCATCTGGACGCCATCCACGGCCGGGTGCGGGCGCGCAAAAGCGCGCGTCTCACGGCGCTCACCAACGGCGGCGCCATTCCCGACATGTTCGACTACAACGTGGTGCTCGATCCGGAGAACATCGTGGTCGGCTCGCTGAACGAGGACTTCGCGCTGGAATCGCTGCCGGGCGACATCTTCACGCTCGGCAACCACTGCTGGCAGCTGCTGCGCATCGAAGGGCTCAACGTGCGCGTGCGCGACGCACAGGGGCTGCCGCCGACGATCCCGTTCTGGTTCGGCGAAGGACCGGGACGCAGCCGCGAGCTGTCCGAAGCGGTTTCCCGGCTGCGGCAGGAAATCAGCGAGCGCATCCAGCCTTCGCCCGACGTTGACGAAAAAAACGAAGGCGGCGAATACGTTCCCGCGATCCAGTGGCTGGTGGAAACGGTCGGGCTTAAGACGTCGGCCGCCGAGCAGCTGGTGTGGTATCTGGCCGCGGGCGAGCGGGCACTGGGCGCGATGCCGACGCGCGAGTGCATCGTGATGGAACGGTTTTTTGACGAGGTGGGCGACATGCATCTGGTGGTGCATTCGCCGTTCGGCAGCCGGGTGAACAAGGGCTGGGGCCTGGCGCTGCGCAAGCGTTTCTGCACGCGTTTCAACTTCGAGCTGCAGGCGGCGGCGAACGAGGACAGCATCGTCATCTCGCTCGGGCCGGTGCACAGTTTCGAGCTGAAAGAGGTGTTCCACTACCTGTCCACGAAAACGCTGGAAGACATCCTGGTGCAGGCGCTGCTCGACACGCCGATCTTCGAGGTGCGCTGGCGCTGGAACGCTTCGCGGGCGCTCGCGGTTTCGCGCAACCGCAACGGCACGCGCGTGCCGCCGCAGCTGCAACGCATGCAGGCGGAAGACCTGGTGTCGCAGGTGTTTCCCGACCAGCTCGCCTGCGCGGAAAACGTCGCCGGGCCGCGCGACATCCCCGATCACCCGCTGGTGACGCAGACGCTCAACGACTGTCTCACCGAAGCGCTGGACTTCAGCGGACTCATGGAACTGATCGGCAGCATCGAAGGGAAAGCCCTCCGCCTGATCGCCAAAGATCTCAGGGAACCGTCGCCGTTCGCGCAGGAGATCATCAACGCGCGGCCGTACGCGTTCCTCGACGACGCGCCGTTCGAGGAGCGGCGCACCAACGCGGTGCGCCACCGGCGCTGGCTCGATCCTTCCGAGGCGGCGGAATACGGGGCGCTGGATGCGGACGCCATCAGCCAGGTGCGCGAGGAAGCCTGGCCGCAGATGGACAACGCCGACGAGCTGCACGACGGTCTGATGCTTGTGGGATTCATGAAGGAAGACGAAGCGAAGCGGGACGACGGCGCGCTCGATGCCCTATTTTCACAACTTGTCGACAGCGGCCGGGCGACGCGTCTGGTGAACGGGGAGAACACCTACTGGACCGCGACGGAACGGCTGCCGCAGCTTGCGGCCCTGTATCCGGAGCACCGGCTCGAACCTGTGGTCGCGCTGCCCGGCTGGCTCAAAGCAGAAACGCATTCCGAAGAAGCGGCGCTGGTGGAAATCCTGCGGGGACGGCTGGAAGGCCTGGGCCCGGTGACGCTGGAACGCCTGGTCCGCGACACGGGACTGGCGGAAAACAAAATCAACATCGCACTGGCGGCGCTCGAGACGGAGGGTTTCGTGTTCCGCGGCCGCTACACGCCCGGCATCGAGCAGGAAGAATGGTGCGAACGGCGGTTGTTGCAGCGCATTCATAAATACACGATCGAGGCGCACCGGCAGAGCGTGCAGCCGGTGTCGCTGCAGGATTTCATGCGCTTTCTGTTTGCGCACCACCGGCTGGGCGCGGCCTTTTCGCAGACCGGGCCGGAGTCGCTGGAGCGGGCGCTGGAATTGCTGGAAGGCATCGCCGCTCCCGCCGCCGCCTGGGAGAGCGACATCCTGCCCGCGCGCATCGATAAGTACGATCCCAACTGGCTGGACGTGCTGTGCATCAGCGGGCGGCTGATCTGGGGACGCTTTCAGGCAGCCCGGCCGTCCGCCAACGGTGGCCACCGGCAAAATGCGGTGAAGAGCACGCCGATCAGCATCCTGTCGCGTTCGAACGCGCCGTTGTGGACGGCGCTGTCGCCGCTTGCGCCGGAGGACCTGCCGCTGAGCAGCGACGCGCAGGCGATCGAGGCGGATCTCAAACAGCATGGCGCCAGCTTTCTCGACGATATGCTGAAACGCACGCGCCTGCTGAAAACCCAGGCGGAGAGCGCGCTCGGCGAACTGGTGGCGAACGGCCGGGCGCACAACGACAGCTTCACCGGTCTGCGTTCGCTGCTGACCCCGGCGCATAAAAAACCGGGAGGACATGGACGCAGGCGGGGACGCCGCGCGGTGTTCGGCATCGAGCACGCCGGCCGCTGGTCGCTGATCCCGGCGCCGCAGACCGCGGACACGCATCCGGGAGACGAGGCGGTGCTGACGGAACTCACGCATATCTATCTCAAGCGCTGGGGGGTTTTGTTCCGCAAACTGCTGGAGCGGGAAACTCTCGCGCCGCCGTGGCGGGTGCTGGTGCGGCTGCTGCGCAAGATGGAACTGCGCGGCGAGCTGCGGGGCGGGCGTTTCGTGGCGGGTGTGGGCGGCGAGCAGTTCGCGTATCCGGAAACGGTGGACCGTCTGCGCCAGACAGCGAAAGCCGAAAAGAAGGAGGATTGCATCGTGCTGTCTGCGGCGGACCCGTTGAACCTTTTGGGGGTCATCCTGCCGGGGGAAAAAACCGCGCGGCTCACCCACAACCGCGTGCTGTATGAGGACGGCGTTCCCATCGCCGTGTGGGAAGCGAAGGAAGCGCGGTATCTGAAACCGCTGGATGCGGAAAAGCAGGCGCACGCGCGGCAGGCGCTCATTGGGCGGAAATTCCCGACGCGCCTGAACGCCTACCTGGGAACGCGGGCGGCCCAGGCCACCTGAACTTTTTATAGAGCGGGCAATAAAAAACGGCCTTCCTTACGGAAGGCCGTTTCTGGTTTGCGTCGATCGGGTGCGCTTTGGATCAGCCGTTCATGCTCATCAGCGCCGCGATGCGCTTCTCCGTGGAAGGATGGGTGCTGAACAGGCTCATCAGGTCCTTCCCGGTCAGCGGGTTGACGATGAACATGTGCGCGGTGGCCGGTTCGGCGTTCATGGGAATCTGTTTGGACGCCGCTTCCAGCTTCCTGAGCGCGTTGGCCAGGGGAGCCGGCGAGCCCACCAGCTCCGCGCCGGTGCGGTCGGCCTTGTACTCGCGCGTGCGCGAGATCGCCATCTGCACCAGCATGGCGGCGATGGGCGCGAGGATCATCATCAGAATCATGACGATCGGGTTGCCGCCGCGGTCGTCGCTGCGGCCGCCGCCGAAAATCATGCCCCACTGCGCCATGCTCGCCAGCATGCTGATCGCACCGGCGATGGTGGCCGCGATGGTTCCGATAAGAATGTCGCGGTTTTTCACGTGACCCAGTTCGTGCGCCAGCACGCCTTCCAGTTCGTCGCGGTTGAGGATGCGGGTGATCCCGTCCGTCACGGCGACGGCGGCGTGCTCGGGGTTGCGGCCCGTGGCGAACGCATTGGGCTGATCTGTAGGAATGCGATACACCTTGGGCATGGGAATCTCCGCCTTGCGCGAAAGCCGCCGGACCATGTCGTAGATCTCCGGCGACTGCTGTTCGGTGATCTCCTGCGCCTTGTACATGGACAGCACCATCTTGTCGCTGTAAAAGTAAGCGCCGAAGTTCATCACCACGGCGAAAATGAACGCGATGATCATGCCTTCCTGCCCGCCGAGCGCCATGCCGCCGTAAATCAGCATGAGGGTGAGACCGCCGAGCAGCAATGTGGTTTTTAAGGTGTTCATATTCGAAATGTCCTCATCAAATTCAAGATAAGGCCTGGATATTCCAGGCCTGTTCGTGACTTGGTTTCGTTTTGAGCGTGCGCCGTCCTGCCTTCGGCGCTCCTTATAAATAAGACCGCGGACGGCCGTTGTCAACCTCTCCGAAAATCTCTCCTTCAATTTATAATACCAATCAAATCAGTAGTTTTTTCAATTTGCGGCACGCAAACGGACTGCAGGCAATGCGTACCATGACATATGAATTCCCCGTTCCGTATCTGTGCGGATAAGGCGAACCCGTTTCAAGGAATCAACATTTAATTATCGTTTAACTGATATTATTTATTTCTATTTCGTTGATCCATATTCATGAGACTTTTGCCGCAACCTGATCAATAAATTGAATTGATGCCTGTTAGGGTGCCGAAAATGCGAAATATTTATCTTGCACTCGAATGGCTTGATTAGCATAATATCGTCATACTGAAACAGAGCGGTGTTCCCATCCCCTGGGGACGGGTTGGGTTCAATGTGGACCATTAGAAGGAGGGAGAGACTCTCATGAGACAGACGCGACTGAAGAGTGTGTTTTTAAAAATGAGTTTTCTAGGCGTGGCGGCGGTGCTGGCGGGGGGAGTTCCGGTATTTGCCGCGGATGGGGAAGAGCAGGTCGCGGAGATCGTGACGCCTCCCAGCTACATTCCACAGGGAATCGGTGCCGGCACGGAACTATTTCCTCCCAACCCGAAGCCGGGAGCCTGCTATGCCCGGGTGCTCGTGCCTGCCCAGTACAAACATGAAACGGTCAAGCTGTTGAAGGCCGAAGCGTCGGAACGGCTGGAAACGATCCCGGCTCGATTCGAGACGGTTCTGGAGCGCGTGATGGTGAAGGAAGCCTCGGAGCGCATCGAGGTGGTGCCCGCGACTTACGGCTGGGAGACCGAGCGCATCCTGGTGAAGGAAGCGTCGGAACGGCTGGAAGTCGTCCCGGCGATTTACGAGACGGTGACGGAAAAGGTGATCGACAAACCGGCGCACGTGAAATGGGAAAAGGGCCGCGGCCTGGTGGAAAAAGTGGATTTCGCAACGGGAGAGATCATCTGTCTGAAAAAAATTCCCGCCACGTACAAAACCATCACCAAACGCGTGCTGAAAGCTCCGGCGACGACGCGGATGGTGGAGGTTCCCGCCCAGTACAAGACGGTCAAAAGACAGGTGATGCGCACGCCGCCGACGACGCGCAAGGTCGTCATCCCCGCGGAGTATAAAATGCAGCGCGTCGTGAAACTGGTGGAGCCGGCGAAGGTGAACCGCTACTTCATTCCGGAAAAACACCAGACCGTCACCAAGACGGTCAAGGTCGCCGATGAGCGGATGGCCTGGAGACCGGTGTTGTGCGAAACCAACATCACGCCGGAACTGGTGCGGCAGATCCAGGTTTCCCTGCAGGACGGGGGTTACTATCCCGGACCGATCGACGGGGAAATCGGCAGGCTGACCCGCAGGGGCATTCTGCATTTCCAGAAGGACAAGGGACTTTCGCGCGGCGGCCTGACTGCCGAAACGTTGAAAAAGCTGGATGTGGAGCTGCCCTGGACGGGTGATCTCGCGTCCAGCAACATCGGCGGCTGATCGTTTTCAGCGATTTCTGTTAGCGGAATTTAAAAGCCGGGCTTTCCCGCAAGGGGGAGCCCGGTTTTTTTTTATTTCAGGCCTGGGCGGCCGCCCGGCGCGGCAGCGCCAGCTGCTGAAACGGATACACGAACTGGCGGATCAGCCCGCCGTTCAATTCGCCGCCGCTGAAACCGAAGCTTGCGGTTTCCCGCTTGTCCTTCGGCAGGTAGTAGGTTCCGAACAGGAGATCGAAGCAGGAAAAAAACGTGGCGTAATTTTTCTTTTCGACCAGGGCGCTGTCGGAATGGTGCCAGCGGTGGAACAGGGGGCTCACGAAAACGCGGTCCAGCATGCCGTAGGAGACGGGCAGGTTGGCGTGCACGTACAACCCGTACCCGCGGCGCATCAGCATGGCGGCGGCGCCGACGGCGGCGCTCTGAAACAGCGCCGTGAGGACCAGCAGGTTGATCGTGGCGGAAATGATGTGGTTGACCGGGTGAAACCGTTCGGTGGACAGCCAATCGACCTGCCGGGAGCTGTGGTGGATGGTGTGGAACGGCCACAGGTAGCGGGTGTGCATCAGGCGGTGCCGCCAGTAGCCGACGAAGTCGATGATCACGACGGCCAGAAAGATCTGCAGCAGCTCGTGCTGCCGGACGATCCAGTTGCGGACCTTCCACACGGCTCCGGTGAATCCCCGGGTGACCGGGCCACGCAGGACGCTGCCTTGCACCTCAAGGTGCACGCGCTTTGGCGCACCCACGGATTCGCCGCTCACCACTCTCGCGACGAAGGTCTGGGTGAGATGATTGTCGCCGTCGGTTTTCTGCAGCACAAAGGTATCGGCGCCTGCGAATGCGGAACCGGCCCGGTACGCCACGGTGCCGTCGGCGCGCACCCCGGCTTCCCCCTTCTCCGGCTTCTGCAACAGCGTGGCCCGCACCCGGTCCTGTGTCTCGGTCAGGTTGACCGCACCGTAAAAATACTGCGAAAAAACCGGCGCGAACGCGTTCTGCACCGGAATGAAGAGCAGGATCAGCAGAAAGGAATAGGCGAGATCGAGCCTGGAATCGGCGCGGATCAGTTTCTGATTCCTCTTTGCGGGAAACTTCCATTCGAGCAGCATGAACAGGGCCGCGAATCCCAGAAGGAATTTGAATTTGTTGAACAGGACGTGGGCGATGGTTTCCAGCATGGCGATCGGATGCGGCCGGATTTCCGGGTTTCACAGTACAGGGAGCCGGAAATTCAGGCGTTTTGCCGCAGCTTGAAAATTATCAATACCTTTATTATCAATGAGTTATGGAAAGTTTGCAATGGAAAGTTCCGGCTGCGTTCGATCTGGCGGGAAGGGTCAGCGGGGGGAGGGTTCTTCCTGCATATCCGGAACGGGAACGCCCTGCGGGGCGGGATGCGGCTCCTTGTCCCCGCGCTCAATCATCTTGCGGGCGATGTAGTGGCCGAGGAAAAAAGCGAACAACACGTCGGAGGCCCAGTGCTTGTTGTCGTTGATGCGCGCCCAGCCCGCGCCCAACGCACACGCATAGGCGATTGCCGCGACAGGGCCGTGCTGCCAGGTGGACGCCAGCAGCACCGCCAGAGCGATGGCGGTGGTGGTGTGGCCGGAGGGAAAGCTGTTGTTCTTGAGCGAAAACGGTCCGCCAAACAGGCCCGCCTCGCGCACGAAGGGGCGGTGGCGGCCGGTGGACATCTTGACCATCCAGGAGAACGCGCCGGTGAGGATGTACGACTCCAGTCCCAGCAAGGCGAACCCGCAGGCTCTGGGTGAGCGTGTCCGCACGCCGAATGCGTAGACGAGAAGCAGTGCCGGGATGACGTAGTGCCCGTATCCCAGAAGCTCGAAGGCATTGGCGAGCCCGTCGGTGAAGGGGGCGCGGTGCGACTGGACGAATTCCTGGATTGTGCGGTCCCAGGGCATCACAAGCAGGGTCAGCGCCACAACGATGCACAGCGCGGCCCATTGGCGGGTTTTCCAGCGGAGGGGCGATTTCAGGATGGCGATCCCATTGTGCCAGGAATTTTGAAGCGTGGTGCGAACGATGTTTTTCAGAGTCGCGACCAAGGAAACCTGCCGGAAATTGTTTTACAGAAGAGAACCCGGCTGCCGCCAGGCGGTTTGACTTTTTCGAACTGTATACAACTTGTGTTCGATTGCGATGAGTTTTTCTCCGCCGGGGTCAGGAAGAAAAGAAATGCCCTGGGACTCATTCTAACAGGGAGACCCGAATAGTGCACTCAGGAAAAGGAAGGGATCGTAAACGAATCGACTCTTCAGTGTGAGATCGGTTCGTAACAGGATCGCTTGAGAAAAAAAGCATCCGGTTGAGTTTGGGGGCAAACCCAACCGGATGCGAATTCCGTCACAAACGTCCCGTCAGCAACAGAATCAATAAAACCAGAAGCAGCACACCACCGACTCCACCCACAGCAACATTCTGCAGAAGTGCGGCAATCAGCAAAACAACGACGATTGTTCCCAATAATCCATAAGCCATATTATTCTCCTTTTGTTTATGCGGTGACCTGCCGCGTGACTTCCACCGCATACAACCGGCGGACTGTGCTGGAACCAACCCATCCGCCGATGATCGCGACCACCAGCCCTAAAGCCGCACTGGTGAACGAGACCCACAGAACGGCCTGCGTGTATTCAGAAGCCACTTCCACGGCTTCATCGATTTCTTTTTTTGCTTCCGCGACCTTCTGATCCACTTCTCTGGTAACACCATCGACGATGGCTTCGACTTCTTTTTCATCCAGACTGGTGCGCACCGCGAGCACATTCTTGGCGCGTTCAGGATTTCCCAGCGCAAGCTCTTTCGCCACCAGGCCGAGGGTTTCCGCATCCATCTCCTTCAAGGCCAGCTTCAATTCCGAGGTGGATACTTCCGGGCCGCTGATCTGGCTCACCTGCTGGACGGCTTTACCCATTTTGTTTTTCAAATCGGCTTGCAGTTCCTGCACCAGCTCGGTTTCTTCCAGATCTTCCACTTGCTCTGAAATTCCGCTGACGATGCTTTCCACTTCTTCCTCAGACAAATTGGTGCTGCGGGCCAATCGTTTTTTGGCTTTTTCTTCATCGCCCTGGATCAGATAAGCCGCGACTTTCTTCAGCGTGCGCGGATCGACTTCCTTCACCGCCCGCTTCAATTCTTTTTTACTGGCGGTTGCGCCGCTTTTTGTTTGAGACTCGGCAACGGCTTCGATGGCCTTGCGTTTGAGCATGGCCTGAATATCCATCAACACGGGTGAATCCGACAGATTCCGCACGACCGCGCTGGTGCCTTCGATGCCCGCGTTACCGAGGGCCATGCCAGTCTGGACTGTGGATGTGACCACGGACTGACCTGTCTGAATCAGCCCGCCAACGCCCCACGCTCCGAACAGGAGCATCAGGGCGGTTCCCAGGCTCCACAATGTGAGACCGTGCAGCATCCCGACTGTGGGGTCGGGTTTTCCGGACAGCCTTCCGGCCAGCAGGCCACTCAAAAAAAACACCACGAGCGCGCTGAACATGAGCCACAAAATCGCCCCGATGCCCAGACCCTCCGCAAAATCTTCGTTTGATGTGATATTGCCGAAATCCGCGATGCTGACACCGATTGCCGAACCCAGCAGCACCATCAGCCAACTGGCTGCGATCACAAACACCATCCCGGCAAATACCGCGCCCCAACTGATGAGCGGTTCTCGCTCCACTTCGGCCACGAGCGCATCTTCACGTTTGGAAACCATAATGTTCTCCGTTTTTAAATGCCCGGCGTGACCCGGACAGGGATCCCCCGGCATGTTCATCAGTATTAAAAATTAAATGATTTCAGACTGTTCGAACGAGTCCTGCTCAAATATTGCAATTTGAATGCCGATCCATTGTTGCGAAAAATAATTCTTCCCGGATCCCGGTGAAGCTCATTGTTTAAGTTGGCGTGGATCCGGTTTTCCTTTTTTTTCTGAACGCAGAAACAAGCACGGCATGGCGGAATACCCGCATCCGACACAGGTTCAGATGCACCTCTGTTGCAGAGAAACCGGGTGATTTACACCAATCAGGATTCAGGTTTTATTGAAAGGCGGGCGGGGATAAAGAGATTGCAGATATTAAAAGCAGCGGAATCCGGGGTGCGACAAGCGCGGTTGCCCGATCGGTTGGGGGATGGGGCTTGTTGTGGAGGACGCGTTCACCGCGTTTTGAGACGGAACCGCTCGTACAGTTTGAATGCCAGCGGATTTTCGATCTGCCGGGGGCTTTTCACCAGCCAGATATCCTCGTGAACGCCTTCCAGGGTCCCGAGCTTTTCCCATTCTCCCTGCTTCCGCAATTCCTGGCCGGCGAAATCCGGCAGCGGCACCAGGCCCATTCCGGCTTTACCGAGCATTTTCTGCACCGAGGTGTCCTGAGTTTCGATGACGAGGCGGACGGACAATCCGTTCACTTTGAAGTAGTGGTCGAGATCGTGCCGGAGCTTGCTGTGGTGGGTGGGCAGGATGAACGGCTGCCCGTTGAGCGAGCTGGGAAAGTTGCGCTTGAGATGGCGGTGCTTTCGGGTTCCCCAGAGCGTCACCGGGACGCTGCTTAAAAGGCGCGACTGAAACGACCGGCCGCCTGCGAGCGCGGGCGGGAAATTCGACGCGACCAGATCGATGCGGTGCGCCATGAGTTCACGAAACAGGAATTCCCCCTCCCCTTCAAGCACTGTGATCATGCAGTCCTCGGACTTTCGCACCGATTCGACCAGCCACTGAATCAGCTTCTTCGGCAGGCTGTCGAGAATTCCGATCTGCAGGTGCAGGCGGCGGGAGAAGCTTTTGTCCTTCAGCACTTCCTGCATCTCGTCGCCGAGATGGAAAATCTGGTTGGCGTATTCCAGCGCCGCCCGTCCCGCCTCGGTCAAAACCAGGCTGCGGTTTTTCCGCTCGAACAACTCCCGTCCCAGCGCCTCTTCCAGCTGCCGGATCTGAATGCTGACCGCAGGCTGACCCAGCCGCAGTTTCTTTGCGGCTTTGGAGATGCTGCCTTCGGTCGCCACCGTGCGGAAATAGAGCAGGTGCTGATAGTTCAAAAAGTGCATGACTCAATATATTAATTTTTTCAAACTATTTAATTAAAATTATAAATAAAACTAAAGCATCATCGCCACATCTAAATGTTCGAAGGGTGAAAAAGAACCCGGCTGGCTCCGGTGCAGCATCCGGACCGCAAAAGCGATTCATCCCTTCTGTTGAACCTGACCACAAGCTTCGGAAAGGAGGGTTGGGCAATGAAAAACACGATCAACAAATTCTTCGGATTCGACAAGAATTCCTTGTTTCATATTTTCATCCACGCCGGTTTCGTCGTCTCGATTCTGGCGGGTCTGATCACGCTTTGGATCGCTTATTTCGCCAATTTGTAATTTCGCACTAAGAAAGAGGAGGTCCTGATCATGGATGCTTACATTCTGACTCTGCTGGTTGGATTGTCGATCCTGGGTCTCGCCGCGTTTTTCAGAATGGGGGGCCTGTTTGAAATAGGACGGTCCGACCGGTCCTGAACACCGTTTCGCCATCAATGTTGAACCTGACTTCAAGCAACGGAAAGGAGGGTTTGGCAATGAAAAACACGATCAACAAATTCTTCGGATTCGACAGGAATTCCTTGTTTCATATTTTCATCCACGCCGGTTTCGTCGTCTCGATTCTGGCAGGTCTGATGATGCTGTGGATCGCTTACTTTGCCAATCTGTGATTTCATTAAAAAGAGGAGGTGCTGACCATGGATGTTTATCTTCTGACTTTGCTGGTTGGAGTGTCGATCCTGGGTCTCGCCGCTTTTATCGGAGCGGGGGGCCTGTTTGAAAAAGGTCCGGTCGACCGGTCCTGAACACCACATAGAACCGCCCGAGGCTCCAAGCCTCGGGCGGATTTTTTTTCAACAGAATTTCACCCGCCCCCTCCGCCCCGCTTCGCCGGCCCCAGTATCCGGATTCCGCCCGCACCCCTGCCAGAAACTCGATGCCGGGTTGCGTGCGTTTCTGGTTTTAAATCGAAAAATCAAAGAAAGGCGTTCGGCGTTGTGTTCCCCGATTGCGGCGGACGCGGCCTGGCGGGAGTTGGGAACATCCACTGCGCCGCCGATCTGGCCGGGCACAAGTCGATCAACACGACAAAGAAATACGCGTACCTGAAAGACGAAAACCGCGTCCATGCGATGCGGCGGGCGTTCCTCAAGGCGGGGGGCGACGCATGACGGCTGTCGGAATAATGTCGGAAAGGAAATTCCAACGGCCGCAAAATGGCGTCCCCAGCGGGATTCGAACCCGCGTCGCCGGCGTGAAAGGCCGGTGTCCTGGGCCTGGCTAGACGATGGGGACGTTCAAGTGGATGGAAGCAAAAGAAAAGTGAGCCGCGAAGGGATCGAACCTTCGACCACCTGATTAAAAGTCAGGTGCTCTACCAACTGAGCTAGCGGCCCACGTGTAAGTGGGAAAAATTAACAGACCTATATTACCATGTCAATGGGTTTTATTTGGCTTGATTTTAGAGCTTTAGGCCCATAAGATCGTAGGTTACCGGAAGTTTATATTGAACGCGAGGCTCCCTTGGAAAAATCCGAACTGATCTGGCTCGACGGCAAATGGCTGCCCTGGCACGAGGCCAACGTGCACGTCCTCACCCACACGTTGCACTACGGGATGGGCGTGTTCGAGGGGCTGCGCTGCTACCGCACCGACCGGAACACCTCCATCGTGTTCCGGCTGCCGGAACACGCCGAGCGCCTGTTTCATTCCGCCGCCATTCTGGGGCTTGAAATCCCGTTTTCAAAGCAGGAAATCACGCAGGTGATCCTCGACGTCGTGCGCAAAAACAAGCTGGAAGAATGCTACATCCGGCCCATCGTCTTTCTGGGCAGCAACAAAATGGGGCTCAACCCGGAGGGCGTGGACGTGCGTGTCGCCGTGGCGGCCTGGCCCTGGGGCACCTACCTCGGCGACGACGGGCTCAACAAGGGTATCCGGGTGCGGGTCTCTTCGTTCACGCGGCACCACGTCAACATCAGCCTGACCCGCGCCAAGGCCTGCGGCTACTACATCAACTCGATTCTGGCCAAGGCGGAAGCGGTGCGCGACGGCTACGACGAGGCCATCCTGCTCGACCCCAACGGATTCGTTTCGGAGGGTTCCGGGGAAAACATCTTCCTGCTGGACAAAGGCCGCCTGCACACGCCGGCGCTGTCGCATTCGAACCTCGACGGCATCACCCGCGACGCGGTGATGGAAATCTGCAAGGATCTGAACATCGAGGTCGTGGAGCGGAGCGTCACGCGCGACGAGCTGTACATCGCCGATGAAGTGTTTCTGACCGGAACGGCGGCGGAGATCACGCCGGTCCGGGAAGTGGACAACCGCCCCATCGGCACGGGAAGCAAGGGAAAAACAACGGATTTGATCCAGAAAGCCTTCTTCGACATCGTGCGCGGCAACCAGCCCCGGCACAAGGACTGGCTGACCGAGGTGTGATGCCGATCGTCCCCCCTGTTTCGGCATTTCGATTGCCCTGAAAAATTCATGCAGGCACCTTGCCATTTGCGGCCTGGGATCTTATCCTGTGTGAGGTCCACGTGCGCTGGTATTTAAAGGAGTCCGGGTTTCATGCCTATCTACGAATACGAATGTGAAAAGTGCCACACCACCTTCGAGGTGATGCAGCAGGTATCCGCAAAACCCTTGAAAACGCATAAGTCCGAAAATTGCGACGGCAAGGTGCGCAGGCTGGTCTCCGCCTCGGGCTTCATCCTGAAAGGGTCCGGCTGGTACGCCACCGACTATCCTTCCGAAGCCCGCAAGCAGGGCTGGGAAAAAGAGCAGAAACAGGCCAGTCCGGCGGCGCCGGAGACGAAGGGCGAGGGCGGCAAACCGGAGGCGAAGACCGAGGCTCCCCCCAAGGCCGCGCCCAAGCCGGCGGCGAAAAAACCGGCGAGCAAGAACCCCTATTCGGGGGGCAAGAAAAGCAAGGCCAAATCCGCCAAATGAAGGATGCCGCCCGCAGGCAGGGCGGATCCCTCTCTCAGCGAGGAGAAACCGGGATTGTTTGACAAAATCTTCTCCTCCTTCATCGACGGCGTCGTCCTCGTATCGGGCGACCACACGATCCTCAACAGCAACCCGGCCATCGAAGAGATGTTCCAGCGCTCGCGCGACAGCTTCGAAGGACGGCCGCTTGCCGAACTGTTTCACGAACCCGCATCCCTCGAAAACAAACTGGCCCGCACGTTCGCCACGGGCGTTTCCTTCCGCGACATCGAATGCGCGGGCATCAAACGCAACAGCAGAAACCGCTTCCCTGTGAGCCTCACGCTGTCGCCGTATCACAGCGACGCGGACCACATCGAGGGCGTCGTGGTGCTGGTCAAGGACCTGAGCCTGATCAAGGAACTGCAGGCCACCTCGCGCCCGGTGGAGCATCTGGCGACGATGGGCTATCTGGCGATGGGCATGGCGCATGAGATCCGCAATCCGCTCGGCGGCATCCGCGCTTCGGCGCAGCTCCTGAAAGCGGAGCTGACGAGCAAGGATCAGCAGGAATACCTGGACGTGGTGATCTCGGAGGTGGACCGCATCAACCACATCGTCGAGCAGATGATGGGATTCACCGGCCCGCGCCAGCTCGACCTTGCGGAAATCAACATCCACAAGCTGCTGGACGAAATCCTGCTTCTGCACAAGACGCCGCTCAGGGAAAAGCGCATCCAGATCGAGCGCATCTACGATCCCAGCCTGCCGCCCATCCTCGGCGACGAGGACAAGCTCAAGCAGGTGTTTCTGAACCTGATCAAAAACGCCGTGGAGGCTTCCGGCGACGACAGGAAAATCGCGCTGATCAGCCGGGTGGGTTCGGGCTTCACGATCAAGGCGGCCAAAGACGGCTGCCCGCGCCAGAGCATCGTGGTGGAGATCACCGACTCGGGAGCGGGGATGAACCGCGACACGCTGGAAAACCTGTTCACGCCGTTTTTCAGCACCAAGACCCGGGGCAGCGGTCTGGGCCTGCCGATATCTTTGAAAATCGTTGAAAATCACGGCGGTAAGATCAAGGTCACCTCCGAGGAGGGCCTGGGCACAACGGTGCAGGTGTTTCTCCCCATCGGAAATCAGTGATAAAATAGGCAAATGCGAAACGATCCCAAAATCCTCATCGTCGATGACGAAGAAAACATCCGCTGGGTGTTCAAGAAAGCCCTGGAAAAAAAGGATTTCGTGGTTCACACCGCGATCAGCGGGGAAGAGGCGCTCGACAAGCTGAGCGAAAACGAATACCTGCTGGTGTTCTCGGACATCTTCATGGGCGGGATGAGCGGGCTCGAGCTTTTAGAACGGGTGAAAGCCACGTCGCCGCAACTCAAGGTGGTGGTGATGACCGCGCAGGACACGATGAACAACACCATCGAGGCGATGCGCCTGGGCGCTTACGATTACATCAGCAAACCGTTCGACTTCGAGGAAATCTACGCGCTCGTCGACAAGGCCCTGGCCGCGGAGAAAATCGCGCCGCCCGACGAGATGGACGAGCAGCAGGAGCCGGTCGATTTCACGCCGGATGCGATCGTCGGGAAAAGCCGCAAGATGCAGTCCATCTTCAAGACGATCGGCAAATCGGCGGCGACCGACCTGCCCGTTCTGATCACCGGCGAAAGCGGCACCGGCAAGGAAATGGTGGCGCGCGCGCTGCATTATTATTCCAGCCGCAGGGTCAACCGCTACATCTGCATCAACTGCGCCGCCATCGCGCGTGAACTGCTGGAGTCGGAACTGTTCGGCCACGAGAAAGGCGCTTTCACCGGGGCGGTGGAACTCAAGCACGGCAAGTTCGAGCTGGCCGACGGCGGCACGCTGTTTCTCGATGAGATCGGCGACATGGAACTGTCGCTGCAGGCGAAGATCCTGCGGGTATTACAAGATAGCGAGTTTTACCGCGTCGGCGGCAAGGAACCGGTGCGGGTGGACGTGCGCATCATCGCGGCGACGAACCAGGACCTGAAAGATTTGATGCGGAAAAAGCAGTTCCGCGAGGACCTGTTCCACAGGCTCAACGTGATCCACATCCACATGCCGCCGCTGCGCGAACGTCTGGAGGACGCAGGCCTGCTGGCGGAACACTTTCTGAAAAAATTTGCGCCCAAACTGGCGCAGGGCCCGGTGTACCTGTCGCCGGATGCCAAGCGGCTGATCGCCCAGCATGCCTGGCTGGGAAACATCCGCGAGCTGGAAAACACGATCAAGCGCGCGCTGGTGCTCGCCCTTTCCGGTCCCATCCTTCCGGAACACCTGCCGGAGTCCATGACGGACGGTTCGGCGATGCCGGACAGGGACTGGGAAAAACGGCTCACCCGGCTGATCCAGGATTACCTCAGGGAGCACCCCGTCGCGGAAGAGGACGACTTGTACGACCGCCTGATCCAGTCGGTGGAAAAACAGCTCTTCGAAATCCTGCTGGAAAAATTTTCCGGCAAACAGGTGCCCACGGCGAAGGCGCTCGGGATCAACCGCAACACGCTGAAGCGGAAAATCGACGCGATGAAGATCGAAGTCAAGAAAAAGAAAATCCCCCAGGAAACACCGCCTGCAAACGAGGCCTAGGTCTCTCATTCCCAGGGTCGCGCTTTTGGAAACTCGAAACATCGCCGCCTACGACCGCCCGCTGGGCGGATCCGTCGCCATCGTCAAGCAGACCTTTTCGCCGCCGCCCGGCGGCAAGACCGGGGGCAAACGCGTGTCGTTCGTCGCGGGGCTGCACGGAGACGAACTGGAAGGCGTGTACCTCTGCCACCTGCTGATCGACGCGTTCCGCAGGCTGCAAACGGAGGAGCCCGAGGCGCTCAAGGGCACGCTCAACGTCTACCCCGCCGTGAACCCGCAGGCGCTGGCTTCGGGAACGCGGTTGTGGCCGTTTTTTTCCGTCGACATGAACCGGCAGATGGGCAAGCCGGCGCAGGATTCCCTGCCCGCCGGGTTTTCCAACGCGCTGCTCGAGGATCTCGCGGACTCGTCGGACCTCGTGGTCGACATCCACGCCAGCAACCTGCACCTTCGCGAGCTGCCGCAGATCCGCATCATTCAGGAATTCGACAAGAAACTCATTCCCTTCGCGATGCGCATGAACGCGGACCTCGTCTGGGTGCATCCTTCGGCGGGCGTGTTCGAATCGACCCTGGGCTGCAACCTGAACCGCATGAAAATCCCCACACTGGTGGTGGAGATGGGCATCTGCCTGAGGATCGATCCCGCTTTCTGCACGCAGATGCTCGACGGCATCCTGCACCTTCTGCATCAACTGGATGTTCTGACGCCGCGCGGCGGACCGCCTTCCGTCAAGGAGACCCGGCTCGTCAATCCGCAGCAGGTGGCGCTGGTGCAGGCGAACCATTCCGGCCTGTTTCTGGGCAAGGCCCGATTGGGCGATGTCGTCCGCAAGGACGATCCGATCGGCGACGTGGTGGACCCGGTTCGCGGCGAAGTGCTGCAGGCGGCGACGGCGCCCGCTTCCGGCCTTTTGTTCACCCTGCGGGAACACCCCCTCACCTACCAGGGCGCGCCGCTTTGCCGCATCGCGCTCGAGGACGCGGCGAAATCGTGAACACCTGCATCCTGTCCATCCCGTCGCCGCTGGGAGGCTCCATCGACCTGTGCAAGAACGTGTGGGAAGGCTCCCGCACGCCCGACGACGTGGTCTCGATCGTCAGCGGCCTGCACGGCGACCAGATCAACGGCCTGTACCTGAACGCGCGGCTCACGCATTTTCTCGATGAGGTGGCGGCCGGGAAACAATCCGAATACCGCATCATGGGGCGGGTGCAGTTGTTTCCGGTGGTCAACGTGCAGGCGGCGCACGCGGGCACGCCTTTCTGGTCCTACGACGACCTGGATCTCGACCTCGCGTTTCCGGGCAACGAGAAGGGCGAGGTGGTGGAACGCCTGGCCGGCGCCCTGCTCAAGCACACGCAGGATTCGACGCACGCGCTGATCCTGAAAACCGCGCCTGTGCATTACGAGGACGCGCCGCACCTGCAATGCTTCAAACCCGGACGGCCGGCCAAGAAAATGGCCCAGGCTTTGGGGTTCGCGGCGGCGCGCGAGCTGCACGAGGACCCGGCGTTTAAGCTGAACCTGTTTTACCAGTGGGTGCAGAAGGACATTCCCTGCCTCATCCTGTCGGCGGGGCGGCCGCAGAGCCTGGACAGGGCGCTGTGCGATTCGCTGTTCGAAGGGCTGGTGAACCTGCTTTTGAACTGCGGCGCGCTCACGCATGCCTCGCGCAAGGCGGAAAAATCGCAGACGCGTTTTTACAAGCACAGCGAAACACGGACGCTGGCTTCCCCGCAGGCAGGGCTGTTTCTGCCGCAGGTGGCGGCAGGCGCGAAGGTTCAGGAAGGGGACGTTCTGGGAGAGGTGCGGGACATCCCATCGGGACGTCCGCTTGATACGCTCACGGCGCCGGAAACCGGCGTGGTGGTGCGGCTGCGGCACTATCCATTGATCTATCAGAGAGAGGCGGCGGCGCTGCTGTTGCCGGAGAAAAAAAGCGGGTTCTGGCCGTTTTGAATTTTCAGGAAGTCTGGAAAGAAGAGATGTTCCTCAGCCGGGCATGCTGATGTTGAGGAAGAACAGCGTGATGCCGGTGAGCGAGATGAGGCTGCCGAACAGGGTCATGAGGATGCCGCGGACGGTTTTGGGCATGACAACGTCGTTTTTGCGGCGTTCCTGCCGGTAACGGTTGCGGGGATCTTTCAGCCATTCCTCTTCTTCGCGCTCCCATTTGGAACACAGGCTCAGCAATCCGGCACCAAAGAAAAACAGCACGATGCCCCAGATCTGCATTGCATTGAGGAAATCCATTGCGTCTCCCTAAAAGAAGATCGAGGTTCGCCCCGCCGATAACAGGTGCGCCCGGCGCGGCCGATTTTCCACATATCCCATTATATAACAAATAGTTATAAATTTTCAACGGAGCCTGCCTCCGGACAGCCCGTGACCGCCGGGCGGCCCCGGTTCGCCACATCCGCAATCACCCGAAAATCATTATGTTTAAAAGGCTTGGCCCCTCCCCGCCGGGGAGGGGCGCAGGCCGTGTTTATTTTTGCGCGAAGCGGCGCAGGTAGTGGATCAACTGCCAGATTTCATCCTTTTTCAGGGTTTTCTTGAACGCGGTCATGCCGGTTCCGGCGGAGCCGTTCTGGATGATCCAGAACATCTGGCCGTCGGTGATTTGGTCCATCGTTTCCGCGCAGGCGAAGTTGCGCGGTTTTGGGGTGAGGCCGCCGCCGAGCGGACCGTTGCCGTCACCCGCCTTGCCGTGACACTGGGCGCAGGCGAGGGGCTTGGCGTTTTTCTGGTACAGCTTCTCTCCCGCCTTAATGTTCGCCGGCGTGGGTTTCAGCGGATTCTTTTTCGATGCCATGCTGGGCGGCGCGCTTTTGGTCTTGCGCGGCTGCGGGCACACGCCCGAGGCAGCGGCTTTCTTTCCGGGCACGGCCGCCACGTCCTCACCGCCTTTGAACGTGGTTTTGAGATGAGCGATGAGGTTGGCGATGTCCTGCATGGGAAGGGTCATCCCCCAGTCGGGCATCATGGAGGACTTGCCGACGCTCTTGCCGCCGTAGTAGATCACGTTGAACAGGTAATCCTCGGGCATCTGGTCGAACGCCATCTTCGCGTGCACGGCGGGTTTGGGTTCCAGCCCCAGCGCGCCGGGCCCGTCGCCTTCTCCTTTCGCACCGTGACACTGCATGCAGTACTCCTTGTAAACCTGTGCGCCCTTTTCGGCGTCGACGTTCTGAAACGGCTGGCTCTTCCACGGCTCGTGGTATTGGAAATCGTCCACGCCCAGCGTCATGAGGTAGCCGATGATGTAACGCGCGCCCAGCGGGCTGAGGTCGGCCAGGTATTCGCCGCTGTGCGGCGTGAAGTCCTGCGGGTTTTCCGCGAAGCGGGACCACCAGTCGAGGGTGTAGCGGTTGCCCGCGTCGAACAGGTCGACGCTGATGGGACCGCCGATCAACTTGCCGTCCTCTTTAATCTGGTGGCAGCCCAGGCAGGAAAATTCCTTGTAAATGTCGGCGCCGAATTCCGCTTCCCTTTTGGTGAACGTGGACAGATCGACAAAACTTTTTTTGATGCGCGGATCGAGATAGGTTTTTTCAAAATGGTCGGCGACGTCGTTGGCGTCGGCCTCGCTCAGCACCGGGTGTTTGATCTGTTCCCGGGAACGATCCCAGCGGTAGCCGTTGGGGTACAGGTTCGCCTCCTTGCCGGTGAGCCAGCGGATGAGCCAGGGGCGCTGGTATTTGTTGCCGGCCCACATGAGGTCGGGACCCTCGAGTTCGAATTTCGATTTGGGTTCGCCGGTGAAACGGTGGCAGCTTGTGCACTGATTCTGCACGATGGTTTCGCCGGTGTCCGCGAACAGCGTTGCGGGAAGGGCGAATACGATCAGCAGCCCCAGCACGCCCACTCCTGCGCGAACGGTGGACAATAAAAACGATGGCTGATTCATTGCAAGCCTCCTGAATGTTGGAACGCCTGGATGCGGCGCACAAGAATGAAACGAAAATCCGGTCGGGAATCGGGTCGGGCGGCGGCAAAATAAAAAGGCGCCGCTGGGCTCGCCTGCTAAGGGAGTCCCCCTTGCGGGGGATTTATTCCGAGCCCAGCAGGCACCCCAATTTCATCGGCGGGAAACCAAGCTGGATGGTATTGATTCCCCTCAGCTTATCCCGTTTGCCCGCGATCGTTCAACCGAAAAACGGAAGCGGGGGCGCCCTGAATGCACCTTCCCGCCGCTTAACTCCTAATAAACAAGGCGTCCGGGGCAGGCCGCCGATTCCGTCACGCCGGTTCACTCGCCCAACGGGGTGAGGTGCCCGGCGGCCCGCCTCACGCTGTCGCCTTATTTGTCCACCTTGCCGTGCATGGCCTCCCAGTGGCCGACGGACTGGGCGATGCTCACGCTCCCGTCGGGAATCGGTGCGTCGTGCGGCCACAGGTGGAAAATGATCCCGTCGGTCTTGCCGACGTACTCCGCCAGGGCTTTCTGCTCCTTGGGATCGGAGGGATGGTGGATGGCGACGCGGCCGGTGGCGATCTCCTCTTCATGGTCGTGCCAGTTCATCTTGTGCGACCATTCGGGAATGACCTTGCGCGCCAGCTTCTTCGACACCATGTATTCCACTTCGGTCATGCGCGCGTTCGGCTCGGTGGACTCGAACAGGATGCACTGGATGATGTCCTCGTTGATGGGCTTGCAGTAATGATGAAAGGGCCCCACCACTTCCCCGTTCATCACATGCGGGGCGGAAACGTGGATGGTGTAGCCGTCCAGCGGGCTCGGCGGCGCTTTGTCTCCGGCGCTGACCTGTCCGACGGCGCACTCGGTGAGGATCAGTACCGCAAACAACCCGAGAATCTTTTTTCTGTTTTTCATGTCGCACACTCCTGATCAATGATCGTTTATCGTTATCCGCGCTCAGGACCTCACGGTCCCGCACGGAAGGATTCAACTCCGCTCAAGGATAGAAGGCGCGCGCCCGGCAAACCATCCCGCGGTTCACCAACCTGGGCTGACGGTTGTTCGAAATGCGTGTGGCCGGATTACTACAAGGCGGTGGATTGAGGGAAAAGCCGGCAATTCAGCTGATGAGGCCGTTTTTCAGGGCGTAATAGGTGAGGTCGGCGTTGGTTTCCATGCTCATTTTTTCGAGGATGCGGGAGCGGTGGGTGCTCACGGTGTTGACGCTGAGCGAAAGCTCCTTGGCGATGGTCTTTAAGCGCTTGCCGGAGGCCAGCATGAAGAACACCTGGAACTCGCGGTCGGACAGGGATTCGTGCAGGGGTTTGGAGGCGTCCTTGCCGAGGTCCGACACGAGGATGTTCGCCAGGTTGGGGCTAATGAACTTGCCGCCGTTGTGCACCACCTTCACCGCTTCCACCATCTTGTCGGGGGCGCTGGTCTTGGTGAGGTAGCCGGAAGCGCCGGCTTTCATGAAGCGCAGGCCGTAATGCTCTTCGGGAAAGATGCTCAGAATGATCACCGGCAGCTTGGGACGCAGGGCCTTGAGTTCGAGCAGAACGTCCAGCCCGTTTTTTTCCGGCATGTCGTAATCCATGAGCAGCACGTCCACCTTGAGACCCTGCAGCTGCTTGAGGACGTCGCGGCCGTCCCCCGCTTCGCCCACCACTTCGACGTCGGGCGCGTCGCTCAGAATCTGCTTGAGCCCCTGGCGCACGACGGCGTGGTCGTCTGCGATGAACACCCGGATGCCGGTCATGGATCGTTCGTCCTCATGATCGCTGTGTGGTTTCTTCTTCGGGCAGCGCGATCTCCACCCTCACGGTGGTGCCCGCGCCGGGCTTGCCCTGAATGCTCAGGGTTCCGTCCCAGGGCAGCAGCCGTTCACGAATCCCCAAAAGGCCGAGGGACTTGGGGTCTTTTATTTTGCCGGGGTCGATGCCGCGGCCGTTGTCCGCCACTTCGAGTGTGAGACCGGATTTTGTGCGGCTCAGGCTGACGCGCACCTTGTCCGCTTGCGCGTGCCGCACGATGTTGGTGAGCGCTTCCTGAAAGATACGGAACAGGGTGGTGGCCAGGTTCGTGTCCAGCTGCACGCCCGGCTGCAGGCAGTTGAGATCGAAACGGATTCCGGCACGCCGGTGGGTTTCCTCCGCCTGCCAGGCGATGGCGTCGCAGATGCCGAACGCGTCGAGGATCGGCGGGCGCAGCTCGGTGGAGATGCGCTGCACCGCCTGCACGGTGGTGTCGATCAATCGCTTCATCGACTCGGTTTTCTCGCCGGGGAAACCGGGAATGCCGCCGTATTTTTTTTCCAGATACGCCACTTCCATCTTGAGCGCGGTGAGCGACTGCCCCAGCTCGTCGTGCACCTGACGGGCGATGCGGCTTTTCTCCTCCTCGCGGATGTTCTGCAGGCGGCGGTTCAGTTCGCGCAACTGCTGGCGGATCTGCTTCAGTTTCGATTCGGTGTGCTTGCGGACCTGGATCTCGTCTTTCAACTGCTCATTGGCCGCGGTCAGATCCTGCGTCCGCTGGGCGACCAGTTCTTCCAGGTGATCGCGGTAGGTCACCAGTTCCGCTTCCACTTTTCTGCGTTCGCCGACCTCCCGCTTGAGCGCTTCGTTGCTGGACTTGAGCTTCTCCTCCTGGCGGCTGCGCTGGATGGCGTCGCCGATCAGGCCGCCGATGGAGAGCAGCACCTCGCGGCTGTGGGTGTACCAGGACGGATCGGTGTCGGTGTAAAGAAACATCACGCCGACCAGCTTGTTCTGGCTTTTGAGCGGCACGATGTAATGCCCGTGCGGAGTCATGCCGTCGTATTTTCTTTCGTGGCGCGGATCGGCGAAGCAGCTGTTGCTCATCAGGATCTCTCCCGACGCGGCGACGCGCCCGCACAGGCAATCGCCGAAGGGGACCTCTTTCTCTCCGTGCAGAAACTCATCGGTGAACTGCCCGATGGTCGAATACAGATGCAGGGTTTGCGTTTTCTCATCGGCAAGGAAGATGCCGGCTTTTTTCTCGACGCGGAGATCGTGAAAGCGGGTGATCACCTGCATGACGCGCTCGAGCCGGTCCTGAACGCCGCCATCGGACTGCAGCACCTGGGCGACTTCGTGGAGCACCTTGTACTCCTCGGTCATGCGGCTTTCGGCATTTCGGGTTTCGGGCACTGTCATGAATCGTTTCCGGATCTTTGCATCATCCGGACATTATACACCGGCCGGCTGCCGGAGGTCCGGAGCGGTCCCCGATCGCCCTGACAAAAGGGGCTCCATCTGCATGCGGGAAGCGCGCCTCTTTCAAGTTTGGCTGGAGTGCAGGCGACCGTTGCCAATTGACCGTAAATCTCATAAAATAATAAGTACTTAGCTCTTGAATCGTCCCTGTGCGGGGGGCCCGAATCCGGTGAAAAACGGGTTCCTGCTCCACCCTCGGCGCAGGACCCAGATTGCGAGAACCGATCCGACATGCCGGCCGACTCTCTCCCGCTCACTCTCGAACAGGAAACCAGGGGCTACCGTTATTCCCTGGAACCGTTTCTGATCGCGGATTTTATCAGGACGGCGCCGGGCCTGCGCCTGCTCGACGTGGGCACCGGGTGCTGCGTGATTCCCCTGCTGCTGCTCAGGCGGCAGGCGGAGCTTATGATCACGGCGATCGAGATCCAGCCCTCGCTGCACGATCTCGCGGTCCGCAATGTGCAAAAAAACGCCGCCGGCGGCAACATCCGGGTGGTCCTGGGAGACTTTCTCAACGCAGGCGGCGCGCTTGGAGACACGCGTTACGATGCGGTGCTGTCGAATCCGCCGTTCCGGAAACACCGCAGCGGCCGGGTCAACCCGAACGCGGAAAAAGCCATCGCGCGGCACGAGATCGCGCTCGACCTCGAATCGCTGGTGGAGCAAAGCGCGGCGCGGCTCAAGCCGGGCGGCAGACTCGTCCTCGCCTACCCGACCGAACGGCTGAACGAGGTGCTCGACGCCCTGCGGCGGCACGGGCTTCCCCCCACCCGGCTGCGTCACGTTCACGGAAACAGGCAGGCGGAAGCAAAAATTTTCATCGTCGAAGGCACGCTGGGGCCGGAGCGCGACTGCGTGATGGAACCGCCTCTGTTCGTCTACAACCCGGATGGAACCTACACCGAGGAGATGGAACGCATCTATGCATCCTTTGATCATCATCACCGGACCGACGACCTCGGGAAAAAGTGACGCGGCAATCGCGCTGGCGCAGAAGCTCGATTCGGAAATCGTCAACGCCGATTCGATGCAGGTGTACCGGTATTTCGACATCGGCACGGCCAAGCCTTCCGCCGCGGCGCGCCGACAGGTGACGCATCATCTGATCGACATCCTGGAACCGGAAGACGCGTTCAACGCTTTCGACTTCAAGGTGCGCGCGCTGGCGCACATCCGCGATCTGATCGGCCGCGACAAGCCCCCCATCCTGTCGGGCGGCACCGGCCTGTACCTCAAGGTGCTGATGCAGGACTTCGACTGCGCGGTGGAAGTCTCCCCCGCCATCAAACAGGAACTGGAAGAAGAGATGCAGCGTCTGGGCGTGGAAGCGCTGCACGCGGCGCTCAACCAGGTCGATCCCGCCTACGCGGCGCGGATCGAAACGACGGACACGCTGCGCGTCCGCCGCGCGCTGGGCGTGTACCGCGAGACCGGCAAGCCGCTGTCCGAACACCACGACGCCGACGCGTCCACGCCGTACGAATTTCCCATTCACCTGTTCATCCTGCAATGGGAGCGGCAGGCGCTGTACGACAACATCGACAGGCGGGTGGACGCGATGATCGATATGGGTCTGGTCGGGGAGGTGCGGGAACTGCTCGAACGGGGTGTGCCCGCCTCCGCGAAACCCATGCAGAGCATCGGCTACGCGCAGATCGTCCGTCACCTTGAAGGAACGCTCTCTCTGGAGCAGGCGGTGCACGAAATCAAACGGGAAACGCGGCATTACGCCAAGCGCCAGTTGACCTGGTTCAAAAAAGTTCCCGACGGCATCCCCATCGAAGTGAACGGCGCGGACAGCGCGGACTCGCTGCGGGACAAAATCCTGTCCTGGCTGCCGCAATGCGCGGCCTTCTGTCTTTTTCTGCTGCTTGCGTTCGCCCTGCCCGGCGGCGCGTTGGCGGATTCGGATTTCAAGCAGGGGCTCGACCGCTATCTCAAAGGGCACGCCGTCGAGGCGGAAAACCGTTTCCGCGCCGTTGCCGACGCCGGCGCGAATGCCGAGGATGCGAAACGCTCGCTGTATCTGCTCGGCAGGATCTATCAGGAGAAAAACGAATTCGCCAAGGCGATCGAATTTTACAACCGGGCGCTCAAACGCTACGACCTGATCGAGGACCACATCCGCCTCTCCCTGGCGCGAGCCCACCACTCTGCCGGACAATACGAAAAAGCGCTGGAGCAGGCCGAGCTTTTGACTTCGAAATTTTCCCGCTCGATGACGTGGCCCGAGGCCATGCTGCTCAAAGGACAGGTGCTCATCCACCTGAGCCGGTTCGAGGAAGCCCTTGCGGTGTTGCAGGATGCCGAACAAACCGTGTCGCGGCAGTCGTTTTTTGCTGATTTCCGCACGCTGCTGCCGGAAATCATTCATCAGCAGGCGGGCCTGAAAAAACAGTCGGGCAAACTCGACGACGCCTACACGCTCTACCGCAAGCTGTATGTGCATTACCCCGCGCATCCCTTGACGCTGGAATCGCTGGAGGAAATCCAGCGCCTCAGCGCACTGCCGGAGATCACGCCGGTTCCGCTGGATGTGCACGAACGTTCGACCCGCATCGAAGGCCTGCTGGAAAAAGTACGCTACCAGCAGGCGATCGAGGAAATCCGCGCGATGGAAGCGGAATCCACCTTTCTGGAAAGCAATTTTTATTTCCAGCTCGCCCGCGCCCACCGGGGATTGCGCGACCGCGTGCAGGCCAACCGGGCACTGAAAAAATACCTCAAGCACTACCCCAGACACCGGCGCACCCACGAGGCGCATTACAACATCGGCCGCAACCTGTGGAACCTGGGTGAAGACGAGGCCGCCGTGCGCGAGCTGAAAAAAATACTGGGACCGGGCAAAAAATCCGACATCGCGCTCAAGGCCCGGTTCGTGATCGGCAAAATCCACGAAGGCCGCAAGCAGTACGACACGGCGCTGAAGGCCTACCGCAGGCTGGTGAAAATCTACGGCGATGAGGATTATGCCCAATGGGGCGCGTGGCGCATCGGCTGGATCCACTACCTGAGGGGGCATTACGATAAGGCCGCCAACCAGTTCGGGCAAAACGTCCGCCGTTACCGGGACGGGCTGTTCGCCGAGAACAACCTGTTCTGGCAGGCCAAGGCGCTGGAGAAACGCAAGCGCAACGAACGCGCCCGCACCCTTTACGCCAGGACCGCCGCCGACTACCCGTACACGTATTACGGCATCCGCTCCAAAGAGCGGCTGAACGGGGAAACCGCTGCATCGGTGAAAACCAAGGCCGAGGCGTTCGAGGTGCGGACGGTCGCGTTTACCGCCGATGAGGAGACCGCCGTCACCCTCAAACGGAAATTGTCGGCGGATGAGTCGCACCATCGCGCCCGGGCGCTGGAACTGACCGCCGTGGGCCAGTTCCAGTCCGCCGTGTTTGAGATCCGCCAGCTGGAGCGGACGGTGCGCAAGAACCTGAACGGCGTGATGTGGCTTTCGGACCTGTATGTGCGCGCCCGCAGCTATTCGGATTCGGTGCGGCTTCTGCACCTGTATCTGGATTTCATCGCACGGACGAAGGAAAAGGATCTGTCCCGGACGTTCTGGAAGAATTTTTTTCCGCTCGCGTACGCGGAACTGATCGACACGCACGCGGGCGATTACAAAATCGATCCGTTTCTGGTCAAGGGGCTGATCCGGCAGGAAAGCCTGTTCGACACGCAATCGCTGTCGCCGGCGGGCGCGCGCGGACTGATGCAGCTGATGCCGGAAACGGGGAAGCGCCTGTATTCGGCGCAGCCGGGCGGCAGGCCGTTCGACAAGGAAATCCTGCACGACCCGGAAATCAACATCGAGCTTGGAGTCAAATACATCGGCCAGCTGCAGAAAAAATTCGGCAAGCACGGGCCGCACGTGCTCATCTCCTACAACGCCGGTCCGCATGTCCTCAAAAAATGGCTCAAACGCTTCCGTCACATCGAAGATCCGGATGTGTTCATCGAATCCATCCCTTATCCGGAAACGCGAAAATACGTGAAGCACGTGCTGAGAAACCACGGCATCTACCAGGTGCTGTACCCGCAAAAATCCACCAACGAATAGCGCCCGCTCCACCCCGCCGCCCGCAAGCTCCGGATCTGCCTGATTTTACTTGGACACGCCCGGTTTGCGGTTATAATGGGGCTTTTATTTTTTCCAATATTATGAAATCCAGTGTCTTTTTAAGAAGAGCCGCCGCCTACAACCTCGATGCGGTGGAAGCGTTCGTGCGGGAAAGCCTCGATGGGCTTTTTCCGGAGGGACCGCCGTTCCGTTCCGGCGATGCGATCTTGCTGAAACCGAATCTGTTGCGCGGATTCGAGCCGGAGCGCTGCGTCACCACGCACCCGGTGATTCTGGAGGCGGTGATCCGGGTGCTGAAGGATCTTTCGGCAGGTTCGGTCACGGTGAGCGACAGCCCGGCGTTCGGCAGCCTGCATTCGGTGGCGCGCACCGCGGGCTACGCGCCGCTGGTGAAACGCTATGGACTGCGCATCGAACCGTTCACCGACCCGACGCCGCTTGCAACCGATGCGGGCGTTTCGCACCTGAAAATCGCGGGTTCTCTGGACCGCTTCGACCACACGATCAATCTGCCCAAATTCAAGGCCCACTGCCAGATGACGCTGACGCTGTCGATCAAAAACCTGTTCGGCGTGGTCATCGGCAAACGCAAGCCGGTTCTGCACTGCCTGGTGAAAAACGACAAGGTCCGCTTCGGCCGGATGCTGATCGCCATCGCGCAGAAAGTGAACCCGGCGCTGACGCTGGTGGACGGCATCCAGGCCATGCAGGGGATGGGCCCCGCCAACGGCACGCCCTACCCTCTGGGAATCCTGGCCGCGGGACGGGACATGACCGCGCTGGACCGCGTGCTCACGGAAATCGTGCAGGTGCCGCCGGAGCAGGTGTTCGCGCTGGAAGCGGCGCGCGCCCTGCAGTACGGCACGCATTCGCTGGAACACATCGAATTGCTGGGGGAGACGGACCTCAAATCCCTCGTCGTCCACGATTTCAAGCTGCCGGAGCGGCCGATGGACATCTCCTTCAACCCGATCCGGGTGATGCGGTCGATTCTCAAGCAGTTTTATGAGGTGCGCGTGCGGGAGAGGACACAGCCGTAGCCATCAATCCGTTTTTTCGATCCGCTTTCTTTGTGGGAGGAACGCTTCAGGACAGCGTGTTTCTGCGCACCGCGCCGCGTCTTGCAGGCGGCAGGCGGTTGTCGAAATTGATGGAGCAGCAGCCCAGATCCAGGCCGGTTTCCTTTTGGGTGAGGCGGTATTTTTCGGGATGGATGAAGTTGATCACCCGGTTGCCTTCCCGGCGCGTGTCGACCAGACCCGAGGCGCGCAAAATGGAAAGGTGGTGCGACGCCTGCGGCTGCATCATGTCGAGAATGCGGACGATGTCGGACACGTTCTGCTCACCCTTGAGCAGAAGCCGCACGATTTTGAGCCGGGAATCGTCGCCCAGCGCTTTGAGGATACGGGCGCATTCGTCTGAAGGCGGGGTGGCCATAGCGGGTTCAGTATAGGGGGTCGCTATAAGGCGATCAAGTCATTATTAATCCTGCATCATGCCAGTGTCATGAACCGGGAATCGATCGATTCCAGTCAGTGGGTGGACCGTTACGGAGATCTGATGTATCGGTATACCCTGGTTCGGGTGAAAAACCCGGACGCCGCGGAGGAAATCGTGCAGACCACGCTTTTTTCGGCCCTGCAGTCGGTGAATTCCTTCGAGGGCCGCTCTTCGGAAAAAAGCTGGCTGTTCGGCATCCTCAAGCACAAGATCCTCGATCACTTCCGCGAGGTGAAAAAAACCCGCAATTTCAACCTGATGCCCGACGACGACGCGGACCCGTTTGAGTACGACGCCGGCGGCCACTGGAAGGAGATGCCGCAGAAATGGGATTTCGACCCGGAAAAAGCGGCGGAAAATCAACAATTGTCACAGGCGCTGGCGCATTGCCTGGCGGGGCTCTCGGACAAGTTCCGCGACGTGTTCGTGCTCAAGGAAATCGAGGGTCTCAGCACGGAGCAGATCTGTAAGGAATTCAATATCAAGCCGACCAATCTGTGGGTCATCCTGCACCGGGCCCGCAACCTCCTGAAAAAATGCCTGGAGTCTCAATGGGTGAACAAACAATGAGGGGGCGTCAAGCGCAGCGGGGGTGGTCGTTTTTTGCCATACCGGTGTCTGCGTGCCGGACTAGAACCATTGCCGCCGCACAGAGGGTTTGACTGCGATGAAAAACTGCATTTTAAAGAAATTCAAACTCACCTGTGAGGACACGTCGCCTCTCATCTCGGAATCGATGGATCACCGGGTTCCGTTTCTCAAACGGATGCGGCTTAAAATCCATTTGGCCATGTGTGAAGTTTGCATGTATTATAAGAAACAACTGGAAACCATTAGAATACTGGCGCAAAACCTGGGCCGGGAGGACACTGGGCTGAGTCCGGATGTGGAGCTCAAACCGGATACCAAGGAAAAACTGAAAAAGATGATCGAGGCGCGCGAATAGCCTCTATTTTCTTTAATCTGAAAGGGTTCTTCTAATGAACGAAAGACGATCGTGTTGTGATACAGACGAAACCAAGGAAGTTTCCAGGGAGGATGTCCGCGAATTTTACTCGAAAGCGGCCATTTCCACGCAGGAAAGCCTGTGCTGTCCCACACAATACAATGATCAGGACCTTTCGCACATTCCCGAGGAGGTGCGCAGCATCTCCTACGGCTGTGGCAGCCCGGTCAACCGCGCCGGCATCCGGACCGGGGAAACCATGGTGGACCTGGGCTCGGGCGGCGGCATCGACTGTTTCATCGCGGCGAAATTCGTCGGCGAAACCGGGCGCGTGGTCGGCATCGACATGACCGACGAAATGCTGGGGGTGGCCACCAAAAACGCGGTCCGGGTCGGTGAAAACCTCGGATACAAAAACGTCGAATTCAAAAAAGGCTTCCTCGAAGCCATTCCGATGGAAGACGCGTCGGCGGACCTGGTCACGTCCAACTGCGTCATCAATCTTTCGGTCAACAAAAACGAGGTGTTCAAGGAAATCCACCGCATCCTCAAGCCGGGCGGCCGGTTCGTGATCGCCGACATCGTCTCGGAAAAACCGGTTCCCGATGCGATGCGCAACCAGGAGGAGTTGTGGGGCGAGTGCGTTTCGGGCGCGCTCACGCTCTCCGAGTTCCTCGATGCGGTGCGGCCCAACGGATTTCACGGCTTTCTGATCCAGAAGGATTACCTGTGGAAAGAGGTCGAGGGCATCAAATTCTATTCGTACACGATCGCCGCGCACAAAGCCCCGGAAAACGAAGACGCCTGCTGCCCGGGAAATTTCACCGCCACCTACGCGGGACCGTTCGACGCCATCACGCACGAGGACACGACCTACCCGCTGGGCATGCCGGTGGCGGTGGATGCGGAACAGGCTGAGAAACTGCAGGCGCATCCCTACAACGGCCACTTCATCATCACCGACACCGAATCGGAAACTCCGGCGGAATCGGACACCTCCTGCTGCGGGTGAGGCTTCTTCCCGCCTGAGGGGAACGTGACCCGGAACCGGTTTTTAAAGCTCCTCCTGTACGCGCTGGCCGCTCTGGCCTGGGTTCCGGCGAAAGCGCTGGCGGACATGGTGCCGCGCGTTTTCAAAACCCGCAAGCGCACGCTTCCCATCACACCCGTTCATGAGTTTTATGTCGAGGATTATTCCGGTCCTCCGGATTCGCTCAAGCAGGGCGCGGAGCACTGGCGCCTGCGCATCACCGGCAAGGTCGACCGGCCGCTCACTCTCAATTACCCGGACATCCTCAAACGCCCCTCGGTCAAGCGGATCATTACCCTGAACTGCATCGGCAATCCGGTGGGCGGACAGGCGATCGGCACCGCGGAGTGGCAGGGCCTCGCGCTGCGCGATCTCATCGATGACGCGGACCCGCATTTTTTTTCCAACACACTCATCCTCAAAGCCGAGGACGGCTACCACGAAAGCATTCCCCTGAAAAAAGCCCGGCATCCCGGCGCGATGCTCGCCTACAAAATGAACGGCGAACCACTCACGCTCGACCACGGCTTCCCGCTGCGCCTGCTGATTCCGGGGCTGTACGGCATCAAGCAGATGAAATGGATCCACACGATCGAGGTCGGCAACCGGCCGCATCAGGGCTACTGGCAGAAACGCGGCTGGTCGAAAAAAGCGCGCGTGAAAATCTTTTCGCGCATCGACGCGCCGGAAAACGATCAAACCCTGCACTCGCGCAAAACGGAGGTGCACGGCATCGCGTTCGCCGGCGATAGGGGCATCCAGTACGTGCAGGTTTCGGTGGACGGGGAAAAGACCTGGAAGCTGGCAACGCTCAAGCCGCCGCAGTCCCGCTACTCCTGGGTGTTCTGGTCGTGCGCGGTCACCTTTCCCGGACCGGGGACGCACCGGCTTGCCGTGCGCGCGGCGGACCTGTACAGCGGCCTGCAGCGGGACGATCTGCGCGACCCCTTCCCTTCCGGCACGTCGGGCATCCACCGCATCTCGGTGAACGTGGTCTGAATTCGGGACGCGGCCGGATTAGAAATCCTTACATTGTTACTTGCATTGAGATCTTTGCATAAGTCAGGCGTTAAGAAAAAATAAAACTCGTTGTCACCCTGAGCTTGTCGAAGGGTGGACGATATCATGCTTCGACAGGCTCAGCATGACAGCATGGGACTTATGCAAAGATCTCGACATTCAAACTCATGACGAAGCTTTGAGGCGAGAGGCGGCGGCCCGGTCGAGGAACCATTCGAGTCGTCCGTCTTCGGGCTTGACATTTGCGGCGGGATAGGCGGAGGCATCCGCGTTTAAAATTTCGCTCACGATGGCGGCCTTGTTTTCGCCGGTGACGATGAAGCTCACGCGTTTGGCGCGGTTGAGCACGCCGGCGGTGAGGGTGATGCGCTGTTGCCCGGTATCAGGATGACGGGCGACGGCGCAGACTCCGGACGGCTCCGCTTGAGATTCATCACCCGGAAACAGGGAAGCGGTGTGGCCGTCCTCGCCGAGGCCGAGCAGGACCCAGTCGAAACGGGGCGTTTCCGACGCAGCGGTTTTGAGCGCCGCGCGGATCTCGGCGGCATAGCGTTGCGCTTCTTCGTGCGGGTCGTTCTCGCCGCGGATGCGGTGGAGGTTGGCGGCGGGAATGTCGATCGCGTTGATGAGCGCTTCGCGCACCATGGCGAAGTTGCTTTCGGCATGGTCCGGCGGCACGCAGCGTTCGTCGCCCCAGTAAAGATGCACGCGCCTCCAGTCGATTGCAGTGGCCTGTCCGGCGACGGTGCGGTAGACGCGCTTCGGCGTCGAGCCCCCGGCGAGGGCGATGTGCACCGAATCTTTTGCCGATTCAGCCATCTCGCGCCAGATGGCGGCGACGGCGCTGGCGACGGCGGGCGGATCGTTATAGACGTGCGTTTCCACTGCGGCTCACAATTCGCACACCGCGCCGTCGTCGACGAGGTTTTTGCAGGGATAACGCCATTCGATGCCGTGCTCGGCGAACAGGGCGCTGGCTTCGTGCGGTCCCCAGGTGCCGGCGGGATAGCCGTACACTTTGAGGTCGGGGGAGGACTCCCAGGCTTTCAGGATCGGGTCGAGGAAGCGCCAGCACGCTTCCACCGCGTCCTCGCGGGCGTAGAGGGTCGCGTCCCCGAGCATGCAGTCGAGCAGCAGCCGCTCGTAGGCGGAGGCGACGCGCGTGTCGGACAGCGTGGCGTAATGAAAATCCATGTTGACGCTCTGCACGTGGAATCCGGCGCCGGGCAGTTTGAGCGCGAACTTCAGCACGATGCCCTCGTTGGGCTGGATGCGCATGATCAACTGGTTGAGCCCCGCGTGTTCGCGGCTCTCCTCGGCGAACAGAAAATGCGGCGTGGGTTTGAAATGGATCGCCACTTCCGTCACGCGTGTGGGCAGGCGTTTTCCGGCGCGGATGTAAAAGGGAACGCCGCCCCAGCGCCAGTTGTCCACGAACACTTTGAGCGCCGCAAAGGTTTCGGTGCGGGAGTCGGGTGCGATGCCCTCTTCCTCCCGGTAGGCGGGCAGGATTTTACCGTCGATGACGGACGCGGTGTACTGCCCGCGCACGACGAACTTGCTGACATCCTCGCCGGCGATTTTCCGCAGCGATTGAAACACCTTGACGGTCTCGTTGCGCACCGCCGTCGAATCGAACGAGGACGGCGATTCCATGGCGACGACGCCCAGCACCTGCAGCAGATGGTTCTGCACCATGTCGCGCAGCGCTCCGGCGCTCTCGTAATACTGCCCGCGTCCTTCGACGCCGATGTCTTCCGCGGCGGTGATCTCGACATGATGGATGTAGTTGCGGTTCCACAGCGGTTCGAAGATGCCGTTGGCAAAACGGAAGACCAGAATGTTCTGCACGGTTTCCTTGCCGAGGTAATGATCGATGCGGTAGATCTGGTTTTCGCGGAACACGCGGCGCGTGGTCTTCATGAGTGCGAGCGCGGAATCGAGATCGTAACCGAACGGCTTTTCGATGATCAGCCGCTTCCATTTCCGGGTGGCGGAATCCTCTTTTTCCAGTCCTTTTGCGCCCAGGTTCTTGATGATGGTTTCATAGGTGCTGGGCGGCACCGATAGGTAATAGATGTAATTGCCGCCAATCTGGTTTTTCGTGTCCAGCGTTTTCAGCTTTGTTTTGAGATCGCCGAAACTCTTGGCGCTGTTCGTGTCGATGGACAGGTAATTGAACTTTTTGACGAACGCCTTGAGTTCCTTTTCGTCGCCGAGATCCCCGGCGAAAAACTCTTTCACGCTGTCGGTCATGCGGGTGCGGAACTTCGCCTCCGAAAGCTTGGAGCGGCCGACGCCCAGCACCGCGAACTGTTCGGGAAGCAGGCCCTGCAGGTGCAGGTCGAACAGGGACGGGACGAGCTTGCGTTTGGTAAGGTCGCCGGAAGCACCGAAGATGACGAGTATGCAATTGTCCGGTCGATCCATATCATTTCCTTTCCACGGAATGGCCGCCGAACTGATTGCGCAGGGCGGCGAGAACCTTCATGGAGAACGCATCCGGGTTGCGCGACTGAAACCGCGCCAGAAGGGACATCGTGATCACCGGCGCGGGCACGTCGAAATCCATCGCCGCCTGCACGGTCCAGCGTCCTTCGCCGCTGTCCTGCACGTAGGCCTTGAGATCGGAGAGCCTGGGGTCCTCGGCAAACGCCCGCTCGGCAAGCTCCAGAAGCCAGGAACGCACGACGCTGCCGTGCTGCCAGACCTTGCTGACCGCGTGGATGTCGAGATCGAAGGGGGATCGCTGCATGATCTCGAACCCCTCGGCGTAGGCCTGCATCATGCCGTATTCGATGCCGTTGTGCACCATCTTGACGAAATGGCCGGCGCCGGAAGACCCGCAGTAGAGGTAGCCGTCGGGCGGAGCCAGGGTTTTGAACACCGGTTCGAGATCCTTACAGGCGGCCGCGTCGCCCCCGGACATGAGGCAGTAGCCGTTCTTGAGCCCCCACACGCCGCCGCTGGTGCCGCAATCGACAAAGTGGATTCCCTTTTCCGCCAGCGCCTGCGCGCGCTTCTGGGTCTCCCGCCAGTTGGAATTGCCGCCGTCGATCAGGACGTCGCCTTTCTGCAATTTCGGGCTCAGTTCGGCGATCGTGTCGTCGACGGGAGCCCCGGCGGGGACCATGAGCCAGATCATTTTGCGTTCGGGCAGTTGCCTGAGCAGATCGGTGGAAGAAGCGGAGCCGACAGCGCCCTTCCCGGCCGCGGTCTGCACGGTGTCCTGCGAGCGGTCGTACACCACCACTTCGTGACCTCCGTTCAACAGCCGCTCGACCATATTGCCGCCCATTTTGCCCAGCCCAATAAAACCGATTTTCATGGTGCTCTCCTTCCTGCCGTCGCTTCGGACGTGAAAACCGGTGCGAAACGGCCGCGGGTCCGATCGATGCGTGTGAACGTGTTGTGATGCTGCAAGACGCGTTTCAAATTGTCTGTCACGGATTGTTATCGCAGAAATTGTCCCGAGTGAAAACGAATCGTTTCCGGCGCTGTTTCCCGGGCAACGGGTGAGGGGGAATGCCGGCGGGAAACTTCCGGCCGACATTCATTATACCCGTTACGGAGCTGTTTTTCAGGAAGGACTCGCGAGTCCCCGGTTTCATTGAATTCCAGCCTGACAATCGCAGTCCCGCGATCGGGCATAGATCGACATCAATGTATTTTTCCAGCCGCCTGTGTCTTCAGAGACCGGCCGATCATCTTAGCGATCCGGCTCCCGTGCAGCGGGTTCAGAGATCCGCCGCCGGGGCCGCGGCCTTTTTCTGCTTGAATTTTTTGTACAGGGTGGGGATGAGCGCGAACAGACCGAGCAGGGTGAACGCCCCCAGCACGCCCGGCGAGGCGATGTCGGAAAGCGATTCGATCGATGCGAGATTGCTGCCGGCGTTGGCGTACACGAAAGTCCCAGGCAGGGTGCCGAACATCGTGCCGAAAAAGTAAACCGGAATATTAACGCGCGTCAATCCGGAGGCGAGGTTGACGAGGAAAAACGGGAACAGGGGCACCAGACGCAGAAACAGCATGTAGTTGATCGCGTTGTTGGCAAACCCTTCGTTGAACGGCTTGAGCCTGTGGCCGTACTTTTCTTCCACCCAGTCGCGCAGCACGTACCGCGCCATCAGAAACGCCAGCGTCGCGCCGAGCGTCGCGCCGACGTTGGTCGCCAGGGTCCCGGTGATCGAACCGAAGACCGCGCCGCCCGCCAGGGTCATGATCGTGGCTCCCGGTAAAGACAGACCGGCCATGACGATGTAGATAAGGATGAACCCGCCGATCATGAGCGCCTGGTTCTCCTGGTAATACTCGTCCAGACGGACCTTGTTCTCCTTGAGGCTTTCGAGCGTCAGATAGCTTCCCAGGTCGAAGTGCACGAACAAACCGATGACCACCGCGATCACTGCAACCAGGATCCATTTCTTATTCATTGAAAGCTCTCCGTTAAAAATCCAGCGTCCGGGCGACCCGCCGCCGCAGGATCATCGATGTTGCCGTTCATAAAAGTCAAGATCGTGAGCGTCCTGCATGCAGTTGCGCCCTGGAGGGTTCGGTCCGATTCAGGGGGCGTGGTTATTCGGGCTGAACCCCCAGGGCATCTGCAAATCGATTCACGTTGCAAAATAAAGAGGCCACCAGGGTGGCTTCGAGAATCTGCTGTTCGGTCCATCCGGCTTCCTTCAGCCCGTCCACGTCCGCATCGGTCACTTTGTGAGCGTGCCGGGTGGTTTTACCGGCAAATGCGAGCAGCTTTTTTTCCGCGTCGCGGATGGAGGCGGAAGCGGTGTCCGCAACCACTTCATCCGCGGTCTGCGGCGCCAGTCCGTGCGCCTTCATGCCGTTGTGGTGATGCCCGACGCAGTAGTCGCAATGATTGATCTTCGACACGACGGCGGCGATCATCTCTTTCTGAGCGCGCGTGAGCGTGGAGTCCTGGACCATGAGGGTGTCGATGAGCGACGCGTAGCCTGCGAGCGCCTCGGGCCAGGGACTCAGGACCTTGAATACGTTGGGGACGATGCCGAAACCGCTTTTCAGCGCGTCGTACACCGCTTTGACGGTGCCTTGCGCTTCTTCTTCCTGAACGGGTTGAATTCGCATGCTTTTCCTTTGCCGAGGTCACGGAAAACAGCGGCGGACAACCGCATCCGTCTGTTATGGGTCGCGCACGGGACGCCAACCTTACAGGCCAATCCGCACGCTTGAGGTTTCTATTTTTAGGGGAATGGAGATGAAAAACAACGGAAAACGGGAGAGCGCCGGTGTTCGTGCGATGAGGCGGGCAACGCTGCGGCGGTCAGCAGTTCATCTGGCGGGACAGGCCGTTCAGTTTGCCTTCGAACACCGCATGCAGTTCGCTGCGGATTTTTCGGGAATCGTATTCCACCATGGAACCGCCGCTTTTCAGAAAGTCGAGCTGCTCGTTGACCTTGAGGCAGGCGGACCGCACCGCCGGCTCTTCTTTTTGCGCGGACAACAGCATCAGGTCGCAGAACTTGATCCCGGCTTCGACGGACTGGGTGAGCTGCGGGTTGATGGCGAACCCCTGGGTCTTTTTCAGGTGATCGCAGACCTTGAGCACGAGCTCGAATTTCTTCCTGGCTTCGACGTAGTTGGAATCGAGAATGTGCTGCAACGCCTGCATCATGGCGAGTTCTTTATTGCCGACGAAATCCTTGTAGGGAGGATTTTTGAAATAGCGGTTTTCCATCTCGTCCATGAAGTGAATGGCCTTGGCGCGGGCGACGCTGACCGAAAGCGGCTTGCCTTCGGGGATGTCCGCGTTATTGGGATTGATCTGCTCGGCGATGTAAAACCAGGACAGGGTCTTGAGCGCCAGCGGCCGGGACGGCGACCCCTTGACGATGGCCTGTTCGATGTGGTCGAGTCCCACCTGGCGCAGATCGCGCCCGCCCTGCATGATGAAATTGCTGAAGCCGCCCAGCCTACTGTTGCCGTAGCGGTACATGCCCAGCCCGAAATGCGCGTCGATGCGTTCGGAGTCCAGCTCGAGCGCCTTTTCCAGGTGGTTGTCGGCCTGGTATCCGTTGATCAGGGCCTGCAGCAGATGACCGGCGCCGTACTCGAAGATGGCGATGTACCCTTCGGCTCCGCCGAGAAACAGATAGGCCTGCGATTTGTGTTCCCGCGTCGCCTCGGGCGAATCGAGAATTTCGTTGGCGAGTTCCTTGGCGCGGGTGCTGTATTGCAGGAACCGATCGGCGATGGCGTCGATGCGGTATTTGCTGGTGAAGGCCAGGGTGTGACAGACTTCACCCAACAACCCGGAATAGTAAAAATTGTACTTCATCAACTCGACCCGGTTGTCCATGGTTTTGGGCGCGGCTTCCAGGGCGTCGATGCCCTTCTGAAACGCGGCGAACCACTTGTCGAACCGGTAATACAAAGAATCGACCAGGGCTTCGTTGATGATCTCATCGGTGGTTTTCTGGCCGATGTTCACCATCTCCCCTTTGGGCGGATTCGCGGGTGCCGCGCCCAGAAGGAAGGCGAACAGGACACAGCAAAACAGCATTTTTTTCGCCCGCTGGCGGCCGGGCTTGCGGATTGCGTCTGGCTCGATCATGGAGATGGATTCATCCTCAGGTCGGGTTGGCAGCTTGCAGTGAATTTGATCTGAAATTTCTTTGCCTTATTTATTGTCCCTCGATCGGACTCGGGAGACAAGCCCCTTTATAAGGCGCCGCCGGGTTTTCTCAGGCGGTCTGCGGTTCGTGCCGGGAGTCCGCCGCCTGCCGGGACAGCAGTCTGCGGGTCATCGCCAGGCGCTGATGGTCCTCGAGCTTGAGGAACAGTTTCTCGGCCTTGCGCAGGTGCGCGTGGGCCTTGTCCGTCTCGCCCAGTTTTTCCAGGTACAGGCTGCCCAGCAGAAAATGCGCGTCGGCGAAATCCGGCTTGGCCTGGACCACCGTCTGGAACACATCGCAGGCATCGTCGTAGCGCGACAGGTCGGTGAGGGCGAGGGCGTAATAAAACTGCACGTGCACCGGATCGGGATTGATGCGGACGGCGTGCTTGAGATAGCGGACCGCTTCCTCGCTCTGGCCGGTGACGCGGTGCGCCACGCCGAGGTAATAATAGACGCTGGCTTCTTCCGGGGCATGCGCCAGCGCCTGGTTGAGCACTTCTATTGCTTCGGTGAACTGCTGCTGCTTGATGTAGGACGCCCCCAGGGCGATGTGCGCGTGGTGGTAGTCCGGCTTGACGCGGATCACCCGCTTGAGCGCCGAGACCGCTTTGCCGATGTCGCCGCCGCCGGTGTCTTCCAGACTGCCGTAAGCGATGCCCAGATTATAAAGCGCGTCCACGAAATCCGGCCGGATGTGGATGGCCATCCTGTAGGCGTCGATGGCTCCCTGGCAGCTTCCCAACTGCTGCAGGCGGAGCCCTTCCTTGAGCCACTCGTCGGCGGCGCGGCCGGGATCGGCGACGGTCTCCGAGGGACGGCACTGCTGATGCACCAGCGTGGCGCGCTGCAGCTCGCCCTGCGCCGAGAACAGCTGCTCCGCCTTTTCCAGGTATTTCTGCGCCCGCTTGGGGTTTCTCAAGCGCTTGATGTGGATCGCGCCGAGCTGGTACACCGCTTCGGCGAATTCGGGCATCAGCCGGGCGGCTTTTTTGAACGCGTGCCGGGCCGGGATGTGCAGGCTGAATTCGAGGTAGGCCATGCCGAGCCAGTAGGAGGCGTGCGCCAGGGTGCGGGACGGATCGGACGCGGCGCCGGCGGATTTTTTAATGCATCCCAGCCGCTCGTTGAGAAAGTCCATCCAGAATTCGGCCACGGCGAAATCGGGGATCATGGGAACGATGCGCTTGAACTCGGCGAAGGCTTTTTTCTCCTTGCCCTGCTGCCAGTAGGCGCGGGCCAGGTCGAGATACACCTGCGGGTAGTTGGGGTTGAGCTTGGCGGCTTTCTTGTAGCAGTCGATTTCCTGTTTGAGGCGGTCCGTACCGCTAAGGCAGAGACCCATCAGGTGCTGCGCGGGGTAGGCGCCGGGATCCTCCTCGATCGCGGTTTCGAGGCTCTGCACCGCTTCTTCGTGACGCCGGTTCAGCAGGTGCTCCACCGCCTGCTCAAATGCCTCGAGGTCTTTCCAGGCGAACGGCAGCACGTCGTGCAGAACCTGGGTGATTTTTTCGGCGGACGATTCGGGCGCGTGCAGGGCGTCCACCCGCTTCATCATGTCCGGGTCTTTTTCGCGCAGCGCGTCCCCCAGCTCGGACAACGTGATCGCGCCCGAACGGGGATGCTCCCCCTTTTTTTCCTTGTGCGATTTTTTCTTCACAGCGCTCGGTTCTGGGTGCGTGATGTTCTGATTATAGAGGTTTGAACCGGGGAATGAAAGGCGGGGCGTTCCACAGGCCGCGGTCACGCTTCCGGTTCGCGACTCAGATAATTTTTCGTTTCCGGGGTGCGCGGATTGTCAAAGAAACCGGGGTTTTTCCCGCACTCGTGAAACGTGCCCCGGTGCAGAAAGATCACGTCGTCGCACACCCTTCGGGCCTGCGGGATGTTGTGGGTGACGAGCAGCACGGTGTGGCGCGACTTCAGCGAGAGGATGAGATCCTCGATGGCGGCGCTGGAATGCGGGTCCAGCGAGGCGGTGGGTTCGTCCATCAACAGGACCGCGGGCTCGACGGCGAGGGCGCGGGCGATGGCCAGCCGCTGCTGCTGGCCCTGCGACAGCGTGGGCGCGGGTTTGTGCAGCCGGTCTTTCACTTCCTCCCACAAAAACACGCGGCGCAGGGTTTCCTCGGCAAGCTGTTCGTGCTGGTGTTTGCGTTCGGGAAACAGGTGGCGCACGCCGAACAGCACGTTTTCGCGGACGCTCACCGGGAACACGCAGGGCGTCTGAAACACCATGCCGACGCGGCGCCGCAGGTGATAGACGTCGCGGCCGCCGCCGCGGTAAATGTCGGCGCCGTCCACACGAACCTCGCCTTCAACGTGAAAGCCGTCCGTGCGGTCGTGCAGGCGGCTCAGGGTGCGCAGGAGCGTGGTTTTGCCGCTGCCGGAAGGGCCGAGCACGCCGGTGATGCGATGGCGGTCCACAACGCCTGTCAGCGCGTCGAGAACGGGCTTGCCGTTGAAAGAAATGCGGGTGTCCTTCCACTCGATGGCGGGCGTCCCGGCTTTCATGATTCGGACTCCATGCGCATGCGGCCGCGGCAGATCAGCGCGCCGCCGGTCAAAAGCAGCACCAGGGTCATGAGGATGAGCCCGGCGCCCCAGGCGTTGGCCACGGCTTCGGGATTGAGCGCCTCCTGGGCCAGCACCAGGATGTGGGTCTGCAGGGTGGGCACGGGATCGGTCCAGGCTTTCGGCAGTTCGATGCCGGAAAACGTGGTGGCGGTGAACATGATGGCGGCGGTTTCCCCGGCGGCGCGGGCCAGGCCGAGCAGGATGCCGGTGACGATGCCGTACACGCTCTGCGGCAGGATGACGGAGCGGATCACCGCCCCGGGCGGCAGCCCTAGCGACAGCGCCGCGTCGCGGTATTTTTCCGGCAGCGATTCGATGGCTTCCTGAATGTTCACCTGCAGGGTCGGCAGGATCATGACGGCGAGGATCAACGACCCGGTGATCCAGGACACGCCCGCATCCAGCAGGACCGCGAACACAAGATAGCCCACCAGTCCGAACAGGATGGTGGGCACGGCGTTGAGGGCGTGCATGCCGTTGCGGAACAGATTTTTGAGCTGCGGCGAGGTGACGCACTCGGTCTGAAACAGCGCCGCGCCCAGGGCAATCGGAAGGCTCACGCCCACCGCCCCCGCCATCAGGATCAACGTGCCCAGAGTCTGGTAGAGCACGCCGCCTTCGACGCCGAAGTTTTTCGACGCGGTGAAGAGAAATTCAAGGTCCCAGGCGGGCAGTCCGCGCACGAGCAGCGTGCCCAGGATCAGTGCGAGCAGGCCCAGCCCCGCCAGCGTCATGAGGGCGAGGACGCCCAGGGCGGTCTTTTCGACGGCGCGCGGGTTCATGTCCGCACCCGCTTGAGACACAGGTTGCCGGCGGCGGTGATCGCGAGCACCAGGCAGAACAGGACCACTCCCAGAGCCATGAGCGCGCTCCAGTGCAGACCGGCGCCCATCGCCTCGGCGGCTTCACGGCCCAGCTTGGAAGGGATGCTTTGCGCCGGGGAAAACACGTCGAACCAGGGATTGGGGATTTTGTCGAGGCCGCCGATGACCAGCATGACCGCCACCGTCTCCCCCATGGCGCGGCCCAGCCCGAGAAACACCGCGCCGGCGATGCCGGGCAGCGCGCGCGGCAACACGGCGGCGCACACGGTCTGCCAGCGGGTGAGGCCGAGGCTGAGCGCGGTGTCGCGGTATGTGCCGGGCACCGCGTGCAGGGCGTCCTCGGAAACGGTGAGGATGGTGGGAAACACCATGACGCCCAGCAGCAGACCCGCGGTCAGCAGGGTGTGGCCGTCAATCAGGCCGAACGCCTGCTGCACCCATCCTGCCAGCAGGGCGACGCCGATGAGTCCGTAGAGGATGCCGGGAACGCCGGCGAACAGCTCCATGAGGCCCTTGACGGTGAGCCGGAGCCGCGGAGGCAGAAATTCCGAGGTGAACACCGCGCCCGCCAGCGCCAGCGGCACCACCCACAGCAGCGCGACGGCGGTGACCATCAGCGATCCGTAGATCATCGGCAGCGCGCCGTAGGCCTCACCGGCCCACCAGTCGCGGCCGGCGAAAAAACCGAACCCCTCCTGCGCCCAAACGGGCAATGCCTGCACGATGAGGAACACGAACAGAAAAAATACGCAGCCCGCGGCGAGCAGCGCCGCCGCGCCGAGCGCAACGAAAAGCGGATTTTTGAGCCTGTCCCGCAGCCTGTGCGGATTCATGACCGCAATCTCCGGATGGGATCGCCCGCCCGCATCACGAAGGGGCTGCGGGCACGTAGCCGCTTTCCTCGACGATCTTCCTTCCCGGCGGGCTGAACAGAAATTCGATGAACTCCTTGACGATCCCGCTGGGTTCTCCGGCGACGATGAAGTTCAGGTTGCGCGCCAGCGGAAAGGTGCCGGAGCGGATGTTCTCCAGTGTGGGCTCGATCACCTTGCCCGATTCACGGATACCGATACCGACCACGTCGCGGTTCATCCAGGCGACCGAAAGCATGCCAATGGCGGCGTCGCTGCCCGCGATCTTGGCCTGCTCCTCGTTGTTGGAGCCGGTCACCAGCCGCGCGCCGGGCGCCCGCGCGCCGGGATCGCCGAACAGGTACTGCATGAACACGTGCCGGGTGCCGCGATGGCGTTCCTTGTCGACGACGACGATGTCACGATCGGGGCCGCCGACCTGTTTCCAGTTGGTGATCCTGCCGAGGTAGATATCGCGAATCTGCTGTTTGCTCAGGGAGCGGACTCCGGCTTCGTAGATCTCGGAAGAGACCACGCACGCCACCGCATCGCGGCCGATGACGATGGTCTTGAGCCGGTTGCGGTCGAACCGCTTTTTTTCTTTCGGCGTGATTTCCCGCGACGCCATGCCGATGTCCACGCGGCCGCTGCCGGCGGACTGGATGCCGACGCCGGAACCGCCGCCGTTGACGGTGATCGACACGGCCGCATTTTTTTCCTCTGCAAACCGCTCGGCGGCGCGCGAGGCGATGGGCAGCACCGAGGTCGATCCGGCGATGCGGATGCGCTCGGCACCGGCGGCCTGGACCTTCGGCGCGACAGGAAATGCCGCCAGCAACAACGTCAGCAGCAGAAGCGGGATGTTCGCAATTCGCATGCGGATGGCGTCCTCTGTAAACCTGTAAACCGGTGGATAACTATATATATATATAAATATTTGAATGCAGTCAAACGGACTTGCGCGGAAAGAATCGATTCAAGCGCAAAGGTGCAGTCGCGGAAGCGGCCGAAACCCTACACAAAAAATGTTCCTGATAATGCGAGAGGGGGAATGCCTGGGGAACCCGCCGGACAGAACGGCGGTCAGAACCGTTTTAGGGATTGCAGCTTGAGCAGCGCCAGACGCGCCTTGAGGGAGCCTTTGTCGGCGGCGCGGGCGAACCAGCGCCGCGCTTCCCGTTCGTCCTTGTCGACGCCGTGGCCGTCGCGGTGCAGGCGGCCGAGGTGATAGAGCGCGTCCACCCTGCCCTTTTCCGCCGCGAGCCGGAACCATTTGAGCGCTTTCGTAATGTCTTCTGCGACGCCCTGTCCGGTCTCGTGCAGCCTGCCGAGCGCGAACTGGGCCGCCGGATTTTCCAGTGCGGCGGCTTTGGCAAACCAGCGGGCCGCCGCTTCGGGATCGGCGGATTTCCCTTCCAGGCACAGCCGCCCCAGGCTCAGGAGCGCCGCTTCGTGGCCGGAATCGGCGGCGCGCTGATACCAGTTCAGGCTCTGGCGGCGGTCCTTCGGCACGCCCGCGCCGGTCTCGTAGCGGCGGCCGAGGTGAAACTGCGCGCGCGCGTTGCCGGTGCGCGCGGCTTTGCGCAGCCATTCCACCGGCTGATCCGGTTCGGTCAAGCTATCGTCGTTTTCTTCGGGCTTGCGGTACCAGCGCGCGGCTTCTTCATAATCCTGCGGCACGCCCTTGCCCACGAAATACATCATGCCGAGGTTTTCCCGCGCCGTCGCGTTGCCCTGCGCGGCGGCGAGTGTGTACCAGCGGACGGCGGCCGCGGCGTCGGCGGGACGGCCTTCGCCGTTTTCGCAGAGATAGCCGAGGTGGTTCTGGGCGTCGGCGTCGCCCTGCCGGGCGGCGGTCTGGATCCAGCGCAGGGCCTGCTTGAGGTCGCGCTTCACGCCCTCGCCGTGATAGTGGATGTTTCCCAGCGCGAACTGGGCGTGTGCGTGGCCGCTATCGGCGGACTTGCGGTACCAGTAGACGGCCTGGATCGCGTCCCCGGGCACGCCCTCGCCGTTCTGATACAGGCGTCCCAGAGCGTGCATCGACTCGACGTGACCGGTGTCGGCGGCTTTCTGGTACACCGCGGCGGCCTGCTCGATATCCCGGGGCACGCCTGTACCGTGCTCGAGCATGCGCGCCCAGTGGTATTGGCCTTCGGCGTCGTCGCGGCCGGCGGCCCGTTCGAACCAGCGTGCGGCGGCGGCCCGGTCTTCACTGCCTTCGGCCTGCGCTTCCAAAACCAGCCCCCAGAACACCTGCGCTTCGGGCAGGTTTTCGCGCGCCGCCCGTTCCAGCCAGAGCTGCGCCTTGTTGGCGTCCTCGGCAACGCCTTCAGCGAAAAAATAAAGCGCGCCGAGCAGGTGCTGGGCGCGGACATGCCCCATCTTCGCGGCCTTCTCGTACCACAGCAGGGCTTCGGCGGCGTCCCTGGCGACGCCCTGGCCTTTTTCCGAGAGCACGGCGAGCCGGTACTGCGATTCGGTGTGGCCGCTTTCTGCGGCGCGGCGGTACCAGGAGGCGGCTTCTGCGTATTCGCCGCGCTGGTAAAAGAAATTGCCTTTCTCGAAGAATGAATCGGCGTCGGGCGACAGGCGGTCGTGATTTTTCTCCAGAAACTCCTGCGCCTCGCGGTGCCCCTGCTCGGCGGCCCTGCACATCCAGTGCAGCGCCTGCCGGGGGTCCGGGTCCACGCCTTCGCCCCGGTGGTACAGCACGCCCAGCCTGAACTGGGCGAGGTCCAGCCCCGCTTCGGCGGCCTGCTTGTACCAGCGGACGGCGGACTTGAGGTTTTTCTCGACGCCGCGGCCCTGTTCGAAGGCGTCGCCGAGATTGTACTGAGCGTCCTCGTTGCCGAGCCTGGCGGATTTGCGGAACCATTCGCGCGCGGTCTTGAGGTTTTGCACGACGCCCTCGCCCTGCTCGTACAGGATGCCGAGCATGTTCTGGGCGACGTCGTTGCCGTTCTTCGCCACTTTGCGGAACCATTTCGCCGCTTCCTCCGGCGAGCGTTCGACCCCTTTGCCAAAATAGTACATGCGTCCCAGGTTGTATTGTGCCGCGCTGTCGCCCTGCTCGGCGGCCTGCTTGTACCAGTGAAAACTCTTGTTCAGGTCCTGCTCAACGCCGATGCCGTTTTCATACATCACGCCGAGAAAACCCTGACCGTTGGCGGAGCCGCGCTCGGCGGCCTTTTGAAACCACCTGAACGCCTCGGCCTCGTCGCGCGCGACCCCCACCCCCTTGAAATACACGAGGCCGAGATTGTACTGGGCCTGCGGCTTGCCCGACTGGGCTTCCTTCAGCCAGCGGGCGGTCTGCTTGACCGGCAGCGTCTGCGCGGAACCGTTGTCTTTGCGGTACACCAGTTCGGCGGCCGCGGCTTCGCCGCCGCGGGACAGAAAATCCAGCCCGCGCGCGGACAGCGACTGCGCGTGCACGGGCGTGGACGGCGTGTGGGACAGTTCGGATGATGGGTTTTTGCTCACGGCAGGATCGCGCTCCGTCATCCCTCGATTTCATCGGCCAGGTCGCGGACGCGGGATTTCATCGCGATGATTTTTTCCTCGATGTCGGCCGCCATCTCCGCCAGCAGGTCGCGGTGAGGGTCGTCGAAGCCCTGGATCTTTTTCATCAGCTGGTACAGGCTGGAATCGCGCATCGCCATGAGCTCGCGCTGGATGCGGGCGAGGCGCGCGCGGATCTGCTTGATCTGGCGCAGCGTGCGCACGAGCTGAAGCCCCAGGGTTTCCTGTTTGTCGGCGGGCCGCTCCGCTTCCCAGTCGAGCAGCACGGCGCGGATCATCTCTTCGTCCTGGCGGTCGTAGGCCTGGTTCAGCCGCGCCATCAGTTCGTGCCGCCGGGCACGGTCCGCATCGTCGGCGGCGAGGTCGGGATGGATTTTCTTGGCGGCCTCGCGGAACAGCTTTTTCAGTTCCTCGGAAGGGATGAAGTCTTCCTGCTCGTCGTCTTCGAGTTGATGAAACCCCTCGGACTCTTCGGAGGACTGGCGGGCGCGCTCGCGCGCGGCGCGGGCGCCGGCTCGGAAATCGTCGGAGCGGGGGTAAAACGCGGCGGCCAGCTCTAAAATCCGCGCCTTGACTTCGTCGAGTTCGGTATACTTGACGCCCACCACCTGCTGGTAGCGGCGTTCGAACAGGGAAAGCTCTCCCTTGAGCGTGGACAGGGTGAGTTCCTCATTGGCGAGGGTCTGGCGCAGCTCCACCAGCAGGCTGCGTTTTTCCTGGAGTTCCTCCTGCTCGGGAGTGATGACCTGGGACAACGATGACATGAACACCTCGCGGGACAGCGGGCCCTGCCGGGACGGGACCCGTTAACGCAATAAAAACAATGCTATTATAACATTTTGAGCGACACATTGAAATACCCTTACATTCTTATAAAACCCGGGTTTCCGGCCTTTTCGGACATCGCATGACCGACGTTCCAACCTACATTGCCGCAGATTCGCCGTTCTTGACCACGGACACGCGCCGGGACCGCTGGGCCATCCCGTATCATTTCGAATGCCTCAACGCGCGCATCGACCGGCTTCTGGGAGATCATCGCAACGCCATCGCGGGCCAACGCATCCTCGATGTCGGATCGCACATCGGCACGTTCGCCTACGCTGCGCACACGCTGGGCGCGGACTTTGTTGAGGGTATCGATGTGGAGACGAAAACGGTGCGGCGCTGCCGGGATCTTTTCGCGCAGCACGGGGTGCCGGAGACGGCCTGCCGGTTTAGCGTGGAGGACGCGGTGGCGTATCTGGAGCGGCTTGAAGAAAACAGCTTCGACACAGTGTTCTGCTTCGGCATGCTCTATTACAGCGCCGATCCGTATCGCCTGCTTGAGCTGATGGCGCGGGTGTGCCGCAACACGCTGCTGCTCGACACGTTCACCGCTGCTTACGCGGCGGTGCAGGGCAAGGACGCGCTCACGGTGTATCCCGCGGTCGATGATGAGACGCTGGCGCTGCCGCTTTCCATCGTGACGCTGACGCAGCCGGAAAAGCGCGACTACCGGCTGCCGCAATCGTTTCCCTATAAGGGCAAGCAGCTATGCCTGCTGACGCTGCCGACGCAGGCGCTGCTGGAAATCTGGTTCCGCTCGCTGGGTATGGAATACAAGCGCATCGACTGGTCGCGCCACATCCAGGCGCCGAAAAGTTACCGCGATCTCTACACGCCCGAGCAGAAAAAAAGTTCGCACTGGGCGGATGTGTACGCCAGCGGCATCCGCGTTTCCTACCGGCTTCAACCCAACGTCACGCCGGTGGCGGATCGGACGCTTCCCGATAGGTGAGATCGGCTTCGCGCACGATGCGGTCGTGCAGGTAGATCACCGCCCAGCGCTTGGTTCCCTCCTTGACCAGAAAAAACGCGACGTCTTTGAACAGAATACCGGGGTGCTTTTTTTTCACCGCCTTGAACAGGAGGGTGGCGTACTTCATCACCCGCGGCACCTGGTATTTTTTCAGCCAGCCCCAAAGCTCGCTTTCGAGAAACTGATCGGCGGTGCGTTTGACGCGCATCGCCTGGGCGAGACGGATTTTCAGCAGCCGGCTCAGCACCGGCTTGTCGCGCAGCGCCGCCACGTCCTCGCTGAGGCGCGCGATTCCCAGCAGCAGGGAATGGAGTTTCACTTCGTAGAGCGGCTCCCGCGATTCAGGATGGTGGTGGGCGGCGATACGGCGCACCAGCTCGCTATAGACGGCCCAGATTTTCGCCGCGTCCAGGGATTTGGAATCGAACCAGATGGTTTTTCGCGACGCGATGGCGATCTCCTGCACGCCTGCGGGAAGCGGGCCTGCGTCCTGCTGAGCGGGGACGGCGTCCAGTTCTTCGAGCAGGGTTTCCGCATCGACGTTGGCTTCTTCGGCGCTCTCGCTGTAAACCCGCACGGCCAGCTCGCCGACGGAAAGATACCAGCGGATGAGCAGCGCCTTGAACACAACGTGGTGGGCGAGCGTGCCCACGGATTTGAACACCCAGAACGTCACATCGAAAAACCGGAACAGCGCGTAGAACCCCTGCAGCCAGAACCACACCCGGTAGCGTTCGGCCAGGCGGCCGGCGCGGCTTTGCATCAACGCCTGTTTTTTCTGCCAGGCGCGGATGCAGAACTGCACGTGGCGCAAACGGAACTGCGTCACCCGTCCGATGCCGCGCAGACGGCTCAGGGCAAACGCCCTTTGCTTGAGCTCGTCGCAGGCGTCGAGCAGGCTGCCGAGCTGGACTTCCGCCAGCGGCGCGGCGGATTCGGGATGGCAGGCGGCGGCGATGGATTCCAGATACGCGCGGCTGTTGCCGCTGATCGCAAGATCGCTTTCCTTGAGCATCCAGCGGCGTTTCAGTTCCATGCAGTGCGTGTGGACAGCCGCGAGCGCGCGCCCTCGCTGTGGATCCTGTGCGGACCGGCTTTCCGCATCGAGCGCCTCAAGGCGCGCCTTGTTCTGCCAGACGATTTTCAACAGGACGGAAAAGGGAGCCAGCAGCCAGGCCGCCGCCAGGAGCAGAGCGCCTGCAAAAACAGCGAGGACGATGGATTCAGGAGTCACGTGCGTTCTTTCTCCGATCACCCGGTCCGGCGCTCGCACCGCCTTCGCGGACACTCAGGGAAAAACAAAAAAATCAGATGGTTAATATGGTTTTGCTGCGGAGACCGTGCTATATTGATCTTGTCTCTTCATTCCAACTTCATTCGAAAAAACGCCTGCGTTGTGGCGCTTTCGAATTTTACCCGGCTCACTCCATGTCCACTTTCAGCCGATGGCGGACGTTTTTCTTCCTCATCCCGGCTGCATTGATTTTAACCCAATGCACGGAAACGAAAAGCGAGGATTTCGTCAAGCAGGGACACACGTTCACGCAGCAGGAAAAGTACGACAAGGCGGTGGAATCGTATCTCAAGGCGATCCAGAAACGTCCCAACAATCCGGAAGCCTATTACGGCCTGGGCGGGATCTACAACTACAAGGAAATGCACCTCGACGCGGAGCAGGCGTTTCTGGCGGCGGTGCAGCTCGACCCGACGCATTTCAACGCGATCTACAGCCTGGCCTTCACCTATGAGAAACTGGGACGCAAGGACGAAGCGGAAAAGTACTTCGAAAAGTACCGGGAACTGAAGAAAAAATACGACGACATCGTGGAAAAGGACGCGGACAAACAATGAAGCCCTTCATCCTCGCTTTCCTGACGATCTGGCTGGTCTCGGGCTGCAGCTCGACGAGCGGCAAAGCGAAGCGGTGGAAACACACGCAGAAGCGGCCGCACAAAACCTGGGCGCACTCCAAGCACAAGCGCCCGGCGCCGCCGCCGCAGACGCGGATTTCCCGGCCCGTCCCGGCAGCGGAGACGCAGACGTTTCTCAGCCCGGAACCTTCGGCGCCGCCGCGCCCGCAAAACGGCGACCGCCCGATGCCCTGGCCGACGCGGGTGCATCCCAAAGACGGGGCGACGATGGTGTATGTCCAGTCAGGCGAAACCCTGGTGGGCCAAGGCGATGAGCCGGAAGGGGTGCTGCAGGCGGGGGGCGCGCGGTTCACGAGATTGCCGGGGTTTTACATCGACCGGGTGGAGGTGACGGTGCGGCGGTTTCAGAAATTCAAACCGGCCTACGACGAGCGGGCCTACACCGACGGCGAACGCTGCCCGGACTGCCCGGCGATGGGCATCGACTGGCGTCATGCCGCGGGCTACTGCCAGTGGGCCGGCAAGCGGTTGCCCACGGAGGCGGAATGGACCGCCGCGGCACGCGGACGCGGCAACACGCCCTGGCCCTGGGGCAATGATTTTCTGCCCGAACGGGCCAATATTCTCGGCAAGGAGGACGGCGCGGTGTTCGCGGCGAGAGTCGGATCGTATCCCAAGGGGGCGAGCCCGGCCGGGGCGCTCGATATGATCGGCAATGTGTGGGAATGGGTCAGCACGGCCTACCGGCTTTCGTCGGACGCGTCCGGCGAAACGCGTATCCTGCGCATGGTCAAGGGCGGCGGCTGGGCGAGCCGGGAAAACGCCGCCCGCATTGCGTTCCGCAACGTGGTCAAGCCGGACCTGAAAAACCCCACCTTCGGTTTCCGCTGCGCCTGGTCCCCCGGTGCGGAGGCCGACCCCAAAACGCCGCGCACCCTCACGCGCAAGTGACCGCAAAATGAAAAACCCGCCTGGTCAGGCGGGCTTTCCCGTATTCATGCAGAAAAAAAAACTGACTTGAGTTGCGTCCTCGCTTTTGCTCAGGAGCAGCCAGACGTCGCGCCGCAGGTCAGGCATTTGAGGCAGGTGCCGTTGCGCACCAGGGTGAGCTGGCCGCATTCGTTGCAGGGATCGCCTTCGTAGCCCTTGAGCCGCGCGATGGCGGCGGTCGAACTCAGCGTGCCCGCGCCCATCGCCTGCGCGCCTTTGGCGGCGAGCGCGTCGGCGGAAACCACCGCACCCGGGCTTTCCACGGCGTGCTGGGTTCCGTTGCCGTTGCCATTGCCGGTGTGCGCGCCGGTCACGGGCCGCACTTCCGTCTGGGCCGGGGACTCCGGCCTGGCGCTGTCGCCCTCCCCGCCTTTGTCCTGGGTCTTGCCGATGGCGTCGCCGCGCAGGTCGTCGGGCGTCACCTGGGCGAGGTCGTGGCGGCCCAGGTAGTTGATGGCGAGTTCGCGGAAGATGTAGTCGATGGTGGAGGTCGCCATGGTGATCTGGTCGTTGCCGGTGACGATGCCGTTGGGCTCAAAACGCGTGAACACGAACGCGTCGACGAACTCCTCCAGCGGCACGCCGTGCTGCAGGCCAAGCGAGATGGCGATGGCGAAACAGTTCATCAGGCTGCGGAACGCCGCGCCTTCCTTGTGCATGTCGATGAAGATCTCGCCGAGCGTGCCGTCCTTGTACTGGCCGGTGCGCAGGTACACCTTGTGGCCGCCGATGGTGGCTTTCTGGGTGTAGCCGTTGCGGCGGTGCGGCAGGGGCTTGCGGCGCTGTTCGCGCACCACCTGCACGATCTTCTCGGCGATCTTCAACGGCTCCTTCTCTTCCGCAAGCTCCATCTTGAGCAGGCTGAAATCCTCGCTGGCCACGCTGTTGAGCGGCTGGCTGAGCTTCGAGCCGTCGCGGTAAATGGCGGTCCCCTTGAGCATCAGTTTCCAGCTCAGCATGTGCGCCTTCTCGACGTCGTCGATGGTGGCGTGGTTGGGCATGTTGATGGTCTTGGAGATGGCGCCGGAGAGGAACGGCTGCGCCGCGGCCATCATGCGGATGTGCGCTTCCGGGCGGATGTAGCGTTCGCCGTACTTGCCGCATTTGTTGGCGCAGTCGAACACCGGGTAGTGCTCCTGTTTGAGGTGCGGCGCATTCTCGATGGTCATGGTGCCGCAAATGGCGTCGTTGGCCTCGCGGATTGCATCGCGCGTGAAGCCCAGATGCTCGAGCAGGTTGAACTCGAACTGGTTGAGCTGCTCTTCGGTGAGCTTCAGCACACTTTTGCAGAAGTCCTCGCCGAGCACGAATTTATTGAACGCGAAGGTGATGTCGAACACCTTGGGCAGCTCGGCCTGGATCTTCTCCAGCACTTCATCGGTGAAGCCCTTCTCCTTGAGGGAATCCGGATTGATGTGGGGGGCGCCGTCCAGCCTGCCGGTGCCGACGCAGTACTCGACGATGTCCTGGATCTGCTCGATGGCGTATCCGAGCTGCTTGAGCGCTACGGGGACGGACTGGTTGATGATCTTGAAATAGCCGCCGCCCGCCAGCTTTTTGTATTTGACCAGCGCATAGTCGGGCTCGATGCCGGTGGTGTCGCAGTCCATCAGCAGCCCGATCGTTCCGGTGGGCGCGATGCAGGTGGTCTGGGCGTTGCGGTAGCCGAAGCGCTGACCCAGCTCGAGCGCGTCGGCCCATTCTTTCGCCGCCGCTTCGTGCAGATAATCCGGGCAGTGCCCGGTGGCGACGCCCTGCGGAAAGATGGTGAGGCCCTCGTACTCGTGCGCTTCGGCGTTCTCGATGGCGCGCCGGTGGTTGCGCAGCACGCGCAGCATGTGCTTCTTGTTGCGCTTGTATTCCTGGAAGGGCCCGAGCTCGCGCGCCATCTCCGCGGACATGGCGTAGGCGGCGCCGGTGGTGAGGGCGGTGATGGCGCCGGACAGGGCGCGGCCCTGCTCCGAATCGTAGGGGATGCCGAGCACCATGAGCAGCGCGCCGAGGTTGGCGTAGCCGAGACCCAGGGTGCGGTAGTCGTGGCTCTTCTGCGCGATCTTCTGGCCGGGGAACTGCGCCATCATCACCGAGATCTCGAGCGTCAGTGTCCACAGGCGGCAGGCGTGCCGGTAGCGTTCGGTGTCAAAGCGGCCGCCGTCTTCATCGTGAAAGCGGATGAGGTTGATGGATGCGAGGTTGCAGGCGGTGTCGTCGAGGAACATGTACTCCGAGCACGGGTTGGACGCGCGGATCTTGTCCTCCTCGGGGCAGGTGTGCCACTCGTTGATGGTGGTGTCGAACTGCAGGCCGGGATCGGCGCTGGCCCAGGCCGCTTCGTTGACGCGGCTCCAGATCTCCGCGGCGTTGAGGCTTTTGCTCAGCGCGCCGTCGGTGCGGCGGGTGAGGTTCCAGGGCCCGTCGCATTCCACCGCGCGCAGAAAATCGTTGCTGAGACGCACGGAGTTGTTGGAATTCTGTCCGGACACGGTGGTGTAGCCCTCGGAGTTCCAGCAGGTGTCGTACTCTTCGAACTCGATGTCGCGCGCGCCCTGCTTCGCGAGCTGGATGACGCGGAAGATGTAGTTTTCCGGCACGCAGGCTTCCAGCGTTTTCACGACGGCGCGTTTGAGGTCTTTGTTCTTTTTGACGTCGAAGCGGTCCTCGTCGGCCACGCCGGCGCTCCAGCAGGCCTTGACGACCTTTTTCAGCATGCGCCGCATGATGCGGCTGCCGGTGGACAGCGCCGCCACCTTGCGCTCTTCCTTGACCTTCCAGTCGATGAACTCCTCGATGTCGGGATGGTCGATGTCGAGCGTCACCATCTTCGCCGCGCGCCTCGTGGTGCCGCCGGATTTGATGGCGCCGGCGGCGCGGTCGCCGATCTTGAGGAAGCTCATCAGCCCGGAGGATTTGCCGCCGCCGGACAGCGGTTCGCCGGAGCCGCGCAGGTTGGAGAAGTTGCTGCCAGTGCCGGAGCCGTACTTGAACAGACGCGCCTCCTGACGCCACAGGTCCATGATGCCGCCCTCGCCCACCAGATCGTCCTCGATGGAAAGGATGAAGCAGGCGTGCGGCTGCGGGCGTTCGTAGGCGTTGACGGACTGTTCCAGCCGGTTGTGTTCGGCGTCGTAGTAGTAATGTCCCTGAGCGGGGCCTTCCAGGCCGTAGGCCCAGTGCAGGCCGGTGTTGAACCACTGCGGCGAATTGGGCGCGGCGTACTGGCGCGCCAGCATGAAGCGCATTTCGTCGTAGTAGTTGCGCGCGTGCGCTTCGTCCTCGAAGCAGCGGTTCTTCCAGCCCCAGTAGGTCCAGCAGCCCGCCAGGCGGTGGAACACCTGGCGCGAGTCGGTCTCGCGGCCGCTGCGTTCGTCTTCGGGCAGCGCGTTGAGCGCGTCTTCATCGGGAACGGAGGGGCAGAGCCATTCGGGGATGCCGGGCTCGTGTTTCTTTTTCAGGCGCGCCGGAACGCCGGCCTTGCGGAAATACTTCTGCGCCATGATGTCCACCGCCACCTGCGACCAGAAATCAGGCACCACCACGGCCTTGATCTCGGAGACCACTGAACCGTCGGCGTTGTTGATCTTAGACGTTCTTTCAACAAAGTTAAGGCCATCGTAGGGGTCATTGGCTGATTGCGTGAAAGAACGGTGGATTTGCATAAATGACCCCCAATGAAAATTAGTTTGAGATTTTTAGAGAGAATTAAATTTCGCTTGATAAGAACTAAGCGGAAATAGACTAGCTATACTTGATCGGTAAGAACGAAAAAGACTTGGGAGAAAAGTTCGTCTAAACGAAAAACTCTCTCCGTCAGTTTAGTTAAGCATATATCACTGTATTTAGTATAGCCGCGCAAATATTATACAACATATTGGGGTTGGTCAATATAATTCTTGAATATTCCAAGTGTTTCGTCCTTCCAATATTTTGAAAAAATTACAGTAAGTTGTCTCTAAATTTTTCCATACAAGGTCGAGTGACATTTTTCCTGATATCAATTAGGTCACTGTCAATTACCGCTAACAATTTATTGTCTTTTTAATTTTCTCGATAATGAGATAAATTTTTTAAATCTCTGAAATTGAGAGCCGCACCAATGAAAGAGCGGGAAATCTAAAATTAAGAATTTTTTTAGATTTAGGAATTTAAGGGAAAAAATGCAAGGAATGCAGAAAAACTAACAACGGAAGGATGAAATGAGATTGAATGCTTTGTAGAACTTACTAAAGATTAAATAAGAAAACCCGGCCGCCGGCTCAGTTTTCCAGCACGTCGATCTCGACCTTGCCGACGAACTCCATGAGCTTGAAGGGGCCTTCGCGCGCGCCTTCGGACAGCTTGATGTGGGTCGCGTCGACGTGGTCCTGGCCGAAGGTCGGATCGAGGGCGCGCCATTCGCCGACGTACACTTCCGGCCAGGCGTGGTAGAGGAATCCCTGGAACTGGGGCGAATAGACCAGCCCGTTGACGATCTTCGTGGGGATGCCCGCGGCCCGCGCCAGCGCCGTGAACAGGTAGGTGTGCGACTGGCACTCGCCTTTTCTCTGCTTGAGGGCGTTGAGCGCGCTGACCGAATCCACCAGCGATTTTTCCAGGTTGTTGTACACCCACTGGTTGATGGTCTTCGACGCTTCCCAGGCGTCGGGAACATCCCCCACCAGCTCTTTCGCCAGTGTCCGGATCAGCCGGTGCTTAGACTGCACTTCCGGCGTTTCGGCCAGCAGTGCGGGATCGGAAAAGGCCGCGACCGGCCGCACGGAGGGCCGCGCCACGCTGTCGGGCTCGGTGCTCACTAAAATTTCGGCGGCGTGGGTGCCGTCGGCGGACACTTCGCTGCGCAGCACTTTCTGCCGGTGGTCCTGCGGAATGAGATCGGGCGCGCGGAGTTTCGAGAGTTTCATCTTCAGCCGGCGTTTCTCACCGGGACGCGGCATCGCTTGATCGATTTTCACGATGCTCAGCGTGATGAGGCTGCTGATGCTCATGGCGTCGTCGCCGAGCTTGCGGGCCACGTGTTCGGGTTCCAGGCGCGACTCGAAACCCTGCGAGGTGACTTCCTTGAGCACGGTGCCGTTTTCGGCGATCCACAGGGTGGATTCCATGCCGCTCATCTGGTGCTTCATCACGAAGGCCTTCACGTCGCGGCCTTCGTGCTTCACCGTTTCCTTGCGCAGGACTTCGTATTGAAGGTCGAGGAACATCTGAAAGGGTTCGAGAAACACGGCGCGCCGGCCTTTTTTGCCGACCGCAAGCCCGTCCTTCACGATGTTGAGCAGAAACGTCGTGGAAGGCAGAGCGCTGGCTGGAAAGCGCACGCTCTGGGTCTTGTCGAAGCCCAGCCCGGTGACGCGGTATTTGAGCCGCCCGTCCTTCACCCGGCCGTCGACTTTCTGGCGGCTGCCCATGATCTCCTGCAGCAAGGTGAACCGCTTCAGTTCCAGCTCAGGCGTCAGGTGCGTCTCCTGGGAGAACGTGGTGGTCTGGTCCACGCCCTGGCTTTTGAGCTTGAAAAACACCTTGGAGCTGACGTTCACGGCATCCTCGGTGGTCACGATCTTTGCGTAGGAGAAGCCGAGCTTTTTGCCCTTGAAATACGTTCCCATCCAGTAACTCGTTTCGCCGGGTTCAAACAGACCGGCCGCGGCGGCGGGACGGACGATGGAAACGCTCAGGAGAAAAATCAGGAAAAGCCCGAAGCGTCTGATTTTTTTATTCGGATTCATGCTATTCAGGTTAACAACAGGGCGCGCAAAAATCGAGGAGGAATTGAACCGCCGGGCGATTTTCCACCGGCCGCCCGCGCGACGGCCCGCGGCGTCCGCAAAACAATGGACGGAATTTCAGTTCTTTTTTTATTGCGGTTGCGCGCAAGCGGTGGGAGTCTTATTTTTAGTTCATATTCAAATTGGGGGCGTGCTAGTATTACAGCTTTATTTTCTTCCATCAACCGGCCGCACCCATCCATTAAGAAAACCCGATGCTGGATCCGCAGAAAATAAAAACCTATCTCACTTTCGACGACGTGCTGCTGCTGCCGGCCCATTCCAAAGTGCTGCCGGGGGAAGTGGACATCTCGACCCAGCTGACGCGCACGATCCGCCTCAACTGCCCGCTGGTCTCCTCGCCCATGGACACGGTCACCGAGAGCCAGATGGCGATCGCGCTGGCGCAGGAGGGCGGCATCGGCATCATCCACCGCAACCTGCCTGCGGACCTGCAGCGCAAGATGGTGGACAAGGTCAAGCGCTCGGTCAGCGTGATGATCACCGATCCCATCACCATGGAGCCGGACCAGAAGATCCACGAGGCGCTGGAGGTGATGAAGAAATACAACATCTCCGGCATCCCCGTCACCAACCACAACAAGCTGGCGGGCATCCTCACCAATCGCGATCTCCGGTTCGAGACGGACCTTGAAAAACCGATCCGCGACCTGATGACCAAGGACAATTTGGTGACGATCGCCGAGGGCACGCCGCTGCAAAAATCCAAAGAGCTTCTGCACGACAACCGCATCGAGAAGCTGCTGGTGGTGGACGGCAACGGCACCCTGAAGGGGCTGCTGACGATCAAGGACATCGAAAAGGCCGGCAAGTACCCGATGGCGGCGAAGGACGATAAAGGCCGCCTGCGGGTGGGCGCGGCGCTGGGCGTCTCGACGAACCCGCTGGAGCAGACCGAGGATTTGATCCGCGTCGGTCTGGACGTGCTGGTGATCGACAGCGCGCACGGGCATTCGGAGAAGGTGCTGCAAAGCATCCGCGACATCAAGCGGCACTTTCCGGACCTGCCGGTCATCGGCGGCAACGTGGCGACGGCGGAAGGGACGGAGGATCTCATCAAGGCGGGCGCCGACGCGGTGAAGGTGGGCATCGGCCCCGGTTCGATCTGCACGACGCGCGTGGTCACGGGCGTGGGCGTGCCGCAGATCTCGGCGATCGTGGAATGCGTTCGGGTGGCGCAGAAAAAAGGCGTGCCGGTGATTTCGGACGGCGGCATCAAGCACTCGGGCGACACCGCCAAGGCCCTCGCGGCGGGCGCGCACAGCGTCATGATCGGTTCGCTGTTCGCCGGCACCGAGGAAAGCCCCGGCGAGAAGATCCTGTACCAGGGCCGCAGCTACAAGGAATACCGCGGCATGGGTTCGATCGGCGCGATGTCGCAGGGGTCGGGCGACCGCTATTTCCAGGACCGCGAACTTTCCGAAAGCAAGCTGGTGCCGGAAGGCGTCGAGGCGCGCATTCCCTACCGCGGGTCGCTGTCGTTCACGGTGCACCAGATCCTGGGCGGACTGCGCGCGGCGATGGGCTACTGCGGCTGCGCCGACATCGAAGCGCTGCGCAAGGACGCCACGTTCATCAAGATCACCCCTTCCGGACTGCGGGAAAGCCACGTGCACGACGTGATCGTGACCAAGGAAGCGCCCAACTACCACATCGAATGACCGTGACCGCACCCGATTCACCGACAGCATCCGGACGGCCCTCCCCGCTCACGGCGGGAGCGGCGTTTTTCATTTCCCCATCACCGCAAACGCACGCATGACATCCAATTCGCTGCACAAAGAGGAAATTCTGATCCTGGATTTCGGGTCGCAGTACACCCAGAACATCGCGCGCAAGGTGCGCGAATGCCAGGTGTACTGCCAGATCCATCCGTACGACCTGTCGCTCGACGACATCAAGAAGTTCAACCCGAAGGGCATCATCCTTTCGGGCGGACCGGCGAGCGTGCTGGCTCCCGACGCGCCGCTGTGCGACCGTGGGATCTTCGAGCTGGGCATCCCCATCCTGGGCATCTGCTACGGCATGCAGCTCATCACGCACCTGCTGCACGGAACGGTGAACCCGGCGCCGGAAAAGGAATACGGCCGGGCGGAACTGATGATCAAGGAATTCTCGCACCTGTTCAACGGCGTCAACAACAAGTCGATCGTGTGGATGAGCCACGGCGACAAGATCTCGAAGCTGCCCATCGGCTTCAAGACCACCTCGTTCACGGCGAACTCGCCGATCGCGGCGATGGAAAAGCCGCTCACCAAAGTGTACGGACTGCAGTTTCATCCCGAAGTGGTGCACACGACCGAAGGGAAAAAGATCCTGGAAAATTTCATGTTCGGCATCTGCGGCTGCAACGCCAACTGGAAAACCCATTCGCTGGTCGAATACATGATCGGCGACATCAAAAAGAAGGTGAAAAAAGCCAAGGTGCTGTGCGCGCTGAGCGGCGGCGTCGATTCGTCGGTGGTGGCGCGGCTGGTGCACCGGGCGCTGGGCAAGAACCTGACCTGCATCTTCATCGACAACGGGCTGCTGCGGCTGGGCGAGCGGGAGAAGGTGGTCAAGACCTTCAAGGAAAATTTCCACATCAACCTGGAAGTGGTGGACGCGGCGGAGGAATTTTTAAACGCGCTCAAAGACGTCACCGATCCGGAGGAGAAACGCAAGATCATCGGCAACGTGTTCATCGAGGTGTTCGAGCGGGAAGCGCCGCGGCTCGGCAAGTTCACGTATCTCGCGCAGGGCACGCTGTACCCGGACGTCATCGAGTCGGTGTCGCACAAGGGACCCTCGGCGGTGATCAAGACGCACCACAACGTCGGCGGGCTGCCGGAAAAGATGGAGTTCAAACTTTTAGAGCCGCTCAGGGAACTGTTCAAGGACGAGGTGCGCAACCTGGGCCGCGAGCTCGGCATTCCCGAGGAGATCATCAACCGCCAGCCCTTCCCCGGACCGGGGCTCGCCATCCGCATCCTGGAAGCGGTGACGCACGAACGGCTGGAGATCCTGCGCGCGGCGGACAGGATCGTGCTGGAAGAGATCAAGGCGTCGGGCTTCTACAACAAGATCTGGCAGGCGTTCGCGGTACTGCTGCCGGTCAAGTCGGTGGGCGTGATGGGCGATGCGCGCACCTACGAAAACGTGGTGGGCATCCGCGCCGTCACCAGCAGCGACGGCATGACCGCCGACTGGGTGCACCTGCCCTACGACATCCTGGCGCGGCTCTCCAACCGCATCATCAACGAAGTGAAGGGCGTGAACCGCGTCGTCTACGACATCAGCTCCAAACCCCCCAGCACGATTGAGTGGGAGTGAAAAATTATTTTTCTAAAAGCACAGGCCAATCATTAATCAACATTTTCTAATAATTCGCTTTCCTCTCCGAATAGTATTAAATTTTCCCCGGGACATATATTCTCATCAACAGGTTGCCGCACAGATTTGTACGCAATCCCTCGGATGTTATTTTGGTATGCGTATTGCGAAATTAATTGTGTTAAGGGATAAATTTTCTCGTCTCTAGCAAAAATTATTTGCTCATAAAATTCCTGTCTATTTTCTATAAATCCATTTTCTTTAAGATAAATTAATAAGTTGCAATCCTTTGATAGCAAATCAAGTATGGGAGTTTTATTTTTTAGTTTTCTTGTTAAAGGATAACCATAGGTTTTTGGATTTTTTTTTACAGAAGGATTTATATAACCTTCATAGTCCTTAAATGTAAAATCAGGTTTGTTCCTAAAAAAGGGTTCAGTTTCAAATAAAGCGGTAGGAAAATCACTTGCAAAATATGCCACCTTTTCCTTATTTAAACTAAATCTACCGTTGGCAATGTAAGCAAATTCCCGAAGATATGGAGTTTCATTCAGTGTTTCACTATTGCCTTTTTTAAACTTTTGATTTTCGAATCCATTATTTTCAACAGACCATAGATATAATTTTGAATGCCACCATTCTCTTGAATAAAAACTTTCTTTCTCAATTAAAAAGTCATTCCATTTTTCTTCAGGAATTTTTTTTAATATTTCATCCAACTCTTCAACATTCATTTTATTTACGATTGAGTTAAGCTAAACAGGTTTAAACTCCCCTTTTTTTCTTCCTTCTCAGATATACATACAACGCCCCATCGCCGCCGTGTTTGGGCTGCGCCGGGGCGAACGTGATCACCTTTGCCGCGAGCGGCGGTTCGGCAAGCCAGCGCGGCACCTGTTTTTTCAACACGCCCGCCTCCGGCTCGAACCAGTCCCCCTCTTCCTGACGCACGCTGCCGCCCTTGCCGGTGACCACCAGCAGGCAGCGCTTGCCCTGTTCGTAGCCCGCTTCGATGAAATGCGCCAGCTCGCCGTGCGCCTGCACCTTGGAGTGGCCGTGCAAATCGAGCGTGCCTTCGATGGGGATCTGCCCCCGGCGCAGTCTTTCCCCGGTGCGTTTGTCGATGCCCGCGGCGGGCGGCGGCTCCTGGGTTTCGGCGGGGATCCCGAGCGACGGTTGAGGCGGAGGCGCATCGTTCCCGGTTTCGCTTTCGGTCTCGACGGCTTCTTCAGGCGGTTCGGGTTCTTCCGGCTCTTCGTCTTTTTGGATCGGCCGCACGTCCTGCATGGCCGAGCGCCACAGCGCGTCGTCTTCGGTGCCCGGCTTTTTGGACTTCTTCTTTTTGCCGCGCCCGGTCACGGCACGTCACCGGGGGCTGGCCGCGATGTTGCCGCCGTCGATGGTCAGGATGGAGCCGGTGGTCTTTTCCGCGAGCGCGAGGTCGAGGAAGCCCTGAGCCACATCGGTGTCGTAGACTTCCCGTTCGAGCAGGTTGTTCCTGAAATAATCGTCCGGAGACAGGCCGCGCGCGGCGGCGCGTTCCTGTATCACCTGCTCGGTGAACAGGCCGGTGCGCACGCGGTCGGCGTTGACGGCGTTGGCGCGGATGCCTTCCTTGCCGTAATCGAGGGCGTACTGCTTGGTGAGCGCCACGACGGCGGATTTGGGCAGGGCATACGGGCCGAAGTCCTTGCCGGGGTTGAACGCGGCTTTGGAGGCGTTGAACAGCAGCACGCCGCCGGTTCCCTGGGCGAGAAAAATTTTCACGGCGCGCGAAGCGAAGCTCTGGTGGGCGAAAAAATTGAGATCGAAACTGGCGCGCAGCTCCTGCGACGAAACGGAGCCGATCTTTCCCTGCACGGCGTTGCCCGCGTTGGAGATCAGGATGTCGAGTCCGCCGTAGGTACGGACCAGCGTCTCGAATGCGGACGACACGGCGCTTTCGTCGGTCACGTCGCAGACCTTCACGGTCACGCTGGCGCCGGTGTCTTTGACGAGCGCTTCTTTCGCCTTGTCGAGCGCGCCGCTATCGCGGTCGATGAGGAACAGGTTGGCGCCGTGGCTGCCGAAAAGGCGGGCGGTGGCGAGGCCGATCCCCGACGCCGCGCCGGTGATGAGCGCGATGCGCCCCTGAAGGGGTTTGGGTTTGTTCCTGCCGAGCTTCGCCTGCTCGAGCGACCAGTACTCCATGTCGAACAGGTCACTGGCGTTGAGCGGCGTGTACTCGCCGACGCTGTAGGCTTTGTGGATGATGTCGACGGTGTGCTGGTAGATGTCGGCGGCGATGCGGGTTTCTTTGGTGGTTTTGCCGATGGTGACGAGCCCGGCCCCGGCGACGAGCAGCACGCGCGGCAGCGGATCGAGTTCCTTTTTGTTCACGCCTTTTTCCTGCTGGCAGGTTTTAAAATAATCGCGGTAACCGGCGATGTACGCCTCCAGCGCCTGTTCGGTCGCGGCGCGCAGGTTTTCGGGATCGTCCGCATCGACTCGAAGCAGCATCGGCTTCTGCTTGGTGCGGATGACGTGATCGGGCGTCGCCGTCCCCACCTGCGACCAGCGTTCGCATTCTTTGCTCTCCGCAAACGCGCGCGCGGCGGCGTCCTCGCGGTGGTGCAGCACCCACGACGCGCCGCTCTTTTCCCGGTACAGCCCGCGCAGCACGGGCGCGAGCGCGGTGAGCGGGTCTTTGCCGTTGCTTGCGGGCGTGAGCGCTTTGGTCTTTTGGGCGGCGATGTACTGCTCCGCCTGGGTCACCGCCTCGATGTGGCGGTCGTAACTCTCCTTCGCGGTGCCGCCGAAGGTGAACAGGCCGTGGTTTTCCAGCAGCAGTCCCTTCACTTTTGGATTCGCTTCGTAGGCCTCGGCGGCGGCCTTGGCGAGCAGGAACCCCGGCATGATGTAGGGCACCCAGCCGATGGCGCCCTTGAAGATCGTTTCGCACAGGGCCTTCACGTCGGGCTGGTTGGCGATCACGAGGATGGCGTCGGCGTGCGAATGATCGACGAATTTGTGCGGCAGAAAGGCGTGCAGCAGCGTTTCCACGGACGGGTTGGGCGAGGACGCGTCGAGCAGGTTGATGCGCTGCTCGTTCACCATGTCCTCGTCGCTCAGGCTGTCGAGCCCGCGCAGCTTGAGCAGCGGTTCCAGTTTCACGCCCGGCAGCCCCGGCGGTTCCAGGGTGTCGAGGTCCCAGCCGCTGCCCTTGACGAACAGGGCCCGCAACGATTCGCCGACGCGGTTTTTGGTTTCGGATTTCACGGAGGTGTTGCCGCCGCCGTGCAGCACCAGCGCCGGGTCCGCGCCGATCAGGCGCGAGGTGTAAACGCGCAGGGCGATGTCCTCGCCGTGGTCTTGATAGGTTTTGATCGCGGCCTGGGCGTCGCCGTCGTTCCATCGGTTTTTCATGATCGCTCTTTCATTCCTTTTTCGGTGAACAGGCTCGGAACATTGTAACCCCGCACACCCACGCGGACAACAGCAGCAACGCCGCGGGCAGGAAAGTGACGTGCGCCGGGTAGCCGAACAGGTGCATATAATACCACCAGAAATTGGGCGCGTTGAGGGCGAGCCCCTTCTCCAGCACCTCACGGTTGTCCGCGCCGAGAAAACGGATGCGCTCCTGCGCCAGCGCCACCCGCTCGCGCATCGCCGCCTCATCGTTGAGTCCGTCCAGCACCGCCGCCACCTGGCGCATCTGATTGAACGCGGGCGAATGCAGCGGCGAGATCACCAGCAGGCGCTCGGCCTGATCGGGAAAACGCTCGCGCAAATCATAATAATAACGGGAGGGGCTGACGACCAGAGCCGGGATCTGCACGACGATGCCGAGCGCGACGGCGGCGGCGACCCAGCGCCTGAGATCGGGGGAATTTTTCTGCAGAAGAAAGCCAACGGGAAGGATTAAAAATGGCAGCGTGACCGCCATCAGCCGCGGCCCCCAGCCCATGCCGCCGTACCAGCTGTGCCAGAAGGAAAACAGCATGAGGTGCGCGGCGGCGATCCAGCCGAACAGCAGCGCCATGTGCGGGCGCGTTCTGAAAAACAACGGCAGGGCCAGGCAGCCGAACAGCAGGACGGGATTGTAGAGGAACACCGATTTCCCCGGAGAAAACAGAATCCCGAAAAAGCCGGAGAAAACATCCGGCCGGAAGCCGGATTCATAACCGGTCTCGAAAGGATGGCCGAAGCGCGCCCGGTTGTAGATCAGGATGCCGGCGAGAAAAACAGCCACGGGAACGGCGAGCGCCGCCGTGTCGCGCAGCAGCGAGCGCCGCGTTTTTTTGTCCGTGCTTTCACAGCGGGCGAGCAGGTAGAGGAAGAACCCCGGCAGCGCCACCAGTGCGGCGAGGCGCGTCGTCGCGGCGCAGCCGAGAAAGACACCCGCCAGGATGCGGCTGCGCGGAATACCCAGCGTGTGTTCTCCGGTCAGGCAATACGCCGCGGCCAGCAGCAGGCCGGTGGTGGCGGGCTCGCTCATGAAATCCTCGGAGTAATACCAGGCGATGCTGGACAGGCCGTAGGCCAGCGCGAGGACGTTCGCCACGCCGCGGGTGAAGCCGAACCGGTGCGTCGCGAAGCGGTGCAGCAGCGCGCAATTCAAGGCGGTCACGAAGGCGTTGACCATGCCGACGCAAAACAGCGTCGCCTGGTCTTTGGGAACGCCGCTGAGTGAGGCCAGGAATTTTCCGATGATGTAGAACGGCACCGCAAGCAGGCTCATGCCGACGCCGTACTTGGAAAATTTTTCGCCTTCCGGGTCCGCCGCCGCGACGCGCTCGCTGTGCGCCAGCGAGCCGCGCTCCACAATGCTTTGCGTCAGCAGGTACATGATCTTGCCGTCGGCGGACTGGATGGACCCCTGTGAAGTGAACGCGTACACGGAAAAAAAGAAACAGAACACGATGACGCCGGGTTTCACGGCAGAAAGCGGAAAAATTCTGAACAGTCCGGAAGGGCGCATGGAGCCGCACTCGCGTGGTTTGCGGGGTCACAGGTTTTCGGGCAGGCTGTATCATACCGCCCCGCCGCGGGCAAAGCCAGCGCGGCCGCGCGCCGCGTGCGCGTTCAATTGGTTGGCGACTTTTCGCGGGTTCTGTGATACCCTTCATCCGCAATGCTGGCCAAAATTCAAGTGACATACAAAGAGGGCGTGCTGGACCCCCAGGGGAAGGCGGTGCACCATGCTCTCACCGATCTGGGTTACGACGAGGTGACCCAGGTGAACGTGGGCAAGTACATGGAAATCCGGATGCAGGACTGCTCCGAGCAGGAAGCGGAGGCGCGGGTCCGGGAAATGTGCGAAAAGCTGTTGGCCAACACGGTGATCGAATCCTACCGCATCACCCTCTCCCCCAACGAGTGAAACCACCCCTTTGGGATCGTCATGAAGTGCGGAATCGTCGTGTTTCCCGGGTCGAACTGCGATCACGACTGCTACCACATTTTAAAACATGTGTTTGAACTCCAGACGGAGTGGATCTGGCACAAGGATGCGGGCGACCTTGCAGGCTACGATTTCATCGTGCTGCCGGGCGGGTTTTCCTACGGCGACTACCTGCGCGCCGGCGCCATCGCCAAGTTTTCGCCGGTGATGAAATCGGTGGTCCGCTACGCCAATGCCGGCGGCCGCGTGCTGGGCATCTGCAACGGGTTTCAGATCCTGGTCGAATCGGGCCTGCTGCCGGGGGCGCTCTTGCCGAACCGCTCGCAGAAATTCATCTGCACCTACGTGCACACGCGCGTCGAATCCACCGACACGCCGTTCACCCGCGCCTGCGCCGACAAGCCGGTGCTCAGGATTCCCATCGCGCATCACGACGGCGGCTACTTCGCCCCCCAGGACGAACTCATGCGCATGCAGGACAACGGCCAGATCGTGCTGCGCTACTGTGACGCCAAAGGCGGCGTGTCCGACGCCAGCAACCCGAACGGATCGGCGGACCACATCGCCGCCGTCGCCAATAAGAATAAAAACGTCCTCGGCATGATGCCGCACCCGGAGCGCTGCGCCGATCCGCTGTGGCCGGACGTGGACGGACAATTGATCTTCCAATCCCTCATCGCATCGGGTTGACCGTGGCCGCTTCCTCCTCCGCCAAACTTCCCGCAGTCACTCTGGATGTCGTGCGCGAGCACGGCATCACGCCGCAGGAGTTTCAGCGCATCGTCGATCTGTTGGGACGGCATCCCAATTTCACGGAACTGGGCATTTTCTCGGTGATGTGGAGCGAGCATTGCAGCTATAAAAGCTCGCGCCCGCATCTCAAAACCCTGCCGACCGAAGGACCGCGCGTGATAGAAGGGCCGGGCGAAAACGCCGGCGTGGTGGACATCGGCGGCGGCTGGGCGGTGTCGTTCAAGATCGAAAGCCACAACCATCCCTCGTTCATCGAGCCGCACCAGGGCGCGGCGACGGGTGTGGGCGGCATCCTGCGCGACATCTTCACGATGGGCGCGCGGCCGGTGGCGCTGCTCAATTCGCTGCGCTTCGGCGAGCTGTCCGATCCGCGCACGCGCTTTCTGCTCAACGGCGTGGTCGAGGGCATCGCCGATTACGGCAATTGCACCGGCGTGCCGACGGTGGGCGGAGAGATCTATTTCGACGCCTGCTACAACGGCAACATCCTGGTCAACGCGTTCTGCCTCGGGCTGGTGAAAGCGGACAAGGTGTTCCGCGCCGCGGCGGGGGGCGTGGGCAACGCGGTGATCTACGTCGGCTCGAAAACCGGCCGCGACGGCATCCACGGCGCCAGCCTGCTGGCTTCGGCGGAGTTCGACGACACGACCGAGGAAAAACGCCCGACGGTGCAGGTGGGCGACCCGTTCACGGAAAAGCTGCTCATCGAAGCCAGCCTGGAACTGATGAAAAAGGACTGGGTGGTGGGCGTGCAGGACATGGGCGCGGCCGGGCTCACGTCCTCTTCGTTCGAGATGGCGGGACGGGCGAAAACGGGCATCGAGCTCGACCTGTCCCAGGTGCCGCTCAGGGAAACCGGCATGACGGCGTACGAGATCCTGCTGTCCGAATCGCAGGAACGCATGCTGTTCGTGGTGGAGCGGGGCCACGAAGAAGAGACGCTGACCATCCTCGACAAGTGGGATCTCGACGGCGCGGTGATCGGCCGGGTGACCGAAGATCCGCTGGTGCGCATCGAGTACGAAGGCGAGGAAGTGGTGCGGCTGCCGGTGCCGCCGGTGGTGGACGGGGCGCTGGATGTGAAGCGCCCGACGCGGAAACCGCAATACCTGAGCGAGGTGGACCACGTGGATCTCACCGGGATTGCCGATCCCAGGCAAGGCGGCGAGTGGCTGAAACAACTGCTGGCTTCGCCCAATATCGCGAGCCGCGAGTGGGTGTACCGGCAATACGACCATATGGTGCGTCTCAACACGCTGGTTTTGCCGGGTTCCGATGCGGCGGTGCTCCGGGTGCCGGAAACCGCAAAGGCGCTGGCGCTGGCGGTGGACTGCAACAGCCGCTACTGTTATCTGGACCCCTTTCTGGGCGCGCAGATCGCCGTGGCCGAGTGCGCGCGCAATGTGGTCTGCTCGGGCGGGGAGCCGATCGGGCTCACCAACTGCCTCAATTTCGGCAACCCGGAAAAACCAGAGATCATGTGGCAGTTCGAGCAGGCGGTGCGCGGTCTCGGCGAGGCCTGCCGCTATTTCGATATTCCTGTGGTCAGCGGCAATGTCAGTCTTTATAATGAAACTAAAGGCGTTTCCATCTATCCGACCCCCACGGTGGCGGTGGTGGGCCTGCTGGAAAACCGGGCCGATCATTGCACGCAATGGTTCAAAAAACCGGGCGATGGGATCGGGCTGCTGGGCCTGACGCTCGAAGAGATCGGCGGCAGCGAGTATCTCAAGCTGACCGGCGGCGGCTGCCGCGGTCGGGCGCCGCAGCTCGACAAAAAGCTGGAAAAAGCGGTCCAGGCCCTGTGCCTGCATCTGATCCGAACCGGGTTGCTTCATTCGGCGCACGACTGCGCCGAAGGCGGGCTGGGCGTCGCGGCGGCGGAATCCTGCTTCACCGGGCCGGACGCGCCCCTGGGAGCGGCGCTTGAGCTGGAATCGACGATCCGCAAGGACGCGCTGCTGTTCGGGGAATCGCAGTCGCGGATCCTCATTTCCTATCCCAAGACCGCCGAAGCACAGATCGTGAAGCAAGCGGCCGAACGGGACGTGCCCTTCACCCGCATCGGCGAAGTGGGAGGCGGCGACCTGACGGTTCACATCAACGGGGACGAATTCATCCGCGAAGACGTTCACGCTCTCAAAACCCTGTGGCAAGACGTTCTGGAGGATTATGCTGCTCGACAAGCTCCATGAGGAATGCGGCGTGGTGGGCGTTTACGGCCATCCGGAAGCGGCGAACCTGGTGTACCTGGGTCTCTACGCGCTGCAGCACCGCGGCCAGGAGAGCGCGGGCATCGTGTCCAGCAACGACGGCAAGCTGCATCTGGAACTCGGCATGGGGCTGGTGGCGGACATCTTCCACAGCGACCGGATGAAAAAGCTGCCGGGCCGCATGGCGATGGGCCACAACCGCTACTCCACGGCGGGCGACAGCGCTCTTTCAAACGCGCAGCCCTGCCTCACCAATTATTCGGAAGGATCGCTGGCGCTTGGGCACAACGGCAACCTGGTCAACGCCCAGTCGATCCGCCAGGCGCTGGGAGAGTCCGGCTCCATTTTCCAATCGACCAACGACAGCGAAGTGATCGTGCACCTGATGGCGCAGGCCAAGGAAACGAGCTTCGTGGACCGCGCCGCGTCGGCGCTCAAGCAGGTGCAGGGCGCGTATTCCCTGCTTTTGATGACGGAAACCGAAATGATCGCCGCGCGCGATCCGCAGGGGTTCCGGCCGCTCTGTCTGGGCAAGCTCGACAACGCCTACGTGGTGGCGTCGGAATCCTGCGTGCTGGACCTGATCGAAGGGGAATACCTGCGCGAGATCGAACCCGGCGAGCTGCTTCTGATCAACGAGAAGGGGCTGCAGTCGTTTTTCCCGTTTCAGAAAACCGCGAAAAGACAGTGCGTGTTCGAGCACATTTATTTTTCGCGGCCGGACAGCTATCTGTTCAACGAGCACGTGTACGGCGTGCGCAAGGCGATGGGCCGGGCGCTGGCCGAGGAATCGCCGGTTGCCGCGGACCTGGTGGTGCCGGTGCCGGATTCGGGTGTGCTGTCGGCGATGGGGTATTCCGAGCGCTCGGACATCCCGTATGAGATGGGGCTGATCCGCAACCACTACGTCGGGCGCACGTTCATCGAGCCCAAGTCGCAGATCCGGCATTTCGGCGTGAAGGTGAAACTGAACGCGGTGCGGGAAGTGATCGAAGGCAAGCGCCTGGTGATCATCGACGATTCCATCGTGCGCGGCACGACGAGCCGCAAAATCGTCAAGATGCTGCGCGACGCGGGCGCGAAAGAAGTGCACGTGCGCATCAGCTCGCCGCCGATCCTGTTTCCCTGCTTTTATGGAATCGACACACCCACCAAAATGGAACTGATCGCCTCCACCCATTCGCTGGAAGAGACCCGCGAGTATTTACAGGCCGACTCGCTGCAATACCTGAGCATCCCCAAAATGCTCAGCGTGTTCAAGGAGCAAAGCGGCGATTACTGCACCGCCTGTTTCGACGGCAACTACCCGGTGCAGACAACGGAAATGGTCCCGGACATCAACCAGCTCAGCCTGTTCGGCGAAGAGCGATCCTCCTGATCCCATTTATTCCGCCGCGGGCGCCGGGACAGCCGGCTCTTCCTGCAAGGCGGATTCCAGTATCTCCCCCAACGCCTGAAGATCCTTTTTGTAATCGGTCATCGAGCGGTCGAGTTCTTTCTGCGAGGCCACGATGCGGTCGAAGTATTTTTTGATGCGGGCGTAATCCGAAGGGTCCAGCTTCACGCTCTGCATAGCCGCGTCGGCCGCGGCATCCGCTTCGGACCGCGCTTCCGCGACAGTGGGCGGCGCCGGTTCGAAGCCGGGCGTGCCCACGAGGCCGCCGAATATCTTCTCCAGCGCTTCGTCGAGCGTGCGCTCCATGGCGATGTTGTCCTCGTAGCCGACGATGACGCGTTTGAGCTCTGGGATCTTGCCCGCGTCGGCCTTGAGGTACAGCGGGCGCACGTAGATCAGCGATTCCTGGATGGGGATGACGAGCAGGGTGCCCTGGATGACGCTGGAGCCGCGCTGGTCCCACAGCGAAATCTGGCGCGAGATCTCCGCGTCCTGGTTGATGCGGGCGACGATCTGGCTGGGCCCGTAGATCAGCTTCTGCTTGGGAAAGTTGTACACCACCAGCTTGCCGTACTGTTCGCCGTCGCTGCGCGCCACCATCCAGGCGGACAGGTTGCTCTTGCCGCGCGGCGTGAACGGCAGCATGAGAATGTATTCCTCCTTCTCCTTGGAAGGCAGCTTCATGATGGTGTAGTAAGGCTGCATGCGCCTGCCGTCGATCTCGGGAATCTCCCACTGGTCCTCTTTGTTGTAAAACACCTGCGGGGTCTTCATGTGGTAGGTGGCGTAAATGAAGGTCTGGATGGTGAACAGATCCGAGGGATAGCGGATGTGACTCCTGAGATCCTCGGGCATTTCCGCGAGGTCCTTGAACAGTTCCGGAAAGATGCTGCGATAGGTCAGGATGATCGGATCTTCCAGATCGGAAATGTAAAAATTCATGGTGCCGTCGTAGGCGTCGACGACGACCTTGACGGAGTTGCGCACGTAGTTCCCCAGCGAAATCATCTGCGAGTAGGGGAAACGGTTGCTCACGGTGTAGGTGTCGTACATCCAGAACAGCCTTCCTTCGGACACCACGAGATAGGGATCCTGGTCGAGCATGAGAAACGGCGCCACGCGGGCGACGCGGTCGGAGATGTTGCGGTACATCAGGACGCGGCTGTCGTTTCGGATGTCCTGGGAGAACAGGATCTTGAGCGTCTTGAAGCGCGCCGCCAGCAGGGCCTTGCGGATGAACGAGCCGACGGCGAACCCGCCGCTGCCTTCGTAGTTTTTGTAGACGTTTTTCTCACCCTGGGGATAGTCGAACTCTTCGGTGTCGGTGTTCACGAACACGTGGTCGTTGGACAGCTCGCCGAAATAGATCTCCGGCCGCTCCACCTTGAGATCGACGCTGGAGCGCGGCGGGATGTCCTTGATGAACAGGACGGGCAGTCCTTCGGGCGTCACTTCGTTCACGGGAATCAGCGAGACGCCGTATCCGTGCGTGAAGGTGAGGTGCTCGTTGATCCAGGTGCGGTTGGGCAGGCTGGAGGAGAGCAGCTCACGCGGCGACAACAGCGTCTGCCGGTAGTTGCCGTCGATCAGATAGCGGTCGTTGTCCACAGAATTGAACTGGTAATACGTGCGGATCTCCTGGATCTGCCCGAGGGTGTCGAGCAGCGGCGCCTGGTCCCACAGCCGGATGTTATCGATGGTGGCGGCGTTGGCCTGGATGCTTTCGGTGGTGAGCGCTTCGGAACCGGCGAGGACGTTGGTCTCGGTCTCGTCCAGCCCGAAGGCGCGCAGCGTTCCCGCGATGGTGTGCTCGATGTACGGGGTCTCCTTGATCAGCTCGTTGGGATCGACGACGAATTTCTGCAGCAGGTTGGGATAAAAGTTCCCGGCCACGTAGAACACGCCCACGGCACCGGCGGCGAACATCACTTTTTTGAATCCGGGAGAAATGACGCCGAAAAAGCTGACGGCGGCTCCGATCAGGGAGAACAGGATCAGCATGTACAGGATGGGAAGCCGGCCGTTGTCGTCGGAGTAGCTGATGCCGGCGACGACGGCATTGCCCTGCGTCAGCAGGGCGTAACGGTCGAAATAAAATTCCCCGGCCAACAGCAGAAACGCGAAGCCGGCCAGCATCAACAGGGTGCGGCGCGCTTCGGGAAGCACCTGGACGCCGGTCGGGCTCACGTAAACGAACTGCTTGAAGAAAAAGATCATGCCGATGCCGATCGCGGAGATGATGAGCGCCGCCCACAGAAAGGATTTGACCAGCATCCACAGCGGCAGCGAAAACAGGTAAAAGGAATAATCCATTCCGAAAATCGGATCGCTGCTGCCGAATTCCACAGCGTTGAGGAATTTGAGCGGCACGTCCCATTGATCGGTCATGATGAGCCCGACCATCACGGAAATCACAATCGGCGCGAAAAACGTGAGCGGCTTGAGATTGGAGGCCAACAGATCGAGCAGCGGGATTTCCCGGCGTGCCGCGTCGGAAAGCAGGACGGGCAGGTGGGAGGTCTTGTTGAACGCATAGCGGATGGCGCCGAAGGTGAGCAGGAAAAAAGAAACGCCCACCAGCAGTCCAAAACCAAGCTGCGAACCGAGCACGGTCCAGAGGACCGACTGGAAGCCGAGATTTTCGAACCACAACAGATCAATATAAAACCCCAGGATCTTTTCGGCGAACATGGAGCCGACGATCACGATCGCCGCGAGGATGAACAGCCATTTTCGTTTCAGATTCATCGCTTGGTTTCCGTCATTCTTTCCATTTTATGGAGCAGCCCATCGAAGGGGTCTGCTCGTTGGACAACGCCTTTCCCGCAATCAGATTGTCGATCGCTTCTTTGAGGTCCCGGCGCGTCACCTTGCCGGGCTCTTTCCAGTTGTCGTCGATGCGCCCGCGGTATTTCAGGGTGCGCTCGGGATCGTACACGTAGATGTCCGGCGTGCACACCGCGCCGTAGCGGCGCGCGACGTCCTGGCTTGCGTCGATCAGATAGGGAAAAGGTATGTTTTTCTCCCGCACCAGCGCCTGCATGCTTTCCGGGGAATCGTCGGGATAGCGCGACGCGTCGTTGGGATTGATGCCCACCAGCTGCACGCCCTGGTCGCGCATTTCGTTCTGCAGCGCGATCAGGCGGTCGAGCACGGCTTTCACATACGGGCAGTGGTTGCACATGAACACGATCACCAGCACGGGTTTGTCGTTGAAATCGGCAAGGCGGTGGGTGTTTCCGTCGGCGCCGGGAAGCGAAAAATCGTGCGCCGGGGTTCCCAGGGGAACCATCGTGGAATGCATGAGGGCCATGAATGTGTCCTTGACGTTTCAGGAAATGCCTGCGTCCGTCATCGATGGACGCGGCCGGGATCGGATGAGATTGGGTCGAGACCCTGGCAATGCTATCACGCCTGCTGCAAGCGACTCAACCCTTGTTTCAATGTTGCGCGCGGGCAGGAAAGCGGTTGCAAGGGAAACCTCCGTCCGTCATTCGGACTTGCAGGTCATGCCGGTGACGCGGCAGGTGTAGCAGGCGGAATGGGCGAGGGGAAACGGGCGCAGGGTGTCGGCGAGGGTGTCGCCCATGCGCGCTTCGTCTTTATCGACCAGGATGGGGCAGACGTAGACGCCGGTTTTCGCCGCCATGCGCGAGGTGGCGCATTGCAGCTGGGTGATGTCGTAGTTTTCGAAACATTTTTCGGTGACGTGCTCGTCGTCCTCGTACTGGCGGATGTTTTCGGCCAGTCTGCCGAGCAGAAATCCGGGCAGGATTTTGATGCGCGGCTGCGGCACGTCGTTGCGGCTCAGAAATTCGAGAAACTGCGCTTCCATCTCCGCGTCCCTGTCTTCATCCCAGCTGCGGGTGATGGTCAGAATGGGCGAAAAGCCGCTGCGGGCGAGATTGCGGATGCCTTCCACGGCGCGGCGGAACGCGCCGTTTCCGCGCACCGCGTCGTTGGCCTTCTCTTCGAAATTTTCCATGCTGACGCGGAACTGCAGCCGGTGCGGCACGCGCTCCTGGATGTCTTTGAGGCGCCGGGCCTTTTCGGGCGTGATCAGGGTGCCGTTGGTCAGCACATCGAGGGGGCCGCACTCGAGAATGGCTTCGAGGATCTCGAAAATCTCAGGATTGATGAACACCTCGCCGCCGGTGATGTAATAGTCCTTGACGCCCAGGGTCTTCGATTCCGCAAGCCGGGTGCGGACTTCCGCGAGCGTCATCATCTCGTGCGTGTGGTTCTGCGGACCGCAGCTGATGAAGCAGTGGGTGCACTGCAAATTGCACAGCGTGCCGCCGACCTGCATCCACAGCGTCTCCAGACCGACGAGGGGCACTTCCGGGATTTTCGCGGCCGTAGCCTTGTTCACGGGATTTTCGGATTTGACTCTGGCGTCCATAGTCTCAACTTAGCAGAGCGTCTCAACGAATGCAATCGCTTGCGCTTGCAAACCAATCACTTGCCCTGTCGCCGCGGGGTCTGAAAACTTACACGGCGGCGGACCGGAAACGCATCACAATCCGGCCGATTCGTAGGAATCGCTGACGTTTTTGATCCTGAGTTTGCGCCTAAACGCCGCGAACCCTTCCGAGGCCTTTTTGCTCAGGCGCGAGCGGTACACCGGCTTGGCCGCAAGCCCGGCTTTCTCAGGCGGTTCGACGAAAAACCCGGCATCCAGCGGGCTCACGGAGCGGCAGTTGGGATACAGCCATTTGAGGGGGATTTTTTTGGCGATTGCCGTCTGCTGCATGTGGCGGACCACTTCCTTCACGCGCCAGTAATCCTTGCCGGTGTGCATGCTCGAAGGCAGCAACCGCAGTTGCGGAAGCACCCCGCGTTCGCAGATGAAATCGATGCGCTTTTTCACCATTTCCAGCGGATCGGCGCCCAGCACGAGTTCGGTCCACACGGTTCCCGGCGGGAAAATGCCCACGGCGTATTCGAGGGAGCTGTGCACGCGGTGCTCGGGATTGATCTCGCCGGTGGGGTCGGAACCGGCGAAGCCGCCGAGCGGAAAATCCAAGAGGTCGATACCAGAGGCGTACATGAAATCGATGATCTTTTTGTCCTGCGGCGGGAATCCCTTGAGCGCAACAAAGGTCTTAAACTTTTTCTTGATCGCCGCGATCACCGGCGCGAGCAGCTGAAATCCGCGGTCGCGGTCCTCGGTGTCGTCCATGTTGAGCTGCAACAGGTCCGCCGCGCCTTCCTCGAACGCCGACTGCACCACCGCGAGGATGGTGTCGAGATCCATGCTCAACCGTTCGCCCTTGTCCATGGCGCGCAGGAAAATGTTGAGGCAGTAGCCGTCCAGGCAGATGTTTTCGGAAACGGGAGTGCGTTCCTTCATCTGGTTTTTCAGAAATTCCGGCAGCGGCACGACGCCGATCTCGTCGCCGCCGGGATCGAGCACCAGCGCTTCTTTTTGCATGCCGATGCGGATGCGTCCTTCCTCAGGATGCCTGAGCTTCACCTTGGCGATGAAGTTTTCCGCCAGAGCCAGCGCGATTTCCTCTCCGGGCTTGCCGGGGCACACGCCGGAGGCCACTTCCGCGCGCGCGAGCACTTCCTGCGGAATGACCACGCCGCTCTGGATCAGCTCCAGCTTAAGCTGCCCGTAGGTTTTGACGGGGTTTTCCACCTGGATCCCCTGGTTCGGATTGTGCGCGTTCACGATGATGGTTCACAAACGGTTGAGCAGTTTTTGATGGATGCCCTGGAATCCTCCGGAGGACATCACCAGCACCACGTCTTTCGGTCTGGCCTCACCGACCAGGTACTCGACGATCGCGTCCACCTCCGCGATGTGGCGGGCGCGGCCGCCCAGAGCTTTGATGTCGGCCACGACCTTGCCGGCATCGAGCCGGTCTTTCGGATCGATCTTGTCCGCACCGAACAATCCGGCGATGACGACGTCGTCGGCGGCGCGGAAACTTTCCGGGAACTGGTCCTGAAACACGTTGCGGCGCGAGGTCGCCGAGCGCGGCTCGAACACCGCGAACACGCGGCCGCCCGTATAGGCCTGCTTCACCGCATCCAGCGTGAGCGCGATCGCCGTCGGGTGGTGGGCGAAATCGTCGATCACCACCACGCCGTTTTTTTCTCCCACGATCTCCTGCCGCCGCTTGATGCCGGCAAACCCGGAAAACGCGGCGCACACGTTTTCGGCCGGCAGCCCGCAGCGGATGGCGAGCGCGGCGACGGCGACGGCGTTTTCGGCATTGTGCCGCCCGATCATCGGCAGCCGGATCGTCCCCACCGCCCGGCCTTGATGAATAAGATCGAAACAGCCGGTTCCGTTTTCCTGGCGGTAGCCCTCGGCGCGCCAGTCGGCTTCCGGGGCAAACCCGTAACGCTCGACGGAACAGCGCGCTCCATTCAGAACGGAGTCCGCGTGGGGATCTGGAGATCTTACCAGCAAAACGCCATCGGGGTCGATAATTTCCACGAATTTTCGAAACGACGATTTCATGTGGTCGAGATCACGGTAAATATCCGCATGGTCGAACTCGACGCCGGTGAGAATGGCGGCGTGCGGCCGGTAATGCAGGAATTTGGGGCCTTTGTCGAAAAAGGCGGTGTCGTATTCGTCGCCCTCGGTCACGAACACATCGCCTTTGGGGACGCGGTAATTGCGGTCGAAGTTTTTCAGCCAGCCGCCCACCATGAAACCCGGCTGCGCGCCGCAGTCGTGCAGCACCCAGGACAAAAGCGAGGTGGTGGTGGTCTTGCCGTGGGTCCCGGCGACCACCAGCGACTTGCGGCCGCCGAGAAAAAAACGGTTCAGGGCTTCGGGAAACGAGGTGTAGGGAATGCCCTTTTCCAGCACGGCCTGCACTTCCTCGTTGGTTTTCGAAACGGCGTTGCCGACGACGACGAGGTCGATGTCGTCCGTCAGGTTCCCGCGCCTGAAACCGTTGTGCACGGGAATTTTAAGATCCGCGAGCAGGGTGCTCATGGGCGGGTAGACGTTGTTGTCAGAACCGGTGACGTCGTGTCCGGCTTCCTTCAACAGTCCGGCGAGCGAGGCCATGCCGGTGCCGCAGATGGCGATGAGGTAGATTTTCTGGCTCTTGTTTTGAGGATTCATCCGGTCGGCAGATTGTAGTTTTCGAGACAGGCGATGTCAACTCAGCCCTGCTAAAGGGAAAGCGGGAACCCCTTCGGCATTCAATGAATGTGTTTCTCAAGCTCGCCGAGATCGTCGATGACGAGGTCGGGCTTGAGACCCAGCAGCGCTTCGCGGTCGCCGAGGCCGTAGGTGACGGCGCAGGTGTGGACGCCGGCTTTTTTTCCGGTTTCGATGTCCAGAGCGCTGTCGCCGACCATGAGCACCTGTTCGGGTTTCAGGGAATACCGGTCCAGCAAAAAGTGCATGCCTTCGGGATCGGGTTTGCGGGTTTTGAAGGTGTCGCCGCCGATCACGGCGTCGAAGAAGCGGTCACTGTTTAAGTGAACGAGGATCTGTCTCACGAAATCTTCGGGCTTGTTGGAACAGATGGCCTGAGTCCTGTCGGCGAAGCGTTCCAGAATCGCGCGGCCGTTGGGGTAGAACCGGGTGTGGTCCATCAGGTGCTCGGCGTAATGCCTGCGGAACAGATTCACGGCCTGATCGATATCCGCATAGCCGGTGCCGTTCAGAGCGCGGGTCATGAGCATGGCGACGCCGCTGCCGACGCAGCGCTTGATGGTATCGGTGCCGAGGCGGGCGAAGCCCAGCTCTTCAAGAGCGAGATTGACGGAAAGGGCGATGTCCTCCAGGGTGTCGACCAGGGTGCCGTCGAAATCGTAGACGATGAGAGAGATGTTCTTCATCCAAGGGAAGCGCCCGTTGGGGACGCGGACCGGGCGGGGTCACTCCGCACGTGATTCAGGCAATGCGCTTCATGTTACCGTGCGCCGGATCGGGGAGCAAGCCGTATGATGCCGGGAGCTTCGCCTGGGAGGGGTCATTCTTCGAGGCTGGAGGTGAAGCGGTACGCCTTGACGATGTTGTTCTCATCGAACAGGATCACGAGGTCTTTGGACTGCGTGTCGGTGAACGCGTTCCACTGGTCGTACTGGTAGGTCCACATGACGTGTTCGTTTTCCAGACCTTCTTTGAAGGGGATGCCGAACCAGTCGAGCACTTCGGACTGGGTGGTCACGTTTTTCTGAATGTTCTGCACTTTATCGCTTTCAAAGTCTTTCCCCACGGTACCGCATCCAGCCATCAACAGAATCAGAGCCAGTGCCGACAAAGTAATCAGGGAACGTTTCATTTGTGACCTCCTTTCGATGCCTCGCTGTTCGCGTTCCGCCAAACCGGGCAGTCTGGGCTGCGGTTTGTCGCGGGTTTTCAACGATATCGGATCGGCGAAACAAAGTCTACCAAAAATGGCTTAAAAAGTATAATCTTAACGCTTTTAAAAACTGGAAAGTCTTTTAACTTCAAAGGATAAATTTTTCATGCGTTTTCGCTCCCAATTCCACGGCCCGGCTGCGGTTCCGCGCACCCTCACGGTGCGGCTGTTCCAGATCGCGGCGATCGCGTTGACGTTTTCCGCCTGCGCGCTGCCTCCCGAAAAATCCAGCCGCGGCGCGGCGGACGTGTTCGTCGAGGACGGCTATGTGGAAACCTCGCCGCTTCTGGGACCGAAAGGCTACCTTCTCAAATCGATCGCCCGGGATGTGTATTTTTTTTCCACAGGCGTGTACAACACGATGTTCGTCGCCACCTCGGAAGGGGTCATTCTGATCGATCCAATCCGCGATCAGGGCGAAGCGCTGAAAAAAGCCATCCGCGAAACCACCGCGCTGCCGGTGAAATTTCTCATCTACTCGCACGCGCATCTGGATCACATCGGCGACGCCTACCTGTTTTCCAACGACGCGCAGGTCATCGCGCAGAAAGAAACCACCGAGCTGCTCAAGCTCTACAAGGACCCGTACCGCCCGGTGCCGAACATCAGTTTCGGGGAACGCTACAGCCTGACTCTGGGCGGCATCCAGGTCGACCTCATCTATCCCGGCGAGGGGCACGGCAAGGGCAACATCGTCGTCCACCTGCCGCAGCGCAAGGTGCTGATGTACGTGGACGTGGCGACGCCGCGGGCGGTGCCGCACAAGAATTTCGGCACGATCGACATTTACCGGCAGATCAAGGGCATCGAACAGGCCCTGGCGCTCGATTTCACGGTGTACGTCGCCGGCCACCTGCACCGGCCGGGCACCCGCGAGGAGATGAAGGAAGTGCTGGATTACCACTACGCGTCCAAACGGGCCAATGCGATGGCGCTCAAGAAGGTGTCCTTCGAAGCGGTGCGGGCGCGGTCGAAAACGCGCGACGCGGAGCGGCTGCTGGGGGAGTATTACGATGCGGTGGCGGAGGTCTGTTACCAGATCCTCAAAAAGGACTGGAAGCCGCGGCTGATGGGATTTGAAGCGTTCACGCGCGGACACTGCGATGTGTGGACGGAATACCATCGCACGCACGTGGCTCCGGCGGCGGTCCTCAAACCGTCCGCGAATTAGGAACCGGCGTTGCCGTCGAGGTTTTTGTAGGCGCTGAGGATCGTTTCGACCTCGGTGTGCGCGTGCACGGGCATGCGGCCTCCCATGTGGGTCACCACCTGGGCGGCGCAATAGGAACCCAGGATCGCCGATTCTTCCAGCGTGTGTTTGCGGATCATGCCGTGCAGGGCGCCCGCCGCGAACAGGTCCCCGGCGCCGGTCGTGTCCACGGGCTTCACCGGGAACGTTCCCACGGCAATGCGGCCGTGCTGGCCGTTTCCCACCCAGGCGCCTTCAGCGCCGCGTGTCAAAAACACGGTCTCGCACATTCCCTTGAGGGCGTTGAACGCGGCATCCAGATCACCGGTTTCCGCGATGGCGATCGCTTCGGGCTCGTTGCAGAACAGAACGTCCACGTTCCAGCGGATGAATTCGATCAGGTCCTCCTTGAAGCTGTTGACCACGAACGCATCGCTCAAGGTGAAGGCCACCGGGATGGCGTTTTTTTTCGCGATCTCGGTCATCTTCAAGGCGGCGGCGCGGGTCTCTTCGCCGGTCCACAGATACCCCTCGATGTAGACCAGGCGGGCGTTTTTCACGATGGTCGCGTCGACGTTTTCGGGATGCAGGTTGGAGGACACGCCGAGGTGGGTGAGCATGGTCCTCTCGGAATCGGGAGTGATGAGGACGATGCAGGTGCCGGTGCCGTTCGTCTCCGCGCTGGGACCGGGAAAACCGACGCCGCACACTTTCATGTCCTCGGTGTAATGGCGGCCGAAATCGTCGTCGGCGACGCGGCCGAGGTAGTAGGCGTCCGATCCCAGGACCTTGATCCCGTGCACGGTGTTGGCGGCGGAGCCCCCGGATGCGATTTTGCGGGAGCTGCCGGGCAGGGCGTTCAACACGTCGTTCTGCTGGGCGGAGGAGTACAGCGTCATGCCGCCTTTGGTCAAAGCGAGTTTTTCGATGAAGGCGTCGTCGACGCGAATTTCGATGTCCACCAGGGCGTTGCCGATGCCGACCAGATCGTAGTTCATATGAATTGAATTTCGTTTAAGGATGAAGGGTCAGAGTCCGCCGCCGGATTTGCCCGCCAGCGGAGGGGATACGAACATGCGATAGACGAGCACGCCGAACAGGACCACCGCCGATAGAAAAAAGGAGGCGCCCGAAATCTGGGCCACCAGCCCGACCGCTTCCTTGGCGGCGCCGGTGGAGCCCATGCCCGGAGCGAGGACGCCGGCCAGCAGCCAGAAAAACCCATAGCCCAGGCTGCCGAAACCGCTCAGGATCGAAATGCCAAGCTGCAGCCGCGAGGGGAACTGAAGCCAGGCGACCAGAAAAGCGAACGCGATGGCGATGACTCCCATGGTCTGGGAATGCAGGTGGGCCCGCTTCATGTAGACCCAGGACTTTTTCGCGACTTTGTCGGCTTTTTCCTGCTCGCCGCCGTATTTTTCACTGAGCACGGCGTCGGCGTCGGCTTTGAAAGAATTTTTGATGCTGTCTTCGCAGCAGCCGAAGGAAAGCCCCATCAAACCACCGAACAGGATGGCGATCAGGGCGATGAGGACGCCGTATTTGATGTGTGTGAAATCGATCATGGAATGTCTCCTTCGCGGTTATTCCGGGCACCTTGCCGCGTGCCCCGGCGGCACGGCACGCGGAACGCCTTACACCTTGAGTTATTTGGGATTTGTAATCTTTGGCATTAGCCTGTAAAATTTCATAGCATGAATGAGGTCGTCCTCAAGCTGAAATCCATTCTTTGTTCCGCATTCTGCGCCGCACTTCTCGCCTTCCCTTCCTTGAGTTTCGCGGACGCGGCTTCCTTCGCAGAATCCCTCGATGCCATACTCAAAAACCCGTGCCTGAAACAGGACCGCTACGGGATCGCCGTCTATTCGCTGGACCGGCAAGAATATCTGTTCGAATTGCGAAAAGATCAGCGCTTCATTCCCGCATCGAACCTGAAGCTCATCACCACCGCCGCGGCGCTCAAGCATCTCGGTCCCGATTACCGTTTTCCGACCCGCCTGTTCACGACGGGCAGGGTGGAAGGCGACGTTCTGTTCGGAGACCTCTACATTAAAGGTTACGGCGATCCCAAGTTCGTCACGGAACAGATGTGGCTCCTGGTCAACGAGCTTGAAAACCTGCCGGTCCGAAAAATCGTGGGCAACCTCCTCGCCGACGCTTCCTATTTCGATCCGGTGCACCGCGTAAAAACCTGGAGCAAGGTGTCCGGCCCCGAGGCGTACAACGCGCCTCTGGGAGCGCTGTCCTTCAACTTCAACACCGTGACGGTTTATGTCTCACCGGGGAAAAAACCGGGGCAGAAACCTCTGGTCATCCTGGAACCGGAGACCGAATATGTCAAGCTGGGCAACCAGGCGCGGACGCTGGCTCCCAGAAAGCGCGGCCGCCTGATCGTCAATCGGGTGAACCGGGGAAGCTACGATGAAGTCATCGTGCGTGGCGGAATCCGCTCCAATCTAGCGCGATCGAAATACTATGTCAACATCAGCGAACCTGCCGCATACACGGTGAACGTGCTGCGCGAGTACCTGACCCGCGCCGGCATCGAAGTGGTGGGCGGCATCGGCGAGGCGGAGGTGCCCGAGGGTGCACACCTTCTGCTCGAGCACGAATCGGAGCCTTTGTCGCTGGCGCTGCGCGGCCTGAACAAGTTCAGCAACAACTTTGTCGCGGAGCAGATCTTAAAAACGCTGGGAGCGGACCGGTTCGGCCCGCCGGGCACCACGGAAAACGGCATCCGCATCATCGACGAATACATGCAGGAGCTGGGCTTCGCTTCGGAGGATTACAAGATCCTCGACGGGTCGGGCCTGTCGCGGGACAGCCGCCTCACGCCGGAGCAGATCATCCGGGTGCTGGAAAATGTGCGTCAGGACCTCAGCATCTATCCGGAGTTCATTTCAGCGCTGGGTGTGATGGGTGTGGACGGCAACGTCAAGAAGCGGATGAACGGTGTGAAGGATTCGCAGAAAGCGCGGGTCAAGACGGGAACGCTGAACGGCGTGAGCGCGCTCTCAGGCTATTTTCAATCGAAGGATGGGGAGAAGTTCGCGTTTTCCATTCTGATGAACGATCTGGGGTGCAGCAACGGCCGCGCGCTGAAACTTCAGGACCGCATTCTGCGCGAGGGTCTGAAATTCACGCGCAAAGAAAATCCGTAACCGAATCCCACCCGAATCAGAGTCCGCTCAATCTCCGAAAATCTTGCGGTTCTCCTTGCGGTCTTCCTCTAAAATCTTCTTCCAGTCCCGTTTCAGATACGGCGAGTCCAGGTAATCCTGATAGATGGTCTTGGCCAGCTCGATGCGGTCCACGCCTTCAGGGGCGACCTGAATGTCCAGCTGGGCGAGCGCCATATCGAAATCGCGGTCGAGCAGCGACCCCGCATCCATGCCGTACTCCTGCAGCGCCTGCTTGATGGTTCCCGGGTCCTTTTGAAAGCGGTTGGCCACTTCGTTGATGTTCGAAGGCTTGTATTGTTTGCCGGGGCCGATCCCCAGATGGTAGGCGCAGAACAGCTCGAAAGGATCGAGATCGGCAAATTTTTTGCCGGGCGCACGGCCTTTGTTCTGCGGCGCGGATGCCCCGGTTTTGGCAGCGCTGTTTCTCGCAGCGGGTCCGCCGGTACCCCGGCCCTCTTTGGACGGATGACGGCCTCTCGACTGGGGATACGGGTTCGTGCCGTTTCTCTGCGACCGGTCCTGTGAGTTGCGCTGGCGGCCGCCGTTTTTTCCCGAGTTGTTGTCGTTTTTTCCGGAGGTTTTTTTCCCGGTGCGGTCGCGCTTGTTGATGATGGGAATGTGCGAGGTGAGCGTCTGCGATGTGGGCGACATCCATTGCTCCACCGCACGCTGGTGGTTTTCTCGGGCCGACTGGCCGCGGCCGCGGGAGGGATTGCCGCGGTTGGAAGGCGATTTGGAGGACCGGTTCTGGTTGCGGCCGGTCCCGTCCCGGGATTTGTTGCCGGGACGCCGGGAATTGCTTGAGTTTTTCAAGATGCCTTTCCTCTTTGATAAGAAACGTTCGTGGGGGCCGCCCGATCCTGCGTGATTCCATCGTGTTTCATCATCGGCCAACCTTGTTGCGTTCTCAGTGCGTCAATGTTTCCAGCTGATCCACAAGATCTGAAAATTTCCCGAGCGCCGTGCGCACGGGCTCCGGGGAGGTCATGTCGACTCCCGCATCCTTGAGCAGCTCGATGGGGTATTTGGAACCGCCGGATTTCAGAAAATAGAGATAATCCTCAAGCTCGGACTGTCCGCCTTCCAGCACGCGCTCCGCCAGCGCGTACGCGGCGGAAATTCCCGTGGCGTATTTGTACACATAAAAACTGAAATAAAAATGCGGAATGCGGAAGCACTCGAGGGAGAGCCTGTCGTCCAGCACGACCCCGCCGCCGAAGTACAGCTTGAGAAGCTCCGTGTACAGCTCCTTGAACGACTCCACCGTCAGCGGCTTGCCGCTTTCCGCGGCCGCGTAGATGCGGTGCTCGAACTCGGCGAACATGGTCTGCCGGTACAGTGTTCCGCGGAAATTGTCGATCTCCCGGCACAACAGATACACCTTCATGTCCTTGTCGATGTCCTGGCTCAGCAGATGGCGGGTCATGAGCGCTTCGTTGAAGGTGGACGCCACTTCCGCGACGAAGATGGTGTAGTCGGCGTACAGATAGGGCTGGTTTTTGCGCGAGTAATGCGAATGCATGGAATGGCCCGCTTCGTGCGCCAGGGTGTAGAGACTGTTGATGGTGTCTTCGTTGTAGTTCATCAGGATGAACGGATGCGAGTCGTAGCAGCCGGAGGAATAGGCGCCGCTGCGCTTGCCCTTGTTTTCGTATCGGTCGACCCAGCGGTTTTCGTTCAGTCCTTTTTTCAGAACCTTCGTGTACGCCTCACCGAGCGGCGCGAGCGCATGCATGATTTTGTCCACCGCGTCGTTGTAGGTCATGCGCCAGTGAAAATCCTTAACGAGCGGAACGCTGAGATCGTACACGTGCAGCGCGTCGAGCTTGAGCAGGCGTTTCCTGAGATCGAAGTAGCGGTAGAGCGGATCGAGGTTCTCGTGCACGCTTTCGATCAGGCTGTCGTAAACGTTTTCGGGTATGTTCTCGGAAAACAGCGCCTGCCCCCGCACCGAGGGGTAGCGGCGCGCGCGGGCGTAGAAGATGTCCTTTTTGATGCTGCTGGAGAGCAGCGACGCGTAGGTGTACTGGTGCTGCTCGTAGGCGGTGTAAAAGGTGTCGAACGTTTCCCGGCGCACGCGCCGGTCGTAGTTTTGCAGCAGGCTCTGGAAATTGCCGTGGGTGATCTCGACCGGCTCGCCGTTCTCATCGTTGACGCTGCCCAGCTTGAGGTCGGCGTTGTCGAGCATGTCGAAGCCGTCGCGCGCGGCGCGGGCCATCTCCTGGGACGCGGCGAGCAGGGATTCTTCCTTTTCCGACAGGGTGTGCTCGCGGTATCTGAGAATGCGTTCGAGGTGGTATTTGTACGGCGCCAGCTCTTTCGACTCCAGAAACGAGTTCATCGTTCCGGCAGGGATTTCCATCAGCTCGGACTGGATGAAGCTTCTCTGCTGGCTGATCTGGGTGTACAGCTGCATGATCTTGTCGAAATTTCCCTGATGCGCGGTGTTGGTTTTGTCTTCGTCGTTTCTCAGATGCGCGAAGGTGTACAGCCGGTCGAGCTTGCGCGAGACGTTCATGTCCAGTTCGAGGCAGGCTTTGAGCGCGTCCACGGACTTCCCCAGCCTGCCCTGGTGACTGGCATAGGCCTGGGCCTCTTTTTCCAGATCGGAAAATTCCGACTGCCACATCTGGCCGGATGAGTACAGTCCGGAGAGGTCCCACTTCGCCTCTTCAGGGACTTCTTCTCGCGTCAGGGGTTTGACTTTGGCTTCCATAGGGTCCGGGCGGTTTCCTGCCGCTTAGGCGATCAGGAAAGGGCCTGCTGAATCGTCTGCAAATGAACCTTGAGCTTGGTTTGCTTTTCAGAAAGGGTCTGCTTTCTCTGCCGGTCCTTCTCGATGACTTCGGCGGGCGCCTTATCGACAAAATTCGGGTTGGAAAGCTTCTTATCTAAAACTATGATGTCTTTTTCTATTTTTTTCAACTCTTTTTCGACACGGCTTTTTTCCTCGCCGAAATTCATCAATCCGTCCAAAGGAACAATGAGATCCATGCCTTCCAGGATCGAGGAGGCCGCCACTTTCGGCTTGACGACGGACTCTCCGGCGGTGAACTGATCGACGCGGGCCAGCTCGCGGATGTATTTGACATGGCTGGAGACGGTGGCCTCCTGCTCGGCGTTTTCGGTCTTGATCAACAGGTTCAGCGTGAGGCCGGGATTCAGGTTCATCTCGCCGCGGATGTTGCGCACGCCGGTGATCACATCCATCACCAGCCCCAGTTCCCGTTCCATCTCCTCGTCGCGGCGCGACGGATCGAATTTCGGGAACGGCGCGATCATGATGCTCTCGCCTTCTTTGGGCAGCTTCTGCCAGATCTCCTCGGTGATGAACGGCATGAACGGGTGCAACAACCGCAGGCTGCTTTCCAGCACGTGAACGAGCACGTTCTGCGTCGTCGACTTTTGCGCCCCCTCTTTGTACAGCGACGATTTGGACAGCTCGATGAACCAGTCGCAGTACTCGTTCCAGATGAACTTGTACACGGCGGAGGCGGCGTCGTTGAACTTGAACTGCTCCAGCGCTTCGTTCACTTCGCGGCAGGCGGCGTTGAGGCGGCTTAAGATCCAGCGTTCGGCGGGGCTGAACGGCACGTCCTCATTCAGCTTGCAGCCGCCCTTGTAATCGCCGAGGTTCATCAGCACGAAGCGCGAGGCGTTCCAAAGTTTGTTGCAGAAATTGCGATAGCCTTCGATGCGGTCCTCCGCCAGTTTGATGTCGCGGCCCTGCGCGGCGAACGCGGCGAGCGTGAAGCGGAGCGCGTCGGTGCCGTAGGCGTCCATCATGCTGAGCGGATCGATGACGTTGCCCTTGGTCTTGCTCATCTTCTGCCCTTCCGCGTCGCGGATCAGGGCGTGGATGTAAACGTGGCGGAACGGCACGTCGTTGCTCATCTTTAGCCCCAGCATGATCATGCGCGCCACCCAGAAAAACAGGATGTCGAACCCGGTGCACAGCACCGAGGTGGGGTAGTAGCGCGCCAGCGATTTGGTTTCCTCGGGCCAGCCCAGGGTGGAAAAAGGCCAGAGGCCGGAGCTGAACCAGGTGTCGAGCACGTCGGTTTCGGGAACGAGATCGCCGCCGCCGCACTTCGTACAGGCGGTGGGGTCCTCGCGGGCAACCAGGATCTCGCCGCAGCCTGTGCAGGTCCAGGCGGGGATGCGGTGGCCCCACCAGATCTGGCGCGACACGCACCAGTCGCGGATGTTTTCCATCCACTCAAAGTAGGTTTTTTCCCAGAATTTGGGCACGATCTTGATGGAACCGTCACGCACGGCCTGAATCGCCGGCTCGGCGAGCGGCTTGGTCTTCACGAACCACTGTTTGGACAGGTACGGCTCGACGACGGTGTGGCAGCGGTAGCAGTGCCCGACGGAATGCAGGTGCTCTTCGATGCGTTCGAGCTGATCGTTTGCCTTGAGATCCTCCACCACTTTCTTGCGGCAGTCGAAGCGGTCGAGCCCTTTGTAGGCTTCGCCGGCGGCCTCGCTCATGGTGCCGTCGGGGTTCATCACGTTGACGCTGGGCAGATCGTGCCTCTGGCCGATGTCAAAGTCGTTGGGGTCGTGCGCCGGAGTGACCTTGAGCGCGCCGGAACCGAATTCCTTGTCGACGTGATCGTCTTCGATGAGCGGGATCTCGCGGCCGACCAGCGGCAGGATCAGGGTTTTCCCTTTGTGCGCCGCGTGGCGCTCGTCGCCGGTGCTGACGGCGACGGCGGTGTCGCCCAGCAGCGTTTCCGGCCGCGTGGTGGCGATGGTCAGGGTGGTGTCCTCTCCCTTGAACGGATAGCGGATGTGGTAGAGATTCCCGCGCACGTCCTTGTATTCCACTTCCAGGTCGGACAACGCGGTCTGGCAGCGCGGGCACCAGTTGATGATGTAGTGACCCTGGTAGATCAATCCTTCTTCGTACAGCGTGACGAACACTTCGCGCACCGCTTTGGAAAGCCCGGCGTCCATGGTGAAGCGTTCGCGTTCCCAGTCCAGCGAGCAGCCGAGTTTCTTGAGCTGGTTGACGATGGCGCCGCCGGATTCCTCGCGCCATTGCCAGACCCGTTTCACGAACTCCTCGCGGCCGAGGGTCTCCCGGTCGGTCCCCTCTTTGTGCAGCTGGCGTTCGACCACGTTCTGCGTGGCGATGCCCGCGTGGTCGGTGCCGGGCTGCCACAGCGTGTTGTGCCCCTGCATGCGCCGCCAGCGGATCAGGATATCCTGCAGGGTGTTGTTGAACGCATGGCCCATGTGCAGGGAGCCTGTGATGTTGGGCGGCGGGATGACGATGGTGTAGGGTTCGCCCTCGGCGTTTTCGTCGGCCCGCGCGAAACGGTTTTTAAGCCAGAAGTCGTGCCAGTGCGCTTCGACTTGCTTGGGATTGTATTTTTTTTCCAGTTGCACCATGATCTCTATACAAACTCAGGGTTGTTCTTCTTCACAGGGACGGCAGATTCTAACAGGGAGTCCTCGCGGCACACCATCGTCCCATTGCAGCGCACGAAGCCATTGCGGCCTCGATTCCGGCGATGGCGGCATGGATGTTCGGTTGTGATTCGATGAGGGTGTCCGTTCACCCTGCGTGACGGCAGCGGGTCACGCGTCTTCCATTTTCTTGATCCTGTCGATTTCCGCTTTGATGACCGCTTCGGCGATTCCTGGTGTGATTTCCCGGACGATCTCGCGTACGGAGCGAACGATGGCCGCCGACAAGCCGGACAATTCTTTTTCGACGGATGCGCTGATGGTGTGCTGCAGAATGGTGCGGACTTCCTCGTTCAGCGCTGCTTTAAGTCGGCTGTCGTCCATTGCGTTCGTCTCCTCCCCTGTTGGCGTTTTTTCTTTGTTCGAATCCGGTTTGACGGGCTCCGGTTGGACCGCTTCCAGAGCGGGTTCGGTCTCCGGGCCGGAAACCGGTGCTTCCGGCTGGGACGGCGAGTCCGCGGTGTTGCGTGCATTCGTTTCTGTGTCCTCCGCCGATTCAGGCGCGGGGGGTCTGAAAACCGGAGGCGGGTTGTCCACGGCCTTTTCCTGCCGGGCCGTTTCGGCTGTGGACGGCAGGGGATGGATCACCAGATTGCTCAACAGGTCTTCCGGTTCGGGTGCGATCGCTTCTTCATAATCCCAATCGCTTTCGTCCACTGTGTCGTCCGCATCCGAATCCCAGGAACGCGGTCTGCGAAAGGAGTCGGTCAAGGGGTGGAAAACGACATCCAGCTCACCGGAATCCGGTTCCGCTTCATCGCCGATTCCGGACAACACGTCCTCGTCGTCTTCCCAGGATTTCGGCAGCGCCGCCTGCTGCTCGGGAGGCAGTCCGAGTCCGATCCCGAAATCGGAATCGTCAAACGGATGCGATTCCGCTTCGCTTTCTTCGGAAGGCAGTTCCAGATCGAGCGTGGGATCGTAATCTTTATCCTCATACGATTCGGGTTCGCCTTTGATCTCCACCGACTGAAACCCGATCCCCAGGCCGGTGTCCGAATCGTCCTGCATGGACGCGGAATACTTTTTCAACGCGTTGACCGCATCGATGGCTTCATCGATGGCCCGGCTCTCCGGAGAAACGGGGCGGCCGGGCAATTCACTCTCATTCGTTGATTCCGATTCGTCCTGCGTTGTCTCCGTATTGCCTGTGTCATCGTCTGCGTCCGTACCTGTGGAGTCTTCCCTATCGGCGGACACATGCGGTTTCAATTCCTCGCCGGCATCGGCGCGCGGAGGAAGTTCGAAATCCAGGTCCTCTTCATCGGTGGAGAGGGCCACGAGCGGATCCCCGGCGGCGTCACCGGAAAACGAAAAATCTTTCACCGGAGTTTCGTTGCTTTCGGTTTCTGCAGCCGCTTCCAGAGGCTTATCCGGCCCGGCCTCCTGCGGCGGATCTTCGGACGCCTCGGGAGTGTCCGCGGCAGGCGGCGCGTTGGTTTCGCTTTCCGCGTCCGCAATGTGCCAGGGCGCAGGCTCCGATTCCAGATCCTTCCAGGCCGCTTCATCGGGAGGTTCCCAGGTCTGGACGGGTTCCGTTTTCGGCGCGTCGTCCCAGCCGGGTTCCGCGAACGCCTTTTCGATGTCGGCCTGGGTCCGGGCGATCGTGTCTTCCTGCGCCTTGCGGGAATCCTTCGCGGCGGGTTCCGCGATCATGTCTTTTTCAGAAAGGGCGAGGATCTGCTCTTCCTCATCGTCGTCGTCCCACGCGGCATTTCCGCCTGCCCAGTCGCCATCGCGCAGGGTCGCCGGAGGATGCTGCAAAAGCTCTTTGACCTTCTGCACGATGTCGTCGGACTTGAAGGGCTTGGAGATGTGATCGTCCGCCCGCGATTCGAGGAACAACCCTTCGTTGAAATCCTCAAAATCGCTGGCCAGGAGCAGCACGGACACGGATTGAAACTCGGACGATTCCTTGATCCTGCGGCTCAGTTCGAATCCGTTGTAACCGGGCATGTCCACATCGGCCAGCACCACATCCGGAGAAAAATTCTTGAGTCTTTCAAACGCGGCTTTTCCATTGCCGATGCCTTCCACCACCGCGTCTTCATTCTCAAACGCCATGGCCACGATCTTTTGAATCGTGATCGAATCATCCGCAACCAGAATTTTCGATGTCATGAAACTGTATCCTTTGGGCTAACAGGTCGTGCCATTGAAGAACCGCCTGAATTCAGCTCCGGCCCTGAATCCGACTTCACGCAATAGGAGGGTAACGTGTGCAATTTCAAGTTATTATTGTCGTGTTGATTCAATGTATCGCATCTTGGTGCACTCCACAATCAAAAAATCCCGTTGATCTTTTTCGCCATAACGTAATTTTCACGGGATCTTCACGGCAATTTCGGGCAGTCCATATTTTCCCGGCGCATTGGGCCCTTTGTCTTTGTTTTATTTAGTGATACTATACAGCCGACTTATCCGGAGTCTGAAACGGAGCAACGCACCGAAATTTCATTCACATGCAGGCGCTCAAACCCACGTGTCGATCACAACAGCTTTGATCCGGCGGCCATTAAGAGAATTCGGGGCAGCGTTTGCAGTGCGGCGGCGGATTCCCCTGGCCCGCACCGCACTGTGGCTTGCGTTGTGGTTTGCCGCCCTGCCCGCGCCGGCTTGGGCGGGCTACATTCAGCTGGACGGCGTCGCGGACGTGAAGACGCGGTACAGCAGCGGCTGCTCGTCCGTTCAGGACATCGCCGAAACCGCGGAAGGATCGGGGATCGATGTGGTCATCTACAACGACCGCGCCCGCGATTCCCTGCAGTACGGCGTCTTTCCCCTGCGCCGCATTCTGAAAAAAACCGATGTGCGGCGCTCCGTCCTCAACACCAACGCCACGTTTTATCTCTCCGACATCAAGAATAAAAACGAGCAGTTCCCCAAAACCCTGCTGATTCCCGGTGTGGATGTCTCGCCGTTTTATTACTGGAGCGGCAGCGCGATCAAAAAAACGCTCGTCGCCCACAACTGGGACAAACGGCTTTCCATCATCGGCCTTGAAACCGGAGCCAGCCTGGAGCAGCTGCCTCTGCTCAACAGCAATTTTTCCAAAAATTACACGGCACACTTTCAAAATTCCACGATCGGATTGTGTTTTCTGTTTTTCATCGCGCTGGCGCTGGCGATCAAAGGCTACCACCGCAAGTACGTTTATCCGGTGATGGGATTTCTGGTTCTGCTCATGATCAACTACCATCCGTTCCGCAGTTCGCCGTTCGATCAATACAGCGGCGACCCGGGGATCGGCCCGTATCAGGAAGTGATCGATTACGCCACGTCGCAGGGGGCGCTGGTGTTCTGGAACGACGTGGAAGCGGCCGGGGGCAACCGGGAGCGTGGCAGCGTGAAGCTGGAAACGCGGCCGCATCCGGAAGACCTGGTGCTGTCGCGCAATTACACCGGCTTCCAGGCGGTGGGCGAGAAGCCGGTCGCGATCACCGAACCGGGGAACATCTGGGACCATGTGCTCATGCAGTACCTGCGCGGTGAGCGGCCGCACGCGGCATGGGGATACGGCGCGAGCGACTACCAGTGCAACGGCGAAACCGGGCCGGTGTTCGGCGCCGTGCGCACGGTTTTCCTGGTGCGCGAAAACAAAAAGGAAGCGGTGATGGACGCCCTGAAAAACGGTCGCATGTACGCGGTGCGGCAGCCGGGAATGAACCGGCTTTCGCTGGATGAATTCTTGGTCCGCGACAAGGCGTCCGGCAGGGAAGCCACTTTGGGAGAAGAACTGGTTTCCATCGACGATCCGGAGATCTCGCTCAAGATCCGCTCCACCGGAGAAGCCGGACAGCGCGCGCGGATCTTTCTCATCCGCAACGGCAAACTCATCAAGCGCGAATCGGTGACGCTGCCCTACGAGCTCACCTGGACCGACAGCAAGGTGGACATGAGCGAGCCGGTCTATTACCGGGTCAACGCCAAAGTCAGCGAGGTGGATCACCTGGTGTCGAATCCGGTGTTCGTCCGCTTCGGAAAAATCCCGCCGCAAGTGGCCGCGCAGCCGGGCAAACCCGAACCCGGCACGGGAGGCAGGGCTCCGGAGCGCCCGTCGCTGACCCGCCCCGAAACACCCAAAGCCCCGGCCGCGACAACGCCGCCCGCTCCCAAAAGCGCGCCGCCGGAAACGCCGCCTGAGGTGGCGGCCGCCCCCGCAAAGCAGGCGCAAACGCCCAAGGCGCCGCCCACCCCGAAAACACCGGCTGTCGAAACCGCCAGGCCGCCCGCGAAACCACCGGCTCCCATCGTCACTGCGTCCAGTGGAAAAACGGTGCGTGCGAGAATCGACGGGGTGGCGTTGAAAAAGGGACCGGGCGCGGTGTTTCCGGTGTGGAAAAAGGTGAACAAGGAAGACGCACTGAAACTGGTGCGGCGCACGTCGGTGCTGTTTCAGGACAAGGTGTGGCTGGTGGTCGAATATGAAGGGGAAAAAGCCTACGTCTGGGAAGGCCTGGTGACGGTCGAACCCTGAAGCGCCGCGCGCCTGAAAGGATGGGATGGGGTTTTCCGCCCGCGCCCGGGATCAGCTGTAGGCGTTGACGTTGTTGCCTTTGTCCATGCGGTAAAGGAACATGCTTTTACCGGTGTCGATTTTATCCGGCGTCATGTGCCGCAGGCAGAACCGGTAGGACACCACGCGCGCACCGGGCTTGAGCTTGGAGGTGAACGCCGGCAGCAGCTTGTCCATCGCCTGATGGGTCAGGTACACGTACACCACGTCGGCTTCCTGAAGATCGGCCTTGAAAAAGTTTTTGCGCAGAAACCGCACCTGACCGGAAACGCCCGCCCGTTTCGCCAGCCACCGCGCGATCCACACTTTCAGCGGATCGATGTCGATGCCCACGCCCAGCGCTCCGTGGTTGCGCGCCGCGGCGATGAGCACGCGTCCATCGCCGGATCCCAGATCGTACAGAGTCTCTCCCTCCTGAATTTCCGCGAATCTCAGAATGTGATCGATGCGCCGCGAGGCCAGCGGCGCCCACGGCGAGCCCCAGATCGCGGGCAGCAGCACGGTGCCGGCGATGAGCAGGACGGTGGCGAGAAAGAGCGTGGAAGCGAAGGTCGGTAGCATCGGCAAGAACTCTCAGGTGTCTTTCAGGGACCGGTTGATCGTCGAACGCAGTTCACCGGCCTGTCCCACGGGCTACGGTCCGTTCAGGGTGTATGTTTTCCGGTCCTCGATCAATGTCAGGACCTGGTCCGGATCGGTTGTCGGGAATTTACAGATGCTATTCTCGCACACATAGACCGTGGTTTCTTCTTTAAGTGAGAGTTTTCCTGAAAAAATCGCAAACCGACTCTGTGCACCATTGGGCACATATCCGAGTATCTTGTTGGGAAAAAACCCGGTTCGGATTATTTTGAGAATTTTGTTTTTTTCCGGAGAGTGGGCCGGTCCGACCACCACGATCTCCTTGGCGCGGTCGAGGTAATAATCGAGAGCCAAAAGCATCTGCGCGTGGCCTCTTGGCGTATCGATCACCCGCGCCGCCGCCAGGGTCAGCACGGTTGTGGCTTTTTCCTGAAAGTCTTTCTCCAGTGTGAAGCCGTGCAGCCGGATGCCGTTGAGCGCGGCGACGGCGTTGCTGTTGGGCCGGGCGCCGTCGGCGAAGGTCTTGCCGCGCACGGGCAGATGGTGGGCGTTTTTCTCGGAAAGAAAGTAGCCTCCGGCTTCCGGGTCCCAGAACAGTTCATCCTGTTTTTTCTGCAGTTTCACGGCCCATTCGAGCCAGGCCGGGTCGAAATCGGATTCGTACAGACGGATCAGCCCCTGGACGAGATAGGCGTAGTCGTCGAGCGGCGCGGGGTGCCGCGCTTCGCCGTCGCGGTAACGGCGGAGTAATTTCCCTTCGCTGTAAAGATGTTTGGCGATGAAGCGGGCGGCGTTCTGCGCCGCGGCGAGGTAGCGTGCTTCGCCCAAAACCTGATGCGCGCGCGCGAACGCATCGAGCATGAGTCCGTTCCAGGCGGTGATCACCTTGTCGTCTTTCAAGGGCGGCGGACGCTGTTTGCGGGCGGCGGTGAGCGCCGCATGCGCGGCGCGGATTTCGGGAGCGCTTTTATCTTTCCAGGCGGCGCTGTTTTTTAAATACAGAACATTCGCCCGTTTGTTCTCATCGCCGAAATTGCCCTCGCGGGTCACGCCGTAGACTTCGATGAAGCGGCGGTACTGCGCTTCATCCAGGATGGATTTGAGTTCGGCATCGGTCCAGACGTAATGACGACCTTCCTCGCCTTCGCTGTCGGCGTCCTGGGCGGAATGAAACCCGCCCTCTTCTCCGGTCAGCTCGCGCAGCACGTAATCGAGCGTGCCGCGCGCCACCGCTTCGAACAGGGGATCGCGCGTGGCCTGAAACGCCTCCAGGTAGACCGACGCCAGCAGGGCCTGGCTGTACAGCATCTTCTCGAAGTGCGGCGTGCGCCAGGCGCGGTCTATCGTGTACCGGTGAAAGCCGCCGCCAAGATGATCGTACACCGCGCCGCGCGCCATCTGCCTGAGCGTGAAGACCACGCTTTCCAGCGGCCGGGCGTCGCCGCTGCGCAGCGCGATGCGCAGCAGCACCTGCAGGCGCAGCGCCGGGGGAAATTTGGGAGCGAGGCCGAAGCCGCCGTGCTCAGGGTCGAGTTCCCGTTCGTATTTGTGAAACACATCCTGAAACAGCGCGTCCTCGAGCGCGACGCCGCCCGCTTTGATCGCGGCGGATTTTTCGAGGAACGCCATCACGCTTTTCCCGACGGCGGCGATCTTCTGCGGTTCGTTTTCCCAGGCGGCGGCAAGATCCGTGAGCGTTGCCAGCAGCTGCTCACGCGGCAGGTAGGTCGCGCCGAAAAAGGGTATGCGTTCGGGCGTCATGACGACGGTCATGGGCCAGCCGCCGCGGCCGGTCATGGCATTCACCACGCTCATGTACATCTGATCCACATCCGGCAGTTCCTCGCGGTCCACCTTGATGCAGATGAAGGCATCGTTGAGCCGCTGCGCCACTTGCGGATCGTCGAACGACTCGTTCTCCATGACGTGGCACCAGTGGCAGGTGGAATAGCCGATGCTCAAAAAGATCGGCTTGTTCTCGCGGCGGGCGGTCTCGAACGCCAGCGGCCCCCAGGGAAACCAGTGAATGGGATTTTCGGCGTGCTGCAGCAGGTAGGGGCTTTTCTCATGCACCAGCCGGTTGTAGCGGCGCACGGAATCGGCTTTGTGATGCGGCGCGGCAAGACCGTCCTTGCCGGCATGGACGGGGTCGGCGCTGAAAAAAACGAGGGCGAGCAGCGCGATCCCGGCCGCGACGGCGGAAAAAGCGGAAATGCGTTTGTCGAGTTTCATGGGTCCTGCCCTTCGATCGGCGCACGGTGTGCGGCGCGCAACACATTCTAGCCCGAACAGGCTTGCTATAGATGCTCGATGATCAGCCTGCCGGAACGCAGGGATTTCAGCTTTTCCGCGATCGGGGTGCGATGGCAATGGCTGTGGTCTTTTTCCAGGCACAACAGCACCGCACCGCCGGGTTCGATCCACTCAGACACCCGGCGCACCGCGTCCTCCTGCCCGGCGAGATGCCGCGCATAATGATCCAGAAACGCCGCGTAATCCTTGCGGTCGTGGAAGCGGCGGCGGATTTCGGGCGGAGCTCCCAATTCCTTGACGTTGACGTATTCTATCTTTTTTTCCGCCAGCGCCGCAGCCAGAATATTTTTGGAAAATCCCTTTTTGCGGCTGATCGGGCGTTCGCGCACATCGACGACGAGGCGGATGCCTGCTTTTTTCAGGTCGCGGACAAAGGTTTCGATGTCATGGCCTTCGTAGCCGATCGTGTGCAGCACGGGCTTTTTAGCGGCGCTCATGGTTTCCTTCCGCGGCGTCCTCAAGCTCCACCGCTTCGATCTGTTCGGTCAGCGACTCCCACTCCTGTATCAGGGCCCGTTCCTCCTGCGCCTGGGCCTGCTGGTCCTTGAGGGTCTGCATGAGCCGGGTTTTCTCGGATTCGCCGTGGATCTCAGGATCGGCGAGCTTGGTTTCCAGCCGGGTTTTCTCTTTGAGCACCGCTTCCAGACGCGACTCCACTTCGCCCAGGCGCGATTTTAAGGGCTTGAGCCTGCGGTGCCGCTGGTTGCGGGCTTCGGCTTCCTTGCGTTTGCGCTCTTTTTCTTTCTGGGCCTGGGTATCCCTGCGTTCGGCCGGGGCATCGGGTTGCGGATTGTCTTTTTCTTCGCGCGCTTTGGCGTACTCGTAATCGCTGTAGTTGCCGGGATAGTCGCGCACGCAGCCGTCCCGGATCTCCCACACGCGGTTGACGATGCCGTCGAGGAAAAACCGGTCGTGCGAGATGGTGCACAGGCTGCCTTCGTAATCGGCCAGCGCCGCGGCGAGAAACTCGGTGGAGCGCATGTCGAGGTGGTTGGTGGGCTCGTCCAGCAGCAGCAGCGAGGCGGGGGCCGCCATCATGCGCGCCAGCGCAAGGCGTGAGCGTTCGCCGCCGGAAAGCACGCCGACCTTTTTTTCCACGTCGTCGCCGGTGAACAGAAACGCACCGAGGATGTTGTGCTTCTGCGTGCGCAGCATGTCGCCCGCGACTTCCTCCAAAGACTGCATGACGGTGTGCGCGGGATCGAGGATTTCCGCATGGTGCTGGGCGTAGTAGGCGCGCGTGACGTTGACGCCGGTCTTGATCTCGCCTTTGTCAAAATCGAGCACACCGGCCATGAGCTTGAGCAGCGTCGATTTTCCCGCGCCGTTTTCACCCACCAGCGCGATCTTCCAGCCGCGTTCGAGCTGTGCGGAAAAATCCCGGTAGACCTCGACCGGGCCGTAGCTTTTGTGGACATCGGACAGGGTGAGCACGATGCGGCCGGTGCGGCTGGGCTGCGGCAGGCGGAAATGGATCGTTTTCGTGCTCTGCGCGGTCTGCACGCGCTCCATTTTGTTGAGCATCTTGATGCGGCTCTGCACCTGCGTCGCCTTGGTGTTCTTCGCGCGAAAGCGTTCGACGAAGCGTTCGATCTCGGCGATGCGGCGCTGCTGGCCCGCGGCCTGGGCCTGCAGCCGTTCCTCGTTTTCACGCTTCTGGATTTCGTAGGCATCGTAATCGCCGGTGTAGGCCGTCAGGCGGCCGTGTTCCAGCTCGACGATGCGCCCGACCAGGCTGTTCAGAAAACGGCGGTCGTGGGAGATGAGCAGCAGGCTGCCCTCGTGGGCTTTGAGGAACGCTTCCAGCCAGACGACGGAGCCCAGGTCGAGGTGGTTGGTGGGCTCGTCGAGCAGCAGCACGTCGGGCTCTTGCAGCAGCAGACGCGCCAGCTCGACGCGCATCCGCCAGCCACCCGAAAGTTCGGTCATGCTTTTTGTGAAATCACCGGTCTTGAACCCGAGGCCGGACAAGATCTCCTTGGCTTTGCCTTCGCGGCGGTAACCGCCGAGCGCCTCGTATTCTTCGTGCAATGCTGCGAGCTTCATTCCCCACTGTTCGCGGCCGCCGTCGTCGCCCTGCCCTTCCATTGCTGTGATCTGCCGGCGCACGGCTTCGAGGCGCTGGTCGCCCTTGAGCACGCGCTCCAGAAGCGACTCGGCCCCGCCCGCCACTTCCTGGGCGAGGAAGGATATGCGGGCGCCTTTGCGGATGTGCACGGCGCCGGCGTCGGCGGGCTCCTGGCCGGTGATCACCTTGAACAGGGTGGTCTTGCCGACGCCGTTTTCGCCCACCAGGCCGACCCGCTCTTTGGGACGCAGGTGAAAACTCGCGTCGTCCAGCAGGACCTTTTTGCCGTACTGCTTTTTCAGGTTTTCCAGCAGAATCATGCGGGCAGGATAGCAGAACCGGGCGGCGGGTTACGCATTTTTCACGGCGGACCGGCTCACGTCCGGTGCTCCCTGAGCTTGGGATTGAAGGCCTCGCGCAGGCCCTCGCCGCACAGGTTGAACGCCAGCACGACGCCGAAGATGGTGAAACCGGGGATGAAGGTGAGCCAGGGCGCGTCGAAGATGAACTGGCGGCCGTCGGCGAGGATGTTGCCCCAGGTGGCGTCCGGCGGCTGCACGCCGAAGCCGAGGAAGCTCAGGGCCGACTCGGTGAGGATGGCGGTGGCGACGCCGATGGTGGCGGACACGAGCACCGGCGCGATGGCGTTGGGCACCATGTGGATGAAGATGATGCGCCATTCGGGAATGGCCTGACTGCGCGCCGCGGCGACGAAGTCCTGCTCGCGCAGGGACAGAAACTCCGCGCGCACGAAGCGCGCCGTGCCCATCCAGCTGGTGAGTCCGATCACGATCATGATGTTGTAGATGCTGGGCGGCAGCAGCGCCACCACGGTGAGGATGAGAAAGAACGCCGGGAAGCACAGCATGATGTCGACGAAACGCATGATGAGGGTGTCGACGGTGATGAACCCGAGTTTCACGCGGCCGTAAAACCCGGCGAGCCCGCCGAGGATCACGCCCACGGTCACCATGATGCCGACGGCGACGAAGCCGACGGTGAGCGATACGGACGTGCCTTCGAGCATGCGCGCGAACACGTCGCGGCCCAGCTCGTCGGTGCCCATGAGGTAGATGCCGAACACGGGCGCGTCCTGCTCGGGCACGAGACCGCCGGTGAATTTCGACAGCGGCGGCTTGAATTTCTCGGACAGGCGCACGGTGTGCGGATCGAACACGGTGACGGTGCGGGTCAGTACCTTGCCCACGACCGCGAGCGCGAGAAAGCCGATGAGAAACCAGAAACTCGTGTAGGCGATGCGGTTGCGCTTGAATATCTGCCAGCGTTCCTGAAACAGGCTCATCTGCGGTTTCAGGGCATCGGCTTCGAGGCTGCGGGCTTCGCTGTTCACGGTCGTCACCTCACAGTTTGATGCGCGGGTCCGCGACGGCGTACAACACGTCGGAGATCAGCGTGCCCACCAGAACGAGGATGGCGGCGATGAAGTTGAGCGTCAGGATGACCGGGAAATCCCGCGCCAGGATCGCCTCGTAGCCGAGCTTGCCGAGACCGGGCCAGGCGAAGATGGTCTCGAAAATCACCGAGCCGCCGATGAGGCTGGGGATGGTGAGCCCGAACAGGGTGATGAAGGTGAGCAGCGCGTTTCTCAGTCCGTGCTTGTAGATCACCACGTCGTGCGACAGGCCCTTGGCGCGGGCGGTGCGCATGTAATCCTGGTTGATGACCTCGAGCATCTGCGAGCGCACGTAGCGGGACAGCACGGCGGTGCCGGCGACGGCGGACATGATGGCCGGGATGGTGAGGTGCCACAGCCGGTCCATCGCTTGCATCACCAGCGCGGAATTTTCCAGGCCGATGGTGCGCATGCCGATCACGGGCACGTCGAAGGTCTGCACCATGTAGATGATGACGATGTAGGAAAGAAAAAATCCGGGAATGGAAATCAGCGCGTAGGACAACAGCGTGCCTGTGTGATCGAGGATCGAACCGCGATGCACCGCGCCCTGGATGCCGACGGGAAAGGCCAGCAGCCAGGTGATGAGCGTGCCGAGAACAAACAGCGGCAGGGAATTGAGAAAGCGGTCCCAGATTTTTTCCAGCACGGGCTGGCCGTCCTTGAAGGATTTGAGCTCGCCGGTGAACAGGTCGCGCATCCAGTACAGGTACTGCACGGTGAGCGGTTCGTCGAGGTGGAATGCGGTGCGGATGCGCTGGATGTCCTCGGGCTTGAGCATGGGGTTGGACGGATCGACGAGGCTCGGTTCGCCCGGCGCCAGGTGCACGATGGTGTGGGAGATGATCGAGATGAAGAACAGCAGGATGATCTTCTGCCCGATGTTTCTGAGGATGAAATTGGTCATCGCATTGGCTCACCCTTTGACAGAGTGTGCCCTCGTACACGGAGCGAAATTTTAAGTGTCACCCTTCGACAGGCTCAGGGTGACAGAAATGATTCTTCGCTTGCCCGTTTGAACTTACCTGTCCCTTCCTTGCAACCCGGCGCGTATCTTCGCTATACTCCTTGCGGGTTTGCGCGCTTTTAAACTCACGCGCAGGCGAATTCAAAACCATACACCCGGCTGCCAACCAGCTTTTATCATATGGACATTTTACAACTCAGTCACTATCTGGACAATCTGCTGGACATCCGCGCCATCAAGGATGCGCCCAACGCCGTGAACGGCCTGCAGGTGCAGAACGCCGGCGAGATTCAAAAGGTCGGCCTGGCGGTGGATGTGTGTGCGGCCACGATCGCCCTGGCCGCCGAAAAGAAGTGTAACATGCTCTTTGTGCACCACGGACTATTTTGGGGCGGGCTGCAGCCGATCCGGGGAACCTATTACGAAAAACTGGCGGCGCTGATTCAGGCCAACCTGGGGCTGTACGCAGCGCACATCCCGCTCGACATGCACCCGGTTTTGGGCAACAACAAAACGCTGGCCGACGCGATCGGCCTCTCGAAACTCAAGCCGTTCGGCGAATACGAAGGCCAGAAGATCGGGCTGAAGGGCGAGATCGACCCGCAGAGCGCCGAGGCGCTGGGGAAAAAGCTGGAAAAAAGACTGGGCTCGCCGGTGCGCGTCATCGGTCACCGCGAGGTGCGCACGGTGGGGCTGGTGACCGGCGGCGCGGCGGACATCTTAAGGCAGGCGCAGCGCGAACCGCTGGACTGCTACATCACCGGCGAGGGCTCCAACCATCATTTCCACGAGGCGATGGAGGGCGACTGCGTCCTCATGCTGGCCGGGCACTACGCCACCGAGACCGGCGGCGTGCGCGCGGTGGGCCGTCACCTGGAAGAAAAGTTCAACCTGGAGACGGCCTTTCTCGATTACCCGACGGGCCTGTGACGCGCGTCAGTGCCCGATCTCGATGTTGGTGACGGAATGTTCCCACTTGTCAAAGGCGTTGCTCGCGCCGAACAGCAACGGGTAGACGTGGTCCGCGGTGTGGTACACAACGCAGTTGTCGTGCCCTTCGTGCCAGCCCAGCCGGTAATCGGACTGCGAGGCGTACTGGCTCTCGTCCTTGATGAATCCGTAGCGGGGATTGTTGGCGTCCGCGTGGCCGCTGTCGCAGCCGTCGCGGAAGCCGCGCTTGAACTCGACGGATTTGCTGGCGCTGACTTTGCGGCTGACTTCTTCGAGCGTGGTGGCTTTAGGCCCGCGCTCGAACAGGGGAGATCCGGCGTAAAAAGGTTCGTAGGTGGTGCAGCCGGAAACGGCGACGGCAAGGCACAGGAAGGCCCACCGCCAAGAGGATGCATTGAACATGGTTCACTCCTTCAACCTGCGGAAGCGCCCCGTTTGCGTGCGGTCCGCTCCCTATCCTCCTGCGCTGCCCCGGCCCCCCAGGGTTAAAACGAAAATCGGTATTTCTGAAACAGCTCCGGCGTGACCACGGTGGCCCCTTCCTTGCGCACTTCCTGCTCGATGCGCTTGATCGCCATGTCGCGGATGAAGGGGATGGGGATGCGCATGACTTTTTTCAGCGCTTCCTCCTGCCATTCCAGGCCCAGTTCGGGCGGCTTTTCCTTTTCTTTTTCGATCTGCTCGTCGCGCTTCAGATCCTCTTCGGTGACTTCCATGCCCATCGCTTCCTTGGCGGAGGCGGGCATGATGTTGGTGAACACCTCCTCGATGATTCCGGGGTTCACCATCTTGTCGCCGCGTTCGCGGGCGCGCGCCTCGATGGTCTGCTTGGCCATGCCGAGCACGAAGGGCGGCACCTTCTCCATTTTCGCGAGCGCTTCCTTGCTCCAGGGCATGCCGGAAGTGGGCGCGACGTCCATGTAGTTTTTGAATTTGTCGATGATGTCGTCTTTCTTCTCGGTGCGCAGCGCGAGAAAGTCCTGGATCTCTTCGATCACTTCGACCTTGCGCGGACTTTCTTTCATCTTCTCTTTCGCTTCCTCGAACGCGCCCATCGACAGCTCTTCGAAACCGAACTGTTTGACGCGCTTGGAGACCAGCATCATCGATTCGTTTCTGATTTCCGTCAGAAAGTCGGACTTGATGAATTTGTAACCGCGCTTGACGGCGCGCTGCACCATGAGCTTCTTGATGCCGGGACGCACGAATTCGGGAGCGTGCTTGATCCGGTCCCAGGCTTCCTGGGTCCAGACGACGCCGTTCTCGTCGGCGTAAGGATGTTCGATGCCCTCAATCTGCAAGCTTTTCATGGGTTTCGACGGAGCCGGGACCCCGTTTGTCTGTTGGATTTTTCCCTTCAAACCTACTGGATGCGGCTGGGGTTGTCAATCCTTTTGCAGGGTTTTAAAAGCCGCCCGCATGTTGTATAAATGTTTAAAATGAAACGACCCCCAATCATTTATTTCCTGTTTTTCCTGTCGGGAATCACGGCGCTGGTCTACGAGATCGTCTGGACGCGCATGTTGACACTGGTTTTCGGGCACACGGTGTTCTCCGTCTCGGTGGTGCTGGCGGCGTTCATGGCGGGCCTGGGAACCGGCAGCTATCTGTTCGGGCACGCGATCGACACGCTTTCGGCACGGCGGGGCGCGGCGCCGGGCAGCACGGCGCAAACGGCGGAAAATGAATCCGGACCGGCGCCAGTGTCGCTTCTGGTATATGGGTGGATCGAAATCGGTGTGTTTGTGCTGTGCGCGCTGCTTTCGCTGTTACTGGCGAATTTTTCCGCGTTTTACTCGTGGATCCATATCTGGCTTCCGGAATCGGCGGCCGTTCAGAACGCGGTGAAGGCGATTCTGGCGTTTGCGTTCATTTTCGTGCCGACCACGCTGATGGGCGCGACGCTCCCCATCATCACCAAATACTATGTGACGGACAATTCCAGGTTGGGCACGCAGGTGGGGATTCTCTACGGCATCAACACGCTGGGCGCGGCGCTGGGCTGCCTGCTCACGGGGTTCATGCTGATCAGCCTGCTGGGCGTGCTGCAGACGGTGCTGCTGACGGCCTGCGTGAACCTGTTCATCGGCATCAGCGCGATCCGCGTTTACCAGGACACGGGCGGCACGGAATTGAGGCCGTCCTTTTCCGGCTTCAGCCTGCCGCGATTCGATTTCAGCCGCGAGCAGAAAACCTGGATGGCGATCAGCTTTCTGTGCGGGTTTTCGGCGCTGGCTTACGAGGTGGTGTGGACGCGGCTTCTGGTGTTCAGCATTTCCAGCACGGTGTACTCGTTCAGCATGATGCTGGCGGTGTTTCTTCTGGGGATCGTGCTGGGCAGCGTGCTCGCGGTGCCGGTGATCCGCAAGGTGAGGGAGCTGCGCTCGGCGCTCATCGTGCTGCAGGCCGGGGCCGGGCTGTTCGTGATCGGCTCGCTGTTCAACATGAACGCGCTGCTGTCGCCGCCGTGGAACAGCTACCGCCTGACCGACGCTGCCTACACGCTGCTGCAGTATTTCAAGGATTCCTCCAGCCTGATGCTGATCCCGACGATCCTGCTCGGCATGAGTTTTCCCATCCTCATCAAGCTGGTTTCGGGCGGCCACGAGCACGTCGGCCGGGGCACCGGCCAGATCTACGCGTCGAACACGCTGGGAGCCATTCTGGGATCGCTGATGATGGGATTTTTGATCCTGCCCGGCCTCGGCAGCCAGATCAGCCTGATGTTGATCGCCGCACTCAACCTGACCGCGGCGCTGGTGCTGTTCGTCACCGGCCCCTATCTGAGCGCCGGCGCGCGCAAAGGCATGACGGCGGCGGGAATGGCGGTGGTGCTGTTTCTGTTCATCGCCACGCCCAAGGACCTTCTGAATTCGTTTTTCATGCGCGACAGCGCCGGCAAGCGCAATCTGACCAAGCTCATGTACTTCGAGGAAGGGCTGACGGACACGGTCGCCGTGTTCAAGGACGAATACGGCCTGATCGACCCGGAGGCGAAACGGCTGATCACCAACGGCATCTCCATGTCGGCTTCGAACGTCGTCGCCTCGCGTTACATGAAACTGTTCGCGCACGTTCCCATCCTGCTGGTCGATTCTCCCGACGACGTGCTGGTGGTGTGCTTCGGCACCGGCCAGACCACGGGCGCGGCGGGCATCCATCCCGACGTCAAGACGGTGGACAGCCTGGAGCTTTCCGCAAGCGTGATCCGCGCGGGCACCGTGTTCGCGAAAGAGAACCACGACGTGCTCAACAACCCGAAGGTGAACATCGTGCTGCAGGACGGGCGCAACCACCTTTTGACCACGAAAAAGCGCTACGACGTCATCACCTCCGAACCGCCGCCGCCGCGGACGGCGTTCACGGTCAACCTGTACACGCAGGAATATTACGAGCTGGCGAAACAGCGCCTCAAGCCGGGCGGCATCGTGGCGCAGTGGATTCCGCTGCACAGCCAGGGGGACAGGGAAGTGGCGATGCACTTTAAAACCTTCCTGTCGGTGTTTCCGCATGCGGTGGCGTGGATGTCGGTGGCGAACGAAATCCTCATCATCGGCTCGGACCGGCCGATCCGGTTCGACCTGGAACGTCTCAGGCAACGCATGCAGGTCCCCGTCGTGAAACAGGCGCTCGAGGAAATCGAAATCCACGGCGCGCTGTCGCTGCTCGGCAACGTGTGGCTGCTGGAAGAGCAGATGCAGGCGCTGGCCGCCGGGCATCCCGTCATCACCGACAACCGGCCGCACATCGAATTCTATCTCGACCTGGGCGAGGCGATCGGCATCGACGGACGCGAACGCTACGTGTTCAACCGGGTGCCGTTCGCGGATCTCGCGGCCCGCATCACGCCCTTGAGCCACGCCGACCGCAAGCGCCTGCAGGAGCAGTACCGGATGATGGACCTGTACCAGCGCGGGGTTATGTACGGCAACCGCGGCCAGCTTCTCAAGGCCATGCAACTGGCGCAGGAAAACAGCCTGATCCGCTACCACCTGCAGGCGGGCGAAACCCAGGTGGCGCGGCTGATCGAGGAGATCGAGGCGGACCCGGAAAACACCGAAGCGTTGATGAACCTGGGGCACACTTATTACCAGGTCGGCGAACACGAAAAAAGCATCGCCATCTTCGACCGCGTTCTGGAAAAGCAGCCCGGCCACCTGTACGCGACCTTGTACAAGGCCCAGAGCCTGTTAGAGCAGGGCAAAGGCGCGGAGGCCAAGCGGTATTTTGAAGCGGTGGCGAAAAAGGACCCGCGTCAGATCCGCGCCGTCATGCGCGACATCGGCCTCATCGAACTGTTGAAAAAACTCGACGAAAATCCGGGAAACCCGGGCCTTCTGGTTTCCACGGCGCAGTACTACAACATGAAGAAAGAATATTTGAAGGCGCTGGATCATTCCCTCAAGGCGCTTGAGAAAGACCCGCTCAATGTGCAGACGCTGCAGAGCATCGTGTTCAGCTATCGCGGCCTGGGCGAGGCGAGCGAGGTGCTCGATTACGCCCGCCGCTACCGCATGGTGGAAAAGGAGGACATCCACCTGGAATTCATCCTGGGCGAGATCCACGCCAAGACCTTAAACTGCGAAAAAGCCGTTCCCCACCTGGAAAACGTGCTGAAACGCGACGACCGCTACCCGAACGCGCGCAAGCTTTTGAGGGACTGCCGGGCCACCGACCGGACGCCCGAGGCGTGAGACGATCGACCCACCCGGCGCCGCGCCCGCCGTTTCCCCCCGGCACAAACTGAGAATAACGGGCTAAAATCGGGGCAGGCGTCCTTACTTGAATAATTTGCGCGGCTATGGTAGGTTTCGGTATCAAATCATAAGGAGGAGAAGGTGCTATGCCCGCAGGCAAGGTAAAGTGGTTCAACGATCAGAAAGGATACGGGTTTATCGTGTCCGACGAGGGCGAAGAAGTGTTTGTCCATTTTTCCGCGATTCAGGGCGAAGGCTTCAAGACTTTGAAAGAGGGACAGGAGGTGGAGTTCGAGAAGAGCCAGGGTCCGAAGGGGCCGCAGGCGGCAAACGTGATCCCGAAATAATCGACACCCTTTTTTCCCGGCCGGCAGTGATTTCCTCTGCCGGTTTTTTTTGTCCCGAATCCCGTGAGGATCGATTGAATGGCTTCCAAAAACTGCACGTTCGACATCGTATCGGTCACCGACGCCGCGGAAGTGCAAAACGCGGTCAATCAGGCGATGGCGGAGATCAGCCAGCGCTACGATTTCAAGAAAAGCAAAAGCGAGATCACGTTCGATAAAAAGAACAACCAGATTGTTCTGCTCTCCGACAATGAAGGCAAACTCAAATCGGTGGTGGACATTCTGGAAGGCAAACTGGTGCGCCGCAAGGTGTCGCTGAAAGCGCTGGATTACGGCAAGGTCGAACCGGCGCAGGGAGACACGGTGCGCCAGTCCGTCAATCTGCAGCAGGGCATCCCGCAGGAAAAAGGCAAGGAAATATCAAAGTTCATCAAGGGCATGGGACTCAAGGTGCAGAGCCAGATCATGGACGACCAGCTGCGGGTGACGGGAAAAAACCGGGACGACCTTCAGGAAGTGATCGCCGAACTCAAGCAGAAGGATTTCGGCATCGACATGAGTTTCACCAACTACCGCTGAACCCGCCCTGGCGCCGCGCTTCAAATCAGGGAAGGGCGCACGTGCCGCAGGATGCTGCTGTGATCGACTTCCGGAAACTGCTCGATGATCTCGACCATCTCCGGCAGGACCGCCATGAATGCCTGCACGACGGCCGGATCGAAATCGGTACCGCTGTTATTTTGCAATATCTCCACCGCAAGATCTACGGGAAACGCGTCCTTGTAGTGGCGCTTGCTCACCAGGGCGTCGAAGACATCGCAGACCGCGACGATCCGCGCTTCGATGGGAATCTCCTCCCCTCTCAACCCGCCAGGATAACCCGACCCGTCCCACCGTTCCTGGTGGGTCATGCAGATAGACTCGGCCATCTGTAACAGTTTCGACTCACTGCCGGACAGGATCTCCGCGCCCATGATGGGGTGCATGCGCATGATCTCCCATTCTTCGTCGTTCAGTTTGTGCGAATTCATCAGGATCTGATCGGGAATACCGATCTTGCCGATGTCGTGCAGCGGGCTGGCGTGGTGGATGAGCTCGCAGTGCCCGGCATCGAGCCCCATTTCCTTCGCCAGCCTGGCGCACAGATGGCTCATGCGCAGGATGTGGTTTCCGGTCTCGGTCTCGCGGATCTCCACCGCCCGGGCGAGGCGCTGGATCACATCGAACTGCGACTCTTTGAGCTCGCGCGTGCGCTCGCGCACCTTTTCTTCCAGCTTGCGGTTGTCGGCACAATTCTGTTTGTGCAGCAGGCTGATCTCCAGCATGTTCTGCACCCGGACCAGAGCCTCGGTCATCTCGAACGGCTTGGGCAGAAAATCCTTGGCCCCGGATTTCAGGGCGCGCACGCGAGTGGGCACATCCCGCTGGGCGGTGAGCACGAGGATGGGTAAAAACGGTCCCTGCTCCACCGCTTTCAACGCCTCCATCACCGCGAACCCGTCCATGCCCGGCATCTTGAGATCCAGAAGGATCAGATCCGGGTTCAGCGCCTGATAGGTTTCCACGGATTTTTCGGGATCCTGCACGTGGTGCAGATTGAGAAACCCCGCCCCTTTCAACAGCCGCTCGAGAATGCGGATGTTCCCCGGCTCATCGTCGATGATCAAAATGTGGGCTTCAAATACAGATGGAATGGACATGGTGCCTTTCTCCCCCCAGGAGCGGCGCGGTGCAACCTTCATGAAGCGGGGAAACTCAAAAATTCAATGGTTTACATTTACCTTAGTATGCCTTCTATGTTACGGCATATCTTGAGTGCCGTCAACGCGTTGAACGGGGCGGGATAAAAAAGGAATTGTCCACAAGCGTGCCGTCCTCCCGGGACTCCATCTGCAATCTCCGGAAATTCAGCTTGTTTTGCCTGTGATGCGGCGGAAAAGGTCCAGCGCCGCGGCCGCGAAGGAGAGCATTTTATTTTTTATGTATTTGCGTGGGTCGAACAGGCGGCGGTGCGTTTCCAGCAAAAGGCGGGGGATGTCCAGCTCTTCCGGACAGCGGGGCAGGCAGTCTCCGCATTGCGTGCACCTGGACGCGAAGGATCCGGGGAACCAGTGGTCCTTCTCTTCGAGCATGTTGTAGCGGTAGCGGCCGTAGTCCTGCATGCCGTAGCCTTCCAGCAGATTGCGGAAGCGCAGCACTTCGGGAATGTTGATGTTCTCGGGACAGGGCAGGCACTCGTGGCACAGGGTGCAGCGGCCGGTGACGCCGGAGCCCGCCGCGTCCATGCGTTGCTTGACGGGAACCTCATCCTGAGTGAAATATCCTTCTTCATTGAGGATCGCGAGGTTCTGCGCGAAATGCGCGGGTTCGTGCATGCCCATGCTGAGCGTGGTGATCTGGGGGTGGCTGAGGCAGAAGCGGCCGTTGAACTGGATGGCGCTGAGCGGCTGAGTGAGTTCGCGCACTTTGGCGGACGGGTTCCAGAGCTGGCCGCCCTTGTCGTTGGGCGAGATGATGAAGACGCCGATGTCTTTCTCCGCCGCAAGCTGCACGGCGGGCAGGTTGCGCTGGAAGAAATAATAATAATGCAGGTTGACGAAACTGAAGCGGCCGCTGTTCAGCGCTTTTAAGATAATCTCGAGCGGGCCGTGGGTGGAAAAGCCGATGTGGCGGATGACGCCTTCCTCGCGCAGCCGGTGCAGGGTGTCCACGGGACCGCCGGGCTTGAGGGCGGCGTTCAGCCTCTCTTCGTTGTTGATGCCGTGCCAGCCGTAAAAGTCGATGAAGTCGAGCTGAAGTGCTTTTAGCTGCTCTTCGACGAGGCGTTTCGTCTCGTCGGCGGTCATCGGCGCGGCCTTGGTCATGATCTTGATTGCATCGCGCGGCCGCGCCAGCTCTTTGAGCACGGCGCCGTACAGATGTTCGCTTTTGACGTAGCCGTAGGCGGTCTCGATGTGGTTGATCCCCAGGTCCAGCGCCCGGCGCGTCGTGTCCAGGCAGTTCTCGATGGACGCCGCCGGCAGGTGGTCGCGCGGCGGATTCCAGCCGTGTTTGAAGCGCATGCCGCCCAGGGTGATGACGGAGATGCGTTCGCCGGTCTGTCCGAATCTGCGGTATTGCATGGGCATGGGGAAAGGGTGTTTCGATTGAGATGAATTCCGTTCAGGATCGATTCAAACACCGCCTTGCCGACGCGGAATTTCAGGATGCCGGAGCACGGACTCAACCGCTTGATTTTTATGCAACCCGCGTCCCGGCGGGCGGCTTATCGGTTATAATACCGCACCGTGTCGAAAGTTTAATGGACTCCGCTCGTCTCATGCTGCCGCTGTGGTCGCCCACGCTTAAAAAAATCAGACGCTTCTTTGGACAACAGGATGTCCGGTTTCCGCTGACGCTGATCGTCGTCCTGCTGGCCATGGTGTTGTTTTTCGCGTTCGTGTTCGCTCTGTTCGAGAAAGGCGCCACGTTCGGGGACGGGCTCTGGACCGCCTACATCACGCTGACCACCATCGGCTACGGCGATTTCACCGCAAAAACGTTTGAAGGACGGCTGGTCACCGTTCTCACCACTCTCATCGGGATCGGCTGTTTCGGCGTCTTCACCGGGATCATCGTCGAAAAGGCCCTGCAAAGGAGAATCAAGAAAATGAAAGGGGAAAACCACTACAACGGCCGCGGTCATCTGGTTATCGTCAACGTTCCTTCCTATGAGGAAATCCGGGAGCTGCTGCGGGAGCTGAACCTGAGCCCGGATTTCAAGGAAATCCCGGTCGTGGTCGTCGCGTCCGCGCTGCCGCAGGGCGACAAGGAAATCCCCGGTTCCCTGATCGGACACATCGAAGGGTACGTCAACGGATTGCCCTCGACTCTGGAAACGCTGAAGCGGGCCAACCTCGGCGAAGCGCGGGCCTGCGTGTTTCTGGGATCGACGAGCGATCCCAAGCTGGACGACACCAACACGCTGACGGCGGGGCTGATCGAGAAGAACTGGCCTGACGTGGTGACCATCCTCGGCTGCACCCGCGCCGAGACCATGAAGAACCTCGACATGTTCAACATCAACGGGGGCATCAACGCCACCGACCTGCAGATGGGGCTTCTGGTGCAGGAGCTGGAAAACCCCGGCGTGTTCGAGGTCTACCATCAACTCTCTTCCAACTCGGGCGGCAGCCAGATCTACATCTCCCAAACCCCGATGGGGAGCTGGCCCGGGTACCGGCCGGACCTGACGGCGGGAACCCTGAAGATGGCGGTCCTCGCACTCAATTACAGGGTCGAGATTCTCGGCATCAAACGCCGTCAGCGCGATGAAATCTTTTTGAATCCGGAAAACGATTTTAAACTGGAACCCAATGACAGGCTGATCTATCTTTCTAAGGGACGCATCGACTGGCCGGGTAAAAGCGCCGAGCTGGTGCAAAAGATGCGCGAACTCGAAAACGCCGTCACGTAAATCATGGCTTCGTTCCGCTTCATCCACTGTTCCGATCTCCACATCGACAGTCCCTTCAAGGGCCTGAGCGCGCTCGAACCCGAACTGGCGGAATCGCTGCGCACTTCCACCTTCCGCGCCTTCCACAACATCGTCCGGCTGGCCGTCAGCGAGCGCGTGGACGCGGTGGTGATCGCGGGGGATGTGTTCGACAGCGCCGACAAGAGCCTGCGGGCGCAGCTCAAATTCCACCGCGCGCTCAAGGAACTGTGCGATGCGGGCATCCCGGTGTTCGTGGCGCACGGCAATCACGACCCGCTCGACGGCTGGTCGTCGTCGCTGACGCCGCCGGAGGGCGTCGTCGTCTTTCAGGGAGAGAACGTCGAACAGCATCCGGTGAAACGCGGCGGTGAAACGCTGGCCTGGATCTACGGCATCAGCTACCCGCAGCGCGAGGTGCGGGAAAATCTGGCAACCCGGTTCCAGCGCAAAAACACGGACGGGTTCGCGGTGGGCGTGCTGCACGCCAACGTCGGGCAGGACCCGAACCACGACAACTACGCGCCCTGTTCGCTCGACGACTGCGTCGCGGGCGGCCTGGACTACTGGGCGCTCGGGCACATCCACGCGCACCGCATTCTCAGGTCCGGTTTTCCCGCGGTGGTGTACTGCGGCAACGCGCAGGCGCGGCACCTGCGCGAGGTTGGCCCCAAGGGCTGCTGCCTGGTGACGCTGCATGACAACAGCGAACCGGAAATCCGCTTTGTCGCCACGGACGCGGTGCGGTTTGCGGAAAGCGATCTCGATCTCTCCGGCGTGGACACGATGCAGAACGCGCTGCAATCGCTGCGCGCGCACCTGGCCGGGATGGTGGCGCAGGCGGGCGACCGGGAAGCGCTGGTGCGCGTGAACCTCACCGGCCGAACGGCATTGCATGAAGAACTTTCCCGCACCGGCAGCCTGGCCGCGCTCACCGAGGAGGTGCGGCAGGACTTCGCGCACCGCAAACCTGAAGTCTGGCTCTCCCTGACACAGAACACGCAGGCGGATTTCGATCTTGAGGCGCTCAAGCGCGGCGACGACTTCATCGCCGACCTGCTTGCCATGTTCGATGCGGCGCGCGACGGAAACGACCGCGAGGCTCTCAACGCGGCGCTCAAACCGCTTTACGAAAGCTGGCCGGGTGCACGCCACCTGGCTCCGCTGTCCGGCGAGGAATGGCAGCGGCTTTTGACTCTGGCCCAAAACCGGGCGCTCGATCCGCTCATGCAGAAACGCTGATCGGGTTTCCTGCCACCGGCACGCCATGCAGATTCGCGAAATTCATATCGAGGGGTTCGGCATCTTTGCCGGCACCCGGCTGAACCCCCTCAAAGGCGGTCTCAACGTGCTGTACGGCGCCAACGAGGCGGGGAAAACCACGCTCATCGAATTCATCCGCCGGATCCTGTTCGGCTTTCCGCGCAAAACCAGGGGCACGAACGCCTACCCTCCCCTGTCCGGCGGCGCGCACGGCGGCAGGCTGTTCTGCGAGCTGGCGTCGGGCGAAGCGGTGACGCTTGCGCGTGTGCAGCGCGGCAAGGAAACGGTCACCGTGTCCAGCGAAGCCGGAGAGGAAACCGGAAGCGACGCGCTGTCGAAGGTGCTGGGGCACGCCTCGAAGGAACTGTTCCACCACATCCACGCCATCACGCTGGATGAGCTTGCGGATTTCAACACGCTCAAGGGCGATGAGATCAAAAACCGCATCTACGGCGCCGGGATGGGGCTGGGGGCGGTGTCGCTCAAGGAGGTCGACAAGCAGCTTGCGGACCGCTGCGACGCGGTGTTCAGGCCGCGCGGCAAAAAGAAGATGAACCAGCTGTATGAAGAAATCCGCATGCTGGAGGATGGCGTGGCGGCGGTGCAGGCGGGCCTCAACCGCTACGGCGAACTGAACGCGCGCATCGAGAACATGGAAGCGGAACGGGGCACGCTGGCGGAGAAGGTTAAGGCGCTGGAGAAACGCAAACAGTTTCTGGAAACGCAGAAACAGTTTCATCCTCTGGTGCGCGAGCTGGAGACCGCGGAAGCGGCGCTGCAAGAGCTTGAAGACATTCCCGGTTTTCCGGAAAAGGGGCTGGAACAACTCGATGCGCTGCTGCTGGTGAAAAAGGAGATGCAGAACCGGCTGGATGAGGAAACGCGCACACTCAAAGACTGGGTCCAGGAAAAGAAAGCGCTCCACATCAACCGCGCGCTTTTGGAACGGGAAGCGGAGGTGGTGGACCTGCAGCAATCGCTCAAGCAGGTGCTGGCGGCGATCGAGAACCGGACGGCCGTGCAAGCGGAACGGGCGCGGCTGCAGGACAGTCTGGAAAACGAAAAAGCAGTGCTGCAAGTGGACTGGGAAGAGGCGCGCATTGTGGAGTTTGAATTCGGTCCCGAGCAGGTGCGGCAGGTGCAATCGTTCCACGAACGCTTCGAGGCGCTGCGCGAACAGGTGATCCGGACGCGCGAGAAATGGGAATATTACCGCAACCGGAAACAGGCGGAAGGGGCGAAAGGCTGGAACATTCTGGTCTGGCTGCGCGGCATCGGGGTGGCGCAGGGCGGGCTCGGGCTGACGGGGCTGGGCTGGGGCGTGTTTACCGGCAACGCGCCGCTCATGGGCCTGTCGTCCTGCCTGTTGCTCTTGGGAGCGTTGCTGCTCAAAAAATACCAGAAAGAAAAACGCGAGTTTTTCGCCGAGGACGCGTTCGGGCAATCCCTGCAGGCAAAGGCGCAGGAGGCGCAATCGGAACAGCAGACGCTTGCCAAATCCTGGCGGGTGTTTCTCGATTCGACGGGCCTGCCTGAAAGACTCACTCCCGTTGAAGCGCGGGAAAAGGGGCCGATGCTGCGCGCGCTGGGGGAAAAAATACGGCAGCGCGTGAGGCTCGATGAGCGGATCCGACAGATGCAGGAGACCGAACAGGACGTGCGGCAGCGGCTGTCCGCGCTGAAGCCGGTTCTCGATGACACCCCGCAGATGAAATCGGTGCATGCGGGCATTGAAACCGCGCAGCGGCAGTTCGAAGCGGCGAAACGCGCGGCGCAGCGGGCCGAGGATCTGCAAAAACTCATTCAGGATCAGGAAGAAAAAAACAGCCGGCTGCGGCAACTGCTGATGGAAAATGAAAACGAAAAACTCGGGTTTTTGAAAAACGCGGGCGCGCAAAACGAGGATGAGTTTCGGGCGAAGCACCGCACGATGGAACAGCGGCGATCCTGGCAGGAGAAAGCGGAACAGCACCGCCGGCACATCCGTTCCCGGCTGGGCGAGGACGCCGGGGCGTTCACCGCGGAACTCAAAACCAGGAAGTATGAAGACATCGAAAACGACCTGCGCGAAGCGGTGCGCGAGCTCGTGCAATGGGGCGCGAAACGGGACGCACTGCTGGAATCGCTGGGAGAGGTGAAAAACCAGCGCGACCAGCTGGCGTCGAACGACGACCTTTCGATCAAGCAGACGGCGCTCGCCCTGCGGCAGCAGGAACTGGAGGATCTGGGACGGGAATGGGCCGCCGCGAAACTGGCGCGCACGCTGCTGGATGCGGCGCGGCAGCGCTACGAAACGCATCGCCAGCCGGGGGTGCTGCAGGCCGCGGAAAGGCTGTTTCGCGCCGTCACCGGCGGCGCGTATTCGCGGATCGTCAAGCCGCTCGACAGCGACGCGCTGCTGGTGGAAAACGCACGCGGCGAACGCAGGCAATTGTTCGAGCTCAGCCGCGGCACGCGCGAGCAGCTGTATCTCGCAATGCGCCTGGGACTGATCGAGGAGCACGATAAGCGCTCGGAGCCGCTGCCGGTCATCCTCGACGACGTGCTGGTCAATTTCGACGAGACCCGGCGGGCCCGCTTCCTCGAAGAGCTGCACGCGTTCGCGCAGGACCGGCAGGTGCTGGCGCTCACCTGCCACGCCTCGGTGCTGAAAGACTATGAATCCCTGGGCGCGAACGTCGTGCCCTTTGCCGCTGGAAACGGATCGTGAACACGCGAAAGAACATCCCGGCCGGTCTTGTATTGATCGCCCTATCGCTTCTGGCCGCGCCGCTGTTCGCGGCCGCGGGCATGGTGGAAATCCCGGCGGGCCCCACCCTCTACGGGTCCGAGCCGGATGCGGGCTTTAAAGAGTGTGAAAAAAACAACAAGGTGTGCAAGCGCAAATGGTTCGCCGACGAAGAGCCCCGGCGCGAGGTGCATCTCGATGCGTTTTTAATCGACACGCACGAGGTGACGCAGAAGGAGTTCGAAACCCGGATGGGGCACAACCCTTCGTCCTTCAAGGGGGACGACCTGCCGGTGGAAGGGGCGACGTGGTACGAGGCGCAATCCTACTGCGAGCAGATGGGCAAGCGCCTGCCCACGGAAGCGGAGTGGGAGAAGGCGGCGCGCGGCGGCAGCCAGACGGTGTACGCGTGGGGCGACGCGGTGTTGTCGCAGCGGGCGAATTTCTGCGACGCGCACTGCGACGAACGCTGGAAGGAAACACAGTTCGAGGACGGGTTCGAGCACACGGCGCCGGTGGGCAGCTTCCCGCCCAACGGCTACGGCCTGTTCGACATGGCGGGCAACGTGTACGAGTGGGTGGCCGACTGGTACGACGAAGACTATTATCAAAACGCGCCGGACAAAAACCCCAGGGGTCCGCGCGGCGGCCGGAAAAAAGTGATCCGCGGCGGCTCCTGGATCAACTATTCCTCGGGCGTGCGCCCGGCCGACCGCTCGGACGCCAAGACCCGCGACCGCTACAACTTCATCGGCTTCCGCTGCGCGAAGTGATCCCCAGCCGGGTAAAACGAGCGCCGGGCGGTTGCCACCCATCATTTATCTTTGCCATCCATCCGCCGATGAGTAGGGCGAGCGAGGCTGATTCGAATCACTGAAACCACTCTTCCTTCTGCGCGAATTCCTTTGCCATGCCGTTCACGCCGTTTCATTTCGGTCCGGGGCTTTTGTTGAAATCGCTGCTCGCGCGCTGGTTCAGCTTCCCGGTGTTCGTGCTGTCGCAGATCGTGATCGACGTGGAGACGCTGTCCCGCATCGTGAGCGGCGCGCCCGCGCTGCACGGTCCGGCGCATTCGCTGTTCGGCGCAACCATCGCGGCGGGCGTGACGATCCTCATGACCCGCCTGCTCTATGGGGCGGCGAGCGGCGTGCACCAGTGGTTCGAGGTGGTGCGGCGGCAACAGCCCGCCTATCCGGCGCCGCCGTTTGCCGTCGTCTGCGTCACGGCCTGCATCGGCGCGTGGTCGCACGTGCTGCTGGACAGCGTGATGCACCGCGACGTGCAGCCGTTTCACCCCTTCTCGCCGGACAATCCCTGGCTCGATCTGGTCTCGCTGAGCGCGCTGCACCAGGGCTGCGTGCTGGCGGGCGTCCTGGGAGGTCTCATCTGGCTGGGACGGTGGCTTGCCGGCAAATTCTGAATATCGGTTTGAAAGCCCGGCATTCCGTCAAACGACCGTGGCCTGCTTGAGCCCCAGGTCGATGCAGTCCTTTGGCAGGGCGCCGGTCTGGATGAGCAGGGAAAGAAAATCCGTGGCGTTCCAGGCTTTGACGATCTTGCCCTTCTCAATGACGCCGAAGAAACTGGATTTGAATTTCACGTCTTTACCCGTGGCCTTGTGCCGCGCGTTGACGGTGAAGATGCCCGCGACTTCCCCGCCGCTTTCGATGACGTGGTCGAGTGTGATGCGGATGGTGTCCATCGCGTCGAGGATCTTGCGATGAAACCGCTTGAAATCCTCCGGGCAGCGGAGGGTTGTTTCCTCCAGGTCCTCCATGTGGCACTCGGCGGCGAGCATTTCGTCGATGGCGTCCTCCCGGCCCTTGTTCCAGACTTCCTCAAACCAGCGCTGCATCAGCTCCACGTTCGATCGGCTCATGGCGTCCCCCTTTGCAATGGTTGTACGGTTGGCCAAGACCTCATTATGGCATGCGGAAGCACCCGAAACTGTGAGCCTTCCTGCTATCCCAGGAAAAAAATTTCACTTGGCGGTTGACAAAATAATGAATATTTTATACATTATTCATTATTTGCAAACCACCTCCCAATTGCAGATCCGGAAGCGGAACCAGCAGAATTAAAAGGATCCCAAAGCACCTTCATGAAGACCACCGAACAGACGACCGACCAGATTCGCAACCAGATCCTCGACGCCGCCATGGAGCGCTTCGGCCGCTACGGCTGGGGCAAGACCACGATGGCGGAGATCGCCAAAGACTGCGAGATGTCCGCCGGAAATCTGTACCGCTATTACGAAAACAAAAAAGAGATCGGCGCGGGCTGTGCCGAGCGCTGCATGAAAACGTCGGAGGCGCTGTGGCGGGAAGTGCTGAACAAACCCGGCCTCACCGCGGCGGACCGGCTGCGCGAGGCCATCGTGGCTAAGGTGGGCAACCTGTACAAGGAATTTTCGGAGCGGCCGCCGCTGTTCGAACTGGTGATCTTCGTCTCCAAGGAACGGGGCGATCTGGTTTCGCGGCACGAGGCGTCGCAGCAGTCCCTGATCGCGGAAATCCTGGCGGAAGGCAACCGCAGCGGTGAATTCGACGTGCCGGACGTGCTGAAAACGGCGAAAGACATCCTCGGCGCCACGTTCAAATTCATCGCGCCGCACTATATGGGCTCGCTCAGCCGGATCTCGCTCAAGGACCTGGAAAACGAGGCCCGGCAGGTGGTCGATCTGCTGGTCCGGGGACTGGAAAAACGTTGATTTTTTTGCTCTGACAGTGAATATTTTACAGAAAATTCAACTATTAATTCTCAAACAACCGATCTCGGGGTGGGGACAATGAGTTACGGAGAATGGGTCATCCGGTACCGGTGGTGGATCATCGCCGCCACGATCTGCGGTGTGATGGCGGTGGCCAGCGGCGCGCGTTTTTTGGGATTCACCACCGATTACCGTGTGTTTTTCAGTAAAGAAAATCCGCAACTGGCGGCGTTCGAGGCGTTGCAGAACACCTACACCAAGGAAGACAACGCCATGATCGCCATCGAGCCGAAAGACGGCAAGGTGTTCACGCGCGAAACGCTCAAGGTGGTGGAGGAAGTCACGAAGCGGTCCTGGCAGATCCCCTACTCCATCCGTGTCGATTCAGTCACCAACTTCCAGTACACCTCGGCGGACGGCGACGACCTGGTGGTGCGCGACCTGGTGGAAAACGCGGAATCGTTTTCGGACGCGGATCTGGAAAAGGCCAAACGCATCGCGCTCGCCGAGCCTCTGCTGCGCGACCGGCTGATCAACCCGGACACGACGATGACGGCGGTGAACGTCACCATCAACCTGCCGGGCAAGCACATCGATGAAGTGCCGGAGGTGGTGGCCTACGTGCGCGGCATGGCGGATGAATTCCGTTCCAAATATCCGGACATCAACATCTACCTGACCGGCGTCATGTTCATGAACAACTCGTTCAGCGAGGCGGGCCAGGGCGACATGCAGACGCTGATCCCGGTCATGTACCTGCTCGTCATCGGGATCATGCTCGTCATTCTGCGCTCGGTGACCGCCACGCTGACCACGGTCGTCGTGATCGCGTTTTCGATTCTCACCGGCATGGGCTTCGCGGGCTGGATGGGCATCAAGCTGACGCCGGTGTCGGCCAACGCGCCGACCATCATTTTGACTCTGGCGGTGGCGGACAGCATCCATATATTGATCACACTGTTGCAAGAGATGCGGCGCGGCAAATCGAAACGGGAAGCGATCGTCGAAGCGCTGCGCATCAACCATCAGCCCGTGTTCATCACCAGCGTGACCACGGCGATCGGTTTTCTGAGCCTCAATTTCGGCGACTCGCCGCCGTTCTGGCACCTCGGAAACACGGTGGCGGTGGGCGTGATGGCGGCTTACGTGTACTCGGTGGGTTTTCTTCCGGCGGCTTTGTCGGTTCTTCCTCTTAAAGTCAAGGACAGTAAAAAGAACGGCACGTTGTGGTTCGACCGCTTCGCTGATTTTGTCATTCAGTGGAAAAAACCCCTGCTCTGGGGCACGCTGACGCTCATCATGCTCATCGCCATCCAGATTCCGCGCATCGAGATCAACGAGAAGTTCAACCAGTATTTCGATACGCGCTACCAGTTCCGTCTCGACAACGATCACGTGGTCGACAACCTGACCGGGTTTTACTCGATCAATTATTCACTGGGCGCGGGGGAGTCGGGCGGCATCAGCAATCCGGAGTATCTGGCGAAGGTGGAGGAGTTCGCGGAGTGGTACCGCAAGCAACCCGGCGTCACGTACGTCAGCACGCTGACGGACACGATGAAACGGCTCAACAAGAACATGCACAACGACGATCCCGGCTATTACCGGCTGCCGGACTCGCGGGAACTGGCGGCGCAGTACCTGCTGCTGTACGAGTTGTCGCTGCCGTTCGGTCTGGATCTCAACAACCAGATCAACATCGACAAATCCTCGACCAAGCTGCAGGCGGTGCTTGAGAGCATCTCGACCCGCGAGGCGCTGGACCTGGAAAAGAGCGCGCAGCAGTGGCTGAAGGACAACGCGCCGGCGCACATGGCATCGAACGGTTCCAGCCCGCTCATCATGTTCTCGCACATTGCCAAGCGCAATCTTGAAAGCATGATGACCGGCACGCTGCTGGCGCTGCTGCTGATCTCGGTGATCCTGATCGCGGCGCTCAAAAGCTTCAAGATCGGCCTGCTCAGCATCGTCCCCAACACGCTGCCGGTGCTCATGACCTTCGGCATCTGGGGCATCATCTACAAGGAAGTCGGGTTCGCGGTCGCGGTGGTGGCGCCGGTGGCGCTGGGGATCATCGTCGACGACACAGTGCATTTTCTCAGCAAGTACCTGCGCGCGCGCCGGGAGCAGGGCAAAAGTCCCGAAGACGCAGTGCGCTATTCGTTCCACACGGTGGGCACGGCGCTGTGGGTGACGTCGCTGATCCTGACCGCGGGCTTCATCGCGCTTTCGTATTCGGGCTTCACGATGACCTCGCACCTGGGCGCGATGACGACGATCGCGATCCTTTCGGCGCTGGTGGCGGACTTTCTGTTTCTGCCGCCGCTTCTGATGGCGATCGCCAAGAAACAAGCCCCGGCCCCGGCCGGGGCGGTGTTCGCCCGCACGGCGGAGAGCAAGGCGCAGGAATGAGTGAGCGCAAACAAACTTCAACTTCATCAACCCGTGAAGCGGTTTTACGGCGGCTCGCCGAAAACATCGGATAGCCGATACAGGCGAACATCCGGGTCCGGGCGCAAAAACGGGCTTCACAAAAGGCTACGGCAGGAGAGACGCTCATGATACGATTTTTAATATTCTGGGTGCTGGCCGCGCTGGCGGCACCGGCGGCGGTGGCGGCGGAAACGCCGGAGGAGAAGGGCCTCGCCATCGCGCAGGAGGACGACAAGCGCGACAACGGTTTCCATGATTTCACCGCGGACATGGTGATGATCCTGAAAAACCGCCACGGCGAGGAAAGCAAGCGCACTATCCGCAACCGCACGCTGGAAGTGGAAGGCGACGGCGACAAATCGCTGGTGATCTTCGACCGGCCGCGCGACGTGAAGGGAACGGCGCTCTTGAATTTCAGCCACAAAGAGGGAAACGACGATCAGTGGCTGTTCCTTCCCGCCCTGAAGCGGGTCAAGCGCATCAGCTCGGCGAACAAGTCGGGCTCGTTCATGGGCAGCGAGTTCGCCTACGAGGACGTGACCAGCCAGGAGGTGGAAAAATACACGTACAAGTGGATCAAAGACGAAACGCTGGACGGCAAGGAATGTTTCGTCTTCGAGCGCTACCCGGCGTATAAAAATTCCGGCTACACCCGGCAGGTGGTCTGGCTCGACAAGGCGGAGTACCGCATCTACAAGATCGAATATTACGACCGGAAAAACTCGCTGCTCAAAACCCTGGTGTACCGGGGCTACGATCAGTATCTCGACCGCTACTGGTATCCCAGGGAGATGTTCATGGACAACCATCAGACGGGCAAGAGCACGCTGCTCGTGTGGTCGAACTATGAGTTCAATACCGGTCTTGAAGATCGGGATTTCAACAAGAACAGTCTGAAGCGCGCGCGTTGAGATCCATGAACGGCGCCGCTTTTTCCGGTCGTGCGATCACCGCGTTTCTTTTGTGGTTTCTTCTCGCGCTGACACCCGCTGCGGGCGCGCAGGAGTTTTCCGGGTTCGTCGGCGCCGAGGCGCGGCTGTTCGCCAACAGCGCCATCCACGCGGGACAGAAAGACCATTCGGGTTCTCTGGTTGCGCAGCCTGAGTTTTACTACGAATGGGACGACGGCAGCAGTTTCACCTTCGTGCCGTTCTACCGGCTGGACAGCGCCGACCCGGAGCGCACGCATTTCGATCTGCGCGAGTTGACCTATCTGTGGCTGAAGGATGATTTCGAGCTGAGGGTGGGCGTGCGCAAGGTGTTCTGGGGCGCCACGGAGGTGGTGCACCTGGTGGACGTCATCAACCAGACGGACCTGGTGGAAAACCCGGATACGGAGGACAAGCTGGGACAGCCGATGGTCAATCTGTCGGTGGTGCAGGACTGGGGCATCGTGGACCTGTTTCTGCTGCCCTATTTCCGGGAGCGGACGTTTCCCGGCCGGCGCGGGCGGCTGCGCAGCCAGCTTGTGGTGGACACGGACCAGGCGCAGTTCGAAAGCGCCGCGGAAGAGTGGCACACGGACTGGGCGGCGCGTTACAGCCACACGCTGGGCGACCTCGATTTCGGGGTGTATCATTTCATGGGGACGGGGCGCGAGCCGACGCTGATCCCGAGCGCCGACGGATCGGGAGACCCGGTTCTGGTTCCGTTGTACGAGCAGATCCACCAGACCGGGCTGGACGCGACCTACGTTCTCGGCGAGTGGCTGTGGAAGCTGGAAGCGCTGTACCGCAGCGGCCAGGGCAACCGGGATTTTTTTTCCTGGACGGGCGGCTTCGAGTACACGTTCACGCGCATCTGGGACACGCCGATGGACCTGGGCGTGCTGCTGGAAGGCATCTTCGATGAGCGGGGCAGAAACGCCACGACGCCGTTCGAGCACGATCTCGCCGGCGGGCTCAGGCTCACGCTCAACGATCCGGAAAGCACGGAGCTGCTTTTCGGCTGGGTGCAGGATTTGAAAAGCGATGCGCGGTTTTTGTTCCTTGAAACCAGCCGCCGATTCGGCGACCATTGGAAACTGACCGTAGAGCTTCGTACCTTTTTCAGCCAGCCCGCGGAAGACATTCTGTTCGACCAGCGTGCGGACGATTTTCTGCAGGCGGAACTGGCTTATTATTTTTGACGCGGGGGTGTGCCTTGATGAACGGCTTACGATGTTTGGTGATCTTTGTTGCGGTTTTTGCCGCGTCCTCCGGCAAGGCGCTGGCAGCGGAAAACACGTTTCACGCGCTGCTGTCTGAAAAGGCCGTTCTTGAACAACGCTATGGCGTCAAAAACCTCGAGTGTTTTCCCTTCAAGCAGGACATCGGTTTCACTCAGGACCAGATCCCGTTGATCGAAAACTGCCTGTCGGCGGTGCGGACCTTGAAGGACGCTTTCAAAGAAGTCGCCGACCCGGAATACCGGGTGGTGGGGATCAGCACACGGTTTCTGCGCACGGCGGGATTTCACACGGTGCTGGTGAAATGGGACGCCTCGAAAGAAGAGTTGGTGCGCTTTCTCAAAGGCAACATGCCCCGCAAACAACGGAGGGGATTTCTCGATCAGATCATCGCGCTGAAGAAAGAGATCAACAACAAGCTCAACATCCACCGGCTCTACTGTTCGCAGGAAATCTCCAATGACGACTGCCTGACCGGCTACCGGAACCTGGCGAAGGCGGTGGCGGAGGACACGCCGGCAAAGGTCGAATGGCGCGAGATCGCCGTCACTTCTTCCCCGCTGCCGCATGAAGACCCGCACACGCTGGCTCTGGCGTTCGACCTTTCGCCTGAGGAAATGCGCGCGCTGCTGAAAACCGACGTGCAGGCGCGGTGGACGCAGCGCCGCAAAGCGTACGAAAAAATTCAGGAGGATTTCGGGCAGGGGTTCCGCGAGCGGCTGCAGATGGAGGACCTGCTGTGCGGGCTGGACATCACGATCGAGCAGTGCCGGGAAGGGGCGGCCAATCTGCATGCGGCGAGTCAGGACGACGCGCTGCAGGAACGCTACTGGGGCCGGGTGGTCATCCGCAAATACAACACCTTCATCGAGGACGACTTCAACGTTTCGCTGCGCTACGATCTTGCGCCGGAAGCCATCGTCGAACATTTTTCCCAAAAGCCCACGCGCCAGGAAGCCACGCGCAACACCATCCAGGCGGAAAAACTGGAAGGGCGCACCAAAAACAATCCGGCTCGACTGCGCGGGATCTGCGATCTGGAAGGGCTGAGCTCCAAGCAGTGCGCCCGGTCGTTCCAGATGTTCATCGATTTTCTCAAAAAAAACCGCGAGTACCGGGTGCAAAGGCCCTGGACCGACCTGATGTTCGTCGACGGCCACCAGTTGTCGCGGGTCAATTTCGCGCTCAATTCCTCGTCCCGCGACACGTACCTCTACATCGACGCCAACAGCGATGAAGATGAATTCGAATCGTATCTCAACCGGTTCCGCGGTGAAGTGAAAGACGAATAGGGTTTCACCGCGACGGGGGATCCCTCGGTCCGCCCGCGCCTGGCAGTCCCTGCGAGGGACGGATTATGTCCGACACATCCCGCCTGATTCCCTGGCTCATCGCCGCTGTTCTTCTGCTCGACCTGTGCCTGTCCCTCAACGCAAGGCTGGGCTATTCCAGCCCCAGCGAACGCTGGCAGCCGAATCCGAAACAATTTGCAGATCTGTCCTGGCCGCCCGGGGCGGACCTGCCTGAAAACACTCCTTTGGGCGAAAGCGTCTATGCCCGCCACTGCGCGGTGTGCCACGGTCCCGGCGGCCGGGGCAACGGCCCGGCGGCGCCTTCACTGATTCCGCGTCCGCGCGATTTCACCCTCGGCCAGTTCAAGTACAAATCCACCGCTACCGGGCAGCCGCCGACCGATCTGGATCTCATCGCCGTTGTGTCCAAAGGGCTTCCAGCCAGCGCGATGCCCTACTGGGAGGATGTGCTGAGTAAAAAGGAAATCCTTTCGGTGGTGCGATTCATCAAAACCTTATCGCCGGTGTTCGAGAACGCGGCGCCGCAACCGGTCGCGGCTGCGAAACGGCCTGCGTTTTCGCCGGAAAGCGTTGAGACCGGCCGCGCGTTGTATGAAGCGCAGCAATGCGGAGTGTGCCACGGCGCGGACGGAAGCGGCGGCCTCAGGCTTGAGGACGCCAAAGGGTATCCGGTGTTTTCGCGCGATCTCACGGCTCCCTGGACGTTTCGCGGCGGCGGCGAACCGGAGCGGATCTGGCTGCGCCTGACCACGGGGCTGGCTCCGGGACCGATGCCGTCGTATGCCAGCCCGCTGAACGATGCACAGCGCTGGCACCTGGTGCATTACCTGATCTCGATCGCGCGCGCGCCGCCGTGGATGCCGGGCGGTCAACTGGCGGGCCGGGGGCAGCACCCCGATCCGGTGACGCGCGGCGAATACCTGGTGCACGCACAGATGTGCGGCCTGTGCCACACGCAGATCAACCGCACGGGGATCTACCGCGACGACCGTTATCTGGCGGGCGGCATGCGGGTGGGCGCGTACCCTTACGGCGTGTTCGTCTCGCGCAACCTGACTTCCGATGCAAAGACGGGCATCGGTGCGCTGAGCGCCGAAGCAATCGCCCGCGCCATCCGCACGGGCCGGCGGCCGGGACGGCTGCTCAATCTTCTGGGCATGCCGTGGATGTTTCTGCACGGCCTGACGGACGCGGACGCGGCGGCCATCGGCGCGTACCTGAAAACGCTGCCGGCGGTGGACAACGCCATCCCGCCGCCTTTGCACTACGGGGTGCTGGAAACGACGCTTGTCAAGCTGTACCAGACGCTGACGCACGGCGGCGTGCGGGCGCTCTCGTACGCGGACGGCAATTTCGGCGGCGTGCGGACGCGCTGGCTGGCGCCGCACTGGGTTCAGCGGGTTCTGTACGTTCTTGAGACAGCGGCGCTGCTGACGCTGTGTTTTCTGATTCTGCGCGCGGGGTACAGAAAGGCGAAAAGCCGCGGACGGCCGCGCGCGGCGTCGCGCACGTTCAAAAAAACGCTCGGCACCGCGGCGGTGCTGGGGCTTGTGTGGCTCTGGTACCATTATCCGGCGCTTTCGCTCATCCCGCCGCAGGAGATCGCCAAGTCCACGGTGGGCGCGGTGCCCGAGGTGGAGGCGCAGGAGTCGCCGGAACTTCACGCGATGGCGGAGCGGGGCCAGTATGTCTACACGGTGGCGTCGTGCGCCTTCTGCCACGGACCCAAAGGGTCGGGCGGCTCGAAGGTCAGCTGGAAACCGTTCGGCACGCTGTTCGTTCCCAACATCACGCAGGATGTGGAAACGGGGATCGGCGGCTGGAGCGATGCGGAGATCCTCCGCGCCGTGCGCGGCGGCGTTTCGCGGTCGGGCCGGACGCTGCACTGGCAGGGCATGATCTGGGACCATGCTAGCAACTGGGGTGAAGAGGACCTGCGTTCTCTGGTTGTTTATCTGAAGACGCTGCCCGCGGTGAAAAAAAACATTCCCGAGGCGCACCCGCCCTCGGATGCGGATTGTGCGGTGTACACGTTCATCCTGGACGCGAATGCGGAACCGGGTTGCGATTATTGAAAGGCAAGGCTATGGCGGATGTGAAACTGAAACTGGATGACAATGTGGACGGCGTGTTTTTCGTCGATTCGACGTGCATCGACTGCGACGCCTGCCGCAAATTCGCCCCCGGCGTGTTCGGGGAAACCGGGGAGCATTCCTTCGTGAAGCGGCAGCCGCAAAACCGGGAGGAAACCCTCGCGGCGCAGCAGGCGCTCATCGCCTGCCCGGTGGGTTCGATCGGGACGACCGTCAAGATGAACACGTCACAAGCGCGCGATTCGTTGCCGCTGCCGCTTGCGGAAGGGATTTATCTCAACGGCTTCAACCACGCCGACTCATTCGGGGCGGACAGTTATTTCATCCGCTCGGACACGGGCAACTGGCTGGTGGACTCGCCGCGCTTCACGCCGCACCTGAGAAAGCAGTTCGAGGCGTGGGGCGGTGTGCGCACGATCTTTCTGACGCACCGGGACGACGTGGCGGACGCCCACCTCTACGCCCGGCATTTCGGGGCGGAGCGCATCATCCACCGTTTCGACGCGGATGCGCAGAAAGACGCGGAGATCGTGCTCGACGGCACGGAGCTTTATGTCCGGGACAAGGCGAAAATCCTGTTCACGCCGGGGCACACGCGCGGGCATCTGGTGCTGCTGTGGGACGAACGGTTTTTGTTCACGGGCGATCACTTCGCCTGGCTGGCGCAGAAAAACCGCTTCGGTTCGTTCCGGCGCGCCTGCTGGTATTCCTGGGAAGCGCAGATCGCGTCGGTGGACGCCATGAAGGTGTTCGAACATGTGGAATGGATTCTGCCGGGGCATGGGAAACGCAGGCAGATCGAGCGCGGGCGTTTTCCGGAAATCGTGGCGGACGCGGTGGACTGGATGCGCAGCGTGGCCTGACCGCGGGTCAGTCGGGTGTGTTCACGCGGCTCGTGCGCGCATTCTGGGGCAGCAGGTGGTGGCGGGTGTCGTATTCCACGCTGGTCAGCACGAACTGGCGCGCGGTCTGGCTTTCCAGGTTGATCACCAGCGGGGCCACCAGGTTCGCCGTCATCTCCAGGTAATTTTCCGGGATGGTGACGATCACGCGGGTCTGCAGTTTGTGCTCCGGACGGTGATGGATGGTCTTTTTTTCTTCTTCCGTCAATTTCACCACATAATCGGGAACGTACAGGAAGGGATCGGTGATCACGAACGCCAGACCCGGCGTGGTGAGCGACTGCATCCATTCGAGCGGACTGTCGATGTTGGGATCGAAAGGCAGAAAGGTGAAATTCTTTTCTTTTTCAAAGCCGTACAACCCTGCGGGAAACTGGATGATGTCGGATGCTTCCAGTTCGAGGGGGCCAAACCGGGTGGTTTTGTAGATCATGGATCCAGGTTGTTCTTGACCAGTTGCGAGATCTGCCCCGGATCGAATTCGACGGGGGCTGCGGCGGAACGGTTTTCCTGCTTGATTCTCAAAAACACTTCTTCTCGGTAGATTTTCGTCTCTCTGGGAGCCTCGATGCCCAGCCGGATGTTTTTCCCTTTTACATCTATAACGGTTATTTTCACTTCTTCATTAATCTTTATGCTTTCTCCGATTTTCCGAGTGAGGACGAGCATGGGTGGATTCCATTCCTTTTTTGGGGTCGGCGTGGCTTTCGGGGGAATTATAGCAGATTCGTTTGGCTGTCTATGATATTTTCTGGGTGAACGGGCTCCAGGGGTTATGGATTGACAGCCTGCGGCGGTTTGTGTTACTTTTCGCTCTTTCTTTCCGTAACCCATATCCTCTTGAAAACAGGCGAGGGTAGCTCAGTCGGTAGAGCAGAGGACTGAAAATCCTCGTGTCGGCGGTTCGATTCCGTCCCCTCGCACCAGCGTGCCGCTGGACCCCATGTTGCCGCACAATGGGTTTTCCGCCTTCCTGCCGTTCAGGGCCATATTAAAATCGATTCCGTCGCCCAAGCCCCCTCCTCCGCGGAGGGTGAATTTGCTCCCGCCGGGCAAGGTTCGTTTTGTCAGGCTCGAACATCCTCGGTAATTCCGCACCAGCGTGCCGCTGGATCCCCTATTTCGGGATGATGGGTTCCCGCCATTCTTTCAGAAAATGTCGTTTCGAAATCGTTTTCTTTTCCGAGGTCCGATCCTTCTGGAACAAAATATTCGGTAAAAGTGAAGCCACCGGGAATCGAGACGGCTCTGCAACAAACAGAACCCGCTTCTCGTGATGTTGAACTGCGCGCCTCACCCACTCCTTGTTTCGCCGTTTCCAAAACCCACATGCCGTCCGGTTCTTCTTCCAGGGAGAAGATCATGGAACGAAAAAACTTCCTTCGGTTCTTTGGTCTGCGAAAAATTTTATTTTCGGTTTTTTCAGGCTGGACATTCTTACAGGTTAAAAGTGTTTCATTAAAAGGGGTTTAATTCCTGCTTAATAGAAATTTAATTTTGAGTTTGTATCATTTAACAATAAAAAAATTTTGCCTGAACTTACTTGAGACAAATGAGGCAAAAACTTGTATGGAATCCGAATGAATCCAAGTTTCTATTCATTTTCTATTTGGAGGAAAACTATGATATGGCGACGTTCGAAGTATTTCATGGCAATGGTCTCTTTGGCGGTGCTGGCGATGTTTGCTGTACAGAGCCAATCGCTTTTTCCCGTTTTCACGGAAAAAGCTCACGCTTCATCGGCCGCGGTCAGCATGCTCCAGGACGGCAACACCATCGTCAAAATCGCGAAAAAAAACAATCCCGCGGTGGTCAACGTGCGGATCAAAGCACATGCAAAAAAAGCGGATTTCCGGTCGAAGCAACCGTTTCCGTTTCCCAAAAACTTTCCGGGACAGGATCAGGATCTGTACAAACATTTTGGAGATAAAATGCCGCAGACCCCTGATAGTTTCCGCAGAGGCGGCATGGGATCCGGATTCATCATCGATGAGGAAGGCTATGTATTGACGAACCACCATGTCGTTGACGGGGCCGGGAAGATCATTGTCACACTTCATGACAATACGGAGTACGAAGCCGACCTGATCGGTTCCGATCCCAAGACCGACGTGGCTCTGATAAAAATCCGGCAGGGACAAAAGAAAGAAGAATTTCCCTATCTAAGCCTGGGCGATTCGGATGTCCTGCAGGTGGGGGAAGTGGTGGTAGCGATCGGCAATCCTTTCGGCCTCAACCACACCGTGACCGCTGGCATCGTCAGCGCCAAGGGACGGGACATCGGCTCCGGTCCTTATGACGAGTACATTCAGACGGATGCCGCCATCAATCCCGGCAACAGCGGCGGCCCCTTGCTGAACGCGAAGGGGGAAGTCATCGGCATCAACACCGCCATCATTTCCGGGAATCAGGGCAGCAACGTAGGAATCGGGTTCGCCATTCCCATCAACCTCGTCACCAGCATGCTCGACGACCTCAAAACCGACGGGAAAGTCACCCGCGGTTGGCTGGGCGTTGGCATTCAGAGAATCACTTCTGAGCTTGCCGAAACCTTTGGCCTGGAAAATCGTCACGGCGCACTCGTGACGCAGGTGACGCCGGGTTCACCGGCGGCCCGTGCGGGAATCGAACGCGGGGATGTCCTGGTTGAATACGACGGGAAGCCGGTCCACGCGATGCGGGAACTTCCCAAAATGGTCGCGTCCACCAAGCCGGGTGAAACCGTCCGAATCATCGTGATCCGCAAGGGCGCAGAGAAAACCCTGTCTCTCAAAGTGGATTCGCTCAAGGATTCGAAGGTCCGTCCTGCTTCCATCGCCAAAAATCCTCTGGGATTGCAGCTGCAGGACATCACTCCCGACCTGGCGCGGCAGTTTCGGCTCTCCCAGGGTGATGGCGTGATCGTGACCCAGGTTCTGCCGGGGCATCCTGCCTCCCAGGCCGGATTGCGCAAGGGCGATGTCATTGTCGAGATGAACCACGAAACCGTTCGCAATATGGACGACTACGAGCGGATCGCCGCGAGCCGGGGAGACAAGGATTCCGTGCTCATGCTGATCCAGAGAAACGGAAGCCATCTGTATGTCCCCGTTCCAGTGGGATGAGGTTTTCCAAAGCCGTTCGTTTTTCTGCCGGGCCCTTCGGGGCCCGGCTTTTTTTTGTACTTCAGCGGAATGATGTATTTGATGAAATTTTTAGCTGGGGAGGGAAGTCATTTGATCATGGCAGCGGTTTTTTCAAATGCATCGATAAAATCTTTCCAGGATTTTTCCACGCCTTCCCGGCCTTCTTCCATATCCTGTCGAGCGGAAGTCTTGAGCCGGGCGAGGCGGTCCTCAAGATCCAGATACCGTTGCCGAAGTCGTTTCAGTTGGGGATTGAAACCGGTTTTCTTTTTTTCCGCTGTCAGGGCGGCTTTTTCTTCCAGCTCATCGATCTTCAGTCTCCATTCAGACAGTTTGGCCTCCATGGCCTGCAAGTTGTAGTTCTCTGAATTCATATAAGGATCATTTAAGTTTTATCGTTTCGATTCTTTCATCCAGGCTCAACTTCTTTTTGAGGTGTGCCACTCCATATCCACAAGCTCACAGACCGGAACAATACACTTCAACCGGAGCGTCTGTCTTAATGGCGTTGATGATGAAGGCCCAGTCGTCCATCCGGACCGGTTTTCCATTGAGCTTGGCAATGGAAAGGTTTTTCTTGAGATTGAACATTTTCATTCCCTTGGCTGGCACTTTTTCCCGGGCATAGGGCAGCCCACCCAACACGATCTGAATTTCGGCGGGATCGCCGTTTTTGTTTTTCACCACAAAATCGTTGGCGCAACTGACTCCGTCGCCTGATTTGACGCTTTTTCCTTGCAACATTTCCGCCTCTAAATTGAATTCCTTGTCCTCATAGGGATGACTCGCATGGGCCAGTCCCGCCAGAACCAAAAAATAGAAAGAAACGGTTGTGAAAAAGACGATGTGTTTTTTAGCCAGAATGAACATGATGATGACTCCTTTCTATTGAACTAAATGGGACTGATAAAAATGCTATTATCCAAACAGGAGCGGCCTCAGAAGGCCACATCCAGGTCCTTGTAATCGAACTGGTAACGCAGAAGTTTTTTCGAGCCATCAGCAGCACGCAAATGGGTTTCCACCAAACGGGCTCCGCCTTCGAAGGCGTTTTTCACAGCCGCCTGCATTTCACTCCAGCTATCCACCTGGCCGCTGAGATACGCCTTGCCGTCTTCGACGGAAACAAAAATGTCATCTCCATCCACATACACGCTCCAGAAATATTCATCTTCAATGTTTTCCCTGATTTCTTCATCGCTTTTGAAAGGCCAGGATTTTTGGATGCTGAGCTGGTTGTTGATCTCCGCCACTCCGGAAATTCTGGAAACCACATCTTCCACCCGTTTTTTATCGAAGGCGTTATCCACGACGCCGTACAAATTGGCTTTTTTGTTCCGCACGATCACGTTGATTTTGTATCGATCGATGAAAGGGTGAAACGCCAGCGCATCTTTGATGTGTTGAGTGAGATCCGTATCCTTCGAATTTTCTTTTGGGCGCACCTTCAGTTTGTTTATAACTTCTCTCACGCCGGTGGTGAGCCTCGCATCCCTCTCCGCGGATTTTTTGGCTCTCACGTTGTCCACCACGCCTTTCAAGGTGACAACGCCGCGATCTACATTCACTTCGATGTCAAAGGGGTTGACCCGGCTGTCCAGCAGAAAGGCTTCCTGAATGGACGATTGGACCTGATCATCTGTTTTCAATTCCACCGCTCTGGGCGCATTGATATTCCGAGCCATTCCGGGGTTGACCTGCAGGTTGGAATTGTCCACCTTTTTCACTCCGGCCACCCATGCCAGAAGACCCGCCCGTTGTTTTTCGGCCAGGCTGCTGACCGAACCCTCCAACGTCACATTTCCATTTTCGACGCTGACGCGGATCAGAGACTGGTATATTTCAACATTGGATTCCAGCCTTCTCTGGATGTCCGCCTGGATTTCATCATCCGGACGGTTGGCCTTGTATTTGAATTCGATCTGATTGCTCACCGCACGGACACCGACAACGCCGCGCGCGACCTCGCCGGCCAGTTGTTTTTCCTGCCAGGAGTCCACTTCCCCTTTGAGGATGACCCGGCCGGAATCCACTTCCACGTCCACTTCTTTTTTGTCCACCGCGGGATCCCAGACCATCGCCTTTTGGATGTCATTTTTGATCTCTTCATCGTCCCGTTGCACTGGAACGACTTCGATTTTATCGATGATGGAGCGCACACCCCGGATATTCTGGGCAATGAGTATCGCCCGTTCTTTTGCCAGCAAATTGTCCACCGACCCGGACAGGGCGACGATTCCGCGATTCACCGATACATCGATCAGGTGAGAGGAAACACCCTCGTCAACGTACAAATCCGATTCGATGGCAACGGTGATTTTTTCATCGGTAAAATCCTGATCGAAAAGAGCGGACGCAGAAGCAGGCCACAACCCAAAGAAAACCAGCATCATGAAAATCGCTTGCAAACGGTTCTTCAAACTCATAGACACCCCTTGTTGTTATTTGTTTATTTCGATTTGCTCCTTGTGCCGCTGAAGGAAGCTTTGATCCTTATTTTTTGCTTTTTGCCAAAAAGTTGGAGGACGTCATTGCGGCATGAACCCTTTCGTCTATCCATCCCGGATGTGCCTCGGTACCGAATTCTTTCCGGAAATCATTTTCAAATTCTTCCCGCAGAAATTCCTGGATCAGGACCCTCTTTTGCGTTTTTGAGATGAAGCCGTCAACCATCCTTGCTGAGATCTCTTTATTCAAACCGTTTTTCATGTCACGCTCCCTGATTGAAAAAAACTTCAGACTCACTGACAAAGGTTGAAAGTGGGTGGCTCACCCCCCTGTTCCCATTCGGATTGATACCTGAACCCATACAAAATCCGTTCCTAATTATGGACACCGCCCAGTTCTCTTATTTTCAACAAATTGCCTGAATTTCTTCGCGCATGCGGATTTGCGGAAAAGGGCAAATCCCCCAGGCAAATGGTTGAATTCCCCTGATCGCCTTTAGGGGCAAAGGAGGACGCACGTTGGTGGGGATTTCCCCCAAAAAGGTGGATATCCACCACAAAATTCCTTGATAAACGTTTTCCAAAATGAAAATTTTAGGGAAAGGAGTTCTCTCACCCGGGAATCCGGAGTTTAAAGAAAAAAGCGGATCATTCGATCCGCTTTTTTCTTTTAGCCGCTTAAAAATCAGATGGTTGAAAATATATTCATTTCAGGTGGGCTTTCAAAATGGGGGATTCCACGATCAGGGGATTGCCCTGGGCATGATCCTTGGCCTGCTGAAACCGGAGCGTTGCTTTTTTGTGCATTCCCAGTTTATCCAGGGTCACCGCCTCGTTGAATAAAACGACTGCGGTGTTTGGCTTGAGTTTGAGGGCCGCTTGAAAATGCTTTAAAGCCTTTTCATAGTTCAATTTAAGGTACTCTTCCGTTCCTTCCTGATTGTGTTTCATCACTTGCGCGTCGGTCCCTTCCGGGAGGGGCAGCGGCCCTTCTCCAGCCTTGAATCCAAAGGGATGTTTACCAGTATCGACCGCATGAGGGCTTTGGTCTGATAGTACCGATTGCGGGAGAATCAACATGGAAATGATGAAGATCAGTAATGAAAATCGTTTAGCCATACCATGCTCCTTTCCTGAAAATCGAAAGACTTCAGTTTCAACTGCACACTTTACAAAGACAAGAGCAAAAATTATGCCGAAGCAGGATAACGACCCGGAAATCTGTTTTTTCCCGCAAGATCCCTCCCAATCATTTTTTTCAGAAGTCCCGGAAAAACGATCTTCACGTGAACGTTTTCCAGTCAGCGGCTTTTCATCTGAAAACATGGAACCGGTTTTGCATATTAAATTGGCAAAGCATTTTTTTTATCCGGATGAAACGCTCTTCGTTTCTTTTAACTTTGAGGAAGGTATCCATGTCGATCGCATTTTCAAAAAAAATCTCTTCGGGTCTCCGAAGGCTCATGTATGTATTTTGCCTGTTTGCTTTTGTGGGATTCCTGTTTCCTCATACCGGGACGGCCGCTCTCATTCCGCCCTCGGACGAACAGATCACCGGGGCAATAGAAAGGAGCCTGACGGTCCGGGTTGGAGGAGACACGTCGATGATTCAGGTCAAAACGCAAGACGGCATTGTGACGCTTTCGGGAATCGCGGACGATTTGATGGCCCGGGAACGGGTTGTGGATATCGCCCAAACCATTCAGGGTGTTCGCAGCGTCGTGGACAATCTGCATCTGGCGGGTCTGGACCGTCCGGATCCGGAAATCTTGAAGGCCCTGAAAAAAGCTGTGCAGCAGGACCTTGTCCTGGAGGGGTATTCCATCCAGGCCGATGTGAAAGATGGGATCGCGGTTTTGCAGGGAAGGGTGGAAACTCATCAGGAAAAAGAGCTGGCCAGCGACGTGGCCAAAGCCATCCAGGGTGTCCGGGCGGTGAACAATGACCTTGAGGTGGAACAGAAATGGCAACGTTCCGACTCGGAAATTCAGGCGGAGATCGAACGCCGCCTGCAATCGAATGTGTGGATTTTCGAAGAAGGCATCACCGTCCGGGTTCGGGAAGGCACTGTGTTTCTTGATGGAACGGTGGCAAGCGAAGCGGAAAGAAAACGGGTTCTTGCAGTCACTCAAACCAAAGGAGTTCGCGAAGTGGATGATCGCGAACTGAAAATCAACACCTGGATCCGCGGTGAAGATCTGCGACGAACCAAACCGGTTTCCCTGGATGACGATGCCATTCAGGAGGCGGTGACCGATGCCCTCGCTCTCGATCCCCGAATCGAATCTGATTCGATTCAGGTGCGAGTGGAGGAAGGCCTCGTCTATCTAAATGGAACGGTGGAGCATTATCTGGAAAAATTCGCCGCAGAAGAGGACGCTTCGAATACCGTGGGTGTCAAACGCACCATCAATGGTATTCAGGTAAAGCTGAAAGAGTCGCGGCGCTCGGATTCGGTGATCCGCCACGCCGCCGAAATGGCCCTTGCCAATCATCCGGTGACGGAGGGGCTTCAACCCAAGATACAGGTGCAAGATAAAAACGTGGCGGTGGAGGGTGAAGTCCGCACTCTTTACGAAAAAGCCTGGGTGGAACGGATCATCTCCCGGATTCCGGAAGTGCAGACCATCGAAAACCGACTGAACGTCCAGTCCTCCTGGCCTAAAAAAACGGATGAAGCCATCGCGAGGATATCGAAAACCTGATGAATTGGAGCGTGTATGTGGATGGAGGGAACTATTCCGTTTCCGTGAGGGAAGGCATTGCTGTTTTGAATGGAAAGGCAAGCGACTGGAAAGAAGTGCAGCAGGTTGTCAAAAAAGCATTTCAGGGCGGTGCACGAAAGGTAATGACAAACCTCACTCTGGAACAGGGCAGACCGGTGAAGCATGAATTCGAATATCGGGATATTCGCCTGGGTCTGTGATGGCCGTTCGTGGAGAGCAACTTTCATCTGCTCTCCGCCTGCAGCCGACTCAACGGTTGGGATTGTTTGCCATTTTGATCCCTTCCGGAAAATGCGGTTGCGGCCGAAGCGCTTTGAGAACAAAATCGACTCCCTGCACGAGTGAACCGGAACCTTGAACGTTCACTTTGCGGTTTGCGGTGGACTGCATCTGCAACCGTCTTGCCTGTTGCGGAGAAACGCGCACGAGATAGGTTCCGGGTGGAATTTTTTCAAAGAGATAAAATCCGTCGAATTCGGTTTTCACTTCCTGCACCACTTCATGAGGCTCATCCCTCGCGGGAAATTCCAACGATGAAATCTGCTTGCGGGAAAATGCAGACCGTGATGGGTCTTCTGCACGGGAGCCGAAAATCAGGAAGGAACGGTTGAAATCTCTCATCCGGGTCACTCGTCCTTCTGAATCGATGTAGTGACGGTCGAGGTATTGCCGCAATCGCCGCACGAGTTTCATCTTGAACGCATCGGTGCTGCGCAGAAGCTGCATCGTTACATTCGACACCGGAGTTTCCCTTCCCCCCTTATTCAGAAGCACGGTGCCCTCGATTTCACCTGTGGTGTAGACGGGGAAATCAAGCTGAATGGTTCGTCCCGGCCGGGGAACAAACCGGTACCCCGCATTGGGCAAAACCCAGAATGGATCTTCCAGTGAAGCGGCGTCGACGGACAGGGACAGGGGCCGGAAGCTGCCGAGCCCGGGCAGAAACGCCACACCGTCCTTTCCGGTTTTGAGATTCCGGTTTCTTCCCTTGAAGCTGACGTTTTCCAGAGGTTCGTCTCCCTTGTCGAAGGTCTCGTTCTGGTTGTTGTCGAGAAACACCCGTGCGGACGCGGCGCCGCTGGTGGCCATCCGGTCCGCCAGCACCACCCATCGCTTGTGACGCGGCTCCCGCCCCAGGCTGAACGTGATCGAGGTCCCGGCCGTGTAGGTTCCATCGTCCGAAACCGTGCCATTCAGCCCCAGGGCGAAGGATTCGAACCGCCGGTTGATGCCCGCGTTGTACCGGGTCGTTTGGCTTGAATTGAGCTGCCGGTTGACGCCCAGGCGTGCGCTGAAATTCCGCGACAGGTAATAATCGCCGGTGACGGAAGTGCTGTCCAATTCCAGGTCCGGCTGAAAGTCGTAAGCCAGCGTCCCGCGCAGAACGAATTTGCTCACGCGGCCGCTGGCCAGCACGAAACCGTCTCCGCGGGATTGAGATCGAAACCCGCCGCCCTGGGCGTGCTGCCAGTTGAGCGTGTTTGAAAGTGAAATTCCGGTGAACAGCGTCGAAAGCCGGTTGGACACGCGATACTGAAGCCGGTCCGATTGCCTTTCTTCGATTTCACCGCGCAGGGACCAGGGGATTCTGGGAAATATATTCCATTCGGGAAGCGTCCCGTCCACACGCAGTTCGGATTCACTGGCGATCGCGTCGGATAAATCCTGAAAGCGTTCGTTGACATAGTCCACAAAGCGGCTGTGTTGCGCGAAAAGATGGAGTCCTCCTAGTTCGGTCTGCAGGGCGACCTGACCCGCGGTTCCTCCGGCATCGTTTTTCGTGATATCCAGGCGAGTGAACATGCCCCACAAAGACCCCCGGATTCCCAGCGATGCGAAATGACGCCGTCCCCGTTTGAGTCGCAGGCTGGCGAAATTGGCGGCGAGGGAAAAACGGCGATGCGCGCCGATCTCGTATTCGAAATAGTAGCGCCCCTGTCCGTCTCCCGTTTCCGGGAATGTCCGCCCTTCCCCCACTTCGAACAGATCGCGGTTCTTGAAATTCGCGGCCGCGCGAAAATACTGCTTACCGGGTTGAGCCTGCCCCTGCCCGACAGGCAGCCGCAGCACCTGTTCCCGCTTTTGTCCCTGCGGCCCGTAAAGCACCAGCCGCAGGAAGTTGTTGCCGAAAAGCAGCGGCACATCGGCAAACTCATAACGTCCGTCTGCGTTTGCGGCAACCTGGGAATCGATGAGCGTGTCGTTCCGGTACAGCTCGACTTCCCAGCCTAAAGGCAGCTCGCCTCGCAGATTGATGCGATCGAATTCCCGTTGCTGGAACAGCGGGAAACTGGAAATTTCCAGACCGGCGCCCGATCCGCTGCGGGAAATGAGCGGCAATTGCGGGCTGAACACATCTCCCAATGCAAACTCCGTTGCGTTCAGAGGCCCCAGCAGACCTGCGTCCGGATTTTTCCGGCCCAGCTTGACTCTCAGGTCGGAAAGCGGATCTTCGCCGCTGCCCGAAAGAAAGGCTTCGGCATTCATGAAAAGCAGATCTCCGCTGATCAGGCTGTTGTATTGCGAACGGGTTTTCGATTCGGAATCGTTTTCATAATCAAAATTGTAAACCGTGTCGATGGCGGGCCAGTCGAGGAGGCGGTAGGGGTCGTCGCGCACCGGGTAGCCGGCATCGGGCGGGAAAGCGCGGTGGTTCAGTTTGTCGCGCAGCTTGCCGCGATTCAGCTTCGCCTGAAAGGGAAGTGTCTCGCGCGGCTTGACGTCGAGGGACAACTGCGACAGATCGAATTTAAAATCGAGGGGGAACCAGCGGGAAAGCAGCGCGTCCTGCACGAAAATTTCAAGATCGCGGATGAACACGTGGTCCGGAGTGAAGCGATGGGCGCTGCCTTCGACCACGGCGGTGCGCTGCGGGACGGAGAGGGAAAACCGGCGGCTCTCGGCAAGGAACCAGCCATCCGCGGTTCCGGAATCCGGATTCACGTTGATGGCGAGATCGAGGATGGCGGCCAGTTCGCCCAGCGGCAGGTATACCTTTCCGGCATGGAGATAGCCCAGCAAGCCGTCGTGCAGCAGGTAACGCCCGAACGTCACCTGCAGGACCAAAAGCTCCGGTTCGGATTGGGAAAAAACAGAATTTTCTTCTTGGTGAGGAAGCGTCTGAGCGACTTCCAGGCTTTGAGCAGAAACGGAAACAACGGAAGAGATTCCAATGAAGACGGCTGCAAAAAGCTTTAATGCGGCCGCACGTTTCATTGCAAGAACGAGCGATCAGACCATCAGGGTAAATTCAGACTCGCTTTCGCCAGCAATTGCCCCCCCTGCTCTTCTTTTGCGCGGTATAGAACATGGATCTTTCCATCTTTTATCTTTCGTCCCTTGGGAAAAAGTGGGACTCTCACCTTTTTTGTTTTGAGCGGAGACAGCACGCCGATCCCCTTTCCCGTGCCGATTTCAAATCCTTTTTTGCTCCCGGAAGGCTGGAAATACACTTTCAAATCTCCATAAACCGAACGGTCGCCAAAACGGTTCAGGTGGATTGCCATCAAGGATTGTTTGTTTGAACTTGAAACCGACTCAATCCCCAGGTCGCTGATTTTGACCTTGGCGGACAACGCTCCCTGACGCACGATGACGGGGATCGATACCGCGTATCTCGGAATCAACCGAAGGGCGATTTCTCTTTCCTTGAGATCCAGAGTTTCGATGTCGGTGCCCGCATCCTTGGGAGGGAGCGATTGAAAGAAAATGTGCGAGCGGTATTCACCGGGAGGAAGGTCTTTGGGTTTGCGAACCAGGAACCGGACGGTTTGCGAGCCGCCAGGAGGAATGGTGATTTGCCTCGGCGAATAGCGGATCATGTGGTCCGCAAACCTTTCTCCCGGACCGGGAGATGTGATTTCTTCGATTTCTCCGTTTTCATGCAGTCGCAGGTTGCGGATGGTGACGCGGTAGGTGGCTGGTTTTGCGGAGTTGTTGAAGAGAAACACTTCCTGCGACCGTTTCCTGTTCTCAAAGACAATCCGTTTGGGACTGACCGCAATGCCTCCCATGCTTTGCGCTGAAAGCAAGGGAACACGTACAAAAATCAAAAGGATCACAGTTAGCACCCAAACGGTTGCAATCTTTGTTTTTTTCATCATGGATTCAGAAGTGCATACTCGTGAAAGGGAAAACCAGGGAGGGTCTTGAAAGTTTGGAAGTTCAAAACCACCCCTGATTCAACCAATTTAAATCAATTCAAATAGAGAGCGGTGATGTCATATGCACAAGTATTGAGGCCTTCGGCAACAGTGCTATCAATTGAAATTGTCGCCCCGTGGTTAATAGGGTCAACAGAACTTGACTGAGTGTGAGGGGTGCCACCTGAAAATACGAAATCAGACAATGAAAGCCCTGCATCACATGAAGTTTCGAGCCCTGAAAGGGTGACCTGTTCTCCTGCGGTGGCAGCCAGATCAAAGGACCCAACGGAACCCGTAGAGCTAGAGGATGCTTCACCGTCCCCTGTACTTGTAAGGTCATCCTTTTTGATTTCTCCTGTTAATAGCAAGTCATACACATCCTCTCCGGTGCTTGGCGCCTCTATAGTTCCAAAATTCATCCCAACGCCATTGGTTAGCTCGATGTTAGAAAGAATATTGACTGTCGCAGTCAATCCAATCGTTTCTGCATTCGCTGACAAGGGAACCATTGTCATGATTCCCACGATAAGGAGTACTTGCAATCGAACCTTCACCCAGTTTTTGACGTTCATATTTTTCGATCTCCTCAAATAAATTGGAACGTGATTAATTTTTGAGGACCCCTACACAGGCTCCCCAACCCATTGCGCGCGATCACGGCTGCGGGACTGAAATTCTAATTCTCAGTTTCATCCTCTAATGCGCGTACTCCACAAACACGGTGGACTGGCCCTGATGTTTGCCCGACACGCGGCCGGTGCGGATGCCGAGCGTGCCGCCGATGCGGATCGACGCCTTGCCGTCGACTCCGAGCCTGCCGCGAAGCTGGTCGCCGCGGAATTCGGACGGCCCTTCGGCCACGATGCCGTGGATGTCCCGGACCCTCAGCCCGTCTTTGGATTGTGAAAGCCGGATCTGGGTGGGCAGGGTGACGACGATGCGTTTTCGCGGTTCCCCTTCCACTTCGTATTCCGCCGGTCCGAAGGACCCGCCCAGGTTGAGCCCGTTGATCACGGTTTTTTCTCCAGTGGCCGGGTCGATGATCACATCAATGCCTCCGGGCGCGGTGGGGGTGACTTTCCCGAATTTCAGTGAATGCAGCGCCCGGATCGTCAGTGCTTTGAGGCCGGCGCAGGAGGTGGATGCGGTGTGACACCTTTTAGAAGAATTCTTGAGAGCGGGATCGGAACCGGGAAAGCCTTCTGAGATAAGGACACCATTGAGAAAAAACAGCGCCATCAGACAGACGCGAAAGCCTTTTTCTGTAATGGGATTCCGGATCATGATCCTGGGAAAACGATTTCATCTGAAGCGTTCAACGACACCTTGAACGTGCCGCCCTCAATATCCCTATTCGGAATCAATTCCGAATACTTGAAAATAATTCGTTAAATCATCACTTAAATTGATGGAGATGCCCAAATTCCCTCTGGAAACACGGATTTCACCGGAGGACGCCGCCCGGTGCAACCGGTGAACCTTTCCGCTTTGCCGCCATTATCAACGGGAACGGTTCCGTTGCTGCGGTCTGGAAAGGCGGAATCGCTACCTTAAACACAGCGGGTTTTCCCGACATCGTCTCCGCCTCGGCGATCTTTCCAGAGCATCGCGACGTGACTGCCTGCCGGATTTGCCGGAACTTACCTTTTCACGCTGTCCCGGCCAAACCACGGCTCCCCGTCCGGCCTTTGATTTTCCGGGGCTATTGGGGCGGGACAGGTTTTTCGCGCCTCGCTCCAATCCATAAACAAAAGCATTTATTAAACCGTTGCGTCCCCCGCGGCGCGCCGGGGTCTTCACGCATGGACAAATGTTTCCGGAAGGGATATAGTTTTTAGGTACCTGATACATCTGCCGCAAGTGTGCAGCCCGTGCCGGCTTTTGGTTTCCTCTATGAAGGATTGCGAGTAACGTGATTTCTAGAATCGGGTCACTTCATCATCTGGGAATACTGCGCCTTTTTATGCGAGTTCTGCGAACCCTTCGAAGAACCGGTGCGCCTTCCATCCGGCGATCCGGCGGCTGGCGCCGGGGGCCGCTCTGGGTGCCCGTCCTGCTGCTCCTCACCTTTGCCTTGCTGCCGCAGCAGACTCTCTCTTCCACAACCCGGGGCATCGTTTCGATGTCGGTGAAGGACAAGGCGGGGAAACAGATCACGCTGTACAAGGAAAGCCACGCTCTGATCGTCGGCGTCAGCGGCTACAACAAGGGCTGGCCGGCGCTGCCGGGCGTGAAACAGGACGTGCAGGCAGTGCGCGAAATCCTGGTCAAACTGGGTTTCCACGTCGTGGTGGTCATGGATCCGGATCAACGGGAACTGGAGGCGGCGTACAAGGATTTTGTCCTCAAATACGGACTGGATCAGGAAAACCGCCTGCTGTTTTATTACGCCGGGCACGGGCACACGCACAAGCCGGAATACGCGACCAACGACCCTGAGGAGTGGATGGGCTACCTTGTGGCCCGCGACGCGCCGGATCCGAAGCGGGATCTTTCCAATTTCTTCAAGCACGCTCTCAGCATGCGTTCCATTGAAGGCGTCGCTCTCACGATCGAATCCAAACACGCTCTGTTCGTGTTCGACAGTTGTTTTTCCGGGACCATCTTCGGGCTGACCCGGGACATCCCGAAGGACATCCAGGAACGGACGGCGAAGCCGGTGCGCCAGTTCATCACCTCCGGCACCGCCGATCAGGTGGTTCCGGATGTCAGCATTTTCCGCAGGCAGTTCGTCTCGGCGCTGGAAGGGGAAGCGGACCGCAACCGGGACGGTTACGTGACGGGCACGGAGCTGGGACTGTTCATGGAAGAGACGGTCACCAACTTAAGCCGCCGCACCCAGACGCCGCGCTATGGAAAAATTCAGAACCGGTTTCTCAACCGGGGGGATTTCGTGTTTCCCATCAAATGGGAATCGGTGGTCAACGAACCCATCGTGTCCGAAGATATCCAGGAGCCGGATACGGACGATCCCAAGGCGCTGATCCAGTACCTCATCAACCTGTCCAAAAACCCGCGCATCGACCGGGGCGGCCGCGACAAAAAGATCGAAAAGCATTTCACCAAGCTGAGAAAGCTCGACAACCTGCGCGACACGGACGTGTCGATCAAAACCAAGATCAAACTGTGGAATGATTTCATCACTCTCTACCCGCGAAACAACCCGTATCTGGAGGATGCGCGATCGATCCTGGAACAGCTGCAGGCAATGGCCCCGCCTGAGGTGGACACCACGCAGCAGAAAATACAGACGGAGTTCGCGCGGCTCATGGCCATGGATCAGGAGGCGGTGCGTCTGGATAAGAAAATCCTGGCGTGGGAAGGGTTCCTCAAGCAGTTTCCCACCAACAACCCGAAGGAGGAGTTCGCCCGCTTCAAGATTGAAAAGCTGAATAAGGATCTGGATGCGCTGCTCGGGGCCGCGGGGAAATCCAAGGGCTCCACGACGGCGCAGGCCCCCGCCGCTCCTTCGGCGGAGCAGGTGAAAATGCAGGAAAAAGAAAAGGCCCTCGCCGATGAGCTGGCGGCGCTCAAAGAGGAACAGCAGCGCATCGCGCAAAAGAAAGAACAACTGGCCAAGAAGCTGGAGGCGCAGCGCAAGGAACAGGCACGGCTGGCGGAAGAGCGCCGGCTGGCGGCGGAACGGGAAGCCAAGCGCATCGCCGAGGAAAAACGCCTGGCGGCGGAGCGGGAAGCGCGGTTGAAGGAAGAAAAACGGCTGGCGGAAGAACGGCGGCTGGCGGCGGAACGGGAAGCCAAGCGCAAGGCCGAGGAAAAACGGCTGGCGGAACAGAAGCGCCTGGCGGAAGAAGCGGAACGCAAACGCCGGGAGGAAGAAAAGCGTCTTGCGGAAGAACGGCGGCTGGCCCAGGAGCTGGTGGCGAAAATCGAGGAGGAAAAACGACTGGCTGAAGAGCAGCGTCTGGCCGAGGAACAGGAAGCCAAACGCAAGGCCGAGGAAAAACGGCTGGCCGAGGAAAAACGGCTGGCCGCAGAAGCGGAAGCGAAACGGAAAGCGGAAGAATTTCGTCTGGCTGAGGAAAAACGTCTGGCCGCGGAAGCCGAGGCCAAACGCAGGGCCGAAGAAAAGCGTCTGGCAGCGAAGAAGCGGATGGAGGAAGCACAGGCGGCGCGTATGCTGGAAGAGAAACGCCGCGAGGAAGCCAAACAGCTGGCACAGAAGCAGCAAGCCGAAAAAATGGGGGCGGAAATCCTGAAAGCGGAGAAGCAGCTTTCGATGGAGCTTGCGGAACAGAAGAAGGAGCAGGATCGCATCGACGAGGAAAAACGCAAGCTGGCGGAAGAGCTGGACGCCATCCAGAAAGAGCAGCAGATGCTTGCGGAGGAAAACCGTCGGCTGGAGCTGGAGCAGCACGCGCAGATCCTCGAAGAAGCGCGCCTGGCCGAGGAACGGCGGCTGCTGGAATTCCAGGACACGCTGCCTCCCCCGGACATCGAACCGGAACCCATGGAACTGGCCCGCTTTGAACCGCAAACAAGCCAGCCCGAGCCGCCGAAACTCGGGGACATGGTTCTCGTGCCCTCCGGACAGTTCGTCATGAGCGGGGGAGATAAAAAGAAAAGCCAATATATCGGGGAATTTTACATCGACGCCAAAGAAGTCACGCAAGAGGAGTTCCGCCGCGTGATGGGAACCAACCCGTCGCTTTTCAAGGGGGATTCGCTTCCCGTCGAGCAGGTGACCTGGGAGGAAGCCAACCGCTACTGCACTCAGATCGGCAAGCGCCTGCCCACCAGCGCGGAATGGGAAAAAGCAGCGCGCTCGGGCACCAACAGCAAGTTTATCTGGGGCGACCGTTTCCAGAAAAACAAAGCCAACTGCACCGGCTGCGGCAGCGAGTGGGACGGCAGAAAAACCGCGCCGGTGGGAAGTTTCGAGCCCAACCGCTGGGGCCTGTACGACATGGCGGGCAACGTGTGGGAATGGGTGCAGGATTCGCACGAAGAAATCTTCAAAGTGCTGCGCGGCGGTTCGTGGATGGACGACACGAGCTTCATCCATGCGGGCGGGTTTTATTTCGTGCCGCCGGAGAACCGCAGCAGCGACATCGGCTTCCGCTGCGCGGTGTCCAAGGAAAACAAACGCCTGGCCGAACAGCACATGCATCCGGGGCAAAGCGGTTCGGGCGTGCGCACCGCCGGCCTGCCGCGGCAGAGTGTGGGCCGGGACTGGGAAATCCCGTTGCCTGAAGCAACGCCGCCCTCACAGGACCTCAAAACCTCGGCGCTGGATTCCGGTGCTTCCCGCAAAAACCTGGGTGTGTCCGCCGATTCGCTGGAAGGGATGGTGCGGGTCGCCGCGGGAAAATTCAAGATGGGATCCGCAAGCGGCGATGCGGATGAAAAGCCGGTGCACACGGTTTTTCTCGACACGTTTCTGATCGACAAAACCGAGGTGACCCAACGGGATTTCGAAGCCGTGATGGGATTCAACCCGTCGGAGTTCAAACGCAAGGACGGCCCGGTGGACAACGTCACCTGGAAAGAAGCGGCCGACTACTGCGCAAAAGTGGGTAAACGGCTGCCCACCGAAGCGGAATGGGAAAAGGCCGCGCGCGCGGGCACGAACAGCAAGTATTTCTGGGGCAACCAGGCCGATGCGGAATTCGGCTGGTGGGGCTCGGACGACGCGTCCTGGTATGGACCGCACCCTGTGGGGAAAAAGCAGCCCAATCCGCTGGGCATTCACGACATGGCGGGCAACGTGTGGGAATGGGTGCAGGACTGGTTCGGTGAAGGCTATTACGGCGGCAGTCCGGAAAGCAATCCCAAAGGCCCCGCGACGGGAACGGAAAAAGTGCTGCGGGGCGGCGGCTGGGATGAATCGCCGACCTTCGTGCGTATGGCCAACCGCGCCCACAGCGCGCCTTCGGAGCGTTACAACGTCAACGGGTTCCGCTGCGCCAAAACTCCCTGATCCGATACCGCCCGATCAATTCGGCTTGCCGCCTTCCCACCATTTTCCCCAACGCACCGAAGAAATGCTCTGCGAAAATTTGGGGCCTTCGCGGTAAAACACCTGATACGCTCCGTTGTCCTCGGTGGCATTGAGGCTGTGCCATTTTCTTTTGGGAAATCCTTCCAGCTCGGAAATCCAGACGCGGTTTTTGTCCTTTTTGCGGATCACCAGAAAACCCGTGTCGCGGCCGTAATCGAAATCGGCGAACAGCGTCACGGTGGCGCCGGGAGGCCCGTCGAGAATGATGGAATAGACTCCCGTGCAGAAATAATAGTTGAAACTCCTCAGATCGTTCAGATCCTTGCCGGAAGCGAGCTTCAGCCTGCCCTCGCAGCTGTCCATGATGGTGCCGAAACCGCCGAGATCGGGACCTTTGACCAGTGTCAGCTCTGCGGATTCATTGCCCGAAAGCGGTGCAGACAGCCAGAGAACGGTGAGCAGCAGCGATCCGGCAAGAAGGGGTTTCATGTCTGTCGTCCTCGATGGAGTGGGCCATTCCCAGGGATTCCGGCTCGATCTCCCGGGCACTCAAGTATCTCGCATCGTTTTTAGTAAATCAACCCGCGAACGCGCGAACAGGAGGGTTCGCCCCGGTGCGTGAGCGGCGCTTTTTCCGGCTTACGGAAGCGGCCGTCCGGAGCGCAGGCAAAAAAAATTCCACCCCCGTAAAACGGGGATGGAATTTTTCCGCGGAGAACCGCGTTGTTATCTCACGACAAAGCTGATCGCGTTGGTGACCGGCGGGTCGTAGGGAACATGGTCGCCGGTGGCGAACAGGGTCTGGATGGTGTGAAAACCGGGCTCCAGGTTCAGCGTCTTGCAGCTCGATCCATCGCCCATATGGACATGGTTCTGGTCTTTCGGGATCGGCTTGCTCAGATCCTTGGGAACCGGGACGTCGATCAGAAGATGATGGTGGCCGGCCCCCTTGCGGACGCCTTTGCTGGCCGGTTCCACCGCATAGCCTTTCACGTCCATGCAGATTTCCACCGGCGCGCTCACCGTTGAATTGGCGACGGGCTTGGTGAAAGTGATTCCCGGAGCGCAGCCCCACTGGAATCCCAGAAAGACAAGGCCTGCCGCGGCCATCCAATACCGTGCTGTGCGTTTCATGCTGCCCCCTTTTTAGCTAGAAATGGTTTGAAAAAAATTCCGGCCCGCTCCGAACCCGGATCCATCCTGGGCCTGATCGTATGGTCTGCGTCCTGCCGCCGCTTCCCCTGATTTGAGGGGTGCGGCCGCGTCTTTCGTTCTCCCGGTCAAGACGCAACTGCGCCGGGCCCGGCAGTCCTCCGTCCTGATTCCGATCGGTTGTACTGGGCGATGCGCCTCCCGCAGAGGCGGAGTTGCAATCCGTTTGCATTGCACGCGATTTCCGGATTATACCCCAAACCCGCGGCCCGGCTTCAAATATTTTTTGCGGCGGCATCCGCGCGCACTCCCGTTCGGGCCAAACTTCGACGGCGCGCCGGAGGCTCAGAAACTTTTTCGCACCAGCTCTTTGATCGCGGGATGGTACTGGGCGGGAATGTTTTTGGACCGCTTGATGACCGCTTCGATGGCTTCCCCTTCGCTTTCAAAATTCTTGATCGTGCGGATCAGGTTTTCATGGTATTCGACGATTTTCTGATACACCAGGTCCTGGTGCGGCAGACCGTCGGATATGGTTTCGGCCACTTTGTTGCGGTCGAGATCGTTTTTCACCAGCAGATCGAAGCAGATGCCCTTGAACCTTGAGGATATGGTGTTGCGGCTCATGTTGAGCTGGGCGGCGGTCTCATTGATTTCAAACCCTTTTTCCCTGAGAACGTTGAGCAGCGTTTCGTCCTCGACGCCGCCTTTGGATTTTCCGGTACGGGGCCGCGCGCCCGCCTCCTGGGCAACCGGAGCCTGAGCCAGTTTGTCGAGGCCGAGATCCTTTTCCTGAATGATCGTTTTCGTGGCCAGCGTGATGCCGCGCTGGATGACGTTTTCCAGTTCGCGGATGTTGCCGCGCCACTCGCAGTCGATCAGCTTTTTCATCGCCTGATCGGACACACCTTCCAGATCCTTGCCGTATTCCCGCGCGTATTTTTCGACGAAATGCTGCACCAGATAGGGAATGTCCTCCTTGCGATCCCGAAGCGGCGGCAGGGTCACGGTGAGCGCGTTGAGCCGGTAGTACAAATCCTCGCGGAACTCGCCTTTTTTGATCTGGTTTTCCAGGTTTTTGTGGGTGGCGGCGATGACGCGGGTGTCGATCTTGAACGCCTCGCCGCCGATGGGCTGGACTTCCTTCTGCTGCAGCACGCGCAGAAGCTTTACCTGGGCATCGAGCTGGGTGTCGCCGATTTCATCGAGAAAGATGGTGCCGCGGTCGGCGACGGAGAACTTGCCCTTTTTCGAACTGCTCGCGCCGGTGAAGGCGCCTTTGGTGTGGCCGAACAACTCGCTTTCCACCAGGTCGCGCGGAATCGCTCCCATATTGACGGCGATGAAGTTCTCGTGCTGGCGCGGGCTCATCAGGTGCAGCGCCCGGGCGAACAGCTCCTTGCCGGTGCCCGATTCTCCCAGGATCAGCACCGGCGAGGGAACCGACGCGTACTGCTTTAAAATGCGGAAGGTCTCCAGGCATTTTTTGTTCTGCGTCACGATGCCGTTGGCCATGCACTCCTCGCGCAGGGTTTCGTAATCCTCGCCCAGGGCGCTCTCGTCCTCGGAAACGTTGACCTTGAGATCGGAAAACTTGGCGGAGAGGTTGGCGTGTTCTTCCTGCAGCCGGTTTTTTTCCTTGAGCACCGATTCGAGCTTGGTCTTGAGCTCCTCGATGTCGTGCGAGCGCATCGCCTCCTGCTTTTTCTCCTCCACCATCCCTTCCTGCAGCTCGTCGAGCTGGCTCTGGGTATGGAACAATTCCTTTTCCTTGACCGCCAGATCCCGCGATATGGAAGCCATGCGCGATTCGACTTCGTGCTTCTGCCTGAGCAGGGAGTCGGTGATCTTCTTTTCTTCCGTGGACTGGTAGACGGAAACGATCAGGCTGGTGAGCAGGATCGCCAGGATCGGCGGAAACAGTTCGAGGATGACGCCGAAGGAAAACAGCATCACGCCGACCAGGAAATAACCGGCGGCGAGCAGAAACACCAGCACCATCTTTTCGACGTAGCGCCTGGAGTGCAGGATCTGCGAGGTGGCCATGCCCATCAGCAGGATCAGGACGATGTTGAACCAGGGCGCGGTCTCGCGCAGAAAGTTCTGTGTCAGGATGGTGTTGATGATGTTGGCGTGGATGCCGGGACCGGGATAGTTCTTTTCGACCGGCACCGTTTTGACGTCGCTGCCGGTGATGGTGTTGGCGATGAAGATGATCTTGCCCGCCAGGTCCTCGACCTTGCCGGAGCCGGGCCCGGCGCCGCTGTCCTCGGTATCGGTGTTGACCGAGGCGAACGAAGCGTGCTTGAACGTTTCACCCCACTTGCCGGCGTAGTTGATGATCATCTGGCCTTTGTCGTCGACAGGGATGGCGATGTCCTTCATGCCGGCTTTGCGGGAGGCGCGCACGACGATGGCGGAGCCTTTGAGTTCCACGTCTTCGGAGGTGAGGCCGAGAAAATTGAGAACCACCTGGAACCCGAGCGCCGGGATCCATTTATCGCGGTGCTGGACGATGAGGGGAACGCGGCGGACGACTCCGTCGGGATCGCGGTTGGTGGCGATGTGCCCCACGCCGCTTTTGCGCAGCAGGCCGGGAAGGGAAAAGATGACATCCTCTGTGCGGTAAAAGTCCGCGCTTCCCGGCCGGGGATCCCAGAGATAGGGGGTCAATGCCTGCGCCTGGGTGGACTCACCGGTTTCGGCCAGGCTGACCGCCACGGGATAAATGAGGTTTCCGGCCTCTTTGGAGGCCTGGATCAGGGCTTCGTCCTGCCGCTCTTCCTTGGGATGGGCGAACAGCACGTCGTAGGCGATCACGGAAGCTTCGGCGCTTTTCAGAAACCGCACCAGGTCCGCATGCACGCTGCGGTCCCAGGGCCACACGCCGTAACGCTTGGCGCTGGCGTCGTCCGCGTCGATCATGACGAGATGCGGGTTCGCGTCGGTGCTGCCGCGCAGGATGAACCGGAAGTCCAGAGTCTTGAGCTCCCAGGCCCGGAAGAGGTCCTGAAACACCATGCTCAAGAACAGGGTGATCAAGGCCCCGATGACACCCAGTGCCAGTTGTTTCTTCATATTCGCTTGCTTCTTCCTGTCATGCGGTTTCTCGCACCCTGTCTCCCTGTTGCCTGCGCCGGCGGCGTGAGCAACGGCGATTCCACGCGTCTTCTGCCGCCCGGCCGTATTAAGCGGCGCTCAGCGGACCGGTTCTTTTCCCGAGGTGCCGATCATGTCGATCGGTCTGTCCGGGCGGTCCACCAGCGGCACGGGATCTTCCTTGCCGGTGGTGCCGATCATATCGATCGGCTTGTCCGGCCGGTCCACCAGCGGGACGGGATCGGTTCCGCGGATCGCAGGGTCCACCTGTTCGTGGATGAAGATCTCCAGCATGGTCTCGGCCCATTCGGACTCGGCCTTGCCGCTGAACGATTCGACCAGGGCCTTGAGATCTTTCTCGCCCGCGGGCGTTCCCGACCGGATGGTGTAAAAACCCTCACTCTCCACCATGTCCAGCGGCCATTCCCGGCTCTCGGAAAACAGCGCCTTGAACCGTTCCTTGCCGATCGGACCCGCGATCTTGAACTCCACTCCCGAGTCGAGCCGGGGAATGTTGTGCGTCACGCCGGCTTTCAGGTGATTGTCGGGAGCGGCCGCATTGGGAAAGATCACCTTGGCGCCGCCGTCCGGACTGATCTCGATCAGGATCAGGTAACCGGGTTTATCGACCTTCACGGAAAAGGTGATGAGGTCTCCGATGCCGTACCGGTTTTTGTCGGTCCACAACTGGACGCCGGTGTCCGCGCCTTCCGCTTTCAGGGCGATCAGATCCTGCAGGCTTTTTTCATAGCCACCGAGGCTGCGCGAAACGCGCAGCGGCGCGCCGGCAATCGGATCGCGCTCTAACAGCTTGCTGTCGTGCGCGGAGATCGCGGTTGCGGGAAAATGCGTGCTCCCGTCATAGACGATCTGACCCGTGCTCGCGGACACCAGTTGCGGCTTTACGCTGAGCCCGTCGCTTTCGTTCCGGTAAATGCCCCTGACATAATAATCCAGACCGTCCACTTTGGCAATTTGCATCAGCGATCCGTTTTTTTCGGCTGCCGATATTCCCTGAACCTTGAGACGGTCGGTCTGGAACAGATACAGCAGCATGTCTTCCCGCAGCCGGCGGCTGAAATCGGTGACGCGGTTCCCGGACGCTTCTTTGAATTCCATCACGCCGATGCGCGGCATTTCGCCGGCAGGAAGGTTTTTTATGATCTGGCGCGCCAGGTCCGCGATTTTTTCATTCCAAATGGGAGTCTTTCCCGGAATGGCGATCCCCGGAATCTGCGCTTCCAGGCTTTCGCCGCACATGCGCTCCGGGCATTGGGCCAGGGCGTTCGCCGACAGCAGTAACAACAAAGACGCGCCACATGCGGCGCTGCCGACAGCGTTCCTGCCGGTTTTTGCCGGATGTCCCGCGTTTTCGAAACGCTGCTTCCAGACCTCCCAGAAAAGTTTTTTGTTTTTATTCATGGTATTGCCCCCCTTAATGTAAAGGTTAAAATGAATTATTTCATTTCAAAGTCACCGGTTCAATGGATTGGCCGGGCCCGTACCGGGTTTTTTCCCTAAGTTGCGAAAATCAAGCCCTTTCCCTGGGGGGGTCGCGTTCGGTCCGGGGCCATCCGGACGGGACGCACAGAGCTTTTTCGCCGGGAAATGGCCCGATCGGACCCGGCTATATATTTAAATCGATTCCTCTCTGAAGCCCGGCCGGGTTCTTCCTCACACCCGGCGCAGCGTCTCAAAGTAAACCGATTGAAACTCACTCTCTCCTCCTGCAAAGCCACACCGATTTCTTTACTGCATCCTATTCGGTGTCTTTCATGGCGTCTGCGGTTCGTTCCGGTGTTTCGTTTCACCTCCCGTGTTTTGGGTTGCCTGCTCTTGTTTGCGCTGAGCGGGGATCTTGTTTCCCCCGCTCAGCAGAAGTATTCGGCCCGGTATCGCTGGATTGTGTGCCGACAGGGTGTTCGGTGTGCCGCAACCACCGCTCTGCACGCAGGATCCGGGCACAATTTCAAGTTTCGGGTGTCGGCCGATTCGGATTGGAGAACCTGTTCGAGGTTCACGATTCCGTCCGCCGTTTCCTGATTCCGCTTCCGTGTGCTGCCAGCTTGCATGGATCGTTTCCTTTTCGCTCAGTGGGTTTTCAATGCACTCACACTTCCTGGTTGCCCGCCCCGTTCGCTCTCAATGCACGTTGCCTGTGAGTGATCGGGGGATGCGTAACGGAAGCTATGTTGGGCAATACTAAATGCGTTTCCTGGGAAGGAAATCGGGAAGGAATCGGGGTAGGAATTTGGAAGGCTTTCGAAAGGATAATTTCGGCGAGCCTTAGTATTACCCCACATAGTTTCCGTTGACGCTGCTTCGAATGTCTGCGGCGGTGCGTTCTTCACTTTTGCAGCCGCCGTGGGTCTGTGTCTCCTTATGCAAGTGCTGCCCGGGTTCAAGAGTTGGGAAGCTCGATGTTGAGCCCGGAGGGCCGGTCGTAGAGCTCCTCGTTGCCGTTCACACCGTCGCCCAGGGTGTCTTTGTAGATCAGGTCCCACACCCCGTCCTGGTTCACGTCGATCGCGTAGAACATGGGCTGCTTTTCGACGATGTAGTAGTAGTCGTCTCCTTCGTAGCTCACGGAGAAAATCAGGCTTCTGGGATTCGACTCCGACACCACTTTTTCAGAATGCGGAGAAAAGTAGTGCGTGGTCACGATACGCCAGGACTCGAAATCCACGGTGCCGTCCTGATCGATGTCGTAGCGGACCTGAAGCATGCCGGCTTGGGACAGGTTCCAGGAGGCTTTATCTTCGAGAGGCGGCTCGGCCGTCAGGTACGGATGGCCCGAGGCGATGGCCGGGGCGAGTGCCAGAAGGCCGGTCAGGATCATCGAGTTCATCAGGCGTTTCATTTTATTTTCTCCTTGGGACAAGTGTTGGTTTCTTGCTAACGAGATTTCGTTTTTAAAATCTCTTGCCCAGTGTTATTGCAGGCGCCGTGCCAAACGGAATTACAACGAAAACTCTATACTTTTTAATCAGTTATAAAATCACTTCGGTTCGCAGAGCGCGTTCGCCTGCATGGTCCCGGCATGCGGCCATGCATGGTGCGGGTGTGGATCGGTGCATACGGACTGCAGCGGGAGCGATCCCCAAGTGCGTGCAGCTGGAATGATTCCTGTTGCGGTGGGCGGTGTCCCGGTAGAGGCGCAGAACATTGATAACTAAGTGAATGCAAAAAAAAACCGGGCTCCGGGACCGCCGAAGCGGTCCGGGAACCCGGTGCGTCCGAACATCCTGGGCTTAAAGCCCGTGGATTATCGCTGAGTCAGGATGGAGATGTTGCCGCCGCCGTTCTGGATGACGTCGGTCCGGCTTGCGACTCCGCGCTGTCCGACCACCGCGATGTTGCCGCGTCCTTCCTGGTCGACCAGACTGTTGTTGACGTCACCGTCCTGCAGCACGATGCCGACGTTGGAGTTGCCAACCTGGCTGAGGCCGGCGTTGTTCACTTCGCCGCGCTGGTTGATGAGGCCGGTGTTGAAGTTGCCGCGCTGGCTCAGCTCTGCGTTGTTGATGACGCCATCCTGAGCAACGTGGCCGAACTGGAAGTCACCGCGCTGGCTGATCGCGGCGTTGTTGAGGGCGCCGTTCTGAATCGCTTCCGCCTTGTTGGTGGACTTGAAGGACGGCAGGTAGCCGGACCGCGGCTTCATGCTGCGCTTCATGGGCATGGCGCGGTGGCTTTTCTTGCTGTTCCACTTCTTCATTCCTTTGTACTCCCACGCTTCGCTGCTGTCGGCCAGAGACAGGCTGAAGGCCGCGATGATGGCGAGGGCGATGCCGGTGATGGACTTTTTCATGTTGTGATCTCCTTTCAAGGTTTTTTTGATTGTGTGTTGAACAAGTTGGTCTGTGTTTTTTCCGATTTCTTCAAATCGTATCTGCCACTATGTATTGCAGGCGCCGTGCCAAAATATATAAGCCTTTATATACAAATGGTTACCCAATTCTGCGGTATGCCGGGAAAGCCCGGTTTGCATGGTTCTCAGGGCATCCATGCATGGTGGGAGCCAAACACGCGCCCCCCATACAGCCGCAGGTTTGAGCGCGTTCGGCGACCTCTAAAGCGCAAAAAAAACCGGGTCCCGGAGCCGCCTGAGCGGCCCGGAACCCGGTCGGGATGTACGCCAGTGCTTTGCTGCTTACCGCTGGTCGATGGTGGCCACGTTGCCTTTGCCGACCTGCAGGATGTCTGCGCGATCGCCCACACCGGTCTGCGTGGTGATGCCGATGTTGCCTTTGCCGATCTGCGTGGTGTTGCTGCTGTTGAACGCGCCGCTCTGCAGGGTCACGCCAACGTTCGCTTTGCCGAACTGGCTGATGTTGCTGTTGTTAGCGAAAGAGTTGCCAACCTGCTGCGTCACGCCTACGTTGAACTTCCCGCGCTGCGTCGTGGTGGCGTTGTTGAACGCGCCCTGCTGCGTGGTCTGGGCGAAGTTCTTGTATCCGCGCTGGCTGACGGCAGCGCCGTTCAGGTAGCCCTTCTGAGCAACGGCGGCCTGGTTTTTGCCATACCACATGGGCTTCTTCATGCCTTTGCGCTCCCAGGCAACGGCGGTGGATGCGGCGGATACGGTGAATGCGGCGATCAGTGCGACTGCGACGATGGACTTTTTCATTGTGTTTCTCCTTTAGGTTGAGTGTTGGTTGTTGCTGTTGTTGTTTGGGTGTTTGTTCCGGTTCATTCAAACCGTTTCTGCCCCTATGCTATTGCAGGCGCCGTGCCAAAATATAAAAACCTTTATTTTCAACGGCATAACTAAATTCAACCCATTCCTACTTCCGCACGGACAACATCTCCATGCATGGCCCCGTGCATGGAATCGCGATCCGCATATCCAGGCGCACGCCGGGCCGCGCCCTGCCCCGGGAATGCAGACCGGCTCGATGTTTTAGCAACAGCCGGTTTCCGGGCTACGGCACTGAAAAGGCAACGAACCGGGCTTGAATAGAACGGCGGCAGGCGCTGCAAGCGCGGCCGGAATTGTGGTGCGGGATGGGACAGAAAGGAGGAGCGGGATTCAGCTGGTATGAGGCGGTGTGAGTTTCACGCATAAAAAAACCGGGTCGGTGCATGCCGCGGCACCGACGGCGGCGGAGCTGAGGCGAGTTTCACGCACAAAAAAACCGGGTCCCGGAGCCGCCTGAGCGGCCCGGAACCCGGTTCGGATTCCAGATCTGAGTGTGGATTAGTTCTGGGTGATCACTGCGGAGTTGCCAAAGCCGTGCTGGTTGATGTGCGCGCTGTCGCCCACTCCGCCCTGCAGGATCAGGCCCTGGTTGCCAATGCCGTGCTGGTTGATCGAACCGTTGTTGTAAGCGCCGCCCTGAAGAATGTGGCCCTGGTTGGCACAACCCTTCTGAGATACGGCTGCGTTGTTCTGGTAGCCGAACTGCGTGGCGGAAGCGGTGTTCCCCGGCAGGAAGTAGCAGGGATCGAAGTGCTTCGGCTTCGGGGTGTAGCCTTTCTTCATCGGCATCTCCATGCGGTACCCTTTCTTGGGGCTCCACTTCTTCATGCTTTTGCGTTCCCACGCAAACGCGCTGGAAGCGGATGCGACGGTGAATGCGGCGATCAGTGCGACTGCGACGATGGACTTTTTCATTGTGTTTCTCCTTTAGGTTTTGGTTGTTGTTGGTTTGGTTAAAGTGTTTTTTCCGGTTCATTCAAACCGTTTCTGCCCATGTGCTATTGCAGGCGCCGTGCCAAAACATAAAAACCTTTATTTTCAACGCTATAACTAAAAACAACCCATTCCTACTTCCGCACGGACAACATCTCCATGCATGGCCCCGTGCATGGAACCTGGCCCTGAACTTCCACACGCAGACCGCGCAGGCCGGGCGGCGCCGCCCGCCGGCAGCTTCACGGGGACGCGTACTTTCAATGTCCGGACGCGGTTCTGTGGAGACGCTCTTCCGAAACCCGCGTTTCCACCGTTTCGAACAGAAACTTCAATGAGTTATGTGAAGCCCGCGCCCGGCATGCCGAATCGGCATGGCACTGCCTCCCGCGCACCTGCTTTTTTGTGTTGATTCGGCAATAAAGAGATAGCGATTTTGCTGTGAAAGGGTTAAATTCCGGGTTCATCCCTCTTTGTTCAGGCCCGGTTGAATCGGGATGCGCGCCGCGGATTTGGAAGGATCGGCTGGCGGGTAAAAACGGCAAAAAAAATCCGGGTCTCCCGCCGCAAACGGCATGGAGACCCGGTTGATTTTAAAAGTGCTTGAAACTTCCGTCAGTCCTGGATGATGACGGCGTTGTTGGTGAAACCGTTCTGCTCGACGGTGGCGCTGTTGTGCTGGCCATTCTGCAGCACGGCGGCGTTGTTGTGGATGCCGTGCTGATGCACATCGGCGTTGTTGCGGAAGCCGTCCTGGGTCACAGTGGCGTTGTTCAACAGGCCGTGCTGAGAGACATGCGCGTTGTTGTTGCAGCCTTTCATGGCCACCGAAACGCCATTCAGAGCCCCGTTCTGGGCAGAGGTGGCGTTGTTGAAGCCGCAGTTATAAGGAAGGTGCTTTTTCACGCCGTATCCCTTTTTCATCATCGGCATCGTGCCGTAGCGCTTCCAGTCTTTTTTCAGGGTCATTCCTCGGTGCATTTTGCCTTTGCGCTCGAGGGTCAACGCATCGCTGTTTCCAGCGGCGAGGATGGTGAACGCGGCTACCAGGGCGATTGCAGTGATTGACTTTTTCATTGTGAGTCTCCTTTTCTTTGGGTTAGGGTTTGTTGTGTGACTTCCATTTATCTTTGTCGATGACGGAATCGATGGATTCGATCGTTCTTGCCCCCTAGCTATTGCAGGCGGCATGCCAAAATCGAATCCCTTGTGTTTCCAGTCATTTAAAAAGGAATCGCGCATGCGGTCAGGCTGCACGGCGGCCGGCTCCATGCATGGTTCCATGCATTCCAAGCGCGGGACAACCGCCCGGTGGAGGAAACAGACTTTCTTATTTTTCAAGGCCTTGTGGCTGATTTCGCATTTGGCACGCGCCCTGCAAGACAAAGAGCAGAAGTTTGATTTCGGAAGAATCCACTGTTTGATCTTGAAAGGGAATGCAAAATGAAAAACCTCAAATTAAATCTCACGGCATTACTGGCCTTGCTGCTATTGACGGGCTGCGGTTCCGTGAACGGCGGCGTGGGGACGTCCTATTCCACCACGGCCACCAATTATGAGGACAGCGGCAGCTACGATTCGGATGGCCGGCAGGAAGCGCAGCAGGACTCTCTGGATTCATTAGAAGAACCCGAGGCCCCGCAAAGACCGGTGATCCGCAAGGCTCAGTTCAAGAAAACCGTCGCGGTATCCCGCTTTGAAAACCGCACCACGGCAGCCGGTCAGATCAACCTGGGAACCGGCATGTCCGACCAGCTGACCAACGCGCTGGTGCAGAGCGATAATTTCGTGGTTCTGGAGCGGCAGAATCTGGCGGACGTCCTGCAGGAGCAGGATTTCGCCCGCAGCGGCCGCGCCCGCAAGAGCACCACGGCCCAGACCGGCCAGGTCATTCCGGCGCAGATCCTCATTAAAGGCACCATCACGGAATTTCAGCAGCAGGAATCGGGCAGCGGCGCCGGCGTCAGCTACATGGGCTTCACTGTGGGCACCGAATCCACGGAAGCGCACGTCGCCCTGATCCTCAGGATCATCGACACCACGTCGGGACAGGTTCTCGATTCGGTGCGGCTGGAAGGCAAGGCCCGCGGCACGGGATACAAATTCGGCGTCAGCTACATGGGCGTCGGCTTCGAGGCGGAAAAATTCGCCAACACGGCACTCAACAAAGCCGTGCAGACGGTGATCGACCAGGCCACGCAGATGATCGCGCGCAACCTGAATGAGATCCCGTTCGAAGGCAAGATCATCAAGGTGCAGGAAGACACGTTCTACACCAACATCGGCGCGCGCAACCGGGTATCCGGCGGTGACGTGTTCGATGTGTACTCCCCCGGCGCGGAACTGATCGACCCGGACACCGGCGAGAAGCTCGGTTCGCTCAAGAAAAAAGTGGGCACGGTGGTGATCTCCATGCCGAAGGAAAAATTTTCCAAGGCGTTCTCTTCTCAGGGTGAGCTTTACAAGGAAGGCTACATCCTGCGCGAGAAGGGCGAAAACATTTCCGACATCCCATTGGATGATCCTCTGGGCGAAGGCGGATCGATTTAACAAGGCACGCACATTTTGCATTCAAACTTCCGTTCAACACACAACCTTTAAACGACGAGGACCCGACCATGAAACGCTTTTTGAATATCGACAGCAGCACCCCGAGAAAGCCTGTGGGCCTGAAAGCGGCTCTGATCGCCGCGGCCCTGATCGCAATGCCGCTCAGCGCCGACGCCCAGCAGGGCCAGAGCGTCTACGAGCAGAGCTACTCGACCCAGTACGGCAATCCGTACCAGCAGGAGTCGTTCCAGCAGAATCAGTTCTCCTACGGCGCGTTCCCGGAATCCCGAAGGCCGACCTTCAACCAGTTCTACGAAGCCCGGGAAAGTGCGCTGTTCAGCGAAGAAAAAAGGAAACAGGATAAAATCGACGACATGAACCGGGAGCTTCTGGAAAATCAGCTCAAGTTTGACCAGCAGAACTTCTTTGACCAGAACCAGGGCGGCGGTTCCGGCGGTCAGGGTGGTCAAGGCGGTCAGGCAGGACCGGGTGGTTCGGCCGGCGGCCAGGGCGGCGGCGGATTTGGAGGCGGCGGCTTCGGCGGCGGTGGTGGTGGATTCATCGGCGGCGGCTTCGGCGGTGGATTCGGCGGCAGCCTGATTCAGGGAGACAACAACCAGATCATCGTGCAGACCGGCCAGGGCAACAGCAATCTCTCGCAGGACGGCGACGGCAATCTGGCTGAATCCAGCAACTCCGGCGGCGGCAGCGGCAGTGGCAGCGGCGGAAATTCGTCGGCGAGCGCGCAGGCGGGCGACGGCAACACCAGCTCGGTCTTCCAGAGCGGCGAAGGCAACAGCGCCGCGATCTCACAAGGCAACTGAACGCAACAAGGGGCTGCCCGGAAGGAATCACGGTTCCGCGCAGCCCCGATGGGGACAGCAAACCAGCGTTGCTCTTATGAACCGGGTGCAGCCGCTTGTGCCGGACGCAGCCTGTTTGACGGGCAACGTTACCCGATCAATCTTGCAGTTTCTCAATTGGAGAACCAACCATGAATCGTTCGAGAAAGAATCGTCTTTTTAATGACAGAACGACCGGCCGTCCTTCGCTGGCCCAATCCCTGCTGATCGCCGGCTCGCTTTTGCTGACACCGGCACTCTGCCTGGCGGACAGCGGCATGGAAGAGGACTACGGCTACCATCCTTACTTCAAGGAATTCGCGCAGGAAAATCCGCACCTGTTCCAGAACGTTCCGGAACATCTGCAGCAGTATCTGAACCTGCCTGAAACGGAAGCGCCGCAGATCGCGGACGGCGGCCAGGCGATGCGGGACGAAACGCGGGCAACGATCGAACAGCGGATGCAGGAAGCGCAGGAGCGCGTGCGCCGCATGATGGAAGAGCAGCAGAAGCAGATGGAAGAACATCAGCAGCAGATGGAGTCCGAAAGCGGCGATCGGGCTGTCGTCATTCAGGACGAAAACAACAACTCCAAGGTCATTGTGCAGTCGGGCGAGAACAACCGCAAAAACCTGATTCAGAAGGGTGAGAACAATGAGATGGGTCTTTTCCAGAGCGGCAAGGACAACGAAGGCAACATCACCCAGTCGGGCAAAGACAACAAGGCAACGACCATGCAGTCCGGAAAGCACAACAAAAGCACGATCGTGCAGGGTGGTTCCGGCAACAGCGCCACCATCATTCAGGGCAGCAGCTCCAACTCCGCCAGGATCAATCAGGGTGACTGATTGACAAGGGGGTATTGCGCCGGAAAGGCTCAATAGGGGGACCCCCGGCGAAGGGAGCTGCTGCCACCGTGCAGGCAGGAAGCAAACAGTGGACCTTGCATTCCCTCACCTCCTCTCCCGAACGGGAGGGGAGGCTTCCTGTTTTTAAACACTTTCGATTTTCCGGTTCCCTGCCGGCCTGGCGCTGTGCTGGATTGCGTTTTCCGGCGCTGGCGGGTTCGCCTCCGATCCGGCCGGTCCGGCCTAGAGCATGCGTTGTTTTTCCGCACGCCCGGCACCTGTCGCTGCTGCTTTCGTGCCGCCTGGGTCCAGGGCAATAAATTTCGTGGCATTCCTCATTTAAATCAGAGACAATATATTAAATCGGAATACGGCCCCGAATGCAAATCCCGCCTTTACCCTTGATTTTTCAGGCTTTCCGGCGGGCATCGGGGAAAGCGCCACCCTCAAGATGGGAAGTGGAAGCATGGTCTCGAAACACAATTTTCTGAAAGAAATCCCGATCTTTTCGGGTCTGACCGAAGAGCATCTGGACGAGCTCGCCAACATTTCGATCGAGAAGACCTACCGGAAAAACCAGGTGATCTTCGATCAGGGGGATCCGGGAAACTCGCTCATCATCCTCAAATCGGGTCTGGTCAAAATCTCTCTGGTGGACTCGAACAATCACGAATTCATCATCAAAACGTTCGGGGAGTGCGATTTTTTCGGGGAAATGGCGCTCCTCGAAGGCGGGATGCGCAGCGCCACGGCCACGGCGGTGGAGGACACGAACACGATCATCATTTTCCGGGAGGATTTCATCCGCCTGATCCAGAAAACTCCGTCGTTCGCCATGAATATCCTGACGGAACTGGCGTACCGGCTGCGGCGCACGACGGAAAACCTCTCCAATCTCACTTTCTTCGACGCCTACGGCAAGGTGGCCCGCTGCCTTCTGGACCTGCAGGACAAGATCGGCCGGGAGGAAAACAACAGCACGGAACTCAACCTCAAGCTGTCCCGTCAGGAGCTCGCCAACATGGCGGGCCTTTCGCGCGAAACCTTCACACGCATCCTCAAGGAATTTCAGGTGCGCGGCTGCCTGGATGTGAAGGGCAAAAAGATCGTCATCCTCAACGAAAAGGTCCTGCGGCGCGAAATCAAAATCTGACCGGGCTTCCGCCCGGTGGGAACAGGTCCCACTTTTATTGCCTATCCAACGCTTTTGGCATACGTCGCACGTCCCCCTTGCGGGCGCAGCCTTTGGGCTTTCGCCCGCTGAGAACGGGTCACACATTTAACTCCCATCAACCCGTAACGGGCATACGTCGAACATTTTCTTTGCATTGGCAAGCACCAGGCTTCCACCCGGTAGGAACAGGTCCCACTTTTATTGCCTATCCAGCTCTTTTGGCATACGTCGCACGTCCCCCTTGCATGCGCAGTCTTTGCCCCTGGCTCCCGCCGGGTGGGAACAGGAAAAACCGCTCACCCCGTTCTGGCCTTTTTGGGCACATTTTGCAATGCGATCTGTGCGTTGAAGACTGCGCTTATTTTGTGGTGAGTGGGAACACGCCGTCCCAGACTTCCGGCGGGGGATTCTTTTCAAATTCCTGGCAGCGTTTTTTCAGCGTCTGGGCGGGACCGTCCTCGGGAAACATCTCCAGCACTTTTTCGAAGTAAGGCAGCGCCTGCTGCCAGCGCCGGTTCTTGTAGTGGCGCAGCCCTTCGCCGAACACCGGCAGCATGTCGAGGACCCGCTCTTCCACGTTGCCGGCTTTTCCGATCAGCTCGTACACGTTCACCGGCGTGGCCCGCCCCATCACGCGGATGGAATCGAGTTCGCGCACCACGATGAAGTCCTTCGCCTGCTCATAGGTGCTCTCGCTGATGAGGCACTCGGTGCCGTATTCTTTGTTGGCCGCTTCCAGCCGGGCCGCAAGGTTCACCGAGTCGCCGTTCATGCCGTAGTTCATGCGGTTTTTGGAACCCATGTTGCCCACGACCATGAGACCGGTGTTGATGCCGACGCGCATGTGCAGTTCGGGCTTGCCTTCCTGCCTCCATTCCTGTCTCAGTTCCGCCAGCCGTTCCTGCATTTCGATGCCCACCCAGCAGGCCCGCTTGGCGTGCTCGTCGAAATGCAGCGGCGCGCCGAAAAACGACTTGATGGCGTCGCCGTCGTATTTGTCGAGTGTGCCTTCGTACTTGAAAAGGATGTTGGTCATTTCGGTCAGATAAGTGTTCAGATGGTTCACCAGGGCTTCCGGGCTGAGCTTTTCGGAAAAGCTGGTGAACCCGGCAATGTCGGTGAACAGCGCGGTCAGTTCTTTCTGTTCGCCACCCAGCTTGAGCTTGGTGGGGTCTTTGAGCAGCTGATCGATGACCGTCGAGGACAGGTATTTGCTGAACACGTTCTGCACGAACTGCTTCTGCTTGATCTCGGTGTTGTAGCGGTACAACAGCAGGGCGGCGAGGATCAGGGAGTTTTCCAGAAAGGGGTAGACGTCGGTGATCCAGAATTTTTTGTGCACGAACAGCCAGTGGCTGAAATAAAACTGTCCGGTGATCGTGACCAGCCAGGCGGGCAGTCCGTAGCCGGGGCGGATGCGGGAATACAGCCAGGTCAGAAAGAATCCCAGCACGATGAGATAGGCGCTGTCGGCCAGGTGAACCCAGTCGGGCTGGTAGAGCGAATTGTTGTGCAGCAGGTTGTCGATGACCGTGGCGTGGATCTCGACGCCCGGATACGCGGAATCGTACGGCGTCAGCTTGATGTTTTCCAGTCCGGGCGCGGTGGCGCCGATCAAAACGATTTTGTCTTTCAGGCTGCCTTCGGGAACCTCTTCGTAGCGGTCGTGGATGATGTCGGTCAACGAATAGTGGGGAAAGGTTTTGCCCTTGCCCATGAAGTTGATCAGCGCCTCGCCTTTTTCGTTGGTGAGGATCTTGAGCGGCCTCTCGCCATCGAGCAGAACGGTCTCGACGCCGAACGCGCCGACACGGAACAGCAGGGTGCCGTCGAGGTATTTCTCCAAGATGCGCACGGCCAGCGGCGGGAAATAATAATCCTGCCGGGTTCCGGAGTCGTGGTACTTCACGATGAGCGGAAGCTGCCGGATCGAGCGGTCGGATTCCACGTCGATGCTGATGAAGCCGACGTCCTTGACGGCCTTGGAGAGAACGGGAATATTCGATTCCACCGCGTAGGCGGAGCGGAAGTCGATGGCGGAAAGGTCGACCTCTTCATTGGACTTGATGAACCCGACGAACTGGGCCGGTTTGATGTTGTTGAAAAAGCTGTGCATGGCGCTGGCCGACAGGTGGCCCACGCCTTCGGGATCGAAGTGGAAGAAGTAGCCAAGCACCGCCCGCCGCGATTTGCCCAGCACTTCGGCGAACTGGTTGTCGTAATCGGAGTCGTGGATGTAGCCTTCCAGGGTCTTGAGCACTCCCTTGTCGGTGTTCGGCCTGGCGTCGAGCTCCTGGTACAGTTTCCAGAGATTCTGGATTCCCGAACTGTCATCGGGAGATGAAAACACCATGTCGAACCCGATCACACGCACGTCGCGCTCGACCAGCTTCTCCACGATTTCGGTCAGCTTGCTGCGGGGCCAGGGCCAGCGCCCCAGCTCGTCGATGCTTTTTTCGTCGATCGCGGCGATCACCACTTCCGGGCCGGGCGGCAGGGGACCGCGCAATTGAAAATGCGTGTTTTGATACATCCGTTCGAAGGGACGCAGCAGGGACGGCAACAGCCAGTAAGACAACACCACCAGGGCGGTGATCCCGAATCCGATGATCCAAGGCGTCGACTTTTTCATGACAGAAAAAACGTGGATGGGCCCATCATTTGCACCTGTTCTGACTTTGATTGCGGATGTTCCCGGCAGTCGGCATTGGCAGCGCGCGCCTCTTTCGTTCGTGCGACAGGAATTCTTACCACACTGCTTTCAAGATGGGACAGAAAAATCCGTGTGCCCATCAATCATTCGGATCCGATAAAGTCAAGCCTCAGATTATAAGAGGGTTGATTTAAAAACAAGAATTTAACCAAATTTTTTTACGGCCCCGCAGCGCCGCCCGTCCCGGTTTCGGGAAACGGATCAAATGCATTGAAATTCCAGCCCGACAGGCTAATGAGTTGATCCCTCTCCGTAAAAATGTCATGATGATTCGATCGTTGCCTGCCCCAAGACGTGATTCTTTCATCGCACAGGAAACGGCCCATGAATGCCTCCCAGCCAAATTCATGCACCGTCGTCAGGCGATACGGAGCCCGTACGATTCGGATCTGGTTCTTTTTCACCGTCCTTTTCGTTGCGGGAAGCGTGCTCGCCGTCGCTCAGGTGGAGAACATCTCGCGTGGAGAATTCATCGCCATCCTGGCGCGGCACCAGCCGGACAATCCCCTGCTCCCCAAAGACCACGCCAAACTCGCCGACGAAGCCCTTTATGCCCAAACGGCCCTGAAATTGAAAAAAGCCGGATTCCCGGTTCTCGACGGCAAGGAGCAGAAAACCGTTTTGAAGGAAGCGGAGTACGTGACGCTGATCTACGCCTTCACGGGAGCGCCGTCGGGTAAAAGCCTGCTGGAGCAGAAGCTGTTCCTTAAGGATGCGGGGATCGTCGATTCGAAGGACATCGGTCTTGCGACCGGCGTGGAAGGCAAGGTGTACCAGACCTCGAAGGGAGACAATTTCAAACGGCGGACGCAGCTGGCTTCGCCGGTGTTTTTGAACGACCGCATCGACACCGCGGTGAACTCCAAGGCCTCCTTCACGTTCGACGACGGCAGCACGCTGTCGCTGGCGGAAAACGCCAAGGTCAACATTTCCAAGCATATTTACGACCCGGAAAAGAACAAGCGGCAGACGGTGATCAACGTCTCGCTGGGGGCGGTGCGCTTCGTCGTCACCAAAGCGAAAAAGGACAAGGGATCGTCGTTCCAGGTCGTCACGCCGGTGGGGATCGCCGGGGTCCGGGGCACGGAGTTCGTCGTCAGCGTGGATAAGGACGGCAAGACCACGTTCGTTGTTTTGGAAGGCACCATCGAAACGATGCCGGTGCTGCCGGACAAAAAGCTGGGCAAGCCGGTGGCGGTGACGCAGGGCGAGGTGCACCAGATCGACAAGGACGGCAAGACCACGGAAGTGAAACCCGCCAGCAAAGAACTTCTGCAGCAGGTCAAAAAGGAAACCTCTCCGCCGGCGACGGTGGACGTGTACCGGGGCATCACGCGCTCCATGGCCGTGGAGGCCGCCATCGCCTCGAAAAAGTTCCGCCTCGCCAACAAGGGCAAGATTTTTCAGGACAGCGGCGATCCCGGAGATGGAAAAACAACGGGCCAACAGCCGGCCAAGTCCAGCCTGGCCTCGAAGACGCCGGCAACGCCGCAGCAGAACCTGCCGGCAAACGAAAAGAAAAAAGCCCCGGGCATGGTGTTTCAAAAATCGGCGGTGGATGCGGCCCGCGAAATGGAAAACGCGCCTCAGGATGCGATGAAGGAAGCGCACCGGGCCGCGAAGGAAGCGGCGATCAAGGAAGTAAAAAAAGCCACGCTGGAAGAAGCCGCGAAGGAAGCCAAGGAAGAAGCGCGCAAGATGACGGTCCAGGAAGGCAAGAAGGCCGCGGACGAAGCGGCCAAACAGATGCTGCAGACTCCCGCGTCGCAATCCGCAACCCCCTGACCCCCTCCCCCTTGAAAGCCACTCAATCCGGCTCTGAGTTCGGCACAGAACGGTTCCCAATCCGTAAGCAAAGCCTGACCTCACTAAAGAAATCCGTGTGACTATTTTTTTTTATGCGTTCCCGGCCAGGCAGGGTTTTGCAATTGCCCCTCAGCAGGCGGCAAACAGCCGCTATCGATTCTTCAAAGGCGGTGATGGGTGACACACTGCCGAAGTGCTTCTCTCATGCCCGGACAGGGCCTCACACGGGCCTGTCGATGCTTTCAACCAGACAGACGCATCGAAGTGCGCTTTTCTCCCTTGCGGGAAAGCGCGGCTCTATGCGCAATTTTTTTTGAGGGGTGGGTACTTGATGGAGGTGGACGGGCGCGCCCGCGTCACATGCGGAACTCGAAGCCCAACTGCAGGATGTTCTCGTCGAAGTTTGTGCTCGACAGGTTGGAGTCGCTGTTGATGTACTGGTAGTCCAGTTTAAGGTCGAGGCGCTTCATGATTTCCTGGGACAGCCCCATCTTCACGTAGAGCCGTTTGTCTTCGCGTTGTGCGCCGAGACCGGGGGTGATGTTGTCGTAATCCCTGAGCTGGTATTCCACGGCCATGCCGAAGCGGGCCTGCCTCAGGACGGGCACTTTGTAGCGCACCGCGAACTGATGGCCCAGATAATCGAATTCCTCATCCTTGGCGCTTTCCGACTCCAGCCGGTAGCCCATGGAGATGTAGGACTTGCGGTCTTTAAAGAACAGGAAGTGATCCAGGCCGACGCCGTGGTTCACCGCATCGCGTCGGTCGTCGGTGAAGTATTTCTTGTCCTGGAAGCTGTACTGGAAAAACGTGTAGGAATTGTTCAGCAGCGAAAGCCCGATTCCCGGATTGATGTTGTGGATGCCCAGAAACCGGTCCTCATCCAGGGTGCTGACCGTGTAGCTGTAGTTGCTGTTGAAGTCGAACCGCCCGACCTTCCGGCCGCCGCCCAGGTTGAAGCGGTGCAGTTCCAGGTTCAAATCCTGACGGTCCTGATACAGCTGCTGGAACAGGCCGTAACCGGTCTCCGCACCGATGTCGCGGTTTTCGTAATAGTCGTAGCTGCCTTTCAGGTCCGCGAGCCAGGAAATCTGTTTCGAAGACCCCGGCAGCACCGAATCGCGGTCTTCCACATCCACCGGGGTGTCGAGAAAGGAAAATCCGAAACTGGTGCCCAGTGTGCGGTGGCTGCTGCTTTCCACCGTGCGCTCCTGCAGGATGTCGAGAAACTGCTCGGAGTTTTTCGCGGTCTCGCTGCGGGGGTCGACGCGCATCGCCAGTGCAAAGGTGTCCCTGGCCTTGCGGCTCTCGCCCATTTTATGGTTGTTGAGTCCGATGTTGAACAGGGCCAGCTGGTTGAATTCGCGATCCTGTCCCATTGCCTGGCGGAAGAACGCGTTGGATGCGCCAAAGTCTTCCTTGCGCTGGTACAGAAGCCCCGAGAAAAAGTTCGCCGGGCTGTTGTCGGGCTCGTTTTTCAACACGCTGGAAAAATGATGCAGCGCGAGATTGTATTTTTTCAGGTTGTAGTAGGCGATGCCCAGGCTCAGGTGGGCTTCCGTGAAGTACGGATCGAGCTGGATGGCTTTGTTGAAATACTGGATGGCGCGGCTGTAGCGCTCGAGCTTGCTCAGCTTCAGGCCGATCTGGTAATAGCCGAGGGGCGACGTGGGCACCTTGCGTTCCAGGCGCGCGACGCGTTCTCCGGAAACTTTCGCAACCGTTCCGACTTCCTTTTTTTGGTAGCTGGAAGCGAGGTCGAACTTTCCGGCCGCGGCTGTTGCGGGTCCCATCCACACGAACAGCGCCAGTAGCGAGCAGGGTATCCAGTGAATGTTTGATTTCAAGTGTCTAGCCATCCGGTTGAGGCGGTGAGAGTGATCAAGAGCTGCCCCCCTGAATCGGTGAAATTATACCCGGTTTATCCTGAGATTCAACCTTTAACCACCCCTCTGATAACCCCCAATTATTCATAGCCTTGCAGACCGTTTTTTGAGGCCCCCGCGGCCGCCGGAAACGGCCGTGTTAAGAGGGCGGATATTGCGTTTCGGAGGCCCTATGCAAATGCTTGCAAAATCGGCGCGAACACGGCTTAAAGCCCCTGATTTCAAATGTTGTTTGAATCACACTTTTTTGTGACTCGCATCCTTGTCCTACCCCGTTCGAGGTACTATCTTAGGGCTACGATCGCATTGGGGCTTGGACAGAAAGCGCGATCGATTGGGAAACGACCTCGAAATTCCCGAAAGGGATTGACGATACAAGGTCCGCCAGCAAAGTTTAATCTCCAAAACTTTGTTCTCCGGTTATTGACCAGATAACCTCCCTCCTTTTCCGGCCATTTGGTCAATAACCGGGACGCGGACCTCACTTTTCAGGCGCCGCCCGGAGCCGAAGTCCCGCTCGCAGATGGGGCGCGGCCCGTAGCCGCCGGGGAATCCGTATTGGAGCGGCCTTCCCGGCAGGGAGCCGGGTCCCTTTTTGGACGCTCCGCAACGCTTATCTGCGCCGCCAGGATCCGATACTCGTTTCCTGAGCCGTCGCGCCGCACGGATTGCGGGCCTAGACCGGGCCAGCATGAAATCACCGCCGCACCCCGCACCAAATCCATTGAACTATATAGATTTAGAGCAACGCTGCGCGGAAGGAAAAACGCTGATTTCCGCGTATCCCTTTATTAATCATAACAAAAATATATAAAAATTATAACTAAAATCACCAAAACTGACAGAAGACTGTGCTAATATTGGTCCCATAATCAAATTCCGGAGGAGGCCATGATGATTCGTTCCGTCTCTGTATTCATCCTGTCGTGTTTTGTTCTGTCCTGCACGCACCCGCCCGCGCCAGCCGCCGATTCGGCCGCGAACGCGCCGCGTGCGGAAGAAGCGGGGCTGTTTTCCACCTCCTCGTCGGTGTCCAACCAGGAATACCTGCTGGAAGAAGCGGTCAAATTGCTCAATGGCATGATCCACGCTCCGCACCGCACCGTGAACCAGGAAATGCTCGGTCACGCCAAGGGCATCGCGCTGTTTCCATTGGTGGTGGAGGAGGAATACACGAGCAAGGCGGCGTTCGGCAACGGCGTGGTGTCTCTGCGCTCGCCGGATACCGGAGAATGGGGGCCGCCCGTCTTCCACAAACTGATGGGCGTGACGTTCGGCCAGTGGGCCGGGCTCACCGCCTGGGACATGGTGTTCGTGGTGGTGTCGGATAAAGGCCGCACTGCTTTGACCCGCCCCGCCTACCAGTTCGGCCAGGAGATCAGCACGGCCTACGGGCCCATGGAAATGCACGCGAAAACCGTCCGCCCCTACCTCAGCAAACGCGATCTTTACGTGTATTCCCGCGCGCAGGGGGCGTTTGTGGGCATTTCGCCGGGCGGCGGCATGATCAACAACCTGGAAGGGTTCAACAAAAGCCTATATGGAGGCGCCTACACGCCCCAGGATATCCTGCTGCAAGAGAAGGACATCCCCCTGCCCCCCGCGGCGAAGAAGTTCATGCAGGAGCTGAACCGGCTCGCGCCTAAGGCCAGCGACAAGAACGCGACCTGAACGGCAGACCGGGGGTTCTAAACTCGAATCGAAAAAAAAAGCCGATCCGGAATGTTCCGGACCGGCTTTTTTCTTTCCGGCAGCGCGTGATCTCAGCCGGGAGGCCGGTTCACTGCGGGATGATGTTGATGAACTTGAGTTTCGGCAGCGTCGCGGCTTTTTCAATCGCCAGGGCGGTGTCGATGTCGATCGGGTTGTTCACCGCTTCCAGAGTTTCCAGGTTCCTCAAGTTCTGCGATTGCAATATGGCCCGCATGCCTTCAGCGCCGATCTGGTTCTTATAGATATCGAGGCTTTTCAGATTGCCAAGATGCGGCGAGGTGGCGATCGCTTTGGCGCCCGCGTCGGTGATGCCGTTGCCGTCCACGCTCAACAGGGTCAGCCCGGCGATGTTGGGCGACTGCATCAGCGCGATCAGGCCTTCGTCGCCGATGCCGTTGCGGGTGAGCTTGAGTTCCTTGAGGTTTTTCAGGTGCGGCGAGTCCGCGAGCTGTTTCGCCCCGGCGGCGGTGATGCCGTTGCCCCACAGATTGAGCTTCTCAACGTTGGCAAACGTATCCGATCCCGCCAGGATCTTCATGCCCTCGTCCCCCAGCTTGTTGCCGTGCAGCGCCAGGGAAACGACGTTTTTCAACTCCGGAGTGTTCGCCAGGACGGCCATGCCCTTGACGCCGATCTGCGAGCCGTTGAGATTGATTCCCTTGCCGTCCGGGCTGGTGCGCTGCTGAATGTGCTTGGGAATGTCCGCGGGCGGGCCTTTGGGGCGCCCGTAACCGTGATGGCCGCCGCCGGGCTTGCCGCCTTTGCCGCCGGGAGGACCGCCCCGATCCGCCGCCGTGCCCAGCTCGGCGATCAGAAACACCAGTGCCAGCGGGATCGCCAGCTTCAATAGTTTGTGCATCGTTTTGTTCTCCAAATCAGGGTCTCAAGACGCAACGGAAGCCGATGTAATTCTGTCTTTGATCGGGAATGGCCTTGCCGCGGATACCCGAACGGGCGAGGTCCATGTTCGACTGCCAGGACCCGCCCTTGATGACTTTCAATTCGGTGCCGTACATATCGTTTTCGTGCTGGTTGCCTTCGAACGGCAGATACCAGTCGGTGGTCCATTCGAACACGTTGCCCGCCATATCAAACGCGCCGTAAGGACTTTTGCCTTCCTCGATTTCACCCACCGGTGCGGGATAGCGAAAGCCGTCTTCCATGCCGCGCACGTTGGACAGGGTCGCGTCGTTCTCGTTGCCCCAGGGATAGTACCTGCCGTCGGTGCCGCGGGCGGCTTTTTCCCACTCTTCTTCGGTGGGCAGCCGCTTGCCTTTCCACTTGCAGTACTTCACGGCCTCCTGCCAGGTGATGCCCACCACCGGCTGATCGGGCTGGCTGAAGCGGGTGTTGTCCCAGAACTTCGGTTCGCGGCCGGGGACCGCTTCGAGAAACTGCCGGTACTGCTCGTTGGTCACCTCGTGTTTGTCGATGTAGTACGACTTCAGGTACACCTTGCGCTGCGGCGTTTCGTCCAGGTACCACTCGCGCGAATCGGAAAAAAACGTCGTCAGCACCCAGTCGATGTCGGCGTCGCTGCTGCCCATGGTGAACACGCCATCGGGCACGAGCACCATGTCCTCGGGCGGATCGGCGGCGGGCGGATCGGCCTGTGCGGGAAACGCCGCGCATACAAGAAGCACGAACGCCCACGCCCAAACGCTTCGTTTTTGTTTCTGTTCGCTTCGCTGCACGTTGAAACCGGAAATATTAAATCAATTCGGGATCATGCCCGCCTGGCGCGCGTATTCAAAAATGTTGCCGGCCCGCACGATGGCCGCCACCTCGCCCAGCGATTTGAGTCCATATGATTTCTGCGTGGCGTGGTTGGTCAGGGTCTCGGCTTTCAGGTCGATGGTCAGCGCGTCGCCGGTCCTGATTTCTTCCACCAGGCGCTTCTGCGATTCGAAGGGTATGAAAAACCCGCCGTCCACCGAGTTGCGGTAAAAGATGCGCGCGTAGGATTCGGCGACCACGGCCTGGATGCCCGCAATCTTCAGGCAGGCGGGGGCGTGCTCCCTTGAGGAGCCGCAGCCGAAATTCCTGCCGCCGATGATGATCCTGAATTCCGATTCGAACCGGCCCTCCTCGACGAACGGACGGTTGCCTTCGGGCAGCCCGGCGGCGTCGCCGGGGACGCCGGACAACGCGAACTTGCCGTAGTTCTTTTTCTCTTCCGGATCGGAAAGGCTGTACACCAGATGCTCGGCGGGGATGATCTGGTCGGTGTCGATGTCGTTCCCGAGCACGTAGGCGCGGCCTTCAATAATGGATTCCATCCTGTTTCCTCTGCTCAGTTGTTCAAAAATTCCCTGGGATCGGTGATGCGTCCGGTCAGGGCCGACGCCGCGGCGGTGTACGGCGACGCCAGGTACACGTGCGCCTGCTTGGATCCCATCCTGCCGGGGAAGTTGCGGTTGGTGGTGGAGATCACCACTTCGCTGCCGTTGGTGCGGCCGAACGTGTCCTTGGGACCGCCCAAGCAGGCGGCGCAGGAAGGCTCGCCGAGCAGGGCGCCGGCCTCCTTGAAGATGTTGACCAGCGGCTCGCCGTTGATCGTCTCGGTGTGCAGGTCCGCCTCCACTTCGCGGGTCGCGGGCACGATGAAGGTGTCGATCTTGACCTTCTTGCCCTTGAGCAGTTTTGCCGCGGCGATGAAATCGGTCAGCTTGCCGCCGGTGCAGGACCCGATGTAGGAGCGGTCGAGCTTGACGTCGCGGCACTCGCCCACGACCGCCTTGTTGTCGGGCGAATGCGGCTTGGCGACGATGGGCTCCATCTTGGAGGCGTCGTAGGTTTTCTTGTAATAATAGTCGGCGTCCGGGTCCGACTCGTATAGCGTGCAGGGTTTGTCGGTGCGCTGCTTCACGTAATCGAGCGTCACGTCGTCCGCCTGGATGACGGCGTTCTTGCCGCCGGCCTCGATCGCCATGTTGCACAGCGTCATGCGCTCTTCCATGGAGAACTTCATGACGGCGTCGCCCGCCCACTCCATGCTGCGGTAGGTGGCGCCGTCAACGCTGATGTCGCCGATCACCTGTAACAATATATCCTTGGCCATGATGTAATCGGGGAAGGTGCCGGTGAACTCGAAGCGCATCGACTCGGGGACCTTGACCCACAGCTTGCCGGTTCCCAGGATGAACGCCGCGTCGGTGTTGCCGATGCCCGCGGAGAACATGCCGAACGCGCCGCTGGTGGTGCTGTGCGAGTCGGTGCCGAACAGCACCTCGCCGGGCCGGTTGTGGCCTTCCTGGGCGAGGGCGATGTGGCAGACGCCTTTGTAGTCGTCGGTGCCCACATCGTAATAGTACGGCAGCTGCTGTTCCTTGACGAAGGCGCGGATGATTTCGATGTTGCGGTGCGCGTGGGTGTCGGCGGTGAACACGAAATGGTCGGGGATGATCACCACCTTTTCGGGATCCCAGACTTTGGCGTTCTCGCCGAACTGCTCTTTGAAAATGGCGATGGTGCCGGGTCCGCAGACGTCGTGGGTCATCAGCACGTCGACGTTGACCCAGACGTTGTCGCCCGCACGCACGCTGTCTTTGCCCGCGTGCGCCGCCAGTATTTTTTCCGTGATCGTCATTGCCATGTTTTCTATCTCCTCCGGGCGGAGTGCCTCCGCGCGCTGTGGAATCGTATTTTATGCCGTGCGGCCTGAAATCCCAAAATGCCGTATCGGGTTGGGATTTCGATCTCCGGACGGGACACCGGGGCGGGCCGCCGTGCGCATTAAGAAGGATACGTTCTTTTATTGTACCCCCAAAATTCCCAACCGCCGTTTCGGGCAGGACCTGCGCTCACCGGGCGGGGCCCGGCTTCAGTTTTTCCGGAAACGTCCGTAAAGTCCTTAAAATACCACTTTCTCCGCGGGGGACGAATAAAATTTTGAAAATGATGGAATTTCAGGACTGGGAAGGCGAACCGCAGCGTCTCGCGGGCGCCGGTTTCCCCGGCGCGGCCCGATGCTGAACCTGGCGCGGGAGACGTTCGACCGGCTGCGTTACCGTCTGCCCGAGAAGCCGAAAAACGTGCAGATCGAGGTCACGAACCGCTGCAACATGGACTGCCCCATGTGCCCGCGCGAGGATTTGCCCATCCACCTGGAACACATGGAATGGGACACCTTCACGCAGGTGGTGGACCGGCTGGTGGACCGGGAGCCGCTGACGCTCACCGGATGGGGCGAGCCGTTCCTGCATCCCAAGATCTTCGAGATGATCGCCTACTGCAAGGTGCGCGGCCACCGGGTGCTGATCACCTCCAACGGGCTGTTCGCAAAACCTGACATCGTGGACCGGATTTTACAGTCCGACCTCGATGTGCTCACCTTCTCGCTGGACAGCGTCGCGGGCAACGAAAACGTGGAGCACGGCCACACCAACGCCTCGGTGAACCGCAACATCGAGACCCTCGCCGCCCGGCGGGACCGTGCGAAACTGTCTCTGCGTCTCCAGGCCACGCTGCACGCGGGCTGCGAGGACGACCTGTACGGAGTGATCCGTTTCGCCGGGCAGCTCGGCATCGAGACGGTCAACGTGGGACGGCTGGACAACGCGCACGCGCCCGATCTGAAGCGACCGGGCCCGGACGCGGAAAAACGCATTTACCGCACCGCGCAATCGGCCGCCGACGCGGCGGGGGTGCAGCTCGACTGGCTGCAGTACGCGGTGTCCCGCGGCCCCACGCGCTGGGCGTACCGGCTGCTGCGCAAACGGCTGCACCGTTCCGGCAAATACTGTCTCAAGACCTTCGACAACGCCTACATCAGCCGCGAAGGCCACGTGACGCCGTGCTGCCTGCTGCCGCAGGCGCAAATGGGCAACGTGCTGTCGGAGGACCTGAAGTCCATCTGGCAGAGCGGCAAGTTCAACGAATTCCGCGAACATTACCGCGACACCTGCGGTTCCTGCGATCTGTGGACCATCGACCAGGTCTCACCGGGCCCCGCCCGGGAGGAATAAGTCCAACCCGTAACGGCATCTTGAGTTTTTTCGGCACACGTCCAAAGAACGTTTTGTTGCGCGTGGAGGCGCTCGGCCGGGCCCTGCCCGGGAAGAATAGGCCAATCCCATACAGCGGTTGAAGTTCGCCCGGCATATTGCGACCGCGCGTTCTTCTTCCTCAAGCGACCCATTTTCTTTTACCTGGCTTAAAACAACGCTTTTCTGCACGTGGAGACACTCCCCCGCGCCCTCCCCGCCTGATTTGTTGCCTCCCTCCCGGTTTTCTGTAATATCATTGAAAGCATTGCCCTTTTGATGTAGGGTAGCCGATTCGCTCTATCACGATCGCCGTTTTCGACCCGGCTTTTGCGGAACGCCGCGCCCGACGCGGGCCCGCAAGGCGGGTCCACACTCGCAACCCGACCGGTTTTCCATGCAGACGACGGAAGACAACTCCAACATCATCGTCGACCGCAGGCCGCTGTGGATCGTGGCCTTCGACCGGCTGCGCCGCCCGCTGCTTTTGACGCTGCTGTTCGCCCTGTTTCTGGTGCTGCTGAACCAGGAGGGGCCGCAGGACCTCTCGCCGGAAGGCTACAGGGTGCTGTGCGTGTTTTTCCTGTGCGTCAGCCTGTGGTCCACCAACCTGATCCCGCTTTCGGTGACGAGCCTGCTCGCCATCGCGCTCATCCCGCTGCTCGGCATCATGCCCGATTCGGCGGTGTATTCGTTTTTCGGCAACAAGGCGGTGTTCTTCATCCTCGGCGTGTTCATCCTGTCGGCGGCGATGATCGGCTCGGGGCTGAGCACGCGGCTTTCGATGTGGGTGATGGAGCAGTTCGGCGGCACGCCGCAGAAACTGATCACGTCGATCTACTGCTTCGGCGCGGTGAGTTCCTGCTTCATGTCCGAACACGCGGTGGCGGCGATGATGTTTCCGATTCTGATGGAGATCGTGCAGGTGCTCAATCTCAAGTGCGGCGACTCGCGTTTCGCCAAGGCGCTGTTTTTCGCGATGGCCTGGGGCTGCATCGTGGGCGGCGCGATGACCGTGATGGGCGGCGGCCGGGTGCCGCTGGCGGTGGAGATCCTGGAAAAGTCCACGGCAAACGCGGCGACGATCGGGATCCTCGAATACACACACCTCAGCTTCCCGCTGGTGCTGCTGCTGTTCGTCTGCGGGGGGTGGGTGCTGCGTTTTCTGTATCCCAGCGACCTCGCCGACATCCAGCCGGCACGCGCCGTGCTGAAGAAAAAATCCCAGGACCTGGGGCTGATGACGTTCAGCGAAAAAGGCGTGGCGGCGGTGATGGGGCTGACGCTGTTTTTCTGGTTCGCCTACGGGGACGCGCTCGGCATCGCCAACATCGCCATCCTGTCCATCGTCGTCCTGTTCTGGTTCGGCCTGATCAACTGGGGCCTGGTGGAGCCGCACATCAACTGGGCGATCATCCTGATGTACGGCGGCGCCATCTGCCTGGGTGAGGTGATGTCCTCGTCCGGGGCGGCATTGTGGCTGGCGCGGTATTTCTTCGAGGGCACGGTGACGTCGCCGGTGGTGTACCTGCTGCTGCTGGCGCTGGCCTCGACGCTGTTCACCACGTTCATGAGCAACTCGGCGGTCATCGCCATCCTGCTGCCGCCCGCCATCAGCATGGCCCCGGCCTACGGCCTGAGCGCGCAGCTGGTTTCGCTCACGGTGATCCTGCCGAGCAACTTCGCTTTCATCCTGCCGATCGCGACGCCGGCCTCGGCGCTGGCGTATTCGTCGCGCTACATCGGCATCGCCGACATGGTGCGCGCGGGCACGCTGCTCAGCCTGCTGGGCATGGGATGCTACCTGTTTCTGTTGAAGGTGTACTGGCCGTGGATCGGCTTTCAATAAAAGAAGTGGCGGGCCCGGGACGGACCTGGAGGGGTAGGCCCGTCCCGAGTGCGCGGAAAGGGGAAAACTCCGTTTCCGGAGTTTTCCGGTTTCAAACCACTAGCTTTTGGATTGCTGTATTAAGAGCAAGTTCGATGCCGGAACCGACGCATTATTGCGGTATATTCAGAACGGCCCCATATTCAAAGCCAATGCGGCGGCGGACCCGCGCCGGGCTTACTTGTTACAATGAAGGTGTATCTTTTTTCATGTAACGGTCGTACCGATTTCTGCAAATCAAAACCGTTGATATTGCGCGCTTGGTTTTACGGCCCGCGACGAGGGAGAGTAACCGGTGAATTCACAGAACGTTTCGCTGATCCATCCTGTGACCTTGAAAGAACGCCTCGAACAAGGCGAGGACATCTGCCTGGTGGATGTGCGCGAGGACTGGGAATTTTCGCTCGCGGCCATCGAAGGTTCGGTGTGCCTGCCGCTGGGGGAGCTGGCGGACCGGGTGCAGGAGCTCTTGTTCGAGGAAGAGATCGTGGTCATCTGCCATCACGGCCAGCGCTCGCACACCGGCGCGCAGATCCTCATGGAGTCGGGCTTCAAAAAGGTGCACAACCTGCAAGGCGGCATCGACGCCTGGTCGCAGCTCGTCGATCCCACCGTCCCCCGCTACGGCCCGAACGGCTAGCTTCCCATTTCATTTTGCAGGCATTGCGCAACGGAACCCCACAGACCGCTTGTAAGCTCCCCTTTTATCGATACTCGCATCCCAAAGACGAGCGGAAACCCGCATGCTCCCCCATGTCCCTTTATCCCAGGAGCTGCCACGAATGACTTTTGCTCCCATGTCCACTGTCTTTGGCTTCCATTCGTAACTTTCAGTAAAACGTTTGATTTCTACCCCCTCAGGCTCGATTCGTTTGGGTCCCTGGGGATTGGTTATGTCCTTTTCGTGATAATAAAACTCGTCGTACCAGTCCGACACCCATTCATAGACATTTCCCAGCATGTCGTAGAGTCCGTAGGGATTGGGCTTGAAACTACCTACCGGTGCTAAAGTGTCATGACCATCGTCGTATTGGGTGAGTCTCAAATCATCCAGGCAGTTTTTATCGCAAAAGTTTTCATAACCGGTCTTAAAATCTTCTCCCCAGTAATACCGGGTGGTTGTGCCACCCCGGGCGGCTCTCTCCCATTCCGCTTCGGTTGGAAGCCGCTTTCCCAATTTCCGGCAATACCCATTTGCTTCATTCCAAAACGTATTTTCAACCGGAAGGTTGTCTCCTTTGTATCTCGATGGGTTTCTTCCCATGACTTTCTGGAACTGCGCCTGGGTCACTTCGAACTTGTCGATGTAATAGCTATTTAAAATGACTTCATGCTTGGGGCTTTCATTGGTAAAGAACCATCGAAAACATTCTAAATTGTGCTTCATGCACTCCTCATATCCATCGTCGGTGCTGGCTCCCATGACAAACATGCCCTTGGGAATCAAGACCATGTTTTTTGGAATGGTGCTTTGGCTACCCTTGTTTTCTTGGGCAGATTCCGATGCTGAACTCAAATCCCCACAAAAAACAATCATGCTCAAAGATAAAATTCCGAGCGTGAATATTTTTTTTCGCATTGATTGAATTCCGAATTGCTACTTTTCGATCGCTTCGAGCAGGGCGTCGCGCATGGCCTGAACGGGCGCCTTCTTTCCCGTCCACAGTTCGAACTGGTCCACCGCCTGGTTGATGAACAGCTCGACGCCGGAGATCGCGATGCAGCCCGCGGCGCGGGCCTCGCGGATCAGCCTGGTCTCCGGCGGGTTGTACACCGAGTCGAACACCACGGTGCCGGGCTTGAGGTTGCGCGTCGGGAACGGGGTTTCCTCGACGTTGGGGTGCATGCCCACGGGCGAACAGTTGATGAGCACGTCGACGGGCAGGTCGCGGGCGTCGTCCACGGGCACGCACTGGCAGTCCAGCATCCCGGCCAGCTGCTGGCCGCGCTGCTTGTTGCTCTTGTAGGTCACGGTCAGTCTCGCGCCGCTTGCTTTCACGCCGAAGCCGATGGCCTTGGCGGTGCCGCCGGAGCCGATGATGAGCACGTTTTTGTCCTTGAGATCGATGTGCTTCTCGAGCGCGCGCAACGCTCCGCTGATGTCGGTGTTGTGCCCCACCCATTCGCCGCCCTGCCGCACCACGGTGTTGACCGCGCCGATCTTCGCCGCGGTGTCCTCGACGCGATCGAGCAGCGGCATCACCGCTTCCTTGTGCGGCATGGTGACGCTGAGTCCGGAGAAGATGTCCCTAAAGGCGTTGAAGAACACTTCCAGCTCCTGCACCAGAAAGGAAACGTAGATGTCGTTCGATCCTAATTCCTGAAACGCGCGGTTGTGGATGCGGTAGCCCATGCTCTTGGACACGGGATCGCCGATGACGCCGTACACCTTGAACGCTTCGCGCGGCCGGTCGGCGCGGTAGACGCGCTTGAGGGTGTCGGCCGGGATCTGCCCCGGAGCGCTTTCGCGTCCGGTGTCGAGCGAGCCGAAGGTGAGAAACCCGCCCAATAGCGGCGACAGCACGCGGCTGATCTCGCCCTTCTCCCCCATGCACAGGGCGATGAGCCTGCGGTTCTCGCGGCGCGCCCGCTCCAGAAGCTGAAACACCTTGAGGTTGTCGCGGATGTCCTGGGCGTAGGTGGCGATCTTCAACACGTCGCCCGGCAGCTCGCACATGATCTCGTACAGGGGCGTCAGGTCGTCGAGGGTGTTGGTGAAGTTGTGGTAGGAAAGGATGGCCTGGGTGTTTCCCTTGTTTTCGAGCACCGACTTCAACAGTTCCTTGGGCGTCGAGGTCTCGATGTCGATGTAGTCCACCCCCGCTTTGACCGCCTGGCGCAGGCTTTCGATGCGTTCTGCTTCGGTGCCCTTGAACTGACCGCCTTCCAGCTTGGAACGGTTGGTGACGATGACGGGCTTGGTCACGGCGGCGAGCAGCGCGTTCAGGTCGACGTTGTGAATGAGATCGAGACGCAGTTCGAGGATGTCGGCGATGGATTCGGCCGCCGGGATGTCGGCCAGGGCCTTGGACAGGGTGGGGCCGATGATGGGAACGCAGATCATGAAACCGGGTGTCACTTTCTCTTGAAGGTAATACCGCCGCACGGGTGCAGGCAACGCTGGAAACCGCGCGGATAAACCCGCTCAATCTATTCCGCTTTGCCTTCTTTGTCAATTTGCGCGGGAATTTTCACGCGTTTCGGCCCGCCAAAGTTTCCGGACGCCTCCCGCTCGCGCAGCGCCTTGACCATGAGCTGCATGGCGAGGCGCGCCTGCTCGTCTTGCGGGCGCAGCCTCGTTGCGGCCTTGAACGATTCGAGGGCGTCCTGCAGTTTTCCCTGCTGCGAGTAGTGCACGCCGAGGTTGTAGTGGGCGTTGGCGTAGCGCGGGTCGATGGCGATGGCGGCGCGGAAGGCCTCGATGGCTTCTTCTGTTCTTTCGAGCAGGCCGAGCACGTTGCCCAGATTGTTGTAGGCGCGGGCGTAGTCGGGATTGAGCTTGAGCGCGTTGCGGTAGGACGCCTCCGCTTCCGCAAGTTTGCCCTGCCTGCGATAGGCGTTGCCGAGGTTGAAGTGCGCCTTGATGTGATCGGGCTTGAGCTGCACCGTCGCGCGGTAGGCCAGGACGGCTTCTTTGGGGTTTTTGTTCATCTTGTCCAGCTCGGTGCCGAGGTTGTAGTGCGCCATCCAGGAGGACGGGTTTTTGGCGATGGTGTCGCGCCACAGGGTCTCGACGTCTTTGTAGATGTGGCCCTGGTTGTGGGTGAGCCCGGCGAGAACCAGCGCCAGCACGGTCAACGCGGCGGCGCGCAGCGGAAAGGCGCGGGTTTTCATTGCAGCCGGAAGTCGCTGGGCCGCGGCGGCGAACAGGGCCAGCGGCCCGATGCTCGCCAGGTACTGAAAATGATCGGCCACGAACGAGAAGCGCATGGGATACACGTTGACGAACCCGAGCGCCGGGGTCAGCGTGCCGGCGAAAAACAGAACCGCCACGAGCGGGCCTTTGCCCCAGCGGGTTCTGCGCCGCCACAGAAACCCGATCAGCGCGAGGAAGGCCAGCGGGTACAGGTACTGCACGAACGCACCGGCGTCGATGTTCCAGCGCGGATAGGTGAAGATCAAGGGATGCGGCCAGAGCAGTTTGCCGAGGTAAAACCACAAGGCGCGGCCGGCGATGAGGAATCGATCCACCGCCGAAAGATCCCATTCGGGGCCGAGCGCGCCGACGTGGAAGCGCTCCATCCAGCCGGTGATGAACGCCATGCCGAGCCCGGCCACGAAAAACGGATAGGTGAGGAAGGTGTTCCGCCAGCCCAGCCGTTCCTTCTTCCACCACAGGATCAGAATGATCACCGCGGGCAGCGTGCAGGTGACGGTCTTGCTCCAGAGCGCGCACAAAAACAGAACCCAGGAAACACCGTACAGCCCCCAGCGGGTGGGCTGAAGCGCCGCGGCGTCCGGGTCGCGCGGTTCGCTGTCGTCGAGCCCGGCGAAGCGCAGGTAGGCCCACAGCGAGGAAAGGTAGAACATCCCCGAGAGCACGTTCTTGCGTTCGGTGATCCAGGCGACCGATTCGACGTGCACGGGATGCACCGCGAACAGCACCGCCGCCCACACCGCGCCGGGCACAGACAGGGCGCGCAGCACCCGCCACAGCAGGAACGCGTTGCCGAGGTGCAGGGCCACGTTGACGATGTGGTAGCCGAGGGGCCGGGTTTCCCACAGGCGGTACTCGAGCCAGAAGGTGGTGAACGTCATCGGATAATACTGCGGCGTCGCGCCGAATTCGGTCCACATCTTCCACAGGCCGGACAGCGACTTGAGATGCTCGTTCAGGGTGATGTAGGCGTCGTCGTCCCAGATGAAGCCGCCGCGCATCGCGGGAAGGTACGCGCAGGCCGCGACGATGAGGAACGCGATCAAGGGCCATCGTAGTGGCCGGGTATCGGGTTGGGATGGGTTCAAGGTGTTTCCCCGGAGTTTGAGGAAAAGACGAAACGGAGCGAGGGACGCCCGGTCTTTTGTATCGCAATTGCGGGAAGGTTGCAACGCGAAGCTTTAAGGATCTGCTTCGGCTTTGCCGGAATGAAAGCGGAACCGGTCAGGCCCGCGTCTTCTTCACCCCGGCGTCCGTAGCCTGCGCCTGCTTGCGCGCCTCGGCGGACAGGGTCACCCGGTCCACCTGCCCCTGCACGCTTTTCACCGCGACTTTTTTATTCAGCTCCGCGATGCGCGTCTGGTTCTGGTACACCTTGGAAATCCGTTCGAATCGAACCAATGAAATGTCCATGACAGCCTCTCAAAACCCTCAAACGTTTTTGGAGATCCTGGATTTGACCTGCTTTTCGTTCGCGTACCCCTTGAGCATGGTCTTGCCTTTTTTGATGTCGAGCAGCTGATCCTTGACGAGGAATTTGCGCGCCTTGAGTTCCACCTGGCAGTGGTTTTCCATTTTTACAATGTTCTGCAAAATGTCCTCCACCTGCTGCCGCAGCCCTTCGTTGGCGCGCGCCACCCGGCCCAGTTCCTCGGGGTTGAGCGCCAGCACGATCGTTTCCATCTGCCGCTCCACTTCCTGCGCGGAGGCGAGCAGGCCGCGCTTCTCTTCGATCAGCGTTTTCAAACGGGCCTCGTCTTCCAGCTGGATGACGGCCACCTGCTCTTCCAGTTTCGCGGCCAGTTCCTGGTAGCAGGCTTTCTCCTGCCGCAAACAGTTTTCGATGATGTTTGCCGGATCGTCTGAGTTCACGCTGCACTCCTGAAATTGTTTTTTTTATTAAACCACCGCGATCAGCTTCGAGGCGGCCGCGCTTTGCGCGTTCTCCGCAAACGCACGCACACCGCGGCTTACAGCGGCATCCACCGGCCCGGCAAGCCGCTGCTGCTTGAGCGCGATCATTCCGGTTTGCGGATCCAGTATCTGAGTCAAACGGGTTTCGAGTACGGGAAGAATACCGGTTTCGGGATTTTCGAACAAGTCCAAAACTTCTTCGGCGTTGACGGTCAGCGCGCGCTGGAGCCGCCCGATGTTCACGGACAGCGTGTCGTCATCCTGTGTGCGGATGCCGACGGCGCGCAGACGATCGAGCAGCCCGCGTCCGGTTTCGTTTGCATTCTGCGCACGCGTCTGCGTTTGCAACGCCACTGCGTCGACGCGGTCCTTTTCGGTGTTTTCAACATCGAAGCCGATCCCGCGCTGGTTTTCCCGGCCCGCCCGCACCTTGTCGATGTTTTCATTGCGTTCGTTGAGATCGCGGGTGCGCTGCTCGGGCGTTCCGGTCAGCTCTTGCCGGATCTGCTTGAGATCCGCGTCGCCCGCAAAAGTTTTCGTCCCGGCCAGAAGATCGTTGACGCGCCGCACCGCGTTGTTGAAGCGGCCGACCAGCGATTCGATGCGCGACGCCGTGCGCGAGGTCTCAAGCGTCACCTCGATGCGCACCCTGCTATCGGACGTTTGCTTCAACGTGAGCCGGGTGTCGTCGATGACATTGGCAAAGGTGTTGGAACGGCTGGTCTGATCTTTGCCTTCCACTTCGATGCGCGCGGTCTGCGGATCGCGGATCAGATTCGTGCGCGGGTTGCCGGTGTCGAACTGCACTTCCTTCTGCACGGAACGGCCTTTGCTGTCGCGTTCGAAAAACCCGAGCCCGAGCAGCACGTCATCGTCGTCTCTGAGATCGATGCGCGCATCGCCGCCGGCGAGGCTGGTGAGCGTGAGGCGGCCGCTCTGGATGCCGGCGATGACCCGCGTTTCCAGCACGCCGCCGTCGAGCCGGCCGTTGCCGTTCGCATCCTCGGTGCCGTCGAGCGCGCCGTTGCCGTTCACATCCTCGATCACGAACGCGCCGCCGCCGAACTCGTTGCCGTCCACGCCGTAGCGGTCGAGCACGCCGTTGCCGTTCAAGTCTTCGGGTCCGTCCAGCGCGCCGTTGTTGTTGCCGTCTTCACCGAAGTTGATCTTGTCGCGCAGGGAAGCCAGCGAGTCGCCGGTGGTGACGGTCACTTTGTGGCCGTTGATGAAAAAGCTGCCGGAAAATCCCAGCTCGCTGTCCGCCTGCACGTCGGAGACAAGAACCTCACCGGCCGCAAGCCGCGTCGGGGTCACATCGGCGCGGGTCAGGGGCGCATTCGGCCCGGCCTCGGCTTCAATGCGGCCGGGATCGCTGGATTTGGCGCTTCTCAGATTCAGGGCGCCGGGTGCGCGCAGGGCGCTGGCTTCGGCTCTGAGCGCCGCCAGGGAATCGGCGAGTTCGCTGAGGCGTGTGATCTTGAGTGCGCGGAAGCGTTCGCTGTTGTCGATGGTATTTTCCGCGGAAACGGCCGGTGTCGGGGTGCGGATGGACAACAGCCGGATGGCGTCGCGCGCCCGCAGGGAAGCGACGGGGCCTGTGGATTTGAGCGTCGGGGCGTTTCTGTGCGAAGACAGCGCGTCGAGCAATAGATCGCTGCGCCTGGGAACCGGGTCCGGAAGCAGGGATGCAGCCCGGTTCGGCTTGACGGCATCATTCGCGCCGCCTGCCGTTCCCGAAGAAAAACCGGGCAGGGATGAATTTGGCAAACCCGTGAGCTGCATGTTCTCATCGGCCGTGCGGCCGGGTCCGGGAAACCCTTCAAGTGCCGGAAACCGGTAGCCGATAAGAAAGCGTTCCCGTGCGACACGGGATGTGCGTTTCAAGCCAAACGCCCGCCTCGCCGGCGTTGCGCGTGAAAACTCGGCTGGGGTTCCCCCTGTTTGTGTGGGCAGCCCGGTTGGTTTCCGGCAGGCTCCTTTTCAGGAACAACGGGGCTGATGCTTGCGCTTTCCTTGCATGAGATGGGGGCGCCAACCTTTCCTTCTCGGCAAAGAAAACCGCAACCTGGTTGTTGTCAGCTGTCTCCTCTAAGACGCGTTGACCTGTCTAGGCCCGCCCGGCTCAGCGCCGGCGGGCGCGGCAATCTTCAGATCAGATCGTCGATGTTCTGACCGCGTTCGGTTTGCGCACTTTCCGGCGCCTGCGTTTCAGCGCCGTCGTCGATGCTTCCCTCTCCGGCGGACACGGTTTCTTCCTTCGGAGTCTGCGGCTCCAGCCCGGTCGGTCCTGCCTGCACCACGGTCTGCGTTTCCAGAGCCGGTTCTTTATCCGCCGCTCTCTCCGCGGCCCGGTTCTGTTCCTCGCGCACCGTCTCGTTCACCTGCTGCGGCTCGATGCGTTCCTGTTCGCGGGTCTCGAACTCGCGCAACCGCTGCTGCGCTCCGTCGTTCTCCGGTGCGCGCGTTTCCGCACGCGGAGCCGGTTCGCGTTCCAGCCGTGCGCTCTGCACGCTGTCGCGGGATTCTTCACGCACCTGCCGTTCACGGCGGGACGCGTCCTGCGGTTCGTTCGCGGCTTCCTCGAATCCGCGCACGCCGCGCGCGTTGTCGCGTTCCAGCTCGACGATCTGCCGGGCGGCGCCGCGCTCGCTTTCGCTGCGTTCGTTGTTGGAAACAGGGGGTTCCTCGTTGCGCCCGCTGCTTTCATTGCGCGCCTGGCCCGGCGTGTCCTGGGTTTCGCGCCGCAGCAGAACCTGTTCTTCCGGCGTGGAGGTGCGGACGTTCTCCTCCCGCGGCCGGGGTTCGTCCGCCGGCCGTGCGGTGGTCTCCTGCCTCTGCCTTGCTTCCGGCCTTTCCGCCGCTGCCTCTTCGCCTGCATCCGGCCTGCGGTTCTGCACGGTGTTCAACAGGCTCTGAGGACTCGCGGAAGGCCCGCTCACTTCCTGTGCCATGATCCTTTCCTCCAAAAAGGTTCAACGCATGCTCTGTGAAATTCAAACGTCTGCTTTCCCCTGAAACCGGGGCCGCAGCCTGAAAAAAAAACCGAACTAAAGTTTAACCACCCGATACCGATACGGAGCATAGGTATGATTTGCTCTTTTATAATTTCAGTATAAAAGCAATCGCGCCGAACAGGCGCTTTTTCAGCCTATCTCCCATTTTCTCAAAAGGTTACAGGTTGACGGTTTCCGTATCGGCGAAAATTCCGGAAACTTTAGCCAAAATTTAAATAAATTTTAACAAAGCGATTTTTTGGGCGTGCAGAGGGGAAAATCAGCGAACGGCTTGATCCTTGCGGGGGTTTGCGGGTCAGGCGGGATGCCGGGGGCTATTCCGGCTGCTTAAATTGCGGCAGCAGCGCCTGCCATTCGTTGTAATAGGGCAGGATCTCGTATTCCAGCAGGTCGGCGAGCAGGACCCAGTCCTTGTTCTTGTTCGCCTCCTCCATCTGCTGAACGAGTGTGACGAGCTTCTCCTGACGGCCCTTGACCTGGCCTTCGTCCAGCCGTCTGGAACCGGGAATGAGGTCCACGGCTTTTTCCAGCGATTCGACCACCTGGGAAAACCAGTCCATGCCGTCGATGATGTGGATGAAAAACTGGTTGGCTTCCTTTTCGTCGCCGGAGCGGAACAGCCCGGCGGCTCTTTCGATTCCGGGGATCAGTTTGCCGAGATAGGCCTGGATGTTGGCGAGGTTCTTGTTGACGATCTGCGGCAGGGAGGAAATTTCGGTTTCCAGGGTTTCGATTTTGGCGACGGGGGTCTCGCGGATGCTCTCGGAGTCGGGGGCGACTTCCTCCTGATTGAGGCTCACGCGGCTGTAAAAGTTTCCCAGCTCGGGCTTGCATTGCAATATGCTGTCGAGCAGCTCGCCCAGCGTCGCCGCCGGGTAGGTGCCCGTCTCTTCTTCTCCGTTGACATAAATTTTCATGTCCGCCTCTTTGAGATCCGGGTCGGGCAGGCGTTCAGGGTAGGACCCGGATTTTGAAGGATAGTCCGTGCCGGACCGTTTTTCACCTTAATGGGTCGGTATCTTGATGTCAAAGACTTTCCGTTGACAGTGCCCGCACAGGGCCTTACCGTGGAAGAGAGGGAAATCGTTTCTCTTTTGAACCGGGAGCAAGCGTTCCATGATCGAATCGTTCAATTCGGGCAACCTGACGCGGCTGTTCAACATCATTGAAAAAAACAAGTCGGGACTCGGGCGCACGCTGGAAAAAATCGCCACGGGACGCCGTCTGAACCGCGCCGGTGAGGACGCGGCGTCGAACGCCATCGCCACGCGGCTGCGTTCGGACATCCGCGTGCTGACGCAGGCCGTGCGCAACGTGGAATCGGGCGCCAATTTCGTGCGCACCGCCGAAGGCGGCCTGCAGAACGTTTCCGACCTTGTGACCCGCGGCCGCGAACTGGCGATCCAGGCCAGCAACGGCACGCTGGGCGATGCGGAACGGCAGACGCTGAACCAGGAACTCACGCAGATCAAAAGCGAGATCGACCGCATCTCGGGCGCGACCGAATTCAACGGCCAGAAACTGCTCGACGGCTCGTTGAGCCCGGGGTCGCCGACGCAGGTGGACATCCAGGCGGGTTCGGGCAGCGGCCCGGAAAACCAAATCAACCTCAACGTCGTCGATGCGACCGACACGCAGACGCTCGGCGTCGACGGCACCGACATCTCGACCCAGGCCGGTGCGCTCGCGGCGCTGGCGGATTTCGAGCAGGCTGGCGACACGCTGTCCGCCACACGCGGCGAGATCGGCGCGGCTTCGAACCGCCTGGTCATCTCCGGCAACGACCTGGGCAACCGCATCGAAAACCTGACGCGGTCGGAATCGGCCACTACATTTAGCTGGCCGACGCGGATCTTGCCAAAGAGATCTCCGATCTTCAGCGCGGCCTCTCGCTTTTTCAGACCTCGATCCAGAGCCTGGCCACGAGCCTGCTGCAGAACGAACAGGCCACCGGCCGGCTGCTCAACACGCGCATCTGAGCTGAAGCACCCTTTGGAGCACCCCCACCCCTTTAGAAATTCACGCTTCCTTATCGTACGGTCGAAACCAGTTGGCTATTGCAATTCAACCTGTTCGCTATGGCCGGAGCCGGATTCGGTCTTGACCGTAACGGTCTGAAATGCTATTAATTGACCTCCTCAAAATCGCAAAAACCCGATCTTTCCCGGAGTGGATTTTATGGACGTCAACACCATCAGAATCGAGATACGCAAGCATCACGTGACGCCCGGCATGAACGTGCTGGACCTCATCATCGACGCCAACGGCGAGAAAATCGTCAAGCAGACGCAGCACAAGGACACCGATCAGTCGTTCCAGAAATTCGTCAAGGACGCGATCGCGCTTGGCAAGGAACTGGCAGAAGCCCGGATCGAATGACGCTGTCCCCTCCTTCCTAAGGAATCGTCACACTCAAGCTCCCGCTTTCTGATCCGGACCGCATCCCGTCCTTGTGAAACGCGAATCTGTCAGGCAGAGACCTTTGACTCACTCAGGTGCGGCCCCTCAAAGCAATGTCTGTCACCCTTCGACACGCTCAGGGTGACAGATCTCAATTCCGCGCTGATAAACACACTCACTAAAAAAAATGAAATGATTGAGGGAAACAAAGGGAGTGAAACCCGCTCAGGCGTTCGGGTTGCGCGTGATTTTCATCTTCTTGAGTTTTTCCACCAGGGTGGTGCGGTTGAGCCCCAGCAGGTTGGCGGCCTTGTTCTTCACCCAGTCGGTCTTTTCCAGCGCTTCCAGGATCAACTCGCGCTCGAATTCCTCTACCGCCATTTTCAGGTTCATGCCCTCGTCGGGCACGCCCACGGAATAGGTCCGTCGCAGCGACTGCTGCAGCGCGTGCGCCGCCGATTCGCCGGGTTCGCTCTCTTCCAGCGGTTTCCAGCGCTCTCTCGGGGCGTCGCCGAGCACCTTGTCCGGCAGGTCGCTGGGCGCGATGACGGAACCGGGGCTCAGCACCACCATGCGTTCGACGAAATTCGCCAGCTCGCGGATGTTTCCCGGCCAGGCATACTGGATGAGGATGTCCATCGTGTCGGGGCTCATGGACTTTCTGCGGCCGTTGATCTTTTTGTTGAACTGCTCCAGGAAATGATCGACCAGCAGGGGAACGTCGGACTGCCTTTCCCGCAAGGGGGGCATGAAGATGGGGATGATGTTGAGCCGGTAGAACAGGTCTTCGCGGAATTCGCCGCTCTGGATGGCCTGTTCGAGGTTGCGGTGGGTGGCGGCGATCACGCGCACGTCGATGCCGATGGGCTTGGTGCCGCCGATGCGGTCGATCTCCCGTTCCGCGAGCACACGCAGCAGCTTGACCTGCAGGTTGAGCGGCATGTCGCCGATCTCATCGAGGAAGATGGTGCCTTCGTTGGCCAGTTCCATGCGGCCGACGCGGGTGTTGGCGGCGCCGGTGAACGCGCCTTTTTCGTAACCGAACAGCTCGCTTTCCAGAAGCTCGCTCGGAATGGCGGCGCAGTTGACGGCGACGAAGGGCTGGTTGGCGCGGTGGCTGTTGTGGTGGAGGGCGCGGGCGATCAACTCCTTGCCGGTGCCGCTTTCGCCGTAGATCATGACCGTGCTGTCGGAACAGGCGGACTTGTCTACGATTTCGAAGACCTCTCGGATCGGCTTGCTGTCGCCGATGATCTGGAAGGAGTCTGTGTTTAACTTAAGGTTCATAAATTGAAAGTCATTATAGCCGTATGCAAATGATTGTCAAAAAAAACACTAACCGCACAAAGGTTCTTTAGGAATTATTGAATGCTTCGATGGGAGTTACCATTTTGTTTGTTTATGTTTTTGATGATCCATTCAGCTTTAAACTATTTTGATTAAATTTTATCTCTTTTAATCGAAGCTGAAAAACTTTTTACGGAAGGAAGGGCAACGGTAAAACGTTATCACTCTGTGAGAACGCTCACTTGCCGATGCAGAACTCGCCGAAGATCTGATCGAGCAGGTCTTCATCGAAGGTCTTGCCGAGCAGGGAGCCGATCCGCTCCTGGGCGGCCTGCACGTCCACGGCGACGAACTCCTCGGAGAGCCCCGATTCGATCGAGCCCGCGGCGCGCTCCAGCGCCTGGGCGGCGTCTTTGAGACACTGCCGGTGCCGCTCGCGGGTGAGCACCGCGGCTTCCGCGCCGCCGCCGCTCGGGCGCACCGCGTCGTGAACGGCGTCGATGAGGGCGTCCAGCCCGTCCCCGGTTTTGGCGGAGAGGCGCAGGAGTCCGGCATCGCCGGGCAGGGCGGCGTTCAGGGCGTCGAGGTCGAGTTTGTGAGGCAGGTCGCATTTATTGAGGATGAGGCGCCGCGGTTTTGCGTTCACTTTGGCGATCAACAGCCGGTCGTCGTCATCGAGCGGTTCCGACGCGTCGAACACAACCAGCGCGAGGTCGGCTTGTTTGAGCGCCTTGAGCGCTCTTTCGATGCCCTCTCCCTCGATGGCTTGCGGATGCCTGCGCAGTCCCGCCGCATCGACGATGTTGATGTGGATGTCCTTGATGCGCACGCGTTCCTCCAGCGTGTCGCGCGTGGTGCCGGGATGCGGCGTGACGATGGCGCGCTCCTCGCCCAGCAGCAGGTTGAGCAGGCTGGATTTGCCGACGTTGGGCTTGCCGATGAGCGCGACGCGCGCGCCTTCGCGTTCGATCTTGCCGCGCTCGAAGGTGGCGAGCAGTGTCTGGATGTCGTTGCGCACCGCTTCGATTTCTTTTTGCGTCGTTTCTTTTTTCTGAAACGTCAGCCCCTCTTCGGGAAAGTCGATGGCCGCTTCCAGCTGCGCCAGGACCGCCAGCAGTTTTTCGTACAGAGCGTGGATGGATTGGGAAAGCCTGCCTTTGAGCTGGGACAGGGCCGACTGCAGGGCTTTCTCGGATGCGGCGTGGATCACATCGGCGACGGCTTCGGCCTGGGTGAGGTCGATTTTGCCGTTGAGGAAGGCGCGGCGGGTGAACTCGCCGGGTTCGGCCAACCGGGCTCCCGCAGCGAGGATCAGCTTGAGGATGCGGCCGGCGACGTAAGGACCGCCGTGCGCGCCGATCTCGATCACATCCTCGCCGGTGTAGCTGGCGGGCGCCTGAAACCAGGTCGCCAGCACGCGGTCGACGCACGCAGCCGTCGCGGGATCGCGGATTTCGCCGTGCTGGACCTGCCGCGGGGCGGCGGACATTAAATCCGTCCCGCCGCGAAACAGGCCGGCCGCCAGTTTCCGGCTTTGGGGACCGCTGATGCGGAGCACGTGGATCCCGCCCTCTCCCTGGGGCGTGGCGATGGCTGCGATGGTGTCGTTCATGTTGCTTTTCCCGTTTGGGCGTCACCGCATCGTCTCAAACGGCGGCGCGCACGCACAGGATACACCGGACCGCGTTACTTGGCGATTTTATAGATGTAGTACTGCTGGGCGATGGTCAGGATGTTGTTGACGGTCCAGTAGATGACCAGACCCGCCGGGAAGGTGATGAACAGGAAGGTGAACACGATGGGCAGAAACATCATGATTTTCTGCTGCACCGGATCGCCGATGGCGGGGGACAGCCGCTGCTGCAAAAACATCGTCGCGCCCATGAGAACCGGCGTCACGTAGTAGGGGTCCTGCACGGACAGGTCCTGAATCCACAGCATGAACGGCGCGCCGCGCAGCTCGATGGAGAAAAACAGCGCGTGGTACAGGGCGATGAACACGGGAATCTGCAGCAGCATGGGCAGACAGCCGCCCAGCGGGTTGACCTTGTGCTTTTTGTACAGCTCCAGCATTTCCTCGTTCATCTTCTGGCGGTCGTTCTTGTTGCGCTCCTGGATGACCTTGACGTAGGGCTGGACCTTCTGCATCCCCTTCATCGACTTGAAGCTTTTGTGGGTGAGCGGGAAAAACAGGATCTTGATGATGACGGTCAGGATGATGATGGACCAGCCGTAGTTTTTGGTGATGCCGTAAAAATATTCCAGCGTCTTGAGCAGGGGCTTCACCAGAAACGCGAACTTGTTGCCGAGCCAGCCGTAATCGAGCAGCCGGAACAGCTTGTGGCCGGAATCTTCCAGCACCTGCAGCTGCTTGGTGCCCGCATAAAGCAGATAGGACACCGACGCCGCGGACTGCACCGATTCGAAATCCAGCCCGACGTACAGCTCGTCGTTCTTTTTTTCCACGCGCGCCGCTTTCGCGCCCTGGTCGGGTATCAATGCGGCGGCGAAGTATTTATTCTGGAACGAAGTCCATTTGAGATCGCCTTTGTGCGTCACGCCGCCGCCGATTTCGTCTTCCGGGGTTTCGATGCGCTCGTTGTTGACGAACGTGGTGGGACCGGAAAAGATGAAGTAATCCGTCTGCGAACTCACCGCCCCGCCCATCGAGGGCCCCCACAGCACGCGGTAATTCAGGTTGCGGCTCGCCAGCGGCAGCGCGCTGATGCGGGTGTTCACCTGCACGAGAAACTGCTTGTGGCGGAACGTGAACTCGCGCACCACTTCCAGCCCCGATTCGTGACGCAGGGTGAGCTTCAGCTTGCCTTCGGGTTTGGCTTCGTCGATTTCCAGAAATTCCGTGGACGGCTCGTAAAAAGCGTTCTGCAATATGTAGGTGATGGCTTCATCGTCCGCTTCCAGCGCCAGCGGGGCGGGGGCGCCGGGCACCGCGTTGACGAGGTTGACGACCTCGCCGTTGTCGTTATGGTATTCGGGAAGCAGCACCTGCTTGAGGGTGCCGCCTTTGTTGGAAAACAGAAACCGGGCGCGGCCGTTGAACACGGTGATGAGTTTCTCCTCTCCCGGAAACGGCGCGGGTGCGGGAACGGCGGCCGGTGCGCCGGGCACCGCCGGCGGCGCGGTGTCTCCCGGCACGGGCTGGGCGGGAAGCTCGCCCGTGGGCGGCGCCTGCTTCTGCGCCTGTCTGGACTGCGCTTTTTTCTTTTCCGCTTCGGGCGGAGGCGGATTGATGGCGGCGAGAAAATACCCCCAGCCGACAAACACCACCAGTGACAGCACGAACGCCAGCAATACCCGGTTTTCCAAGTTACGATTCTCCGCTGAAATCTGAATGCGTCATTTGAGAGGGTCGGCGCCGCCTTCGTGATAAGGGTGGCATTTCGCCAACCGGCAGACGATGCGTTGCAGCGCCCGCAACAGATTGTGACGCTTGAGCGCCTGCACCGAATATTCCGAGCAACTGGGGTGAAACCGGCACGATGGGATCATGATGGGAGAAATGATCTTCTGATAGAGTTTGATGATCTGGATCAGGACCCAATTGAGCATTGCATTGAGGACCCGTGTGCGGGGCGGGAGTCTGGGAATTCAGTACGATTGTTGAATTTTCAAAAGCGATTTCTCGATTTTTCTCTGCAACAACGAGGACGGCAGGGAAACCAGACCCTTTCCCGAAATGATCACCAGGTCGACTCCCGGATGCAGCCGGTCCTTGAGGTGGCGGAACGCTTCGCGGATCTTGCGTTTGGCGCGGTTGCGGACCACGGCGTTGCCGACCTTCTTTGAGGCGATGATGCCGAGCCTGCGGCGGTTGAGGTCGTTGGGAAGGTAGAACAGGGTGCAGAAGGTCTCGATCCTCCGCTTCCTGCCTTGCGCCATCACCCGTTCGAATTCGGGCCGCTTGGCCAGCCGTTCGCTTTTGCGAAACGAGAAATCGCCCATGGGTCAGACGGTCAGCCGTTTTCGCCCCTTGCGCCGCCGGTTGGCCAGAATTCTGCGGCCTCCCACCGTGGATTTCCGCTTGCGGAACCCGTGCGTCCTCTTTCTTCGCTGATTTTTGGGTTGAAAGGTTCTTTTCATCGCGTTCCCGTCCGGATGGCCCGCACTATTTAAAAAAACCACTGAAAAATCAGTGGTTATAAGCGCAGAGCCGAAAACAGTCTTCTATTGCCTCGTTTCCGGGGATTATTTCACCCGCCTTCATTGTTGTCAAGGCCGATTTCAACTATTTTACGCCAATTCAACCCTTTGCAACAAATTTTGTCTTTCGGCGCCAAAACGTGTGATTTTTCGCCCACTAGCGGGACCATCCCCGGAAAAGGGGATAAATCGCTATTTTTTGTTATAAAATTCATTAATTATGGTGTAACATATTTAAAATCAATAAGAAATTATTTTCGAGGGGATCATGACCGTAATCCATTCTGCAAACGTCACTGGCCGCCGACGCGCATCCGGAGACCGTCCGCACACCATCTCCTGCCTGTTGATTTTATTCGGCTTGCTGGGCGCAATGGGTCCGCAAACCGTGGACGGCGAAAGCCTGCGATCGCTGGACCCCGCTTTCGTGCCTGTGGAAGTGGCTCAGCAAAATCCGGGACGGGTTTCCATCCTTGAAGGGACCACGGATGCGGACATCGAAGGCAGCGAGCTGTTTTTCTCCGAAAACAAACTCAAACAGGCCGGTTTCGTTCTTACTGAAACCGATTCTGTCGGAACCATATTGAACAATTTCCACAATCACACACAATATTCGAACGGGCAGATCGTCTACATCGACCTGGGCAAAGAGCACGGCATCGCCGAGGGAGACCTGTTCACCATTTTCAGCCGCGGCCGCCACATCCGCCATCCGGTCCTGAAAGGCGAAGTGAAAGAAGGCATCCCCAATTACGAACGGCCGCTCGCCTCGCCCCACAAACCGTTCTTTTCCCGCGTCGGCCGTTTCGTCGGCTACATGGTGCGGGAGCTGGGCTATCTGAAGGTGGTGGAGGTCAACGAGACAACGTCCAAAGCCGTCATCAGCGAGACCTATCAGCCGATCCACGACGGGGCGCTGATCACCCCGTACAAGAAGCTCAATCCGCCGCCGAGGCTGCCGAAAACGAAAGCCAGTGGAGAGCGGCTGGAAGGTTACGTCATCGCGTTTCGCCGTGAAGGCTACCAGGCGGGCATGAACAACATCGTCTACATCGACCGGGGTGCGAGAGACGGCGTGCGCCCGGGTGACCGGTTCGAGTTTTACGACGTTCCGACCGTGATTGAAGCGGACTGGAATGAGGTGGAGCCGCGCGTCCAGCCCCTGTTCCCGCAGGTGATCGGCGAGATGCAGGTGCTCAAGGTGCAGGAGGAAACAGCAACCGGCATCATCACCAACAGCCAAGATCCGATCAAGCTGGGACAGCACATCCGCTACAAACCGGTGGACATCGTGCCGCGGCCGCTGGAAACGGTCGCCGCGCTGAAACCGGCTCCGGATTACGCCCCGAAACAGGAACTCATCGAGATCGAGGCGCCGATCGTCGAGACCATCGCCGAGGAAACGCCGTTCTCGGATTTCACCGATCCGCTGGCGGAGCTGCAGCCCGAAAACGATGACGCGGAACTTCTCGCCTACGTGCCCATCCCGGACATGGCGGACGTGCATTTCGAGTTCGACCAGCACACGATCGACGCGATCTCCGAATCCACGCTGCAGAAACACGCGGAGTATCTGAAGGGCCATCCGCATGTGAAGATCCAGATCGAAGGACACGCGGACGAACGCGGCACCAACAACTACAATCTGGCTCTGGGTGAGCGCCGGGCGGAAGCGGTGCGCGACTTCCTGATGTCCCTCGGTGTGGAAGAGGAGCGCATGGCGGTCATCTCCTACGGCGAAGAAAAACCCGCCTGCCACGAAAGCAACGAAACCTGCTGGCAGGAAAACCGCAAGGTGCACTTTCTCGTCAGCGACGGCGAAAGCTGAGATTCGCCCAAAAGGGCCAACCACTATGGGCCGGGATTCTCCGGCCCTGAGTCCCCTGCCCCACACTCACTCCGCAGCGATCTTCAGAAAGCGTTTTTTCCCGACCTTGATCAAATAATCCCGTCCGCCTTCCAGTTTCAGATCGGCGTCGGCCACCTTTTCGCCGTTCAAGCTCACGGCACCCTGCTTGATCAGCCGGCGCGCCGCCGACGTGCTCTCCGTCAGCCCGTTCTCAGTGAGCACCTTGCAGATCCAGCGCGCTTCGCCCTGCCAGGACGGCACCACCGGCACATCGTCGGGGATCTGTTTTTTCCTGAACACGTTTTCAAATTCCCGTTCGGCGGCGTCTGCCGCATCCTTTGAGTGGTAGCGCGTCACGATCTCTTTGGCGAGCCGCACCTTGGCGTCTTTGGGGTTGCACTTTCCCGCCTCCGCATCGTTCCTAAGCGCAGCGATCTCCTCCTCGGGCGCATCGCTCAGCAATTCGTAGAACCGCCACATCATGGCGTCCGAGATCGACAGCACCTTGCCGAACATCTCCCCCGGAGGGTCGAACACGCCGATGGCGTTGCCCAGGCTCTTGCTCATCTTCTGCACGCCGTCGGTGCCTTCCAAAAGTGGCATGGTGAGCACGGTCTGCGGCGGCTGCCCGTACTGGCGCTGCAAATCCCGGCCCACGAGCAGGTTGAACTTCTGATCGGTGCCGCCCAGTTCGACGTCGGCCTTGAGCGCCACCGAATCGTAGCCCTGAATGAGCGGGTAGAGCAGCTCGTGGATGGACACGGGCAGGTTGCTGGCAAGCCGCTTCTGAAAATCGTCCCGCTCGACCATGCGCGCGACGGTGTACTTCGCGGCCAAGGCGATCATGTCCTGCGAGGTGAACCGGTTCATCCAGTCGCTGTTTTTCGCGACGGTGGTGCGGTCCTTATCGAGGATGAGATAGACTTGCTCCAGGTAGGTGCGGGCGTTCTGTTCGACCTCTTCGGGGGACAGGCTCTTGCGCGTTTCGGACTTGCCGGTGGGATCGCCGATCATCGCGGTGAAATCGCCGACCAGAAAGATCACTTCGTGGCCCAGATCCTGGAACTGCTTCATTTTGTGCAGCAGCACGGTGTGGCCCAGGTGCAGGTCGGGCGCGGTGGGGTCGAAGCCCGCCTTGACTCGGAGCGGTGTGCCTGTTTTAATTGATTTTTTGATTTGCTCTGCGAGTTCCTTCTCGTCGATGATCTCGGCGGCGCCGCGGCGGATTTTTTTGAGCTGATCTTCGACGGACGGCATGTTCATGGCAAATTCGGCCCCAAAGGGCGCGTTTTGATGGACCTCTGTTGGCTGCTGTGGACGGAGAATCGAGCCGCCGCCCGGTTGAGGGAGAAACTGGAATAGCACACCCGGAGGCAAACTGCAAGCGGGCGCTCTTGTGCGCCGCGCCGCCTGCCGGAAGATGCGAGATTCACCGCAATCAATCAGGATGACAAGGATGGACGCTGCCGAAGCGATGGATAAGGAAACCGCCGCGAAATACCGCGTGGCGGCGTACGTGTTTCTGGTGCTGAACCTCATTTACGCGGTGTTGGGCTGGCTGTTCATGCCGCCGTTCGCCGAGGGGATCCCCAAGGAGGTGGTCTGGATTGCGGTGATCGTGATGGTTCTGCTGCTCTTTCCCGTCATTCGCAAAGGGTCCCGGCGCTGGGTGCGGGTGCTGGCGGTGATCTTTTTCATCCGCTCGGTGGGAACCGGATACGTTCTGGCGACTCAGGAAACGCTTCCGGTTGTGCCCTTTCTGTTCCCCTGCCTGGTGTTCACATTTTATTTTCTCGGCCGGGCGGGATGGGACTGGCCGTGAGACGCGCCACAGGCCCGTCAGCGGTCCGAAACGCTGCAACTCAATGGAGGGGCGCGTCATGAAAACGCTCGTGCTCGACGGTGAATCGCTGACTCTCGACGCCGTCCCCCACATCGCCGCCGGCGGCGCGCTGCGCGTCGCGGCCGCGGCCTGCAAAAAAGTGGATCGATCGCGCGCCGTCATCGAACAGGCGATCCGCGAAGAGGAAAAGGTCTACGGCATCACCACCGGCTTCGGCGCGCTCAGCGATGTGGTGATCTCTCCGGCCGACCGCAAAAAACTGCAGAAAAACATTTTGCTCAGCCACGCCGCCGGCGTCGGCCCGCCGCTGCCCGACGCGATCGTGCGGCTGGTGCTGGCGCTGATGATCAACAGCAAGGCCAAGGGCTATTCCGGAATGCGGCGGGAGACGCTGGAACGGCTGCTCGCTCTCTACAACAGCGGCCTCATCCCGGAAGTGCCGGTGAAAGGCTCGGTGGGCGCGAGCGGCGACCTGGCGCCGCTGTCGCACCTGTCGCTGCTGCTCATCGGGCGCGGGCGCGCAAAACACAAGGGACGCTGGCTTTCCGGTGCGGCGGCGCTCAAGCGCGCGAACCTCAAGCCGGTCACGCTTCAGGAAGGGGAAGGGCTGGCGCTGGTCAACGGCACGCAGGTGATGACCGCGTACGCGGCGTGGACGCTGCACCACGCGCGCCGCCTGCAATCGATCGCAGACGTCGCGGCGGCGATGAGCCTTGAGGCGCTGCTGGGATCGAACACGCAGTTCCACGAAAAGATCCACCGCATCCGGCCGCACAAGGGGCAGACCGAATCGGCGGCGAACCTGCGCCGCATCTGCGCCGGCAGCGAGATCATCTCCTCGCACAAGGACTGCGGCCGCGTGCAGGACGCCTACTCGCTGCGCTGCTCGCCGCAGGTGCACGGCGCCAGCCGCGATGCGGTGCGCTTCGCGCGCGGCGTCGTCGAAACGGAGATGAACGCGGCGACGGAAAATCCGCTGGTGTTTCCGGACGGCACCATCCTTTCGGGCGGCAACTTTCACGGCGAACCGGTGGCGCAGGCCTGCGATCACCTCGCCGTGGGCCTTGCGGAGCTGGCGGGCATCGCGGAGCGCCGCATCGAACGCATGGTCAACCCCGCTCTCAGCGGACTGCCCTCGTTTCTCATCGAGGGCGAAGGGCTCAACTCGGGCTTCATGATCGCACAGTACACGGCGGCGGCGCTGGTTTCGGAGAACAAGGTGCTGGCGCATCCGGCGTCGGTGGACTCGATCCCCACTTCCGCGAACAAGGAGGACCACGTCAGCATGGGCACGATCGCCGCGCGCAAGGCGGCCGAGGTGCTGGACAACCTGACGCACGTGCTCGCCATCGAACTTTTGTGCGGCGCGCAGGCGCTGGATGTGTTCACCAATCTCAAACCGGGAAAAGGCACGCTGGCGGCGTACAAGCTTTTGCGCAAACACGTGACGCACATGGAGCGGGACCGTGAGCTGGCGCCGGACATCGAGACGGCGGCGTCTCTGATCGAAAGCGGCGCGCTGCTCAAGGCGGTCGAGAAAGCGGCGGGTCCGCTGTCGTGAAGGTCATGGATTCCGCATTCGTCACCACGCCTTCGCGGCTGCCGCTTCTCACCGAGTCCGGCAAAGCCTTTGCCGGGCTTTCGCATTCCAAATCGCCGGAGCTTGCGGAACGGACGCGCTCGCTGCTCCACCGGCTGGACGATTTGATCGGGTTTCCCGAAACCCACGAGGGCGCGCGCGCTCAGACCTGCTTCAACCAGCTCGTCCGTGCGGCCTACCCGGAGCTGGCGCTCGACCTTGCGGATCTCATCTACGTGCAGCACGAGCGGCCGGCGGTGTATCTGAATTTCGATCACATCAACATCAATCTGCGCCGCGAAAACCGGACGATGCCGGAGCCGATGGAGATCCTCAACAAAAGGATGCAGGCGCTGTTTCTGGATCTCACGCGCACGCTGCGCCGCTACCCGTCTTTATCCGAAGACGCGGAGGTGGTGCGGCTGTTGAGCGAGAGTTACAGTTTCTATCTGCACCAGACCGGCAATTTCCCCTGGGACGATCCGCTGCCGGAGTTGTCGCCGCTGCCGGACGGGCCGGTGCTGGATGTGGCCACCGGGCTCTCGGGCTTTTCGATGATCCACCTGTGGCCGGACACGCACCCGCAGCTGATCCTGACCGACTCGATGCCGTTCGTCGTCGAGGCGCTGACGCATTACCGCGATCTCTCAGGCAAAACCAACGTGGACATCCTCAAAGTCGAGTACGGCCGCGAGGACCCTCAAGTTTCGGGGCTGGGCCTGATCCTCGCCAATAAATTTCTGCACCACCTTCAGCGGCGGCAGCGGCAGCATTTTCTGGACTGGGCGTACGCGAGCCTGAAACCGGGAGCGGCGCTGTCCATCCTCGACACGGACCTGGAACACCACATCCTTAAAAAATCCCGGCAGCCGGAATTTCTCAACACATTGATCGCGGGGTATCTGGAGACGCTGGTGGAGATCGAAACGGATTTCTGCAAGACGCTGGTGCGGGACACGCAGAGCGCGGGGTTCAACGTGCCGCATTTCGATTTCAATCAGTACGAGGACGAAACCGACGCCTACAGCCAGCAGCCGGGGGACAACGTGCGCATCCAGTTTCTCGGCTTCGAGATCCGCGCGCAAAAACCCGAACTGGAAAAAAACTAATCCCGCGAGGACGGCGGGCGTAACATGTATTCCTGCCTTGAGGGCTTTCGCACGCTTGCCTGTGGACTTGTGAAAAACCGGGAGACGGTTTTATCACAGCGTCCACAGGCGCAACCGCATTGCAATGGGCACTGATCGGGCTTACTGTTTTTGCAGCGGCGCGTGTCCGTAAATACAGCCGCATTTCAGGCGGACTTGGTTCACACAACAAATTCAGCGGGTTTTGGCGGGCGGCGTTTTGAGGCTGCGGCGGATGGCTTTCCATTCCTTGTCGGCGGCGCGCAGCGCCGCCGTTTCCATGTCGCGGTACAGGCGGGCCATGCGCACGCCCAGCGGCGTGAGGCGCGCGCCGCCGCCGCCTTTGCCGCCGGCGGCGCCTTCGACCAGGGGCTGCTTGAAGCAGCGGTTCATGGTGTCCACCATGTCCCAGGCGCGTTTGTAACTCATGCGGATGTCGCGGGCGGCTTTCGAGATCGAGCCGTTGCGCTCGATGGCTTCGAGCAGATCGATCTTTCCGGGACCGAGGGCGATTTCGTCTCCGGCCAGGATGCGGATGCGGGGCTTGATGCCGGTGGCGGATTTCGCGGATTTGCGCATGACGGGTCCTGGGGCGCCGTTCAGCGGGACGTGCGGGCGATCGCCAGCACGTTGGGAACGGGCCAGGCCAGCACGTTGTCGTCGCTCTCGTACGATCCTGAGGAATAGCTGCCGACGAATTCGAATTCCCGGCTGCCGGACTGAATGAACAACTGGGCGTCCTTGCCGCCTTCGACGTACATGGCACGCTTGAGCTTCAGCGGCAGGCGCAGCAGGATGTTGATGAGATCGTGCGTCGAGTAGGGCGAGCGGGAATGGATGAACAGAAACCGCTCGTTCGCATCCATGCCGATGGCGGCGGTGCTCCAGATTTTTTCCTGCGGCGCCCACACGTTTTTCCCACGGCAGGACAGCATGCGGATGCTCTGGATGAGGGAACGGTACTGCCTGCGGATGCGGTCGAAATCCTCGCAGTCGCGGTCGAAGATGCGCGCCGCGGGCAGGGAATGCTCTTTCGGATCGAACGCGAGCATGGTCTTGTCTTTCGACAGCCAGGAGCTGTTGACGTGGTTGCCGGTGCGCATGTAGGAAACGCTGGTTTTGTTGTCCCTCTGATACATGCTGGCGTTGATGCCCGCCACCAGGCCGTGGTTTTTCACCCACTCGCGCACGGACCGGCGCTGCGCCGGGTTCTGGGCGGAGGCGTTCAGCAGGCGGAAGTGAAAATGGCGGGTGTCGATGCGCAGCACCCGGATCAACGAGTCGCCCACCGGCGACTTCTGCGGAGAGCGGAACGCCGCCAGTTCCAGGCCGGGTTCCAGCGTCCTCCAGGGTCCCGGGGGTTTGGACGCGGCGCCGCCGCTCAAAACGACACCGGCGGCGAGCAGGATGAGCGCCAGGAATCCGAAGGCAATGCGGGGTGCGGTCTGGGCCAAGGAGCGTCCTTTAAAAAGGGGCCGGAAACTCAAACCCGTATTTGCAGGCTTTGCTCTGATCCCGCGTTCACCGGAGCGGAACGGCAAACGGGGAAGGACGGACAGGCGTCGCCTATGTCCCTGAAATCAATAAAAAAACGTATCATTTCTGCCGCGGCATTTCAACACTCAAACCGGCGGAGCTTCCACCTCACCTGAATGGTTTGCATTTTTGGTCCGTTGAAGCGCATTCTTTTTTGCTGCACCGAAAACAGGTGCCGCAGCCGGTGGCCATGAACAACGCCCTGTACGCTCCTGTTTCCGATTGAGGCGGCAGCGCTTTTGATGTTTGTTCGCACCCTTGGGCCAAGAAAAGGAAACGTTTGTTTTTTAGGGCGTCGCAGGACTTTTTTTTTCCGCACGCATTGATTTTACCGGCGTTTTGTTCCATAATACCGGCGGTTGTCAATCCGATTAAGTGATTTAAGACAAACGATTTCAGCCTTGCGGAGTCAAGGAGCCCCGGCCGGGGATAAAGCGTCCCGGTTCCGGGCGGCGATGAGAAGGACCCGGGTATCTTTAAAAAAGGAGTGATTATGAAAAAGTCAGCGCAAATTTTCATGTTGGTGGCGGTTCTCTTTTCCTTCGGCTGTGCCCAGATGCAGGGTGGCGGAGCCTCGACGGCGGGCGGCGGGTCCAGCGCACCGGCCAAAAAATCGGGCGGCAAGCAGTTGACCGATGAAGACTTGAAACGCATGGGGATCCAAGAAACCGCAGGCAGCAACTGATCGCTGAATCTCCCTTCTCCCCTTTCCATTCGCTCTATCCCGGAAACACTGCGGAGAAGACCTTTGGCTCCTCGTTGCCCAGGGCGGGGCTGACTCCGGCTCAGTTCAACAAACGGTTGATTTTCAAGTTGATTTTCTCGAAACGAAGGGGCCCAGGAGGCGCATCTCCTGTTTGAAGACCGAGACGCGCCGCTCTCAGAATGGGCTGTTTCCCGGGATTTTCGTGCGGGCCCCCCGCGAAATCGATCCGCACACTCGCGTTTCCAAAAATCCATCCCTTTTTTTAGGGATGGATTTTGTTTTTTGCGCTTTATACAATGATCCCCTTTTTTCAACCGTTGGGAAACCGGCTACGATCGAGTCACCATGAACGCGTCCCCGCTGACCTCGGGTCCGGTCTTTTCGACCGACAACCTGACCAATCTGTTCCACCTCAATGAGCTGTACCGCAACCTCGCCGCGGACGTTTCGCAGCGGCTGTCCGAGGTGCATCCGTTCGACACGCCCATCACGTCCGGGATCTGGGGCGGCACCTACCTCATCGCCGATCCCACAGGAAAATCCCGGCGCCGGATCTGGCGGCTGTACTGCATCGCCAACCTTCCGCAAAACAGTCCGCTGGATGAGCACTCGAACCTGGAGCGGATGGTCAGCTTTTACTGCGACGGGTTCACCGCCGCTCTCAAGCCGTACGGCCTGAAACTCAAGCTGAAAATGTGGGGCGGACGGCTGCCCTACAGCTGCACGCAAAAACCCAGCATCACCATGCACCTTGAGGATGCCAGCGAAACCGTGCGCTGGCTCCGGGTGTTTTTCGTCTGGAACCACGTGCCCTGGGAACAGTCCATCATCTACGACACGGTGCGCATCCTGAAAGAGTACAAGGAATTTTTCGACCTGAAGCGGGGTCCCGTTGTGAAATCGGCGCAGGAGCTGAAGTACCTCCTGCAGGACATCATCATCATTTACCGCACGCTGGAAGAAGCCTGCTCGGAGGATTTCAAAGAACACGCCGATCCCATCATCGAGGATCTGATGAGCCATTTCATGAAGGGACTGAACGACCCTGTCACGATCCAGAGCCTGTATCTCAAGGTGTTCGACAACGCCCTCATCTACGGTTACCAAGAGGCGCTGGCCGGCCCCTATTCCAAAGACGGCCTGGACATTCAAAAGATCGAATCCTGGCCGGTCGAAAAGATCAACTGGGTTCCCGATGCACTCAAGGAAAAACTCATCCCTCCCATTGAAAAACGGTTCGCCGGGTTCAAACACCAGCTCGAAATCAGCCGGGAATGACCGTTCTCCTCTGCGCCACGCCATGCAGATAAAAATCCTACTGACGCTCTGGCTCATCCTGGCTGCCGCCGCACCGGGGTTCGCGCAAGATGCCGCGGTCGAGAGCCACCAGGGACAAACGCTTTACCTCAAGGACATCCGCGGCGGCTACTTTCAGCCTTCATCGCAGGGCAGTAAGAACAAGATCGGCGAGGATTCGGCGGGCAACCCCATTTACAGAAACCGCGCGCAGTCCTACAATTTTTTCCGCACCGATTCGATTCCGCTGCGCATCGGCGATCTGTTCGGCTTTCAATTCATCCTGCCGGAGATGGAGGATGGGGACTTCATCGAGATCGAGGGGATCGTGCAGTTTCCCGCGCCGGTGACGGCGGGAGGTCAAACTCTCACGAGCACGCAATGGAAAACCCGCTACGCGCCGCAGTTCGGGCGGGTCATCAGCGCCTGGGAATTCCGCCAGGAGACGCCCGCCTACCACATGAAAGGGCGCTGGATCTTCAGCCTCTACAACCGCGGGCGGCTGATCGTGTCGCAGTCTTTCTTCGTCAAATGAACCTATGCCGGTGAACGCGGCGCTCAGTCCGCCGCAGGCAGCAGGGCGACCATCTGCGCCAGGCTGTCGAGGATGAGGTCGGCGCCGGAAAAATCGATGTGCGCGTTCAGGCGGTTGCGGATGATGATGCAGCGCATGCCCGCCCCGGCCGCGGCGTTGAGCCCTTTCAAGGCGTCCTCCAGCACGATGCAGGATGCGGGCGGGCAGCCCAGCGCTTCGGCGGCCTTTTGAAAGATGTCCGGGTGCGGCTTTTCCCGCGGCGCGGATTCCTTTCCCAGGATGACCGGGAAATGCGCCAGCGCACCGGCGTTTTCCAGGATGGCGCGGATGTCGTGCCGCCAGGACCCCGAGGCGATGGCCAGTTTGTGGCGGTCCTCGAGGGCGCGCACCAGGGACAGCGTTTCGGGGAACAGGCGGATCGATCCGTCCTGACAATACCGCGAATACACTTCGAATTTCTGCCGGCGCAGTTCCGCGGGATCGACCGCGAGCTTGAGGTCGTGCCGTTCGATCTCGCCGGCGATGCCTTTGCCCTTCGACGTCCACTCCACCCAGTATTCCTCAGGATCCAGAGTGTGCCCGTAGCGTTCGAACACTTCGTTGTAGGCTTTGTAGTGATACGGCTCGGAATCGGCCAGCAGGCCGTCGAAATCCAGCAGGACCGCCTGGCTGCCGTCGAGCAGGGCCTTGAGCTTCTTTGCAGGCGCGGCGCTGTCGGTGGACGTCATGGAGCGTGGGTGGGATGAACTTTATTCCAGGATGTTGCCGAAACGTTCGAAGCGCACCCAGCTTTCCTCGGTGTTCCAGGACCAGTAGATCATCAGCGCCTTGCCCTTGATGAGATTGAAATCGAGGAAGCCCCAGGCGCGGCTGTCCTGCGAGTTTTCGCGGTTGTCTCCCATGACGAACAGGTGTCCGTCGGGGACGATCAGCGGCCCGCGGTTGTCGCGCTCGCTGTCCGGGTCCGGCAGCTCGGTGTGAAAGGCCTTGGTGTCTTCGTAGGGCTTGTCGTTGATGTACACCTTCTGGTTCTTGATCTGCAAGCTTGTCCCCCGGCAGCCCGATGACCCGCTTGATGAAATCGCGCGTTTCGTCTTTGGGGAATTTGAACACGATGATGTCGCCCCGTTCGGGCATCTCGTCGAACAGGATGATGTCGCGGAACAGCTTGACGTTGATAAAGGGAATCTCGTTGGGGATGTGGATGCCGTAGGCGAACTTGGAGACCAGGATGTGATCGCCGATGAGCAGCGTCGGCTTCATGGAACCGGACGGGATCTTGAACGCCTGCAGGATGAAGGTGCGGATGAACAGGGCGAGCAGCAGGGCGATGACGATCGCCTCGGCGTACTCCCTGAATACGCTCTTGGTTTTTTTCTCGACCGCGGGTTCGGAGACCGTGTCCAGTTCCTTGTTATTTTCCATCGGTCCTCAACACGGCCAAAAACGCCTCCTGGGGGATTTCCACGTTTCCCACCTGTTTCATCTTTTTCTTTCCCGCTTTCTGTTTTTCCAGCAGTTTTCTTTTACGGGTGATGTCGCCGCCGTAGCATTTGGCGAGCACGTTCTTTCTCAGGGCCTTGATGTTTTCGCGGGCGATGACCTTGCTCCCGACGGCGGCCTGAATGGCGACCTCGTACATCTGGCGGGGAATCTGCTCCTTGAGTTTTTTCGCCAGGTCCCTTCCCTGATAAAAAACTTTGTCCTTATGGGCGATCAGGGAAAGCGCGTCCACCAGCTCCCCGTTCAGCAGAATGTCCAACTTTACCAGATTTGAAGCTCTGAAATCTATAAATTCATAGTCGAAGGAGGCGTAGCCTTTCGTCGAAGACTTCAGGCGGTCGTAAAAATCCAGAACGATTTCGTTGAACGGCAGTTCGTACTGCAGCAGCACGGTCTTGGGATTGAGAAATTCCATTTTGATCTGGTGGCCGCGCCGCTCGCGCGTCAGGGTCATGATGGTGCCGATGAATTCCTCCGGCGTGATGATGGTTCCCGACACGAACGGCTCTTCCAGATGGGCGACGTTTTTGATGTCCTTCAGCTTGGCCGGGTTGTCGATGGGAATGGTCTGGCCGTCGGTGGTCACCACTTTGTAGACGACGGTGGGCGCGGTCGTCAGGATGTCGACGCCGTATTCCCGCTCCAGCCGCTCGCGCACGATCTCCATGTGCAGCAGCCCGAGAAAACCGCAGCGGAAGCCGAATCCCAGCGCGGTGGAGGACTCGGCCTCGTAGGTCACCGACGCATCGTTTAAGGTCAGCTTCTTGAGCGAATCGCGCAGCATCTCGTATTGGTCGCCGCTGATGGGATACAGCCCGCTGAACACCATCGGCTTGGCTTCCTTGTAGCCGGGCAGCGGTTCTTTCGTGGGGGCGCCGGCGTGGGTGACGGTATCGCCGATCTTGGTCTGGTCGAGCTGCTTGATGTTGGCGATCATGTAGCCCACCTGCCCGGCCTCCAGCCGGTCCAGTTTTCTGGGAGCGGGCTGGAACACGCCCAGTTCCTCGACGGTGAAGCGGCCGCCGGCGGCCATCAGCAGCACGTCGTCGCCGACCTTCAGCGCGCCTTCGCGGATCTTGACCAGCACGATCACGCCGCGGTAGGGATCGTACCAGGCGTCGAACAGCAGGGCGCGCAGGGCCGCGGCCGTGTCGCCTTTGGGAGGCGGGATGCGCTCCACGATCGCCTGCATCAGCTCCTCGATGCCGATGCCCTCCTTGGCGCTCACCAGGACCGCCTCGTCGGCCTCGATCTGCAGCACGTCCTCAAGCTGTTCCTTCACGTTGTCGGGATCGGCGCTCGGCAGATCGATCTTGTTGATCACCGGAATGATGGTGAGGTGGTGCTGCATGGCCAGGTTGAGGTTGGCGATGGTCTGCGCCTGGATGCCCTGCGTGGCGTCCACCACCAGCAGCACGCCCTCGCAGGCGGCTAGGCTGCGCGACACCTCGTAGGTGAAATCGACGTGGCCGGGCGTGTCGATCATGTTGAACACGTGCTCGGCGCCGTCTTTGCCCTTGCGGGTCAGGCACACGGTCTGCGCCTTGATGGTGATCCCGCGCTCGCGCTCGAGATCCATGTTGTCCAGCACCTGGTCTTTCATCTCGCGCTGTTGAAGCGCGCCGGTGGCGAGGATCAGTTTGTCGGCCAGGGTGGATTTGCCGTGGTCGATGTGCGCGATGATGGAGAAGTTGCGAAGTCGGTCCTGTTGCATCAAAGGATGGTTACCCAAGAAATGGAATTCGATTGATCAAAGCAAACGGCAGCGGGCAGGGATCGGCCGTTTCCGGCCCGCGCTCCGCTTTGCGGATTCTGAATTTATGAGGAGAGCTGCGAGACCCCTCCGCCCCCGCGCTCACCGGGATAAAGAGAAGGGAGAGTTTTCTGGATGGCTCAGGTATTCCCGCCATTCGTCGAACCGGATTTTCATGGCTTCGTAATCCCTGTCGTTGTCGATGTCCAGGGCGGCGCCGGGAAACGGGACCTCCAGCCCCATGAAGCGCGTGTTCAGGATGGTCGAAATGCAGCGCTCGAGATCCTTTTTCGGCGTCATCCTGCGGAACAGGCGCACCAGGGACTCCATGCCCAGGCTGGCGAAAAACAGGCACAGCTGCAGACCGAGGTAATACTGGTAATGCTTGATCTTGTCCTTGCCGAACAGCGACAACCCGAACAGGACCAGGTTTTTGAAATTCCGCTGGTACCGGTACTGATACATCTTCTGAATGTACTGCCGGTTGGCGATGCGAACGGGCTTGACCAGATGCAGGTTGTTGATGCGGAAACTGTTTTCCTTCAAATGCAGGTACGCCATTTTGATCCCGGGCTTGCCGTCTTCAGGATAAAAAGGTTCCAGGTTCCGGCGCGAGGTCAGCCCGAGAATGTGATCGTAATTTTCAACGTCGCAATGGGTGATGAAGTGCTCCACTTCGTGCGTGGTGAGCAGCGGAGAGTCGCAGGGCACGATGAGCACGGCCTTGTCGCCGAGCGGCGAGTTCTCCAGCTCATCGGCGGCGGCCTCTTGCGGAAGGGTCTTTAAGAACGTGTGCCAGATGTTTTCATACAGGTTGTTTTTCTGCTCGACCAGATGAATGCGCTTGGGAAATTTCAAATCGGTCTTCGCCTCTTTGAGCGTCTCCGAAAGACGGTCGACCGAACCGACGATGTAAATGTCCGCGATGGAGTGAACCTTTTGCAGGGCTTCCAGAACATAGGTGATGATGCAGCGGCCGTTGATTTTAAGGAAGGCCTTGTGCTGATGGTATACCTTGTAACTGGACTCTCCCTGTCCCGCGACGAGAATCGTATCGAATTGTTTCGGGGTGCGTATCAGGTTCATGACGGTTTCCAAAGGACTCTCTCCGGGTGGTGCGGCCGTTTCCGGCCCTGCCGGCCGTCCATCCCGGGCTCCGCGGTATTCCGGTTTTCCCCCTTGAACTCCCTGGGGAATTTCGTTATACCAAACTCCAACATTTCACTTAACGTTCAGGATAGCAGATTCCCCGATCATGTCTCAACCACCTTCCGCACCCCTGAAAACCACGCCGTTCGCCGAGCTGCACCGCAGGCTGGGGGCGCGGATGGTGCCGTTCGCCGGGTGGAACATGCCCATCCAGTTCGCCGGCGTGATCGAGGAGCACCGCTGCGTCCGCGAGCACGCGGGGCTGTTCGACGTCAGCCACATGGGCGAAATCGAAATCCGCGGAAAAGACGCCGGTTCCCTGCTGCAGCGGCTGGTCACCAACGACGTGGAATCCCTCGAGGACGGGGCCATCCTCTACACGGTCATGTGCTACGAGAACGGCGGCGTGGTGGACGATCTGCTGGTCCACCGGTTCCGGGAGGACCACTATTTTCTCTGCGTCAACGCCGCCAACACGGACAAGGATTTCGACTGGATCCAAAACACCGCCCGCGACTTTCAGGCCGAGACCGAAAACATCAGCGACCGGATCGCGCAGCTGGCCGTTCAAGGCCCCCAATCCGTAGCCCTTTTGCAAACGCTTAGCAGCCTGCCTTTGGACGGGGTCCGATATTACCACTTTGAAAAAGGCAAAATCCACAATTATGATTGCATGATCTCCCGCACCGGCTACACGGGGGAAGACGGTTTCGAGCTGTACACGGACGCGGACGGGGCGCAGGGCCTGGCCGAGGCGATTCTGCAGGCGGGAAAACCGTTCGGGATCCAGCCGGTCGGCCTGGGCGCGCGCGACACGCTGCGCCTGGAAATGGGCTACGCGCTGTACGGCAACGACATCACCGCCGAAACCACGCCGCTGGAGGCGGGGCTGGGCTGGGTGGTCAAATTGAAAAAGGGGCCGTTCACGGGTCATGCGGCGCTGGTCCAACAGAAGCAGGAAGGGATCGAAAAAAAGCTCGTCGGCTTCAAACTGCTTGAGCGGGGCGTGCCGCGGCCGCATTATAAGGTGTTGAAAGATGGCAAGCTGGTGGGAGAAGTGACGAGCGGCACCTTTTCGCCTTCCTTGAATGTGGGGATCGGATTGTGCTATGTATCGAAGGAACACTCTGAAGTCGGTTCCCGCCTGGACATCGAAATCAGAAATCAGCGCACACCCGCGGAAATCGTCAAACCGCCGTTCGTCCCCAGCCGTGTGAAAAAATGACCGATTCCCGCCGCGGTCACGGCCGCGGGGCGGCCTGAGACGGAACGCGGACCGAATCGAACGGGTTCGCGGCTGCGGGTCGTTGCTTTAATTCATAAACATCGTTTGAGTGGGAGGCATCATGGAGGTCCCGAAAGAGCTTCGCTACACGAGGGAGCACGAATGGCTGCGTCTGGACGGCAAGACGGCCGTGATCGGCATCACGGATTTCGCGCAGGAACAACTGGGCGACGTGGTGTTCGTGGAAATGCCCAAGGTGGGCGACACCGTGACGCAGGAGAAGACCTTCGGCGTGGTGGAATCGGTCAAGACGGTGTCGGACCTCTACGCACCGGCCAGCGGCACGGTCGCAAAGATCAACGAGAACCTGGAATCGCAGCCGGAGCTGGTCAACAGCGAGCCGTACAAACAGGGGTGGATCCTGGAGATCGAACTTTCCGACCCGAAGCAAGTCGATGCGCTGCTGACGCCGGAGCAGTACGCCGAGCAGTGCGAAAATGAACAATAATCCCCGCCGCTGATTTTTTTCCGCATGCGCTACATCCCGCACACAGAGCAGGACATCCGCGAAATGCTCGCCGCCATCGGCGTCGACGACATCGACGCACTGTTCGCAAGCATCCCTGAGGAACTGCGCCTGGGGGACACGCCGCTGGCGCTGCCGCGCACCCTTTCCGAATCCGAGCTGGTTGCCCTGCTGGCGCGCACCCAGAAACGCAATCCCGATCCGGAAGCAACGTCGGTGTTCCTGGGTGCGGGCGCCTACCGGCATTTCAGCCCGGCGCTGGTCGGCGCGCTTGTGTCGCGCGGGGAATTCGCCACCAGCTACACGCCTTATCAGCCGGAGGTGAGCCAGGGCACGCTGCAGGCGATCTTCGAATTTCAAACGCTGATCGCCATGCTCACCGGCATGGAGATCGCCAACGCGTCGATGTACGACGGCGCCTCCGCACTGGCCGAAGCGGTGGTGATGTCGCACCGGTTGAACAACAAACCGAAAATCCTCATGTCGCAGGCGGTGCACCCGGAATACCGGCAGGTGGTGGCCACCTACACGCGGGGAACGGAAATCGAGATCGTTGACATCCCCTTCGACGCCGCGGGAAAAACCGATCTTTCGCAAATCGCGGCGCTGAGCGGAGACAAGGCGGGCGCGGTGGTGCTGCAGAGCCCGAACTTTTTCGGCGTCATCGAAGAATACGCCTCATTGGGCGAAACGCTCAAGGCGCAGGGCGCGCATCTGATCGTCGCCGTCGCCGAGGCGCTGTCGCTCGGCATCCTGAAACCGCCGGGCGTCCGCGGCGCCGACATCGTCGTGGGCGAAGGGCAGTCCTTCGGGCTGCCGGTTTCGTTCGGCGGCCCTTATGTGGGTTTTTTCGCGACGCGCGACCGCTTTCTCCGGCACACGCCGGGGCGGCTGGTCGGGGAAACGGCAGATCAGGCGGGACGGCGGGCGTACGTGCTGACGCTGTCCACGCGCGAGCAGCACATCCGGCGCGAACGGGCGACTTCCAACATCTGCACCAACCAGGGCCTGTGCGCCCTGGCGGCGACGGTGTTCCTCGCCACACTGGGCAAAGAAGGCATGCGCGAGATCGCCCTGCTCAACGTGCGCAAGGCCGACTACCTGAAAAACCGGCTGCGCAAGGTGAAGGGCTTCAGCATCCGCTTTTCCGGCGACACGTTCAACGAATTCGTGCTCGACTGCCCGGTCCCGGCCGAAGACATTCAAGCGGCCCTGATCGAGGAACACATCCTCGCCGGTTATCCTCTCAAGACGCATTACCCGGACCTCGTGAACAGCCTGCTGTTGTGCGCCACGGAACTCAACACCCAGGAAGAGATGGACCGCTTCGCGGAAAAACTGGAAGCGCTCTGACCTTTCTCTCTCCTAATTTTTTTATCCCGCAATCCCCAAAGATTTGACCGCATACTCTCAAACGGAACGACACCGCTTCCTGTGATTTTTCTCACAACGGCCCGTCCGTTCGATCGCAAAGAACGGGTGAGAAAATACGGGCTAAAATTTAATTAAACAGTCGCGCGCAAATAGAAGGTCCGCCTGTTCCGGACCGCTCTCCGGCGTGATCCCCGTTCGTGCGGGAAACCCCGGTGGACAGAAAAAGATTATAAAAAATTGGCCCAATCGGTAAAATGAGAATCACGCATCCAATGGGGATTCCCGCAGCCGGGCACGGAGGTGAGTGCCGGGATAAAAACGCAAACGCTTTTGCAAACGCGATCATACGGTGGAGACGATGTCATGGCACGCAGCAAACGGAAGGTGAAGAGCAAAACGAAAACCCCGGCGCGGCGCGGCAAAGCAAAGCCGCGTGCCAAAACGCAAAAAAAGCTGCGGGTCCTGGTCGGCACGCGCAAGGGAGCCTGGATTTTTCACGGCGACGCGGCGCGCAGGACCTGGAAGGTGAGCGGCCCGCATTTTCTCGGTCAGATCATCAACCACATGGTGCTCGACCCGCGCGACGGGCGGACGCTTCTGGCCTCGGCAAAAACCGGGCATCTCGGACCGACGCTGTTCCGTTCGACCAACTTCGGCCGCACCTGGCAGGAAGCCAGCCAGCCGCCGGCCTTCGCCAAACCGGCGAACGGTCTTCAGGGCCGGTCGGTCGATCACACCTTCTGGCTCGAACCCGGCCCTGCCAGCGAACCTGACGTCTGGATCGCGGGAACCTCTCCGCAAGGCCTGTTCCGCTCGGAAGACGGCGGAGACCGCTGGGAGCCGTTCTCCACCATCAACGACGATGCGCAATTCCGCGCCTGGATGGGCAGCGTGCAGGACGGCACGCCCGACGGCCCCAAGCTGCATTCGATCCAGATCGATCCCAGAGATAAGAATCACATTTATATCGCCATGTCGGGCGGCGGCGTGCATGAATCGGTGGACGGAGGCGACAGCTGGTCCACGCTCATCGACGGTCTGGACGTGGTGGAAGGGTTCGACCGCGCCGACGCCGCCTTTCACGATCCGCACTGCATGCGCCTCTGCCCGTCGATGCCGGACCGGTTGTACCAGCAGAATCATTGCGGGATCTACCGGCTGGACCGCCCGTCCGACACCTGGGTGCGCATCGGCAAAAAGATGCCGAAGAAAACCGGCGACATCGGTTTTCCCCTGGTGCTGCATCCGCGCGACGCCGAAACGTTGTGGGTCTTTCCGATGGATGGGACCGAAGTCTGGCCCCGCACCAGCCCGCAGGGCAAGCCCTCTGTGTACGTCTCGCGCAACGGCGGCAGGACCTGGAAACGTCTCGATTCGGGCCTGCCCGAAAGCCAGGCCTGGTGGACCGTCAAACGCCAGGCGATGACGGCGGACGCACAGGACCCGGTGGGCCTGTACTTCGGCACCACCAGCGGAGAATTGTGGATGAGCCGCAACGAAGGCGAACGCTGGACCTGCATGGCCCGGCATCTGCCGGAGATCTACTCGGTCGAGACCGCGGAAGATTCCTGATGCCGTTTCATCCTGTCGCGCAACTCGTTTGGGTGAATTCATGAAAGTGCTGATTCCCACTCCATTGCGTTCCTACACCCGCGACGATCGTGTCGAAGCGGAAGGTTCGACGCTGGCGGAACTGCTGGAAAATCTCGACCGCCGCTACCCCGGCCTGCGCTTTCGCATGATCGACGAGCAGGACCACATCCGCCAGCACATCCGCATCTTTGTCAACGGCGAGCAGGAGTTCGACCTGGCGCGCCCGCTGAACCCGGACGACGCCGTGGACATCGTGCAGGCGTTGAGCGGCGGCTGAAAGACGCGGCTTCCACTGCAGAAGCAATACGCATTCCTTTGCGGCGCCACTCTCCAACGCGCGCCGGTCCGCCTGAATCCGTCGCGGCGCGCAACCCGTTTTCCAAAAAAATTTCAGCGTTTGAGTTTTTCCTTAAGCTCTTCGGCGGGATAGGTGAGGATTTCCGACAGCGTGGGATGGTAGTGCGGCATGGCGGCCAGGTCGTGCACGCTGCCGTTGAAGTGCATGAGGGTGATCATCTGGTGGATCATCTCCCCCGCTTCGGGACCGACGATGTGCGCGCCGATCACCTCGCCGGTATCCGGGCGGCACAGGATCTTGACGTGGCCGTGCAGCTCTCCCATGCAGATGGATTTGCCGTGGTCGTCGAAGGGATACGATGCGCTGAGGTACTCAATCCCGTGTTTGCGGCAGTCTTTTTCAGACAAGCCGACGCTGGCGACGGTGGGATCGGTGAACACGATGCTGGTCTTCAGGCGCTCGTCATAGCGGCGCGGCGGGCGATCGGGATGCACGGCGTTGTGGGCGGCGATCTCGCCCTGCTCGATGGCCACGTGCACGATCTCCTGCAATCCGTTGACGTCGCCGACGGCGTAGATGTGCGGCTGCGCGGTGCGCAGGGTGTCGTCCACGGCGATGCGGCCGTGATTCAAGGTCACGCCCGCCGCTTCCAGGTTGAGTCCCGCGACGTTGGGCTCGCGGCCCAGCGCCTGCAGGATGACCTCCGCCTCGACGGTTTTTTCCTCGCCGTGATGCAGAAACGTCACCGCGCTCGCGCTGCCGTTTTTGTGCGCGTTCAACAGACGCGTGGAGGTAAACACCTGCATGCCCTCTTCCCGGAAGCGGGCCTCCACCGGCCGGGCCAGGTCCTCGTCGCCGCCGGACAGGATGTGGTGGCTGCGCTGCACAAGGTGCACGGCGGTGCCGATGCGGGAAAAAAACTGCGCCAGCTCGACGGCCACCGGGCCAGCCCCCAGGACGATCATGGAGGCGGGCGCCTGTTTCCATTGGAGCACGTCGTCGCTGGTGACGTAGCCGGTTTCCTCGAGTCCTGGAATGGGAAAGCGGGCGATGACGGAACCTGTGGCGATGATGAAGCTTTTGGCGCTCAGCACGCGTTCGCCGACGCGCACTTCGTGCGGAGATACGAACGCGGCGGCCTGTTCGATCAGAGTGAAACGCGGATCGTTGAGCTGCCCGATTCGATACCGGGTGAACTCGCCGATGATTTGGTCCTTGCGGGCGTTGATGGCGGCGAGGTCGGCGCCGGGCTCGACGGCGGACAGGCCGAATTCGGGCGCGCGGCGCAACAGCGCCATCACGTCGGAGGAACGCAGCAGGGTTTTGGTGGGCATGCAGCCGCGCAGGATGCACAGGCCGCCCAAAGGGCCGGGATCGGCGATGGCGACGCGGGCGCCCGCAGACTGCGCGGTACTGGCCGCGGCGTAGCCCGCGGAACCGCCGCCCAGAACCAGCACATCGAAATCGTGGGTTCCCGCGGAAGAACTCATGCGCGCGGCGCCGCTAAAGGGTGCGGCATTCTTCTTCGGTGAGGCCGAATTCCCTGGAGCATTCGTTGAGCAGATCGGCGGCGTTGTTCTCCATGAACGTGTCACCCAGTTTGTTGAACAGGTCGCGCGCGTGGATCAGGTGGTGGATGGTTTCCTTGCCCCGCTTGATGGAGTAGTACAGCATGGCGAGGTTGCTGTGGGCTTTGGCGAATTCGGGGTTGATGCGCAGCGCTTCTTTATAATGATTGAAGGCTTCATCGGTTTCGCCGATCAGGTTGCTCACGACGGCCAGGCTGTAATGCACCATCGGGGCTTCGGGCTTGACCCTGAGAGCCTGCCGGAAGCACTTGGACGCCTCCAGGTTCATGCGCACCTTGCCGTAACGGATGCCCAGATTGAACTGCGCCAGGAAGTGGTCCGGGTCCAGGCTCACCGCTTTCTTGTACGCTTCCATCGCGGCCCCGTCGTCGCCGGCGCGGCCCGCGGACAATCCTTCCTGAAACCAGTCTTCTGCGGTTTTCGTGTCTTGGGATTCAGATGTCATGGTTCTTTCTTGAAAAGAAGCTCGGGCGAGCTTTAAAGTGTCGAAATTGAATTCTGAGTGGGGTCTATGCTACCTTATTGCCGCCCTGGAATGCAACCGGGCGCGGGCCGGGAAGCTGTGCGGCCGTTGCCTGGTTTGCCCGCGGCGGCAAGGCCGGAGAACACAGTGGAATTCGCCGATCGGATAGAACCGGTTTTTCGGCACCCACACTGAGGATTCATGCGAACGGTTTGAGGAATGAGGTAACGATGGTAGAGAAAGGATCGGAAGAAGAGCGGCTGCTGCTGGGCCGCTGGATCAAGATGGGTCAGGGACTCATCGTGGCGGGATCGGCGCTCGGGGAATCCTATCTGGATCCCAATATCAAGCGGCCTGAGGATGTCGAGGAAAAATCGCAGAATTACGTCCGCTACGATCACGAAGTCGCGGAAAAGCTGCCGCACTTCAAAGGCCGGTTCCGCTGGGACCTGGAAAAATATTACCGGGAAACCTTCGGCCCGTACCTGCCGAAGGATTGAAACCGGCCCCGGCGGTCACTGAGACGCGGCAGCCCGGTTTCCGATGTTCTGATTTGAAACAAATCTAAAAATAAATTCACCGATCGCATGTCGCTTGTCAACCTGAAGGAATATGCCGAACCTCCGGAAGAAGGTTCCGGGGTGTTGGTTTCTTTCAAACATCCCTTCACAGATATCCCCTACAAAATCGCGCTGTTTCAGGTGCAAGGGACCTATTACGCCCTGCCCGATCAGTGCAAGAAATGCGGCGGCAGCCTCAGCCGGGGCGCGTTGAACGGCCTGTTCGCGTTCTGCAACAACGAGGAATGCGGCTGGAACCTCAAAAAGGGATTCTGCAAATTCGACCGCACGATGGTCACCCCCACCTACAAAGTTTCCGTCGAAGAAGAAGGCCTGATCATCAATATCTAACAGGGTCAGCATGCCGCTGGCCCAATACAACGTGCGATGGATTTTCCTGAACGCGTTCCGGTCTTGCCGCATTGGGTACGAGCTTTCTTTCCCCCCTCCCCGTCAGGAGACTTTTGCAATCGTTCTTCTCTCTGCATGCTGAGCACTTCGCCCTTCGATAAGCTTCATTCGATAATGCGTTCCCTCATCCAGCGCGCCGGGCAGGTTCAGCGCCGCCAGGCGTGGACTTTCTGTAAAAAGTTCAGCACGCCCTGGGGTGCGTGGGCTTTTTTCCATTCTCCGGCAGCGAATTTGTTGGCCTCGGCCATGGTCGGGTAGATGTGGATGGTGCTCAGGATGTCGTTGAGGCCGAGCCCGTGCTTCATGGCGGACACGTACTCGGCGATCAGGTCGCCGGCGTGGTAACCGAGGATGGTGACGCCGAGGATCCTGTCCTTGCCGCGCTGGGTGAGCACCTTGACGACGCCGTGGTCCTCGCTGTCGGCGATGGCGCGGTCGAGGTCGTCGATGCCGTAGCGCGTGACTTCGTAATCGATGCCCTGCTGTTTCGCCTCTTTTTCGTTGACGCCCACACGGGCCACCTCCGGATCGGTGAAGGTGCACCAGGGAATGACGCGGTAGTCGACCTTGAATTTCTTGAGCGGGCTGAACAGGGCGTTGACCGCGCAGTACCAGGCCTGGTGCGCCGCGGTGTGGGTGAACTGATACGGCCCGGCGACATCGCCGCAGGCGAAGATGTTGTCGTGGGTGGTGGTGCGCAGGTATTCGTCCACCTCGATGGTGCCGCGTTGAGTGGTCTTCACGCCGATCTCCTCCAGCCCGAAGCCTTTGGAGTTGGCGGCGCGGCCGAGCGCCAGCAGCAGCCGGTCGAACTCGACCCTTTCGGTCTGTCCGTCTTTGGTTTCGATGACGAGGTACTGCTTGCCGCCTTCCACCACCACCTCCTTGCCGGTGGCATTTTTACGCACATCGACGCCTTCCGCGATGAAGCGCTTGCAGACGGCGTCGCTGATCTCGTCGTCCTCGCGGCTCAGGATGCAGGGGGCCTTTTCGACCTGGGTGACGCGCGTGCCCAGCCGGGCAAAGCATTGGGTCATCTCCGAGCCGATGGGGCCGCCGCCGAGCACCACCAGCTTTTCGGGCTGTTCGCGGATCTCCCACAGGTTGTCGGTGGTCAGGTAATCGACCTGATCGAGGCCTGGCAGCGGCGGCACGAAAGGCCGCGCGCCGGTGGCGATGATGATGTTTTTGGTGGTGAGGGTTTTGCCGTTGACCTCGACCTCATGCGGCGAGAGGATTTTCGCCGCGCCGGTGATGCAGTCCACGCCGAGGCCGGTGTAGCGTTCGATGCTGTCGTGCGGCTCGACCTTCTTGATGACGTTCTGCACGCGCTCCATCACGTCGGCGAAATTGAATTGCGCCTCGGCGGAGGACAGGCCGTAATCCTTGTGCCGCTTGATGTAGGAAAGCATTTTGGCGGTGCGGATCAGCGCCTTGCTGGGAACGCATCCGGTGTTGAGGCAGTCCCCGCCCATCTTGTGTTTTTCGATCAGCGCCACTTTGGCTTTCACCGCCGCTGAAATGTAGGATGAGACCAGTCCGGCGGAACCCGCTCCGATCACGATGACGTTGTAGTCCATTTTGGCCATGATTCTGTTTCCCGTTGAATTGCCGGTTGTGGTATTGGAATGCGCTTCCTGTTGATATCACGAATGGAGTCGCTCAAGGGAATGAATCATTACAAAAAACGAATTCACGCCGTCCGTCTGGCGGAATCCGGTGCGCGGGTTTTCAGCGTGAGCTGGAGAAAAAGATGCCGAGATGGATCTTGAAGGCTTTTTCGTAATAGCCCTCTTTCCAGTGGATGGCGAGCTGGACCTGTTCCTTGGTGAGGTTCTGCGCGTCGTAAAAGACGGTGTTGGACACTTCGGCGTTGGTGAGATCGGCGTCCTTGAAATCGACGCCGGTCAGGTCAGCCGATTCCAGGTTGGTCTCGCGCAGGTCGGCGCCTGTGAGGTTGGCGTTGGTGAGATCGGCGCCGGAAAGATCGGCGAAGCGCAGGTCGGCGCCGCTCAGGTTGGCGTCCCGCAGGTTCGCGCCTTTGAGCTGCGCGAGGTGCAGGTTCGCGCCCACCAGGGAGGCCCCCCTGAGCTTGGCGTTATCCATGAACGCCGCTTCGCCGAGAAGGTAGTTCAGGTTGGCGCGTTCGAGCTTGGCGCCGCGCACCCATTTGAGGCTGTTCGGGTCGTCGGGATCGTAATTCACCGGTTTGACGGAAACGTCGCGCTGGGAAAGGTTGGCCTTGAGCCGGTCGAGCAGGCCTTGCGGCAGCTTTTTGTACTCGGGCAGCGCGCCGAAAGCGTTTGCGGGAATCCAGCCGTCCTGCCACGGCAGCAGTCTGAGTTTCACGCTCGGGTCTTTCAGGTTGCCCTCGATGGCCTTGTGGGACAGGGTCGCGGTGACGGAAAGCACGGGCAGCACGATGAGCAGGGTGATGACCAGCACGCTCCAGGCGGGCAGCTGTCTGTTGCGCAGGGTCTGCTTGGCAAGCAGATGCAGCGCGATGGCGAAAAAGATGGACAGGACGAGCAGCATGATCTGCAGGCGCGTGCCGGTCCAGTCGTGACGGTTGAGGTAGCGCATCCAGAAGGCCGCGAGCAGCATCGGCAGGGCGTACCAGCACATGGTCACCACCAGCAGGTTGCGCAGCCGGTTGAGCACGGCCTCCAGGCTGAGGTTGTCTTTCAAAACGGTGAGGAAACGCCTGCGCTTGTTTTTGCGTGTGGAAAAATTCCGCACCCAGGTGTTCAAAAGCCAGGGGTAGATCTTTTCATCGAGCGGCGTGCCGTCTGGAAACACCGCCGGCAGTTTGGAGATGAGCCGCCATTGATGCTGCAGCTGCAGTTGAAAGTACAGGTACAGTCCGAGCAGGATCACCGGCGCGAAGAAATAAAAACCGGCGATGGGAAACGGCGTCTGGATGACGGGCAGCGGCGAGGTGGTGGCGTTGGTCAACAGCCGGATGTCGTCGGTGGCGGCGATGGTCAGGCCGGAAAACGCCATGCCGGCGATGAGCCAGGCGTACAGCTTGCGCGCGATGAGCGAAGCCTCGGACACCGCCTTGAGTCCGTCGAAGGCGCGGATCTCCTCGGGCAGCTCCGCGTTGGTGACCACCGCGCCGCCCAGGTGCATGCCCGCCGTTTTGGTGCCGCTCAGACCGGCGCGGATCAACAGCGCATTGCGGAAATTCGTGCCCGTGAGGTCGGCGCGCGTCAGATCGGCGTCGGTGAGGTCGGCGCCGGTCAGGTCGGCGTGCGCCAGGTTGACCTTTCCCGGCACTTCCAGGTCGAGCTGCGTGCGCGACAGGTCCGCCCCCATCAGCCGGCAGCGCGACAGGTCCGCCGCCTCGAGCCGGGCGTTCCGGAGACAGGAGTCGCGCAGGTCCGCGCCGGTGAGTTTCGCGCCCGAGAGGTTGGCCTTGTCCCACTTGGAATGCCTAAGGCTCGCGCCGGTCAGATCGGAAAAAGCCAGGTTGGCGCGCGACAGATTGGTTTCCTTCATCACCGCGTCGCGCAGCCGCGTCATCTGCAGGCTGGACTGGGTGAGGTCGGTCTTGCACAGATTGGCCGCGGTCAGATCGGCTTCCTGCAGCGTCGCCTCGGACACGGACGCACCGGAAAGGTTGGCGCGCGTCAGCAGAGCCTGTTTCAGGCTGGCGTGGGTCAGATTCGCTTCGCTGAGATCGGCCCCGGTCAGGTCGGCCTTGTCCAACTGGGCGTGAACGAGCGAGGCTTCCGACATTTTGGTCCGCACCATCTGCGCCCCCTGCAGATTGGTGTCGTTGAGCACGGCTTTGGAAAAATCGGTTCCCGTCAGGTTGGCGGCGCCGAGGTAGACTTTGTTGAGCACCGCGCCGGAGAAATTCACGTTTTCGATGTCGGCGCCTTCCAGCAAAGCCTCATCGAGGCTGGCGCCGGAAAGGTCGGCGCCTTTAAGGGTCGCGCCGCGGAAGTTGGCGCGCCCGAGCCGAGCTCCCTTGAGGTTGGCGCCGGACAGGTCGACGCGCATGAGGTTGGCGCCGCTCAGGTCCGCCCCCTCGAAATTCACTTCGTACAGGTTCTGCCCGGAGAGGTCGGCGAACTTGAGGTCGTAGTTGCTGAAATCGGGCTTGCGCACCGATTCCGGGTTCAGCTGCCAGCGCTGAACCTCGCGCAGTTTTTCATCCCACTCCTGCCGCGTTACCTTCACTTTCGTCATCCATTTCTCTTCGGTCTCGGCCATGCCCCGCTACCTGATGGAATTTGGGTGAATTGAGGGGAGTTTAGCAGAATTTCGGCAGAAATGGACGACGCAAAAACACGATATTTCGAATTTTTCCTCACATTCGTCCCGCAATCCCGGTCAGATTTTCCATCCGCGCAGCGCCATGAGCTTCAACAGCGCCGGCAGCAGGGTGATGGAAGCGAGCATGCAGCAGCCGACGCCGATCGACAACACCAGCCCGAGACTGAAAATGCCCTGGTGGTCGGCCACCATCATGCTGCCGAAACCGGCGATGGTGGTGAGCGCGCTCAAGATCACGGACAGCCCGGTGCTTTTCGGAAGCACAGCGTCCGCAGGATTGCCCTCTTCGCGGAAGCGGTGGATGATGTGGATGCCGTTGACGACGCCGATGCCGAGGATGAGCGGCAGGATCACCAGGTTGGCGAAATTGAACCGCAGTTCGATGAGGTGCATCAGCCCGAGCGTCCACACGAAGCCGACGAGCACGGGAAGAAAGATCAACGCCGCGGTGCGCGGGTTGCGGAACAGGATGAGCACGAACAGCAGGATCGCCGTGAACGCGTAAAGGCCGCCGGTGACGTAGCCTTCCTTCATCAGCCGGCTCGATTCGAACATATGCACGGCGTTGCCGACCACGCCGGGATCGATGCCGCGCAGTTCCCGCAAAAACGCTTCGCGCTGCTCGATGTCCCAGATGTCGACTGCGGGATACACGGAAATCATAAAACGCCCGTTTGCGCTCACCATTCTTTTTTTCAATTCCTGGGGAACGTTCTGCAAGGTGACCGGGGAAGGTTCCGCGTTGGCCTTCAGGTCGCCCATTTTTTCGCGATAATCGGCGAACAGCCGCTGGTTGAAACCGGTCAGCCGCTGCTCAGCCGTGTCGGCGTCCACCTCTTTGAGCGTCTCGCGCACGGTCTGCACCCAGCGGCCCGCTTCGGCGACGGCGTCTTTGGGATCTTCCTCTTCCTTGCTTCTAAGCTTGAAGCCGATGCGCTTTAAGGTGCGCTTGAGGGAACCGACGAACACGGGTTCGTCCTCTTCGGCGACGTCGAGGGCTTTGAGTTCGGGAGCCAGTGTCTGAATGGTTTCGATTTTTTCCTGCTGGTTCTCGGGAATCAGGGAGACGACGCTTTCCACCGCGGAAACAGTGGACAGCTTCTTGGCGGCCTTGTGAATTTTGCGGGCATCCTCTAAAGAATCGGCGATGAGCGCCGCCGACCAGGCCGAGCGCCCGGCCTTATCCAGGATTTTCAGTTCATAGCGCACCGCTTCGGTGTTTTTCGCCTGCAGGTTGAGCAGGTTGTAGTCGAAGCGCACGTCCTTGAGCGTGAACGCCGCCGCGCCGAACAAGGCGAGACAGACGACGATGATGGCGCGGTGGTGCCGGTAAAATCCAGCGAGCCATTTTTTTTTGTCGGCGGTCCGCGCATTGGCGTCGTAGCGGGTTTTGCGCCCGCGTTCCTCCAGAACCACCAGCGACGGCAGCAGCAGGACCATCGCCAGCATGCACAGCAGGATGCCGCCGCCGGCGATCCAGCCCAGTTCCGCGATGCCGATGAAATCGGTGAGCGCCATGGCGCCGAAAGCGATGGCGGTGGTGACGGCGCCGGCGAAGTTGCCGCGCCCGGTTCCCTGCAGCGTGATGCCAAGCGCGGTGCGCGTGTCGCGGCCCGCCTGCCGCTCTTCCTTGAAACGCTCGAGGATGTGGATGCCGAAGTCGATCCCCAGGCCGATGAGGATGGTGGTGAACACGACGGACAGGATGTTGAGATGGCCCACGGTGAGGGTGGTGAAACCCATCGACCAGCACAGCGCGACGATCAGGCAGAACACCGCCATCAGCGGTTTGACGAGGCCGCGGAACGCCACGATGAACAGGATGGAAACGCCCGCCAGCGCAATAAACGACGCTTTCTGCACGTCGACCTGGGTGGTGACCATCTCGTCGGAAGCGATCACGTCTTCGCCGGTGATGCCGACGCGGATTCCGGGAAACGCCGCTTTGGCTTCCTCGATCAGACCGCGCGCGTACTCGACGGATTGTTTGTAGCCGGTGAACACGGCCTTGTCCTCGCGCGGTGTGATCAGGATGAACAGCAGCTCGCCGTCGCCGGAGGTGAGGTAGCCTTCCTGCTTGAGGGTGGGCTCCTCATCGGAGAAAAACGACGACCAGGGAGAGCGGTAACGCGCGTCGCCTTTGAGGTGCGCGTCCATCTGCTTGAGCAGGGCGATCAACAGGCTCAGATCCTGGGTGTCGTCTTTTTTTTCTGCGCCGGTGCCGAGAAAATCGCCCATCAGGGTGTCCACCATGCCGGAGCTGATCTCTGAGTTGATGCTTTTCAACAGCTGATTGAGGCCGGGCGCGGCGTTGACGCTGTCGAGAAACTCCCGGTGCCCGCGGATCTTTTCTCCCAGCTCCACGATGTCCTCTTCGTTCAGGTACAAGAGGGCGCGGGTTTTGAAATGACTTGTGTCGATTTTGTAAAAGATCTCGGAAAAGGCGTCCGGGTGGAGTTTGAATTTTTCGACCAGCGCTTCGGCGAAGGCTTTCTGGCGTTCGGGATCGTCGTCCTCGACGACGATCACCATACCGTCGAAATCGGGAAATTCCTCGCGGAACGCTTCATGGCGCTGCACGTAAGGCAGGTCTTTGGCGACGAGATCGCTGCGCCCGGTCTTGAAGGTCAGCTTCTCCAGCGTCACCCAGGCGGACAGCACCGCGAGCAGCACCGACACGATGAGCACGAGAACAGCGTGGCGGTAAGCCAGCCGTTCCAGCAGCGCGAACAGGCGCGCGAACGGGGACAGGTCTTTGGGATTTTGTGTTTGGCCTTTGTGCTGCGCTTCAGCGTTCATGGGATCGAGATGCTCTGTTGTGACGGAATGGGAAGCCGAATGGCCGCCGCGTGCCTGCCCTTACGGGTTCGCGCGGCTTCTACCATCAAACCACAAAGCCGTTTCGAATCCAGGGAAAAAATAGCCGGCGGAACCGGGGCGGGAGGGCGCATTGAAGGGAGGGGTGCGCTGGCACCGGGCACATGCGTGCGGCTTAAAACCGGAAACCGAGGCTGAAGATGTGCGCGTTCAGGCCGATGTTGGGCAGTTCGATGCCGGCGTTGGAGACGTGAAAAAACCGGTAATTGAGGGAAATTGCATTTTTGCCGAGATAATACTCGATCCCGGCGCCGGAGTGCAGCAGAAACTGAAACTCGGAGCCGAGTTCGCGTGTGGCCGCATCCTTCCAGTTGGTGTAGGAAAACCCCACGCCCGCCAGGATGTTGGGCGCCCAGTTGCGTTTCGGGTTTTGAAACTTGTACTGCACCATGCCGGGAGAAAATCCCAGCAGGTATTCGCCGTTGCGGTTGAGCACGGAAGCGAAGCCGGCCTCGACATGCCAGAACAGCGAACCCTGATACCAGGAATCGCCCACCTGGCCGGTGAGGTTCTGCTGATAGTTGGGAAAGAAAAACAGGAAACTGAGATCCGTTCTGTCGACTCCGCCGGGAATGTCGTCGGTGTAGCCCCAGCCGGCCTGGAGGCCGAAGGAGGAGTCGCCTTTTTCGAATCGCGAAGAACCGTCTCTGTCCTGAGCCGGAACCGAGGAGGGAAAAATCAGAAGCCCCGCAAACAACCAGAACCACAATCCGATGAATCGCCGCATGAATCCTTCTGAACGTATGTTTAGGATGCCCGAATTCATAAAGGTTGCATGTTAGCACAATATCGGTTGAGACCCAGCAAAATTCTTGATTTCCGATAATTTACAAGAAGTACCACTTATAATTCGATATTTTTCCGGCAGGCAACTCGCGTCCCCTTATTTCATAAAGAGCGCTCGTGGCCAGACGCTGTTTTTGCAGCGCCTTAATATTTGTGCGGTCTCGCCGGCGGATGTTATAATCGCTTTTTGTCGATTAAAACTGCACAGAAAGGGTTTCGCTATGATGGGGATCGGTTTCCCGGAATTGATGATCATCCTGGTGATCATCATGATCATTTTTGGCGCCGGAAAGCTGCCGGAGATCGGAAGCGCGTTCGGCAACAGCATCAAAAATTTCAAAAAATCCATGAAAGAGGCCGACGAGATCAAGGAAGAGGCGGATGTCAACCCGGAAGCCAGCGAGGGCGATGCGGACACGCCTCCGGAAGTGGAAGCGGGAGAAACCGACCCCTCCAAAGTGCAGGAAACCCCGGTCCCCTCGGCAGAAGAGCCCCAGGCAAAATAGGCCGCTCCCAGCGGCTATAACGGGGTGCTGACAGCGCTTTGCCCACCCCCCTCTCATTCGTCGGCGAAGCTCCATTTGATTGAATCGATTCGGTGCCACGGTCATCTAAATTCCGGGCACATCTGATCCGGCGGGGGCAGTCCGGCAGACCGGGGAAACGGCATTTCCCCGGATTTGAGGACCCTCCCCGGAAGAGACAGGCTCTATGGCGTTCACGCAAAACAAGGAAGGCAAGGAAGCGGAAAACGAACTGGTCCGTGCCCTGCAGAACGGCGATCTCAAGGCGTTCGACAAGCTGGTCGAGCTCTACCAGAAGAAGATCTACGGATTGAGCTTCAACCTGACGCGCAACGCCATGGACGCGCAGGACATCACCCAGGAAGTTCTGCTCACGATTTTTAAAAAGATCAACACGTTTCAGGGCCGCTCGGCGTTCTCCAGCTGGGTCTACCGCATCACGCTGAACGCGGCGTACATGAAACTGCGGAGCAAGAAAAAAGAACCCAACGTTTCCCTCGACGATCTTTTGCCGTCGTACAACAGTTCGGGATATCAGAAAGACAAGATTCAGGACTGGTCGGAAAACACAGAGTCGCTGCTGTTCAGCAACGAGACGAAGGAAGTGATACAAAAAGCGGTCGACCAGCTGCCGGAAAAAGAAAAAGTGGTTTTCATCCTCCGCGATGTGGACGGGCTGTCGACTGAAAAGGTCAGCGAAATTCTGGATCTCACCATTCCAGCCGTGAAGTCCCGGCTGCACCGGGCGCGGCTGTTTTTGAGGAAGAAGCTTTCCAATTATTTTGATGAGTATCAATTCCAGGAGAAAAAGAAATGATGTGCTGTAAAGAATGCCTGGACCTTTTGTCGGATTATCTGGACGGGACGCTGGACGACCAGACAAGCGCGTCATTGGAAGAGCATTTTCAGGACTGCCCGCCGTGCATTGCTTTTCTCAACACCTACCGCTCCACCACGCAACTGGCCCGCGACTCCCTGGGGCAGATTGAAATTCCGGAACTGGTGCAGCAGAAACTCAAAGAGTTCTTAAAGCTGCACACGCGAAAAAAGTAATCCCCCTCTTTCCGGCCTGGCGGCTCCGGTTTGCCGATCGATCCTTGAAGCCGCGCCTGCATCCGATCCCGCTCTTCCATTCCCGAACGCTCACAGACACGCTCCTTCGCATCGGCTTTAATGAAAATTTCTGCTGCAAACTCTGCGGAGCGGGATGTCCCCGGATGATTTTTTTGCCAGTGCGCGCCGCATGTTGCACCCGGATGTTTCGCTCCAGCGAAAACGGGGATCTTCAGGCACTCGCAAGCTGCGGGCGCGTTTCCGGCGCGGCGGCACGGCCAATATCGGAATACAATCGTTGACAAATCCCCATTGTTTAACTATAGTTTTAAAGGTATTGTTTTTACAGGTTTGCGTTGAATCCCGTTCAATTTATGGGCGTCTCGCCTTTAACGCGCCTGACTTTCCACTCTCTTTCAGGACACAACAACATGGTAGAGATGAAGGTTGAAGGATTGACGCTGGATCCTCTCACCAACATGCCGATCATCATCCTGAAAGATTCCACGGGATCGAAAGCGCTGCCGATCTGGGTGGGCTATTTCGAAGCCAACGCCATCGCCCTGGAAATCGAAAAGATCACCACTCCGCGTCCCATGACGCACGACCTGATCCGCAACCTGATCCAGACCATGAAAGCGGAGATCAACCACATTCTGGTGAACGAATTGAAGGACAACACGTTCTATGCGGTCATCTCCCTGGTTTCGGGCGGCAACACGGTCACCATCGATTCGCGCCCTTCCGATGCGATCGCGCTGGCGCTGCGCACGAAGTCGCCGATCTACGTCGAGGAAAAAGTGATCGAAGCCGCGAAAAGTCTGGACCTCCCCGATCCGGACAAGACCAACGTGGACGAGAAGAAGCAATGGAAGGACTGGCTGCAGAACATCAAGCCGGGTGACTTCGGCAAGCTGTAAGTCCTTCCCCGTCAACGAAGTTTTTTATTCCCTCCCCCCGTTTTTTCCTTATACTACCCAACCTGAGAGGCGGCTTTTGCACCGCGCGTTCCGCAATCCGTGCGCATGCCGCTGAACGGATACCGTTTCAAACAGGCAGGTGAAGGCAGGTTGTCGTGAAAAACATCGCCGTTTTCTGCAAACACACCCCCTCGGTGGACACCGACGTGGTGCGCGGCCTTGCGCAGTGGCTGCGCCAGCGCGGGCTTTCGGTGTTCATGGACAGGGACACGGCCGCGCTTCTGGGTGAGTCTTCGGAGTTTGAGCGCGCGGACATTCCCGGCCGGGCCGATCTCATCATCGTGCTGGGCGGCGACGGCACGCTGCTCAGCGTCGCGCGCATCGCGCATCCTTTCGATGTGCCGGTTCTTGCGGTGAACCTCGGCAGCCTGGGTTTTCTGACGGCCATCACGCTGCCTGAAATTTACACGACTTTGGAAACGGTGCTGCGCAAGGAATACGAACTCGACCACCGGATGCTGCTGACGGCCTGCGTGAAACGGAACGGCGCAACCGTGGCGGAGTATCACGTGCTGAACGACGTGGTCATCAACAAGGGAGCGCTCGCCCGCATCGTCAACCTGCAGGTGCGGGTCAACGGCCAGTACATGACGGCGTACCGCGCGGACGGCCTGATCGTCGCCACGCCGACGGGATCGACGGCCTACTCGCTGTCCGCGGGCGGGCCCATCATCCATCCCAGCATGCACGCGCTGGTGCTGTGTCCGATCTGCCCGTTCACGCTGACCAACCGTCCGATCGTCATTCCCGACGGCTCCGTCATCCAGGTGGAGCTGACGTCGGAAAAGGAAGACGTGCGCGTGACGCTGGACGGCCAGGAAGGCTGCGACATGTTCGCCGGCGACGTGCTGGAAATCAAAAAAGCCGCATCGTCGTTGAAATTGATTCAACTGCCGGGGAAAAACTACTATCACCTGCTGCGCCAAAAGCTGCACTGGGGCAGCAACGACGACGCCCCTCCGGGCCCCGCCCGGCAGGAATGAGGCGGACTTTTCCAGGCGAACCGGAATCGCCCCGGCATAAGAGGTAAAACCCGCTTTGCACACTGTGGTGCATCACCGGGCCCCGCCCGGACGGGGCAGGACAAGGCAGGAACAGGGTATCCACTCCGCTCACCAGCGGAATCTTCTTCGCGGTTTTTCTTTCAACGATCCACGTTCATGAACCAAAGCATCGTCGCCTGCGGCAAACGAGTGGACATCGGGACCGAAGTGGTTCTGTGGGACGATCCCGGCGGCTTCGTTTGCCCCAATAAGCGCGGACGTGTTAACTGCACGCAGCACGACCCGATCCTGAACGATCAGCCGACGCAGCCGGACGCGGCCTATGTGTGGCGCGACGCGGACCGCGCCTATGAGGAACTCACGCAGACGGTGTACCAGTTTCTCGTTCACTACGATGTGTGCTGGTGTTCGTGGCAATGCCACGAACTGATGCGGGACAGCACGTTCAAGGGCAGCCAGTTCTACCTCGACATCGACGGCACCATCTATCAGACCTGCGACCTGTACTGGAAAACCAACACGGGACCGGCGGACGACCGCATCGGCAACGAGCGCTCGATCCATGTGGAAATGGCGAACCTGTCCTGGGAAGCGCTGGCGAAAGAATCGGAACTGTACAGCGTCGATAAGGATCAGTATCAGCATGCCAACGGCAAGTGGCGGCTCAAGATTCCGCAGGCGTACCGCGACAAGCTGCGCAACCCCGGCTTCAAGGCGGCGCCGGCGCGCGTTTACGGGAAACGCGGCTACTTCAGCCGCAGGATCAACGGCCGCCTGGTGCGGATGTGGGACTTCACGGAAGAGCAGTACCAGGCGCTCATCAAGCTGTGTTTCGGCGTGCATGCGCTTTTACCCGCCATCAAGCTCCAGACTCCGTACGACAAGTCGGCGCGCCGCGTCCCTCTCGACCGTTTACCGCGCTTTTCCACGTTCAAAGGGGTGCTGGGCCACGCTCACGTGCAAAAAGGCGCCTCAGCGGATCTCAAGCCGAAATACGATCCCGGCTCGGCGTTCGACTGGGCGCGCCTGCGGCGCGCCTTTCTCAAGCAAACGAAAAAATAATCCCACTGCGCGGACGCACTTTTCAAATCCCGTTTTTGTGCGCAAGCGGCGGCAATTCAGTCGTTTTAAAAAGGGGTTGACCTCATCACCTGTTTGGAGATAGCCTTTAAAGAACCCCTACGAACAGGTGCCTCCATGATTCTTCATGCTAAAAATTCAATCACAACCGGCCGTTTTGCAGCGGTTTTGCTCTTCTTCGTGACGATCGCCCTGGGTTTCGCCGCAACGGCGTTCGCGGAAACGCTGTATGTGAAAAAATCCGGGACCAAGCTGCAGGCCGCGGACTCGCCGAAATCGGACGTGCTGGCGACGCTGAACGCGGGCACTCCCGTCAACGTGCTGCAACGGGGCAAGCGGTTTTTTCAGGTTTCCGCCGCCGGTAAAAAAGGATGGATCTTCAAGTTCAAGCTCACGGCGAAAGCGCCGCAGGCCTCCGGCGGTGACGGCGACCTGCTGGGAGCGCTGGGCGGCCGGCAAAAGATCGCGGCGCGCGAATCGTCCTCCGGATCCAGCATCCGCGGCCTGAGCCCGATGGCGGAAGAGCGGGCGAAGAACAAAGGCACGCCCGAGGCCAACATCCGCGCTGTCAAGCAGATGGAAAACTTCAAGGTGTCGGCGGAAGAACTGGACCGTTTCCTCGAGCAGGGAAGCCTGGGAGCGTACGCACAATAACGAGCCTTTCTCCGGAAAACGGCTCTTTCTTTCTGGAATATATCGATGACCAAACACACCCTCTTCATCTTCACGGCGGTTGCGGTTCTTTTGTTTGTGGGCGTCAACAGTTCGCATTCCTTCCGTCTGGAAGACCTGCTCAAACCGCCGCCGCAGAAGCAGCCGGAAAAGCAGCAGGCGGCGCCGGAACAAAAACAGCAACCGAAACAGGACCCGCAACAGCAGCAGGGCGGGCTGATCGGCCTGGGCGAATCGCTCGGCATCTTCGATGAGAAAACGTCCAAGGTGTTGAAGCAGGGCGTGGGAACGCTGCAGGCGTTTCAGCCGATCGGCTACGAAGAGGAAAAAGCCATCGGCGGGTCGCTGGCCATCGAGGTGTTCGACAAGTTCGGCGGCATGCACCCAGACGCGACACTGCAGAAGTACGTCAACCTGGTCGGGCAGGCGGTCGCCGAAGTTTCGGACCGGTCGGACATCCCGTATCATTTCGCGGTGGTGAACACGGAACAGCCCAACGCGTTCGCCGCACCGGGCGGCTACGTGTTCGTCAGCGCCGGGCTGTTGCGCATGCTTGAGAACGAGGCGCAGCTCGCCGGCGTGCTGGGGCATGAGATCGCCCACATCACGCAGAAGCACGCGCTCAGCACGCTGCAGCGCAGCAAGGTGCTGTCGGGCCTCAGCGGTTTGACGATGGCGGCGATGGACAAGGACTCGGGGCTGTTCGACAACGTGATCAACGAAGTGTCCAACGTGCTGTTCACGCGCGGCCTCGACAAGGAACTGGAATTCGAGGCGGACAAATTCGGCACCGAGTTCGCGTTCCGGACGGGATATCAGCCCGCCGGTCTCAAAGAATTTCTCAACGTCTTATCCGCATCGCGCGGGAAAGGCGGTTCCATTTTTCTGAGCACGCATCCCAGTCCGCGCGACCGCAATGCCCGGCTCATGCAGATCCTGCCGCGCTACCCCGGAGCGGGCTACCCGATCCTGGCGAATCGGTATCAGAAAGTGACAAAGGGCCGGTTATGAAAACGGGATTGTTCCGGGACGAGCTTCCCGGCGAAAAAAAGAGCATCGTCAACCTGCTGATGACCGGCTACATCGTCAGCATCTCCTGTCTGGGATACGCCGCGTTTTACATCTATATCCAGATGGGCCAGCTGGAACGCATCGTCAACACCATCGACGTGCAGACGCAGGGCCCCGAGCAGGTGGAGCTTCTGAAAAACCGCATGACCCGCAGCACCGGTCAGCTGAAAAACGAGATCGTCGGATTGGCGATCCTGGGAAGCATCGTGTCGGTCATCGGCGGCATCTACACCATCAATATGGTGGTGCGGCCGCTGCGCAAGCTGATCCTGTTCGTCGAGAACAAGGGCAAGGGCGAGCTTCCCGAGATCAAGACGAACAACGAGATCAAGCAATTGACCACGGCGCTCAGCACGCTCGACGGCGAGCCCAAACCGGTCCCGCCCGATCCGCAAAAACCGGCCGAACAATCCACCGCCTGATTTTCACTCCGCTTCGTCGCAACACAATCCAGAGCGCGCATCCAGGCGCTTCCCCTGTTCGTCTTTTTTAGCGTTGCAATTTCTGTCAAGAATCCATGAGGCGGGCACGGCGTGAGCAGGCTTGTGCTTTGCGGGGGAGTTTGAAGCGCCAAACCATTTTGCATCAAACCAGCGAAAGATGCGCGGCGTGAGCGGGCTCGCCGCACGCGGAGTGGCGGGAGTCAGGAATCGAAAAAGTCGCCGGTCATGCGGTCGAGCTGGATGGGGAAGGAGAACACGGACTTGCGCGGGATGCCGATTTCATCGAGCAGCTGCACGAAGAAAAAATAGTTCATGCTCTGTTTCAGATTGTCGAGCGCCTTCGTGACGACAGCGGGATCGTGCGCGATGGGCACGAGTTGTTCGCAAAGTTCGGCCGCGTTCCACGCCTGGCCGCGCGGCATCTTGAGCAGCCGTGTGGTGCGGGCCACCTGCTGCACGTTGGCGCGCCGCCGCTCTTCCTGTCTTTCGAGTTTCAGGTACTTGATGCATTTTTCCCTGAGCAGCAGCCCCCGTTCCCAGGGTCCCGCCTCTTCCCAGTCCACGAACAGCGCCTTGCCGGTGCGCGAGTGCTTGAGATCCTGTTTCAGAGACTTCTGCAGCTCGCGGTACTTCGCCTTTTTGAGCGCTTCGGTTTCCTTGCGGAGTTCGAGTTCCTTTTCCCATTCTTCCCAGCGGAACTTGCGATCTTCGTCGCGCTTCGCTTTCCATTTGCGGTAACGCAGGGTGAGCACGTCCTCGTAGGTCATCGCGTCGAGTTCGTCGTACAGTGCCTTGGCACGGGAAAAATGAAGGGAGGAGGCTGCATCGACGAGCACGGCGTATTTTTCCGGGTCCTTTTCCTTCAGTTCATCGGCTTTGGGAACCACGTACAGCCAGTACAAAACGCCCGCCGTCACGCCGACCAGCGCGAACATGCCTGCAACGCCTTTGACCCAACCGGGAATCTGCATCGACCCGCCCCGAAAGATTAAAATCCAAATAAAACAAACGCTTAATCCTTATCGACGGAATCCGGGAAAAGGTTGACCGGTTTTTTGGGCCTTCGGCGGAGAAAACGCGTTTCACGGCCCGGGCGTGGCTGTTTGAGGGAAGGCCGCGGAGGAGAAGGGTCAGTGCTTGAAGTGGCGCAGCCCGGTGAACACCATGGCGATGCCGTGTTCCTCGGCGGCTTTGATGACTTCTTCGTCGCGGATCGACCCGCCGGGCTGGATGATGGCGGCGACGCCGTGTTCAGCGGCCGCGTCGACGGAGTCGCGGAACGGGAAGAACGCATCGGAAGCCATCACGCAGCCTTTGAGCGGTTCGTTGGCTTTTTCCACCGCCAGCCGGGCGGAATCGACCCGGCTCATCTGGCCGGCGCCGACGCCGAGGGTGGCGCCGTCTCTGGCGTAGACGATGGCGTTGGACTTGACGTGCTTGGCCACCACCCAGGCGAACAGCAGGTCCTGCATTTCGCGGCCGGTGGGCGCGCGCGAGGTGACGGTTTTCAGTTTGGCCGGATCGTGGGCGATGGCATCGAGATCCTGAACGAGGACGCCGCCGCCGATGCGCTTGAGGTCCGTTTCCCGGGACGGATTATCCGGCAGCGGCAGCTCCATAAGACGGATGTTCTTTTTGGAGGCGAACACCTCCAGCGCCTTGGGATCGAAACCGGGAGCGACGACGGCTTCGACGAAATTCTGGATGATCTCGCGCGCCAGCGTTTCGCCCACCGGGCGGTTGAATCCGAGGATGCCGCCGAACGCCGACACCGGGTCGGTTTCGCGCGCGCGCACGAACACCGCGTTCGCGTCGTCGCCGGTGGCCACGCCGCAAGGGTTGGAGTGCTTGATGATCACCGAAGCGGAACCTTCGAATTCCGTGACCAGCTCCCAGGCGGCGTTGAGATCGAGAAAATTGTTGAACGACAGTTCCTTGCCCTGCAGCTGCTTCGCGGCGACGATGTCGGAAGGCCGGGCGCGCACGCCGCGGTAAAGCGATGCGGCCTGGTGCGGGTTTTCACCGTAACGCAGGTCCTGAACTTTTTCGTAGGGTTCGATGTGCAGCGGCGGAAACGCACCGGGATCGAGCTGGCCACTCAGGTAGCGCGTGATGATGGCGTCGTAACGCGCAGTGTGGGCGTAGGCGTCGCGGCTCAACCGCTGCCGGGTTTTGGCGGTGAGGGCACCGTCGTGGGCCTGCATTTCCTGGATCACGACGTCGTAATCTCTGGGGCTCACGACCACGGCGACGTCGTTGAAGTTTTTCGCGGCGGAGCGGATCATGGCCGGACCGCCGATGTCGATGTTCTCGACGGCGTCTTCCAGCGTGCAGTTTTCTTTTGCGATGGTGGCCTCGAACGGATACAGGTTGATGGCCACCAGGTCGATCGGCACGATGCCGTGCTCGCGCATCGCGTCGGTGTGCGCGGCGACGTCGCGCCTGCCCAGAATCGCGCCGTGGATCTTGGGATGCAGGGTCTTGACGCGGCCGTCCATCATTTCCGGGAATCCGGTGACATCGGAAACGGCGGTCACCGGCACTCCGTTTTCCTGGAGCAGCGAGGCGGTGCCTCCGGTGGACAGAATCTCAACGCCCTGGCCGTGCAGTTTTTTGGCAAACTCGGCCACGCCGGATTTATCGGAAACGCTGATCAGCGCTCTTTTAATGGGTCCCATCAACGGTCAGATCCGTGGGGTTTTCTTTTTCGGAGGAGTTTTGCTGATCAACGAATCGGGAGTGAGCGCCTCGATGATCTTGAGCAGCCAGACAGGAAAGGACCCGATGGAGTCGAACAGCCGCGGTTCGTTTCTGGGCGGCGGCGGCACCTGATATTTCTTTGAATCCGGGTTTTGCTCGTTCATGGTTTCCTCAGGGTTCCTGCCTTTGGCGGACGCTTTCCCGGCAGGGAAAAATACGGCGCGTTTGGATCGAGTTGGAAATAGTACTATTTTTTGCCCGCATTGCAAATAAAAAACCGTGGCCGGGCGCGGCGGTTTGCCGCTGTCCCGCGTGCCGGTTCCGCGCCGGGCTCAGGCGTTCAACCTGTTGATCTTGCGTGCGCAAATTCTGAATCTGAATCACGCGGGTCACGGCTGGATGCACAGGCCGTGGGTGTGCTTCCACTCGATGGGACCCTTGAAGTTCAGGCCGCCGAACTGTTCGGCGAGGTTCTGGGCGCATTCGGCCAGCAGCCCCTTGAGAAACTCCCGGTCGCTTTCGGTCCAGGCCATGGCGGATTGCAATATCCTTCGATGGAAGGATTCGATCAGGTCTTCGTCGACGACCCGCTCTTCCCCCGCCTTGATCGGCAGGACAAAGATGGTTTCCAGGAAACTGCGCGCTGCGGGTTCGGAAAGCGGTTCGCATCCAACCTCCTGAAACAGCACGTAGCGCGCCAGCGCCGTGGTGACCCAGGTGATCATGTCGCTGTCGTCGTGATTTTCGGGAACCGCACAGCGGTCCAGGTACGCCTGCATCGCCGTTTCTGAAAGATCGAGAAACAGTTTTGAAAAACGGACGTAAAATTTCCAGCGCGCGAGAAACGCCTCCTGTCGGCGGATGTCGTCGAGGCTTTGAAAATCGCGGAAGATGAGCGGCTCGCCCGCTCCGGCGAATTCTCCCACCTGTGGAAACCGCACGACGAGCGCCGCCAGTTGATCCTTGTCGCCTGGGGTCAAAATAAATTCCAGGTGTTTGCCGTGTTCCTTGATGAAGGCTTCGGCGTTCCATTTGAGATGCATCACCGTGTGGTGCCCGGCCTGAAATAGAAACTGCAGCCAGGTTTTCTCAAGCAGCGCTTTGCCTTTGGCGGGATCGGAAGACGCGCCCGACTCCAGACCGATGTCGATGTAGCCGACGACCTTGCGCACGGCGCGGCGGCGCTGCTCGCGGTTGGCGGGGTCGGCGCGGTCGGCGACGAGAACCTTGTTGGCGAGGTTGGCGAGTTCCCAGCCCATCTGGCGCAGCGTTCGGGAACCGGCGAGCCTGGGCAGGCAGCGGCCGAGAAAGCTCGTGGATTCGACTTCGGCCAACACGTACTGCGGCGGCAGGCCGCTTTCCATTTCCTCGGGCAGCTCCTTTTTGAGGGGCGCGCTCTCGCGCAGCGTCTGCGGGTCGAGCTGATGGTAGACCTTGAGCGCTTCGGTGAATTCGGGAATGCCCTTCTCCGCGGTGCGCGTCAGACGCCAGCGGTACGCGTTTTCCAGTGTGGGGGTGCGTGGATACCAGATCACCGCCTCCATCAGCGAATAAAACAGATCCGGGTCTTCCGCATGCAAGAGCAGCAGCAGATTTCTGAGGACGTCGGGTTCCTCGATCAGAAAGTAGATGTCGTACACGCCGTCGGGTGAAAAATGGACGAGCTGTTCGGTGTTCTCGTAGGAGTCGGTCAACTCGTCCCGCTTGTACACCCTGATCAGCGCCTGCAGCAGCGTCACCTTCTTGTCTGGCTCTTCGCTCTGAAACCATTTGAGCGCCTGCGGCTCGCCGCACCCTTCCAGGTGCGTGAGCCACTGCACGGCTTTTTGCGGCTGGAATTTATCGCCCTGCCACCATTCCAGATCGAGCATGTACTGCAACTGCTCCTGGGAAACCAGAGCGAGGATGGGCAGCGCGTCGGATTCGCCGATGTCCTTCACGGTCTGGTAAACCTCTTCCGCGGGCAACGCGCGCACCACTTCCACGGCGCGCGGGGACAGCTGAATGAAATCCTGTTTTTCCCTTCCATCAAGCGCCATCACGCAACGTGCCTGTTCTTCGACAGGCATGCCGGCAAGGATCTCTTCCAGCTTCCAGGGCTGGGTTTCAATCCAGTCTTTGGGAAAAGGCAGTTCTCCAATCCGGGGATTTTCAATGGAATCGTCGTTCATCGGAACCGTCATCGTGGACTCCCCAAAGACCGCCGCGCAGCCGCGCCCGGAGTCTGTTCGGACGTATCCAGCGGCACAGGTTGTGGGGATTGAAACCCGATTATAGCCGCTTGCATTGGGTCATTCAACCAAGCGCCGTCACCGGGGCCGGAGCATGGCGAGGGTCAACAGCCGGCCCGTTTCAGCTTCTTTGCGGTAGGAAAAAAACCGTTCCGTGTCGCAGGCGGTGCAGGGTCCGAGGCGGTGGATGTTCTGCGGCTGCAACCCGGCTTCGAGGGCGTCCTGGCGGTTGGCTTCGAACAGATCGAGACGGTATTTTCCTTTTTCATCGGGATGGACGAAGCGTTCCCATTCGGCATAGCGGCTTTGAAACGGTTCGATGCAGTCGCCGCCCACTTCGTAACAGCAGCCGCCAATGCCGGGGCCCATTCCCGCTACAAGATCTTCGGGCCGCGACCCGCAATGTTTCTCAAAGGCGGCGACGGTGGCCGAGACGATGCGCGCCTCGGTTCCGCGCCGGCCCGCGTGCACGACGGCGGCGGCGTGGCGCACGGGATCGTAGATCACGACGGGAACGCAGTCGGCGGTCATCACCGCGATGGGCCTGTCGGGCAGGCGGGTGAGCAGGGCGTCCGCGTCCACCCGGGCGGCGTCTTCGGGGACGGCGCCGGGGTCGTCCAGCAGGTGCACGCGGTTGCCGTGAACCTGGCGGGTCAGGAACAGATGCCCGGTCTCGATGTCCATCGAACGCAGAAGAATCTGCCTGTGCAGGCGCGAAGTTTCCGTCTGCCACAAGCGGGAAAACTCGAACTCGGTGCGCGCGCCGTTTGCGTCTTCAAAACTCCGCGGCGTGAAGCCGTGCACCCATGCAGAATGCTCTGACAAACCGTCGATTGTGAACACGGAGACAACGCTTTTCATAACCCGACTCGAAAAAAAATTTCACTGTGCAAAGGAATGCTGCCGATCGTGTATGAAAGTCATTTCTGTTTCTTTTCCTTCCCGCCTCCCCGCTCAACCTGTCCCGGCAAGGCTTTCAGGCGTGCTGGTTTTTTTCAGCGAAGAAAATAAAATTGCCGCGCGACTTCGATCTTCGATTCCCTTTTAACTCCGTAACCTCTTTTTTGTCAATATTTGCTTGACATTGAATGCATATCGCATAGAATGAATAAACAATCATTTGGGCGCTGAAACAGACCCCGATGAGGGAGAGAGAGGTAAAAGGAGATCTTGATGGCAACCAAGAGGAAGACTAAGAAGAAAGCTGCAAAGAAAAAAACCACGAAGAAAAAAGCAGCAAAGAGAAAGACCACGAAGAAAAAAGCAACAAAGAAAAAGGCAACAAAAAGAAAAGCAACTAAGAAGAAAGCAGCAAAGAGAAAAACTACAAAGAAAAAAGCAGCAAAGAAAAAAACGACAAAGAAAAAAGCCAAAAGAAAAACGAAGCGAAAGACGAAAAAATCAGCTTAATGGCTCCACCGCTTCGCCGGTCTCGACCGGCGGGTTTTTTCTTTTTGTCAAGTCAAACGTTTTTACTTTTCGACCCTCTTTCTTCCCTCATCCCTTCATCTTGTTTCAGCGCCCAAAAGCTTTCCTGAGTTTGGGCGTTTTTTAGTTTCCCCCTCCCCCGCCCCACCATCTCGAACCCCCAACCGCTTGATTTAAAACACCTTTAAAGAATTCGCGCGTACAATCCCTTCAAATATTCCCCCTCGGGAAACCGCACCGGATGATCCAGAGCGTGCCCGGTCCGCCGGATTTCCTCATGGCGCCGGCCCGCAGAAACGATCCCCTGGACGACGCTGTGGAAAAAATCCCCGCGGGAAACACGGGCGGAGCAGGACGCGGCGAACAGGATCCCGTCCAGCCGGGTGCAGCGGGCCCCCATCTCAGCGAGCCGGGCGTAGGCGGACAACGCTTTTTGCCGGTGCTTTTTCTTGTTGGCGAACGCCGGAGGATCGAGCACGACGCAATCGAACAACGTGCCTTCGCGGATGAGCGCCGGCAGCACGTCGAACGCATCGCCCGCGATCTGCTTGAAGTTCACATCCTGTGAACTTGCTTCCGCGAAATTCAGGCGCAGGTTTTTCAAGGAAACGTCGAGCGCGTGCGGATTGGATTCGACTTCCGTGACCGAGCGGGCTCCGCCCGCATACGCGCTGATGGAAAAACCGCCGGTGTAGCTGAACACGTTGAGCACTGATTTTCCGTCCGCAAGCTCGCGGATGTGCGCGCGGTTGTCTCTCTGGTCGAGAAAAAAACCGGTCTTTTGCCCTTCGAGCACATCGGCTTTAAAATGCAGTCCGTTTTCCTGAAAGCGCACGGGTCCGGCCACAGGACCGCCGAACAGCACCGCCCGGTTTTTCCACTCGCCGGTGTCCTGATCCATCACGTTGCGGCTCAATCTCAGAACGCAATGCGCAACGGGAAGCGTTTCCTTGAGCAGGGGCAGCAGCGTGTCGAGGTGGGGAAACCAGGCGGCGGTGTAGAGCTTGAGCACCGCCGTGTCGCCGTAGCGGTCGAGCACCAGTCCGGGCAGGCCGTCGTTTTCACCGTTCACGATGCGGCAGCCCGTGGTCGCTTCGGAATGCAGTGCCTCACGCAAGGCGTGCGCCACCTTGAGCCGCCGGCGGAAAAAATCCGCGTTCAATTCTTCGGGCTTGCCGGTGGAAAGGATGCGCAGGCGCAGCTCGGAGTGGGGATCGAACAGGGCGAGCGCCAGAAACCGGTTGCGCGCATCGTAGAGGACGGCGAGGTCCCCCGGTTTTCCGCCGCCGGTTTGTTTTTGGATCTGGTAGTCGAACACCCAGGGATGGCCGCCGCGAATTTTTGCCTGCAGGGTTTTGGAGACCTGAACTTTGATGAGGCTCATGGCATCCGCGCCGCGCCGCCGCGGTGATACGCCCGGTCTTGCGGCATCGCCTCCATGCCGGTCTTCAGCGCAATCCCGGCAGGTGGGCGCGGGTCATGACTTTCAGGATCCGCGCCTGGCGCCGCTCCACGTGCTTCTGCGGCCGGTGGATGGACCATTCCCTGGGGTTGGGCAGGATCGCCGCCAGCCACGCGGCTTCGACCGGAGACAACTGCGTGCAGGAGCGGTTGAAGTAATACCGCGCCGCCGCTTCGCAGCCGTAGATCCCGCGGCCCCATTCGATCACGTTCAAGTAGACTTCGAGGATGCGTTCCTTGGCCCACAGGTTTTCGATCAGCAGGGTGAAGTAGGATTCGAGGGATTTCCGCAGCCAGTTGCGCCCCTGCCAGAGAAACACGTTGCGCGATGTCTGCATGGATATGGTGCTGGCGCCGAGCCTGCGCTTGCCTTCCAGGTTGACGCGGATGGCGGATTCGATGGCCTGCCAGTCGAAGCCCTTGTGCACGAAAAATTTCTGATCCTCGGCGGCGATGGCGGCCTTGATCAGGTGCGGGGAAATGCGTTCGATGGGCACCCAGAATCTCAGCTTGCGCGGGTGGTTTTCGCTGCGGTCGTTCTCCATCCAGCGGATCCACATCAGCGGCGTGGTGGGCGGATCGGCGGCGCTGTAGATCAGGACGGGAACGACGGTCAGGGTGAGAAACAAAAACACGGCGTCGAACAGATAACGGCCGAGTCGAACGCGGATGGTTCTCTGCTTTTTCGGTTTTCTCCTGCCGAACCATCGCATGCAAACGCTCCTCAATCGGACTCCACGGCCCGGCAGGCCGTCCCGTTCGATGGCAGTGTCTCCGAAGACGCGGAGGAGGTCAACCCTTTCTCAGCAACGATTCATAACCCTGCACGGTGCGCTCGAAAGCGTCGCGCCGGTTCTTTGCGACTTTGCGGTAATAGGATTTGACGGGCTTGAACTCGAACGGATTGTACACGATGGACCGGTTTTTGCGATCCTTGATTTCATAGTGCAGATGCGGCGCGAACGATCGCCCGGTGTTGCCGGACTCGCCGATCTTCTGTCCCTGTTTGACCTGGCTGCCGACGCGGACATCGACTTTGCTCAAGTGCAGATAGAGGGTTTTGACGCCCTGGCGGGGATGATCGAGTTCGACGCACAGGCCGTTCGCCTGGGTGTTCCAGTTGACGCGGTGAACGCGGCCGGCGAAGCTCGCGAACACGGGCGTGCCCACCGGCGCCTTGAAGTCGGTGCCTTCGTGTCCCACCGGGCCTTTGCGGTAATCACCGGGCAGCGAAGTGATCTCGGTGTAAGCCGCGATCGGGGCGAAGGGTTTGGCGATCCGTTTGGCGATCTCGCGGCCCTGCCTGTCGAAAAACGCGCCGTGGCCGCCCTCGGTTTCGATGAAGTGGTTGGCGTCGAATTTTTTCTTGAGCAGGGTGCTCTGGTAGACAAACTTGTAAATTTTGAATTTCTCTTTACCGGGGCTTTTCTGGTAGATCACGCTCAGGGTGTCGCCGTTGCGCATGTTGCGGTTGACGTCGAAAAACCACACCAGCAGGCGGTTGAGGTAGGCGGCCAGGTGCTCGCAGCCTTCGGCGCGGGTCAGCACGCCGCACAGAGTGTGGGTCAACGAATTCTGTATTTTGATTTCCAGTACGGTCGGTTCCTGACGATCGGCGGGATCGGACAGGGGCTTGAGGACCGGAACGCTATTCTTTTTCCCGGCGGGTTCGACGGCGGCGGGTTTGAGATCCAGCTTCACCGGCTGCGTCTCGACCGCCCTGGGTTCAGGCGCGGCCGGCACGGCGGGCAGGCGGGTCTGCACGGCCGGTTCGGGGTTCTGAAAAAACAGAAAATACAGGTTCAGGGAAATGGAAAGCAGGAAGAGGATGTTGAATATCCTGCGCAGCGGCGGCCGTTTTTTCGCGTTCGGCTTCTGTTTTTTCAGGGTGTACGACAGTGTGCGGCGCTCGTTGCCGGTGTCCCGCAACGACGTTGCAACATACGCTGGGTTGTGTTCGATGGGCTTCATGGATCGAATCGTTTGTTAAGGTGGTTGGCTGGAAGCAGGGCTGTTGAATCGGAACGGGGCATGGGATCGATGCGGCTTGTGTCGGGTGGATGGTTGTTTTCCGGAACCGGGTGGGGATAGTGGGACGCGGTTTCAGATGGGTTTTAAGATCGAAGGCTTCAGGAAGGCGCCTCCTTGGTTCCATTCCGATTTTGTATTACAATTTCCAGACACATTATGGCAAAACGCGCCCGATTTAACAACCCGTTGATTTTCAATTTTCTACGCCCATGACCCGCGCACCCGAACGCATATTTATCGAGCCTGGAGCCGAGGACAGCCCGCTTGCAAAAGAGGTCCTCAATCGCTTTAAAGACGTTCCGGTGGAGCGCGTCGATGAAACCGGACCGGTGGTCGATCGCATCCGCCGCACGCAGGAGGACGCCTTCGGCGCGGCCAAGCGGCAGCTGGTGCTGTCGCGCTTCAAAGGCTCGTTCCTGCGCAAATGTCCCGGCATCAGTCCGGGCATGGTGTGCTGCAATTATTATGTGGTCAATCTGCTCAAAAACTGCGTCTACGATTGCTCTTACTGCTTTTTGCAGGACTTTCTCGACAACAACCCGCTGCTGGTCGCCTTCGTCAATGTGGAGGACCTGCTCGCGGAGCTGGGCGAAGTGCTCACCGCGCACCCGGACCGCACGTTCCGCGTGGGCACCGGCGAGTTGACGGACAGCCTGGCGCTGGAACACTGGCTGCCGTATGCGGACACGCTGGTGCCGTTTTTCAACAAGCAGAACAACGCGGTGCTGGAGCTGAAAACCAAATCGGACCGGGTGGAAACGCTGCTCGCCCAGAACGACACGAAAAACATCATCGTCTCCTGGTCGATCAACCCGCCCGAGATCGTGGATCGGGAGGAAAAGGGAACTCCGAACCTCGACGCGCGCCTTGAAGCGGCGCGGCGCTGCCAGGAAAAGGGTTACCGCATCGGGTTCCATTTCGATCCGATCGTGCTGTTCGACGGCTGGGAGCGGGCCTACGCCGCTCTTGTCGATCAACTGTTCGCGACGGTCGAGCCTCAAGGCATTGAGTGGATCAGCCTGGGCAGTTTCCGTTACCGCGCACCGCTCAAGCGCATCATCAAGGAGCGGCACCGGGACACGCGCCTGTTCACCGGGGAGCATGTGGCGAGCAAGGATGGAAAATTCCGCTACCTGCGGCCGCTGAGAAACCGGGCGTACACGACGGTGCGCGACCTGATCCAGCGGCGCTCGCAAATTCAGAACGTCTACCTGTGCATGGAGACGAAGGAGCTGTGGGAAGGGGTGACGGGGAACACGCCGCGCAGCGACAAGGCGCTGGATAAATTTTTCGATCTTTAGAAAAACCGGCCGCGATGGTCCCTTGCTTCGGCAGGCCCGTCCTGAGCGTGCCGAAGGACTCATGCTTCGACAGGCTCAGCATGACAGGGAAGTTTACAGGCGCATGGGCATGACGATGCTCATGTAGTCCTTGTCGTTCTCGACGGTGATCAGGCAGGAGTGGTTCTGGTCTTTGAGGTTGAGGACGATCTGCTCGTCCTCGATGACGTTGAGCACATCGAGCACGTACTTTGCGTTCAGGCCTACGGACACGTCCTCGCCCTCGTACTGGACGGCCAGCTCCTCGCGGGCGGCGCCCAGATCGGAATTGTCCGAAACCAGGGTGAGGTTGCCTTTGTGGATGTCGAACCGCACCATCTTGGATTTTTCATCGGCGAGCAGGGCGACCCGCTTCAGCGCGTGCACCAGATCGTCGCGTTTGATGACGACCTTGAGGTTGTTGTCCGAGGGCAGGACCTGGCGGTAGTTGGGAAATTTTCCGTCGATCTTGCGGGAAACGATGACCTGCTTTCCCTGGATGAAGGCCAGATGGTTGTTCTTCACGGAGAAGGCGAAAGTGGCGTCTTCATCCTCCATGAGTTTCAAAAGCTCGGACAGGGCCTTTTTGGGGAGCAGGTAGCTCAGGCTCTCGCTCTCGGGCACGGTGGATTTGAGCAGCGGCCGCTGGATGAAGCACAGCCGGTGCCCGTCGGTGCCCACAAGGTTGGCGTGGCCGTTTTCTTTTTCCAGCAGCAGGCCGTTGAGCGCCTGGCGGGTCTCATCCGGTGAGACGGCGAAGAAGGTCTTGCGGATCATCTCTTTCAGCAGCAGGGAGCTGAACTCCATCAGCGTTTCTTCGCTGTATTCCGGCAGCGCCGGAAAATCCGCAGCGGGCAGACCCGGCAGGCGGAACTTGGAGTTGCCGCATTTTAAGGTCACCCATTCGTTGTCTTCCTTGATGAGATGGATTTCCAGGTCGGGAAGCTCGCGGATGATGTCGTAAATCTTGCGCGCGTTGAGGGTGGTGGAGCCCTCGGCGATCACATTGGCGGGGTAGAACGCTTTGGTTCCGATTTCAAGGTCGGTGGCCTCGACGAGGATGCCTTCCTTCTCGGTCTTGATGAGAACGTGCGACAGGATCGGCATGGCGCCTTTTGTTTCAACGATGCCCTGGACCCTTTGAACCGCGCTCAAGAAATTATCCCGGGTGATTCGGACTTCCATGCTTTCTTCCCCCTGAATTAGACGCTTTTTTGGCTGTCATCGCGAAAATATTCAAATAGCATGAAACCCCATACCTGTCAAAAGTAAATATCCGAACCGGGAACACGTTGCCGGCAGTCCGGCCGGCAGTCCCGGCGCGGCACGCCGGGACCGGACCGGCGACGCGGCGCGTCTGCAGGCAAGATGCGGATTCTGCTTTGCTTCGGGATCCCGGCAACGGCTCGATACGGGGAGCCCAAGCATTTCATCGGGATGGCGTCCGCCGATTGACTGGCGTGCGGGGCTGTGATAAATTCCAGAATTTCCAGACATTAGGGGACGTTTTTTATGATCATCGTCATGAAGCCGGATGCCACTCCGGAACAGATCGAAGAGGTGGAAGCTCAGATCGAAGAGCTGGGATACAAGCCGCACGAAATCGTCGGTGTCGAACGCAAGGTCATCGGCGCGGTGGGAGACGAACGCGGCAAGGACCGGCTGCAGATGATCGAGTCCATGCCGGGAGTGGAATCGGTGTTCCCGATCCTCAAGCCCTACAAACTGGCCAGCCGGGAAGTGCAGGCCCAGGATACGGTGGTTCAGGTGGACGGGGTGTCCATCGGCGCCCGGGAAATCGCCATCATGGCCGGTCCCTGCTCGGTGGAGAGTCAGGATCAGATCGTGGGAACGGCGCGCGAAGTCAAGCAGGCGGGCGCCAATATCATGCGCGGCGGGGCGTTCAAACCCCGGACCTCGCCCTACAGTTTTCAGGGACTGGAAGAGGAAGGGCTGAAACTGCTCAAGGCGGCCAAGGACGAAACCGGGCTGCCCATCGTGACCGAAGTGATGAACCCGCGCGAGGTGGACCTGGTCGCGCGCTATGCGGACATCATGCAGGTCGGGGCGCGCAACGTGCAGAATTTTTCTCTGCTCAAGGAGCTGGGGCACCTGCGCAAGCCCATCTTGCTCAAACGCGGGATGATGACGACGATCAAGGAATTTTTGATGTCCGCCGAATACATGCTGGCGGAAGGCAACCGCGAGATCATCCTGTGCGAACGCGGCATCCGCACGTTCGAGACGGCCACCCGCAACACGCTGGATTTGAGCGCGATCCCCGTTCTGAAAAAAGAAACGCACCTGCCGATCATCATCGATCCGAGCCACGGCACCGGCCACTGGGATCTGGTGGGTTCGATGGCGAAGGCGGCCATCGCCGCCGGCGCGGACGGGCTGATGATCGAAGTGCACCCGGACCCGATCCACGCCTATTCGGACGGTCCCCAGTCCCTCAAACCGAAAAAATTCGCCAAACTGGTCGAGGAACTGCGGCCGCTGATTCAGTTGATGGGCCGCAATCTCGCCTGAGCCGTCCTTCCGGGCAGCGGAAATCCGGCCGGAAACGACGCCGGTTCATCGTCCATCCCCCCCCTCTTTTCTTGAATCTGTGGAAAAATGCGTTTATCCTTAAAATTACAGATATTTTTCGCATAATTTGGGGGATTCCCGCAGCCATCCCGACGCAGGCGGCTCTTGATGAGTGACTTGTTACAATCCAATCGAACGATCGCCGATTCGTACCGGAACGCGATTGCGAAAACGCTGTCCCGCGATATCGACCCCTCCGCTCTTTTGACGGCGTCCGGTTCCGACCCACAGAAATTTTATCTGGAATTCAAAAATCATATCAGCGCGATCGTGCAGCAGGAAACCGAAGCCCTGAAATCGGAAATCCTGCAATCGGACGACTGCCATCTTTTGCTGCTCAAGCGCACGGCGCTGGTGGACGAGATCGTCAAGAAGGCGTTTCAAACCGCGGTCTGGTATTACAACCACCAGCACGGCACCGCATACCAGGCCTCGGAAGTTCCGATCGCGATCGTGGCGCGGGGCGGTTACGGACGCGAAGAGATGTTTCTGCGTTCGGATGTGGACATCCACATCGTCATCAACATCACCAAGCAACAGCCGGAAACCGAAGCCATCCCGGACATCAGCAAGTATTTCGAATATCTGTTCATCTTTCAGGACATCTTCCCGACCGCGAGTCATTCCTGCCTGTTCGAGCTGAGCGGTCTGGAAGAGAATTATCATCCTGACAAGATGCACGATTTTTTCGCGCTGCTGGAACACCGCTTCGTCGCGGGCTGCTCCCTGATCTACACCGAATTCAAAAGCGAACTTAAAACCGCAAGCCTTCTGCACCAGAAGGACATCCTGAAATACTGCCTGCAGCACAAAACCTATTACGACGTGCAGAACACGGTGTTCCAGCAGGAGCCCAACGTCAAGGAGGAGTTGAGGCGGCTGTACTGGGCGCTGGCGCTGGTGCGCATACGGCAGAATTTGGAAGCGACCAATCAGTTCGAGCTGCTTGAGGAACTGTACAGGAACAAGACGCTGAACAAGACCACCTACCGGAAAATGAATTACGCCTTCCACTTTCTGGCGAAGGTGCGTTTGATTCTGCACGCGCACCAGCCGGGCGCGCACCGGGACGTGATGAGCTATGAAGTGCGCGAGAAGATCGCCGAGTCGATGGGCTTCGATCTGATCGCGTTTTACAACGAGTATTTCTACAAGGCGGGACTGCCGCTCAAACGCTACAGCCGCAATCTGTTTCTGGAAAGCATCGCGTTTGACACCGAGATGCACAAAACGCTTTCCGAGCACTTCGCCATCAACAACGAAAATCAGATCATCTTCATCGGCAACTCCGAAGCCGCGGCCGCCGCGCCGCTGCACCTGATGCTGGAGGTGTTCGCCTGGGTTTCCGAACACGATTACCTGATTTCCTACCCGGTCATGCGGTTTCTGGAAGACCGGCTGATCCAGGCGGGACCGCTCGCGTTCAATGAAAAGGAAACGCAGGCGGTGCGCGGCTATTTCAAGCGCATCATGGAGGGACGGTATTTTTCCAAAGCGATCCGTCTGCTGCACGAATTCGGCCTGCTCAGCAATTATTTCGTGCCCGACTTTAAAAACATCTGCGGTCTGCTGCAAGACATCTACGTGCACAAGTTCCCCACGGACATGCACATCCTTTCGGCGCTGGACGCATTGAACCTGCTCGACACGGACAAAAACGCCGACAAATTCCTGGTGGATCTGTACCGTTCGCTGAAAGACAAAACCGCGCTCAGGCTTGCGGTGCTGCTGCACGACATCGGCAAGGGAGCGAAGGACAAGTCGGTGAACGAAGAGATGATGGGCGCCCGCATGATTCCGGGAATCCTCGCCCACCTGGGCTATGGCGACAAGAAAAAACGGGTGGACAACCTGGCGTTTCTGGTGGAAAAGCACCTGACCATGTACGATCTGATGCTGCTCGACCCGGAAGCGGACGACACTTACGAGATGGTGTGGGACCTGGTGGAGCACGACCGGGAGCGGCTCAAGATGCTGGTGCTGATCACTTATGCCGACCGCGCGGGCACCAAGATGAAGATGTCGCCTTCCCAGATCGAGCAGTTGAAAATGTTCTACCAGTACACGCTGCACCACAAAAAGCACGAGGAGGTGCCCAAGTCGGTCAAGCTGGAGTTTCTGCAGATGGTGCGCCTGCCCAAGGATCTTCAATCGCAGCTGGAAACCTACTACAGTTTTTCCCGCTCGAGGGAAAAACTGGCGGTGGAGTTTCTGTTCAAACCGGATCAGGCTTCGGAGCTTGTGGTCTGCACGCGCGATCAGAGAGGGCTCTTGTTCCATGTTTCCACGGTGCTGGCGTTCAACCGGCTCAACATCGTGGAAGCCAACATTCAAACGTTCAAAGACAACGCGTTCGACGTTTTCAAGGTGGTGTCGCACGACAACGATCGCATCGACTATTCCAATTTCTTTTTCATCCAAAAGCAGGTGAAAGAGGATTTGAAGCGGATCCTGGTGGACGGGGATTCCTTTTCGTCGATCTTCAAAGGGCGCACACTCTCCAATGAGCGGGAAAAGAACCCTTACCGCGACGTCAAACTCAAAATCAAAATCATCGGCCGGTCGGTCACCTTGTCGACGCACGATCTGATGGGCACGTTCATGATGGAAACGAAGGTGTTCTCGCAGCTCGGCATGGAGATCCAGCGTTCGGTCATCCACACGCAGCAGGGCACCGCTTCGAATATTTTTTATATCCGGCCGGAGGACGTGGAAAAGATCCACCAAAATCTGCCACAGTTCGAAAAAATGCTGAAGCAGGCCCTTCTGCCCCTGATTCAATCGGACCCGCTGTTTCTGGAAGAAACCGTCGTTCCGGTTTCTTGAATGAATTAAAAAAAGAGAGACGACCATGTGTTCTGAAAAATTCCGTATCCGAACGCCGCTCCGCGTGCTGTTCTTCGTCATTGTGGGTCTGATCCTGTTGCCGGCGGCGGGAGTATCGGCGGAAACCGCCCAAAGCCTGGCTGATAAAGCGCAGCAGCTCGACAAGGACGGTTTCTATCGGGAAGCCGTCACGGCCTGGGAAGAAGTCTTAAAATCGCAGCCGCCAAAGGACCTTAAAACGCTCGCCCTGCTCAAGCTGACGGGCACTTACATGAAACTCAACGAGCCCAACAAGTCGCTCGAAGTCGTCAAACAACTGATCGCCACCTCGCCGGACAATTTCGACGCCCAGTTTCACCTCGCGAACGCACAAGCCAAGATGAGAAACTTCCCGGAGGCGAGCGAGGCGTTTGCAAAAACCATCGCCCTGCGTCCGGACGAAGGCCTGGGATATGTGGGGCTGGCGTTCGCCCTGTTCGGCGACGGCAAGCCGGACGAGGCGATCGCCAATCTTCAGAAGGCAAAAAAAATATTCAAAAAGAATAAAAACATCCCCTGGTACCGCGACGCGCGCATCGCAATTGAGCAGATCAAGGGTTTTGCCATCTACCCGCGCAATTTCGCCGACCTCTGGCTGCACAACAATCTGGAGATGGTCCGCAATACGTATGAAAACAGGGTTTTCCTCAAAGAGTGAGGCACGGCGCGAACGCTGGAAGGATTCCTGGCGTCTTTACCTTCCGCTACATTAAAATTTTTTAATCTTCGATTAACTGTTATTTAATTTGCGAAATTTAAAATGGTTTCATTACTTTTCTCCTCCTTTCTGCGGGGATGGATCCGGCGCCACGACCGGACCCATCCCCATCTCCTTTCTAAATAATCCTTATTTTACAAAGCATTGTTTTTCCCTGGTCCGGCCCCGCCTGGTCCGTTTTTCCATTGAGCCTGATATCGCAAACGGTTTTCTTCCCACCGGGTTGATTCGCGCCTTGTTCTGGAGAGCTTAATGCGGCCGCGTTTTCTGATGTGCCCTCCGAATTATTTTGGAGTGAAATACACGATCAATCCCTGGATGGAAGGACGCATCGGCACGGTGGACGCAAAACTAGCCCGGGAGCAATGGGACGATTTTTATTTTTCGCTGCGGGAGGTGGCCGAGGTGCTGCGCATCGAGCCGCAGCTGATGCTGCCGGACATGGTGTTCACGGCCAACGCCGGACTGCTCAAGGGCGAGCTGTTTATCCCCAGCCGGTTCCGGCACCGGGAGCGGCAGGGGGAGGAACCGCTGTTCAAAGACTGGTTCCGCGCACAGGGTTACAAAATCGCCGAGTGGGACCCGGCCATCCCGTTCGAGGGCGCGGGGGATGCGCTGTTTCAACCGGGAAGGGATCTTTTGTGGGCGGCGCACGGCTTCCGCACCGATCCTGCGGCGCACACGCGCATCGCGAATCAATGGAATATCGAGGTGGTGTCCCTCAGATTGGTGGACCCCCGGTTTTATCACCTGGACACCTGTTTCTGCCCGCTACTGGACGGCAAGGTGTTTTATTACCCCAGGGCGTTCGACGCGGCCTCTCAAAAAACCATCGAAAAACGCGTGCCGGAGAAAAACCGCATCGCCATTTCCACCGAGGATGCGGTGGGGTTTGCCTGCAACGCGGTGCTTGCGGACAACAACCTGTTCATGAATGTCGCCAGCCCGAAACTGCGGGAACGGCTGGAGACGCTGGGCTACGCGGTGATCCTGAAACCGATGAGCGAGTTTCTGAAAGCGGGCGGCGCCAACAAGTGCCTGACGCTGGAATTGACCGCCTTGTGAGGGTTTCGCCTGCGCCCGTTTCGCCGGGCGTTTTTCGAAATGGGTTTGGTTTTACCGGCGATTGAGTTACAATCTAGAAGTTAAATCCAATGGTTTAAATGGTTTGTTGTTTTTGGGCCTGCCCGACATGAGATTTTCATTCCACAGCCTGGTGGGAGCCGCCGGTCTGTTTCTCTTGAGTCTGCCGCCTGCGAACACACTCGTTTCGGCGGAAGAGAGGATCGAGCTCTCTGACGGCAGCGTGATCCACGGGAAAATGCGGTCTTTCTCCGGCGGCGTGTACACGATCGACGCACGCCAGGGCGGCACGCTCCGGCTTCCCAGGGACCGGATCCAGACTTTTCAAAGGATTGAAAACGCTCAGGTTGTCTCGCAAAGCGCCGATCCCAAGCCGGTCCCAAACGCAGGCGACCCCACGCTCCACAAACTGCAGGAGCGAATGATGCAGGACCCGGAGACGGTGCGGATGATCCAGAATTTGCAAAATGACCCGCAAATGCAAAAGATCCTTCAGGACCCCGAGCTCATGCGCGCCGTGCAACAGGGCGATGTGAACCGGCTGATGCAGGATCCCAAGTTCATGGAACTGATGAACAACAAGACCGTCGGAGAAATCATCCAGAAAAACCAGGCTCCCTGACCGCCCCGTTTCAACCCACGAACCCTTTTTTAATGGAATCATGAACGAACAATCGCCCAACAATCTGGTCTGGATGGACCTGGAAATGACCGGCCTGGATCCGGAGATCGAAACGATCATTGAGATCGCCACCATCGTCACCGACGGCGACCTCAACATCCTGGAGGAGGGCCCCTGCCTGGCCATTCACCAGAACGATGAGATTTTAAACCGCATGGACGAATGGAACACGCAGCACCACACCGCATCGGGTCTTGTCGAACGGGTGCGAAACTCGAGGATCACGCTGCAGGAAGCGGAAAAGAGCACGCTGGCGTTCATCAAGCAGTACTGCCCGGCCAACGCCACGCCCCTGTGCGGCAATTCGATCTCGCACGACCGCCGCTTCCTGGTCAAATACATGCGCAGCCTGCACGATTACCTGCACTATCGCAGCATCGACGTCACCTCGATCAAGGAGGTGGTGCGGCGCTGGTACCCCAACGGCCCGAAGTTCCCGAAAAAAAGCCAGGTGCATCTGGCCAACGTCGACGTGCGGGAATCGCTGGAAGAACTCATCTTCTACCGCAAACATTATTTTTCCAACGGCGCGCGCGAACCCGAAATTTCAACCGGCTCGAACTGAATCGTCATGAACAAAGGCACGATACTCACGATCTCTTTTCTGCTGTTCGTCAGCTACATGTCCTTCAAGCTCATCTGGACGGGCAACAAATGGCAGTGCCATGTGTGCATTGTCTACAAGGACCGGGAAGTCTGCCAGGAGATCAAGGGCATGGAAAAAGAGGAAACGATGATGGTGGGCGTCAGCACCGCCTGCGGCGGCGCCGCCAACGGCATGACCGAATCCATCGAATGCCAGGCCAAGCCGCCGACCAAGATGGAGTGCAAGGAGCTTTGACAACGCACGCCTCGCCACGAAAGCCCGCTCCGCTTCGCACCCGCCGCTCCCTTAAGACTTAAAAGAAAAATTAGACAGGATTGCAGGATCAAAGTCCTGGAATAAAAACACGATCCGGGGTGTCTGACACTTTTATCATTCTTCTGTTCTTGCAGTTGGCAATGAAAGCTTGCCTCAGGTCTTTGACACTCTGCGTCCTTTGCGTCTTTGCGGTGATCTGATTTTTTGTTTTTGATTTACTGCAAGGTTCAATCGTTTTTCAATGATTTTTTGAAAAGCTTTTTTTACCGCAAAGACGCAAAGAAAAGCAGAAATAAAAAACCCTCAAGCCTTGTGCTGTCATTGACCAGGCAGCGAACAGAATGATTTATCACCCTGAGCCCTTCGACAAGCTCAGGACAAGCTCTGTCGAAGGGTGACAATTGTGTGTCATGGGGAAGAAACAGGTTTTAAGTTTCTTCTACAACGATGGCCTCTAGAAACTCGATGTAGTCCGCAGGCAGTTGCCAGTGGCGGGCGCCGCGCACGAGGTGTCCTTTATAGATGGTGCTGGTGGGATAGATCTGTGTGGGATTGTGGACCTGATACAGTTCCACTTTCAGGGTGCTGCCGTTCTTTCCGTTTTCGAACACCACGGTTTCTTTACGGTCGTACGCACCGGCTTTCACTTCTTGTTGCGGATCGTGTCCTTCGATGCGATCCAGGGTGATGAAATCGTCCGCGTGCATCCGGTACACCACACCCCACACGCTTTTCTCCTCATCGGGGAGCACGTCGGCGACGCCGCAGCGGCGGCTGGCGCTGGGGGACCAACGGGTGAAGCCGAGGCGGTGTTTTTTCAGTTCGGCCACGCACACGAACTCGGCGGACGGGCAGCGCGCCCGCATCTGCTCCCAGTCGAGGTTGGAGCCGTAGGCGAAATAAAGGCGGGGCATGCGCGGATCAGCCGGGTTCCCCGCACACGAGGTTGTAGACTTCCTGGTATTTTTCCTCGACGCTGCCGAGGTTGAAACGGAAGCGGTCCTTGTCCATCTTCTCGCCGGTGTCCCAGTTCCACAGCCGGCAGCCGTCCGGACTGATCTCGTCGCCCAGCAGCACCTCGCCCTTGTGGCGGCCGAACTCGAGCTTGAAATCGACCAGCCGGATGTGGCGCTGCTTGAAAAACTCGAACATCAGCCGGTTGACCTCCCCGCCCTTCTCTTTGAGGATCTCGATCTCTTCGTCGCTGGCCCAGCCGAAGGTGCGGCAGTGCGATTCGTTGATCATCGGATCGTGCAGCGGATCGTTCTTGAGGAAGAACTCCAGCGTCGGCGGCTCGAGGATCTTGCCTTCCTCGATGCCGAGGCGCTTGCACAGGCTGCCGGCGGCGACGTTGCGCAGCACCACTTCCACGGGAATGATGTCGAGCTTTTTCACCAGCATCTCGCGGTCGTTGAGCTGCTCGACGAAATGTGTCGCAATCCCGTTTTTCTCGAGGTACTGGAACACTTTCGTGGACACCTGGTTGTTGATGCCGCCCTTATCGACAATGGTGCCTTTCTTGACGCCGTCGAAGGCGGTGGCGTCGTCCTTGAAATACTGGATCACCAGATCCGGGTTTTCGGTGGCGTAGATGATTTTGGCTTTGCCTTCGTAGAGCTTTTCCTGGCGCTTCATGACGTCTCCGTTTGTGTTCATCCGAACACGCGTTTGAAAATGGCGTTCACGTTTTTAAACTGGTTTTTAAGCTGCATCGACTGGTCGATTTCCTTTTGCGTGAGGTGCTGCTTGATCTCCTTGTCGCTTTTGAGCAGGGCGGCGAAATCCTTGCCCTCTTCCCACACCGGCATGGCGTTGCGCTGCACCAGGCGGTACGCGTCCTCGCGGGTCACGCCCTTGCGGACCAGCGCCAGCATGACGTTCTGCGAGAACACCAGCCCGCCTGTGCGTTCGAGGTTCCGCATCATGGTGTCAGGATACACCATGAGGTTGTCGATCATGCGGGTCATGCGCCTCAGCATGTAGTGGATCAGGATGGTGCTGTCCGGCCCGATGACGCGCTCGACGGAGGAATGGCTGATGTCGCGCTCGTGCCACAGCGGCATGTTCTCCATGGCGGCGAGGGCGTTGGCGCGCACGAGGCGCGACAGGCCGGACATCTGCTCGGACACCACGGGATTGCGCTTGTGCGGCATGGCCGAGGAGCCTTTCTGCCCGGCGGAAAAAAATTCCTCGGCCTCGAGCACCTCGGTGCGCTGCAGGTGGCGGACCTCGGTGGCGATCTTGTCGAGCGTTCCCGCCAGGATGGCGAGGGTGGTGAAGTACTCGGCGTGCCGGTCGCGCTGGATGATCTGGCTGGACACGGGCGCGGGTTTCAGACCCAGCTTCTTGCAGACGTGCGCCTCGACGGCGGGATCGACGCTGGCGAAGGTGCCCATGGCGCCGGAGATCTGGCCGTAGGCGATGCGCTGCCGGGCGCGCTTCACGCGCTCGATGCTGCGCTGGACCTCCTCGTACCAGATCGCGAGCTTCAGCCCGAAGGTGATGGGCTCGCCGTGGATGCCGTGCGAGCGGCCGATCATCGGCGTGTTTTTGTGCTCGAGGGCGCGTTTTTTGATCGCGGCGGCGAAATTCGCCAGTTCCTTGAGGATCAGCGTGGCCGCGTCCTTGAGCTGGACGGCGAAGGCGGTGTCCAGCACGTCCGAGGAGGTGAGGCCCAGATGCAGAAAACGCGCGGATTCTCCAACGTTTTCGCTGACGCAGGTGAGGAAGGCGATGACGTCGTGCTTGACCTCCTTTTCGATGGCGTCGATGCGGTCGATGTCGAAGCGGGCCTTCTTCTTGATTTCCTCCACCGCCGAGGCGGGGATTTCCTTACGCTCTGCGAGCGCCTCACAGGCCAGTATTTCGATTTTCAGCCAGAGATTGAACTTGTGGTCCGGTTCCCAGATTGCGGCCATTTCCGGGAGCGTGTAGCGCTCGATCACGCTTCAAACCTCACTGGTTGGGGTTTCAAGATGGGGTTGATGGGTGCAATGCAGTTTTATACAATGCTTTTGCCGGTGACGCGCCAATCTTAAACGCAATCGCGGGTGAAATCAATCCCGGAGATGCCGTGAATCGCGGCGGGCTCCGGGGGTCGCGCAGCCGCACGCGCGCCGGAAGCCACCGCCCTTTCCAAGGACTCGCTATGTTTAAAATCTGTATTTTCACATCGGCCGTCGAGAGGCGGGTGTCGCGCAGGACTCCCGTTCCGGCAACGAGGTTCCGCCATGTTTAAAGTCTGTCTATTCACATCGGCTGTCGGGGGCCGGGCCACATGCCACAATCCCCAGCCCATTCCAGGGTCCCGCCATGTTTAAAATCTGTATTTTCACAGCGGCTGTCGAGAGGCGGGAGTCGCGCAGGACTTCCGTTCCGGCAATGAGGTCTCGTTATGTTTAAAGTCTGTTTTGTCTGCCTGGGGAACATCTGCCGCTCACCCATGGCGCAGGGGGTGTTCGAGAAACTGGTGGCCGACAGCGGGCTGGCCGATAAGATCCAGATCAGCTCGGCGGGCACCGGCGACTGGCACGTGGGCTCGCCGCCGGATTCGAGGGCGCAGAGCAAGGCGCGCCAACACGGCATCGCGCTGACCTCGCGGGCGCAACAGTTCCGCGCCGGGGATTTTTCCAGTCAGGACCTGATCCTGGCGATGGACCAGAGCAACCTGGATTCGTTGTTCCGCATCTGCCCCGACCCGCGGCTGGCCGAAAGGATGATGCTGTTCCGCTCGTTCGACCCGGACAGCAACGGCGATCTGGACGTGCCGGACCCCTACTACGGCGGCGCCAAGGGATTCGACACGGTGTTCCAGATCATCGAGCGCACCTGCCCGAAAATCCTCGAATACATCCAGGATCGCGCCGGGATCGCACCGTGAACGAGGTGATCCGTGAACTGCTCGAGTCGGTTTACGGCGAACCGGTGGCAATCCGCTCCTCGCGCGCGGTGGGCGGCGGTTCCATCAACCAGACGCAGATCCTCTCCCTCGCCAACGGCGAGCGGGTGTTTCTGAAATACAATTCCCACCCTCCCGAAAACATGTTCCCCGCCGAAATGCGCGGGCTGAACCTGCTGCGCAGCGCCGCTGATGGACCGCGCGTGCCCAGGCCGCTGGGGATGGAACCGGGTTCCCGCCCGCGCTATTTCCTGCTGGAATACGTCGAGGAAAGCAGCCCGGCGGACGGGTTCTACCCGCGGTTCGCCGAAGCGCTGGCCAACCTGCACCGCACGCACTGGGACCGGCACGGTCTCGACCACGACAACTTCATCGGCTCGACGGTGCAGGACAACACGCCGGAAGCGGACGCGATCGTGTTTTTCCGCGAGCGGCGGCTTGGCTTCCAGCAGGCGCTGGCGCGCAAATCCGGCCTGCTGCCCGCGGCGCTCGACAAGAACATCGACCGGCTGTGCGAGCGGCTGGCGGACTTTCTCGACGTGACGGACGAGAAGCCGTCGCTGTTGCACGGCGATCTGTGGTCGGGCAATTATTTCGCCGCCGAGGGACAGACGCCCTGCCTGTTCGACCCGGCGGCACACTACGGCCTGCGCGAGGCGGACCTGGCGATGACGGAGCTGTTCGGCAGCTTGCCAGAGGCCTTCTACAAGGCTTATGATGAGGTGTACCCGCTGAATCCCGGCTACCGGGAAAGGAAGGACCTGTACAACCTGTACCACCTTCTCAATCATCTGAATCTTTTTGGAAACGCCTACCTCGGTTCGGTCGAGTCCGCCGTCCACCGTTACATCCGCTGAGCGTTTCCATGCCAGTGGAGGTATGACCATGCGCTCTCTGTCCTTCGCCACGCGGCGTCGTTTTAACTCCTGCAAAATCCCGATCCTGTTTTTCACGCTCCTGATGCTTTTGCACGCGCCCGTACTGGACGCGGCCCCCGCCGAGTACGAAAAGATCAAGACCGAGGCGGAGAAACTCTACGCACAGGGTTCGTACTCGAAAGCGCACACGCTGTACGCACAGACCAACGCGCTCAAGCTCGATCTTGCCGAACGGCGCTGGGTGGATTTCAGAATCGCCGACACGCTGTGGCGCGGGCAGGCGGCGACGGAGACGGCGGACAGCTCGGCGTTCGACCGGGCGCGGCGGCAGCTCGATTTTCTCATCCGCGACATCCAGCGTGAAGAAGACAGGGACCGCGTGTGGGCGGAGGTGCAGGAGTCGCTGGGCGATTTCTGGTGGCTGCGCGCGGGCTCGAAAAACTGGGGCTCGGCCTGGCCGCATTACCAGAAGGCGCTCGACTGGTGGGCGGGGGCGAAGGACATCGAGCTTGCGCGCACGCGCTATCTCAATACGGTCTGGAACATCGCCAGCCCGCACTGGCGGGGATCGCGTTACCACTATGGCTATCTCCCTATAGCCATCGTTGAAAACGCACTGAAAATTTCGCGCTCCGATAAAGACCGTGTGCGGGCGCAGTATCTCCTTGCCCTGGCCCTGTGGCGAAGCGGTAAGATAAAAGACCGGAAGCGCATTTCAGAGGCGTTCGAGGCGGCGATCGCGGCGGGCAGGGCCTTCGAATGGTACGACGACGCGCTGTTTCAATACGCGGAGTGGCTTTCAAACCACGGCGAAATCGTCGTCATGAAAAACGGCCGGAAGCGGCAGGACGGAGACTTTGTGAAAGCGCTCGCAATGTACCGGCGCCTGATCAAGGAATTTCAAAAGGGGGAAACGCGGCACTTCGACACGGCGCAGCGCAAGATCGAAAACATAACCAAGCCGGTTTTAAACTTTTATGTCCCCCATGTCTTCGTTCCCGGTTCTGAAGTCCAATTGAAACTTAACTGGCGCAATATCGCAGATGTGGGGTTCTCTCTCTATCCTGTGGACTTCACGCACGATGTGAGTTTCCAGAAAGATTCAAGCGCTTACAACTGGATTCACCAGATCAACCTGCGGCTCAAAAAAAAATATACCTCCTGGAGCGTGGACACGGAAGATAACGGTAAACACAAGCCGGGAAGGAAGACCGTCGATTTCAAAAAGAAACTGCCGCCGGGCGCGTACATCCTGGAAGCGACGGGCGGCGGCGAGCGCGCACGGGATCTGATTCTGATCACGGAAGCGGCGCTGGTGCTCAAAACCTCGAGCAGTCAGGCGCTGGTGTATTTCTGCGATGCGTTGAGCGGAGAGCCGATCGAAGACGCGCGCGTCGTGCTGTGGAAGCGCCATTACGAGGGCGGGAAATGGGTGTGGACCGATCACGCTGCCCAGACCGGAAAAGAAGGGCTCGCGCGTTTCGACCTGAAGGAAGCGCACGGAAAACAGACACACTATCAAGAAGAACTGTTCGCCGCCGCCCGCAACGGAAAACGGCAGGCGATGTCTCTTTCCAGCAACTTCTGGTTGCATCAGGAGCAGGCGGAATGGAAACTCTACGCCTTCACCGACCGCCCCGCCTACCGTCCGGGGGAGAAGGCTCAGTGGAAGCTGACCGCGCGCACCTATGACGGCTCGGTGTACGCGACGCCCTCGGACGCCGAACTGGAGTACCGGATCACCGACCCAAAGGGCGCGAAGGTGGCGGAGGGCACGATCAAGCTCAACGCGTTCGGCAGCGCCTGGGACGAGCTGGCGCTCACCGAGTCGATGCCGCTGGGAACCTACCGCGTCACGTTCTGGACAGCAGGAAAGAAAAAGCACATCGGCGACGCTTCGCTGTTCGCGCTGGAGGAATACAAGCTGCCGGAATTTTCGGTGCGCGTGCAAACGCCTGAGGACGACGGCAAAAAGAAAGCGTTCCAGCTCGGCGATCGCATCGAGATCGACATTCATGCGGAATACTTTTTCGGCGGTCCGGTGGCCAACGCCAATGTGGAGGTGTTTTTATACCAGCGCCCGTTTTATCCCGTGTGGCGGCCCAAAAAGGAATATCCCTGGTTTTACGATGACCGCACGCCGCGCTATTGGGGCGGCAAGGGGCAGCAGATGCAGCGGCAGGTCCTCAAAACCGGTCCGCAGGGCAAGGCTCGCTTCATGTTCGACACCCGGCATGGCGGCCAGGACCTGGAATACACCATCGAGGCCCGCGTGACCGACGCGTCGCGCCGGGAGATCACCGGCAGCGGCACGGTGCGCGTGACGAAGCAGAAGTACTACGTGTACCTCAATCCAAAGCACAGGATCTACCGGCCGCAGGACAAGCTGGAAACGGACATCAAGTCGCTGGACGCGAACGATCAGCCGGTTTCCGCGGCGGGTGAAATCCGCGTGACGCGGGATTTCTGGTTCGAAATCTGGATCGATCCGGAAGGGCGTGAAGTGCAGGGCGAGCAGCTCAAGGCGGCGCGCAAAGCGAATACCGTGTTTCCGCCGCCGCCTCCGGTGCCGGGCGGCCCCGGCTGGCGGCTGAAGTTCCGCGGCTACCAGCACGATGAAATCCTCAAGCAACGGATCGAAACGAACGCGGAAGGAGAGGCGCGATTCACCTTCACGCCCGAGCGGGAGGGCTATTACCGCATCGCGTTTCAGAACATAGAGGAAACCGGTGTTCCCATAAAAGCGGAAACCACGGTGTGGGTCGCCACCGGCAACACGGCGCATCTGGGCATGCGGCCGGGCGGGCTTGAGATCATCGTCGACAAGGACACGTTCAACGCCGGGCAGAAAGCCCCGGTCATGCTGGTGGCGCCGGCGAGCGGACGCCACGTTCTGTTCAGCGTCGAAGGCGACGACCTGTACAATTATCAACTGGTTCATTTGACCGGAACGGCAAAACTCATCGAACTGGACATCGAGGAAAAACACGTTCCCAATATTTTTCTGAGCGCCGTCATGGTGAGCGACCGGCAGATCTTCCGGGACACGGAACAGGTGGTGGTGCCGCCGGTGCAAAATTTTCTCAACGTCGCGGTGAGCGCGGACCGGGATCACTACCAGCCGCGCGAGGAAGGCACGTTCACAATCACGACCACCGATCACCGGGGAAAACCGGTGCCGGCGGAAGTGGCGCTGGGTGTGGTGGACGCTTCGGTGTATTCCATTCAAAAGGACTTCGCCGCCGACCCGCGGCAGTTCTTTTTCGGGAAAAAACGCATTCAGCGCCCGCAGACGGGGAGCACTTTCAATTTTAAATCCTACATCCAACTCGTGCAGGACAGTGAAGGGCGGTTGATCGACACCAAGCGAGCGGAAAGCAAGGAAAGAAACGATGCCTATGGTCAGAAACGGGCCCAGGCTGGGGGCGGCTTTCGCCAGGAAGGGAATGTGGCCGCAGCGCCGAAATCAAGCCAATCCTTTGCGTTCGAGGAACAAAGGATGTCGCCGCCGCCTCCTGCGAAGTCGGCTGAATTTGCCGATGACGCGTTCCTGGAGGAGGAAGCCGCCGTGCAGGTGCGCTCGGATTTCCGCTCGACCGCGTTCTGGCGGCCCGATCTGGTGACCGACACCAACGGCAGGGGCAAGGTCACAGTGAAATTCCCCGACTCGCTCACGCAGTGGAAGGCCACGGCGCGGGCGGCTTCGCGCGGCAGCCGGTTCGGCATCGGCTTAAACGATACGCGCACGCGCAAGCCTTTGACCGTGCGCCTGCAGGCGCCGCGGTTTTTCGTCGCCGGCGACAGCCTGACGCTGTCGGCGCTGATCAACAACAACACGGAAACACCGATGACCGTGCGCCCGGAGCTGAACGCCGAGGGGATCAGCGTGTCGGCGCGCTTGCAGGACGGCCGCAAGGTGAGCAAAAACGCCGCGGTTGAAATCGCCGCGAAGGGGGAGCAGCGGGTGGACTGGTACGTGTCAGCGCAACGGCCGGGCGAGGCGCGCATCCGCGTCACCGCCGCCGGGAAAACGCATGCGGACGCGATGGAGAAAACTTATCGAGTGCACGAACACGGCGTGGAAAAGCTGATCGCCAAATCGGGCAAGATGACAGGCAGCGATCTCACGGTGGCGCTGGACATCCCCAGGGAGCGCAAGGTCAAATCCACCGAGTTCACGATTCAGGCGGCGCCCAGCATCGCGGTGACCCTGCTGGACGCGCTGCCCTACCTGATCGATTTTCCCTACGGCTGCACGGAGCAGACGATGAGCCGCTTTCTGCCGGCGGTGATCACGGCGAAGACGCTGACGGACCTGGGCCTGCGGCGCGAGGCGATCGGCGCGCGGATCTTCCGCGGCGGCATCAATCCGGAAACCGCGAAGAAAACCCACACCAAGGGCAGGAAGGATCTGAAAGACCTCGACGCCATGATCGGGAAGGGGCTGGACCGGTTGTACGATTTCCAGCACGCGGACGGCGGCTGGGGCTGGTGGAAGAAGGGCGACAGCGATGCGTTCATGACCGCCTACGTTCTGTGGGGGCTCACGCTGGCGCAGGGCGCGGAGGTGAAGGTGGATGCGGGCGTGTTGTCGCGGGCGGCGCGTTTTCTCGACAAGCAACTGGTCGAAGCGGAAACCCGGCTCGATCTGCAGGCCTTTCTGCTGCACGCGCTGTCGGCGCGGCACGCAGCGGTGAAAACGCAGCGCATCGGCAAGTTTCAGGCGAAAGCGCTTGAAAACCTGTGGTCGAAACGCACGCGGCTCAACGCCTATGCGCGCGCGCTGCTGGCGCTCAGCGCCCACCACTACGGCGACAACAAAAAGGCGCGCGTCCTGATCGAGAACCTGGAAAACGGTGTGGTGCTCGACCAGACGCCGGATCGCTCGGCGATCCAGCGGGGCAAAAAGAAAGTGCAGCCGTGGATCCTGAAAACCGCCCATTGGGGCGAGGACGGAATTTTCCGGCGCTGGTCCGAGGGCGGCGTGGAAGCGACGGCATTCGCCCTGTCGGCGCTGGTCACGATCGACCCGAAGCATCCGCTGGTGGAACCGGCGATGAACTGGCTGGTAAAAAACCGCAGGGGCGCGCACTGGAGCAACACGCGCGACACGGCGATCGTGGTGCTCGCACTCAACGGCTACCTGCGCGCCACGGGGGAGCTGAGCCAGAAGATGGTGTACGAGCTGTTCGTGAACGGGACGTCGCTGGGCAAGACGCGCATCGACGATGTGCTTGCGGCGCCGACACAGTACCGCATCGACCGCAAGCTGGTTGAGGACGGCACGAACCAGATCCGCATCCTGCGGCACGAAGGGGACGGCCCGATCTATTTTTCCATGCAGGCCCGGTTTTTCAGTCTGGAGGAGCCGGTGCTCGCCGCGGGAAACGAGATTTTCGTGCAACGCCGCTACTACCAGCTTGCGGGCAGGCCGACGCTGCTCAAAGGCTATGTGTTTGAAAAAATCCTGCTCAAGGAAGGGGATCGAGTCGAAAGCGGCACCCGCATCGAAACGGTGGTGACGATCGAGACGAAGAACAATCACGAATACCTCATCGTCGAGGATCTCAAACCGGCGGGCTTCGAGGCGGTTCAGGTGCGCAGCGGCGAAGCGCTGTACGCGCGCGAGCTGAAATCCTCGGCGGTGGAGCGGAAGTTCAAGGCGTCTCCGGCTTCGTTCCCGGGAGCGGTCACCGTGCCGGTGCCGGGAGGCGGCGAGGACCACACCGGGCGAACGCGCTGGGTGCACCAGGAACTGCGCGACCGCAAGACGGCGCTGTTCATCGACAAGCTGCCGCAGGGGGTGTGGGAGGTCCGCTACGAGCTGCGGGCGGAGGTGCCGGGCGATTTTCACGCGCTGCCCGTTCTCGGACACGCGATGTACATTCCCGAGATCCGTGCCAACGGGAAGGAAATCCGCATTTCCGTTGTGGAGCGCGGAGAAGACGGGTAAAAAAAAACGCCCCCTTGCGGGGGCGTTCGCTAACGAGAAGGATTACGGCTTTATGGATTTAAGATGTCCCTGAAGCCGCGAAGGATTCATTTTTTTGCACGGCCGGGCCGGTTTTCTAGAAGCCGCCGCCGATCTTTTTGATGAAGGTCGCCAGTTCCTTGTGCACCGGCCCGTCCCAGTTGTTCTTCTCCCGCGACAGGGTCGCCAGAACGGATCGCCCGGTGCTCATTTCCAGCCCGTCGGCGATGCTCACCAGGATGCGGGTGCCGTAGCGCTCCACCAGGCCGTGTTCCTCGGCGGCGCGGAATACCAGATCCGGCCCGACGATCATGGACCAGGTCTGGATGGCGGCCACCTGTTTGGCTTCGCGGAACGGCAAGGATTCCACCGCTTCCATGTAGGTTTCCGCGTCGATCTGGCCGGATTCGTATTTTTCTATCAGGGTGGTGAGGTTTTCTTCTTTGGACTGGATGTTCTGGTAAATGTAGTCGAATATTTTCCCCTCGAATTTTTTCAACGCTTCCAGATTCCAGGGACAGATGAAATTTTCGCTCCCGGTCCGCCCCGCCTTGACGTTTTCCACCTGAATCTTGCCGATGCATTCGAGGCAGCGCTCCCCCGCATCATGGGTGAAATTGCCGCCGCAGGTGCAGTCGGACACCACGCTTTGCAGGGCCAGGGCCAGGGCTTCGCCCTTGATGTTGAGCACCTGGCGCAGGGTCGCCCGCACCGGGTCCCTGCGGGAAATCGGGCGCCACTGGGTGCAGGAGTTGCAATACAGTTTGTATGCGGACTGACCTTCTTCCGGCTCGATCACCGGGGAGTAGGTCTCGTTGCAAAGAACACAAACGATCTCTTTGGAAAATGTGTCTGCCATGTTCGGCTCCAATCTAGCTTGCTGTGCATCCGCCCGCAACGTACCTGGTGACCGGGACGGAAAGGTTCTCCAAAAAAAATAACCCATGGCCGAAACCATGGGTTATCTGTTTGATTCGAAGATAAGTCTTGGAATCTAGCCTGCGTATGCCTGGCCGAGACCGGCGGCTTCTTTTTCCTTTTCGCCAAGCTGAATCTTACCGGTCGTCGGGTCCACCGGGTGCATGGAGATGGCATTGTGGGTGCTGCAGACCACTTTGCACAAATCGCAACCCTTACATCGATGTGTCACGACTTCGGCTTTCATTTTTTGCTCGTTCAACATGATCGTGTCCGCTTCCGGGCAGTACATGATGCAAAGTCGGCAGCCTTTCTCGGCGATACATTTGTCGTCATCCACAAACGCTACGTTATACACTTAAGCTCTCCTTGGGTTGAGAATTTTTAGAGACTGCCGAACCGGACCACAGGCCAGAATGCCATCTGGCAAACGGTGTCAAACTGTGGCACCAATGCCAGCCAGAGCCGGCTGGGCTTTTTCCGCCCAGGCCGCGGCCAATTCGTAAGACTTCTCGATCGTCTGCATGTTCTTTTTGAGCAGCATCTCTTTCTTGGCGTATTTCTTTTTGATCGCCTCGTCCAAAGATGCGGTTCCGCCGGAAGCGACGTATCTCTTTCCGAAGCGGTCCTGCAGCGCGCCGTCCAGCGCCTTCAGGGAAACGATCTCGGTCACGCCCGCGCAGGCCCCGATCATCGCCATGTTCGTGGAAAGCTCGGTGCCGCCGATCTCAAGCGCCTGCTTGGTGGCGTCGTGGTTGAACACCGCGACGTTGAGATCCGCCAGACGCTTGTGATCCTCTTCGGTGAGAAGATCGCCGCTGGTGTTGATGATAACGAGCCCGTTTTCCTTGATGCCGGAATAGAACGGAGCGGTGTAGCTTTTCTGCATGGTGATGACCTGAGGATGAAACACCATGATCACATCCGGGTACACCAGTTCCCCTCGGTCGTAAATCTTTTCGACACCAATGCGGGCGTAGCTTTCAGCAGGCGCCATGCGTTTCTCGGCGCCAAAGAACGGGTTGGAAATGGAATACTTTCCATCCTTGTTTGCCGCCATGGCAAGAATATGAGCCGCGGTGACGGCTCCCTGGCCACCGAGGCCCGAAATACGGATATTCATCCTCTTAAACATATCGTGTGTTCTCCTCGATTATTTGGTGGCAGGCTTTTTGCCTTTGGCCTTAGCGGCTTTCTTCTTGGCTTTCTCTTCGGCGTCGATGCGGGCCAGAAGTTCCTTGGCCTCGTCGGTGACGAATTCTTTCATCACGAACCGTCCTCCGATGGACTCCGCGTCCTTCATTTCATCCAGACCTTCCATGCTCTGCTTGCCGATTTCCAGGATGCAGGGCGTGTACAGCTGAATGTAGGTCGGACCCAGCTCCCTCGCCACGTAAATGGCGTTCTTGACCGCTTTTTCGACGCGGTTGGGTTTGCTCACGGTGAGCAGGGCGACGTAATGACAGCCTGCTTCGCGGGCGATCTCCGGCAGCCGGACTTTTTCAAACTGCTTGCCGACGGGAGCCATTTTGGAAACGAAGCCTTTCTGCATCAGTCCGCTTTCCTGTCCGCCGGTGTTGGCGTACAGCTCGTTGTCGTAACAGATCGTGGTGAACCGCTCCTGCCGGAACCAGGACTGCATGGTCATGTCCAGGCCGATGTCCACGGTGGCGCCGTCTCCCGCCAGAACCACGACGTCTTTCTGCCGGTCGGGGAAGCGGGATTTCAGCGTGCGCCACAACCCGGAGGCGATGGCGTTCTGGTTGCCAAACAGGGAATGGATGTTCTGCACGGCAACGTGCGGGAACACCAGGCTGGTGCAACCTGTGGAACCGACGAACACGGTGTCCTCGGGAGCCGGCAGGCTCGCCAGGATGTAGCGGAACGCGATGGACTCCGGACATCCGGCGCACAGGGAATGCTGCTCGATCAGTTCTTTGGACGAACCGATGTCTTTCCAGCCGCGGCCCTCTTTGCCGTAAGTGGCGGTCTCCACCAACTCCTGATACTCCGGCGGCATGATGTCCGCCAGATCATCACAGATTTTGATTTTTTCCTTACTCATGTTTTTCCTCTATCGGTTATTTCCCGGTTGGGAAATGTTTGTATTGACTTCAAACCAAATCGGCTTCGACGGCCTAGCTGCCGCGGCTCGCCAGGGTTGCGGTCTGCATTCCCAGATGCTTTTTGATCTCTTCCACGATCACTTCGGAAGGCAGGGTCATGCCGCCTGCAACGTGCGGGCCTGCGACGACGCGCTCGTTGTCCGGAAGGATCGCTTTGATCTCGCGGGCCAGCCAGCCAGCCATGTTGAACTCGGGAACGAAGATGTGCTTGGCGTTCTTCAAAGCCTCGCGCAGTTCCTGATGCGGGAACGGGCGGATGGTTTTGATCTTCACCAGACCCACCTTGATGCCTTCTTCTTCCAGCAGGCGGATCGCTTCGCGTCCCTGCGACACGGCGGTGCCGGAGGAGACGATCAGGATTTCCCGGTCGATGTCGTGCGTGTCGATGAGACCATCCAGAAGCAGTTCGGTGTGCTTTCTGGAACGCTCGACGGCGGCGCGGACTTCCTGCTGCCAGGAAGCGTGGGTGGCGAAGCTGATGTAATTGGATTTCATGACGAACGGATCCCGCATCATGCGGACCGGAGGACATTCCATGTCCATGCAGGGAACCGGCGACTTGTAAGGATCGTAAGGCGGCAGGGTCAAATTATCGGGCGGCAGCTCGACGGTGTCTTTGGTGTGGGTCACGAAGAAACCATCGCAGCAGGTGGCCAGCGGCAGATGCACATCCGGCTGCTCGGCGACGATAAAGCCCTTGAGGATGAAATCGAACAGGTCCTGCGCGGTTTCGGCGTGCCACACGAGCATGCCGGTTTCGAGCAGGTAATGGCATTCCAGGGTGTCGGGCTGGATGCTGAGCGGCGAGTTGACGCCCCGCATGGTCACGCACACCTGGATCGGCAGCCTGGAGCCCGCCCACATGGGGAAGTTTTCCATGGCGCGCAGGGTTCCGGGACCGGCGGTCGTGGTGAAAACGCGGTGTCCGCCGAACGAAGCGCCGGCGCATTGCCCCATGACGGCGAATTCGCTCTCGCCGCGGAAATAATCTTCCAGATATCCCTCGGCGTACAGCTCACCGATGAGCGCGGCGGCTTCACTCTGAGGGGTGATCGGGTAGGCGACGGAGGTGCCCACGGTAGCGCGCTTGATCGCCTCGCGGATCACTTCACTGCCGGTCAAAAAGCTCGGGGTCCGTTCCGCTTCGTAGAACATCTGATTGACGTCGGTGTAGGTCTGGTCTTTCTTGTTCTTTGTGCCCAGCGCAACGTGTTGCGATCGGATAATTTTGTCTTTAGGAACCTCAACCTCTTTATTCATAAAATCACTCCCTCAGAAATGACGCTTAAAGAGTTGCTGGTTTTGCAACACTCAGATGGTGGTTCGATGATCTCAAACGAACAAAAGTTCTTGTATTCGAATCCTAGGCAATCTGCCCGGTACGGTCCATCTTGATCTGCGTGAAATCTTCGGCTTCGCTTTTCACGCCCTCTTTCTTCAACCTTTCGATCACATCTTTCAGCTTCAGGATCTTCTCGACCGTGGCATCGCGGAACGACAGGCAGGCATCCTCATGCCCGGCCTGGGCGCACATGGCCATGGTGAAGCAATCGGTGCCGCCGCGAATGATCTTGAGCGCCAGGTTGGCCTGGTGACAGTGCACGCCGACGAACATGCAGACATCGATTTTATTATGCCAAATGGTCAGGTTCGGGTGGTTCGGGTTGATTTCCGCCGCGGGTTCGATTTTGGGATACTTGGGACGGTAGTCGGCCATGGGTATCAACCGCGCGGGCATTGCATTGGCGAGAGCTCGAATGGCGGCGGCTTTCTTTGCCGCTTTTTCGTTCCAGTGCCAAAGCACCAGGGGACCGGGGAAAATGGTCGGCACTTTGGCGGCCAAAAACTTCCGCGCCGCATATTCCATACCTTCGTCTTCCGGGGCGATCCTTCCCTCTATATGACATTCTCCGGGATTCGGCAAAACAACCCCCATGCATGCTGCTGCAGGAGGTAAAAAAGCCTCCGGCCCCGCTTTGACCTGATATTGGCTCATTCTCATTAACCCTTTTCGAATTTAGAAAGTTGAAAGTGTGTAAATATAAACCACTAATTGCAAGGTTGTCAAACCTTTTCCCTGATTACGGCCGGGGCCTTTTCGGCACGCTGATTCCCAATTATTATACTGTTTCAAAAGCCCGCAACCAAACAAATTGCCCAATTTCAGACCCGCCGGATCGGGGTATTTTCCGAGGCGTTTCCAGTGCTGTTTGAGAGCCCCGCGGGACTGAAATCCAAGTGCCTGCAAAAGTGTTGATGGTATGCGGGTTGACCGGCTCGCCGAAGGCGAATGGATTCGCCGGGGCGAATACCAGGACCTGCCTGCCTGCCGTCCGGCCGCTGCCAATGGCCGGCTCAAACATCATTTATGCACCCCGTTCGGCATCAAAAAGGTGGGATCGAGCCCCTGGAATCTCCATTTTTTAAGCGATTTTACGATTTTCAGGCTTTTTGGGCTTTTTGCGAAACCAGGGTCCGTTTCAATGCTTCCAGAGAAGCCAGGTGTTTTTTCTCTTCCGCAAGCAAGTGGGAAAAGATCACCCGGACATCGATTTTCCGTTCCGTCTGCAGCAGGTTGCTCAAAACTTCAATGGATCGCTTTTCCGAGGCGATGCCGATCTCCAGCGCTTCCAGATCGCTTTTGAATTCCAGGGTATCGGGAACGGACGGGTCGTCCGTGCCGGGGAACACCTTGCCGTCGACCAGTTCGGCGATCATCTGGTCTACATGCTTGCGGCTGGCCGATCTGGTTTTGAGCGCCGGCTGCAGAAATCCCGCTTTGCTCTGGAGGGACTGAATGTGTTCTTTTTCTTCCGCCGCCAGTCTGAGAAAAATGTCCTGCACTTTTGGATCTTTGACTTTTTTGGCGGACTTTTCGTAATAGACCAGCCCCTGCTTTTCGATGCACAGGCTGATCTCGATCGCATCGATGCAGTGAAAACGCAGCGGCGGGATTTCTTTAGAATCGCTTTCCTTCATGCACGGCCTCTTTAAGGAATCGATCCGCATGCCTGTAACATCAATTCCCTTATTGGACTCCAATGTAAGGAAAAAGATTCAAACAGGCACCATTTATTTTAATAAATTATGCTAATATAATTGCCGCCCCAGACAGGGGAGACGGATATCCAGCCGCGTACCGCCGGCACTTGGGTCCGCGCTCAGAACCCCCATCAGTTCCAAATTTTCAACTCATTCGCAGCTTTCCGAAACGGGAAGCCCGCAATATCGCACCGGTGAATTTTTGTTGAGGTGCGGATTATACTCAAGACGATGAAAAAAGTGCAAATATTTACCGACGGCTGCTGCAAGGGCAACCCGGGTCCCGGAGGCTGGGGCTGCATCATCCGCTCCAACGGCTCGACGAAAGAGCTGAAAGGGGCGAAAAAGCAGACGACCAACAATATCATGGAACTCACGGCCGCCATCAAGGCGTTGAAGCATCTTGAGGAACCGTGCCAGGTCGTGCTGACCACGGATTCGCAATACCTGTTGAAAGGAATGACCGAGTGGATCAACGGCTGGGTGCGCAAGGGATGGGTGAACGCGTCGCGCCAGCCGGTCAAAAACAAGGACCTGTGGCTTGAGCTGCTGGATCTCAGTAAAACCCACGACATCACCTGGAAGTGGGTGCGGGGCCACTCGGGCCACCCGGAAAACGAACGCGCCGATGCGCTGGCCAACGAGGCCATGGCCCACCTGTAACCCGGACCGCCATTTGCCAATGCCGACCCTTCCCGACCGCGAGCGCCGATCCCGCACCGTTTTTAACGGCAGGGCGATCCTTCCGGGCGCGCTGGCGCTGATCCTCATTTTGTTCTGCTCTTCCGTTCATGCGGCCTCGACGCTGCCGCCGGTGCTGGCGGACGACCTGGACACGGCCTCGCTGAAAAAGGCGATCCGAAACCAGCTTGCGGTGATGCAGGAGGTCGACCCCGACCGCCGGATCCGGCTGGGGAAAAAGCGGGTGACGCACGGGTATCTCGTGCACACGCTGACAGCGTTTCTCAGGCTTCTGGAAGAAAACCTGCCGCCTTCGAAGTTTCAACGGAAAGTCGCCGAGCAGTTCGACTTTTACAAGGTGGGGAAAGGCAGGAAGAAGCATTTTCTGTACACGGGATACTACACGCCGGTGATCCGGGCGAGCCGCAAGCCTTCGAAAATCTACCGCTACCCGTTGTACCGGCTGCCGGACGCATCGACGGAGTTCCGCCGGATCTCGCTTGATCACCAGGAAGAAGGCGTTGCGCGCAAACCGGTGTCCTGGCGCGATTTCACCCGCAGGCAGATCGATCAGCAGGGGCTCCTGAAAAACAAAAACCTGGAGATCGCCTGGCTGAAGGACGACCTGGAACGGTTCTTCCTGCACATTCAGGGATCGGGGCGGCTTTTGTTTCCGGACGGGACGACGCAGGGGGTGCGCTACGCGGGCTCGAACAACCACGCCTACACCGGCATCGGCAAGCTGATGATGAAGGACGGGCTTTTAGGACGTTATGAACGCTCGATGCAGGGCATCAAGAAATACCTCCGAAAAAATCCCGCGGCCATCCCGAAGTATCTGTTCCAGAACAAGCGCTACATCTTTTTCTCGTATTCGGACACGGGCCCGCGCGGCTCGGGCGGCGGCGAGCTGGTGGGGGGCCGTTCGCTGGCGACGGACAAATCCATCTATCCTGCGGGCGCGCTGGCGTTCATCCGCACGCGCAAACCCATCCTCGACAGGAACAATCGCATCACGCGCTGGCAGTGGACATCCCGCTATGTGGTGGATCAGGATACGGGCAGCGACATCAAGGGGCCGGGCCGGGGGGACCTCTACTTCGGCACGGGCGTGCGGCCGGGGGTGATCGCGGGGAACTTCAAGGAGCGGGGGGAGCTGTATTACCTGCTGAAAAAATGATCACTCCGGCTCGCTGTACAGCGAGACCAGCCGCCGGTCGATGAAATCGAAGCGTTCGTCGCGCACGAAGAACTGCTCCTTGTCGGGAGCGCCGTGGACGGCGGAGTAATCCAGGTTGGCCGGATTTCTCTTGATCATGCAGGCGAAGGTGACGCTTTCGGGTTTTTCCTCGATTTCCAGATATTCCACGGCGCGCAGGAAGGTCGACCCTGTTGTGACGATGTCGTCCACGATCAGCCAGTGCGTGTCCGACGAACGCTCGGGCGTGACGAGCTGCTCGACGTCGATCCTTTTTTTCGGCATGATCTGAAACGGCAGGTTCATGAGCTTTGAAAGCTGGTAGCCCACGCGGATGCCTTCGGTTTCCGCTCCGACCACGACATCCAGCTTGCCGTGCTTTTCTTCCCATTGCCTCAGCTTGTAAAGCAGCATCTCACAGTACGCGGCGTTCATGCTGTCGGACAGGGAGCCGTAGTCGTAGTCGTAGCTGGATTTGACGCCGGTATCGAGTGTGAAGTCGCCGCGCCTGATGATGCGTGTGAACATCGAAACTCCTTTCGCCGCTGCCGCGCAACATTCCCTCTCCCGAAGCAATCTTTCGGCTGGCAGCGCTGTTTTTTCTGAAAATCTGCAACAGAATGCCGCGTGTTACCAAGATCCCCTGGCGGGGATTTTATTCAGGTTCGCTCGGGCCAGCCGTATTTTCCGACCAGCGGAACGAATTTGCAACCACCGATTTCGCGCGTGGTGATCTTGCCGCTGTCTTTGGTCAACAGCTTGAGGGACTGTCTTTCCAGACCGCCGACGGGAACCACGAGCCGGCCCTTGTCTCCAAGCTGGCTGATGAGCATCTCGGGTATGGACGGCGTGGAGGCGGTGATGAGGATGGCGTCGAAGGGGGCCTGGTCCGGCCAGCCGTAGGTGCCGTCGAACACTTTGAACACGATGTTGTTGATGTAGTTGAGCTGTTCGAGCAGGATGCGGGCCTTCTGCGCGAGGCTGCGGATGCGCTCGATGGTGAACACCTGGCCGCACAGCTCCGCCAGCAGCGCGGTCTGGTAACCGGAGCCGGTGCCGATTTCAAGAACCCGGTCGCTGTCTTTCAGGTTGAGCGCTTCGGTCATCGCGGCCACCACGTAGGGCTGGGAGATGGTCTGGTTTTCCCCGATCGGCAGCGGGCAGTCTCCGTAGGCCCGGTGCTGCAGCGGGCCGTGCACGAACAGGTGCCGGGGGATGCGGTTCATCGCTTCCATGATGCGCAGGTCGGTGATGCCGCGGTTGACGAGCTGCTCTTCGACCATCTTGCGTCTTTGACCTTCGTAAGACCTGGTATCCAGCATGGTGATCCTGCCGTGAGGATGTTTAGGAAAATGGGTGACGGGTGTGTGCGTGGGGCATGAAACTTCGGCCGGGTGTGCCCTGAAGAAAGCGCTTGAAGGGAAGCCCCGGTGAGGATCGGGATTCCGTCAGTTCAGGGGGGTCCTTCTATCGGAATCGGAACGCTTCGACGGAATCATGGAAAACGAATTAATTCCAAAATCAGAATTCGGCAGGGATTCCAGCTTTTTCGGGTTCTGGTAAAAAACCAGATCCCAGCGGTCGTCCCATTCGTCGTACTTGAGCAGGTAGATGTTGTCATCATCGGCGCGCACTTTGAAATAGCTGGCCTCTTCACCATACCAACGGTCGATGATGTCGCTCACAACATAACGCCGGTCCATGAGGCTGAAGGCGATGGGCCTCTCGTTAAGCTTATAGCCTGAAAAGCATTCCACCTTAAGCATGAACGTATGTTATGACGAAGGCCTTCAAAAGTAAACTATTTTTTGACTCCTTGAAAAGGATGCCCTTATAATTTTCAGTTCCACTTTCGCCCTGGTTTCAACGAATTCATTTTTTGTGCAGAAATGGGCAACTCCGGCACGGATTGCGAATCCGGCGGCCCGCCGTTTCGCCGGAATGCGCCGCAACCGCCACCCCCGATCGTGAACCGCGAATGCTTGAGCCGGAAAACAGCCGTATCGAGGCCCACCTGAAAGCGTTGATCGGGGAGAGAAACCCGCTCGGCAGCCCGGATGCGCTGGATGCGGCGGCCCGCTATGTTTTCCGCCACTTCGAATCGCTCGGTCTTGAGATGCGCGAGGAGGCGGTTCCGTTTGAGGGCGGCGACTCGGTCAACATCCTCGGCCTGAAACCGGGCACGCAACCCGATTCTCCGGCTTTCATTTTAGCCGCCCATTTTGACACGGTGGAGAACAGTCCCGGCGCCGACGACAACGCCAGCGCGGTGGCGGCGCTTTTGGAAACCGCGGCCTGTCTTGAAAACGTGCGGCTCGCCTCGCCGCTTCTGTTCGCGGGCTTCACGCTGGAGGAATACGGCTTCGTGGGCAGTTCGCATTTTGTCTCCCGCGCCAACGAACGGGGCGAATCGTTTCTCGGCATGATCTCGCTGGAGATGGTGGGTTACCGGGACCGCAAACCCGGATCGCAGACCTACCCGCCCTACATCGATCCTTCACAATATCCGGACTCGGGCGATTTCATCGCGGTGGTTGGCAACGAACCGTCGGCGGCGCTCACGCACGCGATCGCCGACGCCATGCAGCATTCGGCGGAGGAACTCAAGGTCGAACGGCTGGTGGTGCCGGGCCGCGGCGACCGGTTCCGCGAAGTGACACTCAGCGACCACTCGCCGTTCTGGGAAAACGGCACGCCGGCGGTGATGGTGACGGACACGGCTTTTTTAAGAAACCCCCATTATCATCAGCCAACTGATACAATGGAAACTCTGGACGTTGATTTTATTCGGGAAACGACTCAGGGCATCCTGGGTTTTCTGAAACAGCACCTGAATCCTGAGTGAACGGAAAAGGTTTCGATCGATGAAATCCAACCAGGCACGCAGGGACGAAATCCTGCAGGAGTTCGCCGCCTTGGAAGAAGAGGAAACCACCGCTCCCGAAGCCGCCCCGCCCGATCCGCCGCGAAAAAAATCGCTGGCCCGGCGTCTGTTGCGGTTTTTTTTGTGGACGTTCGGTCTGCTCGTTCTGCTCATCGTGGCGGCGGGGATCGCGCTGAGTTATTTTTTTCCCTCCGAAAAGATCCGCCCGATCGCCGAGGAAGAGCTGGCGAAGATCCTGCACATGCCGGTGTCGATTGGGTCGGTGGACCTCAGCCTGCTGCGCGGGCTCGATGTGAAGCAGGTGAAGCTGGGCGGAGACAAGCCGCTGTTCACGCTCGACGCCCTGATTCTCGATTACGATCTCACCCAGCTTTTGCAGGGCCGGTTCATCATCAATCAGGTGATGGTGGACAAACCGGACATCTATCTCGAATCGGTGGACCGGGTGTGGAATTTCCAGCCGATCCTCGAAGGCAAGGACGCCTCACCCGAACCTGAGAAAAAGAGCGAAGATGATAAAGAAAGCGAAACAGGAGATGCCGTGGTGCCGCCGTTCGGGGTGGACCTCAAACAGTTTCTGATTCGCGACACCCGCCTCACGGTCAACATGGACGGCCACACGCACGCACGCCTCGAAGGACTCAACGTCGAAGCGCAGGGCAAGGTCAATGAGAGCGAAGTCGATGTGGGCGTGCGCGTGCACCTCACCGGTGTTCCCGGCGGCGGCGCCAACCTCGCCGTCACCTCCACGCAGGAGCCGGGGCTCGATGTGAAGACGCTGGCGACGACCGATCTCAAGTTCTCGGCCCGGGACCTCAACCGTGTCCACCTCAACGGCACGCTCGGCCTCGAAAACAGCTCGGTGCGCGTGGGCGAGGCGCTGCCGGCGCCGGATCTCGCCGCCGACATCGAACTCAGCGTCGATCACAAGGCGCAGACGTTGTCTCTGCCGCTGCTCAACCTGACAATCGACGAACGCAACCAGGTCCGCCTTTCGGCGCAGGCGGACAAGATCCTCACCGGCCCGGATTTCTCGGCGAAGCTAGAACGCTTTCTGCTGCACCTGGAAGATGCGATCGCCTGGGCGGGTGACACGATCCCGCCGGTGACGGCGCGGGGCACGCTCAAGGTGTCCAACGTCGAAGCGATGGGACGGCTGCCAGAATTCAAGCCGGAATCGCTCAAGCTTGAGGGCGGCACGATCGAACTTGCGGACGTTTCGGCGACCCACGCGCCGTCCAAGGCGAAGGTCGCGGGGCTTAACGCCACGATCCTGATCGGCAAAGCTCTCGTCGATCAGGGAGTGCCGCAGAGCGCGTCGGCGGATGTCTCCATCAAGGTAAAGAAAGCCGGGGTGCCGGATTACAGCGTCGAGGATCTTAAACACACACTCAAACTGGAAGCGAAGGGAGCGAACCTGCCGGAAGCCAGGTTTGAAGTTTCGCTTTCGGCCGACGCCGTAACGGCGTCGCTGCCCGATCTGGGAACCGTTAAAACGCCGATTGAGCTCAAGGGCTCAGGTGCGGGCCATCTTGAAAAGGGCGACCTCGACGCGCTGTCGCTCGACTATTCCGCGGGCACCGCCGTGAGCGGATCGGTTGCCGGCACGGCCCGGGATTTCGGCAAGCGTTCGTTTGCGGTGGACAAAAAACTCGATGTCGATTTGAAAGCGGCGCTCGCCCTGCTGCCCAAGGCCCTTGCCAAGCAAATCAAAGGAACCGTTTATTCGGGGGATGTGTCGGTCGCCGCCAATGTGAAAGGCAAGCTCGACGACTCGTTTCAGCCGGTTGCGGCGCAGGGCCACTCGGACATTCAACTCAAGGGTGTGGATGCGGTCTGGAACGAACCCAAGGCTCTCACGAAAGGGCTGTGGGCGAATGTGGCGCTGCCGATTCAGTTCGACAACAAACGCGGCGTGAAAATTTCCGACCTCAAAATTGAGTCGCGGTTCGCGGAGATCCAGGCGCTCGACAACTGGACGGTGGGACCGGCGGAAATCGAGACCGGCCTCAGCATGCGCGGGCATTACGATCTCAAGAAACCCGAAGCCAGACTGCCGGTCACGAACACAAGCCATGTCTTTCTGGCCCAGGTGCAATCGAAACAACCGGAACTTTCGGTGACGAAGCTGATCGTCGATTCAGAGTTTGCGGGAGATCTTCACGGCAAGGAAGTGAAGAACGCTTCCGTAAACGGCACGGTTTTGATCGGGGACGTTGCCGGATTGAAGGAAGTCAAAGCCGGGAGGATCGGCACGACGTTCTCGGCGCGTGTGAACGATCTGTCGCTCACGAAAACCCAGGCTGACGTGAAACTCACAGTGGAAGCGCCGAAGAGCCCACCGAAGGAGGGTCAGTTTGCGCTGGGTCCCTTGACGTTCGAAAGCACATCGAGTCAGAATTTAAAGAAAGGCGACATTGATATTAAAAAACTCATCCTCAAAGCGCCGGAGCTTGTGGATCTTTCCGTGCAGGGCAAGCTCAATGACTGGGGCAAGCGCTTCGATGTGCGCACCCAGGTTCCGTTGATGAATCTGACGGCGCTGTTCGACCGGGTGCCGCAGGAACTGCTCGCGGGTCTTGAGGGCATGGAAGGCCTCGATGTGCAGGGAACCGCGACCCTCGATCTCGATGCCAGAGGGGCACTGCCCAAATCGTTCGAGCTCAAGCAGGAAGCGCTGCCGGTAACGGCGAAGGCGGTGTTCACGCTGGACGGCGGCGGTGTCGTCCTGCCCGGCCGCGGACTCAGGGTGGAAGGGCTGAATGTTGCCACGGACATCGACTTTTTAAAAGGCGACGGCGCGGTATCCGGCGGGCTTTCGGCGGAAAAGCTGTACTACAAGGATGCTCTGGGCGAGAGCTTTTTGAACCCGCGATTCGACTTCAAATACGCGCTTTCCGATTTCAACAAGTTCACCATCGACGCGCACACGTTCGCCGTTCCCAACCACGGCATCCGGCACACGTTTTCGGGCCGGGTGGACGGCCTGAAACCTTTCCTCACCGGCAAGGAACCGCTGCGCGTGGACGCCATCGCCAAACGGCTGGACATTTCGCTTTCGACCAAAAACACGCTGCAAACGGAAAAGGCCCTCGCTTCCGATTCGGCGGCGGCGTTGCTGGAAAACTTTCAGGCGGACGGAACGCTGCATTCGCTGCTCACGCTCAAGCTGACGGCGGATAAGAAATTCGAGGTGGACGGAAATTTCGAGTTCGAAAAATTCAACACGAAAATTCCCGCCGGGGTGGCGGTGAAAAACGTCACCGGGAAATTTCCCTTCAACAAGACGCTGCTCCTGGACCGCAGGCGGGTGAGGCCCGAAAGCGAATCGTTCTCCGCGTCGAAGAAAGGCTTCTTCAGCCAGCTGCGCGATTTTTCCCGCTACAAGAACAACCTGATGATCGACGCCATCGACATCCAGGGCCAGACCCTCTCAAACATCGGGCTGGACCTGCTGTTCAAGAACAACCAGCTGCGCGCGGAAAAATTCCTGTTCGACGTGCTGGAAGGATCGGTGGCGGGCAACCTGTTCGTGGCGCAGACGCAGGAAGGCCCGGCGCTGAATTTCTCCACCGAATTCGCCGGCCTCAACTTCGGGTCGCTGGTCGGGCGCAGCCGCGCGGAAGAAGCGGCGTTTTCGGAAATCGACGGCAACCTGCAGTTCGACCTCAAGGTGCAGCAGGGTTCGGGACCGCTCACGCTCGACCAGATCTTCACGAAGGTGGCGATCACGCGCATCGGCGCGGAAACCTTCGACCGGGCGCTTTTGTTCCTCGACCCGGAAGAAAGCAAACCGGCCATTGTGGACACGCGCGCGAAACTGAAACTGGCCTCGCCACACAAGCTTCTGGTGACGCTGGAAAACGGCAACCTCAACGCGGAGGCCTGGCTCAAGAACAAGGTGCTCGGAGACATCATCAAAGCGCCGGAGCTCAAGCGCATCCCCATCAGCAGCCTCAAGCAGTTCCGCAGCATCAACGATCAGCTGCAGGTGCTGTCGGGTCTGAAAGACGTGCTCAACCTGCTGGCGGCGCGCGGCGTCGAATTCGACGAAGAGGGGAAGCCGGTCTTTTTCTGAACGCCGCGCCTGTGAACACCGCGTCCCGGCGCCGCGAACGCACTGTGCAAAACCGGGCTATCTCCGTTATTGGCGGGGTTTTCGCACCCAAGCGTTTGGTTGACTTTGTCATTGCAGTTTGTTAGCGTACCCCCATTGTCAAACCTTATTGACTTCAACGCTTTCACTCGATCATCGATATGGCCTGGGACGATTTACACGAACCAAAAGGACCCGAAGAACGTTTCCGCGGAGGCGGCGGGGGAGGACAGGAGCCGGGCGGCCGGCCTCCGTTTGAAATCCCGCAGATCAAGGTCCCGAAATTCAAACCATCCATGTTTCTCGGCATCGTCATCCTCATCCTTCTGGTCTGGATCGTGCCGGGTGTCTTCTATTTTGTGGAACCGGACGAAGAAGGCGTGGTGACCACGTTCGGGAAATTCTCCCGCACCACCGGTCCGGGACTGCACTTCAAACTGCCCTCCCCCATCGAGCACGCCTCGACGCCCAAGGTGCGGCTGGTGCGCCGGGAGGAGATCGGATTCCGCGATCCGCCGAACGGCCCGAGGCAGAAGGTGCCGCCGGAGTCGCTCATGCTCACCGGCGACCAGAACATCGTCGACATCAAACTGGTCGTGCAGTACAAGATCGCCGACTCGGTGGCCTACCTGTTCAACGTGAAGCGGCAGCGCAAGATCGTGCGCGACGTCGCGGAAACGGTGATCCGCGGGATCATCGGCAGCCGCAAGATCGACGACGCGCTGACGACGGGCAAGGCGGACATCCAGATCAAGGCGCAGGAAGCGATTCAATCCCTGCTCGATAAATACGAAACCGGAATCCAGGTCGTCACGGTGCAGCTGCAGGACGTCGACCCGCCGGAGCAGGTGGCCGCCGCGTTCAAGGACGTGGTGAGCGCCAAGGAGGATAAGGAGCGGATGATCAACGAAGCCCAGGGCTACCGCAACGCGGTGATCCCGGAGGCGCGCGGTAAGTCGGCGCAGATCGTGCGCGCGGCGGAAGCCTACCGCGAGGAAATCATCCGCGTCTCCGAGGGTGACGTGAACCGGTTCCTTTCGCAGTTCGAAGAATACAAGAAAGCGCCGGAGATCACGCGCAAGCGGATCTATCTTGAGACCATGGAGGAAGTGCTGCCCACCATGCAGAAATTCCTGATGGGGGGTCAGGGCCAGGGGCTGCTCCCCATCCTGCCTCTGTCCAAAAACCCCGTTCTTCCCGACAACCGAAAGTAGTCCTTATATGAAGCAGAATGTCATCATCATCCTGGGAATCGTCGTGATCCTGGTGGCCTCGTCCACGCTGTTCACGGTGCACATGACGCAGAGCGCCATCGTTCTGCAGCTGCAGAAACCGATCAAGACCATCTCGGAACCGGGACTCAATTTCAAGATCCCGTTCATGCAGCAGGTGCGCTATTTCTCCAACCAGTTGCTGGACCGGGATTCTCCGCCGGCGGAGGTCATCACCAAGGACAAGAAGAACCTGCTGATCGACAATTTCACCGTGTGGCGCATCACCGATCCGCTCAAGTTTCTGGAAACGGTGCGCGATGAGCGCGGTGGTGAGTCCCGGCTCGACGACATCCTGTACTCCGAGCTGCGCGTGGAAATCGGTACGCACGACCTGATCGACGTCGTCACCGAGACCCGCGAAGCCATCATGGAAAAGGTGTCCAAGGAAGCCAACCGCAAAGCCGCGGAATACGGCATCGAGGTGGTCGAAGTGAGGATCAAGCGCACCGACCTGCCGCCGGAAATCGCCAATTCCATCTACAACCGCATGCGCACGGAGCGTGAGCGGATCGCCAAGGAGTACCGGTCCGAGGGAAAAGAGGAAGCCACGAAGATCCGCGCCGAAACCGACAAGGAGAGGACCATCCTGATCGCCGAAGCCTACAAGACCGAACAGGCGGTGCGCGGTGAAGGCGACGCGAAGTCCATCAAGATCTACGCGGATGCGTTCCAGCAGGATCCCGATTTTTACTCCTTCATCCGGTCCATGGAAGCTTACAAAAACTCCCTGAAAACCGACTCGACCATTCTTCTGTCGGATGACTCGGATTTTCTCAGATTTCTGGAAAAACCGAAATGATCCTCCCCCCATTGTTCCGTTCCCGGGAAGCCGCCGGGCATTCCATTCGGATTTGACGGAATCATGAAAATTCTCATCGTCGGTGCGGGCGTCGTGGGGTTCAACCTGGCCCAGGAGCTGTCCAAGGAAGGCCACGACATCGCCATCATCGATCAGAACACAGAAAAGATCCGCCGCATCGCCGACACGCTCGACGTGCTTTCGATCAAGGGCAACGCCTGCCTTCCCAGCGTGCTGCTGCAGGGTGGGATCGAATCGATGGAAATGGTGATCGCAGTCACGGACAAGGACGAGATCAACCTCCTGGTCTGCTTCCTCGCCTCCAAATTCAAAGTCGAAAAACGATTCGCCCGCATCCGCTTTGAAGAGTTTTCCAAGCAGGATGCGATCTTCACGCCTGAAGAGCTGTGCGTCGATCAGGTCATCAATCCGGGTCAGATCATCGTGGACACGATCACGAAAATCATCAGCACGCCGGGTGTGGTGAACGTGGCCGAATTCGCCGAGGGCGAGGTGCTTTTGCGCGAATTCGACGTGCCGGAGAACGCGCCGCTGGCGGGAAAAACCATCCAGGAGCTGAGCGGCGTTTCGGCGATGGACTCGTTTCTCATCGTCGCCATCGTGCGCGAGGGCAAACTGGTCATCCCGCGCGCCGAGGACGTGATTCAGGCGGGCGACAGGATCTACACCATCGTCGACAGGGAATTCCTGCCGTTTCTGCTTCCCATGCTGAACAAAACCCTGGAGGAAGTCAGCACGGTGGTGATCTACGGCGCCAACCGGATTTCCATCAATCTGGCGAAGGCGCTGGGCGACACGATTCCGAACCTGTACATCATCGAGCCCTCGCGCGAAAAAGCCAACCAGGCGGCGGAAATGCTTTCGCGCTGCGTGGTGCACCACGGCAGCGGCACGGACATGAACCTGTTCAACGACGTCAACATGCGGCAAGCGGATTTTTTTCTCTCGCTTTCCACGGACGACGAAGCCAACATCCTTTCGGCGCTGCTGGCGAAAAAAAACGGGGCGAAACGCGCGCTGGTGATCACGCACGATCCGGAGTACCTGCCGATCCTCGATTCCATCGGCATGGACGTGACCATCAACCCGCGGCTGATCACCGTCAGCGCCATTCTCAAGCACCTGCGCAAGGGCCGGGTCATGTCGGTGTTCAAGCTGATCGAGGACGCGGAGGTGATCGAGATCGGCATCGATTCGAAATCCTCGGTCATCGGCAAAGCCATCGCCAAGGTGCGCTTTCCCGCGGACGCGATGATCGGGGCGATCTTAAGAAAAGGCGACATGATCGTCCCCAACGGGGACATCCAGTTCGAACAGGGGGATTCGGTCGTGGTGGTGGCGCTTCCGCAGGCCATCGATAAAATCGAGAAAATCTTCGGCGCCAAAAGAAACTTTCTGCCCTTCCTATGAACATCCAGGCAATCTTCAATGTTGTCGGGGTCCTGCTTCTTCTGCTTTCCGGTCTTCTGCTCGTTCCGGTCGGCGTTTCGTATTACTACAGCTCTCCCGCTCTGCCCGGACACTTCACCAGCTTTGAGGCGTTTTTAATCACGCTCGCGGCCTCGTTCATCACCGGGCTCGCGCTCTGGAAGCTGCTTCCCTCCGGTGTGGAAAAGCTGCGCGACCGGGAAGGATTCGCCATCGTGGCGTTCTCCTGGCTGTGCGTCGCCGTGTTCGGTGCGCTGCCGTTTTTTCTGACCGGAGTCTGTCCGAAATTCATCGATGCGCTTTTCGAAAGCATGAGCGGCTTCACCACCACCGGCGCATCGGTGCTCACGAATATCGAGGCGGCGCCGCGGGAGATCCTGTTCTGGCGGAATCTGACGCAGTGGATCGGCGGCATGGGGATCATCATTCTGTCTCTGGCCATCTTTCCGGTGCTGGGGATCGGCAGCTTCCACCTGTTCAAGGCGGAGATCCCCGGCGGATCGACGGTGGAGCGCATGCAACCGAGGCTGGCGGAAACCGCCAAGGTGCTGTGGAAAACCTACATGGTGCTCACGCTGCTGGAAATCGCGATGCTCAAGGCCGGAGGCCTGGGCTGGTTCGACGCCGTCTGCCACACGTTTTCGACGGTGGCGACGGGAGGGTTTTCGCCCTACAACGCCAGCATCGGGCATTTCAACAGCGGCTACGTGGAAGCGGTCGTCATCCTGTTCATGTTTCTGGGCGGGGTGAACTTCGCCCTGCACTATCAACTGGTGGTGCGAAACTTCAAGGCGGTGTTTCACAATCCGGAGTTTCGCATCTATTGCCTGATGCTGGCGGGCGGCATCCTGTTCGCCGCGCTGGCGCTGCTCAAGACGGGCTCCAAGACCGATCCGGGCGACGCGTTCCGCAGCGCCGCGTTCACGATCGTTTCGATCAATTCCACCACGGGATTCGTCACGGACGATTTCAACCAGTGGCCCGACTTTCTCCGGGTGATGATGCTGATGATCATGATGGTGGGCGCGTGCACGGGATCGACCAGCGGTTCGCTCAAGATCATCCGCTTCATCATCCTGTTCAAGGTGGTGATGCGTGAATTCAGGCGGCTGGTGCACCCGCGCGCGATCTTTCACATCAAGGTGAGCGGCAAGACGATCGCCCCGGAACACTTGACCAATGTGGTGGCACTGACGCTGATGTTTCTCGGGCTTTCAACGGTGAGTTGTTTTCTTCTGACCCTGATGGGTGTCGATCTCACAACGGCGTATTCGGCCTCGGTGGCGACGCTGTTCAACATCGGGCCCGGTCTGGGCGAGGTGGGCGCGACGGGAAATTACGCGTCGATTCCCTTTCTCGGAAAGGCGATCGCCATTTCCTGGATGCTGATGGGGCGGCTGGAGATTTACGGCGTGATGCTCATCTTCCTGCCCTTGACCTGGAAAAAATAACCGGCGGCCCTCCCCGCCCCCGCCCGCCCGGTGTTTGCGTCCTCTGCGTCCCGGTTTGCTCAAACCGTTTTGAATGAAGGCCGTCCCCCGGTTTTCCGTGAGTCCGAAGGTGGGGAAATAACGATTGATTTTGCCCCCTCAATAATTTACTATTCCAAGATTCCCGGCAAAGCAGTCCATTTTTCAACAGTTTTATTGCGTAAGAACAGCCTTGTTACCGGGATGCCAAACCACTCCTCTGAAAGAGGAACGCTCTGATACAGCCTCCGCAATTCGCGCCGTTTGCATCCCTTTTTATTTTGCCCGGGGCGGCGGATTTTTTTTGGGGTTTTCTGGGCGTTTCATGCGGTTTGCAGCCTGTGGACGGTCCGCGACGGCGTGCTATGAGCCGGCCGGGGACGATGAACTGAATTCAGACTCGATAACATAAAGGATGCGACGATGGCAGACGCACCCCGCCCGATTAAAATAACCGATGTCATTTTAAGAGACGCTCATCAATCCCTGCTCGCCACGCGGATGAAAACGGAAGACATGCTCCCCATCGCCGGGAAACTCGACCAGGTCGGGTTCTTCTCTTTGGAGATGTGGGGCGGCGCGACGTTCGACTCCTGCATCCGTTTTCTCAACGAAGACCCGTGGGACCGGATCCGCAAGCTCAAGCAGAAGATTCCCAACACGCCGTTCCAGATGCTGCTTCGCGGCCAGAACTGCGTGGGCTACCGGCACTACGCCGACGACATCGTCGAACGCTTCGTGAAACATTCGGCCGACGAGGGCATCAACATCTTCCGCATTTTCGATGCGCTCAACGACTTCAGAAACATCGAGACCGCGGTCAATACGGTGAAAAAATGCGGTGAGACGGTGGAAGGCACGATCAGCTACACGGTGAGCCCGGTGCACAACATCGAGCTTTACCTCAAGATGGCGAAGGACCTTGAGAACATGGGATCGGACATCCTGTGCATCAAGGACATGGCTGGCCTGCTGACGCCCTCGGTCACGCGCGAGCTGATCAGCGAGATCAAGAAAAACGTCAACCTGCCGATCCACCTGCACACGCATTCGACCACCGGCCTTGCAGGCATGAACATCCAGTGCGCCATCGACGCGGGCGTGGACATGGTGGACACGGCGATCTCGAGCATGTCCATGGGCACGTCGCATTATCCGACAGAGAGCCTGGTGGCGGCGCTCAAAGGCACCCCCTATGACACCGGTCTGGACCTGAACCTTCTGGAAGAAATCGCCGACTACTTCACGGAAGTGCGAAAAAATTACGCGCAGTTTGAAAGCGACTTCAAGGGCGTGGACGTGAACATCCTCGATTCGCAGATCCCCGGCGGCATGATCTCCAATATGGAAAACCAGCTCAAGGAGCAGAACGCCATCGACAAGCTGGATGAGGTGTTGAAGGAGGTGCCGCGCGTCCGCAAGGACATGGGCTACCCGCCTCTGGTCACGCCCACCAGCCAGATCGTGGGATCGCAGGCGACGCTGAACGTGCTGACCGGCGAACGCTACAAGATCATCACCAAGGAAACGCGGGAATGCGTCCTCGGTAAATACGGGCGGCTTCCCGGCCCTCTTGACGAGGATCTTCTGGCGAAGGTTTCGGAAAATGAAAAGGTGATCGACTGCCGGCCGGCGGATCTTCTGAAGCCCGAATGGGAAGGCGTGGTCAAGGATCTTGGCGACAAATACACTTCCGAAGAGGACCGGCTTTCCTACGCTTTGTTCCCCAAGGTGGCGATCAAGTTTTTCGAAACCAGGGGCAAACCGCAGCCGGAATCCCCCGCTCCCAAAGCCGCCGCCAAGGCCGCCGCGGCGGCACCGGCGGCAGCTCAACCGGCTGCGGCCATTGCGGGCGCCACCTCCTTCAATGTGAAAGTCAACGGACGGGACTATTTCGTCGAGGTGAGCCACGGCGGCGCCGCAGCACCCGCCGCCCAGCAGGCTTCGGCCCCGCCTCCGGCGCCCGCTCCGGCACCTGCCGCAGCACCGGCGCAAGCCACCGCGGGCCAGGCCGTCACCGCGCCGCTTCCCGGTTCGGTGTTCTCCATCAAATGCAGCGTCGGCGATACGGTCACGGAAAGCGACACGGTGATCGTGCTCGAATCCATGAAGATGGAGTCCGAGGTCAAATCCTCGGTGAGCGGGACCGTGAAGTCCATCCTGGTCAAGGAAGGGGACAAAGTGCAAACCGGTGACGAGTTGGTGATCGTAGGCTGATGGAGGAACTCAATTTTCTCAATGCCGCCGCCAAGGTGCTGGGAAGCACCGGTTTCACCGCCCTGACCCCAGGACACGGCGTGATGATCGTTGTTTCCTTCGTCCTCCTTTATCTGGCAATCTGGAAAAAATTCGAGCCGCTTCTGCTTCTGCCCATCGGTTTCGGCTGTCTGATGGCCAACCTGCCGCTGAGCATGATGACGAACACGGACGAAGGCGGGCTGCTCAGCTTTTTCTACATGGGCGTGAAGCACGAGATCCTGCCGCCGCTGATTTTTCTGGGTGTGGGCGCGCTCACGGATTTCGGGCCGCTGCTCGCCAACCCCACGACGCTGCTATTGGGCGCGGCGGCTCAGATCGGCGTGTACACAACGCTGATCGGCGCGGTGGCGCTGGGCTTCACGCTCGAAGAGGCGAGCGCCATCGGCATCATCGGCGGCGCGGACGGACCCACGTCCATTTTCATCGCCAGCAAACTGGCGCCCCACCTCTTGGCCCCCATTGCGGTGGCGGCGTATTCGTATATGTCGCTGGTCCCTCTCATTCAACCACCCATCATGCGCTTTTTGACTTCGAAGCAGGAGCGCACCATCAAGATGGAGCAGCTCAAACCGATCTCGCAGACAGTGAAGATCCTGTTTCCGATCGTGGTCACGGTGATCTGCTGCCTCATGCTGCCGGGCGTCACGCCGCTGTTGGGAATGCTGATGCTGGGCAACCTGTTCCGCGAGTGCGGCGTCACAGCGAGATTGCACGAAACCTCGGAAACGCATCTGATCAACATCGTCACCATCCTGCTGGCGCTGGCGGTGGGATCGTCGATGACGGCGGAATCCTTTCTGAGACTGGAGACGATCAAGATCATCGTGCTGGGGCTTCTGGCCTTCTGCATGGCGACGGCGGGCGGGGTCTTGTTCGGCAAGCTCATGTGCAAGTTTTCCGGCGGCCGGGTCAATCCGCTGATCGGCTCGGCAGGCGTTTCGGCGGTGCCGATGGCCGCGCGCGTGTCGCAGAAGGTCGGCGCCGAAGAGGACCATTCGAATTTTCTTCTGATGCATGCGATGGGCCCCAACGTGGCGGGCGTCATCGGCAGCGCGGTGGCGGCGGGGGTGTTCATCTCCCTGTTCGGCACGCCCGGTCCGGAAACCCAGGCGGCGCTGGAAACGGCGCAAGAACTTCTGCTGCCTTAAAGGAAATCATGAACACCGCGCTTGCCACATCCGTTTCGGTTTCCCTGCTGGCGATGGGCGTCATCTTCGTCGTCCTCACGCTGCTCATCTTCACCATCAACGTCCTGGTGAAGCTGGTTCCCTACAAGGCGCCGCCACCCGCTCCTGCGAAACCGAAAGCGCCCGCACCGGCCTCGGCAGAGGACGAACACATCGCCGCAATCTCGGCGGCGCTCGCCGCGCACATGGGCAAATCCCTCGACCAGTTCCGCATCGTCAACATTTCCTCGCGCTGAAACGGCGCTGCTCAAAAAAACGCAGCCGCCGTCAATTGGTGTCTTCGGCGGGAAGGGTCAGGATGTATTCGGGAGTCTGCAAGATGCCCTGAAAGATGCCGGTCACTTTTTTGGTGAGGGAAGTGAATGGAATCGGCCGGATCCTGGGGTCGTCGAATTTGCCTTTGACGGTGAAATAAGTTTTCACCAGGCTCTGTTCGTCGCCGCCGGTGATGATTTTTCCGACCACGGGAATTTTGGTGAGGAACTTGTCGAGTTCCGCAAGCGGCGCGACTCCCAGAATGGCGTCGATTTCGTTGCGCTTGAGGTCGAACTTGCCGACGAGCGAACTGCGGCGGGTGGCGTCTTCGTAAATGAAGTTTTCGGTCTGGGCGAGGCTTTCGGACAGGGTGAACCTGCCCGCGATCTGCTTGTAGAGAGTCGGCCCTTTATTGTCAGCGGGCTCCTCGCCGACTTTTTTCAACGAGCCGAACAGACGCAGGGCGCCGAGCTTGAGACGCTGGTAATCGATCTTTCCGGAGCGGAAATCGAACGCGGCCTTGGCCACGAGGGAATTGCCGAACTCGGACCATCCCTTGCCCTGCCCTTTGACGCGGATATCGAGGGTCTTCATCTGCCCGGACAGGCCCCCCTCGAAGGTGTCCCCGAACAGTTCGAAAAAATGCCGCGCGGGGATCTCCTTGGCCTGCAGCAACCCGCGGAACTGGGTGCGCTCGGAATCCTGAATCTCCAGCACGCCGCGGCCCTTGATGCGGCTGGGCTTGCCGAAATCCAGCCGCTTGATGTTGAGTTTCCGGTTTTCCACCGCGATGTCGCCGGAAACGGCTTTGAGGTTGAGCACGCGGTAATCCAGAGTGTCCAGGTCGAAGGCGATGCGGCAGGCGCCTTCGCTGAACAGGGTGAAATCGTGCAGCATCTTCACCATCCCGCCTTCCTTGCCGCTGCTCTCGGGCAACAGCTCGTCCAGAATCAGATCGCGTCCGAGAATCTTCAGATCCATTTTCGGCCGCGGCCCCTGCTTGTACTGGGCGCTGAACATCAGCCGGGTGCGGTCCGATTCCAGCTTGCCCTGCTGCACGTCGTAGTGGCCGCCGGCGAATGCCACACGCGCGTTGAGGATGAAGTCGTGCAGGTTGTCGCGCGGTGAAAATTTCAGATCCTTGAGATCGACGTTGCCGGAAAACTCGGCGTTGGCGATGTCTTTAAAATCTCCTTTTCCGGTGATGTTGAAATCGGCGATCCCGGCGCGGTTGTCGTTGAGCACTTCAAACACCGGAGCCACCACGTAGGTTTTGAAGTTTTTGGAATCCAGGGTGAGGGCGAACCGCTGGCTGTCCAGGTCGTCGATCCTGCCGCTGCCTGTGACGGTGTTTCCGCCCAGCTCGTATTCCAGCTCGTCGATGCGGATGCCCTCACCTTCGCGGTAGGCGCCGCGCATCTGAAACTCGTTGAAAAAATTCTCCGGCTTGTCGAACGCGCCGCCGTAACGGTATCCGGCCTGGGACAGATCCAGCCTGTGGTCGAAGCGGAATCCCTCCGGCGTGCCGACGACCTTGAGCGTGGTCTCCGCCGTGCCGGTGAACTTGAGGTCCCCCAGAACCGGCAGGCCGGACAGCGAGGCGGTGGTCAGGTCCGGAGATTTCAGGATCAGGGAAACGTGCAGCCCGGTTTTATTTTTAGGCCCGATGTCGCCCTCCAGTTGAAAGCGCGAGCCGTTGTAAGTCCCCTGGATGTTCGCGAGGTGCAGCCGGTCTTCACCGAATTCCATGCCGCCTGTGAGCCCGCTGACGGGTTGCACCTTATCGTCACGGGGCCTGAGCGTCAGGTTGACCAGCGAGATCTTGCCCCACTCCTTCATGCCGCCGGGCTGATCCGGATTTCCGTATTCATTGAAATCCACCTCGGCGCTGCCCTTGGTGAAGTCCATCTTACGATGTAGGGAATCGAACGGCGCGGACAGCTCAAGATCGGCGATGACTTTCGGGAGCTGTTCGGCGTGGATCCGGAATATCCCGTTGGCGCTCTTGAGCGGAACGCCTTTGTTCAGGATGATCTTCCCTTCCATATTGGAGAAGGAACTCAGCCCGAATTTCCCGGATAGGTCTTCGTAATGCAGCAGCAGAAATTCTTTCCGGGTTCGCACGATGCGTTCCGGCAGCTGGCGGTAATGGATGATGCCGGTCACGTTTTCGAGCCGGGGGCCGATGGTTTTGTCGTTCAGGGAGACGTTGTCGAGAAACAGGCTCGCGTTGATGGAAAGGTCTTCGGGTTTCTCCAGCGGGCCGGAGAGGCGCAGGAGAAATTTCCCGGGTCCCTTAAAATCGCTGTAATCGCTGAGATACGCCTGCGATTCCTGGTCGTCGCCGATCAGGTCGAGCAGAATCGCGTGAAACTTGCGCATGTCCACTCCGGTTTCAATGGAAAGGTCGGCGACGGGATTGAATATCATGTTGCGGATGGTTCCCTTGATGCTGGAGATCGCCTGGTTTTTGTACACGGCTCCGACGATTCTGACGGTGCTGATGCCCGATTCGAGCTGCACGGAACCGGTGACCTTCTTGAAGGGGAACAGCGGTTCCTGCCAGTCCATGTCTTCCATGGCGATATGCGCCGAAAACTGTTTGTGATTCTGCGGCTGGTCGAGATTTCTGAGCTGGCTCAAGGTGCCGGAAAACTGCATCGACTCGACTTTGATATTGCCGTTGCGGAACCGTTTGTGAACGCGCTGGTGGTACTCGTCGGGCAGGATGTGCAGGGGAAGGTAATTTTTGGTTTTGTTGATCGGAATGCTGCTGGTGGAAAATTCAAAGGTGATCGCGGGGTCTTCGGACTGAAACGCGGACAGGATGCCTCTGCCGGTGAACTCGAATTCTCCGGTCTGCATCCGCACTTCGCGGACGTCGAATCGATCCTGGTTCATGCGGACGCTGTAATCGAGTGTTCCTTTCGGAGGAAACGGGACATCCGCCGCTTTTGCGGTTTCCGGATCGAGCACGTACTGAAATTTCCCGGTGGTCTGCAACCCTTCCCGGAGACCGCCGGAAAATCCCGATTCCAGGGACACGCGCGCTTCCTTGAGGCTTTCGGGTATCCAGCGTGTGAGGTAGGGCTGAAACCGTTTCACTTCCAGATTCTCGATCTCGGCGAATCCTTCCACGGACAGATCGGCCATCACGCGGTTCTTGAGCGAGGTGTCCGCGCTTCCGGAAAAATGGAACAGGGCCGGGGTGAGTTTTCCGGGAAGCGAGCCTTCGAACTTGAACTCGAAAGGAATCTGCAGCAGTTTTTTCCGCAGCAGCAGGTAGATGTCCTGCACCACGATGGGTTCCGGCGCGGGCAGACTGGACATTTTGTAATCGTAAAACCTGAGCGTCCCGCCTTTCACTTCGACCCGGCGCATGAATTTTGCGTTGAGGACTTTGAGCAGCCCCTCTCCCGAAGCGCCCGCCGCTCCCGGCTTGCCGAGACTGATGTTGAAGGCCCCGGTCTCGTCGCGGATCACCTGAATGGACGCGCCTTCGACGACGATTTTTTTCAGCTCGACTCTCTGCCTGAGCAGGGGCCAGAACTTGATGACCATCCACAATTTCTTCGCGAAGAATCGGGGCTCGCCCTGGTGAAACCCGCCGATGCGCACATCCAGAATCTGAACGCGGATGCCTTTGGTGAAGCTCATGTCGGCGGCGCTGATGGACACTTCCCGGCCGGTCAGGCGCTCGAGCTGTTCGACGGCGACTTTTTTGATGTTCTCGATATCGCTGAGCTGATAAAACACCGCGGCGCCGACGGCGAGGACGGTCAGGAACAGCACGGCCACGGTGTACAGGGCGATCTTTTTTTTGGAAGCGGCCATGGAAAGTCGGCGGATCAAATCCGAAACAGGTTAGAATGGTCCTCAACGATGAATGTCAATGAAACCCGCTGATGCATACCCGATCGGACTCTCGCAGCAACAAGCGGCCTGGGATTGGCGCGGGTCCTTATTTAATCAACCGGTGTCATGCGTGAAAAAAAACCGAATCTGATCTTCGGCATCCATCCGGTCACGAAAGCGCTCAACAACAGGCAGCGGGAATGCTACAAACTCGTTGTCAAAGAAGGCGCTGCCAAATCCAGAATCGGCGCGGTGTTGCCCCTGGCGAAAGCCAGGCGGGTGAAGGTGGAAACGCTGCCGGCAGCGGCGTTCAACGAGAAATACCGCGGCCATGTCCATCAAAATATTATAGGCTATTTTTCGGCAAAAAAATCGCTGGATCTGGAGGACCTGATCGCTCAGGCGCTGGAGCACGACCCGGCGCCGACCCTGGTGTTGCTGGATGAAATCCAGGACCCGCAGAACCTCGGGGCGATTCTTCGCTCCGCCGAAGCACTGGGTATTCAAGGCATCGTCCTGCCCAGGCGGCGCAGCGCGCCGCTCAGCGAGGCGGCCGCGAAGAGCTCCGCCGGGGCGATCGAGCACCTGGACTGCGCCACCGTGTCCAGCCTGAGCCTTGCGGTGGATCTATTGAAAAAAGCCGGGTTCTGGATCGTGGCGGTGGATGCGGCGGGCGGGACGCCCTGTCACGCATTTTCTTTCGACATGCCGCACGCCCTGATCATAGGCGGGGAAGCCAAGGGGATCCGCCCGCTGCTCCGGAAAAAATGCGATTTTCACGTATCCATCCCGATGACGGGAGCCACGGAAGCGTTGAACGCATCCGCGGCGGCGGCGGTGATCTTCTATGAAATCCTGCGGCAAAAAAAATCCAGCGGACCCGCTCTGTCCAAATAGGAAATGGCTTAAGGGCAATGAGCGCGCTTTGTCTGGCCGGGGCCGCCGGGGTGGCCGGCAAATGAAGCCACAAAAAAAGCGGCCCAACCCTGAGGCTGGAACGCCGCTTTTCGCACTGCTGAACTGCCGCACCGGTTACATCGAGAACGAACGCCTTCGCCTCATGGCGGCTTTTCTTTTCTTTTTCGCTTCTTTCTGCTTGCGCTTTTTCTTCACGGAAGGCTTTTCATAAAACCTTCTGCGTTTGAGCTCTTTGAGCAGCCCTTCTTTCGTCATCTGCCGCTTGAGCACTTTCAACGCTTTTTCAACCTGATTCTGGTATACGGTTACTTCCAATAAGGATTACACCTCCCTCTGTCGTGGAATGAAAAATAACCCGAAATTCAATGATTTTGGTATCCATGCCGGTCTGAGACAATCCTGCACGGATGGACCCGCGCTCTTCAATGACCGGTTTCGCCTGAAAACAAGAAACAGTAAATAGGAAATTATGGCGGCAATCGGGAAGGAAGTCAATACTTTAATATGGAAAGGCCGTTGTTTTTTCGGGTCAAGGCCGCTCAGGACGATTTGGTTTGCGTTTGCGTTTCCTGTATATTTGAGGAAAATCCCACTTTAACCCGTGTGTGAACCTCATGAACCGATCCCCTGTCCTGCTCTCGATCAAGATCATCGTCGCGACGCTTTTTCTGTTCTGGATCCTTTCCGTGGCCCAGAAAGGCAGCGCGGAAGACTTCGCCGTGCCCAATCAGGGTTCGCCTTACATCGACCTCAAGCAGGTGGAAACCGGGCAGATCGTTCATGTTCCCACAGGGGTGCGGGTGACGAAAGAACAGATGATCGAGACCCTCGCGGGCGCGCGCGTCGTCTACATCGGCGAGACGCACGACAATCTGGAGGCGCACCGGGTGCAGCTGGAAGTCATCCGCGCCCTGGCCGAGATGGGTCCGGTGGCCGTGGGCATGGAGATGTTCCGCGTCTCCGCCCAGGAGGAACTGGACCGCTGGCGCAACGGCGGACTGAGCGACTTGGAGTTCAAAAAGCTGTTCGCCAAAAACTGGGGCCCCGGTTACCGCTTGTACCAGCCGATTTTCGATTACCTGAAAGAAAAGTCGATCCCGCTTTTGGGCCTGAAATCGTCGCGGGCCATGGAGGATGCGCTGCGCGGCAAGGGCAACGCCTCGCGGCCGCTGCCCGAGCTCGATTCAACCGACACCTATCACAACGCCTATTCGATGTCGATTTTCGGCGGCCACGGCGACCATGCGCAGGCCCTCAGCAAGCCCTATCAGATGCTGCTGTTGTGGGAAGAGACCATGGCGGAAACGGTGGCGGCGTTCGTGCGCAACCCGGAACACAAGCACCGCAAGCTGGTGGTGCTGGCGGGCGGCTTCCACGTGCAGTACGGTTTCGGCGTTCCCAAGCGGGCGTTCCGCCGGGCTCCGCACGCCTATTCCATCGTGCTGCCGACGGTGACCCACATGCCGGCGGAACTGAAAGACCGGGAGATGAAGGTCGAGCACGTTTCCATCCCGCTATACATGGCGGATTTCGCCTGGAAGCTCGATTACAGGGTGCTGCCGGAGAACAAGATCAAGCTGGGTGTGCAGCTCAAGGAGGAAGCCGCGGGGGTGAGCGTGACCTGGGTCAGCGATCTTTCCAACGCCCGCAGGGCGGGCATCCAGGTCGGCGATGTGCTGACCGCCATGAACGGGCAAGCCATCGGCGGCGTGCACGATCTGGTGGAACGGCTGCAGACGTTCCGCCTGGGCGACAAGACGGTGTTCTCGCTCACGCGGGAAGGAAAAGACATGGAGGTGGAAGTGCACCTCAAGGAATCGCCGCCGCACAAACCCTGACCGAAGCGGTCTTCCCGAAACCGGCGCGGATGCCCATACGGGCAGATTTCAAGTCAGACCGCGGCGGGGGTTTTCAAGGAATCGATCAGCGACTGCATGTCGTTGTCGCCGGTGAGCTTGAGAAAGATCTCTTCCAGATCGCCGTGATCGTTTTCCGCCTTGCGGCGCATCTCATCGAGCGTGCCGCAGGCGATCACCCTGCCTTTTTGAATGATCCCCACCCGATGGCACATCGCTTCGGCGATCCCCAGTGAATGGGTCGACATGAACACGGTGGTGTTCTCCTCGCGGCACAGATCCTGAAACAGGTTCTTCACCTGACGGGCGCCCCTGGGGTCGAGCCCGACCATGGGTTCGTCCACCACGACCACTTTGGGGTTGGGGATCAGCGCGCCGGAGATGATGAGCTTCTGCTTCATGCCGTGGGAAAATCCTTCGATCATTTCGCCGCCGACATCCGCGAGATCGAAAAACTCGAGGAACTTGCGTGCCCGGTCCTGGGCGGTGCGCCGCTCCATGCCGTGCAGGTCCGCCACGAACTCCAGGTACTCCAGTCCGGTGAGCTTTTCATAGATGTAGGGCCGGTCGGGAATGTAGCCGATCATCGATTTCGCCCGCACCGGATTTTCGCGGATGTCGATGCCGCCGATCACGATGGAACCGCTGGTGGGCTTGAGCAGTCCCAACAGCATTTTGATGGTGGTGGTCTTTCCCGCCCCGTTGGGGCCGAGAAATCCGAACAGCTCGCCTGGGGGAATGTTCAGGTTCAGGCGGTCCACCGCAACCACCGAGGCGTATTTTTTCACCAGATCCTTGATTTCGATCACGACGCGCTCCCTCCTCCTGTTTAACGAATTTCAAACGAATCCATGCCTTCCGGCGCGGTCTCCGCCGTATCGAGCGTGTCCACCCGGGCAGCCGGCGGCCCTTCCCGGCACCAATCCGTGAACCGGTTCAACGCCTGACGGCTGCCTTCGGCGTGGATTTCGACGGCGCCGTCGGGATTGTTTTTCACCCAGCCGGTGAGCTTGAGTTCGCGGGCTTTTGCCTGTGCGCTGGCGCGGTACCAGACTCCCTGGACGCGGCCGCGCACGACGATATGAACCGCGTTTGTTTCCATGGTCAACGCTTGCGGTTCGCTTCCTCGAACAGGTGCTGAACCTCGCGGTACACCTCGAATTTGGAACCGTCGCCGATCTTGGCGCCGAACTTTCCCAGATCCCGCATGATGCGCTGGAACTCGGAGGTGCTGCCGGAAAAATTCTCGATCAGAGGCCTGAAATAGGCCTGCTCGTCCTCGTCGAGCCGGTCGCAGATGACCCGCAGTCGATTTTTCAGGGGTTCGAAATCTTTCTCCATAGGTCTTTCCATCTTAACGGCGGCCTGCCGTGTTTGCAAGCCACAAGCCCGTTCCGCCACCGCCGGGCTCAAAATAAACGCCTGTTTATCAACCCATTTACTCCCATTCCCGGTCCTGGTTCAAGACCGGTGGAAAACGGGCGAGGGCTTTTTTTACAATAATTTATCATTATCCGGAAAGTTCATGTTAAGATTAGTACTCAACCATTTGAAACTAAATGATTTAATTAAAATCGCCCCCTCGACACGCGGAGATGTGCGGCTGCCCCCTGGGGCGCACTTTGAACGCCTGTTTGGGCACTTATACGACTGACGATGTTTGCTGCTTCTCCGGAAAATGCGCTTCAAGGACTCCAGGACCCCTGGGTGATCTTTCTATCCTATCTCGTGGCCGTGCTGGCAGCTTTTACGGCATTGAATCTTACGGGCCGTATCCGGGAAACGTCCGGGTGGATGAAGTGGTGCTGGATCACCGGCGGTGCGCTGTCTTTGAGCTGGGGAGCCGGGTCCACGCATTTCATCGGCATGCTGGCTTTCCGGCTGCCCCTGGAAGTGCGTTACGACGGGTGGATCGTTTTTTTCTCCTATGCCGTTGTCTCCTTCCCATCGGCCTGCGCTTTCGCCGTCTTCAACGCCGCCCTAAACCAGAAACTCCGAATCGGCTGCGGCAGTCTGCTTTTAGGCTGCGGGATCGCCGCGATGCATTATCTGGGCATGGCCGCCATGCAGATGGATGCCCACATTCAATACAATCCTTCACTGGTCCTGGTTTCCATTCTCATCGCCATCGCCACATCGGGCGTTGCTTTGTGGCTGTTCGACCATTTCAACGATCAAAAAAGACAGGCCACATATCCGCTGCGTTTGTGCGCAGCCGCAATCATGGGTGCGGCGGTGTTGGGCATGCACTCCACCGGCATGAAGGCGGCGGAATTCATTCCAACCGCAACGGTGCTGCCGGTTCCGCTGGAAACGCTGGATGCCAATATTTACGCCCTCATCATCTCGCTGGGAACGATTCTGTTGTTCACGGTGAGCTTTTTTATTTCTTACTTCAACTTACAATCGGCGCAGTCCGGAAAGAGCGAGAGCGAGCTGGAACGATCCGTTCACAAACAGGAAGCGCTTTTGAAAGACGCGCAGGAGCTGTATGCCAAGGGGAATCTGGAACGCCGCAAGATCGAATGGTCGCTGAAAGACACCCAGAGCCGGGTGCAGTTCATCATGGACAACGTGGTGGAAGGCGTCATCACCATCGACGAGGACAGCCGCATCGAATCCTACAACCCGGCAGTGGGAAAAATATTCGGCTACGATTCCTTCGAGCTTCTGGGTCAACAAATCACCCAGCTCATGCCCGAGTCGTACCGCGATGCGCATTGCAATGGCGTGCAGCGATATCTGAAAACCGGAAACGCCAAAATCCTCGGCGGCAGTGTGGAGGTGGAGGGACTGAAAAAGGACGGCACTGTGTTTCCGCTGGAGATTTCCCTGAGCGAGATCGACCAAAAAGAGCGCGCCCTGTTCATCGCGACGATGCGGGATATCACCGATCGCAAAAAGGCGGAGAATCTTCTGATCCGCGACAAGGAAGTCGCTGAAGCAGCCAACCATGCGAAATCAGAATTTCTGTCGCGCATGAGCCATGAGCTGCGCACACCGATGAACGCCATCCTCGGGTTCGGTCAGCTCATGGAACTGGACGCGGACGATCCTTTGTCGGAAAACCATCAAGAACGGCTCAATGAAATCCTGAAAGCCGGCAACCACCTGCTCGAACTCATCAACGAAGTGCTCGACCTTTCCCGCATCGAAGCCGGAAAGCTCACTCTCTCCATCGAGGATGTCGACGTCAGGGAAGTGCTCGAGGAAACGCTCACACTCATCCTGCCGATGGCGGAGAAAAAAGGCATTTCCGTCAAAAACAGCATCGAGAACAGAACCTTTGTCCGCGCAGACCGCACCAAGTTCAAGCAGGTGATGTTGAATCTGCTTTCCAACGCGGTCAAATACAACATCGAGAACGGAAGCGTGATTCTCAGCATCGATGAAACCGGCGACGGGCGCGTCCGCATCGGGGTGAAAGACACGGGCAGCGGATTGACCGAGAAACAGCAGGACACCATTTTCGAGCCGTTCAACCGGCTCGATGCCGATCAATCCGAAATCGAGGGCACCGGCATCGGTCTCACCATCACCCGGCGCCTGATGGACCTCATGGACGGAGCCATCGACATCTCCAGCACTCCAGGAAAAGGCAGCACCTTCACACTGGAATTTAAAAAGGGAGAAGAAACCTTCCTTCCGCAAAGCGTGACCGAGAGCGGTGCCGACATTACGGAAACGGATGCACATTTAAAAAAATACAAGGTGCTGTATGTGGAGGACAACCCGGCCAACCTGACACTGGTCGAGCAGTTGTTGAAACCACAAAAGAACATCGAGCTGCTCAAGGCGCCCCAAGCGCAGATCGGCATCGATCTGGCCCGCGCGCATCGGCCCGACCTCATCCTCATGGACATCAACCTGCCGGAGATGGACGGAATCGAGGCCTTCCAACGACTTCAGTCCCATGAAGAAACGCGCAACATCCCCGTCATCGCGGTCAGCGCCAATGCCATGGAATCCGATATCAAAAAAGCCCTCAACGCGGGCTTTTCTTCGTACATCACAAAACCGTTCGATCTCAAAAATTTTGTCGATGAAGTCAATGCAATATTAAAAACCGGTACTCCGACCGGTCAGAATTTCTCATGATTTGAAATGCAAACTCAGACCGTAATTCGCATTCAATCTCTTTATCGATGGTGCTCAAAGGTCAAAATCAAATGTACCGGGAAAAAATAAAATCTCAAAATATGGAACGTAATGTGATGTGTAAAACGGTTTTTCTCATTCTCACTGTTTTGGCAACCGGAATTCTTTCACCAGCCCTTTCTGTGGGAGCGTCCTCAACGGATTTGTCCCAGCTTTCGCTAGAGGAATTGATGGACGTTCGTGTCACTTCCGTTTCGAAAAAAGAGGAGAACTTTTTTGAGGCCGCTGCGGCGATCCACGTGATCACGCAGGAAGACATCCGCCGGTCTGGAGCCACGGCCATCCCTGAGCTTTTACGGACCGTACCGGGAATGCAGGTGGCCCGGTTCGACTCCAATTCCTGGGCGGTGTCCACTCGCGGTTTCAATTTTAATTTTTCCAATAAGCTGCTCGTGCTCATCGACGGGCGTTCGATTTACACGCCGCTCTTTTCGGGCGTCAATTGGGCTGCGTACGACCTCCCGTTTGAAGATATCGAACGCATCGAAGTTATCCGCGGCCCCGGCGGCACTCTGTGGGGCGCCAATGCGGTGAACGGCGTGGTCAATATCATCACGAAACATGCACAGGACACACAGGGGGGGATCGTCAGCGGCGGCGCCGGAGATGAGGAAAACGGGTTTGCCACATTGCGCTACGGTGGCAGGATTGAAGAAAACGCCCAGTACCGTGTTTACGGGAAATATTACGACCGCGAGGAATTTTCAGGCCTGACCGGCGGCCCGGGAAACGACGATTGGCATGCCACCCGGGGAGGATTTCGCGTCGACTGGCAGGCCTCGGAAAACAACTCCTTTATGTTTACCGGAGATTATTACGAAGGCGTCAGCGAAAACCGGATCAGCAATCAGGTGGTCTCTCTCACTGCCCCCTTCACGGCGAGCTTCAACGATGCCAACGATATCGATGGCGCGCATTTCCTCACACAGTGGAAACGCAGGCTTTCATCCCAATCCAATTTCGCTCTCAAGTTTTATTACAACCGGGAACGCAGAAAGAGCCTTTTCATTCCCAAAATTCAGGAAGACACGTTCGACATCGATTTCCAGCATCATTTCGTGCTCAATGACAGAAACGAAATCGTCTGGGGCGTTGGAGAGCGGCTGGTCTTTGATTCGACTGAAGGCAATCTCGGAACGTCTTTCAGCCCCGGAAGCCAGCTCGATCAGCGTTTCAGCTTTTTCGCTCAGGATACGATCACGCTCGTTCCACAAAAACTTCGCCTGACGGTCGGGTCCAAATTTGAAGTCAACGATCGCACCGGATTTGAAATCCAGCCCAGCGCCCGGATATTGTGGACCCCCAATAAAAAGCAGACTATTTGGGCCGCGATCTCCCGGGCGGTGCGCACTCCTTCGCGGGCGGAGGACACCATCCGGATCAACGCCACCGTGCTTGCCGGACCGACGCTCGTTTCTCAAATAGGAAGCAAGGATTTCGAGTCGGAAGACCTGCTCGCCCTGGAGCTGGGTCATCGTGTTCAACCGCGCAAGGATGTGTTCCTCGATGTGGCGACGTTCGCGCACTTTTACGAAAATCTTCTGACACTGGAAACGGGCGCCGCTTTTCTGGAATCGCAACCGGCGCCGGCGCACTTTGTTTCCCCGCTCACAGCAAAAAACCTGGGGTCCGGACAAATTTTCGGCGTCGAATTTTTCGCACAATGGAATGCGCTCGAGTGGTGGGAACTGAAGGGTGGATTCACCGCCATGACGATCGACTTCGATTTGAATGCGGGCAGCACGGACACGATTTTGATCGGCTCGGAAACCAACAACCCGGATTTCCAATGGCAACTGCATTCCAGGATGGACCTGCCTCACCGCCTGGAATTCGACACGGCCTTGTACTACGTGGATGATCTTGAAAACCTCAACGTGGGTGATTACACAAGGCTGGATTTGAGACTGGGCTGGCACGCCACCGATCAGCTGGAATTGAGTCTTGTGGGACAGAATCTGCTGGATCCCCAACACCCTGAATTCGGCAACCTGGTCCTTTCCACAGGCACAGCCACCCAGGTGGAGCGCTCTGTGTACGGGAAAGCAACGTGGCGTTTTGACTGACCCGGTAGTAACGGGTGTTGAAGCAAACTTTGCAATTTTGATTTAAGAATCGACCGCCTTGCAGTTTGAGATAGAAACCGGAGATGGATTTGAAACGGCTCAATAAAACAGGAATCGCTCTGCTGACCGCAATGTTTCTGCTTTGCGGACCGCTTGTGCCTTCGTTGGGAGCGGCCTCATTGGAGTATCAGGTCAAGGCGGCTTTTCTCTACAAATTCATCAAGTTCATCGAATGGCCGGCAGAAAAATTTTCCTCCGAACAGGAACCCTTGACCATTGGCGTGCTTGGAGATAGTCCGATTCTCAGCAGCCTGGAAGCTTTTTCCGGAAAGGAAGCTGGAGGACGAAAGCTGAAAATCGTCTCTTTGAGCGATGCAAATCGTCTGGGAGGCGTTCATGTCGTTTTCATCAGTCCTTCAGAAAAAAGACCACTGCAGAAAATTTTGTCTTCACTGAAAGATAAAAGCATCTTGACGGTCAGCGAATCTCCTGATTTCGGCTCGCTGGGCGGAATGTTGAACTTCTACATCGAAAAGGAAAAAGTTCGATTTGAAATCAACCCGGAAGCCGCGCAGGCATCCGGAATCAATATCAGTTCAAAGATATTGCGGCTGGCAAAAATCGTGCACACCCAATAAGGCGAAAGAGAAAAATCTCATGGGATTTTTAAACAAACTTTCTCTGAAGCGAAAGCTGACCTGGATCATCATGCTGACATGCAGTTCGGCGCTGTTGATCGTCTGCTTTTCGTTCGCCATCTATGAAGTCGTCAAATTCAGATCCGACACCATACGCGAACTTTCATCTCTTGCCCAGGTCATCGAGAGCAACAGCACCGCCCCTCTCGAATTCGGCGACCAGTCCGCCGGCATGGAAAATCTCCGGGCACTTCGCAGCCTCCCCAATATCATTGCTGCAAGAATTTTCGACCGAAATGGGAATGCTTTTGCGACATACCATCATCCAGAGGCCGAAATCACAGAACTGCCTCTCGCGCCCAAAAATGATGGAGATCACTTCTCCGGGGATATTCTTTCGCTGTACCATCCGATTCGATTCGACGGTCAAAGAGTGGGCACTCTTCTGATACAGTCTGACTTGCACAATCTCAACATCCGCTTGCGGCAATACGCTTTGATTCTCGGCTTTGTGCTTCTTGCCTCGCTTTTGACGGCTTACTTCATGTCTGCGGCTTTGCAAAAAAGCGTCTCAAAGCCCATCCTCCATCTTGCCGAAGTGGCGGATCATGTGTCCACGCATAAAGACTACTCCACCCGAATCGAGAAAGTGAGCCAGGATGAAGTCGGGCATTTGATCGAGCGGTTCAATGAAATGCTGGTTCACATCCAGAACAGCGAGCAGGAACTTTATAAAGCTTACGGCGAACTGGAAAAACGCGTTTTTGAACGCACCCGTCAACTCAATGAGGCCAAGGAAGAAGCCGAGGATGCCAACCGTGCGAAATCGGAATTTCTGTCGCGCATAAGCCATGAGCTGCGCACGCCGATGAACGCCATCCTGGGATTCAGTCAACTCATGGAAATGGACATGGACGATCCCTTATCGGAAAGCCATCAAGAACGACTCAATGAAATCCTGAAAGCCGGAAACCACCTGCTCGAACTCATCAACGAAGTGCTCGACCTTTCCCGCATCGAAGCCGGAAAGCTCACTCTCTCCATCGAGGATGTCGACGTCAAGAAAGTGCTCGAGGAAACCCTCACGCTCATCCTGCCCATGGCGGAGAAAAAAGGCATCTCCGTCCAAAATAACATCGAAGACAATACGTTTGTCCGCGCCGACCACACCAAGTTCAAACAGGTGCTGTTGAACCTGCTTTCCAACGCAGTCAAATACAACGTCGAGAACGGAAGCGTGATTCTCAACATTGAAAACACCGGCGACGGGCGCGTTCGCATCTTTTTGAAAGACACGGGCAACGGACTGACTCAGGAACAGCAGGACACCATCTTCGAGCCGTTCAACCGGCTCGATGCCGATCAAACCGAAATCGAGGGCACCGGCATCGGTCTCACCATCACCCGGCGCCTGATGGACCTCATGGATGGATCGATCGACATCACCAGCGCTCCAGGAAAAGGCAGCACCTTCACGCTCGAATTCAAAAAAGGGGAGGAGACCCCGCATTCCGAAACGTTGGCGGTGAGTCATTCAAACCGTGCGGAAACGGATTCGCCGCTGAAACAACACAAAGTGCTGTATGTGGAGGACAACCCGGCCAACCTGGCTCTGGTCGAACAGTTGTTGAAGCCGCAAAAGAACATCGAGCTGCTCAAGGCACCCCAGGCGCAGATCGGCATCGACCTGGCGCGCGCGCATCGTCCCGATCTCATCCTCATGGATATCAACCTGCCGGAGATGGACGGCATCGAGGCCTTCAAACGCCTCCAGGCCCATGAAGAAACGCGCAACATCCCCGTCATCGCCGTCAGCGCCAATGCCATGGAATCCGATATCAAAAAGGCCCACGCCACGGGCTTTTGCGCATACATCACAAAACCGTTCGTTCTTAAAATCTTTCTCGATGAAGTGAACCGAATCTTGAATTTAACGGCCGCTGATGGCCAGATCAACTCGTGAATGGAGGACTTCATGATCAAGGAAAATCAGCTTTTAAACGCAAAGATTCTCATCATCGACGATGAGAGCGCCAATGTCATGCTGCTGGAGCAACTGCTCAAGCAAAAGGGATACACAAATTTCATCAGCATCACCGATCCGCGCGAAGCCGTCAAAACCTACGAAAATTTTCTGCCGGACCTGGTGCTGCTGGACATGAACATGCCGCATAAAGACGGGCTGACGTTATTGAAAGAGTTCAATGAGCTGGAAAAAGACAGCTACGCTCCCGTGATGATCCTGACCGCGCAGACCGATAACAAAATCCGCCTTCAGGCCCTGGAAGCGGGCACGCGGGACTTTCTGAGCAAACCGTTCGATCTTCTGGAAGTGGCGCTCCGCATCCGCAATATGATCGAAGTGCGCCTGCTCAACAATCAGGTGAAGATGTACAATGAAATCCTGGAAGGAAAAGTGCAGGAACGCAGTGTGGATCTGGCCGCCTCGCAGCTCAGGCTGGAACACGAAATCGCGGAGCGGCAAAAGATGATGGAGGAACTCAAGCGCGCACCGGCGGCCTCCGGCGAGTGACGCCGCCTTTGCGCGGCAACTCGGAGATACGGGCTCAATCTCTCAAGTCCAGGTACTTGGCGCCCTTATACTTGAGGCCTTCGAACTCGCGTTCGTTGACCAGCTTGTTGGGCACCCCCTGCTCGTCGAGATCTTTTTTAAACTCCAGGTACTCTTCGTTGGAGTTGAATTCCGCCACGGTTTGCGCGCCCTCCTTGTCTTCGAACTGCAAAAGAAAACGGAACCTTCTTTTCATTGTGTTTCTCTCTCCCGTTGTTTGACCGTCCCTGCCTCAAGGACGGTTTTCGTTGTTCGATCCGGTGTCGTACTTTTCATACAGCAGACGCAGCCGCCGCTGCGCGGTCCGGGTTTGCCGGTGGTCGCGCTTGACGCGGTACCAGCGCCGCGCCTGCAGCATGTGGTGGATCGCCTCGTCTCCTTGCCCCAATAGATCGAACGTGACCGCCAGGTTGAAGTGAGCCTGGGCGTAATCCGGTTTCAGCCGGATCGCTTCCCGGTAGGCGGCGATCTCTTCCTCATGCAGCCCCAGAGCCAGGTAGGACAACCCGAGTTTGAAATGCCCCTCGGCGTTCTCCGGATCGCGGCTCAATGCCTCCTTCTGCTTTTGGATGTCCTGCCGGATGCTTTGCCGGTATTGCTCGAACCCGCTGTCGGCGGCGAACACAGCCGCACCGTTGAGGGACAGAAACAACATCCATCCGCCAACAACGGCTCCACGGACAAAGGAATTCACTGCGCTCGGATCGTGCACGGAATCGTTTCGGCCGTCGCGGGCCGTAGCTTGCGTCTATAATAGATACATTGCAGGTGCTTCAGGATTCACAAATGAGCAGATTATCGCATAAAACCAGGGGCGGCAAGGCGCAGGCCGGGCCGCCTCTACTACTAAGGAGTGAGCGCGTGCGTTACAGAAAATGGGACGGCCTTTCGGTTTCGGAAATCGGATTGGGAACCTGGCAGCTGGGGGCGGACTGGGGCCGCGTGGACGACGCCACCGCCGAGGCCATTCTGCTTGAGGCGGTGGAACACGGCGTGAACTTTTTCGACACCGCCGACGTGTACGGCCGCGGGCTGTCGGAAACGCGTATCGCCCGCTTTCTGGACCGGCACCCGCAGCCAGTGACGGTGGCGACGAAGCTCGGCCGCTTCCCGGAACCGGGCGGCGAGGCCAACTGGTCGCTCGCGCGTTTCCGCGAGCACACCGAGCAGTCGCTGCGCCGCCTCAAGCGGGAATCGCTCGATCTGACCCAGGTCCACTGCCTGCCCACGGAGGTGCTGCGCCGGGGCGAGGTGTTCGAGTGGCTGCGCACGCTCCAGCGCGAAGGTAAGATCCAGCGGTTCGGGCTGAGCGTGGAATCGATGGAAGAAGCGCATCTGTGTCTGGAGCAGGAAGGGGTGGCCTCGCTGCAAATCATTTTCAACCTGTTTAGGCAGAAGCCCGCCCGCGACCTGTTCGAGCACGCGAAGGAAAAACAGGTGGCGCTGATCGTGCGGCTGCCGCTGGCCTCCGGCCTGCTCTCGGGGCGGTTCACGCTGGACACGGCGTTTCCGGACGACGACCACCGCAACTACAACCGCGACGGGGCGCAGTTCAACGTCGGGGAGACGTTTGCCGGCCTGCCGTTCGCAGACGGCGTCCGGCTGGCCGACGCGCTGAAAGCGTGTGTGCCTGAAGCGATGACGCTTGAGCAGATGGCGCTGCGCTGGATTCTGGACTTCGACGCGGTGACGGTGGTGATTCCGGGAGCCACGCGGCCCGATCAGGTGCGGAAAAACTGTTCCGTCAGCGATCTTGCACCGCTGTCCAGCGATCAGCACACGCGGCTCGAATCTTTTTATGCGGAAAACGTGGCGCCGCACATCCGCGGCAAATACTGAACTATTTTCTGCCTTCGCGCTTGGCCTGGAAATGGTCCGCCACGGTCAGCAGGACTTTGACGATGCCGATGGTGATGAACACGCCGAGCAGAAACTGCAAGAGCGGCGGCAGGCTGTCGATGAAATCGATGATGGTCTGAACGAATCCGTAGCGTATGGGGTCCATGGGCGAATTTTAACCAGGTTGAGTTATGGGTTGTCCTGTCCGGGTCCCGTTTTCATTGCAGAAAGATTTCGGTCTTTTGGCTGTCGAGGCCGATTTTCAGTATGCGGTGGTTGTTGGTGTCGGAGACGAACAAATGCCGTCCCACCTGGATCACTCCCGCGGGTTCCCACAACCGGGTGCAGCTTTTGTCTTCACAGATGAGGCCGGTCGAGGCCTCGACGGTGGCGACATTGCGGGTTTTGAGATCGAGGGTCTTGATCTTGTGGTTGTAGGAATCGGCGATGTGCAGAAGGCCGCCGGCGTAGTGCACTCCCAGCGGGTGCTGCAGCAGCGCCTGGGTGCCGGTGCCGTCGCGGTCGCCGAAATCGAACAGACCGGTTCCCACGTAGGTGGTGATGCTGCCTTTATCTCCAAGCTCGACGCTGCGGATGGCGCTGGTTTCGCTGTCCGCCAGAAACAGCTTGCCCTCACCGATGCTCAGGCCGCTCGGCTGCGCGAACGCTCCTTCGGCGCGGGCACCGTCCACCAGCGCTTCCGCGCCGGTTCCGGCAAACGGCCCGGCCATGCCCGACTCGATCTCGTAGATTCCGATCTGGTGGGTGCCCGCGTTGGCGAAGTAGAGCGCTCCGTTGTCGATCGAAACATCCCAGGGAGAACTGAGCGGCAGGTCTTTCGCCGGCCCGCGCTCTTTGAGCACGGGCCCCTGGCTGCCGGTGCCCGCAACGGTGGCGACGGTTTGTTTGACAAGATCCACTTTGCGCAGGCAGTGGTTTTCGGTGTCGGCCACCCACAGGATGCCATCGCGCAGGCAGAGGCCCTGCGGCCGGAAAAACGACGCCGCCTCAAAAGACCCGTCGTTCTTACCGATGGCGCCGGAACCGATGGTGCGGGTGACGCTGCCGCCGGCATCGAGCGTGAGGACGCGGTTGTGGTTCGCATCGGCGACGGCGAACTCGCCGGAATCCGGATCGTGCGCGATCTTGCCGGGAAAGCGCAGCGTCGTGTCCTCCCCTCCCGGCGCGGATTTTATCAGTGCCTCGGCGCCGCCCTGCAGCACGCCCTTCCCTTTCATCTCCTTGATCACCTCGCTCATCGAGGCCATCAGCATTTCCGGGTCGGGTTCTCCGGGAAGCTGGCCCAGGATGTAGCCGTCCGGGCCGATGAACACCAGGGTGGGCCAGGCGCGCACGGCGTACTGCTTCCAGATCGAAAACGCCTCGTCGTGCACCACGGGATGCACGATCTCGTAGCGCTCGATGGCGTGGATCAGGTTGGCGGTGACTTTTTCCCCCGGAAATTTCGGGCTGTGCACGCCAATCACCACGACGTCGTCGGGATAGGCTTCTTCGATCCGCTTGAGGGTCGGAACGATGTGGATGCAGTTGATGCAGCAGTAGGTCCAGAAATCCAGGATGACGAGCTTGCCCGTCAGATCGGGCAGATCCAGCGGAGCGTGGACGTTGAACCAGGGCAGGTTCGCGGCCTGGAGTCTGGGGGCGCGGACGAGTTGCATGGGGGTTTCCGGTTGCGTTCTTTCCCGGATTGGAACACGTTCGGCTTTGCAAATCAAGCCCGCCGGTTGCGGCCGGGCTGCCGCCCGAAAAGAAGAGATTCGTCCCACTGGCGCGGAAGGCTGAGAGCGCAATACCAACCGTTCGCCGCGCCGGCCGGGCCACCGCCCGGAGGGAGATTCGTCCCACTGGCGCGGAAGGCCGGGAACGCAACACGAACCGTTCGCCGCGCCGGCCGGGCCACCGCCTATGAGGGGACGGCCCGACTCGACGGTTCGCCGCGCCGAATCGGTTTTTTGGCGGCTGGTGGCTGGGGGTTTGCTTCCCTTCTGGCATCCGGTATAATCGATTTCGATCCTCCGGAAATTCATTCACGACTCATGTTGAACTTTGACGCACCCATGAAAAATTCCAACCCCGGCGGAAACGCGCATCGGCTCCTCTGCATCCTGGCGTTTCTGTTGTTGACGATCGCGGGAGCCGACCTTTGTTTTGCCGATCCGTCCTTAAAAGGAAAATCCGATGTGGTGGTCGATGCGCAGACGGGACTGATGTGGCAGAAAGCCGATTCCTACCACGAATTGAAACAGGGGATGAACTGGTACGAAGCGCTGGAATACATCGACAAAAAAAATGCGGAACAATTCGCCGGCTACAGCGACTGGCGGCTGCCCACCATGAAAGAGCTGTCGGAGCTTTGGAGCGAGGAGAAAGCCGTCAAAAGCAAGGATGGCGAGCCGCTGGGCCTGTCGGAGGCGTACGCCGGGGGCGGCAGCTATTACCTGTGGAGCGGCGACGAACGCGGTCTGGACAACGCCTGGTATTTCGGACTCGGCCAGAAAGAGGAATATTTCAATTTGAAGGACCTGGGGGATCTGGACCAGGGTGTCAAGATGGTCCGGGATCCCAAGAAAGCGGGGGGATGACCCACAGCCGATGTGGTGAACCGTCTCCCCATTGATGATTTGTTTTCTGTTTCCTGATGAGGGAAAACCATGATGAGGATATTCGATCGAAGCGGCAGATTTTACGGCATCACCGCTGTTGCGGCGGTTTTTGTTCTGACAGTCCTTTTGCTTTTCCTGCCTTCGCAGGCGGTGTTCTCCGAAGACGAACACAAGGGCCACGACATGAGCGGCATGGACCACGGTGGCATGGACCACGGAGCTATGGATCATGGCGGCATGGATCACGGCGGCGCGGCGCAGCCGGGCGGGGAGTACCGGATCGACGAAGGCCACGGCGGCCATATGGATCACGGCGAGGAACCGGGCAATCCCTTCCGCACCCGCGGCGCACACGACGCGCTGGGCACGTTCAAGCCGGACATGGAACCGGGCGCGCTGCTGGCGCGCGGCCGCAACATCTATCTGCATATGTGCGTGTTCTGCCACGGCCAGGACGGCAACGGCGGCGGCGCGGCGGTGGAATTCCTCTACCCCTGGCCGCGTGACTTCCGCAAGGGCATTTTCAAGTTCCGCTCGACGCCCACGGGCACGCTGCCCCAGGATGAAGACCTGTACCGCACGATCATCCGCGGCGTTCCGGGAACGTCGATGCCGGCCTGGGCGGATGCGGTGTCTCCGGAAGACACCTGGGCCCTCATCAACCTGATCAAGAGCTTCTCGCCCAGGTTTCAAAACGAGCCCGCGGGCGAACCGGTGAAGGTCGGCGAACCGCCCAAGCCGACGCCGGAACTTCTGGCCAAGGGCAAGGACCTGTTCACGCGCAACAAATGTGTGGACTGCCACGGCGATTCCCTGAAGGGCGACGGCAAATTCGCCGATTCCCTGATGGATGCCTGGAAACATGCGGTGTTTGTTCACGACATCACCAATCCCAATTTCTTCAAAGGCGGCCACTCGGCCGAGGACATCTTCCGCACCATCTCCACGGGTCTCGACGGCACACCGATGCGCTCCTACGCCGACCTTTCGGTGGAGGACCGCTGGGCGCTGGTGCACTACATCCGTTCGATGTTTTCCCGCGAATATCAAAAAGCGGAGTTCGAGACGGACATCTATTCCTACAAGGTGGATGTCGAGCTGGACACCGATGTGAACAGCCCGGTGTGGGAAGGTGTCAAGTCCACCAATCTGGTGTTGCGCCCGCTTTCAGCGCGCCGCGGCGCGGTTGAGGTCATCAATGTGTCCTCGGTGCACAACGGCGAGCAGATGGCGATCCGCCTGCGCTGGGAAGACCCGACCCACGACGCGTTTTCGGAATTGAACTCGGACATCTTCCGCGACGGCGCCGCGGTGCAGTTCGCGCTCGGCGCGGTGACGCTGCACACGCACGGCCACAACGAGCCGTTCTTCGGGATGGGCAACCGCAGTAAGCCGGTGAACATCTGGCACTGGAAAGCCGGGCTGGAGGAAACCCTCGCGGCGGAGGAAGAGCATGAGTACGCGGGCGGCGGCGTGGACATGGACGCGCTGATTTTTGGCGGCATCATGTCCAACCCGGTGTCCAAGCTCAACACCACGGCGGAGAACCCGGTCGAGGAACTGAACGCGGAAGGGTTCGGCACCGTCACGCCTCAGCCTCCGGAAAACCAGAATGTGGAAGGCGAAGGGGAATGGAAGGACGGCGCCTGGACGGTCGTGTTTTTGCGCGACACGGTGAAGACGGGCAAGTGGGACATCGATCTTCTGAAAAAAGAACCGACGCTCGTCGCGTTCGCGGTGTGGGACGGGCTGAATGAAGACCGCAACGGCCGCAAAGTGGTCAGTGTCTGGCAGCGGTTGAACCGGCTGGATTGACAGAGGTGGCGTTATTCCAGGACGCTTTCGAGATCACGGCGGCTGGCTTGCGGTCTGCGCTTTTTACCTGACCGCGGCCGTCGCTCACCCGGTTGCCCCGGCCTCCGCAATGGGCGTCGAGGAGTTGGACCGGCTCGTTTCCCTGCACACGCCGAAGCCCGCGCCGGGCGAAGCCGCCGCGCTCAAGGCGGTGGAGAAAACTTTCGACCTGGGCGGGTTCGCCCAGGGAGTGCGGTTTCTCATCCCCGGCTTTGCGCAATTCGGCTGCGGCGAATGCCATGAGGCGGACGCGCTGCTGGCGCAAAGCGCTGAGCGGATGCGCGGGGTGCTGAAGGATCTGAACGCCGCCTTTCCCGAAATCACCGAAGTTCCTCTCAAGCAATACATCATCCAGTCGTGGACGGACGAGCTGTTGCACCCGCGCCAGTTCGCGCACACGACGTTCGATGCGATCCGCATCTTTCCGCGCACGGTGCTCATCGACGGCACGGTGTACGGCAACGCCACGCAGCTGCACGAAACGCTGCACCTCACGCAGCCTTTCATCGGCCATCCCAACGAGCTGGAAGCGTACGGCCTCAATATCCGCTCGGACCCGCGCTTCCTGATCCTCAACTATCCTTATTTTGCGGACGTGGTGACGGCGTTTTTCCTGCCGGACTTTCACGCAATGCTGAAGGAATTCTACGCCCGGCCGGTGCGCGAGTCGCTCGCGGTTTCGCGCGAGGTGCAGTGGTTCCTGCTGCCGTTTGAAAAGACACAGCTCGATGCGCTGGCAAAGGCCGTGGAGGGGATGCTGCCCGTGCTTAAGGCCACGAGCGACCTGCTGAGGAAGGATCCGGTGACGGCGAGCTACTTGAGCGAGCAGACGGGCAACCCGGCGCTGCTTCTGGAGATCGCCGCCGCCAAGCTGCTGCCGCTGCCGCCTGTGGACATGACCGAAGCGCTGCGCGAGACGGCCTGGACGCTGTTCGACACGCAGCTGCGCAAAACCGACAACACGCAGCTGGGATACAAAATCGACCGCAAAAAGGAAGCGCTGCTGACGCTGAAGTTTCAGCACGGCGTCACCGGCCCGGAGGGGCTGCATCTGTATTTTCACTACCTGAAGGACCGGTTCGTGAAACCGGGAGGGCAGGTGGATCTGGTGGTGGAGGATGCGGCGGACCTTCGGGCGTTCACGCAGTCGCAGCTTAAAAAGATCCGCACGCTCGGCCGCTCACCGCGGCTGACACCAGAGGAACGGCGGGCGGCGGAGTCTCTGCTTAAAACCATCGCCGACGATCTCGCCCAGTCCCCCTAAAACGCGGGACGCTCCGAGCCGTTCTGCTGGTTTTACAGCTTGCTCGCCGGGGTCACCATCGCGGGACCTTTGACGTGGTCCTGCAGGGTTTCGTTCTGCACTTTGTCCTGCAGCTTGATCAGCGCGTCGATGACCATTTCGGGACGCGGCGGACAGCCGGGGATGTACACGTCCACGGGGATGATGGTGTCGATGCCCATGACGGTGGCGTAGTTGTCGTAAAACCCGCCGGAGACGGTGCACACGCCGTAGGCGACCACCCATTTGGGCTCGGTCATCTGGTTGTAGACTTTGACCAGGATCGGCGCCTGTTTGTGGCTGATGGTTCCCACGACCATGAGCAGGTCGGCCTGGCGCGGGGAAAACCGCGGAAAGGCGGCGCCCAGCCGGTCGAGATCGTATCGGGGTCCGGCGACGGACATGAACTCCATCCCGCAGCAGGCGGTGATGAAGGGATAAATGAAGAAGGAATATTTTCGCGCCCAGTTGATCGCCTGCGTCATCTGTGTGACGATCACGTTGTTGCCCAGGCTCAACTCGGCTTCGGACTGGTACAGGTTGGCCATTGCGTGCACTCCTTTTGTTTGCGTGAATCTCTTGCGGCCGTTGGTCCCTTCATAATAAAAGATTTCGTTTGAATTTCCAATCAATTCCCGTCTAGCGCGCTGTCCGGCGAAGACCGGCGGCGAACCGGACGGTCTGCGTGCCGCCGCAGCGGCTGCCTGTCCGCCTTGCCGAAGTCTCTGGCGGCGCTGATTACGGCTCATGATTTCAAGGACTTTTCCGGCTCTCACGCGGGCTTAAAATTTTCCTGGATCGGTTTTGGGAAATGCTATAATTGCCTCACAATCGAACACGGGGGCCGCCTTCCTCCTGCCTTCCCGGCGGGGTTCGGCCCCTGAAACGCATTCCGGATCTGCGGTCCGGGTGCCCTCAAGAGGCGGATGTATGGATTATTCGGGAAACAAGGAAGCGCGCGGGCAGAACCGGGCCTCGGAAGAGACCGAGATGGTGGTGCGCGACAATCTCAGCAAGGACGGCAAGACGCTGGATCTGACCGCGGCGTATCTCAAGGAATACGGCGCGAAAGACATCGCTTCGTTTGAATTTTTACGCGATCTCAACACGCTGGAGATGGGGACCAATCTCATCGGCCCCAAGGGCGCGAAGTACCTGGCCAAAAGCACGGTGCTCACGAACCTCAAGACGCTCAACCTGTTCTACAACGAGATCGGCAATGACGGCGTGAAGTACATCGCGGTGTCGGACAATCTGCAGAGCCTGCAGAATCTGGTGCTCTCGGACAACAACATCACCGACGAGGGCGCGCTGATGCTGGCCAAGTTTCTGCCGCTGTTTCCCAACCTGCTCCGTCTCGACATGCGCCTCAACAAGCTCAAGGACGAGGGCAAGCAGGCGCTCGAGGACGCGAAGAAACTCTCCAAGGTCAAGCACCTGCTGCTGGACAAGGTAGAGGGCTTCCAGGTCAAGGCCTGACTCCTGCGCGGAGGGCGTGTTTGCTCACGCCGCGCCGGGATTCCCGGTTTTACCGCCGCCGTTTCAGGAAGAATCGTTCTCTTCCGCAGAGGGCGTGTTTGCTCACGACGCGCCGGGATTTTCTGTTACCACTCGCACCATCTTCTGATAGCCGTTCTCCTGCGCGCTCCTCGCCAGAGGCGCGTTTGCTCACGACGGAACCGACGTTCCGGTTTCCGCTCGACTTTTTTCGCTAAAGCCTCTCTCCTCTCCGCACTTTCCCTTCACACATTTTTTACAGGAACCTGTGCGTCGTCAAGCAGGGGACGCACGTCCGCGAAGTCGATGCCGGTGAGCTCGATGGACCGGCGCACGCCGGGGTTTTTGTAGACGATGTTCCAGAGCTGGTTGCCGACCTCTTCGATGTTCTGCATCACCAGCGGCAGCCCGTCCTCGCGCAGCAGGCGCAGCACGTCCAGGCCGACCGGTCGCCAGGTCCGCTCGGTTTCCACACAGCGCTTGTAGAAGCTAAGTTCCGCTTCCACGCGGTCGAGGTGTTGGCGCAGGGGATGCGCCTCTGTGGCGCCGGGGAACAGCGCCTCAAAGCGTTTCTCTTTGGTTCTGGCTTTGAAGGCGGTGAACAGGTACCCGGTGCGCCTGCCGTTGCAGGCGCGCAGCGCCGCCACCAGCGCTTCGGCCTCCTTCAGCCGCTCGGCGTCGATGGCCTGCATCAGCAGCGGGGTTGGCAGCTCTTTTTTGCGGCGTTCGCGGATTTCGTGCAGGCTGCGGTACAACTCCCGCAGCACTGCGTTCAGGTTGGCGATGGTGACCGGGTCGCCGGGACTGCGCAGTTCTTTGAGGGAATCGATTTTCACGTCGAGGTTGCGATCGGTGGTCTCGACGTGGTTGATGGCGGGGATGTCCAGCAGCTGCTCGAAGGCCGCGGGGCTCACGGCCAGGTCGAGGCCGTGGTTCTCTTTGAGCCAGCGCAGGCTTTTGCGGCATTTCACGATGTCGCGCAGCACTTCGACGACGAGCTCCAGCGGCTCGCCGGTGGCTTCGCAGGCGTCTCCCTTGGCGGGATCGCCGAGCAGTTTTATCAGGATGCGTTTCGGGTCACGCATGCCCGCTCCGAGCGGTTCGCCCCGCTTTTGGCGGGTGCGGCGGGACGCCCCGTCGGACGCGGGGTTCCCGGTTGATTTTTATGCCAATCCTGCTACCATTCGCACCAGTTTCGAGCGATCCTGTCATTGTACGCAATGTTTCCGCGGGAACACAAGCCGGCCGGAGTGGTGGAATGGCATACACAAAGGACTTAAAATCCTTCCCCCGAAAGGGGTTGTGGGTTCGAATCCCACCTCCGGCACTCCTGCGCGGAGGGCGTAACTGCTCACGCCGGACAAAGCTCGTTCGGCCTGGTTCGAACTTTTTCCGAATTACGGGACCACTACCCGTGGAGGGAGATTGCTCACGACGGACGAGACCCGTTCGGATTGGTTCGAACTTTTCCCGAATTACGGCACTCCTCGCCGTGGAGGCGATTGGCTCACGCCGTACAAAGTTTCCCGGGTTGGACGCAAACGTTTTCGGTTGAACGGACATTCCCCGCCGTGGAAGCGGCTTGCTGTCCACATACTTTCGTTGAGCGTTTTGCGTGCGCGCGGATTTGAAACGCGCTTCCCCACGGCGATAATCCGTTTCCCGGTTCCCCCATCCCCGCTTTCCTGCTATATCTTGTTCTTTCTCTAAAAATAACAGACCGTCCTCCGGGAAGGTTTTGACAAATTATTTGAATGAAGGCGAGACGATGACGGAACGTTTTAAGTTGAAGGTGAGCGATGTGACGGTGTTCACCAATCTGGAAGTGAAACTGAAATCGCGGACCACCAAGGAGGAAGCGAACAAGGAGGTGGAGCGGATTCTGGACGCGGAGAACGTGTTTGACGGTTACGACTGGAAAATCGAGGAGTGTGAGAACGGCGGCATCAAGGACTTGAACGCGGATCTGCAGGAGGCGATCAAGGCGCGTCTGGGTGAGGAGGAACCGGGGGACAGCATCTTCTGGGACGGCATGAAGGTGCAGTTCGATCTCAACGTGGCGCACGTTCCGGTGCTCACCGATCTGGAGGTGACGCTCAAGGCGCAGACGAAGGAAGCTGCGGTGCAGGAAGCCGCGGCCCTGCGCGATGCGGACGATCCGTTCGCGGGCTACTCATGGAAGATTGCCGGCTGCGCGGAAGACGGCATCAACGCGCTCGATGCGGATCTCAAACAACGCATCCAGGATCGTTTGAAAGCGATGGGTTCGATCGAAGAGGGCATTGTATCCGTTTCGTGATCAGCAACGTCCCGCGGGGCAGCTCTCGCGGGCAGGACAGGCAGACGTATGGATGTGGATCGTAAAAAGCCGGCCCGGCGCAAGCGCGAGGAAAACCGGGTGTTCACGGTGTTTGTGCACGTGGGCTATTCGATTCTCATCCTATCCATGCTGGGCTGGATGATCTACATGGAATTTTTCATGTGACGGAGCGCCGTCACTCGATCACGACGTAACGGGAATCGGCATCGACGTTGCCGCCCCATTCGCGCGCTTCGCGTACAAGCGGCTCGCGGTTGAAATGCGTCCGCCGCTCGCACAGTTCTTGCGCAAAGTTCATGCAGCGGACCTCGCCTTCCAGGTCCAGCTCCCAGACGATGTCGCTGTCCGCATGCTTTGCGGTGGCGGCAAAGGTTTCCGCGTATCCGGAGATCAGCGTCACGTGAGCGCTGCCCATGTCGGCGCTCCACTCCGGCGGCTGCAAGGTAAACCCGTACGGCGGTTGCGTGATCGCATCGATCCGGCATTCCGCGCCTCCCCCTTCGCGCTGCCAGAACAGGCGGCAGTTGTTGCGCAGTTCCCACAATTGGCCGCGCGCCATGTTCTCCTGCCAGGGTTCGCTCCAGCGCGGCTGAGTTCCTGAAACCGGTGAGTCTTTCGATCCCGCCGGGACGAACGCGAATCCCGGCCCTTTGGCCTGGGGTTTTGCGTTGAAATGAGAGTGGGCGAGCCCGGCGCCACCGGCAATCAGGACGAATGCGGCGGTCCACAGCACCTGTTTTGTGAAAGTGGATTTCATGGCTTTGTTCCATTTCAAAAGGATCACGTTTTAAAAAGCAAAGCCGGTGCCAAATTATTTTCCTTTGAAAAACCGCGTGTTTTTGATTTAAGAAATCCGGAATGACGGAATCGCGTCCGAATTTTCAGACACCGGCAAGGCGGGGCGGCCCGCCAACCCAAAAACGACTCTCTACACTCATCATGCAATACCAACGCGCGCTCTGCTGGATACGCAGGGATCTCAGGCTTTCCGACCACGCCGCGCTCGCCGCTGCGACGCGTTCGTCGGAGCGGGTGTTCGTGGTGTTCGTGTTCGACACGACCCTCCTGAATCCGCTTGAGGATCGCGACGACCGCAGATTGAGCTTCATCGCGCAATCGCTGGAAGCAATGCAGAGAGCATTGCGCGACCGGGGATCGGATCTGATCGTGCGGCACGGCGACCCGGCCGATGCGATCCCGGAGCTGGTGCACGCGCTCGATGCGGATGCGCTTTTTTTCAACCGCGACTACGAACCGCGGGCCCGGCAACGGGATGAAAAGGTACAACACGCGGTGCAGGCACAGGGCAGGGCCTGTCATGACTTTAAAGACCACGTGGTGTTCGAGTTTCCGGAGATCGTCACGCAGCAGAAGCAGCCGTACCGGGTGTTCACGCCCTACAAGCGCGCCTGGCTGGCGGCGCTGGAACCGGCGCATACCATCGAACTGCGGCCGGACCTGAAACGGCTGGCGTCCCGGCAGCAGGCGGCACCGCATGCGTGGGACTGGGATCTCGAAAAAATCGGTTTTCAACCCAACGCGCTGTGGCTGAAAGCGGGGGAGCCCGCGGCGCGCGCGCGGCTCGACCGGTTTTTAAAACATATCGACCGCTATCACGAACAGCGCGATTTCCCCGCGCAGCCTGTCGGCACGTCGGGGCTTTCGGTGCACCTTAGGTTCGGCACGGTGTCGATCCGCAGGCTGGTGCGGGCCGCGCGCAAGCGCGACGGCGAAGGCGCGCGGGTGTGGCTGAGCGAGTTGATCTGGCGTGATTTTTACCAGACGATCCTCGACCGCTTTCCGCACGTGGTGGGAAGCTGCTTCCACCCGCAATTCGACCGAGTGCGCTGGCGCGGAAAACCGGAGCATTTCGATCTCTGGTGCGTGGGGAAGACGGGCTACCCGCTGGTCGATGCGGCGATGCGCCTATTCAGGCAAACGGGCTGGATGCACAACCGCCTGCGCATGGTGGTGGCGAGCTTTCTCACCAAGGACCTGCTGATCGACTGGAAAAAAGGAGAAGCGTGGTTCGCGCGGCATCTTCTGGATTTCGATCTCGCGGCGAACAACGGCGGCTGGCAGTGGTGCGCTTCCACCGGCTGCGACGCGCAGCCCTGGTTCCGCATTTTCAATCCGGTGAATCAGTCGAAGAAATTCGATCCGCAGGGTGCGTTCATCCGCAAACACGTACCGGAGCTTGCGGGATTCCCGGACAAGCGCATCCATTTTCCCGCGGCGGCGAGCGACAGGGAGCAGAAGCAGGCGGGCTGCCTCATCGGTGTGGATTACCCCGCGCCCATCGTCGACCACGCGGTGCAGCGGCAAACGGCGCTGGAGATGTTCAAGGCGGTTTGAGCTGCGTTACGCACTGCAGCTCATTCGCATGTGCACGTAGGGCTCGGGGGTTTCCTTTGCGTAGGGGGCGGGATCGATGCCGTGGCGTTCGAATTCTTCGGGCCGGTCGCGGAACGGGTCCTTGAGCAGGATGCGCAGGCGTTTGATTTCGGTGAAGTCCTGCTGCTTGACGGCTTTGTCGATGGCGTTCTGCAACAGGTAGTTTCTCAGGATGTACTTGGGATTCACCGCGTCCATGCGCTGTTTTCTCTCGGCCGGGTCATCGTCTTCCCGTTCGATCAGTTTCCTGTATTGCGCGAGCCAGCCGGTGAGCGGCTTGGGGTCTTTGAACAGGGCGTGCAGCGATGCCGCGTCGCCGTCGGGAAATGCGGACAGGCGGCGGAAGAAGTTGCTGTAGTCGGCGCCGCTTTCATACAGCAGGTTGAACAGCGCGCCGGCGCATTCGGAAAATTCTGAATCGTGGATTTGCAGTCCCAGCTTCTCACCCATCAACGCCCGGTACGCGGTGTTATACGTCGGCTGGTATTGCGCCAGCTCCTCCTGCAGGGCATCGGGTCCGGCGTGTGCGACGAGGGTCTCGGCGAATTTGCTCAAATTCCAGTGGCCGATCTCGGGCTGTTTGGCGTAGGCGTAGCGCCCGTGCGCGTCGGTCAGGTTGGGGGTGAAGCCGGGCTGGAAGCGGTCGAGGAAGCCGAACGGGCCGTAATCGAAGGTGGCGCCGGTGATGGAGAAGTTGTCGGTGTTCATGACGCCGTGGATGAACCCGAAGGCCTGCCACTGGGCGATCATGTGCGCGGTGCGCTGCACGACGGCGCGGAACAACAGGCGCGTCGCGTCGCTTTCGTCCGCAAACTCGGGCGCGTGGCGTGCGATGGCGTGCTTGAGCAGGGCGGCGAGCTGTTTCGGCCGGTTGCTGTAGTGCAGCAGCTCGAAGCTGCCGATGCGGATGTGGGTGTCGGCCAGGCGCACCAGGATCGCCGCCAGTTCGGGCGTTTCCCGGTAGATGAGATCGCGGATGCCGATGAGCGCGAGCGAGCGCGTGGTGGGGATGCCGAGCCCGTGCACGGCTTCCTGCCCCAGGTACTCGCGGATGCTGGCGCGCAGGGTGGCGCGGCCGTCGAAGCCGCGGGCGAATCGCGTCGGTCCGGCGCCTTTGAGGTGCAGGTCCCAGATTTCGCCGGCGCGGTTTTCGATCTCTCCCAGCAGCAGTCCGCGCCCGTCCCCCAGCCGCGGGTTGTAGACGCCGAACTGGTGGCCGGAATAGGCCATCGCCAAGGGCTGCGCTCCCGGTAAAGGCCGGTTGCCGGAAAGACAGGCGACGCATTCCGGACGCTCCGCCTGGGCGGGGTCGAGGTCGATCAGCGCCGCGGCCTCGGGATTGAAATCGACGAGGTACGGATCGGCCACCGGGTCCGGGTTCTTCGCCTGGAAGTGCTCCTCGCCCAGCGTCACGAAGCGGTTTTTGAAATTCAGGGTCTCGAGCGTGTGCATGCGTTCTCTCATGAGGGGGCTGTGCCTTCGGCGATCCCCGGGCATGGGAATGGGATGCGTTTTTCGCGTCCGGGATTCAAACTCCTGAGCGGAGGGCGGATTTGCTCACGTCGGGCAGCAATTTCTGATTTGGGGTCCCAGCTCTTTTAGTTGAACCTTTCTCCCCGCCGGAGGGGCCCTTTGCTCACGCCGTGCGATGCTGTCGGGCGCGGCGCAGCGATCGCCGGGAACCCCGCTCTTGCGCAGCGGGGCGTGTGTCTGCGAACAAAAAAATCGCTCCTGCGAACGGGCGGCAATTTCTTTGCTTTGCACCGGCATCTGACTTAGACTGACCCGATATCCAACTTGTGAAGGAGCGGGGGTCATCATGAAGAAAGCCACATTCGGGGCCGGGTGTTTCTGGGGCGTGGAACTCGCTTTTGCCAAAATCGACGGGGTGACCGCCACGGCGGTGGGCTACAGCAACGGTTCGGCGCCCAATCCGACCTATGAAATGGTGTGCACGGGCAAGACGGGCCATGCGGAGGTGGTGGAGGTGGAGTACGACGAATCGAAGGTCGCCTACGATCAGCTTCTGGAAACCTTCTGGTCGATCCACGACCCGACCACGCTCAACCGCCAGGGGCCGGACATCGGCACGCAGTACCGTTCGGCGATTTATTTTCACGACGGCGAGCAGGAACGTGCGGCGCGCGCCTCGAAGGACAGGCAGCAGGCGTCGGGCCGCTTTCGCAACGACATCGTCACGGAGATCGCTCCGGCGCAGACGTTTTACCGGGCCGAGGAATACCATCAGCGCTACCTGGAGAAACGCGGCATGGGCAGCTGCCATTGATCCCTGTGCCGTGCACGGGTTTGCAAACCGCCTGAAAAAAAACGCAGCATTGCCATCGAGGTCTTTTGAGTGCAGCGCGATTATGAAATTCTGAAGCTGAAACCGGGGGCGACCTGGCTGGAGGTCAAGCAGGCGTACAAGCAGCGCGTGCTGGAATGGCACCCGGACCGCTTTCCGGCGGACGACGCGAAGCAGCAGAAACGGGCGACGCGGATCTTCACGGAGATCACGGAAGCCTACGCCCGGCTCGAGGCCTGGCACACGCGCAAGGAACGCGGCCAGTTCGCGGAGGAGCAGCCGGATTACGACAACGTCTCCAGCGGCGGCGGTCCCTCGGGCGGCGAGTGGCAGGACTCCCGCGACCTGCCGCAGTTCATGACCCGCACCTGGGACAACGGCGACAAGTACGAGGGCATGGTCCTCAACGACATGATGCACGGGCAGGGGGTGTTCACCTACCGCGACGGTTCGGTGTACTCGGGCCAGTTCCGGTTCGGCAAGATGGAAGGCCAGGGCTCGCTGGTGTTTCCCAACGGCGACCGCTATGCGGGCGGGTTCCGCGACAACCGCTTCCACGGCCAGGGCAAGATGCTGTTCTCCAACGGCGACCGCTACATGGGCAGTTTCTCCAACGACCAATACCACGGTCACGGGGTGTTTATCACGGAAGGCCGGGTGTACTCGGGACTGTGGGAATACGGCTCGCTCACGGTCGAGGAACCGCCGCACGGCTTCTGACTCCTGCGCGGAGGGTGCGAGTGCTCACGCCGTGCGCTGTTTTTTGAACCGGGTGCGGTGTGTTTTGGCGGGACCGATCTCCTGCGCTCCTCGCCGGAGGGGCGGTTTGCTCTCGCCGCACCGAGTTTTCCAGTTTGGCCGGGGTGATATCCGATCGAACCGTTCTCCTGCGCGCTTCTCGCCGGAGGCGGCGGTCTGCTCACGCCGGGCAAAGCTTTCTGGGTGAGCGCTGCGTTTTTGTGTCGGGCCGTGATCCCGAGCAGGCACAGGGTCGGCACACTCAGGTGGTTTCCGCAGCGTGTCCGTTGCCATTCTTTCGACCCGCATTCTTCTTTTTCTACTTTTTCATCTCTTTTCCGCATCATGCCGGACTGGTCTGTGTATCTCATTCGCTTGCAAGACGGTCAGCTTTACACGGGCATCGCCGTGGACGTGGCCAAACGCTTCCAGGAGCACTCTCTGGGCGGGAAAAAAGGCGCGAAATTTCTGCGCGGCCGCGGTCCTCTGCGGCTGGTTTTCGAGCAGCGCGTCGGCAGCCGGTCGGCGGCGCTGAAAGCGGAGGCGCGCATCAAGAAACTCCCCAAGGCAAGCAAGGAGGAACTGATTCATGGGCGCTTGCGGCTGGATTCGCTGCTGGAAGGAACCGCTTCCGGGTGAATCCGCGGATTCCCGCCGTATCGGCACCGGTGTTTTTTCAATCCTTTTGGGCAAAAAAACCTTTGGCACTCTTTTCAATTGGGAGTAAGTTAAAAGAACATCCCCAAAAAATTCAGACGTGACTGTGACGGAACAGTACGGAAAGGAGATTGGAGAATGAAAAAAATGCAACTTGCAGGTTTGCTCGGTGCGTTCTTGGTGGCCATCGTTTTGACAGGGTGCTCCTCGAAAGCGGGCAGCGCGGGTCTCGGGGCTTTGGGCGGCGCCGCCGCGGGTGCGGGCGGCTATGAGTTCCACCTGAAGAAGCAGAAGGACCGCATCGACGCCGACCTGAAGGGCGGAAAGATCGACCAGAGAGAGTACGACATCCGCAAATCTCAGATCGAACGGGATTCGCTCCTTCAGTAACGGAAATTCCTCTTTTTTGGATCCACGGCACCGGCGGGGGTGAACGCTCCTCCCGGTGCCGCATTCCCGCCTCTTCTTCATTGCCCAATCTGGCTGATTTACAGCAACGCCGGTTTTCCCGGCCGTTGCCGCTCACCTCAGCCATCCGCACCCGGCCGGTTTGGGAAAAGCCCGTTCCGGTTGGTTTTTTCATGACCGTTTCCTCCCCGTGAGTCTTTAAATTTGCCTTTCCCGTGTCCAGTTTAAATGGAACCCGTCATTTCTCAGTGGTTTTGCCGGGCTTTACCTCCATTGGGGTATTTTTCACCGAACGCCTGTCTGACAAGGGATTTCCCGCGCGGGAATGAAAAAAAAACATTATAATGGTTCGAGCCTTTCAGATTGGATTGGGGTCACCGGGGAGACGATGGGAAACGCACTCGCGTTTCTGAAACCGTACAGGACCTTAGCGATGCAAAAAGTCACGGCATTGACCATCACCCTCATCATCTGCGCGGTTGTTCTGTTTATGATGATGCTTCTGGACAGCGCGTTTTCCCGCGGCATGACCGCGTTCGGCGGCATCGGCCCGATCGCCGGACTCCTCCTCGTCATGGCGGTCATTCTGTCCTGCTGGCAGTACTGCTTCAACCGGCTCCTGCCCGAGCGCGATTACCGGCCGTTTCTCGGGGTGGTGTGCGGCGTGCTTTTGAGCTACCTCATTTTCGAGAAGGTCGTGTTGCCGGAGCTTTCCGGTTTTTATGCGTTTTCCTTCCTGGTGCTGGAATTTTCCCTGCGCATGTTTCTGATCACCTCTGTGTACATGGTCACGCAGCGCGTGGGGGAATGGATCCGCGAACGCTGAAGCCCCTTTGCGGCCGCGCGGCCGGGACGTTGCCTCCCCTGCCGTGGCGCCGCTGACCCGCTCTTTTCCCCAAACTCCAATAAAATCAATCAACAAGCCGTTTTTCAGGCGTTTTGACACTGTTACAAAGTTGTAACGCCGGATTGACCCTGCTGTGATGCGGGTTTCCTATACTTTCGGTGTCTCCGGAATTGCTCCGGACTTTATCTGAAAGGGGTTGCCCGATATGATCCACAACAAGGCAGTGCATGCGGTCTGTTTGTCTTTTCTCCTCTGGGTTTGTGCGGCGGGTCTGCCTGTGAACGCCCAGGCGGCGCTGGAAGATTTCTGGAGTGTGCAAAAAATCCAGGAAAAACGCGATTTCTATCATGGCGAATTTCCGGGCACGTCTCCGGTGCTGATGGCCCGGCTCAATGTCTCACCGGACACGCAGAAGGAAGACCCCATCGACAGCCTGCCGCGGGAAGCGATCGAGTTCAAAAACCTCGCTGAAAAATACGAGGAAAAAGGGGAATTGCAGAAAGCGGAAAAGCTGTACCTGCAATCGATGCGGGTGATCGTGAAATCCCTGGGCAACAACCACCCGGTGTCCGCGTTCGCGCTGATCAATCTGGCGGACCTCTACATCCAGATGAAGGATTTTCTCAAGGCGGAACCGATGTACCTGCGCTCGTTGATCATCATCAATAATTCGATGGGGCCGGACCATTTCTTCGCGGCGCTGGTGCTCAACAACATCGGCGGCATGTACAAGAAGATGAAGGAGTTCAACAAGGCCGAATCGATGTACCTGCGGTCGCTGGAAATCCACGAAAGCTCCCTGGGACCCAACCACCCGAATGTGGCCGTGCCGCTGAACAATCTGGCGGAGTTGTACCGCATGATGGGGAATGATAAAAAGGCGGAACCGTATTTCCTGAGGGCGCTGGATATCTACAACGAATCGAAAAACCACCCGAACTGAGACTCCGGCCGCCTGGACCGCGGTTTTTTGCGGCCGCAATCCCGGAGACCCGCCTTTCGCCCTCTCCTCAAGTCGGACGCCGCTGTCGCCGCTCATCCGGTTATCGCGGTTATCGGAAACGCGATATAGTTTGCCCTGCCACACACCAAATTCGGCATGCCGATTTTGCAGCCCTGTTCCTTCCACCCATCGCGAATCCCCGCTCAGCCCAAAATAAAACTATATTTATCAAATAGCTAAAGGTTAGCCAGCGGGCAAAAAAATGTCCTGCGGCCGGCTTTTAGGCTGGATTTGAATGTAAAAATATGACAACATCGATCTCCTGAACGAAATTATTTTTGAGGAAGAACCACTAGGAGACGCGCCTCATGAATAAGAACGGTATTTTTTGTCTGTGGGTTTGGCTGTGCGCGGTTGCGCTGCTTTTTGCCCCCGCCTGCACCACCATCACCACCCCCGCCATCAACGATGCCGCGAAAATCGGCGATTTCAACAAAGTCGACTCGCTGATCGCCCAGGGCAACGACGTCAACGCCGAAACCCGGGACGGCAGCACGGCCCTGCACTCGGCGGCCAAAAACGGCTACGTCAAAGTCGCCAAGCTTCTGATCGAAAAGGGGGCGCGCGTGAACGCCCGCAACCGCAAGGGCATCACTCCGCTTTACCTCGCGGCGAAAAACGGCCACAAGGCGCTGGCGAACCACCTGATCGAAAGCGGCGCCAACATCAATGCGCAAAACCTGGCGCGGGACACCGCCCTGCACGCAGCGGCGATGAACGGTCAGATCGAGGTGGTGCAGCTGCTTTTGGACAAGAAGGCCCAGGTGGACCTGCAAAACCGCGACGGCGCGACGCCTTTGCATCTGGCCGCCGGGGAAGGCCGCACCCAGATTGCGGACCTGCTTTTGCAAGCGGGCAGCCAGGTCGAAGCGAAGGACAAATACCGCAAGCAGCCGCTGCACTGGGCGGCTTCCGGAGGCCATCTCGCCCTGGTGGAGCGGTTTCTGGACAAAGGCGCGAAGGTGGACAGCGCCGACCAGTTCGGCCTCACACCGCTCAATCTGGCGTCTTTGCACAACCACCGCAAGGTGGCGGAAGTGCTCATTCAGGAAGGCGCGAACGTGAATCCGCGAGGCAGCTCGCCTTTGTTTTCGGCGGCGCGCAAAGGCCACACCGATGTGGCGCGGCTGTTGATCGAAAAGGGAGCCAAGGTCGACGCGCGTGAGGAGGAGGGTCCGACACCGCTGCATTTCGCGGCCGGCGGCGGCTATGTGGATCTCGTCACGCTGTTTCTGGACAACGGCGCCAACTTCAACGCCAAGGATCTGGTGGAAAACACGCCGCTGCACAGCGCCGCGGCGGGCGGCCACGCACAGGTGCTGAAGATCCTGATTAAAAAAGGTGCCGACGTCAACTCGCAGGAAAAGGACGGCACCACGCCGCTGCATCTGGCGGCGCGCGGCGGGCACACGCTGGCGGTGCAGTCGCTGATCGACAGCGGCGCCGACATCGACGCGCGCGACAAAAAAAACCTGACGCCGCTGCACTGGGCGGCGCAGCGCGGCCACCATGAGGTGGTGAAAATTCTCATGGACAAGGGCGCCCAGCTGGACGCGAAAGACACCACTCAGGACACGCCGCTGCACCTTGCGGCGAAAAAGGGCCACAAAGCCGCGGCGGAGCTCCTGGTGAGCGGCGGCGCCAATCTGAAGGCTGTGAACAAAGACGGACGCACACCCATCGATCTGGCCGCGCGCATGAACCACATCGTGGTGGCGGACATGCTGAAATGGTACGCGTCGAAGCGCTGAGGCGCGCTCGACCGGCTGGCTGATTCTTTTGCCGTAAAAAATCCCGCGGCCTGTGCCGCGGGATTTTTTTTCTCAGAACCGCGGACGTTCTTTAAGGACCACCGCCACCTGCATTCTGCGGCCGCCGCGCAGGACTTCCACCTCGACCGTGTCGCCCACCCGCCGCTTTTCGATCTGCCGGATCAGGGTTTCCATCGACACCACTTTCTTTCCATCCACGGACAGAATCAAATCCCCGCCGATGGCGAGGCGCAGGTTGCCGTACAGGATCTCGCGGTTGCCGCCGCGCAGGCCCGCCGCGTGCGCGGGGCTGTCGCGCACCACTTCCACGACCAGAACCCCTTCCGGGGAGGCAAGCTTTAAAGCCGAAGCCAGATTCGGGTTCATGGCCAGGCCGGCGATGCCGAGCCAGGGCCGCTGGTAGCGTCCGGTGCTGATCAGCTGCGCCGCCACTTCGCGGGCCCGGTTGACGGGGATGGCGAATCCGATTCCCTGGTAACCGCCGGTTACGGAAAAGATGGCGGTGTTGATGCCGATCACCTGGCCGTTGGAATTGAGAAGGGGCCCGCCGGAGTTTCCTGGGTTGATGGCGGCGTCGGTCTGGATGAGCTCGAACAGGCGGCCGCCGTCTTTGTGCTCGAGCTCGCGGTTGAGCGCGCTGACGATGCCGGTGGTCAGCGTCTGCGACAGTCCGAAGGGGTTGCCGATGGCGATGGCTTTCTGGCCCACGCGCACCGAGTCGGAATCGCCGAGCACCGCGACGGTGGGGACGAGGGAAGCGGGAATCCGGATCACGGCCAGATCGGACGCCGGGTCGGTGCCGATGAGCACCGCTTCGCTTTTGACGCCGTTGCCGAGTGTGACGGTGATCTTCTGCGCCTTGCCGACGACATGGGCATTGGTCAGGATGTAGCCTTTCTGATCGATGATGAAGCCCGATCCCTGACCGCCCTGAGGCACGACCTGCCGCCAGAAATTGAGGGTCAGGGTCGTCGTCGAGATATTGACCACGGCCTGGTGCACGCGGTCGTACACGTCCATGTTGATCTTTTCATCGCTGGAGATCACGTTCGACGACGCCACCGTCTGGGCGCGCACGAAATCCAGGTCCTGCACATCGGGGCGGCCCGCGATACGCAGCTTGAGTGAGGGCCAGACCTGGTTGAGAAAAATGGCGGCGATCAGGGTGGAAACGATCCAGAGCCCAACACGAAACGGGGAGCCAGAGGACAAAGACGCGATTCCTTCTAAAAGATTCGAATGAGACACACAACCGACACGTGGATTGTATCAAAAATCGGGCGGGACCTCACTTCGTGATGGATCTGAGAAGTAACGGGAAGGGTGCGCCTAAGAGCGCGTGCTTTTGTTTTGCAGTGCGGGTTTTCGCCAAGCGGTCTGGCATCCTCTCTCCACAACCGCGGACCGGAGGGGCCGCGCGGTTTGGATAGCAGGAACATAAATCGCTCAGAACGGTTGCACGGGTGGGCCCGGCCCTCGATGCACAAATCTTAACTTTACAGCACCGCTAACATTGCAGAGCACGCATCCGCCCGTGGGAAATCGCTGCGATGGCAAAAATCGAATTCGTTGTTTTTAAAAAAGCCCTGCGGAATCAGAAATGGGATTTACACTCGGCCTCGATTTCACGGTTTCCGATCAGATCGCATTTCTCTTTTTTAGAATCGATCACCGCCTGGCAGAGATTCTGCAAGTCGCGGCTGCGGATCAAGGAACAGTAATACGAGCTGTGGTCTTTGTTCTCGAACCGGTTTTGACCCTCATTTTTTCCGTGAGTGGGGTTGCTCATGGCCAGACACAGGTTGCGGCGGTCTCCGCTTTTTATTTTCTCGCAGTCGGACATTTTGGTCGTCTTGTCCTTGGCATGAACGGGTTGCACTAGAAACACTCCAAGAAACAACGCGGCTAGCCATAGTTTGCTGACACTTCTCATTTCCCACTCCTTTCCCGTTGCAAGGCCCACCTGCAGAGCGGACCTTTTTTCGGATCGATAAATTGGACCTGAGCGTTGAGAATAAACCAATCCCGACAAAAAAAACAACGCCTACGAAATAAGCATAATAGTTTCAGATCGTTAATGATAGCCTAAAATGGCAAGTGTTTTTCTTTGCCCTCTGCCCGGCTTCGCGAACGCGGCTTAGTCAAAGGTACGATTTTCCAATCCCGTTTCAGTTTTTTTGGGTTTTGCTAATTTCCTGGTGTAATCTGGATGGCAGGGATGAGGGGACGTCATCCGGCGATCGCGCGATCGCCGATTCAGCCATGAAGGGGAGTCCGCTATGTGTGATTTTTTTGCAAGGATGTTTTTTCTTTCCGCTCTGATGGTTTCTTTGTCGTTCGCCAGCGTTCCCGCGTATGCGGATGCGACAGCGGACGCGACGGGCGGCGAGCCGAAGCTCGAGGATCAGTTCAACGAGCTGACCGATGAATGGCAGCGGCGCATCGTGGACGCGCTGCGGCAGATTCTGGCGAAGGAATTGAACCGGTTGAAGGCGGATCAGGCCCTGCCGGCTGAATCGCTGCGCAGCCAGATTTCCGACCAGGAATCGGTATTGAAAAAACAGCCGGACAATCCCTCCAGCCATTTCACTCTGGGTTCCCTGTACAACGATCTCGGGGACGGGGCCAACGCCATCATCCACATGAGAAAAGCGGAGCGGTTTTACAAGGAGCAGAACGACGTCAAGGGAGTGGCCGAGTCCCGGCGCAGCTTACGAAATTATTACGCCCGATTTGGCTACAAGCCTGAGGATTTTGATCTCAAGGAATGACTCTTGAGCGCAGGGCGCCTTGCAGCGGCCGATACGCTGCGTGCCCGGACCGGTTCGCGTATTGTGACAAGGAGGCGGCATGTCTTTGGGACTGGCCATATCCGGTTTGACCCGGCGCGACAGCACGGAAAAGGTGTGGACACTGGAAACGGTTTCCTGGTGGGACGAGCGGGAATTGATTCAGGATTCCCGGTTTGAGAAACTGGATCTGGGTTCTGAAAAATGGGTGTACGAAGCGGTCCTCAAAACGGAGGAAGCGCTTGCGCTCAATGAAAAATACAAAAAGGAATTTCTCGGCACGTTCGACGGCGACGCGCTGGCGAAAAACTACCAGGACCGCAGAAAGCAGCAGGTGGAAGAGCTGGAACGCAGTCTCAAGGACCCGCGCACGCCCTACGTCAGCCTGTGGGTGTTCGAGTGGGATTACTGATTCATTCCACGCAATAAAACGAAAACGCCCTTCCCGTTTGACGGGAAGGGCGTCTTCGTTTCGAAGCGGTTTGCGTTGTCGCTTAAGCGCTAAACCGATTTTCCGTACTTTTTACGGTGCTCTTTCCTGGCGCCGCCGATCCAGTTGTCCCGCTCGATGCGGCCCGGAAACGTCTGGATGGCTTCGGCCACGCGGGCGATGTCTTTCTTGTTGAACTTTGCGATCTGCTGATAGGTTCTGATCCCCAGCTTGTTGAGGGTTTTTTCAAGAACCGGACCGATCCCGGAAATTTTCTTGAGATCGTCTTTCGCTTTGGGGGGATCGAACAGGGTCTTCTTTTTGCCTTTCGCAGCCGGGCGGGGTTTCGCAGGAGCCGTGTTTTTGGCCTTTTCGGGCCTGGTTTCGGGCTTCGCTTCCGGCTTGGCGGCGGGCTGAGGGACGGTCTTGATCCTGGCTTCCTCCGCCTTCGCGAGTTTGGCTTCCAGCTCCTGCACGCGTTTGAGCATGCGGCTCATTTCGCTGTCTTTTTTCTCAAGCGCCGCGCTGTGTGCGGTTTCCAGCCTGCGGTTTTCCGCTTCGGCGCGCTTGAGCCGGTCCTGAATCAACTCCTGACCGGTGATCTGGCGCTTGATCTTCTTGATCTCCGCCTGGTGCTCGCCGCGCACGGATTTCAGCTCCCTTTCGAGCCGGGCGATGGTGACCTCGCGTTCGCCGACGACGCCCTGCAGGGACTCGAGCTGCGAGACCTTGCGTTCGAGTTTCTGGACCTCGTTATTTTTTTGGCCCGTTGCGGTCTTGATTTCCTTTTCCAGGCGAGCCAGGGTCGCGTCGCGTTGCTTGATCTCTTTTTTCAGGGCCTCCAGTTCCCGGTTTCCGGTCTTGGCCGCCTCGTTCTTTTTCTCCTGTTTCTGTTCCAGCTCCTGGATGCGGCGCTCAAACTCACTGCGTTCGTTCTCCCGGGCGGTCTCCAGGTTGACGATCTGGTCCGTCAGATCCTGCTGCGTCTGTTCGTGCTCGCGCAGCGCTTCGAGCGACGATTCCAGCTCGCGGACGTTTTTTTTCAGGCTGAATATCTGCTCGTCCTTTTCCAGAACCACCGACTGCAACGCGCCCTCGAGCCGGTCGCGCGCCATTTTTTCATCCTTCAGCTTGCTCTGCAACGGTTCCAGGCGGGTGACGGTTTCCTTGAGAGTCTCAACTTCGTTTTCTTTCTCCTCCCGGAAGCTGTGGAACTGTTCCTCCAGGCTGGCGAGCGCGGTCTCTTTTTCCTGCACAGCGGCTTCTAACGGCTCCAGCTCGCGGATCCGGGCCTGAAACGTTTCGAGCTGTTTTTTGCGTGAGGTGGTCTGCTGGCGCAGCTGCGATTCCAGACTTTGCACCGCGGCTTCGCGCTCTTTGACTTGCTCGCGCAGATTGGTCAGTTCCCCGACCTTGCCTTCCAGCCGTGAAATCTCATCCCCTTTCTGCACGATCACCGTCTGCAGCTCTCCCTCAAGCTGTTCGCGCACCGAGGTCAACTCCTTCAATTTCCCCTGCAAGGGTTCCAGGCGCGTGATGGCGTCCTTGAGGCCGCTGACCTCCATTTCCTTTTCACCGCGGAAAATGTCGAGCTGGTTTTCCAGGCGCGAGATTGTGGCATTTTTTTCCTGCAAGGTTTCCTGGAGCGGTTCGAGTTCCTCGATGTGGGTGCGCAGGGTCTTGATCTCCGCGTCTTTCTCGGCCCGAAGATCGCTCAGCAGACCTTCCAGGAGCTTGGACTTTTTCTTGGCCAGGTCGAGAGAGTCCTCCCTCGCTTCGATATCCTTGCGAAGTTCATCTTCACGAGCGCCGATGTTCAACCCGCGGATCATCCAGGCGAGGGCCGCTCCGATGAGTCCGGCGGCGAACAGGCAAATGAGAATTTCTCCCAAAAGATAGGTCATGGTTCCCCCTCCTTAACTATTGGATAACTTTGAATTCGATGCGTCGATTCTTGGCTCTCCCTTCCGGGGTGTCGTTGTCCGCCAGAGCCACCGTTTCCCCGTACCCCTGGACTTCCAGGCGGTCGGGATCCACGCCGCGGGACACCAGATAACGGTGCACCGAGGAGGCGCGGTCGCGGCTCAGCTGCATGTTCAGCTGTTCGTCGCCCTGGGCGTCGGTGTGACCGCCGACCTCCACACGGACTCCGGGATACCGCTGCAATACATTGGCGACCACATCCAGGATCCGGCTGCCGGATTCCGTGAGCCTGGAACTTTGTGTTTGAAATTTGATCTCGGGAAGATCCAGCGACTGGATCGATGCTTCGGCCTCTTCCCTCTGCGCCTGCTCGCCGGGCTCGACCAGAATCTGGTTGTCGACCGCCAGGTCGCCGCTGAGCTTTTGCGCCTGGATGCCGAGGTCGATGCGCCTTTTCTCGCTGTCCACTTTACCGGTGAGCAGGATGCCGGCTTCGCTGATTTCAATGGACAGGTTGTCCGCAGGATTCAAATGCGACAAAAATTCGGGCAGCCCGTCGGTCCACTGCGGCTCGAGCGCCTTGGCGTTGATGCGCAGTTCATCGGAAAGCCGTTCCTGGCCGAACACCGCTTCGAGCGACGCCACCACCCGGTCGAGCGACTGGAGATCGGGGAGCACGCCGTTTAAGGACACCTTGTCTGCTTCGACCGCCACTTTGAGGCTGGAGGGAACGCGCTCGAAAACGTGCAGCTGGTTGACCACACGCCGCACGCCCCAGATGCCTTCCGCGGCGGAAATCATCTTGGACTGGTCCCACGACGCGTCCATCTCTCCGGAAAAAATCACGTCGCGTCCGTCCACCCGCAGAAACACCCGGTTGGGATCGAATCCCACTCCGGTCAGGGCCGCGCTCACACGAGCGGTGAGATCCGCTTCGATTTTAGGTCCGTGATACCACAGGCAGACAATGGGAAGGAGCGTTCCAAGGAGTGTCCAGAACCAGATCAACGATGAAGAACCCGAGGATTCGGCTGACCTCATTTCACCCTCCAAAAAGGTTTTCAATTCGATACAAGGCTGTACGGCATGAGCGTGAGCGGTGGATTTTTTGCCACTTCGGCGTCGATTTCGCCTTAAGCCTTATAGTTCAAATAGATGCAAGCGAGTCGCGAGAAGCGTGAGCGCGGGAGCCTCCTTAAAAATGGACCGGTGTTGGTGAATCCTTTTTAGGAGTTGGGGTTTGGGGTGTATCTATCAGGAGGTGTTTCTCAGTTTTTCTATGTAACTTTCAATTCCGGCGAAGGGAGCAATCTTCCGCCCGTGTCAGAAAATTTTTTAATGACGGACGCTCCGGGCCCGTATCGAACTTAGAGCGGCACAATGTGCAGGGGGTTTTACTTAGGAATCACTTTGGTCGCCTGAGGCCCTTTCTGCCCCATGCTTTTTTCGAATTCCACCGGCTGGCCTTCTCTCAGGGTTTTGAAACCTTCCACCTGAATTTCGGAGTAATGCACAAAGCAGTCCTCGCCTTCGTCGGATTCGATGAAACCATATCCTTTACTCTCGTTAAACCATTTGACCTTTCCGTTCGTCATTTCCCAACTCCTCCTCATAGATAAAAAATTAGGCCCCCAATACTACCACGAAAAATAGACTTCGCTTAAGCTATATTTTAATTTTACTTAAATTTATTGCCACCCCTGTTGCGCCGTTCTGCTCCTGCTCGCTTCTTAAGTGTTGGGAAACACCTTTTTCTTATCGGAATCCTTTTAAAATCAATGAGCAAATTTTTTTCTTTTTTCGATCCGGCTTGCCAGCACATTTGATCACGCATTTGGATCTTAAACCTTGACGTGAAAAAAATTCGAGGTCTTGAATTTTCAATTCCGGCATTCCCGTTTCGCGGTCGTTGTGTTTTGCATTATGCGGTTATCGAAATTGACTCAAAATTGATGCGGTTTGTTGGTCTTGGAGTCGCAGTTGCGCGTGCAGGCCCAGCGCTTCTCTCCGCAGCGGAACTTTTCCGACGCGCTGTCTCCGGCGCCGGACATGCAGGATTCGAACTGGCTGTCACACTTCATCAGGCAGGCTCGTTTGTCGAACTGGAGGAGAAATCCGGAATGCGCGTCCCTGCTCTGAAAGCCGATTTTTTCAAGCAGGCTCGAAGCCTGATCCTGTTTCTGGGCGCCGGCACTGGCCTGCGGCTTGGAGACCGGTTGGACCTCATCCGCGATTGCGATGCCCGAAAAGAAAAAGATGACTATCAAAATCATAAACCCCCAAAAGCGTGTTGATTTCATTTTTATTCTCCTTCAACGTCCACGATCGTTTTGAAATTTCCGCAATGAAAATCAAGACCTCGAACGCTTGTGTGCCTGAATGGATCGTGTGTCGTGGAATGCAACCAGTGTATGCAAACGGATCGGTTGAAAGAAAGCCATGCCGTTTAAGAGCAAACTCAATATCCCGTTCCGCTGCGCATTGACGACCGCAATCGCGTTCCCTCTGCCATCGCAACGACGCAAACAGATTGAAAGAAAAAGATTTGTTTTTTTCGCGCAAACGTGATGCCTTATAAGGGGGGTCGCATTGAAATCATAAACCGGGCAAACGACTGCATGAAGCACCGCCTTCAGCGCGGCGGGCGTGCCGGCTCGCACCGGACGGCGCTCTGCTGTGTTTGCACGCTGAGCCCTGTGCTGTCGGCGTTCACTCGCCGATGCCCCGAGGCGCATGCGGGCGAACGCCCATCGAAGGCCGGGCGGCGGCTCCGCGCGGGCGCGCTGTCCGGTTCGCCAGTTGGGGCGAGAAAACCTCTTGCCCCGGAATTAAAGGGGAAGGCAAGGCGGAGCCACAAAACTCACTCACCGAAACCATTTGCGCACGGGCTTCCGCATGCCGGTACGTGTGACCACAAGTTTGAATTGATTTGAAGGAACCATTGAAAATTCAGACAAAATGTTGTATTTTTGGGTATTCCCAAAATGAAACCGAAAGGTTGAGCCATGAAAAAATCCATTTTCGCCATTTTTGTCCTGCTCTTTCTGTTAGGTGGTTCCCAGATGCTCGCCGCTCAGCAGGAAAAATCCATCGATGAGATCGAAGAAAACGTGAACAACATGCTTCAGCTGCTTGAAAACCTGGAAACCGAGGAACCCGGAGATCCGGTGCAGAACACGCCCATACCGGAAGAAACCATGTCTCAGGAAACCGGGGAAGCGATGGGCGCGGTGTTGAACTCGGAAGCGATGGAACAACCGGAAGCCATGCAGGCCGCCGAAAACGCGGAAGCGTTCTCCGAATCGGCGGTGGAGGTGCCGGAAGAAAGCATCGTGCGCGGACCGGCGCCGGAGCCTGCGAAAAAGATCCTCGAAGAGAGCAACGAAGTGGTGCGCTTCGTTCCCAGCGACCCGGATCTTCTATTCCGGCTGGGCCTGGACCAGTGGCGCTCGAAAAACCTGAACGGCGCGATCGAACAGTTTGAGGAAGTGGTCCGCCTGGAACCGGAAAACGCCCACGCCTACTGGAACCTGGGACTCATCTACAAGCAAAAAGGCGAAGGGGAAGTCGCCGTGGCGCACATAAAAAAAGCCGAGGACCTGTACCTGAAGTACAATTATTTTTCCTACGCGGAAGAATCCCGCGAACACCTGGATTCGCTGATCAAAAAATACAATCTGGATCCCAAGCAATACGAGATGGTCTCCAACTGACCGCTTGCGCTTGCGGCTTTATTAAATCCTTTCGGTTTGTGCCCTTTTCTGAGGGCCTGCGAGTGTCCCGCACTCTCGCCTAAAAAAACGCGCCTTCCCCCCGGCTCAGGGGAAGGCGCGCTCCGCGAAGTTCCTTTCAATTCCCAGGCAAGCGTCACCGCCGGACGGCGGCTTTTTTCCAGCTTTCTATCCTGCAGGACTGACGGTTCAACACCGGGTGCATGGTGAACAGAGGCGTGTTGTGCGGCACGAGCGCCGTGTCGACGCCGGGACTCAACTGCAGGTGGATGTTCACGTAATTGAAGCTCAACCCGTCCTGCCAGGGTTCCTTGGCCGCATCGGCATAGGCTTCGACCTTGTCGGAGGCGTGGCTGCGCGTCATCAGTCCCGAACCGCCCTGCAGCCCGTACTCGTACAGATCGGGCGCCCCTTCGATCAGAACCGACACCACCGACGCGTCGAACCACACTTTAAAATGCGTGACGATTTGCACGAACGGGCCCAGCGTGCCGGAACGTTCGATCACCGCGACGGGATAGACCATTTCCGGAGGCACGGTGGGCGGGCTTTCGGAAGCGGGGTTTTTGAACTCGCGCTCCTTGACGCGGGAAGCGGAAACGAACAGCAGGTTGGGGTCGTCCATGGAGATGTCCAGTACCTTGCCGTCGTGATAGCTGACCAGTTTGCCCATCTCGTAGGCCAGGGGATAGGAATAGCCCATCTTCGCGTAAAAGATGCGCACGATGGCATCCAGGGAATCTTCCGGCCTGCGGCTGATCTTGAGATCGAACGGCAGCATGAGGTGGTGGGCGTTGGTGCGGGCGTTCATGAACGGCGCGCAGGCGCCGGAGAACTCCTTCTGGATGGACGCGTTGTCCGGATCGAAATCGCGGCGCGAGCCGGAAAAATGCTGGGCGGTCTTCGCTTCCTTGCTCAGTCCGTATTTTTTCTGATAATACTCGGTCGCCCGTTTGGGCGCGATGTCGATAAAGTATTCGGGCGCGTCGGTCTCGACGAGAATCCGCTGCGGTTCGGCTTTCGCCGCGCCCTCTGCGGGAGCGGGCTTTAAGGTCTTGCTGTAGATTTCGATTTCGGCGCGGGTCTTTTGAATGTCCCGCTCCAGATCGCGGTCCAGCTGCGGGTTGAAAAAACTGGCCCGGCTCAGGATCGCCTTTGCCTTCTGCAACAGTTCGACTTTGAGCGTGTACCGCTTGGGCTCGGCGGCGAGCGCCTGCACCGTCGCCATGTACAGACCGAACTGCTCCTCGGCCATCAGTTCCAGCGCATCCAGGTCCTGCTCTTTGATGAACGCCAGCGCCAGCGGACCGAACGCCTCTTCTCCGCGGATGTTCAGGGTCATCAGGTAATTGAGATGCGCGCGCGCTTCTTTTGGGTCCACCGTAAACTCCTTATTGGGCCTCGCTCCGCCCCCCTGAGCCGGAGCGTGTGCGGCCTTTCGTGATCGGTTTTGAGTGAAATGGCTCAATATAAACCGTTTTTTTGCTTTCCTGAACACTTTCTTACTCAAAGTAAGCATTTTCCTATACCCACTATGAAATCTGCCTGCAATCGCATTGGGTCTACGGGCCTAAGCATCGCTTTGTGAGGGATTTTCACCAGCGGCAGCGATCCGGGCGTTTCGACATCGCATGCGGGATTGGATTAAAATGGAAGGCCGTTTTGTCCGTTGGCGGGTTACCTGCGTGAACCAATGAGGATGTGTGCATGAAACTGCATTGGCAAATTCTGATCGCGATGGCGCTGGCGGTGGGGTTCGCCTGGGCGCTGGGGGACGCGTCGCGGTTTGTGGAGCCTCTGGGCACGCTGTTCATCCGCCTGCTGAAGATGCTCATCGTGCCGCTGGTGGTGTTTTCCCTGGTGTTCGGCGTGGCGAGCGTCGGCGACGCGAAAAACCTGGGCCGGCTGGGCATCAAGACGTTCTGTTATTACATGTTCACCAGCCTGCTTGCCATCGTGACCGGACTCGTTCTGGTCAACGCGATTCAGCCGGGAAGCAACGCGGACCGGGTCTCCGCCGAAGCGTTTGCGCCGGAGAGTCTGCAAAAACCCGGCAGCGCGGCGGACCTGCTTTTGCGCATCGTGCCGGAAAACCCGGTCGCGGCCGCGGCGCAGGGAGACATGCTGGGCATCATCTTTTTCTCGATCTTTCTGGGGTTCGCGCTGGGCCAGCTTGCGCCGCCCTACCGGGACCGGCTCATGCCGTGGGTGGAGGCGGGATTTCACGCGGTGATGAAACTCACGCATTTCGTCATCCTGCTCGCCCCCTTGGGCGTGTTCGGTCTGATCGTCGGACTGATGAACCAGTCGATGGGCGCGGGTTTCTTTAATGCGGTGGGCTGGTACATGGTCACGATCGCATCGGGCCTCACTTTGCATTTTTTCGTGACGCTGCCGCTGCTCTACTGCCTGTTCATGCGTAAAAACCCGCTTCCCGTATACGGCCACATGGCCAGCGCGCTGGCCACGGTGTTCGCCACCAGCTCGTCGGCGGCGACGCTGCCGGTGACGATGGAATGCGTCGAAAAAAACGCCGGCGTGTCGAATAAAATCGCAAGCTTCGTGCTGCCCATGGGGGCGACGGTGAACATGGACGGAACGGCGCTGTTCGAATGCGTGGGCGTTCTGTTCATCGCGCAGGTGCTGAACGTCCCGATGGGCCTGGAGCAGCAGTTGCTCGTGGTGGGGGTGGCGCTGCTGGCGTCGATCGGCACGGCGGCGATCCCCTCGGCGGGGCTGGTGATGATCTTCGTCATCCTGGAGGCGGTGGGGATCGAAGGCGAGGAAGTGGCGCTGATCGTGGGCACGATGCTGGCGGTGGACCGGCCGCTGGACATGTACCGCGGTCTGGTCAATATTTTCAGCGACGCGGTGGGCGCGATCCTGATCGCCCAATCCGAAGGGGAACTTGCAGACAACGAGGCGGAAGCATGAATGCGGAATTCACATTCACCTGGAAAACGGGGTCGGGTCCCCGGGCGCCGAGGCGGGTCTTCTGCATCGGCAAAAATTACCGGCAGCACATCGAAGAGATGAGCGACGGCGATCCGGGCGAGCCGGTGGTATTTTTAAAACCGGCTTCCTGCCTCACCGCGCCGGGCGTGCCGCTGACGCTGCCGGCCCACGGGCAGAGCCTGCATCACGAAGTCGAGCTGGTACTGCTGATCGGAAAGGAAGCGCACCGCGTCGCGGAAAGCGAGTCCACCGCCTGCATCGCGGGCATCACGCTGGGCATCGACCTGACGCTCAGGGACGTGCAGGCGCGGCTCAAGAAAAAGGGACTGCCGTGGGAGATGGCCAAGGCGTTCGAGCAGAGCGCACCTCTGGGCGCGCTGGTGCCGTTCACTGAGGACGCACTGTCTATGGAGTTCGAACTGAGCGTCAACGGCGAACGGCGGCAGCACGGCAACGCACGCGAGATGATCCATTCCATTCCGCGGATCGTGCATTTTCTGAGCGGCGTCTGGACCCTGCAGCCGGGCGACCTGATCTATACCGGAACGCCTTCGGGCGTGGGACCGCTGGTCGCGGGCGACCGGGTTACGATTTCGAGCCAGCCGATCGGCGTGTTCGAATGGGATGTGGTTTGACGTTACGAAATTAAGTTCTTCCTTCGGGCCGCGTCAGACGCTGGCGATCTGGACGCGGATCTCCTGCTTGACGGTCTGGCGCAGGATGTTCTCAATGGCGCGCAACGTGCCGGTGGCGGAGCTGGGGCAGCTGCCGCAGGCGCCCTGGTAGCGGATGCGCAGGGTGTTGTCCTTGAAGTCGAGGATCGTCACGCCGCCGCCGTCCTGGGCCAGGGCCGGGCGCACCGTCTCGTCGAACACCGCGTCGATCACCGCGCCCTTCTCGTCGTCGGACATGCCGGGAAAATCGATTTCGTCCAGCTTGGTCAGAATGGAATCCTCGTTTTTTTCCTTCGCGGCCTGATCGAAAAAGTGCAGGTATTCCTCGATCACTTCCTCGGCGGCCTCGACCAGGATGTCCAGCTGGGGATCGGGATGGAAGGTGACGGTGACAAAATTGTCCTGCAAATACAGGCTCTGCACCGGCCCCAGCGCGAACACCGCCCTGGCGAACGGATCGGACTCCGCCTCTTCCTCGGACGCGAACGAGCGGGTTCCGGAACCGATGACGGATTGATTGAGTACGTATTTGAAGGCGTTGGGATTGGGCGTCATCTCCGTGTCCACCACCTCGAATTTTTTTTCCTCGGTCATAAAGTGTCGATCTCCGTTTGTCTTTGAGGCGTGCGGGTACACGTTTCTGCGCCTCTATGGGAAGGCGTTCGCCTGAAGGAATTTTCCAGTCTGTAGCTAAGATGGGTTTGGGGGAATTTGGGTTCAAAAAACCCCTGCTTTCGCACTTCCCACCTGCCGGGACGCCGTAAATTCACCCGTTCTCAGAGGTTTCGCACAGCGAGGGACGCGATTCGTCCACAAGCTCGGCGACGGTCGTTTGCCTGAAAGCGTCCTCCAGTGTGGCGACGGCTTCGTTGATCCGCCTGTGCAGCGGACACAAACGCATTCCGTGCTCGCCGCGGTTCAGGGGACAGCGTTCGATGCGATGGACCGGGTCGACCGCGTGCACCACATCGAGCAGATTCAAAGACTGCGGATCGCGCGACAGCACGAAGCCGCCATGCAGGCCGCGCTGCGAACGGACGATGCCCGCCTTGCCCAGCGCCTGCAGAACCTTGGCCAGGTAGCTGACCGGCACCTGGGTCACCTGCCCGATCTGCGGCGTGGTGAGCGGCGTGTCCGGTTGGGCGGCCAGACAGACCACGGATCGAAGCGCGTATTCGGCGGTTTGAGAAATCATGAATTTTTAGTTCCCTCAATTTTTGGATATTTGGATCTTGACATCCAATTATACAGAACCTATACTGAAAACACAATTTAGATATTTAGATATATTTATCCTATTTATGCAAATCAAACCCAACCAATTTAATTGAAAGGGTTTAGGAGGCTTTCATGAATCACACAGAGCTGACACCGGATCATTCGGTCGATGATTTTCTCAAACAGGACATGCACTATGCCGCGGTCTTCGAAGAACTGGGCATCGACGCCTGCTGCGGCGGGCACAAATCGCTGGCGCTGGCCTGCGGCGAAAAGGGGCTGGACGTTGACGAGGTCCTCAAGCGTTTGCAGCCGATGGAGGACAACACAGATACGGAATCGTTCGATGCGCATGCAGCCGGCGCCGCGGAACTGGCCGATCACATCGAGGCCATCCATCACACGTATCTGAAAGAGGCTCTGCCCCGGCTGACGGCCCTGATCGAAAAAGTGATCCAGGCGCATGCGCCGCGGCATCCGGAACTGGTCGATCTGGGAAAAACGTTCGCCGCTCTGCGCGCCGATCTGGAACCGCACATGCAAAAGGAAGAACGCGTGCTGTTCCCCATGATCCGCAACCGGGAAAACCCGGCGGCGAACGGCGGCGCGTTCCCGGCTACGCTGGCGGCTCCCATCCGCGTCATGCGCGCGGAGCACGACCGCACGGTGCAGTTGCAAACACAAATCCGCGAGCTGACTCAGGAATTTTCGGTTCCCGCCGACGCCTGCGCGAGTTACGAACGGTTGATGCGCGATCTCAAGCTACTGGATGCGGATCTCACGACGCACATCCACAAAGAGAACGACATCCTGTTCGCCAAACTGTCGCATTGAACGAGGGCGTCAACGCAAAGTTGTTGCGGCTGTGAGTGCCTTTGGGAATGTGCGGGATTGCCGTCACACCTGAATTTGCATCAGGTCCTCGGCGAGGATGAGTTCGCCGGTGTATTCCTTGCGCACGACGGCTTCAAACTGAGCCAGGTCACAGGGCGGGTAAAAATGCGTGAGGCACAGCTTTCTGCAGCCGGAGGCGCGGGCGATCTGCGCGGCGGGCGTGGGCGAAAGGTGGCCGTCGAATTTTTTCTCATCGGGCATGACGCAGTTGAGCACCAGAAGATCGGCGTCCTTTCCCAGTTCGACGAGCGATTCGCAGGTGTCCGAATCGCCGGCGATCGCGAGAATTTTTCCACCGCCGCTGGTGAACCGGTAGCCGCGGCTGATGGGCAGGTGCTTCACTTTGCGGGTCGTCACCTCAAGTCCGCCGTAGCTGCGCGACGCTTCGTCCTGCTCGTGGACCTGAATGGAGAAGTGTTTCGAGTCGAGCCAGCCCTGGTAAGCCTTGCGCAGCCCGTCGAAGTAATCCTTGAATCCGGGACCGGCGACGATGTCGAGATCCTTTTTGCGCGGGTCCTCGGGATAGCGGCAGGCGAACAGAAACGCGACCAGATCGTACATGTGGTCCGGGTGGATGTGGGTGAAGTAGATGCGGTCGATGTCGTGGTAGGTGATCCCCAGCCGCAGCAACTGGTGCAGCGCGCCGTAGCCGAAATCGACGAGCGAGCGCGCGTTTCCGTCCTCGATGAGCAGCGCGCTGGAATGGCGCTTCAGCGAGGGGACCATCGTCCCGGTGCCGAGAAGGGTGAGTTTCATTTCAGGGTCTGAAGATGCGGCCGTGAACGGTGCGTTCGATTTTTTTGCGCCGAAGTTCGGGTATCAATAGGACGCCTTGATCGCTTCCAGCACCGGGCCTTCCAGCGTGCCCCATTTCGCTTCGGGCTTTTTGTTGACGGTGACGAAATCGGCCATCAAAAACACCTGATCGACGCCGTCCAGGGCGAACAGGGCCTTGGCCACTTTCGACTCCTCCGCTTCCTGGGCGTTCTTGTAAGTCTTGTGCCCGGACTCGATGGCCGGGCAGCTCAGCGTGTACTTCATCGCGTGTTCGTTCGGGGTGGTGGATACCGTCACTTCGACTGCCATTCTTTTCCTCCCTATTGCTGCGTTTGCGGTTGTTTGTACGTTGGTCTACTCCCGGTTCGCGGGGCTCGGCCGGAAAATGCCGAAGGAGCTGGTGTAGCCGTGCAGAAAGGTGGTGTCGCCCACCGGCCCGATCTCGCCGTTGCAGAAAAACCCGCCCAGCGGAATCGACCCCAGCCGGTCCCTGAACAGGTCGGTGTCGTGGTTGGGTTTGCCGTACAGGTACTGCCCCCGGCCCAGGCAGGAGAACAACAGCGCGCCGCAGGCGTCGTCGGCACGGCCGCCCTGGTTGTAACGGGTCAGCATCAGGTCCAGGTCCTCGGCGGACATCTTTTTGTCGCGCAGGTGAAACTGCACGAGCTGGCCTTCGCGCAGCATCGAGCCGATGGCCAGCGCGCCGGTCTCCCGTTCCACGCCCATGAGATTGCGGATGAGAAAATCGCCCTGCTTGGGCTCGTCGTTCAAGGGATTCATCTCGATGCCGAGAAACAGCGACGTGCGCATGAGGCCGCGGTCGTGCTCGTCCAAGGATTCGTTGATCTCCTGCAGCACTTCGAGCGGCGGGCTGCCTTCCAGCTCCTTGAGCATGGTCTGGTGGCATTTGGTGATCTTGAGCGGCTTGCCGATCGGGCGGCAGCCCTGGGCGACGATGGTGTCCACTTCGATGTTGCCGCTCAGGGCGACGCCGACCAGGCCCTGGCCATACACCCTGTCCTCCAGATAGAGGGCGTTGCCGCCCTGGGACTGGGCGCCGCTGGCGAGCCCGCCCACTTTGCGGCTGCCCGGATAGGCGAAATCGATGCCGGAAAGAAACTCCTCGCCGCGAAAGGAAAACGGATCGGCGAGAAAAATGAAATGCAGCGGTTTCTCCACCGGAACGCCGAGCCATTCCCGCCACACGCCGGGTCCGGTGTCCTGATCGGGCAGGTCCATGGTGTTCGAATAGATCGGCCGGATGTTCACATCGGGCAGGTGCGCCGAGGTGATGCTGAAGGCCGGGTTCTGCTCCACTTCCTGACCGCCGCCGATGATGCCGCCGCCGGAGCAGCCGATCAGAATGCCGGGATCCATTTTGTCACGGATCAGATTGGGAATATCCCGGTAGCGTTCTTTATGATTGGGTGAAACGAAGATGACGGTCAGGTGCGGGGTCTTGCCTTCCAGGTTTTCCTTTATGGTCTGCGTGGTTTCCGCAACGCAGTTCTCTATATTTTCATGGGTGGATATGGTCGAAGCCCATTTCATGGATCGCTCCTTAAAGTTCTCCCCCAATGCGGAGGAAGGTCAAACGACGGTGGCCGGTTCGCCGATCAGGTGATTGAGGATCGACTCGGCGGTCCGGGTTCCGTTTTGAATGCAATCGGGAATGCCGATTCCCGTGTAGGCGCTGCCGGTGAGAAACAGTCCGGGCGCGGCGCTGAGCGCGCTATGCACCGACTCGATCAACGCGGCGTGGCCCACCTGATACTGCACGTTGGATTTCTTGTTGTGAAACACCTTCACGAATTCCGGTGTCTCGGTGATGCCCATGATGTCTTGCAGGTCCTGCTTCACCAGGGCGGCGATGGCATCCTTGTCCTGTTCCGCGACCGCCTCCTGAAGCGCGCCGCCGAGATAGCAGCGCAGCATGACGTGGTCCTCGGGAGCGCGGTGGGGAAACTTGGAGGACGTCCAGGTGCAGGCGAGGATGCTTTTGTTTTCGTTTTTGGGCACGACGAAACCGAATCCGTTCAAAGGATGCGAAAATCCCTCACGCTTGTAAGCCAGGGTGACGGTGGCGGTGGACACGTAGCGGATCTTTTTGAGCCGTTCCGCTGCGTCCGGCGCGACCGACTCGATGAGGCGCGCGGTGATGTTGGCGGGCGTCGCGAACACGACGCCGTCCGCTTCCAGCGATGGGCCGGATTGCCGCTCGATGCGCCAGCCGGATTCCGTCTGCGCAACTGCGGTGACGGTCTCGCCGGTTTGAAACGCGATGCCGGGGCATCGTTCCACGGCTGCATCGACCATTTCATTCAGCCCTGATTTCAGCGTCATGAACAATGAAAGCGGCCTGCCTTTGGGTTTCGGGCGCGACAACATCTGGCGCTTGCGGTCCAGCATGCCGAGGATGAGCGAGCGGTATTTGCGCTCGGTCTCGACGAACATGGGGAAGGTGCTCTGGATGCTCATCACCTCCGGATCGCTGGCGTAGATGCCGGCCAGCATCGGCTCGGCCATCTTGCGCAGGGCCTCTTCGCCCATGCGCCGGCGCACGAAGGACGCGAGGCTTTCGTCGCCGTTATCGGGTTTTCTCGGGATGACGAGATCCATCCCCATGCGCAGCTTGCCGGGCAGGCTGAACAGAGGCGTCAGCATGAAGGGCAGAAATTTTGTCGGGATCATCAGGCTCAACCCGTCGGGCATGGTGACGAGCTTGTTGCCGGTGTAGACGTAGGTGGCGGTCTGGTCCGGATTGGTGCCGACCAGCCGCTCTTCCAGCCCCAGCCGCTTGCAGAACTGGATGGCGGCGGGTTTCTGGGAGATGAACGAGTCCGGCCCGCGCTCGACCACGAACCCGTCGAAGCGCTCGGTGGCGATCTTGCCGCCGAACGCATCCGAGGCTTCCAGCAGCGAGCATTCCAGGGGCGCGCCCTGGGCGATGGCCTCCTGAATGCGGTGGGCCGCGGCGAGACCGGCGATCCCGCCTCCGATGATGATGATTTTTTTCATGCGCTTATTATGTCAGTTTTGCCAGAACGGTGCAAACGGCAGCGAAATTTATCGCAGACGTGAACCTTTGCGTTCGAATCGCCTGCGCTGTGCTTGCGTTCCGTCAGATCCGCAATCCAGTTTCAAAGGGAAACCGGGATCCTGCCGCCGGCCACTTTGCGGCCTGCGGAGTAGGTGGCGGCGACGAAATTTTCGCCGAAGTAATAAAACAGATCGCGGTGATCGCTGGTGTTGAGGACGATGAAATCCGCCCGCTGTCCCGGCATGAGCCCGCCGTACGCCTCATGCGCCGCGAGTGCGCGGGCGGAGCCGGAGGTGGCGGCGGCGATGGCCTGATCGGGCGTCATGCGGTACAGGAAAAACGCCTGGTTGAGCACGGTCTGCATGTTGTAGGAGGGACAGCTTCCGGGGTTGCAGTCGGTGGCGAGCGCCAGCGGCACGCCCGCTTCCATGAGGGCGCGCACGGGCGGCAGCTTGCCGCCGCCGAGGAAGGAGGTGACGCCCGGCATGAGCACGCCGACGGTGCCGGCGAGTTTCATGGCGCGGATGTCGCGCGGGCGGATGTGCTCGAGGTGATCGCAGGACACGGCGCCGTGACGCGCCGCCTGGTAGCAGCCGCCCTGGTGCGACAGCTCCTCGACGTGGGCGCGCAGCTGGCGGAAGCCGAGCAGCCTGGCCTGCGCGAACAGGCGCATGAGCTGGGTGACGGAGAACACGCCGCGTTCGCAGAAGATGTCGACGCCGTCGGCGAGGCCGCAGAATTCGGGCAGCGTGTCCATCACCGATTCGAAGTAGCGGCTCGCGGTCTGTCCGGGCGGCACGGCGTGCGCGCCGAGATAGGTGAGGGTCACCGGAACGCGCAGGCTTTGCTTCAGCCGCTTGCCCACGCGCAGCATTTTTTTTTCGGTGTTGAGGTCGAGCCCGTAGCCGGACTTGATCTCGAACGCCGTCGTCCCCAGCGCCAGCATGCGGCGCATGCGCTGCCTGGCGGACTCGAACAGCGCATCCTCGCTGGCCTTGCGCGTCGCCTTCACGGTGCTTAAGATGCCGCCGCCGTTTTTCAGGATTTCCAGATAGCTGTCGCCCGCGGCGCGCTGTTCCATCTCGTCCTTGCGTTCGCCCGCGTAGATGAGGTGGGTGTGGCAGTCCACCAGACCGGGCATCACCGCGCGGCCGTCGAGATCGATGGCTTTGGAATAATCGGACGGTTTGAGGCCGGATTCGGCGACCACCTTGTCCACTTTCCCGCCTTTAACGATGAGGGCGCAGCGGCGGCGCGCGCGCATGCGCGGCGGCGGACCGGGCTCCACCTGGATCAACTCGCCGATGTTGTGAAAGCAGAGGGATTTTTTCATGGTGCGGGCGGGGCTCCTTTCGGTTTTGCGGCAGACACTCGTATAGAATCCGGTTCGTCCTGCTTCGACAGGCTCAGCATGACAAAAAAAAATTCTGCTCGCGGCGGTTCAGCGCGGCAGGGGCACGCCGCGTTCGCGGGCGATCTGTTTCGCGTCGTCGTAGCCCGCATCGACGTGCCGCGCCACGCCCAGTCCGGGATCGTTGGTCAGCACCCGGTCCAGCCGTTCCTGTTTTTTACGGGTGCCGTCGGCGACGATCACCATGCCGGCGTGCAGGGAGTTGCCGATGCCCACGCCGCCGCCGTGGTGGAAGCTGACCCAGCTCGCTCCCGACACCGCGTTGACGGCAAAGTTCAGCAGCGGCCAGTCGGCGACGGCGTCGCTGCCGTCGAGCATGGCTTCGGTCTCGCGGTTGGGCGAGGCGACGCTGCCGCAGTCCAGGTGGTCGCGACCGATGACGATCGGCGCGGCGACCTTGCCGGTCTTCACCAGGCGGTTCATCGCCCGTCCCAGCTTCGCACGCTCGCCGTAGCCCAGCCAGCACACGCGCGTGGGCAGGCCGAGGATGGGCACCTGCTTTTGCGCTTTTTCGATCCAGCGCCTGAGCGCGGGCTTTTCCGGAAAGGTGTCGAGCACCGCCTGATCCACCGCGAGCAGGTCCTTTTTTTTGCCGGAAAGCAGCGCCCAGCGGAACGGCCCCTGCCCTTCGCAAAACAGCGGCCGGATGTAGGCGACGACGAAGCCGGGATATTTAAAGCTGCCGTCCGCGTTGCGGATGTCGAGGCCGCCGAGTTCGGCCTGCCCTCTCAGGTTGTTGCCGTAATCGAACACCACGGCGCCCCGGTCCTGCAACTCCACCACCGCTTTCGCGTGTTCGACGGCGGTGGCGAGGGAGCGCTTCCTGTATTCATCCGGGTCCTTATCCTTAAGCTGCATGAGCGCATCGTAATCGCCGCCCTCGGGAACGTAGTCCATGAGGTTGTGGGCGGAGGTCTGGTCGGTGACGATGTCCGGGACGCGGTTGCGTTGGAGCAGTTCCTTTGCGGCGGTGGCGCCGTTGGCCAGAAGCCCGACGCTGAGCGGCCGGTTTTCCGCAAGCCCGGCATCGATCCAGGCGAGCGCCTCATCGAGCGAGGCGGTGGATTTATCGAGATAACCTTCCTCCAGCCTGCGTTCGATCTGCGCCGGGTTCACTTCCGCCGCCAGCACGCAGGCCTCGTTCATGGTGCCGGCCAGCGGCTGCGCGGCGCCCATATTGCCCAGTCCCGCGGTATAGATCCATTTTCCCTGCAACGTCGCGGTGCCGAATTCCTTGTGACCGCAGGCGCCGAACGTCTCGTAGGTGCCCTGCAGGATGCCCTGGGTGCCGATGTAGATCCAGCTGCCGGCGGTCATCTGCCCGTACATCATGAGCCCCAGCCGGTCGAGTTCGTCGAAATGTTCCTGTGTCGCGTAAGCGGGAACGAGGTTGGAGTTGGCGATGATGACGCGCGGCGCGTCGGGATGGCTTTTGGCGATGTAGACGGCTTTGCCCGATTGGACGCACAACGTCTCATCCCGCGTCAGCCGCTTGAGGGCGGCGACGATGCGGCGGTACTCCTTCCAGTTGCGCGCGGCGCGGCCTGTGCCGCCGTAGACGATGAGCTGTTTCCAGTCGAGGGACACGCGGTCGTCGAGGTTGTTGTTCAGCATCCTGAGCGCCGCTTCGCTGTCCCAGTCGCCGCACTGCAGGGTGAGCGCGGTGCGGGCGCGCGGCGCTTTCTTGGGGCAGTCCTGCATTTCCATGGGCCGGGATGTGGACGGCGCGTTGCGGTTCATGACGATTTCTCCTTTCTCCGGGCGACGCCGAAACAGAAATAGTAGAACATCGCGGCGGCGAGACGGCCGGTGCGCTCCGCCTCGATGAGCGGATTGAACTCGGAAAGATCGAACAGGGTCACGGCGGGATGGCGGCCTGAGGCGTGCGCGATCTCGACCGCCTGCTGGCCGGACAATCCGAGCACGCCCGGACAGGAAACGCCGGGGGCGTCTGCGCCGGATACGGAATCGAGGTCGAAGCTGACAAAGACAAACGGGCACTGCCAGGCCAGGGTGCCGAGCGAGGCGGTGAACTGCCGGACCTCGGTGTCGCCGGACTGCAGCGCCCCGTACCAGAGGATGCGGCCGTTCTTGCTCTCAACGTATTGGCTGTGTTCGCGGCTGCACTGGCTGCCCTGGGCGGCGAACTCGATGAAGTTTTCCCCGTTGAAGCGCGCATCCTCAAGAAGCAGGCGGAACGGGGAACCGCTGTGCGCCTTTCCGTCTATGAGCGGCCGCACGTCCAGATGGGCGTCCACGTTGATGACCCCGACCGGCTGGCCGGCGCTGAACTCGAGCAGCGCGGCGGCGTTGGGATAGGACTGGTCGTTGCCGCCGCCGACCACGAAGGGAACGCCGCCTTGTTTCAGGATCGACAATACGGTGCGGTTGAGTTCTTTGTGCGCCGCTTCCAGGGACAGGGACGCGGAAATGTCGCCGGCGTCGCTGATGGAGAGCGTTGTGAGGTCCACCGGCATCTCGGGGTTGGCGACGGCGCCGTGGCGCTTTATCCAGCCGCGGAACCGCTCCGGCCCGTTGCGGGCCCCGGCACGCCCGCCGTTTATGGAGACCCCGCTGTCGTGCGGGAACCCCAACAGCACCACATCGCCTCCCTCGCCGGGTGTCAATATGTCTCCCAGTTTGACGTCCCCCATGCCCCTTATATAGGCCCTTGCGCGCGGTTTGTAAACCATCCGCATGGGGAAGCCCGCGGCGCGGCCATCCGGGCGGGGACTTCCGGGGCAAGAAACACGGCGGCGGATTCCAGGGCACTTTGCGGGACCGGCCGCTGCCGGATACGGAACGGGACCCGCAAAGGCTTGTGCGCGCGGGTTGATTTTGCTATATTCTGATGTTCACGAAATCAACCCTCAAATCCATTCACTGCAAGGAGAACCCCCGATGTCCGCAGCCGCAGAAGCGCTGAGAAAAGCCATCGAACATGAAAAGCAGGCTCTGGAACGTTACAAGGAAGCCATCAATTGTTCCTCGAACGAGGAAACCCGGGAGTCGCTGAAAAAAATCGCCACGGAAAAGAACCAGACGATCGATTCGCTCCACTGGATGGCGCTGGCGGAAGCCGGACAGCTGGAAACCGAAGCGGGAGCGGAACCCAAGGAAGAAGCCGCACAAAGCTCCGCGAGCAAATGCCCGTTCTCCGGCGCGCTGAAAGAAATGGGCGTCGACATCACCAAGATGGGCGAAATGTCCAAGGAAGACATGAATAAGATGATGGGCGGCATGTCGCGCGAAGAAATGGCCAAGATGATGGGCCTGGGCGACGGCAATTCCAATTCTTCCTCCAGCTGACCCATCGGCGGTTTGCACCCGGGGCCCGAGCGGGCCCCGCCTGAACCGCGCGTCTTTCCGGTTCAGCGGACCCTCAGGCTCGTTATGAATTTCGACAAACCCTTCGACCTCCTCGTTGAATGCCGGGGCTGCGGGATCGAGAATCTCCTGCCCGGCTTCACGGCAGCGACGCCCGCGATCTGCAACCAGTGCCGCGAACGGCTTCTCGATCCGCAGATCAGCAACACCTACCAGGAGCTGGTGTGCGAGCAGTGCGGCATGCTGCTGTTGCTTTCGAAGGACGCTCCGATCCTTTCCGGGGAATCGGTGTGCCGCTGCGGCAGCACCCAGTTTCTCCGCCACGCAGCCCCCACCCTGCCCGAATGGGTCGCCCGTCACGCCGCCCCGGATGACGACGCGGACGGCGAAGACGATTTCGACTGGTGCCGCCCGGCCGGGGGACAGGACGACCTCAACGACTACAACGACCTGTTCGACAAAGACCCCAGCCACTGAACTCCCTCCCCCTTCATTCGGCTTATTTTCGCTTTTTGAGGTGTTTTTGAGCGAATTTCCGCACAGGCTGGATTTTTCCCTTGTCAGGGACGGAAAAAGCCCCTTATAATTACCCATTAATAATTGAATTTTTGTTAGTTATATCAACAAAGCGATTGCGGCCCTATAGCCGAACCCAGGATTTGAAGCTCATTCCGCAAACCGGCCCGGTTAGCCGTTAATGGATAAAAATCAAATACTTAACACTACCGTCTCGAAGATTTCCTTTTCACTGCGGCGCGAAGCACCCGCTGAAACGCAAAAACCCGTTATGAAACAAAAGGTTCCAGCATCGGACACAGATTGGGAGAGGCATCTCGAGGAAGCGGTGGCGCTGATCGGCGTGCACCGGACCTTCCTGTTCTCGGCCGATATCGACCCGGATTCGGTGGGTTCGATGCTGTCGCTGGCCCTGTACCTCAAAAGCATGGGGAAAGGGGTGTTTCTGGTCATCTCACAGGGTCTGGGGGACAATCTGGATTACCTGGAGCACATCATCGACTACAACGCGATTCCGGTCCTGAGAAGCCAGGAGGACATCGCCCGCGTGCAGGAGCGGGTCGACGCGGTGGTGTTCTGCGACACGGCGAACACCAAGCTGGTGCCGTTTTATCCCTACCTGTGGCAGCACATCCTCTCCAGGCCGGTGCCGGTGCTGGAGATCGACCACCATTTCGGCGCCGACAGCGAAAAAATGACGGAGCGTGCGGTGCCGCTGTTCCGCAAGGCCAACGCCACCACGGAAATCGTCGCGGAACTGCTGCGCGCCCTGCACCGCTGCTACCCGGAAGGACCGAATCCGCTGTTTCAACGCAACATCGTTCTGAGCCTGATCACCGGCCTGGTCGGCGACACGGTGGGCGGCCGGGTGGTTCCCTACCGGGGGCGCTACCACTACTGGATCGACACGCTCGGCCATTCGCTCCGGCAGAACACGCGCTGGCGCAAGCACAACGGCAAGCGCTCGGGGGACGACAAGGAAACCAAGTTCGGCGATCCCGACCAGGTGCAGAAATACCTGAACCGCCTGTCCGAGGAACAGCACGCCTGCCTCAACCTGCTCAGAAGCCGCGTCAAGGTGGACGGGACCATCGAAACGCTCAACCTGCTGAACTCGACGTACGAACGGGTGCGCCACGTCTCCAGGCCCTATCACTCCGCCTGGTTCGCGGACATCCTGTTTTTCCTGCTCAACGAGATCCCGGAAAACACGGGCAAGATCGGCGTGGTCTATTTTCACGGCAAGAACGCCGAGGACAAGGAATGCATCTACATCAAGATGCGCCGACCGGAACGGCACGCCGCCATCGATCTCCGGCACGCGGAGCGGGACATCCGCGCGGCGTTTCTGGGGAAATACATGGGCGGCGGCGGGCATCCGGGAGCCGTCTCCTTCCGCATCCACCCACACGACGAAACCGAGTTTCTGGCCAAATTCGCCCAGGCTTTGCACGCGATCAAACAGAACCCCGCCGTCACCGGCGCGGGAGACTGACCCCCTTCCCGTTTCCAGCCCCTGCCCTTCTTTCAGGCTCGCGCCGTTCCCACGGCGTCACCGGAAACGAGACCTTTGCATAAATAAGGCGTATAAAAAAAATTTATCATTGAACGTCACCCTGAGCTTGTCGAAGTGTGCAGGGAATCATGCTTCGACAGGCTCAGCATGACAGGGCATGGATTTATACAAAGGTCGCTCAACGGTTGACGATTTTTTTGAGCACGGCGCGGTCGGATGCGTCGAAGGCTTTGAGCAGCCACAACCCCACCGCATAGACTCCCGCCGCCAACACAACGCGAATCCCCAGAAGCAGAAATTCCACGGCGAGCAGCAGCGCCGCCATCGCCGCAGACGCGATGACAGGCTTCCACGCTATCCTGAAAAACGGCGCGCCTCCGAGAAAACCGCGCAGCATCGGCAGATACACCGCGAACAGCACGCACTGTGTGCCGGCCGCGACAGCGGCGGCTCCCATCACGCCCCAGCGCGGGATGGCGAGCGCCAGCGCAAGCGGACTGAGCAGGGCGCAGGCTCCGGCGGCTTTGAGCACCGAGTGGGTGCGGTGCCCGGAAACCAGAAGCGACGCAGCCAGGTCGTTCAGGCACAGAAACGGAAATCCCAGCGCCATGACGGCCAGGACGACGCCCGCGCCGGCGTAGCGTTCGCCGTAAACCAGATCGACAATCGGCGCCGCGCACAGCGCCATGCCCGCGGCGAGGGGAACGGTGAGCAGCAGCAGGTAGCGTGCCGATTGCTCCCAGAGACGCGCGGAGGCGGCGGGGTCGTTTTTGAAACTTCTGGACAGCACGGGGTACAGCGCGAGGCGCACGCTGGCCATGAGCAGGGACAGGGCTTCGACCAGCTTGAACGCCGCCGCGTAGCGTCCGGTCTCGGTCTCGCCGATGAAAAAAAACACCAGCACGGCGTCGATGCGGAAACAGATGTAGGTGAACAGCACGACGCCGCAGACGGGTGCGGCCTGTTTGAGGATTTCACGGAGGCGCCGCCCACCGGCCGCGGCGGAGGGGAACAGGTGATGCCGGTGCAGCTGCCAGACGGCGAGCACGAGGCTGATGCAGGCGGCGAAGAAAAACGCCGCCGAGAATCCCACCACGTCCGCACCGCTTAAGAGGACGGCCAGCCCGAGAGCGAAAAACAACACCCGCGCCACAACGGTGAGGACGGAAACCCGCGCCATCTCTTCGAATGCGCGGAACACGGCGAGGATCATGTCGGTGTAGCCGTGCACCATCAAGGCCAGCCCGATCAACAGCGCGACGGAGACGGCCTGCGCGGAAAGCCCAGAAAGCCGCAGCCCCACCGCCAGCAGAATCACCGTCAGGAGCGACAAACCCGCTTTGAGCGCGAACACGTTTTTCAAATACAGATGCGCCCGTTCGGGCCTGACGCTCACTTCGCGGGTCAGGTACAGGCCGAGGCCGGTGTCGATGAACACGGTGAGCGTCCCGGTCAGGGAAAAGGCGAAGGTGAAGACGCCGAACCCCGCCTCCCCCAGGTAGCGCGCGGCCACCACCTGGGTCAACAGCGCCAGCACTTTGGCGAGCGCTTCCGCGCCGAACAGCCACAGGGAATTCGTCACGACGCGGGCGGCGGTGTCGCCGCCTGCGGGAGCCAGGTGCTCCTGGGATTCATCGTTCATGCGCTTCTTTCAAAGGGGGGATGCGGCCCGTAAGGCGGTCACGAGGCGGCGGGTTCCTTGAGGCTCAGGCGTTTGAGATAGAGTAGCTCCATCGCGTTCATCTGAAAGCCCTGCACGCGCGATTTCATGAGCAGGTTCTGCACCTGGATGAAAAGCGGGATCATGGCGGCGTCGGTCTCGGTGAGCAGGGTCTGCGCCTCATCGTAGATGGCCTGGCGTTTTCCTTTGTCGCGCACGGTGGGCCCCTGCGCCACGAGAGCGTCGTAACGCGTATTGGCCCATTTGAGCCGGTTGTTGCCGCTGGTCGAGAGAAACAGATTCATGAAATTGTCCGGGTCGGGGAAATCCGCGCCCCAGCCGAGGCGGAAAATCTGCGGCGGGTCGGTCTGCAGGCGGCTCAGGAACACCTTCCACTCCAGGTTCTCGAACTCGATGTCCACGTTGAGGTGCTGTTTCCACTGGTCCTGCACGAACTCGGCGATGAGCCGGTTGCGGCTTTCGGAATTGAACAGCGCCACCGAACGGGGAAAGCCTTTGCCGCCGGGATAGCCCGCTTCGGCCAGCAGCCGTCTGGCTTTTTCGGGATCGAAGTGCGCGCCGATGTCCGGGTTGTAGGCGAACATGCCCTTGGGAATCCAGGACGCGGTGGGAATCTCGCCGCCCTTCAGGATGACGGGAATCCGGGAACGGTCGATGGCGTGCGCGAAGGCGCGGCGCACGCGCACGTCGTCGAACGGCGGCTTGGTCACGTTCATGCCGTAATAGTAGCCGCGCAGCTGCGGCAGTTTGCGGTATTCGGCATGGGTTTCGTAATGCGGGATGGCCACGGGAGGCAGTTCCACCAAATCCAGCTCGCCGGTCTCGTACAGGGTGAGCGCCGTGGTGGGCTCCTCCACCACGTACACCTCGACGGTGTCGATGGGCGGTTTTCCCTCGAAGTGCCGCTCGTTCGCCTTGAGCACGAGCTTGTATTCGTGCTGCCATTCCTTGAGCAGGTACGGCCCGTTGGTGACGATGTTCTCCGGGTCGGTCCAGTTGTCGCCGTGGCGGGTGACGACGTCCTCGCGCTGCGGGTAAGTCACCATGAAGGTGGTGATACTGGGAAAATACACCACCGGCTTTTTGAGTTTCACCTCCAGCACGGTGTCGGACAACGCGCGCACGCCGACTTTACCGGGGTCGGTGACCGTGCCGGCGTTGTACTCGGCGGCGTTTTCGATGTCGAACAGAAAGTAGGCGTACTGGGCGGCGGTTTTGGGATTGAGCAGCCGCTTCCAGGAATACTCGAAATCCTTCGCGGTGACGGGCACGCCGTCGCTCCAATACACGTCGTCGCGCAAATAATAAGTGATGGTTTTGCCGTCTTCGGAAAACTTCCATTCCTTGGCCACCGCCGGGACGGCCTTGAGGTCGGCGGTGTACTGGGTGAGGCCTTCCATCAGGTTGGTGAGGATGTTGAAGGAGATGCTGTCGGTGGCCAGGGTCCAGTCCAGGGTCGGCGGGTTGGCGCGCACCGACATGCGGAAGGTATCGGTATTCCGGACTCCGGCATCGGCGCAGGCGAGAAGATTCGCCAGTAAGAACAATCGGGTGCAGGCCCACAGGATCGACGCCAGGGAACGTGGCAGCGCAGCGGATTTCATGCGCGTCAGCATACCATGAGCCCCGGTTTGTGGAAAGCCGGGGACGCGGCATCGCGCGCCCGAATCCACCGGGCGGCACGTGGATATTAATTCTTTACTTTTCAAGGGACATCGATAGAATGAAATGTTTTAATCCCGGACACACATGGCAGACGACCTTTCCTACATCCGCAAATGGCTCAAGCGCGGCCTGAGCAAGGACAAGCGCACGCTCGATCTTTCCGGAAAAGGCATCGACAACCTGATCGCAATGGAAATCGCCGAAAACATGGCGGTGCCGGATCTGGAGATCCTCTACCTGCACACCAACCGCATCAAGGATCCCGGCCTGGAAGAGCTGGCCGAATCGGATCTCGTCGAACCGTTGCGCGAGTTGTGGCTGTACGAGAACAAGATCGGCGACGACGGCGCCGCGGCCCTGGCGGATTCCTCGAAAATCATCCGCCTCAAATACCTCAGTCTGTACACCAACCGGATCGGCGATGCGGGTGCGGAGGCGCTGGCCGAGTCGGGCGCGCTGGCGCAGCTGGAAACGCTGGACCTTTCCTTCAACCGCATCGGCGACGCCGGTGCGGAAGCGCTGGCGAACTCGACGAAACTGAAAAACCTCAAGGTGCTGCATCTGGACGCCAACCGCATCGGCCTCAAAGGCATGCGCGCCCTGGCCGATGCCAAAGGCCTCAAGCGGCTGACGACGCTCAACCTGGTGTACAACAAGATCGAGCCTTTGGGCCTGGAGCTGATGCGCGACTCGGAGCGTCTCAAAAGCCTGGACGTTCTCAAAACCGATTTGTTCCAAGCCGATGATTGAAGAAGGCAGCAAGGACGCAGCGAAACAGGACCTACGCCGGGTCCGCAACCTGCGTGAACAGGCGGAACGCGGCGGCCCGGTGCTCAACCTGAGCTACGAACGGCTGGGAGACGCGGGTCTGGTGCTGCTCACGCGGACGTTCGACCTGTCCCATGTCCGCACGCTCGATCTGAGCTGGAACGAAATCACCGGCACGGGCCTTGCAACGCTGTGCGACTGCACCTCGCTCGGTGGGCTGAAAACGCTGATCCTCGACGCCAATCGCATCGGCGATGCGGGCGCGAATGCACTTGCGGCGGCGCATTTCCCGAATCTGGAAACGGTGAGCCTGGTGCAAAACCGGGTGGGCGACGACGGCGCGCTGCACCTGATCAAATCGAAAACGCTCGCCAATCTGAGACGGCTGGATCTGGAACTCAACCGCATCGGCCGTTCCCGGCTTTCCCGCTTTCCCGACGGCGCGGCGAACCCGGCGCTCAAATTTCTCAACCTCCGGCGCAACGCCATCGAAGATGAAACGCTTGCCGACTGGATTCCCACAGGCGCGTTCGCGCCTATCGAACAGCTCAACCTCGGCTGGAATCAGATCGGCGACAGCGGTGCCGCAAAGCTGGCGGCGGCGCCGACGCTGGCCGATTTGAAAGAACTGTTTCTCGATTCCAATGCGATCGGCGATGCCGGCGCGAAAGCGCTGGCGGATTCAAAATACCTTGCCGCCCTTTCCAGGCTGCATCTTTTCGACAATGCGTTTTCCCGCGAAGGCGAGCGCGCGTTGTTGGACCTGCACGCGCGGGCGCTGCTGCGCGACTGCCTGCGCGACGGCGTTCTCGATTGCAACGAACGCGGTCTCGGCGCCAAGGACCTCGAAGCGCTGGTGCGATCGCAGGGATTCGCCGAGGTGACCGCGCTTTCGCTCAGAGGCAACGGGCTCGACCATAACGCCATGCGGGCGCTGGCCGCGGCGGGCGCGCAGCTCACGTCGCTCAACCTGATGGGCAATCCCATCGGCAACAAGGGGGCGGTGATTCTGGCGGAATCGAACGCGGGATTGAAAACGCTCAATCTGGAACGCACCGGCATCCGCGCCGCCGGGTGTCTGGCGCTGGCCCGGTCGAAAACCCTGCAGGCACTGGAAACGCTCCATTTAAGCGGCAACGATCTCAGCGCCAAAGGCATCCGCCATCTGGGAGGTTCTTCCACGCTTGCCAAACTCAAACGCCTGAACGCCACGGACGTGGCGATGGGCGATGCCGGGTTCGTGTCGCTGGTGCAATCGGATCATCTGGGGAATCTGGAGGAACTGACGCTCAACGGCAACGGCATCACGCGCGCGGGAATCGAAGCGTTCGCGCGCGCGTCGAACCTTGTGTCTCTGAAAAAGCTCGATCTCAGGCGCAACGATTTCAGATCCGAGGACTGCTTTTTCATGGCCGATTCGCCGCGGTTTCAGAAACTGGAGCGGCTCAGGTTCTGACGCGCTGATTGGAAATCCTACCGGAGTGTGTTCGAAGGCCGATCTTGTCCGGGGACGACGGCTTTGCCCGAGCGGGCAATTTATTTTCCGCTGGCGGCGAACCCTTTTTGCGCGACGCCGCTCCAGCCTTTGTTCTTCATGCAGTAGTTGAAAATCTCCTGCCACTTGAGGGTCCAGGTGATGCCGCCGACGCCGAAACCCCGCGAAGCGGTGTCGGCTTTCTCGTTGCAGGCAGCGGTGTCGAGGGCGAGCTGTCTTTCCTGTTCCTGGGTCAGGGATTGGCGGGGGGGTGCGGAGGCGCAGTGGGCCAACAGCAGGGCACAGACCAGAATCAGGAGTGTTTTGGGCATAGGTCCTCATCCGACCCTCCCAGCTCCCCTCTGGCAACGGGCCTTCCTCCTCGTTTGGCGTCCCCTCTATCAATTTAACACAATTGTTGCCGGGGCTAGACGCCGATGTGACGCTGGAGATTTAACCTTAAAGTCAGGGGAGTATCCGGGCTGCGAATTCATCCTGCGGCTTCCAGACGATGACAAAACAGTTCATTTTATCATAACCCATTGATTTTATTAAATTATTTTACTACCCCGGCACGGCCGCAAGCGTTGCGTAAAAACGAAAGGGAACGATCATGAAGACAGCGTCCATGATTAAAAAATTTTCGTTCGAAATCATCGTGTCGGGCCTGTTCGTTTTTCTGGTCACCTTTTACTTTGTTTTTCCCCCGGTCGGCAAGGCCGAGGGGCAGACCGCCGATGTGTTGAGCGCGAAGGTCATGAAGCTTTACGACGCCGGAAATTACGCGCAAGCGGTGCCTTTGGCCCAAAAAGTACTGAGAATCCGCGAGAACACGCAGGGCGCGGAACATCCGGACGTGGCCACCGCGCTGCAGACGCTGGCGGGCATTTACCAGGCGGTGGGCGATTATGAAACCGCCGCGCCGCTGGATCAGCGGGCGCTGGAAATCCTGAAAAAACACGAAGCGTCCGCACCGGCATCAGAACCCGCCTCCTGACAGTCCGGGCTTTTCCAGCCCTTTTGCGTGACCCTCCCTGATTTTCCCCGCCTTATTGCGGCTTGCATCGCGGTTGACAAGTGGCGTGAGCTGAAATAAATTGTAGGGTATCCCAAAGGTTCGACGAGGACCTCCACTGTTTCGAACAATTTCTTTAAGGCCGCTCACGGGCCGCGACTTCAAAAGGCCCTTCCCAGACCTGAGCCACGCATTCAGAAGCACATACTGGGTCAAACGTATTCACCGGGACGCCGGGGTGAGCGATGCCGATCGACAACCTCAACAGGGGAAGTGAAATGAAACTTAAAACGCGAGTGTGCGCCGGACTGGTTTTCGCGTTCGCGGTCGCTTTATCGGGCTGCAACCAGGGTGCGGAGCAGAAAAAAGAAGGCCCCACGACGTCCGAGAGCAGCGTGAAAGAGGGACAGCCCCCTTCCGCTCTGGCGGGGATCAAAAAGGAAGTGAAGGAAACCACCGAAAAGGTCGTGGAGAAGGTGGAAGAAACGACGGAAAAGGTGGCTGAGAATATCGAAGAAAAAACCGACCAGGCGGTGGGCATGATCGCCAAGCTGGCCAACAGCGGCGCGCTTCTGGTACCGATTGAAACCGACGGCGGACCGGAAAACAACGAAGGCGTCGGCCACTACAAGGAAGGTCACTGGGAGGTTTCCGAAAAGCATTTCCGCAAAGCGCTGGAAGCAAATTCCGAACTTCCGGAGGCGCATTACAATCTGGCTCTGACTCTGGACAAGCTGGACAAGCACCAGGAAGCCACCAACCACTTCGAGACCGCCCTGGATCTCGATCCGGACAATCCCAAGATCCGCGACTCGGAAATTTTGCAGGACCATGTGGGCGGCAGCTGACCGGCCCGCGCGCTATTCCCGCGGGGTTTCCATTTTGCGGGCGATGAACAGGTGGTTCTGCACGAACGGCCGAAACACCGCCGCCAGGGCGGTATCGGCGGCGTTGTAGGCCTTGACGAAGGCGGCGCTGTTTTTCATTCCGGCGGGCAGCCGTGCAAGCTCGTTACGCGGCAGGAATGCGTAGGAGCGGAGGCTCTCCAGCTTGAGCCCGGAGTCCCGGCACAAACGGCGGATGCCCGCGTGCGTGAACTTGTAGGGATGCTGGTGCTTGGAGGGAAACAGGCGGACGAGCGTTTCGATCCAGCTGAACCTGTTGGGAAAATGAAAGCACAAAAACCGGCCGCCGGGTTTTAAGATGCGGCGGATTTCCAGCAGGCTTTTCACCTCGTCGCCGCCGTGCTGGCGCACGTGTTCGAGCACCCCAACAGACACCACCGCGTCGAACGTCTCCGCTTCATAAGGCAGCGCCACCGGATCGCCGTCACTCTCCCGGTAGCGGTAGGTTTCCGGGTAGCGGCTCTCCAGTGTCCTGGGAACCGGGCAGCCTTGGGGATTGTAATCGTCCGCGGAGACGACGTTGAAACCTTCGGCGCGGTAGCCCTGGTGCAGCAGAAACGCGCTGAAATGACCGTCGCCGCAGCCCCAGTCCAGCACCCTCGCACCCGATTCGACCATTCGCGTTACATATTCGTAAACGATCCAGTACTGCGCGGCGGTGGCGGGATTGTCGAACCGGGGCAGGTTCCATTCGTTGAGCTGCGGGTACACCTCCATCCAGCGGCGTTCGCGTTCACTCCACGGCATGCGGCTTCCTTTTCACGAATCAGGCAAAAAAAAGCCCGCAGGGTGAAAACCCCGCGGGCCGGAAAATCTTAAAATCGTCAGAGGATCGCCAGGAAATTGCAGGCCTCGTAACAGGCGTTGCAGTTGATGCACAGATCCATGTCGATGTGCGCGGCGACTTTGCGGGTGCCGCCGGTGATGGCGCCGGTGGGACAGGGCTTGATGCAGGCCCCGCAGGCGACGCACTCTTCCTCTTTCACGTAGTAGCGGTACAGCCCGGTGCATTTGGCGGCGTCGCAGATCTGATCGACGATGTGGCGCTCGTATTCCTTGCGGAAATACTTGATGCCGGTCAGCACGCATTTGACCGCCGTTTCGCCGAGACCGCACAACGATGTGACGTTGATCTCCTCGCACAGGGCCTCGAGTTTGTCGAGGTCTTCCATCTTGCCGCGGCCCTCGGAGATGTCGTCGAGCTTGTTCTTGATCAGCGACAGGCCGATTCTGCAGGGCGTGCATTTACCACAAGTCTCGCCTTCGTTGAAGCCCATGGAAAACTTGGCCAGGTCGATCACGCAGGCGGAATTGTCGTAGGCGGAAAAGCTCGCCTGCCCCATCAGCACGCCGGCGTCGAGCAGGCTCTCGTAGTCCATGGTGATGTCGGCCTTCTCCGGAGGCAGGAACCCGCCGGTGACGCCGCCCACATGGATGACCTTGAGTTCTTTTTTCTTCACGATGCCGCCGCAGATGTCGTCGATGACCTGGCGGAAGGTGAGCCCCATGTCGAGCTCCATCAGTCCGTTGTACTTGAGGTTGCCGGCGATGGCCCAGGTCTTGACGCCCTTGGCGTTGGGTGTGCCGAATCCGCCGTACCAGTCGGCGCCCTTGCGGATGATGGGCGGCACGGACGCCCAGGTCTCGGCGTTGTTGAGCAGCGTCGGCCGGCCCCACAGTCCCTTTTCGGTGGAGTGCGGCGGCTGCGCCTTGGGAAAGGGCCGCTTGCCTTCGATGGAGGCCATGAGCGCGGTGGATTCGCCGCCGATGAACGCCTCGATGCCTTCGTGGATGGAGATGTCGATGGAAAAATCGGTGCCCAGGATGTTCTTGCCGAGCAGGTTGCGCTCCTTGGCCTGCTCGATCGCCATGTTGAGCCGCTTCACGGCGATGGCGTAATCGGAACGGGTGTAGATGATGCCTTCGGTCGCGCCGATGGCGTAAGCGCCGATGATGAGGCCTTCGAGCATCTGGTGCGGGCTGCCTTCCATGACGCTGCGGTCCATGTAGGAGGCCGGGTTGCCTTCGTCGCCGTTGACCAGGATGTAGCGCACGCCGTCGGGCGTGAACGCCTTGGAGGCTTTCTCCCATTTGTGGCCGGTGACGAAACCGCCGCCGCCCTTGCCGCGCAGGCCGGATTTTTTGATCTCTTCGATCACTTCGGCGGGCTTCATGCCGGTGATGACTTTCTTCAGCGCCTCGTAGCCGCCGACGGCGATGTATTCGTCGATGTTTTCCGGATCGATGGCGCCGCCGAATTCCATGGCCACGCGGTCCTGCTTTTTGAGCTGCTCGTAATAGTCTTCCTTGGCGGCGGCCTTCTTGAACACCTTGCCGCCGACAATATGATCCTTGAGGATCTTGGAGACCATGTCGGGCTTCACTTTTTCGTAGGTGACGCGCGGCTCACCGGGGACGTACACGTCCACCAGGACATCGCGGCTGCAGTAACCGCGGCAGCCCACCTGGCCCATGTTGCACTGCCGGTCGCCCAGCTCGGCGTTGGCTTCCATGGCGGCGATCTGTTTTTCGAATTCCGCGTACACTTCCTTGCCGCCCTCGGCCACGCCGCTCAGGCTGAGGCAGACGGTGATTTTGACCGTACCTTGTTTTTCCGCAGTCGCTTGGGCTTGTTCCTGAACCGCTTCCATTTGATAGGATCTCCTAAAAAAGCATGGACCCGAATTTGATTTATTGAGATTGCCTCCCGACGGGGGAGCGCATCCGATTCAAACCGTTTGATAACCTATGATTTTAACATCAATCGGCTTCCCCACCTAGCCGGAAAACCCTTCCGATTCTAGTCACCGTTTCGGGGGTTGTCAACGCTAAGCGGTCGAAGCCGCATGGAATCTCCGCACCGAAATCCCCGGCTTTTTAGCCGGTTACAGCCAGCGGCCTGCGGGGAAGCCGTTGAGCCCGCTTGCGCTTCGATGTCCGCCGTTTCGAAGGGCGCGCGGGAATGCCTTTGCATCCGGCCCGCGATCTCGCTCTACTTGCCTGATTTTCCGTGAGTTTTCGGCGCAGCACGAAACCGGGCCGCAGGTTGCCGAACGACCGCTGCGTTACAATTTCTGCAAAGCGATCTCAGCCCTGCCGGTGTGATCCACCGCCCTTCTTACGGCGTGAGCCGGCCGATCTTGCTGTTGAACTGCCCGCGGAAATAACGGCCGGTTTCGACGAACCAGACGTTGCCGTCTTTATCCAGCGTCAGCGCGTTGGGATGCGCTTTCTTCGTGGGGATTGCAAACTCCTGCATCCCCTCGTGCGTTCCGGGCTTCGCCTTGCCCAGATCCAGAAGGCCGATGCTGTTGGCGTGGTTGAGCGCCACCCAGATGCGGTTGCGCCGATCGTCCACGACGAGATCGTGCGTGCCCTTGCGCTTTCCGGGAAGCGGGTATTCCACCAGCTTCGGCGCGCCGCCGTCGAGGTCCAGCCGCGTGATCTTGTTGGCGAAAAACTGGGTGAACCAGATGCCGCCGTCTTGCGACTTGGTCATGGCGTGCGGCACCGAGCGCTCGGGAGGCACGGCGATCTCTTCAACCACTTTGCCGGTGCTCATGTCGAGTGCGGCGACTTTGTTGAAAAACACCTTGGCCCAGAACTTGCCGCCCTGGGTGTACCAGATCTTGCCGTTGTCGATCACCAGATCGTGCGGATGGCCCGGATTGACGGGGTGCTCTTTGATTTCGCCGGAGGCGGGATCGAGCCGTGCGATCTTGTCGGTTTCAAACTGGGCGAACCAGATGCCGCCGTCCTCCGCTTCGACGAGGTGGTGCGGTTCGCTTTTGGGCGTGGGGATGGGATACTCCTGAATCGCTCCGGTCTTGGGGTCGAGGCGGCCGATGCGGTTGCCGTTCATCTCGGAAAACCACACCGTGCCGTTTCGGGCAACCATGATGGCGTTGGGCTGGCTGTTCTTTTGCGGCAGAGCGTATTCGGTGATGCCTTTGGACGTCCCGGCCTCCACCTTCGCCGGGTCGAGCCTGCCGATCCGGCCCGCGTTGATCATGGTGAACCATAAGATCCCATCGTTGTCGAACGCCAGTCCCGCCGGGCTGCTGTCGGCGGTGGGCGTGACGTACTCCTCGATGTTCGCGGCCTGGGCGGACTGGGCCAAAAACAACAAAACAGCGGCGGCGAACGTCCGCGCGCGGCGGAAAGCCGGGTTGTGCGGTGCCATGACGAATTCCTCCTGATGGAAGCAGATTGAGGTTGATTGCGGTATGGCTTAAATATAAACTCTTACCTCAAAGTCACAACCCCGATTTTTCATTTCCCCTTCCGGTTGACACTCTATGATCAAAACCACGGTTCACCATGAAGATCCACTGACGCACAAAACACCCTGTCTCATCGTTTTCTGCCCGGAGGAAGCCAAACCGGGCAAATTTCTCAAACAGATCGACTCCCGCCTCAACGGCGCGGTGACAGCCGCTTACAAAGACAAGCGCTTCGAAGGCAAGCCGCAGCAGACGCTGTGCCTGAACGCGATGGGCGCGCTGGGGGCGGAGCACGTTCTGTTGGCGGGGATCGGCGCCGTTAAAACACTCAACGTGGAGACCGTGCGCCAGGCGGCGGGATGCGCCGCGAAAGCGGCGGAGCAGGCGCGCATGGCGAAGGCTTCGTTTTATCTGGAGGACGCCTCCGTGGGCAAGGCGTTCGCCGGCGGTAAAAACAAGGATCACGCCGCCGGTGCGGTGACGGAAGGGAGCCTTCTGGCGCTCTATCACTTCGATCATTACAAAAGCGCGGACGACGGCGACAAGCCGAGCCGCCTCGAAGCGGTCGCGCTGTTGTGCGATGCGAAAGCACAGGTGGCCGCCGCCAGGGCCGCGATGGACAAGGCACGCGCCCTGGCCCAGGCGGTGTGCCTGACCCGCGATCTCATCCTGCACCCGTCCAACCGGGCCACGCCTTCGTACCTCGCGCAGCAGGCGCGCGCGATCGCGAAGAAACCGAAAGTCACCTGCAAGGTGCTCGGCGAAAAGGAAATGAAGAAGCTCGGCATGGGCTCGTTTCTCGGCGTGTCCAAGGGCAGCCACGAGCCGCCGGCGTTCATCGTGCTGGAGTATTCGGGCGGCAAAAAATCCGACGCTCCCGTGGTGATCGTGGGCAAGGCGGTGACCTTCGACACGGGCGGCATCTCGCTCAAGCCGCCCGCCAACATGGATGAGATGAAGATGGACATGTCCGGCGGCGCGGTGACGCTGGGGACGCTTCAGGCGGCGGCGGACCTCAAGCTGCCGATCAACGTGGTGGGACTGGTGCCGGCGACGGAAAACATGCCGGGCGGTTCGGCGACCAAGCCGGGGGACGTTCTCACCAGCATGTCGGGGAAAACCATCGAGGTGCTCAACACCGACGCGGAGGGCCGGCTGATCCTGGCGGACGCGCTGAGCTACGCGGCGCGCTACAAGCCCAAAGCGCTGATCGACCTGGCCACGCTGACCGGAGCGGTGATCGTGGCGCTGGGGCATTACGCGGCGGCGGTGATCGGCAACGACGACGGCCTGATCGAAAAACTCAAAAACAGCGGCGAGGAAACGGGCGAGCGTGTGTGGCCGCTGCCGCTGTGGGACGAGCACGACAAGGCGGTCAAGGGAACGATCGCGGATCTGAAAAACATCGCCGCGCCGGGCGTCGGGGCGGGCACGATCATGGGCGCGGCGTTTTTAAAGCCGTTCGCCGGAGAGGGCCCGTGGACCCACATCGACATCGCGGGGACTTCCTGGTCGGGCGAGGAAAAACCCTACGTCCCCAAAGGCGCGTCGGGATTCGGGGTGCGCCTGCTGACGCATTTTCTCGAACAGGAAGCGAACGCGGGCAAACCGAAACGCAAAAGCGCGCGCAAAAAATAACACGTCTGGTTAGACTTCATTGTTAAAGCGGAGACGCGGAGCCCTTGCCCAGTTTCTTCATCGTTTTTTTGCATCTTTCGGCCGCGGCGGTGGCCATCGGCAGCCTGGCCTACGGTCTGATGGTGCTGCTGCCGGCAGTGGAAAAAGAGGCAACGTCGAAGCCCGATGAAAACGCCCCCGCCTACAAAATCCTCACGACGCTGCAACCCACGGTGTTCGTGTCGCTGCTCATCCTGGTGGGAACCGGCATCTACACGCTGCTGACCCAGTATTCGCGCCAGGGCGAACTGCCTTCCAGCTATTACGACATTCTTGGGATCAAGATGGTGTTTGCGCTGACGGCGGTGGCGCTCAGCCTGTACCAGACCTTTTCACTGCGGCCGCAGATTTCCGACCTGGACATCCGCCCGGAAAAACGCAAGCAGATTCCCGCCGTGCTCAAGCGCATGCGCACGTTGAGCCAGCTCACGCTGACGGCGGCGGCGGCGGCACTGTTTCTCGGTGTCTGGCTGGCGCGCATCGCGGGATAACGTGACGCCCCCGCCGTAATCGAAAAAGATGCAATTAAGCATTGAGGGTGAAGAACGATTTGGGTAGCATGAAGTAGGACCTGCAAACGAGACCCGCCATGAACGAAGAACAATCCAACCCCACGCCTGAACCGCAGGAAGCCGCGGACACGCCGCAAACGCCTGCGGAGCCTGTCGAGACCGGAGACGCCGCGTCCGCCAGCGATCCCCACACGCACGAGATCGACCTCAACCCGCTGTTTCCCGGTGAGGACAAGGACCTGAACGCGCTGTTTCCGGACCAGGAGATGAAACAGTTCTTAAAAAGCCTGAGCCGCAATAAGAAGGATCTGTCGGCGCTCAACGAACGCTTCATCCAGGAAAACCAGCGCGACGAAACTCCGGAAGAATCCATTTGACGGCAACCGCAGGCTCGCGGTGACACTCATGCCTGCGATGCGGCAGGGGTGCGTGCATTGTACGGAGATTGGCGTTGCGTTGCGGATCAGAGTTCGTGCTGCGGGACTTTCGGCGGGTGCGCCGGAGGCGGCTGACGGGGAGCGTAGTCGCGCTGGGAATGCGAAGAAGGGCTTTTTTTCCTTTTGATCACGGCGATGACGTTGGTGATGTGATCGTAGCCCATCTGATCCCTGAGCTCGGCGAAGGTCTCCTGGGCGTGGGTGAAGTTTTCCAGCGCCAGAGGCAGCTCTTCGGTTTTCCAGTAGAACTGGCCGATCGCTTCGTACACCTTGGCGCGGTCGCGGTGCACGGGCGCTTTCGCAATGGCCGTCTGCGCTTTCTGATACCACTCTTTGGCGGGAGCCCTCTGGTCCAGGCTCATGTATAAATCGCCAATGTCCTTGAGGGCCCGGCCTTCTCCCAGAGAGTCCTGATTCTGCGTGTGGAATTTCACCGCTTCCTTATAACTGGTTTCCGCTTCTTCGGGTTCGTTGGCGAATTTATAGAGATCGCCCAGCGATTCGTAGGTCTTCGCCACGCGTTTGAAATTTTTTCGGGCTTCAAAAAGCACGATGGCTTTGCGGTAGTTGTCCGCGCCCTTGGCGAACTCGTGGTAAAAATAATTCTCCGAAGCTTGCTGCAGAAGTTTTGTCGCCTCGTCTTCCTTCTCCATCGGCGGCGAGTACAATTCTCCGGGTTCCTGGCCGTGGCTGGAAGCCAGGGATTCGCCCTCGCTTTCGATCAGACCGGACTTGTTGATCCAAACGGACACGCCGATCATCAGAAGCAGGCAGGTCATGAGGATGATTCTGAAAGGCGTGAATTTGCGGAAGGGGTTGTTCGCCACGGTGGTTCCCTCGTCGAGAATTCTCGATCTCAGTATACACCAAATCGGGCGCGGGGCTGGAACGGGATGCCGGTTTATTGTGTTTCCACGCGCAGCCCGCGGCTCACGAATTTGAAATCGAGAACGTTTCCCCCCTGATTTTTAAGGGCGTCCTCCACGGCCGCCTTGCGGCCTTGTTTCACGATGAAAGCGACGCAGCCGCCGCCCCCGGCGCCGCAGACCTTGCCGGCAAGAGCGCCGTTTTTCTCCGCGGCGCGGAACAGGCGGTCCATGTGAGGCGTGCGGATTCCGGGCGCGAGGGCCTTTCGGGCCCGCCATTCCTCGGCGAACAGCGGAGCGATGCGGTCCCAGCTGGCGGCGCCGGAAAACGCCCGCCGCATTTTTTTGGCGATGGTTTGAATCGCTTCCAGGTGCCCGCGGGTTTTGCCGTTGCCGTCGATGATTTTTTTCGTCACGTCCCAGTTGTTGATGCCGGAATTGCGCGGTTCGCCCGTATAGCACAGCACGAAACGGCGGTTCATTTCTTTGCGGTCGGTCTTCACACGCTCAAACTCCACGCCCGCCAGGCCGGGCTCCACGGCCAGGGTGCCGCCGTGCGCGGCGGGGAAATAATCCTGCCAGCCTGCGGGGACGGCGATGACCTGGGTCTCGATGTCGCGGGCGAGATGAATCATGTGGTCTTTGGACGTGCGTTTGTTCACGAACGCCTGAATCGCGCCGTGCAGGGCGATGCTCAATGCGGAGGAACCGCCGATTCCGGATCCTTTGGGCGCCTGGCACCGGGTCACGAGGTGGAGTCCCTTGCCGGGCCGGTAATGCCTGAGTGTGCGCACGATCAGATCGAGCGTGTGGTTTTGCGGCAGGGCGTCGATCGAGGCGAATTGTTTTTTCAGATTGAGGTCTTTCGACTCGATGACGATTTTTTTATCCTTGCGGGCGGTGATCTCCACGGTGGCGTACAGGTTGATCGCCGTGTTCAGTGTGGGAGCCTGATAAAAAAGATAGAGGGGCCAGATGTCGAGGGTGCCCCCGGCCAGGTCGATGCGGGTGGGGGCGGAACTTCGTATCATAGGAATCAAAAGGGAGGAAAACCCTCCCGGAAGCGGCGGCAACGGCCGGTTCCGGGATTCAGGGTCGATTCGGGAATTTTCAGATACCGCTCAAAGCTTTTCGGAAACCTCTTCTCCGTTGTTGGTTTCGATTTCGCTGATCTTGGCGGTCAGCTTCTCCACCAGCTTCTGGTAGGAATGCTTGCGGATGATCTTGGAAAACTGCGACCGGTAGTTGCGGATCATGCTGACGCCTTCGACGATGAAATCGTAGACCAGCCACTGCCCTTTATCCTGGATCAGCTTGTAATCGACGCCGATGGTGCTGTCCTTGCGCACGATTTCGGTTTTGACCAGGGCGTATTTCCCTTTCACGACTTCATCGATGTAATTGATCTTTTCGTTGCTGTAGGATTCGATCTTGCTGGCGTACGAGTTTTCCAGCAGTTTTTTGAACAGAGCGATGAACTCTTCGCGTTCCTGCGGGGTGCGGTCGTTCCAGGCCTTGGCCAGCGAACGCATCACCATCTGCTGGTAGTTGAACCGCTTCTCGATCGCACCGCGGATCTTGTCGCGCCGCGCAGCGTGCTTGTCTTTGAGCGTATCATCGCTGACGATCGAGATGACTTCGTCGATCGTGGACTTCAGATCCGCGGTGATCTCGGTTCCGGCGGCAAACGACTGTCCTGCGCATAACAGCAACCCCATCAACACACAAGTGATCACGCCGACACGCACCTGTTTTAAGATCATGCCAAGGTCTCCAAATTGTTTTTTCATATTTTTACACCTTACCAAAGATAAATTCACTTATCAAATTTTCCAAATCGATAACGGATTCGGTCTCCATCATGACGTCGCCGGGCTGGACGTTATCCGGGGAACCGCCTGGAGACACGTTGACCATTTTGGCGCCGATCAGACCGCGCGTTTTCACCGACACGATGGAGTCGTCGGGCAGCTCGATTTCCTTACGCAATCTCAGCTCGACACGGGCCATGCCGTCGACGAGGGAAATCGTGCCGACGCTGCCGATGTTGACGCCGGCGATTTCGATGTCCGCATTCTCACGCAGTCCGGCGATGGAGCTGAAGTCCGCGTACACCGAGTAATGATTGCTCCCCAGGATCTCCTTCTTGCCGAGCTTGAAGGACAGGTAGCCCAGGCAGACGATGCCCACCACCGCAAATATGCCCACCGCTGTTTCAAGCGTGAATCGATTCATGCGCCGCCCCCTCATTCACTGTCTGTTTACACCCGATGATTTAAAACTGCCGTCCGTCTCTCAGTTGACGCTGATGGGGCCTTCGATCTCCCCTTTCAAAAACTGCTGCACTCCCGGATCGCGGGACTGCTGAAACTCTTCCGCGGTGCCTTCCTCGACGATGACGCCGCCGTTCAGCATGACGACGAAATCGCTGATCTCGAACACATCGGGAATGTCGTGGCTGACGACCACCGCCGTGCATTTCACCCGCCGCTGCGTGTCGTAGATCAGCTGGTGGATGGCTTTTTTCATGATCGGATCGAGCCCGGTCGTCGGTTCGTCGAACAGCACGATCTCGGGCTGCATGATCAGCGCCCGCGCCAGCCCCACGCGCTTGCGCATGCCGCCGCTCAACTGCGAGGGGAACTTGTCGTTCATGCCGACGATGCCGACGTTTCTGAGTTCGTTTTCGACCCGCTCCCTGATTTCGGGACGCGACAACCGGGTTTTCTCTTGCAAAGGAAACGCGACGTTTTCGAACACGGTCATCGAATCGAGCAGCGCCGCTCCCTGAAACAGCATGCCGAATTTGTTCCTCAGCTCGTTGAGCCCGCGGCTGTTCAGGCCGGTGATGTCCACGTCGTCGATCCACAGCCCGCCCGAATCGGGTTTCAAAAGACCGATGATGTGCTTGAGCAGGACGGTCTTGCCGCAGCCGCTGCGCCCGACGATGGTGGTGATCTTGTTGTCGGGGATGTCGAGCTTGACGCCGCGCAGCACTTCCTGCTGCATGAAATTTTTTTTCAGGTCCCTTATTTTAATCATGAATTCGCTTGAAAATTCCCAGGTTGTGACGCCGCTCACAACTTTTTCCGTGCTTATCAAGTCCTGGCAACAGCCGTTTCCTTACGCCCGGGCTCAAACCAGGACCGTGGTGATGAAATAATTCCAGATCAGCACGCTGACCGACGACACCACGACCGCCGTGGTGGTGGCGTGGCCGACGCCTTCGGCGCCCTGGCCGCTGTACACGTTGGTGTAGAACCCCTCGAAACAGCACACCCAGCTGATGACGAGAGCGAACGTCACGGATTTCACGATGCCGGCGTACACGTCGTCCCAGCCGACGCTCGATTCCATGCTGCCGGTGAAATCGCCGGCGCTCACGCCCAGCATCTTCACGCCGGTGATGTAGCCGCCGGTGATCCCGACCACGTCGAAGATCGCCGTCAACAGCGGCACGCAGAACAGCGCCGCCAGCACTTTCGGGACCACCACGTATTTCATCGGATTGAGCGCCATGGTGTCGAGGGCGTCGAGCTGCTCGGAGATGCGCATGATGCCGATCTCCGCGGCGATGGCGGAGCCGGCCCGGCCGGTCACCATGAGCGCGGAGAGCACCGGGCCAAGCTGCTGCACCAGGGTCCAGGCCACCATGGCCCCGAGCTGGCTTTCGGAACCGTAGTCGCTCAGGATGCTGAACCCGGCCACTCCCAGCACCATGCCGGTGAAGGACGCGGTCAGGATGATGATCATGAGCGAGCGCACGCCGATGAAATGGATCTGCTTGATCAGCTCGCGAAACAGCACCGGCGGCCGGAACGCCCAAAGGAGGGTGCTGCCCAGAAACAGGAACTGGCAGCCCAGCCGTTCCAGAAAATAGACTCCCCAGGCCCCCCAGCGCTGAATGAGATGCGTCATCGCACGCGGCCCGCATCCATACCCCCGGCAGACACTAAGCTGGGTGCGGCTTCTCTGAGGCAGGCTCGGAGGGGTGAGGTCATCAACTGGAATTCAACTCTAATTGGCGAACCTTGCCTCCCGGCATGGGTGTGCGGGTTCGCGAGGCGGAACGGGCTCTGGTTTCAGAATGCGATCGCTGAAGAAAGTTCGAAATTCCCTGGAAAATGGGAATTTACCGTGACCCGAAAGGGTTTCTCACGCCCGATCGGGGTTCCCGGAAGTTATCACGAAAGGACAGGAGAGTCAACACGATTCCCCAAACGGAACTTCCGCAAACCATTCAGTTTAAAGGGATAACACAACCCGGCCGGAATTGCCCGAAAACGTCCCGGCGGTTAAATTTAAACAAATTTTGCGATATTGTTGACAACTCCTCCATTGTTTAATATATTGAAATTTCTCAACTAATAAATTTGAGCTTTCAATTTCAACGTTTTTTTCGCTGTTCGAACGGGCCGCTTTCATGATGCGTGGAACGCACTATTTGCGCTGGGCCGCCCTGGGCTTTTTGGCGTTTTTTATCGTATCGGGATGCGGATCCGCCAAAGTCCGGGTGAGCCAAAAATCGGACCAACCCACCACCTTTCCCAAAAAAGTGGCGGTGCTGCCCTTCACGGTGGAGCCCAACATCCAGGAAGAAGAATTCCCCCACATTATTTTCCGCGAAGTGTTTTTCAATAATTTCAGCTACCTCGGCTTCACCGATATGCCGCTGGACGAAGTGGATCAAAGGCTGTACAACGCGGGCGTTCCTCCGGAAAACGCGGCCAAGCTCAGGCCCCGGGAGCTCAGACGGATCTTCGGCGTGGACGCGGTGATCCGGGGCCATGTGCTGGAGGCCAACAATTTCACCGGCGGCATCCACGCGGAAACGCTCATCGGCGCGCGTCTCGAAATGCTCGATCTGACCACCGGGGAATCCCTCTGGGAAGTGGAGCACACGGAAGTCAGCTATTCGGGCATCGCCACACCCACGATCGTCGACATCATTCAAGAGCAGATGGAGAACGTCAAGGTGCAGCAGGCGTATTACAAAACGGCGGAGATGTTCTGCCAGAAAATCCTGAAGCAGATTCCCGATCCGGCGCACACGCGTCTGGATGAAGTCCAGCCGCCGCTGATCAAAAGCATCGAAACCAACATCCGCCCCAACAAGGAACTGAAGGCGAACGACCTGATCCGCGTGATCCTCCGGGGCCAGCCGGGCCTGACCGCGAGCTTCGACATCGGCAGCTGGCGGACGAGCATTCCCATGGAGGAGGTCGCCGTCGGCGTGTATTCGGGCAGCTACCGCATCAAGAAGGGGGACCAGGTGGCGAGTGCGTTCATCATCGGCACGCTTAAAAACAAACGCGGGCTGGCGAGCAAAAAATACTACAAGGCCGTGATGGCCACCATCCATTGACGAGGATCGATGACTTTTTCTGATTTTTGGCGCAGACAACACGGCACTTTCCCATTCGGCAGCATCGCGAAACGCGCGGTGTGGATCGCGATCGTTTCCTTCGGCCTGTTCGCCTGCTCCAGCGACCTGCAAACCAAAGTCTCCGGAAATCTCAACGCGCTTTCCGGCGAGCAGATCGTCGCCATCCTGCCGGTGGAGGTGGCGGACCACTCACCCCGGGACGCGGCCAACCTGTTTAGGCAGGTGCTGCACTCCAAACTCAAGCAAACGCATTTTGAAATACTGGAACCCTACGTGGTGGACGGCCTGCTCCGAAAAAACGGCCTCACGGAACCGGCGAAATACCCCACGGTCAATCCGATGCATCTGGGCGAAGTGCTGGGCGCGGACGTGGTCCTCATCAGCCGTTTGAACAAGGTCGAGCGGTCGTATTTTCTGGTGCACTCGTCCATCAAGCTCAGCATTTCGGTGCAGATGGTGGACACGCGCTCGGGTGAGATCCTGTGGCGGGCGGAGCAGACCGAAACCGATTACCAGGGGTTCTGGAAGATCCCCACGGGTGTCGCTTCGGCTGTGGTGGGACCGTTCTATTTCGTGACCAACAAGCTGAGTTTGAACCGCATCACCACGAAGATGGTGGACAAGCTGACGGATGTGGTGAAGCACCCCGGACGCGCGGGCAAGGACAAGACCTTCGCCAAACCGCTGATCGCCTCGGCGGCGGCGCGGGACATTCAGCGCGTCGAAAAAGCCCAGCAGGTGCGGGCGAAGTGGGCCGGCCAGCTTTTCGAAGACGCGGAATCGATCTGGTCGCGCGATTCCCTGGCGGCCATCCACGGAGCGCCCAAGCCCAAGGTTCAGCCCGTCACCCTGACGGCGAGCTACCAGCCGGAGCCGCAGTACCCCGTGCCGGGACTGTCGCAGACGCTGGAGATTCCGATCGACATCACGCCGAACCCGACCGAACCGGCGGACGCCGTTAAGAAATTGCCGGAGACCGCAGCGCGGGCGAAGCCGAAGCGCGAAAAAACACCGCGGGTGTACACGGTCCAGGTGGGCGCCTACCGCACGCGGGCGCTCGCGGAGAAGCTGGTTGCGCGGCTGGTCGGCAAGGGGTATCAGGCTTTCATGACCGAGCCGACGCCAAAGAAAAAAACCATCCTGTACCGGGTGCGCGTCGATCTGTTCCCGAACAAAAAAGGCGCGGCACAGCTCGCGAAAAAACTGCGCTCCAGGGAGCATCTGAAAAATTTCGTCACCACCCTCAGCGCGCTTTGAAATTTCCCCTGCGCGTCTCTGCCTCCCGATTCAACCGCCGCTGAGCCAGCGGTCCACGATCCCGAAAAAACGCCCGACCTCTTCCTCGCTGTTGTAAAAATGCGGCGACAGGCGCACGTTGCCGTCGCGCACGGTGAACACCACATGGTTCGCCTGCATGTGGCCGGAGAAAGCGCGCAGACGTTCGGGTTTAAGCGTGAAGACGACGCTGCCCGAGCGTTCTTTCTCCACTGTTGAACTGAGCACTTCGATGCCGCGCTCGGCGAGCCCTGCGAGAAGGGCGTCGCCCAGCTTGAGGATGCGCCTGGCGACGGCGTCCATGCCCGCTTCGTGAAACAGCGACAGCGCCGCGCCGAGGGCGTGGATGCTGAGCGTGTTGAAGCTGCCTTCCTCGAATTTTTTCGCGTCGGGACGCAGGGTGAAATCGATGCTGGAAAAATCGTGCGCGTTCACGACGCTGTCCCAGCCGACGTTGACGGGATGGATTCGATCCATCACCTCTGCAGAAACGTAAAGCCCGCCCAGCCCTTCGACGCTGAGCAGCCATTTGTGGCCGTCCGCGGCGAGACAGTCGATGTTGTCTTTTTTCACGTCCATGGGAAACACGCCCAGGCTCTGGATGGCGTCGACGCAGAACAGGATGCCCCTCTCTTTACAGAACGCGCCGAGGCGGCCGAGGTCGTTGCGGAAGCCGCTGGCGTATTCGACGGAGCTGATCGTCAGCACCCGCGTGCGTTCGTCCACGGCCGCTTCGATGTCGTCAAACAGCACGCGCCCCTCGCGAGCCGGAACGAAGCGGGTGTCGACGCCGCGGCGCTTGAGGTTGAGCCAGGGGTAGACATTGGCGGGAAATTCGATGTCGGGCACGACGACGTTGTCGCCCTCTTTCCAGTCCAGCCCGTTGGCCACGAAGGACAGCCCTTCGGAGGTGTTCTTGACGAACGCCACCTCCTTCGCATCGGCGTGGATCAGGCGGGCGAAGCTTTCACGCACGGATTCGACGTGCCGCATCCAGTGTTCGTAGCTGGCGGTGCCGTTTTCGGACGCGTCGGCCGCGAACGCCTCGACGGCCTGGCGCACGCGCAGGGGCAGCGGGGCGACGCGGGCGTGGTCGAAAAAGATGCGGTTCTGCGTGACGGGGAACTCGCGGCGGATGCGTTCGGGCTGAAGGAGCGGGAGGTTCATCGTTTCAAATCAACTTGCCTCAACCGCTCAATGCGCTTTTGCCGCGCTGGATGGAGCGAAATCCGTATTTGCCGCGAATGCGGTCGATGCTCCGGCACAGGCGCTGCTGGCGTTCCGGGTCCGCGAACAGGTCGCTCTGGATGCAGCCCTCGCGGTTCAGTCCGGAAAGCGACACGCCGATGAGGCGCACGCGCGTGCTTGGGGTGATCGTCCTGCGGAACAGCCTGAGCACCGCCTGCAAGATCACCGGATCTTCGGAGGCCGGCTGATTCAGGGTGCACGAGCGGGTGCGGGTGGTGAAATCCGGAGTGCGCAGCTTGAGCGTGACCGAACGGGCGAACAGGCCGGAGGCGCGCAGTTGCGCCGCCGCTTCCTCCACGAGGCGGCTGAGCGTCGCTTCGAGAAACAGCGGGTCTTTCACATCTTTCGCAAAGGTGGTTTCGCGGCCGATCGAGCGGCTGTCCTCTTCATGGGCGAGCACCGGATCGACGCAGACGCCGCGCGCGCGAAAGTGCAACACCGTTCCCCACTTGCCGTGCGCCATCTCGAGGGTTTTTCGGGGCAGGGCGGCGAGCTGACCGACGGTGCGGATGCCCCTGCGTGTGAGCTTTTCGCCGCCTTTGCGCCCGACACCGGGCAGCCGGTGGATGGGCAGCGCACAGAGAAATTTCCGCTCCTTGCCGGGCGCGATCCACAGCAGGCCATTGGGCTTGGCGAAATCGGAGGCGACCTTGGCGAGCAGCTTGTTGACGGCGATGCCGATGGAAGCGGTGATGCCGACGCGCGCGCGGATTTCCCTGCGGATCGACTCGGCGGCTTTGAGTACGGGGCCGTGCAGCCGTTCGCAGCCGGAGAGGTCCATGTAGGCTTCGTCGAGCGACACCGGTTCCACCAGCGGCGAATAGGTTCTCAGGATGTTAAAGATGCGCCGGGAAAATTCGCCGTACACGCCCTGGGAGACGCGCAGAAAGATCGCGTGCGGGCAGCGCCGTTTCGCTTCCACCATCGGCATGGCGGAGTGGACGCCGTAGCGGCGCGCGGCGTAGGAAGCGGTGGAGACGACGCCGCGTCCGTCGGGATCGCCGCCCACGATCACCGGCTTGCCCTTGAGCGAGGGATCCCGCACTTCCTCCACAGCCACGAAAAACGCGTCCATGTCGACGTGCAGGATCGTCCTCTCTGGGGTTTGATTCCGACTCATGATACCGGCGTCAACTCGACTCGATCGTCACTTGAGTGGTGACGGAATTGGCGATGAAACACGCCTGATGCGCGCGGGCGTGGATTTTTTCGATCTCTTCCGGCGCCGGCGTTGTGTCGCCGCCCCACTGCACCCTGGGCTTGAGCACGGCGCGGGTGACCGCAAATTTTCCGTCGGCGTTCTTTTCCAGATACCCCACGGCGGCGTCTTCGTAGCGTTCGATCTTGAGGCGCTTCTTGGCGGCGACGGCCAGGAAGGTCAGCATGTGGCAGCTCGACAGCGCGCCGACCAGCGCTTCCTCCGGGTCGACGCAATCGGGATTGCCCTGAAAACCGGGAGCGGCGGAGGCGTTGATCTCGACGCCGCCCTCGAACTCCCACACGTGATCGCGGTTGTAACCTTCGTGACTGAATTCCTCGCTGCCGCGGGCCCAGCGGACTTTGACTCGATGCTCGGACATGCGTTTCCCCTTTCTCTTGGAATGTTGGCCCCGGCGGATCGGTTCATTTGAATTTGCGCAGGACGCCGATGACGACGCCCTGTATCTTGAAGTCCCCTTCGTTGACGATGATGGGCTGCATGTTCTGGTTGGCGGGCTGCAGGCGCACCTGGCCGTTTTCCCGGTAAAACCGCTTGAGGGTGGCTTTCTCGTTGTCGAGCAGGGCGACGACGGTCTCGCCGTTGTCGGCGCTGTCCCGCTTCTGCACGAACACGTAATCGCCGTCCCTGATCTGATCCTCGATCATGGAATCGCCCTTGGCCCTGAGGACGTAGACGTCCTTGTCCAGGGGATCGGGCAGGATGGACACGGTCTCGCGGCTGTCCATCGCCTCGATGGGCCTGCCGGCGGCGATGTGGCCGAGCACGGCGTATTCCCGGCCGTTGTGCGTCTCTTCGGTGATCTCGATGGCGCGGCTCAGGTTGTGCTCTTTGCGGATCAGCCCCTTGGTCTCCAGGTGGCTGAGATGCTTGTGCACGGTGGCCGGGGAGTTGAGGTTGAACTCCCGGCCGATTTCCATGATGCTCGGCGCGTAGCCCTTGCTTTGGATGTGTTCTTTCAGGTATTGGTAGATTTCCCGCTGCCGCTTGGTGAGGTGCATGCCCCCTTGTCTCCCGTTGGATTCGTTGCGGGGCAGTATAGGCGAAAATTTTTCGAAAATCAACCGGGCGCACGGGCAACAGGCCGGCCCTAGTGACACCGCCCTGCGAAACGAAGAAGGAGAGACGATCGGATCATGGCGGATAAACTGAAACTGCTGTTTTTGTGCACGGGCAATTCCTGCCGCAGCCAGATGGCGGAGGGCTGGGCGCGCGCCCTGAAAGGCGACGCGATCGAGCCCTATTCGGCGGGGCTTGAGGCGCACGGGCTCAACCCGCTGGCGGTGAAGGCGATGGCGGAGGCGGGGGTCGACATCACGGGGCAGCAATCCCAGCGCATCGAGGAGGTGATTGCGGTGCCGTTCGACCGGGTGGTCACGGTGTGCGCGCACGCCGACGCCAACTGCCCGCTGTTTCCCCACGATGTCCCGGTGACGCACAAAGGATTCGACGATCCGCCCAAACTGGCGCGATCGGCGAAAAGCGAAGAGGAGGCGCTGGCGCATTACCGCAGGGTGCGCGATGAAATCCGCGCCTACGTGGAATCGCTGCCGGAGAGTCTCAAGGAAAAGGCGTGAGTTGCGCTAAAGGCGCGGAGGTCAGAACTTGATTTCGGGGGTCTTTGCGGGAATTATCTTCACGGGCAGCCGTTTAGACACCGGTTTCGTTTCTTTGAGGACGGCGTCCGCGGGAACCTGCTCAATCGAGCTCAGCCGCGAGGCGTCCTGGTTTTTTCTCAGATTCGCGACGGCTTTCTGCTTGTCCTTGTCGAGGATCTGGGACCAGTGAACCTGTTCGGCCTTTTCTTCATCCTGGGCGTTCCAGGTTTTGGCGAACACCGGTTCCTGGAAGGTGCCCTCGTTGTCGGCCTGATCGGGAAACTTCACGAGGGAAGTGAGTTTGCCCACCATATTCGAAGTCATGCGGTCCATTTCCACGGCGTTGGTCACCAGATACAGCGGCGCGATCACCGCGGAGGCCAGTCCGGTGGGGATCTTGGCCAGGCCTTCGTAATCGGATTCGGTCTGCTCCGCCATCCACAGGATCTCGCCCGAGCGGGTGTCCACCATGCGGGCGGAAATATTGAGCTCGATGGAGGAATGCAGCAGCATGTAGGATTTTTCCACTTTGTTGATGCGCGTGAGCAGCACCGCGTCCACACCCAGAACCTCGCCGAAGCGCATGGGATTCATGTCCCAGAACTCGCCGGTATCGGTCAGCCCGCTCCGCTTGAGCTGCGCGTCGACCATGTAATGCTCTAGCAGGTTGAACTGCGATTGCTTGAGGTTGGCGTGCAGGCTCTGGCGGAACAGATCGGCCATTTCCTGCTGCTTTTCATCCTGCACCTGGGCGGGCAGGATCGCCACGGTGTGGCGCGCGGACAGTTTGTTGATGTTGCCGGAGACCTTGGTGCTCAGATGGGTGGTCCCGCAGGCGGAAAGCGCAAGCCCGGCTGCAAGACAGACCAGCGTGTGCCGCCACGCCGCTCTCACAGTATTTTGACTGTTCTGTGTCTGTCTCACGCTTCACCTTGCACTGTGTGTGTTTTTTAATGCCCCATCGTGATGCGGGCGACCCAGTCGATGCCGAGGATGCCGGCCGCGAAATACAGCAGCGCCTTGAATGCCAGCCATCCGTTGTGGACGGATCGAACCTCGCCCCGGCCACCGCCCGCCATTTCATTTCGCTGTCTGGAATGCATCCGGCCCTCGTGATCCTTGCTGGGTTATTTCCTTTTATAGGTGCACAGTTCATGCCGTTTTTTGCGCAAACTGTTATATTTTGTGCAACTCGCCGTTTAACAAGCCAAATTTTTAGAGACAAAATTTTACATACCCGGTTTATGGTAAAAAATACTGTCAAATTTACACCCACATTGATCACAATATTGACCAGTTTTGTGATCCAGCTTACAAAACTGGGTCTGGAACACGGCCAGGGCGGGAACCGCTTGCTTTGGCAGATCAACAGGGGTAATTTGGAAACCATCATGCGGAACAACACGATAAAAATCGGTTTATCAATCCTATGGGTCGCTGCCGCGCTGTCATTCTTTAGATCCGCGCTTGAGGCTCAGGAACCGCCGGCGGCCCGGCCGGATCCGCAAGCGACGCTGCGCGTCGCTGTGGTCGGCGACACGGGAATCGGCGAGCGGGCGTTTCACTGGGGCTTCCTCGCGGTGCAGCGGGCGATGGAATCGGAGAAGCCGGATGTGCTGCTGCATCTGGGAGATTTTGTCTACCAGCCGGAGTTCATGCCGGACCGCTGCGATGAAAAATACATCGAGGAAATCAAGGCCACGCTGGTGCAGCCGTTTCCGATGCGGCTGTTCGTCGCGGGCGACAACGACCTGCCGCCGCACCGCAGAAAGCCGAAGGCTTCGGGCTGCTGGGAACACATCGATCCTCTGGACTCGCCGTTCGACACGCGCGTGGCCTGGGGACCGCAGCCGCGCGCGTTCGAGGGCACCAAGGTGATCGGCAACACGCTGTTCGCGGTGCTCAACAACCAGCCCTGGCAGGACCCGACACCGTGGCTGGAGCCTGAGATCAAGCGGGCCCGGCAGGAGGGCCTGTGGGTGGTGGTGGCGGTGCACGAGCCGGCGCTGACGACGGCGTGGTACCTGGAAAAACGCGCGACCGTGCTCCGGCAGATCAACGCACTGGGCCCGGATCTGGTGCTTTCAGGCAATCAGCATTCCTACGAACGCTTCCACGCGCTCGGCGTGCCGGACGAGGACGGCGTGTTTTCCGTGCACGCCTCGCCCACGGGCGAGTACCCGCAGGGAACGGGAACGGTGCACGTGGTTTCGGGCGGCGGCGGCGCGCTGATCAAGCCGTTCGCCGACCAGCAGGGGATCGCCGAGCGCACGGCGCCCAAGGCGGTGTTCGACGCGCTGGCGGCGCGGGCGCTGATGAACCATTACCTGATTCTGGAAATGACGCCGCGGACGCTCACCGGCAAAACCTTTCGGGTGTGTCCGGGCGAGGCGCAGGAAGGCAAAAAGAACCCGCGCTGGCGCGCGCGCAAAAAAATGTGGAACAGCATCTCGCTGCGCTGCGACGGCAAGCCGGTGGGCGTGACGCGGTTCGACCAGTTCACGATCGTGCGGTGAGTGAATGAGATAACGCTTTAGACTAAGTTCTCTCAGTGAGAGTTAGAAAACTTTTTTAGAAAGACTCCACAATTTCATTATGTTCAAGTCAGGGGATGTAATTTCGTATTTGGAGATGTGTCAACGAGAAGGAGTGAATTTACAACGAGGAATGAACTTTAAGTTAAAAGGTAATTGCAGTGTCATTTTGATGAGTGTTCGTGCTGGAGCTCCATATGCGGATAAAATCATTGATGAAGGAAAAGTATTAATTTACGAAGGCCACGATATACCCAGAAAACGTGAAGGACCTGACCCAAAAACTATAGACCAGCCATTAAAAAACCCAAGCGGTAGTTTGACTCAAAATGGATTGTTTTACCAATGCGCTTTGGATCACAGAAATGAAGGTTTCCCGCCTGAACCCGTGAAAGTATATGAAAAAATTCAACCGGGTATCTGGGTTTTTAATGGTCTATTTCAATTAGTGGATGCTTGGCTAGAAAAAGTAAATTCGAGGAAAGTTTTTAAATTTAAGTTGGAAGTTATAGATGAAGAAATCGACTTGAAACAAAGAAGAGAGAACAATTTAGAACATAATAGATTGATTCCTTCCCAAATAAAGTTAGAAGTCTGGAAGAGAGATAGAGGAAAATGTGTCAAGTGTGGGAGTAATGATAACTTGCACTATGATCATATTTTACCTTTTTCTAAAGGTGGGTCCTCGTTAAGTTCAAAAAATATTCAAATCTTATGTGCTAGGCATAACTTAGAGAAAAAAGACAAAATTGAATAATTTTCACCACTAGAGTAATTTTTCTTCCTCCCAAGTATTTTTCAATTTCTTTGTGAGTTTCAAAAATATTATTCCAGAAACGCATTTTCTTATCTTCTTAGTTTCTCCCTCACATGAGTCTCAAGCACATCGCTTTCGGAATCTCCTGTTACCTTCCCGGAGTTTACAATCTGGTGGCGCGGTGGGTCGATCCGCCGATGCCCGCGCGGTACGGCTATGCGGTGTGGATGCGGCACCTGGTGCGGGCGCACCAGCACGGGATCGCCGGCATTCCGCACACGGTCGCGGAACCGGGGCTCGGCTATTCGCCGGGCGCGGGCCTTGCGGCGCTGCTTTCGGGGGCGGAGCGGTATGTCGCGGTCGATGTGCCGGGCTGCGAAGCCCGCCTGCACAATCTCAAACTGTTCGATGAGCTGGTCGCGCTTTTTGAGCAGCGGGCGGACATCCCGGACGCGGCGGAATTCCCGCGCATGCAGCCGGCGCTCGATGCGTACGCGTTCCCGAAGGATCTTCTGACCGAAGCGCACCTGGCGCGGACCCTGGCTGCCGACCGCGTGGCCGCGTTGCGGCAGGCGGTGTCCCAACCGGACGCGCCGGACTCGCCGCTGCGCCGCGTGTGCCCGTTGACGGACCCGGAAGTTCTGGAACCGCATTCGGTGGACATGATCTTCTCGCAGGCGGTGCTGGAGCATGTGGATGATCTGGAGACGGTGTACCGCGCGTTTTCTCTGTGGCTCAAACCAAAGGGATGGATGTCGCACACGATCGACTTCACCTGCCACAACACGTCGAAGGTGTGGAACGGGCACTGGACGATCGGCGATGGTCGCTGGGGCTTGATGCGGGGCGGACGGCCGTATCTGCTCAACCGGCAGCCGCATTCGGCGCATCTGCAATTGCTGCGCGAAACCGATTTCAAAATTCTTCTGGATCAGCGTCTGTTCAATAAAAAAAAGAGCGTCGCCCGAAAAGACCTGACCCTGCGGTTCGAGCACCTGACCGATGAGGATCTGAAAACCCAGGGCGCGTTCATTCTGGCGGCGGCACCCGAACGCTGACAATTCCCTAACCTTCAGCACGCGCCCCTCGCCTGTTCAGGCGTATCACTCCTTCAAGCTCAGATTGTAGTAAATGAGGGTGCCTTCCCCGTCCTCGTGGATGAGGACCGAAAGTTCCCGCTTTTCCTGGCTCAGGAGCATGAGCGGCGGCGGGCTTTTGAGCGTCCAGCCGGGGCGGTGCTTCTCCTGCCGGTAAAAGCGCACCACCTGGTCCTTGGCATCGCGGGTGGACGCCAGCCAGTGATCGTGCCCGGGCCCGCCCACCCGGGGCAGCGCGGCGATCGTGTCGATCGCGGGATAGGGCGGCAACAGCCGGGCGATGGCTTCTTTTCCCTGCATGTCGCGGAAACCCATGTATGTGATGCCCACGATCAGCACAAAGAAGATGAGGGCTGCGGACTGGGAATAGTGCCGGAAGGGATTATCGCTTTCGTCTAAAAAACCGAGATACACGCTGACCAGGAACAGCGCCAGCAGCAGAATGAACAACCCGGTGAAGCGGCCGCCGACTCCGGCTGCAAGCACGAACACGCCCTGCAACAGCAAACCTGCGGCGATCAGTGCGTGACGTTTTCGGCGCATCGGGGGTTCTTGGCAATGGGGTGGGGTGGGGCCGGGCCTCGCTGCTGCCACGGCGAGCACATTCAGGCGGGTGCCATTGTAGCAAAAGCGGGCGCGCTTCGCCCGGCAGGATGCGTGACGCGGGTTCAGGTTTGTTCGGATGCCGCAAACGAGTGCGCCGCCTGCGGGCGTCCCGGAATTTCGGATCTTACAGGAAGGACAACGGCGGCGGTCCCTCCGGACCTCAGCCTTTGAGGAACGCGTCGATCTCTTCGCAGGTTTTCTTCACATCCTGCGCAGAGATGTTCAGAGCCTCCATTTCCGCATCAGAGAGTTTGAGTTCGATGATCTTTTCCATGCCGCCGATCCCCATCATCACGGGCACACCGAAGAAGATGCCGTCCCATCCGTACTCGCCTTCGAGATAGGCGGTGCAGGGCAGGATGCGTTTCTTGTCGTGCAGGATGGCTTCGATCATCTTCACGACCGAGGCGCCGGGCGCCATGAACGCGCTGCCTTTTTTCAGCAGCGCCACGATCTCGGCGCCGCCTTTGCGGGTGCGCTCGACCAGCCGTTCGATCTGTTGCTCGCTCATCAGCTCGGTGATGGGGATGCCGGAAACGGTGGTGTAACGCGGCATCGGCACCATCGAGTCACCGTGGCCGCCGAGCACCATGGCATCGACGTCCACCAGCGAACAGTTCAGCTCCAGGGAAACGAAGGTGCGCAGCCGCGCGGAATCGAGCACACCGGCCATGCCCACGATACTTTGCTTGGGCAGGCCGGAGACTTTTTTCGCGAGGTACACCATGGCGTCGAGGGGATTCGACACCACGATGATGATCGGATCGGAGGAATATTTCATGACTTCCTCGGTCACCGACTTGACGATCTTGGCGTTGGTCGCCAGCAGGTCCTCGCGGCTCTGGCCGGGTTTTCTGGGAAGCCCGGCGGTGATGACGACGATGTCGGAATCGGCGGTGTCCTTGTAGTCGTTGGTGCCGACGATGATGCTGTCGAACACTTGCAAACAGCCGGATTCCTGAAGATCGAGCGCCTTTCCCTGCGGCACGCCATCAATGATGTCCGTGAGCACGACGTTGCCCAGGTTTTTGTAAGCCACGAGCTGCGCCACGGTGGAGCCCACCTGCCCGGCGCCGATCACCGTGATTTTTTTCCGCGCGGAGTTCATAACGTTCCCCTATGTCGTTTTCGAAGTCGAAGTGATGACGCCGCTTGCGCGGCATCCCCTCACGATGCCAGGCTGTCCATGATCGCGTTGAAGGTGGCGCTGGGACGCATCCCCGCCCTCACCTTATCCGGATCCGGGTGGTAGTACCCGCCGAGATCCACCGGCTTGCCTTTCGCAGCGTTCAGCTCTTTGAAAATCTGATCGGATTTTTCTTCCAGCTGCTTGGCGATGGGCGTGAACTTTTCCTTGAGCGCTGCGTCGTCGCTCTGCGCCGCCAGCTCCTGCGCCCAATAGGTCGCCAGGTAAACGTGGGTGCCGGCGTTGTCCAGCTGACCGAGCTCGCGGCCGGGAGATTTTTTGTTTTCCATGAGCTTGCCCGCGGCGCGGTCGAGCGTGTCGGCCAGAACCTGGGCCCTGGCGTTTCCGGTCCGGTTGGCGAAGTGCGCCAGCGATTCCGAAAGCGCCAGAAATTCGCCGAGCGACTCCCACCTCAGATGCCCTTCCTTGACGAACTGCTGAACGTGCTTGGGAGCGGAACCGCCCGCTCCGGTCTCAAACAGGCCGCCGCCCTTGATGAGCGGAACGATGGACAGCATCTTGGCGCTGGTCCCCAGCTCGAGGATGGGGAACAGATCGGTCAGGTAATCCCTGAGCACGTTGCCGGTGGCGGAGATGGTGTCCTTGCCCTCCTTCGCCCGTTTCAGGGAATGCTGCATCGCTTCCAGCGGCGCCATGATCTGGATGTCCAGGCCGCTGGTGTCGTGGTCCTTCAGATAACGGTTCAATTTCTCGATCAGCTGCGCGTCGTGCGCCCTGTCCTTGTTGAGCCAGAACACGACCGGCGTCGAGGAAGCGCGCGAGCGGGTGACGGCCAGCTTGACCCAGTCCTGGATCGGGATGTCTTTCACGATGCAGCTGCGGAAGATGTCGTCTTTCTCGACCTTGAGCTCGTGCAGGGTGTTGCCCGCACCGTCGATGACGCGGATGGTGCCGTCGCCGGGCGCTTCGAAGGTCTTGTCGTGCGAACCGTACTCCTCGGCCTTCTGCGCCATGAGTCCGACGTTGGGCACGGTGCCCATGGTGGTCGGATCGAACGCGCCGTTCTCGCGGCAGAAGTCGATGGCGGCCTGGTAGATGCCGGCGTAGCTGTTGTCCGGGATCATCGCCAGTGTGTCGTGCTCCTTGCCGTCGGGGCCCCACATCTTGCCGGAATTGCGGATGGCCGCGGCCATGGACGCGTCGATGATGATGTCGCTGGGAACGTGCAGGTTGGTGATGCCCTTGTCGGAATCCACCATCGCCAGATCGGGGCCCTTATCCATGCAGGCCTTGAGGTCCGCCTCGATTTCCTTTTGCTTGTCCGCGGGCAGGTTTTTGATCTTGGCGTACACGTCGCCGATGCCGTTGTTGGCGTTGACGCCCAGTTCCTTGAAGGTTTTTTCGTGCTTCTTGAAGGCGTCTTCGAAGTACACCTCGACGGCATGGCCGAAGATGATGGGATCGGAGACTTTCATCATCGTCGCCTTCATGTGCAGCGACAGCAGCACGCCCTGTTTTTTCGCTTCGTCGATCGATTGTTTGATGAACTGGCGCAGTTTCTTCACACTCATGCAGGTGGCGTCCACCACGTCGCCTTCGTCGAGCTTGACGTTGTCCTTCAGCACCTGGGTGCTGCCGTCGGCGCCGACGAATTCGATTCTGCCTTTTCCTGCGGATTTGGCGGAGACGGTCGTGGACACTTCGTTGGAGCGGAAGTCGCCGCCGTTCATGTGCGCGACGTTGGTTTTGGAATCCTTCGCCCACGCGCCCATTTTATGGGGGTTGTTCTTGGCGTAGTTCTTGACCGACTGCGCGGCCCGGCGGTCGGAGTTGCCCTGACGCAGAACGGGGTTGACGGCGCTGCCCTTGACCTTGTCGAAGCGGGCCTTGATGTCTTTTTCCTCGTCGGTCTTGGGATCTTCGGGGTAATCGGGAATGTTGTAGCCCTGGGCCTGGAGCTCCTTGACGGCGCCCTGAATCTGGGGAATGGACGCGCTGATGTTGGGCAGCTTGATCACGTTGGCTTCCGGCTTGAGCACGATTTCACCGAGAAGCGACAGGTCGTCCGGCTGCTTCTGCTGATCGTTGAGCCTTTCGGGAAACTGCGCGATGATCCGTCCCGCCAGCGAAATGTCCTTGGTGCCCACCTTGATCCCCGCTACCTGCGTGAATGACTGGATGATGGGAAGAAAAGATCCGCTAGCAAGCTCAGGCGCTTCATCGACTTTCGTGTAAATAATATCTGGAAGTTCTGACATCGTTATTCACCCCATTGAAAATGGCGCAGGAAACCCTGCTCAATTGACATATCAATTATTAATCGCCGGCTCCGGTCCCGTATCGGTCTACTGACTCGTTTGTGATGGCCGCCCGAAACGGTTGGATCCGCAAGAATTCTTTGGAAAGCACTTGAAAAATAGAAGAATTTGGATTGGGGGGTAAACTAAATTATTCCTTCCCGTTTTGTCAAGCGATTTTGCTTCTCCGCCCCTTCGCGAAGCCGGAGAATGCGGTTTTTTTTTGCGTCCGGAAGCGGTTTCACACAATTTCGGGCGGACGAAATGCGCCAAAGTCCGCGCCGGAAAATCTACGGCATTGAAATGTAAAATTTTATCGATTGCCGCGCGGTGGACCGGGGTGCTGTCGTCTTTGCTTTTTCCCGAACATTAAAAAATTTTCATGATTACAGCGGCGGCCCGTTCCAGTACCCCGGGAAGGGAATCGTGGACGGTCCGGAACGGTTTCCCGTGCTCTGGGGGATCAACTATAATAGAATCTCAGCCGTCTGTTTGCATTCTCTGTCACAGATCCATGAACGATTCGGTCACATCCTACAAATTCGGCATCAAGTTCGAGCCGGTGCGCCTGATCCCTGAGGATCCCCGGCAGCGCCTGCCCTATTTCAAGACGTTCAAGTCGCTCATCGCGCAGGAGAAGCTGAGGATCCAGGCCTGGCACCAGAGCGGCGTGGGCGGCCGCGAGGTCATCCAGGCGCACACGTCGCTGATCGACGAGGTCATCCGGCACCTGATCGCGGCGCTGGCGGCCCTGCCGCGCTACCGGGGAGCGGCGGTTCTGGACTCCTTCGCGCTGGTGGCGGTGGGCGGCTACGGACGCGGGGAGCTGAACCCGTATTCCGACATCGACCTTTTGTTCCTCACGTCCCCGAAGATCAAAAAATCCACGGACGAATTCATTCAGGACCTCATCTCCATCTTCTGGGGCATCGGCATGGAGATCGGGCACAGCTGCCGCACCGTCAAGGAGTGCATCAAGCTGGCGCACGAGGACGTCACGATCAAGACGTCTCTCATCGAGACGCGGTTTCTGACCGGCAAGCGGGAGAAATACGACCGGTTCTGCGATTCGTACGCGCGCAATGTGCTGAAAAAAAACATCCGTTCGTTCCTCGACTTCAAACAGGAGGAAAAGGTCCGGCGCTACGGCGAGACCGAGGAGATGGTGTGCGTTCAGGAGCCGAACGTGAAGGACGGTCCGGGCGGCCTTAGGGATTACCACACGGCGATGTGGGCCGCCGCGGTGCGCTTCGGCTCGCTGTCGCTGCGCGAGATCGGCGAGAACGAGATGATCTCCGGCGGCGAGGTGGACGCGCTTTACGAATCGGTGAACTTTCTTTTGCGGGTGCGCAACGAGCTGCATTACCAGGCGAAGAAAAAGCACGACGTGCTGACGCTGGACCTGCAGAAGCGGGTCGCCGCCAGCCTGGGATACCCTTCAGAGAACGAGACGGTGTGCGTGGAAAGCTTCATGCGGGATTATTTTCTGCACGCGACCAATATCCATAAGTTTTCCAAGACGATCTTTGATCTATGCCGGCATTCGAAGCGCGGCCTGAAAACGGTGCTCTCCGCCTTCACGCAGAAACAGCTGGCGGACGGGTTCGTGGCCAAGGACGGGGCCCTGATTCTGGGACAGGACGCGGAGCGGTTTTTTTCCGCGGACCGCACGCAGCTGCTCAAGCTGTTCGACCTTTGCCGCGAACACGGGGTGGAACCGAATTACCAGCTCAAGCGGCAGATCCGGCTCAACAAGCACCTGCTGGACGCGCAATTTCTGCGCGATCCCTGGGTGAAAACGTTCCTGTTCTCCATCCTCGAGAACCCGCAGTCGGTGAAAAGCCTGAGACTCATGCACGACACGGAGGTGCTGGGGCAGATCCTGCCGGAATTCGGACGGGTGCACTGCCGGGTCAGCTACGATTTCTACCACCGCTTCACCGCCGATGAGCATTCGCTGCGCATGGTGTTTTTCCTGGAAGAGCTGGTGCAGGATACGGGCGAGCTGGGGCAGCTGTACACGGAGCTGCCCGCGCAGGGGCTGTTGAAGCTCGCGGCGCTGCTGCAGTCGGTGGGCCGGCAGGAGGGCGCGCAGGCGTCGTCCGACCGCACCGCGCTCAAAACGGTTGCCGAACGGTTGAAGCTGGAAAGCGGGGAGCTGGAAACGCTTGAGTTCCTGGTGCAGCAGCAAAGCGCGATGGTGGAGGCGGCGCTCTATCAGGACATCCGCCAGCCTGCCACGGTGCGTGACTTTGCCGGCAGGACGGGGACGCGGGAGCGGCTCGACCTGCTCTATCTCATCACCTACGCGGACCTGCGCGCGGTCGCTCCGGGAACCTGGACCTCCTGGAAGAAAGTGCTGCTTTCGGAGTTGTATCACCGCACCGCCGATTATCTGGAACGGCCGGAATCGCTCAAGGAAATCCCGCAGGCGACGCGGGAGGAGGTGTACAAGGCGCTCAACTGGGAATTCACCGCCGCCGAGATCGAAACGCATCTGAACCAGCTGCCCAAGGATTACCTGATCGCCTCGCAGCCGCAGGAGGTGGCGCTGCACCTGAGGCTCATCCGCTCGCTCCGAAACCGCACGTTCATTCTGCACCATCAGTTCAATGAAGGCGGCGATTACCACAACCTGACTTTGTGCTGCATGGCGAAGCTCGAGGCGTTCAAGAAACTGGTGGGCACGGTGACCTCGAAGAACCTCAACATCCTGGGTGCGCAGATTTATCTGAAAAAGGACGGCATCGTCATCCTGTCCATCCAGGTGGCGACGCCGAAAAACTCGCTGCCGCACGACATCAAGATCTGGAAGGAGGTCAAGGAAACGCTGGAGGAGGTGCTCAAGGAGCGCATCACGCTGCCGGCGCTGTTGGCTTCCCGCACGCGCTATGTCAAGCCGCGCCCGGCGTCGCATGCGATCGTGCCGAAGATCCGCATCGAGAACGCGGCCAGCCAGCCGTACACGCTGCTGCGCATCGAGGCGCGCGATCACCTGGGCATGCTCTACAAGATCGCCAAGGTGATCGCGGATTTCGGCATTCAGATCCACCGCGCCAAAATCGCCACTCAGGGGGACCGGGGCATCGACGTGTTCTTCATCTCGCTGAAAAACAAAAAACTGGTGTTTCCCAAGCTGATCCGCAGGATCAAGGAACGGCTGGTGCACGTCCTGCTGATGGAGAAGGTGGAAGAGATCGACTGACCGTTTGCGGCGCGGATGTGCACCGGCGCCGTGTCCGCAACCAACTTGAAGGGGTTTGAATCGTATGCTGCCTTTTCTTCTGGCGGGTTGGCTCGTGCTGCCGCACGGCTGGCTCGCGGCCAACCACAACGCCACGCCGCAATCGGCGCTGGGCGAGCAGACCTACCGCGACCGCTGCCTGGTGTGTCACGGCGCTCAGGGGAGCGGCAATGCGTTTGTCGCCACGGTGCTCGATCCGCCGCCGAAAAACTTCACCTCCGCCGAGTCCAAACGGGAACTGACGCGCGAACGGATGATCCGCTCGGCCACGGAAGGGCGGCCGGGCACGGCGATGATGCCCTGGAAGGACGTGCTCTCGCCGGAAGAGATCGACGCGGTGGTCGGCTACATCCGCACGCGGCTCATGGGTCTCTCCTCCTGACCGCTGCGCGCGGGGCGGAATTGCTCACGCCGTGCCATGCTTCCTGGTTGGGCGCGCACTCTTAAGCACAGTCCATCCCTGCGCGCGGGGCGGAATTGCTCACGCCGTGCCATGCTTCCTGGTCGGGCGCGCACTCTTAAGCACAGTCCATTCCTGCGTGCGGGACGTGTTTGCTCACGCCGCTCCTCCGCGGAGGGCGTGCGTGCTCACGACGGGCAACACCGCCCGGTTCAACGCGAATTTCTCGGCCTTCCCCTGTCCTCCGCAGTGAGCCACGCGTTTTTATTTTTTCATGGTTTTTCCAAGCTTGTTTTCGATGGAAGCCATTTTGGATTCCAATCTCCCGCTCTTGCCTTTGCGATAGTCGATTTTGATCGAACAGGTGATGCGGCCGCAGTCGGCCTGCATGGTGTCGAAGCAGGTCTTGACCACCTGCATGACCTCGTCCCACTCTCCTTCGAGGACGGTGCCCATCGGGTTCAGGCGGTAGTCGACGCCGCTTTCGTCGATGATTTTCAGGGAGCGGCTGACGTAGTCGCTGACGCTTTCCCCCTTGTCCAGGGGGGTCATGCTGAATTCCAGAAGTACCATGTTTTGAATTCCTTATAAAAAAATTTGCTTGCATTTTAGTGGCCAATTGTGAAATGATCAACACTTCCCATTCGAGATCCTAGCAGGATTTTCGAACATCCCAAGAGAAGGCGGTATGATGCTTTGCCCAAAATTTCCGATTTACGCGACAAGATAGACAAGATCGACGATCAGCTGCTCAAGCTGATCAACCGGCGGGCCGCTCTGGCGATCCAGATCGGCAAGGAAAAACACAAGAAAAACAGCTCCAATCATTTCCACGTTCCTCACCGGGAGCGGGAAATCATCGAACGGCTGAAAACCAGCAACCCCGGACCCTTTCCCAACGATTCGGTCGAATCGGTGTTCCGGGAAGTGTTTTCCGCCACCCTCGCGCTCGAAAAACCCCTGAATATCGGCTTTCTCGGCCCCACGACCACGTTCAGCCACCAGGCGGCGCTCAAGCAGTTCGGCCATTCCACGATCCTCACGCCTCTCGGCAGCATCGAGGCCATTTTCAAGGAAGTGGAACGGGGCAACTGCCATTACGGCATCGTGCCGGTGGAAAATTCCACTGAGGGCGTCATCAACCTCACTCTCGATTGCTTCGTCGATTCGAAGCTTCTGGTGTGCGACGAGCTGAAGCTGCCGATCGCGCTGTACCTGCTTTCCACCGTCGAAAACCTCAAAGAGATCAAGACCATCTACTCCCACCCGCAGCCGCTGGCGCAGTGTAGGGGCTGGATCAACCAGAACCTGTCCTGGGCGGACACGGTTCCCGCCTCCAGCACCGCCAATGCCGCGGAACGCGCTAAGCAGGACACTCAGTCGGCGGCGGTCGCGGGCCCGCTCGCGGCGGAAGTGTACGGTCTCCACGTTCTGTCGGAAAACATCCAGGACCGGCGCGACAATTTCACGCGTTTCTGGGTGATCGGCAAGGAAGAGGCGAAAAAAGCCCGCAAGAATAAAACTTCGATCATGTTCTCCATCAAGGACGAGGCGGGTTCGCTGCTCAAGGCGCTGCGGCTGTTCGCCCGGCACGAAATCAACCTGACCAAGATTCAGTCACGGCCGCTGCGCAACCGGGCCTGGGAATACCTGTTCTTTGTCGATTTCGACGGCCACGTCGAAGAGGAAAAGGTGCAGAAGGTGCTCACGAATCTGGGCAGGCAGTGTTTATTCTTGAGAGTCATGGGCTCTTATCCGAAAGCGGGGACCCGCACATGAAACTTTTCAATCAATTGACCATCGTGGGCGTGGGTCTTCTCGGCGCGTCGCTGGCTCAGGCTTTGAAGCAAAAAGGCCTGGCCGGAAACATCGTCGGCTGCGGCCGCAACCTCGACAACCTCAAGCAGGCGCAGTCGCTCAAGATGATCGACGCGTACGCGCAGGACCCGGCCGAGGCGGTGAAAGGTTCGGACGGCGTCGTGCTGTGTTCTCCGGTGGGCGCGATGCAGCCTCTGGTGGAGACGATGCGGCCGCACCTGGAAGCCGGCTGCCTGGTGACCGATGTGGGTTCGGTGAAACGCTCGGTGGTGCAGGAGATCGAACCGATGATGCCGGATGCGGTCGATTTCATCGGTTCGCATCCGATCGCGGGCGGCGAAAAATCGGGGCTCAAGGCAGCGAAAGCGCGGCTGTATGAAGGCGCGCATTGCATCGTCACGCCGACGCCGCGGTCCAGGCCGGAAGCGCTGACGAAAACCCGGACTCTCTGGGAACAGTTGGGGATGCGGGTGGTGACGATGGATGTGGAGGAACACGATTTCATTTTCGGCGCGGTCAGCCACCTGCCCCACATCGTCGCGTTTGTGCTGATGAACACCATCGGCGGCCTCTCGACGGACAACCACAGTGAGATCACTTCCTTTTCCGGCAAGGGACTGAAAGACATCACGCGCATCGCGGGCAGCGACCCGGTGATGTGGCGCGACATCTGCGTCGCCAACAAACTGCCGGTGCTCAACCTGATCGACGATTTTCAGGAAGCGCTGCTCAAGGTGCGGCACTGGATCGATCAGGAGGACGGGGTCGCTTTGCAGGAATCGTTCGCGAGCGCCAACCGTTACCGCCTGAATTTGACATGATGGATTCGGGGGCGGCGCGGAACTTTATGTGTGCGGAAACACGGAAACCGTCCGGGTCCGGCATGAAGGTTTGATGATTATCGCGATCGACGGTCCCGCGGGAAGCGGGAAGAGTTCCGTGGCCAAGCTGCTTGCGAGAAAGCTCAACTTCCGCCACATCGACACGGGGTCGATGTACCGGGCGGTGGCGTGGAAATCGCTGGCGGCTGGGGTCGATCTTGCCGACGAAGCGGCGGTGGTTCAGATCGCCCGGAACATGGACATCGAGCTGGTTCCGCATGTGGACGGCCAGCGCGTGCAGGTGGACGGCGAAGACGTGACGGCGCACCTGTACAACGAGGATGTGGGACGCGGGGCGGCGGCGGTGGCCAGCCTTAAGCGGGTGCGGGAAATGCTGGTGGCCAAGCAGCGGGACATCGGCCGGCACGGTTCGGTGGTGATGGACGGGCGGGACATCGGCACGGTGGTCTTTCCCGATGCGCAGAAAAAGTTCTTTCTGGAAGCCTCTCCCGAGGAACGGGGGCGGCGGCGCTACCAAGAGTTGAAAGAGCAGGGGAAACACGTCGATCTGGAATCGATCGTCGAGCAGGTGCGGCAGCGGGATCACGAAGACCGCAACCGCAAGGTCTCTCCGCTGGTGCGTGCTCAGGATGCGTTCGAGCTGGACACCACGAAGATGCAGCTCGATGAGGTGGTCGACGCGCTGCTGGAAAGGATCGCAAAAACATGAAGGCTAAAGGCGCCGCGCGGGTTTTACCGGCACGGCGGCCGGGACCGGCCAGGAACACAATAAAATCCAACGGGGCGCTGCCCCATTTTATCAACAGAAAGTGAGACGACTGGAATCATGAAAAAGCAAGCGGACGTAATTGCCCAGATGGAATTGGACGACCTTGAGGAAAAGGAGGAATTGTCTCCTGAAGATCAGGCGGCCATGGAGGAGATGGAAGCCTATTTCAAGGAGAGTCTGGGCCAGTTCAAGGAAGGGCAGATCATCAACGGCAAGGTGATCAGCATGTCCAAGGACACGGTGATCATCGATGTGGGCTTCAAGTCCGAAGGCATCATCTCGCTGTCGGAGTTTCCCGATCACGGCAAGAACCTGTCCATGGGCGACGAGATCGAGGTGTACCTGGAGCGCGTCGAGGACAACGACGGCAACGTGGTTCTCTCGAAGGAAAAGGCGAACAAGATCAAGATCTGGGACGAGCTGGTCAAGACCTACGAGGCGGACGAGACCATCGAAGGCGTGGTGGTGGCCAAGGCCAAGGGCGGCCTGACGGTGGACATCGGCCTCAAGGCGTTTCTGCCCGGTTCGCAGATCGATCTGCGCCCGATGCGCAACCTGGAAAAGCTGATGGGCGAGAAGTTCAAGATGAAGATCATCAAGATGAACAAGAAGCGCGGCAACATCGTGCTGTCCCGCCGCATCCTGCTGGAAGAGCAGCGCAAGCAGCTGCGCGAAGGCACGCTCGAGCAGATGAAGGAAGGCAACCTGATCGAGGGCATCGTCAAGAACATCACCGAATACGGCGTGTTCATCGACCTGGGCGGCATGGACGGCCTGCTGCACATCACCGACATGTCCTGGGGGCGGGTGAACCATCCCTCGGAAATGTTCTCCATCGGCGACAAGGTCAAGGTGATGGTGCTCAAGTACGACAAGGAAAAGGAACGCGTTTCCCTCGGGCTCAAACAGATCACGCCCGATCCGTGGGTGGAGGTGGATCAGAAATTTCCGGTCGACACGCGCATCAAGGGCAAGGTGGTCAGCATCACCGATTACGGCGTGTTCGTGGAACTGGAAAAGGGCATCGAAGGGCTGGTGCACATTTCGGAGATGAGCTGGAGCCGGCATGTGAAGCACCCGAGCAAGGTGGTGTCGATCGGCGACGAGGTCGAAGCGGTGGTCCTGACGCTGGACAAGGACCGCAAGCGCATCTCCCTGGGCATGAAGCAGATCGAACCGAATCCGTGGGAGAGCATCGACGAAAAATACCCGATCGGTTCGGAAGTGTCGGGCATGGTGCGCAACCTCACGGATTTCGGCGCCTTCGTGGAACTGGAAGACGGGGTGGACGGACTGATCCACATCTCCGACCTGAGCTGGAAAAAGATCAAGCATCCTTCGGAAATGTTGAAAAAGAAAGACAAGGTCAAATCGGTGGTGCTCAGCATCGACAAGGAAAACTGCCGCATCTCGCTGGGCGTCAAGCAGCTGGAGCCGGACCCCTGGGACGACATCGCGAAAAATTACCCGGTGGGCACGGAAGTCAGCGGAACCATCATCAAAGTGACGAGTTTCGGCGCGTTCGCCGAGTTCGGCGACGGGCTGGAAGGGCTGATCCATGTGTCGCAGCTCAGTTCCCAGAAAGTCAGCCATCCGGACCAGGTGGTCAAGGTGGACGACGAGATCAAGGCCAAGGTGATCAAGGTGGACACCTCCAGCAAAAAGATCGCGCTCAGCATCAAGGCGTACGAGGAGAACCTCGACATTCCGGCCATCGAGCAGGAGCAGGCGCAGATCGAAAGCATGAAAGAAGAGGACAACCACTGAGTGTCTCCCGGCCGCGGCGGAATTTTCCCGCCTGGGCCCGGCTAGCAAACCTGTTTCACCGGACGGCGGCTCGTAGATGAGCCGCCGTTTCTTTTTGCCCGCGTTTTTCGATCCTGGCTGCATCCATCCCGGCGCCACCTCCTCCCTTCACCGTGCCGCACGGAGCGTCCTTTTTCGAACGGCCTCCACATCGGGATACCTTTTGCTTTGTCATTAAAAATTCTGTATATACAATGCTGATCGGTTTGAATCTTTCTGGTGCGACCGCATGGAATTTTCAAGTCCCCGCAAACCCAAACGCTCCTTCGGAAAAACCCTGCTCTATCTCATTCTGGGCGCCGGCCTGCTGTTGGTGGTCACCTCGATCGTCTCGTCGCTGTTCCGCGATGACGGGATGGGCGGCGGCAGCGAGGCGATCGCCCTGGTGGAAGTGCGCGGCATGATCACCGAATCCCAGGAGGTGGTCCGCCAGCTCGCCAAGTACCGCGATGCGGATCACATCCGCGGCATCGTGGTCCGGATCGACTCTCCCGGCGGCGGCGTGGCGCCGTCGCAGGAGATTTACGACGCCGTGCTGCGGGTGAAGGCATCGCAGAAAAAGATCTACGCGTCGATGGGAAGTGTCGCCGCCTCCGGCGGTTATTACATCGCCAGCGCCGCGGACACGATCTTCGCCAATCCGGGAACGCTGACCGGAAGCATCGGCGTGATCATGGCGTTCTCCAATGTGGAAGAATTGATCGAGAAGGTGGGCATCCGCCCGGAAGTGATCAAGAGCGGCAAGTTCAAGGACGCCGGTTCGCCGGTGAAACCGCTTTCCAAGGAAGACCGGGAACTTCTGCAGCGGCTGGTGGACGACGTGCAGGAACAGTTCATCGAAGCGGTCTCCGAAGGCAGGCAGATGCCGCCGGAAGATGTGCAAAAGGTGGCGGACGGAAGGGTGTTCACGGGCCGCCAGGCTCTGGAAATGAATATGGTGGACCGGCTCGGCGGATTGCAGGACAGCATCGAACACCTGGCGGAACAGGTCGGCATCCAGGGAACGCCGAAAGTGGTTCAGGAAACCGAAAAAGTGCATTTGCTCGACTGGCTCATGCAGGCGGCGTTTTACAGGGAATTGAAAAGTTCTTTCACCGCCGAGCGCATCCCCTCGCTCCAGTTCCTCTGGACAGTTCCCTGAAAAATAATCTGTTAGCTGCTTGCCCGCGGCGCCGGCCGGGGTCTTTCGCGCTGAAAACTCGCCCCCTATTTCATTAAAATTCTTTAAAATTACCCTCCTTAGTCATCACTTTTAGATTGACTTTTGCGATAGATTCGATTTTGTTGACCGGAAATTAAGCAAAAAAAAAATCCGCAGGTGCTTGTAAAGGGCTTGACTTCATTGACTTTAGTGCTATACTTTCGAGCGAACTTACTCCTACAAACATACCAAGATATTAATTTGCTGGGCGGGGGGCTGATTAATGACTAAGGCAGAGCTGGTTGAAAAAGTCGCGAACCAAATCAATCTGACCAAGAAACAAACTGAAATCGTCGTCAACACGGTGTTTCAAAGCATTACCGAATCCCTCAGTCAAGGAAAGAAAGTCGAGCTTCGAGGATTCGGGAGTTTCAGAATCCGCGAAAGAAACGCCCGTATCGGTCGCAACCCGAAATCAGGAGACAAGGTGGATGTGCCCGCAAAAAAAGTTCCTTTTTTTAAGGCGGGCAAAGAGTTGCGGGAACTTGTTGATCATGAATGACTTTTCAAGTCTCTTCAGTTGACGGCTCAAAGCCGCGTCTTGTTTTTCAAAAATCCGCATCCCGTTTCTTAGCATTCTTGGAATCGGGAGGGAAAGCAGAACTGCCGTTCTGCCCCTCTCCCAAGCCTTCTTCCTTCTCTTCCGCAACCATCACCCCCAGCCCAACCTGTTGTGAGCGGAATTCCCAAAGTCGTCTTTCCCCTCTTTCGTTTGCAAATCTCAGGTTTTATCGAATCGACGCGCGTGCGCCGCTGCGTTTCAGGATCGTTTTTGTGACATCCCGAATCGCGCGCATGCGTGAATGTGCCATCCCGATGCAACGGTCTTGAGGCCATGTCAGGAAATTCCTACGGAAAACTTTTTAAAATCGCCACCTGGGGAGAGTCCCACGGCGCCGGTGTGGGTGTGGTCGTGGAAGGGTGCCCCGCAGGGCTCGCGATCACGGAAGCGGAGATTCAAAAAGAGCTGGACCGCCGCCGCACGGGTCAGAGCAAGGTGACCACCACGCGCAAGGAAGGCGACCGCATCCGCATCCTGTCGGGCGTGTTCAAGGGCAAGACCACGGGAACGCCCATTTCCATGTGGGTGGAAAATCAGGACGCGGATTCCTCTAAATACGAACTGATCAAAGATCTTTACCGGCCGGGGCATGCGGATTTCACCTACGATCAAAAATACGGTTTTCGCGACTACCGCGGCGGCGGGCGTTCGAGCGCCCGGGAAACGGTAGGCCGGGTGGCCGCGGGCGCGATCGCCAAAAAACTGCTGCGCAGGGAAAAGATCACGGTGATCGGGTTCACCCGGCAGATCGGCCCGCACGTCGCGCAAACGCTCAATTTAAAAGAGATTGAAAAAAACATCGTTCGCTGCCCGGATAAAAAAGCGGCGGAAAAAATGGTGGAGCACATCATGCAGGCGCGCAAGCAGGGCGATTCGGTCGGCGGCGTGGTGGAGGTGATCGCCAGGGGCGTGCCCGCGGGACTGGGGGAGCCGGTGTTCGACCGGCTGGACGCGGACCTCGCCAAGGCGATGCTGAGCATCCCGGCGGTCAAGGGCGTGGAGATCGGCATCGGCTTCCAGGCGGCGACGATGCTGGGTTCGGAATGCAACGACGCGTTCGTGACGAAGAACAAAAAGATCACCACGCGCACCAATAACGCCGGCGGCGTGCTCGGCGGCATCTCCAACGGCGCGGACATCGTGCTGCGGTTCGTGGTCAAACCCACTTCTTCCATCAACAAAGAGCAGGACACGGTGACGCGCAAGGGCAAGGCCGCCAAGATCCGCGTGGAAGGCCGTCACGATCCCTGCGTCTCGCCGCGCGCGGTTCCCATTGCGGAAGCGATGGTCGCGCTCACCCTCATCGACCACCTTTTGCGGCACCGCTCCTCGCGGCTGTGACGCGGCGTACACCCTGCTGCGCGCGTTCTGCACTCTCCTTCCGGATCGCCCTTTCATTTAAGGGTTGTCACACCCTTTTGAGATCTTTATCCTTAAATTCAACGGAACCTGCAATTCGGGGAGCGCGTGCGCTTCCGATCCGATTCGCTTTTTCATGATGAAAGTCGGCTTCATTCAAAACAACCCGGTGTTCGGGGCGAAGGAAAGCAACCTGGCCCGCATCGTCAGCGTGCTTGCGGAAGCCTCGGCGGACCTGTTCGTCCTGCCGGAGCTGTTCGCCACCGGTTACCAGTTCAAGGACCGCGCCGAAGCGTTCGACCTTGCCGAAACGGTTCCGGACGGCACCACCTGCACGACGCTGGTGTCGCTGGCGAAAAATCTCAACGCGCACATCGTCGGCGGGTTCGCGGAACGGGACGGCGACAAGGTCTACAACTCCGCGCTGCTCGCGAGCCCCAAAGGGCTGGTGGCCACCTACCGCAAGGCGCACCTGTTCGATCGGGAAAAGGAGGTGTTCGATCCCGGCGATTCGCCGCTGCAGGTTCACGACATCGGCATCGCGCGCATCGGCATCATGATCTGCTTCGACTGGCGTTTTCCGGAAACGGCGCGCACGCTGGCGCTTCAGGGCGCGGACCTGATCGCCCATCCCGCCAACCTGGTGCTCAAACACTGCCCGGAGGCGATGATCACCCGCTGCCTGGAAAACCAGATCTACGTGGTCACGGCGGACCGGGTCGGACGCGAGGAACGCATCGACGGGGAAACGCTGGACTTCATCGGCCAGAGCCAGGTGGTGGACCCGCACGGTCATGTTCTGTACCGGGCGTCGCGCGATCAGGAGGAGATCCAGGTGGTCTCCATCGATCTGGACAAGGCGCGCGACAAGTTTCTCAACGCCCGCAACCATCTGTTCGAAGACCGCCGGGAAGACCTTTACAGACTCGAATGATTTCTGCTACCCTTGTTGCCTGTTCACCCGCAAATGATTGATTGCCAAGGCAAAGCCACGCCCCTGTCCGGCTTGGGGCCGGTTGTCTGTTTTATGGAGAAAGGCGAAGCATGGATAAAAACAAGTCGCGGTTTTTGAAGAAAGACGACGGCACGATTTACGATTCTCTGACCAGCCTGACCTGGCTTGCCAACGATTCGCGGCTGGATCTCGATAAGGAAGTGACCTTTGAGGAAGCGGAACAGTACGCGAAAGACAAGAACGCCAAGGATTTCGGCGGCCACGCGGACTGGCGTCTGCCCACTGTGCACGAGGCGGCATCTCTGTTCGATAAAAACCACCTGAACAAGGATTTCAAGGGCGGCGACATCAACATCGATTCGGTGTTCCCGCCCGGCATGGGCAACTGCACCTGGACCAGCGACACGCGCGGCAAGGAAGCGCAGATCCTGTTCTATGTGAACGGCTGCCCCTACTGGTACCGCAAGGACGACAAGACCATCTCGCATGCGGTGCGCCTGGTGCGCCGCGACTGACTCCGGTACCCCGGAGAGGGGACAGGTCCAGCGATTCGGTGCAGGCGAAACTCGTTCGGCATACGTCAAAAGTCATTCGCCCTGATCCCCGACGCACCCCGCTCCCGGAGGGGGGGACAGGTCGATCGCTCTAAAGCTCACTGTGGGTCGTCGGCACACCTCGAGTGCTCCTCTCCGGTTTACTGACGTGCCCCGTCCCCGGAGTGGGAACAGGTTCGGCGGTTCAGCGCAGACGGAAGTTGTTGCGCAGGTTCCCAGAATTTTTTCCTTTTCGACCGGCGGGCCCCGTCCCCGGAGCGGGACAAGCTCAATGGAATGATGAGTTATGAAGGCGGGCCGTTCAATCTTCGAGCAGTTTGGGGTTGGGCAGCTCCAGGCCGAAGGCCTTCACCGTTTCGTCCTGGCGGGTGTAGGCGCGGTAGAGCTTCTGAAACTCGGGCGTTTCCAGTGCCGGGTCGAGAAGCTTCGCCACCTGCTTGCGGGTGATCGGCTGCAGCGAGCTTTCGGCGAACAGGGAGGTCGCCACGCCGACCCAGTGGGCCGAGATGAACCCCTGATGCACCAGTCCTTTCACCTCTCCGTAGTAATCCAGCGTTTTTCTCAGCGCGTGCCGGGCGATGTACGCCGGCACGCAGCGTCCGATGGCGACGATGCGGGACGGGTTGTCGGCGGGATAGATCCACAGGCGCACGCGCGTTCTCCCCATTTCGGAAAATTCCCGCTTCACCTGACGCCATTCTTTTTCGTAGCGCTTGGAAATCCAGGCTTCGAGCATCACCGGTTTTTCGGTCACCGGCCGGCAGACCGCCGGTTCGGCGGCGGCAGCCATGCCTGAGAAGCAAGGCAGGCTCAAAGCGGCGCAAACGATTGCCAAAACACCGCATAGAACGGGAAACGGTCTGCCTGCGTTAAGGGTTTTCGAATTTTTTGGCATTGGGACGCTGCAATCCGAAAAAGGGAACGGTTTCGTCCTGCACGGAAAACTTCCGGTACAAGGCTTGAAATTCCTCGGTGCTGAGCTTGGGGTCCAGAAGCTGCTGCACCTGCTCGGCGTTGACGATCTGCTGGGAGGGCTCGTCGAACACGGTGGTGCCGATGCCCACCCAGTGCGGCGCGAGAAATCCCTGGTTCACCAGGCTTTCGATCCCGCCGGTGTATTTCAAGGCGGTGTTGAGGATGTGACGGGCGTGGGGCGCGGGGACGCAGCGGCCCACGGCGACGACTTTGGCGGTGTTCCCCATGGGAAACACTTTGAGGACCACGCGCGTGTGCCCGAGCTCGGCGAATTCCTTTTTGATGGCTTTTTTCTGTTTTTTGAATTTCTTGGAGATCCAGCCTTCGACTTTGACGCGTTTTTTCTCCAGCGGCGGGCAGTCCGTCTCCGCAGCCGCGGAGTGGGTCAAAAACAGCAGCAGGCAAGCCCCGATCACCGTGAACCGTATTCTTTTCATGACTTTTTCCCGGATCGCGCCCACCGGCCAGGCAGGGAAATGTCCTCCGGCGCGCGGGCGTCGTCTGTTATAATAAAACACCTTGATACGGGTGCTGTGTAGGCATTGTAACGGAATTTCGGCGGGAAACGAAGTGTCCGGAAATTCAGGCTTTTTTTTGCGTGTATTCCTCCGCGCACTTTTCGCTGCAGAAGAAAAACTTTTCCTTGCCCACCGTTTTTTCCAGGGCTTCGTTCTTGGGAACGTAGGTTTCGCAGTTCGGATCCTTGACCATTTCCCGTGTTGCTTTTTTTTCGGGAGAGGCAAAAAACAGCCGAACCATCCAGATGAAAACGGCGATGATGATGCCTATCAATGCGATGCGTGCCATGCTTCTATTCTAGTTTCTACCAGCATTGAATTCAAGGACGGCGCAAGGTTTTTAAAGCTCAGGCCGCCCCCGGCCCGGCTCGTGAAAACGCTTGAATTTTCAGCTTTCCGAGACCCGGGCCGCACAGACTTAAGGATCGATGAACAAAGACATATCACCAGAAGAGCTTGAGGGTCACGAAAAACCCGAAGAATCGCTGCTTCCCGTCAAGCGGACCGACGCTTCGCTGGTTCCGCGCGATCCGCTGACGGCGTACCTGCAGGAAATCCAGAGCCATGAGATGCTCACCGAAGAGGAAGAGCACCGGCTGGCGGTCAAGTTCAAGGAAGAAGGGGACCTCAACGCGGCGTACCGGCTGACGACGTCGCATCTCATGCTGGTGGTCCGCATCGCCATGACGTTCAAGCGCGAATGGAACAACCTCATGGACCTCATTCAGGAAGGCAACGTGGGGCTCATGAAGGCGGTCAAGAACTTCGACCCGTTCCGCGGCGTCCGGCTGTCCGCGTACGCGACCTGGTGGATCCGCTCGTACATGCTGAAATACATCATCGACAACTGGCGGCTGGTGAAGGTGGGCACGACCAACGCGCGGCGCAAACTGCTGTTCAACCTGAAACGGGAAAAGGAAAAACTGGAACGGGAGGGGTTCGCGCCGACGACCAAATTGCTGGCGGAGCGGTTCGGCGTCGATGAGGGCGAGGTGATCGACGTGGAAGCCAGCCTGGGGGCGGCGGATGTGTCGATGGACGCGCCGGTGCATCCGGACAGCCCGGTGACGCCGGAAAATTCGCTGGCCCACTCCGATTCCACGGAGCAACAGGTGGAGTCGGATCTTTTCCGCCAGCGGCTGCGCGACAAGCTGGCGCAGTTTACGGTCGATCTCAAGCCCATTGAAACGGAAATCCTCAACGACCGGGTGCTGTCCGAATCGCCGCTGTCGCTGCAGGCGATCGGCGATAACCACGGCATCACCCGCGAGGCGGTGCGGCAGGCGGAAGGCAGGCTGCTGAAAAAACTGAAGGCGTACCTCGAAGAACACCTGCCGGAAGCGGCGGAGTACTTCAAACCCTGACGCGGGCTCCGGCCGGTGGCGATTACGCCTCGTGGCGGCGTGATCCGGCTTCGCGCTCAATTTTCCGGTGCGCCCGCCGGTTTTGCGGGGAACTTTTTATTTTTTTAGGGGAAGCTTTGTTGTTTGGGCCCGCGGTCGCGGGATCGGGGCTCGATTATTTTGAGGGAGGGGAAGATGGAACATCGCATTGAAACTGACAGCATGGGGGAAATCCAGGTCCCGGCGGACCGCTACTTCGGCGCGCAGACGGCCCGGTCGCTGATCCATTTCGACATCGGCACGGAAACGATGCCGCGCGAGATCATCCGCGGCATGGGCATCCTGAAAAAGGCGGCGGCGATCGTCAACTGCAAGCTCGGCCTTCTGGACGCGGAGAAAAAGGACCTGATGGTCCAGGCCGCCGACGAGGTGATCGAAGGCAAACTCGACGACCATTTTCCCCTGCGCGTCTGGCAGACCGGAAGCGGCACGCAGAGCAACATGAACAGCAACGAAGTGATCGCCAACCGCGCCATCGAGATCAGCGGCGGGAAAATGGGATCGAAAACGCCGGTCCACCCCAACGATCACGTGAACATGGGCCAGTCCTCCAACGACACCTTTCCCACGGCCATGCACATCGCCGCGGTGGACCGCATTCACGAGCGGCTGATCCCGACGGTGACGCAGCTGCGCGACACGTTTAGGCAGAAGACCGAGGCGTTCAAGGACATCATCAAGATCGGCCGCACGCACCTGATGGACGCGACGCCGCTGACGCTGGGGCAGGAATTCAGCGGCTACCGCACGCAGCTCGATTATTCGCTCGACCGCATCCAGAGCTGCCTGCCGCGCCTGTACCAGATCGCGCTGGGCGGCACGGCGGTGGGCACGGGGCTCAACTCGCACCGCGATTTCGCGGTGATGGTGGCGGAAGAGATCGCGTCGCTCACCGGCCAGCCGTTCGTCACCGCGCCCAACAAGTTCGAATCCCTGGCCGCGCACGACGCGATCGTCGAGGCCAGCGGCGTGATGAAAACGATCGCCTGCTCGTTGATGAAGATCGCCAACGACATCCGCTGGCTGGGTTCGGGGCCGCGCTGCGGCATCGGCGAGATCACGCTGCCCGCCAACGAGCCGGGAAGCTCGATCATGCCAGGGAAGGTGAACCCGACGCAGTCGGAAGCGATGACGATGGTGGCGGCGCAGGTGCTGGGCAACGACACAGCGGTGAACGTGGGCGGCAGCTCCGGCAATTTCGAGCTCAACGTGTTCAAGCCGGTGATGATCTACAACCTGCTGCAATCGATCCGGCTGATCGCGGATTCTTCGGAATCGTTCAACAACCACTGCGCCGTGGGCATCCAGCCGAATCACCTGGCCATCGAAGCGCACCTGAAAAATTCGCTGATGCTGGTGACGGCGCTCAACCCGCACATCGGCTACGACAACGCCGCCAAGGTGGCGAAGAAAGCCTACGAGGAAAACACCTCGCTCAAGGAAGCGGTGGTGGCGCTGAGCCTGATGAGCGCCGAGGAGTTCGACGAGAAGGTGCGCCCGGAAAAGATGACGGGCCCAAAATAAACCGGCGCGGCAACTGTAGATGCGCAAAATTCAAAAACGAACAAAGGAAGGATTCTTATGGAAATTATTTTCCATATCGCATCTTTTGTTGTTATTTTGCTTTTTTACGCATTAAGTCTGGCCCTGCTCGGGAACATTCTTTTAAAAGCTGTAGCGTTAACTGATATATATTTATCCAAGCCTATTTCTATAGCATTGGGGTTTACGGGAATATGCTCCAGTGTATTGTGCATTGTTGGAGCTAGTATGCTGATGAAATACTTTGGCTATACGCTTAGCATGATTCCAGTAATTATTTACAGCGTAATGATACTTTTTGGAATAGCGAAAAATATAGGCGACTCAATAACAATGAAAAGAATTAATCTGGAACAAGAAGGCCATTATGTATTAACAGGAGAGAGGGTTCTGAGTGATGCAGATCGTGTGAAGTATAAGTTTATGGGTCAACTCAATGGAACTCTTATAGGTTTACCTTTGGGAATTATTATTCACTACAACTTTATAATTTAAACAAATTTCATTCATTTATTTCTCGGTGAACACTTCTATAGAAATATAAACAAGTAGTCTATCGACCTGCAGATTTCCCAGCAGGAACACTTCAATGAGTTCATCGACCTGCAGACAGGGACGCTACGGCTCGGCCAGCGAGGTGGTGCGCGCGGGCCTCAGGCTGCTGGAAGAACACGAATCGAAAGTTCAGGCCCTGCGCGCGGCGTTGATCGAAGGGGAAAACAGCGGCCCCGCAAAAAAATTCAAGGCGGGTTCCTTTTTGTCTTCGGTGAAAAAAAGAAAAAAGAATGGCTGAATGCCTGCTTCGGCCCAAAGCGGTTGAAGACCTCGAAGGCATCTGGCAATTCACTATTGAAAACCGGGGGGAAGATCAGGCCGATCAGTATATTCGCGATCTGGAGCAATCCTTTCAGGCGTTGACGGCCAATCCCGGGTTGGGAAGATCCTGCGATGACATCCGGGAAGGGTATTCTAAATATCCCGCGGGCAAACATCTGATCTTTTACCGGCGCATTCCAAAAGGCATCGAAATCGTCCGCGTCCTGCATCAAAGCATGGACCCGGATCTGCATTTTTAAACGCTCCCCTTCCTTCACATCCGTGGGACGGATTCCCGTCCACACTCCCGGCCCGCATCAGACTTCGACAGCAAACAAGTAAAAATCGAACAGCGTCTGCGTTATTCCAGACCACCCTCTCCCTTAGGGAGAGTTTTTTTTATGGATTCGGGATCGGTGAAGCCGCTGTGCGGGAGGTCACTCGGCGTATTCGAACATGCGCTCGACGCAACGCAGGGCGTCCTTCTGCACGTCGGAGCTGAGTGTGATGATGTTGCCGGACCGGGGGTTTTCGAGGACGTTTAAAATGTCCTCCAGCGAATTGGATTTCATGTAGCGGCAGGTGGTGCAGCTGCCGACGAACTTGCGTTCGGGAAACTCGGACTGCAACACGCCGGTGAGCCCGCATTCGGTGAGCAGGAAAAAAGTGTCGCGGTCAGACTGGCGCACGTGGTTGAGCATGCCGGAGGTGCTGCCGACGAAATCGGCCTTGTCCACGACGCTGGGCTGGCATTCGGGGTGCACGAGGACCTCGACGCCGGTGAAGTTTTTGCGCACCTGGTCGATGCTTTCGGGCTGATACTCTTCGTGCACGTAGCAGGTGCCGTCGTACACTTCGATCTGCTTGTGCACGCCTTTTTTCGTCAGGTGCTTGATGACGTTCTCGCCCATGAGACGGTCGGGCAGGAAAAAGATTTTATCGTTATCGATGCGCTCGATGATTTTGTACACGTTGGACGAAGTCACGCACACGTGGCACTGCGCCTTCACCGCGGCGGTGGTGTTGATGTAGCACACGAAGGTGTGGTCGGGAAACTCGGCGCGCAGCCGCTTCACATCGCCTGCGGTGATGCCGTCGGCGAGGGTGCAGCCGCCGTTGGGATTCGGGTCGAGCACGGTCTTTTCGGGATTCAGGATCTTCGCGGTCTCGGCCATGAAGCGCACCGCCGCGAACACGATGACATCGGCGTCGGAATCGCGCGCGGTTCTGGACAGGCCGAAGGAGTCGCCGGTGTGGTCGGCGACGCCGTAAAGGATCTGCGGCGCGACGTAATTGTGCGCCAGCACGATGGCGTTTTTTTCGCGCTTGAGCTCCTCGATCCTCTTGATCGTGGGCATGAGGGTTTCGCAGGTCTCGCGGGTGAACTTGCAGACCGGGTTGCCCACCTGGATGTCCTTCAGTTTTTCGTAGAGTGTTTCCGCTGTGACCATCGCTTCACCCCGGAGGCCATTTGAGGCCCCTGCCACCCAACAGGTGGAAGTGAATGTGAAAGACGGACTGACCGGCGCCTTCGCCGCAGTTGAGCACCAGCCGGTACCCTGTTTCGCTCAGGCCGTTCTCTTTCGCCAGTTCGTTGGCGACGGAAAACACCGAACCGTTCCAGACATCGTCGCTGGCGTCGATCTCCCAAAGGGTCGCAACGTGCTTTTTGGGAATGATCAGAAGGTGAACCGGTGCCTGCGGGTTGATGTCCTTGATCGCGAACAGGGTTTTCCCGTCGTATACTTTTTCAGATGGGATTTCTCCTTTTTCGATTCGACAAAAAAGACAATTTTCCATTTTTCAATGAGTTGTTTGAGTGGGAAAAGGATTTCCAAATATAGCAATTTATTCCGCAAGGTGCCAAAATAATTCGCATGGAGGCATGCGTGCACAACGCCGATCCCCCGCCGCGCGGACGGGAAGCATTCGCGCGTTTCAGGCTAGCGATGGATTTCAGTCTTTGTCTTTGGTTTTACCGGATTCCGGAGGCAGGAGGTCCATGCTTTTTAAATACTCGCGGATCTCGGACTTGTAGGAGATGAACGGGTCCACCATGAGGAAGGGTTCTTCGTTCTTGCTCAGGCGGAATCCGATCCAGTCGATCAGGTATCCGGCGTGGGTGCCCATGAGGGCCTTGATGAGCTCGCCGCGCCCGTCGGCGCGCGTCCCTTTGGGCGGATTGGTCTTTGCGTGCGTGACGGCAGCGTCGTTGCTTTTGCGGAACGCGTCGCCGCTTTCCTCGAGTCCCCAATACAGGCCGCGCTCGCGGTTGAGGTTGTGGTACTCGAGGTCCTGGCTTTTGAGCCAGGGGTCCTGCCAGTCGAGATTCTCTTCACTCTGGAATTCGCGCAGCATCCAGTACTTGCTGGCCCAGTCGACGCGGCCGAGCAGGGCTTCCGGGCCTTTGGGGAGGTCGTTTAAGATCGACTCCCAATGGGTCAGCACCCAGTCGGTCTCGCGGCTGGAACCGGCCAGGTGTTTTTTCGCCACGGCCATGATCTCCAGCTGCAATTCGAGGGCGGTGGAGCGGTTGCCGTCGCGCAGGGCGATCTCCCATTTGAACTCGGCGTCGCGGGAGATGGAACGCATGGCGCCCACCGATTCGGCGAGGATCCACTCGCGGTTGGCGAGGCCCAGCTCCATCAGCTCGAGCATGAGCGCGGTGGTGCCCATCTTGAGCGCGGAGGCGAACTCGCTCATGTTGGAGTCGCCGACCAAAAGGTGGATGCGCCGGTACTTGCTGGGGTCGGACAGAGGCTCGTCGCGCGTGTTGACGATGGCGCGGTTGTACTGCACCCAGCGGTAAAACTCGTTGGGGATGTGGTCGGCGCGCTGGGAAATCTGGAAGTTCACTTCCTCTTCGTCCTGCACGTCCATCGAGATGCCGTCCCAGTCGCGGAACGGATGCGGGTTGCAGGCGCCGATGCGGCCGGCGCCGCAGAAGATCTGGCGCGTCACCAGAAATGCGGACAGCAGTTTCAGGTTGTCGCGCTCGTCGAATGGAAACGAGCGGCTGACGAGATAGTTTTCGTGGCAGCCGAAGGTGGCGTTGGTCTCCAGGTCGACGTTGTTCTTGATGATCGAAACCTGTTCGGCCCAGCCCAAATCCTCGACCGCATCCTGAATCAACTGATCGCCGGCGCGGTCGTAGGTGATGAGGTCCACCAGGTTGGAGCATTCGGGGGAAGCGTATTCCAGGTGCCCCATGTCGAGGTACAGGCGGCCGCCGTTGGACAGGAATCCGCCGTTTCCCGGAGGCTCGTCGTTGGCGCGGTAATGCAGGTCGAGCACGCCCATGCCCTTGGAGAAGACATGGTTTTTGATCCGGTTGGCGATCTCGACGGGATCGTAGCGGAACTCGTTGTCGCGGATCAACAGGCCGTATTCGGTTTCCAGTCCGTAAATGCGTTTTTTCATGATTTGGCGACCGCCTTTTTGAGGGTTTCGATTTCTTGTTGCGTGACCGGCCGGTAAATGGATTTTCGTTTTATTTCATGGCACAGCACCGCGGCTTCCAGGTTCCAGTTCTCGAACGCCTCGCGCACCGTCCGCGGCAGGCCGTCGCCGTCGTCCTGGGCGTCGATGCCGTTTTCGGCCTGCTTTTTCCCTTCCTCCCACAGCCGGCAGACTTCCGCGAGCGCCTGATCCAGCGTGAAGGTGGCAAACGGCGTTGCGGCGATTTTTTTGTCGATCCAGTCCATCACCTTGTCGTCACCGCAGAGGACGCCGCCTTTGGCGAGGCGTTCCCAGTAGCCGTCGTAGTTCATGCGAAAGATCTGCGGCTTGCCTTCCACGTCCAGCTCCACCAGCATCAGCTGAATCAGGTAGGGCGCGCGCATGACCTCCTCGAAATTCTGTTTGAGCACCGGCGCGACGCCGAACTGCAGCATGCGGCTGACGGTCACGTCCTCGGCGGAGCGGTTGAACCCTTCCAGATGCGCCATGTCGAGCAGCGTCATGCGCAGCTTTTCCACATCGGCGGGATGACCCAGTCCGCCCATGGCGATGCGGTCGTACAGCTCGAAGATCTTTCCCGGCTGCGGCGAAAACCCGAACAACAGCGCGCCTTCGTTGTAAGGCACCGCGAACACGGGCTGCCCCTTGCGCAGCTTCTCGCGCACATAGCTGTGGCGGGTGGAGATGGCCTCCATCCAGCGGAACGGTTCTTCAAACATGCGGTTCTCTCTGTTGTGGGCGCTTTATGTCTCGCTCGCGCATGGTTCAGCCCCGGTGCATGCTTTTCGCATACAGGTCGGCCATGTCCTTCTCTTCGATGAAGCGGTAGCCGTTTTTGGTGATGACGGCGACGATGGGGAAGATGTTGTCCTCGGGCCGCGCCTTGCCGGTGGCCGAATCGAACTGACCGGCGGTCTGCAACAGGCGGATGGCGAGCGTCGCCGCCTGGGTCTCGCTGCGGCTGGCGAGCGGCTTCTCGCCCCACAGGTCCTCGTGTTCCAGAATGCCGCGGATCATGGGGGAGCCGGAACCCGTCGCCGTGTGCGTGAGGATCTTGAACTCCGCGCCCAAAAGGTCGTAAAAATAGATGAACGGCTTGTCCTTGCGGATGTCGTAGCTCGCAAAGATGGGGCTGACGGCGCCCAGTCCCTGGATCGCCATGCCCGCGTTTTCCTTGAGCAGCTTGGAGAGCGAGCGGATCTTGCCTTCGGTGCTCATCGGCTGCATCTGCGAGCGGCGGTAGTACTCGAAGTTGTGGGAGAGGATGCGCGCCATCTCGAACGCGGTCGCCGGCACGCCGGCGATGGCCATCAGCGAATAGTCGTCGATGGGGAGCACCTTGTCGCAGTGCTCGTACATGATGGCGTTGCCCGCCGTGGCGCGGCGGTCGCCCGCGACCAGGACGCCCTGATCGTAATGAAACGCCAGCACGGTGGTGCCCTGGGTCACGTTGAACTTGCCGTCCCCGGGCGCGGTGCTGCCGGGGGCGGGCAGACGGTATCCGGACTGTCTCAGGAGCTCGAAAAAATCGCCGGGGCTGGCATCGGCAGGGGCTGTCATTGACCGGTGCGCTGCTTGTAACGTTCGGACTGCTTGGGGTCCACCTTCTTCATCCGCTTCAGCAGATCGTCCCGGCCGGGCCGCGACACATCCGGCCTGGAAGGGCCGCTGTCGTGCCGGTCGGGCGTGGATTCCTTCTTTTCTTCCCGTCTCAAGGGATCGTTCATATCCATGCGAAACGCTCCTTGTTGGAGTTGAGAATCTTCTCGACGTCGGCGGAGCTCACCACGGACGACAGATCCAGCTCCGTGCCGTCCGCAAACTCCACGCCCGTCCAGTGTATGCTCTTGATGTTGTCCCGTTCGTTCTCCACCATCAGCCCCCGCACCATGGCGCGGGTGCCCTCCGGCGGCTTGTGCACAGCCTGGTTCACCTCTTCCCCGGAAAACACCTCGTGCACCCTGCCCTGCTGCTGCAGCCCGCGGTACAGGCCGCGCTCCGGGTTGAGGTTGTGGTATTCCAGATCGCAGCTTTTGAGCCAGGGATCGTCCCAGGTCAGGTTTTCCTCCTGCATGAATTCGGTGAACAGCTTTTCCTTGATGGCCCAGTCGATGCGATCGGACAGCTTGTCCGGGCTGTGCCTGAATTCGTGTAACGTGCGCCGCCACTCGCTCAGGATCCATTCGGTCTCTTTGCAGTGGCCCTTGAAATTGGCTTCCGCGCATTCCAGATAGGCTTCCTGGATTTCGAGCGCGGTCACGGTGCGGCCCGACGCCTGTTCCAAAAGCACGTTGCGTTCGCGCGAGATGCGCCGCACATCGCCGACCGGATTCTTGAGCGTGAAGGGTGTCCGCCATTGTCCGCCGCCGATCAAAGACAGCACCAGCCGCGTCGTGCCGATCTTGAGCAGCGTCGCGTAGGCGGAGAGATTCGCGTCGCCCAGGATCAGGTGCAGCCTGCGGAATTTCTCCGGGCTTGCGTGCGGCTCGTCGCGCGTGTTGATGATGGGCCTTTGCGTCATCGTTTCGATGCTCAGCACCGACTCGATGAAATCGGAACGCTGGCTGAGCTGCAGGCCGGAAAAGGTCTCGCCTTTTGTCTCGCAGCCGACCTTGCCTGCACCGGTAAAAAGCTGCCTTGTGATGAGAAACGGCACCAGCCCTTCGACCCAGACGTCGAAGTCGAGTTGTCTGGGGATCAGGTAATTGTCGTGGGTGCCGTAGCTGTGGCCGCTGTAATCGGTGTTGTTCTTGAAGATCTGCACCACGTCATCGCCCAGCTCGCGGTTTCTTAAGTCGGCGCAGTCCTGCACGATGCGCTCGCCGGCGAGATCGTGCGCCACCAGCTGGAACACGCTGTTGCACTCGGGCGTGGCGTATTCGGGATGCGTGTGGTCGTTGTAAAACCGCGCGCCGTTCGCCAGCACCCGGTCGCTCTTCATCTCCCAGTAGCTGTACGGCCGTTTCCTGTCCTGCTCGCAGAATTCGTCTTCCTCTTCGTCCTGGGCGAGCGAGCGCACGCGGAAGCCGCGCAGGTCGAGGTGGGAATTTTCCTGCCGGTAGTTCCAGGCGCGGAACACGCTCGGCATGTCACAGCCCGCCAGCAGGCGCATCGATTCCTCGACCGGGTCGGAGGACTCCACGTCCTCCCGGACGATGCCGAATTCGGTTTCAATCCCCATCAGGGGAACCCGCTCACTCATATGATCGACCGTTTCAGGGTGGTGGCCGCGGCGTGATCGGACTCGCCGGGCTTGCGGACGCGCACCACCTGGTGCGATTCCATATCGAGCAGCTGCAGCCAGTCTTCCATGTTGGACTCCGCGGGCAGCAGGCTGCTTTCGGTGAATTCGGTCTCAAGGCAGGTCAGCAGATCGTCCACGTAAACTTTGAGTTCTTCTCCCTTGATGGCGCGTTCGATGGCGCGCTCCTTGACGCGCTTGACGATGCCCTCGATGACGGCGCCGGAGATGAAGTCCTTCCAGTACAGCTTTTTGTATTCGCCGTTTCTGAGCGTGAGCACGAGCACTTCCTGGTCGCGGCTCTGGGTGAACAGTTTGTCGAGAAACGGCTCGGCCATGGCGTCGAAATCGGCGTGCTCGAGCGGCAGATTTTCTTTCAGATACACTCGCAAGATGGCTTTGCTGCCGGCGCGGTCCGGGCGGCCCACTTTGATCTTGCGGTCGATCCGGCCGGGACGCAGGATCGCGGGGTCGATCAGGTCGGGCCGGTTGGTGGCCAGGATGACGACGGTGTCGCGCAGCGAATCGATGCCGTCCATCTCGGCGCAGAACATCGGCACCAGCGTGTTGGAGATGTTGAGGCCGCGGCTCGCCTGGCGGGTGCCGAGGACGGACTCCGCCTCGTCGATGAAGATGAACGGCACCTGGCCTTTTTCCTTATAATCGCGCGCTTTCTTGAAGATCTCGCGGATCCGGCGCTCGGACTCGCCCAGCCACATGTTGAGGATCTCCGGTCCCTTGACGTGGATGAACCGGCCTTCCAGCTTGGCGTCGTTCTTTTCGGAAAGTTTCTGGATCACCTCGGTGAGGATGGCCCTGCCGATCAGCGTTTTGCCGCAGCCCGGCGGCCCGTAGAACAAAAACCCCTTGGGCAGCTGGTACTCCATGCGGCTCAATATCTCCTGATGCAGGATGGGATACTCGATGACCTTGTGCACCTCTTCGATCACGTGCTCCTGACCGCCCACATGCTTCCAGTCCACGGGAACGAAATCGTCTTCCACCAGGGTGCGCCCGGTTTTCTTGGGCAGGATTCCAAGGATGACTTTCTGATTGGAATCGAGGAACACGTCCTCGCCTTCCTTGAGCGTCGCGGGATCGAGGTCGTCATGATGCAGCACCATCGATTCGGAGGTCGCGCCCGCGCCCTTCACCAGCCAGTGTCCGTCGGCCAGCCTGCCGGTGACGGTGGACACGGGACCCTGGCTCGGCAGCGGCAGCTTTTCGATGGCGACGAAGCCCTCGTTGAGCGCCACCTGATCGCCGGTCTTGAGCGCCTCTTTTTCCAGGATCTCCGGCGAGACGGCGGCCTGATATTCGGTGCCGCCGACCACAAGCCGGTACAGGCCGTTTTCCCCTTTGCCCAGGACGGTGCCGATCCGGTGGGCGGGCGATTTCAGTTTCTGAACGGCTTCTTCCAGGGTCTTTATTTTCAAGGAAAGCTGCTGGTTCATCTGCTGGGAATGGAACAGCGCATCCCTCAGATCGAACACTTTTTCCTGAAGATGCGGCAGAGTCGCGGTCTCCTCAAGGATCTGGTCGATGAGTTCGATGATATGGCTTTGATCTCCCATTCAATATCCTTTTTTTAAAGCGAATAAACAATTGTATGTCTAATAAAAAATAAAGGTCAAGTGTATTTATAATGTATCGAATCACGGCTTCGATCGTGAAAACTTTTGGTTCGCGGAAACGGATTTTTACGAATTTCGTTCCCCGAATTTCGGGCGGCGGCCGGGACTGTGCGGATAAAACGGCTTGTCAGCCGGAAAAGAATCATGATAAATATTGAAATACTCCTTACGGACTCATTTGAGGACAGCGCTGTGTTGACGGATGCGGCGTTTTTCATGAATTTTCGGTCCTTAATCACCTCATGAATTCCGCGGCGAACAAACCCTTCATCGACAAGTGCATCATCAGCTTCAGCCACGACCGCATTGAATCGCGCGATCTTGCGGACCGGATGAGCATTGAAAAGGCCGAACGGGAGATCGCCGCGGGGAAAAAAGGCATCAGCCATCTCATCCTGCGAGCGATAAACGACGACATCGACCGGCTGAAGTTTCTGTTTCTCATCAACGGAATTCCGCTTTTGTGCTACGCGATGGGAAACCTGCTCGCCTCTTCTTTGAAGGAAATCGTGGTCATCGGCTCCGAGGAAGTGGAGCGGGTGCTCGACCGGTTTCTGGAAATGACGGGTTCGCTGGATAAAAAAGTCACCTTCGTGCGCGAGGATCCGGACAATCTCAGCCTTTCCAACACGCTGGCTCTGGGACGCAGCCGGCTGTCGCTCGACGCCGACGAGATGATCCTGTTTCAACCGGGGGATTTGCCGTTTCTGTACGATCTGGAGAAGGTATTGCGCGATGAGACGATCCGCGACCACAACCTGATCCTGTGGCTCAATTCCAAGCAGCAGATGTTTCCCGGCCACGTTGAGGATGAAAACAGCGAGTTCGTGCAGCGGAATTATCACTACCGCGGCATTTTCGAAAACCCCCTGGCGCTGCACGACATCAAGGAACCGAATGTCTATCCGATCAATCTGACGCGGGTCGATCCCAACATCATCAATCGGCTGCACTCGATGCGCAAGGATGGAAAAATTTTCAACGCCGGTCTGAAACAGGCGCTGGACCTGCCTGTGCGGCTGATCCGCATTTTGCCCGCGCTGTTCGATCACCTCAGGCATTTCCGCACGGACCTGAAACGCCTGCGGCCAAACGATGTGTATCAGTTCGGCATGCACCAGAGGAATTTCAACCGCGCCGCTTCGATCCTTCTGGGCACGCCTTTGGCCACGAAACTGCACGGCGATCCCGCCTTCGTTTCCGATGTGGATGCGCTGGAGGACTGGCAGGATTTCGAGGGACTCACGCTGTATGCGCGCGAGCAGAACGGCGACGAGGGACTCGGCCGCATCCATCCTTTCGGCGACGCGCTGACGCGTTTTAAAGAGGAGGCGATGCCCGGCCTCCAACGCGCGATTCCCATGTACGCGGATTTCCCCGCTTACATGAACCGCCTCCACCGCACGCTGCGCATGCCGCAGCCGGCGTACGACGCGCACGGGAATTTCGTCGCGCCGCCCGGTTCGGGCCCGCGCATGGCCAACGCCCACCGCTGGTACCTAAAGACCTGTGAGCGGCTCAAGGTGCGGCGGGAAGAACGCTGCTCCTCACCGGAAAGCGCCGGACCGGCCGTTTGAAAAACCCGCCGCTTCCGGCGCCCGCCACACATTTTACCCTTCTTACAAAGGTAATCCTGCCCTGTAAAAATGCGGGGATGCGGGCTTGCGTCCGCGCTGCTTAACAGGTAAAGTACTTTCACTTATAGGGTTACTAGGAGGAAAGCTCTATGCCCTCTAAAGGGGTTTCCGTGATCGGTCAGATTTCAGGCGCGACGCAGGCGGTGGACCGGATGGGTCTGGAACGCAGCATGCTGACCCAGACCCGGCTGAATCACTTCATCCTGATTTCGCTGATCCTGCACCTGGCGGTGTTGATCATTCAGGAGTTGATGCCGAGCAGTCCCCTGGTTTCGGCCACCCGCCCGCCCATCAAGGTGACGTACGCGGAGCCCAAGAAAAAGGAGAGCGAGCTCAAACACGGGACCATCATCGACGCGCCCAAACCGGAAAAAATCGAAAAACCCAAAACCTCCGACCTGCTCGCCAGCCACGACAGCCGGGCGCACTCCAACCGCAAAAAAACCGAGATCAAAAAATACCAGCGCAAGAAAACCGTGGTTCCCAAATCGGCCGGGGTGGACCGCCCGACGCAGAAAACCGAGGTTCCGCCGCAGAAGAGCGCTTCGCAGTCGAAATCGACGCAGAAGAAAGAGACAAACCGCATGGCGCTGCCGCTTTCCGACCGCGGCCGGTTCGCTGCGGTGTCCAAGGACCAGCAGCAGGACAATGCGCAGTCGAGCCTCAGATCCGGCTCCAAGGGATCGCTCTCGCTGCTGGACGGATTCGACCCGGACAAATACGCCGCGCTGGACACGAACACGGAGCATCTGGAAGACGCGGACGACGACGAAACGGTTTCGCTCGACACGACCGAGACGAAGTACGCGTCCTACTTCGCCCGTATCAAGCATCAGATCGAGCGGGTGTGGACGTATCCCATCGAGGCGGCGCAGCGGGGCATCAGCGGGCAGATCACGCTGCGCTTCCGTATTTCCAAGGACGGCAACCTGCTCGGCGTCTGGCTGGTGGATAAATCGGGGCATGAGATTCTGGATTTCGCCGCCCTCAAAGCGGTGAAGGAAGCGGCGCCGTTCTACCCGTTTCCGCTGAACATCCAGAAAGAGCGGCTGTCGATTCTGGCGACGTTCATCTACAGTCCCACTTACGGACTGTTGAACCAGTGAGCGTCTTGATGTTTCCGGCGGCAATGAGTCCACGCACCGCGGTTCGCTTCGCCCCCTTTAAACGGGCGGCGCGCACGGTAAAACCTCTGAAAATCCGATTCCTTTATTTCAGGCAGCATCTTGATCGCAGGGGACCGCGTGCGGTCCGAACGCATTGCTAGAGGCGCCGCACCGATTCTGATGAGTTTCACCCAGCTTGCCGTCATCTACCTCAGACCGCCCCCTTCGGGATTCCGGCTGTTGTTCGAAAAAGACATCGCCGGCCTGCCGCTGATCAAACGCCTGGTCCTCACCCTGGGCCGGGCGGGTATCGACGAGGTGCTGCTCATCGCCAAGGGACTGGAACCGGACGCGCTCAAGGGGCTGGTGCTGGATCTCAGGGAGGATGCCCGGTTTCGCGGCAATGTCACGGGCTGCGACCACGGCGAGCTGCTTCAAAAAGGCCTCGATTCGGTCCCGCTGCTGGCGAACGAACCGGGGTTTTTGCTGGTGGAGGGAAACGTGGTGACCACGGCCCCTTCGGTGAAACTTTTTTTACGCCAATCCTACCTGGAAAACCCGACCGATCCGGCGCCGGTGTACGCCACGCCGCACAACCCCGATACCGAAGCCCGCCTGCATCTGATCGCGCCCGGCCGCCTCGACATTCTGGAACGCATTCTCAAGGGAGAGGTCATCGACGAACCGGTGGAGTCGGTGCTGTGGGACGAGGACGACGAGCGTTTTTATCTCACCGCGGTGGACAACCTCGAATCCGCGCAGGCGGCGGAAGCGGGACTGCTCCGGCAGAACCGGCTTGGCTACACGCAGCTTCTGGACCGCTGGGTCAATGCCCGGTTTTCGACCCGGATCAGTTCCCGGCTGATCAAGACGCCGCTGACCCCCAACCAGATCACGCTGCTGGGGCTTTTGATCGGGCTGTGCGCGGGGTGGTTCTTCTCCTGGGGAAATTACCTGGGCGGGCTTTTGGGCGGGATACTGATGGCCGGCACCGCCGTCTGGGACTGCTGCGACGGCGACGTGGCGCGGCTCAAATTCATGGAGTCGGATTTCGGCGAATCGCTGGACACGTTCTGCGACAATCTCATCAACGTGTTCGCTTTCACCGGGATGATGATCGGCATGGCCCGCACCGAAGGGTTCGCGCAGGCGATGATTCCGTTCGGGCTGCTTGCGGCCGGCGGTGTGTCCATCTTCGCGATGATCTACGCCACCCCGCAAGGCAAGGGCGCGCTGTTTGCCGGAACGGCGCTGGCGCCGGTGATCGAGCTGCTGGCGAGCCGGAATTTCATCTACGTGGTTCTCATATTCGCCCTTTTCGGGCGCATCGATGCGTTCCTCTGGATGGCCGGATTGGGGTCGGTGCTGTTCGCTTTGGTGCTGTATTTCTTCAAACGGAAAATCCACCGCCGCCCTCCTGAAACCCCTCCGGCGTGAAACCCCGATTTTGGGGATGCCGATAATTCACGATCTATCAACCGGATTGCCCCATCGAGGCGCTTTCCGCCCCTGCCAAATAGCCCTTACCTATTGATTTTTTTGGGTTTTTTGCTATTCTTAGTGGTTATAGGCCCTTATTGAATTCGGATCTATGCAGCCGCCGAGCGACACAGAATTGAGGAACACCGAAAAGCAGGATGCGCCTGCGGTTCTGGTTCTATCGCGTCCTCCGAACGCGTGCCCGCCCGGTGACTGGTACTGGAAAAACATCGCCGGCGTGCCGTTCCTGCTGCGCAACGTTTTGACGCTGCAGCGGGGCGGAGCGGACCCTCTGGTTCTGTACGCCGATAAAAACCTGTTCGGTCTCGGTGAGCTTTCCGAACGGCTTCAAAAGGACCGGCGGCTGAAGCGGCCTGTGCAGTGCCTCTGCCAACCGGAGGAGCTGGTCGACTTCAGCAAAAATGCCGAGCGGGTGCTGTTTCTGGACGGTTCCTGCCTGCATGAGAAGGACCGGGTGCAGCAGCTCTTGCGTTCCGAAGCGGCCGAAGCGGCGCCGCAGCGCATCGCAAGCAGCGAACTGAAAACGCATCTTTCGAATCTCGATGCAAAGAGCGGCTCCTGGTACGAGTCGCTGCGCAAGCAGGCCCGGCCGGTGGATCCGTTGATCGGGAAAGACCCCGCCTGGGTGCGGGCGGTGTTCGGAGCGGGATCGCGGCTCACTCAGGAAGCGGATTTCAAGAACTGCGAGAAAGCCCTGCTCTTGAACTCCCGGCTTGCGAATGACAGTTTCATGGACCGCTGGATCACGCGGTCCATTTCCCGCAGGCTGACGGCGAGATGGCTGCACACAGACTGGACGCCGAACCAGATCACGCTGCTGTCGCTGGTTGTGGGATTGATCGCGGCGGGTTGTTTCGCGGTCGGGCAGTACGGATTTTCACTCGCCGGAGCGGTGCTGCTTTTGCTCTCGGCATGGATCGACTGCACGGACGGCGAGATCGCGCGGATCAAGTTCATGGAATCCGCGCTGGGGAAGCAGCTGGATATCCTGAGCGACAACGTCGTTCACTGGGCGCTGTTTTTCTGCATCGGCCTGGGGTTGTACCGGGCTTATGACGATGCCCTGTATCTCTGGCTCGGCGGGCTTTCGGTGCTGGGCAGCCTGACGGCGTTTTTCCTGCTCTGGCGGGACATCGTGGCAGGCAAGGAACAAGCCGCGCAGCCGTCCAACGAGACAGGACGCACGCAGGATTTCGTGGACCGGCTCGCCAACCGGGATTTCACCTATCTGGTTCTGGTGATGGCGTGCATCGGCAAAATGGAAATTTTTCTCGGGCTCACGGCTCTCGGCTCCAACGCCCTGGCTGTGTACCTGCTGTTCAACCGGCTCAAAAAAACGCCCGTTCCCACTGTGGGAACCTGACTGGTACCGGCAATTTATTCATCGGAGGAGGAAATGGTCCGTTCCATAGAACCCATTGTCAATGCTTTGAAGGATGCAAAATCCCAGGGGAAAGGCGGCATCCTTTTGACCGGAGCGGGCTGCTCCGTGGAAGGCGGCGTTCCCGATACGGCCGGTTTTGTCAAACGGGTCGAAAAGGAATTCCCGCAGATTTTTTCCAAGGCCAACACCCGGGATTACCACCGTCTGGCGGTGGAATGCGCGGGTGAAGAGCCGTTTCGCGTGCACGGGCACGGTCCGGAGACCACTTCCCTGAACTGGGCGCACATCGCCGCGGCGCTGCTCTTGAAAGAGCAGTTCATCGGGCGGCTGCTGACGGTGAATTTCGACTCGCTGGCACAGCGCGCCTGTCATCTGCTGGGTCATTATCCTGCGGTTTACGACTGCGTAGCGGGCAAACCCTCGGTCAACGGCACGGGAATCCCGTCCGGCCTGTGGCACCTGCACGGGCAGGTTCCGGGCGCGGCGAAGCTGCACAGCAAGGAAGGCCACGCGGCGCTCAACCAGTCGCTGGAGGCGGTGTTCAAGAACGCCGGCAGGGAGCACCCCTGGATCGTGGTCGGCTACCGGGGCGAAAACGACCCGGTGTTCGAACAGCTCAAAAAAATAGAACAATTCGAAAAAGGCCTGTTCTGGATCGGCCTGGGCGACGCCGAGGCCCCCAAACACGTTCAGGAAGGTCTGCTCAAAAAGAACAAGGGCGCGGTGTACCTCAACGGACAGGATGCGGACAGCTTTCTGGTGGCGCTGTGCCGGGAGCTTGCGGTGTTTCCGCCGGAGTTCGTGGCAAGGCCGTACACGCATCTGCACAACCAGGTGAAATCGATCGCTCCCTACCCGGTGCAGGGCTCGCACGACACGATCGACCTGACCCGCACATTGAAAGACGAGTTGAAGATCTCCATCGCCCGCTTCGAGAGCAAAGACGGCGCGGGCAAGGCCTCGCAGCCTTCCACCGAAGAACAGCGCGAGCTGTTCAACACCATTCTCGCGGCGCAGGGGCACCTGCTGGCGGAGCAGCCGGACGAGGTGCTTCAATTCCGCAGCAAGTTCGACCGGATGCCTTCGGCGGAGCTTGCGGTGCTGCTTTACTGGGCCTCGGTCATGAAAGGCGACGCGCTGCTCAAACAGGAGCGGGCCGAGTCGAAACCGGACAAAAAACTGCTGCTTCTCAAAGAGGCGGGCGAATTCTACGAGTCGGCGACGCAGATCCGGTCCGACCAGCACAAGGCGTTCTACCGCTGGGGCACGGTGCTCATGCAGCTGGCGCGCGCCGAAGCGGGGGACACCGCCGCCAAACTGTTCACCGATGCGAGCGAGAAGCTGCAGGCGGCGGTCAAGATCAACGCCAATCTGTATGAAATCCACGACGCTCTGGGCGCCTGCTATTTCGAGCTGGGCGTTCTGACTCCGGACAAGCAGGCCGAAACCCGCTTCGAACAGGCGGTGAAGCACTACAAGGCGGCGCTCGCCCTGAAGGAAGATCTGCCGGAAACGCTGTTCGGTCTCGGCAAGGCGATGGTGAACCTGGCGGCGTCGATGAAAGGCGGCCAGGCGGTGCAGGTGTTCGCCCAGGCCATGAAGCAGTTCGAAACCGCGCTCAAGTTCAAGCCCGACCACGGCGAAGCCTTCGTGTGCTGGGGGCATGTGCTGATGACGCTGGCGGAAAACATGGACCACGAGGACGGCGACGCGTTCCTCGCGCAGGCGCAGGACAAGTTCGCCGCCGCGGTCAAAATCCACCCGGATCATTACCAGGCCTACTCGAGCTGGGGCAAGGTGCTGTGGACCCGCGGCACGCGCGCGGGCATGGAGCAGGCGGAGACGTTCTTCAGCCAGGCCATGGAAAAATTCCAGTCGGCGCTGTCGCACAACGACCAACTCGCGGAAGCGTGGTTCGGCTGGGGCGAGGTGCTGTTCATCCTGGGCACCCGGGCGCGCGGCGAAAAAGGCAACCGGTTTCTCAACCAGGCGGTGGAAAAATACCGCGCCGCCCTGGAGATCGAGCCGGAACACTGCGACGCGCTGAACGCCTGGGGCAATTCGCTGTTCTTCCTGGCGAAAAACTCCGACGATGTGGACGCGGAAGAGATCTGCTCGCTGGCGGCGGCCAAGTATCAGGAGGTGCTGGCCAAATCGCCCAGCCACTCGCAGGCGCTGACCAACTGGGGCAACGTGTTTCTGCACCTTTCGCAGATCAAGAAAGCGCAGGAGCAGGCTTTGCTCAATCAGGCGGCGGAAAAATACCGCGCCGCCCTGGAGATGGACCCGCAGAACGCCGAAGCCTTGAGCAACTGGGGCAATGTGCTGTTCAAGCTGGCGCAGCGCAAGGATTTCCCGGACACCAAGAAACTCTACCGCATGGCGGAAGAAAAATACCAGGCCGCGCTGGCCATCAACCCGACTTACATGGAAGCCTTCAACAACCTGGGCTGGATCCTCACGCACAAGGCGATCAACGGCAACGTGGACGATCCGGAAGCGCTGTTCAACAAGGCGAGCGAAAACTTCCAGCAGGCGGTGGAGATCAACCCGGAACTGAGCTCCGCCTACATCAACTGGGGCAACGCGCTCATGGAACAGGCGAAAACCAAAAAAGGCATCAACGTGCACCCGTTTTTGGCCAACGCCAAAAAGAAACTGCTGCGCGGCGAGGAACTCGATCCGGGCAGCGGCTCCTACCAGCTCGCACGGCTGATGGCGCTTCTGGCCAACGAGACCGGCTGCCGCGAATGGCTGATGAAATCCAAGGAACAGGGCGTGCTGCCCAACAGCAACATCTGGATGAACGAGCCGGATTTCGACAGCGTGCGCGAATCGAAATGGTTCAAGAAAATGATGCTGGACGCGATGGCGCAGAAAGGCAAGCCCGCGCGTCCGGTGGAAGAGATGGCTTCGAACGCTTGAGGCGCGCCCTCCCCCTCACGGGGGCGCGCTTCGCATTCCTTTCCCCCGCTCGACGACTCCCACAGACTTTTTCCCCGGCTTAAGATTCGTTTTCCTCTGTCCCGATTTTCCAGGAAGCATTCCGCTGCGCGAGAAACGTCCGCACTTCCTTAAGATCCGCGACCACGCGGCATTGCGGCAGCGACGTCAGAAAATGTTTTCCGTAACTGCGGTTGACCACGCGCGTGTCGAGGATCGACACGATGCCGGTGTCGGTGCGTTTGCGGATCAGGCGGCCGAATCCCTGCTTCAGCTGGATGATGGCGCGCGGGATCTGGTAGTTCCTGAACGGATCGATGGAATTTTTCTTCAAATCCTCCAGGCGCGCTTCGGTGAGCGGCTCGTTGGGGACGTCGAACGGCAGCTTGGTGATGATGACGCTGGTGAGCGCGTCGCCGGGGATGTCCACGCCCTGCCAGAAGGAGCTGGTGCCGAAGATGACGGACGGAACCTCCTTGAACCGCCGGATCATCTCGGCGGTGGGCAGGTCGCCCTGCTTGAGCAGGCGGAACGACCGCCCCAGGTATTCCAGCTTGTCGTAGACGCGGTTGAGCACCGAATAGCTGGTGAACAGGATGAAGGTCTTGCCCTGGGAGGCTTCGATCAACTCCGCCGAACGCCGGGCCACGCCTTCGACGTAGGTCTCGATCTTCTCCGTCGGTTCGGGCAGGTCGCGGGGAACGTAGATCAGCGCCTGGGCGGGGTAGTCGAAGGGCGCGGGCAGCACGCGCTCGTCGGCCGGTTCGCAGCCGATGCGGTCCTTGATGAACCCGAATCCCTTGTGCGTGGTGAGCGTGGCGGAAGTGAGGATCACACGCTCGTTTTTATCGAACACTTCTTTCTTGAGCAGCGGCGCCACGTTCACGGGCACGCCGCGCAGCGACACCCGGGGGTAGCGTTTGCGCCGGGCGATCTCCAGCCAGTAGACGAAGCCTTCCAGGTTCTGGTTGAGCAGCGCCGACAGGCTGTTGTTGAAGCTCAGGCTGCGCTCGGCGGCGGAACCGGCGTCGAGCTTGTCCTCCTCTTTCTGCAGCCGCCCTTCGAGCGTTTTCAGCAGCTCGTGCAGCTTCTGCATGGGCACGAAGACGTTGTTGTCGAACACCGGCGGCTGGTAGAAACGCAGCACGCGGTCCTCGCGGCCGAACTCTTCCAGGAGCCGCGTGAAGAACGTGTCGACGGCGATGCGGGTGAGGGACACCTGCCGTTTGATTTCCGGCACCAGGTCGTGCTCCAGCCGGTTGAGCACGCCGCGCCGGGTTTTCGGATTGTGCAGGCGGTCGAGGAAATAGTACAGCGAGGCGTTGGAAATCTCCAGGCCGAGGAACGAGGTGGCGGCGTCCTCGATGTTCTGCGCTTCGTCGAACACGACGGCGTCGTAAGCGGGCAGCACGCCGCCGCCGCTGGCGATGTTGGCGAAAAACAGGTGGTGGTTGACGATGAGCAGGTGCGAGCGGAACCACTGCCGCCGTTCCTTGAAGTAGAAACACTGGGAGAAGGACTCGCAGTTTTTACCCATGCACTGGTCTTTCTGGCGGCCCACTTCCTCCCACACCGAAGGCAGCGCCTCGAACGGCAGGTCGCCGCGCAGCCCGGTCTTCGTTTCCTGCACCCAGTCGAAGATGGCCTGCATCTGGCCGTCCTCTTCGGCGCGCGCGAACAGCCCGGTCTGGGCGGCGCGCTTGAGCCTTCTCAGCGACAGGTAGTTTTCGTGCCCGAGGCAGAGTGCGTGGTTGAACTCGACGCCGAGCCGTTCCTTGATGAACGGGATGTCGTGGCTCAGGATCTGCTGCTGCAGGGTCTTGGTGTAGGTGGAGACGACGACCTTCTTTTTTTCGCGCACCGCCCACAGGATCGCCGGGATGAGATAGGCGAGGCTCTTGCCCGTTCCGGTGCCCGCCTCGACGATGAGGGGGTGGCCCTGCTCGAACGCGCTTTCCACCGCTTCGGCCATCTCCACCTGCTGGGGACGGTATTCGAACCCCTGCATGCACTGGGACATCAGGCCGTCGGCGTTGAGGATGGACTGAACTTGCGTCAAAGACACGGGCGCCTCGATTTAAGGATGGAAAACAACGCTCCGGCAGGTCCGGCGAAACGGTCGTATGACATAAAAATCAATGCTTTACTTGCGGGGTGCATTGTTGACCGCACCGGTTAAATTTCATAAGATATTTGTGACAGGGTTGCGCCCGAAAGTTCCGGTGAGCGATCCATTCTACCATTTCCTCTCAGGAGGTCCGATGAGAACCCTTGCAATCTATCTGCTCGTATCGCTTTTTTTCCTCACCCCCGCCTTCGCCGACACCGCCGATCAACGCGAGAAACTGCGGGAAGCGGTGATGGTTCTGGAAGAAATCCAGCATTCCCCCGATCATAAAATCCCCTCCAAACTGATCCAGAAAGCCAAGGCGATCATCGTGTTTCCGACCATGCTCAAGGGCGGGTTCATCTTCGCGGCGCGTTACGGTAAAGGCGTCGCCACGGTACGCGACAGCAAAACCGGGAAATGGGGACCGCCGGCGTTCATCCGCACCATCGGCGGCAGCTGGGGTTTCCAGATCGGCGGCGAAGCCATCGACCTGGTGCTGCTCGTCATGTCGCAGCGCGGCATCGAAGGACTGCTGAACAGCAAGTTCACGCTGGGCGCGGACGCTTCGGTGGCCGCGGGACCGGTGGGCCGGCACGCGGAAGCGGGGGCGGACGTGACGCTCAAGGGCGAAATCTATTCCTACTCGCGCAGCAAAGGCGTGTTCGCCGGCGTGTCGGTGAAAGGCGCGGTGATCAACGAGGACACCGACGCCAACTGGGGCTATTACGACCGGCCGCTCTCGCCCAAGGAAATCCTCATCGAGGGACGGGTCAAAAAGTTTTCCGAATCCACCCGGCGTTTCATGAACGAGATGAACCGCATCGCCCCGGCGCGCGGATGATTCCCGCCTGCTCTGGACCGGCCCGCTTCACGCATCGATGCGGGCGCGGATCCGGGCGCTCGCGGTGTCCAGAGCGATGACCACGACGGCGATGGCGAACAGCGCCGTTCCCGCCTGGCGGTACTGCAATAGATTGATCCACTGCTGTAGCAAAAAGCCGATGCCGCCGCCCCCCACAAAACCGATGATGGTGGACATGCGCACGTTGATGTCCCAGCGGTAAAAACTCAGCGCCAGAAACTGCGGCACCACCTGCGGCACGACGCCGTACAGCACGACCTGCGCGGGCGTCGCGCCGGTCGCCTGGATGGCCTCGACGGGACCGGTGTCGATGCTCTCGATCTGCTCGGAAAACAGTTTGCCGAGCGCGGCGATGGAATGCACGCCGAGCGCCAGCACGCCGGCGAACGGCCCGATGCCCACCCACACCGCGAACAGGATCGCCATGATCAAAGGCTCGATCGAACGCAGCACATTGAACACGGTGCGCACGCCGTAATACACGACCGTGGTGGGCCAGCGTTTGGTCATCAGGTTCTGCGCGCCGAGAAAGCTGAGCGGCGCGGCGACGAGCACCGCCAGCGTGGTGGCCATGAGCGCGAGGAACAGGGTCTCGACCATCTTTTCCAGTGTGAGTTTCAATGTGGGGCTCACGGACCAGCCGCCGGTCTTTGAGGTCAACACCGCCCGCAGGATCTGCGGGTTGCCGCGCGCCATCTCCGGGACCGCCACATCAAGAGAGAACGCGCCGTCTTCGCCGATGGTGAAGTCTCCCAGCGGAAACTCCTGCTCTATGGCGTTCACCCAGTACAGCGTCCCGCGGCTGTCCGGCGGCAGCCGCACGCCTTGCACGCGCAGCGCGTCCCCCACCCTGCCTTCCTGACGCGAGAGGACCAGCGCGGGCGCGTCCGCGCCGTCATTTTCCTGCAGCAGGGCGGCGGCAAATCCATCGGAAAGCAGAAAGCCGGTTTCGACGGTGACCGTTTCGCTGTCGGCGCGGACCAGGTCCGGCCGCAGGAGATCGCGCACCAGCGGCTTGACGAGGTGCACGTCGCGCACCAGTTCGCCGAGGTCGATTTCGGTGACGCGCCAGCCGTAGCTGTACACCACGACGAGGACGAGCGCGAGAATCAGGGTGCGGGTCCTGCCGTACCATGGCCGGGCGTTCGCCGCCGGCTTCGGGCTTGCCGGTGGCGCCGCTTGCGGATGGTTTGTCGGATTCGGTCATGATGGACCGGCGTCGGGCGGGTTACAGGCTGAGGCCGCGGGCGGTGAACCACAACAGCACCAGTCCGGCGAGCAGCACGGCGCCGTTCAGTTTCACGGACAGGGAATGCAGCTTCTGAAACTTTTCCTGCAACGGCTTCTGCTCTTTTTCCGAGGCGGCGGTTTCGATCTGCTCTTTCAGGGCGCGGGCTTTGGGATGCACGACGCGGCCGCCGATGAAAGTGGCGAGCATCATCAGGGAGATGCAGCCGATCTTGACCGGAGACAACGCGGGCGCGAACAGCAGCGTGACGAAGATGAGGACGCTGGCGACGTAGCCGATGCCGTAGTAGCGCGGGAACAGGACGCCGATGAGCTCGCCCGCCAGCGGCCGTTCCAGGGTCTTGAACACGGCCGGGGCGGTGAAAAAGGAAAAGAAAACGATGCTGCCGATCCAGAAGACCAGCGCGAACAGATGCACGAATGCGATGAAGGTGCTCATGGTGTTTTCACAAATTAACGATTCAGAATTTAATCTACCGATTCATGACTGACTTTGCAGTGCGCGGGTCATCTCCTCGACGATCCGCTCTGCCGCTGCTTTCGGGTCGCCCGCGTCACGGATCGGCCGCCCGACGACGATGAGCGTCGGCTCCGGCTGCGATGCGCTTCTGGCCGGGCGTTGACGACGCGGCGCTGATCGTCATTTGCCGGATCGCGCTCCATTCGGGGCGGATCCCCGGAACAATTACTTTCAAATTGTGCCCATATAGATCTGTTCCCTAAACCGAACCTGCGCTTCCAGAGCAAACGGACGCCAGACACATCCTGCAAGCTTATCCGGATTTGCTCTATAAGCAATTAATCGGGCGCGTCGCCCTGATACCATTGAGTCTTATGCAGGTAAGTTTTTACTCTCAATATCTTTTTTAAGAGAATCTTCGATCAGTTTTATTGCCCAAGTGCCATGTCTAGATAAATTATAATTATCTAAATCATCTTTTGAAATACTTGTAAGTACCGTTACGGCAATAACATTAATTCCAGATTCTAAAACTTCATTGAGGAATTTTTCTTAGAGCTTCCCCTTCTTCCAAATGAATAGTTATGTATTTAACCTTATGTTTTGCTGCGGATTTAAGTGCCCTTGTAAGAGTAGCTGGGATATCATGAAGTTTTAAATCAAAAAAATTGGTACATTTTGAGCAATTTTTTGAATTTGTTTTAATATATCAGGGCCTTCACTAATAAATAGTTCAAGTCCCACTTTGAAGCAACCCACAGAATCTTTAAGTTGTTCAACTAATTTTAAAGCGTGAAGACTGTCCGGCAACGTCGAGGGCGAAGAATGCGAGCCGTTAGCTTTGGCATCGTTCATGGTGCGGGTTTTCCCTGAGGTGTGTTTCGCAACGCTTCCAGATTTTTGCGCACGGTGGTGAGATCGGGCCGGATCAACAGCGCGCGCTCGTAGCTCACTTCCGCGGCGGCGCGGTCGCCGAGCTTCTGCTGGCAGACTCCCAGGTTGGCGTGCGCTTCCGCGAAATCGGAGTGGATGGCCAGCGCCCTTTCAAACGCCGCGGCCGCCTTTTCACAATCGCCCGTCTGGGCGTATGCGGTTCCCAGGTTGTAATGCGCTTCCGGCAGGTGCGGCAGCAGCCGCACCGTTTCGCTCAAGGGCGCGACCGCCTCGCGGAACCGGTTTAGGGCCAGCAAGACCTCGCCCAGCCGTTTGCGGCTCTCCACGTCGTCGCGGTCCAGCTCCACCGCGAACTGCAAAACCGGCACCGCCTCCGCAAATTTTCCGATGCGCTGGTACACCGCACCCAGCAGGGCGTGGTGACGGGCCTGGGCAGGTTGTTTGGCGATGAGCGCCTTGAGCGAGCCGATCATGTCCTCCAGGCGGCCGGTGTTTCTGTAGGCCTGGATGAGGTTTTCATGCGCTTCGAGCCGTTCGGGATCAAGGGCCAGGGCTTTCTCGGAATGCTCTGCCGCCTTGTCGAACTGCCTGAGACTGGCGTGCACCAGGCCGAGGTAATGGTGCGCCTCGGCGTACGATGGGTTCAGGCGCACCGCCTCCGCAAGCGGCTTCACCGCCGCTTCGTACTCGCCGGCCCGCGCCAGCGCCACCCCCAGCTTGAAATGCGCCGCGGGATCCTCGGGCCGCTCGCGGACTTCCTGGCGGGCGGTCTCTTTCGCCGCCGTCAGGGTGTCGTCTGTGGCTGCTTCTCCGGTTCCCAGCACCAGCAGGAGGGGAAGCAAAAGACAACCTTTGCGCATGTGTCCTCCCTTTGGGTTCGTACGCAGAGTGGGCGGCTCAATAGTAAGATGGAACGGCGGATTTGTAAAGGTGAGCGCCTGTCATCCTTCGGGCTGACGGCCTTTCGGTTCCGCGGGACGAAGGCAATCCGCGCCGATTCAGGGGGTAAAAAACGCGTCGATGTAACGCATCATCATGGAACCGTCGCGCACGTTCGGCGGCGCAACGGCCTCACCGGCGAGATCGTTATACATCATTTGCGGGATCGCGCCGCCCGCCTCGATGGTGTGGACCGTTCCGCTGCCGAACCTGAGGTTGACATCGGTGAACATAAATTCGCCCGATTGGGCCCGTATCCCCTGGAGGTTGCAGGGGCCCGCAAGCCGGAGCCGTTTTCCAAATACTGTGGTTGCCTCGATGATCGCGGGGTCGAGACGGATGCGGCTCACCATCACCTCGCCGCCGCGCACGGCCAGCCGTTCGCGGGGAACGACACACAGCGGCTTGCCGTTGCGATCGGAAAACCAGTCGACGGTGAATTCGCGTCCTTCGACATACTGCTGGATCAGGTGACCGGGGTATTTGCGCGCATAGAAGTCGAGTTCTTCCGCGTTCTCGATGCGGACGGTGTGTTTCCCGCCTTCGCCGCGGCGCGGTTTGGCGATGAGCGGGAACTGTGGAGGCGGTTTTTCATCCAGCAGCGTGTGCGGTGCGGCGATGCCCTGCTCCCGCAAAAACTCAGCCAGCTTCAGCTTGTCGTGGCAGGTTGCGATCGTTTCGGGTGTTTGCAAATAGGCCAGGATGGAAGGATCGGCGAACGCGTCGCGGTGGCGGTCGAGGAACTCCACCGCCTTGTTGCTCTGCGGCAGGATCGCGGTGACGGCTTCGCGCTGGCAGATTTTTAGCAGCGCTTCAATGCAGGTGGCATCGGCAAAAGGCGGCAGCCCGTGCACCGCATCGCAGACCTTGAGCGCCGGGGCGTCCGGGTCGCTGTCGGCGCCGACGATGGCGCCCGCATTGCCCAGCGCATCGCGGGCTTGACTGAAGGCGCGGATCAGGGCGACGCGCCAGTGCGGCGCCAGGAACAGCAGGTTGACGGCGTTCATGTCGATGACGGGTCACGCATCGTTGAAGGGGCTCCGGCTCTGCGGTGCGGCCGCCTTGCGCAAACGTAAAGGGGCTTCACAGCACGTTGAGGTTTTCGATCTGCTGCAGGATTTTCGCGGACGCGCCCCAGATGCGGTGGTGCTTGTGCCAGTACACCACCATGCCGTCGCGCTCCTTGAAGCCGATGTCGCGCTGCTGGGTGGCGAGCAGGGGGGCCAGCGGGATCTCCAGAACCACGTCCACTTCTTCGGGACAGGGCCGGTAGCGCAATGCTTTATCCACCTGGCAGACGAACGGGGTGACCTCGAATCCGGTGAGCGTCTGCACATCGGGCAGGCGGCCGATCACCTGCGCCGGGTTCACCTCGACGCCGATCTCCTCCTCGGTTTCCCTGAGCGCGGTGGCCAGCAGGTCGGGGTCGTCCGGCTCGACGACGCCGCCGGGGAAGGCGATCTCCCCCGCGTGCACCTTGAGGCCCTGGGCCCGCTTGGTCATGACGATGTGGGCCTGGCCCTTGCTGGCAAACAGGATCACCAGCACCGCCGCCCGCTGCGGGTGCACCTCCACGGTTTCGCGCACCAGGGGATAGCGGGTTTTGAGCTGGGTTGTGATGGCAAACAGGTTCATGCTCGATGGCGGCGCGGAATCAGCCCCAGACCGCGTCGTATTCCGCCGGGTCGAAGCCGACGGTGATGCGGTCCTTGTCCACGGCGATGGGGCGCTTGATGAGGCGGCCGTTGCCGGCCAGCAGGTCGAGCGCCTGCGCCTCCGTCATGGAGGGCAGCTTGTCTTTGATATTCAATTCTTTATATTGCTGGCCGCTGGTGTTGAACAGCTTTTTCAGGGCGCGGGACTTGAGCGCGGCCTTGAGCACGGTTTTGGGCGGCGGCGTTTCGGTGATGTCGATGTCCTGAAACTCAAGGCCCTTGTCATTCAAATACTTCTTTGCCTTACGGCAGGTGCCGCATTTGTTGTAGCCGTAAAATTTCATGGTGGTCCGTCTCCTGTTCGTCCCTGGGTTCGCGGTGGCCGTCATTTTAGCAGGCGCGTCCGGCCGAAAAAACCCGCAAGCGCTGCCGTGGCGCATATCCGCTCCCGGAGCGGATTTCCGCCCACCACTATATGTTGTACCCCCGCCAACCCTCTACACCAGAGATAGTATAATTTCGCTTTACTTTACCCAATTATTGGGATATCTTCGAGCATAAAATGGAGGGTTATTTGGTTCAATTATCAGGGGTAACGACCGACACATGCTACTAAAAAGTCTGGAGCTGGAAGGATTCAAATCGTTCGTCGACAGCACGGCGCTGAACTTCAACAACGGGTTCACTGCCATCGTGGGCCCCAATGGCTGCGGCAAGAGCAACGTCTCCGACGCCATCCGCTGGGTCATCGGCGAACAGAGTTCCAAATCCCTGCGCGGAACCCGGATCACGGATCTGATCTTCAACGGCAGCGGCTCCCGCAAACCGGTCAACCGGGCTGAAATTTCACTGACTCTGACGAAAGTCCCGGCCGGAATCCGCATCGCCAACGTGCCCAATATTTCGGAAGAGGTGAAGATCACCCGCTGCTACCATCGCTCCGGCGAAAGCGAGTTCTACATCAACCAGGTGCCCTGCCGCCTGAAGGACATCACCGACTTTCTGCTCGACATCGGCATCAGCCCCAAGGTGCTCACGGTCATCGAGCAGGGCCACATCCAGGACATCATCACCTCCAAGCCCGAAGAACGCCGCATTCTGATCGAAGAGGCGGCGGGCATCCTCAAATTCAAGCACCGGAGAAACGAGGCCATCCGCAAGCTGGAATCCTCCGGCCAGAACCTGGAACGCATCACCGACATCGTGCAGGAGCTGGGACGGCGGGTGGAGTCGCTCAAGCGCCAGGCCGCCAAGGCGGAGCGTTATAAAAAATACCAGGCGGAGATCAAGGAGCTGTCGCTCAAGCTGTTTTCCAGAAAACACCGGCACTACCAGAGCGAGCTGAAAGACATCGAGGCGCGGTTCACCGAGGAAAACGAGCGCAAAACCCAGAAAGCCGCGCGCGCTTCGACGCTGGAAAACGGCGTCACCGAACTCAATATCGAGATCGACGAACTCTCCACGGCGCTCAGCGAGAAAAAAGAACGTTCGCACGAGCTGGCCGGGCAGATCAGCAAGCTGGAGCACACGATCGAGCTCAAGCAGTCGCAGATCGCGCAGGCCGAGACGGACATCGAAGCCGCAAGCGAGGAAGTGCGGCGCATGAACGAAGAGACCGCTGGATTTGCCGCAGAGGTGGAGCGGCAGCGGACGGAACTCACGCAGGTGTCGGGAGAGATCAACGAACAGGAAGACATCCTGAAAGCGCGGTCCGCGGACCTGGAACAGAAAAAAACCGAACTGACGGAAAAGGAGCAGCGCGTGCGCACGGAAGAAGAACGCATGCGCGCCCTGTACCAGACGATCGCCGCGAAGAACAACGAACTGACGGCACTGGAAACGCGGCGCCAGCACCTGCAGTCGCTGGAGGAAAAACTGCTCAAGGAACTCACCGAGACCGGAAGCCTGGCGGAGGCCAGCCGGGTTTCCTACACGCAGGCGGAGGAGGAGCAGAACGAACGGCAGCGGGAGCTTGCGCAGCTCAAGGAAAAAAAGGAGGTCTGCCAGCAGGAAACCCGGCAGTTCGGCGATAAGCTCAAGAACAAGTCGGACGCGCTGTCGGCGCTCAAGGAGGACTACCTGACCCAGGCTTCGCTGCTCGCCTCGCTCAAGGAGCTGCGGGAAAAATTCGCCGGTTTCGACGAGGGCATTCAATCCCTGATGACGGAAAACGGCACGCGACCGTCCGGCATCCGCGAGGTGCTGGTGGACGTGCTCAAGGCTCCCAAGGAGCTGGAACCGGCGCTGGAAGCGGTGCTCGGCGAGCAGCTGCAGAGCATCATCGTCGATTCCTATTCGGACACCATCGCCGCCATCGACTATCTGAAAAACCGGCAGTCCGGGCGCGGCTCGTTCATCCCGCTGCAATCGAAAAGCACCACCGCAGAACCGGTGCACCTCAACGGCAACCCGTCTGTACGCGGGCGCATCCTCGACTTCATCGAGTGCCGCGAGGAATACCGGCCGGTGCTCGAACTGCTGCTGGGCAACGTGGTGCTGGTGCGGGATTTCGACACGGCGCTCGCCATGCACCAGAGTCCGGATTTTCACGCTACCTGCGTGACGGAAAACGGCGAGACGATCGACCCCAGGGGGCTGGTCTCGGGCGGCGCGGTGAACGCCAGCTCCGCCGGGCTTTTGTCGCGCAACCGGGAGATCGAAACGCGCTCGCAATCGGTGGAGGATCTCAAGGCGCGGCTGGACGAAGAACAGCGCGAACTGGAAGACATGCAGGCCTCGCTGGGCGGGCTCAAGGAGCGGCTGCAGCACATCGAATCCTCGGTGCACGAGAGCGAGATCAGCCAGACGCAGTCGCAGAAGGACATCGAGCAGCTGATCAAGGAAATCGAACGGCTGGAGGCTAGGCTGTACCAGCTGCAGACGGAAAAATCCACCGGCTCGGAAGAGATGCAGGCGCTGACCCGGCAGAACGAAACGCTGAGGCAGGAACTGGAGGCGGCGGAGACGGAAAAAAATCAGTGCGAGGCGCAGGCCACGGCGCTCAAGGAAGAACTGGAAACGCAAAGACGGGATCTGGAAGAGCAGTCCGGCGCGATCAGCGGCATCCAGGTGCGCATTGCGTCTCTGATCGGCAAACGCGAGAACACGCTCACGGAAATCAAGCGGCTCGACCTGCAGCAGGAGAACCTGCGCCACCGCATTCAAAAGCGCGAGCAGGACCAGGCGCAGAACAAGCAGAAGATCGAGGAAACCCGCGTCGCGATCGAGGCGCTGGAAAAGGAAATCCTCACCACGGTGCGCGATAAGGACGCGCTGCAGGAAACCGTGGTGCGGGAAGAGGAAGCGCTGACAGAGAAAGAGGAACAGCTGAGCGGCATGGAGCAGGAAGCGAAACAGCTGGCGCGCGAGCTGCAGGAGCTGACGGAAAGCCTGTCGAAGATCGAACTGAAACGCTCGGAGACGCGCATCCAGATGGCGCACCTGGAAGAGAAGGCCTACGACGATTTCAACGCCACGCTCGATGAAATGCAGGCGGCCTTCGACGACACGGTGGACGAGGCCGCCTCCGACGAGCGCGTGCGCGAGCTGAAAGGCAAGGTCGCCAAGATCGGCGAGGTCAATCTGGCGGCGCTTTCGGATTTCGAAGAGACCAACGAACGCTACCTGTTTCTCAGCAAACAGCAGGAAGACCTTTCCGAATCCATCGTCACGCTGCACGCCACCATCGAAAAGATCAACCGCACCACGCGCGAACGGTTCATCGAAACGTTCGCAAAGGTGAACGAAAACTTCAAGGCCATCTTCGCGCGCCTGTTCCAGGGCGGCAAGGCGGAGCTTTCGCTTTCGGAACCGGACAACCCGCTGGAATCGGGCATCGAGATCACCGCCAACCCGGTGGGCAAAACCATGCAGAACCTGACGCTGCTTTCCGGCGGCGAAAAATCGATGACCGCCATCGCCCTGATGTTCGCGGTGTTCAAAGTCCGCCCCAGCCCGTTCTGCCTTCTCGACGAGGTGGACGCGCCGCTGGACGACGCCAACGTGATCCGCTTCCAGGAGATGCTCAAGGAGATGGCGGTGAACACGCAGTTCATCCTCATCACCCACAACCAGCAGACCATGTCCTTCGCCGATGTCCTGTACGGCATCACGATGGAGGAACAGGGTGTCTCCAAGGCGGTCTCGGTGCGCATCAACTGACACCGCCCCTTTCGTAAAGCTCGACCCTTCCTGTTCGTTTCCCGGAAATCCCAAAATAATTAAATTTGTTTATATGCCTTTCTAACAACTTTAAAGAAATAAACTATGTCTTGGAAAGACCCCGCTCGAACCGGCCCGCCGTTTCTGGCTCCCCGATTTCAGAAATGCTATACTGGGCGCTCCCTCAAACAGAGTGCCCGATGACGGAAGCCAAGGACATCGACGACAGCCTGGAGTTTCTCCGCTATTTTGAACGCTACACGCAAAACCCCGACCTGGCGGAGCTGGTGCAGCAGAAATCCAGCATGGATAAAAAATCGCTCGACCTGACCAGCTGCCAGCTCAAGGAAGACGATTTTGAAGCCCTTTCGGGCATGGAGCCGCTGGCGCGGCTGACGCGGCTCAGCCTCGATCAGACCGGACTGAATGCGGCCGGGCTCAAGCACCTGGTCGCTTCGCAGCTGTTTTCCAGCCTCACGGCGCTCTCTTTGTTCAACAACAACCTGGACGATGAGGGCCTGTTCTACCTCTCCAAATGCGCTCATCTTGCGCGGCTGGAATCGCTCAATCTTTCCGGCAACGAGATCGGCATGCTGGGCGCCAAGGTGCTGTTCCTGTCGGAGGGGCTTCCGCGCCTGACGGAACTCGATCTTTCCTACAACCGCATCGAGCCTCTGGGCATCAAGGCGCTGGGCGAATCCGCTCTGGCGGGTCAGCTGACGCATTTGAACCTGCGCGACACCTGCCTGGAAGATGAGGGCCTGCGCCTGATCGCCAAACACGTTGCGCTTCCCAATCTCAAAACGCTGGATCTTTCGGACAACGGCATCACCGCCGCGGGCATGGAAGCGCTGAGCCGCGCGCAACCGTTTCCCAACCTGAAACGCGTGACGTTGAACAACAACCACATCGGCGACGACGGGTTTTACGCGATGGCGGAATCGGAGTTGTTTCAAAGCGTCGAGGAGCTGAGGATCATCAACAATACCCTGACGACGGACAGCGCCATCTTGCTGGCGGAATCGAAGACGCTTTCGGGACTCAGGCTGCTGGACATGAACAACAACGACATCCGCGCGGAGGGCGTGCAGGCGCTTGCGAAGTCGAAGAACATGGAAGGAGTGGCAACGCTGGATCTGGGGGAAAACCGGCTGGATGCGGAGGGCGCCGAAGCGCTGGCGAAAAGCCCTCACTTCACCGGGCTCAAATCGCTGAGGCTCAACAACAACAATATTTCAGACCGCGGCGCGGCGGCGATCGCGCGCTCGAAAACGCTGGCGGGGCTGGTTTCCTTGTATCTGGAAAACGAGAACTGGATCCACGCCCAGGGAACCAAGGCGCTGGCGGAATCGAAAACGCTCGCGAACCTGAAGCGGCTGGTGCTGAGCCTCAACATGATCGGCGACGAGGGCGCCCGCTACCTCGCCGAATCGAGAGCGCTGTCCGGCCTCACCCATCTCAACGTGGCGGGCAACCGGCTGACGTCCGCAGGCGAGGACGCGCTGGTCAAATCGACCGTGCTCACCAATATGCAACAGCTGGAAATCGTCTGATCCCGCCGGATCCACCCGGCTGCCGCCCGATCGCCCGTTCAGGGCCGGGCCATGCCCTTTTTCTTTTGCGTCCGCTCGATGTTGGTTTCCACCACCGCGACCTTGTGGGGCAGCTTCGCCTTTTCAAAGATCCTGAGGGCGTTCCGGTAGTACTCCATGGCCTTGTCGAAATCGCCCCGGTCGTGCCACAAGGAAGCGAGATTGTTCCAGTCGTGCGCCACCACGGGATGATCGGGCCCGAGCGATTTGAGATTGCTCGCCAGCGCCTTTTCGTAATAGTCCAGGGCGCGCTCTTCCTCGCCCTGCGCCCTCCAGGCGGAACCCAGGTTGTTCCACAGGATGGCCACGTTGGGGTGGCCCTGGCCGTAGATATTGTTGAAGCTGTCGAGGGCCTTGTCGTAGTAGGCGATGGCTTTTTCCTGATCGCCCTTGCGCCGCCAGGCGGTCCCCAGGTTGGTCCAGTCGTGGGCGACGTTTTCGTGATTCGGACCGAGCGCCTTCATGTCGGTGAGCAGCGCCTTCTCGTGGTACTGGATGGCCTGCTCGTAGTCGCCTTTTTTGCGCAGCGCTTCTCCCAGGTGGTTCCAGTCCCGCGCCACCACGGGGTGGTCCTCGCCATAGGTCCTGATGTCGCTCTCCAGCGCTTTCCGGTGCAGGCGGATGGCCTTGTCATACTCGCCCTTTTTGCGCCACGCTTCGCCGAGGTCGTTCCACCGCTTGGCGATGGCGGGGTGGTTGCCGTCGAAGATTTTCATCTCGCTGTTTAAGGATTTCTCCCAGTTGGCGACGGCCAGGTCGTATTCACCGTTGTTGTAGTGCGCGGTGCCGAGGTTGTTCCAGATGCGCGCGACGAACGGATGCTCGGGACCGATGGTCTTTAAAAAACTGTTCAGGGATTTTTCGTAGTAGGCGATGGCTTTCGGGTTGTTGCCCTGTTTGCGCCACAGATCGCCGAGGTTGTTCCAGTGCACGGCGACGTTGGGGTGGTCGGAGCCGACGAGCTTGAGATCGCTTTCCAGCGCCCGCTCGAAATAATCCCGGGCGGTGTCGTAATTGCCCCGGATCAGATGCACGACGCCGGTGTCGTTGAGATACGCGGAGTTGTCCGGATCGAGCTGCACGGCTTTTTCATAAAACAACAGCGCGTTGCGCTGGTCGAGCGCCAGTTCGTAAATGCGGGCGCGGGTGAACTGGATCAGGGCGGGATCGACCCCATCGGGCTTGCGCTCCTCGGCGGACAGGGCGGCGTGCGCCTGGTCCAGTGCTCCGCGGTCCACCATGGACAGGACCGGTTCCAGCTGGCTGCCTTTCAGTTCATCGCGCATTCTCAAGATCACTTCCTCGGTGCGGATGACCTCGGGATCGGCGAAGCGCTCCACTCGCGGATCGCGCGGTTTTTTCAACAACAGATTCTTGACCCAGAGGTAGACGGGATCGGCGGACCCGTGCGGCTGCGACAGGTGTGCGTGATTCTTGATGAACGGCTGCGATTCGCGGGCGAACAGCCGCGCGGATTCCTTGCCGACGACGGTGCCCGACGGCCCGGAGGGGACCAGTTCGTAGCCTGCGTACAGATCGGCGCTGCGTTTGCTCTTGATCGCGAGAAACTGCTCGCGCCATCTCTGATTCAACGGATCGAGGCGCTCGCGGCTCGCTTCGATGAGTCCGCCGGACGCATTGCGCGGGCAGTGATGCGCCGCCACGTTCTTGTGGCCGCTGCCGAGATTGGGTGTGCCCAAAAGGACCACTTTATCGAGATACACCCGGCGGTCGAGGTTTTCCGGATGCTGGAGAGTGAATTCGCGGGCGATCAATCCCCCCACGCCCATCGCCACGATCGACAGGGACTGGTATTCCTGTTTCGGCAGCAGGTCGTTGATCTCCTGTGCCAGTTTGGCGGCGGTCTGTTCGACGCTGAACCCCGGTCCGCAATCCCCCCGGTAGGCGAAAGACAGCACGTCGGCGTTGTGGAATTCTTTTTCCTGGGCGAACCGTTCCGGCCAATAGAAAGCCGGCTGGTTTTCCGGGTCGGACCAGGTGTCGATCGGCCCCCCGTTGAGATCGTGGATGAACACGATCAGCTTGAGCGGGTGCATGTTCTCAAACAGGATGGAATCTTCCGGCAGAACTTGTTTTGCGGGAAAACTGGTGCAGCTGGCGATGAACATCAGGACGGCGGCTGCCATCAATCGCTGCCGCCACGGCCTTCCGGCCCGGGGTAAGATCGGTTTCCGCATGAATTACTCCTTAAAATTCAGTTGGAAAGATTTTTTTAGCGATCATATCACAGATCGAAAATTTTTTTAATAAATTGCAGCGCGAAATTTTCACGGCCTGTGTCCAGGCGGCGCTTTAAAGCCCCTCGTTTCGGCTTGATGATTGAAAAGAAATGCCATTTACAGGCGGGCGCGGAATAAAAATTTTTTCTTCCCTTTGCGGAACGCGATCGGAAACAAATTTTATGATTTGCCCGGCGGCGGGGGATTTTTTCTGGCGAGCAGGTAGAACGTGTTGTGGGTTTGCAACAGGTGCGTGGCGATCCACGCGAAGGCGCCGTAGCGCCGGGCACAGCAGGTTTTCATTTCCAGGATTTCGGCGCCCGCGGCCTCGAGCGTGCAGCGGACGAGAGCCGGGTCGATGCCGCCGAACCGCCTCTGGTAGTCGGAGAGGCGGTAGTCCTCTTCGAACACGGGAATCTGTTTCCAGCGCATGACCTGCCGATACCACGTTTCATCCATTCGGGCCAATATCCGGTGCAGCAGGTAGCCCAGGCGGGAGTGAATCTTTTGCCTGAGCGGCTCGAAAAAAATGAGCAGCACGCCTCCCGGATTGAGCCGGTGCACGGCCTGTCTGATCACGGGGGTGTGATCGTAGAGATGATGCAGCAGGGCGGAGCAGACGATGGCGTCGTAGGATTCGGCGGTCGTCTGCAAAAAAGTCTCCACGTCCGCCTGCACCAGCTTGGAGCGTGCCGGATCCGGAACCCGTCTTTTGAGCACTTCCAGCATGTCCGGGGAAAGATCGACGCCGGTCATGCGGAAGCCGCGCTCCCACAGATCCAGATACAGATAGCCGGTTCCGCAGCCCAGATCGAGCACGCGGGTACCGCGCATGCGGGCGCACAACCGGCGCAGCGCTTTTTTGCGCACGCGGTCGATGAACCAGTTGGTCTGCTCGGGATGCCGCGCCAGATAAAACGCGCCCTCGCGCGCGTGCACACGGCGGTTTTCCGCGAGGATTTCTTTTTTAAGGGCGGCGGTGTTTGGAGACAGTGTGTTCATGTTGCGGTCACAAGGGTGCGGGCGATTTGCCGGAATAAAAAAAGCGTTTTTCCGTCTCCACGGTCTCACACTCGTTGCAGTTTTCGCAAACGGCGGGAAAATCGCCCGAGCGGTGCTGCTCGCGCAGGGATTCGATGCGCCCCCGCCGCCACAGATCGGGAATGCGGTCGCTCCAGGCGTTGCCCAGTGTGAGGCTGGCGTTGTAGTCGACGCAGCAGGGGATGACGGTGCCGTCCCACAGCACCACGAGCTTGCCGTAATCCTTGCCGAAGGGTTCGGGGCAGGCGTCTTTGCGCGGGCTCTGGATCAGCTTGGGCTGGGTGCGGACGTGATCGACGATGTTCTCCCAGTGGCGGACATAGGTTTTCACATCCTGCCAGGTGTCCTCCTCCACGGTGAACACGACGCCCATGCTGAGCGCGGGCCGTTCGATCTCTTTTCTGCGCTTGAGTTTTAAAATGTTCTGTTCGATTTTTTCCAGCGGCACGCCGCGGATGCGCTCGAAGGTTTCCGCCGATCCGTCGATGGAAAAACGGATGATGCTGAGCGGCGATGCCAGGATCTTGTCGATCATGCCGCTGGTGAGCAGGGTGCCGTTGGTATTCATGACGATGTGGCGGACGCCGCTGGCGCGGGCGTAGTCCAGCATGCGGAAGATGTCTTTATTGAGCAGCGGCTCGCCCCAGTTGTGCATGCACAGGTGCTCGAGCCCCGGCGTGTCGTCGATGACTTTTTTGAACAGTTCAAACGACATGAAGCCTTCGGGCCGGGTCATGCCTTCGGTGACGAAGCAAAACGAGCAGCGCAGGTTGCAGGTGTTGGTCGGCTCGATGATGAGCGAGGTGAGTTTTTGAACGCGCATCAGTCCACGGTCTCCCGCACGACGTAGTCGGGCCGGTTCTGGATCTGAAGGTGGACGCGGCCCAGGTATTCCCCCAGGAATCCGATCGACAGCAGCTGCACGCCCGCCAGGAAGGCGAACGCCGCCGACAAAACGATGAACCCTTCGATGAGGATGCCCTGTATCACACGCTGATAGAGAAGAAACAGCATCAGCGCGAACCCGGTGCCGGCGCCGAGCAGCCCCAGGTAGGTCACGGCGCGCAGCGGCAGGTTGGAATAGCCGGTGACCATGTCCCAGGTGAGCTGAACGAGGTTGAACAGCGAGTACTTGGTATTGCCCTTGAGACGGTCGTGGTGCTCCACTTTGATCTCTGCGGAAGGCAGCCCCATCCAGCTCATGAACACCGCCATGTAGCGCGAACGGTCGCTGGCGGCGGTCACTTTTTCGACCACGCCTTTGCGCATGGCGCGGAACGAACTCAAGTTGAGGCGGAATTTCTTGCCGAATAGAAGCCGGGCGATGCCGTGCAGGGCCTTCGATCCCGCGACGCGCAGCAGCCCGTCGCGGCGTTTTTTGGGAACGGTGGTGACCAGCTGCACCTCTCCGGTGAGCGCGGCGAGCAGTTTCGGGATCTCTTCGGGTGGATGCTGCAAATCGGAGTCGATTTGCACGATGCGCTCGCCGCGGCAGGCGCGAAAACCCGCGAGCACCGCCGCCTGCTGGCCGAAATTGCGGGTGAAGCGGACCAGCCGGATTGTGCTGTCGCTCTGCTTGTATCGTTTGAGAATGTCGAAGGTGCCGTCGGTGCTGCCGTCGTCCACGAACACCAATTCATAGCTCACCGCCAGATTGGCGCACACCTTTTTCAGCCGGTCGCACAACTCGGGCAGAATGGGCGCTTCGTTGTAGACGGGAATGACGATGGAGACCGCGACCGCATCCTCTTTAGACATTGCAGTGCGGCTGGGCGGCCAGCTCTTTTTGCGGCGTTTCGTCGAACACGCCGGCTTTCACGCGGATGGGCTCCACGGGTGGGCCCTGCCGGCCGATGTATTCGGACTGGCAGCAGCCCAGGCAGCCGGGAAAGATCTTTTCCTTTTTCAGCAGACGGCGGAACTCCTTCGCCCGAGCGGAATGCCAGGGGACCTCGCCGGTCTCAGGGTCCAAACTGCCCAAACGGTAGTGCGGGCAGCTGAACACATCGCCGTAGGCGGACACCGCCATCTTGGTCCAGGGCACGCGGCAGCGGTAGTCGGTGTAGCGGCTTTCGTTGGAATAGTAGCGCACGATCTCCTCGGGCGTGATGAAGTTGGGGGAAAACCGAAGCTTGGTGGCGTGGGTGCGGCTGCTGTGGGTGAGCTTGGCGAGCTGCTCTCCCAGCACCAGCGGGGAGATCTCTTCCACCGGCTGGGTCGGCGTTTTCAGGTGGCGGTCCTGATTGTAGTCCTTGCCGTGCCAGTAGGTGGCGGGGTTTTCCAGCACGAAATTGCAGACGTTGACCCCCAGGCTGTTGGCGTAGTCGTACAGCGGGGCGAGGTCCATGACGTTGGCGCGGTTGATCACGCAGGTGAGGTGGATGAGCGGATACGGGCTGCCCCGCTCCTTGCGCCGTTTCACCAGCCGTTCGAGTCCCTGGGTGGTTTTTTTGAACGAGCCTGCGACCGTGGTGATGCGATCGTGCAGCGCTTCGTGCCCTTCGAGCGACACGCCCACGTAAAACAGGCCCGATCCCCAGATCGAACGGACCTTCAGGTCCAGCAGGCGTTCCACCACCGGTTCCGAGAGCGGCGTGCCGTTGGTGATGACGTGCACTTTGTGACGCCGCCCGGCGTAGCGCAGGATCTCCAGGAAATCGGCTTTCATGAAGGCTTCGCCGCCGGTGAAGGTGATCAGCATGCGGCGCGGCACGGCATCGATCGCGCGCTTGACTTCGTCGGTGCTCAGCTCGTTTTTATACGTCCGGTTGGTTTCGGTGTCCTCGATGATCTCCAGGTAATGGCACATGTCGCAACGCAGGTTGCAGCGGTAGGTCACCTCGAAAAAAGTCTGCACCGGCGGGAACGAGGACTCCGGGCGGAAATGAAAGGGCAGAAAAGAATACACCCTCGGCAGTATCTTCTGTAAAAAGCGAAAGTTCAGCATGGATGAAACGTTTTCCCGGTTTCAGGCTGCGGGCGCGTTGCAACCGCTGCGGCTGCCGGAGGCGATGATTTCCAGGCTCGCGTCTCCGGCGTTGAACAACAGGTCGATCGCCGAAACGTAGGGGACGAATCCCGGATGACGCTGCGGGTAGTGCGGGTGCCGGTAATTCTGGAACTCCAGATCGATCCCGTGGCCGGCGAACGCCGAGGTCGAAAGGTATGCGCGCGCGGCCTCGCCGCTCAGATAGTGCGTCGCGCCCAATCGCAGGCAAAGGGCGAGGATTTTTTCCTCCCGCTTCGCATCCACTTGCAACTCAGAGGATTTTACCGTGCGTGCGGGGATTGTGAAAGCCTTTTTCAAATGCCCGGTGGTTTCCAGGCACAGGTCCAGAAGCCAGGTCCAGCGCCTGTCGTACAGGGAATCAAAGTACGGAAAATGCGTCTCGAAATGCGGCGCTTTGGCGTAGTTGCAGCGGATCGCCTCCCTGTGCTTGCGCCGCCAGGGAACCGACGTGTCGATGCGAGTTTCCTTCAGGCTCTGCCGGTGCTTCTGAATCACGGGAACGGTGAGCCACATCCAGCCGGTGCGCGTGCGGATGCGGTTGCGGTTTCTCCAGTCGCGCCGGGTGAACTGCACATCGTCCAGATAAACAAAGGTGTCCACGCGGTTCATCTGGTCGAAATAGCCGAGCCAGGGAAGGTAGGAGGGCTGCAGGATGGCAAGGCGCATGGCGTCAGCTCACTCCGTTGCGGCGCGCGCGGTTTCAGACGGCATCGCAGCGGCTTGCGGCCGGGTTTTCGCGCATCGTCGGGACCGATTTCGCGTTGTCGCCCCAAAGTTCTTTCATCCACAGAAATTTCTGCCACCAGCCGCGGTTGCGCACGTAAAAATCGACCGTGCGCGCCAGGCCCTCGTCGAGGGAGACACGGGCTTCCCAGCCGAGCAGGCGCTTGGCTTTCCAGGTGGAGGAAATGTGCCGGGAGACCTGGCCGGGACGGTCGTCGATGTGCTTGAGGTAGGATTCCGGCAGGTTCAAAAGCGCGAGCACTTTCTCGGCGATGGTCTGCACGGAAGTGTCGATGCCGGTGCCGAGGTTGAGGGTCTCGCCGATCACTGCCTCCGCATCGGTCTCCAGGAGGCGGCACAATGCCTCGCAGGTGTCCTCGACGTACATCCAGTCGCGCGTGCTTTCGCCATTGCCGTGGACGGTGAGGGGCTGCTCCAGCAGTGCGCTGACGATGAAGTTGGGGATGGCTTTTTCCAGGTGCTGGCAGGGGCCGTAGTTGTTGAACGGACGCACGATGACGGCGGGGATGCCGTAGGTATGGACGTAGGAATACACCAGCCGGTCGGCGCCGGCCTTGGCGGCGGCGTAGGGGCTCATCGGGTTGAGCGGGTGCTGCTCGTCCATCGGGCTGTGCAGGGCGGTGCCGTACACTTCCGAGGAGGAGATGTGGATGAACCGCTCCACCGGGTGGTTGGCGATGGCGTTGGCGATCACCTGGGTGCCGATCACGTCGGTCTCGAAGAACAGCGAGTTGTCGTAGATCGAGCGGGTGACGTGCGATTCCGCGGCGAAATGCACGACGACGTCGCTTTGCGCCACCAGCTTGTTGACGATGTCGGGCTGGGTGATGTTGCCGTGGTAGAAGGCGAAGTGGCCGTTCTGCTTGATGCTGTCGTCGATGCTGTCGAGGTTGCCGGCGTAGGTGAGTGCATCGAGCAGCAGGATGCGGTGGCCCGGACGGTGCTTGTGAATGTAATTGATGAAGTTGCTGCCGATGAATCCGGCGCCGCCGGTGACGAGGATGGTCTTGTTGTCGAATCGCATGCGCCCTTGTGGGAAAAAGAGGACAACGGGGAAACGCGGAGGCAGCCCCTCACGCAGTTCCACTCAGTTTCTTTGCGGGTTTTTTTGAAAAGGGCTTTAGCTGTTTTTTGGTGTTTTACGCGGAAGAACACAAAGGCCCCACCAGAACAGGAGGGGCCTTTTCAAAACACGCTCTGAATGTGAAACAACGATAAACCTGATGCCGCTTCGGTCAAATCATCCGGACCAATTCCTGAATGCTCTTCTCGATGCCGTCGGCCACTTCCGAGATGGTCTGCCCCAACATGTAGGCGGGCGTCGAGACGATCTTGTTTTTCGTGTCGAGCACAACTTCCTGCACGGCGCAGTCCTGGTGGCGGCTGCCCATCTTTTCGATCTTGGCGCTGGTGTCCTTGTCGTTGCCGATGGTGAGCGTCGGATGCACGTCGCCGCCTTCGTAGATCTTGGCGAACATGGCGGGCGCGATGCAGGCGACGCCCTGCGGTTTCTGCTTGGCGGCGAACTCGCGCACCAGCCGGGTCACTTCCGGATGCACGGAGCAGTTCTCGCCGTTGACGGCGAAGTCGGACAGGTTCTTGGCGGCGCCAAAGCCGCCGGGGAAAAACAGGGCGTCGATGTCGTCCGCCTTGACCTCGGCGATGTCCTTGATGTTGCCGCGGGCGATGCGCGCCGATTCGACGAGGACGTTTCGTTTTTCGTTCATCTCCTCGCCGTTCAGATGATTGATGACATGCATCTGGTCCACGTTGGGCGCCATGCAGACCGCCTCGGCGCCCGCGCGGTCGATGGCGAGCAGGGTGATGACGGATTCGTGGATCTCCGCGCCGTCGTACACGCCGCAACCGGCAAGCACCACGCCAATTTTCTTTTTCATGATCGACCTCCCGCAACTTGCGAATCGCTGGTTTTACAATCGGTTTGGAATGGCGCCAGTGTACCACCGGGCGGCAGCCGACTCAACGGGAACCTCGGAGCGAAAACGCGCGCCGCACCCTAGCCTTTGAAATGGTTGGTGATGGGCAGCCTGCGGTCCTTACCGAAGGCTTTGGGCGTGATCTTGATGCCGGGCGCGCCCTGGCGGCGCTTGTATTCGTTGATGTCGACGAGGCGCACGATGCGCCGGACTTCTTCCGCGGTGAGCGGCTTGCCGCCGATCTTTTCGACCGGCTTGTCCTCTTCGATGTAGCGCAGCAGCACGCGGTCGAGCAGATCGTAGGGCGGCAGGGAATCGGTGTCCTTCTGGTCGGGCCGAAGCTCCGCCGAGGGGGGCTTGGTGATGATGTTTTCCGGGATGATCTCGCGGCCTTCCTTCAGGTTGACCCAGCGCGACAGCTCATACACCCAGGTCTTGGGCACGTCCTTGAGCACGGCGAAGCCGCCCGCCATGTCGCCGTACAGGGTGCAGTAACCGACGCTCAGCTCGCTCTTGTTGCCGGTGGTGAGCACCAGCCAGCCGAATTTGTTGGACAGCGCCATGAGCAGGTTGCCGCGGATGCGAGCCTGCAGGTTCTCTTCGGTCACATCCGGCTGGCAGTCCTCGAACAGCGGCGCGAGGATGGCGTCGTAGACCTGCATGGCGGGCTCGATGGCAAGGGTGTGGGTGACGATGTTCAGGTTGCGGCCCAGGTCGAGCGAATCGTTCACGCTGTGATCCGAGGAATGCGGCGACGGCATGAGCACGCCGACGACATTATCCGCTCCCAGCGCATCGACCGCGAGCGCGGCGGTGAGCCCGGAATCGATGCCGCCGCTCAATCCGATGACGGCTTTTTTGAATCCGTTTTTCACCAGGTAGTCGCGCGTGCCCAGAACCAGCGCGTGATACAGCTCCTCCCAGCCGCTCTGCCTGCGGAAGTGGCGTTCGGGCAGGCCTTTCTTCGGCGTTTTGTGTTTCGCCGCGGCGGCGCGGTAGGTCCTGATGCCGGCGGGGGCTTTCCTCGCGGCGCCGCTTTTTTGCGTTTTGGGCCGCACGTCGAGGTCCACGTAAATCATCTCTTCCTCGAAGGCGTTGCCCTGCGCCAGAATCGCGCCGTCGGGCGCGACCACGAGGCTCTGGCCGTCGAACACCAGTTCGTCCTGGCCGCCGATGAGATTGGCGTAAACAATATAGGCCTTGTAGCGGCGGGCGCGATCCTTCAGCATGGTTTCGCGCAGTTCGCCTTTGCCTTTGTGATACGGCGAGGAGGAGATATTGAGCAGCACGTCCACCTTGCCCTGGGCGCACAGGCTTTTCCCCGGCCCGTCCTCGACCCAGAGATCCTCGCAGACCGTGAGTCCGAGCGTCGCGCCGTTCTGGGTGAAACGGACGCATTGCCGCCCTTCGGTGAAATAACGCTTCTCGTCGAACACGCCGTAATTGGGCAGCCGCATCTTGCGGTAGCTGCCGAGCCACTTGCCGTCCGAAAGCAGGGCGGCGGCGTTGTACAGGGTCTTGCCCTCGGCTTCCACGTACCCGACCACGGCGGTGATGCCTTTGGTCTTCGGCACCAGGCGCTTCAACGCGGCGGTGTTTTCGCGGATGAATTTTTCCTTGAGCAGAAGATCTTCGGGCGGATATCCCGTGAGCGTCAATTCGGGGAAGAGAACCACGTCCGCCTGATGCTGCTTCGCCTCTTTCAGCGCGGCACCGATTCTGTCCGCGTTGTGGCTGAAACCGCCGACGATGGTGTTGATCTGCGCCAGCGCCAGCCGCAGGCCCGCCTGCGGCGTGGCCGCGGACCGGGATCGGGCGTTCCGCCGTTTCGGGGCGGCGGTTTTTTTTGAAGATTTTTTTTTCGGAGACCGCTTTGGATTCAAGAGAAAATTTCGGGATGCGCCGCGGGATGTGCCGCCTGGAGAGATGGAATTTGCCCGCGCTCTTTTTTTGCAGCGCGGGTGCGTTTATACTGGCAGGGACGATTATACACCAATTGCGCCCGAATCGTTTCCCCGCTCCGGCGCCGCGCAAAACGGAGTGCGGGATACGCCAGGTTAAAAAGTTTCGAACCATGAATCCCGGCCCGGTCGAACAGAGCATCCGGCAGTCCATCGAGAAAAACGGTTTCCCGGCTAAAACCGTGCGCCTGCCGTTCAAACCGGTGTACCAAAGCTGCAAGCAGCACCGGACTTCGTTGAGCGCGGTGCTGAAAAACCTGGAGGCGGAAAACATCTACGGCCGCATCCAGGGCGACCACATCGCTTTCCGCACGCGCGAGCGGCTGGAAGAACACGTGCGGCGCGAGGCGGACACCGGTCCGTCCGCCGAGACGGGCGGCTGGTTCGACGCGGCGCAGGACTCGCTCAAGAACCTGACGCCGGAACAACTGGACCAGCTCAAAAGCCAGGTGAACAACATGAGCGATGAAGAAAAACAGAATCTCATGCAACTGTTCTCCGAGCAGTTCAAACCGAAACCGCTCTGAATCTCCGTCATGCTCATCTTCGCCAAAGACATCACCCAGCGCGATCACAAACACGCGCACGAGGACCGCGACCCGCAGCTGAAAGCCTACATGGAGTACCAGCGGCGGCTGTTCCCGTACACGTTCGTGCGCGCCGGGCTGGACCTGGCGTACAAGGAACTGGACGACATCCTCAATTACATCGACAACGACCACCAGCCGCCCGCCGATTCGACGCGCCGGGACTTCCCGGCGGACATCCCCGCCTGGTACCGCGACCGGTTTCCCTGGAGCGCGGCGTTCCTCGACATGGAGAGCATGCACGCGGCGCTGGTGCACCTGATCCAGGCAATGGACTCGTTCCGCACGGAAGAGATCCCCAACACCTACCACCTCGCGGTGCTGTACGATTCGGTGCACAACATCGTGGTTCTCTACAACGCGCTGCTGGCGGAGTCCGAGGGGGACGCGCGCAACATCCACCTGAGCCAGAACGTGCCGGTGCATTTCGACGATTTCATCAACAACTACTGGCCGCACCTGCACTTCATGATCCTTTCCAAGCCGGACTTTCCACACACGCCGCTGCTGAAAAAAAACCAGGACATCGAAACGCGCATCCAGACCCTTCTGGGTGACGGCTCGGAGCCGCTCGAAGCTCTGGATATCGCGGGCAAGGAATTCGGGCTGGCGGACAGTTCGCTGGCGCTGCTCAAGCGCGATCCGGTGAAAGCGGAGCACCTGTCCCTGGTTGCCGAACCGCAGGACCCGAAGCGGTTCGACGCGCTGTACAAAACCACGGCTGAGAGCGGCCGGTTCGGCGCGGTCTCGCCCATCGACCTGGATTACGAGCGCAACGCCGCGCACGCGCACGACGCCGGGGTTTCCTTCGCGGTGCCGCAACAAACCTGACCGCCGGTCCCCCGGCCGGAGGGAAAGAGTCCTCTCTTTACCTTAATTCGTACGCAATCACAAAATCTGTTTGTGAAAACTAGGGACGGTTCTCTCCGGTGAGGACGGTGTCTTCCGGCGCGCGCTTTCTGGGCAGCCGCGTCGCCGCGCGGCCGCCGGTCCCGGTCTCCGTTTGTTTGCGGACGAAGGCTGGCCCGCGCTGACGCTTGCGGGATTTGACCTTCGCCACTTCGGTCCGCTCGTCCTGCAAGGGTCCCCAGAACCGCGCGAACCCGCCCAGTTCGGGATATCCGGAGGGTTTCCCGGCCACTTCGAACAATTTGAAATCCTTTTCGAACAGGTTCGCCACGAAGGGGCCGGAACCGGTGCCGGCGAGCACCTCGCCCACGGAGCGGGCCTGGCTCACGGGCAGGGACGCGCCGGCGTAATCGCCTTCCAGGGTCCGGAAGCGGCGGGCGGTGGTTTCGGTGGAAAGCTGCGACAGGGTTTTGCCCGAACCGCCCACCAGAATGCTGCCCACGTTGCGGTTGACGAAGGTCTTGCTGCCGTCCGCCACGGAAACGCTGGCCTGGCCGGTGAGCGCGCCGAAATAGGACACGATGACGTCTCCGGTTCCCGCGTGCTCGATGGCGGCGATGTTCAGGCTGTCGGTCTCGAACAGGTTGATGGCTCCATTGCCGGTGTTGCGGATGCTCACCGAATCGATCCGGGTCTCAATGGCATTGGCAGCGGTGCCGAACCCGGTGACGCTGTTGACGATGAGCCCGCCTGTGGGAGCGTCGATGTCGAGCGCATCATTTGTGTCGCCGTCGAAGATGCCTCCATTCGCCGAGGTGAGCTGAATCGCGGAGTCGGAGGAGTTTGACGTCACAAGTCTTCCGGTGAGGGTGAGATCTCCATCGGCGTTGAGCACAATCCCACCACCTGCGGTCTGCACGCCGCTCACGTTCAGTCCGTTGCCGCCGCCGACGGACGCGGTGAGCGTTCCGCCGATACTGGACGATCCCAGAGTCAACGCGTTGTTTGTGTTCAGGGTGGCGTTGCCGTTCGACGCGTTGAGGTTCACCGCACCGCCAAAGACATTGGCGGTGTTGCCGAGTTGAATCGAATCCGCCACCGTGAAGCTGGACGCTCCACTGACGCTCAGGGTGCCGCCGGCGGAATCGGAAATGCTCCCGCCGGACTGCACGGTGAGGCCGGTGAAGGAGGAAGCGGTGTTGGCGAAGTCCACGCTGTTGCCCGCCGCCGACGAGACCAGCGTGAGGGGCGCGGCGGCGGTCAGGCCGTCGACGGTGATGCCGCCGTTGTTGGCTCCGCCGATCGTGAAGCTGCCCGCGGTGATGTTATTGAGGTCGCTGGATGTCATGAGCAGATCGCAGCTGCCGCCGCAGTCCGCGGTGTCGCCGACGCCGATTTTCGCGCCCGCCTGAGACACTTCGACCGCCGTACCGGCGCCGCCGCTGGTCAGGTTTCCGTTCACCGCGAGTCCCGCCGTGGTCAACGACAGCGCGTTGCCGGAAGTGGCAAGGGTTTTCCCGCTGTCGAGCGTGAACGCGCCGCTGCCGTCGCCGTCCGCATCGGTGTTGATGTTCGTCGCACCCTGAGTGGTGACGTCCGCGGACACCTGCACGCCGTTTCCGGCGTTGACGGTCAGCGCGTTGACTGTGGACTCATCCCCCATGAATCTCACGGACGATCCCGAACCGGCAGCGTTGAGTGTCAGCGTCCCCACGTTGGCGCTGTTGGCGGCGCCGACGTTGTCCACGCTGATGTCGCTTGCACCGTTGCCGAGGGTCAGGCTGTTCGTAGTGATGCGCTGCAATTCGAAACCGGAGAGGGCCAGCGAGCCCGCCGCGTCGCCGAGGCCGATCGTGCCGCCTGTTGAAGAGGCGATCGTCGTTACCACCGTGCCGCTGGTGAGCGAGCCGTTCAACACGATGTCGCCAGCGGTAATGGACAACGCGTTGTTGTTGCTGGACAGGTTTTTTCCGCTCGCCAGAGTGAACGCGCCGCCGTTGCCGTCTGTGTCGGCATTGAGTGCCGCCGCACCCTGTGCGGTGAGATCGCTGTTCAGGTTGATGCCGTTGGCGGCATTCAATGCGATCGCGCCCTGCGCCGCGATGCCGCCGGTTGTCGTGCCCAGTGTGAGCAGACCGCCGGAGGTCACGGCAATGCCGCTGGCCAGTGTGACGCCGGTGCCGCCGTTGAGGGCCGCGTCGCCGTCCGCCGTGAAATCGCTGCCGAGCGTGAGGCCGCCGCCGGACGTCAGCGTGGCGTTGCCGGAAGTGGTGATGCCGCCGCCTGCGGAACGCAGTTCCAGATTGCCCGCGGCGGTGACCGTAACATCGTTGGCGAACTCGATGCTGGAGTTGCCGCCGCCGTCGGCGTTGCCGTTTAAAATCAGATTGCCGCTTGCGGTGGTGAGACCGGAACCGACCGCGATGCCGTTGCCCGCGTTGACGGTGAGTGCGTTGAAGGTGGAAGCATTGTTGCCAAAGCTCACGGATGATCCCGGTCCAGAAGCATTCAATGTGAGCGTCCCGATATTGGCGCTGTTGGCGGCGCTGACGTCATCCACGCTGATGCTGCTGGCGCCGTTGCCGAGTGTCAGGCTGTTCGCCGTGACGCGCTGCAATTCGGAACCGGAGAGTGCCAGCGAACCCGCCGCGTCGCCGAGGCCGATCGTGCCGCCATTCGAGGACACGATTGTGGTTTCCGAAATGCCGCTGGTGAGAGAGCCGTTCAGAACGATGTCGCTTGCGGTGATGGACAGCGCGTTGTTGTTCGTGGACAGGGTTTTGCCGCTCGCCAGAGTGAACGCGCCGCCGGTGCCGTCTGTGTCGGCATTGAGTGTCGCCACACCCTGAGCGGTGAGGCCGCTGTTCAGGTTGATGCCGTTGGCGGCATTCAATGCGACCGCGCCCTGCGCCGCGATGCCGCCGGTTGTCGTGCCCAGTGTGAGCAGACCGCCGGAGTCCACGGCAATGCCGCTGGCCAGGGTGATGCCGGTGCCGCCGTTCAGGGCCGCGCCGCCGCCCGCTGTGAAATCGTTGCCGAGCGTGAGTCCGCCGCCGGACGTCAGCGTGGCGTTGCCGGAAGAGGTGATGCCGCCGCCTGCGGAACGCAGTTCCAGATTGCCCGCGGCGGTGACCGCGATGCCACTGGCGAGCACGATACTGGAGCTGCCGCCGCCGTCGGCGTTGCCGTTTAAAATCAGATTGCCGCTGTCTGTGGTGAGACCGGAACCGATAGAAATGCCGTCACCCGCGTTGACCGTGAGCGCGTTGAAGGTGGAAGCATTGCCGCCAAAGCTCACGGATGATCCCGACCCCGCAGCGTTGAGGGTGAGCGTCCCGATACTGGCGCTGTTGGCCGCCGTGACGTTGTCCACGCTGACGCTGCTGGCGCCGTTGCCCAGGACCAGATTGCTGGCGGTGATCTTCTGCAGTTCGTCACGGGAGATCGACAGCGTTCCCGCCGCATCGCCCAGGCCGATCGTGCCGCCGTTCGAGGACACGATCGTGGTTTCCGAAATGCCGCTGTCAAGGGTGCCGCCCAGAACCAGGTCGCTGCCGGTGAGAGTGATTTTTTCATCGTTGGATTCGATCGACCCCAGCGTGAGCGCGCCTTTGGCGTTGAGGTTGATCGTGCCGTTGGTGGTGATCTTGTCGTTGGTGTCGGCGAAGGTGATGCCGCCGTTTTTCGCCAGGAAGGTGACGGAACCGCTGATGTTGAGAGACAGGACGTCGTCAGAAAGATCCTGAAGCTCGATGGAATTTTCCGCAGTGAGGTTGACGTCGGTGAAGCCGCCGAGAGCTTCGAGGGTTTCCTCATGGATCGTGAATGTCGCTGCGCCGCTGGCGGTGGCTCCGGAGCCGTCGGCGATGATGATGTCCTCGGGATCGAGCAGCAGGGTGCCGGTCTCTCCGTTGGGCGCGCGCGTGTCCACGAATCCGTCGAAGTACAGTTCCTCCTTGCCGGACACTTCGACGAAGCCGCCGTTGCCGCGCAGCCGCCCGCCGCGCGTCTGGACGCGGCCGAAAAATTTCATGCGGCGGTTGGCCCAGAAGATGGCGCGGCCGCCGTCGCCGGAGGTCAACGCATCGGCGAACACGGAAACGCCGTCGCCGACGAACGTGTCGGTGGCGGTGAAATACGGACCGCCGCCCTGATAATCTCCGCCCACCAGCACTTCCCCGCCGCCCACATCGCCGGAAACGTCGAGCAGGGCGTCGCCGAAGAGGTTCACCTGCTCGCCGAACACGTACACCGTGCCGCCGGTTTCACCGTCTCCTCTGCCCGAGGCGTCGAGGGTTCCGGAAACGTTCACCCGGCCGGTGCCGCCGCCCTCCAGAACGATCCTGCCGTTCCGCTTGACGGCGGTGCGGGCCTGGACGATGCCGGACAGGTTGATGACGTTGTCGAGCGCGTGGCGTGCGGTGCTCACGTCCAGACGCACGATGCCGCCGTCGGCGTGGATTTCACCGGAATGCGTCACCAGCGCGGACACGGGCTCGCCGTCGGGACCGGCCAGTCCGCTGGCGAAATCGGCGCCGACGCCCAGCTGCACCAGCCTGTCGCCGTAGAGATCCAGCGTGAAGGTGCTGCCGGATGCCAAATTCACGCGACCCAGCCGGGCGTGGATGGCGCCGGCATTTTCCACCCAGGGCGCGACGAGCGCGACCAGCCCGCCTTCGCTTGCGGTGATGCGCCCGCGGTTCACCACACCGGCTCCCGGCAGGCCGGGAATGTCGAAGCGGTAGTTGCCGGCAAGGAAATCCTCGTTGCGGATGTCGGCCGTGGTGGCGATCAGTCCGTTGACGTCGATCTGCGCGTCCTTACCGAAAAAAATGCCGTTGCGGTTGACCAGCATGAGGTTGCCGTTGGAGGTGAGCTTGCCGAGGATGCGCGAGGGATCGTCACCGGTCACACGGTTGAGCGCGGCGCTGTCGCTGGAGGGCATTTGAAAGTGGATGTGCTCGTGCGCCTCGTTGCCGAAGCTCTGCCAGTGGAGGATGGCTTTGTCCGACGCCTGCTGGACGACGGTCTTTTCGGGAGACACGTTTTCGATGGTTCCCGCGCCCGCCTGGAAACTGCCTCCCTGAGGCAGGGCGTAAAGATGGGTGGGGAACACCCCCACGAGATAGATCAAAAGCGAAAGGAAAAAGGTCCGGCGTTCCTGTTTCTTTTTGGGAGGTGCGAAAACCAGATCGCGGTCTGCGCGCCGGGCGGAACGGGTGCGCGTTGTTCGCGCGGGCGGGGAATCGAAGATTCCCGGAAAGACCGACTGGCCGCTGTGAAAGGGATTCATGGCTCAGTACCTCGCCGACAGGCTGAAAAACACGCGCGGGTCCCGGTCCTGCTCTGCGGAAACCTTGCGGTTCAGCGGGAAATCCACTTCCACGTATCCGGAGAGGATGTCCGTCAGGTTGAAGCGGGTGCCCAGCCCGGCGGAGGCCAGGTCCTGCTGGCGGGCCCCGGTGGCGGTGGTGACGCGGTTCCACACGCTGCCGTAATCGAAAAAGGTGTAGGCCTGCAGGTCGCGCAGGAAGCGCTTGCGCACGGCGATGGCGCGCTGCAGTTCCAGTTTGAAGGCAAGGCCCTGGTCGCCGGTGATCTCGGAGGGATCGTAGGCGCGGCCGAACGCGCCGCCGCCGACGCCGAATTCTTCCGAAGCCAGTAATTTGTCGAAGGCGTACTGCCAGACGAAGGAACCGAGCAGCATCCAGGAAGGCACCAGCTGCTGCAGGCGGGTGAAGCCGCCGGTGAACTTGGTGAAATCGCTTTGGCCCTGGGCGCGCGTGAGGTTGGGCGTGCCGGATTCGGTGGCGTCGAGGATGTTGATTCCCTGGTGGAACTGCAACTGGATCAGGTTGACGCCGCGGAAGCGGTCGGCGTAGTCGTAGGTGACGCCGAGGTCGAGGACGCGCAGCCTGTCCTCGGAGTCGAGCGTGTTGAGGATATCGGTTTTGGTGTTGCGGTGGGTGTAGCCGATCTGGCCGCGCAGCGATTCGCCGCGCGAGCGCAGAAAGGGGTGCGACCAGCCGAAGCGGAAGCTGTGGCTTTCGCCTTCGACGTTGAACACGGCGAGGCTGGAGCCGGGCTCGGAATGGCTGAAGGAGCCGGACAGGAAAAACTGCGTGCCCTCGGCGGAGACGGGCAGATCGAAAAAGCCGCGCACGTAGTACAGCTCACTGGGATCGCTGGTGAACACGCCCTGCACGCCGAGGCGCTCGTAGCCGTTGAGCAGGTTGTTGGAAGACGCGCCCGCGAACAGCTGCACGGGTCCGTTGAAGCGGGTGCCGCGATTGTCCACGCCCATGTGGGCGTTGTAGGCTTTCTGTTCCAGCATCAGGGTCAACTGCGAAGCGCCGGAGTTGTGCTCGGAAGGCGTGAGGACGGACTCGACGGAAAGTCCCGGCAGGTCGTCCATGAGCAGCAGGTAGCGTTCCAGGTCGCGCGCATTCAGCGGCCGGGAGTTGAGCAGGCGCTTGCGGTAGGCGTTCAACAGTTTTTTCGGCCCCTCCACCTCGCCTTTCACTTTGACGCTGTCGACGTAGCCCTCGACGATGTCGATGACGGCGGCGCCTGCTTCGATGGTCTGCGGCGGCACCACGGCGCGGGAGAGGATGTAGCCGTCGTTTCTGTATTTGCGTGTGATGGCGGCGGCGATTTTGTAAATGTGCTCGAGCGTCACCTCGCGCAGCAGGAAGTTTTTATACAAAGGCAAAAACTGCGCGTCGGCATAGACGGTGGAACCGCGCACCCTGAGCTCTTCGAGCTGAAACCGGACTTTGCGGAGGTTCTGCGGAAACAGGGGCCGCAGCGTGTCGGGCTGGATGGGGACCACCGTGGACTCCGGGTCGGGCGGCACGCTGAATCGTTCCTCAAAGCGCTGCGGGTTGGCCTGCTTGTAAGTCTGGTCCCGGCCCTGCGGCGTGATCTGCGCAACGGCTTCTCCGGCGAACAGCAGCATCAGAAACGCCGCCCACCAGATCTTCAAACCGTTGTCTTTGGTAGAGATAAATTCCATTCGTTCATTACTTATCGGCCGTGGAAAAATTTTTTTTAGACTAGACTGGATCCTGACAGGCGGGCGGGTTCCGCAGCGCCGAGGCGGCTGCAATGCGTATGCGCCGTTCAGAAGGCGCGCACAGCCCCCGCGCAGCGCAAACGAGCGGGGCAGGCCCTTCGTTTCAGGGGAGCAAGGTCTGTGCCAAAAACTCGCTTAACTGCCGAATAAACAAGGCGTTTAAATTGAACGGCCCAACCGGGGGATGGCACCGGGAAACGATCCGCCGAGAGCGGGAAAGGGGAAAATTGTTCCGCGGAGGGGTGTTTTTTACCGTTTTACGGCCGATATTTCAGGCATTTTCGGTTGTCTGCCGGGAAACCGGCACACAACCGGGACCGGAGAGAAAACCCAATCAATACAATGATTTAGTGTGCAGACAGGGAGGAATGCGTTACACTGGATGGGAGCGCGGCCTGGCCGCGCTTGCGCAACGATCGACTCGCATCTTTCTGGTTTTACAAAGCCGCCGCCAATTCGCTCATGGAACCGGCCAACAAACTCAAAACATTGAACATGTGCGATTTCTGCACGAAAGAAATCCGCTCCTGCGGCGCCACGCCCATCGTGGCGCGCAAGCTCAACCGGGAAGCGGACCACCTCGCCGATCCCAGGTCCGTGATCGCGTGTTCGGGCTACGAAAACCCGGTGGACGCGCTGCGCGAAAAATTTCATTGAGTTTGTCCTGCAGCGCTGCTTTCGCCACCCGAACCGGAACCGCCGGGAACGCCCTAACCTCCGATATTATCGGAATCTTCCGCCCATTTTGTTGACACAGTTGTGACCTCAACTTCATGTTTCCGTGATACCCGCTGCCTATACTTCGGGAAGCTGCCGGGACACGTTCGCCGCATCGCGTTCGCCGGCGCTCTCGTTCAATTCAAACACGGAAGAGGTCTCATGAACAGCAGTGATGAATCCAAACGAAAACTGGTTGAGTTCCTTTGGGTGGAAATCAACCGGGCCATCCTCACTTCCAAGGAAGTGAAGTCCTCGATCAAGATCCTGCGCGACCTGGATCTTCTGGATCATTTATCCGATTACAACCTGGTCCTGGATGTCAATGCGCTGGTCGACCTGATCCAGAGAAACGAAACCCAGCGCGAAGCCAACGACCGCCGGGCCGCAGACAAAGAGCAGGAAGCCCCCGCGGATCCCAGCGAAGCGCGCGAGGAAGCCAAGCCGATGGACATCGTGGACGGGGAGAAACTGAGCCCGAACGAAATCATGTTCCAGAAGCACATGGAACGCAATTTCGACGAGAGCATGTGGATGAAGCAGGCCGGAATCCGTTTTCCAGAAGAGGAATGAACGCGGACGTCCGCCTCAGTTTTGCACGTTGTCGGCGATGACGACGACGTGGTTTTTGTTCACGGCGAGAAATTCCGCCTCAAACATCAGCTTCCCGGTGCTAACGTGGAAAACCTTGGCGCTGGACACGGGGATGAAACTTTCGCTTTCGTGATTGAGCATGTCGAGCAGGCGGGTTTGCGGAATTTTAAAGATCGTTCCCTGAATGTTCTCGCTGGCCGTGCGGATGACGGCGTCGATCTTTTCTTTTTTGACCACGCTTTTGTAAACCATGACGTTCCTCCTCAGTGTTCCGCGGTGAGTGATGACGTTGCGCGGATCCTTAAGGAACTTTCCTCCCATTCCTCAGAAACCGGGCCCCGGATTCAATATCGGCCTTAGACGGCCGGGAGAACAGATTTTTTTCCTCTCCCCGCGATCCCGCCACGAACTCAGCCTCTGCGGCCCGCGTCACAAGCGGGCAAATTTACAAGCCTGACGGCTTGTGCTAGGATTCTTCCCACCACCGGAATCGTTTTTCCCCGTTTTTGATGCCTGTCAAACCATGACATCCAGCGATTCTCCATTCGACGCACCGGATTTCCGTCTGCAGGGCACCGACGGCATCCGCCGGGAAGTCCGCGAGGCGTCTGCGTTTCCCGGCCTCACGCCGCTCGAGGTGTTTCTCACGCACGGCGTCATCACAGAATCGTTCATGGAGCTGTACGCCTACGCGCACGTGTCGCAGGCGATCGCGAGCGGCCGGATGCGGCCGGAAGCGGGGTTCGTGGTGGGCTGGGACCCGAGAGACCCGAACGGCACGTTCTCCGAAGCGGTGGTGCGCGGCGTGCGCAAGGCGGGTGCTGCGGCGCTGGTGCTGGGCGTGGTCCCCACGCCGCTGGTGCCGATGACGGCGGTGCACAAAAACGCGGGCGGCGGATTCATGGTCACGGCGAGCCACAACCCGAAGGACCAGAACGGCATCAAAACGTTCTGCGCCTACCGCGGCATGAAACTGCTTCCGGCCAACGACGCGGCGCTCACGCGCGCGATCCGCGACACGGACTGGCAGCGTGTCGAGCCGCTGCCGCCTGCGGGCGAGCGCATCGAGCTGCGCGCGGAAGCGCTGGATCTGTTCCGGAGGTTTTCGCTGCTCGAATCCAATTCCTGGATCGACGCGGCGCTCCTGCCCGCTCTCAAGCAGTTCACACTGGTGGTGGACCCGGCCAACGGTTCGCTGTCGGGCATCGCGGCGGAGGTGTTCAAGCTGTGCGGCTTCGGCCGCGTGGTCGAGGTGAACGGCAAGCTGAACGGCGATGTGAACCTGCACTCCGGTGTCGCCGACCTGGAAGGGCTGAGCGCGATCACGCCCGACATGATCGAAAAACCCGCCGGGGCGTTTCGCCGGCACAAGGCGGTGGTCAAATTGTTCGAACTGGGCCGCAAATCCCGCGACGCGCTCAAGCTGGGGTCGCGCCGCGTGGCGGGCGCGGTGTTCGACGCGGACGGCGACCGGTTCTACCGGCTCGAATACGATCCGTTCGCCGACGCGCTGCTGGTGCTGAGCGGCGACGAGACGGCGTTTCTGCAGGCGCGCCATTTGCTGGAAAAAGATCCGAAGGCCTACCGCAACACGCTGTACATCAACACGGTGGAGAGCGACCTGAACGCCGCAACGGCCGCGAAATCGCTGGGGCTCAAGCCGAAGCTGACGGCGGTGGGAGACAAGTGGATCCTCTTGCAGACCGCGTTTCTGATCGCGGAGGCGAAGCTCGCGCACCTGAAAAAAAACGCGGCGGGAAAGCTGCCCGCGCGGCTGACCGGCCTGTGGGATGCGGTGCGCAAACAGGATGCGTTCGACGTGGACGCGTTCGCCGAACTGGAAACCACCCTCGACGCGGAAATGCCGTCCCAGCCTGCCTGGGACGCGTTCGCGGGAAAAACGGGGCGGCTGAAACTCGCGGTCGGCAGTGAGGAAACCGGGCACAACATCACGCTCGGCCGCCTGGAGACCGATGACGGCGGCGCGGTGCCGGTGTTTTTCGGCAACGGGCTCAAAAGCGCGCTCAACACCTTCGCGGCCACGGAAACCCTGTTTGCCGGTCAGCGCACGCGGCGGTATTATTCTGGCATCCACCGGCCGTTCCCGCCGGGCTACAAGGCGACGCTCTACGCCTACCACATCGACAAGGCGCGCTTTAGCCGCGATTCGGAGGTGTGGAAGCGGGTGCGCAAGACGATCCTGAGCACGGCGCGGGACCTGGGCTTTAAGGGTTCGGCGCAGCGGTTTCCGGAAGATCCGGACATGCTGTATCTCACGCTCAAGCAGAGCGTGGACGCGGACCCGGCGGCGGTGTTCGTGCGCAACTCGGGGACGGAAAACAAGATCGGCGTCAACCTGCGTGGCGCCAAAAAGCAGGCGAAAGCGCTCAACGCCATCGGCGAGGCGGTGCTTCGGCTGCTGCTCGCGGAAATGAAGGACACGGACGACCGCTTCTACAAACTCGAGCGGGATGTGCTGAATCTGGCCGCTGGCGGGCCGGTTGCGGAAAACAAGCTCAAGGTGGACAAGGCGGTGCGTCCCCGGCTGCTTGCGGAGATGGGCAAGCAGGGACTGATCCAGCTTTCGGATATGGGCTACCGGCTGACCCCGCGCGGCAAGTGGTATCGCGCCAACGGGCTTAAAGCTGAGTGAGCCCGCAACCGCCGCTCACCATGACCCGCTGCATGCCCGAATCTCTGAGAACGGCTGTTCGACATCGACAGAAAATGAATCGTCAGATTGAAAAACGCACTGCGTGGATTCAGCCCGGATTCACTAAGCGCGGCTTGCATACGGATCGCCCATGATCGCCATCGAACAGTTTTTCCCGCAGCTGGCTCACTTCGCCCATCGTGATCTCTTTCAAAAAGATCAGTGGGTGTTCGAGCCGCTCACCCGCCTGGCGGACATCCTGCTTGCGCTGCAACGGCAGGCGGACGCGGAAACGGTGGCAACGCTGGAGGGCACGACGGTGGTCGCGGCGGAGGACCCGGCAGGCCGGCGCGGCGGCAAGGGCCTGATCCTCAACCGCTGGATCGAAACCGCATCCGCCGTGCACATCCCTGCGCTGGACATTTTTATCGGCAAGGGCGTGTTTCTGGAACCGACCGCCATCATCAAGGGACCGGCGCTGATCGGGCCGGGCTGCGAGGTGCGCCAGGGGGCCTACCTGCGGGGCAATGTGCTGGTCGGCTCGGCCTGTGTGCTGGGACACGCCACGGAGATCAAGAACAGCATCCTCATGGATCACAGCGAGTGCGGCCACTTCAATTACATCGGCGATAGCGTCATCGGCAGCCACGTCAATCTGGGCGCCGGGTCGAAACTGGCGAATTTTCAGTTCCGCACGCCGGAGGAGAAGCAAAACAACGTGATCCGCGAAATTTCCCTGCCCGTGCAGGGGAAACAGGTCGCCACGGGCATGCAGAAGTTCGGCGCGGTGGTGGGCGATCATGTGGAGGTGGGCTGCAATGCGGTGATCTCGCCGGGAACGCTGATCGGGCGGGACAACTGGGTCTACCCCAACACCACGCTTCCGAAGGGTTTTTACGCGCCGGACACGCTGATCGGCCCGAAGGAGCGCAAACCGAAAATTTCCGGTAAATGAGGGCGAATCTCTCTATAATGTGGGCGATCCGTTTCACCCCTCGCCCCGCACTCGCTTGCCGCACCTCGGGTTCGCGGTGCCTTATTTTGGGTTTTTGATTTGCGGGCGTGGCGGAACTGGCAGACGCGCTGGATTTAGGATCCAGTGGGCAACCGTGGGGGTTCGAGTCCCTCCGCCCGCACCACTCGCCGTGGAGGCAGCTTGCTCACGCCGGGACGGGCCCGTTTGGTTTGGTGCGAACATTTTTCGTCCAAGCGCACCACTCCTTCGCGGAGGGCGGATTTGCTCACGCCGCGCGATGCTTTTTGGGCAAGCTGGCAGGGTTCTTTTGCTTTGAGCTTTACGCGGCAATTTGTCTTTCGCACGAAGGAAACCGGTTCCTCGCAAGCAGCAGATTCGAATGCGATTCGCTCTGTTCATCTCTGTTTCATTTTTTAATTGTTGAAAACCATGGAAATTGAAATCGAAGAAATCGACGCCTGTAATAAGAAGATCAAGTTCGATATTCCGCACCAGGACTATCAGAACAAAGTGACGGATTACTACAAATCGCTGGCGCGCGAGGTGAAGGTGCCGGGATTCCGCAAGGGCAAGGTGCCGCAGTCGCTGCTGGAAAAACAGTACGGCCCGCAGGTGAAACGGGAGGTGCTGACGCAGCTGATCAGCGACCGGGTGACCGCGGCCATCCAGGAGAAGGGCCTCAGGGCGGTGAGCCAGCCGAACCTGCTGGAAGTGCACGCCGAGGAGGGCACGGACATCACGGTGTCGGCGTCGGTCGAGGTGCTGCCGGAATTCGAGCTCGCCGATTACAGCGGCATCGAAGTCTCCATGAAGATCCCGCGCGTCACCGATGAGGAAGTGGACCTGGTGGTGGAAAGCTACCGCTCGCAAAAGGCCGAAACCAAACAGGTCACCGATCGCGCTTCGCAGAAGGACGATCTGCTCAAGATCGATTTTACCGGCACGCTCGACGGCAAAACCTTCGAAGGCGGCGAGGCCAGGGATTACGTGGTGCAGCTCGGCCAGAAGCAGTTGATCGAGGATCTGGAAAACGAACTGTACGGCATGGAGGTGGGCGGCGAAAAACAGGCGCGGGTGAAAATTCCCGATAATTACTTCAACAAGGACATTGCCGGCAAGGAGGTGGACTTCGCCATCACGCTCAAGGGGATCCAGGTCAAGGAGCTGCCGGAGGTGACGGACGCCTTCGCGCAAAACCTCGACGCCGACAAAAAATATGAAAGCGTCGCCGACATGAAAGCGAAGATCCGCGAGGACCTGGAAACGCACGAGAAAAAACAGGCGCGCAAAAACGCGCAGAAGGATCTGGCCGAAAAACTGCGGGAGATCAATCCCGTCAATCTTCCGGAAGGTCTGGTGCAGGAGCAGATCAAATTCATGGCCAAGGAAGCGCAGAAGAAAGCCGGCCAGCAGCAGGCCGGGCACACGCACGATCACGATCATGACCACGGTCACGATCACGAAGTGTCCGCCGAGGACCAGGAAAAATACCGTGAGCCCGCACTCAAGATCCTGCAGCAGGAACTGCTTGTGGACAAGCTGGCGTCGACTCTCGACATGCAGGTCTCGGCTGAGGAACTGGACGCGGAGGTCAACAATTTCATCAAGATGCTGGGCGGCGGCGACCCTGCGAAGATGAAGGCCGAATGGCAGAAAAGCGGGGTGCTGGCCAAACTGCACAACCGCATGCGCCGGGAGAAGACGTTAGAGGCGGTTTTAGACCAGGTTCAGGTCAAAGAAGAAATGGTTGACAGAAAAGAATTAATTGCTGATAATTGAACGGACAGACAAAGCATATCTTTATATAATATAAAGAGTTACACCTCTTCCTGTGGTTGGATTCCCGAACGCTTCCCAGGAACCGAATCCATTCTCAATCCGACACCCCCTTTGCCTTGAAAGTGATAGAATTGCTATGAGCGAAATTTACAATCAGTTAGTGCCCATTGTCGTCGAACAGACCAGCCGCGGCGAGCGTTCTTATGACATTTACTCGCGGCTTTTGAAAGACCGGATCGTGTTTCTGGGAACGGCGATCGACGATCAGATCGCGAATCTCGCCATCGCCCAGCTTCTGTTTCTGGAATCCGAAGAACCGGAACAGGACATCTACATGTATATCAACAGCCCCGGCGGTCACGTGAGCGCCGGGCTCGGCATCTACGACACCATGCAGTACATCAAGCCGGACGTGCAGACCATCTGCATGGGCCAGGCCGCCAGCATGGGCGCGCTGCTTCTGGCGGCGGGCGCGCACGGCAAACGCTTCGCCCTGCCCCACTCGCGCATCATGATCCATCAGCCGAGCGGCGGCTTTCAGGGACAGCACTCGGACATCGAAATCCAGGCCAAGGAAATCACCCACGTGCGCCGGATTCTCGACGAAATTCTGGCCCACCACTGCAATCAGGATGTCGAAAAGGTGCACCAGGATACCGAACGCGACCGCTTCATGCGGGCTGAGGAGGCCAAGGAATACGGCCTGATCGACAGCGTGATCGAAAAGCGCGTCGAAGCCCCCGAGCTGGAAAAAGCGGTCTCCGCGGGCAAGGAGAAAAAAACGGATAAAGAGAAGAAATAACTGCAACCGCGAGGCGCGGAAGCCCGCGTCCCGCAACATTTGTAAGGGGAATGAATGGCTAAGAAAAATTCAACGTCCGGAAATTACAGGTGTTCTTTTTGCGGTAAAAGTCAGGAAGAGGTCAAAAAACTCATCGCCGGTCCGACGGTCTACATCTGCGACGAGTGCATCGAGTTGTGCAATGAGATCATGGTGGAAGAGTGGGCGCAGGAAAAGAGTGAGGATTTCCAGCACCTTCTGAAACCCAAGGACATCTACAAGCACCTCGACCAGTTCATCGTCGGACAACACCGCTGCAAGAAAATCCTTTCGGTCGCCGTTCACAATCACTTCAAACGGGTCGATTCCTCGATCGACATGGAAGACGTCGAGCTGCAGAAAAGCAACGTGCTTCTGATCGGCCCGACGGGCTCGGGCAAGACCCTGATGGCGCAGACCCTGGCCAAGATCCTCGACGTCCCCTTCACCATCGTGGACGCCACGACGCTGACGGAAGCGGGCTACGTCGGCGAGGATGTGGAGAACATCATCCTCAAGCTGTTGCAGAACGCCGATTACGATGTGGAGAAGGCCGAGCGCGGCATCATCTACATCGACGAGGTGGACAAGATTTCGAGAAAATCCGAGAACCCCTCGATCACCCGCGACGTGTCGGGCGAAGGCGTGCAGCAGGCGCTGCTCAAGATCATCGAGGGCACCACGGCCAGCGTGCCGCCGCAGGGCGGACGCAAACACCCGCACCAGGAATTCCTGCAGGTCAACACCACCAACATCCTGTTCATCTGCGGCGGGGCGTTCGTCGGGCTGGGCGGCATCATCCGCAACCGCATCGGCAAGAAATCGATGGGCTTCGGCCAGGAGGTCGTGAGCAAGGACGCGATCGAAGATGAGTCCATGCTGGAAAAGGTGCAGCCGGAGGACCTGCTCAAATACGGCCTGATCCCCGAATTCGTGGGCCGCTTCTCGGCGGTGGCCACGCTCAAGGAGCTGAACGAGGACGCGCTGATGCAGGTGCTCACGGAACCGAAAAACGCGCTCGTCAAGCAGTACAAAAAGCTGTTCGAATTCGAGAACGTGAAGCTCAAGTTCACCGAAGGCGCGGTGCGGGCGGTGGCGCAGAAGGCCATCGAGCGCAAGGCCGGGGCGCGCGGGCTGCGCGCGGTGCTGGAGGACACGATGCTCGACATCATGTTCGACCTGCCTTCCAGCGAGGACGTGGAGGAAGTGGTCATCAGTGAAGAGGTGGTGCAGAACAGCGAAAAACCGCTCCTCGTGTATCAGAATAAAAAACAGGCCAGCTGAACATGACCACAGAACGTCTGGAACTTCCGCTTCTGCCTTTGCGGGACATCGTCGTCTTTCCCTTCATGGTGATCCCGCTGTTCGTCGGGCGTGCGCGCTCGGTGCGCGCGCTGGAAAAATCGATGGCGGAGCAGAAGCACATCTTTCTCTCGGCGCAGCGCAATCCGGGCAACAACGATCCCTCGGAAAGCGACATCTACGAGACCGGTACGCTCGCCAACATACTGCAAATCCTCAAGCTCACCGACGGCACCATGAAGGTGCTGGTGGAGGGCATCCAGCGCGGCCGCATCAATTCCTTCGTCGAAAATCCGGATTTTTTCGAGGTGGAGGTCGTCAAGATCCAGGAAAACACGCAGGTGTCTCCGGACGTCAAGGCGCTGATGCGCAGCGTCGGCAACATTTTCGAACAATACGTGAAGCTCAATCAGAAGATCCCGCTGGAGGCGGTCTCGGCCACGGCCAACATCCTGGAGCCGCACCGCTACGCCGACACGATCGCGGCCTACATGGTGTTCCAGACTTCGGACAAGCAGGAACTGCTGGAAACCTACCACCCGGTGGACCGGCTCAACAAGCTGCTGTCGAGCCTCAAATCGGAGATGGAGGTCCTGAAAATCGAAAAGCGGGTGCACGGCCGGGTGCGCAAGCAGATGGAGCGCAGCCAGAAGGAGTTCTACCTCAACGAGCAGATCAAGGCGATCCAGAAGGAGCTGGGCAAGCGCGACGAGTTCAAGACGGACATCGACGATCTGACGCAGAAGATCAAAAAAGCCAAGATGCCCAAAGAGGTCAACGAGAAGGCGATGAAGGAGCTCCGGCGCCTGGAGCTGATGCAGCCGATGTCCGCCGAGGCCACGGTGTCGCGCACCTACATCGAATGGCTGGTGGAGCTGCCGTGGAAAAAGCCGCCCGCTTCCGCGGACAAGATCAAGATCGACGCGGCGCAGAAGATCCTCGACGAGGACCATTACGGCCTCGACAAGGTGAAGGAACGGATCATCGAGCACCTGGCGGTGCTCAAGCTGGTGAAAAAGATACGCGGCCCCATCCTCTGCCTCGCCGGCCCGCCGGGCGTGGGCAAGACCTCTCTCGGCAAATCGATCGCCCGCGCCATGAACCGCAAATTCGTGCGCGTCTCGTTGGGCGGCGTGCGTGACGAAGCGGAGATCCGCGGCCACCGCCGCACTTACATTGGCGCGCTGCCCGGTAAGATCATCCAGGGGATGAAAAAGGCGGGCGTCGCCAACCCGGTGTTCATGCTGGATGAGATCGACAAGATGACCAGCGATTTCCGCGGCGACCCGTCCTCGGCGCTTCTGGAAGTGCTCGACCCGGAGCAGAACGTCAACTTCAACGACCATTACCTGGAAGTCGATTACGATCTGTCGCAGGTGCTGTTCGTGTGCACGGCCAATGTGCTGCACACGATTCCGCAGCCGCTGCTCGACCGCATGGAAGTGCTGCGCATTCCGGGCTACACGGAAGACGAGAAGGTGGGCATCGCGGAAAATTTTCTCATCCCGAAAAAGCTGGAGGAGCACGGTCTCACGCAAAAAAACCTGGAGATGTCCAAGTCCGTGCTGCAGCGCGTGATCCGCGAATACACGCGCGAAGCGGGCGTGCGCAACCTGGAACGGGAAATCGCCTCGGTGTGCCGCAAGGTGGTGAAGGAGGTGGTGAACGCCGGCAAGAAATTTTCCGTCGCCCTCAAACCGGCGCAGCTCGACAAGTATCTGGGCGTCCCCAAGTTCAAAAAACCCGGCACCGCCGAGCCGCTGGACGTGGGCGTGGCGATGGGCATGGCCTGGACCGAATTCGGCGGCGAGGTGCTCTACATCGAGGTGACCGCCGTGCCGGGCACCGGCAAGCTGGTGCCCACGGGCAAGCTCGGCGAGGTGATGAAGGAGTCGGCGCAGGCGGCGATGAGCTACGTGCGCTCGCGCGCCACGCAGCTGAAACTGCCGAAACACTTCCACCAGAAGATGGACATCCACATCCACATTCCCGAGGGCGCGGTGCCCAAGGACGGCCCTTCCGCCGGAATCACGATGGCGGTGGCGCTGGTGTCGGCGCTGACGCGCAAACCGGTGCGCCACGATGTGATCCTCACCGGCGAGCTGACGCTGACGGGCAAGGTGCTGCCGATCGGCGGCCTCAAGGAAAAGGTGCTGGCCGCGCACCGGGCCAACATCGAGAACATCATCCTGCCCAAGGACAACGAAAAAGACATCCCCGACATCCCGGCGAACGTGAAAAAGACGCTGACGTTCCATCCCGCCGAGACGATGGACGATGTGATTCAGCTGGCTTTCGAATCGAAGCACAAGCTCGGCAAAAAAACTCCTGCCAAACGCAAGGCCAAGACCGCCAAGAAACGCGCCCCGGCCAAACGCCCGTCCGTCTCCACCCTCAACTGACCGGCTGCCGCCGGAGGGAAAAGGTCGCGCTTCTATTCCTGCCAAACGCAAGGCCAAGACCTGACAATCCGAAAAAGGCATACTGCCGGAGTCACCTTCCCTGCAAGCGGATGCTCTCCGCTGACCGGCTGCCGCCGGAGGGAAAAGGTCGCGCTTCTATTCCTGACAATCCGAAAAAGGCATACTGCCGGAGTCACCTTCCCTGCAAGCGGAGGCTCTCCGCTGACCGGCTGCCGCCGGAGGGAAAAGGTCGCGCTTCTATTCCTGACAATCCGAAAAAGGCATACTGCCGGAGTCACCTTCCCTGCAAGCGGAGGCTCTCCGCTGACCGGCTGCCGCCGGAGGGAAAAGGTCGCGCTTCTATTCCTGACAATCCGAAAAAGGCATACTGCCGGAGTCACCTTCCCTGCAAGCGGAGGCTCTCCGCTGACCGGCTGCCGCCGCAGTGGTGAGGCCGCAGTGGTGAGGCAGCGCTCTCGAAAAACCCCGTCCTGCAAGATGAATTCTCCTGCGCGAATTCTTCTGCGCGAGAGGTATCCCGGTTTTTCTATCGGCTATAAATCGGGGGACTCGTTTTCGTAGGGAGTTTCCTTGTCCTCTTTGAGGGCGAGGACGAAATAGTGTTCGTGGGTCAGCTGGCCGTTCACCGCATCGAGCAGCGTCGCCGCATCGGACAGAAATTTCGCGGAGCTGCCCTCGTCGACCGACCGCCCGGAAAGTTCCTCGTAGAAGTCGATCAGCGGTTCTGTCTGGACGATGAGGCGTTCGATGGACTGGAAATCGAGATCGCGTTTCTGGTTGTTCACGCGGTATTCGGCGTGCTCGATCCAGATGTCCACGTCGGCGGGAGGATTCCCCAGCTTCACCAGCTCGTCCTTGGCGGCATCGCGCCCGACGGCGGTCACTTTCTCGGAAACGAAACGCGCCACGTTGTCCATGGGCAGCCCCTTGGCGGTCCGGCACAGGTGGCGGATGGCGAACACCATTTTGTTGAGGTTGCTGTCGAGCTGCATGCCGATGTCGGAATGGGGGCGCACCTCGGGAGAGCGCTCGAAGGTGTGCCACAGGCCTCCGGCTTTCTGCACGTCGGTCCGTTTCTGATCCAGCGGCTCAAGCCCGGCCAGGCAGGTGTCCGTGTCTTTCACTTTGCCGGTGACGCGGCTGTTGTCCACGGTGGTGAGCCGCTGCTTCAAGGTCTCGTCGAGAGGGATTTCGGCCTTCTGTTCTTCTTTGGGGTCCAGAATGGCGTCCTTGGTCTTTCTCACGGTCTCGGTGCGGACCCAGGTGTGCTCGCGCGGCGGCAGGCGCACGGCGGGTTCCTCGGTCACTTCCTGGGCGCACGCTGCCAGCAGGCCACAGGCTATGAGTGCCGCGCCGCTCAGCGCGACGGCGTTTCGCATCAACATGCTCATCCTCGTTGCGGTCCGTAATGGGTGTCTTCTTGTTATACACCAATCACTCGTTTTGTGCAGTGACCGGGATGGTTTTTTTCACGACACCTCTCTCCCCTGGCCGCGCGCGTCCGCTTTCTCCTTGAATTCATGGCGTTTGCATATTGCGCGGCGGGATTGCGGCGGACATTCGAACGGCGATGATTTCAAACTTTAGTAAACCGGCCGCAAGGCCGATAGGTACGAAAACGCTGTGTTTTGTCGAACTCATGCCGATGCGAATCCTCCTTTCACTGTCATTCATCATTTTCGCCCTCACTGCCTGCGAAGTGAAGCTGGGCCCTTCGGACATCTGGTCCAAGTGGTTCAAAACGCAGACCGACTCCACCTATTACCAGGAAAAGGCGGAGGAGCTGGTCAAGGACATTTCCCAGGACAGCCTGGAATACGAAATCAACAAGGTGGCGGTGATCGATCTGGTCAACGACAAGGGCAAGGCGCCGGTTCTGGGCGACTACCTGTCCTCGCGGGTGATCGAGGCGATCGCGCGCAAGCGGGTGTTTCGCGTCGCGCAGAAGGGGGAGGTGCGGGATGTGCTCACGCAGCTCAACCTGCCCGCTTCGTTTTCCTACACGCGCGGGGAGTTGAAAAGCCTGGGTTCGGCGCTCAACTCGCAGGCCATCGTGACGGGCAAGTTCACCGACCTCGGCACCAACCTCGATGTCCACCTGACGCTGATCGACGTGGTCAGCGGCGAGGTGATCGCCTCTTCCACGGAACCGCTCACACGCACGAAGTTCGCTGTGGAAATGCTGCGCCACTACTGACCGGGTTCCACCGGGTCCCACCCGGTGGGTGCAGGTCGCACTTTCATTCCAGACTCTCTGACACAGGCATACTGCATTTACCGTCTTCACTTCTGAGCGAAAATCTCCCCTGACGGGTTAGTTACCTCAAATTCAATCAAGCACGGAAAAAAAGGAAGCGGGGTTTCATCAGGCTTCTTCTTCGGCGAGGGCGTTTTTGTAGCGGGACAGCGCCATGAGGGGGAAGTAGTGCTGGTACATGTGGTATTTGATGAAGAAGTGCTGCGGAAAGCCGGTGCCGGTGAACTGATCCTCCGACCAGCTGCCTTGCTCGTTCTGCCGTTCGAGCAAATAGCGGGCGCCGCCGAACGCCGCCGGATGCCGGGCTTTGCCCGCGGCCACCAGACCCAGCAGCGCCCACGCGGTCTGCGAGGCGGTGCTCTCGCCCTTGCCGCGCAGGGTGGGGTCGGCGTAGCTTTCGCAGGTCTCGCCCCAGCCGCCGTCATCGTTCTGGTGCGCTTCCAGCCAGGCGACGGCTTTGCCGATGCGGGGATGGTCCCGGTTCTCTCCCATGGAGCGGAGCCCGTTTAGAGCGAGGAAGGTGCCGTAGATGTAGTTGACGCCCCAGCGTCCCCACCAGCAGCCGTCGGGCTCCTGCCGCTCAAGCACGAAATTCAGCGCTTTTTTCACCTGCGGATGCGCGCGGTCGAACCCGAGCCGTCCCAGGCACCACAGGATGCGGCTGGACACGTCCACGGTGGGCGGGTCCAGCAGCGCCTTGTGGTCGGCGAACGGCACTTCGTTGAAAATTTCTTTATCGTTGTCGATGTCGAACGCGCCCCAGCCGCCGTTTTGGCTCTGCATGCTCAACAGCCAGCTGAGCGCCCGCTGGCTTTCCTTGAGCTTGAAGCGCACGTCCGGCAGTTTAAGCCGGTCCAGCGCGATGAGGATCTCGGCGGTGTCGTCGGTGTCGGGGTAGCCTTCGTTGTAAAACTCGAACGCCCAGCCGCCCGGTTCGGGGTGCGGGTTTTTCACCTGCCAGTCGCCCGGCTTGACGATCTGCTTGCTCAGGATCCACTCTCCCGCCCGCACCAGGTCGGGGTGATCGGCGGGCATGCCGGAATCCAGCAATGCGTTGAGGGTGATGGCGGTGTCCCACAGCGGCGACACGCAGGCCTGAAAGTTCAGGCACTCGCCTTCGTCGATGATGAACCGCTCGATCGCTTCCATGCCCTTGACGCAGGCGGGGTCGTCCTTGGGGTAGCCCAGGTGGTGCAGCGCCAAAAGCGAATTGAGCATGGCGGGCTGGATGCCGGCGAAGTCGCCTTCGTCCTCCTGGTGATCGAGAATCCACCGTTCGGCCTTTTTGAGTGCCAGGCGGCGGAACGGTTTGACGGGGGATTTTCCCAGCCATTTGAAAAACCGGTCGAGGTGGATGAAAAAGTTCTTCCAGGAGCTGAACAGGCCGCCGTCGGGATGGAAGCCGAGATCGGCGTCGCTTTCGCGGAACAGTTCTTTAATGTCCCTGCCTTCCGGCAGACGGTGCACGGGCTTGTGCGCCAGCACCACGGATAGCGGCACCACGGTGCCGCGCGACCAGCTTGAGATTTCGTAGATGTTGATCCCCAGCCAGTTGGGCAGCAGCACGAATTCCACGGGCACCGCCGGCGGCACGTCCCAGGGAATCTGCCCGAACAGGGCGAGAAAGATTTTGGTGAACACGCGGGTCTTTTTGATGCCGCCGTTGGCCCACACGGCCTCGCGGGCTTTCACCATCGCCGGATGGTCCGCCGGGTAGCCCGCGATCTTGAGCGCGAAATAGCTTTCCACTGTGGAGTTGATGTCGCAGGGGCCGCCGTGGTACAGGGGCCAGCTGCCGTCCTCGCGCTGTTTCTTGAGCAGGTAGTTGGCGAATTTTTCCTGCTTGTCCAGGTCCACGCGGTCGGTGAAGTGCATGAAAAAGATCAGCTCCGCCGTGATGGTGGCGTTGGATTCGAGTTCGTCCACCCAATACCCGGCCCCGCTCTGGCGGGACAATAAAAAGCGCCGCGATCGTTCGATGCCCTCCTCGAGCAGGGTGCGGAACTGGGGATCTTTTCGGGTTTCGGGTCCGGCCTCGGTCTGCTGGGTCCCGGAAGGGGTCAACTCGTTCATGGATGCCTTTGCGGTTGAATTTGCACAGCCGATAAAATATATCATTTCCCGGCCAAAAGCACACGACTTTGCGCGGCGCCGGGTTCACGGGCCGGGGGCCCTCACACCATGCGGCACGCGGGGTGCTTGCCGCTGTTTGCCGCCGGGGATATCGGCCTGCTAATAATTGTTTGACAAAAAGGGCCCGAATCCCTAGTATTGAGGGTTTACGAAACCCGATGCAACGATCCTGAAACAGAAAGAACCCATGAAAACCTATTCGGCGAAAAAAGGCACCGTGGATAAAAAATGGGTGCTCATCGACGCGGCGGATCAGTCGCTGGGCCGGGTGGCCAGCAAGGCGGCGGCGATTATCCGCGGCAAGACCAAACCCATTTTCACCCCGCATGTGGACACGGGCGACAACGTCATCATCATCAACGCGGCCAAGGTCCGGTTGAGCGGCAAAAAATGGGACCAGAAAATCTATTACCACCACAGCGGCTACCCCGGCGGAATCAAATCGACCACCGCCCAGGAGATCCGCGAAAAGCGGCCGTCCAACCTGTTGAAAAAAGCCATCACCGGCATGCTGCCGAAAAACCGGCTGGGGCGATCCCTGCACAGCAATTTCCGGATTTACGACGATGCGGCGCATCCGCACGTCGGGCAGAAACCGGAAACGGTGACGCTGTGAGCCGGATTTCCCAGACCCATAAACCCATTCTCGCCGAATACAGATAAGGAGCAGATTCATGGAGGTTGTCGTTGAAAAGTTTTACGCCACGGGCAAGCGGAAGGAATCGATCGCCAAAGTCTGGCTGGAGCCGGGCGACGGCAAGGTCACGGTGAACAAGCGGGACATCCACGATTATTTCAAACGGGAAAGCCTGGAACGCACCGTGAAGCAGCCGCTCATCCTCACCGACACCCTCGAAACCCTGGACGTGATCGCCACGGTGCGCGGCGGCGGGCTGTCCGGCCAGTCCGGCGCTCTGAGGCTCGGCATCGCCCGGGCGCTGATCGAGAGCAATGCGGATCTGCGCTCCAAGCTCAAGGCCGCCGGTTTTCTGACCCGCGACTCCCGCGAAGTGGAGCGTAAAAAATACGGCCGTCCCGGCGCGCGTAAAAAGTTTCAGTTCTCCAAGCGTTGATCGTTATTTCTTCTTTACGAATCCTGCGCCGGGAGAGTTTCCGGTGTTTCAGGATCTCCCCGCGCTTTATTTTCCCTTAATTCCATCCTTGCCATGACAAACGTCGGCATTGCAGGCGCAAGCGGCTACACGGGCCTGGAGCTGGTGCGGCTTCTGCTCAGGCACCCGAAGGTGACGCTTTCGGTTGTGACTTCGGAGACCTACCAGGGCAAAGCGCTGAGCGCGGTGTTCCCGGCTTTCGGCAAACAGACGGCGCTGTCCTTCGTGCCGTTGAGCGTGGAGGCGGTGCGCGGGCTGGATGTGCTGTTTCTCGCCCTGCCCCACACCACGGCGATCGACAGGGTGCCGGAGTTTCTCGACGCGGGCCTCAAGGTGATCGACCTGAGCGCCGATTACCGCCTCGCCTCGGCCGATGTGTTTGCCCAGTGGTACAAGGTGCCGCACACGCAACCGGACACGCTCAAACGCGCGGTGTACGGCCTGCCGGAGCTGCATCGGGAACGCATCCGGGAAGCCCGGCTTGTGGCCAATCCGGGCTGCTACCCCACGGGGGCGATCCTGGCGCTGGCGCCGCTGATGGTCTCGGGCTGGATCGATGCGGACTCGATCGTCGCCGACTGCAAGTCGGGCGTCTCGGGCGCCGGCAGAAAACCCTCGCTGACGACGCAGTTCGCCGAGTGCAACGAAGCGGTGTCCGCCTACAGCCTGACGACGCACCGGCACACGCCGGAGATCGAGCAGGAGCTTTCCGGGCTGGCGGACAAGCCGGTGCGGATCTCGTTTTCGCCGCACCTGATGCCGATGACGCGCGGGCTGCTGAGCACGGTGTACGCGCGCACGCAAGCCGGGCTGGCGTATTCGGATGTGCTGAACGCATACAAAAAATTTTACAAGGACGCGCCGTTCGTGCGGTTTCTGGAGGAAGGCACGTTCGCCAGCACGCACCACGTCGCCGGTTCGAACTACTGCGACCTGGGCCTTGCGGTCGACGCGCGCACGGACCGGATCGTCGTCACCAGCGCCATCGACAATCTGGTGAAGGGCGCCGCCGGGCAGGCGGTGCAGAACCTGAACCTGATGCTGGGCTTTGAGGAAACCACGGCGCTGGAATTTCCCGGAATCTTCCCCTGACATGACTCGCGACGCTTCCACAACGCGCCTGCCGCAGGTGCCCGGCTTTCAGGCGGCGGGCCTGCACTGCGGCATCAAACCGAAAACGGACAAGGACCTGGCGCTCATCGTCTCGGAGGTCCCCGCCACGGCGGCCGGGGTGTTCACGCGCAACCGGGTGGTGTCTCCCAGTGTGGTGTGGAGCCAGCGGGCGCTGAAAAAGAACGACCGCGTGCGGGCGGTGCTGGTCAACAGCGGCAACGCCAACGCCTGCGTCGGTCCGCGGGGAATGAAGCACTGCCAGACGCTTGCCAGGCTCACGGCGGCGGAACTGGGCATCGCCCCCCACGAAGTGCTGATCGCCTCGACGGGGGTGATCGGCGTGCCGCTGCCCATCGACACGGTGACGCGCGGCCTGCCGCAGCTCACGCAGTCGCTTTCCTCCAAGGCCGAGGCCTGGAAGGATGCGGCGGACGCGATCCTGACGACGGATCTGGTCGCCAAGACGGCGGTGCTCGATTTCAAGCTGAAACAAAAAAACGTCGTGATCGGCGGCCTCTGCAAGGGATCGGGCATGATCCATCCCGATATGGCGACGATGCTGGCGTTCGTGCACACCGACGCCGCGGTTTCGCCGGAGGCGCTCAGGCAGGCGCTGGCGCGCGCGAACGCGGTTTCCTTCAACAGCATCACGGTGGACGGCGACACCTCGACCAACGACTGCGCGTTCGTGCTGGCCAACGGTCAGGCGGACAACCCGCCGATCCTTCCCGATACGAAAGAATACGATCTGTTCGTCGAAGCGCTGATCCAGGTGTGCCGCAGCCTGGCGGTGCAGATCGTGCGCGACGGCGAAGGCGCCACGAAATTCGTGACGGTACAGGTGACCGGCGCACGCACGGAAACGCACGCGACGCAAATCGCCAAAACCGTGGCGTCCTCGTCTCTGGTCAAGACCGCCCTGTTCGGCGAGGACCCCAACTGGGGCCGCATCCTGGCCGCGGTGGGTTACGCCGGGGTGCCGGTGAACGCGGACAGGCTCTCCATCTCGGTCAACGGCGCGCTGCTGTTCAAAAACGGCACGCCCGCCCAGGACGCGCCGGAAACGCTGCGCCACAAGATGCAGAGCCAGTCTCTGCTGATCGCCATCGATCTCAACAACGGCGACGCGCGCGCCGAGGTCTACACCTGCGACCTGTCCTACGACTACATCCGCATCAACGCCGAATACACCACCTGACCGGGCCCCGCCCGGTGGGAAAAGGTCCAACCGCATCAAGCAAACGAACTTGAATCGGCACACTGCTGGTGTCCCCTGTCTTGCCAGCGGAGGCACTCCGCCGGCCCACGGCCGGTGGGAATGGGTCGATCCTTCAATTGCTGACGATCGTCAAAGGGCATACGACCCAATTCCTCTGCCTAGCCTGCGGAGGCAGGTCGATCTTTCCCTGACGGGCAATCTTTCAATGCCCGGCTTTTGCCTTTGGTTCCTTTGTGAGCCCGGTCACACGGTGTGCCGCGCCCTGCAAAGGGCCGAAATTCCAATCGGTTGTCCCTGCTCGGCAGCCGGTGCCCTGAAATTTCTCCGGGTCCGGGGAGGTATTTGCCATGACAATTTTCTGTCGATGGTTTAGAATTTCCCGATAGCCCTTTTTAATCAATTCCATTGCAAACGCAACGCGTTTCGCCGAAGGTGCCTCTTAAGCCTTGTCCATTCTAACCATACGCAATTGTCTCGACCCGGTTCTCCGTAAAAAAAGCCTGCCGGTGGAAAACATCGACGGCGACCTGGTGGCCCTGTCCCAGGACATGATCGAAACGACTCTGGACGCCAAGGGGGCGGGGCTCGCGGCCAATCAGATCGGCATTCCTCACAGCCTGTTCGTGGTGGATCTGGGCATCGAGAAGGAGGAGCGCAATCTGATCACGGTGGTCAACCCGGTGATCACGGCGATGGAAGGCGAGGAGATCGCGGAAGAGGGATGCCTGAGCATTCCGGACGTGTTCGCGGAGATCAAGCGCGCCCAGAAGGTCGAGCTCAAAGGCTACGATCTCAACGGCAATGAGGTGCGCTATGAGGCGGAGGGCTACCTGGCGCGCGCGTTCCAGCACGAGATGGACCACCTGAACGGCAGCCTGTTCTGGGACAACATGGGCAAGGCGAAACGGGACATCCTGCAGCGCAAGTTCAAAAAGAAACTCAAGGAGATGAAAGAGAAGGAAGCATGAAAATCGTTTTTATGGGTACCCCCGCGTTCGCCCTCCCCACGCTGGCAAATCTGGAATCCTCCCAACATGAAATTGTGAGCGTCGTGACGCAGCCGGACCGGCCGCGCGGACGCGGCCGGGAGGTGTCGTTCTCTCCGGTGAAAGCCTTCGCCGTCGAGAAGGGCCTGCCGGTGCTGCAGCCGGAAAAGGCGCGCGCGCCGGAGTTCATCGATAAGATCCGCGCGCTGGAGCCGGATCTCATCGTGGTCGTCGCCTACGGGCAGATCCTCAAGCAGGCGCTGCTCGACATTCCCAGGCATTTCTGCATGAACCTGCACTCCTCGCTGCTGCCGAAGTACCGCGGCGCGGCGCCGATCAACTGGGCGATCATCAACGGCGATGCGGAAACGGGCGTGACGACGATGAAGATGGACGCGGGCATGGACACGGGCGACATGCTGCTCACGAAAACCGTTCCCATTCGCGATCAAGACACGGCCGCCACGCTGCACGACGCGCTGGCGCAGGCGGGCGGCGGCCTGGTGCTGGAGACGATCGCCAAGCTGGAAGCGGGGACGCTGACGCCGATTGAGCAGGATCACGACCGGGCGACGCTGGCTCCCAAGCTGAAAAAGGAGGACGGGCTCATCGACTGGTCCAGGGACGCAGAGACGCTGCGCAACCTGGTGCGCGGCCTGGACCCGTGGCCGGGGGCGTTCACGTTTCACGACACGCAAAGGCTTCGGATCTGCGCGGTGGAAACCGCTCCCGGCGGCACGGGCGAAACGCCGGGGGAGATCGTGCGCATCACCGACCACGGGATCGAAGCGGCGACCGGGCAAGGCCGGCTGGTGATCACGGAACTGCAGCCGGAAGGGAAAAAGCGAATGCCCGTCAAAAGTTATCTCGCGGGAAACCGCATGGAAAAGGGAACCCGGTTTCTTGCCCAACCGAAAGCGGCGCCCACCGTTTAACATTTCACCATAGAGGAATCGATGCCTAGAACGCTGATCACCGGAGGAGCGGGTTTTTTGGGATCGCATTTTTGCGATTACCTTTTGAACAAGGGACACGAAGTCGTGTGCATGGACAACCTACTCACCGGTTCGCTGGAAAACATCGCCCACATCAAAAACGACAAGTTCTCGTTCATCAAGCACAACGTGGCGGAATACATTCAGGTGGACGGTCCTCTGGATTATGTCCTGCATTTCGCCTCGCCCGCCAGCCCGATCGACTATCTGGAGCACCCCATTCCGACGCTCAAGGTGGGCTCGCTGGGAACGCACAACACGCTGGGCCTCGCGGAAAAAAAACGCGCGGTCTATCTTCTCGCCTCGACGTCGGAGGTGTACGGCGATCCGCTCATCCATCCGCAGAAGGAGCATTACTGGGGCAACGTCAATCCGGTCGGCCCGCGCGGCGTGTACGACGAAGCCAAGCGCTTCGCCGAAGCCATCACCATGGCCTACCACCGGGCGCACGGGCTCGACACCAAGATCGTGCGCATCTTCAACACCTACGGGCCGCGCATGCGCATCCGCGACGGCCGCGCCATCCCCAACTTTCTCAGCCAGGCGATCCTGGGCGACGACATCACGGTGTACGGCGACGGCAGCCAGACGCGCAGTTTCTGCTATGTCTCGGACCTCATCGAAGGCATCCACCGGCTTTTGATGTCGGACATGCACACGCCGGTCAACATCGGCAATCCTTCGGAAATGTCGATTCGCGAAATGGCGGAGAAAATTTTGCAAGCCACGAAAAGCCAGAGTAAAATCATCTGCACTTCGCTCCCCGAGGACGACCCGAAAGTACGGCAACCGGACATTGAACTCGCCAGGACGAAACTCAAATGGGAACCCAAGGTGGAACTCGACGAGGGTTTGAAATCCACGCTGGAGTATTTCAGGTCGAAGCTTTCTCCCTAGCGGCCGGCCCGCTTTGCGGGTGCCGGGCGTGAACGAATCCTCCATCAAGCACTGGCCGGAAGACGAACGTCCGCGCGAGCGGCTGATCCGCTACGGGGAAAACACGCTTTCGGACGCGCACCTTCTGGGAATCCTCATCGGTTCCGGCGACCGCGCCGCAAAAAAGAATGCGGTCGATCTCAGCCGCGATCTGCTCCGGGTGTTCGAAAATTTCAACCACATGGACCAGGCTTCGGTCGCCGAGCTGTGCCAGGTCAAGGGCATCGGCGTCGCCAAGGCCGCGCAGATCAAGGCGGCGCTGGAGGTGGGCAAGCGCATGTCGTCTCAGGCGGTGGGCGCGCGGGTGAAGATGGACACCTGCCGGGCGTTCGTCGACTATTTCTCCCCTTTCATGAAAAACCTGCGCAAGGAAGTCGTCAAGCTGGTTCTGCTCAATCCCAAACTGTTCATGATCAAGGAAGTCACGGTCTCGGAAGGAACGGTGAACGCGAGCATCGTGCATCCGCGTGAGGTCATGATCCCGGCGATCAAGGAATCGGCGGCGTCGATCGCACTGGTGCACAACCATCCGAGCGGCGACCCCACTCCCAGCCAGCAGGACATCGAGATCACCCACCGCCTGCACAAGACCGGCCAGATCGTCGGCATCCGCCTGCTCGATCACGTGATCATCGGCGGCAACGCCTATTACAGTTTTTCGGAACAGGGGCTGATCTGACGTTCGCGTGCGCTTCTCTCTTTCACAGACCTTTGCATAAGTTGGTTCGTTGCGAAAATTGAGAACCTATTGTCACCCTGAGCTTGTCGAAGGGGGGCTGGACGATGCTTCGACAGGCTTAGCATGACAGTAATATGACTCATGCTAAGGTCTCTTTCAGGCAGATGAGGCTTGTGGAAACCGGGTCCCTTCGGTAAACTCGGTGGGTCAACGCAACCGTTATTGATTTGTAATCATGCAACGCGTCAAAAATTTTCTCAACGCCAGCGCCGATCTGAAGTACCAGGTCGCCGAAACCCTCGCGGGAGAAATCCTCAAGGCCGCGGAAATGATCCGCGACAGCCTGCAGGCGGGCGGCAAACTGCTGCTCATGGGCAACGGCGGCAGCGCCGCGGACGCGCAGCACATTGCGGCGGAACTGGTGGGACGTTTCAAGAAGGAACGCAAATCGTATCCCGCGATCGCTCTCACGGTGGACACGTCCGCGCTGACGGCGGTGGGCAACGATTACGGCTTCGACACGATCTTCTCCCGGCAGGTGGAGGCTTTGGCCCGAAAGGGCGATGTGCTGCTGGGCTTTTCCACCAGCGGCAATTCCGAAAACGTGATCCGCGCCTTCAAGCTCGCGGGCGAGTTGGGCGTGACCACGATCGGGCTTTTGGGCCGCCAGGGCGGGCGGGCCAAGAAGCATGTGAACCTCGCCATCGTGATCCCATCGGACGACACCGCGCGCATTCAGGAGGTGCACATCACGGTCGGCCACATCTTCTGCGAGCTTTTAGAGGAAGAAGATCCGGAGGCTCCGGCGTGATCGTCTGAACGCAACGCTTGCACTTATCCACTATGGAACATCAATTTAAATTTTTCTTCGACGGCGAAAAGCGGCCCAAGATTCTGGTCGCGGGCGATCTGATCCTGGACGAATACCTGTGGGGCGGGGTGACCCGCATCTCGCCGGAAGCGCCGGTTCCGGTTTTAGAGACGCGCTCGGAAAACCTGTCTCTGGGCGGCGCGGCCAATGTGGCGCACAACCTGGTGGCGCTCGGCTGCGAGGTCTACCTGGTGGGCGCGATCGGCCAGGACGAAAAGGGCGACAAACTGTTAAGCCTCATCGAGGAGAACAACATCCATTCGGGCGGCATCTTCCGCTTCGTGCACCGGCCCACCACCTCCAAGATGCGCATCATCGCGCACAATCAGCAGATTCTGCGCATCGACAAGGAGGACAACCGCCCGATCACTGAAGAAACGGAAAAGAAGATCCTCGATTTTATCTCCAAAACAGTGCCGGACATGGACGGCGTCATCTGCTCGGATTACCAGAAAGGTATTCTGACGGAGAAGGTGCTCAAACACCTGCTGCAGCGGGCGCGCAGCAGTAAAAAGCAGGTGATCGTCGATCCCAAGAGCGCGGATTTTTCCCTGTACAAGGGCGCCACGGTGCTCACGCCCAACCAGGCCGAGGTGGAGCGTTCGGTGCCCATCAAGGTGAACAGCAAGGAGGATCTGGAGCGCGCGGCGCAGTACCTGCTGACGCTCACCAAGGCGGAGGCGCTGCTGGTCACGCGCGGCAAGGACGGCATGATCCTGTACGGCAGCAAGGGCAAACCGGTGGAGATCCCCACGGTGGCGCGCGAGGTCTTCGACGTGACCGGCGCGGGCGACACGGTGGTTAGCGTGTTCGGCATGGCGCTGTTCGTCGGCTTCGATTTCCGCGATTCGGCCTGGCTCTCCAACATGGCGGGCAGCATCGTGGTGGGCAAGGTGGGGACGGCTGTCGTCACGCTGAACGAGATCAACGACTACCTGCAGGAAGAGATGCTGCGCACTTCGCAGACGACGCTCAAACTGGAAGACCTGAAAAAACGGGTCAGCCTCGCTAAAAGCACGGGCAAGAGCGTGGTGTTCACCAACGGCTGCTTCGACCTCATCCACGGCGGCCACATCGAGTTTTTGCAGAAGGCCAAGACCAAGGGCGACATCCTCATCGTCGGGCTCAACAGCGACGCTTCGGTGCGTTCGCTCAAGGGCAAGGGGCGGCCGATCAAAAGCGAGAGCGAACGGGCCAACATCCTGTCCGCGCTGCGCTACGTCGACTACATCACGGTGTTCGACGAAGCCACGCCGGAATCGCTGATCCGCGAGATCCGTCCCGACATTCTGGTGAAGGGCGACGACTACAAGATCGACGAGGTGGTGGGACGCGAGATCGTGGAAGGCTACGGCGCGCGCGTCGAGCTCATCCCCATCGTGCAGGGCCATTCCACCACCAAGACGCTGGAAAAGATCCTCGAAAATCACAAGAGCGACTGACGCCCTTCCTCAACCCTGCTCAACCGTTCTCCAGTTCATTTCTCCCCCAGCCGCCTGCCGGGCATGAGGTATTCGCGCACGTAGTCTTCGATTCCCGCTTCCAAAGCCGTGGCTGCCTTTTTGTAACCCTCGCTTTGCATTTTTTCCATCACCGCCCGGGTGTGGTACTGGTACTGGTCGCGGATGGAGAGCGGCATATCGATGTATTCGATGCTGCGCTCGACGCCCATCGCCTTGAACAGGGCGGCGGCGAGGTCGTTCCAGTTGCGCGCAACACCGGAGCCGACGTTGAACAGGCCGGACACACCGGGCGTGTCGAGAAAAAACAGCGTCATCGCCACGGCGTCCTTGATGTAGAGAAAATCCCGTTCCTGCCCACCGTCTTGGTACTGAGGCTTGTAGGATTTGAACAGCCTGAGCTTTCCGGTTTCCTTGATCTGAAAATAACCTTTGCGGATCAGGCTCTGCATGTCTCCCTTGTGATACTCGTTGGGGCCGTACACGTTGAAGTATTTGAGCCCGACGATGTGGTCGAACGCGTTTTCGGCGCGCGCCCACAGATCGAAGTCCTGCTTGCTTTTGCCGTACAGGTTGAGCGGCTGGAGCGTTTCGATGTTCGTTTCGTCGTCTTCGTAGCCGTTCGCACCGTCGCCGTAGGTGGCGGCGCTGGAGGCGTACACGAAGCGGATGCTCTTTTCCAGGGCGTAGCGGGCGAGGGCTTTGGTGTATTCGTAATTGTTTTTGCGCAGGTAGTCCCAGTCGGTTTCGGTGGTGGAGGAGCAGGCGCCCATGTGCAGGATCGCGTCGAGAGCAGGCAGGCGGCGCTGGCGCAGGCTGGCGAGAAAGGTGATCTTGTCCTGGACCACCGCGTATTTCAGGGCGGCGAGGTTGTGCCGCTTTTCCTTGTGGTCGGCGGCATCGACGATCAGAATTTCGGAAATGCCTCTCCGGTTGAGCTCATGGACGAGCGCGCTGCCGATGAACCCGGCGCCGCCGGTGACTGCAATCATAGGTCCTCAGGGGGAGTGGGCGTTTCCCGATCGCCTTGAACGTCTCAGGGCGTTTCGCCTGGGGTGTGGAACAGCTCTTTCCACTTGAGATCGGGCAAAAGGGGTTTATAGGACGTTTGCCCGGCGTTTTCAACCTGCTTTTTCAGCCGGTCGATGCGGTTCTGCGGTTCGGGGTGGGTGGAGAGGTATTCCAGCCAGGAGGTGTTTTCGTTTTCAGAGTCCTTACCGGTTTTCTTTTGCGATGCCTGTTTGGATTTTTTGGCGGAAGGTTTTTCCGATTCATCTTTGCCCCAGAACGCCTCCTGTTCTTTCTTGAGGGCTTTGAAGATCCGCACCATGCCCACCGGATCGATGCCCGCGGCGAGCATCATCTCCATGCCCTTGCGGTCTGCCTCCTCTTCCATACTGCGGCTGAACTTGAGCTGGTCCAGGCTTCCCGCAAGTTCCAGCACGCCGTTCATCACGCCGTTGACGTCGCCGATGACGAGGGTGGCCAGCATGCCGGAAGCGGCGCTGCGGATGATGCCGCGCGTCGAATGACGCAGCAGGACGTGCTGGATCTCGTGCGCGAGCACGCCCGCCAGCTCTTCCGGCGTCTGGGCGGCGTCGATGATCCCCTGGTAGAGCAGGATGGTGCCGCCGGGCAGCGCGAAGGCGTTGACCATCTTGTCTTTGGCGATGTAGACCTTGAAGGTGTAGGGCTGATCCGGAACGGTGGCGAGCAGCCGCGCCATGATGACATCGAGGGCCTTGGCCTTGCGCGCGTCGCCGCCGGCGACCTGCATCTCGGAACCTTCCATGAGCGTGTCACCCAGTTTGACTTCCCACTCCACCGGCACGTGCTTCGCCGCCCGATCGGAAAGAAAGGGCAGTCCGTAACTCCAGATGCCGTACAGAAACAACGGCACGCCCAGCAGGCCCAGCACCAGCGCGACGTGCCGAAAAGGGTTTTTGCCTTTCCAGGTGGCGTTGAGCTTGCCGCCCGCGGTCTCCCGCAGGTTGTGGGTGAAGTCGGGATCTTCGACGATGAGGGATTCGACGCGGGTGCCTTCCGCCTCTTCGACGGAGCGGCTCAGGCGCACTTGTCCGGGCCGGGTGATGTCGTTCCAGTCGATGCTGCCGTGTTTCCACAACAGCGACTCCCCGTCTTCGATCTTGAGGGTCAGGCTGTCCGGAGTCAGGTGCACCACGACCGGGTGTTTCTTCGCGCTGCGGCCGTCGAGCAGGTGACCGGCAAACTGAAGTTTTCGCATCGCCATAGCCGTGTGCCGGGTTGGGGAAACCGGTGAGGGTTATTTGGTATAGATTATCCGCAATCCGCGCTCCCGGCAAAGCGGGAGCGCGTGTGCGGTGCTGCGGATGGATCAGCCGATGTCGATGGGAATGTCGAAGGCGTCCGCGGCGGCGTCGCCGAGTGCGCCGGACTGCTTCATCTCCTGGATGACCCAGTCGATCTGCACGTCGCCGTCGAGGCGCAGGTGCCGGGTCATGAATTTCATGTTGCGGACCTGAACCCAGGGATAGCCCATACCGAGAGTAAAAACGAGGATGAACAGATTTCCCAGTGTGAGCGAAAGAAAATCCATGCCGGTGGCGCTGAAGCGGAACTTGCCGCCCGCCATGCGGGTGTTCTGCCAGAAATAACGGGTCGCGTAGGCGTGCCACCAGAACCAGTACAATCCGAGCGTGACGATGATCAGCACGTAGGAGATGCAGTATTTCTTGAAGATCTCGCGGCCCTCGCCGGTGAATTCGAACTGCAGGTTGCCGAAATGGGTGTTTTCCCGCCAGAAGCGCTCCATCTCGTTGCGGATGTAGGGGTAGTAAAAACCCAGGGTCAGGATGTTGCCGAAAAAGTTTTTCAGGTTCAGCACGATCGAGGTTTTCTTCCCGCCGCGGAAGGAAAAACGGATGCCCCGCCACGACGTGCGCGACCAGAGATAACGCATCGCCCCCACCATCAGAACCGGGAAAATAACGAGATAGAAACCGAGGATGAAGACGGTTCCGGCCACCTGTTCCATTTCGGGAACCGCCATCTGCACGCCCACCATGGCGCCGACCACGACGATGACAAAGCCCATGAACTTCATGAAGCCCATGCACAGCTCTTTGGGGGTGCCGTGGTAGCCGAACGGGTCGCCGGCGAAATGGGTGTGGGACCAGATGTAGTTGCGCACCTTGGTCTTGGCCCAGAAATGATAGATGCCGAGGGTGAAGACGCGCTTGATCCAGTTGGTGAGGAACAGCATGAACAGTTCCCCGCCTTTGCCGGTGAAGCCCAGATCGAGACCGGGGCCTGAGGATGCCATTGCCGAGTCCGAGAAATCGTCCATCGACGCGGCGTCTCCTTCCTCGCCCGGATTCACCATCTGCGCCTGAAAGCCCAGGCTCTTCAAATACTGCACCGCCGTCATTGCCTGACGGTCGGACACCGGGTGCTCGAACCGCCAGGTCTGGCCTTCGCTGAGACGCCGCAGGATGTCGGCGCCCTGGTCGACGGTCATGCGGAACACCTTCGCCATTTTCTCGACGGCCAGATTCTCATCCGGGCCCTCCCAAGCGTTCAATATGATTTCTTGACTCATGAAGTCCTCCTCCTCCGTGTCAATGAAGTGATTCCGTTTGTTCCGGCCGCTGCCGGATTGAATGCGTAACGACTTTGTTTGAATTCGATCTGTTTATTCGGCCACGCGATCGCACAATATATTCAACTTCGGGATGTCCGTCCTGCCTGCCCGCAGGAAACTCCCGGCCGCACGTTCGGACAACGTGCGTTTGTGCCTGCGAATTTTAGCGTCAAAAGATTCCAACCCCTTTAAATACAGTAACATGAAATGCCCGGACCGTCCATAAGAGATTGAATTTGAACGATCAATCCGGCGGCGGACGGGGCGCGCCTCCCTTCCCGGAATCCCTCAAAACGCCCTTTCCTTCCCAGGAATTCGGCGCGCTGCGTGCGATTTGTGAAGGGTTTTCGGCCTGACCGGTGCACAAAAAAAGGGCGTGCGCCGCACAAACCATGATATGATGCATTTATGCAACAAAAAATTCTCATACTGGACCCGCGCCGCCATTGGGTCGAAACGCTGCGGGAAATCCTGGAAAAACAGGGCCATGAAGTGACCGCCGCGTTTTCAGTGGAAGAGGGCAAAAGCCGGCTGCTGGAGCGGGTGTTTCATCTGGTTCTGGGAGACGCAAACTTTGTTTCGCAAAAGCAACAGAGCTTCCTGACCCTTTTGTCCGAGGGCTTCCCCGGCCTGCCCTGCCTGCTTCTGGAAGAGGATGCGGCGGCGGGTGGCCCGCGCGAGGATAAAGGGGTTGTCCGGTTTCCCCGCTCAGCGGGCATCCCCGCCCTGCTGGATACGGTGGACGATCTTTTGCAGCGAACGCCGCCCGATACCGCGCCAGAGCCCGGCGGCGGCAAAGCCGGGCGGCTGCTGGGCGAGAGCGCGGCCATGAATGCACTGCGGCAGACGCTCAAGGCGGTGGCCGAAACCAACGCCACGGTGCTTTTGTGCGGCGAAACGGGAACCGGCAAGGAGCTCGCAGCCCGCTTCCTGCACGCGCACAGCGCGCGCAACCGGGAGCGGTTCGTCGCCGTCAACTGCGCGGCGCTCACGGAAACTCTGCTGGAAAGCGAGCTGTTCGGCCACGAGAAGGGGGCGTTCACCGGGGCGCACCGGCAGAAGCTGGGGAAATTCGAGCACGCCGGCGCGGGCACGCTGCTGCTCGATGAGATCGGCGAGATCCCGCTGCACGTGCAGGCGAAGCTGCTGCGCGTGCTGGACGACAGGGAGTTCACGCGGGTGGGCGGCAACCGCACGCTGAAGGCGTCGTGCCGCATCGTGGCCGCCTCCAACGTGGATTTCGCGGCGGCGCTTGCGGAAGGCCGGTTCCGTGAGGACCTGTTCTACAGGCTCAATGTGGTGTCCATCGACCTGCCGCCGCTGAGGGCGCGGCGCGAGGACATTCCGCTGCTGGCGCGGCATTTTTTAAAGACCGCCGCGGCACGGCACGGCAAGCCAGTGCAGGCGATCGGGGCGCAGGCGATGCAGCAGCTCATGGCGCACGCCTGGCCGGGCAACGTGCGGGAGCTGGAAAACACGATCGAGCGCGCGGTGATTCTCTGCGGCGGCGGGACGCTCGAGCGGTTTCCGCTCCAGGGTGAAAAGGGCGCCGCGGCGGCCGCCCCGCTTGAGACGGACGCCGCCATGACGCTCAAGGAATTTCAGGCGCGGGTGCTGACGCATTACGAAAAGGAGTACTTCGACCGCCTGCTCACCGCCCACCGGGGCCACGTCTCGAACTCCGCGCAGGCGGCGGCGGTCGACCGCAAAACCTTCTACCGCAAGCTGCGCCAGTGCGGCATCGACCCCAAGGACTACAAAAAGGGCAAATCCGGCAGTTTTGGGTAGCTTTAGCGTCATAAATTTTCACATTTTGTGGCCCATATTACCCAAAATGCATCCATCCGGGGCGGCCGCCCGCGCCCATCCCCTCTGTCACCGCGCATCCGCGACCGGCGCCGGCATCTGGCACGGGGCTTGCTCTATAGATAGCAGAACATCCGTTCCATCCGTTTGAACGAGACGAGGACATCCATGCCCAAAGCCAATCTCAAGAAAATGACCAAGACCGAGCTCATCGAGCTCGCCCGCAAACGCAAGGTCGCCATCAAAACGTCGATGCTCAAGGCGGAAATCCTGGCGCTTCTGGAAAAAGCGGAAAAGGCCAAGGCGAAAAAGCCTGTGAAAGCCAAAACCGCCGCGGCGAAAGCGAAAAAGACCCCGGCGAAAAAGGCCGCACCGAAAACAACGCCGGCGAAAAAAGCCAAACCGCCTGCCGTAAAAACAGCGGCGCCGGTGAAAGCCAAAAAAACCAAGACCGCGGCGGCCCGGCCGGCCGCGGCCCGGAAAGCCGCGCCGAAATCCCCTGCGCTCAGCGAGCCCGGCCCGTTTTCACGCTGGCCGCGCAGCGCGGCGAAGACGAAAACCGTACCCGGCAGTGCGCCGCAGCGGGACATCGAACTGGAAGACAAGGCCCAGGAGGCCAAGTTCATCGTCGGCGCACCCGACCACCACGAACCCTGGGAAACCACGCAGCCGCTGCCCGCCCAATACGGCGACCACAGGCTGGTGCTGCTGGCCCGCGACCCGTACTGGGTCCACCTGTTCTGGGAGCTCGACGCGCACCGGATCGACCGCGGCCTGTCCGAGCTGGGCTGCTCGATGGAAGCGGTGCGCTGTGTGCTTCGCGTCCACCCGCTCACTCAGGACGATGCCTTCGATGTGGACGTGGACTTTCGCACGGGCCGGCATTACATGCCGCTGTCGCCTCCGGGCGCTTCGTTCTACACGGAAATCGGCATGATCGACCCCAACGGCCGCTTTTACTGCCTGGCGCGCTCCAACTCGGTGACGCTGCCGAAGGACGGGCCTTCGGAGGTGACCGACGAGCAGTGGATGACGACGGATGAGGAATTCGAGCGCATCTACCTGCTTTCGGGCGGCAGTCAGGCGGGCAACGGCTCCGGCTCGGAAGGCCATGAGAAACGCGAACACGGGGCGCGCAAATGGGTGATGGATTTTCCCACCTCGCCGGGCAGCCACGGTTCGGCTTCGCTGGGCGCGGCGCGCGAACGGGGCTTCCGGTTCTGGCTGGATGCGGAACTGGTGCTCTACGGCGGCGCCGATCCCGGATCGCGCATCGAGCTCAACGGCGAAGCACTGGACACGCGCCCGGACGGCACGTTCACGGTGCGCCTCGCCCTGCCCGACGGTGACTTGACCCTGCCGGTGCGCTTCGTTTCGCCCGACGGTGAGGAAGCCCACAGCGCGGAGGTGAGCGTGAACCGCAAGACCCGGATCGAACAGGAAACCCCGGACTGGCTGCTGGCCTGACAAACGCATCCGCCCGCCGCCGCACACGCGGCGGGCTTCATTGAACAAGGAGAACCCACACTGTGAAACCCAAAGGATACCTCGCCCTGGTCCTGCACGCGCACCTGCCTTTCGTGCGCCATCCGGAATACGATGAGTTTCTGGAAGAGGACTGGCTGTATGAAGCGATCACCGAAACCTACATCCCGCTGATCAACGTGTTCGACGGCCTGGTGCACGACCGGGTGCCGTTCAAGCTGACGATGACGCTGACGCCGACGCTGCTCTGCATGCTGAGCGACCCGCTTTTGCAGAGCCGCTACCGGCGCTTTCTCGATAAATCCATCGAGCTGTCCTGCAAGGAGCTCGACCGGACGCGGTTTCAGCCGGAGTTCCACCGCACGGCGCTGCTCTACCACTGGCGTCTCGGGCAGGCGCGGGAGACCTTCGTCAACCAGTACCAGAACAACCTGATCACGGCGTTTAAAAAGTTTCAGGACCTGGGGCATCTGGATCTCATCACCTGCGGCGCGACGCACGGCTACCTGCCGATCATGAACCTCAAGCCGGAAGCGGTGCGGGCGCAGATCCAGACGGCGGTGGCCACGCACGAACGCTTTCTGGGCGCAAAGCCCAGGGGCATCTGGCTGCCGGAGTGCGGCTACACGCCCGGCGTCGAACGGCACCTGGAAGAGGCGGGCATCCGCTTTTTCTTCACCGACACGCACGGCGTGCTGCACGCCGCGCCGCGGCCGCGCTACGGGGTGTTCGCGCCGATCTACTGCGCCAACGGGGTGGCGGCGTTCGGCCGCGACGCCGAATCGTCCAAGCAGGTGTGGAGCGCCAAGGAAGGGTATCCCGGCGACGCGAATTACCGGGAGTATTACCGCGACATCGGTTTCGACCTGGACTACGACTACATCCGCCCCTACATCGCCGCCACCGGCGAGCGCAAGATGACCGGCTTCAAGTACCACCGCATCACCGGCGAAACGGACGAGAAAGCGCCGTACGACCCGGACCGGGCGGTGGCCAAGGCCGCCGAGCACGCGGGCAATTTCATGTACAACCGCGAAAAGCAGGTGGAGCATCTGGCCGGGGTGCTGGGCAGGCCGCCGCTCATCGTCGCGCCTTACGACGCGGAGCTGTACGGCCACTGGTGGTTCGAGGGTCCGGACTGGCTCAATTTCCTGATCCGCAAGATCGCCTTCGACCAGGACACGATCGCGCTCACCAAGCCTACCGACTACCTGCGCGAATTTCCCACCCACCAGGTGGCGGAACCGGCGGAATCGAGCTGGGGCTACAAGGGCTTCCACGAATACTGGCTGGGCAACCCGAACGACTGGATCTACCGGCACCTGCTCAAGGGCGCCGAGCGCATGGTGGAGCTTACGCAGCGCCACCCGCACGCGGCCGGGATCACGGAGCGGGCGTTGAACCAGGCGGCGCGCGAGCTGCTGCTCGCCCAGGGCAGCGACTGGGCCTTCATCATGACTTCGGGAACGATGGTGGAGTACGCCGTCAAGCGGACGCAGGACCACTTGAACCGCTTCAACGGGCTGTACGAGAGCATCCTCAACGGCAACGTCGACGAACGCTGGCTGGGTGAGCTGGAACGGCGGGACAACGTGTTTCCGAACATCGATTACCGGGTGTATTCTCCCCTGGAGCGTGCGCAGGCGGCGTGAACCGGCGGCATTTCGGCATTCCCATCTGCACCGGGAGCGGCGGCGAGAACGGGCGCGGATTTGAGCCGGACCGGATTCTGCGTTATAATTGAATTCTTTCCGGGCATCCTTAAGGGCTCCTCCATCATTGCGATTGGCCACGAGCGACCCTTATACAACAAGGGACCGCGCGCTGCCTGACAAAGAAACGTCGAATGGTTTGAGGTCCTTTTAATTTCCACGGTTCCACCATGAAATACCTGATCGTCGTCGCCGCCGGATTGACCGACAAGCCGGTGGCGGAAAAGGACAACCAAACGCCGCTCATGCTCTCGGAGACGCCGAATCTGGACCGGCTGGCCCGCATGGGCTGTGCGGGGACGGTGCAAACGATTGCGGATTCGTTCGACGCGGGCGAGGACGTGTCGCTGTTGTCGCTTTTAGGCTACGAGCCGGAAACGCATTACATCGCGCCGGCGGTGCTGGAGGCGCAGGCCCTGGGCGTGGACATCGGCGACGGCGAGGTGCCGGTGTGCTGCGATTTCATCCAGCTGCAGTCGAGCCACAACGACATGGTGATGAAGGACTTCACCGGCGGCAACATGACCAATGAGGATGCCAGCCTGCTTCTGGAAGCGCTGCAGGACCAGATCGAGGAGGCGCAGTTTCACGCCGGCGCGGGGCCGCGCAACCTGATGGTGATCGAAAGCCCGCCGCTGAACGGCAAGCTCAATCCGCCCAACGAGCTGATCGGAGAAGGCATCCGCCAGTTTCTGCCGGAAGGGGAGGAGTTCAAGGAACTGGTCTACATCATGAACCAGGCGCAGATCATCCTGCACAACCATCCCTTCAATCAGGAGCGGCAGCGTCAGGGCAAGGACACGATCAACAGCGTCTGGCTGTGGGGAACGGGTTCCGCGCGCAAACTGCCGCCGTTTCGGGAACGGTTCGGCAAGTCGGGCGCGGTGGTCACGTCTTCGCTTTTGTTCACGGGAATGGCGAAATCGGCGGGTCTGCATCCGGTTTTTCTGAAGCCGTCGCCCGCATCCCCGCAGGAACGGTTTCGCGAAGCGGTGGCGCGCACGCGCGAGGAAATCGACACGCACGATGTGGTCTACCTGCACATCGAGGACGCGGACACGCTTTCCCTGCTGGGCAACATCGACGACAAGATCCTCGCCATCGAGGATTTCGACAGCGAGGTGATGGGCCCGCTGCTCGATCTTGTGGAATCGCGCGGGGACGTGAAACTGCTGCTGACCGTCGGCCACGTGGCGTCGGTGGTGAACATGAAATACACGAAGGACAAGGTTCCGTTTCTCGCCTATCCGGCGCAGGCGGCGAGCGGGCTGGACGCGTTCGACGAATCGTTCATGGCGGACGCCGCGCAGCATTTTTCCGGCGGGCCGGCGCTGGCCGGGGCTTTTTTGGAGGACCGCCTGTAGTGGCTTCCCTCATCGTGCAAAAATACGGCGGCACGTCCGTCGGGTCCATCGAACGGATCAAGGCGGTGGCGCAGAGGATCGCGCGCACGCGCGAGTCGGGCAAGGACATCGTCGTGGTCGTCTCGGCGATGGCGGGGGAAACGGACAAGTATCTGAAAATGGCGCACGCCATCACCGACTCTCCGGAACGCCGGGAAATGGATCTGCTGCTGTCCTCGGGCGAGCGGATCTCAAGCGCGCTTCTGACCATGGCGCTGCACGCCATCGGCTGCCCCGCCGTGTCGATGACCGGCAGGCAGATCGGCATTCTGACCGACGACACGCACACGCGGGCGCGCATCCGGCAGATCGACGCGGAACGCTGCATGGCAGTGCTCAAGAAAAACCACGTCGTCGTGGCGGCGGGGTTTCAGGGCATCAACCAGCACGGCGACGTGACGACGCTGGGACGCGGCGGCTCGGACACGTCCGCGGTGGCGCTGGCCTCGGTGCTGCAGGCGGAACGGTGCGAGATCTACACGGACGTGACCGGGGTGTTCACCGCCGATCCGAACCTGGTGCCGGACGCGAAGAAGCTGGAGGTGGTGTCCTACGAGGAGATGCTGGAGATGGCCAGCCTGGGCGCCAAGGTGCTGCAGCTGCGCTGCGTGGAGTTCGCGAAAAAATTCAACATGCCCCTGATCGTGCGGTCTTCCTACAACGATGAGAAGGGGACCCTGATCACCAAGGAGGACCCGAATATGGAACAGCCGGTGGTTTCCGGTATCATGCACGACAAAAACCAGGCCAAGATCACGGTGGCGGGGGTGCCGGATCAGCCCGGCATCGCGGCCAATCTGTTCGTGGCGCTGGCCGAGGCGTCCATTTCGGTGGACATGATCATCCAGAACATCAGTGAGGACGGGCAGACCGCCATCTCGTTCACGGTGACGACGGAGCACCTGAACGACGCCATGAAGGTGACGCAGGCGGTGGCCAAGGAGATCCACGCGCATGAAATCACCGCCGATTCGGACATCTCGAAAATCTCCATCGTCGGCGCGGGCATGAAGAGCCATTCGGGCATCGCCGCCACGATGTTCAAAACGCTGTCGGAAGGAAACATCAACATCATGATGATCAGCACGTCGGAGATCAAGGTCTCCTGCGTCATCGAGCAGAAACACACCGAGACCGCCGTGCGCGCGCTGCACGACGCGTTCGAACTGAAATCCGGACCGGCGCTTGAGTTCAGCGGCAAACTCAGCTCGCCGGAAAGCAACATGAAGACGCTGTGACGATGAGACACATTGTAATCTACGACACCACGCTCAGAGACGGATCGCAGTCGGAGGAGATCTCCTTCACGGTGGAGGACAAGATCCGCATCGCGCATCAACTGGACGAGCTCGGGGTGCATTACATCGAAGGCGGCTGGCCCGGGTCCAACCCGCGCGACATCGATTTTTTCAAGCGCATCGCCCATTCCAGGTTCAAGCAGGCGAAGATCACCTCTTTCGGCAGCACGCGCTACCCAGGCAAGAACGTCGAAAAGGACGTCCTCATGCAGGCGCTGCTGGAGACGGAAACCGAGGTGGTGACGATCTTCGGCAAGTCCTGGGACATGCAGGTGAAACACGCGCTGGGGACGGACAAGTCGGAAAACCTGCGCATGATCACCGAAAGCCTCGCCTACCTTAAAAAGCATTTCACAGAAGTGCTGTTCGATGCGGAGCATTTCTTCGACGGTTACAAAAGCGATCCGGAATACGCACTGAAGGTGGTGCGTGAGGCGGAGTCCGCGGGCGCCGACTGGATCGTGCTGTGCGACACCAACGGCGGCACCATGCCCTGGGAGATCCGCGAGATCACCACCGCGGTCAAGGGCACGCTGAAAACGCGTCTGGGCATCCACTGCCACAACGATTCGGAGCTTGCGGTGGCGAACTCGCTCAACGCCGTGCAGGCGGGCGCCGACCAGGTGCAGGGCACGGTCAACGGTTTCGGCGAGCGCTGCGGCAACGCCAATCTCATCTCGCTCCTGCCCAACCTGAAAATCAAGATGGGGCTGGACTGCATCTCCGACGCGCAGCTCAAGCGGCTCAAGGAGGTGTCGGCGTTCGTCAACGAGCTTTCCAACAAGGCGCACTGGAACCATCAACCGTTCGTGGGCCAGAGCGCGTTCGCCCACAAGGGCGGCGTGCACGTGAGCGCGGTGCAGAAAAACCCGGAGACCTACGAGCACATGGATCCCGAAGCGGTGGGCAACCACCGGCGCATTCTGATCTCGGACTTGTCGGGAAAGAGCAATATCCTCTACAAGGCGAAGGAATTCGGCATCGATGTGAACGGCAGCGACCCCAAGATCAAAAGCATCCTCAACACGCTGAAATCGATGGAAAATCTGGGTTACCAGTACGAAGGCGCGGAAGGGTCGTTCGAGCTTCTGATGCACGAGGCGCTGGGGGACAAGGAAGTGTTTTTCGATTTCGTCGGATTCCGCGTGATCGTCGAGAAACGCCGGGAGGATGAAGAACCCATCTCGGAAGCGACGGTCAAGATCCGCGTCAACGGCGTGCAGGAAGTGACGGCGGCCGAGGGCACGGGCCCGGTGAACGCGCTGGACAAGGCCATCAAAAAAGCGCTGATCAAGTTTTATCCGCAGCTGGAAGAGGTCAATCTCTACGACTACAAGGTGCGCATCCTCGATGAAAAAAAAGGCACGCGCTCCAAAACCCGCGTGCTGGTGGAATCGGGCGACCCGCACTGCAAGTGGGGCACGGTCGGGGTTTCGGAAAACATCATCGAAGCGAGCTGGCAGGCACTGGTCGACAGCATCGAATACAAGCTCAACGCGTTTTCCAGGAAAAACGACTCCCCGTGACACGGGGCGCACCGCCGGGCCCCGCCCGGTGGGAACCGGTCAAACCGCCTCGCACAAACCAATCCCGCATCGGCACACTTTAAAGATTGCCTTCGCGTGCGGACGCGTGCCGCCGGGCCCCGCCCGGTGGGAACTGGTCAAACCGCCTCGCACAAACCAATCCCGCATCGGCACATTTCAAAAATAGAATTTGCGTACGGATGCTTACTTGCGCTCCGCTGCTTTCCTCTCATCTCTCCACATTTTTAAATTTGAATTGGAATGAACCGCAGTGCTGCGCTCACGTTTGCAGCCGCTGATCGCATTTGCCCCGCCTTCGGGAAAAATCGCCCTTTCAATAATTATAATTAACTGTTAATATAATTCTAATTTTACTTCTTGGGATTTACTGCCATCCCAGTCACCCTCTCGCCTTGCCATGACCGAATCCAGGACGGAATTCGATCGCACGCCTGCCGCGACCCTCGATTTTGATTCCAGGGAAAGCGCCCTTTTGTCCCCCACCCTGTTTCTCTACTGCTTCACGTTGCTGCTGCTTGCCGGTATCGGCTGGTTCGGATATCAAAATGTGCTGAAGGAGTTGAAACAAAATCTCGGCACCCAGCTTGAGACCACGCTGTCCGCCAACGTGGAGTCTTTGAAAATCTGGATTGAAGACAAGAAAACCGATGCGGAGATCCTCGCCGCGCAGCCGGAAATCCGGGAAAAGATCCTGTCTCTGGTGGCGCTTTCAAAAACCAATGACATGCCAGCGGAAGCGTTGAAGCAAACTCCGGAACTGATCTGGCTGCAACGGCATCTGGGTGCGGCGTGCGAAAAATACGGCTTCATCGGCTTTGTGGTTCTGGACAGCACCGGATATCAGGTCGGATCGCTGCTGGAGGAACCGGTGGGCAAACGCCAGCTCATCGAAAAGTCGGATTTTTTTTACCGCTCTCTGCAGGGCGACACGGTGCTGTCGCATCCGTTTCCGGGCGAAGTGCCACTGCCGGATAAAAACGGAAAGTGGCGGGAACACTGGCCCACCATGTTCGCCTCGACACCCATCCGCAATGCGGAAAACCAGGTGGTCGGCGTGCTCGGTTTCAGAGTGCGGCCGGAAACCGGCTTCACGCATGTGCTGGAGGTGAGCCGGTTCGGAAAGACGGGAGAGACCTTCGTGTTCGACGACACCGGCCTGCTGCTTTCCAACAGCCGCTTCACGGAGGAACTCAAATCCCTGGGTCTGCTGCCTTCGATCTCAAGCGACAATGCGATCCTGGGCATCCGGCTCAGGGTACCCGCAATGAACAGCAACCGCAATAGCGGCACAAGCCCCCTCAACCTGGATGCACGCCCGTTCACCCGCATGACGGCGAGCGCGGTTCAGGGAAAATCCGGACTGGATGTGGACGGTTATATCGATTATAGGGGCCGGAATGTGGTGGGAGCCTGGACCTGGATTCCGGAATACTATTTCGGGATGGCGACGGAGATCGAAGTGGCGGAAGCCTTCGCCCCCATTCACAGTCTGATGCAGGGATTTATCCTGATGTTCGGGCTTTTGCTGGTGGCTTCCGCGGTGGCCGGCGGGCTGCGTTGGCGTCAAACCCGTATCGAGCAGGATCGCAACCGCGCCTGGGAGCGTTTTAAGGAAAGCGAAACATGGAGACACTCCCTTCTGGATAATGTGATGCACGCCATCATCACGATCGATCCACACGGCATCGTCCAGTCGTTCAATCCCGCGGCGGGAAAGCTTTTCGGTTACCAGGAAAAGGAAATCCTCGGCGCCAATGTGAGCACGCTCATGCCGGAGCCCCACCGGTCGCGGCACGACGGCTACCTGGAACGGTACCGGACAACGGGGGAAGCGCATATTCTCGAAAAGGTGATCGAAATTCAGGGCCGGCGCAAGGACGGCTCGTTGTTCGATCTGGAGATCGCGGTGAACCGTATCACCACCGGCAAGGGATATTTTTTCACCGGCATCATGCGCGACATCACCGAACGCAAGCAGGCGGACGCCAAGCTCAAATCCCAGGCCCAACAGCAGGCCTGTGTGGCCGAATTCGGAAAGACCGCTCTGGCGGGCGCCGACCCGGTGGCGCTGATGTCCGAAGCGGTGGGCCTTCTCAAACGAACACTGAATGTGGAGTTCGCTCAGGTCCTGGAACACGATGCGGATACCGGCACCTTCACGATTCGCGCTTCATCAGGATGGGAACACGGTGTGCAGGGAACGACCGGCATTCCCGGAGGCAACCGGTCCCAGGCAGGGTACACGCTTCAATGCGGCAAGCCGGTTATCGTGGAAGATCTTGCCAATGAAACCCGGTTCAGCACACCTCGTTTTCTCCGTGAACACGGAGTGAAGAGCGGGATGAGCGTGCTCATTCAAGCCGGCAATGTGCCTTTCGGCGCGATGGGCGTGCACACGACCCGGCGAAGAATGTTCACGGAAGACGACATCCATTTTCTGCAGGCGGTGGCGAACGTGCTGGCGACCGCCATTGAGCGCAAAAAATCCGAAGAACGGCTGCAGCATTACGCCCATGAACTGGAGCGCAGCAACTCGGATCTTGAGGATTTCGCCTCCATCGCCTCGCACGATCTGCAGGAACCGTTACGCAAAGCCATGCTGTTCGGCGACCGCATCAAGATGACGGGCTCTTCGGTCAGCGAGGACAACAGCATCCGCTATGTCGAGCGCCTGCAGCAATCGATGCATAAGATGAAAGACTTCATCAACGACCTTCTGCTTTTTTCGCGCGTCACCCGGCCGGACAAGCCCTTCGAACCGGTCGATTTGAACGCGGTGCTTGTGGAAGTGACCGCTAGCCTGGAAGAAACGATCCAAAGCTCACAGGGAACGGTGCAGGTCGAGCCCCTTCCCACCGTGCCGGGAAACCGCGCGCAACTGGAACAGCTGTTTCAGAACCTGGTGTCGAACGGGTTGAAATACTGCCGACGCGGTGAGGTTCCCAACGTGGAGGTGCGGCTTCGGAAAGACGGTCCGGATGAATGCGAAATCGTGGTTCAGGATCACGGCATCGGCATCGACCCCCGATACCATGAAAAAATATTCAAACCCTTCGAACGCCTGCACAACGAGCGGGAATACAGCGGCAATGGCATCGGCCTGGCTATCTGCTCCAAAGTGATCAAGCTGCACGCCGGCAGGATTGAAATAGAAAGCCCGGCTGAAGGCGGGACCGCGTTCATCGTGCGGCTTCCCAAAAAAAACGTGGCGCCGGTCCCGCCGGTTCGCCCCGCAGTCAGCTCCCCTCGTTCGGAATAAACGCTACAGAGCGGTTCTTAAGAATTTGTCGATGAGTTTGCGGTAGAACGCCCGCACCTGTTTTGTCGTTGCGTCGTAATCCGCCATGAGACGCGGGCCGATGCCGCCGGCATCCGAGTCCGCGTACCCCAGCAGTTTACCCAGAGAAGCCAGTGAATCGGCGTCTTTGGGAAGGTGGTTGGTGGAAGGATCGCTCTGGATGCGCAGCGCGCATTCCAGATTTCTCAGGAACAGGTAGTTTCCGCGAATCTGCTCAGCGTCTTTTTGATCGAGCATTCCGTAAGCGTCCATCTGTTTCAGCACATCCAGTGTCGGGGTCAGGCGCAGGCCGGGGTTCTGCCTCCCGTGCATGAGCTGCAGGATCTGCAGCGCGAACTCGATGTCCACGATGCCGCCATATCCGAGCTTGACGTTTTTTCCCCGCCTGGCTTCACGGGCCAGCTCCTTTTCCATGCGCTCCCGCAAGCGGGATATTTCGATGAGCGATCCGTAATCGAGTTTCTGTCCGTAGATGAACGCGTGCGCCTGCTTTATGAATTTTTTCCCCAGTGCTTCGCTGCCGGCAATGAACCGCAGCCGGATCATGGCCTGGCGTTCCCAGATGCGGGCGCGGTTTTCGAAATACGCCTGATACCCCTTGATGGAATGGGCCAGTGTCCCGCGGCTGCCGTCGGGACGCAGGTCGGTGTCGAGTTCATAAGCAATGCCCGCTTCCGTTCTCTCGGCGGTGAACTTGTGAATCCACTGGCACCACGACACGTAGTGATCCATGAGCTTTTCTTTTGGAAAACCGGTGTCGTCCGTTTCCGGTTCGTCGAACACGTAGACGATATCGAGATCGGAGCCGAAATTGAGCTCGCTGCCGCCGAGCTTGCCCAGACCGAAGACCGCCAAATCCCGTGGCAGCGGCGCCGCGCCGCCGGATTGTTTGACGAGTTCTTCATAAGCGAGTTCGGTGACGCATTTGAGATACACTTCGGCGAGGTCCGACAGATCTTCAAGGGTGCCGGTGAGATCCGATTCCTTGATCAAAAACCGCAGACCGATGCGCACCTCCTCGCTCTGCTTGAAGCGGCGCAGGGCGTTTTTCACGGCGTCGACGCTGTTCAGGCCGCGCAGGTTTTTTTTCAGGTCTTTGCTGATTTTTCCCGGCGGCTTGTAGCGGTAAATCGCCTCCAGGTTCATGAGCACATCGACGAGACCGGGCTGCTTCACCAGAGTGTTGGAAAGGTACTCGCCGCTGCCGAAAAGAATGAGAAACAGTTCGAGAATTTTTTCGTGGCTGCGGAACAGGTTGAGGTACGCATCGCGGGCGCGGCTCGCCTCCAAAAACTTGACCAGGTTCTCCACGGCGGCGTTGGGCTTGGGGATGCGCTGGCAGTGATCGAGAATCTGCGGCAGACAGGCGTAAAAATCCTGGATGCTTTTTTCACTGGGATGCGAAAATTCCGGCCCGTCTCGCAGCGCTTTTAAAAAACGCAGCGCCTGCCCGGAATCGCTGAACCCGCGGCCCGCCAGAAGTTTTTCCGTGAGTTCCAGGCGGGCGTCGGCAGTGGGATCGGCGTCGGCTTTCTGCTCGGCTTCGCGTTTTTCCTTATCCGCAAAAAGATTGGCGAACATCCTGCCCACCCGTTGCGTGTGATCCTGAAACTGCTGCAGCAGTTTCTGTCCCAACTCGTGCGCCGTCCCATCGCTCAACCCCATCTTGCGCGCGAGCACGGCGAGCTTGGCGTCGTCTTTCGGAAGCACGTGCGTCTGCAGGCCGAAAGAAATCTGCACGCGGTTCTCCAGGTTGCGCAGAAAAATATAGGCGGCTTTCAGGTCGTCGTGATCCTGATCGTAAAGGTACTTCGCCTCGCGCAGTTTCGCCAGCAAGGCGAGTGTGTTTTTCACCCTAAGCCCCGGTTGCCGTCCGCCGAACAGCAGCTGGTACGCCTGCACGATGAATTCGATTTCACGGATGCCGCCGAAGCCCAGCTTGATGTCTCCCTTGCCGGTTTTTTTTCCCTTGAGGCTGGCGTTGATCTTTTGCTTCATCGCCTTGATCTCTTCGATGGCGGAAAAATCCAGCGTGCGGCGGTAGATGAACGGCTCCATGAGCTTGAAAAATTCATTTCCGAGCGCGATGCTGCCGGCGCAGACTCTGGCCTTCAACATGGCCTGGCGTTCCCAGGTCCGTCCCCAGGACTGGTAGTACACCTCGCAGCTGGCGAGCGAATTGGCGATCTCGCCGCTTTTGCCTTCGGGTCTTAAATCCAGATCGACGCGAAACACGTTGCCTTCGGGTGTGATCTCATTCAGGGTGCGGGTCAGCTGCTGCGAAAGCTTGGTGAAGTATTCGTGGTTGCTGATGCGGATGCCCTCTTCCTTGCCGGGTTCGGGACGGGTCTCGCCCAGGCTCGAGGTGTAGATGTAGATGAGGTCGATGTCGGAGCTGAAATTGAGTTCCTGCCCGCCGAGCTTGCCCATGCCGAGGATGGTGAACTCCGACTCGAGCCAGTTGCCCTCCGGATCCTGATACACGGGAACGCCGTATTTTTCGCGGCACTCCTTGTCGGCCTGTTCGTAGGCGATTTGCAGGCACACGTCGGCGAGATTGGAGATGTCGCGCACGGTTTCGCGCATCGGCGCTTTGCCGAGCAGATCGCGCAGCCCGATGCGGATGTATTCTCTTTTTTTGAACCGGCGCAGGTGCGTGGACACGCCGGCGCCGGACGTTTCGCCGCCCGCCAGTTCGTAAAAATCGCGCATCAGGGAGTCTTTCGACCGGGTCTGGTTCAGCACTTCCGGTTTCTTGAGCCAGTCGAAATGCCCGGGGTCCTTGAGCAGCGTGTCGGTGAGCACCTGGCTGCCGGAAAACAGGGTCACCAAGGCGTGCAGCAGATCGGGAGATTTTTCCAGCAGCGTGTAAAAATAATTCTGATCGAAAATCTTGGCGGCGAAGCGTTCGAAATTGCTGAGCGCCAGATCGGCGTCGTAGGATCGGGACAGCTCCTGCAAAAACGCCGGGAAAAAACCGGGGAACAGGCCGGGAAAATCGAGCGGCCGGGCGAGCTGCAATAAAATCCCCCAGGCTTTTTTTGCATCCTGGAACGCAAGCGGCTGTAACGACTCCGCCAGCCGGTCCTCCCAGGGAGCCTGCGCATAAAGCAGGGACAAGGATTCGTGTTTCAGATTCATGGCTCACCGTGCACAAGGCGTGCGTGATCCCGCGGACCCATTTTTATCAATTCAACCAAACCGGCGCTGCCGTTTTCCCGCGTTCCTGCACCGGCTCTTTTCAAGCGAGCCGGCCCGTGAACACCGTCACCGCCTGTCCTGAAAGCAGAACGCGTTCTCCTTCAACGGCGACTTTCACGACGCCGCCGCGGCGGGAAACCTGACAGGCGGTCAATGCGGTTTTTCCAAGACGCCTGGACCAGAACGGCCCGAGCGTGCAATGGGCGGAACCGGTGACCGGGTCTTCATCGATCCCCGCGGCGGGCGCGAAAAAACGCGAGACGAAATCGAATCCGGTTTTCCCGGCGGCGGTGACCATGATGCCGCGAACCGGAAACGAGCGCAAGGCGGTGAAATCCGGCTTGAGCTTTTTAAGTTCCGCCTCGGAAGCGAGCTCCACCAGAAAATCGGTGCCGTCGCTGCCATAGAGCAGGCCCGGTGCGCCGAGCGCGGCATCCAGACCGGGCGGAGACTCAATGGACGTCAATTCCTGGGAGGGAAAATCCAGCTCGATCCAGCCGTCTTTGAGAGCCGCGGTCAACAGCCCGCTTCTGGTGTGAAATCGTGCCGCTTCATTTTTCGGCAGGCGTCCCGATTCCCACAATGCGTGAGCAGAGGCCAGGGTGGCGTGGCCGCACAGGTCCACCTCCACGGCCGGGGTGAACCAGCGCAGAGCGAAACCGTCCTCTTTTTGTTCGACAAAGGCGGTCTCGGAGAGATTCATCTCCGCGGCCAGGTTCTGCATCCAGCCTTCATCCGCCGCATGATCGAGAAGACAGACGGCGGCCGGATTGCCTTGAAACGGTTCGCGGGTGAACGCATCCACTTGAAACAGCGCGTGTGACATGAATCGACTCGCAATCGAATAGGGAGACTGCCTGGGTCGCGGCCGGAATAAAAAACCCCCTGGGGAACGCCCCAAGGGGTTTTTATTATAGCCTGACCCAAAAGTAAACCGGAGGACGCATCAAACGTCGTAGTACATGTAAAACTCCAGAGGATGCGGGCGCAGCCTCAGGTTCGCAATGTCGTTGTCGCGTTTGTAGTCGATCCACCCGTCGATCACATCCTGGGTGAACACGTCCCCTTTCAATAGAAAGTCGTGGTCTTCTTCCAGTGCGTCCAGCGCCCCTTCGAGGCTGTGCGGCAGCGTCGGGATGCCCTGCAGCTCCTCGGGCCCCAATGCGTAGATGTCCTTGTCCAGCGGTTCGCCGGGGTCGATCTTGTTCTCGATGCCGTCGAGCCCCGCCATCAGCATGGCCGAGAAAGCCAGGTAACCGTTGCAGGACGGGTCGGGAAAGCGCGCTTCCATGCGTTTGGCCTTGGGGCTCGGCGAATACATGGGAATGCGGCAGGCGGCGCTGCGGTTGCGGCTGGAATAGGCCAGGTTGACCGGCGCTTCGAATCCCGGCACCAGACGCTTGTACGAGTTGGTCGTGGGCGCGGTGAACGCGCAGATGGCGCCGGCGTGCTTCAAGATGCCGCCGATGTAGTGCAGCCCCAGCTCGCTGAAACCCGCGTATCCGTTGCCCGCGAACAGCGGCTTGCCGTCCTTCCAGATGCTCTGGTGCACGTGCATGCCGGAACCGTTGTCGCCGTACATGGGTTTGGGCATGAAGGTCGCGGTCTTGCCGTGACGGCGGGCGACGTTCTTGACGATGTATTTGTACCATTTCAGGTTGTCGGCGCATTTGACGAGCGGCGCGAAACGCATGTCGATCTCGCACTGGCCGCCGGTCGCCACTTCATGATGATGGCACTCCATGGCCAATCCCACTTGCTCCATGATGAGCATCATCTCGGTGCGCATGTCCTGCAGCGTGTCACTGGGAGACACCGGGAAATAGCCTTCCTTGTGACGCGGCTTGTGGCTCAGGTTGGGGCCTTCGTCGCGTCCGGTGTTCCAGTTGCCCTCGACCGAGTCCACCGAATAAAACGACCGGTTGTTGGTGGACTCGTAGCGCACGTCGTCGAACACGAAAAATTCCGCTTCCGGACCGAAATAGGCGGTGTCGCCGATGCCGGTGGACTTGAGATACGCTTCCGCCTTGTGGGCGATGTTCCTCGGGTCGCGGGTGTAGCGCTCCTTGGTGATGGGATCGACGATGTTGCACAGCAGACTCACGGTGGGCGCCTGCATGAACGGGTCCATCACCGCGGTCTCCGGATCGGGGATGACGAGCATGTCGCTGGCGTTGATCGCCTGCCACCCGCGGATACTGGAACCGTCGAAGCCGAGGCCCTCGTCAAACAGGTGTTCTTCCAGCTCGCTGATGGGGACGGTAAAATGCTGCCAGGTGCCCAACAGATCCATGAACTTCATGTCCACCATCTGGGCGTTGTTTTTTTTCGCTAAAGCAATGACATCTTTGGGGGCCATCGAACACTCCTTTATTATGATTTTTCAGATTCCAAAAAAACACGCACTAGGGGAACACGAAAAAACCCCCGCCCCGTGCGGAGGCGGAGGGGATCCCGGAATATCGAGACCGGTGAGGGACGCCGGGGAGAGGCGCGGCTCCGCCATCAAATGGCTTCCTCCCCGCGCTCGCCGGTGCGAATGCGGATGGTGTCCAGAAGATCGGTCACAAAAATCTTGCCGTCGCCGATCCTGCCCGTTTGCGCGGCGGACATGATCGTGTTGATGACTTCCTCGGCCTGGCCGTCGCCCACGATGATCTCCAGCTTGATCTTGGGAAGAAAGTCGACCACGTATTCCGCTCCCCGGTACAGCTCTGTGTGCCCTTTCTGCCGGCCAAATCCTTTCACTTCGCTGACGGTGATCCCTTTGACCCCGATCTCGTTGAGCTTGTCCTTCACCTCATCCAATTTGAACGGTTTGATGATCGCTTCGACCTTCTTCATAAAATTTTTCCCCTTCTAGATGAACTCGATGATTCGAATTTCGATCAGGGCGCTCCTCCCCCAATTCATTGAAATTCCATAGCACTTACGGAACGCGGATGTCCGCTTCAGGGTTCACCGCCGTTCCTGGATGCAGGAACACGCAAACGACGCCGCCCACCGGCGGTGCCACACTCAACAGGCAATTGGACCGATTCCCTTAATTGGCGTAATAATTCAATTATTGTGCCAATGGAAGTTTCCCCGTCTCGGGGAAAAGGTCTTGTAAATAATTATTTTTTAAGGGGTTCGAAAATCGATGGAACTATAGCATATCAGCGTGTTTTTTTCAATTTAGAAGAAATGCCGCTTTTTTCAGCATCGCGCTGAGAAACTGTAAACATTTTAGGCTTTTATTGCGCGGCATCGGCGGCATCGGTGAGGGTGTTGAGGGCGTTTTCCAGCTCGCGCCGTTTTTCTTCCAGAACGTCGCGGTCCGGCCGTGCGGCGAGGTGGATGGGCACTCCGAAATGCAGGCTGCAGCGGGTGAAGGGACAGGGGAGCAGGAACCGGTCCCAGCTTTGGAGCCGGCGATGGCATTTCGCGCCGTAGGTCATGGGGATGAGCGGCGCCTGGGTGATGCCGGCGATCTCCAGGCTTCCGGGCTGCGCGATGCGGGCGGGCCCGCGCGAGCCGTCGGCGATGACGATGATGCGCTGATCCTGTCTGAGTATGCGGATGAGCTTGCGGGCGGAGGCCACCGCCTGCTTGTAGGTGGAGCCGCGGATCACCGAGTAGCCCATGAGCTGCGCCAGGCGGGCGAGAAAATCGCCGTCTTTGCTCGGGCTTATCAGTAGATGCAGGTCGGGCCGGTTGCGGAAGTAAAAAAACAGGTAAAAAATACGGCCGTGCCAGAGGGTCAGGATGTAGCGGCCGGGCAGGTTCTTGAAATGGTTTTCCTGTTCCGGGTTTTTGTTTCGCACCCTGAGCGTGCGGCACCAGATGTGGGCGAGCGCGTACACCAGATAGGGCAGGACATGGTTGTAGAGGAAGCGTTTCATCCGCCTTCCCTGTTTGCGGGAAGCGCCGCGGCGATGTTTCCGGCGATCCTGGAGAGAACGCCCGGCTCGCCCAGGCTGTCGCGCACCGCCAGCAGCCTCTTCCTGAGCGCCGCGCGGCGGTTGTCGTCTTTGAGCACGGTTATCGCATGGTGCGCGATGTTTTCGGGCGTCACCTCCCCTTGCAGCAATTCGGGCACCACGCGTTCCCCGGCGACGATGTTGATGAGACCGAAGTCCTCCGCCTTGACCAGCAGTTTGGCGAGCACGTAGGTGAGCGGATTGAGCCGGTATAAAATCACCATCGGGCAGCCCAGCATCCCCGCTTCCAGCGTGGCCGAGCCGGAGGCGATGACGGCGAAATCCGCGCAGTGCATCACATCATACGTCTTGCCGTGGACGAGCCGGATCGCGGTCCCGGCGTTCTCGATGTCCGGGCGGACGAGCCCGGGGTCGATGGAATCGGCCAGCGGCAGCACGAACTGGCAGCCGGGGCATTGTTGGCCGATGATTCTGGCCGCGCGCACCATGACGGTGAGCAGCGCGTGGATCTCGTTTTTGCGGCTGCCGGGCAGCAGCGCCACGGTCCGCCGGTTCGGGTCCAGGTCGAGGGTTTTGACGGCGGTGTCGCGGTCCATCGAAGGTCTCACCAGATCGACGAACGGATGGCCGTGGAACACAGCGTCGACGCCGGCGTCGCGGTAGAGTTTCTCTTCGAACGGCAGGATCACGTGCATGCGGGTGACGTCGCGGCGGATCTGCTTCATGCGGCCTTTGCGCCAGGCCCAGATCTGCGGGCCGATGAAATAGTGCACCGGGCAATCGGCGCGTTTCAGGTGCCGGGCCAGCCTCAGATTCAGGGTGGGGTAGTCGATGAGGATGGCGGCGTCGAAGCTTCGGCGGCGGATCTTTTTCGTGAGGGTGCGGTACACATCCCAGTAATGCGGCAGCTCGCCGAGGATTTCGGTGACGCCGACGGTGCCGGTTTTTTCGATGTCGAAGAAGGTTTCGACGCCGGCCGCGCGCATTCTGGCGCCGCCCATGCCGGAAAATTCGACATCGGGGCGGATCGCTTTCAGGGATTTTGCCAGGCTCGCGCCGTGCAGGTCGCCGGAGGCTTCCCCGGCGACGATGAGAATCCTGAGGGCCGTCATGCCGGGTTCACAGGCAGCCGCACGCGCACGCCCTCACACACACAGGATGGCGAGCCCCGCCGCATCCGCCTTCTCAACGACCGCGGGCTCATCGACCACCATCACGCGGCCCGCTTCCAGACCAACGGCGCGGGCCTTGCCCGCAATGAGCGTGTCGATGGTTTTGGGACCGATGCCGGGGCTGTCGTAGCGGTAATCCTGGTTCGTGCGGCTCACTTTGACGATGACGCATTTCCCTTTGACCAGGGCGCAGCCGCGCTCGATGGCCCTGTCGGTGCCTTCAATGGCTTCGGCGGCGACGACCGTTTTATTCTTGACGATGAGGGTCTGGCCGATTTCCAGATCGGCGAGCTGCTTCGCGCGCGGCAGCCCGAACTCGATGTCCTCCCGCTCTTCCTTTGTGGGCTGGCGGCGCGTGAGGACGCCCGCCGGGGGATAGATCTCTTTTAAAAACTCGCGCTGGTCGAGCACCGAGAACCCCTCTTTCTCGACTTCCTCGATCATTCCCAGCATGAGGGTCTTGTCTTCCAGGCTTTTGGCGTCTTTTAAAAACTTGAGCGTGCGCAGGTCCATCCACTGCGGCCGGAAGACGATGCTCTTGTCGACTTTGCCGAGGATCAGGATGTCCTTGATGTTTTCGTCTTTCAAGGTCTGCATGATTTTGGAGGCGCGGCCGACGCCGAGAGAGTAGGCTTTTTGTGCGTACGGTTCGAGGCTCGTGCGGATGGCGTCGGTGAAGCCGATGGAAACGAGCTCGATGCCGTTCTGCGCGGCTTTGCGGGCGAAGTAGAGGGGGATGTCGCCGGAACCGGCGATGAGCCCGATGCGACGGGTGTTCACGGTGATCATGCCTTCCGATTTTTAAACCGTGCTTTCGATTTATTTGACGCCGGCCTTGAACCTTACGAACCGGTTGAACGGCAGATTCGAAGCGATCACACTTTGTCCGGCTGAATTTCCAGCCGGGGTTCTGCGCCTCATGACGGTTGCTGCCGGCTGTTGAACTGATCGAGAATATCCAGGGCGATTTCCAGGGAATACAGCTCGTCGTCCACCGCCACCTTGCGCGGGCTGCCGTTTTTCACGCAGTCGATGAAGTGCTGCAATTCCAGTTTCAGGGGATTTTCCTTGTGCACGAAGATGCGCTCCACCAGCGATTCCTGTTTGTAGCGCAGAGCCCCTTGCTGCAGCTGATGCTCGGAAGAAGACTGCCGGTGCACGTAGATTTCCTGATCGGTGTAGTCGAGCAGCACATAGGAATCCTTCTGCGTGACGGAAAGGGTGCGCACTTTGTTCTGCGAGGCGCGGCTGGCAAGGATGTTGGCGATGCACCTGTTCTCGAATTCGAGCTGCGCGTTGACCAGATCGTCCTTGCCCGAAAACACGGACGCCCCCAGCACGTGCGAGCGGGTGACCTTGGACTTGATGAGGTTTAAGATGATGTCGATGTCGTGGATCATGACGTCCAGCACGACGCCGTCGTCGCGGATGCGGTCGCTGAAGGAACTCATGCGCTTGCACTCGACGAACAGCGGTTCGGTGACGATCTTGTGCAGCTCCTGCACGGCGCCGTTGAACCGCTCGATGTGCCCGATGTGCAGGGTGAGGTCTTTTTCGCCGGCGATGGCGAACAGCTCGCGCGCCTGGTCGAGGTCGTTGGTGCAGGGTTTTTCCAGCAGCACGTGGATGCCGGCGTTCAGGAGGTCTTTGCCGACGCTGTAGTGCAGGGAAGTGGGCACGGCGACGACGGCCAGGTCGATGCGGTCCAGAATGTCCTTGTAGTCGGTGAAATGGTCGCAGCCGTATCGTTCGGCGATGGTCTTCGCCCTTTGCGCATCCACATCGACCACCGCCGTCAGGGTGACTTCCATGATCTGGGACAGGACGCCCACATGGTACTCGCCCATTTTACCCACGCCGATGACGCCTGCTTTGAGCCCTCCCATTATTTCGTGATTCCCCGAGATGAGTTTTTAATAAAGTCGATAAGATAACGAATTTCATCCAACATTTCAATTTCGTCCTTTATTTTCCCGATCGCCTGCGCGGTGTTGAGTTCGGGCTGCAGAATGAATTTCAACGCCTTCTTCAGGGCGGCGCGCACGTCCGGCTTGAAGTCGCTCCGCCTGAGCCCCACCGCGTTGGTGCTGACGAGCCGGGCGGGCGCCCCCTCCACCAGGGAAAAGGGCAGGATGTCCTTGCTCACGGCGGACGCGCCGCCGACCATGGCGTGTTTGCCGATGCGCACGAACTGGTGCACGCCGACCTGTCCGGACACAAACGCTTTTTCCTCGACCACGACATGGCCCGAAAGGCCGGTGTAGTTGACCACGATCACGCGGTCGCCGAGTTCACAATCGTGGGCGATGTGCACGTAGTTCATCAGCATGCACTCGCTGCCGATGGTGGTCGCTCCGTTTTCCTGCGCGCTGCGGTGGATGGTGGCGTATTCCCGGACCGTGGTGCCGTCACCGATCCGCACCGAGGAAGGAACGTCTTTGAAACCCAGGATCTGCGGCTCGCCGCCGATGGCCGCACCCTGGAACAAACGGCAGTTCCTGCCGATCTCCGTCCGCGCCTCGATATGAACATGCGGCCCGATCCAGGTGCCGTCGCCGATCTTCACATCGGGACCGATGACGGCGAACGGTCCCACGGAGATATCGCTGCCTAACTGGGCGCTGGGATGGATGTCTGCGCTGTTATGAATGGTCACGTTCCGGAACCGAGACGTTACGCCGCTGCATTCAGGAAGGCGTGCCGGGGGAGGAGAGGATCATTTGCCGGAAGATTCGGCTTTGCCCAGCATGGCCTGCAGCGTGCCTTCCGCCACCTTGGCGTCGCCGACAAACGCGTTTCCCTCAAAGCGGAACAGGGACCCCCGCTGTTTCACTTTGGTCAGCTCCATCCTGAGGCAATCGCCGGGCACCACGGGCTTGCGGAACTTGGCCCCGTCGATACCGGTGAAGAACACCGAACCGTGTCCCTCCATTTTAAGGATTTTAAGAGCCAGAATGCAGCCCACCTGAGCCATGGACTCGATGATGAGCACGCCGGGCATCACCGGAAACTCGGGGAAGTGCCCCTGGAAAAACGGTTCGTTGACGGTGACGTTCTTGATGCCGACGATGCGCGACTCCATGTCGCACTCGATGATCCTGTCGACAAGCAGAAAAGGGTAGCGGTGCGGGATGATGCGCTTGATTTCTTCGATTTCAATCATGACAGGAGCCGGGAGATCAAATCCGGAGCCGGGGATGAAAATCCGATTCGAACGGGAGCGGGTGGTTGCGTGAGCGCGGCGGTCATGCTGCTACTTGAACATGCGGTCATAGGTCTTCGTGGCGAGATCGGTCAGGTCGTTGCCGGCATTGTGATACAGGACGGCCTTTTTTTCCAGAATCATGGTGTATTTTTTCTCTTTGCCGATCTTTTTGATCACATCCACCATCTGCAGCAATAATTTCTGGGTCATCTCCTTTTCTTTTTTTGCGAATGCGTTGTTCTGGTCCTCCACATAGCGTTCGAACGCGACCTTCTGTTTTCTGAACTCATCCTCTTTTTTCTTCTTGAGTTTGGGATCGAGCACAAAACTCTGCTTGTTCAAATCATCCAGCAATTTTTTGATTCGCTCTTCTTTCCTTGCGATCACATCCTTTTCTTTTTTGAAACTGTTTTTGAAGGAGGCGAATCCCCGTTTCCAATCCTTGGTGCTGGAAATGGCCTTTTGAAGATCGATGAACCCGATGCGTGTATCCGCGGCGAACACGGATTGTGAATTCAACGCGAGAATCAGCGCCGCAAAAACAATGGCGCCGCCCGTTTTCCTCAAACAGGTCTGAATATTTGACTGACTGGACATAAACCCTCTCAAAGCTTAAGACTGAACGGTTGAATGGTTAAAATGAACTGCCGGCGGTGAAATGGAATTCTCCGATGTCTTCGCCAGTGGCCCGGTCGAGCTTGATTCCGTATGCGAATCCAACCGGACCGAACGGGCTGAGAAAACGGATTCCCGCGCCGACGCTGTGGCGCATGTCACCCAGGTTGATGGTCTCCGCCGTGGTGCTGATATCCGTTCCGGTGCCATATACGTTGCCGCGGTCGTAAAACACGAACCCTCTGAAAGATTTTGAAAACGGATATTGCAGCTCGGCGTTGAACAGGAGGGACTGGGTTCCGCCCAGCGGATCGCCTGTTCCGTTTTTGGGACCGACATCGCGGATGCTGAAGCCCCGCAGGCTTTTCGCTCCGCCCATGAAATACCGCTCGAAAATAGGAAGCTCTTCTCCGTTGTAGCCGTCGGCCCAGTTGATTTCACTGTGCAGGGCGCCCACCAGTTTGCCGATGATCGGAAAGTAATAGGTGACTTCGTACCCGCTCCGCAGAAAGTCGGCCCCTCCCAGTATCCCGCCAGCGACCTCAAATCGTACCACATGCCTCCAGCCTGTGGAAGGGTTTAAAAAATCGTCGCGGGTGTCGCGGATGTAGCTGGGAGCGATGCGGCTGGTGGTCCGGGTTTCGTTCTTTAGAAATTCGGTTTCCTCGCTGGGCTCGACATCGCGCACCCGCACTTCCTCCAGGCGGTAGTTGAGGCCCACCCAGTCGTATTCCGTCAATGACTTACCGACCCGGACGCCGCCGCCGCGGTTTCTCGACGTGAAGCTGAAAAAGTCCGACTCGCGGTTGAATGCGTCCACGCCGAACAGGATTTCGGTGTCGAAGATGCGCGGCTCGGTGAAGGACAGGTTGAAATCCGTGCGGATCGCCGAAAGGCTGGCGGAGAAGACGAGGCGCTGGCCGCGGCCGAACAGGTTGTCCTGGGACACCGATCCGGTGAACACCACTTTTTCCACGGAGCTGAACCCGGCGCCGACGGTGATGGAACCTGTGGGCCGTTCGGTCACGGTGGTGACGACGTCGATGAGGTCCGGGTTCTGGCCGCGCCGCGTGTCGATTTTGACGTCTTCAAAAAACTTGAGGTTGTTGATCCTCTGCTTGCTGCGCTTGAGCTTGGTGCTGTCGAACAGCTCGCCTTCCTTGAGCCGGAATTCACGGCGGATCACGTTGTCGCGCGTGCGCACGTTTCCGAGAATGGAGATCTCGCCGACGTACACCTTCTTGCCCTTCTGGATTTCGATATCGAGATCGACCGTGCGTTTTTCATCGTCGATCTTGGTGACCGGGTTGACGTCGGCGTAAGCGTATCCCCGCGTCGAGTAGAGGTCCGAGACGCTGAGCACGTCCTCCCGCAGCTTGGACACGTTGTACCAGTCGCCTTTCTGCGTCTTGACGACCGCGTTCATCTCCTCTTCCGTGAAGGTGCCGTCTCCCTTGATTTTGTAACCGGAAATTTTGTAACGCGGTCCTTCGACAACCGGGATGGTGATGTAGATTTCCTGCTCTTCCTTGTTGACTTCGATCTTGGGCTCCTGCACGTTCACGCGCACGAACCCCATGTCCTGGTAATACGCTTCGATGCGAAACAGATCCAGTTTCAGCACGTCTTTTTTATAAATGCCCGAGTCGTCGAGCCAGGAATACCAGGTCTTTTCCTTGGTCTCCATCTGCTTTCTCAGGACTTTGTCCTTGACCGCCCGGTTTCCTGAAAACTGGATTTTCTCCACGCTCACCTTTTCGCCCTCGGTGATGCGGATGGTGACGTCGACCAGGTTGTTCTCCGTCATCTTGGTGTCGATGCTGGCGTCGGCGAAAAAATAACCTTTCTCCTGGTAGAACTTTTTGATTTCGTCGACGCTTTCTTTCACCAGGTGATTCTGAAAGGTGGTGCCCCGCTTCAATCCGATTTTCTCGCGGATATCATCGGACTCCATCTTCTCGTTGCCGATGAGTTCCACGTCCCCGATCGAGGGAATCTCTTCCACTTTGAATATGACCTTGAGGCCGCCGATCGCATCCTCGGTTTCGACCTGGATGTCCTTGAACTGATCGAGGCTGTAGATCTGTTCGATGTCTTTGCGGATCTGGATGCGGGAGAGGGGTTCGCCGACTTCGGTCTTGATGTAGTAGAGGATGGTGGAATCGTCGACGCGCTTGTTGCCTTTAACTTCGATGGAATGAACGATCTGTCCTTCCTGCGCCTCGGATGGAGGGACGCAGAAAAGCAAAACCAGAAATACGCAGTATAAGAGAACGGACCGGAAACGTTTCCTCATTCCACCGGATGTATTTTAGATCCCCTAAGGCGCGGGGATAGTGGGAATCCATGATTCGAGGCCAAAAAAAAGTATTAAGCTTTCGAACCTTTGGGCTGACAGCTTAATACTTTTTTCAAAAAATTGATGTCATTGGCCGCTTGGTAATAAGCGGGATTCTAATTTCTCTCAACACGCATTTAGAGCCCCGGCAGGTTTTTCCGTGAAAATCAGTTCATCGCCTTGCAAGCCGACTTCAATGTGTCCGCCGTTCTTGAACCTGCCTTTCAGCATTTCATCGGAGAGCTTGTCCTCAAGGTATCTCTGGATGGCGCGTTTCAACGGACGCGCGCCGAAGTGCTTGTCGTAACCTTTCTCGGCCAGCCAGCGCTTGGCCTCGGAGGTCATCTCAAGCGTGAGACCCTGCTGGATCAACTGTTCGTTCACCTGATCGAGCTGAACGTCGAGTATCTCCACGATGTGATCCAGATTCAGCGGGCGGAACACGACCATCTCGCTGATCCGGTTCAAGAACTCAGGATTGAAGGTCCGCTTCAAGTCCTGTTTCAGCTCCTTCTGCATCTTGTCGTAGGTCAACTCGTCGTCGTCCTTGTGAAAGCCGAGCGAGGTGCCCTTGTCGAGCGCCTTGGAGCTGATGTTGGAAGTCATGATGATGACGGTGTTTTTGAAATCGATCACGCGACCGTAGCTGTCGGTCAGGCGGCCGTCATCCATGATCTGCAGCAAAAGATGAAAAACGTCCGGGTTTGCTTTCTCTATTTCATCAAAAAGCACGACGGAGTATGGCTTGCGCCGCACTTTCTCGGTCAGTTGTCCGCCTTCTTCGTAGCCGACGTAACCGGGAGGCGCTCCGGTCAGACGGGACACGTTGAATTTTTCCATGTACTCCGACATGTCGAGTCGCACCAGGGCGTCGCGGTTGCCGAACAGAAATTCCGCCAGCACGCCGGCAAGTTCGGTTTTGCCCACACCGGTCGGTCCGAGAAACAGGAAGGTGCCGATGGGCCGGCGCAGGTCCTTGAGACCGGAGCGGGACCGGCGGATGGCCTTGGTGACGACCTTGATCGCCTCGTCCTGCCCGACGATCTTGCCGGCCAGCTCTTTTTCCATGTTGAGCAGCCGGGTGCTTTCTTTTTCCTCGATGCGGGAAAGCGGAATGCCCGTCATGCTCGACACGACGGCGGCGATGTCCTCCTCGGTGATCGAGGGCTCGCTCATGTCCTGCTCGCTCTCCCAGCTGTTCTTGACCTTCTCGAGCTCTTCGCGCAGGGTTTCCTCCTTGTCGCGCAGCTCGACGGCCTTTTCGAATTCCTGATTCTCGATGCAGATCTTCTTGTCGCGGATGATCGCGTCGATGTCGCGCTGGATCTTGCGCATCTCGGGCGACTGGGTCACCTTGCGCAGGCGCACCCGCGATCCGGCTTCGTCGATCACGTCGATGGCCTTGTCCGGCAGAAACCGGTCGCTGATGTAGCGGTCGGAATAGCGCACGGCGGTGACGATGGCGTCGTCGGTGATCTTGGCCTTGTGGTGCATCTCGTAGGGAACCTTGAGTCCCTTGATGATCTCGATCGTCTCTTCGATCGTCGGCGGATTCACCATGATGGGCTGGAAGCGCCGTTCCAGGGCGCCGTTTTTCTCGATGTATTTGCGGTACTCTTCCAGCGTGGTGGCGCCGATGCACTGGATCTCGCCGCGCGACAGGGCGGGCTTGAGCATGTTGGAAGCATCCACCGAACCTTCGGCGGCGCCGGCGCCCACAAGGGTGTGCAGCTCGTCGATGAACAGGATGATGCTCTCGTTCTGCACGATTTCCTTCATGATGCCTTTCAGACGCGCCTCGAACTGACCGCGGTATTTCGTGCCGGCGATCAAAGATCCCAGATCGAGGGAAACCACCCGCTTGTCGAACAGGGTGTCGGGCACCTCCCGCTCCACCACCAGCTGGGCCAGCCCTTCGACGATCGCCGTCTTGCCCACGCCGGGCTCGCCGATGAGCACGGGATTGTTCTTCGTGCGGCGGCTGAGAATCTGAATGACGCGTTCGATCTCCTTGCTGCGGCCGATGATCGGGTCGAGCTTGCCGTCGAGCGCCATCTTGGTGAGATCGCGGCTGAACTCGTCGAGCGTCGGTGTCTTGCCGACCTCACGCGCGCTTTCTGTGGGCTCTCGAAACATCTCGACTATCTTCTCTTTCACGTCGTCAAAGTACATTCCAAAACTGTTCAACACCCGGCAGGCGACGCCCTCTTTCTCTTTCAACAATCCCAGCAGGAGGTGCTCGGTCCCGATGTAATTGTGATTGAGTGAACGGGCTTCCTCGACCGCAAATTCCAGCACCTTCTTGGCTCGCGAAGTGAAAGGGATGTCCCCGATGATCAGCGAATTGGAACTTCGAGGGAGATTCTTCTCCAGCTCTTTCTTCAACTCCCGAAGGTCCGTTCCCGATTTCTGGACAATCGCCACCGCGATGCCGCCACCGTCTTTCACGATACCTTGCAATATGTGTTCCGTTCCAAGATATTCATGCCGGTAGAGTTCGGCTTCTTCCCGCGCAAGAATGATGACTCTGCGAGCTCTCTCTGTGAATCGTTTAAACATGATTCAAACTTCCTCGGATAAGGATTTGCGGATGGGTGCTTTGGGGACCCCGAATAGAACGTTACCGGCTGGGGCCGCACGCCGTTTTTTTGAGGTTGATGCTAATTCCATTTTAGCAAAAGGCACCAATTATACAAGGATTTATTTTCCCTCCCCCGGCACTCGCTAAGCCTTTAAATCCTTTACCCTTTCGAAGGTTTTTCGAGTTCGGATACAGAGCGCTTTCGACCGCTTTTGCCGGATGAAAAAAAGCGGATTTTTTCTTTCCCGGGCGCGGCTTTTTCAGCATCATTTTGAAAGCGGAGCGTTTGCCGGGATACGGCTGGAGATTCATTTCCCTGTCCAAAAAAAACTTTTTTCCGCGTCCGCGCCGCCGCGTCTGCCGGGAAAAAAAATTTTTAATTCCCCTGTCCACCCCCCGCACGGGTGCGAAATAATCCGCGCGCGCGGCGTCAAAACCCCTGAACCTGTCAAAACCATGACAACCTGAGCGACAAAAATATCAGCAGGTTTGACCTATCCGGCGGAGGGATGACCGATCAGGAATAACCGGCGTCGCGGTGAAAACACACGGCCGCGGCGGTGGTGCTGGGCGGATCGAATTCGTTGGAGCCGGTGAGGCGGACGCCGATGTCCTCGGCCTCAAGCACTTCCCAGATGATTTTATTGTTGATGAGATCGACGATGGCGGGATAGCCGGGGCTGTAGCGCTGCCCGTTTTTCTCTTTTTTATGACCGGCGCGCTCGCGCAGCAAACGGTGGATGTATTCGGCCAGATCTTCGGTGACGCGGTCGCAGAGTCCCTGCAGATACAACGCCGACTCGGAATCCTGCTGGTTTTTGAAATCGGCGATCACCTTTTCCACTTCCGTCCCCGCCGTGGTGATCTGCAGGCCGATGGCGTCTAAGCGTCCGGAACTCTTGGGATGAAAGTACTGCGCCACGGAAAAGGTGTCCTTGCCGCCCTTGCCGACGCACAGGGTGAAGTGCAGCCGCGCGATCTCCTTTTTCACGTCCCTGGGGTCGAAGATCACCACGTCATCACCTTCCGACTGCGCCGGCAGCAGCGCGAACCGCGCCTTGGGCTGAATCCAGCCGTTCCTGCCGGCTTTTTCCATCCATTCTTTTTCCAGCGCCTTGAGCTGTTCGAGCGTCACGCCCTTCTGTTTCCAGGAGGATTTTTTGCCGTATTTCCAGTTGAGCGAGTACAGGCTTTTGGTGTCGATGTTGGGGCTCAGCTTGCTGAGTTTGAACTCGACTTTGTGCACACCGAAGCCGTTGCCGGGAACCTCATGATTTTTAAAGCTCACGTTGCGCCGGGGCAGGGTCTTGAGCAGTTCGTCCTGGGCTTCCTTGAGGCCCTTGGCGCGCTGGTACTCGCGCAGCAGCCGTTCCCGGTTCGCCTGCATGTAGGCGCCGCGGGCAGCTTTATCTTGAAGAACGTTCATGGTGTTGACCCCGTCCATGCCGCTCTCGCAGTAAAAGACGTTGTCGAGGATCTTTTCCGTTTCGCTCTGCCCGTGCATGGCCACGTAGCCGGCATGCCGGTTGTTGACGGGCGCGCCGCCGATCAGGATGGGCAGGCTGGTGGCCCGTTCGGCCAGCATGCGCGCGACGGTGATCATGTGGTTGGAGGTCTGCACGAGCAGCGCGCTCATGCCGATGGCGTCGGCGTTTTCCTGTTTCGCGGTCTCGATGAAGCGCTCCAGCGGCACCTGCACGCCCAGGTCGATGACGCGGTAGCCGTAGTTTTCCAGCAGGGTCTTGGCGAGGTCCTTGCCGATGCTGTGCACGTCCTGATAGACGGTGCCGATGACCACGACGCCTTTGTATTCGATCGCCGAGCCTTCGGTCACGCCGCTCTGCACGCGCATGAGCCATTCCAGGTACTGCATGACGCCGCGCATGACGTCGGCGCTTTTCAACAGATGCGGCAGGCTCACTTCGCCGCGGCCGAAGCCGTCGCCCAGCTCGCGCATGGCTTTCATGAGGTGCTCGCTGATGAAATCCAGCGGCGCGTGCGTTTTCACCGCCTCGGCCACATCCAGCACGATGCGGTCGCGATACTCGAAGCTCTGGCCTTCGCTTTTCAGCACACCCTGCTCTTTCTGCTTGTAGCCGTCCTTGATCTTCTGGCAGATCCTCTCTTCCAGCGGCAGGTCCTGGTAATCGACCTTCTTCTGCACGGTGCCGGTCTTTTTGGTGAGGGCGATCTGCTCCAGTTCCTCGAACGCTTCCATGTCGCGGTGCAGGATGACTTTGCGCGCGAGATCGACGTCGTGCTGCGGCAGGCTTTCCAGTGGCACGTAATGGTTGGGGTTCAAAATGGCGCAGTCCAGTCCCGCCTGCCGCGCCTCGTCGAGAAAGACGCTGGTGAGCACTTTGCGCATGTAGGGTTTCTGGCCCAGGCCGTTGGTGAGGTTGCCGACGCCAATCGAGGTCTTGAGGTCCGGGTGAATGGCCTTGATGCGCGGCAGACACTTGAGCGTTTCGGCGCAGAAGTTGAGCCCCTCCACCGATTCGCTGCCGATGGGGTAGGCGTTGACGTCGATGAGGATGCGGTCCGGCGCGACGCCGCGCTCGCCCGCCTGCCGAACGATCTCCGCGGCGAGGTCGTATTTCTCCTGTGCCGTCTGTCCGGGCCCCTCGGGGCCGTTCACCAGCGCGATGTAGACCGGGTCGTGCCGGGAGGTGCCGTCGAGCACCGCATCGAGCTTGGAAACGCCGTCCTGGTATTCCTCCAGGCTGATGGAGTTGATGACCGGGCGGCCGGGATAGGTCGCGACCGCTTTGACGAGCGCCTCGACGGAAAAGCTGTCGATGCACATCACGCCTTTGAAATCGCTGGTCAGGTCGTGGATCAGGGTGGGGAGCAGGGTTTCCGTCTCGACGATGTTGCTGTCCATGCACACGTCGATGATGTCGATGCCGAGATCCTTCACCTGCTCGGTGACCACTTCCTCCAGAACCGGAAGCTGCACGTCCCCGGTGGTCTCCACGGCGTCGCGCACTTTTTTGCTGCCGCGCACGTTGAGCCGCTCGCCGATGCGGATGAGGCCGGCGGAGCTGTCCAGCGCGACGGCGTTCTGCGGCCCGGACACGTAGACCCTCCGATCCACTTCATTTTCCTTGCGCGTCACTGTGGCGATTTTGTCCTTGAGGGCGCGGATGTGCGCGGGCGTGGTGCCGCAGCAGCCACCGACGAGGGACACGCCGTGCTGCTCGACGAACTCCGCGACGGTGTCCGCCATTTTGTCGGGTTCGAGCATGTAGCAGGTCTTGCCGTCGATGGACACGGGCTGGCCGGCGTTGGGCACGACGGAGATCGGCAGCGATACGTACCGGCTCATCTTCTTAACGGCCTGAGTCATGAGTTCGGGACCGACGTTGCAGTTGATGCCGAACACGTCGACGCCCATGCCCGCCACGGCGGTGTAGGCCGCGTGGATGTCGGTGTTGAAGATCTGCATCTTGGCGTGCTGGTCCACGGTCACCTGCACTATGATGGGCGTCGCGGCGTCCGTTTCCTCCAGCGCGCGTTTCGCGCCGAGAACGGCGGCCTTGGTTTCCAGGATGTCCTGCTGGGTCTCGAACAGCAGCATGTCGACGCCGCCTTCGATCAGCCCCTTGACCTGCAGATAAAAGTTGTCCTCGATCTGCTCGAAGGTGGCCTTGCTCAGATTCGCCTGGGTGCTGGAAACGACGTAGTTGGACGGACCGATGGACCCGGCCACGAACAGCGGACGGCCGTCGTACTCCGGGCTTTCCTGATAACGCGCCACCGCCTGGCGGGCGATGCGCGCGCCGGTGACGTTGAGGTGCCGGGTGATCGCTTTAAGATCACCGGCCGCAAGGTCCAGTCCTTCGGGTACGGCCTGGATGTCCGTTGTGTCGATGCGGGTGAAATCGAATTCCTTGAGACGCAGCGGCGAAGCGCCGAAGGTGTTGGTCTCGATGATGTCCGCGCCGGCGGCGAGGTACTGGTAGTGGATGTCCTCAAGATCGCGCGGCCTGGAAAACACCAGCAGGTCGGTCAGCATCTTGAATTCGGCGCCGCCGAACGCGGCGTCGGTCAGTTCCAGATTCTGCACCATGGTGCCCATGGCGCCGTCCATCACCAGAACCTTTTTTTTCAATTCACTGATAAACGTCATGATCCTCCACGATCCTGCGCGCCCTGTCGTTTCGATTCTGTTTTCGGGATTCGGGTGCCCCGGCGGGAAACTAAAAACCGGTTTTTAGAAATAAAGCGTTTTTGCGGAAATATCAAAAATATTTCGAACACGGTGCGGCTCCGCCTTCCTGCTTGCGCAGGCCTGGTTTTGCGCCGCAACGGTGCGAAATTAAATTCCGTGCGGATGATTATAGCATTGTCTTTATTTTCCAGGCAGCTTTCTCGCGCAAACGCCGGTCATCCTGCGCCGCCGTTCGTGAAAGCGGGCCCCTCCCCGCGTGTGCGCGGACTCTCAGGCGGAAGGGTGAGGATGAAGCTGGACCCGGTACCGGGCCGGCTTGCGGCGGTGAGGTCACCGCCGTGGCGCTGGGCGATTTTACGGCAGATGGACAGCCCCAGCCCCGAACCTTCGTACTCGCTGCGGCCGTGCAGGCGTTCGAAGGGTTTGAAGATGCGGTCGAGGTGGCCGGGATCGAAGCCGATGCCGTTGTCCTCGACGCGGATTTCGTGGCTGCCGGACGGCAGCAGGCGGTGGCGGATGTGCACGACGGGAGGCACACCGGGCCGGTGAAATTTCAGCGCGTTGGCGATCAGGTTCTGAAACAGCTGGTGCATCTGCATGCGGTCCGCCCTGAGTTCGGGAAGCGGGCCCACGTCCACCCGGCCCCGGGTGCGCGCGATCAACGCCTCGAGCATGGCCAGCGCCCCGTCCGCCACTTCGTTCAAGCGGATTTTCTGCAGCGAAAGGGGGCCCCTTGTGGACACCTGCGAATACTTGAGCAGATCCTCGATGAGCCCCTGCATCCTGTGGACCGCTTTTTCCATGCGGTCGAGGTAGTCCTGGCCTTTTTCACCGAGCTCGCCCGCGCAATCCTTGCGCAGGCGGTGGGAAAAGGCGGCGACCTTGCGCAGCGGTTCTTTCAGATCGTGCGAGGCGACGGCGGCGAACTCCCGCAGTTCCCGGTTGCTGCGCCGCAGTTCGCCGGTGTCCGGAGTCATGCGCGCCGCGCGCACCGCGTCGAGTTCTTTGCGCAGGCGTTCGTTGATCTCTATTAGTTCACGGGTGCGCTCGCGGACGCGCTGTTCCAGATCGTCCTCATCGAACCGGGGTGCTTCCCCGGCTGCGGTTTCCGGTTCCATTGCCGGGATGCGGGTTTCCTCGCCGCGGTAGCCGAGAAACGCTCCGGTTTCGCCCCAGACCGGCGCCGCACGGGTTTGCAGGTACACGCGCCTTCCGTCCCGGTGTACATAAGGAAACACCACGCCTTCGATGGTTTCCCGCTTGGCGAACACATTGAACGCCGTGGTCCTGGCTTCCTCGCGGCAGGCGGGATCGAAGAGATCGAAGAAACAGCGCTGCCCCACCAGATCGCCGGGGGCATGGCCCAGCAGCGCTTGTACCCCGGCGCTGCAATGGGTGAAGGTTCCGTGCGCGTCGATTTGCCAGAGCCAGACGGATTCTTGCGGCGCTGCGTGTGCTTCGCTCTTTGTGTTCAACCTCCCGGCGGGTTGCGGGTCTGCCGTTGTTTTCTCAGTGCGGGTTTCGGTCCGGGCGGCTTCTTCCTGCAGTTGCCGGTTCGCCGCTTCCAGGCCCTGGATCCGTTCTTCACGCTGACGGTGTTGCGTTTCCAGGGCTTCGCGTTCGCGCTTGAGCTGATCGAGGAACGCCGCGCTTTGCAGGATGTCCTGCTCCATCCGGAGCCACAGCGTTTCCATGTGCGAAAGCTTCGCTTCCCGGTCGCGCCGGGCCCGCTCGTTTTCGTGGACCGCGTCTTTGAGCCGGTTCAATTCCGCCTCGTGGCCGGCGCTTGAACGCGACAGGCGCTGCCGTTCGGCTTCGGACTGTTCCAGCTCATCGCCGGCGGTCAGCAGATCGCGCTCGGCCTGTTTGAGGTTTTTTTTCACCAGCCGCAACTGCTCTTCCTTATTCCACACCTCTTCCTTCAAGCTGTCGCGCTCCTGCCTGAGGCGGACTGCGTCGGCTTTTACGGCTTCCTGCTCGGCGCGCAGCCTTTTCGTTTCGTTCTGTGCTGAACGGAGGTTGGATTTCTCACGTTCCAGCTCGTCGCGAAGCGCGCGGGTTTCCGCCTCGGTACGCAGCACCGCCTGCTCTTTCACGAGCTGATCCGCCTTCACGCTTTCGAGCTTGAGCTGCTGCTCGCGCAGGCGTTCGGCAGCCTCCGCCTTTTCGCGTTCGAGTCTTTGCAGGTGTGCGTCCAGTGTGCTGAGGGCCTGTTCGTGCCGCTGGCGTCGCTGCTGTTCTTTGTTGTGGACCAGGCAGGCGATCGCGGTGACCCAGATTGCGAACACGGCGAGGCCGCGGTCGGCGGCTTCTCTTTGCCAGTCCGCCGCCTCCGGCGACAGGTAAAACCCCAATGCGGTCAACAGCGTGCAGCCCACCGCGGCGGTGAGTATGTAGGCGCAGCCCGGCCAGCCGATGCCGAGCAGGACCACGAGTGCGTAGCCGACGCAAACGGCGATGCCCGGCTGCAGCCAGAGGTCGAGCCCGAACACATCGGCGGCGAGAAACACACCGCCGAACACCAGCAGCCAGTCGCCGCCGCGTTTTTTTTCGACGCCTGCCGACATCGTCTCATTCCGAAGTGTCACGATGTCCTTAAGTTACAGACATGCCTACCTGTTTTCAACGTCATAATGTATACTTTTGGCTTCACCCCACACACAACGGAAGCTGTCATCTGCGTCACATTTTCGGGAGTTCGGAATGCCATGAAAAATACCTGCCTCAACCCGCTCACAGTGCAGACCCGCAGAAAATGGATCGGCCGGGTCTTCCTGATTGTTTTCCTGTCGGCCGCCGCGAACGCGAATTGTTCGGGGCTGAACAAGACGAACATCGACGAACTCAATCTGTCGATTCCTCCGGATATCGCTCTGTCGCTGTTTGCCGAGAACCTCCCCGCGGCGCGGCACATGGCGTTCGACGACCAGGGGATTCTGTTTCTCAGCCAGCACCGCGCCGGCCGCGTGACGGCGCTGCCCGATACCGACAAGGACGGCCGCGCCGACAAGGCGGTGACGATCCTGGAAAACCGCGAGACGCCGCACGGCCTGGCGTTCGTGAAGCTCGACTCGGGCTATTACCTGTACGTGGCCGAGGAGACCCAGGTGGTGCGGCTGAAGCGCACGGCGAAACCCTACCAATACGGCGAACCGGAGGTGATCGTTTCCGGCATTCCCGGCGGCGGCCACTCCACCCGCACGATCAAGATCAAGGACGGCAAGCTCTACCTTTCGGTGGGCTCGTCCTGCAATGTCTGCCTGGAGAAGCACCGCTACCGATCGGCCATCATCCGCTTCGACCTGGACGGGTCGAACGAGCTGGTGTTCGCGGAAGGGCTGCGCAATTCGGTGGGCATCGAGTTCTCTCCCTACAGCGGCGAGCTGTGGGGTGTGAACAACGGCCGCGACCGGCTGGGCGACGACACGCCGCGCGAGGAACTCAACATCATCCTGGAAGGCAAGCACTACGGCTGGCCGTATTGCTACGAGGACAGGGTGTTCGACACGGATTTCAACAAGCCGTTCGACTGCTCGAAAACCGTTCCGCCCGCGCACACGTTCACGGCGCACATGGCGCCGCTGGGACTGGCTTTCTACCAGAAGGGAACGCTGCCGGACAAGTACAACAACAGCGTGTTCGTTTCCTTTCACGGTTCCTGGAACCGCTCGGTGCCCGCGGGTTACAAGGTGATGCGCCTGCTGCTCAATGATAAGGGCGAGATCCAGTCGGACGAGGACTTCATCACCGGCTGGCTGAAAGAGGCCGGCAGAAAGGTGGGCCGCCCGGTGGATATGGAACAGTCTCCGGAAGGCGACCTCTATCTTTCCGACGACATGCTGGGCGTGGTCTACCGCATTACCGGCAAGTGAGTCAGGTGAGTTTTTTTTCCGGCCTGGGTTTTTCGCGGAACAGGGGACGGCGGTCCTTGGCGCAGCGAAATCCGACGTCCTTTTTCCGGGCCAGGGGAAACAGCTTTTCGCGGAAGCCGGCGCGCGCTTTGAGGGCGAGGACCCTTTTGTAATCCTTGCCTCTGAAATGCCCGACGCTGAGGTAGGACAGGCCGCGCACCACGATGAATTTTTTTTCGTAATCCTCGGACTGGTGGGCGCTGCCTTCATAGGGGCGGTAGTAATCCCACACCCATTCCCAGACGTTCCCGATCATGTCGTGCACGCCGTAGTGGCTTTGTCCCTGGGGGAAGCTGCCCACCGGCTTGAGGCCGTGGCCGGTTTTCTTTTTCGCGGACGGGCTGAGGTTCGCCGCATCGGCGCGGAATTCGTTGCCCCAGGGATAGCGGTTGCCGAGCGGACCGCGGGCGGCTTTTTCCCATTCCGCTTCGGTGGGCAGCCGTTTTCCCGCCCATTCGGCGTAATGGCTAGCGTCGAAATAACTCACATAGGAGACCGGCAGGTCGCCCTGCCCTTCGGGATATTTCGGGCTGCCCCAGATCGCCGGGGTGCGGTGGCTGGTGGCCTGGCAGAAGATGTAATACTGGTGGTTGGTCACTTCATACCGGTCGATGAAAAACCCCCGCACCGGCACCCGGCTTTCGGGGGTTTCGTCGGCGAACCAGGGTTTGGTGAGGCCGACGCTTAAGGCGTGCTGTTTCTTGTCCACCAGATCGGTGCCCATGGTGAACTCGCCGCCGGGGATGAGCACCATGCCTTCGGGCACGGGCTCGTACAGGCAGCCGCCGCACAGCAAAAGCGCCGCGATCCCAATCCATTTTGATAATTTTTGAATGCGAAAAACCATGATGGAACCTTTTTCGACTCAATGCATCGACGTGCCGCTCGCGTCGCTCGACCGCGAAGACACGCTCACCGATTTCGCCCTCTCCCCGGTTGCCGCTGCGCTTGAGGACTCGATCCGCACAAGCGGGATCGTGCATCCGGTGCTGCTCGCCGCTCAGGACGGCGGCCGCCGCATCGTCTGCGGCCACCGTCGCATCCGCTGCGCCCGGGCTCTCGATCTTGAGACGCTGCCCGCCCGGGTGATCGAGCGCGCGCTCGATGACCGGGAACGGCTGCGGCTCAACCTGTCGGAAAACCGCGCCCATCGCGTCTACAGCGATGTGGAAAAGGGCGGCATCATCGCGAAACTCACCGGCGCGGGCGTCGCGCCGGATGCGGTCATCTCGGAGTATATGCCCTGGATCGACCTGCCGCGAAATAAAAAATCATTCGGGCAACTGATTCGGATGCAGGAACTCGCACCCAGGCTGCGCCTGCTGCTGCACGAACTCAACGTGCCGCTGCGGGTGTTCGCCCCGCTTCTGCTGTGGGACGCGGCCGACCGGGACGCGGCGTTCACGGTGTTTTCCACGCTCCGGCCGGGGGCGAGCAAGTGGCGCGATCTGCTGGAACGGGTGGATGAGATCGCGGTGAAAACGGACCGGCCGCCCCATGCGGTGCTGAACGATGCGGCGGTGCGGACGGTGCTGGAGCAGGACGGCATCACCGCGCACGAAAAATACGCGCGCATCGCGCAGACGCTTTCCGAGCAGCGCTACCCGCATTGGAGCGGGCTGCGGCTCAAGCTGGCGCAGGCGATGGATCGGCTCCAACTGGAACCGGAAACGAAACTCAGCGTGCAGGACTCGTTCGAGTCGGACGCCATGCGCATCGAGATCCGGTTCTCCAACGCCGAATCGCTTGAGCGTCAGGCGGCGGCGCTCACGCGGGCGTCGCGGTCGGAGGCGATGGCGGCGCTGATCGGGATCTTCAAGAACCTGGACGGTTGAAAGAGACAATACGAGACTGGATAAATACAAAAGCGACCTCGCGCCAAGACGCGAAGACGCAAAGAAAGAAAAGGCAGACAAGATGACAGGATAAAAAAGCGGCTACTTACTCGTTTGTTTTATGACTTGGCTGTCTCTTACAGACAACAAGAGGGATGTACAAGGTTCTTATCAACCAAAATATTGGCAGGATTAAAACAGCAATGATTCCAAACTCCCAGGACTTGGTGAGTATCGCCCAAATTCCGAGAAATGACGCAAGGTTGATTAAGACTAAATTTAGCAGGAAGTCCCAACCGTTGTGGTATCTCAACTTCATGTTACAGCGTGGGCAGAAAAGTGGATTGAGCCAGCCTGCTTTGGATTTTTTGTCGAAACGAATGCTTTTTTCCCCACAATGAGGGCAATTAAAATATCTCATTCATTTTCTACTTCCTGGGGATCTTGATCTTGGCGTAATCCTCGGGCGTGCGGCCGTGGCGTTTGTACATCGGCTGCAGGGCGCGGATGGTCTGGGCGAACCAGTCGTCCTGGCCTTTTTCGACGAAGAACTGCTTGGCGATGGTGAGGTGCTGGATGGCGTAACCGCCTTCGTTGTTCTGGTCGAGCGCCAGACCGAGCCAGTAGTGGGCCATGGCGTGTTCGGGGTTCATGTCCACGGCCTCCTGCAGCGCCTCGATCTCGGTCTCGAGGTTCTTGGCTTCGCGGTGTTGTTTGGCGGCCTGGTACTGGGCCTCGGCGAGGTGGTCGCGCACCTTTTCGTTGTTGGGGGTGATCTTGACCGCTTTCTGCAACGGCGGGACGGCCTCGACGAAGCGCTTGAGCTTCATCAGGGAAACGCCGAGCTTGAAGTTGGCCTCGCGCGCCATGCCGGGGCTGGCCTTGAGCGCGGCGCCGAGAAACTTCGCCGCCTCTTCGTGCTTGCCGAGCCGCGCGTACAGCATGCCGAGGTTGAGGTTGGGCAGGGCCGACTTCGGGTTGACGCGGATGGCGTCCATGTAGTGCTTGATGGCCTTGCCGGTTTCGCCGAGCTTGGTGTACACGATGCCGAAATTGAAATTGGCGTCCACGACGAGGTTCTTGTCGAGCCGCAGGGCTTCCTTGAATTTTTCCAGCGCCTCGTCGTAGCGCCCGAGCTCGGTGTAGCAGATGCCCAGCGACAGGTGCGCCGGTCCGTAATCGGGCAGGATCTTCACCGCCTCCTGAAAATGGTGCATGGACTCTTTCTGCTGTTTGCGTTTGCCGTACAGGATGGACAGGTTGGTGTGCGCCTGCGCCAGACGTTTCTTGACGGCGGGACTTTTCGGGTCGAGTTCCAGCGCCTGCTGCAGAAATTCCAGCGCTTCGTCGTCCCGACCCAGCTCCACCAGCGCCTTGCCGAGCTGGTAGTGGGCGCTCTTGTGTTTGGCGTTGATGCGCACCGCTTCTTTCAGCGGCGACACGGCGTCGGCGAACCGGTTGAGCTCGATGTACACTTCTCCCAGATTGTACTGGCCCATGCCGTCCTGGGGATTGGCGCGCACGGCTTCCTTGTATTTTTCCAGCAGGGCCTTGAGTTCTTCGGGCGGGCGTTTCGGACGTTGTTTTGAGGCGGTTTTAGCGGCTTTTTTGGGAAACAGCCCGTTGATGAGATTTTTGAGCGCTGTCAGCAATCCCTTTCCTCCGCTTCTTTAGGGTCTTTTCCCGTCCCACGATCTGTGCGACACTGAAATCAGGCGGGCGCGTGCAAACGGCTGGCACCTTTTTAGCGGGTTGACCGGTTAAAATCAACCCCGCCTGAGACGTGCCGCAAAAATTTTTAACGCCGCGGTCCCCTTGCGTTCCCGGCAACGCATATAAAAAAACCGGCATTGCCCATCTTCCGCCTGCGGCCCGCCTTCCCGGACCGCCCGAATTTCCACGAACCGACTGCAATGCAAGAAAGGAGCGACACCGTGGTTTCCACCGCAACGGTCAAAGACAAGGCGCTGCTTCCGGAATCGATCCAGCGCCTGATCGCGTCGATCGAATCGGAACAGGACATGACGCCCTACCGCGCGCGCGAACTGCTGCTGGAGGCGCAGTTGAAAATGGAGGATCTGGAGGCCTGGGCGGATTACGATCACCCGGCGGCGGACAGCTACGGCCGCAGGCTGGTCTACGACGGCGGCTATTTCGAGATGATGGTGATGTCGTGGCTGCCGGGAGACTGCTCGGGCATCCACGACCACGGCCACACGCAATGGGGCGCGGTGCAGGTGTTCGGCCCCGCTGAGCACGCGGTGTTCTTGATGCAGGACGGCGCCATCAGCACACTGTCGCGCAACAAGGTGAAGGCGGGGCAGGTGCTGGCGGTCGGGCACCAGCTGGTGCACCAGATGCAGAACCCGACCAACATCAAATTCCTCACCTTTCACCTTTACGGCACACCCGAACCGGCGCGGCCGATCACCGGGGGCGCGCGCGTCTTCGTGATCGAGAGCAACGAGATCCAGCGCACGGACGGCGGCGTGTTCTACGCGCTGCCGGAGGAACAGATCACCGCGAAGGAGCCGGGCCCGCGCCCGGACTACATGACCTGGCTGCGCGACCTGGTGGAGCTGTTGAAGCGGCTGCACCGCACGCAGAGCGCCGGGCCGCTGCCGGGCAACTGGGAGACGCGGCAGAAGGAACTGCAGCAGAAACTGTTCGACGTGAAAAACTGGGACTGGTTCGTGCGCGACCTGATGTACAACGTGGACGAGGAAACCGGTTTCGTGCTCGACGCGGCGGTGTACAACCTGTTGCGCAAGGAACTGACCGAAGCGGCGGAGGTGCAGAAGCACATCCTGTTTCTGCACCAGGAGACGGAGGACCCGTTTTTCACCTACGCGGAACTGTACGACGACGTGGTGGGGCTGCCCTGCCTGTATGAATTCATCGCGCCCTATCTCAAGTTCGTGATCGGCAAGTACAATCTCGACCTCGAAAACGACCGCCTGCTGTCCATCGGCTGCGGCACCGGGGTGGTGGAGGATTATCTCATCCGCGAATGCGGCATGAAGAAGGATAACCTGCTCGGCATCGACAAGTCCGAAGCGATGATCCAGGTGGCCTCGCGGCGCATCCAGGCCGAGGTCAAGGACCTGCTCGCATTGTCCGGCCAGTCGTGGGACCTTTCTTTCAGCGGCCTCAACGTGTTTCAGTACCTGGCCCCGGAGCAGCTGGAACAGGCTATCGAGGTGACGGCGCAGATCACCCGGCCGGGCGGCTACTTCTTCGGCGACTTCATCACGCCCGACCACATCCGCATCTACCCGCACGTGATCCGCTCGCAGAGCGATTCGGTCATATCGCTGCGGCAGCCGTTGCTCATCGAGCGCGGCAACAGCACCTACCAGCAAAGCGAGATCATCAACGTCAACCGGCAGTCGGGCAAACTGCTCGTCACGCACGAAGGCAAGCACGTGCGGTTCCTGCCCTCGCTGTGGCGGCTGCGCAAACTGTTCGAGCGCACGTTCGAAGGCCCGGTGGACGTGTACGACGCGGTGACGCTCAAACCCATCGAGCGCAAGGCGGACACCTGCCCCTCGACGCGCATCCTCATCGTCGCCCAGCGCAAAGGCTGAGCACACCGATCATCAGAACAGCGATTCAGCGTTTTTGTTTTTTAAGAGATGCGGCTTGGAAGTGGACGAATTTTTTCTTTTCCCAGAGCGGGCTCTGGCTGGGAATGAGGTACTTCACTTTCGAGCCGCTGATCGAGGCGGCGTGGGCGAGCAGGGCGATACGCCAGCGGCCTTTGACCTTCTCCCAGTAATCGATGTGGGACTCCTCCACGTCGAACGCGATGTTGTCGCGCACCAGGGCGGGGTTGAGCTGTTCGCGCGCCTTGAGCTTGCCCACCACCATCGCGTGGCGGCCGTCCTCGCTGATGGAGACTTTTTCCAGCGTGTAGCCGTTGACCTTGACGAAGGGATTGGTGAACCAGCGGTAACTGCGCGGCGCCGGGAAACCGAGCGCGTCCTTTTTTTCCGGATTCTTCTTGATGTAAGCGAGGGAGGGCATCAGACCGCCGGAAACGTGCTGGTCCGCGGTGTCGCGGTAGTCGTGCACCACGCGACCTTCGAAAAATTTGTATTCCTCCAGCGACACCTTCTTTTGAAACTGCGGGTGCTGGTAGGCATAGAGCGATTTCCACTTTCCGGCCTGGCGCTTGGCAAAGTAGTCCTTCTGCAGCGCCGCGAGCGTCCGGGCCTCCTTGAGCAGCTTGCCCCGGTCCGCCGCCTGCGCCCGGTCCGCCCCGGCCACCCACATCATCGCCGCAAGCGCCGCCAGCGTCAGCGCTGTTGCCGTTGCCCTTTTCCACTCCGCCAGCCTGCCCTTTGATAAACGCATATGCCCTCATCTCCCGGAAAATAGTTTGTGCCGTCCCTCTGCTTAACGGCAGCCGGAGATGGGAGCTAAAGTGTGAATTTGAAAGGAAATTTCCAAGCGATGCAGCTTCATCATCAAAACCTAAAGCGGAGGCCCGCACCGCCGCCGAAGTCGGAATGGTACTGCCCGATGAGCGACCAGTTTTTGTTGATCCACACGTCGCCGCCGGCAACCCATTCCTTTTTCGATTCGGTGTCGTACTCGAATTCGCCGAACACGCCGAACCGTTCGGTCAGGCGCAGGCTCTGCCCGATGGACACGCGCAACTCTCCTGCCGTGTCGATGCGCCACTGGCTCTCGAAGTTGAACGGCAGCAGGTAGCGCACGCCGAAGATGCCGCGTTCGTATTCATCGGTGAGGTTGACGCCGGCGAAGGCGGTGAAGAAGCGGGTGAAATAGCGGTCGTACGCCAGCTCGACGTCGTGCTCGGTGCCCTCCACATCCTGCCACCCCACCTCCCAGTGCGCGCTCAGGATGTTTTTCGAGTTGGCCGCGACCGCCGCGCCGTCGGTCATGTGCGACTGGATCGTTCCGTCCACCCAGGCGTACCAGGGATCCTTGAACAGCAACGGGCGAATCGCCTGTAGTTCTGCATCGGTGACGATGTCCTCGTAATGGATCACCCGCGCCATTCCGGATTTGGCGTGATAGAGCACGTGGCAGTGAAAGAACCAGTCCTTATAGTCGTTGGCCTCGAATTCGATGATGCGCTGCGACATGGGCGGCACGTCCACGGTGTGCTTGAGCGGCGCGTGCGCGCCGCCGCCATTGAGCAGGCGGAAAAAATGGCCGTGCAGGTGCATGGGGTGGTGCATCATGGTTTTGTTGACCAGGATGAAACGCACGTTCTCGCCGTGGCGGATGCGGATCGTGTTGTCCGGGCCGATCACTTCATCGTCGATCGACCAGATGTAGCGCTCCATGTCGCCGGTGAGCGTGAGCGTGACTTCGCGCACGGGATTGTTTGGCGGCAGCTCTGTCGGGCGCAGGGAACGCAGCCGGGCGTAGGGCGTGCCGGGCCGCGGCTCGTGGACAGGCCTGGCGTGTGTCGCTTTCATGGCGGGCATGCTCCTGGAATGGTGCATGCCCTGCATTTTGTCTTCCGGCATGGTGCCGTGCCTGTTCTGCGATGGCTGATTTTTTTTCATGGCGTGGCCGTGCATCGATCCGTGCATTTTGTAGAGATCGGGGCGCGGCACGGCGGGCGCGGCGACGCGCGGGCCGCGGCCGATGAAGACGGAGGTATGGCCGGAGCCGTCCTGCGCCGTGGCGCGCAGCTCGTGAGCGCCGCCGGGCGGGACGGTCACAAGCACGTCGTAGGTTTCCGCGATCGCCATCAGGAAACGGTCCCCGGTCAGCGGCTGCGTTTCGATGCCGTCCGCCGCCACGATGGTCACCGGCCCGCCGGCGAACTGCAGGTGAAAGTAGGTGGACGCGGCGGCGTTGATGAAACGCAGGCGCACGGTGTCTCCCGGCTCGGCGGGGATGGGGTGTTCCGGCCTGCCGTTTGCCAGGAAACGGTCGTAGGCCACATCGGAGAGGTCCATCGGCGGCATGCGCCTGAGACCGCGGCGCAACGCCTGCATCAGCGCGCCGGACTGAGCCGCGCCCACCAGGCTCTGCACGGTGCCCTTTTTATAACCTTGATAGTCGTTGCCGCTTTTCAGGGCGCGCAGGATCGCGTCCGGATCTTCGTCAGTCCAGTCGGACAGCACCACCACCTCATCCCGGTCGGCGGCAATGCGTTCGCCCTCTCTCGGCGTGATCACGATCGCTCCGTAAACGCCGCGCTGTTCCTGCAGGTCGGTGTGCGAGTGAAACCAGTAGGTGCCGGACTGGATGAGCGGGAACTCGAAATGCACGGTGGCGCCCGGCTTGATGGGCGGGTTGTTGACGAACGGCACGCCGTCCTGGCGGTTGGGCAGCAGAATGCCGTGCCAGTGGATCGACGTGGGCACATCCAGCCGGTTGTGCACCTTGATTCTGGCGGTGTCGCCCTCGCGGAAACGCAGCGTCGGCCCCGGAATGGAACCGTTGAACGTCATGGCCCGCACATCGCGGCCGGTGAGGTTCACGGTCTTTGGCGCCGACGGTCAATTCGTAATTCACCACTTCGGCGAAGACCGGAAGCAGCGCTCTGTATGTAAAAAGCGATTAAAAATGCCAATGGCATTCGCAACCATTTCATGCCGCACCTCACTCACGCCGCGCGCACGCGCACAGGACGGGTGTCCCAGGCGGTCACGGGCTGTGGAACCGGGCCGCGCGCTGAAGGTAAAGATCGAGCGGACCGATCCCGGAATCGGATCGAGACTGTGAATCGCGTGTTGAGACCGGATTACTGCTTTGGAGGGGGTGCAGCGGGTGCGGTGACGTAGGGTTCGAAGAAGTTCAAGGCTTCACCCGCCGCTTCGTGGAACGGCAAGATGCGCTTCGCTTCGGCCATGTCGATGGAGCCTGGAACGAAGCAGTGGGAGCAGGAAACCTGCTGCGCGCAGTCGGACGGATCCATGTGGTGCGTCGGCATGGCGGAGAGTTGGGCCGTCATGAAACAGAACGCCAGCACCGCGAAGGCAGCGACGAAGGAGAAGCGTTTGTTTTGTGATGAAGCGTGCATGGTCCCACCGATGCGGGGTGATTCAAGTGTGTAAAATCAATATACGGCCGCAGGCGCGATCCGTCAACCTGCCGGCGCTTTTTCCGAAACCCGTTGTAAAATCGTCTCCGCGAGAGCGGGGGTGATGCCGGGCACGGCGGTGAGGTCGGCGACGGAGGCGGCGCGGATGTTTTCCAGGCTGCCGAACTGCTTGAGCAGCAGCACGCGGCGCTTCTTGCCGATGCCGGGGATGGATTCGAGCGGCGAGTCGAGCGTGTTCTTGCCGCGCAGCTTGCGGTGGTAGGTGATGGCAAAGCGGTGCGCCTCGTCGCGGATGCGCTGCAAAAGGAAGCGCGACGGCGAGTTCTCCTTGAACAGAATCGGCGTCTTCTGCCGGGTGAGCAGGACTTCGTCGGTGTCGAGGTTGTTCCGGTACTTGCCCTTGGCGATGCAGGCGAGGTCCACCTTGCCGGTGAGGCCGAGTTCTTCCAGCACGCTCGCGGCGGTGTTGAGGTGGCCGCGGCCGCCGTCGATGAGCACGCAGCTGGGCAGCGGCTTGCCTTCGTCCAGCAGCCTCCGGTAGCGGCGCTGCATTACTTCGCGCATCATGGCGTAATCGTCGATGCCTTCGACGCGTTTGATCTTGTAGCGGCGGTAGGCCGACTTGTCGGCCTGGCCGCTCTTGAACACCACCACGGAGCCGACGGCGTGGTCGCCGGAGATGTTGGAGATGTCGAACCCCTCGATGGTTTCGGGATAGTTTTTCAACTCGAGCGCGTTCTGCAACTCCTCCAGCATGCGCGTGGCGGTTTCGCCCTTGTCGAGCTCGGTGCGCATGGCGAAGCGGGCGTTCTCCTCGGCCATCTTCACCAGCTCGCGTTTCTTTCCGCGCACGGGCACTTCCAGATGGACGCGGCTTTTTTTCCTGTCGCTGAGCCAGGCAGCGATGAGGTCGCCGTCTTCGACGCCGTGGGGCAGCAGGATCTCCTTCGGCAGCATCGGCTCTTCGGCGTAGTACTGCTTGAGGAACGAGGACAGAATTTCGTTGTCCTCCATCTCGTTGGCGCTTTTCATCTTGAAGATCTTCTCGCCCACCATCTTGCCGTTGCGCACGGCCAGCACCTGCACCATGGCTTCACCGCCTTCGGCGCAGTAGCCGACGCTGTCCTGATCCTCGAAACCGGTGGAGACGATCTTCTGCTTGTCGAGCACAGTCTTGACGGCGGCGATCTTGTCGCGCAGCACCGCGGCTTCCTCGTAATGCTGCTTTTCCGAGGCCGCCGCCATGCGGCTCTTGAGGATGTCCGTGAGTTCGGAGTTTCTGCCCTTTAAAAACAGGATCACCTCCTGCACCACGCCGGCGTAATCCTCGGGCGTGATGTAGCCGGCGCAGGGCGCGTGGCAGCGGTTCATCTGGTAGTTGAGGCAGGGCCGCCGCTGCGGCTGGCCGTCGAGCGGGTCGCGGCTCTGCCGCAGCGGGAAGATCCTGTAGATAAGGCGCATGGTCTCACGCACTTCCTTGACCATGGTGTACGGGCCGAAATACGTTGCGCCGTCCTTTTTCACGCGCCGCACCACTTCCAGCCGGGGGTACAGCTCCTGGGTGGTGAGGCGCAGGTAAGGATACTGTTTGTCGTCGCGCAGGCACACGTTGTAGCGCGGCCGGTGCTTTTTGACGAAATTGCTCTCCAGGATCAGCGCCTCGGATTCGGTGCGCGTGGTGAGGAACTTGATGTCGCGCACCTTGGCGAGAAAGGTGCGGGTCTTGAGCGGCAGGTGGCGGGAGTTCTGAAAATACGAGCGCACGCGGCTGTTCAGCGATTTGGCCTTGCCGATATAAAGGATCGCATCCTTCGAATCCTTCATGATATAAATTCCCGGAAGTTTGGGAATTTTCTCGATGATGTCGCTGAGCTTGTCTTTCATGGGACGCTGTACTCCCCCAGCGGCGGGGATTTCGGGAAGCCTTCAAGTTTCTCTATCAATTATACCGGATCGGCGGGGAGCCCCGCTCCCAAAGGGGAATAATCAATGAGAAATTGGCAACCGATCACGGAAGCAGAGTTGGCAAACCTGATTGAAAAAGAGCTAAAGCTTTGCTCTGCGGAGCAAAAGGATATGTTCAACCGATTCAAGGTCCCGCTGAAAAAGCGCCCAATCGAACGATATGGAAAAACCGAACAGGTCTTTGTGGTAGCTCAAAATGGCAATGAAGTGATGTATTGCGATGATGTGGATGAGGGTTTCAATATTTCCCCTGTATCGACAGACGGAAAAATTCTGGAGCACATCTGCAATCAGGACGGTATTAAACATGCGCTGCGCCACTGGAATGTATAAAATCTTCCTATTTTTGATCGTCTGTGCAGCAGGGCCCGCAGAGGCGGCTTCCGGCGAACTGGTCTGGGGCTCGGATGCGGAAGGCGGGGCGCCGTACGTGTATCCCGATCCTGAGAACCCGGATGTGCTGATCGGTTTCGAGGTCGATCTCGCGCAAGCGCTGGCGCGCGAGATGAGTCTGCGCGCGCGGCAGTTTCAGATCGACTGGTCGTCGCTGATCCCGGGATTGCTGCGCGGCGACTACGCCCTCGCGATGAACGGCATTGAGCGGACCGAGGCGCGGGCGCGCGAGGTGGCGTTCTCGCGGCCGTACTATATTTATGCGCAGCAGCTGGTGGTGCGCCAGGACGAAACGCGCATCGACTCGTTCGAGGACATTGCCGGCATGCGGGTGGCGACGCTGGAGGGCACGGCGGCGCACGATCTGCTCAAACGGACGGCGGGCGTCGACATCGCTGTGTACGAGGGACAGGTGGAGCCTTACCGCGACCTGGAACTGGGCCGCGTGGACGCGGTGCTGCTGGACACGCCCATCGCGGCGCACTACGCGCGCGGCCATCCGAAGCTGCGCTACGCCGGGCCGCCGGTGGGCGAAGGGGTGTACGCCATCGCGCTGCGCAAGCAGGACACGGAACTGCTGACGCAGATCGACCGGGCGCTGCTGGCGCTGTGGCGCAGCGGCGAGCTGAAAACGATCTACACGCGCTGGGGCCTGTGGAACGCCGACCAGGAGCGGCTGTTCGACCCGGCGCGTCAGCCTGTCGCCGTGTCCGCGGGTGTGGACACGACGCGGATGCATGTCTACCTGCCGCTGCTGCTCAAAGGCGCGGGCATGACGGTGCTGCTATCGGTGACGGCGATGGTGCTGGCAATTATCTGGGGGCTTCTGCTCTGCCTGATGCGGCTGGCGGGCGGACCGCTGCTCAAGCCGGCCGCGGTGGCGGCGATCGAGATCCTGCGCGGCACGCCGCTGTTGTTGCAGCTCTATATCATCTATTACGGGCTGCCCAGCGTCGGCATCCGCCTGGACGCGTTCACGGCGGCGGTGCTGGGTCTCGGGCTCAACTACGCGGCGTATGAGGCGGAGATCTACCGCTCCGGGTTGCAGTCGATCCCGTCAGGGCAGCGGGAGGCGGCGTTGTCGCTGGGCATGGCCGAGACCACGGTGTACCGGCGCATCCTGATCCCGCAGTCGATCCGCGTGGTGCTGCCGCCGGTGACGAACGATTTCGTTTCGCTGTTCAAGGATTCCTCGCTGGTGTCGATCATCGCCATCGTCGAGCTGACCAAGGCGTACAACATGCTGGCGGTGTCCTCGCTGCGTTTTCTGGAACTGGGACTGCTGACGGCGGCGCTGTATCTCACGATGTCGGTGCCGCTTTCGCTTTTGTCCACCCGCATGGAGCGGCAATTGAAACGCCATGATCGTCGTCCGCAATCTGCATAAACAGTTCGACGGCCAGCCGGTGCTGAAGGGCGTCGCGTTCGAGGTGGCGCGCGGTGAAGTGCAGGTGGTCATCGGCCCATCGGGCGGCGGCAAAAGCTCGCTGCTGCGCTGCATCGCCGGGCTGGAACCGTTCGAGCAGGGCAGCGTTGCGGTCGGCGGCGCGGAACTTGCGCCTGAGGATTCCAACCCACGCGGGAAAAAAGCGCGGGATGCGCTGCGAAAATACCGCATGCAGGTGGGGATGGTGTTTCAGCAGTTTCATCTTTTCCCGCATTTGAATGTGCTGGAGAATCTGATGGAGGCGCCGGTGCAGGTGCTGGGGCTCGACGCCACGGCGGCGCGGGAGCGGGCGCGTGCGGTGCTGGCGCGGGTGAACCTCAGCGGATTCGATTTCCGCATGCCCGACACGCTGTCGGGCGGCGAGCAGCAGCGCGTCGCCATCGCGCGCACGCTCGCCATGCAGCCGGACTGCGTGCTGTTCGACGAGCCCACCTCGGCGCTGGACCCGGAAACGGTGGGCGACGTGCTCGCCGTGATGCGGCAGCTGGCGGACGACGGCATGACGATGCTGGTGGCGACGCACGAGATGGCGTTCGCCAAGGAGGTGGCGGACCGGGTGTGCATGCTGGACGGCGGGACGCTGGTGGAGTCGGGGCCGCCGGGAGTGCTGTTCGAAAACCCGGAGAACCCGCGCACGCGCCATTTTCTCAAACGCGTCCTCCGCCCTTGAAGGTACCTTTGCATAAGTCTACTTGTTACGGAGATTGAGATCCAATTGTCACCCTGAGCTTGTCGAAGGGTTCTAAGGAATGAGGCTTCGACAGGCTCAGCATGACAAAAAATGACTTATGCAAAGGTATCTGTAAGAAGGCGTTCATTCATAAAGGAGCGATCATGAAACGGATCAAGCAGGTCCTTCTGATCCGAAGGGATCTGAACATGCGGCGGGGCAAGGAAATCGCCCAGGGTTCGCACGCGGCCATCGGCTTTCTGGTGGAAAACCTGCGCGGCACGCTTGCGAAAAACCGGGCCACGGAGGTGATGCTGGAGTTGTCTCCCGATGAGGCCACCTGGCTGCTCGAGGGCATGGCCAAGGTCTGCCTCAAGGTGAATTCGGAGGCCGAGCTGGTGGACCTGCACAAGAAGGCCGAAGCCAGCGGGCTGCCCAGCCACCTTGTGCAGGACAGCGGCCGCACGGAGTTTCACGGCAGGCCGACGTTCACGGCCTGCGCCATCGGCCCGGCGGACGGCGCGGCCATCGACGCGGTGACGGGGGATCTGGTGCCGTACTGAACCGGCTGCTTGGGTTTTACTCCGGACGGGCGCGCGATTTTTTTCGCGGACGGTACCAAACGCGGCGCAATCGGGTTATACTTCCCACACCAGAAACGCACTCTTAAAATTATGAAAATGGGCAACGGCAGCCAACGTGGTTTTCGCGATGTGGCGCAACGATCGTTCGTCTTAGATAGGAAACAAACCTTCGACTTATGAAAACCGGAAACGGCAGTCAACGTGGGTTTTGGGCTTCGCGGCTGGGGTTCATCCTCGCGGCGTCGGGTTCGGCCATCGGCCTGGGCAACATCTGGAAGTTTCCCTACATCACCGGGCAGAACGGCGGCGGCGCGTTCGTGCTGATCTATCTGCTGTGCATTTTCGTGGTGGGGCTGCCCATCATGCTCTCGGAATTCACGCTCGGCCGCAAAACCCAGCTCAACCCGGTGGGCGCGTTCGATACGCTCAAGCCCAAATCCCCCTGGGTGGGCATCGGTTTCATGGGCGTGCTGGCGGGGTTTCTCATCCTTTCCTTTTACGGCGTGGTCGGCGGCTGGACGCTGGCCTACGTCGTCAAGTCGGTCACGCAGTCGGCGCTGGCGTTCGACGACCCGCAGGCGGCGGGCGCGTTTTTCGGCAAGTTCATCGGCAACACGGGTGAGGTGCTGTTCTACCACGCGCTGTTCATGTCGATCTGCATCGGCATCGTCATCAAGGGCGTGCACGGCGGCATCGAAAGAGCCTGCGACATCCTGATGCCGACGCTGTTCGTCATCCTGCTTTTGTTGATGGTGCGTTCGCTCACGCTTCCGGGTGCGATGGAGGGCGTGAAGTTTTACCTCTACCCCGATTTCAGCAAGATCTCTCCCACCGTCATCCTCACCGCCATGGGGCAGGCGTTCTTCTCGCTCAGCCTGGGCATGGGCGCCATGCTCACGTACGGCAGCTACCTGTCGGGCAGGGAAAACCTCACTTCGGTGACGGTGTATGTGGTGCTGTTCGACACGATGATCGCGCTGCTGGTGGGCATGGTGATCTTCCCGGCGGTGTTCGCGATGGGCCTGGAACCGGCGGAAGGGCCGAGCCTGGTGTTCAACGTGCTGCCGGCGGTGTTTTCCAGCATGCCGATGGGATCGCTGTTCGCGATCATCTTCTTCGCGCTGCTGGTCATCGCCGCGGTGACGTCCGGCATCTCGCTTCTGGAAGTGGTGGTGGCCTACTTCATCGACCAGAAAGGCTGGAGCCGCAAGAAGGCGGTGCTCACCGTGGGTTCGGTCATCTTCGCGTTCGGCGTGCCTTCGGGGCTTTCGTTCGGCGTGATGAACGACGTGAAATTCATGGGTATGACGTTCTTCGACAACGTGGACAACATCGCTTCCAACTACCTGCTGCCGCTCGGCGGCATGCTGACGGCGATTTTCGTCGGCTGGGTCTGGGGCACGAAGGCGGCGGAAGAGGAAATTGAAAAACACGAAACCAAATTCCACTGGGCGCACGCCTGGGGCATCCTGATCCGCTACGTCACGCCGGTCGCCGTCGCCTGCGTGTTCCTCGCGCATTTCTTCTGATCCGCAATCCGCTTTTTTTACTCCTCCAAACAACGCTGGACGCCGCGCCGCACTCCACCTTAAGATAGTCGTTCCCTATCATCCGCGATCAACAGGAGAGAACGATGGCGCAGAAAGAATACAAGGTGGAGATCGTCAAGGAAGGCGCAATAGGAACGCTGTTTCTCGGAGCCAGCAAACTTCCGGTGGACAAACTGGAGGACACGCTGAACGACTACGGCAAGGAGGGCTGGGAACTGGAATTCATGGTGATCGAGAGCCACCGGTTCCTGCTGTTCTGGACCCGGGAAGCGGCGATCATCACGCTGTCCCGGCCGCGCGTCTGAGCCGCGAGTTCCACCAACGCCTCTTTCCGGGCACAAGCCGTTGAACCTGCAGTGCGCCGCGCTGCGATGCAGGGCCGGGTTTCATTGGGCAGCCTCGTGATTTTCGTGGTTCTGGCGGCTCTCAAGCGCGGACGGAAGACAGAATCTTTTTTCCCCGGCGGCGGGCTGCAGGCGTACAATAAAAAGGTACTGAGAAATTTCAGAGGAACGCTGTCATGAAACGCGCATTGCCGATGATCGTTGTGCTTGCGGTGCTGGCCTGGGCCCCCGCGGTGTGGGGGCAGAGCGCGGACGCCTGCAAGACGCCGTTCATCCCCAACAATATTTTCAAGTTTCTGCTCAACTACACGCCCACCCTGGAGTGGATCGCCCAGTCTCAGGACGAAACCTGCCGCTCTCCCTTCATCGCCAAGCTCAAGGAAAATGTGAACAACACCTGGGTGATGACGCAGGGCTGCATCGACGTAACGATCGACGACATCGAACTTGCTGAGAAACAGCGCAGGGTCGCCACCCAAATGTCAAGCCAGGAGAAGGCGCTTGCCATAGAGAAGCTGGACCGGGATTTTCCCAAACCGGTGGACAAGACTTCTTCGCAAAACGGAGAGGGTTGAAACTTCTGATCAGAAAGGGGGTCCGAGTTTTCCCTGAACCGCTGCGCGGTATTCCTTTGCGAAACGGGGCAGGTTGAGGTCTTTGGGATGGTCCTGCAGATGGCCGAGCAATCGCCGGTAGCGCTGTTCCGCGCCGGGTTGCTTGTTCAACCAGGCGGGACCGTTCGCGGCGCGCGCGAGCATGCGTTTTTCCAGCACGGGTTTCAGCCCGCCGGGATGGTAACCCAGGCGGCGTGCGTATTGCGCGGCCTTGCGATCCGCCGCGAATTCCTGTTCCGCATCGAGCCCCCGCTCAAAAATGAGGATTGCCGCCCGATCCGTCAGCCGCTTGAGCGCAGTGGTGTTCCCGTCCGCCCCCATCGGCATCAGCGCGGCGGGGAACGGTGAGTTTTTTTCCAGCGTTGCCAGCGCGTGCCGTTCGCTGATGTGCGCGACCGCGCGCCCCAGCACCGCCGCCAGCTGCGACTCGTCATTCAACAGTTTGAGCATCCCGCGGCTCACGAACACGTAACCTCCGGGCAGACCGAGAGAAAAGGGCGTATCGTCCGCCAGCACGGTGAACCGGTATTCGACACCGGCGCGTTCGGCCATCTGCGCCACCGCCTGCCCGACGAGGGCGACGTAGCGTTGCAGCGCGGCGTCCTGCACAGCCGGGCCGTGCTCGCGGAACACGCGGACGGCGAGCGCCCGGCCGATCCAGCGTTCCTCTTTCATCCCGATGGGAGCCGAGTAGCTCAGGGGCCGCACCGGGCCGATGCCGGGCCCGACGCCCGCGCCGCCCGAGACAACAGGGCCGCCGGCGCAGGCGGTGAGCGTGAACAGAATGGCGCCGCACAGTAAATACGTTTTCACTTCAAACTGCATCCCTAAGGCTCGCTCTCAAAAAAAGAAATCACACGGGTATTTCAGAAACGTTTTCGCATTCATCCCAATCCATTTCACGGGCCGCCGGACGCATCCTGCCGGTACTCGCCCAGACCGCGTGCGGACAGAAAGGCGTCGACCTCCTGCGGCGTCACCTTCGGCGTTTCCATCGCCTCGACCGCCTGAATGGAGGCGTCGTCCGCACCGCCTGCGCGTTCCGGCTCATCGAGCAGCGGCTTGAGGCCGCGGATCATGGAACCGGAATCCGCTTCCTTCGCGGTGATGACCGGGCCGCCGCCGAGCACGCCCCAGATTCCCGGATCGAAGTCCGGGTCCACGGGCGCGTTGCGGGTGAGCTTGAATTTGTACACCCAGCCCGTTCCGCCTTCAGGCAGGGACACTTGATAAAAGATGCGGGATTTTTTCAGCACGTCCACGGCCGCGCCGATCTCGAGCGTGCGCACAACGGGCGCTCGGGCCGAGGCCGCCGCGTGCATCCGGGTGCCGGACCGCTTCACATACAGCGTTTCACTGTGCGCCGCTTTCGGGAACACCCATTCACCCAGCAAAATTGCGCCGATAAAAAATAGAAAAGCGGATTTATCCCGGAATCGGTTTGCGGTCATTTAGTTTGAGACGCGGTCGATGGAACTCTAAGGAACGGGCTGGTGCTGGAATTTCTGGCCGCGGCAGACGAGGTCGAGGGCGGGAACGGTGACTTCCTTGCCGTGGCAGGCTTCGACCTGGCCGATGACGCGGCAGTCCACTTCATGCTCTCTGGCGATGGCGGCGGCGTCTTCGGCTTCGCGGGTGCCCTCGACGAGGAGGCAGAATCCGGTGCCCATGTTGAACACTTCGTGCATCTCGGCGTCGCTCACTTCGCCGCGGTCCTGGATGAGCTGGAACACCGGCAGCGCGGGCGGCGGCGCGTCGATGACGAAACGGATGTTCTCCGCCGCGACGCGGTTGAGGTTGCCGTAGCCGCCGCTGGTGATGTGCACCATGGCGTTGAGGCCGATGCCGGCGTCGAGCATGTCGAGCACGGGCTTGACGTAGATGCGGGTCGGCTCCAGCAGCTCCTCGCCGACGGTGCGGCCGAGCTTGTCCTCGAACTGGTTGACGGCGTCTTTCTGTTCCTCCCAGGTGGCGCCGAGCAGCACTTTGCGGGCGAGGGTGAGGCCGTTGGAATGCACGCCGGTGGCGGCCAGCCCGAGGATCAGGTTGCCGGGGCGGACGTTTTTTCCGATGTTGATCTGATCCAGGGCAACGTGGCCGATGCAGGCGCCGATGAGGTCGATGCCGCTGATGATCTCGCGGATCTGCGAGATCTCGCCGCCGGAGATGCTGACGCCCGCCTGCCAGGCGCCTTCGGCGAGGCCCTTGCCCAATTGGGCGAATACGTCTTCGTCGGTGAACGAGCAGGCGATGTAGTCGACCAGGCTGACGGGACGCGCGCCGACGCAGAGGACGTCGTTGACGTTCATGGCGACGCAGTCGATGCCGATGGTGTCGTATTTCTGCATGAGCTCGGCGACGAGCACTTTGGTGCCGACGCCGTCGGTGCCGAAAGCGATGCCCTGGCCCGCGCCGATGTCGATGACGTTGGCGAAGTAGCCGATGTCCGCCGCCAGCGGATAACGCTCGTTGTAACTGCGGCTGGGGAGGATGTGCCGCAGCAGGCCGGACAGCGCTCCTTCCGCGCCTTTGCTGTCCACGCCGCTTTCCGCGTACCGGGACGTTTCTGTGAATTCGGATTTGCTCATGGGCTCCCGCCGTAACGCCGCTTTTAGGAAGCGGACGGCCGATCTTAAGGCACCGCAACAGGCGGCGAGGGTGCGCGGCGCCTTCGGGTTGCGAAAGTTCGGCTTATCTTAGCATTAAACGGCGGTGGCGTCAGCGGAGAGTTGCGCGAACGCGAAATCGGTGTGGATGCCGGTGAGGGAACTTGCGTGCCTATCAGGGATACACGCCCATGGTGCGGTAGCTGTTGTGGATCTTTTCGATGGCGAGCGCCATGGCGGCGACGCGGAAACTTTCGATGGCGTCGTTTTTCCAGTAGTAGTCGCGGATCTCGTTCCACGCCTTGCGCATGGTGTCGTCGAGTCCGGAGCGGACCAGGTCGATCTCCTCGGAGCCCTGGCAGATTTCTTTGGCCAGCGCCGGGGGAACGGTGTGCCCGGAACCTTCGATGGCTTTGAGCAGAAGCAGGTTTTTGCTTTCCTCATAGCGGCGCTGGATGCGGCCGAAGCGGATGTGCGACAGGTTTTTGATCCACTCGAAATAGGAGACGATGACGCCTCCCGCGTTGAGGTAGACATCGGGGATGCTGGCCACGCCCTTTTCGCGCAGGATGGCTTCGGCGGCGAAGGTGACCGGCCCGTTGGCGGCTTCGGCGATGAGCCTGGCCTTGATGCGGGCGGCGTTCTGCTGATTGATGACGCCTTCCATCGCGGCGGGGATCAGGATGTCGCATTCGTGTTCGAGCACGGATTTGCCGTCTTCGACGTACTGCGCCCGGCTGTAGCCTTTGACGCCGCCGTTGGCCACTTTGTGCTGGTACACGGCTTCCACGTCCAGGCATTCGGAACTGATGAGCGCGCCGTCGTGCTCGATGATGCCGACGATCTTGGCGCCGTCTTCCTCCTGCAGGATTTTCGCGGTGTAGTAGCCGACGTTGCCCAGGCCCTGCACGATGATGCGCTTGCCTTCGAGGCCGCCTGTGAGTTTGGCGAGCTTGGCGTCTTCGGGATTGCGGAAGAATTCCCGCAGCCCGAACACCACGCCGCGGCCGGTCGCTTCCACGCGGCCCTGGATGCCGCCCATGGAGACGGGCTTGCCGGTGACGCAGGCCAGGTGGTCGATGTCGTTGGGCTTGTGCGAGGTGTAGGTGCTGACGATCCAGGCCATCTCTCTCTGGCCGGTGCCCATGTCGGGTGCGGGCACGTTGGTTCCGGAACCGATGTAATCTTTCTGAATGAGTTCGAAGGCGAACCGGCGCGTGATGCGCTCCATGGTTTCGCGGTCGTATTTCTGCGGGTCGATCAGCAGGCCGCCTTTCGAGCCGCCGAAAGGCACGTCGACGAGGGCGCATTTGTAGGACATGAGCGCCGCCAGGGCTTCCACTTCGTCCTGATCCACCATGGGGGAAAACCGGATGCCGCCTTTCACCGGCAGTTTGTGGTCGCTGTGCACAGCGCGCCAGCCGATGAAGGTTTCGATCCTGCCGTCGATCTTGACGGGGAACCGGACCTGGTACACGTTGTTGACGTTGCGGATGAACTGGGCCATTCCTTCGGGAATGTCCAGCACCGCACGGGCCAGATCGAAACTGAAATTCACGCTCTCCTTAAAACCGATTTCTTTTACCGGTGGCACGGACATGACGGTTTCCTTAATTGTTGGACATTGGGGACCGGCCTGCGGACCCAAAAGTTTGTAAATTTCAATAAGTTATCGAATAACTTCAGTATAAGCAAAAAGTCGTGCCAGCAAAGCCTTATTTTTCAATGTGAAAGCTGACCGGCTCACAACCCGTGATTTTTCAAGGAATCACCCTGAATTTTACACTAAATGACTTTGTAAAAATTGAACGGAAACCCGCTTTTTCAGGCCGATTGCCCTGCACGGCCCGCGCCTGTGTGGACAACCGGGGTGGAAACCGTTATCCTGAGATTATTAACTCTTTTAAATTCAATTGTCCATTGCCGGTATTCCGAGCCGGCGTCCTCTATGATTCAGGTCACGCAGCGGATTTCGATCGCCACAAAAGGGAAGGGGCTCTACAACATTCAGCGGGAAATCGACACCTGGCTGGCGCAGCAGAACATCCGCACCGGCCTTTTGACCGTTTTCATCCGCCACACTTCGGCCTCGCTGGTGGTGCAGGAAAACGCCGATCCGGATGTGTTGAAGGATCTGAAGGATTTTTTTCAGCGTCTGGTTCCGGAGGGCGATCCCGCCTACCGGCACTCGTCGGAAGGACCGGACGACATGCCGGCTCACATCCGCGCGGTGCTCAGCCAGACCCAGCTTGCGGTGCCGGTCGTGCAGGGGCGGCTGGAACTGGGAACCTGGCAGGACATCTACGTTTTCGAACACCGCACCTCGCCGCACCGGCGGGAAGTGGCGCTTCATCTTTTAGGCGAATGAAGCGGAATTGAATACCGGCAGACCTGGAGTGCAACAATGTTGGCATCTTCACATCTCAGCGTGAATTCAGGAACCCCGCGCAATTGGAATCCGCGGGGGATCGCCCTTGCAGCCGCGTTCGCCTTTTTTCTCGCGCTGTCGGGCTGCGGCAACGATCCCGCCACTGAATCCGATGGCAATCCGAACGCAGTGAAAGAGCACCCCAAGATCGCCAAAGCGCGTGAACTGGTGCGAGAGAAGGATTACGAAGGCGCCATCGTCGCTGTTCATGAAATCCTCACCAAGGAAAAGGACAACGTCGATGCGCTGGCGTTTACGGGATATGTCTATTTGAAACAGGGCCGTCTTAGGGACGCGCGCGAGTGGTCGGAGCGGGCGCTCAAACTCGACGCGTACCTGGCGCTTCCGCTTGCGGTGAAAGCCGGCGTGGACTTTAAGACGCGCCGCTTCGACTCCGCGTTGGAACAGGCGCGCAAGGCGCTGCTCATCGACCCGAAGACCGCGCTGGCGTACCAGATCATCGGAGACATTTATCTGAGACGCGGCTACATGGAACAAAGCGTCCAGGTTCTCGAGCAGGCGGCGGCACTGGAACCGGACGACGCCGAACTGCTCAATATTTTGAGTTCGGCGTATCTGAAAACGAAAAACCATCCCGCCGCTCTGAAAGTCCTGCTCAAGGCCGTCGAGCTGGACCAGCAGATGCCGGGGGTGCATCTGAACCTCGCTCTGACCTACGCGGCGATGGGTGAAGGCATGCCGGCGCTCAAGCACATCGGCATCTCGGAGGTCCTTTATGTGGAAGCCGAGAGCAAGCAATGGGTGGCCAAGGTGCGGGACGTGCGGCGCAACATCGAAAGAAAATTCAACGTGTCGCCGGAGCAGGTGACGCACTGAGGGCGTTTTCGCCGCCTCTGCCGGACTCCCCTGCGCGATCGAAAAAGCGCAGCCCTTTGATTTTCAACCATCTTCCTTCTAATCACCGCTTATTGGAGCTTCGAAAGATCGACATCCCCATTCCCAGGCTGTAAACCGCGGAACCGCAACTGTTTTGCATCCCACACCGAATTTCTGCGCTCTCGGAAAGTCGAATTAAGTCAATGGATTACTAGACTTGTCCGAACTATTCATTTACAATAACCCTTAAAATATCTTCATTTACATTACTTTAGAATTCAGTTTGTCGTGGTGGAAGGATGTGTTGTTTACCACCACGAAGCATCCGCATGCAGGAGTGTGTGCAGAATAAATATTCGTTCGCGAAATTCGCGAGCGCTCGCTTGCGAACGGATACTTGCAACCCGAAAACGTGCGATCGCGTTTTTGTAACCCGCAACTGTTTTGATTGCAACGGCACGTTGTCTCATGTTTGAACGATTCAAACTCAAATACGCTGCCATAAGATCGCTGCTCTGTTCGCGCATCGTGACCGTTTCGATGTTGTTGTGCGTATTTTTATTTTCGGGTTTCACCGGCGCGAGTTTCGCCGGTGAAAAACTCACCGCGTTTGCACCGGTAATCGCGGATTCATTTCTCACGAACACCAGCACTGCGTTTGCCGCCCAAGCGTCCACCTCTGCTGCGCCCCCTTCCGCAACGAGCGCGGGCCTTCTGGGAACCGGCGGGTTCGACCTTCGGGACCGGCTGCTGCTCGGCTTTGAACTTCTTTCCCTGCTGTTTCTGATCGTTCTTTTCTTCCAGGTTCGTAAACGCGCCATCGAACGCGAACGCTCCAAGGCGCAGGAACAAATCCGCCAGAACGAAACGCGCATGGACAAGGTCCTGCATCATGTGGTGGACGGCTTCGTCACCCTGGACGCGGAAGGAACGATCGACAGCTTCAACCCGGCGGCGGAACGCATATTCGGACATCGGGCGGCGGACATCCTCGGCAAACACTTCGGTCTGCTGATCGCGCAACCGGACCGGGACAGCACGACGGCGTCACCGAAACAACTGCTTGAGTCATTGGCCGGCGATCTCGCGGAACGAACGGGGCTGCGCCGGGACGGCACGGAATTTCCCCTGGAGATCGCCATCAGCGAATTCACGGATGCGGGCAGGCCGGCCTACACCGCTGTTTTGCGGGACATCACGGAACGCAAGCGGCAGGAGGAAGCGCTGCGCCAGGAGACGGCTTACGTGCAGCTTTTGCAGGAAGTCTCAGGAGCCGCCAACGAAGCGGAAACGCTGGAGCAGGCGATCCAGATGACGCTGGAAAAAATCTGCAACCTGACCGGCTGGTCCATCGGCCATTTGTATCTTCCCAACGGCGACACGCCTCCCGATCTGATTTCGACGCCGGTGTGGCACCTCAACGACCCGCAGCGCCTGGCGGCGTTCCGCGAAGCCACGGACCGGCAAACCTTGAAATACGGAGAAAGCCTGCCCGGCAAGGTGCTCGCCACGGGCGAGCACAGCTGGATCCGCCGGTTCGCGCTGGACACCGCGCACAAGCGCAGCCGCCTGGCCGCAGAGTTCGGCATCGAAAGCGGCTTCGCGTTTCCCATCCTGATCGGCCGCGAGGTGGTCGGTGTGATGGAGTTCTTCTCGACGTTCGTCATGCCTCCGGATCAGCGTCTTCTGGATGTGATCGACCAGATCGGCACCCAGCTGGGACGCGTGGTGGAGCGCAAACGGGCGGAGAACGAAATCATTCGCGCGAAAGAAAAGGCGGAAGCGGCGCAGCAGGCGGCCGACCGCGCCAGCCAGGCGAAAAGCGAGTTTCTCGCCAACATGAGCCATGAAATCCGCACGCCCATGAACGCCATCATCGGGATGAGCGATCTGTTGTCCGAATCCGAGCTGACCGACGATCAGCGGCAGCTGGTCAAGGTGTTCAAAGGCGCGGGGGAAAACCTGCTCTTTCTCATCGACGACATCCTCGATATCTCCAAGGTCGAGTCGGGTCAGATCGAGCTGGAAGCCATCGACTTCAACCTGCGGGCGCTGGTTGAAAAGACGATCGAAATCCTGGATCTCAAGGCGCAGGAAAAGGGACTGTCGCTCAACTATCACTTTTCACCGGATGTGCCGAGCCACCTGATCGGCGATTCGCACCGGCTGCGACAGGTGTTCACCAACCTGATCGGCAACGCCATCAAATTCACCGAACAGGGCGAGGTTCTGGTGCGGGTGGACAAGGATCCGGATGATGCGGACCCCGGCGCGCTGTTGTTTTCCGTGTCGGACACGGGTGTCGGGATCGCGGAAGAAAAGCTGGAGACGATCTTCTCCAGTTTTTCCCAGGCGGATTCCTCGACCACGCGCAAGTTCGGCGGCACCGGGCTGGGGCTTGCGATCACCCGCAAACTGATTTCACTGATGAGCGGACGCATCTGGGTGGACAGCGAGGTGTCGCGGGGCAGCACATTTTATTTCACCGTGCGTTTTCAGATTCAGGACGCGGCGCCGCAGGCGCCGGAGCACAAACCGGAACGGCTGCAGGGCCTGAAAACGCTGTGGATCGAGCACCGCCCTTCCATCCGCGGCATGGTGCGGGATCAGCTTGCGGACTGGGGGCTCAAGGTCACGGCGGTGCAAAACGCGCAACGGGCCCTGGATGCTCTCGCCAAAGCCAAGCGTGCCGGCGCCCCCTTTCAACTGCTTTTGCTCAACAGCCGGCTTCCCGGCATCGGCGGATTCGGTCTGCTGGAACGGATGGAAAAGGAACACGGCGTGCGGCTGCCGACGCTGATGATCCTGCCGATCGACACCCGCAAGGGCGATCTGGAAACCTGCCGGGACAATGGCATCGTCGACTACATGACCAAATTCATCCAGCCGGAAACGCTGATGGAAAAAATCAACACGACGCTGGGTTTCGACCTTCCGCAGCAGGAAAGGGAAAAGCAGCACGTTCTCAAAGCAATCGGCACCCCGCCGGAACGGGCGCTGCAGATCCTTCTGGTCGAGGATTCCGACGACAACCGCCTGCTGGTGCAGCTCTACCTCAAGAACACGCCGCACGCTCTCGATACGGCGGAACACGGCGAGGAGGCGATCGACATGTATGCCCGTGGACAATATGATCTGGTGTTCATGGACATGCAGATGCCGGTCATGGACGGCTACACGGCGACGCGCAAGATCCGCGCGCTGGAACGCCTGACCGACCGGCCGCAGATCCCTATCGTGGCGCTGACGTCGCACGCGCTCAAGGGGGACATGGAAAAATGCCTGGACTCGGGCTGCACGAATTTCGTGTCCAAACCGATACGCAAGGACCAGCTGCTCGAAACCATCCGCCATTACGCTGAAAAAGCGGAAAGCACCGCCGGCCACAACGCGGCGCGCTGACGCCTGCCCACACGCCTCATCTCATTAAAACCGGTTTAAAATGAAGGCATGCCGCAGTGGAGCGCGGTTGGACGGAAGAGTGCGTTTTTTTCAACGGCACTCTGTGTTTTCAGGATGGAAACTTCGATGCGAGGGGCAACGGATTCAGTGGTCTTTGGAGACGACCGTTCTCCACTTGGTGCTTTTTAGATAAATCAGCATGTTGGGGGAATTCTGCATGTGGTTGATGGCGACCACTTCCCAGTACCGGCTGCCCAGCTCGGAAAGCCTTTTTTCAAGTTCCAGCACCTCCCCCTCGGACACCGGAATGGGTTCCTTCAAAATCTTGTAATTCCACTGATACTTTTCAAACACAGCCATGAGGGTCCTTCCTGTTTGAAGATCGTTTGATTTCCTTTTCGCCGCCGGAACAGGAAGCCTTTGCCCTGCTTTTCTTAATGATTCGACGGCCCTGCCGGAAAAATAAAACGGTTTGCTCAAAATAAAGCAATCTTTATACCAATTTCAGGGGACTGGGCGCATATTGCGCTCATGCCCACAACTCCGAAACCGGCTGCAACTCCTATGGAACAGGGAGCGGGTCCCCATCGGAAAGCGGTCCTTCGGCCCCCTTTGCGCTCGCGCAAATTGTCACCCGCAAACCCCTGATACATAATGACTTGCGCACAGTCTCGCAATGGGTTTGATTTTTTGGGGTTAATGCCCAGCCTAAAAAGGGCGGGTTTCATGTTCCTCAAAGGTTCTGGAAAGTCGTTGCCAATGAAATCTTTCCCGACTCGCTGCCGCCTCCACCGGCGGATGGGACTCCGGTTTGCGGCTGGACCGGGGCCTTTTTTGACAAATTTTGTCAATCCAACGGCCCTGCTGAAGATTTACATACGATTTTTGTCATCCCAGGCAGGGGGCTTGTGACTGAATTTCTGTGCCTTTCCGGAGCTGGCATGGGACTTGCTCTAACACAGGATCAAGAGGGTGTGATGTGGATCACATAGCCCCTCACCGTCATTCATCTAGAAGGAGGATTCGTATCATGAATCGAGAGAATCGGGGCCTGGCACGTTCGCTGTTCGTACGCAAAGCCATCCTGAGGATGCTGGAAGTCGTACTGGGCGTCAATCATCCGATGGTTGCCAAGTACCTGAACTACCTGGGAAAAAATTATAAAGTGAAGGGCAACACGGCGAAAGCGGAATTGTTTTATGTGCGTTCTCTGCAGATCCGTGAGGATGTGCTGGGACCGGAACATCCTGAAGTTGCGGATTCGCTGACGCGCCTTGCCAGTCTCTATGAGGAAATGAAAGATTTCGCCCGCTCCAAACCGCTGCACCAGCGTGCCGAAAAAATCTTCCAGAAGGTGGAACACTCGGCCGTCGCCTGCTGATCACCCCCAGCGGACGGCCTTGCGTTTAGGCAATGGCTGTCTGCTCTTTTAGAGGCTCGCGAGGTCGCGGCCGCACGGCCGCGAACACCTCTCCCGCCTTCCCCGCATCCGTTCCCTGCATTGCCGCTGCGGTGCGCTGCTTTCAGGGCGCCTCTGTTTTCTTACGCAGATTCACGCTGGATTGCGCCAGCGTTCTGAGCGCCTGTCTGCCTTCGTTGAGCAGGGAGGGTTGCGTGTCCTTTTGCGCCCGGAGCTCGAGGATGAGGACGTCTTTTTCCAGGGGAATTCCGTACAGGGTTCTCGGCTCTCCCGCCAGGGTGACGTCACCGCGGTGCAGCGTTCCCAGTTCCGCGAAGCGCTCCTGGGTGAGGGTGAGCGCGCCGGGTGATCCCGCTGGATGAAATTCCGGAAACACGTGCAGGTAGCCTTTGATCAGATCGCCGGGAATGGGGTCGAGGCTGTCGTAGTGCCATTTGCGGAACAACTGCGCCAGATCCCGCTCTGAAGTGGAAGCGGCAAGAATGAGCATTTTTCCGGAAACGTGGCGGAATCCGATGTCCACCGAAAACAGATTTTTCTCTTTCGGCCGCACGGTTTTGGGCAGCCGGTCGCGGGTGAAATCGCTGCGGCTTCTTTCGCGGCTGTATTTGAAGTAGCGCTCCGAGGGCTGAGGCTCGATGACCCGAAAGCCGTATTCCCGGGTGTACGTCCACGCATCCGGATCGACCTGCCAGCCGGGACCCGGCAGGGTGAACGCATAGCCGCGAAACCCCTGCACAAAGCGGTCGTCCTCGACCCTTTTCGACGAACAGGCGGACGCCAGGGCGACCGCGGACAGCACAGCCAGCGCCAGACACAAAAACGCTTTAACAGACATCTGTTTGCAATCCGATTGCGGGGAATCTTTCATATGGGTTTTTAATCGGGGATCCGGGTGACGGAGACGCCTTCATGATAGCAGGGGAGATCCTATCGGGTGCGATGAAAAACCCAAAGGGCCCACATCACATACCGGCGATCCTTATTTGCGCAATTGGGTGCGGATTTTCAGGTTGATGCGGCGTCTCCCCGGCATGCCGGACAGCGCAAAACGGGCTTTGCATGCGGGCGGACGGCTGTCATAACTCATTGACTCTTTGTGCTTAATTCGCTACTCTATTAGTACCTTTTCCTTCTTTGTATTATTAAATTTGCGCGAATTCTCTCCGATTGGTTGAGAATGCACGGGTTACACGATCGCCTTCTGAGCGGTGTGCTTTTCAAGCCGGCCCGCAATGCGGTCCCGGCTGGCTAACGGCGAACAACTCTTCAATGATCAAGGTTTTTTCATGACAAGGAACGCCAACGACCACGTGATCCTGGTCGTCGAGGACAGCGATGTCGATTATGAAACAACGCGGCGCGCGCTGCGTGCGGCGGGGATCGAGAAAGGACTCCGGCGCTGCCTCGATGGGGAAAGCGTTCTGGATTATCTATACCGCCGCGGTGAGTACAGCGACCCGAAAGACGCGCCCAGGCCTTATCTGATCCTCATGGATCTCAACCTTCCGGGGACCGACGGCAGACAGGTGATCGAGGAAATCAAGAACGACGCGAAGCTGCGCTGGATCCCCATCGTCGTGCTGTCCACTTCGTCTTACCCCAAAGACATCGAAGAAACGTACCGCGCGGGCGTCAACGCCTATATCCACAAATCCATCGAGCTGGAAAACTTTTTCAGCACCATCAAAGTCTTTAAGGAGTTCTGGCTGCAAACGGCCTGGCTCCCCATGGAGGAAGCCGGACCGTGAACGCACCCCGTATTAAAGTGCTCTTGATCGACGACGCCCGCGAAGACCGGGAAACGTACAGCCGCCTGATTCGCCAAGGCCTGTATCAGGATTGCCGCATTCTGGAAAGCGGCGATGGGGAAGAGGGGCTGGATCTCTGTCTCAAGGAACACCCGGACTGTGTGCTTCTCGATTACCGTCTTCCGGATATCGACGGTCTGGATTTTTTGTCGCGGCTCAAAGCGGTTTCGTTTTCCGGGGCGCTGATCATGATCACCGGGCAGGGCGATGAAACGGTGGCGGTGCAGGCGATCAAGGAAGGGGCCGCGGATTACCTGATCAAGGACCGGCTCACGGTCGAACTATTACAGGCGAGCATCACCAGGGCTCTCAAGAACAAGAAACTTGTGGAAGCGAAAAAGCGGGCGGAGGAAAAGCTCAAGGATCACACGGTGAAACTGAAAAAAAGCAACGAAAGCAAAGACAGTCTGATCCGGGAACTCACCCTGCTGAGAAACCAGCTCGAGGTCTCCGCCAAAACCGATCCCTTGACCGGACTTTTCAACCGCCGGGAACTGGAAGAGAAACTCCGCTACGAAAAAATCCGCTTCGAGCGTTCGCGCAAACCGTTTTCGGTGATCATGGCCGACATAGACCATTTCAAAAAAGTCAATGACACGTACGGCCACGAAGCGGGAGACCGTGTGCTGAAAGGAGTCGCGGACATGCTGATTCAGCAATCCCGAAAGCAGGATGTGGTCTGCCGCTGGGGCGGAGAGGAGTTCATCATTTTTCTTCCGGAAACGCATCTTGAAGGCGCCGTCATCCTGGCCGGCAAACTGCGCACGCGCATCGAGTCGCAGCCCCTGCTGTCGCGGCCGGAACCCGTCTCCGTCACCCTGAGTTTCGGCGTGAGCACCTACAACAACTCCCGTATGACACTCGAAACCCTGCTACAGGAAGCGGACACCTGCCTGTACGAGGCGAAACAGAAAGGCCGCAATTCTGTGAGCTACGTGTCGCACGTCAGCACCCTGCTGCAAAACCTCGCCTGACCTTCAAACCGCCGTCATTCACTTCCTCAAGCCCGATTTCGGCTCCGCATTTGGGGCGTCTTAAGCTGCTCTGATGCTGCGAGTCACTACCCGGATCAGGGTATTTAACGGCCGGTTTTTCCGCTTCTTTCTCCAGTTGCGGCAGGCCCATACCCCACCCCGAAAACACGGTAACCACTTGTTTTATTGACTTTTTTATGGCGTTTGCTACAATTATATACACTACGCATTTCTATGTACATTTAACGGCCCGCGCGCTGCCACGCATTTCCATGAGTGAGTCGATCGCACGCCGCCGCGCGGAAACGACCACAATTTAAGGGTCTTGAAATCCGAGCCCCCGCACGATTTGGAGCTGTCACGATGATGACGCAAAAGCCCGCCTTGAAACTGCTGATCGTGGACGACAATGCCGAAGACCGGGAGACCTACAAGCGCCTTGTGAAAAACGTGAAAGAGGCCGAGTTTTCTTTTCTGGAATCAGAAACGGGAGAAGAAGGCCTTGGCCTGTGCGCGAAAGAAAATCCGGACTGCATTCTTCTCGATTACATCCTGCCCGATATCGACGGGCTGCAATTCATCGCTTCACTGAAGGAAAAATCACTGAAGCAACCGGTGATCATGCTGACCGGACAGGGGGACGAAACGGTGGCGGTGCTGGCGATCAAGGAGGGTGCGGAAAACTACCTGGTCAAAGAACATATCACCTCTTCCCTGCTGCGGAACACGATTTTCAAATCGCTGAAAAAAAACGGCAGCGCGGGCAACGGCAACGGGTCCATGGCGCATGGCAACGGCGGCACGAACGGACGCAGCAACGGCTCCGCGAAAGACAACGCGTCCGATGAACAGGCGCTGATCTCGGAAATCGAGATTTTGAAGAAAAAACTCAACGAAGGCACGACGGACCCGGTGACGGGTCTGCCCAACCGCAAGGGGATGACGGAAAAAATTCATTCTGAAACACTCCGGTTCAAACGCAACCGGATGCCTTTCTCCATGATGGTCGCGGACATCGACGATTTCTCCCTGCTGCAGGCCAAGCACGGACCGGAAGCGGGCGAAGGCATTCTGAGGCAGGTGGGCGACATCCTGAAAAACTCCTGCCGGGAACTGGACATGGTCGGACGCTGGCAGGACGAGCGTTTTCTCATCCTGCTGCCGGAAACCAACCTAGACGGCGGTTCGGTGCTGGCGGAAAAGTTCTGCAAGCAGATCGAATCGGAGAAATTCCGCTTCCAGAACGACGACATTCCACTCAGCATGAGCTTCCGGGTCGGGGTCTACGACGATCTCAATGTGAATATGGACGAATGCATTCAGCAGATGGACGCCCGTTTTCACTGATCTGTGCCGCAGCGACCGCCCGTTGTGAAAAATACCCTTCCTTAAACAAGGCCGATTCCGCCTTTTTCACGCGTTGCCGCGTTGAGCCGAACGACTTCGCCAAATGGCATGAAATTCCGCGGCTTTTCGCAAACCCACTGCCACAGCCGTATCCGATCGCCCAAATCCAGGTATCGCTTTTCCGATGAAAATCCCCCATTTCGGCCCTCCCCCACCCTCAAATTTGAGCTAATTACTTGTTTTTTATGTATTTTTATGGCCTAATGAAGATTCATCCCTATAAATAAAAATATGGCTGGGGCGAATCCCATGAGCGAATTAAAGTCATTCACCATTCCGCATACGCGGGGCAGCATCCTCACGAACCGTCTGTTTATGGTGGGTCTTCTGTGGACGGCGGTCATTCTGGCAATCGATCTGTCCGCTCCTCTGGGCGTGGCCGGCGGAGTGCCCTATGTCGGGCTGGTCCTGCTCAGCCTGTGGCTGCCGCAAAAGTGGTATATCAATCTCGCCGCAACGGGTGCCACGCTTCTCAACGTCATCGCGTTTTTCAAATCGTACACACCGTCCGCCGATCTGCTCATCGTTCTTTCCAACCGGTTCATCGCTGTGTTCGCCATCTGGGTGACGGCGCTGTTGTGCTACCTGTACAAGCGCGACGAGGAAACACTGGAAGTGCGCACCCGTGAGCTGGGGGAAACCCTGAAAACCGTCGAACAGATGAACCTTCAGCTTAAAGAAGCCAATCAGGAGCGCAGCCGGTTTCTGTCCTCCATGAGCCATGAGCTGAGGACGCCCTTGAACGCCATTCTCGGATTCACCGACCTGTTGCGCGGCAAGTTTTTCGGCAGCCTGAACGACAAGCAACTGGGATACGTGACGCAGATTGAAAAAAGCGGCAAACACCTTCTCGATCTGATCAACGACCTTCTGGACATCGCGAAAATCGACGCGGGAGCCACCGAACTCAACCTTGAGGAATTCGACCCGAAAGAATTTCTGCTGGGCTCGGTGACGCTGATGCAGCCGCAATTCAAGAAAAAGGACCTGCAGGTCAAACTGTTCCTCGATCCCTCGCTGAACACGCTGACGGGAGACCGGCGCCGCTGCAACCAGATCATGCTCAACCTGCTTTCCAACGCCTACAAATACACGCCGCAGAACGGCCGCATCGAGGTCCGTATCCTGAACAAGGGCGACGTCGCGAAATTTCTAGTGTCGGACACCGGCATCGGCATCCCCCAGGAGCATCAGGAAAATATCTTTTCCGAATTCCACCAGGCGGACCGGGAACGGGACGAAAACCTGGGCGGCACGGGCATCGGTCTGGCGTTGACACGCAGGCTGGTGGAATTTCACGGCGGCCAGATCGGCGTCGAAAGCGAGGAGGACAAAGGCAGCACCTTCTGGTTCACGCTGCCGGTGAATGCCCAGTCGCCGCAGCAGACCCCGTCCGTCGAAGAAGCCCCGAAACTGAACGATTCGGCGGTTTCGGGAAAACGCATTCTGGTGGTCGAGGACAACGAAGTCAATCTGGCGATGATCCTCGATATGCTGAGCATCTGCGACTTCAAGGTGATCGTCGCCCGCAACGGCCAGGAGGCTCTGGATCTCACGACAGCCAACAAACCCGACCTGATCCTCATGGACATCCGCATGCCCGTGATGGACGGCCTGGAAGCCACCCGCAGACTGCGGGCGCAGCCGGAATTCGAAACGCTGCCCATCCTGGCGCTCACGGCCAGCGCCGGGCAGGAGGGCAAGGAAAAATGCTTTGAAGCAGGATGCACGGCGCATCTCTCCAAACCGATTCAATCGAAAGAACTGTTCGAGGCGCTTTCCAAACATCTGGGCCAGGACCTTTCCAGCGACATGGTCCTGCACCCGGTGAAGAAAGAGGACGCCGCGGAAGAAGTGAATCCCTAAAGGAAACAACGAGGACACGCCTGGATGCTGTATTCGCCGTCACCTTCAAATAAAGATCTTTCTCCGGTCAAGGAAAAGCAACAGGGAACCGAACAGGAAAAACCTTCCCGGCAGACGATTCTGATCGTGGACGATTCGGAAGCCAACCGCATGCTTCTCAACGATCAGATCTTCGCTCTCGGGCACACGCCCATGCTGGCGGAAAACGGTCTTTCTGCGCTCAGCAAGATCACCGAAAATCCCCCGAGCCTCATCCTCCTGGATGTGATGATGCCGGAGATGAACGGGATCGAAGTGCTGGACCGCCTGAAAGCCGACAGCCAGTTGTGCCACATTCCCGTGATCATGATTTCCGCGCTGGACCAGATGAACAGCATCGTTCACTGCATTCAGAACGGTGCGCTGGATTACCTGGTCAAGCCCTTCAACCCGACTCTTCTGAAAGCCAGGATCAACGCGGCGCTGGCCAGCAAGAAGCTGCGCGACCAGGAACAGGCGTACCGCAAAAAGATCGAAAACTACAATTCGCTGCTGGAGCAGAAGGTGCGGGAACGCACCCGCGAGCTGGAGGAAACACGGCTGGAGGTGGTCCACCGCCTGGGACGCGCGGCGGAATACCGCGATTACGAAACCGGGATGCACGTCGTGCGCATGAGCCACCTGTGCCGGCTTCTGGGAAGCGCGGCGGGTATGGACGAGAAGACCTGTCAGCTTCTGCAATTGTCCAGCCCCATGCACGATATCGGCAAGATCGGGATTCCCGATTACATCCTGCTCAAGCCGGACAAACTGAGCGACTCGGAATGGGAAGTCATGAAGACCCACACCACCATCGGCGGTAAAATCCTGGACGGCGGCCGCTCGGAGCTGATGAAAATGGCGAAAACGATCGCCCTCACCCATCAGGAAAAATGGGACGGCTCCGGTTATCCCAAAGGACTCAAAGAAAAGGAAATTCCGCTGGTCGGGCGCATTTCCGCTGTGTGCGACGTGTTCGACGCGCTGACTTCGGAAAGACCGTACAAAAAGGCATACTCGGTCGAAGAATCGATCCGCATCATGGAAAAAGGCAGGGGACGGCATTTCGATCCGCAACTGTTCGATCTGTTCAAACAAAACCTGTCCGCCATGGTGGAGATCATCCAAAAATACAGAGACTGAAACGGAACGGGCGCTTTCCGTCCTTCCGTTTCCAGGTTTGCACCCTGCTTTCTCCTCGAGCGCGGGTTGTGAATGCGAAAGGCCCGCGGGATTTCCCGCGGGCCTTTTCTGTTGCGCCGAAGCGACCGGTCAACAAGCTCTATCTTTGGCAGCCGGGATGGGCTACACTTGCAGCATGTCTGACCGGTCCATTCTGTCAACGTACAAGACCTCAACGGCAAGGCCCATGTCTTTCTGGATCGCGCTCGCTCTTGTTGTGGGACTGGCGGCGGTGCTGCTCACCGGCTGCACAGGCAGCCCGCCGGCGACGCTCGGCACGTTCGCCAACTGTCCCGATTCGCCCAACTGCGTGTCCACCAAAGCCAGGGACGAAACGCACGCCATCGGGCCCATAAAGACCTCCATCCCCAAAAAAGAAGCGCAGGAACGCATCCTCAAAATCGTTGCGTCCCTGCCGCGCACACAGGTGGTGACGCAAAGCGAGGATTACCTGCATGTGGAATTCACCTCGCGGATCTTCCGATTCGTCGACGATGTCGAGTTTTTCTTCGCCGAGGAACCGGGAACGATCCATTTCCGTTCCGCATCGCGGCTCGGCCGCTCGGACCTTGGCGTCAACCGCAAGCGCATGGAAACGATCCGCCGCCTGTTTGAAGCCTCCGCCCCCCCGAAAGAAGCCTCCTAGCTTTTCATGCGGGTTTGCCCGCCGGCCCGGCAGGGCTTTCCCTGTGCCGCCAAATCGGTTAGACTTTCAACTCCCAATTAAAACAAGCCACATCCAGACAGTCAGGAGATACAACGATGCAGAAAACCGCGCTCGCCGAATGGTCCAAGCTTGAAGACAGGGTGCCCGCCTACGGGCTGGTGGCCAATGTGGATCTCGTCCTCGTCCGCCACGACGACAACGTTTCGGTGTTCTACGGCCGCTGCCCGCACCGGGGCGCGCTGTTGGCGGACGGTTCGGTGCAGGGCGATAACCTGATCTGCGGCGTGCATGGCTGGGATTTCCGCTACGACACGGGCATCAGTGAATACAACAACGATGAGAAACTGCCTAAATTCTCCGCCTGGATCGAGAACGGCAAGGTATTCGTCGACGAGGAGGAGATCGCCGCCTGGGAAAAGGAGCACCCGCAGTTCTACGACCGCGAGGCGTACCAGGGCCTGTACGCGGACATGAACGGAACGGACGCCGAACCGCATGTGAAGTTCATCCAGAAGCTCGCCGAAGGCGGCCTGGACAAAGTGGGGGAGCACGGCCCCGTCGCCGCGATGGGCGTCTCTCACGAGGAGCTGCCCTCCTGGGATGACATCCAGATCCTGACCGCTCAGCTTGCCCGCCTGCCGCTTTTGGAGGAACAGCCGGTGGGAACGGAGGTGACGATCGGCCGCAACGCGCAAAAGCCGCTCAAGCTCGACATCCCGCTTTTTGTTTCGGACATGAGCTTCGGCGCTTTGTCGATGGAGGCCAAGGTCGCGCTGGCCAAGGGAGCCGAGCTTTCCGGAACCGGCATCTGCTCCGGCGAAGGCGGCATGCTGCCCGAGGAGCAGGCGGCCAATTCGCGCTATTTCTACGAGCTGGCGTCGGCGCGGTTCGGGTTTTCCATGGACAAGGTGAAGCGATGCCAGGCTTTTCATTTCAAGGGCGGACAGGGCGCCAAAACGGGCACCGGCGGGCACCTTCCGGGCTGCAAGGTCGACGCCAAGATCGCGTCGGTGCGGGGACTGGAAGAAGGTCAGGATGCGGTTTCACCGGCGCGCTTCCCCGACTGGGAGCACGAGAGCGATTACCGCGGCTTCGCGGAAACGGTGCGCGCGGAAACCGGCGGCATCCCGATCGGGTTCAAGCTGTCGGCGCAGCACATCGAAGCGGACATCGACGCCGCCCTGCGCATCGGCGTCGATTACATCATCCTGGACGGACGCGGCGGCGGCACCGGAGCGGCGCCGCTCATCTTCCGCGACAACATCTCGGTGCCGACCATCCCGGCTCTGGCGCGGGCGCGCCGTCACCTGGACGCCCTGGGGCGCGGGGACATCTCGCTCGTCATCACCGGGGGGCTCAGGACACCGGCGGATTTCATCAAGGCGCTCGCCCTGGGCGCGGACGCGGTGGCGGTCTCCAACGCGGCGATTCAGGCGATCGGCTGTCTGGGGATGCGCGCCTGCCACACCAACAACTGTCCGGTGGGCATCGCCACGCAGCGCGAGGACCTGCGCGCCCGGCTACTGGTCGATGAATCGGCGCAGAGGCTGGCCCGTTTTTTCCAGTCGGCGGTGGAGCTGATGAAGGTGTTGTGCCGCGCCTGCGGGCACACGCACTTCAATCAGATGAGTGTGAGCGATCTCACAACGTTCCATAAGGAAATGGCCGACCTCTCCGGCGTCGCCTTCGGCGGCGCGGGCGCCTGAAACCTTCCGGCGCGTTTTTCGACAAAGCACAAGCGGCACGCAATCGCCTGTTTGTGTTCCCCACCAAAACGGGCTGACATTTTTTTCCTGTCCCCATCGATCCACTGCACAGACAGCGGCATTTTTTTCTGCCGCCACGGGCGTGCTCTCTCCTTACGAATCAATGTTTCGAAACGGGATCGTGCTTGTGCGAAAAAAAATTTTATTTTTTTGCTTGCGCTTTGCGCCCAAACGCGCAACATTTATTGGTATCACGAACACAACATTGATGACCGACGGGGCCTTTTTTCATTGGACGTGACGTTTCGTCCCGTGGCCGGGCTGCGCGCAGGATGGGTCCCCGAGGGTCACCCCATTCCACAGGAAAGGGTCTGCCATGAATCACACTGAAAAAGATTTTCCCTGCCCATTTTGCGGCGAACCGATGTCCCAGGTCTTGAATCTTTCGGTCAACGGACAGATCTGCACGGAATTCTGTGAGATCTGCAACCACCGGTTCGCGGTCCGCTACAGCATTCGCAATGGCAAGGTCGCTGAATTCAAGGCGCAGCAGGCCTATTCCGCGCTGGCCTGAACTCTGCTCACGATTTATTATAACCATTTCCGCGCTCCCGCTGCGGGGACTGCGTTGCCATTTCGGACTCATGAATGTCGTCCGAGAACAGGCGGAACCAGTCTCGTTCCGGCGGAGGGCCCGCATGCAAATGCTTCGCCTACTGTTGGCGCGTTCGCCGGCACTTCGTCATTCCGGCTTTTTGGGCCCGTGCCCTGCAATCCCCTGATCCGCAATCCCTTCCTTCTAATTTTTTACTGCCTATCCGGCGCACATCTGGAATAATATAAACTTGTTCCTGCCCGCACCCCAATCGCGTTGAATCCTGTTCCGAATGAACAGGTTCTGCCGGTGCGTCCGCTGCCTGTGGACGGACGGCCTGTTTCCATACATCCATCTGTTGCTGTTTTGAAGCGAGCGTGTTTTATGAGATGTCTGCAACCGGTTTGGCTGCTGCTGGTGGCGCTGGGCGTTTTGTCCGGCTGCGGGGCCGGAACTTTCGGGGGAACCTGGGGAGACATCCTTGCGCCTTCGGGCCAACAAACCCAAGCTGCTGCCACGGGCGGGACTTCCTCAGCCACGACGCCCCTTGAAGCGGACGGCGTCCGCCGGTTGCCGCAGCCTTCCCTGGCAAAAATTTATGGCGTGAAAAACCGCGAGCGCGGCGTCCTTCCTCTCGCGCTCAGCAACGCCCAGAACGGGTATGCGGTTTCGGCCTGCGACCTCAACGGCGACCAAGTGGACGACATCGTGGTGGGCGCGCCCGATTCGGAAGGCATCCTGCCTGAAACCACGCGATCGGGCTGGGTGTATGTCGTGTCCGGCGGCTCCTCGCTGCCATCGCGGCTGGACCTTGCAACCCAAGCGGACGCGGGCTTCTGGGCGGGCCGCAAATCGGGGGTCAACCGGCTGGGACAGTCGCTCGCGTGTGCCGACTTCAACGGCGACGGCACCCTGGACCTCGCCATCGGCGCGCCGTTGTCGCGCAGCCGTCCGTTCAACCGGCTGCATTCCGGAACCGTGTATCTCGTCTTCGGGCGCACAAATTTCAAGCAGACCGTCGATGTGTCGAAACAGGCGGACGTGGTGATCGCGGGAGCGGAAGAAGGGGACCGCGCGGGATCGGCGCTGGCGGCGGGCGATGTGAACGGCGACGGCATTGCTGATCTGATCATCGGCGCGCCCGGAGCGTACGGCTACCAGAACCAGCAGCCGGGAGCCGGAGAAACGTATGTGATTCTGGGCCGCCCGCGTTTTCCCAAAGGGATCGACCTGTTCAAGAACTGGAACAGCCGCATCTTCGGCATCGACGGGTCGGATTTTGAGTTTTCCCTCAAGCAGAACCCGCCCGACCAGAGCGGCTATGCAGTCGGCTCGGGCGACGTGAACCGGGATGGTCTGGACGACGTCCTCATCGGCGCGCCCTTTGGCGACGGTTTTTTGAACGAGCATCCGGAAGCCGGGGAAGCGTATGTGATTTACGGCAGAAAACAACTGCCGAAAAACCTTCATCTCGCCCGGCACGCGGACATCACCCTGTTCGGAGCCAACGCCGGCGACCACACCGGGTCGGTCTTTCAAGTGGGGCGGCTGACCAAGAACGGCGGCGATCTTTTGACCGGAGCGCCGGGGGCGGTGCGCCGATCGCGTTCCAAAGCAAGCAGGGGGATCTGGCACGTGCTCAAAGGACGCAGCGGGCACAGCAAGACCTACCACCTGAAACCGGATGCGGCGCACCGGCTTGTCTCGCATGCGGACTGCGGCAGGCCGGAGCGGCTGCAAACCGCTCCCCTGTCCTACGGACTGGGGCATTCGGGCGTGCTGCTGGACTGGAACCGGGACGGGCGCGACGACCTGATCGCAGGCGTTCCCTGTGCGTCCGGTCCCGGGAAGAAGAACCACTCTGGCGAGATCGTGTTTTTCGAAGGCCGACCGGACAAGAAGCGTTCCGCCCCTGCCGCCGCCTATCAACCGCAGGGGGTGCTGGCGGATGAATATTTCGGTTACGCTCTGGCCGTGGGCGACGTCAACGGCAACGGCAAAAGCGACCTTTTGATCGGGGCCCCCGGCCTGACACGCGGCAAAAAGGGCGCGCAAAGCGGCGGCGTGTATATTCTCAAAGACCTCACCGGCCCCTGAGGCACCGGCTCCATCTGATAAAAGGCCCCGCATTGAGCGGGGCCTTCAATCGTATTCCCGCGATAACGCTAGAACCCGAAGCGGGCGTTCAAGCGGATCGACTCGGAATTTTCATCCCTCGCGTTGGCGAGATTGCCGCCCGCGTTGCTTTTGAAATTCACGTATTCCAGGTTCAGCTTCACGTTCGGCACCGGGTGGTACTGCATGGAAAGCACCCACTGGTTCTCAAAGGCGGCGCTGTCGTGGGTGTCGTGCCAGTCGTAGCGAGCCAGAGCCAGCAGCTTCTCGGTGAGCATGTAAGTCCCTTCGACGGTGCCGCTGGTGGCCTCGTACGTGTCGGAAGTCCTGCCGGGTTCGGCGAAATTGAGAAATTCCCCGCCCCAGAAATAGTAGGCGCCCGTGACGACATTCAGCTTGTCCTGAAAAAACGAAAACTGGATGTTGCCGCCGAGGGTGTAGGTGTTGTTGGTGTCGTCCGGCGCCGCGAGGGCGTCGGCGGGAGACAGGTTGTCGTCCGCATCGCCGACGTTGTCGCCGCGGAATAAAAACGACGCGGTGTGCTCGAAAAAATCCTGATTGAGGATCAGGTAGTACATCTGGCCGAAACTGTCCTCGGCGCCGCTGCGGTTGTCGTTGCCGATCCCCAGTGCGTAGCGGAATCCCTGTTCGATGAACTGGCCGTTGAGCTCCACGCCCGCGTTGGTGAAGGTCACGTTGTCGTCGCGGGCGCCGGAATCGGCAGCAGCGGAGCCGGAAGCCATGCCGGCGGCGGATGTCTGGATCAGGTAGGTGCTCTCGGTCAGGCGGCGGGGGTTGGACAGGTAGTAGTTGTCCACGTTGAAGTCGCCGAATTTGACGTTGAGCGCGCTGTCGGGCAGGATGTCGTCGAACTGGATGAGCGGCGCGTTGGCGTCGGTGAGGGCGTCGATGAAATAGGAGATCCGGGGCCCCAGCGTGCCGCCGCTGAACAACTCGACGCCGCCGTCCACCAGTTCGCTGCTCTGTGTTTTTTCTCCGGCGCTGTCGGTGCGCGTGAACACGGCCCCCACCCGGGCGATCGCCGCCAGCGGAATGATCTTGCTGTTCCACAGGTAATCGCCCACCTCGCCGGGCATGCGGTAGCCGCGGTTCTTGAACTGGATTCCGGTCTTGTTCAGCTTGGGAAACTGAACGTGGCAGGTGCGGCAGTTGATGCCGTATTTTCTGGCAAATGCCGGTATGGCTTCGGATGCTTCGGGAACGACCCAGCCCGCTGCCAGAAGGGCGAGCGCCACCCCCCAGATGATCCCATTCCTTGTTTTCATGATCTCGTCCTTTCCTTGCATTTCCACGATTCACCCAATGGGCCCGTTTGCCCCTCCGGCACGCCCACTTAATTGAAAATGAAAATGATAATCAAAGTTTAGTTAAATACAAGTAAAAAAAGGCGAACAGATCCCCCCACACCTCGGGGATCACATATAAATAATTGAATTTAAGTGATATGTAAAAATGAGGTCAAAGCTATCGCTGAATGGCGGTCAGCCTTGAAATTCTCAAAATATGGCGAGAATGAGGAATTCACGCTTCTGTGGGCCGTTCTCCGGGGATGTGGCGATCCGGTACGAGTTGTATGCACGGGTTCGGGACCAATGCCGGAGTTTCGCAATAAATGATTCCACCGCGACAGAATCGGTTAGAATCGTTCCCCTGTTTGTCCGTATGCATTCAACCTCACAGGAAAAAATGTCGAAGAGGAACCTGCCGGTGCCGCCGGAGCGGCAGTCCTGGCCGCTGCCGCAAAAAGACTATTGGTCCACGCCGTTTGCCGAGGTGTTGATGGAGCAGCTGGATCTGTTCTCCGGCGCTTCGGTGCTGGACATCGCTTCGGGCGGCGGCATCCCGGCGTTTCACATCGCCGAGCAGGTGGGCCCCACGGGATCGGTGCTGGCTGTCGACCTGCATCCGGCGCAAATCGGCCGGGCGCGGGCGGTGCAGGGAACGCGGCTGCCCTGGCTGAAGTTCGAGCTGGGCGACATGCGCGCGCTGCCTCAAGACCTGGGGCTCTTCGACCGCATCACGGGCAACATCGCCTTCATGTTTTTCCGGCCCGACCGGCCGGCGGCGCTCGCCAGTCTGGTGCGTTTTCTGAAACCGGGCGGCCAGATGGTGCTGACCTTTCCCTCGCTCGGCACGTTCGATTCCCTGTGGCAGCGGATCGACCGGGAAATGCAGGCGCACGGGCTGACAACGGAACGCGGGAAGCTTGCGGAGTACCGCATCGAGCGGCCGTCGGCGATCGATGCGAAACGCTGGTGCGAAGAACTGGGAATGCAGCGGGTCCAGGCGGTGGAGCGGCCGCTGGAAATCAGGACCGGGCCGGGCAGGGAATTTCTGTTTCATCCGCTGCTTCGGGGCGGGTTTCTGGAGGATGCGTACGAATGCTTCACGGACCCCGGACTCGCCGACACGGTGATGGATGCGGTGGCCCAGGATCTGCAAAGCTTCACGCCGCTTCTGGCGCTCCGCTGTGCGCTCGTCGCCTGGCAGCCCGCCTGACTGCTGACTAGGGAGTGATGGGCGGCCGGCAGAACCGCAACGCCCTCTTTGGCGTCAACTTCCAACAACCCTCATGCAATCTGACATGAACGAAACGATCGTGCATGCCGGCTGCCGGGTGTGCGGCACGGCTTCGGGCCTGTTCTACCAGAACGAGCGCCGGTTTTTCCGCTGCCCGGAATGCCGGCTGATCTTCACGGTCGATGCGGTGGATAAAAGCCTGGAAGAAGCGCATTACAAAAAGCAATGGGCCGAGACCGATCCGGGTTTCTGGAAAAGCCAGGTGGATGTGCTGCTCAAGATCATCGCCTTGTACCGCACGCCGGAGCGTCTGCTGGATTTCGGTTCCGGTTCGGGGGAAATGACGAAGGAGCTGGAACGGCGGGGGGTCTCAGCGACGCCGCTGGAGCCGATGATCCACGGCTATTTGAAGGATCAGCGATTTTCCTGTACCTTCGACGTGGTGGTGGCGGTGGAAGTGATCGAGCACCTGCCCAATCTCTGGGAGGAGTTGAACGCGATCGAAAACGTGCTGGCCACGGGCGGCATCGTGATTTTTTCGACGCTGTTGACCAACTCATTCGTCGACGCTCCCGACGCCGCACGGCAGTTTGCGGACTGGTGGTACAAGGACGACCCCACGCACGTCAGCTTCTTCTGCAACCGGACACTGGGAAAATTAGCCGACATGGGCAAATTCGATATCGACGTCTACGGCGACAAGGTGTTCGTGCTGAAACGCCTGCCGGACACCGTCGATGCTTTCTGTTCTCCTTCACCTGCCGGGATGATCTGAACTTATGAGAATCTTTGAAGTGTTTGCCGACGACAGTTACCTGGACGCCATCCACAAGGTGGCGACAAAACTCGAAGCCGCGGATTACTGGGTGGGGCAGCAGGGCGTGGACGGCCGCCGCGTGGTGCGCTTTCTGGTGAAGCCCGACTTCAGGCAGGAAACGCTGGATTCGCTGCAGGCCATCCTGGGACACAGCGAATCGGCCCGCATCAACGTGATCCCGCTGGAGGTGACGCTTCCACGCGAAGAGAAGGAAGAGAAAAAAACCAAAGAGGAAAAAAAGGACAAAAAGGACTCGATCGCCACCACGCGCGAGGAGATGTACAACAATGTCGAAAAAAGCGCCCGCCTGGACGACAATTTCCTGCTGCTGGTTTTTTTCTCGACGGTGGTGGTCGCCATCGGGCTGCTGGAAGACAACGTGGCGGTGGTGATCGGCGCGATGGTGATCGCGCCGCTGTTGGGCCCCAACATCGCATTGGCGCTGGGAACGGCGCTGGGCGACACCAACCTGATGTGGAAGGCGCTCAAGACCACGCTGGCGGGTCTGACCGTCGCGCTGGGCATCACGTTTTTCATCGGCATGGTGTGGCCGCTGAACGTGGAAAGCGAAGAGCTTTTGGCGCGCACGCGGGTGGGGCTCGACTCGGCGGCGCTGGCGTTCGCCTCAGGCGCCGCGGGCGTGCTCGCCCTCACCACCGGGCTGCCCAGCGTGCTGGTGGGCGTGATGGTGGCGGTCGCGCTGTTGCCGCCGACGGCAACGCTGGGCCTGTTTCTCGGCGCGGGCGATCTCGATCTCGCTTACCGCGCAGGCCTGCTTTTGGCAATCAACATCGTATCGGTGAATCTGGCGGCCAAGATCACCTTTCTCATGAAAGGGGTGAAGCCGCGGACCTGGCTTGAGAAAGAAAAAGCACGCCAGTCCATGTCGCTGTACCTTCTTTTCTGGCTGATCTCTCTGGCTGTTCTTTTGGCCGCGATTTATTTTCTGCGCGAAATCCCCAGCGTCTAAACGGTTCGCCTTTCCGAACGCAGATCCCGCATTCCGCTTCGCTTTGTTACCCGGATTTTGCTCACATCACTCCCGCACTTCTGAAAAACCGCCGCTTGTGTCTCGCCCCTTGCACCCGCTGATTCGGGGAGTCGATTTTTTTTAAATATGATTATCGAGTGGACGAATTTTGCCTTTTTTGAATATGACCGATCCCGGCTCCGCCTGTTCTGACGCGGTTTTTCGGGCATCGGATATCAAAAACGGAGTTTGATTTTTTAACAATGTTTCGTTAACTTAAACAAAAAACAGGCAAGTTCCAGGGAATTTTCACACTCCCTGTTATTTATAAACATTTCATCGAGGGGGCATATCATGCAGGCAGCCCGAAAAACGGTTGCGGAGATTCACTCCGTTCTGGACAGGTTTCGCATGGGATACGGCAAGAAAGACCTTCGCATTTTATTGAACCTGTTCGCACCGGATCCGGATGTGACCATCATCGGAACGGGAGAAGATGAAAAACGCACCGGTCTCGACGAAATCAAACGGCAGTTCGAACGGGATTTTTTCCAGTCCGATGAATTGAACGTGCGGTTTGAGAATATTTCCGTCTCGCAGCTGGGCTCGGTGTGCTGGGTTGCGGGAGACACGCATGTGGAGTACACCTCACAGGGACAGGCCATGCAGGCTTATGTGCGCTTCACGGCGGTGCTGGAAAACCGCAATGGCAAATGGCTGTTCGTGCAGACGCATTTTTCGGTGCCGTTCGCGGAGCAGGTGGAAAACGGTTCGCTTTCCCAAAACGCCTGAGCGGGCGTTTTTTAGGATATAGCCTCATCCTTCGCCGGAGCGAAGGCAAACGCGGATTCCGGGCAGCCGGTGTGGAACGGTTGTCCGCGCCGGATGGAGTGCGGTTTTCGTTTGCCCGATGGATGATCGCCGCTTGCGGATAAAAAAAAGCCCCGCTTTTTTCAAAGCGGGGCTTTTCTGTAAAAAGGAGCTTCCAGACGACTAAATGCTGTCTCCGGAAGCTCCCCTTATACTCTGACTAGACAAGGGATCACCTCCTTTCATCCAGGGGGTGAACCTCCGCGGCAAAGCCTCCCCTGGCGACCCAGCGCGGTGCAACGCCTTTACCTTGACCTAAATTTCTCAAAAAGTCAACACCCGGAAAGGCGCGTTGCGGGTTCATTTTCCCAACAGCCCGCTGACCGCCGAACCGATTTCACCGGCGCCTTTTTCCAGCGCTTTCTGGGCGTCTCCGCCGGCTTTGCCGATCACCTGTTTCGCCGCATCTCCCGCCGCGCCGCCGACTTTTTCGATGGCTTTGTCCACGCCCAGCGTCTTCACGGCGTCTCCCGTGATACCGCCGATGGCGTCGAGGATTTTCCGCGCCACTTCCTCGGGTGAGGCGCCGCCCTTGTCTTTACCGATGTCCTTCAGGTGAACGGTGGGAAGTCCGACGCTCATTTTTTTGCCGCCCAGTCCGACCGCGCTGACGTTGACCTTGCCTTCACGGATGTACAGATTCTCGATGATCAGTTTTTTTCCGTTGCCGCCGCCGGAATCGCCGTCGTCCCCCTTGCCACCCGTTCCGCTGTCGCCGTTGCCGGTGACGTTGCGCTTGAGGGCATCGAGGTTGCTTCCCCCGGCCCCATGCTCATAGGTGACCTGCGGGGCGACGATATTGACCTCTTTGATAACCACGGTGTCCTTCGTCAGCGTTCCCATATCGATGTGCACGTTCACCTGGTCCAGCTCGAGCGCGGATTCGGTCTCGAAGCCGTCGGGATTGCTGACGCGCAATCCGCTCAGGGTGCCCTTGCCGGACCGGGCGGAGAGGTCGGTCTGGTTCAACCGCACATCGGCCTTCAGAACTTCGGTGCCGTATTTTTCCACCGCCATGGTGACCAAAGTGTCGAGAGAAATGAATAGGAAAAACACCACGATGCAGGTGAGGGCAACCACCATGGCCACGGTTATCAAAATCGTTTTCTTCATTTTTTATCCTGATTTTTTGAGGTTTAAGTCTCCATTCCCATCATATTCGAAAAAGCGGCAATGTAGAAGCCTTTTATAATCTGCATGCGGCCGGGTCCCTGTCGGGAATGCGCGGCCGGGAGGAATGAATCTTCGAACGCGCATGCCGTTCTCCTGCGCCACGAATTTTGCGCGGCCAAACCGGAAACGTGGTACAAAGCGAACTTCAATCCCTATACAGGAAGGACGGTCATGATCGATTCCCATTCAATCACAGGCGCGGTGCGGGCATGTGCGCTGGCGCTGCTGCTCGCGCTGTCCGCCTTTCCCGCGCACGCGGAGACGGCCCCCGATCCGGAGAAAGCCCGGCTCATTAAAAAACTGCTCACAGTCTCGGGCATTGCGGATCAGCTCGCTTACATGAAGGACGGCGTGTTGAATTCCTATTCGCAAATGGTCACTGCCTCGTACCCCAAAGTGCCGCAGGCGTTCTGGAAGGACTTCAACGGCCTGATGGGAAAAAAGGAAATGGATGCCCTGCTCGATAGGGTGGTGCCGGTGTACGCCAAACACATGAGCGTGGAGACGATCGAAAAACTGGTGGCGATGTTCGAGACGCCGTTCTGGCAGGAATGGAAAGACAAGATGCCCGAGATCAGCCGGGAGGCGGGACAGATCGGCCAGCAGTGGGCGATGCGGCTCACGCAATCGAAGGAATTTCAGAAGCGCATCGACCGGCTTGTGGCCAAACACGAACTGGAAAAACTGAACAAGAGCGATGGTAAACAGTAAGAACGAAATCGAAAGCTGTGCAATGAAAATGCCTGTGGACTTGTGATCAACCGTCAAACGGTTGGATCACAGGGACCACAGGCACAACGGATATTCAAAAAAGTTAGATTGAAAGATTGCTTGGTTTGTGTTCAAGAATAAAACTTTGACAGCCCTATCGGGCACAAAGTATTTTTCTCCTAGCTTTCCTTTCCCGCCTCAAGGATCATGGCCCGGACCGCAGCCAACGGCAGATCGGAAAATTTTTTGAAACGCACACAGCCTTTGCCGCAGTCGAGATGCGCCAGCGCGCTTTTGTGCTTGTCCAGCAGCGCGGCGTCGCAGAGATACAGGCTCATGTGATGCTTCTGGCTGCCGATGGCCGCGACGAAACCGTTCATCTCGTAGGTCGGCATCTTGTAGGCCAGGGTTTCTTTGGCCTTGGGCAGCAGCGAGCGGATGAGCTGGCGCAGGGAGGAAAGTTCCTGCCTGCGCCCCTCGGTCAGCGCGTCGAAGTAGTCTTCCACAGTCCGCGCCATGCTCAAAACCGCGAGCTGGCGAGTTGCACGTCCGCCTCGCTCCAGGCCTGCCGGAACTGTTTTTCCACCTGCGCCGCTTCTTCGGTTTTGCCCTGCCCTTTCAGGCTGCGCTGAAGGCCGAACAGTCCCCAGCCGTTGTTTTTGTTTTTACCCAGGTCCTCGCGGTAAACCGTTTCGGCTTTCGCGAATTTCCCGTTCTTGAGCAGCACCGCCCCCAGTGCGTGGCGCACGGGATAGGACCAGTCGGGCGGCTCGGTGTAGGTGAGCGCATCTTCGATGCCGGCGGCGATGGTGAGGTGATCGATCGCATCCTGGGTGCGGCCCTCCGCTTCGGCGAGCTCCGCGGACAGAATTTCGACGCCGATGCGCAAAAGCTGTTTGACCTTATTGAGGCCGAACACGGTCACGTTCTCGATGTCGGGATTTTTGCGGGCCGCCTGCAAAAGATCGAGCTCAAGCTTTGCGTCGTCCAGGTCGCCCTTGCGCACCTCCGCCATGCCGCGGGCAAAATGCCAGACACCGGTCGGGTAGATGAGATTTTCCGGCGGCGCCGGTTCCTCGAGGATGGCGTCCCACTTGCCGAAGCGCACCAGCGCGTACAACGGCATGGAGTAAAAATGCTGCAGGGTGCCGCCGAAGGCGGGATCGTTCATCATGGCCGGATCGACATGCCCGGCGGTGCTGCGCGCGGCCTCAATCGCCAGCTCGCTCTTGCCGTTCATCATGGCCGCCGCCCAGAGAAAGTGGTGGTTGTGCGGCACGTAGGCCAGGGGATACAACCCCTGGGCCTTGACCTCTTTGAGGTAAGCCTGGTCGGCGGCGATGGCCATCTGGTTGGCTTTGGCCGCATCCTTGTAGCGGCCGACGTTGATGTAGATGTGCGCGGGCATGTGCACCAGATGACCGGCGCCGGGAGCCAGGGTCAACAGACGGTCCGCTGCCGCTTCCGCCCGGCCGGGATCGGCCGATGCCTCGACGGCGTGGATGTAGAGGTGGTTGGCGAGCGGGTGGTCCAGGGTTTTGGCGAGGATGCTCTCGAGAGTGGCTACGATCTCCGGCGTCCACGGCTTCGGCTTTTTGTCCCTGGTCCAGAAATCCCACGGGTGCAGGTCCATGAGGGACTCGGCGAACAACGCGGCGATGTTGAGATCATCCGGGTAGCGTTTCGCCACGTCGCGCATGGCGTCGGCGAAGGCGCGGTCGAGCGGGCTGCGGTCCTTGACCGGTTCTTTGGAATAACGCTTGGACAACGCCTCGATCAGCGCCTGCTCCTTCGCGGAGGCGCGGTCCTTCAAGGCGAGGGCTTTCTGCATCGCCTGGTGGGCTTTGGGAACGGCGAGCGCTTCCATGGGCGCGTTGAGGTTGGGCCCTAAAACCAGGGCGATTCCCCAGTAGCATAGGGCGCATTCGGGATCGAGACGCGCCGCTTCGCGAAACGAACGTTCCGCCTCGGCGTGATTGAACGCAATGGCGAGGATCCACCCCTGATTGAAATAGCGCTGGGCCAGCGGCTCTTTTGTGGTGACGGCGAAGTGCAGGCTGCCCAGATTGTCAAACAAAGGCGCCTTGCGCTCGCTCGCCCAGCCGGACACAGCGGACGCGATTGTCATTAAAAATACCAGTAAACTCGTTCGTGCCATCGTCTTCATGATTTCCCCCTGTTGAATCAAGTAGTTAAAAATCCTTCACAATGAGGCTCCGATTGATGCGTGGTTTCCCCGGCGGCTGCGTGAAGCGCGGCGCGTATCCGGAATGCACGGTCAGAAACCCGCCCGCTGGGGCGGACCTGCACCGGGGATTCTAAAACCGCAGGTTGTGCCGCATTCTTGAAGTTCTCCCATCTTTCTACTGGTAAGGATGGGTTTTCCGTTTTAAATTAATGGAATAGTCCTAAATCACACAATCCGGAGGTGTGTGCCTGCCTAGCGTGCGGAAACGGATTTCCGTCTTTACTCTTTTTCCAGATCGTCGTCGTTTTTTTCAATATCTCATGATTGTGAAAATGTCCCCCCATTTCCGATCCTGTGCCATTTCCCTTTGGGGAAAATGGACGCTGTCCATTCTGGTGCTGTCCGCCTTTGGCCTGCCTCCGTCTTCCGCCTTCGCGGGAGGCGGCGGCCTGCCTTTGACAGCGCAGGATTTTTTGCGTCCGGCGCCGCCGCTGCGCTCAGCACTTCCGGTCCCGACGCTCAAACAGAATGCAGAGCTTTTGCAAAAAACAGGCGGCATCGTGTTTGAACGCACCGCCCGCCCCGCGGAAGAACTTTCCGGCAAGCGCATCGGCATCGCTTACCTGCCCAACCAGGAGGACGGCAAGCGGCTCAAGATCCGCATCGGCGACAAAGCGTATATCCTCCCGATCCACGACTGGCAGCTCATTCCCATCGCCCGGTTCGCCGATTCGGACACGACGGCGGTGATCTCCACCACGGAGGCAAGCCCCAACAAGATCCGCACCCATCCGGCATTCCAAAACACGCTGCTGGGGCTGAGGCTGTTCCAGGCGGACGCGTTGTTCGACGCGCCCGCTTCGGCCTGGAACCTTCCCCGCTATTACATGCCTGGAAACCACACGCACTGGGTGACGGCGGAGCTGGTCAACGTCCGGTCGCTGCCGACGCCCAAAGGCACCATCGTGCGGGTGCTGAAAAAATGGACCGGCGTCAACGTGCTGCAGGTGCGTCTGGGCTGGGCGCAGATCAAGCTTGGAAGCAAAACCGGCTGGGTTTCCGCCGAGCTTCTGACCCGCAAAAGCCCGCCCCTGCTGGGCGGCGGCGAGAACGGGTTTCACACCGAAAAGCCCACCGCCCTGGTGGAAGAGATGGAAGCCATCCGCAACCGGCACCACTTGACCCTGCGCGCCAAATACGGCCGCGATTACCGCTACGGCTACCTGATCCACGACCCGAAAACCGGCATCGAGTTCAAAACCGGTCCTCAGGGATTCGCCCTGACGGGACAGCCCGAATTTTATTTCTGGAGCGGCCGCAAGGACGAGGGCAAAACCCATCCGGTCGTGCACATGAACTTTGAAATGCGGCAGAAAATCCACCTGCTCGAAAAGATCAATCCGGTGGTCTACCGTTCTCTCGTCACCACCATGCGCTACGCCGCTTTTTTCCGTTATTGCAAAAAGCAGGCTCCGGACGAATGGAAATCGTTTCTAAAGTCTCTGGAACCTGTTAAAATTCCCTCGATCGAAATACCCGTGACTTCCATTTTTCACGGCAATCGATAGCAACCCGGATCCGGCTGAACCGATCCTTCCCCGCAACACCTTCTGACTCCGTTTTGCAGCAACCAGGCTGCGAAACCGGATCCGCTCTCACAGCAACAGGATGCCCGTTATGGCCGCCGCCAAAAAGAAACCCCTGCCGAAACGCAACGCCACCTTCAAGGAATTGTTTTCGCCGCAGAAAAAATACCGCTACTTCGAAAACAGCGACCGGCACGCGTTCAAAGCCAGAGCCAGGCGCTTTCAATGGGTCAACTGCTGGTGGCTGGCGGAAGCCTCCATGCTGGCCTATTGCGACCGCGCGACCGTGATGAAAGCGCTGACCACGGCTCCGCGCAACGGCAAGAACGCCGCCCTGTTCGATGAGGCGGTGTTTTTCGACCGCGACGGCACGCAGGGCTTCGTGGCGCACAACAAGGACTTGGTCATCGTCGCCTTCCGCGGCACGCTGATCCCGGGCCTGGAAAAACCGCTCCCGGACGCCGCCCAGGAGCCGCCGAAAATCGCCAAGAACGCCATGGCGGACATCAAAAAATTTTTTTCCAGCAAAACCCGCGCGAAGTATTTCAAACAATTTTCCGACGTCTTCACGGACACGAACCTGCTTCTGGTCGAAGACCCGCCGCAGCCGGGAAAGGTGCACCGCGGTTTCAAGCAGGCTCTGGACGCGGTCTGGCAGCCGTCCGCTGCAGCGGATGAAAACGGCGACGCCGCGGCTTCGTCCGGCTTGAAGGCCACGCTCGACAGCATCCGCGCCCGCGGCAAGCGCAAACACGGCAAGGAACCGGCCCTCTGGTTCACCGGGCACAGCCTGGGCGCGGCGCTGGCGACGCTGGCGGCCAACCGCTATAAAAACGTTCAGGGCGTGTACACCTTCGGCTCCCCCAGAGTGGGCGACGCGGATTTCATCCAGGGTTTCCGCACGCCGCAGTATTACCGCATCGTCAACAACCGCGACATCGTCGCCCTGGTGCCGCCGCGGCTGCCGCCTTTTTTCGATTACTGCCACCTGGCAGGGATACGGAAGATCACACAATCCAAGCCCAACCGGGTGAATCTGGAAACCCGCGACAACGGCGAAGGGTTCAGTTCCAGCGGCTACGATATTCTGAGCCTGATCGCCTCCATCCCGAAGATTCCCGACGGCAACCTGCCCGGCCGGCTGTTCGACCACTGCCCGTACATCTACGTGGCGCACAGCTGGAACCTGTATCTCAAATCACTCAAACGCGCCTAAGGCTGGCGGTACAGCAGGCGCAGGTAGTCCGTGTACAGCTTTAGCTGCGGCGCCACCAGCTTGGGGTCGTTCAGGGTCTTGGACTGCAACAGCGCCCCCTCGAGCACGCAGACCAGTAAATCCGCCAGGTCCTCGGGATTCACCGGATGCTCCGCTTCGTGCTTTTCGCTGGCGGCGCGGATCTTGGCCGCGAACATCTCGCGCCAGTCGAGCATGGCCTGGGAACAGACACACAACACGTCTTCGTCGAACTGCTGGCTCTGAAACGCGAAGGCCGCGATGAGGCAGCCGGCGAACGGCTCGTCCAGGCCATCGAACATTTCCGCAAGCAGCCCCACAAAAATCAGAAGCTGCTGCAGCGGGTCGGGACTCATCTTCTCCGCGCGCTGCATGAAACCGCCCATCACTTCCAGATCCTGGGCGTGAAAACGCTGGATCAGCCGTTTGGCGAGATCGGCCTTGTTCTTGAAATGGTAAAAAAAGGTTCCCTTGGTGATGCCCGCCTTTTCGATCACCTTGTCCACAGAGGCGCCGGCAAATCCGTAACTGAGTACCAGTTGCTGCGCGGTGTCGAGAATCCGCTCCTGCGTCGCCACACCCGATTTCGGCATCGGTCTTCCTTTCAAAGTATTCGCGTTTGTGCCCGCAGTCAGAAATTATACCAACCAGTTGGTATATGTCAACATCTCCTTTTCCCCTCCAGCAAATCAAATTTTTTAGAACCAACTCAACCACTTAAAAATTAATAACTTGCCTTAGTATCTGGCGAATCAGAAGATTTTCGCCAAAACTTTTTTGTTGACGTCCTTCCACGACATGTTTATTTTATACCAACCAGTTGGTATTGACAAATTCATCAAAACGGGATTGATTCGATGCTGCAGCCAGACAGCCATTTCAGAGGCCTTGCCGTTCCGGGACCGCATTTCGCGGGCAACCGGGAAAGTCCGTTCGCACCGGCACTGATTTCTTTTCACAACCGTTTTCGAGGGAGAACGGCATTAGGAAAGGAATCATGCAAAGACCGGATTTCAATTCTTTATTCATCCAGATCCAATAATCGGGGGAAATGAAAAATGACGACGCAACAACTGACCATCGACGAAAAAAAACTGGAAGATTTTATGGGGAAAATGGTGGGCGAAATGGGGGCCGCTACCAGCAGTGTGCTGGTTCTCATAGGACAGAAGCTGGGGCTCTACAAAACGCTTGCCGAGAACGAACCTCTCTCGGCAGAAGAGTTGGCCCGAAAAACGGAAACCGCACCGAGATACATTCTGGAGTGGGCTGCCAACCAGGCCGCTTCCGGATACATCGAATACGACCCGGTAACGGATCGGTTTTCCCAGTCCCCAGAGCAGGCCGCTGTGTTTGCCGATGAGGAGAGCCCTTACTACATGGGGGGCGCATTTATTTCACTTTCTTCCATGTTCGCCGACGAACCCAAAATCACGGCAGCGTTTCGCACCGGCAAAGGGGTTTCCTGGGGTGACCATGATTCCTGCCTTTTTTGCGGTGTCGCCAAGTTTTTCAAACCCACTTACAAAGCCCAGCTGATTCAATCCTGGATTCCTTCACTTGAAGGCGTTGAGGAAAAACTGGAAAAAGGCGCCCACGTCGCGGATGTCGGCTGCGGTTTCGGACACTCCACGCTGCTTTTAGCGGAAGCGTTTCCCAACAGCCGCTTTTTCGGGTTCGATTTTCATGCGCCCTCCATCGAACAAGCAAAGCAAACAGCCGATGAAAAGGGACTTAGAAACGTGACGTTCCAAACCGCGAAGGCCAAGGACTTTCCTGGGGAATCCTACGATCTGATCACCTTTTTCGACTGCCTGCACGACATGGGGGACCCGGCGGGCGCCGCCAGGCATGTGTACGACAAACTCGATCCCAAGGGCACCTGGATGATCGTGGAACCGTTCGCCCACGACACGCTGGAACAAAATCTCAATCCTGTGGGCCGGGTTTATTATTCCTTTTCGGCGACGGTCTGCACGCCGTCGTCTTTGAGCCAGGAAGTGGGTCTCGCTTTGGGCGCGCAAGCCGGTGAAAAGAAGCTTCGGGAAGTGGTGACTTCGGGCGGCTTCACCCGGTTTCGCCGTGCGGCGGAAACGCCCTTCAACCTGATTTTGGAAGCACGCCGCTGAAACGCGCCAAGATTACAATGTCCATTGCTGACAAGAACACAACCATATCATCATAAGGAGAAATAATATGTCAAACACTGCCGATACACAGACCCACCCTAACGACATCGACGTTCCCGCACTCAAGGAAGTGATCCAGGCGGTGAGCGAAGACGCCTCCAAAGGCAAGGTGAAGTTTCATGTGACCACGGGCTGGACGGGGCAGACCAGCAGCACCACGAAAGTGCAGTCCATGCAGCTGGGAGGAGAAACGATCGAGCGGTCGTTTTCCATCCGCGCCGACGAGCCGCCGGAGCTTCTGGGTAAAAACACCGCGCCCAATCCTCAGGAACTGCTGTTCACGGCCATGAACGCCTGCATGCTGGTGGGCTACGTGGTGGGCGCGTCGTTCAAGGGCATCACGCTTGAGAAACTGGAAATCGAAACGGAAGGGGAACTGGATCTGCGCGGTTTTCTCGGCATCGATGACACCGTGAAAGCGGGCTACGACAGCATCCAGTACACGGTGCGCATCAAAGGGGACGGGACGCCGGAGCAGTTTCAGGAAATCCACGACACCGTCATCAAGACTTCGCCCAACCGGTTCAACCTCGCCAGCCCGATCCGCCTGGACGGCAGACTGGTCGTGGATTGAACCGCTTCGTTGAATCCCTTATCAGGCAGGAGTGAACAGACAGGGCCCGGGTCCCGTTTCATTACAGGAGTGGGGCCCTGTCTGTCGGGGGGATTCTTGAGGCTGATGGCAATCCGCTGTTTTTAATCTCAGCGGTTCCTTTGCCGTTCAACCTGTGCGAATGCGTCGCGCTCAATTCAAACCAGGTTCAGCAGATTGAGGGAAACGCCGATCAACGCGATCATCTGAAGCGAATTGATGAGCACGCTGAACCGGTGCAGGCGGGCGAACCGTTTCCCCGCGGCCGCATCGCCGGCTTTCTCAAGATCGCTGTAGTGATTGATGCGGTGCATCAAAGACTGGCGGCAATAGATGAAGCCGGCCAAAGTCAGGGCCAACAGCGCGATCAACACGGGGCCGGACGACAACGCGCCCAGGAGCGCGATGGCGGTGACGATGGCGCCCCAGCTGTAATAACGCGGGAAAAACGCGCGCAGGTAAACGCTGGCGGATCGGCGGTCGAGGTGGCTGATGGCGAGCGGCGCGACGATCAGCGCGAAAAAGATCATGCTGCCGAGCAGGATGATCACCGAATAAAGCGTGAAGTAGCTGTACCATTCCGGTGTGGGCATGGTTCCCTCATTTCATCGTTTGTCTGTCTTTTTTCCGTTTCTCGTAATAAAATTTTTTCTGGCATTCGTGGGAGCAGTATTTCGCCGCCTTGTGCCTGGCGTGAAAGGGATTGCCGCACTGGCAGCACTGCTTTTCGTGGAATGTGCCGGAACGGGATGGTGCGTTCCCGCCCTGTTTGAAATTTTCGACAAACCGCCTGGCCTTGCGGGTGGACTTTTGCTTCAGCAGCTTGTCGGCGGATGTGGATTTGATGTCTTTGACATGATGTACTTTTTTTAATTTGCCTTTGCCATCATAGATCCTGCACTCATAGGCCATGTAAGAACCTGTGCCTTCCTCCACGATACGATTGAAAGGAAGAGAATTCGGCTATCCGGTTTTGTATCTTCCGAAGCGCCAGTAGAAAAAACCGGAAAGCCACCAGGCGGTTCGCCGAATTCTCTTCCCACCTCCTTGATTCACCCTTCTGTTTTTTGTGATCGATCAGGAATCCGCTTTTTCGTAAATGTTCCAGTCTTCGTATTTCCCCCGCTCCGCGTTTTTGGGAGAGCTGAAACGGAATATCTTGATCAGGCAGACCGGGCGCGTTCGCTTCGACTCCGGCTCGGCCGGAAACACGGCGTGCGGACGGATTCTGAGTACGTTGGGCACCTGCTTTTTCAATTTCGGATTGCGCAGGACCAGCTCGATGTATGACCCCGTTTCCGTTTCCACCGCATTTTGCGTGAAGACAACGGTCGCCGTTTTTTCGTTTGGAAGCCAGAACTCTGCCTGTTCCCCGTCAAACCGGATCGCTTTCGGCGCGGTTTGCGAATGGCTGCGGGCGGTCCAGCGGCCGGTCAAATCCTGCTGCGGACAGACTTTCCATTCGGCATCGTTCCAGTCGAGCGCATGCGCGGAATGAAATGAAAGTGGCACGGCGATCAGTCCCCAGAAGGCGATGGCGATCCAATTTCCTCGCCGCTTCGGACTGCGGCTCGCAAGCTTCTGCTCGCTGCTATAAAAATTCATCTTCCTATCCTCACGAACCCGTGTTCTTGAAATGTTCGATGTGGCTCCACAGCAGGACCGCCAGCTTGTTGAGGTCGTATGGCCAGGCGTAGCGGATGCGCACGTCCGGAAATTTTGTGCGGAGGGCTTCCACTTCCTCCGGAATCTCGATCTCGGAATGCGACCCTCCCGGCGTCAGCATGCTGGTGATCACGATGATGTCGGTGACGCCCCCGGCGATCAGGCCCTCGGCGGCCTCGGCAAGGGTGGGCGCACAGAATTCGTTGTAGGCGATCGAAAGCTTGGTGTCTTCCAGGTACAGCCGCATGTGGTTGGCCAGACTCTCGAGACCGGCCTGATAGGGATCGGATTCCGCCGTTCGCGGCCACTGGCGGATGGCGCGGTCGGCCTCGATCTCCTCGGCGCTCGGCGGCAGGCCCCTGGCCCGGCGCTCGCCTTCCAGCCGCTTGAAGCGGGCCACCAGATTCTGAGGGCAGTCCCTGGGAAGCCCGCCATGCCCGACCAGAATCACCCCGTCTTTTTGTTTCACGTTCACCTCTGAATTTTCGGACACTGCGTCCAATAAGTTCGGAAACTCGAAGCAGTATTCGAGAATAACTTAGTCATTTTTTCAAATATTGTCAATATATATTGACAAAAAAAATTTTTTGTCTAAACTTTGGGAGTGTGCGCAATCCTTTTTAATAAGGGACGCGCCGCTTGCAATCAACGCTCTCAACCAAACCATAAACATGAACGACTCGATTCAGGACAACCAGCTGGCGATCGGCGAGCTGTCGCGGCTGACCGGCATCAGCACGCACGCGCTCCGAGTGTGGGAGCGGCGCTACGGTTCTCCCCGTTCGGTGCGGCTGCCTTCCGGACACCGGCGCTACCCGCGCAAAGAGGTGGCGCGTCTGCGCGCGGTGGCGCGGGCGCTGAAAGCGGGACTGCGGCCGAAAAAAGTGGTCCCCGCCAGTCTGGAAGATCTGGAAAAGCTGCTGCAGATCGCGCCGCTGTTTTCCAAGGGCGGGCAGGATGCCAACAATCCGGCCGAGGAAGACGCGCAATACCGGCAGACGGTGGTGGACAACTGGATCGAAGGGGTGCACCGCTATTGCAATCAGACTCTGGACCGGGGATTTCATGAAGAGTGGTCGAAACGCGGCGCCATGAATTTCGTGCAGGACTGCGCCGCGCCATTTGTCCACCGTGTGGGCCAGGGCTGGGAACAGGGCGAGCTTTCGGTTTCGCAGGAGCACTTCGCGTCGGCGCGGCTCAGCGATTTTCTCGGCTCGATGTGGCGGCGGCTGAGCGAACGCAATGAAGGCGACACCTGCGTGCTGGCGGGTCTGCCGGGAGAGCCGCACAGCCTGGGGCTGGCGATGGCCGCGGTCATCACGGCGGTAACGGGACGCAAGATCGTCTATCTGGGTGCGAACACGCCGGTTGAAGAAATCATCGATTCCGCCAAAGCCTGCGACGCGAAGATCGTGTGCGTCAGCATTTCCGTGATCTACGCCGCGGAGGAGGCCCGCCGTGCGCTGCGCGCGATCCGCAAAGCGCTCGCCCCTTCCATCCGCATGGTGGCCGGAGGCAAAGGCGCACCCGGCGATGTCCCCGGCGTGGCGGTGCTCGGCAGCATGAGTGCTTACTACGACTGGCTGCAAAAATCGGAGTGACTCTTGTTGACACCGCAATGGGGCACGCAACGTTATAAAAATTTTTTTTTCAGGTGACACGATGATGAAATGCAGAATGAAAATACGATCTTATTTTATGCTGGCGGCGCTGATCCTTTGTTTATGTTTTGTGGACGCGGCGCACAGCCTCAGCCGCGATGCACTCAAAGTGGGGCAACCGCTGCCCAACGCGACGCTTAAGCAGGACGGTAAACCGCAGGTCGAATTGAACGATCTTAAAGGCAGGGTGAAAATCATCAGCGTCGTGCCGCAGCTCAACACGCCGGTGTGCGACGCGCAGACCCACAAGCTGAGCGAGGAAAACGGCGGGCTGGACCAACGGCTGGACATCGTGACCATCAGCACGAACAGCGCCGGGGACCAGTCGCGGTTCGCGGAAAAAGCCAACATCCACAACATCCTGTTTCTTTCGGACGCGCCGGATTACGATTTCGGCAGCAAGACCGGCCTGCTCAACACGAGCTTTCACTTTCTCAACCGCACGGTGCTGGTGGTGGACGCGGACAACATCATCCGCTATGTCGACTTCGTTCCGGGCGGCGGCATGCCCAATATCAAAAAAGCGCTGAAAGCCGCGAAACAGGTGCTGGAAAACAGTTAGCCCGGCGCAAACCACATCCGCGGCGTGGATGCGGTTCAGCCTTTCACGCACACCACCTGGCGCAGGGTGTGGACGATGTCCACCAGGTCCTTCTGCGCGTCCATGACGGCGTCGATGGATTTGTAGGCGGCGGGCGTTTCGTCGATCACGTCGCGGTCCTTGCGGCATTCGACTCCCTGTGTCGCCTGGATGTGGTCCTCCAGCGAGAATTTTTTGCGCGCCGCCGTGCGCGAGAGCACGCGGCCGGCGCCGTGGCTGCAGCTTTCAAAGCTTTCCGGATTGCCGCGGCCGCGCACGATGAACGACTTCGCCCCCATGCTGCCGGGGATGATGCCGAGCTCGCCCCTGCCCGCGCGCACCGCGCCTTTGCGCGTGACGAACACGTCCTCGCCGAAATGCCGTTCCCGCGTCACGTAATTGTGGTGGCAGTTCACCGCCTGCACCCGCGCCTCGAACGGCGGGATCCCGCGCGCCTGTCCCAATGCGCCGCACACCGCGCGCATCATGAACTCGCGGTTCACGCGGGCGAAATTCTGCGCCCACTCCACCGCCTCGACGTAGTCTGTGAAATGCTCGCTCCCTTCTGAAAAATAGGCCAGATCCTTATCCGGTAAATTGCTCAGCCAGCGTCTGGCGTCTTTTTTGGCAAGCTCGATGAAGTAGGTGCCGATGCGGTTGCCGATGCCGCGCGAGCCGCTGTGCAGCATGCACCACACGCGGCCGGCTTCGTCGAGGCACACTTCGATGAAGTGGTTGCCGCTGCCCAGCGTGCCCAGGTGGTTGACGTGGTTGGTGCGCCTGCCGATCACGTTCGGGTGCCGGCCGGTGATGCCGTCGAGTCCGCTCTTCAGGCTCTGCCAGGCGATCAACTGCGGTTCGGGCACCTCGCCCCAGGCGCCGCGGTCGCCGGGACCGCCCTGATGCGTCCTGCCGTGCGGGACGGCCTGTTCGATGCGGGTGCGGACCTCGTGCAGGTTGTCGGGCAGGTCGCTGCCTTTCAGCGTGGTCTGCACCGCCATCATGCCGCAGCCGATGTCCACGCCGACGGCGGCGGGGATGATCGCCCCTTTGGTCGGGATCACGCTGCCCACGGTGGCGCCGATGCCCACGTGCACGTCGGGCATGACGGCGATGTGGCTGTGGATGAAGGGCAGGCGCGCCGCGTTTTTAAGCTGCTTTTCCGCCTTGGGGTCCACGGGTACGCCGCGCGTCCAGGCCTTGATGGGCGCGCTGCCTTCCGAGGTAGTGGTTTCATACGCCGTTTCGGCCACATGCCACTCCAGGAAAAATTGATCAGTTGCGGGTTTCCCCCCAGTTTAAAGGACTGTGGCTCCCAGTCGACATTTTATTTTACTTTTTCGTCCCGCTCAGACAGGAACCGCAAGTCCGAATGCGCCGTGGAATGGGTGTTTGGGGATTGCGGATTGAGTGTTAAAATTCGGAAAGGCATTCCCCGGTTTTTCCCGATTTCTTAACCGATTCCATCTCCCATGCAGCCGAACCAAAGCCACCTGCTCAAGACCCGGCGCTTCCTGCCGTTGTTTCTCACGCAGTTTCTCGGTGCGTTCAACGACAACGTCTACAAAAACGCGCTGGTCATCCTCATCACCTATTCGGTGGCGGAAAAGGCCGGGCTCAACGCACAGGTGCTGGTGACGCTGGCGGCGGGGATCTTCATCCTGCCGTTCTTCCTGTTCTCGGCCACGGCGGGGCAGCTTGCGGACAAGCACGACAAGGCGAAGCTCATCCGCATCATCAAGGCGGTGGAGATCGTGCTCATGCTCGCGGCGGCGGTGGGGTTTTATCTGCAAAGCGTCGCCTTCCTGATGACGGTGCTGTTCCTCATGGGCACGCAGTCGTCGTTCTTCGGCCCGATCAAATACGGCATCCTGCCGGATCAGCTGCACGAGGACGAGTTGATCGGCGGCAACGCGCTCATCGAGGCGGGCACCTTCGTCGCCATTCTGATCGGCACCATCTTAGGCGGCCTTTTGATCCTCGCGGAAGGCGGCATCACCTGGGTCTCGGGCATGGTGATCGGCGTCGCCGTCATTGGCTGGATCTCCAGCCTCTCGATCCCGTCCACCGGTGCTGCGGCCCCGGACATCACGGTGCGCTACAACGTGTTCACCGAGACCTACAAAATCATCGGGCACATCCGCGAAAACAAGGTGGTGTTCCGCTCGATCCTCGGCATCTCCTGGTTCTGGCTGTTCGGCGCGTCCTTCCTGTCGCAGTTTCCCACCTACGGCAAGGACGTGATCGGCGGCAACGAACAGGTGGTCACGCTGTTTCTCACCGTGTTCTCCATCGGCATCGGCGTCGGCTCGCTGTTGTGCAACAAGCTGCTCAAGGGCGAGATCGCCGCGACCTACGTGCCGCTGGGCGTGCTGGGGATGACGCTGTTCACGGTGGATCTTTATTTTGCCAGCAGCCATTCCGTCACTGCCAGCGGCGGCGAGCTGATGGGGGTGTCGGCGTTTCTGGGAGCGTTTTCGAGCTGGCGGGTGCTGTTCGACCTGTTCGGCATCTCGGTGTGCGGCGGCATCTACATCGTGCCACTGTACTCGCTGATGCAGAGCCGCTCGGAAAAGGAATACCGCTCGCGCACCATCGCCGGCAACAACGTGATGAACGCATTGTTCATGGTGGTGTCGGCGCTGTGGATCACCTGGATGCTGACCCGGGACTTCACGGTGACGGAGGTGTTTCTAACGCTGGCCGTCGTCAACGGCCTGGTTTCGATCTACATCTGCAGCCTGCTGCCGGATGCGCTGGTGAAATCGCTGCTCACCTGGGTCTTCCATACGCTGTACCGGCTTGAGGTGCGCGGCGCGGAGCACATCAAACAGTCGGACGCCAAAACCATCTACGTCGCCAATCACCTGTCGTTCCTCGATGCGGCGCTGCTCGCGTCCAGCATTCCGGACCGGCTGACCTTCGCCATCAACACGCAGATGGCGAAGCAGTGGTGGGTGCGTCCGTTCTTGTCGCTGGCGGACACGTTCGCGCTCGACCCGACCAATCCCATGTCCACGCGTTCCTTGATCGAAGCCATCCGCAAGGGCAGCAAGGTGGTGATTTTTCCGGAGGGCCGCCTCACGGTGACGGGGTCGCTGATGAAGGTGTATGAGGGGCCGGGCATGATCGCCGACAAGTCGGGCGCGCGGCTGCAGCCTGTGGCGATCGCGGGCGCGCAGTACACGCCGTTCTCCCGGCTCAAGGGCAAGGTGCGCACGCGCTGGTTCCCAAAAATCACGCTCACTTTCATGGAGCCTGTGACCTTCGAGCTGCCGGAGGATCTGAAGGGCCGGGCGCGGCGGCGGGCGGCGGGCGCGCGCCTGTACGACGTGATGACCGACATGCTGTTTCACAGCCACGACCTCAACCAGACTTTGTTTCAGTCGCTGCTCGACGCGCAATCGGTGCACGGCGGCAACCACCTCGCCGCCGAGGACATCGAGCGCAAACCGCTTTCCTACCGGCAGTTCGTGATGCGCAGCTTCATCCTCGGCGGCGCGTTCGCGAAATTCACAAAGAACGGCGAAACGGTGGGGATGCTGCTGCCCAATATGGTGAGCACGCTGTTCGGTTTTTTCGGACTGCAGGCGTTCGGGCGGGTTCCGGCCATGCTCAATTTTTCCACCGGCAAACAGAACCTGCTTTCCGCTTGCAGGACGGCGGCGGTGCGTACGGTGATCACCTCGCGCCGGTTCGTGGACATGGCCAATTTGAGCGAAGCGGCGGCGGCGATGCAGAACGCGGGCGTCACGCTGGTGTACCTGGAGGATCTGCGCGATGCGGTCTCCGGCTGGGACAAGTTCAAGGGACTGCTGGCGTCGCGCGCGCCGCGGTTGTATTACCGGCGGCAGGATAAGCTTCGCGATGCGCTGGCGCCGGCCGTGGTGCTGTTCACCTCCGGTTCGGAAGGCACGCCCAAAGGCGTGGTGCTGAGCCATAAAAACATCCAGGCGAACCGGTATCAGGTGGCGTCGCGGGTGGACTTCGGGCCGCTGGACATCGTGTTCAACGCACTGCCGGTGTTCCATTCCTTCGGCCTCACCGGCGGCACGCTGCTGCCGCTGCTTTCCGGCATGAAGACGTTCTTCTATCCCTCGCCGCTGCACTACCGCATCGTGCCGGAGCTGGTGTACGACACCAACGCGACGATCCTGTTCGGCACCGACACGTTTCTCACCGGCTACGCGCGCTACGCGCACCCGTACGATTTTTACAGCATCCGCTACGTGTTCGCGGGAGCGGAAAAACTCAAGGAATCGACGCGCGCGACCTGGTCGGAGAAATTCGGCGTGCGCATCTTCGAGGGCTATGGCGCCACCGAGACCGCGCCGGTGCTGGCGATGAACACGCCGATGCAGAACAAACCCGGTTCGGTGGGGCGGCTGATGCCGGGCATCGAATACCTGTTGAAAGACGTGCCCGGCATCGAGTCGGGCGGGCGGCTGTGGGTGTCGGGGCCGAACGTGATGAAGGGTTATTTTCTCAGCGACGCACCGGGAAAACTGGCGCCGCCGGAAGGCGGCTGGTACGACACGGGCGACATCGTGGAGGTGGACGCAGACGGCTACGTCACGATCAAGGGCCGGGCCAAGCGCTTCGCCAAGGTGGGCGGGGAGATGGTGTCCCTGACCGCGGTGGAAGGGTTCGTCAACAAGGTGTGGCCGGGGTACGAGCACGCGGTGGTGACGCTGCCGGACGCGAAGAAGGGCGAGCAGCTGGTGCTGGTCACCAGTTGCAAGGAAGCGTCGCGCGAACCGCTGGTGCAGTACGTCAAGCAGAACGGCATCGGCGAGCTGTCTCTGCCCAAAAATATTTTAGTGACCGACAAACTCCCGGTTCTGGGAACGGGCAAGACCGACTACGTGGCGCTCACCGACTGGGTCAAAAAAGAAACGGCAACACCGGATTGACGGCGGCGCGGCGGTCATTCGTGTTTGAATTTGCCTTCCTTTAAAAAATGCAGAACCTGCGCGATGGCTGCGTCGTTTTTCATGATGAAGGTGTGGGTCGCGTGCAGCACGATGTGGTCTTGCATGCCTTCCAGCTTGGTGCGCTCGACGGACACGTGATTTGAAACACTATGGAATCGATTTTTTCCCTACTTGCAGGATCTGCGCGATGGCTGCCGTCGTCGGTGCCGGGAATGAGATAAGACCCCAAAGGATCGATGGACCGGTCGCCCGCGATCACGCCCAGCTCAAAATCGACGCCCCCCAGAATCGACTGCAGTTCCTGCTGATCGGTGCCCAGCTCCTGTCCGGCGGGGCCGTAAAATTTTTTAAACAGAAAATTATCCTTTAAAAAATCCGCCATCTCGCTGCCGCGGTTGGGCGGGCTCAGCATGACGACCCGGCCCAGATTCTGCGGCCGGTGTTTCCGGATGAGTCCCCGCGCCACAAGACCGCCCATCGAGTAGGTCACCACGTGCAGCGGCCGATCCCGGTTCTGATTGAACTTTGAAATCTGCGGCTGGATTTTTTCCACGATCTCAGCAAGGGAAAGGTCGGTGGAAGGGTAGTCCACGTTGAGGACGCGGTAGCCTGCATCGGTGAGCGCGTGTTCGATCTTCTCCATCGACGCGCTGCTGCGGGCGATGCCGTGCAGCAAAACCACCGACTCCGCCGCCTGCGCTTTCGTCCCCGCACCGAACAGACCGCCCAGCAGAAAAAAAAGTGCGAGCGCGCCACCCAACGTGCCTGGAATTTTCAAGTTCACAGTCTCTACCGGACCATGCCGTTTCATTCTTTTTTATTTTTCTTTAACAGCTCAAGAGCGGCGGGAAAGATCCGTTCCACCCAGAGCGCGTACTGCCTGCCCGAAGGGTGCAGGTCGTCCGCCGCGAACATGCCGGGCTGCGTGCACAATTTTTGCGACAAGTCGAAGATATCCGCAACCGGCCAGCCCCGTGCAGAGGCTTCGGATTTGAGGATGCGGTTCAAGCGGGTCATGCCGTTGGGCGCGCTTTTGCCGTAGCCCCATTTTTTTCCTGAGGGCGAGCAGGAGAAATCGGGGATGGTGACGAGCAGAATCGTTCCCGATGGCGTGAGGGATTTCTCGATGCGATCGAGGAGCCGCTGGACATTCCGGGTGAACAGGCGGCTGGGAGCGCCGCCGCGAATCCAGTCGTTGACGCCGACGAGCAGGGTGACGAAATCGGGTTTTTCGTTTTTGAGCAGCGGCGTCTGTTCTTTCAGGACCTGACGGGCGGTCCAGCCGTTCTGCCCCAGGTTGGCGGCGAGCTCGATGTCGATCCCCGCCTGCCTGAGCTTTTCGGTCAGCAGGGAAGGCCAGGTTTCCTGCGCCGCGACGCCGGTGCCGGTGGTGTAGGAATCGCCGAGCGCCACGTAACGGAGGGGAGCCGCCTGCACGTGGGCCGTGTGAATGCAGAAAATAAGGACGGCAATCAGGATGCGCAGGAGTTTACGGCTACCGGCAAGGCACACGATGCTGGACACGCCGTTCAACACGGGCAGGCTGTGATGGGGAGAGAAACGATCATTCCCGTTTTCACGCGATGGACTCTCCCAGTTCGTCTTCTTCAAACAATTCGGTCATCATGTCCTGGGTGGATGTCTCGGTGTGTTTTTTCTCGACCCCGTCCAGGTACAGGTTGATCCGCTTGAGCTGGTCCTCTGAAATATTGCAGAAGTTGAGGCGGCTCATCAGGGTTTCCTTGTCGTGGCGCTGCAGCAGTTTCCCCAGGCTGGCGTGCATGAATGGAATCAAAATTGTCTGCACACCGGTGAAGTCCAGTTCCACGGAGGTGTGCTTCTGCAACCGTTCCTGCAACAGCGCGTGCAGCTGGTTGCCGTCGTCGATGGATTCCAGTTGTTCGCCGATTTTCTTTGCTAAATAAATGCGCGGATTCTCATCCTTGCTCATGCCTTCCTCCCACAGAAATCACCTGAGTTGCGGTTGCGTGTTCGCCGCAAACCGGGTGATGGTTTTTCATTCTTCCGCCAGTTCTTCCGCCAGTTCGGCGATCAGCTTGAGGGCTCCGAGAACCCGCAGCCTGTCGTTGTCCTCACAATCGGCAAGCCAGTCTCCGTAGCCGTTTTCCGCAAGCACGGTTTTGGAGGGCCGTCCGTCTTCTCCCACTCCCGATAGATTTTCAAGGCAAACGATTTCCGCTTTCGCCTGCGCGGCGATGCTTTCGAAATCATCGCCCGTCCGGATGCGCTTGAGGGTCTGCGTGTCTACGGGCAACTGCCGGGACAGCTCGGCCAGGATGGGATGCGCGTTGTCGTTCATGAGAGTCCCGTGTTTTCAAGTCAAGCGTTGCCGGAGTTCCTGGATGCGGCGTTTCCAGGACTCGGCCCATTCTGCCGTGATGGCGCTGAAAATGGAATCGGCGCGGTCGAGATGCTGCTTCGCCTCCTCACCGCCGCCAAGCTGAATGCAGGTCTCCGCCAGATCGACGGCGACGCGCGCTTCTTCGCGCCGGTTTTCCAGATACTGCGCGACGCTCAAGGCGCGGTTCAGACATTCTTTCGCGGATTCGGGGTCCTGCCGCTTTTGGTGGTTCAAAGCGATGCCCACGAGCAGCTCCAGCTCCTTCTCATGATTTTCAAGCTCGCGGTACACGGCAAGCGCCTGGGAGTAATGTTCGATGGCAGGTGCGATTTGTCCGCGTTTGACGCAGACGAAACCCAGGCCGTTGTGGGCGCTGCCGATAAACTCACGCAATCCTTTTGAGTCCGCCAGCACGAGTTGTTCTTCGTAATAGCCCGCGGCGCGGTCGATGTCCCCCGACACGGCGTGGGCGTCTCCCAGGTTCGCCAACAGGGCGCAGATTTCTGCGGCGCTTCCGGAATCGCGGACGAGTTTCAACTCTTCCTCAAAATAATGAATGGCCCAGCGCGTCTGCCCCAGCTGCGTGTAGGCGATTGCCAGCGCGGACAGGGCTTTCTGCTCGCCAGCGCGGTCGCAGCGGCGGCGGGCTTCCTTGAGATTGAATTTTTCGGAGTCGAGCGTGCGGCGCAATTCGGATGCGGGCGTGGTTTTGGGATCCCATTTTTTCGTGCGCGGCGGTTCATTCTTTGCGGGTAGCGCCTTTTGAACCGGTTGGGCCTGGGCCAGTTTCTGTTCGATCTCTTTTTTCAATTCCCATTCTTTCTGCAGTTCTTCGAACAGCAGATGCAGGTCGTCGTACCAGTGCGCGTTGCGCATCCGGTGTGCGCTGCTGTCGTGCAGCAGCTTCAAGGCTCCGGGCAGGCCTTTCTTTTCCGGCAGGAGGGTCTCATCGACCAGAAGGGGGACGATCAGGACATCGAGATTGAGCGCCGTCACCAGTTCGATTCGAATGCGGTCGAGCGATAACGGTTCATCAAAAGTCAGGCCGCAGCGCCCGGATGGGCCGTTTCCGATCACGACGATCAGCGCATCGCAGCTTGCAAGGGTTTCACGGATGCTTTTTTCCGAGGCCTGCGCGTTTTCGTCCTGCACGACGCACTCCGCCTGCCAGAGCGTCTCGCACTCTGCCGCCACTTTCTCGGTGAGGGCCTGGGAAGTGGCCACACACACGCTGAAATACAATTTCGGCATCGGGCTTCTCCCGGTTCGCTGCGATGGGACCTTTCCCTCTCGACATTATATAGAGAATCCCCGGCGTGGGAAATCGGCTTTACCTAGGCGGCGGCCGGCGCCGGCCCGACACGGTGTCCGGTCCGCCGCAGGAGGCGCGGGTGCGGGCGGCAAAAAAAGAACCGTGAACAATAGTTTCAATAGCTTACGAGCTTGCCACCGGCTGGGAACCCGGGGCCGCGTCTGCGGTTTTTTTGCGGGAGACGATGAATTGATTGCGGATGTTGCCGAGGATCCGGCTCACAACCGGCTTGAACGGAAGTTTCTGAAACAGCCGGGCCGTTCCGCCGCCGGCGTGCGTGAGATAAAACTGCATGGGCGCCACGTGGTTGCCGAACACCTTGAGGGACAGTTCCCGGTAGCGGCGGTTTTTCCAGTAGGACAATCCATCCTGGCAGTAGCGCTGGTTGAGATCGGCCACGTGGCGCCAGGACTTGCCGGTCTGATACCCGTTGCGGACGCCGAGCAGCGCCCACAACACCAGCCACCAGCGCGGGCAGGTGGGCCAGAAGTAATTGGCCAGCGGCACGTATATGTGCGGCTCGCTGGGCAGATACCATTTTCCCGGAAACACGTGCATCGCGTAGCCCCCCGGTTTCAGGACCCGGTGGATCTCCCAAAAACACTGCATTTTGTTTTTCGCATGTTCCAGCACCGAGCTGCTGAACACCACGTCGAACTGTTCGTCTTCATAGGGCAGGCGGTAGGGCTGCATGAGAATGGTCTTGAATCGTGCATCCGGCACGGCGGGATTCTTGAGCCATTTCTGTTTCAGGTCGCAGCCGTACGCGTCGTAGCCCAGCTCCTGAAACTGCCGCACCATTTCGCCGCTGCCGCAGCCGAAATCCAGGATTTTCACTTTGGAAGGGTCGTTGAACCCGCAGACGTCCCGCATGTAAGGATGGAAAATCGGATAGGTCTTGTGCTCCTCGGTTGTCAGTTTTCTCGCTTTCACGATTGTGAATTCCGGATGGCTTGCAACGTGGACCCCATGCTTCTCCTTGAATGTAGCTTCCCGGCTCAGGAATCCCAACTTTTTTTCTGGCTGTTTTTCACAATTGTCCGCAGGACGGGGAATATCAATGCGTCTCATGCCCTACGGCCTGGACACAGGCGCACGGCCGGATGAAGCGGATCTTGCAAAATGGCGCAGAAACCTTAAGGAGGTCTTTTTTTCTCAGGCGGCTTCGCCTCGGGCGGTTGTCACGCGGGTAGGTTCGGCTGGGCGGAACCGGACAACCTGGAACGGGGAAAATTGAGTATAATGGCTCGCTTCGCAGCTTGCCCACTAAGGAGATTGAGATGAGCGATCGGGAATACGCAGGATTCTGGATTCGGACGGGGGCGGCGCTGATCGACACGCTGGCGCTGCTGATCGTCATCGGCCCCATCGTCACCGCCATCTACGGCAAAGAGTACTGGTTCAGCGAAGCGCTGGCGCTGGGTTTCTGGGACGTGCTGCTGAATTATGTTTTTCCCGCCATCGTGATCCTGCTTTTCTGGACCTACCGTTCCGCCACGCCGGGAAAACTGCTGACCCGGCTCACCATTGTCGACGCCGAGTCGGGAGAAAAACCCACCACCGGGCAGTTCATCCTGCGTTACCTCGGCTACTACGTCTCCATCCTGCCGCTGTTTCTGGGAATCATCTGGGTGGGCATCGACAAGCGAAAGCAGGGCTTCCACGACAAGCTCGCCGGCACCCTCGTCCTGCGCGAGCGGCCCTGACACGCCGGGCTGCCGCGGCGTTGTGCGCGTTGCCCCGCGCGCCCAGGGGAAAAGCCAACGAACCGCTTTGCAATCAATCGCCTGCGTGATTTTTCAAGCCAGGGTCAGGCCATTGAGGCTGCGCTGCAGCCCGGCGAGACTGCTGGAGTGGCTGCGCTCGATGGGAATGCCGTATTTCCGCGAAGCCCGCACCACTTCCCGGACCAGGCTGTGGGAAACCGTATCGGTGAACAGCACGATGCCCTGGAATCCATTGAGGCGCTGGGCCAGATTGGGCACCCGCTGACTGAAGATCTTTAATTTCAAGCCCCGCTTTTTGCCCTTCTGGGTGTACAAAGGCTTCAACCGGTCCAACCCTCCGATGACAGCAACGCTCATGACGCCCCCTATTAAATAATAATGAGAATCATTATCATAATAGACGAAGCCGCACAGAGGGTCAACCCGTTTTTTTTAACTGGCTGAAAATTAATGCCTTATATCTAACTACCAGCAAGTGTGGAACGTTTAGGCGGGATTCGGGCAGGGGTGCATGGCCGTTCGCTCACCAGGACGGGGCCTTCGGCCCCTCCTGCGGGTTCACTGGCCCGCGCGGGAAAAGGGGCTCATGAGAACGATATTATTAAGGAAAGCCAACCGGGAGCGGGTATTCCTGGAAAAGCCGGGTCAGGGGATGTTGTATTCGGCTTTGCCGCGCTCAAAACTTTCGTGCGAGCCGGTGTCCGGGTCGCCGTGCACGTTGTTTTTTTCCCATTCGATATTTTCCTGATTGAGCAGGCGGATTTCCGCGGTCAGCTCCTGCACGGTCTGCGTCAACTCCAATACTTTTTGCTGCAGACGGTCGTGTTCGGATTTCAGGGTCCGCCATTCGCGATCGTGACTCTTCAAAAACATGTATTCGTACATGGATGTCCTTTCAATTTTGTCGCATTCAAACAGAGTTTTTAAATTTTTTAAACTTATTGAGCTGCTTCGATGCCTCAGCTCACAGGGCGCCGACGGCCTCCCGGTTTGAAAAACTGGTTTTCTGTATGTTGTGATTGTCGCGCGTCGGCTGAACTTTTTTTGCCAGCACCAGGCCCCCGTATGCCGTGAACAGGGACTGCATCGGTCTCAAAAACCGGCGGCTGCCGATGAACGTTTCCGCCTTGAAGAATCCCCGGTTCACCCACTGCACCGCTTTTTCTTCCGGCACTCCCAGTTTTTTCAGCACTTCAAAAGACAGATACAATCCTGCGCGCAGGAATTTGAACTTCTGCACCAGCCTGCAACCCACACCCCTGTAGATGATGCGATCGACTTCAAAACCACAGGCGTGCAGCAGGCGGCTCAGGGTTTTTTCGGTGTGCACCCGCACGTGGTACTCGGCTTCGTCGGCGCGCGAGAAACTGGAGATGAAGGGGATGGTGAGCGAAAGCAGGCCGTCCCGTTTCAGGACCCGGTGGATCTCCCTCAGGGCATCCTGATCCCGCTCCAGATGTTCGAGCACTTCGTTGCACACGACCGCGTCGAAGCTCTCGTTCTGCACCGGCAGGGTATCTTCGATGGACTGCACGATCAGGCCGGGAATGTATTCGTGATCGACGATGTCGACGACGGTCAATCGCTTGCCGGCGTCCTTCAGCATCAGGTAATCGCGTCCCCCGGCATCTCCCACCAGCAGCACGTCCTGGCAGGGCCCGAGGTTTGAAAGGGTGAACTGGGCATGGATGAAGGCATCCGGCGATCGCAGCGGATGCGTGATGGTATGACCGAATCGGGCCATGCTTTCCTCCTTGTCTGCGGGTTCAGGCAGAACGGCGCCTGTTTCACCGAACGTGTGCTGCCGGGCTTGCAACGGGAGTCAAAAATATGACTGAATTCCTTGATAGAATATAAAAAGCAATATTCAGGCCAAAGTCTTGAAATCATTCCATTCTTTGCGCTGTACCGAGTTTCGTTTCTGCGTGCGGCATGGAAAAAGGAGGCGGGCTGCTGTTAAGAATGCGGGCTTTCTTCTGTTCTGCTTTGTGACTTAAATTGTATTTTTATAGGGTCTAATTCATTTCATTAACATTAAAACTTCCTATAAAATTTTAGTGGGTGGCAGGTTACCGGATCGTTACAACTCGAACCCGTTTGGGATTTGCAGCCTGTCATAGGATTGGCGGTCCTGGGCGCCAAAATGTGATCTAGATCACAAAATTTCCTTGCAATCCGGGCGACAAAAACGTAGTGTTCGGCTTGAAAAAGGGTTGGATCGATAGAAAAGTGTGAGAAATGAACAAACCGATCGATTTTCCATCCGAAACCTGCCAGTCCACGCCTCCCTCCGATCACCGATTCGCGGATTTCAGCGGTCAACATCTGGCAGGAAAAGATTTTCGCTGGATTCAGGCGGAAGCCGCCGACTTTCGCAGGGCTGATCTGTCGCGGACGGATTTCAGCGGCGCGGAACTTATGGATGCGGATTTGAGTTACTGCAACCTGTCCCGCGCCAACCTCTCGGAAGCCAATCTCAAGGGCGCGACGCTGAAAGGCGCGCTGCTGGATGGAGCCGATCTCACCGGCGTTTCCCTAAGCGGGGCGGATCTGTCGGAATGCAGCCTCAAGGGTGTGGATATCAGCTGGGGCAATCTGACGGGCGCGGATCTCAGCGGCGCCCGGCTTTCAGACAGCAAGCTGCTCGGATGCACGCTGATCGAAGCCACTCTGAAAGAGGGCGACCTGCGCGGCGCAGATTTCAGGGCAACCGATCTTCGCCGGGCCTGCCTGGCGAATGCCGACCTTTCCGGCAGCAATCTCGACGGGGCGCACCTGGCCTTCGCCGACCTCACAGGCGCCTGCCTGACGGAAGCCAATCTCTCCTTCGCCAATCTCACGCACGCCAATCTCCAGGGCGCGTTGCTGAAAAAAGCCGACTTCCACAGAGCGAATTTTTCGCACACGAACCTCAACTGGGCCGACTTGGCGCAGGCGCGCAACCTCCGTCTCGAACAGCTGAACAAAAGCGTGCTGGATCACGAAACCCGCTGGCCCAACAAGCTGTATTCCTTTCTGGCCATCTGGACCTGATTCCGCAAACTCCTTCCCGCCCGCTTCACCTCCCCTTCCCCAGAGTCATCCGCCAGAATGTTTTCAGAATGATCAGGGTGTCCAGCTTCAGGGAATAATTGCGGATATAAAACAGATCGTATTCGAATTTTCTCAGCGTGTCGCGGATGTTCTCGCCATAGGAATACTTCACCTGCGCCCAGCCCGTGATTCCGGGTTTGACCAGATGCCGGAACTTGTAAAACGGAATTTCCTTTTCATAGATCTGGGTGAGCTGATTCCATTCGGCCCGCGGACCGATCAGACTCATGTCTCCCTTGAGCACATTGAACAACTGCGGCAGCTCGTCCAGGTGCAGAAGACGCGACCAGCGTCCCACACGGGTGATGCGGCGGTCGTTTTTGCGCGTGTACAAATCGCTGTTGTCGTTGTCGTGGTACATCGTGCGGAATTTGTAGACGCGAATGGGAACGTTGTTCTTGCCAATGCGCATTTGTGTGAAGATGACCGGACCTTTGCTGTCCATCCGGATGAGCACGGGAAGGATCAGGAATATGGGTGTGAACACGATCAGCGCGAGTGAGGAAAAAAAGATATCGGTCAGCCGCTTGAAATTTTCGAACACCGGACTTTTCGCCAGTTGAAACCCGCCTCTGAGCAGCAAATGCGGCCGCACGATCGTGTAGGGAATTCTCTGAAAATATTTTTCGTAAAACTGTTCGACGGAAAAAATCGGCACGTTGGCCATGTGGCATTCGACCAGTTTCTCGACCAGTTCCTTGTGATACCCCCTGCGCTCGTCGGAAAGGATGATCGCCTTGTACTGCTTCACTTTTTCCAGGAAGCGGATCGGATCGCCCGCCACCACAGGGGAGAACTCGCCGCACAATCGCTGCCCCGACATTTTACCGGTGGTGTCGGCGACCACGATGTCATGATCGAGCCCCGATTCGCTCCAATCGAGATACAGCCGCTTGGCCAGATCCCCGGCGCCGATCACCAGAAACGCTTTTTTCTTTTTCGGGGCAACCAGCGTGATGACCGCGCCTTTCCGGTACAGGATGGAAGCCAGGGCGAACAGGACCCCCACGTACAAAAAATCGCGTGCATTCTGGGATCCGCCGATGTTCGAACTGGAATGGTACAGAATGAAGGAGAGGACCGCGGCGCCGATCAACAGCACCGCCCAATGCCTGCGCTCGTAGGATTCGATGTCCTTGATGGTTTGCGGGAAATAGCCGCCGACGCTGTACAACAGCACGACGATGGACACGATCTGCAGGGAAAAAAGAGCGATGCGCGGTTCCATGCCTGCCGCCCCCGCATCCATCGCCAGCGCAAACACCGCCCAGACGACGAACAGGGTGACCATGTCCAGCGCCAGCAGAACTGCCGGACACGCCGCCAGCGACGGATTCCAGTTTTTAACGTTGGCGATCATTTTTTCAACGAATACTTCGCTTCGATGGACGTTGCCGCAGCCGGTTTCCGCTCCGCAACCGCACCGGCCACACCGCGGCACACGTCGATCATCTGATTGGCAAATTGTTCTCTGCTGAAACCCGCGGATGCATCCCTGCTGGCCCTGGCATGACGCTGCATCCGTTCGGGATTTTCACAAAGCAGCGTCAGCGTGCGCACAAACCGTTCCGGATCTTCCGGAGGAATCGCCACTCCCGCACCGGTCTCCTCCACGATGGAGGCGGCTTCTCCCTGGGGAATCGCCGCCAGGATGGGAAGCCCCATTCCCATGGCTTCAAAGATTTTTGAAGGAATGACCGTCTCGAACACAGGATCGTTTTTCAAATGCACCAATGCCAGATCGCAGAGGCTCCAGTACTCGGGCATGAATTCCTTGGGTTGGGACGGCACGAAGGTGACATTGCTCAATCCAAGCTGGCGGCTTTTTTTGATCAGGCCTTCGCGCGCGCTGCCCGGTCCCACGAACAAAAAATGAAACCGGGGGTTCCGCTGCAATCTTTCGGCAACCTGCAACACGGAATCCAGCCCGTGCGCCATGCCCAGCGTGCCGATGTAACCGATGACAAACTTTTTCTCAAGGTCGAGTTCACGCAAAAGGCGCGGGTTCTTTTCCCTGGGGGAGTAACGGTCCTGGCTCACGCCGTTCAACACGACGTGGATTTTATTCGCGGGCACGCCGCGGCGGATCAGATCTTTTTTGAACGTGTGCGTGACGGGAACGATGGCGTCCGCCTTGCGGTACAAAAACAGCTCCAGTCTCTCCAGCCAGCGGACCAGCGCCCCCTCGCGCATCGCCGACACCGCCACGATCGACGCGGGCCACAGATCGCGCAGCTCGAAAATCCACGGGACCCCGCGCATGCGCGAGAGCAGCCAGCCGGATATGGAAGTGAAAAACTGCGGCGAGGTGGCCACGATCACGTCGGGCCGCTTCTCCCACAGGCCGAAAAAGAGCGCGCTCAGCATGAAGGAAATGTAGTCGAGCGTGCGCAGCACCAGCCCCGAATTGGCGGTGATGAAGGTTTTGACGCGCACCACGCGGATGCCATCGAGCGTTTCGACGACACGCCATTTATTCTTATAGCCGGGATACACCTTCCCCTCGGGAAAGTTGGGCGCGCCGGTGATGACGGTGACCGAATGCCCCCATTGCACCCAAAGCCGGGCGTGCTCGTGCACACGGGTGGCGGGCGCATTGCGCTCGGGCGGGAAATTATCCGTTAAAAACAAAATGTTCATGCCACCTCGCCGGCTGGGTTGACGCTCGATGTGGACTGTTGCCGCGCAGGTGTGACGCACGCGCAACAGCCGTAAACATGGCGCTGGTTTATCAGAAAAATTGACTAATTTTGGTTTGAGGGATGCCGCTCAGACTCCACCAACCGGCATCCTTCCCCCCGCCGATGGGCGCAATGAGTCTTCAATCCTGAATCCGGGTGCCGCTCAACACCCGTTGATTCCCCCGGAATTTAACTTCTTTAATTACAATCGCTTCATTTTTTTGACAGGAACAACTCATTGATTTAAAAAAGCAAACGCCATGCCAAATAATATCCTTATTTTTTAATACCTTAGGCAAACGATGCCCGCCAAATCCTTGGCAGTCGCGGGAATCCCGCTCGCATGCCGCCGATTCCCCGGGAAGCAGGCGGACTCACCAGCTTGATTCAGAATGAAACGCGCAGCGGCGCTCGACGGAATGCCTTCGATTTTCATTTCGAACTCCATCGAAAACGGTTTTTCACCGATCCCTTTTCCAGGGCGGAAGTCAGACACAGATTGTCGAGCGACACGCCGAACTCAGGATGATAGCGGCTGGCAACGATGCGTCCGGTTTTGCGATTGGAAACCCACATCAGGCGGACGCCCTCTCCGCGAAAGCCCCTTCGACTCCGGTTTCCAGAGTGTGGCGATTCGGTCTGGATGCCCGGGTGAAAATGAAATCGGGCCTCGGACCGGAAACGCGGCTCGCCGATCGTGTCTTCGACATCGAGACAACCGCCGGACAGTTTCCAGGTGCGCCGATGGAGGGCGCTGCTGGAAAGCCTCTGGTAGCCGTCGTGGCCGCAAGCGATGTGCAGCTCCCCGTTTTTCGCTTCGCGGACTTCAAGATCGAGGGGACGCGCCCGCCTCGCCACCCGGAAACCGCTCCACACTTCCGATGAATCCTTGCCTTCCACGACCACGGTGTTGTGCGCGGCGGTGGACCGCTCGTACAGCCTCTGCCGGCCGGTCCCGTAACAGGACGTCCCTGAGTTGACAAGGACTCGTTTCCCATAAAGGGACAACTCGAAACTGAGCGTGTCCGCATGCGCGTGTCCGGTCAGGTAATCGGGACCGATCTCGCCTACATCCAGCAAGGCGACGGCGCCGTTTTTCTGCAGGCGCACGTAACCGGACTCAGGCAAAACTGAGATTCCCTCTTTGGGGCCAGGAACTGGTCCGAGTCCCAGCCGGCGTGCGTACGCATCGAGCTGCGCGGCGTCCGCGGCGATTCCAAAGGCGGCATCGTTGAAAAAAGGGATCGCGCCGTCGGGATGGCACAGCACCGTGAGCCAGCGCCGCATGGCTTGCGCCGTTTCGATCCACGCTCCGTGCGGCGACCGGCCGTTGAGGAACGCGGCCGTCTCACAGGTCCGGGACAGATTGATGAGGTCAAGCAGGTCTTCCAGAATGATGCTGTGGTACATGGGACTGCGTTCAAAATGCCCGCCATCGGCGAGGATCTGTTCGGGAATTTGACGCTTTAATATGTGAAGCCCGCGCCGCAGCCACCCGTCCGCCTCTTCGCCGGAGAAAAAGACACCGGCAAAGACCAGCGCTTTTGCGTTGGCGAACAGATGGTTTCCCAAAAGGTGCCATTCCAGTTTGCGGTTCAGGTGCCGGCATTGATCGGCCAGGCTGTGCAGCATCTGCGGGCTGGGCGGGTTGCCGGAAAGAATACATTTGATCCAGTTGACGATGCGCAATGACAGGGGATAGGGCTCCCAGCCGTTGCCCAAGCCGGGCGGGTTTTCCCGGATCCAGCGCGCGATCCAGTCCTCGTGCCAGCGGATTCTTGAGATCGAATCGTCCGCATTCAGATCGTCAAAATAATGCAGGTTGTAAGTCCACAGTTTTTCTATGTGAGGCTGATTCCAGTGAGCCGGTGTGACGATGGTGTGTTCCTCGTTTAAAAATCGAAACCGGTTCGCTGCCCGCATCGAAGGGGACTTCGCGACCGGCGGCTGCCAGGCGGCTGTGACCGGACGGCGGCCGGGTGCGGCGCCGCTTTCAACCGCAAAGCGGGGCAGGCGGTGCCAGATGCGGCCGTAAACCTGAATGGGTTTCAAATAGCGGATGGTGTGGATGTAGTGCAAAAGACTCAAGAGCTTTCCTCGTGTTTCATGCAATTTCAAACCGGGGGACGTCCGGTTTTTTATTTTTCACACAATTTTTTGACATCCAGACTCAGCCGCGTGACTTCCAGCAATTCTTCAAAAGGGATGAGATCGTGTTTTCCGTTTTGCACGGCCTGCACGAATGCGGCGGCGCAGGCACCATTGCCTTTGTCCTGCCGCCAGGATTTCATTTTTTTAAATCCCGGCCAGCCGTAACCGCGCAGGCGGATGAAGTTGTCCAGCTGCAAAACGCGGCCGCCGCAGAACAGTTCCAGCCGCTCTTTGGGATACGCGCGCGATCCATTGGCAAAATAATGAACGGTGCCGAAGGAACCGTCGGTGAAACCCATGGTCAGGGTCACGTTGTCGTCCTGAATCGTGTTGCTCGCGCTTTTTCCCATGCGGATCGCCTGTATCGAATCCACCGGACATCCGACGATGAAACGCAACAGGTCGATGAAATGGCAGCCTTCCTGAACGATGCGGCCGCCGCCGACGGCGGGATCGTGGCTCCAGTCCTCGGGAGGCAGGTAACCGGCGTTGACCGTCATCACCAGGCTTTTCGGCTCCCTGATCTCTTCGAGCAGGGATTTGATTTTTTTCACGTGCGGTGAAAAACGGCGGTTGAACCCGACCATCAAAAACGGGTCTTTGTGATCGGCCTGCTGACTGCGATACACCTCTTCAATTTTTTTCAATTCGGAATGATGGATGGCCAGCGGTTTTTCGACAAACACGCGTTTTCCCCGCTTCAATCCTTCACACACAAAATGGCAATGGCTGTCGGAACGGGTGGCGATGACGATGGCGCCGATGTCTTCATCTTCCAGGATGCGGGCGCTGTTTGTGGTGTGCCATTCGAATTCGTACTTGTTTGCGGCATGCGCGCTGCTGATGCCGCCGCTGGAGGAAATGGCGCGCAGGACCGCATTCTGATTCTTGAACGCCGGGATCAACACTTTCTGCGCATAATTGCCCGCGCCGATGAATCCCAGTGCCGGTTTTTCGTTGCCGACGGTTTTTCGGCTTCCATTGACCCTGAGGGTCTGCCTGCGCAAACGGCTCTCGTTGTCTTCGTCCTTGTTGCGCTGATCGAGCAAGACTCCCAGGTAGGGATTGTCCGATGCAATGAGTTGATACGCCTCACCGGCCTGCTTCAGGGGAAACCGGTGCGAGATCAAAGCATCGCAGCGTATTTTTTCATCCGCCATCAAATCCAGAATGGCCTCGAAATTTCTTTTTTCCGTCCAGCGGACAAATCCGATCGGGTAGTCCACGCCGTCCTGCTCGTAACGCGCATCGTGTCTACCCGGACCGTAGGAACAGGAAACCTGGAAGGTGATTTCCTTTTCATAAAAATCAGAACGGGACAAATGCAGCCCGGTCTGTCCCACCAAAACGATCCGCCCGCGTTTGCGGCACATCTGCGCCGCCTGGTGGATGGGCTGATCGCTCTGGGTCGACGCCGCGATCAGAACGCCGTCCACGCCGCGGCCCCTTGAAAATGCGAGGGCGGGTTTTTGCGGGTCTTCCCAGTTGGAAAGATCGACGGTTTCCGCTCCGAACCGGCGGGCGAGCTTGAGCTTGGCCTTGTCGAAATCGAGACCCAGCACGCGGCATCCCTGCGCTTTCAACACCTGCACCGCTAGCAAACCGACCATGCCCAGCCCCATGACGACAAACGACTCGCCCAGTGTGGGCTGGGCGAGACGGGCGCCCTGCAGCGCAATGGCGCCCAGAACGGTGAAGGCGGCGGTTTCATCGGATACGTTTTCCGGGATTTTCGCGCACAGGTTTTGCGGAACCGAGACCACTTCGGCGTGGTGGCCGTTTGAAACCACACGGTCTCCCTTGCTGAATTCGGTGACGCCGGCGCCCGCTTCCAGCACAACCCCCACATTGGAATAGCCCAGCGCCAACGGCTGATCCAGTTTGTGACGCACCGACTCAAGTGTCGGTACGAGTCCGTCGGTTTTGACTTTGTCCAGCACCATCTGCACCTTTTCGGGTTGCTGCCGGGCTTTTTGCAACCAGTTTCCCTTGCCGAATTCAAGCAGCATTCTTTCCGTGCCCGCTGAAATCAGACTCATCTGCGTTGCGATCAACACATTGCCTGCCTTGAGAGCGGGACAGGGTACCTCGGCGATGAGGGTTTCCCCAGATTTTAGGTTTTGCAACACCTGCATCATGCTTCTACACTCCGTGGTTGATTCGTTGTAAAACGCACGCCGACTTCTTCATTGCAGGAACAATTCCTTGTGCTTTTCGATGGTCTTTCCATCATTCAGAAATTCATTTCCGAATCGGCGGGCCCTGTCCGACACACGCTGATGTTCTTTCAGGTCCATTTGACAGCAATCGTTCAATGCGCTTAAGAATTTTTCCGGCTCGTCATTGGGAATGTCCCAGCCGATGCCGCGTTTTTCCAGCTCGCGCCAGGGCGTCTGATCGCTGATCAAGACGGGACATCCCGCCAAAAGTGATTCGAGGATGACGTGACCGAAGTTTTCCCCCCAGGTCGGGAAGAATAGCAAATCGTGATCCTGAAGCATTGCATGAACCCGGTCGTTGGAGACAGGACCGCAATACTGCACTTGAATGTTGTCCGGCAGGTTTTTGATGATCTCCCGGCATTCCTGCCAGTAGTTTTCATCTTCCATCGGGCCGTATATATTGAACGTCAGATCGTGCTCGAAGCGGGAAAGCAGTCTCAGCGCACCGTCCAGATTCTTCTTTCTTGCAATGCGTGAAAGAAACACCGCTTTCAATTTGCCGGGAATTTTCTTTCGCCGGTGCCTGGAATCGAAGCGGTTCGCAGGATCGGCACCGAGGTTGGACGCAACGACCACGCGGGCCTGTTTGCCAAACCAGCGTTGGATTTCATTCCCTTCCACCTTCGATGAAGCCTGCCAGGTGATTCCCCGATACAGGCCCAAAACCCGGGCCGCAACCAGGAACAGGACTTTCTTTAAAGTTTTGAATTTGAGCGCTCCAGGTGCGAGCTGACCGCGCGGAGCCAAAACGGTCGGTTTTTGCGGAATCAATTTCAACCTTCTGAGCAGCATGGGCTGAATATTGTAAAAAGGGGCGAACAAACCGTTCAGATAAATCCGGTCGTATTGGGTGTTCAGCATGAGCCGGCGCAAATGCAGGATATTCTTTTGACCCGGCGACAAATACAACACCTGGCTCTTATGGATCACATTCCATTGATTTTCCGCGATGCCCGAATACGGCTGCGCATCGCCTTCGTCCCGGTCCGCGGTGACAACCTTGAAGCGAAATGCGTCACCCATCTGGTTGACCAGGTTGGACACCGACCGCACCGGCCCTCCGGATTTGTATCCAGGAAGGTAGTACTCAATGAACGTGAGTACTTCCACAGACTTTTCTTGTTTGCAAACTCGATTCATCGATAATCTCGATCATTTTGGACAGCCTTCCCGCATGGCTATAATCGCTTTTCAGGCAACGCTCCCGCCCTTGACTTGCGACGGCTCTTCGCCTTTTGTCATTTTTTAAATAAAATTTCACTTTTCTGAGCAGCTCTTGCGGATCATCCACATCGAAAAACTCGGCCTCTTCTCCTTCCTGGAAAAGCTGTGCGTGCTCGCCGGTTCGCTCGGCCAGCATGAAAGCGCCGCAGGCAGGGATTTCAAAGGTCCTTGCGGTGTGAAGGTCCCGATTCAGCTTTCTCAGGAAACAGAGGTTGATTTTTGTCGTGCAAATGGCCTTGATGAATTCATCTTTATAGATGGCACGATTTTCCACCTTGAGATTGGGGTGAAGTCCGACGGCCTTTTGCCAGCGATCTCCCCAAACACGCACCGAAACTCCGCTTTCAGCCAGAAACAGAACTTTTTCGAAGCGGTCCTTCTCGAACGTTCCAATGAATCCCACATCGGCGCCATATCGGGCCCGGTCGCCATCGTCGACGGGCTGCGGCCGGTGCACCTTGGGATCGAAAGAATTTGCCACGAAAACCACTTTCCTGGCGCCCAGTGCGGGCAATTCGTTTTCATGGCAGTTATAACTTTTGGTCGTGAAAACGTAATCGTAGAAAGGCAGGCATTGCCGGTAAAACAGGGACTGGTTGTGGCGGGCGAACATGTCGTCCTCGGAATATTGAATCAGTTTGATTTCCGGATGCTCTGATTTGATCGCCTGAAAGGTTTCTTTTTTCAGGGTGAGTCCCTTTTCCACCCACACCCAATCCGCTTTTTGTTTCCTCAAGGCGTCGGCCAACCTGCTGTTGATACGGGTTTCATCGAGAGGCCTTCCCAGACTGCCCATCATTCTGAAAAACTTTCTCAATCTGGGCCGCTTGCCGTTCGCCCCTTCCTGACCGGGACCCAGGAAAGACCCGTGACCTGCATTCCCATCTGGGAAAAGGTTTCGAAACGCTGAAAGCTGCGGCAGCGGTCGTTGAGATCTCCGACAAACAGGATGCGCTTCATCGTGACAGTTTCCGTATGGCCTGCTTGAGACCGCGAAGGTTTTCGGAAAAATTCCAGGCGTTGATGATCTTCAGGCTCTCTTGCCCCATTTTTTTTGATTTTTCCGGATCGAATACGATCTCCTCGAGAGCCGATTCAAGAGCGTCGATGTCGCGGTTGGGCACCACGAATCCGTTTTCTTCCGGCCGCACCAGGTCCGGCGCGCAGCCGACCCCATCGCCCACGATCACCGATTTTCCTGCATTCATCGCTTCGTTCACAACCAGCCCCCAGGACTCATACGATGAGGTCAGCACAAACACATCACAGAGATCGAAAAACAACGGCAGTTTCGCCTGCGGCTGAAACCCGAGGAAGCGGATGGAGTTCCATCCGGTTCGTTGCGCTTTTGCTTCCAGCCGGGCGCGCTCTTCGCCATTGCCGACGAACAGCAAATAGGGGTACGGTTCCTGTTTTTTTCCGTTTGCCAACCGGATGTACGCTTCCAGCAGATCCATGGCGTTTTTCTGCGCCGTCATCTTGCTGGCGTACAGGATCACCGGCCGGCCCTCTTCCAGGTCCAGGGACTTTCGAAACGCCTGACGGTCGGCCCGGTTTTTCTCGATGATGGATTGAAAATAGGCATTGTCCACCGCATAGGGCATGTGAAAAATTTCTTCTTCCCGTGCGCCGTAATGGAGGTAGTAATTTCTGTTCAGGCTTCCGGCGCTCAAAAACCCGTCGCATCGCCGGAACAGTTTCGGCAGCAGGTGATTTTTCGCCCACAGTTTCAACTTCCCACGCGGGTGACTGAACAGATTCGAATCGCCGCGCATCAGCACTTTGATTCCCAGCTTTTTTGCCAGGTGGATCGCCTGAATGCACACTTTATGCGCATAGCCATGGACCCATAAAAAATCAAATTCACCTTTTTTAAGCCTGGATTCCAGCCCGACGCTCCACGGCCGCACAAACGAGACCCGCTGCCGCCCGCCCAGACTGGGAAGGAACTCATGGTCGTACCCCTCCAGAAGGGGCACGTCCCATTCGATTTTCTGGCCGAATCCTGGATCCATGTATCCTGTGATGGATTTATCGCTCAGGAAAAAAGCCTTCAATTGAATCTCTTCATCCTGATTGAGATACTTCAATAAGGGAGCCTGATATTGAATGGGATGGCTCACCAGATAGGCGATCTTGGTCATGATTTTTTCTAAATTTAATTGAAAAAGTGTTGCATGCGCTCAAGGATCAACGGATCGATGACGTTGCGGCTGAACCGGTTTTCCACCGTCGATCGCGCATTGTGCGCCAGCTTTTTTCTTTTCTCCTGGTTTTGCACGAGTCCGGTGATTTTTTCAGCCATCGCCTCGGGATTCGAGTCCACCACGAATCCATTTTCACCGTTCTCCACATAGCTCAACGGCCCGCCGCAGCGGGTCGTCACCACGGGTGTTCCACACGCCATGGCTTCCAGCCCCGAAATGCACAAGCCCTCCTGATGCGACGGAATCACGAATATGGAAAAGGACTGGTAGGCCTGAATGATTTCCTCAAGGCTCAGTTGGGAGTGGCAGCGCACCGCGTCGCGCATGCGGTTTTTCTCGATGTATTCCTTAATGTCCCGGCTTGGCGGCCGCCCGATCAGGTTCAACTGAATGTCCAGGTTGTTCCTGCGGCAGATCTGTACCGCGTCTATCAGCAGCGTGATGTTTTTCCTGGGATCGCTGTATCTTCCAATGAAGCCGATTTGATTTTTTCGAACATTATCCGGGCTGGGTTTGAACAACTCTGTGTCGACAGGGATCCCCAGGGGATTTTGCAGGTTTTCCCTGGAGGTCATCGGCATCAATTTATCGTGAACATAGCGCGTGGTGGGAATGATGTTTCCCGATTGCAGGATCTTCTTTTCCAGATAGCGACACACGCGGGAGTTGAACACGCCGTCCACCCACCTTCGCACAATCGGGAAATTGGCTCTCACCCTGTCCAGCCGGTCTTCCGAATAGGGCGTGCCGATCCAGGCCAGAAACGATTTTTTTTCGAGACAGAACGGCAGCGCGGCCAAAGCGCTGCCCGAGACCGCGAGGCAATGATCGTGAGTTTCGATCAGTTGTTTCCAATTGCGCGTGGGCCAATAGTGGGTGAATTCCAGTTCCGGCAGCCAGCATCCCATTTCATAGACATAGAATCCATCCTGTTCGTACTCGTTGAGACCGATGGTCTGCCTGCCGAGCTTCCAGGCAGGGACGGACATCTGCGGAGACTGGCTGTACGGTTTGTAGTAGGCCACGGACACGTCGAACCCGTTTTTCCTGAGCAATGCAATCACGTAGCGCGCATGGCTGGCTACGCCGCCGCCGGACAATGGAAGTGTGGACAGAAGTACTTTTTTCATCGGCTCAGGCCTCGCTCGATTTCACTTGGGAAACAGCGATGCACACACGGATCAAGATATATAAAAATACCGCGACCTGTATGGTGTTGCCGAACAACAGGGAAAAATTGGACTCCTGGTTGATCAGCCGGAACAGAACGGTGGTCCCCAGGATGAATTCCAGAAAAGACATTTCATTGCGGTTGAACTTCATTTCCAAAAATGCGAACAGGAATCCGAGCAGACCCATCCCCACCAGCACCCCCCAGGTGCCGAAATTGGCATACATCTCAATCAGCCAGGGAAGGTTGACCGATGTGGTCGTGTCTGTGGGCTGAATGAAACCGTAGCGGTGGCCGAAGTGCCCGCCGATCACTTCCAGGGGTTTGTCCGGCCAGATGGCCCGGGGGATCACTTTTGAGAGCAGCGGTTTGTAGGTTTCCCCTTCCCAGTAAGGAACCGTTTCGGGTGTGCGGTCGACGATCGCTGAAAACAAAACAGCATAAGCGATCCGGCTCATGGGAGAACGCTTGAACGCCTTATCCCGGTTTTGCGGTTCTGTGTACAAGACGTAATTCAGATCCCAGAATAATTTGGCTTTTTCCACCAGATTCAATTGAGACATACCACCCGACTGCCACGTGAGATTTCTGTATTCTCCTTTCGCGGGGATGAAGAACAGATAGGAAAAGACGATGAAAAAAGCGAATGTGATCGAAATCTTTCGCTTTTCATACCAATGCATGAGAGACAGAAACAACACGAGCAGCATGACCTGCGACAACAATCCCGATGTCAGCCGGTATAAAATGTCGAAGGGAATGACGCCACACAAAAAGATGGCCTTATGAAATCCGTTCAAATAGCCTCGGCAAAACAAAACGAAAAAGATGCCATAGCCGAAATACACGACCGGCTCGAGGAGCTGGTTCAGCGACGGGATGTCCTTGAGGCCGGGAAAAAGAAAAATGGCGATTCTTGTGGACAGCAGCAACCAGGACAGCCAGATGAAGAAATTCAAGGGCACGGCTCGCGGCAGCCTCACAGGCGTGACCGCCCGCCAAAGGGAACGCTTGGATGCGTAAAAGGAAGCGTAAAGACAGATCAACCCGGCGATCACCAATACCAGCGCTTTGTGGTTGAGCCCGGAAATACGCCAGACCACAACGCCTTCAAAAAAATTGGACACGCCATACGAAACCGCGTAAAAGATGCCCACCAGCGGCATGAACGGCATGGGTGGCGCGTCGGCATCGAGCAGGTACTGAAAGCTCGGCACCAGCCCCAGCCAGATAATCGCCAGTGACAAGAGGATCTCTTCTCCACTCAAGGGATTCGGAAGAATCCACACCAGATAAATGCTGAGCCCGATTGCGCTGAACAGCAAAAACCAGGCGAGGCCGGTATTTTTCTGCCCTTGACCGTCCTCTGCTTCCAGGTCATACGGAGTGTGGGCGGATTCGATTTTTCCCTGAAGGATCATATTAAAATATAAGTTTTAGAACGGTCGTTCATTCAACGGCAAGCGCTCAAGAAGCGCGTTCATTCGAATCTGCGTTGCAGGATATTCTTATACGCACCGACCAGTTTCATCCCGTACACATCCCAGGAATGCTCATTGTTGGTGCGTGTGAGCGCGGCCTGCGCCATATCCCGGTTTTTTTCCGGGTTTTCGTATAAAAAAAGGATTTTCTCTTTCAACGCCTGCACATCCTTAGCGGGGATGACATACCCTTCCACGCCATCCCGCAGCAGATCCTCCCCGCCTGTATTGTGCGTGCAGATCACGGGCAGGCCGCAGGCCATCGCCTGCGCAATGACCATGGCCAACCCTTCCTGAATCGACGCCAGACAAAAAACGGAACCCTGGGAATACAGCTCTTTCAACCGGTTCTGCGGATAGGTTCCCTTCACATGGATGCGGGGGTCGCCGTATTTTTTCAAATAAGGTGTCATCTCTTCCTGAACCGGACCGATCAACCACAGCTCCGCGTTTTTCAGACTCAATTCGTGAAACGCCTGAATCAGATAATGCACCCCCTTCTGCAGACTGAGGGAACCGCAGTGAATGACACGAAATGTGTTGTCGTTTTTTTCCAATGGAAAGAAATCGATGAGATTCACGCCATAAGGCGTGTGGATCAATTTGTTTTCCGGAACACCGTGGTCGACAAAGGTTTTCTTGACAAACCGGCTGGGAATCGAAATGCAGTCCGCTTCCTCGTATTCCCTCATTTCCTTTTCGATCACTTTGGGATGCGGCAGCCTCGGCGACAAGCCGCAGTGCTGGTATTCTTCTTTCAGGATTTTGTCCTGAAACAGAATGTGCGTGGAGCCCCGCTCCAGAACAGTCAGGACTTTACGCTCCCGGGCCTTTCTCATCGAATGCAGCGACTGGCTCGACCAGCCCACGAAAATATCCTCCTCCCCCGTGATGTATTTTGCCGCCAGCCGGTCGAACCGCTCGCTGAACCAGTATTGCAGGTTGAAGCTCAAGCCAAGCGCTTTTGACACCCGCCGCCACCCTCTCCGCAGCACTTCGTTGCTCATGATGGAAGTGATCTTGTCATTCGGAATCGCCCACTCCCGCGCCTTGAACTTGGGATAGGTCGTGATCAGCCGGTTGAGATGACCGTGCCTCTGCAACTGAGACGCGAGGTCGAACGCGTGGAACCTGCCTCCTACAGACACCGACACTTTCATCCCTTGACTCCCAGCAAAGCGAGATGGCCGGCCGATCGATACAGGTTTGCACCCGCGTTTTTGGTATTCAAAAAATGCACGGTTTCGCACTGACGTTGTATCTGCTTTAGGTTATTGAAAAGGGAATACGAGTAATAAAGGCCGTCTCCTTCCGAAAACTTGTACCCCTTCCCTCTGGTCTGAATGAAGTTGAACAATTTCCAGAGACCCAATTTATCGATGCCCTGCTTCAACGAACGGGCAAATAAAGAACCCTGGCCGAAGTTGTTGCAGTCTGACAGAAAGATCGTTTTTTTGGCGACGCGCAGCATTTCCGCCACCACCCGATCCGGATTTTTCACGTGATGCAGCATCCCGAATTCGCACACCAGGTCGAACGCAGCATCGGGAAATTGCAAATCCGTTCCGTTCCCGGCAACCAGAATCTCGCTCCCCAGACCGCGGCGGTGCCCTTCCTCTCTCAATTCCTGAACCGGCTCCACGCCCAGCACATCGAGGTCCGGCCTTTGGTTCTTGAAAAAGAGCAGCGCCCTTCCTGTTCCGGCGCCGACATCGAGGATGGATCGGATTTTGAAATGATCGAGCATTCCCATGAGAAAGCTCAGGGCGATCTGGTGCTCGCTTTCCACCGACGCATGTGCCTGGTGATAGTCCTCAGCCGTCGTGGCGTAGTAGCTTGACTGGCGGTCTTCTTCCTTCATCGTTTTCATTTGCATCTCTTTTTCAACTGCGTTCAATTCGATGCCCCCAGACGCCACAATCGCTTCACAGGAAACAGCGGACTCAGAACCTTGCGGATGATTTCCTTGTCTCTGCCGTCGAACCAGAAACTCCAGGCCAGAATGTATCCCAGAGCCGCGACTGCCGCCGCCATGAAGCCAAGCCGCAACACAAAATTCCCGAATACAGGCAATCCCCAAAGCCATGCGGCGCTCAAACCCAGGGCGATGAAAAGCAGCAGCCCTTTCAGAAAAACCTCTTTGCAGAATTTCCCGGCATCCTGACCGATGAGCGCGCACGCCTCGCGGGGTACGAACCAGGCCATCAGCAGGATTTCCGGAATACAGACACCCAGCGCCACACCCGGCAGGCCATAGCGTTCGATCCAAAGCCATGCCAGAAAAAGTCCCGCACAGGCCGAAAAGAACTGCACTTTCGCCAGCTGCTGATGGTGGTTAGTCGCTGAAAGAAAGATCGAGCTGTTGAGCCACATTCCCTGGATGATAAGATGGAGGAGAAACACGTCCAGCAGCCACTGATCGAATTCCAGTTTCCCCTGCGTCCACAGCGTGACAATGGCCTCACCGCCGAAATGAAAAAAAATCGCAAAGAAGAAACAAAGCAGCAACAGGGATTTCACGCCAAGCTGGTGGATGGCCCGCAAGGTGTCGTACCTGCCCTGCGATTCCAGGGCGGTGATGTCCGGCCAGAGCGCGTGATTGACCGCCGCCGCGCCCTGGCGGATGAAGTTTGTGAACGTTCTGAGCGTGGCGTACAGCACGACGCTTCCCGCCCCCACGACCGCGCCGATGAGGATGGAGGTGCCCTGAACGGTCAGCATCATGGAGACGGTCATCAAAAAAAACAGCAGGCTCGGCTGCAAAAAAGACAGGGCCAGTCCGTGATCCCGTTCACGAATCCCCAAATACACCCAGGGATGGCGCTTCTTCAAATCGCAAACCACAAACAACGCCGCTCCGCACAAAGGCAGCAACTGCATGAGGGCGGTCACAGCCAGCTCACCCCCGGCCCAGACCGATCCGATGGTGACGCAATAAAAGAAAAGACGCTGGACATTGGCCACCATCACTCCACGGGGATACTCACCGATCGTGCGATAAATCCCCGCAATCAGACCCAGAGGGATCGACGCCACCACCTGCACGGCAAAAAACACGGCCACGCTGGCCGCCGTGAAATGATCCGTCACCGTGAATCCAAGCCAGCGCTCAACGGGAAACTGGAATGCGAACACAGAGACCGAAAGGATCAATCCCAGAGACAGCGCCGTGCTCCAGAAAAACGCGCTGTGCAATACCCGCGTGAATTCGAGCCGCTGGCCCTGCGCGTGACACTGATTCATGCGGTTGATGACGTAATGCTGCACGCCGACATCGACCAGCTTGAGATAGCCCACCGCCGCAAACAAAACCAGCCACTCGCCATAAAGCTCTTTGCCCCAGCAGATGAGGAACACAGGAATCACTGCCAGTTGACCGGCAGCGTGGATCAACTGGGTGAGCAGGTTGGCCAGCGTCCCTTTTGAAAAACGCCGGGTCAGCTCCAGCCGCTGTGTTGTTTCGGAAGCTACGTTGTTCAAGCGCTTGCAATCTCCTTTTCAGCCCGGACCGCCATTCCCGCATGCAGCCCACCGCTTGACTTTGCGTGCGGCCGCCGCAACGCATTGCCGGAAGAAATCAGGGTCTCGACGATCCTGCGGGATGCAAAACCGTCCCACAACTGAGGGCGGCTGTGATTCGGAATGCCGTTTTCCAGCACCCGGTTCGCCTCGCTCAGAATTTTTTTCTTATCAGGACCCACCAGCGTGCTGGTCCCCTCACTCAATGTGACGGGTCTTTCCGTGTTCATTCTCAGCGTGAGACAGGGCACGCCCAGGACCGTGGTTTCTTCCTGCATCCCGCCGGAATCGGTGAGAACCAATTTTGCGTTGGCCATGAGCTTGAGCGAATCGAAATAGGGCTTCGGAGGAAGCGTTCGCACCTTCGCCAAATGGCCGGCAAGCGAAAATTCGCGGATTCTCTTTTCCGTGCGCGGGTGCATGGCAAACACAACCGGAAGGGATTCCGCGATTTCGGACACCGCCTCCAGGATTCCCTTCAGAACATCCGGGTCGTCGACATTGCCGGGCCGGTGCAGGGTCATGAACGCGTATTGCCTCGCATCGAGTTCGAGATCCTCCAGGATGCGGCTCTCCGCTTCCGCATGGGTCCTGAATTTTTCCAGCGTGTCGACCATCACATTGCCGACGAAATGAATTTTTTCCGGGTCGACTCCTTCGTGCAGCAGGTTTTTTTCCGCGGAGGATTCCGTGATGAACAGAAAATCCGCAATGCGGTCGGTGAGGATGCGGTTGATCTCTTCCGGCATGCTGCGGTCGAACGAACGCAGACCGGCCTCCACATGGATCACGGCGATCCCCTTGTAGGCCGCCACCAGCGCGCAGCCGATCGTCGAGTTCACATCGCCCACAACCAGCAGCGCGTCCGGCCGCTCCTGATCGACGATGGCCTCGGTCCGGCTGAGGATCTCCCCCACCTGCCGGGGATTGCTGCCCGAACCCACCTCCAGGTTGAAATGCGGCCGCGGAATCCGCAATTGCTCGAAGAACACCTTGTTCATGTTCACGTCGTAATGCTGACCGGTGTGCAGCAGCTTCCAGGTGATCTGAGGGAACCGGTCCATCTCCGCCAGAATCGGAGCCATCTTGATGAAATTGGGCCGCGCTCCGACCACGTTTAAAATTTTCATGATTCTTCCTCTAAAGTGAATTCCCGCTTTCACGTCGAACGAACGCAGCCGCTCAAAGCTCCTGAGCTTTTTTCCTACGCACTTCCGGATCCACGCGCCTGAGGACGCCCCGCAGCCCCCGCACAACGAAACCGCGCATCGCCCCGGAATCGCCGCTGTCTTTTTTGAGATAACGTTCCAGATCCTTGTAGTAACTCTCCACTTTGTAATCGAATTTATTCAGAACCACACCGATCACCTCGGGCCAGGAAGAGTGGCGCGCGAAAGCGGTTTCACTCTCACCCGCCTTTTTAGCCAGGACGCCTGCAAGGCCCAGCTTTTGTCCGGGCACCAGCTGCTTCAGCGTCCGGTCGATGATGTTTTTGGAATGCCGGCCCGACTCCAGAACAAAGATCACCCCGTCGCAGCTGCGCGCGACCATGGAAGCGTCCGCGAAATAAATGGCGGGCGGTGCGTCCACCAGGATGACATCGAAATTAATCCTCAATTCCCCCACCAGCTCTTCGAATCTCTCGTCATTGAGGGTTTCTCCAGGCTGCTCGAGATAGTTGCCGCGGCTGACGATGTACAGATGCTTCACCTGCGTTTCCTTGACCACCTCATGGACATCCCGGTCCTTGAGAATATAATCGCTGAGACCCGGCTCTCCGGGGCGGTTGGCGAAATGCGGCCCCTGGGTTTTCCTCAGATCCGTATCGAGGATCAACACCCGCTTGCCCATCTGCGCGAACGCCAGCGCCAGATTGGAAACCAGGGTCGTCTTGCCTTCTTCGGGCGAGGAACTGGTGACCAGAAAAACTTTCTTTTCGGACTCCTTGGAGGCGAACATCAGCTTGGTGCGGATGAGGCGGATCTCTTCGGCGAACTGCGAATCGGGATCCTTCAACACCGGGAAGCGGCTTTTTGCCGTGTCGAACCGGCTGGCGACCCCCAGCAGGGGAAACGGAATCTGGTCTTCCACTTCCTCGATGGAACTGATTTTCGAGTTGGTGGATTCGCGGTAAAAGCAGACCACCCCGCCGAAAAAGAGCCCGCCGAACAAGGCCAGTATGAGGTTTTGCGCGGTCTTCGGCCGGGCAGGCTGGGTCGGCACTTCCGCAGGATAGACGATGCGGACATTGGTCTCCTTGAACTGGGACACCACGCCGACCTCGTCCAGCCGATGAATGAGAGACTCGAACAGCTTGCCGTTGCTCTCCGCCTCCCGCTTCAGCACGTTCAACTGAACCGAGTTTTTATCCAGCTTGACCAGAAAGGCCTTCTGCGAACGGATCGCGGAATCGACCGAACGCTCCTGCGATTGCAGCGCCTGATACCGGATCTTGAGCCCCCGGATCAACTGGTCCACCTCAAGCGCCAGACGCTCTTCCAGCACTTTGATCTTCCTGCCGTTTTCGACCATGGAAGGGTGGATGGGCCGGAACTTCTTTCTCATTTCGGATCGCTCATTCAACAGCTGGGCGTAGTCCCGGGTCATCTCCCGCAAGATTTCGTTCTTGATCTTATCCGGCAGGGACTGCGCGATGCGCAACGGGTCGTTCTTCATTTTCCGGAGCTGCTCGAGGATTCCGTTCAACTGCTCTTTTTCCGCCTTGACGGTGGCTTTGTTCTTTATGAACTGATTCAGCTTTTCGGTGGCGATTTCCCGTTTCGTTTCGAACTCGCGGATTTCATTCTTGATCTTGAACGCCTCGATTTTCTTCTCGGAATCCTCCACTCTCTTGCGGGAATCCTTGGCCTGCTCGGAGAGCCAGACCTTGGCCTCCATCTCGATGGAACTCCTGAGAAACTGATTCTTCTCGATGTACAGTTCGGAGATGGTGTTGGCGATGTTCGCGACCTTGTCCGGCGAGTATCCTTCAAAGCTCACGTTCACCAGGCGGCTGTTGATGATGGGATTCACCTTGAGCTTTTCCAGAAACGCGTCGATCAGCGGCGTGTAGGGGTCCTTGCTCGAAGGAATGGCCGGCTGCGCGCCGGACAGTCCCAGAGCCGCAAAGACGGATTTGACCGCGCGCTTCACCCAGGCCATCGGGCTCACTCCGGGCTTTCCGAGCAGCTCCTCGCTTTCTTCCAGCTTGAGCTTTTTGATCACCTGCTTGATCAGGTCCCGGTCCTTCAACAGCTCGTACTGCGTTTTATAAAAATCCGAATTGTGGTTGTCCCAAACGACGATTTCCTGCACGGAAAGGGGCTTGGGCGCTTTTCGTTCGATCAACAGCTGGGTGGTGGCGACATAGACCTTCGGCGACCGCATCGAATGGAATGCGGCAAAAATCACGGCGATCGCCACAAAAAAGAACAGGGTCTTTTTTCTTTTTAAAAATATGCGGGTGTAGTCGCGCAGTTTTTTCTCTTCGGTCAACGTGATGGGACTTAAACTTTTCATGGGCTCTTTCGTGTCTGAGGAGTTGGCGTGGAAAGCCGAAACACCCGCCCGGCTTTTGGTGACCACAATCAAAGTGAATGAGGCTGTTTTGCCGCTTTTACGGTGTCACTCAAGCAATGCCTCTGAACCTGTTGATTTCAAAGAGCAAACATCATGCCGACCGGGTTTTCCAACAAACAAAACGAGTTACGCGGTTCCGCGCGCCAACAAACCATCCAATGCCTTGATTTTTGACGCCTTGGCGTCATAAAACCCAACTGTGAAAATGTGATCCTAATGAGAGTCTTTTTCAGTTTAGCGGAGAGGAATTAGCCCCAAACGGCTCGATGAAAATCTGTGCCGGGCGGCTTCGGGGTTTCCGGTCGATTCAGCCTCAAACGAATGGGAAATCTTATTAGTGAAAAGTAAAAAGAGAACGTAACTGCCAAAGAAAAGCTCAAAAGGAGGGAGGAGGGGAAGGCCTGATGGAAAAAGGGTCCGGCACCATTATTCAGCAGACGGACGGCGATCGCGGCTCATTCGATTCTTTGGAAATCTATTCTTTATCAAACAGGGACGCCTTCCATGAAGGGATCAGTCAAAATCCCGACGCCTGAAATGTTCTTTGATCAGGTTCCGAATCATACAAAAATGATCAATGGGTTTGAGCTCTTCCTTATAGACAGAGCGGACTTCAACCCTGCTCTTGTTGCAAGCATCCGGCAAGGATCACAGCAAGGCATCAAACTTGCTCTCTATCTTCGGTGACGTTTTGATCGATCACGGATTTTGGAGACTGGATTTATGGATAAAGTGCGATCCTGTTCAAACCTGCAACTGGATTTGTTCGGAGACCGAAAAATCTGGGCCTTTCTGCTGGAAAAGCTGGGAGCGTCTGTGGTCTCCAAAAACCGGCCGTCCGCGGTGTTCCGGCCGTATCAACACAATGCCGATTTCAACCGCCTGAGTGAGACGGAAGACCTGGAAACGCAGGCACGGGCCTCGTTTCCCGAATTACGTCAACTGGACCTGTTCCCGGATGCACCGCAACAATTAAGCGGCCGCAGCACTCTGTCTGAAAACCGCAGCGCGCAAACGCATCCGCAATCCCGCTTTCGAGGACCGAGCCTGCGGCGGTGCCTTCTCGACAAAGCGGATTTTTTCGCGGCGGATCTATACCTGTACGATTTTGAGTCGGCGCGCTTAAGGCAGGCCAATTTCAAACACGCGCATCTTGAACGGACGAATCTGAAGGGTGCGGATCTGACCAGGGCGGATCTTGAAGGAGCGGACTGCCGGAGAGCGGATTTTCAGGACACGGTTTTGAAAAAGGCGAACCTGTGTGGAGCCGACCTGCGCGCGTCGAGAAACCTGACGGTCAAACAGATCCGTTCCGCGAAGATCGACAGCAACACCCGGCTTCCGTACCGCTTCATCATCGAATGGCTTTCGCCTAACCGGTACAAACTGGATACGGCGTCCGGCGTTCGCGACGATTTTATCTGGGATGACATCCGTTCCTTAAAATACGATTGACCGTTTCCAGCCCGGTCTCAATTCAAACGAAAAAGAAAAAGCCTGATGGGGATTCCATCAGGCTTTTCTTTTTGGGTGCCGCTATTTTTTTTTGCGACGCGGCCCTCATGCCCATGAGAGCCTGGACTCAATCAGTCCGGCGTCCCGTTCACACACACGGCATACGCGATGACCTTGGTGTTTTTGGGCTTGCCCGTCAAATCGACCACATGCACTTTCCAGGTGCGGAACCCGGAGGGGAAATTTTGCAGTCCCACCACCGGCGGTTCGGAAAGCGGTGAGTTGGCCTTATGGATGAAGCCGCCGCCTGTGACCACTTTTCCGGCCGGGCAGTTCACGAAAATCGAGGCATTGTCGACCAGCACCTCATTCGTATGGATGCTCTGCCCCAATGCTCCGGCTGGACCGGGAGGGCCAGGAGGACCCGGCGGGCCGGGAGGTCCGACCAGAGGATCGAATCCGAAGAAGACCACAAATTCCGAACGTCCGTTGTCATTTTTAAGCACAATCAGATGCGCTCCCGGCAGCAGGCCCGGCGGCAGGCCGTCGACGATCACCTGATTTCCGTCCAGGTCTTTCTCACGCACATTCAACACCGCGTTTCCAATCAGTACTTCCGGGTCATCTCCGTGAACGTGCAGCCGCTCTCCAAACAGCTCCAACACCAGAACCGGCCCCGGTGGCGGGGTTTCTCCGAAAGCCCCGAACAGAATCACCGGCTTCACACCGTCTCCGTGGGCGTGAACGGTCGCGCCTTTCAGAATAAAAAGCGACAAAATCAAACCGAGACAAACGCCTATCCTTTTCATCATTCTCCCCTTTTTTTAATAGAAGTTACTTTTCCGGCACTCAATGATTTCTTTAATAATAATCGGTTAAATAGTGGAAAAACTTATCGACTTTCTAGACTATTTTTGCGGGGAGAAAACTCGAACTCCGGGAAGGTGTTTTATACAAAGCGTTTCACGGATTGATTTTTTTTGGATCGCAAGCGGATAAAAAATTAATCATTAAATTCACATAAAATATTTTACTCAAGCGAAAATTATTTAAATTTATTTTGAATTTAATTTTATAGAAAGGAATGAACAGCGAGGATGGACCGGCGGGATTCAGCGATCCCGCTTTGGGGAACAACGTGTTTTATAAGGAAAGCAAGTTCAACAGGGTCCCCAGGAAGCTTTCTCATCGCCGTTGGATTTCAGGCACTGGCCTTTTTCTCCCATGCCGAAGCCCATGTTCATCTCATCCGCACGCATCCGGCTTTTTTTTCCCTGCGCGTCGCGGTACACGTTGCCCCAGCGATGGACCCGCTTGTCGCTGCCGGCGACGGGCGATGTTTCCACCGACCCTGCCTTGGGAAATTCGTTGCCCCACAGATGCACCACCGCATCCGCCGTGTGCACTTTGATTTTCATCTGGCTTTCTGTGTGCGAATTGAACTCGTTGCCCCAGATGTTGAACGGGCCTTTGGTGCCGAGCCAGATGATTTCGCCCTGGGGCGGGATGTGGTTGCGGTCTGCATGAACGCGGTTGCCGTGAATGTTGACGGTGAAACCGACGCCGGAATAGCCTTTCGGGCCGATGCGGGCGAACCGCCCGGAGTTTTCCGCGAGCACTCCGGAAATGGTGGTGACGTCGTTGGGATTCATGATCCAGAAATCGATGATGTTGCGGAACGCGACGCCGTGGACGATGCGAAACGAGCCGCCGTTTCCCGGCTGGCCGCCGCCTTTCGCCAGGGAGGTGGTCACGCAATACGGGCCCGCGGTCTTTTCATCGCCTTTGGACCAGTCGAATTTCAAAAAATGCCGTTCATTGCCGCCGCAGTGCAGGTTTTCGATCAGATGCCACTTCGACTGGCTGTGTTCAAACGACAATGCGGCGGTCTTATAATTGGTGCACTCGATGTCCTCGAAATGGTGCAGGTCGTTGTTGGCGTCGGGTCCCCGTCCCCCGGGCTTGAGCCGCATGCCGCCGGTGTCGCCGTCCACCGTGCGAAAGCATTTTGCGATGTGGCCGTTGGACCTGCCTTCCATGCGGATGCGGGAAAACCGGCCTTCCCGGATCGTGTGCCCGGCCTTGGTCTCCAGTTGAACCACCACATCGATCGGGCGGTCGGCGGTGACGCTGAAATCGTGCAGGTGAACGAATTTGGTGCCGCGCAGGCGGAACATGGGTTTTCCCGGCTCACCGCGCCAGATGAACTGGCAGCCGCCGGTGCCGCCGACGTTGGTGGAGCTGTTGGTGTCGCCGCCGAACGAGAACGGCGGATTTTGCGCCGGCCAGCCGTCGAACAGCAGGGTGTCGCGGATCGGGTAGCGGCCGTCCGGACACACGATGGCGCCGCTTTTGTTGGTCGCCACCATCCTGTTGATGGTCTGCTGCACGCAGGCGGTCGCATCCTGGGACCCGTTGTTGGGGCATTGCATTGTGATGGGACCTGTGGGACTCGCCGCGGCGCTTTTTTGAACAGACGGAGCCGCGCCTGCGGGAACGGTGAAAAAACCGTACAGGGCAATCGCAAGCAGATGAAATGGAAGAAACCGCCGCATGAAAGTCAAAACAGATGAAAGCAATGGGAGCTGAGCACTGCTCCCTAACATAAAAGAGGTGTGCGTGAAGAAACAACTTTTTTAAAACGCAGCATTGTTTTTTAGGGAGGGACGGAATTGCGGGCGGGCGTCTTCTCGATCACTCTCACCCAAAAAGGAGATCGGGGCAGCAGTTGTTTCACACCAAGGCAGCGTTTTCGATCGAACCAATCAAGGTGCAACGGCTTGCGCAGCCGGATACACGGAAGACACCGGAGTCCAGTCTTCAGCCGAAAAGGGATGCACGGTGACTTTACCCAGCGGCCGGCCGTGGCGGAACAGCTGCGCCCGGATTTCTCCGGCTCCAGCCAATGAAATCTGTCCTTCATAAAGGAAAGAGTCGGCTTTGGGCGGGCTGCCGTTCCAGGTGAAGCGGATCTCACTGTCTTTCACACGGCTTGCGAGATCGAGAGTGAGTCCACTGCCGCTTTGGTTGAGTGCGATGTCCACGTCGTACAGGCTGCGCGCGACTTTGATGCCGGTTTTTTCCAGCCGCGGCAGATGCGCGTCCAGCCGGTGAACGAAACCGTGCCAGTCTCTCTTTTTGCGGGGCGACCAGATCACCTCGGCGAGCGCCAGTACGCGGGGGTAGGCCATGTAGTCCACGGCGGCGCCGGTCTTCATGTATTCGGTCCAGATCTGCCCCTGGGCGCCCAATACCCGGGTGCGCTCTTGCTCTGACAGCGCGTCCGGAACGGGCTCGAACGCGTAGACTTTCTCGAGCGGCGTGTAACCTCCGATCGCAAGCGGCTCGCCCGGCGCCTGCGACTGATAATAATCGAAATACGTATGGCTGGAGGGCGCCATCACCACGTCGTGTCCGGCCCTCGCGGCGGTGATGCCGCCCCCCATACCGCGCCACGACATGACCGTGGCGTTGGGTGCGAGGCCGCCTTCCATGATTTCGTCCCAGCCGATGATCTTGCGTCCGCGCGCGTTCACGAACTTTTCGATGCGTTCGATGAAGTAGCTTTGCAGCTGATGTTCGTCGCGCAGGCCTTCGCGCTCAATGACCGCCTGGGCGGCGTGCGCCGCCCATCGGTCCTTCGGCGCTTCGTCACCACCGATGTGGATGTAGGGACCGGGAAACAGGTGCATGACCTCGGTGAGCACATCCTCCAGAAAGCGGAACGTCTCTTCATGCGGGCAGTAGATGTCCTGGTGCACGCCCCATATCTTCGAGACGCTCAATGTTTCGCCGGTGCAGGCGAGTTGCGGGTAGGCGGCGAGCGCGGCCGTCGAATGTCCCGGCATCTCGATTTCCGGAATGACCGTCACGTGCCGGGCGGCGGCGTAACGCACGATCTCGCGGATTTCCTCCTGCGTGTAATGACCGCCGTGCGGGGTGCCGTCGTAGCGGAGAGGATTGTCGGTGATCAGTCCGACCATGGTTTCGCTGCGCACACTGCCGATTTCGGTCAGGCGCGGGTATTTTTTGATTTCAATCCGCCAGCCCTGGTCGTCCGTCAGATGCCAGTGAAAACGGTTGAATTTGTATTGCGCCATCCGGTCGATGAATCGTTTGACGTATTCAGGCGGCATGAAATGCCGCGCCACGTCGAGCATGAGGCCGCGATAGGCAAAACGCGGCTTGTCGTGGATGCGTATCTGCAAGATCGAGTCGCCCTCTTCCGGCATCAGCTGCCTTAACGTCTGCAGGCCGTAAAACACACCGGCCGGACTTTCTCCGCGCAGCGTGATGCGGTCGCGGCTCACTTCCAGTTGATATCCTTCCGCCCCCAATCCGGTATCCGCGATTTGCAAGTGCAGGTTTCCCCGCAGGCCCGCCAAAAACGGCTTTAAGGATTCAAGCTCAGGATGACCGGCGTTCACGGTGAGTGTGCCGGGGAGCGCGCGTGTTTCTTTCTGCCACACAATCTGCATGGGCGCGGGTATGAGGACGGGAGTGGCGCTGCGGTTTGGTTGGATTTCTGTCTGCCGCGCGGCGGGCGGGTCGATCCGGTCCGCTTTGTCGAGCCGAACGGCGTTTCCGGCTAAAGACTCGGCGGCACCGATGTGTGCAAGGCAAACGACCAGTGCCGGAATCGTGAGGAATCTGCCTGGATGTGCAAAATGGTCTTTACCAGAGGAGAGAAGCCGACTCAACGACCTGTTCAGAGGCATGATCTTGAACCCTTTTGTGGCCGGTTAATAAGAGACTGCCTAGTTTGAGTTTTGCTTTGGGGAAACAAAGACCGGATCGACTACGGTGATCCGTCCGGACGGCGCCGGAATTACAGATTGCGGGGACAACGGGCTCTTTGGCCCATCCTTTCACTTGAGACTCGATTCATAAAACTCAGCAAGCTGGCGCTCACCAAAGAAGCCGTATTGTAAAATAAAACAGTATGTTCTGTATATACCTCGATCAGACTATTTGACTCTGACAGACCGGTCATACTTTAAAAAAAATCCGTTTGTCGTGCATGATCTGCAACGGCAGGTAGACCAGTATGAGAAACACGAAGGCGAACAGGATCGATCCGTTGTATCCGCCAAAGAGCGGTTGAAACCAATTTTCGAACAGCCAGTCCTTCAGCGTTCCAACGCCGCCCATCTGCACCATGGAGAGGATACCCGCCAGCACTCCCTGCAGAGTGTAAAAGGTGATGGCGTTCAAGCCGCACACGGCGAACGGCGCCGCCCACAACCTCCACGGCCTGCTTTTGAGCAGCACGATCAGTCCGGCCAGACTGACCGCCGCCAGCCCGGAAGATAAAAGAACAAACGTCGGCGTCCACAGCGTTTTGTTGATCGGCAAAACGGTATGCAGCAGCTGCCCGATCACAGCGGCGGCGAGACCGGACGCGGCGAGCCTGCGCAGTTTGGTCGAGGGATGGATGTCCGGTCGCTGGAACCAGGTCGCCGCAAGCGCGCCGCTCAGACAGGTGGCGATGGACGGCAGCGTGGACAACAGACCCTCCGGGTCGTAGACGAACGGCGTCGCCGTGTTGTAATAAACGTGGCTGGCTCCCAACAGCAAGGAATCCATGTAGGCGGGAAGGCTGTTGCCATGCTCCAGCAATCCCGAATACTGATTCGAATCCCCGTAGGAGGTGTGCAGGATCAACACCGAATAGCCGGCCAGCAAACCCATCAGCCACAAAACGCGGCCGCGCAGCTGAAAATTCAGAACCAGCAGGCTGGTGCACAGATAGACGATGGCGATGCGCTGCAGCACGCCCATGATGCGCACGTTCGGCAGCATGTCGCTGAACCAGTTGTATCCGGCCTGGTAAAAATTGAAGTAAAAAAGATTGAGGAACAATCCCAGCGCGAACAGTTTTGCGCTGCGCACCACGATGTTTTTATAGAGCGCCGCGTTCACCGGACGCGGCCGGTTCTCCGGCTCCAGCGCCATGACAATGGACATGCCCACGATGAATAAAAAGAACGGGAAAACCAGATCGGCCAGCGTCCAGCCATGCCAGTCGGCATGCAGCATGGGAGCGTACACGTAGCCCCAGCTGCCGGGGTTGTTGACCAGGATCATCGCCGCCACCATCAAGCCGCGAAACACGTCCACCGCGAGCAGACGGCCGGCCGGATACTGTCGATACAGGTTCAACAAATGCGTGTGCATGCTTTCCCGAAACAGGAAAAGGAGATCGATCGGCACGCGTGCGAGCAAGCATTGCGCTTGTGTGCCTGAGCTGTATTGAAATCAGCAGGGCCGGCTCAGAAGCGTCTGCTTCCAGGAGTTGCAAAATTCATTGAGCCGCCGTGTGATGAGAACGCGCTATGAGGAAATTCCCTGGGTCGATGCAGCGGGAATTTCAAATTCTAAAAACCGTTTTGTGAAAAACGATCGTTGACGTTCGCTTTGATGGGAAAAAATCTGGAAAATTTGCAGCGTGTCCGGAGAGATCTTTCTTTTTAGAAAGAGCGCATTACCTGCGCATTTAAAATTATATTGATTAAAATTTCAATATATTTTTAACAAATTTTATCACTGGTTTTGATTGAAGGATCATGCAGAACGCATGCAGGCGAACCGTGAATGCAAGTCCGCGGCCTTAGAGCTGAGGGAAATCGCAGACGGGGGGCACGGCTCCTCACAGTTTTTTCCAGTTGCGCCACACAAACAACGCCGATCCCAGCGCAACCAAAAACAGAAAAATCGACAAGGGCGTGTTGCCGTACAAGGCGTAGCCGACCGCGAACAAAAATCCATAGACCGCCAGGCACGCCACCGCCATGCAGACAAGCGCCAGGGGAAGCCGCCCTCCCCCGGCATCCACGGGCAAGGCTTCGCCGTCGGCCCGCGCCGCGTCGATCACCCGCCGCCAGCCGGGACCGGCCGGCTGGATCAGACGGTAGAAGGCGCGCAATGTGGCTTTGTCCGTGGCCGGCGCAAGGTAGGTGACGGCAACCCATCCGGCGGTGGTCACGGCGATGGCCGCAAGCAGTTTCTGCCATTCGCTTAAGCCGGGCAGCTCCGCCAACTGAAAGTAAAGCGCCGCGATGAACGAGACGACCATGGCGGCGATCTCACTCCAGGCATTGATGCGCCACCAGTACCAGCGCAGGATGAACAGCAAACCGGTGCCGGCGCCGATCGACAGCAGTATGTTGAACACCTGCAGCGCGCTTTCCAGAAACAACGCCAGCGAACAGGACAATGCCATTAAGGCGAGGGTGGACACCCGACCGACCCGCACCAGGGTTTTGCCGCCGGCACCGGGATGGATGAAACGCTTGTAAACATCGTTGACGATATAGGATGAGCCCCAGTTGACCTGGGTGGACATGGTGGACATGTAGGCGGAAACCAGCGAGGCAACCACCAGGCCCAGCAGACCCGGAGGCAGGAAGGTGAGCATCGCCGGGTAGGCGAAGTCGTGGCCGATCACATCCGCATCGACGTTCGGAAATGCCGCGACGATCGCCGCGGTATCGGGGAAAACCACCAGCGAGGCCAGCGCGACCACGATCCAGGGCCAGGGGCGCAGGGCATAATGCGCCAGCTGAAACAACAGCACCGCTCCCATGGCGTGCTTTTCGTTCTTCGCCGCCAGCATTCGCTGCGCCACATAGCCCCCGCCGCCGGGTTCGGAACCGGGGTACCACACGCTCCACCACTGCACCGCAAGCGGAATGATGAACACGGTGAGCGCAAAACCGGTGTTGGAAAAATCCGGCAGCATCGACAGCTTGTCCGCGACATCGGGATGACGGAACAGGTTCTCCAGGCCGCCCACGTCCGGATGGCTCAGCGCCGCCGACGCCGCCGCTATGGAACCCGCCATGGCGATCACAAACAACACCAGGTCCGTCATCACAACGCCGGCGAAACCGCCCATGGAGCTGAAGATGACGGTGACCGTGCCCGCAACGAGAATCGTTTCAAGCGGACTGGTGCCCAGCATCACCGCGCCGATTTTGATCGCCGCGAGCGATACGGTCGCCATCACCACGACATTGAAAAACACGCCGAGGTACACCGCGCGGAACGCCCGCACCGCCATCGCCGATCTACCGCTGTAACGCAGCTCGTAAAACTCCAGATCCGTCACCACTCCGGAACGGCGCCACAGTTTCGCGTAAACGAACGTCGTCAGCATGCCCGTCAACAAAAACGCCCACCAGATCCAGTTTCCGGCAACGCCGTGATTGCGCACGATGTCCGTCACCAAAAGCGGCGTGTCGGCGGCAAAGGTGGTGGCCACCATGGATATCCCCAGCAGCCACCAGGGCATGTTGCGGCCGGACAGAAAAAACGACTCCGCATTGCGGCCCGCCCGCTTGCTGACCCAGGCGCCGATGATCAACGAAACGGCGAAAAACAAGAGGACGATTAACCAGTCGATGCGTGTGAGTTGCATGGCCTGCTCGTCTATCGTTTGTGGTGCCGGCCACGCACGTCCCGGAAATTTAAAAGAACGAAAAAGGGGCCGCGCACTGCGCGCGCGCAGCAAGCACCGGACAGGATTGCCGGGAAAAAAGACTCCGCCCGTCCTTATACTAGCTGGCGCGAATTTCTTCCAAACAAAAGTGGGAGGATGTATGGATTCAAAAAGATAAAGAAAGGAAAGCGGGAGGGGGTCACATCAGCGGATGCACTGATTGGATGGAGCCAGCGGACGGAATTGAACCGTCGACCTACTGATTACGAATGTGAATCCGCAGATTTTTGGAAGATTTTGATTTCAGGCTGGTTTCTCTTTTCTGTTTTATTTTCTAGAGAGTTTTAGGTGCTCCATAGAATCCATTAGGTCCATAGATTCCGCCCTGGTGGGGAATTTCTATCATAGTTTTATCATAGCTGAAATCACTTACAGGGTATCAGGATATATTACCTTAAATCAGAGTCCAAAATTCCAAGCCAACGATCGCAGGCGAGAGGTGCCTTAAAGACCTTTAAGGTCAAACGTTTTCCGATTTTGGGAATGATCCAGAACAACCTTATCATTCAGTCAATCAAAGAGACATTTAAATTAAGGAGCCTCCACACTATGGCCTTTTTGAAAAATAACTCACACTTTTTAGTTAGCCATTAATTTTTAAGAGACTTGTACTTTTCAGTGTATCGCAGAACAGTCCAAACAAAGGCGGAATGACTCCAAGTGAGAGGCGACACACAAAGAGGTGAACCGTTTACAGGATGTACTTGCTCGGCAAGCACTCCGGAAGGAAGGGCATTTTTCCCACACCATTCAAGATAAGGAAGGGTCGCTTGAAGTTGCTGCTGACTCTCTGCTTGATCGATATAATATTCCGCCAGCCAAAGTGTTGAGATAAACCATGGATTTCCGGGAATGTCTTTTGGGCTATCCTCCGCACGCTGATAGACATCACCCTGGTATCTGGCGCAACCTCCAACAGAAGTTTTAAGCCACAACTGCTCGCGCACAGCTGTGGCTGTTTCAATCATTCGCGGATCTTTAGGGTCCAAAATCCCAAGAGTTGCCAAGCTCAACAGACTGATGTCAATGACTTCATCAAGTTTATAGCCCTTATCCACTCTGGAGCCTGAACGGGCAAAACGATTCAGGCCGTCATGGTAAAGGTGCTGGTTGATTCCTCCAGTCATTTCATCGGCCACGGAGTCATATTTCTCAGCCAGGGAAGTGTCTTGAAAAAGATTCGCAAAATTCGCAGCGGCTCTGAGACCGGCTATCACGGATGCAACCGTATAGGCGTGCAGTGCATATCGCTCTTCCCAAAGATCATAGGAAGGTAAAGGCAACAACGTTTGAGGGTCCCGGTAACTGACTAAAAAGTCTGCCGATTTTTTAATCAGCGTGCCGTAGAGGGGCCTGATAAATTCTACGTCATTCAAACTCTGGTAGTGTATCCAAAGCGCCCAAAGAGTCAAAGCGGTTGAATCTTCCTGGATGGGAAGGACCTCTTTGCCAGCGACCAACCATGAATGCCAATTACTTGCAAGGGATCCATCCGGATTGTAATGCTGGAATAAATAGCCTTCATCGGATAAAACTCGGGCGCAAAAGTCAAAATATTTCATGCACGCATGCGAGTACCCGGCTTTAGCTAAAGCGGCGGCGACAAAAGCACCATCCCGCCCCCACATATACGAATAAGTGTCTTTTCCAAAGCGTATAATATCAGAATCATTGGCGGCAATAATGGCACCGTGGTTGTCAATTTGTGTTCTCAATATAAGCAGACTTCGGCTAAATACGTCGGTCACGGATTTGGGAAGGCATAGAAACTCCCGGGAATCGTTATGTACCCAAGTTTTCCAGTATTTCGACGAGCGGTTGAAGAGTTCTTCCGGCGTGGTTTTGTGGACTTCCAGATTTAGCTTTGCGACTTCGGGATATCTCGTGCCCGCCGTTATCCAATAATAAGCGGTCGTTTTCCCCTTGGCGGGCAATTCCAGCCAGATGCCAATGGTGGAATGAGGCGAGCCCCATGCGGAGGCTTCCCCGCTAAGTTCCCCGTTCTCTGCCTCTTTAACGGTCTCCAAACTTTCCGAAGTCTTTCTATTTCCGCAGGCAAAATGTTTCACCCCCCATTGGTCGTGTGCCCAACAGCTGATCAGAAAATACCGGTGCATTTTATAATGGATGAGCGAACAACTCCGGGGATCAAAATAAGCCGTGCCTCCAATGTCATTCCCATAAAGATAGAAGTCATGACTGAAAAAGAGCCGGACTTTACGGGGTTTGTCTTTGAGGTTGGACACCTCGATCTTTTTGAGGTAGATGTTCAAATCCAAATCCACCACATCCGAGCATCGGAGCTCCAAGCCCAAAGCCTCATTTTTTAGAACAACATCCGTCACAAGACTATCATTATGATATCTTAAATCTTTTTTCCATTCCGGTCCCATCCACGAATGTTGTCCATCCGCCCAAACGCCGAAGCGGAAAGGATTTCCGCTTGAATGGTTTTCCTGCCCGATAAATGGGAAATAAATGTCTCGGATCTGATAATCCGAATCAAAATTCAAATGAAAGGACCCATTACTTACGGGGATGTCTTTAGGCATAAAGTCTTTTCATCTCCAATCCATTGATACAGCTTGGAATATCTTTCCGCCATACTGGCGATTGAGAAATTATCTTTAATGTGTTTACGGCAGTAATTGGGATCGATTAGTTGAATTGCTCTTACGGCCCTGATCATGTCATTGATTGAATCCACGACGAAGCCCGTTTTCCCATGAATAACGATTTCTGGCACCGATCCATTACGAAAGGCCAACACCGGAGTGCCGCAGGCCATGGATTCAATCAACACTAGCCCAAACGGTTCGCCCCACTGAATAGGAAAGAGAGTCGCCCGCGCGTGCTGATACCACATCTTTTTCTGAACGCTATCAACTTCTCCGATATAAATGATCTGCTTGTCTGAATCTAGAATGGGTTTCATGATTCTTTCATAATAATCGCTACCGGCGGAAGGTATTTCAGCATCAACCACAAGGTCGAATGATTTATTTAATTGCCTGAAAAATGCCCGGTCTTTTGCCTTATTCTGGACATTGCCGGCAAGGATCAGCCTGGAACCAGATTTTTTCGCAATCTCAATGGCCTTGTCCTGTCCTTTATCTTGGGTGATTCTGCCGATCGAGAATAAATAGTCTTGTTTGCCGGTATTGCTTTTGAATGGATAGTCTTCCACATCAATGCCGTGATGAATGACTTTCTGCGCGTTGACTAACCCTTGATGCTGCTTTCTCTGGAATTCACTTATTGGGACAAAATATGCGCTGGAAGAAGAATCGAGCGTTTTATTCCAACGCGAGAATCCTTCATGGTCTTCTGCAGGAACATGGAGCGTCATCACTATGGGAACGGGACTTTTGCAAACTCCATTAAAAATATATTCAGTCATGTCGGCATCGTGCATGTGAATGACATCAATGTCACCCTTTTGTGCTCTTTCAAGTGACATGACAATATGTTTGCGCATATATTCCTGCTTCACGCGTGTGTCCGTCGTGCAGTACTCACTGAAACTATTTTCAATCGTCGTGAACTGTTCTCCAACAACACGGGAATCCCCTGAACAGGCAACAATCGAACGGTGACCTAATTTATGCAGCCCCTTATCGATGTTGTAAATAACCGTTTCGATAGGACCGTAACCCAAATCCTGCCTGATGGGCCGGTTTAGGGTTGCTATATGGAGCACATTCATCTTTTCTCCTTTTTATAAAAAGAAAAAGGGCTCGGCCATTTGGCCGAGCCCTTACACATAAATATGGGGCGGAGGAGACTCCGGCAGAGCCAAATTTCTGCCGGATGATGCCCGGAGGTTCTTATTTGGATGCCACCTTGGTGGCCTGTGGTCCTTTTGGGCCCTCACCTTCCTCGAACTCGACCGACTGACCTTCTGCAAGTGTCTTAAAACCGTCCCCTTGAATTTCGGAGTAATGAACAAAGAAATCTTTACCGCTCTCGGATTCAATGAATCCATAACCCTTGCCTTCGTTAAACCATTTTACCGTTCCTGTTGACATAATATTTATTCTCCTGCAATTGATTGGGAATGCACTTCCAGAAAATCCGGATAATGTTTACCCTGTTCTAAAATTGGGTTGGATGGAGGCAGGAACTTTTAGAGAACCACTTCGAGGAAAACAAAGCTTCCCTTGGTCTGCTAGGCCAAATGGTATTTACAGCTCTTCTCTAGGCGAGAAACTAGAAGGAATCAACTACACTGCAACTGAGCAACCCTTCTTTACTTAATCAGCATAGCATGGATACTGGAAATGCCCTAATTTTATATCAAAAATGGGAAATTGAAACGAGCAAATTCAACCGAATTCACTGTCTTTCTCTACCAATGGCTGACTTATGGAGAACATTAAAAATAAATAATATAACTCTCCTTGTTATCTTGACTGAGAAGCGTACCCTGAAATTACCTTCCTATTGGTAACTCTCTCAGTGGAAGACTTCAAAAAATCGTAAAGGACATTATATTTCTGCCACTCCTTTTTGGAGTGGCTTTTTTTTCGCCCGTTAATTCAGGGAATAAACATGTTAATGCGAGGTGATTTTATGAATGAAGTTAAGGTGTACGACAGTTCCGGAATTTTAAAAAAAGTGATCTCGGTAGAAAAATTGAACATCCGGTCGCTAAAGCAATTGGAGACACCTGCTAATTTCAGGAGAAAAAAAGGAAAAGGAAAGTCATGGTTAAAATCCATTAGCAGTCAAAAATAGCCTGGAACATCATGCTCTTATAATTTGGAGGTCGTTTTATTCAAGCAATCGTTTGTCAAAATCAGGTCGATCAAGCGTTGAAAGTTTTTTAAACACCAACTCAATAAGGAAGATTTATTTAAAGAACTTAAACGCAGGCGCTTATTTATGAAATCTCACATCAAGAAAAAACAAAAGATTAAAAAAGCAAAACAGGCTATGTGGTGTGCAAGGTCTTCCCGGCATTAATGCAAATAGAATAATCGGTGGAATCATTCTGGGCAGGTCGCAGTTCCACACCTTAAACTAGTATCGGAGAAAACGATGACCCTAAATCGCAATATAAAATTTTTGATGATTCTTTTAATAGGTGTTTTATTATTTAATGGGTTAAATCCATTGATTCAGCCTCCTGACGTGGATGCAAAGGAAGTTACCGCAATCTCTGGAGACAATAATGATTCCGACTGTTCTTTGGCCATGAAAAACTCGATCAAAAGTCTTGACGAAGTAAACAATGTGAAAAGATTGTTGGGCTACATCGAATCCTCGGTCAATGACATCCAATTAACCGTTAAGGGGATTGACCGGAAAATGAATGCGCTGCCTTCCTTTAAGTCAACGAAAAATAGTTGATACCATCCTTCCGCAAGTGGAGGTTATTTTGCGCGAAGGAGAACTATTCTCAAAGAGGGCAAGATGGAATTTCAGGCTTTTTATATCCTGGTCACTTCAATGATTCTTAATTTTATTGTATTAGGAATTTCCCTGAACCGGCCAAACTCCTTTTTCCCTGTCAGCCTTTCAGCTATTTCGATTTCTCTGCAAGGATACGCATTGCGGCTGATCGCCATCAACTCGATAGTCTGAAGAATTATTGAGCACAAGTCATTAATTGAATGGACCAGAGGGTGTTTTTTCTAATATGAAATAAATCATGTTTAAGAGAAATATATGCTAATTAATAAACCCCTTCAGTCATGAATAGCATCTTACTATTATTGAATTTAATTTTAAAAAAAATCGACTTATGTGAGGAAACCGGCATGAGCTTAATTCAATAAAGATACTCATGGACCCAGCATGCTAGTCATGCTGTTTAGATATGGTATATGTTCAGGAGATATTATTATGGATGCAACTATGTTAATGGCAGGCCTAACAGGAATTACCGTGATGGGCATTCTTGTTATTACTCTAATAGATTGCTGGCCCAATCCAATAGGACTTCTAAAATTGGCGTGGGTCAAATATCAAAATAACTGATCTCCCTCCCACTTAGTTGATGAATTTTGCCTGTAGAGTTGAAGAAGACATTTTTTCTTCTCCGCCTTTACAGGCAATCAACTACCAACCTTTATATGGAGGGTATTAAAAATGACCGAATCCACAAAAACAGAGAAAGAGGTTTTGCAAGAATTAATTGACAATTTCACCCAGCTAGCGGAGGAGGCTGAAAAACGCAGAAAAACTGCTGGCACAAAATTTGAGTATTATAAATTAGAGTTTGCTGATGGAGAAAAACATGCCTATGAAGATGCCGTGAAAAAATTAAAAGCGGTCTTGAATAATGGTCCGCAGGCCACCAAGGTGGTATCCCAATAAGAATCTCCGGATATCCTCCGGCAGAACTTTAAATCTGCCGGATTCTTCTTAGTTTCATATTTGTGCAAAAGAGCCAGGCCAATTGGCAATGTTCTTTTTCCATTTAGCGGATATCCTCCGGGGTAACAAACAAATCTTTTTTTCGCAGGCGTCTTATGCGGCAATCGACGCAGAATTTTAGGATGTTTACTTGGATCCGTATAAACACAGCTTGCGCCAACCAGACAAACCCCCTTAAACAATCTATAAACCTTCCTCCCCTAAAAAGCGTCTCAACAATGCCACCGGATAATGAAACATTTTTCAGAAGCAGAAAATATGAATGAAGATAAGCCGGTAAATATAAAACATCCTCGACTCCCCCCGGAATTCGTAGATTGGCTGACCAATCCGTTGACACGATTCTTGCGCATTGAGGTCGCTTCCGGTTCCGTTCTTCTGCTTTTTACCATTGCAGCGTTGGTTCTATCAAACTTACCCTGGGGCCATCATTTTCTTGAAGCCTGGGAAACACCTGTGGGCATTCAGTTCGGCTCGTTGGAATTCACCCGTTCGATACGGGAATGGATCAACGATGCTTTAATGACCTTGTTTTTTTTCCTTGTCGCCCTGGAACTTAAGCGGGAACTGGTACTGGGTGAACTACGCAACCCACGTATGGCTGCGCTGTCCATCATGGCTGCCTTGGGTGGAATGCTCGTGCCTGCCGTCTTTTACCTGATACTACAATCAGGTCAACCAGGCCAAAATGGTTGGGGAACAGTGATGGCGACCGACACCGCTTTTGTTATCGGTTGTCTGGCGCTGTTGGGCTCGCGCATCCCTCAAAGTCTGCGCGTATTTATGCTTTCGTTGGCAATTGTTGACGATATGGGTGCCATTCTTGTTGTAGCCCTTGGCTACGGTAGTCATATCAGTTGGGAGGCGCTTGCTCTGGCCGTAGTTGGTTTCGCCATAGTACGCGGAATGGCACTTCTCGGCGTTCGCAGCATTGCGATTTATTTTCTCGTGGGTGGTCTCATCTGGCTTGCTATGGATGCGTCCGGAATCCACCCGACCGTTACCGGCGTTATTCTTGGCTTGATGACACCCACCGGAAGATGGGTTAGCGACAGACGCTTGCATGCCATCTTAGATCGAGTGGTTGCGTATCCACCCGGTAACCACTGGAGTGGTGATTCAGAGGATCGCAAGGCATTGCGAATGGCGGAGGTTGCGGCGCGTGAAACGCTGTCTCCAGTGGAACAGCTGGAGTTGATGCTGCACCCGTGGGTCGCTTTTGCCATCATGCCGCTCTTTGCATTTGCAAATGCTGGTGTGTCAATATCTTTCGCCGATTTTGGAAGCTCCATCACAGTTGCTATGTTTGTGGGATTCGTGCTTGGCAAACCAATTGGTGTCCTGAGCTTTAGTTGGCTGGCAGTGCGCACGGGCATTGCGGTTTTCCCTCCGGATCTCAATTGGAGGTTACTGGCTGGCGGTGGTCTGCTCGCGGGTATCGGCTTTACCATGGCACTGTTTATTGCCAGCCTGGCTTTCAGCCCCAGCCTAATCAACACCGCCAAATTGGGCATCTTGTTAGCATCGGTTTTTTCCGCAGTGGCTGGTGTTGTGCTGTTGAGCGTATGGTCTCATAGTGGAAAATATCCTAAAACCTCAAACGGATCGTAAGAGGCATACGCTATTCTCTTGCATCCGGTGACCTTCTTCCTTAAATCTTTACTCTTACAGGTTTAGTTTCTCGGCTGGATTACGTATCTAACCTGGGAGAGAGGATTGTTGTTGGCTACATTTTGTCTACACTCCACGGAAAAAAGGCTACGGAAAAACCCGTAATCCTTTTTAAGTAAAAGTGGAACTGAGGGGGACCGAATCCGTGACTTCTCGAATTAATTTAATTATTGTCTTTTAGCTAAGTGGTTTTTAAAATAATTGGAAGAAATAGATCATAAAATTCGGTCCACAAATATTAAAATATTCCTCTTTGAATTGCAATAATTCAACATTAAGTTTCATCAAAACAAGATGACCAACCAAACACTCCATTTGCAAAACAAAATTAAAAATGAATTAATTCCATTTTTTATTGAATATTTGAAAATCATTGATTTGTTTGGGTTGTCAAATACGGATTCCTTTGTATTCAACTCGGAATTATTTAAATCCATTGAAAAGTTGAATTTCCCGGATTGGAATCAATATTACCCAATTAATAATGATTTTAAGAATTCTCCTCTTTCCTCGATTAATAATTTGGAGATGGAATTTCCTATAGATTTTGAAGATGAAGAAAAATTTTTAAACGAATCTCCAATAGTTCGTGAAATTAGAAAATTAAGCAGTAAAGAGCAATTAGAAGAATACAAATGGTATTTTAATAAAAAACAAACTGACCTTCTGCTAGCTTGTTATGCTTGGATGAATTTCTCCTTTTGTGCCGCTCTATTTGGAAAATCTCCTTTCGCACTTTTTGAAAGTGCCCAAAACGGAGACCAGGATGCCATTTTAAAATTGATTCAACTGGATAAATCCCTGATTGATTCCGATTGGTCTATGAGGGAGATAAAAAAGGCCCAACTATCTGGGGATATGGATTATTTTAAAAAGCTATCCAAGGCAATAACTAAGGATTCTTTTAAAGCCAAGAAGAGAAATTTAAAGTTGACCCTGGTATTAGTTTTTGGCTGGGAATTGGGTTTGAATAAGTTGTCTAATGAGGAAATTCTTGATGTTGTTCAAGATCTAAATATATACACAAGTAATGATTCGGATTCCCTATATCGTGAGATCAAAAGATTAGGATTAAGGAAAAGGAAATAAAGTCCAATTAAAAAACTTAATTCCTCAAAGGGACACGATTTCTAAAATTTGTGTCCTAATAATTTTGATACGTTCAATTCATAATGAGGCCATTGGTAATGTTTACCAATGGCCTTTTTATTTTGGCCCGTATTAACTAAGACTAGACCATAAGGGTATTTACCCATAAAGTCGTACAAAAAAACGGAAAATGGCAATCGGGAAATTGAATTTAACAACTCACTTGAAACCCAATGCTACCCTCTTGAGGGAAATGGGATGTCTTAAACGGGATAATCTCAAAAATAAACTCTACAAATACTTTTGCAAGTTGGAATTTGCGGAAGTTTTTTGGGAACCTCACAAATTCAGTTTTTTAACCAATTGGGGAATTCCCAATACCAAGATCGACATTCACCCCAAATACTTTGAGCGATTTGATTCATTAATTGAATATTTATTCGATTTATTTCCCAATCAAATTGATCTCAAATTAGATCAATTCAATATTTCCCAGATTGAAATCCATTCTGACATTAAACATCTTCCCCTGGATGTTGTTTTAGCCCGTCTTTGGGTAATGGGTTACAGGCGTGAAAGTGTCAGTGTCTATAAAGGCAACACAATTTATATAGGCTCTAATCCAAAAGTTCGGGTTTTTAATGAAACCCAGCAATTAATGCAAAAGGTTGCTAAGAGAAAAGAATTAACCAAATGGGAACGAGATATTTTGCGAAAAAATGAATCAATTACCCGCTTTTCGATTGAGATTAGAAATTTTGGTAGGAGCCTACTTGATATTGCAAATGATCCAAAACAATTGGTTAATTATTTTGATCGATTCAAATTCTATAACTTCGAAGATGATGAATTGATTCCCAAATTAGGCGGTCTTCAAATACTAATGTCCAAAATCCGGCGGGAACATCGAAAAGAATTTGAGAAATTCAAGGACAAGGAATTAGAGGCATTAATTAAAGGAAACTTTCTTTTCGCGATTGACCAATGGTTTAAAGAGGAAAAGAAAGAAAATAATTCCTTCGATTTAGATAAAGAAATTGATCGGCAATTAAACGAATTAATTAAAGCAATTAAGAGTTAATTGATTGCAATGGCATTGAAGAAATTTTTAACAATTAAAGAATTGTCCGAATACCTCGGGATCAAGCCCAAAACCCTCTATTCCTGGGTATCCAAAAGGGTTTTGCCGCATTACCGGATTGAGGGATTAATACGATTCAAATTGAAGGAAATCGACCAAAAGATGGATTCCTGCAAAATAAACCAAAATCCTTTGATTGATCGAAAAGTGAATGAAATTGAGGATGAATTCTCCCTTTGATACAATCCCTCTCACAGATAAGAGGAAACCAGACCTGAAATCAGCTTCCATAAATAAGGAGGTTGTATATGGGTCTTTATAGACAGAAGCGAAGCAAGGTCTGGTGGATGAGTTACGTCAGCCGAGGACAGCAAATCCGCAAATCAACGGGAACCTGTAATAAAAAGGTCGCCGAGACGATCTATTACAAAATCAAAACCCAGATTGCGGAGGGGGTCTATCTCGACGGTTGCCAGGGAAAGAACAAGACCTTTGTGGAACTGGTGAGGCGGTATCTGAAAGAGGTTTCGCCCAATAAAAAACTAGGAACCCAAAGAGATGACCGGTCTCATGGAAAGAGGCTGGTGACAGCTTTTGGAAACCGAAAATTAAACGAGATCACTCCTGATTTACTGACCCGCTACATACTCAAACGCAAAAAGAAAGTGGGACCGAGCACCATCAACCGGGAAATGGCTTTTATCTCAGCCGCCTTTAACCAAGGCATCAAGGTTTGGTGTTGGTGCCGGGATAACCCGGTTTCCCGCATTAAGCGGGAGAAGGAAACAAAACGGGTTAAGTATTTTTCAGAGAAGGAGTTCTCGGAAATCTACGAACACCTGACCGGTTGGGTGAAACCCTTCGTCCTGATTGCAAAAAACACGGGTCTTAGAAAGTCCAATATCGTCCATCTCAAATGGTCTGAGGTAAACCTCAAGGATCGCATCATTATCCTAAAGGAAGAAGCTACCAAAAACTCGGAACATTTGGGGGTGCCACTCAACACCGTGGCTTTCAAGGTATTGAAGGCCCAAATGAAGCAAAGGAAGCTTCATTCACCCTACGTATTGTGCAAAGAAGATGGGAAGCCTTATACCGGTTACGGGGTCTATCAGGCTTTCAAGAAGGCATGTAAGAAAGCAGGGCATCCCGATTTTCGTTTCCATGATCTAAGGCACGACTTCTGCTCAAAACTGGTTCAGGCAGGGGTGGATCTTTATACGGTCAAGGAACTGGCTGGACACAAGGACATCACCACCACACAGAGATATGCTCATCTCAATAGAGGCAAACTGAAAAGTGCTGTGGAAGTCCTGTAAAAAAATATCATACTTTTATCATAGCCAAAGTAATCGGAGGGAGAGATGGCTTGCAAGTGGTTGATTTAATGGAGCCAGCGGACGGAATTGAACCGTCGACCTACTGATTACGAATCAGTTGCTCTACCCCTGAGCTACGCTGGCTTTTTGAGGAAGGCGTGACGAATTTGATATTTAACCGCTTCGGCCTGGAAAAATCAACCGCATAAATTCTCCGGGATGGCAAAAAACACCGCAGTTTCATTTCATTCGCGTACCAATGCATGCGTTCAATCCTTCAGTGTGGACCAGGCCATGGAACGGTTGGCGCCTCCGGCCGATCCTTCGCGGCTCAAAATCAAAATGCCGAACGCTTCATCGGAACGAAACCAGCTGATCACGTCTTTGAGGATCCTGTCCGGCGGCTCGCCTTGCTCGATTTTCTGATAGGCGCGGATGGCGGTCAGGTTCATGGTGATGGCTTCGCCGCTGCCGGTGGCGGCGACGGCGCCCAGCGGACCGGCGTACAGGCCGCAGCCGATGAGCGGCACGTCCCCCACGCGGCCGGGGATGGCGTTGCCGATGCCGCCGGTGCTCAACCCGGCCGCGAAGTCTTTGCCGTCGAACACGACGCAGCCGACGGTGTCGGTGACCGCGCCGCCGGTGGAAAAGTCTTTTCCTTTCGCGGTCACCTGATCGCGCTTGAGGGTTTCGAATTTACCTTTAGTTGCAAATTGCGCGGCACCGTCTCCAGCGAGCACGCGATACTCGGTCTTGGAAACGGCGTGCGCGATGTGCACGGGATTGCGGAATCCCTGGAGAACCGCGACGGCGCCGAACCGCCCCGCGGAGTCCATGACGGCGGCGTCCATTTCCACCGAGCCATCGGAACGCGGATGCGATCCCACTCCCGCGTTGAAGCGGGAATCGTCTTCCAGCACCGCCACGGCGCGGCTCACGGACTGTAAAAGCGTTGCTTTCGCGCGGATGGATTCCACGCAGGCCTGGGCGGCCTTGTGGGTGCCGTCGGAATGCCTGGCGTCGGAACCCGCGCCGCCGTGGGTCAGTACGGTGATGGTGGATTTGGGCATGGTTTTGGCCGTTGATTCGTCGTCCGCGAAAGAGTATCCTAAGCCATTCTTCAAACAGATACCACCGGGTCATGGTCAAATTCTGTCTGCAATGCAAAAACGCCTTCTGGGGAGGCCAATTCTGCCCCAATTGCGAGGGCGAGGTGCCGCTGCTCGATGCGGCGGAACCGGAAAATCAGAAATACCTGGGCCAGCTCAACATCGACGTGCGGCCGAAATATTACGCGCGCAGTTCCATGCTGCTCACCTGCTTCGGCTTCATCATGGCGCTGCCGCTGGGCGCGTTCGTGTTTCTGCGCGGCATGTCGGCCTCGGGCAACGTCGGCCTGTGGGCCGCCATCGGCCTGACCACGGTGGTGGTGATCTCCTGGGGCTCCTGGTACCTGTCGCGCAAGCTGTTCGACAAGCAGATGGAAAAGGTGGAAGACATCAAGGAACCGCAGCTCGATTGAACCGCCTTTCCGCACAGGTCAACATACGCACTCCCGCTGTTCGCGGCACGCTTCCTCACACGGTCCGCCTGCCGATATCTTTGCGATAATGCATGCCTTCCCAGTGGATTTTTTATCCAATAGCAGAAAAAAGAGAACTATGCCCTTCGAATAACAACCCAAAACTGACATATATATTGTTTACAAATAAAGTAAATTTACATATAATTCTATACATATATTTGTTTTCATTGCCAAAAAGGTAGTTTGAAATAAGGCTTGAAAATTGTTTCTTTTTTTCACAAAATGCTTTGCTTTCGCTAGCTTTCCGACCGATTAATGCATAAATTATGTTTGAAGGTGTATTCAAAAAGCTGAATATAAACTTTCGAATCTAATTACTAGTCCCTCGCAAATCAAACCAAGACAAAACATTGCCATACAATCGCAAGTTTATTATTCATTTAGTTAGGCAAATTCACTCAAATACTACTTGTCAGACCTTCAAGGGAAGTTATTAGCCAAAATGCCTAAAATTCTTATAATTGGAAAGTCTGGCAGAATAGATTGTATTACAGATGCTTTAGCTAATAGTAACCGCAACAAGGAATTGTTTGGCTTTTCTGAGGTAAGCGCCGGGATAGCCCTGCGACGCTATTAGCACCACACACACCGCCGACTGTTGTTTCCAGGTCAGGCTCTGTTTTTCCAGCGTGCCGTCGATGCAGGCTTCGAACAACGGCACGATGTCGTTTTCAAGACGCATTGAGCAAAGGCATGGGTCTCGGGATCGCCAAAACGGGCGTTGAATTCAACAGACCACAAACCAGACTGGGCCCGGCTTCTGAAGAACCATGAAGCCCGTAGCGTGAAAAAAGAATCCCCCGGTAGGTGCGGCCCTCCTTGAATCCAATGCATGGACGGCGGGGACCATGATTATCTGAATCACCTATTCCTTCAGAATTTCGGTTTTTGAAAACCGATGCCGAAGCATATCTAAGGAATTGAAAGGCGCCCATGCCTGCCGGACTTGTTGGGGCCCTGGTAAAAGCCGTCGAAAACGGCTATTGTGATGCCTGCGCCAAGAACGAGCGGCAACACCGTGTAGCCATCGGCGAACGCCAGCAGCGAACACCTTCAATGGCATTCGAGAAATTCTTCGACGACGATTCCGGTTTCAGGCCTCACAAAGTCTTTTGGAGACTTCCTAATGATGGCGGGATGCCTTGCCGAAAATCATTCCTTCCCATTTTTCAAGCAAAGCAGCACGCCTTTGCCCGCGTATAAAGACCGTCGGCCTTGACGACCAGCGAGTCCGAGATTTAAAGCTTGGTGGCATAGCCGCAAAGGGGGGTAAGAGTTATCGGCGGCGATCGAAGTCACACGGTACCCATCGCAGGTATTTGGATAAAACCGGTGGGGATGCCGTGCCGCTGCATCAGGTCTTTCGAGAACGCCTTGCTGCCCTCCAGTTCGAAAGCAACTGTATCGCCGAAGGCCCGAAAACTACCCGCAGTCCGAAAAAAATTTTTCCTGAAACCGGTCGACTATGATGCCGGCAACGAAAGATGGGCTGTTAACCGGATCCCGAGCGACGGTGAGCCCGATAGGCGGTTTTTTTCCGCAAATTCGAGCAGGCTGTTTCGATGGACCAATCGTCCGCGGCGAGGGCGACAGGCTTATCGGATCGCATGAAAAGCGCTTGGTCCCGGCGTTGCCGGGAGCTGCATTAAAATCTTAGTTCATAATTTAAATTAAAATACCACTGGCGAAAGCTGGTGGTTTTTTTTGCCCAAAAAAGCAATTAAATTAATATTTTATATTCTTATGTATACAGCTTAATACTTCTTATCCATCCTGCTGAAATTTACATTTAAACCATTCCGCCGCACGCCGACGATCAGCACGCGCATGGCGATTTTCTCCAAATGCAACAAGGTGGTGTCATAGAGCGGCAAATTTATATAAAATGCGCTCTGGTTTCAAGTTTTTAAGAGGCCCTCTGAGATTTCGATGCTTCCCTGACAGGCAGCTCGCGGCTCCTTGATCATAAGGAACGCTCGTTGCCGAACGCAATTTCAGAGGCGCCCTTAGCTTACAGGAGCGGCGGGTGGTCCGGCTCGAATCGCTTTCCAAATCCTTCGGTTTCAAAACAGTGATCCGCGATCTTTCGCTGGTCGTGCAGGCGGGCGAGCGGTTTGTCCTGCTGGGCCGCAGCGGCTGCGGCAAGACCACGCTGCTGCGCTTGATCGCCGGGTTCGAGACACCGGACCACGGCACGATCCACATCGGCGGCGAGGACATGCAGCCGCACTCGGTGGAAAACCGGCCGGTGGGCTTTATTTTTCAAAACTACGCGCTGTTCCCGCACATGAACGTGTACGACAACATCGCGGTGGGACCGAGGATGCGCGGGCTTTCGGAGAGCTCGCTGGCCGAGCGGATCGACAAGCTGCTCAGGATCACCCACCTGGAAGGGATGAAGGACGCGATGCCCGCCCGCCTGAGCGGCGGCGAAGCGCAGCGCGTGGCGATCGTGCGGGCCATCGTCAACCGGCCGAAGATCCTGCTGCTGGACGAACCGCTTTCGGCGCTGGACGCCTCGCTCAGGACGCGCCTGCGCGAGGAGCTGAAGGAAATACAGGAAACGCTGGGCATCACTTTTCTGTATGTGACCCACGATCAGGAAGAGGCGATGAACCTCGCTTCACGCATCGGCATCCTGGAAAAAGGGCGGCTGCTGCAGGTCGGCGATCCGGAGACGCTGTACAACCAGCCGAACTCGCCTTTCGTCGCCGGATTCCTGGGGACCATCAACCGTTTTGACGGCACGGTCAAGTATCCCGGTCCGGACTGGACGGTGGTGTCGCTGGGGAAAAAACTCACGTTGAAATGCCGGTCCGATCTCAAGGCGGTGGAGGGCAGCCGGGTCGATTGTTTCATCCGACCGGAACGGATCTTCTTTTCCGGCAACGAGCGGATTCCGGAACCGGTGAACCGCCTGGAAGCGGTGATCCAGGAAAAGATTTTTTACGGCAACCAGACCCAGTTCAAAGTGGAAATCGCCGGCGGCCACCCGCTTCTGGTTTCCGGAGGCCACACCCCCGAGGGAACCCGCCCGGTCAATCTGAGAGTGGACGAGCGGGTGCCGCTGTTCGTGTCGGGGCATGACATCCTGCTGTTTGAATCCGCACCCGCCCCTGAAAATGCTCTCGATGCGTTTCCCATCTAACAGATCCAGCCTGCCCGTTTGGGCATTGTGCCTGCCGCTGTTTTTCCTGTATTGCCTCACGGGCTGTTCGGCGCAAAAGGACACGCCCGCTTCCGGAAAGGTGTTGAAAGTGGCGACGGACACGACGCTGATCCCCATGTCGTTCATCGGAGACGACGGCCGCGCGACCGGGTTCGAACCCGACCTCATGCAGGCGATCGCCGAACGGGCCGGGTTCGACTTTGAATTCATCTCGGTCGAATGGCCGGGCCTGTTCGGCGGGCTGATCACCGGCAAATTCGATTTTGTGATGAGTTCCGTGACAATCCTGGAAGAACGGAAAAAGAAAATGGCGTTTTCGATTCCTTATCTTAAAAGCGGGCTGGCGCTCGTGGTGCGCAAAGACAGCGAGGGCGTCGAATCGATTGAAGACATCGAGGCGAAGAATCTGCTCGCCGGGGCGCAGCGCGGCACCACGTCGTATTTTTTTCTGGAAAAGCGTCCCGGTGTGCGCAAAAAGGGTTATGAGGCTTACGGACACGCGGTGGCGGACCTGATCAAGGGCGAGGTGGACGCGGTGCTCGGAGAAAGCACGGGCACGCTGTACTACAAAAACCACCGCAAGGATTATTTTCAGAAGATCAAAATGGTGGGCGAGATTCTGACGGAGGAGCACTACGGCATCGTGCTCCGCAAAGAGGACACGGAGCTGCTGCAAAAGGTGAACGCCGCTCTTGAAGCCCTGCTTAAAGACGGGACGGTGAAGCGGCTGCACAGCAAATGGGAGCTGGGCAAGGCGGCGCAGCTGCCCGGCGGGACGGAATAAAAGAACATTTTCTTGAATTGAGGATGCGCGATTCTGTCAAAACGGCGGCCCGCACGGGACCGCAGCATTGGGCGTGGTATCTGGCGCTGGCGGGCAGCCTTTTTTTTCTCGTCTACCTGCCGGCGCACGACGCGACCCTGCCCGAAGGGGAAACGAAAGACTATCTGATGCTGCTGCCGCTGCTGCCGCAGGGCATCGGCATCACGCTTCTGGTGACGCTGCTGGGAAGCGCCGCCGCCATCGCCGTGGGGTTTCTGGTGGCGCTGGGCAAGCTTTCCGAGAGCCGCACGCTGAGGACGCTGGCCTCGCTGTACACGGAAATTCTGCGCGGCGTGCCGCTTCTGGTGCTGCTGTTCTATATCTATTATGCGCTCGGCCAGTACCTGAGCATCCCGGCGCTCGCCGCGGCGGTGATCGGGTTCGGCACCTGTTACGGCGCGTACATGGCGGACGTGTTCCGGGCGGGGATCGAGGCGATCCCGAGGGAGCAGGGGGAGGCGGCGCGCAGCCTGGGGATGAATCCGCGGCAGGCGCTGTTCAAGATCATCCTGCCGCAGGCGATGCGCACGCTGGTGCCCGCCATCGGCAACCAGACGCTGGGCATGCTGAAGGACACCAGCCTGGTCTCGGTGCTCGCGATCTCGGACATCCTGCGCGTCGGCAACGAGTTCGCCACCAAGCATTTCAATTATTTCGAAACCTACACCTACATCGCCCTCACCTACCTGGCGCTGACGCTGCTGATGTCGCGCTTCGTGCTGTATCTCGATCAGCGCAGTCAGACCGACCCCGCCTGATCGCTGTTTCCGGGTCTTTCAACCACCGCCAACCTGGGCAACGCCAATGTGGGCGCTTTTTCGCCGAGCGCATAACGCACCACGTCGACCGCGTCGATCGCAAGCGAGACGCTGTTGCACGCGATCACGGCAAGGAGCCACTCCGTCATCGGGCTTTCGCTGCCGGATAGGCGCGAGGCCAGCCACAGGATGAGCGGCAGCCAGTAGATGTGGCCGAGGCCCAGCAGGCGGACGAATCCTTTGCGCTCGAACAGGGCCATCATGGTGCCGGCGCTCAGCAGCAGGGTGAGCAACACCACCTGACCCTCGATGGAGGCGATGAACAACAGCGGCGCCACCCCGTTCAACAGCATGAGCAGTCCGACCCAGAGCCGCCACGGCAGGGGCATGAGCCACATCGTCCTGAAAAAATCGATCATGATTCGCATGTCTTGCCTCCGGTATGAGAACCGCACATACTGAACGATCATTTTGAAAAAGAGCAAAAAAAATGCCGCCGCCTTACAGGGACGATGGGCCTTTATGGGAAAGAAACAGATGGCCGAGCGCGACCTCCACCATGTTTTCCATGGTGCGCTCGTCGGTCAAGGTGCGGCCGAACACGGCCAGTCCCTGGGTGACGCCCAGCAGGTAGCGCGACAGTTTGTCCAGATCACCGGCGCCGTTGATCTCTTTGTTTTCCCGCGCGCCTTCGAGGCAGCGGCGCAGGCCCCGCTCGATGCGGCGAAAATGCTTGTTGACCCGAACCTGCGCGTCCTTGCCCCGGAGCCTGGACTCGATGGCGGTGTTGGTGATGAAACAGCCGCGGGTTTTCTCCGGGCGGGTGTATTTTTCGATGAGATTGTGGAAAAAATCCTGCAGGGTGGCGCGGCCGGGCGGTCCCTCTTCCAGGATGCGGATCATCTGCGAACTGACGTTGTTGCGGTACATGTCCAATGCTTCCAGAAACAATCCTTCCTTGGAACCGAAGGCCTGGTACATGCCGAACCGGTTGAGCCCCGTGGCGTTGACGAGATCCTGCACGGAAGTCCCTTCGTACCCCTTTTCCCAGAAGGTCTTCATCGCCTTTTCCACGACGCGGTCGCGGTCGTATTCTTTTTGTCTGGGCATCCTGTGTACTCCGTGCCCCATGCTAAATGAGCATTCTGTTTCTGTCAATCGCCAAAATCGGGGGTAAAAAATCATTCTACCGGCTATCAATATACTTTAAAATGGTCTGAGCCCGGCCGGCCGACGGCTTTCCTGTAAATCCAGAATTTTCCGGGGAAAACGGGCGCTGCGAACGGCGATGATGAGAAAGGAGCGATCAGGATGGCCGCACAAACTTCGGAAAGCGAAGAAATCAACAAGGACGCCGAGGGGAACCCTCTGGATCCGGAAAACTATTTCGCGGTTGAGGGGAAAAAATGGGACCCCAAGGCCCAGGATCATGCGGAAATCATAAGCCCACGCCGGGATGCAAACCGGTTCCGCGACGTGGACGACGCCATTCAGCTTTACCGGTCTTGCGGCTACGACGACTTCCCCGACAGCGGCGGGCAGGATGTGCGCCTCGATCTGGTTCACTACCGGTTCGGCATCCGCCACATCGTGAAAACCAAAATCCTCTTTCCCTGAGCGGGAACCGAACCCTCTCATCCATTGCGGGACGATGCATGAAACAAAAGATCCGGATTCTCGTTGTAGACGATGAAAACGCCTCGCAGACGCTGATCAAACATCATCTGATCAGCCTCGGATTCTCCAATATCCTGAGCGCCACCGACGGCGAAGCGGCGCTCAAGATCCTGAAGTCGGAATCGATCGACCTCATCATCACCGACTGGCACATGCCGGGGGTCGACGGCATCGAGGTGTATAAGAGCATCCGGGAAGACCCCGACCTCAAATCGATCCCGTTTCTCATGATCACCTCGGAAACCGGAAAAGCGCGGGTGATGGAAGCGATGAAGCTCGGCATCCGCAATTACATCATCAAGCCGGTGTACGCCCACATTTTAAAAGCCAAGATCCAGGACCTGCTGAAACTGCCGGAGTGACCCCGCCGGACTCGCAGGACGCCTCCCCCCGCCTCTGTCTCTGTTTTTCGCTCAGGATTCGGTTTCCCGCGTGCCCTTCAATTGCGCGACGATGGCCTGCAGTGCCTGGGCCTGCGGCTGCGCGGGCGCGAGTTTCAACGATTCGTTGAAATGATGCAGCGCCTTGATGGGATCCTGCTTGAAGCGGTAATAGATCATGCCGAGGTTTTTGTGGATGCCGGCGTGCGGCTGCTGTGACAACGCCGCATCGTAGGTCGCAAGCGCCGCATCGACGTCGCCGCGTTGCAGCTGGATGTTGGCGATGCCGGCCACGGGCAGGAGGAAGCCGGGTTTCAGTTGCGCGGCGCGGCTAAATTGCTCGAGCGCCTGATCGAACCGGCCGTTCATGGCGTAGGCGTTGCCCAGCCCGAAGCGGGCCTCGGGATGATCCGGCCGCAATGCGATGAAACGCTGGAAATTCTGGATCGCCTCGTCGATGAGGCCGAACTGCAGGGCGAGGTGGGCGAGATTGTAGAACGCTTCCTTTAAAAACGGGTCGCCCGCCACGGCCTTGCGGTAGGACGCGAGCGCCTGGTCGGGCCTGCCGGTCAGATGCAGCGCGCGCGCCAGGTTGTAGAGCGCGGGCGGGTAGCCGGGCTTTTCGGCCAGCGCCTTTTTAAAATAGTGAATGGCTTTAGGATAGTCCTTTTTCTTGCCGTGAATGTTGCCGAGATTGTTGAGCGCGAAAAAGTAGCGCGGGTTCAAACGCACAGCCGCCTCAAACTCGGCGATGGCCTTGTCGAATTCACCGCGCTGATCGTAGGCTTCCCCCAGGTTGTTGTAGGGACGGGTGAGATTGGGGGACTTTTGTTTCGCATCATTCCACAGGGTGATCTCGTTTTTCCAGACGGCGTTGCGGTCCACCACGCCCGCGGCGAACAAAACCAGCACCGCGGCGGCGGCCAGCGCCGGAATCGCCGCTGCCGTTTTTCCAAGCGCAGAACCGGATCTTGCCGCCCATGCGCACAGACAGCATAGCAGGGCCGACAGGGCGAGGCAGAAACCCGCCAGGGGCAGGTAGGTGCGGTGCTCGACGGCGACGTCCAACAAGGGAATGACGCTGGATGTGGGCAGCAGGGTGACGGCGATCCAGGCCATTGCGAAAGCGAGCGTGTTTTTCACAAACGCCGATTCCCCTGTTGCCGAAGCAGCGGCAGGTTCCTCCGCAACCGGCCGGCGGCGCGAAAGCATGAACCAGACTCCCGCATAGATGCCGAGCGTGGCGATGCCGAGCCAGTTGGCGGGTGACGCCCAGTCCGACAGCACCGGGAAGTGGATGTCGATGTTCAGGTTGATGGGGAACAGCATTTTTTTGAAATACTCGAAAGGAACGACGAAGGTCTGGGTGAGCAGGTAGCTGTTCCATGTATAGGGCGTGTCGGAGGCGGCGGCCAGCCCGCCGCCGGCGAACTGCTTGTAGCCGAGAAAAACCGCCAGCGGCAGAAAGGCGGCGGCGATCCATTTCATGTGCCTTACGATCCAATCCTTGATCGTAAGTATGGAAAAAAAATAAAAATGAAACAGGAACAGGATCGCGGGTAGCGTCCAGACGATCTGCTTAGAGAGGGCGCCAAGCATAAAACACAACGCGGAAGCGGCGAATCCGGCCCCGGTCCTGACGGCGCCTCCGCGTTCAAGGCCGTTCACCGGGCGATTCAACAGGGCCGTGAAGAAAAACCAAACGGACGCCAGGTAGAACAGGGTCGCGAGGAGTGAGGAACGGCTGGAGATGTAGGTGACCGACTGGGTGTTGAGCGGGTGCAGGGCGAACAGCAGGGCTGCGAGCAGGGGAAAGTGTTGCCACACTCCGTTGGGCATGCCGGGGAAGGCCGAGCGTAGAATGAGCCGGGCGAGCAGGAACACGCAGAACGCGGCGAGGGTGTGAAACGCGATGTTGAACAGGTGGTAGCTCCACACGTCAAAACCGCTGATCGCGTGGTTGAGGTTGAAGGTGAGGATGACGAGCGGGCGCTGCCAGAAGCTGAAGATGAACTGGGGGATCTTGTCCAGTCCCTGCACCCAGGGCTTTTCCAGGATGGAGGGGATGTCGTCGTAGTGAAATGAATGCTCCAGCGTGTTGCCGTAGACGAGGGCGATCGTGACGGTGAGGATGCAAGCGGCGAGGGTGGGTTTCATAGGCAAACGGGAACGCACTTTGCAAGGGCAAAAAGGGCTTTTATATCGTTACGGAAGCAGGCGGGCGAAACTCCATTTATTTTCCGGCGGCGAAGCGAAATTCGGCTTCCAGCTGGTCCACCACTTTCTCCCAGGAATATTCGGCCACCGCCTGGAGGCGGCATTTTTCTTTCAACGCCTCGAAGTGTCTGGGGTTTTTAAGGTATTTTTCCATGCCCTGGGAGATCGCCTGCACGCTGGTTCCGGGCAGCAGCAGCATGGGGTCGAGGGCATTGAGGATTTCCACGGTGCCGCCGACGGGCGTTCCCAGCACGGGAACGCCGCTTGCCAGAGCCTCGACGGTAGCCAGGCCGAACCCCTCAATGCGCTGGGTGGGCAGGATGAACACATCGGCGGCGCGCACCAGGGAAGGCAGCGTGTCCTGGGGAACGAACCCCAAAAGCCGGACCGTTTTCCTGAGGTTTTTTTCTGCAATCAGCGCCTGCAGGAGGTCCTTGAGCGACCCCATTCCGGCGATCCACAGCTGAAAATGCAGTCCGGGGCAGCGGGAGCGCAGATCCGCCGCGGCGAGGATGAGGTTTTTAAGCCCCATGCGCGCCTCCAGCCGGCGCACGGTCAGGAGCAGGGGGACGCCCGCCGGAAACTCGAGCGCCTGACGCAGCGCCTTTAAGGTCTCGGGCGATTCGGCCGGGTGGAACGCGTCCACATCGACGCCGCCGGGGATCACGCGCAGGCGCATGGTCTTCGCCGGGTGGCGCTGTAAAAACAGCTCGCGCGAATACTGGCTCAAAAACAGGACGCTGCCGCAGCCGAGGATCGCCGCCCGCTCCATGCGCCGGATGGCCTGCAGCGAGAACGCAAGCCGGACATCGTGCCAGACGTTTTCCAGGCCGCCTTCGGGGCGGCGGGCTTCGCGGTTGATCTTCTCCTCGTCGTACCAGAAGCTGTGGAAGTGGTACACCCGGGGCACCGCGCGCAGGGCCGGATGCTTGAGGGCGAGGTAGCCGATGAGGGGATTGTGGATGTGCACGAGGTGGACGGGGCCGTCCTTCAGCACGGCGTGGATCTTTTTTTTCACGCTGCGCCAGAGGCGGAAAAACCCCTTGCTGTCTTTGGCGCGGATCCGATGATAGCGGATGCCTTCGATGCACTCGTTCGCCGGGAGCGTTTCGTCGGGCTTGCAGGTGATGCAGTGGACGGTGAACCCGCGCTGCACCAGCCGCCGGTTGACCTCGTAGGTCAGTCCCCAGGCGCCCCCCACCGCATCGGGATAGCTGTGGTATTGCAGGGACAGGAGGGTCAGGCTTGGGGGTGGGGAATCGGCTGTCATGATATACCGAACGACCGGTTAATCAATTACTTTAACGATTTCACCGCAACCTGGGGCCGAAATCCGCATCTAAATTAATGAATAGGAAACGCCCCTTCTTCTGAAACGGGGGGTTCTTGCATTCGCAAGGGAACTTGCTATAGTGAGTATATAGGAAATTTTTATCCACGCCATTCACCCTTTTGGGGGCGATTTGGGTTCGACGGGAGGATTGAGACGAAGGTTGCATGCACGGGATGCCGTTGGCCCGTAAAAAAACGGCATAAAACATAATCGCCAACGATTATGAAGTAGCTGTAGCTGCTTAATTTAAGTTAGCTACCGTTCGCCTCTTCCATGCCTGCGGGAAGAGGGTCGAACGTCATTCAGCGGGCTGGTCCGGCCGGGTGGTCCCGGACTTGCCGGATGAGATCCTTCGGGACTGGCTTTGGCATTATCCTGCCTCTGGGAGAGCGCCAAGGCGAGATTTCATACAGAGGATAAGCATGTAGACGCCTTTTGTTGACACCTTTCGGACGGGGGTTCAATTCCCCCCGCCTCCACCAATCCTGCGCGGATGGCGCGTTTGCTCACGTCGGGCAACGTTTTCTGCGCTTGTCTTGTATTTTTTCCCCGCCGCTCCACGAATTTCCCTATCCGCGAAACCCAGGGAAGTCCGTGCGCTCAAGGTGTGGTTTTTGTCAAATGCCGCCGGCTTCTACTTGGGACGATGATACATTGACGGCGAATCACTTGTTGTTTTTTTTTGTTTTGAATTGAGTCCAGTGAGAATTCGTGCCGTTGCGGGCTTTCGGCAGACGCCTATTTGAAGATCCCGTTCTCGCCGCTCCGGATCCCCATACCCGCAAGCAGATCTAAAATTTGATGCGCTCCCCGCGCAAGACTCCAAAACAGGATCAACCAGAACTGAGTGGAAAACAGAATTGAAAGGTCTTTACCGACGATCAGTACTACCGCAATGGTGACCATAAAGATCACCGAGCGGACCACTTTTTCGGGGAACAGTGTCGGTTGTCCTTCATAGCGATACAGGATGTAACACATCCAGCGGCTGATCACCTGCGCGCCCATGAAACTGGCGCCAATGACGTTGGTGGACATGATCAGCGCCAGCCCGAACGTTCTCTGCATTTGCAGGATCTGGAAACTGAATATGCGCATCTGGACACTGATCGAGTTGTACAACCAGAAGCTGCCCCGGACAAACAGCAGGAACATGGACCATACCGCCAGCATTTCCATCGCAGGGTTCAGGAAGAAATCCGCCCGGACTTGATTCCATCCCTGGGCGTTGTCCCAATTCAACAGAGTGATTCCTATGCAGGACAATATCGCGGCCCAGACCCAGGCCTGGGTTTGCATGGGATAATCGCGAAAATCTTCAATATTTTTTGATCTTGTGGGTTTCGCCTCCTTTTTCACCGCCACAAAATCGTTCTCTCGATAACCCAGCTCATAGATGCAGATAAAAGAGGTGTACAAGATCACGGTAGCGGCGACGGATAAAACACTGATCCCGTAAACAAACGTGATCGACAGCAGGATCGTCGGGAGATCGTCCAGAAAGAATATTTTTACAATCCGGTAGTCGTTCGGGTATTTGGCTTTTTCCGTGTAGATATAAGGCAGGTAGATGTTCTGTAAAACCCCAAACACTTTTTCGTTCGGCCATCGAATCAAAGCAGGATATTTTGACTCCCGGATCACGTCCGCATCGTCGAGGGAATCGGTGACAAATATGGAATTGTGCAATGCCTCTGCACCGATTTCGTTCCTCAGTTTATTGGACTTGCCCTGCCTGCGGCTTAAATGCCCTGTTAAGAAGTTCGATGCCACCAGTGCCGACACATCGATCGGCATGTGTTCGAGCAGCGGTCTGATGAGGAACGCATAACCGTAACTGCCAACGACAATTTTTTTTCCGGCGCCCCGTTTCAGGCAATCGATTAAAGCTTCGTTCTTGAATTCATTCGCAAGTTTCGCTGCCTGACTTCTCCAGAGAGGCACGGCCCAGGGAAACAACAAAGTGGCCGTCACAACCCGAAAATGGTCCCGGTAGATGAAATCATTATTGTGACAGCGGAAAAGACGCCACGGTTTGAAAAACCCCAGCAGCCCCAGGACCAGGCCGAGCAGCCATTTCGGCCTGATTGAATTCAGGTATTCCTCGGTTGAATTGGACAAAAAGAGCGTATGATCAAAATCGACAATGACCGTTGTATCCTGTGGTGTCCGTTGTATCGTTTCTCCCAGTTCATCTACATTTGAAATGTTCTCCAAAGAGGCGCACTTCATACTTTCCTGCTTCAAAGTAGATTTTTGATCATTCACAACTTGAACTCTTCAAGTTATCAGTGGGTCGTGATTTCAATGAAAATGGTCCGACCGGGAATCAAGGGTTTCTCCCCTGGTTTTCCTCGATGGCTTCGCCATATATTTTCATGAGCTGGTTGTAATTGATTTCCGCGGTGTATTTGTCTTCGTAGGCCCTGCGCGCATTTTTTCCCATGCGGCCCATTTCTTCGGGGTGCTCGCAGGCCCAGCGCACCTTCTCCCGAAGAGCCTCTGCATCCCCAGGCCTGAAATGCAGGCCCGTGACCCTGTCCTCGACGATTTCCTGCATGGCGCCCAGATTGGAAGCGATCACCGGCAATCCCTGAGAATAAGCCTCGATGATGGTCAGACCAAAAATCTCATGCCATTCGGAAGGAAATATCAAAAACGAGGCACGCGACATTTCTCCGGCAATCTGACCCGGCGGCTTGCTCCCTGCAACAGCGATGAACTCGGATGCGTTTTTTTTCACGCTCTCCATCAGGGGTCCGTCTCCAACGATACGAAGGGGAACCGGTAAATTCTTCCAGGCTTTTAGAAGCGTGTGGATCCCCTTTTCCGGACTGAGACGCCCCACATACAACGCGCTCACTGGAGATCTGACGGCATCGCCACTCGATTCCACTGCATTGACAAAATGCGGTTTTACGGAAATTTTATGTGGCGGAAACCCGGATTCGACAAATTTCTTTTTGCCGAACTGGGTCATCGCAACGAAACGATCGACCTGGGTTTGCCAAGTGCCTCTTTTTCTATTGTGCGCCACCATGTGCGCAACTGCCAGAGAACCCATACGGGAATTCCGGTAGCAGCGGTTCAGAACGGCTTGATAAGGGGTGCCGTGGATACAATCCTCACACAGGTTTCCATCCCGCATCAGAAAGGTTCCTGCGCACACGGTCCGGTAGTTGTGCAGGCTTTGAACGACCGGAATCCCCGCCTGACGGCAGGCTTCATAAACAGAGGGAGAAAGCAGAGGAAAAAAATTGTGAATGTGCACGAGGTCCGGCTTGTATTTTTCTATGGCCTTGCCAGCCTGCTTTTTTCCCCAGGGAGAGCGGGCTGTGAACCAGGCCGTGGCCACCTTCCGCCACAATCCTCGAATGGAATCGTTGGACACGGTGAACACGGACACGTCATGCCCATGCTGCCGAAGCAGCGTCTTTTCATTTTCCAGAGTGGTGTCTTCACCGCCGGCTTGCTGATACGTATTATGTAGCAACAGAATGTGCATGGCTCACCACTTTCCCAGATCGCGGATTGGAGTTGATTGTAGAGAGGGATTCGATCAATATCAACCGGTACTTCAGGATCACTCCCCAAAAAAAGTAGTAGGGAATGGCTAAAAACGGTTTTTCAAATGCATCCTCGCCAAAGGAATAAACCCAGATGAGAACGATATAGATCAGGAGTAGAAAGAGACGTTCCTCTCCGATTTTGTGTCCGGCTTGACGGCACAGATTGAACGCTTTATACCAGGCGCGCACGAGAAGTACGTGTCCCCAGATGAAGAACACGGCGCCATAGAGTCCGATGCGTCCCAGGATAGAAATGAAAGAGTTGTGCGGCTCCCGCACAGGGGTGCCGATCGGGTTGGCAAAATCGACCAACGGGAATCCATACCCCAAACCAAACAGAAGATTTGCCGGGCTTTCCATGAGCCTGTCATAAATGTCCTTCCACCAGCCCAGGCGCTGCCCGACGCCTCTTGCGGCCCCCTCGACGCCGGCGCTCTCGACACCGGCAATGGCGCCGAGATGACGCACAAGGAAATCCAGGGACATGCTTTCCCCCAACCGGCCCTTGATCTCGATACCGAAAGCATTGATCAAACCGAATGAAACCAGCCCGACGATCAGGGCCACCCCCATATTCCCGAACGCCTTGGGGCGAAACCAGAAAAGCAGGATCATAACGGCAAAAATCTGCAGATAAATCGTTCTCGCCTGAAACAGCGCCACGGTAAACGCGATCAGCAGGCTGGGTATGATGGGCTCTCCAAATTTTCCGATGATCCGGCGCACGGATTCGCAAAGGATTAAAACCGCAGAAGTATTGTATGTGAAGAGTATATTTGCGGTGTATCCCGCCGCTGCCGTGAGCGTTGGAGAATAAGGAATCAATTCTTCAGAAAACGGATAGGTGAACGCATACAGGACCCCCATCATTAGAATCCTGGGCCACCAGACAAAGAGCCGATCGATGGCGCCCGGCGAGGCGGCGAACACGAAGCCTACCCAGAGAAACAGAGACTCAATAAGATGGGTGGCATCGCGGATGGCCCACATGCCGTGTTCGGGCAAAGACAGGATCAATCTCCCGAAACCGAGACCCCACCACAAAAAAAACGGGATGAAAATGATGTTGTTCGCGAACTGGGGGAGATACTTGGAATCCTTGATGATAAAGCAAAATGAAATCAGCAGCAGGATCTCGCCGATCGGCACGCCCCCCCGGCGACGGGCGGTATGCGGATGAGCATGAATCCCGCGTTCAAGATCAAATAGGCCCCGATCACAAATAAAATCAGGGAATTTCGAAAGCTCAACTTCATTGCTCACCAGCAAGAACGAAGCTCATGAAAATGAATCCATCCGCCTGCACTCTTTTTAAGTCCTATATCCATCAGGCTTCCTCATACAATTGCGCCACGACGGACGACCAGGTCAGGCTCTTTCCTTTGCGCTTCGCGTTCACCTGCAGATCTTTTTGAAGAGCCGGGTCTTTTGCGAATTGAATCATCGCTTCCGCCAGCGCGAGAGCCACCTGTGATTCCGACAGGCCGGCGGTCGAGACCACGCGACCGATTTCATTGTCAACGATTTCACCCGGCCCCCCCAAATCCAGACAGATGACCGGCAGGCCGTGCATCATCGCCTCAAAAATCACCGTACCGCCGGAATCCCTAAGAGTGGGAAACAGCAGCACGTCATGACTGCGATACAGATTCGCCAGGTCTTTCTGCGGCATCCAGGACACCCAATCGATGCAATGCGAAATGTTCAGCCGGTCCGCAAGCCGGCGCCAGCTTTTTTCCTCCGGGCCCTGGCCCACTAAAGTCAGCCGGGCATCGGGAATCCTTTCGAGCAAATGTGCGAATGCCGGCAATCCAAGATGCATCCCTTTGAGGTAAAGGAAGTTCCCCACAAAGAGCGGGCGGAAGGGTTGATGGATTTCCTCCTTTCCGTTGTCCATGTCCAGGCTGATGTGATTGTCGACCCCGATGTTGATCTGCCGCCGGACTTTATCCCAATACTTTTTGGGAATGATTCTCCTGGAATGTTCCGTCGCCACCAGGATCAAATGCGCCTTGCTGAAGGTGACGTTCATCATGGGGTCCAGGCGTATCACCCAGTTTGAAATGTCCCGCATCGCATCCACCAGCCATCCACGCAGACCGAAGCCCTTGCGCAGCCGCCAGGGCGCCGACTCGCCGCCTCCCACGGGCCCGAACACAAACGGTATCCCCAACTTCCACATGAAACTCGGGCAGCGGATGGATGCCCAGGTGATGTGATGAACCCGTTCGAATTTTTCCCTTTTATGCACTTCCCGCGCCAGCTTGTAAGCGCCGCACTGCCAGAAAAAATAGTCCAGATAAATGCGAAAACGCTGGCCGCCATTTTTCTCAAATTTAACAGCGGGCTCATAGTAAATAAAATGAAGTGAAGGCGGGGCTTCCATCTGACGGAGCTTTGCCTCGATGGGTGCGCGGGAATGGGTTTGTGTCAGAACCCAGACTTCGTGACCCAGGCGGGCCATCTCCAACGCCCAGTTCCAGCCGACACCGAGTTCCGACCCCCTATCCGGTTCGCAGGAATAGGCAGAGAGCAGCACCTTCATATAAATTTCCTAAAATATTGGAAGTGGATGAAATCCCCCCTTTTCGAACGGCTTGAAGCTGCCTGGGACCATTGTCAAACCCAGCTCTTTTTCAAACCCTGCCACAGGATCCACACCTGAATCGAGCAAGCCGTCAATGCCCCTGCCACGACGCCCAACAGGCCAAAGTAATGGGTAAAGGGATAAGCGGCAACCGCGCTGAACAACGCCGCCCAAAAACTGGCGGTGAATATCGTCTTCGGTTGCTCGATCGCCCGCAATCCGGAACAAAGCGGCAGCAACAGAAATATCAGCACATAATGAACCGCATACCACTGCAATAAAAAACCGTATCCTCGATACTCCGAACCGAATATCAAATGAAGCCAGAATTCAGGTGCGATGGCAATGAGCAGGGAAAGGGCCACCGTGGCGCCTCCCCCCAGCAAGGTCACCCGTTTGAGATAATCCCTGAGCGCTTTCTTGCCCTGTACATGAAAAAGCCGCGCCGCCTGCACAGGGACCATATTCTCCAATCCCATGATCAAAACATGCACCACTCCCATCAAATACTGTCCCGCTCTCAGCGCCCCAACCGCGGTGGTGCCCAGCAACGCGCCCGCTGACAGGACAAAAATATTGCCCGTCATCCATTCAATCAGGGATGAAGGCAGCAGCCATTTGGAAAAGTTCCAGTGCTGGGAAATGCTGCCGAGCAGGGTGGGTGCGCTTGTTGCGATTCGATCGATGAAACAGCCTGCATACGCTGACGCGACCACGGAAGAGACCACAATGATCCACAAAACATGGACACTGTCCATCCTTTCGCGAAAATAACTGTGCATCCAGACAATCAGGACGACCTGCCCGAAATAACGGATGGCGTCGCTCACGAAGGCAATGTCGGGGGACCCGCGGGTAAAAAAGTAACGCCGGAGAAAATCCTGAAACGCAAAAGCGCTTGCGGCGGTTGCCAACGGAAACGCAAACTCGCGCAACGTAAGACCGGGAAACAATCCGGCCGCCAACTGGAGTCCCCCGAAAAGCACAATGAAAACAAGGCAGGAAAACAGAACCTGCTGCATGAGAACCGCATTGTAATAGGACGGCGTATGGGCCGCCGTCTGCTTGGGCCCCAGGCTCATCATGGGCGCAACGATCGTGGCGCGCTGAACGCTGCCCACGAACAGAATCGCGATCAGCGCCAGGGTGAACCGGCCGAACTCTTCGATTCCCAGGTAACGGGCCAGCAGGATACCGGTGAGGAAATTGGCTCCGCTGACCATGGCCTGGTCCGCCAAAACCCAGTTGACCCGGCTGTATCGTTGAATCAGCGCTGTTGCCGCCCGTATCACCCGTTTGTCCCCTGCACTGTTGTACAACGTCTCTTTCAACCGGTTCAGCGGGAAGACTCCAGCAAAGCGCAATGACAGGCAGACAACTGCAGAATCAGACCTTTGCCTTGATCAGCTCGACGCACAAACGCCATAGGAATTTGTTGTTCGTCACAAAATAGCGCTTGAACAGCCGCCGCGGTTCCTGCATGAGCCGGTAAAACCACTCCAGTCCATATCGCTGCATCCAGCGTGGCGGCCGCTTCAGGTTTCCCGCGTGGTAGTCGAACGCGGCGCCCACCGCCATCATCGCCGCATTGATTTTGCCGCGATGCCGGGCCACCCAACGCTCCTGGCGGGGACATCCTCTTCCAACCAGCACCAGTCCCGCCTTGGACTGGTTGATGCGAAGGATGTCCTGCCGGTCTTCCTCCGCCGTCGCTTCCCGAAAGCGGTCCGCCTGCATGCCGCAAATCCGGATACCGGGAAATCGCTGCAACAGATTTTTCGATAGTTTGTCGAGGGTCGCCGGCGTGCTGCCATACAGATAAATTTCAATGCCTTCCTTTGCGGCCCGGGCGCAGACCCATTCGGTCAGATCCGGACCGTAGACACGGTCTTTGAGCCCGGCGCCATGCAGCAGATTCATCGCCCAGCGAACGGGCTGCCCGTCGGGTGTGACCATGTCGATTGCGTTCACCGCTTTGCGCAGATCCGAATCCGCAACGGACTCCATCAAACCATGCGTCGCCAGGGCGGACACAGCATAGGATCGATGTTCTTTAGCGGCGGAAATGATTCGCTCGCACGCCCCAGAATAATCCACCACGGACAACCCAACGCCGAAGACATTGATTTTTTTTATTTCCTCCCTCACGCCGCTTCCCATCGATATACGTTCTTTGTCAAGATATCCATGAGGATCGACTCGATATCGTGCTTTTGCTTCCAGCCGGGATAATGATTTTTGAATTTACGCATGTCGCTGACCCACCAGATATGGTCGCCGATCCGGTTCGTATCCGAGTATTTCCAGTCCAAAGTTTGGCCGGCGATCTTTTCGCACAGGGCGATCGCTTCGAGCATGGAACAGTTACTGAATCGCCCGCCGCCGACATTGTAGACTTCACCGATTCGGGGACTCCGGTAGAACTCATCGAATGCGAAAATGAGGTCCTCGCTGTGAATATTGTCGCGCACCTGCTTGGCCTTGTAGCCAAACACGGTGTATTGCGTCTGCGTGACGGTGCACTTCATCAAGTAGGACAAGAATCCGTGCAGCATCGCACCGGAATGATCCGGGCCCGTCAGGCAGCCGCCTCGAAAAGAAGCGGTTTTAATGCCAAAATAACGCCCGTACTCCTGCACCATGACATCCGCCGCCAGTTTCGACGCGCCAAAAAGGCTGTGCTTGGAATCATCGATGCTCATTGTTTCATCGATGCCATGCTCAAAATAAGAATGCGTCCCGGCGATTTCCCACCGGCTCTCCTCTTCGACCAGGGGCAGCATGTTGGGCCTGTCTCCGTACACCTTGTTCGTGGAGGTGAATATAAAAACAGCGTCCGGACAGTGTCGGCGCACCGCTTCCAGCAGCACCAGCGTGCCATTGGCATTGACGGAAAAATCCAGAACCGGATCCCTGGCCGCCCAGTCGTGGGACGGCTGCGCGGCGGTGTGAATCACCAGCGAGATGTCCGAACTGTATTTTGCAAATAAACGCTCCACCGCAATGGCATCGCGGATATCGATATCGTGGTGTTTATAATTTTCAATTTCCTGTTTTAATTGAGCCACCGCCCAACTTGTGGACGCCTCATCTCCGAAAAAATGGGCTCGCATATCGTTGTCGATTCCGACCACGAGATCCGCTTTTGCGGAAAAATAGCGGACGGCCTCAGAACCGACCAGCCCTCCCGAACCGGTCACAAGGATGATATTCATTTATCTTTCGATCCTATTCCGTTGAAAATTGGCACATAAAAGTAAGTTGTCCGCATCGAACTCTGCGCCCAAACTCCATTGACCCGACAAAACAAATTGTTCTTGAATCCGTCGATGCTCCGGCAGAGCGCTTCCAATTCACGGAAATAAAAACCGCAGCCTTTTTCAGTGCGCATTTTTTTGCAGGATCGCAGCCGGCACGGTTTTTATCAGAATGAGAGCGTCGAACAAGAGCGACCAGTTTTCGATGTAATAGATATCGTGCTCGAACCGGCCGCGCATCTTTTCCCGCGTTTCCGTTTCTCCGCGGAAACCATTGACCTGCGCCCAGCCCGTCATTCCCGGCTTGACCCGGTGTCTTGCGAAATAACCTCCGATGACCCTGGAGAACTCATTGTCCAGAGCCAACGGGTGCGGGCGCGGACCCACAAGAGACATGGTCCCGCTGAGAACGTTGAACAACTGCGGGAGTTCATCCAGGCTCGTCCGCCTGAGAAACTTGCCAAGCGGCGTCACGCGGGGATCATCCTGCCGGGCCTGCACGAATTCCTTTTCGGAAGTGCAGTCGTGGCGCATCGTTCGAAATTTAAACACCGAAAACTGTTTGTAGTTGAATCCATTGCGTCTCTGTCGAAAGAACACAGGTCCTCTGCTTTCCAGCTTGATCGCCAAAGCGATCAACAGCATGAATGGCAGAAAAACAATCAGCAAGACGGTTCCCAGAATTTTGTCTTCCATTCCTTTCAATACATATTTCCAGCCACTGAGCGGCTTGTTCACCACATCCACCATGGGGACGCCGCCGATGGAACTGTAGCTGGGATTCAGACGCAAAAATCCGGCCAGATCGGAACCAAGCCGGATGTCGATCGGCAACTCTTCGAGTTTCCGGACCACCTCGATGATGCGGTGCTCAGCAGTCCAGGGCAGGGTCAGAATGATGTCGTCCACACGTTTGATGCGAGCGTATTTCAGGAGGTCGTCCACATTGCCGAGAACGGGATACCCCATAAACTCATTTTGAATGCGCTCCTTTCTGTCATCAAAAAAACCAACGATATCAATCCACGGCTCTTTCGATTCCTCCATATGCTCGATGTATTTTTTTGCCTGCTCACTGCAACCGACCAGGACGATCTTGCGGGTCAGACGCCCATCTCGGGCCCATCGCCAAAACAGCAAATGAAAAAGCTTTCTCTCCAGAAAAATCAGGCAGCCGGATGACAGGAACCAGGAAAAGACCCAGATACGCGAGAATTCTTCGGAAATTTTCAGAGCGAAGGCCAGAGCCAGGAAAGCCAGAAACGTGATCGCCAGAATGCCCAGGGTTTTGTAAATCTGTCCCAGAATGGGTTTACATATGGAACTGAAATCGTAAAGTCCCGCCTGATAAAACGTCACAATCACCACTGCCGTGGGCGCAACCATCGCTAAAAAGTAAAGCTCGTCCCTCCCTTCGACCCAACCGAGGTAGGACCAGTGGATGATTCCACTGGTTGCCAGCAAAATTAAAATGTCTGAGACAACGACCAGGCTGCAGGCAAAATGCAGCGAGTAGGATTTATGCTCTGCCTGCTGATGCCGTTTGAGCTCGCCAAGGGAGAAATCAATGTCTTTCAGTTTTTTTTCAGATACGGGTGCGGGCTTCACCCTGTCTGCATTGGAAACAGAAGTCTTTTCGATGGTCATCAGTAATTCTTTAGGAGTGGAAAATTTTTTTTCATAAGCGCATCACGTTTTTCACTCGGGATATCCCGATCCTGAATAATGGCGTTTCCCCAGAAAAAACATACCGCTGCAATGTCTTCTCGAGAATTCATCGATGGGCTGATCGATTTATCGGATTGACCAGAAAAATCAGAAGGTGAAGTAAACAATTGAAATGCAGCCCGATAGGGGCAGCATGAATGCAGAGATTCCGTACTTTTTAGTGGGTAAGTCCAGAAATCATTGTCAAAGTATTAAAAAAGTAAGTGTGTTTCTCCTACCTGCGAAATTGTTCTTTAGGTACAAATGTTTTTCAGCGGTTGTGCCTATTTTTAAAAGGATAATTTGGGGGCAATCTGTTGTCAATTTCATTATATTTTCATATTAATTTTACTGAATTTGTGCCGGTTTTGTATTTGCGACTGGAACAAAGGATTGCGTCGCGGATTTAATATTTCAATCTCCAAAGCCGACGAAGGCCAACCTACTCAAACGATTAGCCAACTATCTGCAGCGAGACATTTTTCCAATTAGACAAAGGTGTGTTAATGGAGGAGTGACTATTTCTCAGTTGAATTCGATCCTTGCCCTTCCCCGCTTGTGGAAGGGCCACACTAAAAAATCGCCGCAATTCAACAGGCCTGTCAAAGCTTCCTGAATCTTTGAGTTTTGGAGCGATCCTTGCTCAGGGACGCAAGAGGAAGTTGGAGTTTAAAGAAGATAAAACTAAGTAAACGCGTGCATTTATTCTATTTCCAGAAACACCGTTTAAAGTTTATTCAGGGCTTATGAAGAAAAATTGAGTGGCACTGCTGATTTAAATTGTTCATTTCATTGACTCCGTTTTTTCGATACCTCGCATAAATTTTTTTCTTTATAATTTTATCTAAATTACTGGATAATTTAGGGCGGATTGACTCACAAGCATAAGGAAACTTCCACAATGCTGTCTCAGTCCCAATTTTCATAGATCCTTAATGCATTCGTTGCTTTAACAGCCCCGGTTCACTCCAAATTTCAGCTTGAAATGAACCGCCCAAAACATCTTTTTTCACGCACTCATAACTTCCCCGTGGTCTGATTTTATGGATGAAATTTCAACAGCAGAGTTCCTTGAAATCATCAATAAGCGCAAATTGGTTATTTTTTCAATCACTCTGACTTTGGTTCTCCTGGTTATCATTTATGCGCTCAGCGTTGACCCCATTTATCAATCCACAGTAAAAATTTTAATCGGCAGGGAAAAGCCCAAAGCTGTCAAATTTGACGATACCATCTCCCACGATCCCAACTTTAATGAATACTTGAATACTCAGATTGGTTTGCTCAAGAGCAGGTCATTGGCAAGGGATGTCATTCAAAAGCTGAATTTGGAAAGTAAAAAAGAATTTAAGGTCAATCCATCCCGGTTCGACTGGAAGGTGGCAAGGAAATGGTTCCGGTCATTATCTGCATCCCCCGGCGCCAGTGCGTTGAGTGAAGAAACACAAACTTCAAACGATCCTTACACACCCATCATCAATAATTTTTTAGATCGTTTGACCATTGAGCCTGTCACAGACAGTCAAATTGTTTACATTCGATTTGAAGGCCGCTCTCCGCAACTGATCACAAATATCACAAACAATCTTGTGGAAACATTCATCACCAAAAACATCGAATCTCAAACTTCTATTGAATCCGACACAGAAAACTGGCTGAAGACTCGAGTCAAGGAACTTCAGGAAAAGATAAGAGCTTCTGAAAAAATACTGCAGAACTATAAGGACAAAAAGAACTCGATTGATTTTGGCGAGAAAAGAGATTTTGCTGCTGACAATTTAAACCTGCTGGTTAAAGAGCGCCTCCAGGTTCAGTCAGAGCGGTTGCGGCTGGAAGCCCAGTTGAAAGAATTAGAAAATTTAAGAAAAATCAAAAACGATCCAATCAAAACCTTCCTGGCTCTTCCCCTCCAGGACAACACCAATCTTCTTGAATTGAGAAACACGTACCTGGAGTTGAGAAGTGAATTCAATTCTTCCCTGAAGAACAAAACGCCGCAGCACCCGGACACCATTGCCCTTTTGCAAAAGTTGAATGACTTAAAAAACCGCATTCCAAGTGAAGTGGATGTATTCTTCAACTCATTGAGAATTAACTATAAATCCAGCATGGCACGCGAGAAGAGCCTGGACAGGTCTTTGAAAAAGCAAAAATTCGATGTCATGAAATTGGATAAGGCCTCCATCGAATTCACCAACTTAAAACAGGAAGTGGATTCGGATAAAAACATGTACCAAGTACTATCTGAACGCCTGAAGGAATTAAACCTCTCATCCAATTTCAATGAAGTGAACATTCGTATTATCGACCGGGCGGAAGTCCCCTTCAAACCCATCAAGCCCAACGTCAATTTGTTTTTGTTTCTCGCAATGAGTTTGGGGTTGTTTTCAAGTGTCCCGATTATTTTTCTAATGGAATCCAGGGATAAAATTATAAAAAATGAAGAAGACATTGAGAAAAACTTCCCCAATACGTACCTAGGAGCATTGAGACTTATTAAAAAGAAAGGTTTAAAACTGGCAGGAGGGAAGTTCAATTCAAAGAGAGTGGAAGAAATCCGGGAAGTGCTGTTCTCATTTCTATCCAGAATCCTGACAAAATCCAATAAAATCATTCTGGTTACCAGCCCGACACATCAGGAAGGAAAAACCACGATCATCTCGGACTTGTCTATATCTTTAGCGCAGATGGGAAAAAAGGTCGCTGTCCTCGATGCCGATTTTTCCAACCCTAAAATTCACAAGACCTTTAGAGTTCCCAACACTCCAGGACTGTTCGAGGGCTTGTCCGATCCCGCGCAGATCAAATCGATATTCCACAATACACAATACAATCGTGTCTGGGTCGTTCCCGTCGGAGAACCCGACATGAGTTCCTATATATCTTTCGATGTTTTGTTATCCAAGCACTTCCAGCCATTTTTAAATAAGCTGAAGAAGGTCATGGATGTTGTGCTGATCAAAGCCCCGCCGGTATTGAGTGCTCTGGAGGCAAGCATTATTGAAAAATATTGTGATGGGATCCTTTTTGTCATTGAATCTGAACGGCATAAAGATCAGGTGATCTCACAGGCGATTAAAAAACTAACGTCATCATCGATTGATTTAGAGAATCAATCGTCAAATCGCAATAAAGAATTGAGAAATGAATCACCGGCAAGTCCGTTCAGCAAAAAACAAAAACCTCTCGGCATCATCCTCAATAAAGTAAAATTTAAAAGCAGGGAGCACTACAAGAAAGGCTACCAACATGCGAATGGAAATGGCAATGTTTCCGGCGATTCAAATCATAGTTTTTGGGACAAATGGCACATCGCAGGCATTCTGATGGCTGTTTTTGTGGTCATCTTTTCCCTCACCCCATCCTTTCCCCTGCAAAACGAATTTTTCGCGTCCCCTCTTGGTGATTTTTTAGTTCATTCAACCGGATACGGCTTACTGATGTTCTGCCTTTGTCAAATATGGCATCAACACAAGCATCAATTGGCAGCGGGTATGGCATTGGTATCCATTGGCTGTCTTTTGGAATATTTCCAGACCTTCATTGACGGCAGAAACTTCAATTTCCTGGATATTGGTGCCAATATAACTGGAATAAGCGTTGCTTACATTGTTTCCTACATTTTCAAAAGATTCTTATCGAAACCTCGCTCAAAAGTGGAAATCCATGACTACTTTTCCCAAGAGGTCCCTGAAATTGACAAGACCGCAACCCGCATGTTTCAAAAACAACGACTCTGATGATCTTATTCCATAGTTATCGCCACATCATTTATAACCGAATATCTTCAGTCCCTTCTCGCTGAGTTCGCACTCAAACTGCCCAATCGCATCGATATTTTTCCGTAAGTCATCTATATTTTGAAATACATATTGAACCGGTGCCTTGTCATAACGTTGATATCCGTGTTTCGCTGGAATCAACAACCACTCGATCCTGCGAAATTCAAAAGGACCGTTCAGCGCACCGCAATCTCCGACATAATCGTCACCCAACTGCTGATAGTCTGGAAGGTGCCCGGATAGAGGTTGTTCTTCATTTATGAGTTTCCAGGTGCACATGTTCAATTCAAGCGTGTCCTTGTTCACCGCTTTAAATAATTTTCGCCATTTAGAATTTGACATGCAGGGTCGTAAATTCCGGTTCATCGTCTACTCTTTCCCAGCTGCATCAAAAGATAAAGAGAACTGCAACCGATCAAAGCCAGATCCATCGCCGCACGCCTGACCACGGATATTCATACAAGCTATACCGCGACAAGAGCGCTTTCTGATTCTGCATGTTTATTTTGACCAACCGCAGCCTTTGCTCACAGACTTCAAGACAGAATTTTCGATATCGCATTCTTTTTTGACGTAATTGCAGAAGTCTGCCATGCTTCCTCTCAGGGCAAAATCGTATTGTCTGCCTTGAATGCCTTCAGCGATGATCCTCTGCGCCTCTTTACGGGCTCTTTCGATATGATTGAATCGTTTTGATGGCGTTGCAACCGTGTAGTAGTGCCAGAGGTATTCATTTGGCTTTGGATTTCTTTCTTTGAGGACGTTGAACTCCGTATCTTTTTTGACTGAAAAAAGATAACCCGTACGCATATGGCATTTCGGTTTTCCTGAAGCAGGACTGCCCGAGGCGGTTTCTTCCGCTTTTTCCGACGGGCCATCGCTTCCAGTTGGAGTGGATGAAGAGGCGGGTGTCCATTCGTCGAGGGAGCACATCAGGCAAGTCTGATTTCTGGGGTCGAACACGGTGATGACATCCCTGGATTTTCCGAGGTTCGCGCAAATTGCCTTTGCTTCGGCCTCCCGGTTTTTGCCACTGGAATCCGTCAAAGTCCCCACCCTCCAGTTGGAACAAGTGCCATCCAAAGAAAGCGCCTGGGCAATACTTCCACCGCTCAAGCAACCCATCCATACAATCGAAACACAGATCCATTTGCGAACAGTCATTGCAATTCTCAACAAGATGATTGGATTTAACGAACCGGCGTTCTCACTGCCGGGTTCATTCCTTTGGTATCAATGCTATTTCGTCCACCCACAGGCCTTTGCCGCCACCTTCACGGAAGACACCTTCATGTCGCATTGGCTCTCAATGAAATTACAAAAACCGTCCGGACCGCCTCGCCAGGCAAAAGTGTATTGCTTTCCGCGGGCGCCCTCTTTCACGATCCGCTTGGCTTCCTTGCGGGCTCGTTTGATTCTGCTTTCATAGTCGTAGTCCGGTGGATGCTTTTTATCGAACGGCAATCGCGTGCCCACCGTATAGAGGAACTCGACATAACCGTTTTTACCGGGATTTTTTGACTGCAAAACATTGAATTCCGTGCCCGCTTCTTTAGAAAAGAGATAACCCGAATACAAATGGCATTTTCTTTTATCGGAAACACCATCCCCCGAAACCACCTTCCCCCCGCCCGCAGTACCGCCGGAAGTTCCACCACCGGATGTGTCAATGGGAGGAATTGGCGGAGGGGGCGGTGTCCAGTCGTCCAGAGAACATATCAAACAGTCCCTGGTTGCCGGGTCGATTTCTGTGTGGAAGTCACCGGATTCACCGGTCAGGGTGCAGGCTCTGCCGGTGTCCCTGGTGAGGATGTTTCCTTTACGATCCGAAAAACGCATCCTCATCCAGTTGGAACAACGCCCCCTGGAAGAACCACCCTGGGCGACCTTGCCGCCACCGGGTGAACTCCCTGGAGAGGAAACGCCTCCGGCCACTACAGGATCTTTGATTGTCGTTGTGGGTGTCTTTTTACCCGCGGGGACTTTTCCTCCTTCAGCGCCCCCAGGCACCTTCGAGGAAATTGGAGATTTGATTTTTCCACCCAGCACATGGTAGAGCGGCCCGGTTGGAAGGGCTCCATTGATGAGGCGCTTCACTTCTTCGTCGTGCATTCCAAAAGCCGCCTGCATCATCGCCCTGAATAATTGGCCCTGTTCCTCGGGCGTCCTCAATTCTTTAAGAGCGATGATTTGCTCAAGGCCCATTTGCACACAATCAAACGCGGCCCTGCGCCCGGGTTGGCCCTGAACGGCGTTTGCCAGCCGGCCCAATGCATGCCCCATCATTATCCAACTCGTTACGTCTCCAAAAAGATGTTCTTCTCCACTGACACTTTTGCCGAAATATTCGGTGTGCAGGACCTTCTTAAATTCTCTAAAGACTTGCGAATCCTGTGGGGACGATGTGGGGCATAAATTGGCGTGGCTCAGGGATGAAGACAGGAAAAAAACGGCCCCTGAAAAGATAATTGCGGTGAGGACGGATTTTTTACAATGCATTGTGAATCCCTTCCCGATCCAAAATAAAATCAATGTCTGGCGGAGTGTTTTCTACTGTAACAAAATTTGATGCAAAATTTCCCCGCAATTCAGGGTAAATTTTAAAGAAAAAGAGTGAGACCTGACCATTAAGGTGAGAATGTGCAGCTTGAAAAACCCAACTCATTGATAAAGCAGTGACTTGTGGGGGCAGCGCTCCCCCTCGGGGCATAGTGAGTAAGGACGCTAAAGCCGGGTCGCAGCAACCACCCATCTCACCGGCGCACACCGGGTTTGCCGGAAACCTCTAAAGGAATGGTTGATCTCGTGCTTCCGGACAGGGGTTGTGACTTGCCGTGACGGTTTCATCTCCCGGTCCTCTTTCGCCATGCCAGAAATGCAGGCCCCATTATCCTGATTCCCATTAAATATAGAATTTTCATTCCGAAATCCAATAATGCGCTCCTTTGGCGCATTGCAATTTTGGTGATTCTACAAAAACTCCTTGACTCCAAAGCGGTTCTCTCCTAAATTTTCTGGATCATGAAACATTCCATCAACGCGGCACTCTTTCTCTATTTGGCATTGGGCCTTTGGGTTTCCGGAGTCAGTGCGTCTCCATTTCATCACCACGATCACAAAAAACCCGATTCCGTGATGGTGAAAACCCAAACGAAAACCGCTTGCCCGATGGACCATCACCTGCTGGGGCTGCCGTGCCCGCATTCGCAAAAGCATAAGGACAAAAAGAAATGCATCATCACACGCGACTGCGGGGCTCATTCGGGATCGACGCCGGGTTCGGTCGATTTTTCCGAGTCGCTTTTCTTTGCTCCAGACCAGGCTGCTTTGACTTTGGCCGACCTGTCCCGAAAGGTTTATGGCCTGCCCTCAACCTACACATTTCGTTTCCCCTTCCAGTTGGACCACCCTCCTAAATCTCTCTGACTTTTTTATTCTTCGTATTCCCAAATTTTTCTCAGGTTCTTTCACGTGCTGAATGGATGCGCCTGCATTTTCTGCACGGGGAATCTTATTCTTTCGGATTCACGGTTTCGTCTGCTTTGCTCAAGATGCCGATGTATTCACAGCCTTGGATTTTTTGGGAGATTTTTCAAATGAGGATCATTGCATCTTGCAGTGAAAAAAGTTGGGAGAAAATTCATGTGTTGTCCGAACAAGGTAACTTTCAGGGCGATCGCCCTGCTCGCTTTATTCAGTTTCGTGTTTGTTCCGCCCATATTTGCGGCGGATGAGGAAAGCCCAAAAGTTCTGCCGGAAGTTCTTGTAGAAGCTCCGAAAGCAAAACTAAAAGAAAGCGCTGCAACTTCCATCGGGACTTTTGAGGCCACGGAAGGAACGTTGACGGTTCCCAGCAATTTCGAAGCCGCAAAAATAATCGAACGGACCGCGGGCGGAGCCGCGGTGGTGGACAGCAAGGTTTTTGAAAAGGATTTCAGCCAAAACTTTGAGGACACGCTTTCCTTTGTTCCCGGTGTGTATGCGACAAAGCGTTTTGCCGAAGAGGTGCGCATTTCCATCCGGGGCTCCGGCATTGAGCGCAACTTTCATCAAAAGGGCCTCGCCACGTTCCAGGACGGCATTCCTTTCAATTCGGCCGACAGCAGCGGCGATTTTCAGGAGATCGACAATCTGACCTTGCAGCGTATCGAGGTGTTCAAGGGCGGGAATGCCTTGCAGTATGGCGGCACGTCGATCGGGGGTTCCATCAACATGATCTCCAAGACCGGCCAAAGCCATCCCGGGCACCAACTGCGCTTCGACCTGGGTTCGGACGACACTTATCGCGGCAATATTCAATCGGGACTTAAGTTTGGTAAAACCGACTTGTTTTTCAGCATCACGGGATTGAAGAGCAATGGGTTCCGGGTGCACGCCGATCAGGAATATTTAAAGTTCAACTCGAACCTGGGAATCAAACTCTCGGAAACCGCGGAGACACGCTTTTATTTTTCCGCGAACACGATCGAGCTCGAACTCCCCGGAACGGTGACCCGGTCCTCCGCATTGAACAAGCCGGTGGACGTGCGGGCTTCCGTCATCCGGGACGATGAACATCGGGATATCGATTCTTTCCGGCTGGCAAATAAAACCACGTTTGACCTGGGCGGCGGCAAATTGCTGGATGTCGGGGCGTTTGCAACGATCAAATCGTTGTTCCACCCGATCACTTCTTTTGTCGGGGTGATCGACCAGGACAGCCACAATTACGGGGTCTTCGCGCAGGGCTCGGGTTCATACAACACCGGAGATTATTCAAACCGTTTTCGCCTGGGAGTCACCACGCATTTCGGCAAAACGGATGCGAAAGTATTTGCCAATGTCGGCGGCCGCCGGGGAGCCTTGACTTCCGATACGGATCAGTCCGCCTACAACATCGTGGTGTATGGCGAAAACCAGTTTTATGTCAATCCCAAGCTGGCGCTCATCGCCGGCGGGCAATTTGTCTGGGCGCACCGCGATGTGTTCGATGAGTTGACGCCCAGCGAGACGGACAGCGAGACATTCGAATCTTTCAATCCCCGCATTGGAATTCTCTATAACCACACGCCGACAGTCCAGTTTTATGCAAACTACACCAGAAGTTTTGAGCCGCCTGATTTTAGCGATTTAACGCAGGGCGGAACCTCGGGTTTCATCAATCTGGACGCACAGAAAGCATGGACCTTTGAAATCGGCACGCGCGGTCAGCACAGTATTTTCGACTGGGAATTGACGTTATACCGGGCGTGGCTTGACGACGAGCTTTTGAAGTTCACCGTGGGCGGCGGCATACCGGCTACCGGATTCAATGCGGACGACACCATTCATCAAGGTGTGGAAGCCGGTCTGGGCATTGTGCTGGCAAAGAACCTGCTATCCGGCGGCGATCGCCTGAAGTGGAGCAACGTTTATACCTACAGTGATTTTTATTTTGATGACGATGCGCAATTCGGGGACAACGACATCCCGGGTGTGCCTCCCCATGTGTACCGGACGGAACTTCGGTATGACCATCAGGAAAAGTGGTATGTGGCGCTCAATGCGGATTTTGTCAGTGAAGCGGATGTGGATTTCACCAACACGTTCTCGGCGCCGGGCTATTCCCTGATGGGCTTTGGAGCCGGGTATGAGGTGAATGAAAAAGTCAGCTTGTTCCTGACCGGGCGGAACCTGTTTGACACGGAGTACATTTCCAACTTTTCCACAGCGGTGAGCGCCACACCCACTTCGGCGCTTTTCTATCCCGGAGATGGCAGGCGGTTCTTCGGTGGGGTCACTTTGAGGTTTTGAGTGAATACAGGATACTTTTCTTACGTGCAGCTTTCATCTTTTTGGCTTGAAAGGAGATGAGTCGTGTTTAAGACCAGGCACAAAAAAATACTCCTTGGTTTTGTTTTATTGCTATTCAGCATTTTCACCGCCGGCTTTGTTCAAAAATCACCCGGCTCAAACGCTTCGATAACGGCTGTAAAATCCAGTCCTGAAAACGGTGCGGGTCTGGTGAACTGGGAAAGCACGCCGCGTGTGGTCGGTCAGGGCAACGGGCTGCAACTGATGCTGAAAACTTCGGAAAGCATGAATTTCATCTATGCCGCCCACAAAGACAACGGGGGACAGGATCTTTTTTATATGAGTTCTCATAATGTGGGTGACACCTTTTCCAATCCCTATTCCATCAATAAGGATCCCGGGGAAGTCAGTGCCCACGGAGAAAACGGTCCTTTGCTGAGAAAGGGTGCCGGGATTGAAATGTACGCGTTCTGGCAAGGCGGAAAGGATTTGAAGTTTGCCCGCTCCTTGAATTTTGGACGCAGTTTCACCCCTCCCATCAAAGTGAATGATGATGCCGAGGGCTATCATTCGTTTCAAACCATGGAAGTCGCTCCGGACGGAACCATCTACGTGGCCTGGCTGGATGGCCGCGACAAGAAAACCAACCCGCCAGGAACCGGCTCGCTTTACATAGCAAAATCGGTCGACCGGGGAGCGTCGTTCGGCAAAAACATCAAGGTGTCCGGTGCGATCTGTCCCTGCTGCCGGCCGGCGATCGCTTTCGACGACTCCGGACAGGTGTTCATTTCCTGGAGACACGTTTATGAAAACCACAATCGCATCATCGTGATGGCCCGTTCCCAGGACAAGGGAGAAACCTGGTCTAAAGCCATCCGGGTCACTGAGGATGGCTGGAAGATCAATGGCTGCGCGCATTCCGGGCCTGCGATGGGTTTTGCGGACGGGAAATTGTTCGTGACCTGGTTCAGCGGCGCGGAGAACAAATCCCGTCTGCGTGCGGCTGTATCTTCTGACTCCGGCCAGAGCTTTCAATACCTGGGTGAGATCCAGAGGAGCGTTCTCGATGCCAACCATCCGGACATTAAAATGATCGACAATGAAGCCTGGGTCATTTTTCAGGGACGGGATCCCGGTGTGGCCAGGGGATGGGGGCCGATTCGCCCCTGGGTCACGAAGATCGCGGCAAACGGAGAATTCTCCGAACCTGAAAAACTCCCTTTTCTGGGGAACAGCGTGTCTTATCCTTTGCTGTTTTCGGGAACCGGTGGAAGGGTTTACGCAACCTGGACGGAACATTCTAAGGATGGCCAAAAGGCGGTCCTTTGCCGGGGAAGGTTGACGAACAGCTCAGTCATGCAGCCTTAAACGAGATAATAGAGCCCGGTTGCCTTGATAACTGGACTTTGATTTATTGGGATTCGGATTTTTGTACATGGTGAAGCTTGTGAGAATAAATTTATATTTCAGGCAATACTGGAAATTGCCCCCCTTTCTATTTGCAGCCCTGATAGCTTCACTCACCTTCATTGCAGATGCCCACGCCACGGAACCAAAGTCCATTTTGCTCAAGGCGGATCGCATATTCGACGGCCATAGCTTTAAATCGGATATTGCAATAACGGTCAAAAATGGAGTCATTGAAAATATTGATCCTGGTGATTCGCAACCACCCTCTAATGTGAAGGTTGTTGATTTAGGCGATGCGACGATTCTACCTGGCTTCATTGAATTGCACGCACATCTCTCTTTCCAAAAAGTTCCAGAGGATACCGTACTAAAGCATGGAATCACGACAATTCGGGATTTAGGCGGCCCCGTTCATAAGCCCTATGGCGGCAACGGGCGTTTGCGGGTGCTGACTTCCGGACCGATCATCACAGCTCCCGGCGGATATCCCATTCCCATTCTTGACGCTACGAATATCGCAATCGCTGTTTCAAACGAAAAAGAAGCGCGAAATGCGGTTCGCAAACTTATCCTTGGGGGAGCTGTCGTCATTAAGGTCGCATTGGAACCTGGGGGGGAAGCGGGCGCCCCCTGGTCTTCATCTCACGGTCACCATCGTCATGATCAACCGAAAATAGATCATGGAAACTCTCATCGGCGCCCCGGACACAATGATTTTCATATGCCGCAAAAATGGCCGCTGTTGCCGGAAATGATTGTGAAAGCCATTGTGGATGAAGCGCATAAAAACAACCGCAAGGTAACCGCCCACGTCGCAGAAGAAAAAGGAGTGCAAATCGCCATCAACTCGGGCGTCGATGAATGGGCGCACATGCCTTGTGAAGTGATCCCCGTTTCTCTTCTAAAATTAGCTAAAGATAACAATGTAAGAATCGTGAGCACATTAGACACTTTGTCGAAATGTCCAGGAGTGGCGCACAACTCAGCGGCCTGGAAGTCGTTGGGTGGCGAGTTGTTGTATGGCGCTGAAATCGCTCATCCGGACATTCCCTGGGGAATCGATGCACAAGAACTGCTCTATTTCATGATAGTGGCAAGAATGAGTTTTGTGGATACCCTGCGCGCCGCAACCTCAAAAGCAGGACTTCACCTGAATTTACCACTTTTAGGAACCTTAAAGCGGGGCGCTCCTGCTGATATTATCGCTGTCAAAGGCGATCCATCACAAAATTTAAAACTTCTTGAGTACCCTGATCTTGTCATCTCAGGCGGTGAAATAATTGTCAACAACTTCTGATACCAGCGGTCATTTGTAATGACGGAAACTGTTTTGACCAAAGCCCTGAAGGCCAAACGACTAAGGAGTCCATAATGTTCGATTTCATTCAATCCGCATTCAGTCTGGTGGGCAAGGGGGGAATCATCATGGTCCCCATCCTCGTGTGCTCGGTCATCGCGTTGGCCATCGTCATCGAAAGATTGTATTTCATCCGGACGACGCAGGAAAACCCAGAACAGACTCTTCGACAATTTAATGATACGTTGAGAAACAACCCGCTCGCCCACGAAACGCAGGATCTTCAAGGCACGCAGGATTCCCTGAAGCGGATGATCCTCGCGGGATTGCGCCTGAAGGGTCTGCCTCGATGGAAGATGGAGGAACGGCTTACCGAAGTCGGGCAGGAAGAAATCAACAGGCACAGCAAATACATCCGGGGTCTGGAAGTGATCGCGAGCATCACGCCGCTGCTGGGACTGCTGGGCACCGTCATCGGAATGGTCCAGGCCTTCAACAAGGTGGCGGATCACAAGGGGATCGTCGATCCCAGTCTTTTGGCCGGCGGGATCTGGGAGGCGCTGCTGACCACCGCCGCGGGATTGTCCGTGGCGATTCCGACGATGGTCGTGCTGCATTATTTCAACCGCAGAACGGAATCGATCACTTTCAATCTTGAGAAATGCGGCCGCATGCTGATCCACCACCACTACGATGAAAAAGAAGGACAACATCACACAGACGAGCGGAAACGCGAATTGGTCGAAGCCTGACACCGGAAAAACTTTAAAGATATCAGGGCGCCTTCAATGCAATTGACTCGCAACAGCCGAAAAAAAAACCGGTTGGATATCACCCCGTTGATCGACGTGGTCTTTCTTTTGCTGATTTTTTTTCTTTTGACTTTTGCGGTTCAGGGACAGGGAATAGACATTCAACTGCCGGGATCAGGCTCTGGATCGGTAAATGACCGGGCCCCGTTGACACTGGTTGTGAATCAGGATGGCTCGCTGGGTTTGGATGCAAAGCCGGTTGGGTTTGACTCCATCGTGCAGGAGCTGGAAAACAAATTTGCCGACAGGAATGACCGAAGCCTGGTCGTCGATGTGCATAAAACGGTCGAGTACGACGTGTTTGTCCGTGTTCTGGATCTGGCAAAAAAAGCAGGTGCGGAGAACTTCTCGATCATTCGATAACGGTGCATTGGAGTCCTAAAACAATCAGCCCATGATACAGCTGCGGAAAGAATCCAAAGAGAAAGAATTTTTCAAGCTCGATCTGGCTCCCATGATCAATATTGTATTTCTTTTGCTGATTTTCTTTCTGCTGACTTCGTCGGCCATCAAGCAGGGGAATGCAGTGGACCTGCCGCAGGCGGAATCCGCGGATTTCAAAGCAGGGAAGGAGATCGTCATCAGCCTGGCAAAGGATCACCCGCTGCAGCTGGACCGGCGGGAAATTTCACTTGACGGCTTGTCAAAATCATTAACCGCAGCCCTGAAAACCGGAAATGACAATGTGGTGACGATCGAAGCCGACAAGAAAATCGAGTTTGACCGTGTGGCGGAAATCATCGACATCGCAAAACAGGCCGGGGCGGTGGATTTCATCCTCGCCACGGAACCCAACGATTGACAGGGACCATGCATATTAAAATAAAAATGCCGCCTGTATTGGAGACGCCGCTGGCGTGCGCGCTTGCAGGTTCCTTGTTGCTGCACACCGTACTGGTATTTTTATACGGGACGATCCTGATTCCGGAAAAATCGGATTCGCCGCCGCCGAAAAAATTCAAAATCGAAATGGTGAAACGAAAACCCGAGCCGGTGAAAAAGGTGGAAGTCATTAAGAAACCGATCAAAAAACCAACAGAAATCACTCCTATACCCGTAAAAAAACCGCGCGCGCCGATCACAGCCAAATCGCTGCGGCAGAAGGAAGTCAAGGTCATGCCGGTCACAGACTTCATTCCAGAAAAACCGAAGCCGGCTCCCCAGAAAGTTCAGTCATCCATCTCAACAAAAAAAATCAAGCAAAAGGATATCGACATCAAGCCGGTCTCACACCTGGTTGCGGAAAAAATCAAACTGAACCCGCCTAGAATCACTACAAAACCGCTGCAAATCGCAAAAGCCAGTGTGCATACCGAACCCGACAGGGTGGCAGCGCGGAAGATGAAACCTGTGAAAATTCGGAATCACAATACAGCAAAGCCTCAGGGGCTGCAAAGCGCAAAGGCCGCTTCGGTTGTTCCCACTCAGATTCTAAGACCTCTTAAGAATGTGCCTTCTTTACAACAGAGCGCCGGGACAGCAACCCGTATTCACAAACATTCTGCGAAATCAGTCGATCTGCCATCAAAACCGAAAATGGAGACGGCACTTGCAGTGTTGACAAACGACTCCATGTCCAGGAAATCCATTCGTCAAACATCTAAAGCCATTGCGACTGAACCCTCGACCGCCCCAACCGTCTTGGCGCACAACAAAATATCTTTGGAGAAAAAAGTTCCTGTTTCATTGCAAACGAACAAGCCCTCCGGTCCCACCGTTTTCCCTGCTGCGCGAAAACGGGTGGCGACGGAGAAAACCGCTTTCCTCCCCAAACGTGTGAGAAAAGCGGCAGTCTTTAAGGAAGCGCCTTCTCGATCGGAAAGTATTCAATCCATACAACCCAAGAAATTTTATCGACCGGAAAACACATCGTTTGATACGGCAAGCCCAATGAGCGCAGTGAAGGCACGGCCCATCGACACGCTACCATCATCGAGAGCGGCCCTTTCGGTTCATCCAATGAAACGCCCCTCTTCGGCATACTCGAAAAGAGAGATCGTGCAAAAAGGAGTACGGGTCGCGGCTGCCGTCTTTCCGGCCCCACGCGCGGTTCCAATCGTTGTCGATGAAGGCATTCTGGAAGGGTATCTGGGCCAACTGCAGTCCCTGATCGCGTCCGCTAAAAAATACCCTGAAAGCGCAAGGCAATCCGGTCACGAGGGAAAGGTGACCGTGCAGTTTAAGGTGTTGAAGAACGGAGACGTGAAAGATATCAAACTGGTTACAAAATCCAACCATCCCGATCTGGACCGGGAAGCGGTGGCCGCTGTCAAAAGGGCAGCACCTCTAAAAGGGTTGCCGGATGAGATCGGCAAACCCTTTCTGGATATAATGCTTCCCTTCAAGTTTCAATTGAATGAATGAGTTCACCAATGCAGTCAACAATGCCGCAAACAACCTTTTTAAGGAATCAGCAATGGGCCACAAGGAAAAAGCAAATACGAAATGGATCCCACACGTTATCAGCTCGGTTTTTCTTATCGTTGTTTTACCGGTTTCAATTTGTATGGCTGAAGTCAATGAAATTGATTCCGACTTTGATGGAAAAATCGATCAATGGCAGCATGTGTCCAAAGAGGGAATCATAGAAAAAATCGAGCACGATTCCGATGCCGACGGGAAAGTGGATCAGGTTGATTTTTACGGGAAAAACAAACAGGTCTCGCGTGTTGAATTTGACAGGAACCAGGACGGCAAAATGGATCATTTCCAGATTTATTCCGATGCGGGGAAACTGACTCTGGTGGAGAAATCCAGCAAATTCAACGATTATATCGATTGGAGGGAAGTGTACGGGGACAATGAGAAGCTGTCTAAAGTGGAAATCGACAAGGATCAGAACAAAAAAATGGACACCTGGCAGTTTTACAATGAACAGGAAAAGCTGATCCGGGTGGAAAGAGACTCAGACGGCAGCGGAAACGTGGACCAATGGAGCGTATTTTCATCGAATGAAAAACTGGAGCATTCGGCGTTTGACACCACGGGCGACGGCAAACCCGACCAATGGCAGTATTTCGATCCGTCCAACAAACTGATAAAAGTGGAATACGACACCAACAAGGATGGCAAGGCCGACCGCTGGGAACATTTCAATGCCTCCGGCGATGTGTCCAAGGTGGAGCTGGACCGAAACTTCGACGGCAAGGTGGATATGACACAAAAAAAATAGCGCGCTTGCTGCAACGGGCAAAGTTTCCTGCCTACGGTTCGCCCCCGAAACCAAATACATCGTTGGCTTTAAATATATTATTGCCCCTTGTTTCCCGCTGTTCTCAGGCGGACCGGGACTTCGGCCGCCAGCGAAATCGAGACAATGAGATCCTCCCCCCGGCGTCAATTTCAACGCCCTCATCCTCCAGCAACACGCGTTGCCGCTTTTCACAACCCGGATTCGAACGCCTGCTGATTTCCCCTTTTGCGTTGATGACGCGATGCCAGGGTATCGCATGGCAAGGGGAAAGGGCATGCAGTGCGTAGCCGACCTGACGCGGCTGACGCGGCAACCCCGCCATTTCGGCGATCTGGCCGTAAGTGGCGACGCGGCCGCAGGGAATTTTTTTCACGGCGGCATAGATTTTTTTATAGGCAGGACTCATCTTCGGGTCCCGTATTCCGGGACAGGCACGAATTCGTTTTCCATGCGGCATCCCTGCGGTTTGACTCTCTACAGGGATAGATATATTTTAATGACATTGAATGACAGTTAGAAATATGTTTTTAAAACTGATTGGAAACACGATGCCACAGTTTATGATCGCGAATTATGGCGGGAGACAGCCGGACTCAGAAGAAGAGGGGATGGCGCAAATGCAGAAATGGAAGGCCTGGGTCCAGGGCCTGGGGGATGCGATCGTCAACCCCGGAACGCCTTTTCCGGAAACCAGAATCGTGACAAGGGGGTTGCGCAGATCGTGGGCCGCCATTCCCAGAAATTTATTTTTCACCTCGGCGCAATCTCTCGAAAATTGCCGTAAGACCGGAGGTTGCGGGATATCCGGAAGCCTGCGGGGAACCAACGGCAGGACACTTCTTGCATGGCGAAAGGAACCTCATGAAAGGTGAACGCGTAGAATCTTTTCAGGAAGGAAAGCGGAAGGTTACCAGACGGCCTGGGACAGGACCGGCCGCGGGTATCCGGCTCATTTGGCAAGGCGCAACGCAACACCATCGAGGATGCGTGCGATCAGGGGGTGTTTGGCGTCAGACCGCCGTCATCGTATTTGTGTTTGATCGCCTGAATCTCCGGCAGAATGACTTTAAAATGCTCGACGAGCTTGGGATCAAAATGAATGCCTTTCTGCTCTTCGATGAATTGAACCGCTTTCTCAAACGGCCAGGCATCTTTGTAAGGCCGGTTCGATGTCAACGCGTCGAACACATCGCACAATGCCACGATCCGGCCCTCAATGGAAATTTCGTTTTCCTTGAGGCCAAAAGGGTACCCCCTGCCATTCCATTTTTCATGATGGTGCAAGACGATCAGGCGCGCTGTATGGATGACCTCGGAATTCCCTCCTGATAAAATGTCCGCTCCGATGATCACATGCTTCTTCATGATTTCTCTTTCATCGAATTCCAGCTTGCCGGGCTTCAGCAGCACGTTGTCCGGTATTCCTATTTTCCCGATATCGTGCATGGGGGCGGTTTTATGAATCAAATCGCACTGTTCTTCTGTCAGCCCGGCCTGCCGCCCCAACAGGGCCGAAAACTTGGCCATGCGCACGGCATGCATGCCCGTTTCGTTGTCTTTGAATTCCGCCGCCCGGCCCAACAGGCGGATCACCTGCATGCGGGTCTCCTGCAATTCAGAACTGCTGTCCAGCACCTTCTTTTCCAGCAATCTGTTTTTACTTTTTATTTCATCAATGCTGATCTTCGCCCGGATGCAGTTGTCGATTCTGGCGAGCAGATCGGGGATGGGCAGCTGCTTGTCCAGCAGATCGGTCGCGCCCATCTCCAATGCCTTGTTCTTCAGATTTTCATCTTCCAGCCCCGTCATGAAGACGACGGGAATGTCTTTTGTCCGGTCTTCTCCTTTCAATACTTTCAAAAACTCGAAACCACTTTTCCCCGGCATGGATATATCGGAGACGATGACGTCGTAGTCATTGTTGAAGCAGTTTTGCAGAGCCGTGTCCGCATCGTCCACAAAGGACATGAACCAGTTGTATTTCTTTTTTTGAAGATTCCGCTTGAGTCCTTCGAGATAGATCTGTTCGTCGTCTACAAAAAGTATCTGATTCATGGAAACGTCCTTTAAGCCCCGGCCAGGGCGAAGCAAGGTTCGAAAGCGGAACGTTCTTTAAAGAAAGACTTTTCGTCACGCGCCGCAGCGCGCCATCTAATTACATTTAATCTCCATATAATAATTCAGACTATCCGCTAAAAGGATTGAATTCAATGAATATCAACCGCACTTTGGATCGAAAACAGCGATAAAATGATAAGAATCTGTTAAACCGGACTTTAGTTCAGCACGTTATTTTGCTCCCCAAAACAGCGCTTCCCGTAACGCCCCCACGGTCTTTTGATACGGTTCTCCACGCTGCATCCCGGCTGAAGCAAGAGCGCCGGCATACAAACAATGCCCTGAATTTCCGCCGGTTCTTTTCCGCTTGCGAGAAAATTGCCAACCGTCCTTCCTTGTGCTAATCTAATAAGTTACAATCATGGTAAACATAAACTAACTCATAACCGTTTGATTTTACTAGCGGCTATTCGCATTGGAATTCCCATCCATGGAAAACAATCTCAAAATCCTGGTGGTCGACGACAGTTCCGAGGACCGGGAAACGTGCAGCCGCCTGTTGAGCAAATGCCTGGATTCCAACATTGACCTTTTGCAATGCGACAATGGTCAGGACGCCCTCAAGGTGTGCGCCGAGGAAATTCCCGATTGCCTTCTGCTCGACTATCTGCTGCCGGATATGGACGGACTCGAATTCCTTTCCTGTGTCACCCAAAAGGGATTCCCCAACCCCATCATCATGATGACCGGCCAGGGAAGCGAATCCATCGCTGTGGAAGCCATGAAAAGCGGCGCGCACGATTACCTGATCAAAAATTCCTTCACTTCCGAAGCGCTGTACAGCGCGATTGTGAACGCCATCGAAGCGAATAAAGCCGATGAAACCAAAAAATGGAAAACCCAGGCGCTGGTCGATCCTTTGACCAAGGTTCTCAACCGCAACGCTTACAATCTGACCATCGAGCAGGCGATTCGGGAATACCAGCGCTATCAGGTGCCCACCGTGCTTGTGCTGATCGACATCGACAACTTCAAAGCCTTCAATGACAACTACGGTCATAAAACCGGGGACACGATGCTGCACAACGTGGCGGCGTCCGTCACCCAGTCCATCCGGGCTTCGGATTATATCTTTCGTTACGGGGGCGAGGAATTTGCCGTGCTGCTGAATAAAATTTCCCTGTCCCAGGCTGCCGTCGTTGCGGAAAAAATCCGCCTGCAGGTGAAGGCGAAATACACGCTGTACAACGGAAAAAAACTGAACTCGACGATCAGCCTGGGCATTTCGGCTTTGCAGGAAAACGACACCGAAGAGACGGTGTTCGTCCGCGCGGACAAAGCGCTCTACGAAGCCAAACAAAGCGGCAAGGACCGGGTCGTCGTGTTTTCAGAAAACGTGGCCTCGCCGGCCGGATGAGTCGACCTGTTCCGCGGTCCGGCGATTTGCAAGCGAGCGCGGCTTAAAGCGGTGCACGCAAAGCCTAAGCAGCGAGCCGGGGTCTTTGAGATTCCCTCAGCTTGAACCCTGTATAGAATCTTTAATGGCCAACCACACAAAAATCATTCTCCTTTGTGGCCTGCTTTTCGGGCTCCTCGTTGCCGGACTGGTCCGGCACGAACAGCTCTCGGTGCTCGAGGGCCGGTTCGCGCAGGAAGTGAAGCGCTACGGAACCATTCTCAAAGACAAGCTGGAACTCAATGAACTGACGCTGGTGGGGATCGAATCCCTGTTCAAGGCTTCCCGGGAAGTGACCCGGCAGGAGTTCAATGTCTTTGTGCAGCCTTTTCTCGATCACACCCCGTTCATCCAGGCGCTGGAATGGATTCCGCGCGTGCCGCACGAAGAACGCCAGGAACTGGAACGCCGGGCCCGTCAGGACGGACTTTCCGGCTTCAAGATCCGGGAACGTGCGAGCGGAGGGGAGATGGTGCCCGCGCAACAACGCGCGGAGTACTATCCGGTCTATTTCATGCAGCCCCATGCCGGCAACGAAACGGCGCTGGGTTTCGATCTGGCGAGCCATCCCGTCCGGCTCAAGAGTCTCAAGCAGGCCATCGACACCGGGAAACCTGTGGCCACCTCAAAAATCACCCTCGTGCAGGAGACAGGGAACCAGTCGGGTCTGCTCATCTTTCTTCCCATTTATCTCGGCAAGCAAGTCCCTGAAAGCGTGGAGCGGCGCCGGCAGGACATCGCCGGATTCATCGTCGGCGTGTACCGGATCGGCGACATGATCGAGGAAATCATCCAGTCGAATTTCACGGAGCACATCAACCTGGCGGTGTACCAGGGCGATGAGGCCCACACCGGTGCGCTGATGTTCGGGAATCCGCAGGCGGGCGCCTTGTTCGAGACTCAGGAAGTCATCCCGGTGAGCGGGAAACGGTGGACCCTGATCTGGCAGGCGGCAAAAGACTACAAACCCTTCAGCGACAACGATTCGGTTCTGGCGGGAATCGCCACGTTCGTCATTTTTATTTTGATCGCGGTCATCTTTCAGATGAACGTTTCAAAAACGCGCAGGGTGGAACAGCTGGTGGAACAGAGGACGAAAGAGCTGGAAGCCAAGAATCTGGAGCTGGAGGAATTCACCTACCGGACCTCACACGACCTCAAGGCGCCCCTGGTCAACATCCGCGGTTTGAGCGGTATCATGAAGATGGATCTGGATGACGGCGATTACGATGAGGTCCTGGCCAATATCGACAAGATCGGGACTCTGTCCTTTAAGCTGGAAAGCGTCGTCAGCAATATCGTCGAAGCGGCGAAGGTGGACGGCCTGAAAGAAGAGTATGAAGCGGTGGACATTGCGGAGGTCATGCGATCGATCCAGGAAAACCTCAACTACCTGATCGACGAGAAGCAAATCGATGTGCGGGTGAGCATCGACACCGAAAAACCCTTGATCACCAAACGAAACCTCATCCACCGGGTGCTGGAAAACCTGATCTCCAATGCCATCAAGTATTGCGACCCCGACAAGCCGCTGCGGTTCGTGAAGGTGGCGGTGCGGGACATTGCGGGAAAAACGCAAATCAAGGTGTGGGACAACGGCCTAGGGATTCCCAAGGAAAATCAGGACGACGTGTTCAGCATGTTCAAACGCTTTCACCAATCGTCTTCGTTCGGAACCGGGCTCGGCCTGTATCTGGTGAAAAAGAATCTGGATAAAATCAACGGCGAGATCTCACTGGAGAGCAGCCCCGAAGGCACGGTCTTCACCATTTCCCTGCCGCAAGTCCAGACCGCATCGACGATCGCGCAAAGCTGATCGCAAACCCTGCCCTATTGCGCTTCCTCACGCTACGATTCGTTGCGACACCGTTCGCCGGACGCTACGGCTTTCACTCGGCGACAAGAAAATGCGCCCGGCGATTCTTGTACCAGCACAGTTCGTTGCTTTCGGTGCAGAAAGGCCGTTCTTCACCGTAGCTGATGGTGCGGATGCGGCTTTCGTCGACGCCGAGGAACACCAGGAACGATTTTGTCGCGCGGGCGCGCCGCTCACCCAGGCTGATGTTGTAGCTGTTGCTGCCGCGCTCGTCGCAGTGCCCCTCGACTTCAATCTTTAAATTCGGATAGGACATCAGATACGCCGCGTTCTTGCGCAGTTTTTCTTTGGATTTGTCATCCAGGTCGTGGCGGTCGAATGCAAAATGGATGTCCTGCAGGCTGTCGGAGGCGCGGTAAGGCAGAAACCGCCGCACTTCCTCTTGACGCGTCATCGGCTCCAGCTTCGCGGTCTCTTCGGGAACAAACGGCTCGGCGGCAAAGGAGCCGGTGGAACCGTCGCCCGGCATGCCCTGCTCGGCGCTGCCGAAGTCGGGACCGGGACCGGGCTTTTCATAGCCGCCGCCGGAACCGGATTCGTCGATGTCTTCTTCGGTGAACAGCTGCCGTCCGGCAGACGCACTTTCTTCTTCTGCCGGCAACCTGCCGGTGTCACCGCCGCGGTCCCCGTCAAACGGCTCGGCGGCGAAGGAACCGGTGGAGCCGTCGCCCGGCATGCCCAGGGGCCCGCCGCCGAATTCCCGGCCGGTGCCGGGCTTTTCAAAGCCGCCGCCACCGCCCGGCTCCTGCCCCTGAAACAGATCGGATGATGCGACTTCGGATTCCTGGCCACCGGGTTCACCGCCCGGGCCTGCGGCAAACGGTTCGGCCGCGAAAGAACCGGTGGAACCATCGCCCGGCATGCCCAGGGGCCCGCCGCCGAATTCCTGGCCGGTGCCGGGTTTCTCAAAAGCAAAACTTCCCTCTCCGGAATCGGCCAGGCCGCCGGGCAGCGCAGCATCGCCGCCATCCGCGACCGCCCCATCCGGGCTGCCAGCCGTGGCACCCGCGTCACCGCCGCGGTCCCCGTCAAACGGCTCGGCCGCGAAGGAACCGGTGGAACCGTCACCCGGCATGCCCTGCGCCGCGCCGCCAAAATCCCGGCCCGGCTGCGCTTCCACCTGCGGGATTTCGATCCCGGTTCCGCGATCCTGTGCAAACGGTTCGGCTGCAAAGGAGCCGGTGGCGCCGTCGCTCGGCATGCCCTGTGGCGCGCTGCCGAACTCCCGGCCGGTCTCCGCCTCCGGTGCGGCGGAAGCCACCTCGCCGAAACTGTCGTCGACCCGCTCGAGACTGCTGTCCATTCCATAGCGGGAATCGAATTCGGCGGCGTCGCGGTTCAGGGGGCCTTTGGAACAACCGGCGGCCACAATGGCGAGCAATACCGGCGCGATCCAGAAGGTTTGTTTCGGTCTGATCATGGTTTGCCCATTGTGTTCCGATGGAAGCAAGTGCATTTTAAATTTAATGCTCAAGCGCGCTCATCGCACTCATTTTCGACAGCATACAAAAACTCGGGGGGTCTTTCCACACGTGTTTTACAGCAACTGTTTTGAGCCTTGAGCGTCGACGAATGACGAAACCCGTTCAAGCCAAACTCAATACGCCGCGGAAAACGCAAAACCTCTTTGAACACAAAACCTTGCCGATTCTTTCCGGGTTTTGCGCAGGACGAAAACGCAATATTAAGGAAAGCCCCGGGGCCCGGGCGCTTGCGTGACGGATTTTCGTTCTCACCGGTGCGATGTCCGGTGCGTCCTGTGAACGTAACAGCGCGGCCCCGGTTATTTCAACCCCCGCCTGCCATTTTTATCACCCCAGGCGTTCCCTGTATAGCCTGGACCGGCCGTTCCCACCGGCCTGCCACCGGGTTTCGACTGTGCTGAGCGGGCGGCGCCAGAGGTCCTCACGGGGGTTCTCCCACCCTGTGATATCCCTTGCGCGATATTGCTGCGGCGCGATACAGAATGCCTATATTGATTTTTTTTCGCATCAGGGATAAAGGAAACGGTTTTATTTCCGATACTTATTGAAGGGCCGCTGTTCCGTTTCCGCCGGAAATTCAACGGTTCCCGGCTCCCCGGGCACCTTTGTGACGGATATTCCTTCTATCCGGACAGCTCATTCCACCCCTGTCGCCGCCGTCCGGAATCACGCTTTTTGTTTGATTCTGCGGATTTTATGGTATCCTGAAAATACCCCATCAATTACGGAATCGATTTGTTTTCATACACTTATTCAGGCATATCGGGGAACCGATGCCGACCCGCTCGATGAAAGTTGTGACACACGCATTCACCATCCTGATCGCCGAAGACGACGAAGACGATTATCTGTTGACGCTGGAAGCGTTGAAGGAAGCCGGCGTCAATAATGAAATCCGTTGGGTGAAAGACGGCGAGGAGTTGCTGGAATATCTGAAAACCGCCTCGAACGGCGGCAACGGATCCGGTTTTCCCGGAATGATTCTTCTGGACCTCAACATGCCGAAGAAAGACGGACGCGAGGTGCTGGAAGAACTCAAATCGAACCGGGCTTACCGCAGAATTCCGGTCATCGTCATGACCACCTCCAGCGCGGAAACGGACATCGCGCTGTCCTACGAACTGGGTGTCAACTCCTTCATTCAAAAACCCGTGCATTTTCAGGAACTGGTGAAAGTGTTCCAGACCCTTTCGCATTACTGGTTCGAAACGGTCAAGCTACCCCAGACCACGCATTGACGCCGCCATGAACGACCGCCCGATGAAAATCCTGATCGTCGAGGACGACGAAGACGATATCTTCCTGATTAGGGATTTCATCCGTGAAGGCATCACGGCCCCTTCTCCCGAAATCGATCACTCATCCAGCTACGAGGACGCGGTCGCCAAACTGGAGGACAGCGACTACGATATCTGCATGTGCGATTACCGGCTGGGGGCCATGGACGGCATCGCGCTGATCAAAAACCTGCGCGCCCGCAACGTGAACATCCCGATCATCGTGCTGACGGGCCAGGGCGACCAGGAAGTCGCCGTGGAGGCGATGAAGGCCGGAGCCACCGATTACCTGACCAAGGGAAAACTGTCGGCGGAATCGCTGTCGCACGCGATCCGGTACTCCCTGAAGCTGCACCGGGAGGCGTCCCGCCGCAAGCAGACCGAAGAGATGCTGAAAAAGTCGCATCAGGATCTGGTGCGCGCCAACAACGATCTCAAGGAATCGATGGCGAAACTGAAATCCGCGCAGAAGCAGATCCTGCAATCGGAGAAGCTGGCGGGCATCGGACGTCTCGCCGCGGGCGTGTGCCACGAAATCCTCAATCCCCTGAACATCATTTCCGGGCACGCGCAGGCCTTGCTGATGGAACGGGAGGAAGACCCCTCCCTGATGGACGACCTGTTTTCCATCACCGAGGAGATCCAGCGCATCGAAAAGATCATCAACGGCCTGCTCAAGTTTTCGCGCAAGGGCGACGTGGAACTCATCCGCACCAACATCAACCAGGAACTCGACTCGGTGCTTTCAATCATCGAAAAGGAGATGAGTCTGGAGGGCATCGAAGTGGTGCGCGAATTCCATGACGAGCTGCCCAGCCTGTACCTCGACAACGACCGCATCCGCCAGGTGTTCCTCAACATCATCAACAACGCCAAATACGCCATGTCCGGCGGCGGCGTGTTCAAGGTGCGCACCGAAGTGGTGACGCGCGACCGCGAGGACGGCGTGAAGTCGAACGGCGCCGGTTCCGGCCAGGAAGAGAGCCGCCTGCGCATCGAGTTCATCGACAACGGGACCGGCATCAAAAAAGAACATCTGGGGAAAATCTTCGATCCCTTCTTCACCACCAAGCCGGAAGACAAAGGCACGGGCCTCGGGCTTTCGGTGTCCTACTCGATCATCGAAAAACACGGGGGGACGCTGGAGGTGGAGAGCGACGGCAAGACCGGCGCCACCTTCATCATCGAGCTGCCGCTCAACCAGGAGGAAATCGAGATCCCGTCGTGACCGACGCCGCACGCAGCGCGGGAAAAAAACGCAGGCGCTCCCGTCTGCGTCTTTTCACCTACGGGCTGCTCGCCCTGTGGCTGGTCGATTATTTCCTCATCCAGCCCGAACGCCTCAAGGCGGACAAACTGCCGCCGCCTGCCGATTCTCTCAAACCGCTCGTCACAAAACTCCAACAGCACACGCAGTTTCTGGCATCGGAGAAGCTCAAGGGCCGGGCTCCGGGAACGCTGGAAAACGCCGAGGCGGCGGAATACATTTTAAACGCGTTCCGGGACATGAAGCTGGCCTCGCCCGCGCCGGACGGCACGATGCTGCAGGAGCTGTCCGACGGACTGGGGCACAACGTGTTTGCGGCGCTGCCCGGATTCAATCCGGAACGCGACTGGCTGCTCCTGGGCGCGCATTTCGATCACCTGGGCGAGTGGGAGGGAAAGACCTACCTGGGCGCGGACGACAACGCCTCGGCGGTGGCGATCCTTCTGGAAACCGCGCGCAGGCTCAAAGCGGCGCCCGCCTTCAAGCGTTACAACATCCTGTTCGTGGCGTTCAACTCCGAGGAGTCGCCGTACTTCCTGACGGCGAAGATGGGCTCGTTCCAGTTTTACAACCGCATCGAAAAAACCGGCATCGACCCGGAACGCATCCGGCTGGCGGTGATCATGGATCTCATGGGCGGCGTGTTCTGGCGGCCGCTCAAGGACACGCTGTTTGTGCTGGGCGCGGAAAAGACCCCGGCTCTCCGGCCGCTCATCGATTCCGTGCACGTGCCGGATCTCGATACGCGGCGGCTGGGCATGTCGATGATCGAAAACGTGCCGCGCGCCGGAAGCCTGGCGTTCAGCGACTATCAGGTGTTTCGCATCCACGCCATCCCCTACCTGTTTCTGAGTTCCGGGCGCACCCCGCACTACCACCGCACCAGCGACACGATGGAGAAGCTCAACCACAACCGCATGGCGAAGACGGTGCATTGGCTGGAACACTTGTTCAACGCACTGGACGGATTCGAGGGACCGTGGACCTACCGCTGGCGCGGCGAGGATTATGAAACCGATTATAAATCGATCGCGCCGCTGATCGAAACCGCGTCACGCTGGACCACGAAAGTGCCGCAGACCGGGTGGATCAGCCTGGCCCGGCTCAAGCAGGATCATAAACGCCTGCAAAAAATCGGCGCAAAGCTCAAAGCGGGAACGGCCCCCGACGCCGCGGACGGAGCCGCGATGCAGCTCGCCTCGATCCGTCTGCAATGCCTGCTCGGAAAAATGGGACCTTGTTTTCTATTGCCGGGGACGAAAGACAATTGAAAATCGCCTATTCAACGGGCAAAAACAGGGGTGCGCCTTTGTCACGGACATAAAAGACGAGGAACTCCGCCGGTTGCGTGTCGCTGGCATTCCTTGCGACTTTATGGATGTCCACGGGGGATTCATAAAACGTGTCCCCTTTTGTCAGAGTCGCCGGTTCCCGGCCTTCCACTTGCATGACGACCGAACCTTGCAGCACATAAACGAACGTGTGTCCGTTGTGTCGATGTGCGGGACTCGATTCTCCGGGAGCGAACCGGACCGTCAGGACAACGCCCTCTTTTCCTCGCAGATCGTGCAGGTCCTGCTTTCGAAGCAGGGTCGTTGCCGCTGGCTCCCCAGCGAACAGGCAAACCGGGGCACTCATCATCACCACTGAAAAAATCACAACCGCCACTCTAAAAACTGACATCGGGAAATCCTCCTAAACGGCCACAGTTTGCAACTGAGGTATTTTTCGAAAAGAAACACTCAACCGGTTCCACAGGTTGATCTGACCGATCGCGATTGTCAGGTCGATCCGTTCCTGCTCGGAAAAGTATTTTTGCACAAGAGCGTAATCCGAGTCGGGGACACGCGTGTCGGCCAGCAGCGTCACCGATTCCGTCCATGCCAGCGCGGCGCGCTCTTTATCCGTAAAACAGGGTGCTTCCCGCCAGGCAACGACCAGGTTGAGATGGGCGCCCGGGAAGCCGAGTTTTTTCAGTTCACCGTAATGCATGTCCACGCAATAGGCGCAGCCGTTGATCTGGGAGGCCCGGAGCTTGACCAGCCCCTGAATCTTCGGATCGAGGCTGGATTTATTGAGGTAGGCCTCCACTCCGAGAAGCGCTTTCATCGCCGGGTGCGCGGTGCTGTGAAAATCGATACGGGATTTCATCTTGTTTTCCTTTTCTCTGGTTTTCAACATGCCCCACCCTATCACGGATAAAATATATCCGCAATATATTTTTTCTTTCGCAACGGTCTTGAGGCATCATTTCCTATCTTGATTGTGCGTATGGGACGTACTATATTTCCGACATGAAAATCAGCTCCACCGTAGAATGGGCCATACATTGCTGCTCTCTGCTCGCCGGCTTGCCGAAGGAAACCAGCCTGACGGCAAAAGACCTGGCGGAATACCACGGCGTGCCGCATCCCTATCTGGCGAAGGCGCTGCAGACGCTTTCCAGTGACGGGATTTTACGGACCGTCTCCGGCCCGAAGGGGGGCTACCAGCTGGCGAAAAGGCCGAACCAAATTTCACTGCTCGACATCGTGCTGTCGATCGAAGGAAAGGATTCCTGCTTCGAATGCGACGAGATCCGGCGCCAGGGCCCTTCCGCACTGGCGCGGAGCCCCTCCTACAAACGGCCCTGCCTGATCGCCTCGGCGATGTGGAACGCGGAAAAGGTATGGCGCCGAGAACTGGACAAAGTCAAACTGTCGCATTTGGTAGAACAGGTAAAACTCGAGGCCGACCCGCGGCAATTACAAAAGGGACGGGCCTGGATCGAACAAAGAAAAAAACCGAAGCAAAAATAATGAATTGGTGCTTCAGAATATTTTCAACGCAAAAAATCGAGCAGGCTGGGCATATATCAGTCAAAATCTGGCGCTTCCAATTGAAAGCTGTTCTTTATTATTTCGAATGGGTGCTGGGATTGGGACGTATTCTAATGATTCTATCTGTGGGATTGAAATTCGGAATCATTACCATCGTATTCAGCCCGGTAGCTCCTGTACTTTGGATACCTCTTTTCGAAATTTTCCCACTTGAAGAAACGCTAGGCCGAAGCACGCTTGGAACGGATATCGATTTCGGAAGTTTTCAACTCTTCTGTTGTCTGCTACTCACCTTTGAGTTGTTTTATCTTTGGTCGCTCTCGAAGAACAAACTCATCTTAAGGAAAAACCTCTCCAAAAACGCATCTCAAGAATAAAGCTCTCCCTACCTGCAATCTGAATTGCAGGAATTAAACAATCAACGCAGAAAATCGAGCAGGCTGGGTTGCAATATTCTTGCGAGTGTGGCGTTGAGGGCGAGTTCGAGCGCCGCCAGCTCGGAGGCGCTTTTGATGGGATCGGAATCTTCGGTGTTGGAGAGCTGCAGGTTCTGATCGACGATGTCCTGGTCGAGCACGGTGTCGGTGGCTTCGACGTTCCTGAGCGTTGCGCCGACGACGGCGCGCGTCTCGTTGACCGAGTCGAGCCCCTTGTCCAGGTTCTCCAGCCCGGCGAGGATCGCCGCGGGATCGTTGGCGGCGAGCGCCCGCTGCAGCTGGATCAGGGTGTCCAGCACGTTGCGCCCGCCTCCCAGCCCCAGGTCGGCGGCGGTGGTGCCGGTGCCGATGTCGTTGGCGATGGCGACGGTGGCCGGGTCGTTGGAGTTGATGGTGAGCGCGTTGCCCCGGCTGTTGATGCTGGCGGTGATGTTGACGCCGGATGCGTTGATGAGGTTGATCACGTCGCCGACGGTGGCGGCGGAACTCAGGGTCACGGTGGCCGAGGCCGCGCCGTTGGTCAGATTGATGTCGTTCAAAGTGAGCCCGGCGCCGTTGTTGAGGTCGGCGATCGGCGTGGATGCCGTCACCAATCCGTTGAGGTCGAGGCCGGTGAGGTTGCCGTCGCGCTGACCGGTGATGCCGAGGCTTTGGGCGGTGGCGCCGCCGGACACTTCGGCGACGCTCAACGACTGGGTGACGACGCTTGAGGTGTCGGTGAGCGTGAGCCCGTTGCGGCCGCTGTTGAGGCTTGCCGTGACGTTGAGTCCCGCGGCGTTGATCGCCGAGATCACGTTGCCCAGGGTCTGCCCCGCGCTGACGGTGATGGTGGCGCTGTTGCCGCCGCGGTCGTTAATAGTGAACTGGCCCGCCGGGACGCCGCTGCCGCCGTTCAGATCGGAGAGCAGCGTCGAGGTGGTGATGAGCGGGTCGAGGTCGGTGCCGAACACCTCCGAGCCGGGCAGGATGACGCCCACCTGGGTGCCGCGCGCGATCTCGATGTTGACGCGGTCGGTGTCGCCCAGATACACGGCGCCGGAAGCGCTGGTCTGAAACGGCGCGGTGCGGGTTTTGCTGCCGCCGAAGATGTAGAGGTTTTTCACCTGCGTGTTGGCCGATTCCAGGACCTGGGTGACGAGCTTGTCCACTTCCGCAGCCGCGAAGCCGCGGGTCAGCGACGTCGCCGTGCCGCCCAGTTCGCTGATCGCCAGCTCTTTGGCGCGCGTCAGCGCCAGTCCGGCGGACTGCAGCGCCGAGTCGGTGCTCTGGATGAAGATGCGGTTGTTGTCGATGTTGCGGATGAACTGCTGCGACTGGCCGATGCCGGTGCGCAGGGCCAGCGAGTTGCGGATGCCGGAAGGGTCGTCGGAGGGCTTGCGGATGCGCTTGCCCGAGGCGATCTCGGTCTGCGCCTTGAACAGGTCTTCGGTAATGCGGAAGATGTTGGTCAGGACCGTGCTGCGGATCGCCTGGCTGGTCACCCGTTCGACCATGATGCCTCCCCGTTAAAAAGATTGCACTCTGCGCTGGATAAAAACATTGTTATGTCCGGTTGATGAGGGTGTCGAACAATTCCTCGACGGTGCTGATGAGACGCGCCGAGGCGTTGAACGCCTGCTGGAACTTGATCAGCCGGATCATCTCCTCGTCGATGGACACGCCGGAGATGCTCTCGCGCCGGTTGTTGAGCTGCAGCAGCACGCCTTCCTGCTGCGCGACGCTGGCCTGGGCGGAGCGGGACTGCACGCCGATCGCCCCGACGATGGCGTTGAAATACTCATCGAAGGTGAACGCGCCGGAACCCGATTGCAGGGTCACGCTGTTGAAGGTCAGCTCGTTCTGCAGATCGGCGAGATCGAGCGCGTTGGCGCCGTCGCCGTTGGTCGTCTCGCCGGCGGCGATCTTCTGCGAATCGGAAGCCACGGCGCTGGAAACGGCGACGGTCGCGGCGGCGTTTTCCGACACCGAAAACGTGAAGCGGTCTCCCGCCGCGCCGGAACCGGTGATGGTGACCGCGAAGCCGCCCGCCAGGTTGAAGGCGCTGCCGGGGGTGAAGGTGAACGTGCCGGACGCGAAACCCGTGGTCAGGTTGTTGAGGGTGAACGCGTTGGAGCCGGTGAACAGCAGTTCGTACTCGTCCACGGACACGGTGGTCGGACTGGCGTTCGCCACCGACACCGCGGCGCTGCCGGTGTTGTTGATGTTGGTGAACACGCTGGGCGTGAGCGGTTCGAAAAAATTCACGCCGGTGCTGCCGTCGAGGCCGAAGCCGCTCTGATGCACGCGGTTGATTTCCTGCACGAACCCGGCGGCGAGGCGGTTGAGCTTTTCCAGCACGCCCGCCACTTCCACGTCGCGCATGTCCAGGTAGCCGCGCAGGCCGCCGCCCTGCAGGGTGCCGGTGATGTTGCGCGTGCCGCCGGCGCCGTCGCTGATGAACACATCGAGCAGCGACTTGTTGTTGCCGTTGAGGCCGGTGCTGAGCTGAAACACCGTGTCGCGCAGAACCAGCGGCGTGCCGTCGCGCAGGGTCAGGCTGATCTGGCCGTCCGATTCGTTGACGAAGGTGATGTCGAGCTTTTCGGAAAGTTCCTTTACCAGTTTGTCGCGCTTGTCGCGCAGGTCGTTGGCGGTGAACTCGGCGGGCTCGTTGCCGAAGATGGCGGTGTTGAGCTTGGCGATTTCTTCGGTGAGTTCGTTGATCTCGCTGACTTCGTCGCTGATGATGGCGTCGATGTCGCGCTGAATTTTAAACAGTCCGTCTCCCAGCGTGTTGAAAACGGAAGTGAGGGACTGGGCCTGCCCGAGCAGGGCCGCCCGTTCGGGCAATCCGCGCGGATTGGTGGACAGATCCTGAAACCCGGCGAAGAACTGGCTGAACTCGCTGTTGAGGCTTCTGCCCTGGTTTTCGTTGAACAGGATCTCCAGCTGGTCGAACACGTCCTTGCGCACCTTGAACTTTCCGGTCGGGTCGCCTTCGGCCAGGATCTGTAAAAACAAAAACTGATCGGTGACGCGCTCGATGCCGCTGACGCGCACGCCGGTGCCGAGCTCCCCCTGCGCCACCGAGCGCGGGGTGTTGGCCTCGAGGATCACGTCCTGACGGGAATAGCCCTCGGTCTCGACGTTGGCGATGTTCTGGCCGGTCACCTCGATGGCGAGCTGCTGGGACAGGAGCCCCAGCTTGGCCGTGTTGAGAATGCTGAAGATATTGGAGGACATACGATCGGGCGGCGTTCCGGTTTACATTCAGGCGTCGAGGCTCAGCATCTTGCCCTGCGGCTTGGCGTCCGGCAGCTTGCCGTTGGCGTGGTAGGGCGAGGAGGCGGCTTCCACGGTGGAGTGGACGAACGCCATGGAGCGTTTCATGGACAGGGACGAATGGTCCATCAGGCCCTTGAGGCGCTCGTGCAGATCGTTGATGACGGCGATCTGGCCGAGCAGGGTCTCGCGCCGCTTGGCGAGCGTGTCGCCGATCGGGTCCTGCGTCATCTGGATCAGGTTTTTCAGGGTCAGGCCGGGACGTGTGACGCAGAGTTTTTCCTCGATCTTCAGCATCACGCGGGAGCGTTCTTTTTCCAGGCTCTGCATCTGATCCACCAGGTCCTCTTTCTTTTCCATGATGGACTGCAGCGATTCGAGCGAATATTCGGTGATGCAGGTCCACTGTTCCTCGAGGAGCCGGATGAAACGGTCGTAAAGGCCGATTTTCTTTTCGATCAAAACTTTCAGTTCCTGCAGGAGCCTGTTCATCGTTGAACCTCCTTCGGTTGCGCCAACGTGTCTGACTTGGGTTTGGTTCCCCCCGCTTGTTCCGCGTCCCCCCGGGCTGCGTTTTCGCTTTCGGTTTTTAAGCGGCTGAGCTGAGAGTAAAGAGCGTCCGCCAGACCGATCCCCTTGGCGCTGGAAATGTGCGCCGCCACTTCTTCATCGAACAGAGACTGGTACATGTCTCCGGAAAAGCTCTGCATGAGCTCGGATTTCGGCACCGTCTGCCGCATCTCCTTGAGCAGCAGGTTGACGAAAATCGATTCGAATTTCTGCGCCAGTTCCTTGAGCTGAGCATCGGATTTGTTCTCGACCTTCGCGGCCTCCTTTGAAAGGTTGCCGATGCGGTTGTCATCCAGCCGGGAAAAAGCGTTCTGCTGTGCTCCAGTGGTGGAAAGGTATTGCATAGCGTCCTTGTATCGTTCAAAACTACAAAGATTTACATCCAGAAACGTTTTATTGCAACCGATGTGCCAAATGCCGCATTTTTGCGGCCCCCGTGCGGGACGCGGGCACAAGCGTTGAATTTGAAAGGTTTTTTTAATCCGAAACGGCGGCTGTGGGCCGGATTGCCGCCGGTTGCGCGGTGCGTGAGGCGCTTTGGATGGAGGTTTTTCCCAGGCGGTGCGGGAAAAATTTTCCCCCTGCGGTAAATACGGGCCGGGTGCGGAGCCGGCGGGGCCGCCTGTGCGGCGGACGTGTTTGCGGCTTAAAATCAGATGATTTCCAGCTCGGCGTGCAGGGCGCCCGCCACTTTGATGGCCTGCAGGATGGCGATGAGGTCGCGCGGCGTCACGCCGATGGCGTTGAGCCCGTTGACCACCTCGCCCAGCGACACGCCTTTGGGGACGACCAGCAGCCTGTCCTCGCCTTCCTGGACGCGCAAGCGGGTGCGCGGCACCACGACGGTCCGGCCTTTCGGCGACAGCGGCGGCGGCTGCGAGACGATGGGTTCTTCGGTGATCTGGATGAACAGGTTGCCGTGCGCGACGGCGACGGCGGAGATCTTCACGTTCTCGCCCATGACGATGGTGCCGGTGCGCTCATCAAGAATCACGCGCGCGATGGTGTCCGGCTCGACGTTGAGCGATTCGATGCGGGTCAGAAACTGGGAGGTGCGGTCCTTGTAAAACGGCGGCACGGCGACGCGGATGGTGCGCCCGTCGACGATGCTGGCCAGCATGTCCTTGAGCGTGTCGTTGATGACCTGGGTCATGCGGCTGGCGGTGGTGAAATCGGTCTTCTTGAGGGTGAGGAAGATCTCCTCCTTGGAGTTGAAGTCGTTGTGCAGTTCGCGTTCGATGAAGGCGCCGTTGGCGATGCGGCCGACGGTGAGGTGGTTTTTCTGCACGCCGCGCGCCTGCCCCTGCACCGAGAATCCGCCGATGGAAATCGCCCCCTGCGCCACGGCGTAGGTGTTGCCGTCCGGCCCCTTGAGCGGGGTCATGAGCAGCGTGCCGCCCTGCAGGCTCTTGGCGTCGCCCATCGAGGACACCATGACGTCGATCTTGTCGCCCTGGCGGGCGAAGGCGGGATAATCCGCCGTCACCATGACGGTGGCGACGTTTTTGAATTTCAACTGGTCCACCTCCGTGTCGGGCACGGTGATGCCCATCTTGGTGAGCATGCTGACCAGGGTCTGGATGGAGAAGAACACGTTGGTGGCGCTGTCGCCGGTGCCGGCCAGACCGATGATGAGGCCGAAGCCGATCAGCTGGTTGCTGCGCACGCCGCGCACGCTGGCCAGATCCTTGATGCGCACGGCGTGGGCGGTTTCGGAGAGGAAGAAGAACAGCAGGCAGGCGATCAGCACTTTGACGCGGACGGATACGAACATAAAACAGAAGCTCCTGAAACGATGAATGCAGAAATTCACATAATAGAAGGGATTGCCTGTGGACTTATGAAAAACCGGCAAGCGGTTTTATCGCAGGGTCCACAGGCACAACCGCTTTTCCGATGTCATTTTTATAAATCTCCCTCACTCTGCATAAATTTTGTGAAAACCGGCTCTGACCATACATTGCAGGACATTAAAACGGCCACACGAAGGTGAGGACACGCGTGAGCCAGCCGACGCGCTGCTCGTCGGCGACGACGCCTTCGCCGGTGTAGGTGATCGAGGCGTTGGCGATGTAGCGGGACGAGACGGTGTTGTCGAAGTCGATGTCCACCTCACGCACGATGCCCCGCAAGACCACGATCTGCTCCTCGTGGTTCACCTTGACCGAACGCCTTCCTTCGATGGCGAGGATGCCGTTGGGCAGAACGTCCACGACCACGGCGGACACGCGGGCGCTGAGACTGCCGGCGCGGGTGGTGGTGCCGCTGCCCTGGTTGCTGCGGCTCAAGGAAGCGGCGACGCGCGGATCGAAGGGATCGGCGGAACCGAGGAAATTCTGCACGCCCAGAGAGCGGTCGAGGCCGAACAGGCTCTGCCAGTCCATCTCCAGATCGGAATCTTTCGACGTGTCGGTGGTGGCGCTCTGGGACGAGGTGGCGGACTCGTCGACGACCACGGTGACGATGTCGCCCACGTTGCGGGCCTTGGCGTCGACGAAAAACAGGTTGTCGGCGGTGTCCCCCGGCCACATGGCGCCTTCGTTGCGCTTGGGCGGCGGCACTTCGTACAGCCGCTCCGGAATCGTCGCCGTCTGCGGGTCCACGGCGCCCGGATTTTTGGCGCAGCCGACGGACGCGATCGTAGAGAGAACGATAAAAAACGCGGCGGTCCAACGCACTGGACTGTGATAGCTAAGGTAAAATCTCAACGTCATTCCCCCATTGGATGTTTGTGGCCGGCCGCGGCCCTTCCGGCCGTGGCAAAACGTTTTTCCGGCAGTTTCAATCATTCCCACCTGATGCCGCCTGCGACCCAACTTGCGGCGGACAACACCCCATAGTGTCAATAATAGTTTTATATGGTTTTAAAAATTCACTTTCACGGTGTTGGCGTCGACGACCTTGCCGTACACCATCTTCTTGGTCTGGGTGTTCAGCACCTGAACCAAGCTGTCCTTGAATCCGGGCGCGCGCACGATCCCCGGCGCGGTGATCTTCATCATCCCCTTTTGCGCGACGATGAGCACGGGATCGCCTTTATCGACCAGGGGCGGACGCTTGAGGGAATTCAACGGGATCATGCGGCCCTTGGAGAGCGTGCGCTGAGCTTCGAAACCGAGCACGTCCTCCAGCCGGGTGGCGACCCGGCGGATCGGCCGTTCGAGCTTCATGGTCTCGACGCGCACGTCCTCGGCGGAGAGGATGTCGCCCCGCTTCACCTGATGCCGGGTCCAGATGACGTCGCGGTAGGCGGTCACGCGCGCCTCCAGACGCACCCGCCGGGTGTAGCCGCTGCCCACCTTGAGGTTGAGACTCAGGGGCACGCGGCCGATGGTCAGCCCGCTCAACGGCAGGCGGAAGTCAAATTCGACGGCGCCTTTTGGCAGGCTGAGATCGCCGCCGTCGTAGCGCACGCTGGGTTCCAGACCGCCCTCTTCTTCCAGCAGCCGGCTGTTGAGAAATGCCAGCGCGCGGCTTTCGATTTCCCGCACGGTCACTTTCTGAGTGCCCGCGGCGTGAACCATTTCGATTCCGGACAGCGCCAGCGCGGCCCAGATGAACATGAAGCAATGCAAGCGTTTGCGAAAATTCATGGGGGCGTCCGTTTAACGTTTCATGTTGTTGGCGATCTGCAACATTTCGTCGGAGGTCTGCACGGTGCGCGAATTGACTTCGTAGGCGCGCTGAGCCGAGATGAGGTTCACCAGTTCTTCGACGACGCTGACGTTGGACAGTTCGAGGAATCCCTGCTGCAGCGTGCCGCGATCGTCGATGCCGGGGCTGCCGATGGCGGGCGTGCCGGAGGCGTCGGTCTCGATGAACAGGTTGAAGCCCTCCGCCTGCAGCCCGGCCTCGTTCTGGAACGTGGCCAGCTGAATGGTGCCGACGACCGTGGGCGCGGTGGCCCCCGGCTGGGTGACGGCAACGCTGCCCTGGGGATCGATGGAGATCGTGAGCGCGTCCGGCGGGATGGTCAGCGCCGGTTCGAGAGGTAAGCCGTCCGCGGTCACGACCTGTCCGGAGTTGTCGAGCTTGAAGGAGCCCGCACGCGTGTAAGCGGTGGTGCCGTCCGGGCGGGCGACCTGAAAGAAGCCGCGTCCCTGGACCGCCACGTCGAGGTTGTTCTGGGTCTGGGCGAAATCTCCCTGCAAAAACAGCTTCTGGATGGCGGACGTCTTCGCCCCCAGTCCGAGCTGGGCGCCTGTGGGAACCTGGTTGCCGTTGGGCGACAGGGTACCCACCAGCCGCAGGTTCTGATACAGCAGGTCCTGGAATTCGGGGCGGCTGCGTTTGAAGCCCGCGGTGTTCACGTTGGCCAGGTTGTTGGAAATGACGCTGACGTTGAGTTCCTGGGCGTTCATGCCCGTCGCCGCGGTGTACAGGGATCGAATCATGGATGCGTTCTCTTTCTAAAAATTGAAAAGGAGTCGGGTTCAGCCCACCCGGCCCAGGCTGTTCACCACCTGGTCGTCGGCTTCATCTATGGATTGCACCATTTTCTGATACGCTTCGAAGGCCCGCAGCGTCATGATCATTTCGGTCATCTCTTCCACGGAGTTCACGTTGGAGGTTTCGAGAAAACCCTGCGACACCACCACTTCCTTTGGCGTCTCCGGCCGCGCACCGGACCGGAACAGGCCGTCGCCCTCTTTCACCAGCACCGAGGGGTCCGCAAAATCAGCGAGCCGCATTTTTCCCAGCGGCTGATTGGACAGCCCCTTGCCGACGGATATATTGCCGCGCGTGTCGATGGTGATGGTGCCGCCCTGGGCGGTGTCGATCTTGATCGGGTCGCCTTCCTCGTTCACCACCTTGTGGCCTTCCTGGGTGGCGAGGAACCCGTCGGCACTGAGCTTGAAGTTGCCATTGCGCGTGTAGCGGTCGCCCTGCGGCGTCTGGACGACGAAATAACCGTTGCCTTCGAGCGCCACGTCGAGGGAGTTGCCAGTCTGCCTCAGGGTGCCCTGGCGGGTGTCGGTGAAAAAATCGGTGATGCCGACGTAGGACACGTCGAACGGGGGACGGGTTCCGGGAACCGGCAAATCGGGCACCGATGGCGGTTGCGCCGGACCGTTGAACGGCGGGATCATCTCGCGGAACACCAGGCCGTCGCGCTTGAATCCCATATTGCCCAGGTTGGCCAGGTTGTTGGAGATGGTCTGGAGTTTTCTTTCCTGCTTGAACGCGCCGGATGCGGCGATGTAGATTCCTTCCTGCATGAGCACCTCCCTCCGCTTTGACTCAAGCAAACTCTATACCAAAGGCCTTGATTTTCGCCGCCTTGCCGCCGGAGGGGAGAAACCGGCCCGAACCCGCGGTTGCGTGTTTTAGCGGAGATCGTCCAGGATGCAAATTTTTCCGTAAACGCTGACAATCCAGGAAGTTTATTCCCGATCGGGCGGCATGAAAAAAATCCGCACCGGCAGCGGCGCACCGCGCATCGAAAGCAAAGGAATAGACAAACGATTTTGTGCCGATAACCATCATCAACAGGCGGCTGACAGAAAATTTCCGCAGAGGTGGTATAATCCTTCCTTTCATAACAATGATGAGATATTACCGACGCACTTATTGAGGATGTGACGATGAAGAACATTTCGATCGATGAACTGCATGACGCTTTGCCCAATCTGAAAGAGAACGACCTGATCCTCGATGTGCGCTCGCCGGCTGAGTTTCGCGAGGGTCATATCGCCGGTGCGCGCAACATCGGCCACGAAGAGGTGGGTTCCATCGCGGACGAGCTGAAACAGCACGGAACGGTTTACGTGCACTGCAAAATGGGCGGGCGCGCCAAGCTGGCGTCCGAGATTTTGACCCAGGCGGGGCTGGACAACATCGTCTGTGTGGGCGACGGCGGCATGCACAAATGGATGGAACAGGGCTGGCCGGTGGAACGCTGAAGCCGCCGCTTTGAAATTTAAAAAAAGGGGAACTCCTTTTCAATTTGGGGGGTTCCCCTTTTTTTTGCCCGGTTTTGCCTGCACGCGATCGGTCCGGGCAGCGCACGGTACAGCGAAACGTTTTGATTCAACACCGCGAATGGCCTTATACTGATGACATGAGAACGAGCCCGGCCGGACATGCGGTCCAAACGTTGCAGGACGCGAAACGTGTGAGTCATGGACGCTAAAATTCCTCTGTCCCTTTTGACTTCGGCGTTTCCCTTCGTTTATTTCACCGAAGCGTTCGCCGATGTGCGGGATTTCGGCAACGCGCGCATCGAGTTCTGCAAAAACGCGCTCGACACTGCAGGCAAACCCGATAACGGCAAGCCCACGACGGATGAACTGCTGCGCGGGGTGTTCGCCTCGGCGCAGGAACTGAACGCGTTTTATGCCTCACTGTTAAAAGAGGGGCGGGTCGAGAACCGGGAGATCTGCCTTAAAAGCGGGGACAAGGCCCGCATGTCGAGCCGCCTCATCCGTCTCAGGCCGGGACTGCACTGCCTGCAGGGCTATTTTTCCGGCATCACCCGGCATGCCGCTGCCGCAAACGCAGCGAACGCGAAGCCTGCTGCGCAATCCAGCGAAGACCCCGGCGCCATTATCGGAACCTCCCGCGCCATGGAAAACGTGGCGGCGGCGGTCGCCAAGATCGGTCCGTTGAACATCCCGGTGCTGTTGAAAGGCGAGCCGGGAACCGGCCGGCATCACATCGCCCGCGCCATTCACTCAAAGAGTCCGCGTGCAAAACGTCCGTTCGTGGCGGTGCACTGCGACGCCTATTCGGAAACGCTGCTGGAATCGGAATTGTTCGGACACACTCAGGGAGCGTTTGCGGGGGCGGACGACGAGTGCGAAGGGCTCATCGAGAAAGCGGACGGCGGCAGCGTGTATCTGGATGAAGTGGGCGCCCTGCCGCTGAGCGTGCAGTTCAAACTGCTGCTGCTGCTCAAGGAAGGGGAAATCCGCCGGATGGGCAGCCTGAAAAGCCTCAGGGTGGACGTGCGCCTGATCGCCGGCTGCCAGACGGACCTCGACAAGAAGGCGGCGGACAAAGCCTTCAACGAGGAGCTGTACCGGCGGTTTCAACTGTTCGCGCTCAAGGTGCCGCCGCTTCGGGAGCGCGAGGACGACGTGCTGCTGCTGGCGGATCATTTTCTCAAGCGGCTCGACGCCGCCTCGCGGCCGAAAATTTCGCGGTCGGCGGCGCTGCTGCTCAAACGCCACCGCTGGCCGGGGAACGTGCGCGAATTGAAAAGCACTGTGGAGCGGGCGGCGCTGCTGTGCGAGAACGGAATGATCGGTGAAGAACACCTGCCGCTCGCCCAGCCGGAGAAACCGGCAGCGGATTTGCCGCAGGCTGCGTCAATCCCGGCGGCCTCGCGGGATGAGGGAGCGCGGCAGCGGATCCTCGCCTGCCTGGAAAAAAACCGCTGGAACAAGACCCGCACCGCCCGCGACCTCAACATTTCGCGCGCGACGCTGTGGCGCAAGATCAAGGAACTGGCCATCCCCTCTTCCTGACAAAGCCGGAACAAGGGCTTTGTTTTCAATCTTCCCGATTCGATGGAATCCCTTCTGCGGCTATGGTAGAATCCCCAGCTTGACGACAGCCCGACCGGATTCCGCAAGCTGCGGGAATCCGAGATGCGCCCCCTTTCAGGGCGTTCGCAGGTTGGGCCTACGGCAACCCGGCAGTCTGGAATCGTAGAGGATGGAAAAAAGCGGATCGCCATCTATCCGGGCACATTCGACCCGGTCACCAACGGCCACATCGACATCATGCGCCGGGCCATCCGGCTGTTCGACCGGCTGGTGGTCGCGGTGGCGCTCAACCCCAAAAAGGAGCCGCTGTTTTCGCAGGAGGAGCGGGTGGCGTTCATCCGCGACGCTCTTAGAGACACGGACAACGTGGAAGTGGTTCCGTTCAACAGTCTGTTGACCCATTTTGCCCATTCGAAGGACGCGACGGTGATCATCAAAGGGCTGCGCGCGGTGACGGACTTCGAGTTCGAGCTGCAGATGGGCCTGATGAACCGCAATCTGGATGAAACGCTGGAAACGCTGTTCATGATCCCGAGCCAGGAGTATTCGTTTTTGAGCTCCAACCTGGTCAAGGAGATCGCCCGCCACGGCGGCGAGATTGCCAACCTGGTTCCGCCCAGCGTGAGCAAAGGGTTTCAGGAACGAAACTCGCGATGAAAGGTTTTAAACCCGGTTCAAACTCAATGGGCACTGCGGGTGTCCGCGCTTCTTATCTGAAAACCTGACACATGGACTTTTCGACCCGAATACAGAATCTGAAACCCTCCATGACGATGGAGATCAACGCCCTGGCGCAGGACCTCAAGGCGAAAGGCGAAGACGTGATCGGCTTCGGCGCGGGAGAGCCGGATTTCGACACGCCCGACAACGTGAAGCAGGCGGCGATCCGCGCCATCGAAGCCAACGACACGCATTACACACCGGTCGGGGGGACGCCGAAGCTCAAGCAGGCGATCGCGCAAAAGCTCAAGCGGGACAACGGGCTGACCTACACAAACGAACAGATCGTGGTGTCCTGCGGGGCCAAGCATTCGTTTTTCAACCTGGCGCAGGTGCTGTGGCAGGAAGGGGACGAAGTCCTGGTGCCGGCGCCGTACTGGGTGTCGTACCCGGACATCATCGAGCTGACCGGTGCGAAGGCCACGATCGTGCCCACCGACGAAAGCACCGAGTTCAAGATCGTGCCGGAGCTGATCGATAAAGCGGTGACGCCGCAGACGCGGGCGATCGTGATCAACAGCCCGAGCAACCCGACCGGTTCGGCCTACACGAAACCGGAACTGGAGGCGATCGCCGAATGCGCGCTCAGGCATGGATTGCTGATCCTGTCGGACGAAATTTATGAAAAGATCGTGTTCGACGGCTTTGAGCAGGTGAGCATCGCTTCGCTGAGCCCGGAGGTAAAGGCGAACACCGTCGTCATCAACGGCGTGTCCAAGGCGTATGCGATGACGGGCTGGCGCATCGGTTACATCGCCGCGGATAAAACGCTGGCCGCGCAGATCCAGAAGATCCAGGGGCAGAGCACCTCCAACCCCAGCTCCATCGCGCAGGCGGCGTCGATCGAGGCGCTCATCGGCCCGCAGGATTCGGTGGCGCAGATGACGCGGGAGTTCAAGACGCGGCGGGACCTGATCCTGAAATGCCAGAAAAAAATCAGCGGCGTGACCTGCTACGAACCGGTGGGCGCGTTTTACACGTTCCCCAATTTTTCCGGCGTGCTCGGCAAAAAACACGCCGGCAACCCCATCAACGGGTCGATCGCGTTGTGCAAGTTCCTGCTTGAAGAGGCCAAGGTCGCGGCGGTGCCGGGAATCGCCTTCGGGGCGGACGCCAATGTGCGGTTGTCCTACGCCGCCTCTCCCGAGATCATCGAAGAGGGTCTGGGGCGCATCGCCAAAGCGGTGAATGCTTTGAGTTGACCTTTTGCTTTATTTTGGGAACCCGCGGCCGCCGAGGGTGGGAACTGAGGGGATTGGCCGCTGGATCAATGCGTTGTGGAGGGCACGTCCTGCTGACTTTTCTTGTAGTCGTGAATACGCCGCTCGATGTTGGAGCGGCAGCGCTTGGCCTTGCAGTTTCCGGTGCCGACCCCGATCTTCCGTCTGAGAGCCTCAAAGGACAGACAACCCTGCCGTATGGCCTGCATGATGGTGCCGGCCTTGATACTCCTGCAGATACAAACTTTCTTAAAATTATCTATTAATTCCTTTTGAGAACTCAAAATCGATCCGGGGTTCAGGTTATCTTTCCCTTATGACTTCCACTATAAACCAAGTTCGACCGAAAACCCAGTGCAAACCCTTAAAAATATGCGGTTTTGGATATTATCGAGCCTCACCGGCCTGGCTTTAGTCCTTGTATTCCCACGGTTTGAACTGAGTTTTCTGGCCTGGTTCGCGTTCGTCCCCCTGTTTTTCGCCGTCTGGAACCAGCCCGCCCTGAAAGTGGCGGCCGGCGGGTTTGGGGCCGGGTTCGTGTTCTATTTTTTCGGGCTCAACTGGGTCACCAACACGCTGTCCAATTATGGGAACATTCCCATCGTTCTGAGTTATGCGATCCTGGCGCTTCTGGCGGCGTACCTGGCGTTTTACGTCGCGCTGTTCTGCGTGCTTACGGTGCGCTTTTGCCGGGGCCAGCCGGTGCTGCTTTTTCTGCTCGCGCCGGCACTGTGGACGTCGCTGGAATGGCTGCGTTCGACCCATCTGGAGTACGGCTTTTCCTGGCTCGGTCTGGGCTACTCGCAGGTGGCGAATCCGGCGCTGATCCAGATCGCAGAAATTACAGGGATCTATGGGGTGTCCGCGTTGATCATGGCGGTCAACGCGGCGCTGTTCGCGGCCTTGAACGAGGGGCTGGCGCGCGGGCCGGAAACGCCCTTTGTACGCGGAACCGGAGCGCGGGTGCTGGCGGCGGCGCTGCTGCTCTTCTTCTGTGCGGCGGGGTACGGCGCGGTGGCGCTCAAACGCTGGGAGGCGTTTGCTTCCGGCGAACCGGCGGTGACGGTGGGACTGGCTCAGGGAAACATCGATCAGGCCATCAAGTGGGATCCCCGGTTCCAGGATCAGGTGCTGGACACGTACAAAAACCTCACGCTCCAGGCGGCCCAGGCCAAGCCGGACCTCATCGTGTGGCCGGAAGCGGCGATTCCTTTTTTCTACCCGCTCGACGAACAGGGCTCGGCGGTGGTGGAGTCGATCGTCGACCGCGCCGGCACACCGCTTCTGTTCGGCAGCCCGTTCAAACTGGACGGGAAAGACGGTCCGGTTCTGTATAACAGCGCCTACCTGCTGTCGCCGCACGGCAATATCGGCGGCCGCTACGACAAAAAGCACCTGGTGCCGTTCGGCGAGTTCGTGCCGTTTCAGAACGTGCTGTGGTTCGTGCAAAAGATGGTGGAAGGCGTCGGCAATTTCGGCCGCGGCGAAGAAATGACGCTGTTCGACCTCGACCCGCACCGCTTCGGGGTGTCGATCTGCTTTGAGATCACCTTTCCGGATCTGGTGCGCGAACCGGTGCGGCGGGGCGCGCATTTTCTGGTCAACATCACCAACGACGCCTGGTTCGGCAACAGCGCCGCCTCCTACCAGCACATGGCGATGGCGGCGATGCGCGCGGTGGAAAACCGCGTGCCGATCGTGCGCGCGGCCAACACCGGCGTGACCGGCACGCTCGATCCCTCGGGCAGGATGCGCCAGCGCACGGAACTGTTCACCGAAGCGATGGTGCTGACCGGGATCGTTCCCAACACCGGCGGCCGCACGTTTTATTCCCGCCACGGCGATGTGTTCAGCTTTTTGTGCATCGGCGTCACGGTGCTGCTGCTCGCCTTCTTCCGGCGCCTGTCTGATACAGCACCCTAGAGCACACGATCACCAACCGCGAGATCTCTGCATAAGCGGGGTATTAAAAAGTTTAAAATTTATTGTCACCCTGCGCCCTTCGTCCTTCGACAAGCTCAGGATGACAGCTCAGGGCAGGCTTTGTCGAAAGGTGCCGGGAATCATGCTTCGACAGGCGCAGGGTGACAGGACTTCGGCTCATGCGGAAATATCGCGTGGCTCACTGCTCGACGATGTGCTTGAGCACCACTTCGACGTTTTCGTCTCCGGCTTCGACGATCTGCTGGCCGACGATGTCCCCCGGTCCGGCGCGCGCGTCGCCGTCGCGGTCGATGCGGGCGGTGAGGGTGAGGGTGCCGGCGAACTCGGCGCCGGGCATCATCACATCCTGCGTTCCCAGCGAGAAGCGATGCGGGAATTCGACCGCCTCCAGCCGCTTGACGGCGATGGGAATGCCGCGTTCCTGGCCGTGGGCGCGGGCGATGAGAAACAGCTTCCAGTTGTCGGGCAGGTCCTTGGCGACGTCGGGGTCGAGCTTGAGCGTGCCGGAAACGGAACTTTTCCTGCCTTCGACGATGCGATTCAAAACGATGTTGACTCCCTTATCTCCGGCCTGGGCCAGCGTGTCCCCCTCGATGTCGCCCGGTGACGCCTTGGCGTTGCCGTCCTGATCCAGCCGGGCGGTGATGCGTATCGCGCCTTCGAACTTATTTCCCTCAAGCATGACGTCCGCGGGACCGATAGAATAGTCAAAGGGAAGTTCGATGCGGCTGTGCCGCCTTGCGGCCAGCGGCGGACCTCCCTTTACCCCTTCCGGGCGGGCGATGATGAACAAACGCGCCTGATCGGGCATGGCGTTTTCGTGCTGCGCATCCAGCGTGACGGTGCCTGAAATCACCTTGGCCTTGAGCGCGGGGTCGTTCTGCTTGATGATCTTCTGTTTCATGCTTTGCGGCAGGGGGTGCTCCTTGAGTTCCTTCTCGCAGCCCATGAGCAGGGAAACACTCACCCCGGCAATCAGTAATATTCGATTTTTCAATCTGTTTCTCCGGCTTTCGATGAGGTTGCAGAAATTGAAACCATTCGCTTCCCGCAACATCTTATATACAGGCGATCCTTTCCGGCCGTCAGGCCGCGGGGGACGCCGGTCACCAGCTTGTTTCCGGGAAATGCACGGTTTCACCCGGCGCCTGTCCAGGCCCGGGTTTCCGATCGGTTCGACCCTATGATACCTCAAAGTATCACCCGCTCAAACCGTGAGGAGACCGGACATCCCGGTTTTATTTCTGCATCCGGATTCGGGGGGCGCGGAGGAAAATATCATGTTTCATCAGGTAAAAATTCTCGATTCGAAAGGAAAAGTCAAAAAAGTTCTTTCGCCCAAAAAACTGAGTAAACATTACTGGGGAGAATTCTTCGACCCGGCCAAAAATACCCGCACGAAATCGGTGAAAAGAAAGAAAAGCAAACCGGGTAAAACCCAAAAAGCCGATTTGAGTCACAAAGACCTGCACTGTTCCTGACAGTGCGCCACCTGTAATGCGGCTGATAAATTTCAGGGAGATCCTTTTGATGGCCTGACTCCTAATCCTCCACCAAAGGTTGAGTTGGAACATTTAAAATTATCCCTGAATTCGTGAGGGGGAATCCCCAAGGTTCCCCCTCGCGTGCCCCTTTCCTCAAAACACACACCCTTCCATCCTGTCAGACAGACCGCCGCACACAGCGCACAGGTATTCCTGCGCGCGGCTTTCACCGCCGTTTTATTTCCGGGAAATTCTGGGTGTCGTCAGCGCGGGAAACGCTGGGTCTTGGAGAGGCCCTTCTGGCGGAAATCCTGGCCCTGGATCATGACGAATTTGCACATCTCCGCAAGGCGGGAATAGATGCGGGCGCCGACCTTGTCCTGCAGCCGCTCGCGGGTGTACCCGTCGGCGAAGCTCTGGTCGGCGTTTTCGGGGTAGGTGGTGGCGTCGTGGCGGATGGCCAGTTCGCTCGGGTAGTTGGTGGTGAACAGCGTCACTTTGTCGGCGGCGTTGTAGCGGCTTGAGATCAACTGGTCGAGCACGGTCAACTCCCATTCGGTGTTTCTGCCTTTGGCCAGCTCGTCGATGACCAGCACGCGGGAGCGCAGGTACGGCCCCAGGATCGCCTGATCGGACAAATCCTGGGAATAGCCGTGGCGGATGTCGGCCAGCAGCTGGAAGAAGTCGACGAAGCGGCAGTCCACCCCATGCTGCAGGATGAGGCTTTTCAGGATCGCCACGGAGAGGTGGGTCTTGCCCAGTCCGGGATCGCCCATAAAGACCAGTCCCGTGTTCTTCTTTCCGTTTCCACCGACCCAGTCCTTGACGAAATCCATCGCGATGCGTTTTGCGCGGCCCTGGGACTGCTTGCCCTTGTCGTAGGAATCGAAATCGGCGTGCAGGAACTTTCCGGGAATGCCGGCGTCGTTCAGAATGCGAAACCGTTTCTTCATCCGCGTGCAATCGCAGTCGGATAAAAACGAAACGCCGTTTTCCTTTTCATAAAACACGCGTCCCTCGCCGCCGCACAGGCCGCAGTGAAAACAGGAACAGGTTTCCGCCTGCAGGCGGCCGCTGCGATTGACAAAGACGTGGCCGCGGCCCTGGCAGGAAGGACACGCATCCGGCTGGATTTGGACGTTAGGCATTGAATTTCAGGGTGTTGCGGTTAAGGTGAAACGGTTTGAACGAGGAAAAAAGAATAAACTCAAAAGTGTGGATTTGAGTGATTGTCGTCAGGGAGAAGGATGCAAATGCGTCGTACCGCTCGCATTGATCACGAAATGATTTTACGCCTGCTTAAATTCGCTTTCAATGAAATTTTCGAGAGAGGAAAGAGAAACCTTCTGCGGAAAGGGTTTGCGATTTCTTTTTTTCTGTTCGTGAAATCCTTTTTCGATGGCGTTGCACAGGATGTGAACGGGGATGCCGCGCTGCTCCCAACGGCTGATGAGGTGGTAATCGTTGGAGGAGAGGAACAGACCCGAATCCTTGAGGGCGAGAAAAAATTTTTCGACGGCGCTGATGTAGTTCAACGGTTTCTCATCCAGGTAACACAAACTGCATTGCTAACGGGAAGCGGCCGGCAATGCATCCTAACCAATGCAGGCCAGCGTTTTTTCAGATTACGGCATCCGCAAGAGCTTTGCAACGGAACCCTCAGGACTTGATGTCCAGCAGGGTGCCCAGCATCTCGTCCGAGGCTTTGATGACGTTGGCGTTGGCCTTGAACGCGGTTTTGGCGATGATCTGATTGATGGCTTCTTCCGCGAGATCGACGTTGGAGCTTTCGAGCGCTCCGGACACCACGGTGCCGCGGCCTCCGGTTCCCGGCAGTCCGGTGACGGCGGCACCCGAAGCCTGGGAGGCGGTGAACAGGTTGCCGCCCTGGGCCGTGAGTCCGCCGGGGTTGTTGAAATCCGCAAGTTCGATGGTGCCGAGCGTCACGCTGCTGCCGCCCACCTGCGCGGTGACCTGACCGGTGGGCGCCACGCTGACGCCGGTCGCGCCCTGGGGCACGCTGATCGGCGGCGACAAGGGATCGCCGGAAAACGTGGTGAGCTGCCCTGAAGCATCCACCTTGAAACCGCCGGCGCGGGTGTAGCCGGTGCCGCCGCCCTCAAGGCTCACCTGAAAATAGCCGTCGCCGTTGACCGCCAGCGCGAACGGATCGGACGCAGGGATCAACGCTCCGGGGGCGGTGTTTTTGCGGATCCCCAGAACCTGGGAACCGCCCGTGGCGTTGTCGGCGATCTGCGTCTCGCCTTTTTTAAAACCCGGCGTGTTGAGATTGGCGACGTTGTTGGCGCTGTTTTCCAGATTGCGCGCGGACGTCCTGAGACCGGAGAGGGCGTTGTACAGAGACTGGATGATCATGAACGGACCCCTTGAACGAGGTGGAAACACCGGGGCCGTGCGTGTCAAACCCCAGAATCTCAGTATAAAACTTCGCTTTGGGGGTTCAACGGCATATTGCCGAAGCCGTCCTTTTTCAAGGATTTCAGGGAGAGGGTCATGGCGGTCTCGTCGCAGTTGTCCTTGTGCAGGCAGCCTTCGCAGTCGTTGTAGACTTTCACGGGCAAAGACTGTTTGTCGACCACGTTGAAACCGAGGCGGGTGAACAGATCGACGGCGTAGGTGAACACGAACAGCGTTTCGTTGCCGGGGGCGAGCGCTTCCTCGATGCAGGCGCGCACCAGGGCGCTGCCGATGCCCTGCCGGTAGTGGGCGGGATGCACGGCCAGAGAGCGGATCTCCAAAAGCGGTTCCCATCCGGTTTTGAGGCTGCACAGGCCGACGATGTGGCCCTGCCGCTCGGCAACCCAGAACTCGCCGATGTTGCGCCGGATCTCATCGAGCGTGCGCGCGAGCATCTGGCCCTGCTCCGCATAAAGCAGAATCAGGCTCTGGATTTCCGTTGCGTCTTCGATTGTGGCTTTGCGAATCATGTTCCTCATTATTCCAGCCGCCATTCACACGGCTTTTTGATCGCTCCCGGCCGCAGGATCATCCAGCTTGCGGGTGACGGCGTCGAGCAGATCCCGGTGCGTGGCCACCGCGTCGCCGGGATAGGAGACGGCGGCCAGACTGAGCTTGAGCGTTTCGAATCCTTCGAAATCCGGGAACGACAGCCCTTTGAGAGCGTCCTCGATCCGTTCGGCGACGCGCGCCGCGCCCGGCCCGTCGATATTGGGCAGCAGCGCCAGAAACTCATCCTTGTCCGTCCGGATCAGGGTGTCGCAGGAACGGCAGTGATTTCTGAGGAGCGAGCCGATGCTTTTCTGGATGGTGTCCGCTGCGGATTCCCCCCAAGTATCCAAAAGATCGCCGAAATAGTCAATGCGCATTTTGATGCAGGACAGGCTCTTGCCCCGGCGTTTCGCCAGATCGAACTCGCGGAACAGCACCGGATCGAGATACGCCCGATTGTACAGTCCGGTGGGCTCGTCGGTGACGGTGCCGGATTCGAGCCGCTCGATCAACAGGATGTGGTCGATGGCGATGGCGAGCTTTTCCGCCATGCCTTCGAGAAAATCGGTGCGCAGTCCGGGGTAAAAATGAAACGCCCGCGGGCTGCCGAGCACGATGGCCCCGGCGATGTCGCCGCGCACGCGGATGGGGATGAGCGCCTCGGAGCGGACGGACTCGGTCGCCTCGGGATCGTCGAACACATGGGAATCGCCCTTCACCTCGCCGCGCAGCACGGGTTTGCCGCCTTCTTCGAACCAGGCGGCCACGGTGTCCGCAGTGATGAATTTCAGCGCCTTGTTTTTGACCGTCCCGTATTTTTCGCGCAGGCGGTTTTCGATGAAATGATCGCCGCCCTCGGCCAGGCACACGCGCACGTGCGGGATGGCGAAGCGGGTGGTGATCTCTTCTTCGAGCTGGCTCACCAGTTGATCGAGGTTGGAGCTTTTGAGGATCAGCCGTTCGATCTCCGCCAGGTGTTCTTGAATGGTCTGGTTGGCCTGGGACACTTCCACCAGCCAGTCGAGGTGGCTTTGCAGGTGCGCCTTGTCGTCGTGCGCCCGCTTGATGATGCGGTCGGCGAGGCTCACGGTGCCGGCCGGCAAAAGCGGCAGGTCCGCCTCGTCGATGGCCTTTATCTTTTTCAACAGTTCAGGGTAGTCGTTGAAAAATTCCAAATGCTCGTTCAAGTAAAGGGCGATTTGGTCTTTGTCCATGCGCGTATCCTTGTAAAAAGGAATGAATGGAGTGTCCGATGATCAGGGTGCTGCTCTACGGAAAAATACCGGCACAGTATAAAACGATACAAGAGTCAAATATCCCAATTCCGGCAGCGGCCACGGCATCCAGGGTTCGCAGCCGTTCGTCAGTAGCCGGGGGAGTTTCGGGGCGGCGGCTTGCCGTCGCCGGAACTGGGCGGCGCTTTGTGGCCGCAGGCGATGGGGAAACAGAGCGCCGCCAAAATCAGAACGGCGGTCAGCAATTTCACGCAGGTCCGTTTCATGGTTGCATCCTCAATGCGTTGGTTATTTTTTTGCGGCGCTGCGGGCATTCAATTGCTTGCGCCAGCGCGCGATCTGCTCGCGCACGCGTTTTTTCGCGGTGCCGCCGTAAGATAGCTTTGCATTCACAGAGTTTTCGATGCGGAGCTTATCGTAAATATCCGCTTCGATTTTCGCGGAAATCTTTTTCAGCTCGGCGTGCGGGATCCCGGCGAGCGTGGTCTTGCGCTTCAGGCACAGCGCCACGGTCTTGCCGGTGATGGCGTGCGCTTCGCGGAACGGCACGCCTTTCATCGCCAGGTAATCGGCGAGGTCGGTGGCGGTCATGAATCCGCGCGCTTCCAGATCATCCGGATCGAGCTTTTTGAACTTCGCGGTTTTGAGCATGCCGTTCATCACGTTCAAAGACGCGCGCACGGTCTCCACGGTGTCGAACAGGGGTTCCTTGTCTTCCTGCAGATCGCGGTTGTAGGCGAGCGGCAGCGATTTCATCAGCGTCAGCAGCGCCATGAGGTTGCCGTACACCCGGCCGGTTTTCCCGCGCACCAGTTCGGCGGGATCGGGATTTTTTTTCTGCGGCATGATGCTCGATCCGGTGGCGAACGCATCGGACAATTCGATGAACTCGAATTCGCTGGAAGACCACAGGATGATTTCCTCGCACAGGCGGCTCAGGTGCATCATGACGATGGATGCGGCGGCGAGAAACTCGACGATGAAATCCCGATCGCCCACCGCGTCCATGCTGTTGGCGGACACGGCTTTGAATTTCAACAGCCGCGCCGTGTATTTCCGGTCGATGGGGAAATTGGTGCCGGCGAGCGCGGCGGAGCCCAGGGGCATCACATCGATGCGCTTGAGCGCGTCGATGAACCGTTCCTTATCGCGCATCAGCATCTCCAGGTGCGCGAGCAGATGGTGCGACAGCAGCACCGGCTGCGCCCGCTGCAAATGCGTGTAACCGGGCAGGATGTTCCCCAGGTTTTTGTCGGCCAACGCGAGCAGGGTTTTGCCAAGCTGCGTGATCTCTTTGATGAGGGCCTGCGTTTCTTCGCGAAGGTACAGCCGCACATCGAGGCACACCTGATCGTTGCGGCTGCGCGCGGTGTGCAGCTTGCCCGCCACCGGGCCGATCAACTCGGCCAGGCGGGTTTCGATGTTCATGTGGATGTCTTCCAGATCCTCGCGCAGCGGGAACGCGCCGGTCTCGAATTCCTTTAATATTTTTCCGAGTCCCTGGATGATTTTTTTCGACTCGGCGGCGGTGAGGATCTTGCACTTTTCCAGCATTTTGCAGTGGGCGATGCTGCCTTCGATGTCGTGCCGGTAGAGCACTTGGTCGAAACCGATGGAGGCGGAAAACCGTTCCATCAAGCGGTCGGTCGCATCGCTGAATCTGCCGCTCCAGGGTTTTTTCAAGACGCCATCTCCAACAGAGCGGACAACCGCTTCATCACTTTTACGGAAAAAGGCTCGTTCACGGCTTGCACTCCAAATGCGGGTGACGCGATCCGGGGATGAAACAAAAATTCACGCGGCCGGGCGGGGAAGGGCGTCGGGCCGGGTCTGCCACTTGTCCTTTTGCACGATGTTCACCCGGGTCCCTTCGGGAACCATTTTGGCGAGAAAATGCAGGTACCACTCCTGGATGTTGGGACAGCCGGCGCTGCCGTTGCGCCAGTCGAAATTCTTCTTGAAAAATTCGTTCACCTTGTTCGCGTTGACGCCGTGCAGGCCGTAGCTGCCGGGAACCTGGGCGCCGATTTTTTTCATGCCCAGCCACCAGTAGCCGATCTCGTGATCCTGGTGCCCGAACGGAATGGCGCGCACTTTCACATTGCCGCCGACACGTTCCTTTTTATACCAGGTGGGTTTGTAGACCTTGTTGACGATGCGGTATTCGCCGGTCGGCGTTTCCTCGCCCACGCGGCCGAATATCGATTCGATTTCAAGGATTTCCTCGTCGTTGTAGTGAATGCGGATCACGCCGCTGTCCACGATGCCTAGAATATACCACAGGTTCGGATCGGTTTTGTAACTGGCGATCTCCCGCTTGTTGAAGTACAGGCCGACGCGGCCGCCCCGGCGGATGTATTCGGTGCGCGGGTCGTTGTACACCTGCTTGACGATGTATTTGAGATTTTCGGTGACCCGGTTGTTCTGGATCATGCGCTCGACCATTTCGCTGAGCTCGCGGTTGTTTTTGCGGGAACGCGCGAGTTCGAGGGCGGCGGTCTCAAGGTCTTTGCGGATGCGCTCGTAGCCTTCCACTGACACCAGGCCGACGCTGTTGAGCCCGGCGTAAAAGGCGAAATCCATCTCGCGCTGCGTTTCCTGATCGAGCAGAAACTGGTAGACCACCCATCCCGCCGCGATCAGCGTCATCAAGGCAGCGGCGGTGACTTTGAGAGCGTCCTTGACCCGTTTGGAAACACGGTAGCGGGCCACTTCGAATTTGACTTTTTTTTCCTTGTCTTCCAGCGCGAGGAAACGGGCCTGCTTGAATTTTTGGAAGATGCGCTGTTCCAGGTGGGAGCGGGAGAAGGGATTGCCGCGCAGTTTATCGATGACGCGGTAGAGGTTTTCCCGGGTTTTGCGGTCGTAGCTGCCGCGGGGGTCCTTGTTGGCGATGAGGTTGTAATCGGCCACTTTCAGGACCGAAAGCTTGCTGTTTTCACTCATGCGGCCAACTCGGAATGCGAAAGGTTGTCTGTGCCGGTGTCCGGCCGGAGCCGGGAAACCGTGGTGCCTCACCTCCTAAGAAGTTAACAGTTTAAACAAAATACATTCAATTTCCAAGTAATTTATCCCAAAACCCCTTGTTATCCCGTGGATAACAGCCGTTTCGGCCTGGTTTTTTCCTTGACCGAAAATTCCTGCGGCTGCCGGGGCATGGTGCTTTTGCCTTCGAAGATGGCGCCCATCTCGATGTGGATCGAAGGGGTCTGGACGGTGCCCTTGAGCATGCCGCCGTCGGCGATCTTCACCCGGCTGAGCGCCTGCACGTCGCCTTCGATGCGACCTTCGCAGATCACGGCGCCGGCCGACACACTGCCCCGTACCCAGCCCTTGGGCTCGACGATGAGGGTCTCCTTCAGGATGATCTCGCCGTCGAAATGGCCGCGCACGCGCATGCCGCCGGGATGCAGGATGCGGCCTTCGGACTCGGTGCCGGATTCGAGCAGGATGTCGAAATGGCTGTCGGAAAATTTCCGGTAGATCTTTTTTTCACGGCTCGAACAGCGGTTCAGGTTGTCCGCGAGTTTCTGGATGATGCGGTAGAGGTTCTCGCGGGTCGTGGTGTCGTAGGTGCCGCCGGGCGCCGTGTCCTTGATCAGGTTGTACTCGGATGCGGTCAATACTTTGAATTTTTTTCCAAACATGGCTCAGTGCACGCTTCCGGAAAGGCGTCCGAACATCCCTGCCAGACTGGGTTTGCCTTTCCTTTCGAGGTAATTGAGGATGTCCCTGTTGTCGTCCGCCAGGGTCGGACTGGATTCGTTGCCGGTGACGATGCTCTCCGCGACCAGGTCCATTCGGGCGCGCAGGGATTTGTCCTTGTTGTAAAACAAGGCGCCGCGGTTGTTGGTGATTTTGATGATCTTGTGCTGCGGCATCATCCCGACGATGTGTATCCGGTCTTTGTATTTCTGGAATTTGTCCAGGGTATCAAGATACTCTCTCAGACGATTAAGGCAAGCGGAAATTTCGTGCGTTTCCTCACATCGGTTGAAGAAAATTCCTATTTTCTTGTTCCGAAACACTTCGTCCAGCGCGGCGGGTCCTTTTTTGGCGATCACCCGGTTCACGTACGCCTTGTCGAGGTTTGTCAAACGGCTCTTTTGGTACTCTTCGAGAAAATCCTCGTAATAGTCGATGAAGGTGTGCAGCGCGTCGATGCTGCCGTTGATGGCAATGGTGTTCGACATGTCGAACACGAGCACCACCTGATCGATGGCGTTCATCAGGGAGGACATGTGGCTGATGCCGCCGGCGGGCGTGTCGAGGATGACGTGCTCGAACTTTTCGAACACGCTGTTTAAAAACTCGAGAAACAGCACCAGGAACGCGGGCTCGTTGATGCGCTTTCGGTGCTTCTTTTTGCCCAGCACCGGAACTTCTCCGCCGATGATGGAAAAGCCGTACTCTTCGATGTGATTGACGTACTCTTCGACGATGGGCTGCGAGTTGGCCTGCACCTGATCGAGCCGCTTGCGGAACGCGGTGAGGTCGATCTGGTCGAGCACGGGTTTCAGTTCTTTGAGCTGGCTTATGCTTTCGATCCGGGAGCGGTTGAGAAACAGATCGTAGATGGCGTCACCGAACTCAAACTGGGAAAAGTGAAACAACTGGGTGCCCAGCGTCTTATATAACGAAAAGCTTTTTGCCAGGTGGCGGTGGTTGCGATCGAGATCGCCTTCGAAAAAATTGTGGAAGGTGACGAGGATGCGGTACAGGGTGTGTAAAAAATCCCCCTGGTAGGTTTTGTTGTCGAGCGTTTCAAACAGATCGAAGAAGGTTTTTTTGGGATGGCTGTCGAGGATGCTGGAGACGGTGGGGAGCCTGAGGTCCAGATCCACCAGGCAGACGGGATCGCGGTTTTGTTTCTGCTCCAGTGCGCGGGTCAGCGCGGCGGCGGTGTTGATGGACAACGTGGTTTTACCGATGCCGCCTTTCGGGCCGATGATGGAAACGATGGCCATTCAACCTTCCTTGCTTTTGCGCGGGCAGCCTTCGAGGATCAACGTGATCTCTCCCTTGAAGGTCCGGGTTTCCGCCAGTTCGATGAGCGAGCTCAGTCTGCCGCGCACCACTTCTTCAAACTTTTTCGTCAGTTCCCGTGCGAGCGCCGCCCTGCGGTCGCCGAGGGCGGTGTGCAGATCCTTTAGCGTTTTCAAAATCCGCTGCGGCGATTCGTACAGCACCAGGGTGCGTTTTTCTAAAGCCAGCGCCTCCAGGTGGGTCTTTCTGCCTTTTTTGCGCGGCAGAAAACCCTCGAACACAAACCGGTCCATCGGCAGCCCGGAAACAGTGAGCGCGGCCAGGACGGCGGAAGGACCGGGCGATGCGATCACACCGACATCGGCATCGAGCGCCAGCTGCACCAGATGATACAGGGGATCGGAGATCCCAGGCGTCCCCGCATCCGATACCAGGGCGATGTCGTTTCCCTCCTCAAGCAGCCGGATCAACTGCGGGCCTTTGCGGGCCTGGTTGTGGCTGTTGTAGCTTGCGAGTTTCGACCGGATGGCATAATGGTTCAACAGGATGCGAGTCCGGCGCGTGTCTTCGGCGGCGATCAGGTGCGCGTTGCGCAACAATTCGATCGCGCGCAGGGTGATGTCGGCGAGATTGCCGATGGGCGTGCTGACAATGAACAGGGTTCCTTTGCCGGCGCACTCATCACCGCCGCTATTCATAGCGGAGGAATCCGGAGTCAACATTACCCCTCAGGCGCAGAATGGTCTCAAAAAACATGGGTTTCATGGTGAAACGCGGCGGGGTGAAAGAGAATCAAGTGTGATCTTGTGCGGTGCTTGCGGTTGGGGGACTCCATCGGCGCGGCGGACTCACCCGGCGGAAACGCCGGGTGAGCCGTGCGCCATCAGTTTGAGGCGGAACCCGCTGCCTCGATCTTTTCGTTTTTCACCAGCTTGACGATCTTGCTGCTCTGGCCCGTCATCTCGCACTGGCCGTCGAACACGCCCCCGACTTCCACATTGAGCGCCGGGGTCTTCACGGTCCCCACCACCTGCGAGCTGGAATGGATCTCCACCCGGTTGGTGGCGTTGATGGTGCCGTCGATCTTGCCCTTGCACACCACGGTGCCCGCGGTGATGTCGGCGACGAGGTGGCCGGTCTCTCCAACGATCAGCGTGTCCTGAGTCGTCACCTGCCCCTCGAACCTTCCGTCGATCCGCACCGTGCCCTCAAAGCTCAAGGACCCGTTGAACACCGCCTCTTCGCCCATATAGGCTTTGAGGTGTGCCTCCTCCTTTTTTGATGCCATTGTCAACCCTCCACTTGACGTTGCTCAAGGCCTGGTCAGCCGATTTTTTTCGAAATCATTCCCAGGATGCGGTCGAGGTCTTCATTGGAATAGTACGTGATGACCATCTTGCCGCCTTTTTTCTGGGGGGCTATCTCCACTTTAGTCCCCAGCTTTCTCTGCAGGTCGGTTTCCAGATTTTTCAGAAACACGTCCTTGGCCGCCGCCTCCCTCTGGGGCTTCGGATTTTTCAACTGCCGCACGCGCGCTTCTACCTGGCGCACGTTGAGGTTCTTGGCGATGATTTCCTGCCGCAGCAGCTCCAGCTCTTTTGCGGAATCCACGCCCAAAAGGGCGCGTGCGTGCCCCATGGTCAGCCTTCCCGCGATGACGTCTTCCTTGATCTTCTGCGGCAGTTTCAACAGCCTCAAGGTGTTGGTGATCGACACGCGGTTTTTGCCCAGCCGCTGGCCGAGCTTTTCCTGCGTCAACCCGAACTCGTTCAGCAGGCGCTGGTAGGCTTCCGCTTCCTCGATCGGGTTGAGATCCTGCCGGTGGATGTTCTCGATGATCGCAAGTTCCAGCGCCTGCACGTCGCTGGCTTCGCGCACGATCGCGGGAATCTTTTTCAGGCCGGCTTTCTTGGCCGCCCGCCAGCGGCGTTCGCCGACAATCAGCTCGTAATTATTTTTGCCCTTTTGGACCACCACCGGCTGCAGCACGCCGTTCTCTTTTATGGAGAGAACGAGTTCTTCCAGCTTGTCGTCGTCGAAATACTTGCGCGGCTGAAAGCGGTTGGGGGCGATCTCGTCCACCAGCAGCTCGCCCGCGCTGGCTGTGACCGGCGCGGTCTCCGGAACACCCAGCTCGAAATCCGGAATCAGCGCGTTGATGCCTTTGCCCAAGGCCTTGCGGTTCATGGTACGCATTCGTCCTTGGCGGCGACTTCGCTCATTTCATCTTTCGCTCGCATGATGATCTCCCGCGCCAGCTCCACATACGAATCGGACCCCTTGGACCGCCCGGCGTAAAGCACCACGGGCTTGCCGTGGCTCGGCGCTTCGCTGAGCCGGATGTTGCGGGGAATGACCGACTCGAGCAGAAATTCCTTGAAATATTTTTTCACCTGGTCGCGCACCTGCGCCGCCAGCAGCGTGCGGCCGTCGTACATGGTGAGCAGAATCCCTTCGACCCGAAGCTCGGGGTTGAGGGATTTTTTCACCAGCTTCAATGTCTTCAACAAATGACTCAAGCCCTGCAGGGCGTAGTATTCGCACTGCATCGGGATCAGCACCGAATCGCTGGCGGCGAGCGCGTTGAGCGTCAGCAGCCCCAGCGAGGGCGGGCAGTCGATGACGATGAAATCATATTCTTCCTCCGCGCGTTCCAGCACCGAAGCCAGCCGTTTCTCGCGCGCTTCGTGCGTCACCAGCTCGATCTCCGCGCCGGTCAGATCTACAGACGAAGGAATGAGTTTGAGCGTTTCGATCTCGGTGGCGCGGATCACCTCCTGCAACGGCGCCTCCTGCATCATCAACTCATACAGCCCCTTGTCGCCCTCCGAGAGTTCCACCCCCAGACCGCTCGAAGCGTTCGCCTGCGGGTCCACATCAACGAGCAGAACCCTGCGGCCGGAAAGCGCGATGCAGGCCGACAGATTGATGGCCGTGGTCGTCTTTCCCACCCCGCCTTTTTGATTGGCGATGGTTATGATTTTTCCCATATCACATTGATTTATAGGGCGATAGGCTCATCCCCTAGAATAACATAAAAAAATTCCGCTTCCAACACAAAATTCGGAGAAATGATATTCAAGCCCAACAAATAAATCGGCAAGATGCGATTTTATTGGCATGCGGAATATTATATCGGCAGAACCTATTGTTTTTTATTCACTTATTGTTTCACATGGAACCCGCCTCAAAGATCATCAGCTTGGAGCGCGGACCCGAGGGGTGTGCCAGCGGGATCTCCGCCGTGAGAGCGGGCAAGCGCGGGTTCTGCCGCACGCTATCAGGAACCTGGGCTTCGGGTTCTTTCTGGATCACGATGCGGCCGCCGGGATGTAAAAAGGGTGCGGACCAGTTCAGACAATCCTCCAGAGATCCGACCGCCCGCAGCAAGACCGTATCGTATCGTGTGGAATGAATCCCAGCGGCCTGCTCCGCGCGCAGGTGCAGCACATCCATTTCGCGCAATCCCATGCTGCGCACCGCCTGGCGTAAAAAAGCGGCGCGTTTTCGATTGCTTTCGATCAGCGTCATCGGCACGGCGGGCAACACCGCCTTGACCGGCAGACCGGGGAAACCACCGCCGCTGCCGATGTCCAGAATGTTTCGCGGTGTTTCAATGCCCTTCATATAGTAAAGGGAATTCAGGATGTGCCGGTCGATGAGACTTTCCGCATCCTTCTCCGCAGTGAGGTTGATTCTGGCGTTCCACTTCCGCCATTCTTCTATATAGAGCAGGAGGGATTCCGCGGCGGCCTCCGGTTCCACGGGAAAACCGCACTCGCGCGCGATGGCGCCGATGGAATGGATCAGCTTTTCCTTCATGCCCTGAGTCTACCATTCCTCTTAATGTCACCAAACTGGAAAGGGGATGGGGCAGCCCAGTGGGAAGAAACTAAAAATGTGGAACAACGGGTCAGGCAGGAAACTGCTACGAGGGAAATGCGGAAAAATGAGGGGGCGTGCTGCGGGATCGATCAGGCGAGCGCCTTGCGGAATTCCTCGGTCAGAATCGGCAGCACTTCAAGCACGTCTCCGACAATACCGTAATCGGCAATGGAGAAGATGGGCGCGTGCGGGTCCTTGTTGATGGCGACGATGCATTTTGAGGAAGACATGCCCGCCTGATGCTGGACCGCACCGGAAATGCCGCAGGCGATATAGAGGTCCGGTGAAACGGTGCGGCCGGTCTGGCCGACCTGGTTGGAATAGGGACGCCAGCCATCGTCCACGACGGGGCGGCTGGCACCGACCGCGGCGCCCAGCACCCTGGCCAGCTCTTCCAGAAGGGCGAAGTTCTCTGCATTCTGCATCCCCAGTCCTCCCGAGACCACGATCCTCGCTTCGGTGATATCGAGCTTGTCCCCGGCTTCCTTGACGATCTCCCGGACCTTCACGGCCAGGGGAGAATCGGGGATGTCCACGGGGAACGTTTCGATGCTGCCCGCACGATCGTGAGCGGGTTCGCCGCGAAACACGTTGGGGCGCAGTGTGAGGATCTGCGGGCCGTCTCCCTGCAGCACCAGGGTGGCCTGGGCTTTTCCCGCATTGACCGGTCTTTTGACTTTCAGGTTGGAATCGTCGTCGAAATCCAGTGCGATGCAGTCGGTGGCGAGTCCGGTTTGCAGTTTTGCGGAGAGAGCGGCTGCCAGCTCCTTACCGTGCACGGTGGCGGCGAGGAGCAGAACCCTGGGGGCGGCCTGTTTGATTTTATCTGTCAGAACGGAGAGGCTGGTCCAGGCGGAGTGGTGTTCCAGTTGCGCTGCGGTTAATTGTTCGACCCGGTCGGCGCCGTGTGCGATCAGGGAGTCGGCATCTTTGAGTTTGTCAGAACAAAGCACCCAGGCGGTGACGTTGTTGCCCGTGGAATCGGCGAGCGTCCGCGCTGCCTGCACCACTTCGAGACTGACGGGTTTGATTTCTCCTTGCACATGTTCAATGACGACGGCGATATCCTGGGACATTCTCACGATCCTTCCCTATTCTCTGAATTCCAGTTCGTGGCAGGAGCCACTGTGTTGCGTCGACAGGGCTCCCCATGCTCGGATCTTGCCAGAGCAGCACACATGTATTCTATTTGGCCGGAGGGCATTATAGAGCACCGTGAGGCAGGGAACCAAACAGGAAACGCCGGCAGCCGCCTCAATTTTTTATATGCCCATTTGGGCATATAATCAGCCGGGAGAATCCGCTCGCGGTTTCACGCCCTCTCTCAGTTGGAGTACTTGCCAGGCGGGCGGAACAGAGGCAGATCGAGGATCCATTCCACATCCCAGATCTCCCCGATCGTTCCCAGTCCCAGCAGGAACACGTAGAGCAGGAGCAGCGTGAAGCCCAACTGAGTTTTGTATTTATTGAAATTTGTTTTGAAGGTGTTCGACATGGCAGGCGGTTTACGGGTTAGCAATGGAGCTGCGTGCGTCTCGCATCAAAAGGGATGCGTGCTTCAAATCAGCTTTTCTTCTTCTCGAAGAATGCGCACCAACTGCGGGATCGTCTCAGAGTGCGGTCCTTCGAGCACCCTGCCCTTCTTGCGCGCGTCGGGCAGCGCCAGACCGGTCTGGCGGATGCGGTTGTCCGACGCGTCCGGCCCTTCCGTCAATCCCAGGGCGGCGCGGTCCAGGACCTCGATCGGCTTTTTTTTGGCGGCGATGATTCCCTTGAGCGCCGGGAGCCGGGGCTCGTTGAGGCCCTTCTGGCAGGTGCCGACGAACGGCAGCGCGGTTTCCAGAACTTCTGACCCGCCTTCGATCTGCCGTGTCACCACCGCCTCTTGAAAGCTATCGGAAAATTCGAGGCGGGTGATCACGGAAATAAACGGAATGTTGAGCAGAATCCCGAGCGCCGGCCCGACCTGCGCCATGTCGTCGTCGACGGCCTGGCGGCCGCAGAGCACGAGGTCGAACTTCAAGGTGCGGATGGCCTGTGCCAACACCTGCGCCACGCCGAGATTGTCGAGACCCTCGAACGTGGGATCGAGACAGTGGATGGCCTTGTCCGCGCCCATGGCCAGCCCGGCGCGCAGCGTGTCCTTGAATCCTTCCGGCCCGAGGCTGATGAGGGTGATTTCGCTGTCCGGCTTGCGCTCGCGGATGCGGATCGCTTCCTCGACCGCGAACTCATCGTACGGGTTCATGACGCGCGGGCTTCCCGCACCGTCGATGGCGCCGTCCTTGATGCTGATTTTCGCGGCGGTGTCCAGCACCTGTTTGACACAAACGACGATCTGCATGGCTCGCTCACATAGGGTGTTTCATCGAGCGGGCATTATCGCATCGTTGCACAAAAATGAAAAGGCGGCAGAGAATAATGAGGGGAATTGCAATGCAAAGGGGAGGGGTTCGGCGGCTGTTTCACGGTGAAACAGGGCATCACAACTGGCGGGCGATCTTCTTGAGCGCAGCCTGGATGTGATCGGCCACGGCCTGGCTGCTGATTTTCATGGCTTTGGCGGCGCGGTTTTTGCGGACGCCGCCGAAAAACACCAGGCTCACGGCGATCAGCTGCTTGTCGGTCAGACCGAGGCCACTGAGATCCAGGTGGAGGCCCTGCAAATGGGAAAACTCCTTGCGGGGACGATATTCCCCTTGCGGAGATGAAAGGAACGCGGAATCGTTCATGGAAGCGATCACCTCCGGGGGCAAATAACGCAGGTTCGAATCCCAGCCGCCCTCTCCTTCTCCCGCGCGATCGGATTTTTGCGCATCAACGGATTTCATGATCGATTCCCATTCGTTCCAGATACTGTTTGAACTCGAACTCATCGTACAACACAAAATACAAAAACCATTTCGGCGGATGGACTTCCATCAGATCGCGTTTCAGCGCTGCGGGCAGCGCATCGGCCGGCCCGGTGACCGGAACGCCGTTGACAAAATGCCTGTCCTGCTGGCTCATCACGCGCCAGTATTCCCGCGCCGTCTTGAAATGAAACCACAGGACATCGAGCGGCAGGTCCTTCTGGTACACGTAATTTCCGCAGTAAAAGCAGCTCCATCCGGCCTGTCCCGGAACCAGCCCCACCCTGCCGCAGCCGCGCCTTAAGGTTTCCCCGCTTTCCAGCGCAATGTCCCGCTCCCGGCACAACAGCCAGGCACTGCGGTTGAATTGCGGGCGCTGTGACTGCCTCACGATCCGCATCGCACATCCTCCTTAAACCGCGCCCTGCTTATTGAAGATGCTGGTGCACAGGCATCGCCCGAAATTGTGCGGATTCCATGCAGCCGGAATCCATACAGCGAGTCGGTATCGCTCATACAGGTAGAATTGGTGATGAGCGCCTGATCGATCCAGCCGTTTTGTTTGAGTTGCGACACCATCTTGAGCAGGCGCATCAGCGAGGCGCGGGGCAGGGTTTCCGTGCTCAAGCGCAACAAGCGAAATGCAGGCATTCCCCTTCGTGTGCGCAGGCGAGACAATCTGCAAAGCAGCGCCGCGGTCAGAGCGGCGGCGCAAAGAAGGCGGGATGCGGGACCCAATGTGTCCAGGGGATGAAACCGGCCGTGCCGGCACAAGCCAAAATGCATGCGCGCGCCCCGGGTCTCGATCATGAACCGCAGATCGCTTGCGGTGGAACACAGTGCATTCCCGGTTTCTTCTTCCATGGCGCTAATGAAAGACGATTGGATCTCTCCGGAGATTCCCTTGAGCCCCAGGGAGTCGGCGACCGCGCGGGTGATGCGGCGTTTTAATTCGAACTGCTTCCATTCATCCTTGAGAGCGGGCGCACGATCCGCCAAGCCGATTTCTTTCAGATACGCTCTCGCGGCGGAACGCCTGTGGACGGCCGAATTCAACGATTCGATCGATTTGCCAAGACGCCGTTGAATTCTCTCCATATTTTCCAATGAGGATATCGATTCGGACCAGAACGACAACGCCTCATCCACAATCTGCGTGACGCTCCCTGCAAATTCAGGATCGGATTCAAACATGCGTTGTCTCACGATTCCGGTCCGACAAACCGGTGGGCCCTCATGAGCCATCCGCAATGCAGGGAAAACGGGCACCGGATCATTAAGCGCCCGGTAAGAGCGCTTTTCTCCATAGAAGCGTTTGAAAGTCCAGACTAGAATCTTTTCGCGTACAACTTGTTTGGGTAGGCATTCTTCGGGAAGAGTGTAGGGGAAAAACCAGTCTGGTTTGTTCTTGACTGGAAACCCGGAGGGATCAACCGGAAGCACCGGGATCACCTCACCCAGATTGCACTGGATCCAGCGCCGGCTTTCCTCCCGGCTCCGGCGAATTCCATTGATACGGATGTGCTGCCTGTCTCCCCTCTCTGTTTCGGAGCGGTAAGTCCGCTGCACCTGGAATCGATTCCCATTCAATTCCCAACCGGTTTCAAGACGCACTTCATTTGAATGCGCAAATCGCACAACGTCGCACTCAAGCCGCGGCCGGGCGGGCATCGTTCCCAGAAGACACAACGACAGCGCTTCGAATACGGCGGATTGGACCGCCCCGTTGCCGCCTTTCGATGCGATCAAATCGAGTCCGGAAAGCTTGAGATGAAATGTAAAACCTTTGAACCCCTCTGCCTTGATTTCTTGCAGCATGCATCCATCCCTGTAGTTGGCATTCAAAGCAAATGAAATGCTATAATCGGGCGGCGAAAACGGCTCACCGGGAGGGGGGAGCGCCTTTCGTCCCCTCTCGACAACCATAATGGGACATTTGTCCCCTTCTGTCAAGTTCTATTTTTCTTTTTTTAATGCCTCTTCAGGATGTGTGGGACAGAATTTCGCTGCTTCAGGAGGGCGAACCGCTCACGGTCTTCTGTCGCAAGGTGGACCTGAATTACCAGGCGATGAAAAAGAGTTCGCAGAGAAAGACCGCTCCGGACACGCAATCTCTTGAAAAAATTGCGAGTTTTTTTCACGCCGATCTGCGCTGGCTGGTGACGGGGGAGAAAAGCACGACCCGGCTGGGTCTGCGGGCAGGGCGGAAACTGAAGGAGCTGAGGAAGAGCAGGGGATGGTCCGCCGATGAGCTGGCGGAGAAGCTTGCGCTGAATGCCGGGGTCCTCAAGATGTACGAAAAGGGAATCGGGCAGATCCCGCTCGATCTGTTGAACGAATTAGCGAAAAAACTGGGAGCCCCGCCGCACGAGTTTTTGCTGGAAGGGGAGTCGCAGCCGGTGCGGAGTCCGGAATTCAAAGTCATTCAGGCAGGCAGCGCAAAACACGCCATGACATTGAACGAGGAAGATTTCGTGTCCATTCCGTTGACCGGTTCGGCCATAGCCGCGGGCCAGCCCATCATCCAGGAAGAAGCGATCGAGGACTATGTGCTGCTGCATGTACGCGCCGTCGGGAGAAGAAAAAATCTGGTGGCCAGCCGGGTGGACGGTTCATCCATGGAGCCGATGCTGCAATCGGGAGACATTGTGGTGATCGACCGCAACGATAAAAAAATACTCAAAAACCGCATCTATGCTATCTTCTTTGAAGACGGCCTCACCGCCAAGTACGCCGAAAAGAGAAAGGACCTTCTCATTCTGCGTCCCGTCAATCCCAACGCCCAGGTTCAAATCGTCTCATTGAAGGAACATCCCGATCCCGTGGTGGGGAGGATCATCGGTGCGTGGAAGGAATTCTGAACCGTTCTGTTCCATGAAAGACATCCCTCCTGAAAATCGCCCTCCCAGCAATAGCCTGAAAATACTGATCGCGGACGATGCGCCGCTCAATCTGCACCTGGCCAGCAAACTGCTCAAGCGCAAGGGGCATCAGGTGGTGGCGGTGGACAACGGCGCCGAGGCGATCGAGGCGCTGGAAAAGGAAGCGTTCGACGCGATCCTCATGGACATGCAGATGCCGGTGATGGACGGCATCGAAGCGACGCTGAAAATCCGCCAGTCGGAATCAAAGGGTCTGAAAACGAACCGCTCGGCACCGGGGAAAAAAATTCCCATCATTGCGCTCACCGCCAACGACGAAGGCGGTGCGCACAAAACCTGCCTGGATGCGGGGATGGACGGCGTGATCGCCAAACCCATCGAAGTCAAAACCCTGATGGACACCATCACCGCGATCATCGAAAAATCGAAGTCGTCCCCCTGATACCCTACCCGCGTCATTGCTTCATTTAAAATGATGGGGCGATGCTCACTGCATTGTGTGGATCCTTCCGTCCCGCTGGTGGGATTCCACAAGCGACTCGATCTTGTCTATCTGCTTCTGCTGGGTTCCCAGCATCGTGTGGTATTGAACGATTTCCGACCGCACGTCGCTCAACCCCTGCATCGTTTTGATTTCCAGGCCGTCGATCTTGTTGTCGATCCACAAAGCGGCACCGATGAGGGTGATGACCATGGCGATGCTCACTCCCGTTTCGCGTGTGATTTTATCTTGCATGCCGCCCTCTGATCGTATTCAAGCAATCGCCAAACTGCGTCAGCACGTCTGCCAGCCTGCTTTGGTGCCCGAGCCGTTCGACTTCAGGCATTCCCCTGACGATCCCTCTCCGAATCCCATATTGTATTCATCGGCGCGGATGCCGCTTGTGGAACCCGCGCTGTTGCGGTACACGTTGCCCCAGCGCTGCACGTTCGCCGTGCTGCCGGTGATCGGCGGCGTGTCCGCCTCGGAACCGGCTCCCACCAGCTCCAGAAAGGTGTTGCCCGACAGGTAAAGGTAGGCGAGCGCAGATTCGATGAACTCGAATTTTCCCTGCAGCGGATTGGGCCTTTCCATCAGCCGCAGCACCGGGTGGTCCGGAATTTCCCTGCGGCCGCCGTCGGGCAGGCGCCGGAACAGCTGCCAGCAAACACTGGCGGCGGCTTCGGCGATCTCTTTCACGCAGGCGAACACCACGCTGTTCTGGGTGAAGCCTTCTTTGGCCAGGGACACGAAATCCCCTCTCGGGGCCACGCCCTGATTCAGGGGAAAGTAAAGCGTCAGCGCCCGATGGACGGCGGATTGTTTTTTAAACCAGTTGAATAGTTTCATGGGTTCCTGTGCCGGTTCTGCCTGCCCGGTTGTGCTTCTGTCCGCTCAGCCGATACGGCGGATCCTGGGTCCGTCGGCGCCGCGGGAAATCAGGCCGAACAGCATTTCCAGCGCGTCGGGACCGTCGTCGTGACTGGCCTTGGGAAAGTATTTGAGTTGATCCAGCAGCAGCCGGTCCTGCCTCCTGAAGCGGATGACCCCGTTCTTGATATGGGGCTGCAGTCTGGAGATCCTCAGGGTTTTGTCACTGTGCGGGCGCACGCCCTCGACGGGAAGGTAGATACCCCGCCGGGCCGCTTCCTTGACGATCTGGTCTTTGAACAGCTCTTGAAACTGCACGGCCTCCACGGCGATGCGGGTGAACGGGAAGCGCGTGTGATGATCGATCAAATCTTCCAGAATCTGATCGGGGTGCCGTTTCCGGATGTCGGCTTCGAGCACGTCGATGTGCCCGTCGTCCCGCACCAGCGCGTAAACGATGGCGGAGGGATCGGAAGTTCTGGACGCGCCGCCCATCGAAGGATCGACGGCGCAGTAGACTGGCCCGCGCTCGTCCTGCTTGAGCGGCGCGGTGTCTTCCCAGTACTGGAACCAGGCTTCCTGAAACAGGCAGTCCTCCGGGTTGATGGGCTCGTTCTGCTTTTCCGAGTCGAAAAACGCCGGCCCGTCGGAGACGCGCATTTTCATCAGGTAGTGATAATCCTCCACTTGCGGCCACAGGACCCGGGTGCCGGCAAGCATTTCTTTTTCATGCGCAAAGAAAAAGGCGTCGGCGCGTTGTTCCGCATCGCCGCGCCCCGCAAGGGCAAACAGACTTTCCCAGGTCTGCCAAAGCGGTGAGGCGGAATGGGAAAGGATGGCCTGCCATTTTTTTCCTTTCCACCCCGGCTGCGTCAACAGCCTGGAAAGCAGGGAATCGTAATGCAGCAGAGTGCCGATGACGATGTAGACCGTCCCGGCGGCGCCGCTTTTCATGACGGCCTTGAAAAACCATTTGCGGTCCTTTTCTCTCTGTTCCGGGGAGTCGACCTGCTCGTCGTTTTCCAGATCGTCCAGGATCATCAGATCCGGGCGGCGGCTGCCGAACCGGGCGCCGCGCAGCCGTTTTCGTTTGCCCCAGCAGGTGACTTTCACTCCATTGCGGGTGATGATTTTTCCGACTTTCCACGTCGGCCCTTTTCCGCAAGCGGTCTTAAAATCCGCGTGCAGCCGTTCGTTCACTTCCAGTTCGGCCTTGATCGATTCCAGAAACTCTTCCGCCTGTTCGGTGGTGTCCGAGATCACACCGATGAATCGGCGATGCCCGTAAACGATGCACCAGAGCGGCAGGATCAGCGTGGTCACGGTGGATTTGGCGTGGCCGCGTGGGGCGGCGTGCGCCTCCTTGCCTCCTTTGCCGCTGGCTTGCGCCGTCAGGATCAGGCTCTGAAACCGGGAGTACAAAGCATCGTGCATGGGCGAAGATTTCGCCGTCAGGTGATGCGGGAAATAGGTCTCGGCAAAAAACTTCAGTTCGTTTTGGGCACGGGCGATCCTTTCTTCCTTGTGTTTCTGCGAACCACGGCCGAAGGGGGTGACCGCCGCCCGGATGAGGTGGCGGATTTCATGATATCCACGGTCCAGCCGGTTTCTTCTGGATGCATCCATTTCCGCCTGACTCGTTCTCCGATCTCATCCAGGCAGCTTCCCAGGTTTTCCGCCGCGGCCGTTTCCCCTTTTTCGATCAATGTCGAAACGGTGGTTTTTAAAAACTCGATCAACAACAATTCGGGGTCGAGCGCCCTGGACTGGATCATGGCTTTGTGGATGTCGATGATCTTGCCGGCATAGGTGCAGTGCATGCGGTGCGCCTGCAGGTTTTCCGGAGACTGCCGGATGATTTTTATAAGAAGGTTTTTTCCTTCGGTCAGCTCGGCAAGCAAGGTCTCCTGCAGATCGTCATCTCCCGAAGGGTTTCGTTTTGCCATGTTGAGAAGGTCTGCCGTTATCCAGCTGCCCGTCATCCTGAGTGAGGCTTAGGGCGGGGTCTTTTTCAATCAGGTAAAAGCCGTCCCTGGGAACCCGCAGCTAGCGGGCATCCGCATCAGCACAGGGCCGCCCCAGAGGAACGAACTCGAGCAACGCGCGGTACACGCGATAGTCCACGCTGCCGTCCTGATCGCGGTCGTAGCCGAAGACGATCTGCCGGGTGGGCAGTGTTTCAATCAACACGATGTCCTCAAAGGGCGGCTCACCATCGAGAGCGACCGCATCGGAAACGCAAAAGACCGGGCTGCCTACCGTAAGCACCGGCGCGATCACGAGGGCCGCCTTAAAATTGCGTCGAATCCATTTCGAAAGTGAAAACATCATGGCACGCTCAATCCCTGCATTCCTGCTGATTGATCCTGCGGATCACGCACCAGTGCTTGAAGTTGACGGACTCCAGCCGAATCACGTACGCGCGCAGGGCCTGGTAGTCGGCATTGTGCAAACAACGGTCGCCGTTGCCCGGACGTTTCCAGACGATGTCCGGGAACCGGCCCGCCGCGTAGGTAGGAAAACCCGCGCCCGCATCAGGAGCGGTCGCGCAGCCAGGGTTCATCGACACGATCAGGATCCATGCCGTCGTCTTTATGGCCGCCCGCAAGCTGCTCAAGCATGCTTTCATCTTCGATCCTCGATCGTTCGTTGAGTTCCCGGTACAGCGCTTCCTGTTTCAATTTGACGTCGAGCTTTTCTTCGAGCCTGCCAGATTTTTTTGCCTGCATCCACACCCACCAACGCAGAAAGCCGCTCAATACGGCCAGGGCCGCACCGGCCCAAGCGAGGATGGTGAAGACGCTCATGTCCGCACTCCCGCAATGCCGGTCTTTTGCTTGCGATGTCTCATGTCCGTTCAGGCGTCATTCTGCGGAATGGTGGTTTTTGTCGCCGTTTTTTGCGTGTCCCCGGGACAAAATGTAGGTGATGGCGGTGCCGATGCCGGCAGCCAGAAATTCGTTGCCCTGCTCGGTGAATCCATACCCCAAAGCAGAGGCGATCAGCGCGGCCACCGTGAGCCAGAATTCCGTGGTTTTGTATCCACGGTTCTGCTTTTTTTCGATCAGAGACATGAGACTTTGGGTCCTTTCGCTTTGGATGCCTGTCTGGAATCTCCCCGCTTTTTTCGTTGCCGGGCTCCGGGCTGGATCCGATTAATTCTTTAATATTTAAGTCGTTGTTGAAGGAAGGCCGGGATAAAGCCAGATCCGGCACGGGGGCTTGGCCGGGTCGGCATCCACATGGATGAAATCCGGGCCAATGCCGAGGCGTTCGAATCCCGCGGCGCACAAGGCGCGGATCAGAGAAAACCGTTCCTGGGAGGAAACGCAAGCGATGTCCACCGCCCAACCACCGAGATGCGAACTGGTCGACTTTCCTCCCACATTGTGGTTGTGCGGCGCGCAACGGCATCCGGATGTGACGCGGATGCGTCCGTGGTCCTTACGGGCTAATTCGAGACCCTCGAGCAAAATTTTTTCCACATCGGCAAAGCCACAGCCGCAACGGCATGTGAATTCCGATCGGGAAAAATGTTCGGAGAGGTCTCCCATCGTTTTTATTCCACACAAACCAAAAAGGAAGAGAGCCGCGCCGTGCGGCGACGGCTCCAGAGGTCGGGAGGGCGTTCCCCGATGCGCGCCAGGGAGGGATGGCGTCGTGATTTCCTTTTTTAAAAATAAACTCCGCTTCTACAACGCTTCTTATTTTTTCTTCGCGCCGTCCACTCGATTGCCGGTCCGGCTGCAACCATACCGGCCGGAAACCCGCGCGGGGACTGGGTTTTGCCCCTCTTACTAAATACGGAAACATCAAGGTATGAAGTCTGTAAACCGTTTTATCTAAACGAAGTCAGGGTTTCTTTTTTAAGGGAAGGTCGCTGAAAAAGCGCTTTCAGGGAGGAACTGCGGATGGGACATTTTGTTATTGAATTTTGCTTGAAAAAAAACTTTTGTTTCGTTTGGACTTATTGAAATATTAAATCCTTGCTTTCTTTTTGCGGTTGCTTTTGCAAAAACGGTTTTATATATTACCCGCTACTTTCCCTCCGGCCGGTATTTATCTTTAACTTTCTTAATTTCCAAACTATGAAATCCAAAGAAATCCTTTGGCAACGATGTTTGAAGGAAATCGAGGAACAGATACTGCCGGAGAACTACACCACCTGGTTTTCTCCCACCTATCCCTACACCATCGGTGAGGATTCCCTCACCATTGCCGTGCCCAATCAATTCTATAAGAAATGTCTTGAAGAAAATTATCAGGACTTGATCGAGACCACGCTGGAATCGATCCTTAAAAATAAAATGAGTGTGGATTTTCTCGTCAACAGCGACAGTTCAAACCCGGTTGAAACCAAAGAAGAACTTCAAGAATCAAAGACTTCTGAACCGTTGATCGCGGTTGACGAAAACCGGGACAGAAAAATCCGTTCTTCGCTGAATCCGAATTTTGTGTTTTCCAGTTTTGTGGTCGGCTCGAGCAACCAGTTTGCGCATGCGGCCGCGCTCGCGGTGGCGAACCACCCGGCGCTCACGTACAATCCCCTGTTCATCTACGGGGCGGTGGGGCTTGGAAAAACCCATCTGCTGCACGCCATTGGAAACACCATTCTGGAAAACGACTCGCAGGCGCGGGTGCGCTACATCTCCGCCGAAAATTTTACCGTCGACCTGATCGAATCCTTAAAGAAAGACGACATGCCTTCTTTCAGGAAACGGTACCGTCCCCTGGACGTGCTATTGGTCGACGACATCCAGTTCATCGCCGGCAAGGAACGCACTCAGGAAGAATTTTTCTACACCTTCAACGCCTTGTACGAATCGCACAAGCAGGTCGTCATCTCCAGTGACAAGTATCCCAAGGACATTCACAATATGGAGGAGCGGCTGCGATCCCGGTTTGAATCCGGACTGGTCGCGGACATCAATCATCCGGACCTGGAAACGAAGGTGGCGATCCTATATAAAAAAGCCGATTTTCATAAAAAGCCGATTCCACAGGATGTGGCGATCTTCATCGCCAGCAACATCAAATCCAATATTCGTGAACTGGAAGGGCTGCTGCTCCGGATCATCGCCTACTCCACCTTCACGCACAGTGAAATCGATCTGGACCTCGCCAAAGAGGTGCTCAAGGAATTCACCTACAACAAAACGAAAAACTTCACCATCCCCACCATCATCAAAACCGTCTCCACCCACTTCAACGTGAAGGTCCCGGATCTCAAATCGAGAAAGCGTTCCCGGGACATTTCCGTGCCCCGCCAAATCGCCATGTATTTATGCAGGGAATACACGAAGGCTTCGCTGCCTGAAATCGGGAAGCATTTTGGTGGAAAAGACCACACCACGGTGCTTTTTTCGCATAAAAAGATCACGAAAATGGTCAGTGAAAACAATGACATGACCAAAGCTGTCCAGGAAGTGATCCAGAAAATCGAAAGTGAATAATTTGTCCAAAACGTGTACAAAAAATGTGAGTAAAACCTCAAAAATTAAGGTATAATAAGTCCTTGAAACTTATTCCTTCCCGCGTCTTTAAAACGAGACATTTAATAACACGTTTTTAGATTCTCAAAGCCCGTAAATTCAGAATGTTAAGAGAGTTTTCCACATCTTAACAGGCCCTACTACTCCTGCTGAGTATTCATTCTTCTATTTTCTTAATTAGTTAAAGTTAATGGGACAGACTCCAGACTCCGCCTACGATTCGAAGAACATCAAAATCCTTGAAGGACTGGAAGCGGTTCGCAAACGGCCGGCGATGTATATCGGGGGAACCGGGACGGACGGTCTGCATCACCTGATTTTTGAACTGGTGGATAACAGCGTCGATGAAGCCATCGCGGGACACTGTTCGGAAATCGAAGTGATCATCCACATCGACAACAGCGTCACCGTGTCCGATGACGGCCGCGGAATTCCTGTGGACATCCACACCGACCGCAAGGTCTCCGCAGCGGAAGTGGTGATGACGGTGCTGCATGCGGGCGGCAAGTTCGATAAGGACACCTATAAGGTTTCCGCCGGTCTGCACGGCGTGGGCGTTTCCGTGGTGAACGCTCTTTCGGAGTCGCTGTATCTGGAGATCAAGCGCGACGGCGTGCAGCACCATCAAAAATATGCCAAAGGAAAACCCGTCACTCCGCTTGAGAAGGGGGGGAAAGTCACATCCACCGGCACGAAAATCATATTCACGCCCGATTCGTCCATTTTCCCGGACACCAGTTTCAGCTTCGAGATCCTGTCGAAGCGGCTGCGGGAACTTTCCTTTTTGAACAAAGGACTCAAGATCCACCTGCACGACGAGCGGGACGGCAAAGACAAGGAATTTTTCTATGAGGGGGGGATCGTTTCCTTCATCGAGCATTTGAGTGAAAACAAGAAAGTGCTGCATCCCGATCCCATCTTCATCGAGAAGGAGAAAGAGGACTGCCATCTGCAACTGGCGATGCAGTACAATGACAGTTACATCGAAGAGACTTTCTCGTTTGTCAACAACGTCAATACCCGCGACGGCGGCACCCACCTTTCAGGATACCGGTCCGCGCTCACACGCACCATCAACAGTTACGCGACGCAGAACGGCATGCTGAAAAGCACGGACCCGAGCCTGACCGGCGACGATGTGCGGGAAGGATTGATCGCGGTGCTGAGCGTCAAGATCCCGGAACCGCAGTTCGAAGGGCAGACCAAAGGAAAGCTGGGGAACACGGAGGTCAAGGGCGTCGTCGAGCAGATGGTCAACGACAAGCTGAAACAGATCTTCGAGGAATCTCCCGCGGTGGCGAAAGCGATCACCTCCAAGGCGATCAGCGCGGCGCAGGCGCGGGAAGCGGCGAAAAAGGCGAAGGACCTGGTGCGGCGAAAAAGCGCGCTGGAGGTGAGCTCCCTGCCCGGCAAGCTGGCGGATTGTTCGGAAAAGAATCCGGAGCTTTCCGAGCTTTATATCGTGGAGGGCGATTCCGCAGGAGGATCCGCCAAGCAGGGGCGGGACCGCCGGTTTCAGGCGATCTTGCCGCTCAAGGGGAAAATTCTCAACGTCGAGAAAGCCCGCTACGACAAGATGCTGGCCAGCAATGAGATCCGCACGCTGATCACTGCGCTGGGCACGGGCATCGGCGTGTCGGATTTTAAGATAGAAAATCTCCGCTATCACAAAGTCATCATCATGACCGATGCGGACGTGGACGGCGCCCATATCCGGACGCTGCTTTTGACGTTTTTTTTCAGGCAGATGCCGGAACTGATCAAGCGGGGGTACCTGTACATCGCGCAGCCGCCGCTGTTTAAGGTCAAAAAAGGCAAGAGCGAAACCTACATGAAAAACGAGAAATTTCTCGTTCAGTATCTGGTGGAGCAGGGGACGGACAAACTGGAAGTGCAGCAGGCGAACAACGGAACCCACCTTCACGGCCCGCATCTGGTGCAGTTCATCAACAACCTGTTCCGCTATCAGGAACGGTTCGATCAGGTTGTGAAGAACAACATTCCCGCGCCCATCCTGTCGGCCCTGATCAAGCTCAACGTCACGCGCGAAAAATTCGAATCGCTGGATTCTCTGATCGAAACCATCGTCCGTCTGCTGGATGCGGTCATCGATGATGAAAATAAAGAGAAATATTCCTACAAAGACGAGTGTCTGAACATTCCCCTGCAGTTCGACAGCCAGGTTCCCATTGACGCCAAGATCGAAGAAACTTTGAAGCGGCATCTGGTGGAGATCGACCGGACCGACCCGGACCTGCTTTGCGCCCGCACCACGCACGGAAATGAGCGAATCGATTTCAATCAGGACATCAAGGGCGTGCGTCTCAAGGTGCAGCACGATTCGGAAAATGATCTGTACAAGTTTTTCATCAAAGGCCTGAATCAGGGCAGGGAATTCAACATCAAGTTCAACGCGAGTTTTATAGAATCTGTGATCATGCAGAAAATCCTGGAAGTGTACGAGCCGATCCGGGCCTTGGACAATCCTCCTTTCGTCCTGAAAAACAACGGGGACACGACGCAGGCGCGTTCGAAACATGAACTGTTGCAGGCGATTCTCGACAGCGCGAAAAAGGGAATCTACATCCAGCGCTACAAAGGGCTGGGGGAAATGAATCCCGACCAGTTGTGGGAAACCACGATGGATCCGGAAAAGCGCGTGCTCCTGCAAGTGCGGGCGGACGACCTGGTGGCTTCCGAAAGCCTGTTCACCACGCTCATGGGCGACGTTGTGGATCAAAGACGGGAATTCATTCAGAAAAACGCCCTGCAGGCGCGCAACCTGGATATTTGAGTCTTTTTTTCATATGCGTGCGGATTGGCATGCGTTCGCTGCCAGCGAATAAAAGAATTTAATAAACCGTAACAGGAAAACATCGATGCCGGAAATCGTCGAGCCGATCAATATAGACGACGAGATGCAGAGCGCGTATCTCGATTACGCGATGAGCGTCATCATCGGACGCGCGCTGCCGGATGTGCGGGACGGGCTCAAACCGGTGCACCGGCGGGTTCTGTTCGCGATGCACGAGACGGGGAATTTTTTCAACCGTCCCTATAAAAAATCCGCACGCATCGTCGGGGATGTGCTCGGTAAATACCATCCTCATGGAGAATCCGCGGTGTACGACACGATCGTGCGCCTGGCTCAGGATTTCTCACAGCGCTACACGATCGTCGACGGTCAGGGAAATTTCGGATCGATCGACGGCGATTCGGCGGCGGCCATGCGTTACACGGAAATCCGCATGGCGGAGATCACGCAGGAGCTGCTGCGGGATCTGGAAAAAGACACGGTCCGTTTCGACGCCAACTACGACGATTCGCTGCAGGAGCCGGTGGTGCTGCCTGCAAGCTTTCCGCAGCTTCTGGTCAACGGGGCCTCGGGAATCGCCGTCGGCATGGCGACCAATGTGCCGCCGCACAATCTGGGAGAGATCGTCGATGCCGTCATCCAGGTGATCGACAATCCGGACGTCTCCATCGACGAGTTGCTCACCATCGTTCCGGGACCGGATTTTCCCACGCGCGGCCTCATCTACGGCACCTCCGGCATCCGCTCGGCTTATCGCACGGGAAGGGGGATCATCAAGATCCGCGCGCGCGTGGAAGTGGAGGAGATGGAAAAGCAGGACCGCGAGCGCATCGTGATCCAGGAGCTTCCCTATCAGGTCAACAAGGCGCGTCTGGTCGAAAAAATCGCCGAACTTGTGCGCGAGAAAAAACTGGAAGGGATCTCGGATCTTCGCGATGAATCCGACCGCGACGGCATCCGGGTGGTGCTGGAGCTCAAGCGCGGCACCGTCGCTCAGGTGGTGCTGAACACGCTGTATAAAAACACCCAGCTGCAGGAGACGTTCGGTGTGATCATGCTGGCCCTGGTCAACCAGCAGCCGAAGGTGCTCAATCTCAAGGAACTGCTCAAGCACTTCATTTCCTTTCGCAAGGAGGTGGTGACCCGGCGGACCCAGTTTGACCTCAAGAAAGCCCGGGAAAGAGAGCACATTCTTGAGGGTTTGAAGATCGCCATCGACAATATGGACGAAGTGGTTCGGCTGATCCGGGAATCGGAAAACCCGGCGGTGGCGAAGGACGAATTGATGGCGCGGTTCGGCCTGTCGGAGATTCAGTCCAAGGCAATCCTGGAAATGCGCCTGCAACGGCTGACCGGCCTGGAACGGCAGAAGATCGTCGATGACCTTGCTGCGGTGGTGAAGGAGATCGCGGAGCTGGAAAACATCCTGGCGCACGAAGAGGTCAAACTGGATATCATCCGCAAGGAACTTACCGACATCAAAGAAAAATACGGCGATGAGCGGCGCACCGAGATCGTGGACTCGGAAGACCATTCGATCGACATCGAGGACATGATCGCCGATGAGGACACCGTGGTCGTGTATTCCCGCGGCGGGTACATCAAGCGGCAGAGTCTGGACAATTACCGCTCTCAGCGGCGCGGCGGAAAGGGCATCAAGGGCATGGACCTGCGGGAAGAAGATGTGGTTGAAAAACTGTTCATCGCCTCCACGCTGAGTTCGCTTCTGGTGTTCACCAGCACGGGGAAAGTGCACTGGCTCAAGGTGTACCAGATCCCCGAGGTCAGCCGGGTTTCGAAAGGAAAGTCGGTCGCCAACCTTCTACACCTGCAGGGTGGGGAGAAGATCACCGGCATCCTTTCGGTGCGGGAATTCAAGGAAGATAAATTCGTCATGGTCGTCACGGAAAACGGCGTCGTGAAAAAGACCTCGCTCATGGCTTACAGCAAGCCGCGCCAGGGGGGCATCATCGGCCTGACGCTGGACGACGGCGACCGCGTGATCGGCGTCGAGTTGTGCGAGGAAAATCAGGAACTGCTGCTGGCGACGCACCAGGGGTTTTCCATCCGCTTCAATCAGGATGACGTGCGGCCGATCGGCCGTACCGGGCGCGGCGTGCGCGGCATCCGTCTGAAAGATGGAGACCGGGTGGTGGGCGCGGAAATCGTCGAGCCCGGCAACATGCTGCTCACAGTGACCGAAAACGGATACGGCAAGCGCACGCGTCTGGAAGAGTATCCTCTGCAAAACCGGGGCGGGTACGGCGTCGTGACCATCCGCTGCAATGAAAAAATCGGTCCGGTGACCGGCATCCAGCAGGTGACGGATAATGAAGAGCTATTGATCATCACCTCCGATGGAAACATCGTGCGTATGAAGGTGAACGAAATATCGGTGATCGGCAGAAACACTCAGGGCGTCCGCCTGGTGGGCGTCGGACAGGACAACCGGGTGGTCAGCGTCGAGAAACTGGTTGAGTGATCCGAATCGATTGATGAACAGGCTGGGCGGGAAACACAAAGAAGAGCTGCCTGAACGGCCCGCCGCCCCCTGCTTACCGGCGCAGATCTTAGCACGGTCGGTTCCCATTCCCCGCTGTTCTCCCTTCTTTTTTTCATCTGTGATTCACGCCATTGTTTGTCTGTGCATTTTTCTGCTCGTTATTGGATGCGGCGGGGAAGGGGTCGATCCCTTGATCCAGAAAGCCAACGACGCCTGGGTCAAAGGGGCCAATCACCGGGCTGTGGAACTGTTCAAGGCGGTGTTGAAAAAAAATCCTTCCGGTCCTTCGGCGGAAGAGGCGCTGTTCCGTCTCGGGGAAATCCATCATTTCAGCCTGGGCAACAGCGCGCAGGCGATCCTGTATTTTCAGGAAGTGCTGCAGCTCAACCGGCGCGGCGCGTTCAGCCCGGATGCGCAGAAGTACATTGCGGAGATCGTGGAGTTCACGTTCAAGGATTTCGAGCAGGCCATCATCGAATACCAGAATCTGATCAACATGGCGCAAAGCACGGAAGAACGCAGCACGTATCAGTACCGGATCGCCTCCATTTATTTTAAAATGCAGAATTTCGATCAGGCGCTTGCGGAATGGGAAGTGCTTTTGAGCGAGTATCCCGGTTCCAAGTGGGCGGAGGAGTCCGAGTTCAAGGTGGTGGAAATCCTCTACACCCTGCAGCGCTGCGGCGAAGCGCGGAGCTTTTACGATCATTTCATGGAGACGTTTCCGGAGAGCAAATTCAAGAATGAGATGGAATTCGTGATGGCAAGCTGTCTGGAAGAGGAAGGCAAGCTCAACGAAGCGCTGAAGAAATTCAAGAATCTGGAAGAACATTATATTTATCCTGCGATTTTGAAGACCAAAATGGAGGGCCTCGAAAAAAGGATAAAGAAGAAGAAATCCCGGAGGAAGTGATGCTGGATATTAAAAAAATCCGGGAGAACCCGGACACCGTCGGGTCCAGCCTCGACCGCAGAGGCCCGGGTACCGGGGCAAACCTCAAATCCCTCCTGGATGCGGAAAAAGAGCGGCGCGTCTGCCTCAGTGAATCCGAGACGCTGAAAAACAAAAAAAAGAAACTTTCCCAGGAAGTGGGTCAGCTCAAACAAAAAGGCGAGGACGCTGCCGGTCCCATGGAAGCGGTGCGGAACCTGAACCTTTCGATCAAGGAACTGGACGACACGGTCCGCGCCCTGGATGAAAAAATTCAAAACACGCTGCTAGCCATTCCCAACCTTCCCGATGACAGCATCCCCGATGGAGCCGATGAAACCGGCAATCGTGAGGAGCGGGTGGTCGGCGAGAAACCGCAGTTCGCCTTTGAGCCCAAAAATCATGTCGATCTGGGAGAGGCGCTCGGCCTCATCGACCTCAAGCGGGCGGCGAAGATTTCCGGAGCCCGGTTTGCGGTGTACAAGGGGGTGGGGGCGGAGCTGTTGCGCGGTCTCATTCAATTCATGATGGATGTGCAGACCCGGGAAAACGGCTATCTTGAACTGTACCCTCCTTTTTTGGTGAATGCGGAAAGCCTGGTGGGCACGGGGCAGTTGCCGAAGTTTGAGGAAGACCTTTTTCGTATGCAGGACGATCCGTTTTACCTCATTCCCACAGCCGAGGTGCCGGTCACCAACTACCACCGCGATGAAGTGCTCGCCGATACGGAACTTCCCGTCAAGTACGTCGCGTACACCCCCTGTTTTCGCCGGGAAGCGGGGTCCTACGGCAAGGACACCCAGGGCCTGATCCGGCAGCACCAGTTCGACAAGGTCGAGCTGGTCAAGTTCGTGGCGCCGCAACATTCCGAGGCGGAGCTCGAATCGCTGGTGGGAGACGCGGAATCCATCCTGAAAAAACTGGGGCTGACGTACCGGGTGGTGGTTTTGTGTACCGGCGATCTGGGGTTTTCGGCGGCGAAAACCTACGATCTGGAGGTGTGGATCCCCAGTCAGAACGCCTACCGGGAGATCTCTTCCTGCAGCAATTTCACCGATTATCAGGCGCGCCGGGCCAAAATCCGCTACAAGGCGAAGGACGGCAAACCGGAACTGGTGCACACGCTTAACGGATCGGGCCTGGCGGCGGGCCGGCTGTTTGTGGCGGTTTTGGAGAACTTTCAACAGGCGGACGGTTCGATCGTCATCCCGGAAGCGCTTCGCCCCTACCTGCACGGCAAAGAACGCATCGCGTAGCAGGTGCACCGGTGCGGCCCGGCGGCTTGGGCCCTGCTCTGCCCCCGCAAGCCTCCTCGAAATTCGCCTCGAACAGCGCGCTTGACATTTATAATGAAGTGGATAACTATTAGACTACGCTTCAGGAGGGATGGCCGAGTGGTTTAAGGCGGCGGTCTTGAAAACCGTTGAACGAAAGTTCCGTGGGTTCGAATCCTACTCCCTCCGCCAGCGTGCCGCTGGACCAGACATCGACGTGCGATGGGCTTACGGGCAGCGTACGCGGATCGTTGGCGGAGATTTTCCAAGTATCTGGATTTTGCAAATTCTTCCCCATGAACGATTTTCGAGACTATCGTAAATCGCTCATCGGTAAGGATTTACAGTCCGGAGAGGTGGCCGAGTTGGCTGAAGGCGCACGCCTGCTAAGTGTGTGTAGGGTCAACCCCCTACCGAGGGTTCGAATCCCTCCCTCTCCGCCATAAATTCCCCCTGAATGCAGGGTCCTTGGAGAATTTTTTTTAGAGATCGCAGCGTCATGACACAACAAGCCAAAAAGAATCGCGGATTTTCCCGGATGGCTGCCGTGTTCGCCCTGTTTTTGCTTTTTTCCGGCTGCAGCGGGAGCAATGCGGAAGCGCCTGTGGAAGCAAAACAGGAAAGCGGATCGGCCGCTCAGATTGAAGGGTCGAAGTCCAAGCCACTGGGAGACGGTCCCCGGTTCAGCGAGGGATCCGGCAGCCAGGAGGAAGTGTCGCATCCGCAATTGACCGAGGGAGAAAAAGTCCACCGGCTGGTTGTGATCCCCAAGGTGGTTCAGGGAAAATGGAAAGCGGTCAAGATCCTCGTCAAGGACAAGGCGGACGAGGAAAACACGGCGATGAAAACGGTCGAGCTGGGATCGCATTTTCTTCTGGGAGACTCGGGGCTCAAAGTTTCGGTGGGGCCGTTTTTCCCGAATTTCGTCATGGGCAAGGACACCTACACCTCCATGAACAACAAGCCGATCAATCCCGCGGTGCAGCTGATCGTTGAAGATCAGGGCAAAATCGTATACAAGGGATGGGCCTTTTCCCGGCATCCGACGCTTTACGCTTTCGAACACGAAAGGTATGCGCTGGAGCTTAAGGATTTCATCGCGAGCGAAGTGTCCTGACCCCGTAGGGGATCAGCGCCACCCGGATCGCAGCGAAGTCCGGGAACGACAGGAATTTTTAATAGCAGGCGCCCATAGCTCAGCTGGATAGAGCGACGGTTTGCGGAACCGTAGGTCGGAGGTTCGAGTCCTCTTGGGCGTATTTTTTTCATCCGGCATCCTGTAAATCAGGAGCGCCGGGAGTGCGGTAAATGGAGAGGTGGCCGAGTGGTCGAAGGCGGTTGACTCGAAATCAATTGTCCCCTTTCTGGGGGACCGGGGGTTCGAATCCCTCCCTCTCCGCCAGCGTCACGCTGACGCACGTTTCCCTGCGATGGAACAGCGAATGAGGCAGCGGAACCCCCGCCGCTCTTGCGAAAGGAAGTAAGGAAGTAAGGAAGTTTTGAAAATTGACTCAGGAGAGATGAGCGAGTGATTCAGAATCACTCTTGAACAGGGTGCGGGATGCCAATCCCTCCCTCTCCCTCACTTAAAAATATTTGGAGAGGTGGCCGAGCGGCTGAAGGCGCACGCTTGGAAAGCGTGTGTAGGCTAAACCCCTACCGAGGGTTCGAATCCCTCCCTCTCCGTGGAAATCAGTTCGAATTGGCAGATTTGTTGGGCCTCACGCAACCTGGCTTTGTGAACCCCGTCAGATCCGGAAGGAAGCAGCGGTAGCAAATACCCTGGTGTGCTGTGAGTTCCCCAACAATTCTGCCTTGAAACACGCCCCACCTTCGGCTTTCCCGCGACGGTCCTATGGAATTCAAGGTCTCGGCTCGAAAATGGCGGCCGCAAAAATTCAGTGAGCTGATCGGACAGGAGCACATCGTCCGGACCTTGAAGAACGCCCTGGAGATGGACCGCATTTCCCATGCGTACCTGTTTTCCGGAACCCGCGGCGTGGGCAAGACCACGACGGCGCGCATTCTGGCGAAAGCGCTCAACTGCACCGAGCCGGAAGGGGTCGAGCCCTGCGATCACTGCGCGGCGTGCGTCGAGATCCGCGAAGGTGCGAGCATCGATGTGCGCGAGATCGACGGCGCGTCGAACAACGGCGTCGCGGAAGTGCGGGATCTCATCGAAAACGTGCAGTACGCCACCTCTTCGCTGAAGCACAAGGTCTACATCATCGATGAAGTGCACATGCTCTCCAAAAGCGCGTTCAACGCGCTTTTGAAAACGCTGGAAGAGCCGCCCGAGCGCGTGGTCTTTGTCTTTGCGACCACCGAGCTGATCAAGATTCCCGAGACCATCCTTTCGCGCTGCCAGTGTTTCGAATTCAAACCGCTGTCGCATAAGCAGATCGTCGAGCAGCTGGAACTCATCTGCAAGCAGGAGGGCATCGGTATCGAAACCGTGAGCCTGGAAGCGATTTCGAAAAACGGTTCGGGCAGCATGCGCGACGCGCAGAGCCTGCTGGATCAGGTGATCGCTTTCAGCGGGCAGACGGTGACGGCCGATTCGGTGGAGACGGTGCTCGGCATCGTCAGCCAGGAAGCGATGCGGTTGTTTGTGGACCGGGTGATCGAAAAGGACGCTTCGGCGTTGATCGCGCAGGTGCAGGAAATCGTCGGTTCGGGAAAAGACCTGCATTATTTCTGCCGCGATCTCACCGCGTACTTCCGCAATCTGATGATGATCCGGGTCGCAAAAAATCCGCAATCGGTTCTCGATCCGCACACCAGCTCGCTTGACGTTCTCAAGCAACAGGCGGAAGCGTTCGATGCGGATTCGCTGCAGCAGATGTTCGCCGTGTTGTGCCGCGCCGAGGACGCCATGCGCCGCACCTCGATGGCGCAGTGGGTGTTCGAGATGGCGGTGCTGAGGCTTCTGGATGCGCGTCCGTATCAAAACATCGACGCGCTGATCGACCGGATCGATCGCGCACAGCCGGAAGGAGCCGTTGAAACCAGCGGCAACGGCCCTGCGGCAGTGGTTGAAAGGCCGGTTGCGCGGCCGGCCGGGGAGGCGCAAAATGAAAACGGTCCACAGGCCGCGGCCGAGGGCGGATTTTCCTGGCAGCGGATGCAGGAGGCCATTCTCAAGCGGAAGAAACTGTTCGGACATTACCTCACCCAGTGCCGGGTCGATTCGGTGGACGCGTCTACGCTTTGCATCGGCGTTTCCGATTCCATGACGAAAAGCATGATGGAGCAGCCGGATAATCTCAAGCTGCTCAAGGAAGCGGCGCAACAGGTGAACGGCGAGGCGATGGAAGTGACGTTGAAATTGATCTCCAGGGAATCGCCGGGACGCGAAGCACCGGCAACCGGTGCGAACCCGAAAAAAAAAAATTCCATTGACCCTGGAGGGCAGGGGTTGGGAGAGAAATCGGAATCCGAAATCATTCAGGAGGCGCTGGATATTTTCGGAGGCGTCGTCGTGCGCTGACCCAATAACTGCGAGCTTGGTGTAAAAGCATGGATACAAACTGGATGTCCCTGTTCAAACAGGCGAAGGAGCTGCAGTCCCGTATCGCGGACATACAGCAGCAACTGGCGGGAAAAACCGTGGAGGCCACCACCGGAGGCGGGATGGTGAAGATCAAGGCCAACGGTCTCAACCAGATTATTTCCATCGACATCGACGAGGAACTCATCAACATGCAGGATCGGGAAGTGCTCGAAGACCTGATCGTCGCCGCCACCAACGAAGTTCAGAAAAAAGTCAAGGAGCTGGCGCAGGAAGAAACGGCGCGGCTCACCGGCGGTCTGAAAATTCCGGGGCTGTTTCCGGGGACGTGACGGGCGCTTGCCCTTTGCGTTTGGGAGACAAGGGTTTTTTTATACCGTCGAATTTTCTTTGGGCTCTTGATTCTAAGTGTGAAAAGGACTGCCGCGTGAAATTTAAAGTGCCCCCAATCCGGGTTTGATGCGTCTGTGAAACGTCCTTCCGCGGTAAAAGAACTTGTCGATGAATTGAAGCGCCTGCCGGGGGTGGGGCAGAAAACCGCCGAGCGGCTGGCGTTTTTTCTGATGCGCAGCCCTAAAGAAACGACGGCGCGGCTGGCCCGGGCCATCGAGAACGTTCAGGAAAAAATCCGTTTGTGCTCGGTGTGCCACGGCATTACGGAATCGGATCCCTGCGCCATCTGCAGCGATCCCAGCCGTGATCGTTCGCGGATTCTCGTGGTGGAGGAACCGCACGACGTCTATATTTTTGAGAGCGTCGGCAAGTACAACGGCGTGTACCACGTTCTGATGGGTGTCATCTCCCCGCTGGACGGGGTCGGTCCCTCGGACCTGACGATCGATTCACTCAAGAAAAAAGTCCAGACGGGCGCTGTCAGCGAAGTGATCCTGGCTCCCAATCCCGACATGGAAGGGGAGTCCACGTCCGTGTTCCTCGCGAAAATGCTGAAACCGTTTTCGATCCGGGTGACGCGCATCGCCCGCGGGCTCCCTGTCGGATCGGACATTGAATACGCGGATTCGGTCACCTTGTTGAAATCGCTGGAAGGACGGACTGAAATCCTGTAAACTGACCTTTCCAAATTCAGTGTCGTTGTGGTACAAATAGGGCGGTTTTGGACTCGGGTGAACCTTGAGGCCGGAATTTGATCCCGGCTGCCGGTTCCCGGTCTTTAAAATTCAGACGGCGTTCTTTCCATCGAACGGGAAGGACGATACACATTTTAAATTCCAATACCATTCCGGTGTGGCGCAATGGTAGCGCAAGCGGCTGTTAACCGCTGTGTTACAGGTTCGAGTCCTGTCACCGGAGCCAGATCAGGGGCCGACCCCGAAAGGGGTCGGCTTTTTTTGTGCGTTTGTGAGGGATTGTTCCGCGTTGAGCTCAATGCCCAATCGGGATGGAGTTGCGCGTCTGCCCTTTACTGAAAGCTAAAACGCGCCCCAGTCCTGCTTTCCGGGAATGTAGTGGCTCGGCGTGATGTAGCGGAACATATTGGCGAACCGGCGCGCCTGGGCCAGCTTGTCCTGACTTTGCTGCTTCACCTGCATCAATTCATTGTCGAACACTTCCGAAAAATAGGCTTTGGCGGCGTCTTTGCGTTCCTGTTCGGTCTTGAACTGGTTGCGGATCTGAAACAATTCGCCCGCATCGAGCCAGATGCCGCCGCATTGGGCGCACTCGTCGATTTCCACATGCCGCTTGACGCTGACAAAATGCCGCGACATGGTGATGTCCTGACATTTGGGGCAGCTGTGACGCGCCTGCTGATCCGCGGAATCACTCAGAGTGGTTTCGATGCCGCACAGCACTTCCCCGGCGGATTCGTGCGGCTCATCAAATTTTTTGAATTCGTGATTGTCAAACCAGATTCCACCGCATCCTTCCAGGCAGACATCCAGGGCGACGCCGCCGGCTTCCATCGGCTTGAGCGGGCGGGTGCATGCAGGGCAGTTCATCGTGTCTCCTCCTCCTGTTCCGGTCGTGTGAAAAATACCCCAAAAGGCTTGATATTGGCCGCGTGCGGGCCTACATCTAAGATAAATCAAACCCGCTCCATTGTAAATGATTGAATTAGAAAGGTTTGTGCTTGGGGTAAGGGCCGGTTTCCCGGATGTTTTCAACGGGGGGCGGAAGGCTTGAGGGTGAAACGGGAATTCAAGCGCAACGCCACCCCGGATTACGGTTGCTGCGAGATGTTGGAGAGGTTGAATCTACCAAAGCAGGCCGTGACCGAACGCACCCCGGCTGAAGCCGTTGAAGCCGCCCACCACCGCGCCGATGGCGGCTCCGGCTCCCGGATCGCCGACGACCGCGCCGATCGCCGCTCCCGCGGCGGCTCCCAGGGCGCCGCCCAGCAGGGTGTCGCCGGCAACGTAACTGCCATAGCCCGGGGAATAATAGGGCGAACGGGAATAATAAACCGGGGGAGAATGCACGACTGCCGGAGTCCGGTAAACTGTGCGCTGCCGGACGGGGCGCTGGATGGGCGGCGGCCCGTAACGGTAGTCCCATTCGTCGTACTGAGTGCCGTGGGCGTAGGCTTGTGCGTCGGCGGAACGTCCCTGGGGGATGCAGTGTTTGTAGGTCCGCTCTTTGACCAGACCGTCGGGTCCGTATTCCCGGTAGGTGTGCTCGCACACATGACTGTCCCTGGGGCAGGACGCTGTGGATGGCGCCTGCGGTTCGGTGCTGCTGATGAGGTAGCCGCCTTCGTACGTTGCCACGGTGCGGTTTTGCGCCCCGGCGGACAAAGGAGTGAACGCCAGGGTGAGAAACCCGAGCAGTGCGAGTAGCGACAAACGTTTCGGACTCATGGCAGCGCCTCCGTGTTCAGGATTGCGGATTGCTGGGAAAGTATCTCCTTACAATATACTCCTTCAGACGGTCATGTCAATTTTATGCATAAAACTTGGTTTAATATTCAATCTATTTTCAGGGAAGGATAGGGAGGAGGTAAAAGGGAGGACCCCCTCCCCGGAGGCAGGGAGGGGGCGGCAATCAGGGACCATCCATTCTAGGGGATGGATGGAGTTGACTCCAGTACCCGAGGGTGCAGACCGATGGTGGTTACCACAGGCCATGCCCCAAGAGGCTGCGGCTGGCGCCGCTCAATCCGCCGATGACCGCGCCGATCGCGGCTCCGTCACCCGGGCTGCCGACCACCGCACCAATGGCGGCACCCGCGGCGGCTCCAAAAGCGCCCCCGACGAGGGTCCCGGAGACGGGATCATGGCTCGGATTGTACTGTGCGGCCGGTGCCGGAGCGGTGTAACGCGGTTCCACATACACCGGCTGCGGAGCTTTATAAATCGTCACGTGTTTTTCGTAATGATGACTGGGCTTGTGATGATGCCCATAATGATGGTGGTGATGATGATGGTGCCTGTGATGCCGTCTCCACTTTTTATGGCGATGCCCGTAGTCATCGTGGCTGCGATACGTGCGGGTCACGATTTCCACTTCGTTGTCGTAATCGCCATAACTGCGGGTGACGGTTTTTACGGTTTTCGTGTGCGTGTAGCCGTGCTCGCTGCCCCGGTACCGGTCGTGGGCAAACGCAGAGGTGCTCATCACCAGGAGCAGAATGGAACTCAATGTGAGAATTTTTATCGGTTTCATGATCTTACCTCCGTTGCTTAATTGAATGCCTCCCATTCAACTATATCTACTTTTGTAAGTATATTTACTGTTAAATTTATTGTCAAATATTTTTTTACTTTTATGGGCAGAAATTTCTTTTTTATTCCCGCAGGTTCCGGTTGGCGGCAATCCCCTTAAATTTCAACTACTTTTGATCCGGTTTCTTCCGTAAAAGGTTCATGTATTGTCTGAAGGAATTAAGATTCTCCGGCATTTTCAATTCTTTATGTGATAAACCTCACATAAAGTCGTTGTAATCCCATCAAATTAGTGATAAAAATTTTCGCTGCCAGTGTCAATCGGCTCTCCCTTGCCTGCCCTGTAACCGAAATCTGGCTTCTTACCCGTTTCCGCATTGGAGTTCCCGCAAAATTTCAATAATGACCCTTTTACCTTGAGGTGGCCATGCCGGTGAAAAATCAGCCGCATCCCATTCGTGCCTTTCTTCTCGAAAAGATCCCGCAGTATCCCCGGAACATCGTGGCGCTGGCATCGAAGGAATTTTCCGTCAGCCGCACCACGGTGCACCGGCATCTGAACCGGCTGGAGCGGGACGGCAAAATCATCAAAACAGGCACCACCAAGCAGGCGGCCTATTTTCTCAAAACCAGCCTCGACAAGACCCTGATCTTCAACCGGGATACCGGCGCAGTGGGAAAAGAAATCTGGAGTCAGTACCTGGCCGCGGACTTTTCCCGGTTGAAACCCGCCCAGATTGAAATCTGCGCGTACGGATTCGCGCAGGCGTTCGACAATGCCTGCCTGCATTCTGAGAGCAAGGGGATCGTGGTGAAAACGGTGTGGAAGGAAAATTCGGTGGAGCTCAATGTCATCGACGACGGGGTGGGCCTGTTCGAAAAAATCCGCAATGAGCAGGGTCTGGCGGACAAGCGCGAAAGCGTGCTGCCGCTGGCGCACGGTGTGCTTCGCTGGAATCCTGAGAACCCGCCGGGTCTGTTGACGGTGTCGAGGGCGTTCGACATGTTCGGCGTGCTTGCCAACGGACTTTTTTATTTTAAGGACAACCGCAATGACGACTGGTTTCTGGAAAGCAAGCCCAAGGCCCGCAGCAAGGGCACGCGGGTGTCGATGGCGCTGCATTTTGATTCGGTGCGGACGCTGAGCGCGGTGCTTCCGCAACCGCGCGCAACGGCTGAGACGGAGCGGCGATCGGCGGAGGTGCGCATCGCGCTGGGCCGGTTTGATGAGGAACCCTATGTGTCGCGCATCCAGGCGCAGCGGCTGCTCAAAGGCATGGACCGGTTCCAGCGGGTGGTGCTGGATTTCACCGGGATCACCACGGTGGGACAGGCTTTCGTCGATGAGGTGTTCCGGGTGTATGCTGCGGACAATCCAGACACCCGGCTGGATGTGATCCACGCCAACGAAGACGTGCGCTTCATGATCCAGCACGGCACACCGCAATCGGAAGCGTTGAGCGTCGATTCGTGAGTGCGCTGGGCCTGCGCTCACAAGGGCGGACGCAAAAAAACTGCGGCTTGCTGGCGGCGGGGTTCACCGCGTTGTGGATTTTTTCGGCGCCGGCATTCGGGGGGAGCATCGAAGGGCAAGTCAAAGAGGTGACGAGCGGCGACACGATCACGATTCAAACTGAAGAGGGGCGGTTTTACAAAATCCGCCTGATGGGTGTCGATGCGCCGGAGCTTTCGCAGACGTTCGGCAGACAGGCGCGGTCGTTCACGCAAAGTCTTGCGGCTGGAAAAACGGTGCAAGTGGAAGTCACTCTGGTGGACCGTTTCCAGCGGCGGATCGGGACCGTCACGCTGCCGGACGGCAGGCCGCTCCATGAAGTGCTGGTCGAATCGGGGCACGCCTGGCACTACCCCGCTCTGCATCCTGTGAGCGGACGGCTCGACGAACTGGAAAAGCAGGCCCGGCAACACCGGCTCGGTCTGTGGGTGGACACGGAGGCGGTGCCCCCGTGGCAGTTCCGGCGAGAACGTTCTCACCCGAAACCGCCGACTACCCTGCAGGAAATGGATTACGACCGCTATTTCGAGTACGGCCTGATCGGAAATCCCCAAAGCCGGACCTATCTCTGGCCTGCGTGCGCGGGCTATCCGCAAGCCCCAAAAGGCTGGATACGCTTCGGCAGTTTTGCCACGGCGGAGGAAATGGGCTACCGCAGAGCCGGCGAATGCCCGCGAAAAACTGCGCAAACCCATTGAGTGCGGGTTTTTTGGGGGCTTTTCGCACTTTCGCCAAAACACTTGGGAATCGGGCGCTTTTGGGATATGCTGTTGATTTTTAAGGAGTCTCGCTGTTAAAATCAATATGGCCCGGTGCATCGGCAACCGCGATGACGCTGGATTGTTTTACCTGTGAGACACCTTCATCAACCACAGCCTTTCCAGGTGCCATTTCTGCAATGAAGAGTCTTTTTTTCAAACGAGGGGAAAAGATCATCTCCGAAGGGACGGCGAGCGACTGCGCTTACATCATCGAGTCGGGCAGCGTCGAGGTTTCCAAAAAGGAAACCAATGGAGAGCGCAAGGTCCTCAGCACCTTGAAGCAGAACGATATCTTCGGTGAAATGGGGCTGATCGACGGCCTGCCGCGTTCCTGCTCGGTGGTCGCTCTGGAGGATAGCACCATCACGGTTCTCACTCAGGACACCTTCAATTCCCTTGCCGATCACAAGCCCCAGGCCCTCATGCCGATATTGAAAGTTCTGGCCGCCCGCCTGCGCTCTACCCTGAAGATCGTTGAGGAGCTGCAGAAAGCCGAACGATCCCCACAACCCCGTTAACGTTTCAACCCTAAAAAAACAAGTCTTTCCTGGATCTGTCCGGCCTGAACGCGATTGCCGTTCTGTGGCTGGAAACCGGTTGCGCCCTGCCCTTCGCGTGGTGTAAAGTCGATGAGCGCGATCAATCTTTTTTGAGGATGGGCCTGTGGCGCCTGAACTGCTGGCTCCCGCCGGGAGTCCCGAAAAACTGAATTATGCCTTTGCCTATGGCGCCGATGCGGTGTACGCGGGGATTCCCAAGTTTTCCCTGCGGGCCAAGGAAAACCACTTCCGCGACGATTCGCTCCAACAAGCGATCGAGCACACGCATCGGCTGGGCAAGAAAATCTACATCACCGCGAATATCCTGCCGCCCAACCGCAAGGTGAACGCATTCAAAAAATCCCTGGCTGCTTACGCCGAAGCCGGAGCCGACGCGTTTATCATGTCCGATCCGGGATTGATCCAGTTCGTTCGTAAAGAGTTCCCCCAGATTCCCGTGCACCTTTCGGTGCAGACCAACACGATCAACTGGCCTTCGGTCCAGTTCTGGCTCGATCTGGGTGTGCGCCGCACGATCCTGTCGCGGGAACTGTCCCTGGAAGAAATCCGCGAAATTCATGACCGGGTACCGGGCATGGAGCTGGAGGCATTCGTGCACGGCGCCATCTGCATCGCCTACTCGGGCCGCTGCCTGCTTTCGAATTATTTCAACCACCGGGACGCCAACCAGGGCACCTGCACGAACAGCTGCCGCTGGGAGTACAATGTCCACCAGGAAAGCAAAGACACGCAACTGGGGACGCGGCGGGAACTGGAAGGCGATTTCTTCCTCGAAGAAGCCAAGCGGCCCGGTGAACTCATGCCGGTGGATGAGGATGAGCACGGCACCTACATCATGAACTCGAAGGATTTGCGGGCGATCGAGTTTTTACGCGAGCTCAAGGAGGCGGGGGTGGTTTCCTTCAAGATCGAAGGCCGGTCCAAGTCTGAATACTATCTGGCTCGCATCACAAAAAGTTACCGACAGGCTATCGATGACCTGATCGCTCACCGGCCCTTCAATCCCAAGCTCATTGAAGAAGTGCACAAGACGGCCAACCGCGGTTTCACCTCGGCGTTTCTCGTTTCCAACGCGAACCGCCAGACCGAACGGTTCGATTCGCCGCAGGAGCCGGACCTGCCGCAGGTTTACGCCGGGAAAATTCTGGAAGTGCGCGGCGACGGCATGGTGGAGGTGGATGTGAAAAACAGGATCGAGGTTGGCGATGAGGTGGAATGCGTGTCGCCGAAAAACCAGCATCGCTTTAGGATCGGTGCGATGGAGAACCGCAGGGGAGAAGCGGTGCCGGTGGCGCACGGCGGCAATGGTTCGGTGTGGATTGCGGATGTGGGGCCGGTGGAGCCCTACTCTCTTCTCAGCCTGGTCAAACGGCCTGTAGGTTCGCCGGTTTGACAAATCGCCACGGCATCACTTGCGGTTGTTTTCCTTTTCGTTTTTTTTGGCGGATTCGGTCCAGGCGATGACGGCGTAGATCGCCAGAATCAGCAACAGGCTCACCCATCCGGCGGCGGATTGGATCCGGTACTCAAAAATGTCGCGGGCCAGGGTCCCGTCGATGAGCAGGGCCAGGGCCGCGACGATCATAAGAACCGTAAGTTTTTTCAAAAATCACCTACTCAATCACGGGTATTACACCACGCAGCCGTTCGCGTGATTCAGCTTCGCTCATTGGGAGCGGGCTGCAGGATGGAATTCGATTGTTCCGCAATTCCGTCTCCCCTATAATATCCAATTTGTTGCCCGTTTTTTCCCCAATCCGGCGCCGGATGCGGCCCATCCGATGCGACCAGAAAGGACGCAATGGCTTTACCCGTCAGACAGGCGTTGAAAATCGGATATTATATATTCCGGCAGAAACTCAAGGGACGCAAGCGCTTTCCGCTCGTCCTCATGCTGGAGCCTTTGTTCCGCTGCAACCTGGAGTGCATCGGCTGCGGAAAAATACAAAAGCCCAACGAAATCCTGAAGCAGAACCTGAGTCCGGAGGATTGTCTCAACGCGGCTGAGGAATGCGGCGCGCCTGTGGTGTCCATCGCCGGCGGCGAACCGCTCATGCATCCTAAAATCGTTGAAATCGTCGAAGGGCTTCTGGCCCAGGGACGGTATGTCTATCTCTGCACCAACGCACTGCTTCTGGATGATTTTTTTGGCAAACTTCCCGTCTCACCGCTTTTGACCCTGTCCATCCATCTCGACGGTATGGAGGAGGACCACGATCACATCGTGGCGCAAAAGGGCACGTTCAAAGTGGCGGTGGAGGCGATTCGCAAGGCCAAGTCGATGGGCTACCGGGTCAACAGCGCCACGACGTTCTTCGACGGCACCTCCGTCGAGAAAGCGGAACAGTTTCTCGATTTCGTGAACCCCCTGGGCGTGGACGGGGTCACGCTGGCTTCCGCGTTCCAGTATCCGGACGCTCCGGATCAGGACCATTTTTTCGGCAGAAAGCGCACATTTGATTTTTTCAGCGAGCTGTTGCAGAAAAACAAGAACGGCCGTTGGAACATCAATCATTCCCCCTTCTACCTGGAGTTTCTGCAAGGGAAGCGCGAGTACGACTGCACGCCCTGGGGCAATCCCAACTATTCGGTGCTCGGCTGGCAGAAGCCCTGTTACCTGCTGGATGACGGCTACGCGGAGTCGTTCGATGAGTTGATGGAGACCACGGAATGGGAGAAGTACGGCCATCGCAACAATCCCAAATGCGCCGACTGCACCGCCCATTGCGGCTATGAAGCCACAGCCGTGGAAGACGCCACAGCGAACCTGAAAAACATGATCCATTCGGCTCGTGTGGTGTTTCAGTGAGACGTTGTTTCCTTCCTGAATTTTAACCGATCGTAAAACGTTCTCAGTGACTTTGCAGGAAATCCGGAAGATGGGTGTCCGCATCGATCCGGGCCTTGTCGATCTGATTTTTTGACAAGCCCGTGGTCATCTTCAGGTTTGCTCCGGAAAGATCCGCGCCGTCCAAGTCCGCTTCGTGCAAATCCGCGCGCGTCAGGTTGGCGCCCTGGAGGCAGGCGCCGCGAAGGTTCGCCCAGCGTAAATTGGCGCCGCGCAGATTTGCATTCTTGAGGTTGGCGTTTTCCAGATTGGATTTTTTCAAATACGCGCCGTAAAGATACGCCTCCTGAAACTGGGCACGGCTCAACGATGCTCCCATCAAGACCGCTCCTTTTAAATCTCCCTGGCTGAAATCGGCGCACGCCCCTTCCCTGCCGTTGGACTCGACCCACTGCCGGTGTGCTTGCAGCCGGTTTTTGATTTCTTCTTTGGAAAATACGTTGCGCTGTGGTTTCGGTTCGGCTTCGCCTGCCATCGCCCTTTGTCCTGGTGTTTCTACCAATCCGGTTCTTTGACGCCGTCATTCTATCATGGCCTGAATGGCGCAATCGGCTGGGGTGGATTTGCAAAGGGACGAATGTTCTTAGAACCTTTTCTATGCAAACCCGCGCAACTTCAGGATGCTTCGATTTCAGCCAGCAACTTCAAAAATTTAGGGTTTGTCGGTGCAAGTTTGAGCGCCTCAATCACCGATTGCCGGGCGGGATTTTTTTCCTCCTGATCCTTGAGAATCACTGCCATCTCGTAATGTGCTTCCGGATAATAGGGATTGACCTGGATGGATTTTTGAAAGGATTCCAGCGCTTTGTTGAATTCGTTTCGGTCGCGGTGCAGCACGCCCAGATTGAAGTGGGTGAGCATTCCATTCGGGTTGGCGGCGAGGGATTCTTTCAGAATGGTTTCCGCCTGGTTCAGGTCGCCCTTGAGTCTCAATGAGTCCGCCAGATTGTTGAGGTAGGTGGAATTGGCCGGATCCTGCTGCAAAGCCGCTTTGTAATACCGGATGGCTTGCGGGTATTTTTTTTCTTCCTTATAGAGATTGCCGATGTTGTTGTGGGCCTTGGCGTCCCGATCGTCTTCCTTCAGGTCGATGGCTTTTAACCATTGTTCTTTGGCCCGCTCTTTATCGCCTTTGGCGTAGTGCACCATTCCCAGGTTGATATGAATCTGGACGTTGTCCGGCTGTTTTTTGAGCACGGAGTTGAAAGCGGCTTCGGCCTGGTCGTATTGTTTGAGGCCGAAATGAACCAGTCCTAATTTTCTTTGGGCCTTGTGATTTTCAGGATTGTGCTTGAGAGCGAGCTTGAATTCTTCCAGTGAATTTTTATACAGGGCGTGTTTGGCAAAATCCAATCCCAGCCGGTAGTGCTTATCGGACTGCGCGGGATTGATCGACATGTCGCTGGCAGTGCAGGCAGCGATGAAAAGGGCAAGCAGAGGAAGGAGGCGGGTCGGTTTCATGATTCAGTCCTTTGAAAGTTGAAAAAAAAGGGGCCAACCGTCTTGGTTGGCCCCTGTAAAACATCAAGCTAAAGAAACATCAGTTGATACCGCGGCCGGCACCGGTGTAGTCGTTGTCAGCATCTGGCGCAATGCCAATACCGGTAGAAGTTCCGCCCAGAGTGGAATCGTGCGCATCGCCGATGAATTCCATGGCGAATCCGGTGCCGCTGGAGGGGATGAAAACGACGCCCCACATATTGAGCTGCGCCAGGTTGTTGTATTTTCGCACGCCCCCGACGGAAGTGGGGTTGTCCGGGTCTTCGTTGATACCCACGACACGCACGTTACCGAACTGGGCCGAATCGACGACGGTGATGAGATGCGTCCTGGAGTCGGTGAAATTGGAATTGCTGGCATTGATGGAAGAGTTCGACTGATCGACGATAAAAATGCGGTGGGTTTCGCCGGCGTCGATGGTCATGGTGGCGGAACGTCCCGCAGCGTTATTGGGGACGGTGGTCATGTCCAGAACTTCCAGAACCACGCCGATCTGAGTCAGTGCGGTGTCCAGAGATGGATGACTGATCCCGATGAACGTGTAACTGTCGTTGGGCACCACCTGAGCGTAGGGTGAAATGGCAACCCGGCTGCTGTCTGTAGTATCCGGCGCCGATAATATCTGAGCCTGTGAGGTTTGGGCCGTGACCGCAAACCCCATCAGGGTGAGCAAGCTAACAATGAAAAATTTTTTCATCTGTCGTTCTCCTTATCCTTAATATATGCAGCGAGACGCATATTTTTTGTTTGGTTTCGTTCCACTCCGGCCTTACGGTGCGCCCACGCCACTGACATTGGTTGTCACGTGGTTGGCTGATGTTGCGAGACTGTCATGTGTATCGCCAATGAATTCCATGGCGAAACCGGTTGTGTTGGTTTCGATCACAACCGCACCCCAAAAGGAAAGCATTGTTACATCGGGGAACCCGTCCCCATCGTTTCCCGTAAAGGTTTTGACATTCGGATTTGTGGACACCGGGTCGAATCGCACATGACCGTGCTGAAAATCCGTGCTACCCGAGATGAAGTTGGCGGTGGAAATGCTGGTGGGGTTGATGGTGGAATCGTTGGTTCCGACGATGAACACGCGTTCGGTGCTGCCCGCGGATACCGTGAAGCTTGTTGAAGTTCCAAAGGTCGACTGATCCTTTTGAATTGCAGTCACCGTCACCCCGATCTGGGACGCCATACCGGACAGCGAAGGGTGCGTCACGGCGATGAAAGAATAAGAGGTGCTGTCAGACTGCCAATAAGGTGAGACGACACGACTTTTGTTTTCTATGGCAAAAGCATTTTCCGCGATCATCGCTAAGAGAACCATTAGCGCGAGGGCCGGGAAAATCCGCATGGTGTGCTTTGTTTTCATTATGTTTTGCTCCTATATATTCAAAGTGAAATTGGTTGCATATTTTGGCGTTCAATGCGTTTTCGGATGTCGGCCTTCACCTCCTTCCATTTTGGTTTGTCACTTATGCATCCTGAACCGGCTTTGAAATCTGATTCTCAAAAAGCCGGAAGATATCTATTTTATATTGAGTTATTTTTATACTCCGGTTGTATATTTTGATTAAATTTGGTTAAATTTAAATATTAACATTATATTATAGTATAAATCTTAACGGTTTTTCCTGAAATTATTGAATTTTCGGGGATTGGTGCTCTTGTGACGAAAGGGTGACCGTGATTGAGGCTTGAAATACAGCAGGACACAACCCACCATTAGTGGTATCGGAAGAGTTGTTGTTTTCTTGAGCATTAGTAATTCAATTCCGGTAATTCAAGAGAATGGAAATTCATCAAAACCCGCAAGGTTTTATTGTGAAATTTATCGTTTTTTGATATAATTTTTATTATCAAAAAGTTCCTAACTTAATGAAAGTTAAATAGTTATGAGAAATGTTCGGTCCAGGAAACCTTGGCAGATTCTCCGGTATGGCCTGTTTTGTACGCTGGCATTGGCGGGTCTTTTGACCGGTTGCGCGACCGACGATGGAGTTATGAACAAGCAGACTCTGGCCCAGGACAAGTTTCAGGAAGGGCTGGAGCAGGGCGCTTTGAACAACCGCCAGGAAATGATCGCGCGTTTTCAGGAGGCGGTGGACCTGGATCCGCAAAACGACCGCTACCGGCTTCATCTGGGCACGGCATATTTTCTTGCCGGGGATCTTGAGCGCTCGGAAAAGGAACTTCAGCACACACTTAAAATCAACAAGAATTCGAAGGATGCGTACCGTCAACTGGGCCGGCTCTACATGCAGAAAGAGGACTGGCAGCGTGCCGTGCAGTATTTCAATGAGGACTTGAAGCGGCCCGGAACCCCGCTGCCACACCGGGTCTACAATTGGCTGGCATTGAGCCATTACAATCAGGGGAATTTCGATGATGCGGAAAAAGTCTGGCTCAAGGCGCTCGACCTTAAAGACAACGCCGCCATCCGTCTGAACCTGGCGCTGGCCTATAAGGACCGGGAAAAATTTGATGAAGCCCTGACTTCACTGAAAACGGCGGTCGCTCTCAACCCTAAATTTCCACAGGCGCATTTTGAGTTGTCGCAGTTGCTCATGCGCAACAAACAAATGGACGAAGCCGTCAAACATCTCAATGAGGTGATTCGTCTGGCCCCCGGCAGCGAGTGGGCCAGGCTTTCGAAGGAATATCTGGAACTGATTCGAGGATCTCAATAAGCGTCATGGTAGACAACTTTGGTCAATTTCTAAAGCACGAACGCGAGTTGCGTGGCGTCCCTCTTGAGGAGATCGCCGGCGCGACCAAAATTCACATCCGGTTTTTGCGGGCGTTGGAGGACAATCAGTTCGATACGCTGCCCGGGGAAGTCTTTATCAAGGGCTACCTCCGCTCTTACGCGAAAGCAATCGGTTATGACGCCCAGGACCTGCTGCGGGCTTACGACAGCTATATGGGCAAAAACCCCCCCGAGAAACAGACCGTAGCGTCCTCTCCCGCTAGCGGGAGCAAGAAACGGGTGCCGCTTCCGTGGGCGGTCGGCGGAGCCCTGGCCGCAGGCGCGGTGTTGGCGTTTGCCCTGTTTGGAGACTTTGGCGGCGACGGTGAGGAGACAGCGAATACGAGCCCACCTGCCGTTCTGGCGGAAAGCACCTCGGTGGATGCCGACCCACCGCCTCCTGTCGTGACGCTCAAGGAAAAAATTCTGGCAACCGTCGATGAAGAGCAGGACCTGCCGCCGAAAATAGAAGCTTCTGAAGACGCTTCAAAGGTGAATACGGAATCGAAGGAAAAATCGGAATCATCCAAGGTAAAACCAGAAACTTCCAAGGCAAAACCGGCGGCCCCTGTGGCCAGCGCGGTGAAACCCGAAAAAAAAGTCAGCGCGGAACCGAAGAAAAACGAAGCATCGCCCAAGCCGGAATCGAGCGAGAAAAAAAAGCTGAAAACCCAGGAAGCAAAACCGGAAAAACCTAAAACACAGACCACCGCAAAAAATACCGAGGCTCCAAAACCTCAGAAGAGAGAGAAACCGGCACCGGAAAACAAACCGGAGAGCAAGCCCGATGAGGTGGAAACCGCGGCGCTCACGCCCCCGCAAAAACCCCGCTCGATTCGCCAGGCCGAAGAAAAAGTACAGGCTCCGGTCAAGAATCCGGCCTCGCCGCCGCCATCCAGCCAGGCCGCAACCGAATCCTCTGTGAAAACGGCGGTGGCGTCTCCCGAGGAGAAAACCGCCCCTCCACAAACACCGATAGAATCGCAAGTAAGTGAAAAAAATTCCGATTCAGAGGAAAAAGAGGTTATAATTCAATCTGTTGCAGAAAAATTCACCGCCGGGGCGGCGATCGTGCAAGCTCCGGATATTGAGGATAAAGCCCTGCATCTGATGATCCAGGTTCAGGGCAATTCGTGGTTCAACCTGGCGGTGGACGGCAAGCCGGAGGAGGATTTCATCCTTCCTGGGGGAACTTCTAAAAGCTTTTACGGGGACGATAAGTTCCGTGTGACGATCGGCAACCGGCGCGGGACGCAGTTGTTTCTGAACGGTCAGGCGCTGGATATCCCTACGAGTCAGGGGGATGTCGTGCGGGATTTTGAGATCACATCCCAATTCCTGGAATGAGACATGGCAAAAATCGACGCTTTCTTCAAGTTGATGAATGAGCAGGGCGCCTCGGACCTGCATCTGGTCGCCGGTTCGCAGCCGGTGCTCAGGGTGCATGGGGACATGGAGCGGGTCAAGTACAAGGTTTTCAGCAACGACGATTTGAAATCCATGCTCTACGAGATCGCTCCGGAAGACAAGATCAAGCTGTTCGAGGAGACCGGGGACATCGACTTTGCGTATGAGATTCCCAACCTGGCCCGTTACCGCGCCAATTACTTTCAACAGAAATGGGGAATCGGGGCGGTGTTTCGGGAAATCCCGAGTGAGATCCTCACCGCCGAACAACTGGGCCTGCCTTCGGTCATCACCAAACTTTCCATGCTGCACAAGGGCATGGTGCTGGTCACGGGTCCCACGGGGTCGGGTAAATCCACCACGCTGGCCTCGATGATCGATTACATCAATAAGAACAAAAAAAGCCACATCATCACCATCGAAGATCCGGTGGAGTTCGTGCACAAAAACCAGAGCTGCATCATCAACCACCGGGAAGTCGGCATTCACACGCAGGGATTCAAATCCGCGCTCAGGGGGGCGCTGCGTGAGGACCCGGATATCATCCTGGTCGGTGAGATGCGCGATCTGGAAACGATCGAGCTGGCTTTGGAGGCGGCTTCGACGGGACATCTGGTGTTCGGCACCCTCCATACTCAGAGCGCGGCCAAGACCATCGACCGTGTGATCGACGTGTTCCCGGCGCATCAGCAGCCGCAGATCCGGACCACGCTGTCGGAAACCCTCAAAGGGGTTGTGGCGCAGAACCTGTTCAAGCGGGTCGACAAGAAGGGCCGGATGGCGGTGCTGGAGGTTCTGGTCGTGACGCCCGCGGTTTCGAACCTGATCCGGGAGGGCAAGACGTTTCAGATTCCTTCCGCGATTCAGACCGGAAAGAAATACGGCATGCAGTCGATCGACGACGCCATCCTGGAAGCCTTGAATGGAAAAAAGATCAGCGCCGAAGACGCTTACGAGAAATCGATCGTGAAAGAGCGGTTCATTCCGTTTTTGAAGAAAACTCCGGAATTCATTTAAAGCGGTCTCACTATGAAAAAGGCAGAAATCGACCATATCCTGACCTCGATGCTGGAATCGTACAGCAACATTTCCGATCTCAACATCACGTCCGGCAAATCCTTTCAGGTGGAATCTTCCGGGCAATTGACCGACGTTCCACTGGTGCCGCCGATTCCCGAGATCACTCCGTTTCAGGCGGAGGTGTTCGCGCTGAATCTCATCAATTCCGACCGCAGGCTGACGGAAACGCTGATCCGCGAAGGGTCCTGCGACTGTTCCTATTTTCTGGTGGGCAAAGTGCGGTTCCGTGTGAATATTTTTTCACAGCGGGGCAACTACAGCATCGTGATGCGAAAACTGGAAACGCGCATTCCAACCATCGAGGACCTCAATCATCCGCCGCAGTTTGCCAGGGCGGCGGAAGAAAAGAACGGATTGATTCTGGTGACCGGCGCCACGGGATCGGGTAAAACCACCACGCTGGCCGCACTGCTCAACAAGATCAATGCGGAAAAATCGATCCACATCATCACTCTGGAAGATCCGGTGGAATTCGTCCATCCGCACAAGAAGGCGACGTTCAACCAGCGCGAGCTGGGCAGCGATTACGATGAGTTTTCCACGGGACTCCGGGCCGCGCTGAGGCAGGCGCCCAAAGTCATTCTGGTCGGTGAGATGCGTGACCGGGAAACGGTCGAAATCGGCATGAGCGCCGCGGAAACCGGCCACCTTGTGATGAGCACGCTGCACACGGTCGATGCGGGACAGACGATCAACCGCATCGTCGGCATGTTTCCCAAGGAAGAGGAGCAGCAGATCCGCATCCGGCTCGCCGATTCGATACGCTGGATCATCTCGCAACGGCTGCTGCCGAAAGTCGGTGGAGGCAGGATCGCGCTGCTGGAAATCATGTCCACCAGTCTGCGCGTGAAGGACACCATCGTCAACGGCGAGTCGGAGGGCAAAACGTTCTACGAAATCATCACGCAGGGCAAGCCTTACGGCATGTGGACCTTCGATCAGCATATTCTGACTCTTTACAAAGAAGGCAAGATCACAGAAGAGACCGCCATGGCCTACGCATCCAGAAAGGCCATCGTCGGACGCGGCATCGACACGCTGAAAGCTTCGAAAGGCGAGAAGACCACCGATATCGAAGCGCTTGCGATGGATGAAGATTACGAAGCTCAGGTGCAATGACCTGAGTCCGATTGAGGAGACGCGATGATTGTAAAATGCACCGGGTGCGAGCAGGGCATCAACATTCCCGATGACAAAATGCCCAGGGGTAAGGCGTTTTTCATTTCCTGCCCGGGCTGCCGGGCAAAGGTGCGGGTCGAACCGCCTGAACCGGAGCCTGAAGAGACGCTCGATATTTCCGTAGAATCGCAGCCGGAAGCGGAGCCGGCCACACCGCAGGTGGTTGAAGAGGCTCCGGGCCTCATACTGACCTCGGAGTTCGATGACGACGAGGAAGAGCTCGTCATTTACGATGAAAACGATCAACTGGCCCTGATTCTTGATGACAAAAACCGGGCGGCCTGGGCCGATGCGCTGGAGGAACGCGGTTTCAAAATGCAGACCGCGAAATCCCCGGATCATGCGGTTCATAAAATGAAATTCACGATGTATCACGTTGTGGTGCTGCACGAAAATTTCGGCAACGTTCCGTTTCAAAGCAGCCCGGTTTACAAGATTCTGGTGCAGATGGAGATGTCGATGCGCCGAAATATTTTTTTCGTCCTGATCGGGTCGCAATTCAAGACTTTGAACAATATGGAAGCGTACGCTCACAGCGTGAATGTTGTGATCAATGAAAAGGATCTGGATAAACTGCCTCAGATCATCAAAAAATCGTTTTTGGAATATGAGGCTCTTTACAAGGTATTCAAGGAATCCTTGCACGCAATGGGGAAAGCATGAACCTGCTTAAGGAAGCATCGATTGTCCAGCGTTTTTCCAACGGGGACGTCATCATTTCTGAAGGCATCATCAGCAACAATGCCTATATCGTGCTGTCGGGAAAAGTCCGCATCACCAAGAAAATCGACAATAAGACCGTGGTGATCGGAACTTTGAGCGATGGCAACGTGTTCGGAGAGATGGGACTGATCTCCAATGCCGTGCGCAGTGCTTCTGTGACTGCGGTGGGGGAAGTGACGGTGGGTTTCATCGATAAGGAAAAATTCGGTCAGATTCTCGCCAGTCTGCCGGACGACCTGCGCGCGATCATCGAAGCGCTGGTGCATCGATTGCGCAGCACCACCGAGATGCTTACGAAAATCGGGTCCGAACTGGAGAACACCCGAAAAAGCCTCAAACCGATGTGATTTGACTTCATACCGATATAAAGGAACTTCCCGTGCCAACCTTTACTTACAAAACAAAAATCAAAGGCCAGATCAAAAAGGGTGTCGTCGACGCAGAGGACGAGAAAGCGGCGCTCGCGAAGCTCAAGGCGCAGAACATCCGCGTCACTTCCGTGAGCAAAAAAGCGGGCGACATCGTCTTGTTTGGCTCCAAAGGCAAAAAAATCACGGGACGCGATATCGTCATCTTCACACGGCAGTTTTCCACGATGGTGGATGCGGGGCTTCCTCTGGTTCAATGTCTGGACATTCTCGGCAAGCAGACTGAAAATAAAACGCTGGGGGATGTGGTCCTGCAGGTCAAGAATAACATCGAGAAGGGCAGCGACCTTTCCGATTCGATGCGCAAACACCCCAAGGTGTTCGACAACCTTTACTGCAACCTGGTGGAGGCGGGAGAGGCCGGCGGTATTCTCGATACGATCCTGAAGCGGCTGGCGGAGTACATCGAAAAAGCCGAGAGTCTCAAGAAAAAAGTCAAATCCGCCATGGTGTATCCGGGAGTCATCATTACGGTCGCCGTGGGCGTTGTGGCCTTCCTGATGATTTTCGTCATACCCGCATTCGCCTCGCTGTTCAACAACAGCGGCGCGGACCTTCCCGGCCCCACACAGATCGTCATGGATGTCAGTCACTTGTTTCGAACCAAGTGGTATTACATGCTGGGCGGTTTGCTGGCTTTTATTTTCCTGTTCAAAAAGATCTATTCCACGGAACGGGGACGCTTTGAAATCGACCGCATTGCCTTGAAACTGCCGGTCGTGGGCATGCTGATCCGAAAAGTATCGGTGGCCAAATTCACGCGTACTTTGGGAACGCTGATCGCAAGCGGCGTTCCTCTGATCGAGGGGCTGGAAATCTGCGCCCGCACCTCCGGCAACAAGATCGTGGAACGCGCCGTGTTCAACACCATCGAAGCCATCAAGGAAGGCGAAAGCATCGCTGCGCCATTGTCCCGCGAATCTATTTTCCCGCCCATGGTGATCCAGATGATCGACGTCGGTGAAAATTCGGGATCCCTGGACGCCATGTGTACCAAAATTGCGGATTTCTACGATGAAGAGGTGGATGCGGCGGTGGCTGCGTTGACCTCTCTGCTCGAGCCCATGCTGATGGTGTTTCTGGGACTCGTGGTCGGTTTCATCGTCGTCGCCATGTACCTTCCCATTTTCAAAATGGGTGAGGCGATCTGAGGTCTCCGGAGGGCACAAAGCTCCAGGAGATGGACTTCGCCCGAAAGCTGCGCCCCGGTTCCATGAATTTCCTTTCGGACAGCCCTGAGCAGGATCCCACTTCCCGCCTCAAAACCGTCATGGTTTTCAGGATTGTGTTTCTGACGGCGTTTGTCGCGCTGATCCTGCCGCTGCAGATGCGCATGGAGTTTCACGCTTCCATCCGCCCGCTCACGCTCGTCATCAGTACGGGTTATCTCCTTTCCATCATCTATGCCCTGTTTCTCAAAATTTGGCGGCCGGTTGCGGGAGCGGTCGTGCAAACCGTCGGCGATCTTCTGCTGGTGGGGGCGATCGTGTACACGACGGGAGGGACCCAGAGCCCGCTTTCATTTCTGTTTATTTTCGTCATTCTTGCGTCCAGCGTGCTTTTTTCCCGCGGCGGCTGCTATTTTGTGGCCTCAGGGGCGAGCATCGTCTACGGTCTGCTCATCGACCTGGAATATTACAATGTCATCCATCCGTATTACCTGTTCGACGAGCCGACCCGGTCGCTGGACGGCGGGTACGTTTTTTACCTCATCTTTCTGAACATCGCGTCTTACTATTCGGTGGCGTTTCTGAGCAGCCTGCTCAACCAGCGGCTTCGTGTCATGGACCAGGAGTTGACGCTCGCCAGCAAGGACCTGCAGGAGTTGCAGGCCTTTCACCGCAGCGTGGTCCGCGATATGGGAACGGGACTGATCACGACCGACAGCGCCGGCCGCATCACGTCCGTCAATCACGCGGCGGAGGACATCACGGGATACTCTTATGAAGAATGTCTGGGGCTCTCGTTTGAAGGCCTGCTTAAAATAACGGAGCTGAAAAACCTGTTTCAGAATCCGCATCTGTTCTCGCTGCCGCTGCAGATCGAGGAGGAATGCCGGCGCAAGGATGGCAAAAAAATCATCATGCGCATGAAAGTCAGCCGGTTTTCCAATCTTGAGGAACGGGCAAAAGGTTACATCTGCGTGTTTGAAGATCTGACCCATTTTCATGAAATGCAGGAGAAGATGGCGCAGGCCGAGCGGCTGGCGGCGGTGGGGCGGTTTTCAGCGGGCCTGGCGCATGAGATCCGCAATCCTCTCGCTTCCCTCAGCGGATCGATACAGGTTCTCAGCAAAAGCATGCACCTGGAACAAAAGCACAAAACCCTGATGGACATCGTGCTCAAGGAAACCGACCGGCTGAACGGCATCCTGACGGACTTTCTCAACTATTCCAATCCCAAGAAAAACCGCAAGACCCTGGTCGATTTGACGCAGTTGATTCAGGACGTGATCACGCTGATCAAGAACAGCGACCGCTTCGCAAGCGGGACACAGATCCAGTTCAATGGAACTTCGGATCACCTGATCATGAGTGCGGACGAGCCGCAGATCAAACAGATGATCTGGAATCTTTGCATCAACGGACTGCAGGCGATGCCCGACGGCGGGACGCTGAAAATTTCGCTGCAGAAAGTGGACTACATTCACAGCGTGAATTACAAATCGGACAAACGCGGTTTCCTGCTTACCGTGGAAGACCAGGGTTGCGGCATTCCACCGGACCAGCTCAAAAAAATATTCGATCCTTTTTTCACCACCAAGGAAAACGGAGTCGGTTTGGGCCTGCCCACGGTGTACCAGATCGTGCAGCGATGCGGAGGAACCATCGAGGTTTCCAGCCGTCTGGAACTGGGAACCCGCTTTTCGGTGTATCTGCCCCGCGGCGTGGTCTCGATGGAGCCAGAACCGGTGCCCGCGGGACATTGAGCGTTGTTTCCATTCTTTCTTTTCTCTTTTTGCAAACTTGCCCTGGTTTTTCGAAAACGACCCCTTCAATTTTTTTGCCGAATTGCTCCCGTAATGCTGGGTTTGCTATCGGCCTGCGCTTCTCTTGAAGATACGAGCGCGTTCAGCGAGATGGTGCGGGTGCCGCAGGGGACCTTCAGCATGGGCTTTGCCATCGAGAACGACCGGGACTGGGGGGACACGGACGAGGAGCCGGTGCATGAAGTGTTTTTGAGCGAATACTGGATCGACCGTTATGAAGTGACCGCTCTGGACTTTTCCCGATTTCTGAATCTGCATGCGCCATCGAGCGGACGTTTCATCGAGCTTGGAGACGCGGTGACGATCGAGCGATCGGAAGGCGTCTTTCGACCGCGTCCGGGGCTGGAACGCCATCCGGTGAACCGGGTGTCCTGGTACGGTGCACAGGCTTATTGCAAGTGGCGCGGCAAACGGCTTCCCACTGAGGCGGAATGGGAGAAGGCCGCGCGGGGAACGGATGCCAGAATTTTTCCCTGGGGCGACGCGTTTCCGGACAACACGCGCGTGACGTTTCGCCGAAAATTTTCCGAGTCGGGCTTTGCCGTGATGGAACCGGTGGACGGCATGGAGGCGGGACGCTCGCCTTATGGTGTGCACCACATGGCGGGCAACGTCTGGGAATGGGTCGCCGACTGGTACGCGGACGATTATTACGAATGGTCCCCGAATCAGGATCCCAAAGGACCGGATACCGGCACCACCCGGGTGCTGCGCGGGGGCAACTGGTATTACAAAGCGTATTACATGCGCACCACCTACCGCTTCAATGAAAAACCGGAAACCTTCAAAGTGTGGCAGGGGTTTCGCTGCGCTTCCTCACACGCACCTCGATCCAAAAGCGGTGCGTCCCATCATTTTCAAGGTTGAACCGGAATAGAGTGCCGTCGTAGTCACACACTCTGCTTGCGGTTTGAGTCCTACCTTTTCCGGTTGAGCGCTTTTTTCAGCGTCCACGCCACGTTCACCTTGCGTTTGCAGAACCGGAACAGCGCCTCGTTCAGCGCCATGAGCTGACAGTGTTCGGTCAGAATCCCCGCCTCGCTGCAATTGATGATGTTGAGCGGCGCGCTGCGTTTCCAGGTGCGGAACGCCCAGTGAAACCATTTTTTTGAAACCGCCATGGATTTCAACGTGGGTAACGAGCGGCCGTTGAGGTCGGTTTCCCGCACGATGTTTTCCGGTTGCTGCGTGAACGTGGTTTCCAGGCGCGCAGCGCTGTTTTCGCTTTGCCGGCTGTGCGTTTTCGGCTGCGGGTAGGACAGATCCTGACCGACGAACAGAATCGGATCGCCTCCGGATTGAAACGCCAGATCGTAGGCGACCGAGAGAACGCTGCCTCCCGGTGTCAGACAGCCCAGATGCGGCACCCGATTCTGGATCTGGGTGAGAAGGGGGATGTCGGGAGCGAATTTATGGTAAAAAACGACGCCGCCCTGCCAAAGGTCGAGCACCTGCGGGTGGATGATGGAAGGCACGATGAGGGTGATGCCGCGATGCGGACAGTTTTTAAAAAATTTCGTGATCTCGATCTGCGGGTCGAGGCTGGCTGTAAAGTCGGGGACGATTGCATGCGCGAGCAGCGGTTTCAAAGCCGCGTCGCTCGCGATGAGGACGGCTTTGCCGCGCGCCCGTTCCAGCAGGCGGATGTTTTTGTCGAGCGAAGGGCCGGCGCCGATGACGATCCAGGGCACGTTCTCAAACCGGTTCTTCAGGGAAGCGACGCCGGGATTGTTCTGGACGGAGGGAAGATTGATCTCAAAATTGTTTTTCCAGAGCCGGTTGAATCTCTGCAGCGTTGCGTTTTTGACCTCCTGAATTTGCGCGTCCGGATTCATGGCGACAGGGTAGCAAAGGCAAACACAGGGGGCCAATGACAAAATAAAAAAAGACCCGGGCGGTTGCCCGGGTCCGGCAGGATGAAGTCCTTAAGCTGCGAACGTTATCGGACGAGATTCACGGTTTCAGTCAAGAGGTCGTCGGTGGTGGTGATGACGCGGGCGCTTGCCTGAAACGCCTGCTGGGTCTGGATCATGGTGACGAATTCATTCGCCAGATCCACGTTGGAAAGCTCGAGCGAGCTTCCCAGGACGGAGCCGAACCCTCCGGTTTCGGCGGTGCCGATGTTGGGCTGTCCGGAGTCACCGGATTCCGCGAACAAGTTCTGGCCGCGGCGCGTCAAGCCGACGGGCGCCAGAAAATCCGCGAGCGCCACTTGAAACAAATCATCGGACTGACCGTTGTTGAACAGTCCGGCAATGACTCCCTTGGAATCGACGGAAAGACCGATCAGGGTTCCGGTCGGGAATCCGTCCTGCACCAGGGAGTTGTTGTTGGAGGCGGCGGCGAACCCGGTGAGCTTGCCGTTGGTGGTGCCGCTCGAATCGACCAGATCCCAGTTGAGTGTCTGGGTGGCCGCGGGCGGCGTCGAACCGGAATGATCGATGACGATGGAGAGGTCCGCCGGGGAACCGCCGTTGACGGCGGAGATCTGGCCGGAGGTGTCGAAGGTGACGCTGCCGGACGCTCCGGAGGTCACGCTCCCCTGTGAGGGACTGGCCACGAAGTTCCAGGTGTTCGCGGAGGTCGACGTTTTGGTGAACGTGAGGCTCAGGATGACCTGGGATCCCACGGAATTGAAGATGGATACGGGAGAGGTGAACGTGGTGCTGCCGGAGGAGGCTCCGTTGAGATTAGCGCCGAGGGTGAACGACGTGGTCGCCTGAGGCGAGGACTGCACGCCCGCGAGATCGACGTCGGTCAAGGTGGAAGAGGTCACGTTGTTGGTGATGCGGAACCCCTGCAGGACGTCCTGGGTGACGTTCTGCACAACGCCGTTCTCGTTGAGCCTGAACTGCCCGGCGCGGGTGTAGAAATTGCCGGTGCCGTTGTTGACGATGAAGAATCCCGATCCATCGAGAGCGAGATCGAGCGCGTTGGAGGAAGATTCGAACGCGCCCTGACCGAAGGACTGCAGCACGCCCTGCAGCTGCGACCCGCGGCCCACCTGGCTGGTCACTTCGCCGTTGGTCAGCAGGGTGCTGAACACATCGCTGAACACCGCCTTGCTGCCCTTATACCCCACCGTGTTGACGTTGGCGATGTTGTCGCCGATGATGTTCATGGCCTGGGAGTTGCTGGTCAGGCCGGAGACGCCGGTAAACAGGGAACTGATCAAAGACATGAATCTCTCCTTTTTTGCGGAATCAAATGCCGACGCGTGAGATTGCGCTCACGGGATATTTCTGTCCATCCACCACGGCGAAGGCTTCGGCGCCTTCAAACAACACTTCCGTGACCTTGCCCTGGACGAAGGTCTTCGCGTTCACGGCGTTGCCTTGACTGTTTTCGGCACTGACGGAAAATCGATACGCTCCCGATTTGACCGGCAGTCCTTCGCTGTCGAGACCGTTCCACGCAAACCGGTTCGGACCCGCGGACTGCGAGGCCAACGAAAGCGTGGTCACGTTTTTGCCGGTTGCGTCGAAGATGTCGATGTTTATCTGTGTGGCGTCCGCATCCAGGGTGTAATTGAGTGTGCGGGATTCACCGGATTGATGCTGAAAGGTGTTGCCGGGGGAATCGATCTGTTTGCCGATGAGGTTGAGCGAAGCGGAATTGTTCAAAGCCGATTCAAACTTCTTGATCTCTTCCAGGTTGGAATTGACGTTGGTGATCTGCTCCAGCGTGCTGAACTGCGCCAGTTGTGCGCTGAAATCCTGGGCATCCATCGGACTCAGAGGATCCTGGGCTTCGAGCTGGGCGACCAGAAGCTGCAGAAATTCGTTTTTTCCGAGCTCGCGGCTGCCGACGGCCTGTGCCGATGTCGCTTTGGGATCGGAAGCGGGTGTGACGCCTTCAATCATTTTTTATCTCCAAAGGATTGCGGACATTCTGAATTGAGCGAGGAATCATGCCATCACGCTGATGGAGGCGGACGCATCGTAGTGGATTCTTTCCCGTGCCGATGGAAAGCCGGCAAAGTCCGGCTCCTGGGAAAGACCGTCTTCGGGTGCGTATGCCGGGATGGAGGCGAACGCCTGCTCGTGCGGGGTGTTCTGCCGGGAACCGGACCCGGATTCTCCACCCACGAGAACCGTGAAGCTTTCGACTTTCAAGCCGTTGCCATTGAGGGAATCGCGCAGCTGCGCCAGGTTGCTCTCGATGATTTGCTTGACGGTGTTGTTGTCCGTCATGATGACCGTCTTGACCGCATCGCCGGAAGTGGACACGTTCATGCGGACCGTTCCGAGAGAGGGCGGTTCCAGCCTCACCTTGATCTCGTTCTGGTTGCCGTGGCTGCGCAGGGAGATTTTATGCAGTATTTGTTGAATGACTTTGGCGTCCTCTGTTCCTCTTGCATTGTAGGTCTGCGAGGTGAGGGCTTTCTGGGATTCCAGAATCTTCGTCGAGGAGGTGTTTCCGTTCTGAACCTGCGTCACTTGAACATCCGGCTGATCCGATAGGGTCTGTGCGCCTTTCACCGCGTTGGAGCTGGCTTTGAAGGCGGAGGACGCCTGTGATGCGAGAAGACTAGGATCGATTTGATTTTCAGACGGCTTGCCGATGCCTGCTGCGGGTTTCAGCACGGGTGATTTTTCATTCAATGTGGACGCACCCTCCGCGGATGGGTTGAGGAGCTTTTCAAGAGAAAGCTTCTGGTCCAGTTTTTGTTCGGCTTCGGTCTTGGCGTTCAACTGCGTTTCGCGGTTCAACTGGCTTGCGTCTTTATGAACGGGAGCGGATGGAACTTTAGCCAGCAGTTCTTTCGCCTGCTTTTGCGTCAGCCCCGCCTGAAGCAGAATGTCCTCGCTCAATGTTTCGGGACTGGATTGAGATAGGGCGACGGGGTTCTCTGCCGGTTGCGTCTTGGGCAACGTGCGTGCGTCCAATGCTGGAGAGGTCAATGCCGCCTGCTGGTTCAGCGTCTGCTCGAGAGACTTGAGGAAGGCGGTGAGATCCATGTTGCCGCCCGGACTGGAAGTTTGTGCGAGGGACTGTAAAAATGTTTTGAGGTCCGCGGTCCCGCGCAGATTCAGTAGATTGAGCAATTCGTCGATATTGTTCTGCGGCACGCCCAAGGCTTTCAGCTGATCGGTGATGGCTTCCCGGTTGTTTGTGGTTTGAGCGGGAATACGGTCCACGGTTTCGGCGGTTTCGGTCTGCTTGGTTTGCACGGGGGCTGCGGGCGGCGCTGCTTCCTTCGGACTTTCGTGTTCCTGCACCGGCCGGTTGTCCGTGCGCGTATCCTGTGTGCTTTTGGGGGCGGGATTGGACTGCGCTCTTTCTTCCGCCCGGGAAGTGGATTTTTCCCGTTCTGAGGATGCGTGTTTCACCGCGTCTTCCATGTGGCTGCGAAATGAATCGTCGCCGGCCGAAGAGGGTTTGGGTGGAGCTACTTCGACGGGCGCTTTGGCGGGAAGTACGGAGAGTATGTTGGCTTGTGGGACCATGTTCTCTGCCACGAGTGTCAAGTGCGCGAACGATTTCGCTGTTTTCAAATGAGCAAAAGTGATGCCAAAAATAAGATCTAGGGGGCTGCTCTTTTAAAATCATAGAGTTGGCCTGGAATGGATGGGTGTGTCTGCCATGCGCAAACCGGGCAAGAACTTCCCGGTGGGGTAAAAAGTCACTGGTTTTTCAGAGCTTTTCGCAAGTGTCCTTGCGGTCGACCGGTGTGTCCTTTCCCGTGACGATTCTTTGATGCAAGCGTGGCGCGAAATGCGGGTATGCGCGTTGTGTCCGGCGCTGGATATTGCGAGTCTTTCAAAGACGGGCTGCGGATAAAAGGTTGACTGGTTCGTTAACGCTTGAATTTGTTATAATCTCCTTCATGAGATTTATTTGTTTCGTTTCATGCCTTGCCGCGTTATTTTCGATCTCGCTTTCCCCGAACACCTGGGCGCAGCCTTTCGACCCGCAGTTGTTTCAGCCTTCCACGCTGGTCAGTGTGGAAATTTCGAAAAAGAAGCTCAAAGGGATCTATCACGAAGGCGGTCATACCAAGACGCTGCACTGTGGTTGCTATTTCGACTCGATCCAGCAGGTGCATCCCAACAGCTGCGAGCAGGCGGACCGGGAAGTGCGGCGAAAACGCGGCTCGGAAGTGCTGGACTGGTTTCATGTGATGTCCGCGGAAGAATTCGGCGGGACGTTGAAATGCTGGCAGCAGGATGTGTGCGGCCGCGCGGGGGAGACCGCCTACAAAGGCGCGCGGTGCTGCGGGGAGATTTCGCCCAAATTCAAAACGCGGGAAGCGGACATGCACAACCTGTTTCCCACCCTCGCCCGGCTCGGGGATGCGGGTCTGAGGCTCTACCGGGCAGGGACACTCCGAATACGATTATTGTGAAAACAAAAAACCCGCGCCGTGGTCCGGCGTTCGCGGTGATCTGGCGCGGGCGTATCTGTATATGTCCTACCAGTACAAGTTGTCCCTGGACGCGGACCTGGAAGACCGGCTGCGTCACTGGCACCTGATGGACCCTCCCGATGCCTGGGAAGAAAAAAGAAACTCGATGATCGAAGTGGTGCAGGGAAACCGCAATCCCTTCATCGACCATCCCGAGCTTGTGGAGCGTGTGCGTGATTTTTAAAGCGGGGGTGGATCAGAGCTGTGTGTTTTCGTCGATGACCGCGCATTCGATCTGACCGGGGGCGAGCCCGGTGACGCCCCGCAGATCCGCTCCCTGAAGATAGGTGCCGGAGAGTTTCACGTCTTCCAGATGCGCTCCTTTCAGATCGGCCCAGGAAAGATCGGTTTCTTCCAGATTGGCTTTTTGCAGGTCGGCGGCGGTCAGACGCGCGTCCTGCAGGTTGGCGCCGCGAAGATCCGTCTGTTTCAGGTTTGCGGCGTTGAGGTTCGCTCCCTGCAGGTTGGCTTCCACAAGAACGGCGCCCTGTAGATTCGCGGAATCGAGATCCGCTCCGTTGAGTTCAGCTTTTTTTCCGTCATGCCCCTTGGAGTCATACCAGATTTCGTGATGAATCAGGATCTGCTGCAGATTCTGTTCGGGCGCTTGCATGGGGTCAGCTCTTTTTGCTGCATTTGAAGGACGTCTCGGATTCCCATGTGATGGAAAGGTAGTCCGGAAGCTTGGTGTTCTTGTCGATGAAGGCGGACTGCAGCTGCCCGCAATCGAGATTGAGCGCCTGGCTCAGGTCCGCGTCCAGAAGATCCGCCGCCCTCAGGATGGCTTCTCTGAGATCGGCATTGGCGAAATTGGTCTCGATGAGGTTGGCCCGTCCCAGGTCGGCCTTCTCCAGCTTGGCTCCCCTGAGATCGGCTTTTTCCAGCGTGGTTCCCCGCAGATTCGCAGACTGCAGGCGGGCATGCGGCATCTTTGCACCGCGCAGATCCGCCCCGTTCAGGTTTGCGTGTTTCAGGTTCGCTTTCGCCAGGATGGCGGATTTCAGATTGGCGTTCTGCAGATTGGCGCCGCTCAGGTCTGCGCTATTGAGATCGGCGCGCTGCATGTCCGTTCCCTGAAGGTTCGCGCGCCGCAACGAGGCGCCGCTCAACGAGGCGCCGATCAAATCCATTTTTCTCAGGTCCGCACCGCGGTGGGATTTTTTGTACAATTCCACGTTGCGCCGGTTGTGCTTCCATTTGTCCTTCATCCTCACTCCCGAAAATGTTGCTGGCCGTCGTTCTTTCCGTGCTTATTTTAGGCGGGGTGCACGCAAATGAAAATAAAAAAGGGAACCGGAAGAAACTTCCCTTCCGACTCCCTTTTTCCTTTGCAGCCGAGATCAACAAATCAGAAACGTTCCTGTTGAAACCGTCTTGTCCTGTCCTTGACAACAAACGTTCCGGCTGAAATGAAAGCTAAAAACTATTTTCTAATGCCGGTGGCCGAACCGGCCCCGGATATGATGCCCTCTGTGGTGTCCGAAATTCCGATGATGCCCAAAGCCCCTGCGGAAATGATGGTGCCTGCGGTGATGGCCGAAGTTCCGGTGCAGGTGCGGACGATGATGATGTCGATGGTGATGATGGATTCCGTGGCGATGCTTGTGACCGCCGTAGAAGCCGCCGTAGTATCCCCCGTAATGGGGCCGTCTGTGCAAACCGAAATAGTAATAGCCGTAAGGCCGATGACTTCTGAAATGACGCTTGAATCCGTATCGGCCCCGGTAATGCACGGGCTGAACGACGTTACCATAGTGAGCGCCGGGTCCTGCAATGACGAATTCGACGGAGCTGTTGGGCGAGCTCACGACGATGCCGGTTTCCACTGTGTGTGCTTCCGCTTGAGCGCTCATCAAATAGACGGCAAAACCGGCTGTTAGGAAAAAGGCTGACTTTTTCATGTGAGGTCCTCCTCATGGGACAGAAGATTTCTGGCCTAAACGATTGCAAAACCCCCCAGTGGATTTTATAATTATATATAGATATAATTTTGATGTCAATATTGATTTAAGTTTTTTTTGTAATTATACTAATGAGGGTGATTCTCAGTAAATGTTTTAAAATAATTGAGTTATCCTGGTCACAAGGCCTATCGGCAGTGAACCCACACCCATGAGCGACAGACCGGATGTTGTTATCCTACTGTGAACCCGATCGGTTTTGTTTGCTTTTTTAGAGTTTTCTCATGTCCCTCAAGCTCAACATGAAACTGAAATACAATAAAGAGCAGCGGCGAGAATATCTGTTCATGATCGACCGGATCGGTGTGAACTGGCTGGACGTGTTTCAGGGCGATCCGGAATTTTATTCTGCGGCTTACTGGGATTTGCTCACGGCCATCTGGAAGAACGACAAGCCGGTCCGCAAGACGGATGCCTTGAAATTCATGCAGGCGATCAAAAGCGCCCAGACCGCGGGCAAGTATCTGGAGACCGCCATCGAAAAGGGGTTTTTGATCGAGCAGGACAATCCCAAAGACGCGCGGTCCAAACTGGTTGTGCTTTCCGATAACATGCGGCATCGACTGGATGAGTTTTTCGATCTTTCCGTGATGGAGTTGCGAAAAGCCAATCGGGCGGTCGCCGATAAAGGGCCTTTGCCGGAAGAGCCCTGACGCACACTCAACTTTCCCGTTTCAATCCTACTTCCGATTTGAGTTGATCGCATCCTGCCTGTCGCGCGATCCCACGGACGGTCAATTTCCCGGATTCTGCTTACCATCCTTAAGAAACAGCGAGCCGGTCGGCGTTTTGAAAAAATCGTTGAGCGGGATGGCTTCCTGTTTCACAAAACCCTTTTCGGGAAGCTTGCCGTTCGCGGCCATGTTGATGATGGAACAGAGAGACGCCGCGGTGGTCCAGGAAATCGCCTTCCAGGAGACGCCTTCGATTTTGATGGGGTAGTAACTGCGGACGAATTCATCCCGGCTCAGATTGTTTTCTTTCCAGCCTTCTACGGCTGCGTGCACATAGACGACGTCGTCGTTCACCGGGGGTTTGGCGTTCACCAGGATTTTCCCCGCCTGATCCCGGTTTTCACGCATGTGCAGCTCGTCGAAAAAAAAACGCATCAGTTTGCAGTGTCCGGGGTAGCGGATGGTTTTGTAATTGAGATGCGTGACCTTGTTCTCAAATGTTTCGCACATGGTGCCCAGGCCGCCTGAGGTGGTGAACGCCTCCAGCTGCATCCCTTCGATCACGATGGTTTCGAGACTTTCCATGGAGGGGACATTGGCTTTTTTGCCGTCGCGGATCACTTCGCAGTCGTTGAGGTATTCATTCACCACGCCTTCCGGTGACCAGTTGAAAGCGTACCCAAGCAGTCCACGGGGATGCTGCGGCAACGCCCCGACTCTGAGTTCGATGCTCCTCAGCTTGTCGAACTGCTTTGTCAGGTGGGCGCCGGCCAGGGCGATGAAACCGGGAGCCAGCCCGCATTGCGGGGCCATGATACCGCGCGACGTTTGCGACAGTTTTTTGATTTCTTCGGTGGTGGGCACATCTTCCGTGAGGTCGAAGTAGTGGCAGCCGGCCGCATGCGCGAGTTTGGCCACGGAAATGTTGAGCCAGTAGGGGAGGCAGCTGGCCACGGCATCGTGCTCATTGAGTTTTTTTGAAAGAAAGCCTTCATCCGACACATCCCCCTGAATGGCGGTGAAGGCCAGTCCGCCGCCAAAGCTCTTGTCCATGCCGGTCACCTGAAACCCGTTCTGGTGGAGCAGCGTCGCGACCAGAGTTCCCACCTTCCCCAACCCGATCACCAGAACGGAATTGATTTTTTTCTGCATTCTCTCCTCCTCGCTAGCGGTTTCTGCCTCATTCTACAATGAAAGCAGCATCGGAACCCGGCTGGATTCGCAGGCCGCATGTTTTTGCTTTGCGTCCGGATTGTTGTGGAGTAAGCTCGAACTATGTAAAAGATTTACGAAGTCTTTCCTCATAAAAACGTGTCCCGTCAACCGGGACACGGTGGGTCGGTCTGTTCTCAATCTGCATGGCGTCGAACGGTCATTGATTGTGTTCGATGAGGCAACATTTTCTCATTTTGTTTTGTGGGCATTGGCCTTGCCAGTACGGACCATCCAAAATGATGAGCAGGCCCGTTTCCGCACCTCACCCTGATCCGCCTTTCTGATTTTGCTGGAGTTTGTCCTCCACGCGCTGCATTTTCACGATTTCATCAAACCGCAGCAATCTCAGCGTGCTTTACGGTGTTTTTCATTATTTCCTTTGTTTTCATTCGGCTGCGGGATGGATTGACCGGCCGATATCCATTTGCCGAAACAATGGGGCGCAGAAAAAGATTGCGTTCGGACAAGTTAACTTGTTGAAGGCAATTGCTTTAATTCCTGATTTCGTGGGGATGATATCGGAAGCCCGAACAGGCGTTATTTTTATTTGTGGGAGAAAGGTTCGCGATTGACATCGGCTTTAAAATATTAATAATTAATCTCTCCCCTAAATGAAATTTCCTTTGTGATCTAGATCACAAGTTGTTGTGATCTATTTCCTATTCGATTCTCAGATAGAATTTTAAGTTAATAAAAAATCATTTCGATTTTGACTTCTTGGGCCAAAATTAACAGTTAATTTTGGTGGGAGTGGTTTATCCACAATCAGTTAATCATGGAGAAGGTTAGTTATGTCTCGCGCAAAAATGTCCAGTAAAACAGGGGCACGCCCGGAAGTAAGAGGCAAGTTTATTTTCCTGGGGGATCAAAAGCTTTGGATCCGGGGTGTTACCTATGGAACCTTCAGGCCCGGGGAGGACGGGACACAGTTTCCAAATCCTGAAACAGCAGAACGGGATTTCGCGGAAATGTCCGCAAACGGGATCAATGCGATCCGCGTTTACACGCATCCGCCGCAATGGCTTCTGGATCTGGCCTGGCGTTACTCTCTACGAGTGATGGTGGGCGTCTGGTGGCCGCAGAACGTTGCTTTTTTGGATGATAAGAAAAAGACGAAGCAGATCATCCAGGAGTGGCGCGAAGCGGTGCGTAAGTGCAATCAACATCCTGCAATACTCTGCTACTGCATCGGCAACGAAATATCCGCTTCGATCGTGCGCTGGTACGGACGCCATCGCATCGAAGCGTTCATCGAACAGATGTACCTTGCCGGTAAAGCGGAAGATCCGAAAGGATTGTTCACGTACGTCAACTTCCCTTCCACCGAATACCTGCAACTGCCTTTTCTCGACCTGGTCTGCTTCAATGTTTATCTGGAGACTCCTGAAAAATATAAAAGCTACCTGGCCCGGCTGCAGAACATTGCCGACGAGCGCCCGCTTGTGATCGCGGAATTGGGACTCGACAGCCGAACCAACGGCGAAGAGGTGCAGGCGCAAAGTCTCGACTGGCAGGTGCGCGCGACCTACGCTTCCGGCTGCGCCGGAGCGTTCGTGTTTGCCTGGACCGATGAATGGCACTGCGGCGGGGCGGACATCGAGGATTGGGATTTCGGCCTCATAACCCGTGATAGACAACCGAAGCCGGCCCTGGCAACCGTGCGGCGGGCGTTCGATGAAGTCAGCTTTCAGCCCAATCTGCCCTGGCCGCGTATTTCCGTGGTGGTGTGCAGTCTCAACGGCGCGCGAACCATTCGCGACACGATGGAAGGCCTCAAAAATCTGGAATATCCAGATTATGAAGTCATTGTGGTGAACGACGGATCGACCGACGCCACCCCGGACATCGCCAGCGAATATGATGTGCGGCTGATCAGCACGGAAAACCGCGGTTTGAGCAACGCGCGCAACACCGGCCTGGAAATGGCGACCGGTGAGATCGTCGCCTACATCGACGACGACGCGTATCCCGACCCGCACTGGTTGAAGTATCTGGCGACGACGTTCATGACGACGTCCTACGTCGGCGTCGGCGGACCGAACATCGCGCCGCCGGGAGACGGGGTGATCGCCGATTGCGTGGCCAACGCACCCGGCGGACCCACGCACGTTCTTTTATCGGATCAGGAAGCGGAACACATTCCCGGCTGCAACAAGGCGTTTCGCAAGGAAGCCTTGGAGGCGATCGGCGGGTTCGATCCGCGATACCGCGCTGCGGGCGACGATGTGGACATCTGCTGGCGGCTGCAGGACAAGGGATGGAAGATCGGCTTCAACGCCGCGGCGGTGGTCTGGCACCATTGCCGCAATTCGGTTAAAACCTACTGGAAGCAGCAGCAGGGCTACGGCAAAGCCGAGGCGTTGCTGGAAGAGAAATGGCCGGAAAAATACAGCGCCGCGGGCCACCTTTCCTGGTCGGGGCGCATCTACGGCAAGGGGCTCACGCAGCCGGTGAGCGGCGGCAACTGGAGGGTGTATCAGGGGACCTGGGGGTCGGCGTTGTTTCAGTCGCTGTATCAAACCGCGCCGGGAACGATTCTCTCTTTGCCTTTGATGCCGGAATGGTATCTCATGGTCGTCCTGTTTTCCGTACTTTCTTTCATCGGCATCTGGTGGCCGCCGCTGCTGTTCGCCCTGCCCCTGGCGGTCGTGTCCTTCATCATTCCGGTGATCCAGGCCGTACGCAGTGCAAGGCGCGCTTCTTTTCCGACGCCGTCGTCGTCACGCTGGGAACAGTTTAAAAAATACAGCGTGACCGCGGCCCTGCATCTCATTCAGCCCATGGCCCGCCTCATCGGCCGGCTGCGTTTCGGGTTGACGCCTTGGCGCATCCGCGGGGTGTCCGGATTCCTCGTGCCCTGGCGGCGTGTGCATTCGATCTGGAGCGAGACCTGGAACGCGCCGCAGACGCTGCTCACTTCTGTCGAGAGTTCGCTACGCAAGCAGAACGCGCCGGTGTTCCGCGGCGGCAATTTCAATCCCTGGGACCTGGAAATCCGCGGCGGGCTCTGCGGTTCGGTGCGCATGCTCATGGCGATCGAGGAACACGGCTGGGGCAAGCAGATGATCCGTTTCCGCTCCTGGCCCAAATGCTCGAAACTGGCTCTGGGACTTTCGATCCTGTTCGGACTGCTCACCGTGTGGGCCGGGCTGGACGGCGCCTGGGGCGCCTGCATTCTGCTCGGCTTGATCACGCTGGGCATCGTGCTGCGCATGTTCCGTGAATGCGCGCATGCCGCGGCGACGCTCCTTTACACCTTGAAGCAGAGCTGACGGCGCGGACATGCTCGTGAAAAAATATTCCGACATTCTGGTGTTTCGCCGTATTTTCGCGCAGGCGCGGCCTTACTGGCCGCAGCTTGCGGCGATCTTTTTTCTAGGACTGCTGTCGGCTCCATTGGCGCTGCTTCTGCCGGTGCCGCTCAAGATCGCGGTCGACAGTGTGCTCGGCACGGCGCCCATGCCGGAGGTTCTCGGTTTTTTCATTCCCGACGGAATCGAAAATTCCACTGCCGCGCTGCTCGTTCTGGTCGTGGTTCTGCAGATCCTGGTGGTGCTCGTCTACCATTTGCATTCGCTGGGCAGTTACGTTTTCCAGACTTATATTGGCGAACGCATGACGCTCAATTTCCGCGAGAGTCTGTTCCGTCATCTGCAGCGGCTCTCGTTTTTGTTCCACGATTCCAGAGGAACCGCGGATTCCATCTACCGTATCCAGTACGACGCGCCTTCCATTCAGTACCTGACCATCTTCGGCCTGATCCCCTTCGTGTCGGCGGTGGCGATGCTGGTGGCGATGATCTACGTGACGGCGATGATTAGCCTGCAACTGGCGCTCATCGCTCTTGGCGTCTGCCCGTTTCTGTTTGTGATGTGCCATTTGTACAACCTGCGGATGCGCGACCGGTACAGCGACTTTAAAAATATGGAAAGCCGCGTTCTCAACATCGTGCAGGAAGTGATGAGCGCGGTGCGGGTGGTGAAGGCGTTCGGCCGGGAAAAATGCGAAGAGAAACGGTTCGTCCAGCAGTCGCAGAAAACCCTGAACGCGCGGGTGAAGCTGTCGTTCGCCGAAGGCATGCTGGGGCTCATCGTCAACCTTGTGATCGGCGGCGGCACCGCGGCGGTGCTGTTCATCGGCGTGCGCAGCGTGCAGTCGGGAGCGTTGACACTGGGGGAGCTGCTTTTGGTGATGGCCTACATCACGCAGCTTTACGGACCCTTAGAGACCATCAGCAACAACGTGGCGAAGCTGCAGGACTCGCTGGCGAGCGCGCGACGCGCCTTCGACCTGATGGATGAAATTCCGGATGTGACCGAGCGGCCGCAGGCCTTGCCGCTCAAGCGCGCCCGGGGCGAAGTGGAACTGCACGACGTTTCCTTTCATTACAACGGCGGACCCAAAGTTTTGGACACCGTGTCGTTTAAGGTTCCGGCCGGAACAAGGGTGGGAATCGTCGGGCCGACGGGGGTCGGCAAGACCACGCTGGTGAGCCTTTTGACGCGTTTTTACGATCCGGTCAGCGGTCAGATTCTGCTCGATGGGGAAGACCTGCGCAACTTCAAGATCGCGGATCTGCGCAATCAGTTTTCCATCGTGCTGCAGGAGCCGGTGCTGTTTTCCACGACGATCGAGGAGAACATCGCCTACGGACGGCCGCAGGCGAGCAAAAGCGAGATCATCGCCGCTGCGGAAGCGGCCAACGCGCACGCATTCATCACAAAGCTCGACGAAGGTTACCAGACTCTGGTGGGCGAGCGGGGCATGCGCCTCTCGGGCGGGGAAAGGCAACGGATCGCTCTGGCGCGGGCGTTTCTCAAAGACGCGCCGCTGCTCATTCTCGATGAGCCGACCAGCTCGGTCGACAACCGGACGGAAGCGGGCATCATGCAGGCGGTCGAACACCTGATGCAAGACCGCACCACGTTCATGATCGCGCACCGCCTGAGCACGCTCGATAGCTGCGACCTGCTGATCGAAATCCGTCCCGGCGGAACCTTAAAACTGCATTCAGAGGTTTCCGTTCCGCTGGATGAGGGAGATCCTGTGGCCTGATGGAAACTTCACGACAGGGGTATTTCAGGTACGACTCATGAAACGCAACGAAACCTATCCCAAAGCGGACCGGGGAAAAATCATCGTCTGGGGTTTTCTCGCGTCCTACCCGTTCGGCGGGATGACCTGGCAGGTGCTGCATCACCTGGTGGGATTCCGGCGTCTCGGGTTCGATGTGTGGTACGTGGAGGATTCCAACAATCTGATCTTCGATCCGGACACCTGGAACCCCGTCGAGGATCCGCTGATCAACCTGAAATACCTCAAAGAAAAAATGGCGGAAATCGGATTCGAGGACCGCTGGGCGTTTCGTCCGCCCAAATACAACTCCGACGTTCCCGAAGAGACCTGTTACGGCGCCCTCGACCTTGAAGAATTGAAAAATCTGTATAAGGAGGTCGATGCGGTCTTCAACCTGTGCGGGTCGCATCATCTGCGGCCGGATCAGGAAGGCATTCGATGCCTCGCGTATCTGCAGACGGACCCGGTGGTGCCGCAGATCCAGGTCGCGGAAGGAAACCGGGAGATCATACGCGAGTTCGACGCTTACGACTATCTGTTCACCTACGGCGAAAATCTGGGCAATCCGGATTGCCTCGTGCCGGTGGACAAGCACGAGTGGCTGCCCACGCGGCCTCCGGTCTGCCTGGACTGGTGGGACTGCAACGGATCGCCCAAGCCTCAGCAAAAACTCACCACCATTTCGAACTGGCGCAATCTTGGCAAAGACGTGGTGTGGAAGGGGGAAACGTATTTCTGGAGGAAGGATCTCGAGTTCAAGCGGTTCGCCGATCTGCCGGTGAAATCCGCTCTGAAAATCGAGCTGGCGCTGGAAGGCATCAAGGACAAGGAAGCCGAATGGATGCGGCAGAAGGGGTGGGACATTGTTTCCGCGCGCGGCATGCGCGAGCCCGCCGATTACCGCGACTACATTCGCACCTCTTCGGGGGAGTTCACGGTCGCGAAAGACCAGAACATCCGGCTGCGCAGCGGCTGGTTCAGCGACCGCAGCGTCTGCTACCTGGCTGCGGGCAGGCCGGTCATTTCGCAGGACACGGCGTTTAATAAATTCATCCCGACCGGAGAAGGGCTGTTTTCCTTTTCTAAAATGGACGACATCGTGGACGCCGTGCAAGCGATCCAGTCCGATTACGCCAGGCAAAGCCGGGCCGCCAAAGAGATCGCGCATGAGTATTTCAGCACTGACAAGGTTCTGGGAAAGGTGCTGGATGTGATGGGGTTGTAGCAGGGAATGACGCAAAAACGACGGGTGATCGTGAACGCCGATGATTTCGGCCTGAGCCCTTCGGTGAATCGAGGGATCATCGAATCCTACGAGCGGGGCATCGTGAGCAGCGCCAGCCTCATGGTGCGCTGGCCGGCGGCAATGGAGGCGGCGGCCTACGCCAGAAGACATGCGGATCTCTGCCTGGGAATCCATGTGGATCTGCAGGAGGCGGTGTATCGCAATGGCAGGTGGTCCGTGCTGTACAGAGTGGTTCCCTGGCGAGACCGGCAGGCGGTGCGAAAAGAAGTGGCCCGGCAGATCGAGCTGTTTCGCCGGTTTGTGGGCCGGGACCCCTCACACATCGATTCGCACCAGCACATCCACCTGCTCGAACCGGTTCGGTCCATCCTCATTGAAACGGCGAACACTCTTGGAGTTCCCATCCGGCACTTCAGTGCAAAAATCCGGTACTGCGGGAAATTTTACGGAAAGTCCAGCCAGGGTGGACGCGTCGCGCATGGCATTCGCAGGAACAATTTGCTCAGAATCCTCAGTTCCCTGCCGCCCGGATTGACGGAACTCGCCTGCCACCCCGGCAAGGGAGCGGGACTGCGTAAATTGAAAACGGTGTATCGATTCGAACGCGAACAGGAACTCAAGGTGTTGTGCGACTCCCGCGTGGCTTCCGCGCTGAAGCAAATGGGAATCGAGATCACATCGTTCCGTTCTGTTTAGATTCTGACTGAGAATTCTTTCCCGCAGCCGAAACACCAAAGCTTGCCTGCATTAAATTCAAAATGATCTTCAATTCAGCGTGAAGTCTGCATGAATGGATTGAGACTCGCTCGCTGACAAGGAGGCCGTTTGACCGACAGGACGCCCCCAGCCGGATACATGCCGCAACTGGATGCCTTGCGTGCCTTTGCGGTGTTTGCGGTTCTCATTCATCATTTCTGTCCTTCCGTATTTTCAGAAAAATATCAACTCGGTCATTCCGGTGTGCAGCTGTTTTTTGTGCTCAGCGGATTTCTCATCACCAGTCTCCTGCTTAAGGACCGGGGAAATTCACTTCCCTATTTGAAAGATCGAAGCGGCGCTTTACGGAGATTCTACCGCCGGCGCTTTTTGAGGATCTTTCCCGTTTACTATTGCGCTCTGTTCGTTGCCTACCTGGCGGGTAACAGCGAAGTCCGGCAGGATTTCTTCTGGCATGCGATGTATGGCTCCAACTTTCTGATCGCGCTGCGGGGCGACTGGGGTGTATCCACGAGTCATTTCTGGACCCTGGCGGTGGAGCAGCAGTTTTATCTTTTCTGGCCGTTGTGCATCCTGTTCGTCCGGCGTGCCTATTTGCCTCTGTTGATTGCTCTGATGATCGTGAGCGGGCCGTTGTTTCGCCTGCTTGGAATGGAGTGGTGGGCGTTCGAGCCTATCACCCTGTTCACGCTGCCCGTTTCCTCGTGGGACAGCCTGGGGATGGGGGCGCTTCTGGCCTGGACACAGAACCGGCCCGGCTTGCGGGACGCCGTGATGAAACTGGGATTTTTAATGTTTGCCGTGTCCGCGGTCTGGACGGCACTGGCATTGAAGGCATCTTATCTTAATGTGGACATCGTGTGGATGGAGACGGTGCGGGCCGCAGGGTTTTTATGGCTGGTGGGACGGGCGGCTCAGGGCATCGAGGGCGTGGCGGGACGTATGCTCGCGGTGAAACCTCTGGTCTATTTCGGAAAGATCAGTTACGGCGTTTACGTGTATCACCTGTTCACACCGTTGATCCTGCAAACGGTTTTTGCCTCCCAGGGATGGCTGTATCCGGAAAACCCGGTCCTGAAATTCGTTTTGTGTTTTATCGTGACGCTGGTTCTTGCGGCGGCTTCCTGGCATGGCATGGAAAAACCAATCCTGTCGTTAAAATCAAAACCCTTCCATTTTCCCAGATTGCCGGCGCTGAGTCCCACACGCCCAAGTGCTCCGGTCCTGCAAACGGGTCCGGTGTTTTCACTGAGTTCGGTTTCTCACAAATTCAAACTGCACACAAGTGCAGCCTGTGACTTTTACCAATGGTATGAGAAATTGAACGAGCCGAAGTTGTCTTCCTGAGGCTGGCCGTCGAATTCTTTGGTGCGGAAAATATTGGTGAACCCGAAGCGGAAGTCGCGGTACAGGGTCACGACGATACCGACCTGAAGGTCGCCCACCAGGGTTTTCTTATCGACGCTGTGGCTGTCTGAAAACGTATTGCCATCGAGAAAAATATTGCGGCCGACGGCGCGGCCTTCTACGCCGGCAAACAGATACCAGGTGAACCGGCTTTGGGGTTTGAAGAAACCGGACCCGGAAAGGCCGGGACGGATTCTCGGCGGGCCGTAATCGTTGGGCAGGTCGTTGCCGACGCGGACCGTGACCCCTGTCGCGAAATAGGTGTAGACGTTGCCGAGCGCAAAGCCGGCATGCGGCGTGAGGTCGACGATGGTGGTCCATTTTTCTTCCTCGGGGCGGATGGGCCATTTGCGTTCGTAAAAAAGTACGATGCCCGGTTCGTTGTCCAACTGGTTGTCCCAGCCTCTGGGGAGATTGACGCCGATGAGCCGATGCCATTGGGTCTGCACCTGTTCCCCCAGCGAGGCAGGGCCCACCACTCCCAGGTTCAATTCCAGGTTTTCCATGAAAGGGCGCCTCTCCCCTCCGCCTTCCGACACGAAACCGGTGCCCAGATAGAGCCATCCGGCATAGGGTCTGTCGTTCTGGATCAGGTTTTCTTCGAGAATGTCTTCCGGGGTGAAGATGTTCTGCCCGAGGATGAAACTGACGCGCCGGGTCTTGGGAATGAGAAATTCGGGAATCGCCGCGAGAACGGTGGATTTTATTTTCTTTTCAAAGTGGGTGGGTTTTTCCGCGGAAAGGTAAGAGATGCGCGAGCCGTGGGTGTAGTGACGGTCCGAGCCCCTGCCGAACAGGTCGTTCTCAAACTGAACGTTGATGTACTGTCCGAGATCGTATTGGCCGGGATCGGGTTCTTCGTCTGCGACGAGACGTGTTGGCAATAAAAGGCAGACGAACAACGCTAACACGAAGGGCCGCAGCATGTATTGATTCTTCCTCCGAGAATACAGGATCCACTGTTTGCAAAAAGTCGACTATATCATACTGAGAACATCCGCTTCTAACGGGAAGGTGTGCGGGAGCGGTTTATATCCGGGCCGTATGGAGAGTTCGGTTGCGCCCGATGATCGTGAGAAAGTGAAAACCGCTGAAAGGAAAAAAGGAATGCCGAAGGTCGGAGTCGAACCGACACGGGGTCGCCCCCACTGGATTTTGAGTCCAGCGCGTCTACCAGTTCCACCACTTCGGCATTTTTTGCGGGTTACGTTATCACAAGGGATGGCGCTTTTCAACCGGGAGAACATGCACACTTTCCTTGCCTGCCAGCATGGCGCGGCGTGTTCAATCAAGCCGGGCCTTTTGGAGGCGGAGTCTGCCGGATGAGTTTCTGGATCTGCTTTGCCTCAGCCTGGTCCGGGTTCAGCGTGAGGGTGCGGGAAAAATACAGGCGGCCCAGTTCCGGATTGCCGAGGTGGTAATAGTGGAGCACGCCCAGGTTGCGGAAGGCCTCGGCGTAATGTGGATTGAGCTCGACGGCGGTGCGGTAGTGCCGGGCGGCCTGCTCATAGTGTCCGAGGTTTTGCTGCAACTCTCCCAGTTTGCCGTGCACCTCCGGTACGGTGGGTTTGAGGATTCGGGCGCGCTCCAATAGCCGCAAGGCTTCGGCTGAATTGCCGCGGGCGAGCTGCAACTCTCCCAGATTGTAGTTTGTGATGAAGATGCCGGGCGCTTTATCAAGCGATGCCTGATACAGCTCAACGGCCGTATCGGTGTCGCCCGCAAGTTGATGCGCGCGCGCCAGGTTGATGAGAGGACGGACAAGATGGGGGGATTTTTTTCGTGTGTCTTCCCACAACGCTCGTTCGCTGCGCCAGTCAAGGCTGCGGTCGATCGTCAGTATGCTCAGAAAAACCAGAACGCCCATCGCCAATGCCGGACGTGTGTGGAATGGTTTCCGGCGCACGGGAAGGCGTTGCAGTGCGGTTACGGCAAGCAGGGTGATTGTGAGGACAATGCCGTAAGCGGCGAGGTACACCCGGTGTTCCGCGGCAAGGTCGTGCAGCGTGACGATGGAGGAAGAGGGCGAGAGAACGATCGCGAACCAGCCGAGTCCGAACAGGTACACGCGGGATGCGGCTTTGCGGATCGCCAGAAACAAGGCCAGTGCCATCACACTGCAAGCAAGCAGGAACGGCGGGGAAAGCAAATGCGTGATCACTGGAATGTCGGGATCGATGTTCAGATTGACGGGAAAGAGCAGCAGCCTGAGATAGTAAAACACGATCACGTAGGGCTGCGATTGCATGTAGTTTTTTCTTCCCACCATCTGGTCCGGATCGACCGGTCCGATCAGAAACGTCTCATCGGTGAGCAGTTTGTGAAAGAGAACGGCAACCGCCGTTATGCCGATGACGGAGAGGACCCATTTCCATCGGCGCAAATATGCAAGCAACGTGGAGTCCGCTGGCGGGAGGCATAGAGCGTACAAAAAAAGAACGGCGGGCAGGGTGATGCAGGTTTGCTTGGCGCTGAAGCCAAGCACGAACAGAACGGCGATGGTGCTCCACGTTCCCCAAAAATTAAAAAATGAATGTTTTTGTGAACGGGATTCCAGCCAGTACTGGAAGCGGTAAAAAGCCAGCAGATAACACGTTGCGGCGAGAACTTCCGAGCGGCTCATGATGTAAAGCACCGATTCGGTCTGCATCGGATGACATAGAAACAAGAGCCCCGCGAATAGGGAAATGCCGACTTTTCGCTCCGGCCCCGCTCTTTTAAGAACCGCGAAATGCCGCAGGACTTTCTCCGTTATAAAAAAAGTCAGGATGGCGTTGAGGATGTGCAGCGCCAGGTTCAGCAGGTGGTAGCCGAAAGGATTTTTATTTCCCAGCAGGGCATTCAAGGCGAGCGACATCTGCAGCAGACTGCGGGAAAAATACTGCTGCGTGAAAAAATGAAATGTGAGCATGCCGCGGGGATCGCTCAGGTTTTGCTTCTCGATGTAAGCGACGGTGTCGAATTGAAACGGATTGTGCAGGTGGTTTCCATAAATGCAGACACCCAGCGCCGCGATCAGGATGATGCCGCCTACACGCAGCTTGGGGATGCCTGTGAGCGGAAACACAGCGGGAGTTCTCATGGCCGGCGGCTATCTGTGAAAGTCTGCGCGATGGTCAGCAGTTGCCGGGCCTTGCTGTTCCCGGGCTGTAAAAGGAGAAGTTCTTCAAGGTGGACCGCGGCTTCCTGAAACCGGTTTTGCGCCAGATACAGGCTGGCCAGGTTGTTGTGGATCTTGGGCGAGTCGCTTTCCAGCGCCAGCGCCTGCTTGAAAGCCGGTTCGGCGAGAGAAAAGTTTTTCAGCTTGTAAAAAATGATGCCGGTGTTGTTGTGCGCCTGTGGATGTTGAGGTTCGATCTTGAGCACCTGCCGGTATTCTTTCAGGGCGTCATCGTAGCGGCCGAGCTTGCGGTAAGCGTTGCCAAGATGAAAATGGTAGTGCGGCCGGTGCGGTTTCAGCGCCACGGCTTTTTCCAGAAAGGCAACGGCTTCGGCTTCCCGCCCAAGCTCAAGCCGCACCCGGCCCGCATTGAAAAAGGCATTGGCTTTTGCCGATCCTAAAAGCAGGGCCCGGTCGAAGTGGTTTTTCGCTTCCTGCCATCGTTCTTTTTGGGTGAGAAGGTGGCCGAGATTGATGTGCGCGTCGGAATGGGAGGGATTGATCTCAAGCGCTCTCAGAAAAGCCGCCCGCGCCGCGGCGTCGTTGCCTTCGGTCAAATAGGCGGTGCCCAGGTTGTTGTGGACCAGGGCTTTGCCGGGTGATTTGGCGGCGGTGTCCTGCCAGAGTGCGGTTTCAGTGCGGAAATCCAGACTCCGGTTCAGGTTGAGCGCAGCCATGCATGCGAAAAAGGCGAATCCGCACAGGCGCAGCGATCGTTTCGAAGAAACTGTCTGTAAAACCACCAGGGCGAGCATAAGGTGGATGCCCAGACCGGGCAGGTAGGTGCGGTGTTCGGTGGCGATCTGTTTTAAGGGGATGAGGCTGGATGTCGGGAGGACGGTCACCAGCCCCCAGAGCAGCGCGAAGCGGACCAGGTTGGATCGCTGCTTCACCGCCCAGACCGTCAAGCCGGTCAAAACGCACAATCCGGCGATCCACAGGGGATCGAGAAAGGTTTCAATGAGGCGGACGTCCGGTTCGAAATTCAGGTTGAACGGGAGGAACAGCTTGACGAGGTAGTAAAAAATCAGGACGCGGATCTGGGTCAACGCATAACCGGCGCGGTCGATGGCGGCGGAATCCGGATCGGCCCGCAGCGTCAGAAGATCGCCCAGGTGCCAGTACCGGTAAGTCAGGTAAATCAGCAGCGGCGACGCGATTGCGATTCCGGCGAACAGCAGCTGTTTCCGGTTACCCGGTGGGGTGCGCAGCCAGAGAAAAGCGAAGGCGAGCACCGGCAGTGTGACGATGATTTCCTTGGTTCCCGTTCCCAGCACAAAGCAGATCAGCGCTCCCGTCAGCGCCGCAAAGGATCGTGGTCTGTTTCCGCCATCTGTGGGAAAGGCGAGCAGAAAACAGTACAGCCCGAGGACGAAAAAAAACGTGGCCAGTAGCGAGGAGCGGCTGGAAATATAAGTCACCGATTCGACCGTCATCGGATGCAGCAGATGGATTCCCGCCGCAAACAGGGGGAGGGGGGCGAGACGCGGGTTCGGCTGCGCGGAGCCCAGGGCAATGAGTTTTGTGGTCACAAAATAAAACACCAGGCCGACTCCGATGTGGAGCCAGATATTGATCAGGTGGTAGCCGAAAACGTGCAGTCCGCCCAGATGCCGGTTCAGCGCAAAGGTCAAAAGCAGCACCGAACGGTTGAAGATGTTTTCGATGCCGACGGTGTTCTGAAAGTCGCCCAAATCGCGGATGTACGGGTTGTCGACGATGGCGTGCTCGTCGTCGTATAAAAACGGCGAATGCAGCGTGCCGAATCCGGTCAGGATGCCCAATGCGCTCAAGCACAGGATCGCCCGCAGGTTGTCCCGGACAGGTTGTGTGAGTGGCGTTTTATGGAGCGGATTCATATGCGATCGCTACCGGTGAGTCAGGAAAGATTCTGCAACAGCTTCATGATTTCTTCTTTCTGCGCGGGCGTCGGGTTGAGCGCGAGCGCCCGGTTGAAATGGCGGCGGGCGCGGTCGAGTTGACCGGTGGCGTGGCTGATTTTTCCGAGGTTGACGTGGGCGCTCAAAAAATTCGCCTGCAGAGACAGGCTTTTCTCATAGTGGGTTTCAGCCTGCTGCAAGCGGCCCTGTTGCTGATGGTTCCAGCCGATTTGATAGTGCGCCCGCGCGTCGGGACCTTTGAGCTTTAAATATCGTTCGAACTGGGCGCTGGAACGGTCCCACTGTTTTTTTTCCTGCAGAACCCGGCCCAGGTTGAACAGCGCAGGCTGAAACGCCGCATCGAGGGAAAGGGCGGACGACAGCCAGCGCTCGGCCTGTTGCCATTGGCGCATGGCGGAGTGGGCCACGCCGAGGTTGTAATGCGCGAGCATCAGCGAAGGATCGTTCTGCACAGCGCGATGAAACTGGCGGATCGCCTCTTCAAATCGTCCGGACTTGCCATACAGCTCCCCCAGGTTGAGCCTTGCCAGCGCATCGTCTTCGGCCCCCGATGCGGTTTTGATCGCCAGCGCCTTGCGGTAATGCGACTCGGCTTTCTCCAGTTGACCCAGCCGGGCGTGGACCGAACCGAGGCCCAGATGCGCGCCGTAATGCCCAGGCTGCAAATGGAGAGCCCTCTGGTATTCGGCGGCGGCGTTTGCAAGCTGTCCGAGATCGAGGTGAACACTGGCCAGGTTGTAGTGCGGTTCGGCAAAATCCGCTTTGAGAATTTTCTCCTCAACATTTATCTGCCCATCCTCTGAGCGAGCAAGCCAACGCGACGGGTCCGCAAGATTGTAGTGCAGGGCGGTGAAATTGGGAATGCTCGCCACGCTTTTTTGAAAATGCCTGAGTGCCTGCTCAAGATCGCCGGCCTCGTAGTGCGCCTTGCCGAGGTTGTTGTGGGTGCGCGGAGAATGCGGGTTTTTCATCGCTGCGTCCTGCCACAGGCTGAACTCGTCGATCCAGACCCGGTTGCGGTCCAGCGTCCCGGCGCTCAACAGGAGCACGCAGCCCAAGGCCCACGCAAGCGGGCGGGAACGCAGGATGTGCCTGAGAGCACAAGCGGCGATGAGACAGAGCCCCAAGGTCATGGGCAGGTACAGGCGGTGTTCGACGGCGAGGTCGTTCAAGGGGACGAGGCTGGAAGTGGGGGCGAGGGCGATCAAAAACCAGAGCGTGCCCACACGCACCCACAGGCTGCCGAAGCGCAGCGCCGAATAAACCAGCGCGGCCAGGATCGCCACCGCAAAAGCGATTGCGGGGTCCGACGCGGGGCGGGTGAACGGAAATCCAATGTCCACATTGAGATTGAAGGGGGCGACGAACAACTTGAGGTAATGAAAGGCGATCACCTTCATCTGCACCCAGAAGTAGGGCCAGCGTCCGAACAGCTCCACGCCCTGATCTTTGGGTGTGTAAAGAACGTCGGGGCCGATCCAGACCAGAACGCTGGCCGAAAAAACGATGGCCAGTGCAAAAAACGTGAGCGAGCGTTTGCGGGTCAGGCGCTGCCACAGGTCCGGGTATTCACGCGGGCAGATGAAGGCGAAAAACCACAGCGCCAGAGCTGCGGGCAGGGTGACGGCGATCAGTTTGGACGCCAGGGACAGATAGGCGAAAAGAGGAACCGTCAGCGCCAGAATCAAGATCCGGCGCGGTTTTATTTCGCGAGAGCGCACGGAAAACAGAGACACAAACGCATACAGGGCGAGCAAATAAAAAAACGCCGTTAACAAAGTGGAACGTGAGGAAATGTAGGACACCGAATCGGTGTTGAGGGGGTGGACGGCAAACAGCAGGGCTGAGAGGAACGGCAAGGGCGACGCGTCTGAATCGCCGGGTTCGTGCCGCCGCTCCGGCACCCAGTTCCGGGTTTTGAGCACGATGCAGTAAATCAGCAGCGTCACCCAAAGGTGCAGCAGCAGGTTGATGGCATGAAAGCCGAATGCCTGATTCGCCTGCAGCGTGTTGTTGAGGGCGTACGTGAGCAGCAGGACCGGGCGGTTCTGGAAATCCAGCAGGCTGACGTGCTCTTTGAATGCATCGAGGTCTTCAATCCAGGGCTTTTCCAGAAGATTGCGGTCGTCGAACTGGAAGCTGCCGGCCAGGGAATTGAAATACACCAGAATCCCGGCGCACACGAGCAGAAGAACGGCCTGAATGCGGGATGGAACAGGCCGGGAAAACGGCAAGGAGGGGCTCATGGCAGGCACCTGGAATGCCGCCGGGTTGCAAATTCAACCGCCTGAAAAGCATATCGGAACCCGACCTCAGGGAAAGCGGAGTGTTTCAGGGGGGGGCGGGTTCGGCGGCCGGTCATTTTCACAAAATTATGTAAATTTTTGTAAAATATGCGTTTTCTGGATTTTGGATGTGTGGTCAAAAGAGTGGAAATCCGACCTTCGATGGGTGGTAAAAATAGATAATTAGCAATATTTATACAAAATCGTTATTTTTTAGTCGTAAAAAAAGTCTGAATTTTTAGGACTTTTCAAAAAGTTGAAAAAGGTGTATACTTTTATGCATACTTTGAGTTTTGTGTTTAAAAATATATGAGGGATGGATTCCCTTTTACACATTAAGAACGCGGCGTCTCAAACGGGTCGATTTATGAAACTGATAGACAACCAAGCCAATATCCAGGCCATCCGGAAAATATCTTCCCTGTTTAAAACCTCATCGATGGAAATCGACGAACTGTTGAGCACGGTCATCAATACCGCCGCGGAAATCGTGAGCGCCCGGAACGCTTCGCTGCTGCTGGTTCAGGACGAAAAAACCAAAAAACTGCAGTACTACCAGGCTTCGGGGGAAAACATGGGGCAGCTCAAGGACATTGAGATCCCTCCCGGAGTGGGCATCGCGGGCACGGTGTCCAAGACCGGCACCGCCATCGTGTCCAACGACGTGCAGAACGACCCGCGCTGGTTCAAAAAAGTCAGCGAAGAGGTGCACGATCTGGTGGAATCGATCGCCTGCATGCCGTTGATCCTGGAAAAAAAAGTGATCGGCGTGATTCAGTTCATGGACAAGCAGGATGGCGATGGTTTTTCCGAAAAGGACGTGGAGATCCTGGAAAAGTTCGCCCTGATGATTCCCAAATTTTTTCTCGCATCCAAAAGCCGGGTGGCCCTGGGCGAGGAATTCAACCGGCTGAAAGAAAAATACCTGAAACGGTACATGATCGTCGGCGAAAGCCAGGCCATCCAGAAATGCATCGCGCTCGCGGAACGGCTGGCCGACTCCAAGGCCGCGGTGCTGATTTCCGGTGAAAGCGGCACCGGCAAGGAGTTGTTCGCGCACCTGATTCACGATCACGGCCCGCGGCAGACCAAGCCCTTCGTTTCGGTGAGCTGCGGCGCCCTGCCCGCTTCCATCCTCGAGCGGGAGCTGTTCGGCCATGAAAAAGGCGCGTTCACCAGCGCCGACACCACCAAGATCGGCCTGTTCGAAGCGGCGCACACCGGCACGCTGTTTCTCGATGAAATCGGCGAAATGCCCATGGACATGCAGGTGAAACTGCTGCGCGTGATCCAGGAGGAATCGTTCATCCGTCTGGGCGGCACCGAAACCATCAACGTGGACGTGCGTATTATCACCGCCACGAACCGCGACCTCGAACAGATGGTGCGGGAAGGCCAGTTCCGCCAGGACCTCTATTATAGAATCAATGTCATCGGAATCAAACTGCCGCCGCTGCGCGAACGGCGGGAGGACATTCCGGACCTGGTCACCTATTTCATGAGAAAACACACGCCCGATGGCCAGCCCAGCCGAAAAATCAGCAAGAATCTCATGGCCCATCTGATGGGATACAACTGGCCGGGCAACATCCGCGAACTGGAAAACACGATGGAGCGCGCGATCGTTCTCACCGACGGCACTGAATTGACGCCGGAGGCGTTTCCGTTTGAATCGCAGCAGACTCCCATCGAAGTCAATGTCGGCTCCTCGCTCAAGGAAGCCAACGATTCCTTCCGGCGCACGTTCATCATGAACACGCTGAAATCCACAGCGGGCAACCGCACCAAGGCGGCGAAGATCCTCAACGTGCAGCGCTCTTATCTTTCCCGGCTCATCAAGGAACTGGAAATCGACTGACCGTTCTCCCCGTCACGCACTTCCTCAGACGCGCATAAAAACCCCATTGCCCGGCGGTTTCTGGTAATATGCCTGCCGCCCCAACCTGATTCGACGATTCGAACAACGCGGCATCGGGTCCGCGGACCGTTTGGGGCCGTCCGTCAGACCACCTGCAACTCAGAGTGAACCATGGCCCTCATCGACGGCAAGCAAGTCGCTTCTGAAATCAAGGAAACCATCGCGGAACGCGTGACCGCGCTGAAGGAGAAAACCGGCAAGTCGCCGGGGCTGGCGACGGTGCTGGTCGGCGACGACCCGGCATCGGCGGTGTACGTCCGCAACAAGAACAAGACCTGCCAGAAACTGGGATTCGTTTCCTTCGAGCACAACCTGCCTGAAACCACGCCGGAGAACGAGCTGCTTCAATTGATCGAAACGCTCAACAACAATCCGGAGGTGAGCGGCATCCTGGTGCAGCTGCCGTTGCCCAAACAGATCGATTCGAAAAAGGTGCTGGAAGCGGTCGATCCGATGAAGGACGTGGACGGCTTCCACCCGGTGAATGTCGGGCATCTGGCGACCGGGGAGGCGCTTCTCACTCCGTGTACGCCCACGGGCATCATAAGGCTGCTCGATCACAGCGGCATCGCCATCGAAGGGGCGCGGGCGGTGGTGCTCGGGCGCAGCAACATCGTCGGCAAGCCCGCGGCGATGCTGCTTTTGCAGCGCAACGCGACGGTGACCGTCTGCCATTCGCGTACGCGCGATCTGGCCGAGGTGACCCGGTCGGCGGACATTCTGGTCGCGGCCATCGGCAAACCCAAATTTGTGACCGGCGACATGGTGAAAGAAGGGGCGGCGGTGATCGATGTGGGCATCAACCGGGTGGACGGCAAGCTGGTGGGCGATGTGGATTTTGAGGCCGTGTCTCCCAGGGCGGCCTGGATCACGCCGGTTCCGGGAGGCGTCGGGCCGATGACCATCGCGCTGCTCATGGAAAACACGCTCAAGGCCTTTCGGGCGCAGAACGGCCTCACCTGAACCGCCGGTCCGGTTTCATCACATGAACAACGAACTGTTTCCAGAAGAGACGGGGGAAGAGGCGCCCCGCGTCTACAAAGTTTCCGAGCTGACACGCGGGGTGCGCGCGGTTTTGGAGCAGGCATTCGATTCTGTGTGGGTGGAGGGCGAGATCTCCAATCTCAGGGTGGCGGCCTCGAAGCACGCGTATTTCGTGCTCAAGGATGAAAAATCGCAGATCCGCTGTGTGCTGTTCAAGAATTACCGGGCCGGTCTCAAGTTCGACCTTGTCGATGGCGATCATGTCAAGCTGTTCGGCCGGCTGACGGTGTACGATGCGCGCGGGGAATACCAGATCATCGTCGAGACGGTGGAGCCGGTGGGACTGGGCGCTCTGCAGAAAGCCTACGAGCAGCTCAAGGAAAAACTGCAACAGGAAGGGTTGTTCGACGCCTCCCGCAAGCAAAGCCTGCCGCAGTTTCCCTGGAAAATCGGCGTCGTGACCTCGCCCACGGGCGCCGCAGTGCGGGATGTGCTGAACGTCATCCGCCGCCGCAATGCGAAAGTCTCGGTGCTGGTGTTTCCGGTCAAGGTTCAGGGGGAAGGCGCTGCCGAAGAGGTGGCGGCGGCGATCGAACGGGCCAACCGGCTGACCGGCATCGATGTTCTCATCGTGGGCCGCGGCGGCGGCTCGATCGAGGATCTGTGGGCGTTCAATGAAGAGCGGGTCGCCCGCGCCATCGCGGCCTCGCGCATTCCGGTGGTCTCGGCGGTGGGCCATGAAATCGATTTCACCATCGCCGACTTCGTGGCGGACCTGCGCGCCCCGACGCCTTCGGCGGCGGCGGAGCTGACGGTGCCGGTGCTGCGCGACATCGTGTTCACGATCGCATCGCACACAAGACAAATGATCGCCACCAGCGAGCGGCGGCTGATCGAGCACCGCGAACGGCTGCACCGCCTGATGGACCGCCGTTTCTTCAAGCAGCCGCTGGAAATTCTCACTCCGCACGAGCAGCGCCTGGACGACCTCAACCACCGTCTGCTGCGCGGGCTGGGGCAATGGGTCCTGCTGCAGCGGGAACGGCTGAAGGGCCAGGTGGAGCGGCTGTTTCAGGCTTCGCCGCAGAAACGCATCGCGCCGCTCACGGAAAGGAGCGAGGCGCTCCGGCACCGGCTCGTTCAGCGCATGACCGCTCAGGTGAAATACGAAATAAACCGCTTCGAAGGCGTGGTCAAAAACCTCAATGCCCTCAACCCGCTGACGATTCTCGAACGGGGATACAGCATCTGCACTCTGAAAGGCAAGGGCTTGAAATCCTCAAGCGACGCGAAACCGGGAGATTCCGTGCAGGTGCGCCTTGCGCGCGGCCGTCTTGACTGCAAGGTGGAGGAAACGCGGGATTGAAATTAAGTGCGGCTTTTCAAACGGATCGCCCGCTATTTCGCGGTTGTGGATGCGGTCTGCCGTTGCGGATTTCATGAGGGCCTGCTTTTTCAGAATTCCCCGCCCCTGTTATTCCCGTTTGCAAATTTTTCCGGGTTTTCAAGTCCTGTTTCCCGCTAAGGTCCTGTTCTCCTAAGACCTTATTCCAGAATGCCTTGCTCATATTTCGAGGTGTTGACCCTCAGGTTCATACGTTATATATTCCTTAGTTGAACCTACAGAAGACCGCTGCCTCGAGTCATTCATGAAAACCCCACATTTCGGGTGCGTTTTATTGCTGTTGTTTCTGCTGCTTCCGGTTGCTCCGGCGCTGCCGGAAACGAACCAAACCGACACCCGCGGGCACAAGGAATTTTCCGTCCGCGATAAGAATGGAAAAAAAATCTGGCTTTATAAAGAAAGCCATGCCCTCGTCGTGGGGATCAGCGATTACCGCAAAGGCTGGCCCGACATTCCCGGAATCAAAAACGACATCCGGGCGGTTTCCGAAACGCTCAAAGACCAGGGCTTTCACGTCAAGGTCGTGGAAAACCCCAATCAGAGGGAACTGGAAGACGCCTTCCGCAATTTCATCCTCACGCACGGTCTCAAACCCGAGAACCGCCTTTTGTTTTATTTCGCCGGGCACGGCTACACCCACAAACCCAGCTATGCGGTCAAGGATCCCGACGAATGGATGGGCTACATCGTGTCGCGCGACGCGCCGGACCCCAGGCAGGACCTGCCTGGTTTTTTCCGCCACGCCCTCAGCATGCAGAACATGGAGGAGCTGGCTTTGAAGATCGAGTCCAAGCACGCGATCTTCGTGTTCGACAGCTGTTTTTCGGGTTCGGTGTTCGCTTTCAGCCGCGCCATTCCCAGGGACATCCGCGAGAGGACCTCCAAACCGGTGCGCCAGTTCATCACCGCCGGCAACGCCGACCAGCAGATTCCGGACATCAGTATTTTCCGCAGGCAGTTTGTCACCGCTCTGACGGGCGAGGGGGACAAGAACAAGGACGGATACCTGACCGGCACGGAACTGGGCATGTATCTTGAGGAAACGGTCACGAATCTGACACGCGGTTCGCAGACGCCGCAGTACGGGAAAATCCGCCACCGCAGGCTCAACAAGGGAGATTTCGTGTTTCCCCTGAAGGCCGTGACTGGAGATAAGGTTGCTTCGAGCGGATCGTCCAGCAGTGAAGTCTCGGCGCTGGACAAGCTGTTGAGCGATGTCAAAAAGAAAATTTTCAAAAAGGAAGAGCGGCAAAAAAACATCGAAACGCATTTCGCCAAACTGCAGGAACTGGACAGCGTCGATGAGAGCCTGGTTTCCCGCAGCGTGAAGATCAAATCCTGGCAGGAGTTCATCGACAAGTACCCCGAAGACAATCCCCGGATGGATGACGCCAACAAGCGAATTCGCGACCTGAAAGGCAGCGACAAGAGCAAGGAGGTGGAGAAACGTTATCGTGAAATTCTTGCCAAGCAGGCAAAACTGGCGTCCCTGGACGAAAAAGCCAAACTGTGGGAAGACTTCATCGGTGCTTATCCGGACCGCAATCCGCATTTGAAGGACGCGAAAAACCGCGTTCAGGAACTCAAAAAACAAAGCCGCCAGGAAGAAATCAAGAAACAGTATGCGCTGCTCGTGTCAAAGGAAGAAAAAGTGGATTCCCCGGATGAAAAGATCCGCATGTGGCAGGGATTCACGAAGAAGTATCCCGATCGCAATCCGCATCTGAAGGATGCGAAGGGACGGATGGACAACCTGCGTCAGGAGAAAAAAATCCGCGACGAGTACGATCGTCTGGTCAAGCTGGATAAAAAGTCAGGTTCGTTTGAGGAAAAAGCGGAGCGCTGGAAAAAGTTCATCGATACGTATCCCGAAAACAACCCGCGTTTGAAAAACGCCAAGTCCAAGCAAAAAGCCTGGACGCAGAAACACCGGGAGAAAAACATCGAGGAGCAGGTGGCCAATATTTTATCGCTCGATAAAAAGAGCGCCACTCTCGAAGAGAAACTGGCGGCCTGGACGGGTTTTCTGACGCAGTTTCCGGAAAACAACCCGCGCGAGAAGTTCGCCCGCAATAAACTCAAGGCACTCAAAAAAGCGAAGGTGAAGCAGGAAAAGGACAAACTGGCCGCGGCACGGCAAAAAATGGAGGCGCAGCGCAAAGCCAATCAACTTAAAAAAGAACGTCTGGCAGAGGAACGCCGGCGCCTGGAACAACAGCGCAAGGCCGTGCTGGAAAAGAAAAAGAAGAAAAAAAATATAGAAGAGAAGGATAAGGTGGCCTCCAGGGAGCGGGTTTCCTCGACACGGAAACAAGCCCTGCCGCCTCCGGCAAAAGTGAGCGGCATGGTGCAGATTCCCACAGGGAAGTTTTACGGCGGCGAAGTGGGCTCCTTGAAACTGGTGAACACGGATTCGTTCTACATCGATGCGAAGGAAGTGACGCAACAGGAATATGAAAAGGTGATGGGAAAAAACCCCTCTCACTTCAAAGGTCCGGACCGCCCGGTGGAACGGGTCACCTGGCACGAGGCGAAGCAGTACTGCGAGAAACTCGGCAAGCGGCTTCCCAGAATGAATGAATGGGAAAAAGCGGCGCGCGCGGGAACCCGTACGCGGTTTTACTGGGGCGACCGTCTGGAAAAAAACAAAGCCAACTGCGAAGGCTGTGGCAGCCGCTGGGACGGACTGCAGACGGCGCCGGTCGGCAGTTTTTCGCCCAACCGGCTGGGTCTGTACGACATGGCGGGCAATGTCTGGGAATGGATGGAAGAATCCCACGACGAGCTCAACAAGTACCTGCGCGGCGGTTCCTGGCTGGACGACACCACCCAGGTACAGCCCGACGGCACATATTTCGTCAGGCCCGACAACCGCAGCTACGACATCGGCTTCCGCTGCGTCAGCGACCGCGCGCCTTCGCCCAACCAGAAAGTGGCTTCTCTGGAGCCGGCGCGTGTCTCTTCCGGAACGGAGTCTGCCGGCGGCAAGTACAAGGGCATGGTCCGGGTACCCTCCGGTCAGTTCTACGCTGGCGAGGTGGGTTCCTTAAAACCCAGGAGCACGAAATCGTTTTACATCGATGTGAAGGAAGTGACGCAACAGGAATACGAAAAGGTGATGGGCAAAAACCCTTCTCATTTCAAAGGCCCGGACCGCCCGGTGGAGCGGGTCACCTGGTACGAGGCAAAGGAGTACTGTGAGAAGCTGGGTAAACGGCTTCCGACCATGGCGGAATGGGAAAAGGCGGCGCGGGGCGGCACCGGCACGCGGTTTTACTGGGGCGATCAGCTTGGCAACAACAAGGCGAACTGCGATGGCTGCGGCAGCCGCTGGGACGGGCGGCAGACGGCTCCGGTCGGCAGTTTCCCGCCCAACCCGCTGGGTCTGTACGACATGGCGGGCAATGTGTGGGAATGGGTGAACGGGGCGCACGACAATTTAAACAAATACCTGCGCGGTGGTTCCTGGCTGGACGATTCGAGCAATGTGCAGACGGACGGGACCTACTTCGTGCGTCCGGACAATAAAAGTTACGACATCGGTTTTCGCTGCGCGAAATGATTGTTCAACCCGCTCTTAAAGGAGCGTCTGTGATGAGGAGGCCATGGCGGAGATCAAGTTTGAAAAGGCGATGAAGCGGCTGGAGCAGATTGTCGAGGAGCTGGAAAAAGGCGAGCTGGATATCGACAAATCGCTTGAAATTTTCGAAGAGGGCATCAAGATGTCCCGAGTCTGCTCGAAAAAGCTCAATGAAGCGGAAGCGAAGATCGAAAAACTGACCGAGGACAAAAAGGGGGAGTTGATCACGGAATTGTTTCCTGTTGAAGAAGAGGACCATGACGCCCCCGAATAAAAAAATACGCCTCGATCAGCTGCTGGTAAAAAAAAACTCTCCACCTCCCGGGAGCAGGCGCAGGGACTGATCCTTTCCGGCAAGGTGAAGGTCGACGCCGTCCCGGCTGATAAGCCGGGATCGCGTGTTCCGGAAGACAGCCTGGTGGAGGTGTCCGGCCCGGTTCATCCATATGTGAGCCGCGGCGGTGTCAAGCTGGCGCATGCGCTGGAACAGTTCGGGGTTTCACCGGAAGGCACGACCGCCCTTGATATCGGTGCTTCCACGGGAGGGTTTACCGATTGTCTTTTGCAGCGCGGCGCCCGCTGTGTGTATGCGGTGGACGTCGGTTACGGGCAGCTCGACTGGAAGCTGCAGAACGATTCCCGGGTCGTGCGCCTTGACCGCACCAACGCCCGCTATCTTTCCCGTAAGGATTTTAAGACCCCCGCCGATCTGGCTGTGGTCGACGTTTCCTTCATTTCCTTAAAACTCATCCTTTCTCCGGTGTTTGATCTATTAAATCCGCAAGGCGACTGCGTCGCTCTCGTCAAGCCTCAGTTCGAAGTGGGCAAAGAGGACGTGGAGGGCAAGGGCATCATCAAAGATCCGCAGAAGCATTTGCGCGTGCTGTTGGGGTTGCACGCGTTTGTCGAGAAGCTGGGGGGGAGCGTGCTCAACGTGACCCGCTCTCCGGTTTTGGGGCAAAAAGGCAATCGTGAATTTTTCCTTCACTGCACGCCGCGAAAACGCGGGGCTTCTCTGTCCGAAGCGCGCATTCGTGAAGCCGTGCTTTCCTGAAGCAGACACATTTTTAAAGGAGCGTCCATGATCCTGAGCGGCACCGACATTTTGAGTGTGGTTGAGAAGGGATTGTTCGTGATCGAGCCCAAGCCGGAGGCGGATCAGATCGACGCCACGGCGGTCGATCTGCGCATGGGAACCTCTCTGTGGCTTTGGGACAAGGAGGCGATTCAGCGGGGCGGCGACGCGAGGGATGGAAAACCGGTGTGCGTCGATGTGGACCGCATGGAGTATCAGGCGCTCACGGAACGGTATTTAAAGGAAGTGAAGCCCGATTCCGCGGGCAAGTACGTGATCGAGCCGGAGCGGGTGTACCTGGCTTCGACTTATGAAAAGGTGGCACTTCCCACAGGCTCCAAGCTGGCGGCGCGCATCGAGGGGAAAAGCAGTCTGGCCCGGCTGGGGCTGGCGGTGCACATCACCGCGCCCACCATCCACTGCGGCACCGGGCTCGGCATCATCACACTGGAAATGTTCAACCAGGGACCGTTTTCGCTGGCCATGACGCCGGGGGCATCCAGGATCTGCCAGCTCATTCTGGAGCAGGTGTCGAGCGAACCGGAACAGCGCACCGGGCGCACCTTCATGGATCAGAAGACGCCGAAGGGCTGAGAAGGCGGAGCGTTTCGCGGAATCAAATTTCGTCCTTGTACACGATGAAACTGTCCACAGGGTACACCAGGTGGGATTCGCCCCACTGGCCTTCCGCGTTCAGGTCCCAGGCCGATTCGTCTTCGAGAAATTTCATGCGGATGCCGCCGCTGCCGCCATAGATGAGCAGGGCGACGCCGTCGCCGGATTCTTCCACCTGGCAGGCATGAGCGGGACAGGGGCCGTTGGTTTGCAAGTCCCAGCCGGTTACCTGCACCGGCTGATCCTCGATGCCGCGGCGGTATTTGATGCAGAAAACTTCGCGCGCCGGAGACACGTCGCGGTAGAGCATGCTGAAGCTGTTTTCGGTGTTGGGGTTCGATTCCACTTCCAGATACATGGCGTTGCCCTGAGCGTTCGCGTTGCGCTGATGCCTATGCGGGTTGATAAAAAACATCATAGCATTGGCGGCGTTCATTCCCTATTGGAAATTCCGTGTGCGTCTTTACGGGAGCGTTGAAACAGAAGGAGTTCGGCGGGGAGAAACGGACTGTGAGGGCGCTAAATCGGTGACTCAGCCGCCGGCGAAGGCTTTGATGTAATCGATGAAAATGCGGCTGTCGAACTGCCCGTTCATTTTGGTTTTCATTTCCTTGAGCGCTTCGAAGGGCGAGAACGAGGGCCGGTGCTCGCGTTTGCAGACCAGTGCGTTGAACACATCGGAAATGGTGCAGATTCTGGCGACGTAGCTGATCTTTTCCCCAGTCAGGCCGAAGGGATAGCCGGAGCCGTCGAATTTTTCATGATGCTCCATGGCCATGTTCAGGATGCCGGGGCTGAAACACTTCATGTCGTTGAGCACTTTTTTCCCGGCCGAAGGGTGTTTGCGGATGAACTGCCATTCCTCCGGCGTCAGCTTTCCCTTTTTCTCCAGCACTTCATCCGGGATCGTCTTTTTGCCGATATCGAACAGCATCCCTCCCAATCCGAGGTCCTGAATGGCGCGGGTTTCCAGTTTGAACTTGCAGCCCAGAAAGAGGTTGTACAGCCCTGTGTTGGCGCAATGGGAGTGATGGTTGTTTTCGCGCACGGTCAATTTGAAGATATCCTTGGATTCCATGCCGCCCAACGCGATGCAGGTCTGCATGATGTTGACGACATCGCCCAGGGAACGCAGGATGCGGGAGGAGCCGATGCTCTCGAAATACTCGCGCAGGATCATCCGGGCGACCTCATAACTGTCCTTGAGGATTTTTTCGTACGGCTGTTCCTGGGAGAGACTCTGATTGAGATTGTCGATCAGAAAATCGCGGTAATAGCGGATCAGGTCGTTTTCGTGGATGAACAGAGTCTGGTGGCTGTCCGATTCCAGCAGTTTGCGGATCCGCAACCGGGTTTCGGGGGTGTAGCTGGCGAACTTCAAGAACTGGGGTTCGCGTTCGCTCTTGTCGAGACGATAATAAAGCTCAAAGCCGATCTCCGGCCCGGCCCGCCAGGCTTTGTCGAGGAAGCCGCGGTTGATTTCCCGGTAATATTGACTGATCGAATCCATGATTTGTGCGCTGAAAATGGAATGCCCGTGGTTCCCGGAAACGGCGCGGGCCCCATCCCATCCTGAAATTGAGATATATTCCCTTTTCGGAATAATCTATTTTTTCTTTAATATCGGTAAAATTTTTATATACTTTTTCAATATTAGTAATATTTTATTGTAAAACACGCAAAAAATCAAGCATTTAGCGGGGCGGACCCGGCTTCGAGTTTTTGCTGGCGAATCCGTTGATTTATGCTTAAATGAAGCCCGCAAAATGGAGATTTAACTGCCAATATGCGAAGAATTTCAGGGAGATCGTGAATCATGCAGAAACTGGTGTTGCTGCGGCACGGCCAGAGCCAATGGAATCTGGAAAACCGGTTCACAGGCTGGACGGATGTGGACCTCACTGCCGAGGGGCAGCGGGAAGCGGGCAATGCCGCCCAGCTGCTCAAGGAGGCGGGCTACACCTTCGATGTGGCCTACACTTCGGTGTTGAAGCGGGCGATCCGGACGCTGTGGATCGTGCTCGACGGCATGGATCTGATGTGGATTCCGGTGCACCGTTCCTGGCGGCTGAACGAGAGGCATTACGGCGGCTTGCAGGGGCTCAACAAGGCGGAAACCGCCGAGAAGCACGGTGAAGACCAGGTATTGATCTGGCGGCGCAGCTATTCCACACCGCCGCCTGCCCTGCCCGACGGCGACGAGCGGCTGCCGGACAAAGACCCCCGTTACGCCGGCCTGCCCGCCCGGGATCTGCCGCGCACGGAGGCGCTCTCCCACACGGTGGAGCGGTTTCTGCCCTACTGGTTCGACACCATCGTTCCCATGCTGAAAACCGGCAAAAAGGTGCTGATCTGCGCGCACGGCAACAGCCTGCGGGCGCTGGTCAAGCACCTGGACGGCATCTCGGAAGAGGAGATCGTCGGGCTCAACATTCCCACAGGCATTCCCCTGGTCTACGAGCTGGATGCGGATCTGAAGCCGATCACTCATTATTATCTGGGAGATCCGGAGGCGGCGAAGAAAGCCGCGGAGCAGGTCGCCAAACAGGCGGGAGGCGGTTCCGGTTAAACTTGGTGCAGGCCGTGGGCGCTGTGAGTGGTGTGAATCCGGGCCGGCGGTTCAGTCTTTGATCATCTGCTCGGCGTGCTTGAGCGTCACGTCGGTGATCTTCTCTCCACCGGACATGCGGGCGATTTCCCGTACGCGCTGTTCGTGGTCGAGCCGTTCTATTACTGAATGGGTGCGCTTGTCCTTCACGGTTTTCTGCACCCGGTAGTGGGCCGAGGCCATGCCGGCGATCTGCGGCAGGTGCGTGATGCAGAACACCTGCTTGCCGCGCGCGACTTTCCTGAGCTTGATCCCCACCTTTTCCGCCACGTTGCCGCCGATGCCCGTGTCCACTTCATCGAACACCATGACCGGAACCGGGTGTTGCTCGTTGAGCGTGGATTTCAAGGCCAGCATCACGCGGGACAGTTCGCCGCCGGAAGCGATTTTCGCCAGCGGCCTGAGCTGCTCGCCGGGGTTGGGGGAAAACAGAAACTCCATGCTGCCGATGCCGGTGGGATGCAGGCGGACCCGTTGTTCGCGGAAGTGCACGCAGCCTTCCGGATCGGGTTCGTACTCGAAACGGACGCCGAAACGCACCTGGGTCATGTTCAGATCCTTGAGTTCCTTTTCCACTTTTTTCTGAATTTCCTTGGCGGTGCGTTCGCGTTCGCGCGCCAGCTCCACCGCCTGTTGTTCCAGTTCGCTTTCTTTTTCGGCGATCGATTCTTTAAGCCGGTTCTGGGTTTCTTCGCTGCCGGAAAACGTTTCCAGTTCTCCGGCCAGGGCATCGCGGCGTTTTAAAATCTCGGGCACGTCGGCGCCGTATTTGCGTTTCAAGCCGTTGATCTCGGCAAGGCGGTCCTCGATCTCTTCCAGGCGGGCCGGGTTGAATTCGATGGTGCGGCGGTAGGCTCGGGTCTCTTCCAGCAGTTCCTCCACTTCAAAATAGGCGTTTTGCGCCCGCTCGGACGGCTTGTTGAGCGTGCTGTCGACGGCGGCGCAGGCCTCCAGCTCGCGCTGCACCTTGCGCAGTAATTCGAGCACCGAACCGTCCGCGTCGGCGAGCAGCGCCTGAGTGGATTCCAGGCCGCGGGACAGTTTCTCCGCGTGCAGCAGCCGGTTTTTCTCGGCTTTGAGTTCCTCCTCCTCGGAGGGGCCGAGACCGGCGTTGTCGATTTCGGCGAGCTGGAACTTGAGAAATTCCTCTTTTTGCAACCGGTCGCGCTCGCTGGCCTGAAGCTCCTGGAGGCGCTTGCGATCCGCCTGCCAATCGGCGTGCAGCCGCGCGAGGGTTTCCTTGGCGGCCACGGTTTTGCCGCACTGATCCAGAAGTTCGAGGTGGGTTTCCGTGCGCAGCAGGGCCTGGTGATCGTGCTGGCCGTGGATGTCCACCAGCCGCTGGCCGATCTTCGCCAGCGAGGCGAGGGTGAGGCTGCTGTCGTTGACGAAGCAGCGGGTCTTCCCGGCGTGGGAGAGCGTGCGCTTGATCAGGATCTCGCGGTCGTTTGCCTCGATGCCCAGCTCGTTGAGCAGGCGCAGTAAAATTTCATCTTCGGTGTGAAACAGGGCTTCCACGGAAAGGGACGTCTCGCCGGAGCGGATCGCGTCCTTATCGCCGCGGCCTCCGAGGATGAGGTTTAAGGCGTCGATCAGGATGGATTTACCCGCTCCGGTTTCTCCGGTCAGGACGTTGAGGCCGGGCAGGAATTCCACGCGCAGTGTGTCGATGATGGCGAAATGAGTGATGTGGATTTCTTTGAGCATGGAGACTTCCTCACTCAATGTAGGGTGTGATTTTCAGCAACAGTTCTTTGCCGCGTTTGCGGACGCGCTGCACCTCGGGACGGTCGGCTTTGGGTTCTGTGTTCTTGAAGAGAATGTTGAGGACGTCGCGGGCGGGAGCGAAACGATGCGCCTTGTAATAGGCTTCAGCGAGGAACAGGTAATTGTCGCCCATTTCGGGACCCAGCCGCACGGCTTCTTTTAAATGACCGATGGATTTTTCCAGGTTGCCTCCCAACAGGCCGGGAAGTTCCATGTACAGTTTGCCGAGCGCCCGGTGCGGCCCTCCCGCTTCCACGGAAGGGTCGAACTGGATGGCGGCCTGCATGTCCCGCTTGAAGGGTTTGATGATTTTCAGACTGCTCCAGACACCCTGGCTCTCGCCCTGCTTGCCGCGGCACAGGCCGCGGTAAAAAAAACCGATGGCCGATTGCGGGTCGAGGGCGAGGGCGCGGTCTGCGGCTTCGATGCAGGCCTGGAAGTGCCCGTTTCTGGCCTCGCCCTGGCTCAGGTTCCCCAGAGCGAACTGATTGCGCGCCTGTCTCCAGGCAAGCCCGGTCGACGGATGGGCCTGCATGCGCTCGGAGAACAGCCGGGACTGAGACAGCAGCGCATCGCGGTCGGCTTTGATCGTATGATGCTCGCGGTCGAGCGCTTCCAGGCTGTCCGCAGCCGTTGGGGAAGCGGATATAAGAGTCAGGACGAACAGGAATTCGGGGATCATGACGATGGATTAATTCCTTCTCAAGCGTGCTCTCGAATGATAGTCTATATTCGCCTCTAAGCTGAAATCAAAGTGTTGCCGCATTGGTCTCGTGTGGTCTCCGGTGAGGAGGCCTTAGACTCGTCAACCTCAATCTATCATAAAATATGCGACCGTTTGCCAAAGCGCTGGGATGGGTTTTGATTTTCGTGCTGTTTGCGGCGGCGTCCAAGGACGCCTCGCCGAAAGATTCGGTGGAGCAGCTGCTCAAGGCCATCAAGTCGATCCAATCCGGAGATGCGGTGACTGCGGAACAGCGGAAAAAAAACCGCGAGCTTTCCGATCGCGCTCTGGATTATCTGGATGTGATGGAGGTCAGTAAAAAGTCGCTGGGGAAACACTGGAAAAAAAGATCGGATGTGGAGAAGAAGCGTTTCCAGAAGCTGCTGAGCGAACTGTTCGTGTACGTGGCGTTTCCCAACTCGGGTAAGTTCTTCAAGGACCTCGACGTGCAGTACGCCGAACCGGAGGTCAACAAGACCCGCGCTCTGGTTCCCATGACGGTGGTGCATGAGGAAGAAGGCGAGATCGACATCGATTTTTTTCTCGAGTCGAGAAAGGCCGGCTGGAAGGTGGTCGACGTGCATCTCGACGGCGTCAGCATGCGCAACAACCTGCGCAGCCAGTTTTACAGGGTGATCGCGGAAAAGGATTTTCCCGAGCTGATCAAACGGATGGAGAAAAAACTCAAGGAAGCGAAAGCATGATGCGATTGGGAAAACGGATGCCGGCATGAAGAAAATCGGCGTGGTCAGCCTGGGTTGCCCGAAAAACACAGTCGATACGGAATACGTTCTGGGAGATCTCGTCCAGTCGGGGTATGAAATCACGCCTGACCGGGAAGAGGCGGAGGTGCTCATCGTCAACACCTGCGGGTTCATCGAGTCGGCGACGCGCGAGTCGATCGACGCCATTTTAGAGATGGCGCGGCTGAAAACCCAGGGAAAGTGCCGGCGGCTGATCGTGACAGGCTGCCTTTCGGAACGCTACCGCGACGCGCTGCTCAAAGAGATTCCCGAGATCGACGATCTGTTGGGAGTGCATCAGTACCCCAGACTGAAAGAAATCATCCAGACCCCACCGGCCCGGGAAACCGGAGCCGCGCGCAACCACCTGAACGCGCCGGCGACGTATTTCGCATCCTACGCAAACCGGATTCTGACGACGCCGGGGTACTCCGCCTATATCAAGATCGCGGAGGGCTGCTCGAACCGCTGCTCGTTCTGCATCATCCCGAAAATGCGCGGCCGCTTTCGCAGCCAGCCTGTGGATTCGATCCTGCGCGAGGCCGAGAGCCTGGCGGCCCAGGGCGTGAAGGAGATCAATCTCATCTCCCAGGACACGACGATGTACGGCCTCGACCTGGGCATGAAACACGGGCTGGTGTCGCTATTGGAATCGCTGGCGCAAGTGGATGGGGTGGAATGGATCCGGCTGTTTTACTGTTATCCCACGTTCATCGATCGCGCGTTGATCGACTGCGTGGCGGCGCAGGACAAAGTGGTGAATTATTTCGACGTGCCGTTGCAGCATTCGCACGACGCCATGCTCAAAAAGATGAAACGCCAGGAGACGGAACAAGGCGTGCGCGGCATGATCGACGCCATCCGCGAAACGATTCCCGACATCGCCTTGAGAACGACGTTCATCACCGGCTTTCCCGGCGAAAGCGAAGCGCATTTTGAACACACGGCGCGTTTTCTCGAGGAGATCGAGTTCGACCACGTGGGTGTGTTCACCTATTCGCACGAAGAAGGGACCACCGCTTTTGAGTATCCGGACGATGTGCCGGATGACGTCAAAGAAGAACGCAAGACCGCGTTGATGGAGATTCAACGCAATATCAGCCGCAAAAAGAACCAGGCGCGGGTGGGGCGCGTGCACCCGGTTCTGGTCGAAGGGGTGGACTCCGAAGAAGCGTACCTGGTCACCGGAAGGCTGGCCTCCCAGGCTCCCGAGATCGACGGGCAGGTGATCGTCGAGGCCAGCGAGGTGCGGCCGGGAGAGATCGTGCCCATGCGCATCACCGGCGCGCTCGATTACGATCTGGTGGCGCAGGCGGAGACTCCCGCACCGGCGGGCTGAGCATTTCGCATCATTCCTGTTGAGCCGTTCCCGCCGAATCAAAATGCTGACAAACCGCTTTTCATGAAACTCAAACGACTGGGAATCCTGACCGGAGGCGGCGATTGCGCCGGTCTCAACGCCGTGATCCGCGCGGTGACGCTCAGCGCGCAAGTCGAGCATCAGGCCAGCGTGGTCGGCATCGAGCTGGGGTTCGACGGGTTGATCTTCGACTACCATAAAGAACTCACGTTTCAAAACAGTAAAGACATCCTGCCTCTGGGCGGCACCGTCCTCGGCACCACCAACAAGGGCAATCCGTTCGCCTACCGGGAATTCGGGCTGGAAGGCCAGGTCGTCGAAACCGATTATTCTAAAAAGGCGCTGGAAAATTTCAAGCGGCTCAAGCTCGACTGCCTGTTCGTGGTCGGCGGCGAAGGCACTCTGGAGATCGCGCAGCGGTTTTACGAGATGGGGATGCCCGTCATCGGCATTCCCAAGACCATCGACAACGATCTGGGCGAGACGGACTACACCTTCGGATTCCAGACCGCGGTGCAGGTGGCCACGGATGCGCTCGACCGGCTGCATACCACAGGGAGAAGTCACCGCAGGGTCATGATCCTCGAGGTCATGGGACGCCACGCCGGCTGGATCGCGCTCGAGTCGGGGCTGGCCGGCGGCGCGCACATCATCCTGATACCGGAGGTTCCCTTCCGGCTGGAAAGGGTCCTCGATAAAATCCGCGAACGGGAAGCGAAGGGCTACCCGTTCAGCACGATCGTGGTGGCGGAAGGGGCGCATGAGGTGGGGGGCAGCGAGATCATCTTGAAAAGCGCATCCAGCCGGTTGCAGGGGGTCGCCCAATTGGGCGGCGTCGGCAGCCACCTCGCGGAGAAGATCAGCCGGGAAATCGACCTGGAAGTCCGTTGCACGGTGCTGGGGCACACGCAGCGCGGCGGCACGCCCAACAGCTTCGACCGGGTGCTGGGAACCCGGCTCGGGGCGTTCGCGGTGCAGGCCGCGGCGGAGGGCCGGTTCGGCACCATGGTCGCCCTGAAAACACCGGAAATCACTCTCGTCCCGATGAAGGGACTGGCCGGGATGGTCCGCAATGTTCCCATGCAGTCGCAGCTGATCGCCTGCGCGGAATCCATCGGCGTCAGCCTCGGGCGCTGATCCTGTTTTGGCGCAGCCCGGCTTCGGGGTTTGTTCTTGTCACGCCAAACACGGTGTGCTAATCTAGCGCACCAAGGATCTCATCCATATAAAGTATTCTAATTTCACACGCAGCCGGATCGACCCCGGGGTGGCCTGGTGCAGGTTCCGGGTGAGAGATGAAGGTTGCGGCGGACGAACCCAAACTATTGAGGAGCGATCATGGCGGAAGTCACGATGAAGGGTCTGCTGGAGGCCGGTGTCCATTTCGGGCATCAGACCACCCGGTGGAGCCCGAAGATGAAGAAGTACATTTATGGCGCCCGGAACGGCATCCATATTGTCGATCTGCAGAAAACCCTGAAAAAATTTCGGGAGGCGGAAAAGTTCATTTCCGATGTGGCTCAATCGGGTAAAAAAATCCTGTTTGTCGCCACCAAGAAGCAGGCGCAGGAACTCATCGCCCAGGAAGCGGTCCGCTGCGGCATGTTTTATGTGAATCAGCGTTGGCTCGGCGGGACGATGACCAATTTCACCACCATCCGCAAAAGCATCGACCGTCTGCTGGAACTGGAACGGATGGAGGAAGAAAACGAATTCGACCGGCTGCATAAAAAAGAAGCCCTGAAAAAAAGGAAGGAAATCGAAAAGCTCAACAAATTTTTCCGCGGGATCAAATCCATGAAGCGGCTGCCCGATGTGATCTTCATCGTGGACACCCGCAAGGAAAAAATCGCCCTCGCGGAAGCGAAGAAACTGGGAATCAAGATCATCGCCATCGTTGACACCAATTGCGATCCGGACGGAATCGATTATCCCATTCCAGGAAATGACGACGCGATCCGTTCGATCAAGCTGTTCACGCAACGGATCGCCGATTTGTGTGTCGAGGGTCAGGAAATGACCCGGTCTCGTCAGGAAGAAGAAGCGGCGGCTGCTGCAAGCAAACAGGAAGCCCCGGCGGCGGTTGCAGAAACCGGCGCCGATTCCGCTTCGGACGGGAAAAGCGAGGACACGGTTTCTGCCTGATCGGCATGCCTTCCCTTATCAATCCAGCCGGTTTTTAAAGCCCCGGTCCTTCGGGCGCCAGGGGAACTCCAGGAGGCTTGTTTTCTTGTCCGGGATGTTGCGGCCCGGTGTGATTGCGTGCGGAGCGGAGTGACACAAATTTGAATTCTGAGTCAGTTGAGGAGTGAATCGAGGATGGAAATCACCGCGGAAATGGTCAAAGAGCTGCGCGCCAAATCGGGTGCGGGCATCATGGAGTGCAAAAGCGCTCTTAAGGAAACAGAGGGCGATGTGGAGGAAGCGATCACCTTCCTCAGAAAAAAGGGGCTGGCCAAGGCCGGCAAAAAAGCGGATCGTCAGACCGGGGACGGGGCGATCGGCGCGTACATCCATGCCGGTAATAAGATCGGCGTTCTGGTGCGTCTGCACTGCGAGACCGATTTTGTGGCCAACACTCCCGATTTTCAGGAGTTGATCAAAGACATCGGGATGCACGTCGCCGCTTCCAAGACGCGGTTCATCTCGCGTGAGGATGTGACCGAAGAGGACATTCAAAAAGAGCGGGAGATTTTTGCGCATCAGGCGCGGGAGTCGGGAAAGCCGGAAAATATCATCGATAAGATCGTGGATGGAAAAATCGGTAAGTTTTACGAGGAAAACTGCCTTCTCGATCAGGCGTTCATCAAGGACACCAGCATCACCGTTGGTGAATTGATCAAACAGAAAATCGCTCTTCTCGGCGAGAACATCACGGTCGGGGAGTTTGTCCGTTTTGAAATTTCCAAATAAAGGTTGAACCGTTTATGGACCGACCGATATACAGACGCATCCTGCTGAAGCTGGGAGGGGAAAGCCTCGCGGCGGAGGACGGAGGATTCGGCATCGACCAGGGGGCCCTGCAGAATATCGCATCGGAGATCCATGAGGCCCGGGACGTGGGAGTGGAAATCGCCATCGTCATCGGCGGCGGAAACATCTTCCGCGGTATCACCGCAAGCAATCTGGGTATGGAGCGGGCCACCGCCGATTACATGGGCATGCTGGCCACGGTCATCAACGCGCTCGCCCTTCAGCATGCGCTGGAAGCGCGCGGCATTTCCACGCGCGTGCAGACCGCGATCGAAATCCATCAGCTTGCGGAACCGTATGTGCGGCGCCGCGCCATCCGGCACCTGGAAAAAGGCAGGATCATTATTTTCGCCGGAGGGACCGGGAACCCTTATTTCACCACCGACACCGCCGCTTCATTGAGGGCGATGGAGATCGGTGCGGATGTGATTTTCAAGGCGACAAAGGTGGACGGCATCTATTCCTCCGACCCGCTCGTGGATGCGGATGCGACGAAATTTTCCGAGCTTTCCTATCTCGAGGTGCTGCAAAAGGGACTCAAGGTGATGGATTCCACATCGGTTTCCCTCTGCATGGACAACAAGCTGCCGATGGTGATTTTCAATGTGCGGCAGAAAAGCAGCATCAAGCGGGTTCTTCTGGGAGAAAAAATCGGCACCACTGTGGGAGTGTGAACGTGATCGAACAGCTGCTCAAAGAATCCGAATCGAAAATGGGGTATTCGCTGGATCATCTGCGGACGGACCTGGCCAAGCTGAGGACCGGGCGCGCTTCGCTGGCCATCCTTGAGGACATCAAGGTCGATTATTACGGCAACCCGACTCCCTTGAACCAGGTGGGGACGCTCGCGGTTCCGGATCCCTCGACCATCACCATTCAGCCCTGGGACAGCACGGTGCTGAAAGACATCGAGAAGGCGGTGCAGAGCTCAGACCTGGGATTGACGCCGAATAACGACGGCAAGTTGATCCGGCTGACCATTCCTCCTCTCACGCAGGAACGCCGGCAGCAGCTGGGCAAGGTGGTGAAAAAGCACGCGGAGGAATGCAGAGTGGCGATCCGCAACTTGAGACGGGTTTTCAACGACAAGGTCAAGGCTTTGGAGAAAAAACACGAAATATCCCAGGATGAAAGCCACAATTACATCGACAAAATGCAGAAGATCACGGACGCGCACATTGGGGATGTGGATAAGATCGCCCAGGCGAAAGAAAAAGATATCATGGAAGTTTGATCGTCCTCATCGATGACTCCTCCTTCATCCGCTCCCCATCCCAGAACCAAGCCCTTTTGATGCTTCTGTCCCGCTTTTTGGAGACGGTTTCTTGACGGATGCGAATTTGAAAGAACAACTGGAACCCAACCGCCTTCCGCGTCACATCGCCATCATCATGGACGGGAACGGCCGCTGGGCCAAGAACAATCGCAAGCCGCGTGTGGAAGGGCACCGCGAAGGCGTCAAGGCGGTCGACCGGATCGTCACGCTGTGCCGGAAACTGAATATCGAAGCCCTCACCCTGTACGCGTTTTCGGATGAGAACTGGAACCGGCCTTTGGTGGAGATCAGCGCGCTGATGAAGATCCTCGATTTCTACCTCAAAAAGGAACTCGCCCGGATGCAGGAAGAAAACATCCGGTTCAACACCATCGGCCGCATCGAAGAGCTGCCTGTCGAAATTCAGAAGATCATCCGCAACGCCGAACAGGCCACCGAGCAGAACGATGGCATGACGCTGACCCTCGCGCTCAGTTACGGCGGCCGTCAGGAGATCCTCGCTGCGGTGAAAAAGATCGCCGGCAAGGTTCAGGCCGGTTTTCTGCAGACGGAGGACATCGATCCCCAGTTGTTTGAATCCTTTTTATCTACGCATCCCCTTCCGGATCCTGATCTTTTGATTCGAACCAGCGGGGAACTGAGAATCAGCAATTTTCTTCTGTACCAGATCGCGTACACGGAGCTGCATTATACTTCGGTGTTGTGGCCGGATTTTTCCGAAGACGATTTGCTGCACGCTCTCATCGATTACCAGAAACGGGAAAGAAGATTCGGGCGCACCCGGGAACAGATCGTCAAGGTGTGAGCCTTCCACGCGTCCGCGTTCGACGCTGTTGTTTGCAATCGTTCCCGCCTCTCCGGGAACCGGGTCGAAGGGTTTTTTGATGGAGCCTTCCAGCCGCTTTTTATTTCTCTCCCCTGTGCGATTGCTTCTGCCTTCCCTGATGAGGATCGTCCTTTGACACGAGTGCTGACCGCAGCGGTGATCATACCCATCGTTTTGGGCATCGTGTTTTATGGTTCGCCGGAGTGGTTTCTGGCTCTTGTGATCCTCGCTGTGGGAGCCGGGATGTATGAATACTTTTCCCTGGTCGCCAAAATGGGCGTGGACGGATTCCCGGCTCTGGGCGGGGTCTTGGGCGCCCTTTTGCTTTTCTGCTTTTATTTTGGCGGGGTCTATTTTCTGGAATGGGGGGTTCTGGTTTTCGTTTCGCTGTTTCTCGCCTGGATTCTGTTTGAAAAAAATGTCAAAGTTGCCATCGACCAGATTTCCTACACGCTGCTCGGAATCGGCTATGTGGCCGGGCTTTCAGGATACTTTTTGTTGATCCGGCAAATGGAAAATGGCCGGTTCTGGCTTCTTTTTTTATTTCTGATCATTTGGATGGGAGATGCGGGAGCTTATTATGGAGGCCGTAAATGGGGCCGCCGTCCTCTCGCCCCTTCGGTCAGCCCCAAAAAGACTTTGGAAGGGACTCTTTTCGGATTGTTGGGCTCTCTTTTGGGCGGGTTGTTTGCGCATTTTGTGTTTTTACAGTCATTTTCTTTATTCCATTGTTTGCTTGCCGCTGGTATTTGCGGTATGATCGGACAAATCGGAGATTTAGCCGAATCGTTGTTGAAGCGCAATGCTGGAGTGAAAGATTCCAGTGGGCTGATTCCGGGACACGGAGGAGTTCTGGACCGCATCGACAGTTTGCTGTTTGCGGGTCCAGTGTTTTATATTTATCACAAACTTTTTCTTTAGGAACCTCTCTTTCGTTCCCCTTTCGTGGTTTAACGCAGCGTGCCCTCCAGGTTGCGTCATTCAATTCAATTTAAAATTTGAATCGAGCCTTCCTTATGAAGAGAATTTCCCTTTTAGGGTCCACCGGGTCCATCGGTGTGAATACTCTTGACGTTGTTGCCCGTAGTCCGGAAAAATTTGAAATCTGCGGTCTTTCCACAGGAAGCAATGTGGAGCTTCTGGCCCGGCAGGTGGAGCGGTTTCGTCCCAAGGTGGTTTCGATCTTTGATGCCGCCAAACTTCCCCAGCTCAAGCAAATGCTCTCCGGGCAGGATGTGGAGATTTTATCGGGAGAAGAAGGGTCGGTGAGGGTCGCCACGTATCCGGACGCGGATCTTGTGGTATCCGGCATCGTCGGCAGCGCAGGGCTGGTGCCCACGCTCGCGGCGGTGGAAGCGGGCAAGAGCCTGGCGCTGGCGAACAAGGAAACTCTGGTCATCGCGGGCGAACTGGTGATCAACAAATTGAAGGACCGAGCAGCCCTGATTCCGATTGACAGTGAACACAGCGCGATTTTTCAGGCGCTCAACGGAGAAAAGAGGGATCGGATCAAAAAAATCATTCTGACCGGATCGGGAGGTCCGTTTCGAACGTTTTCCAAGGAACAGATGGAGCATGTCACGGTCCAGCAGGCTCTCAATCATCCCAACTGGTCGATGGGAAATAAAATCACGATCGATTCGGCGACCATGATGAACAAGGGGCTCGAATACATCGAGGCGAAATGGCTTTTCGGTCTTGATGTGGAGATCGAAATCATCGTCCATGCCCAGAGCATCATTCACTCGATGATCGAATTTGTGGACACTTCCATCATCGCGCAGATGGGGATCCCCGACATGCGGGTACCGATCGCCTACGCGCTGTCTTTCCCGGACCGGCTGGACACGCAGCTTCCCTCCCTCAATTTCTCAAAAACTTCTCACCTGACGTTTGAGGCGCCCGACTTTGAGAAGTTTCCCTGTCTCATGTTGGCGATCGAAGCCTTGAAAATCGGCAAGACCATGCCTGCCGTGTTGAACGCGGCAAATGAGATTGCCGTTCAGGCTTTTCTGGATGAGCTGATACCCTTCAAGGACATTCCGGAGATCATCCGTCTGGCGATGGAAAACCATGATTGTTTTCCTGTGACCTGCCTGGAGGATGTGATCGAGGCCGACCGCTGGGCCCGTGACGAGGCGCGCAAGCTGGCGACCGTTCCTCATTAGAGAGTGTCCGGTTTCAGGGCCTTCTTGTTTTTTCCATTTTGATTGAGATCGATGTACCGGATAGGCAACGGATTCGACGTTCATCGCCTGGTTGAGGGAAGAAAACTCATTCTGGGCGGCGTGACCATTCCGCACACGATGGGTCTTTCGGGGCATTCGGATGCGGACGCCCTCATTCACGCCATCTGCGATGCGCTGCTGGGGGCCTGCGGGGCGGGGGACATCGGCACTCATTTCCCCAGCTCGGATGCCCGGTGGAAAGGCGTATCAAGCAGAGTGTTTCTTGAGGAGAGCGGAAGGGTCTGTTCCGAACGCGGCTACGACATCGCCAACATCGATTCGATCATCGTGGCGCAACAACCCAGGCTTTCGCCTTTCATCGAGCCGATGATGAAGAACATCGCCGAATCGCTGGGACTGGATCCCGACCGGGTTCACGTCAAGGCCACCACCACCGATTCTCTCGGCTATGCCGGCCGTGAAGAAGGCATTGCCTGTTACGCGGTGGCGTTGCTCTTAAAGGCATCCCCCGCCGATCCTTCCTGATCGATTTTCAGCCCTTGCCCAGGTGGGCGAAGCCTCCCGGCGCGCATGTGCCAATTTCTCCCATACACTTCCATGACTCCCAGACTCTATCAGGTGGCGGCGGGTTGCTGCGGGATCACTTCGATCGGTTCGATCAATCCAAACACTTTGTGATAATTTCGAATGCGCTGCAATTGCACGGAGCTGATTTTCTTACCGGATGAAAGGAGCAACGTGCCCTCTTGCGATTTAAGGTTTGTGCTTAAAGTTTGTCCCACTTCCAGGTTCTCTATTTTTACCAGGATGCTGTTTTGAGGGGTGGCCTTTTCCTGCGTCACTTTTTCCAGCAGGCATTGTTGAACCTTTTGCAACACCTGAGGATCGTACCAGCCTTGTCTTTTTTCCAAAAGGTTCAAGGTCTCTTCTCTTTGCGTTCCCTTGCTTTCAATTTCGACGATGTCTGACAGGATTTTTAAGATTCGTGCACCGAGGGGAATTTTGTTTCCGCACACGGAGTTGGCCGGAAACCCGGAACCATCGTAGTGTTTTTCCTGATATAAAACGATGTTGGATACAGTGTCGAGCCGGGGAATGTTGAACAGGAGGTGTCCCCCCACTTCCGGGACCAGAGTGAGGATCTCTTTTTCCTCGTCGGTCATGGAAGCTCCTTTCTGAGACTTCACCAGCACTTCCGGAGGGATGCCGAGGTAGCCGATCTGGGAAAGCAGGGCGGCGATCTCAAACTCCCAGGAGGAAGGGAGTTTGAGGAAATCCGCCAGCTCGCGGATCAGGTCTCTCAGTTTTATCGCTTTATCAAAAAGATCCGGATTGACCAATGACAGGACTTCGGTGAGCATATTGATGCTGCCCTTGAGCGTTTTGTCGAGCAGTTCCTGTTCCGCCACGACCAACCGGTATTGTTCCAGCCCGACGCGGATCGCTTGTTCAAATTCTTCGGGAGAGCAGGGTTTAGTGAGAAAACGAAAAATGTTCCCTTCGTTGATCGCTTCCATCGCCGTTTTCTGGTCGGCGTTGCCCGTGAGCATGATGCGAACGGTGTTCGGATCGCGGTCTTTCACGTTGGATAGAAAGTCCACGCCGTTCATTCCCGGCATTTGCATGTCGGATACGACCACAGCAAATGGGCCGCTGTTGGACAGGGCATCCAGGCCCAGCTCCCCGCCGGTTGCGGTCTCAAGATTGAATTTTTTTCTCAGGCTGCGCTTGTAACCGCTCAATACATTTTCATCGTCGTCGACCAGCAGTATTTTTTCTTCGATCGTGTTGTTCATGCCCGGTTTCCTTGTCTTCTATGTTTATATGTGATGAAAATTTTATGCGTCCTTTTCATTACAGATGTCTCTGAATTCCTGCAGACGATCCAAAAGACCGAGGGTTTCCAGGTAACTCTCGTCTACTCCGGGGCCGGGTGCGCCGTAAATTTCGGGATTGGCTTCATGAGCCAATGCGTTGGCAATGTGGACCAGGGTCAACGGAGTGATTTCCCGATTTTCGTACCGGGATGGAAACGGGTGATATCCAACGGCTTCCACAATAGGATCCGGAAGCCCCCAGAGTCCCAGTAAAAAAGCCCCTACCTGGCTGTGCGTGGTGTTGAACATTTCCAGTTCGGTATGCCACAATTGCACATCACGTTCTTTGGCGATCGCAATGGCTTTTCCATACAACTCCGGAAGCTTGCTGGCCAGGATCAGGCAACCGATCTCATGAATCAGTCCGGCTGTGAAGGCGAAGTTTCTAATATTTTCGTCTGCATTCAAACTTTTGGCGATGTCGAGCGACCCCTTCGCCACGGCCAGGCTGTGGTCCCAGAGTCGATCCATGGAAAGGGAAGAAATATTTTTGGGATCAAAGCTGGAAAACACCTGGTAGGAGAGAACCAAAGGCTGGATCACATCCAGTCCGAGGATTTGTGCTGCGTGCGCGGGAGTTGCGATCTGTTGCGAGAATCCGAAAAAAGCGGAATTCGCCAGCTGCAGGATCTTGGCGGACATGCCGGCGTCTTTTGAGATGATCTCACCGATTTTATCGATGGAGCAATCTTCTGATTTCAATTCATCCATCAGTTCCTGGTACAGTTTGGGATAGCTTGGAAGTGAATCGATCTGCAACACCAAGCGATTGATCCGATCTCCATTCAGAAAATTCTGCAATGAACAAGCGCGATCGATCACCGCTTTGATCGTGTAAATCTCACAGGGTTTGGACAAGAATTGATGCATGGATCCTGCCGAGCGCATGATGGCTTTGTCGTCCGCCTGACCGGACAGGATGATTCTTATGGTGTTGGGATGGTGCATGCGAACTTCATTCAGCAACTCAGCACCGTCCATGCCCGGCATGCGCATGTCGCTGACCACAATGTCGAAGGTGGCTGTTTCCAAAACCTTCAGGGCTTCCTTACCGCTGTTGACAAAGTACATGTCCCATTCTTTGCGCATGCTGCGCAGCGCCCGACGCAATCCATCCAGTATGGTGTTGTCGTCATCCACGAACAGGATTTTCTTTTTCCCTTTCCGGGAAACGGATTTTTCCTGCATTGCCCCGGTGTTGTTGTTATTCAATGTGTTCATGGTCACCTTTATATGGTTTTATGTTCGCTGCCCGCATTTGCGGCCGTGCTGGCGGCAAGCGGCAGGCGGAAGATGAACGTGCTGCCTTTTCCCTCTTCGGTTTCCAGATCGACCGTTCCATTGTGTTTTTTTACGATGATGGTGTGCACGATGGCCAACCCCTGTCCGGTGCCTTTTCCCACATCCTTTGTTGTGAAGAAAGGATCGAAGATCCGCGCTTTTACTTTTTCTGGGATACCGGTGCCATTGTCCTGAATGCGGATCTCTATTGTCTCTTCCTGTTTCCGGGTTGTGACCCGGATCTCGCCCTTGTTACCGTCTTCCGCTTTTCCGGCCGCTTCGATGGCGTGGGCGGCGTTGACGATCGTGTTTAGAATCACCTGGTTGAAATCGTTGGCAAAGCAGGGAACATCGGGAAGGTCGGGGTCGAAGTCCTGAATGACTTCCGCAACGTATTTCCATTCGTTGCGCGCAATGGTGATCGTGGTCTCGATGCATTTGTTGATGTTTGTGAATTTCTTTTCCTCAGATCCGGGATGAGAGAATTCTTTCATCGCCTTGACGATTCTTGACACACGATCCACTCCTTCCAGGGATTGTTCGATTGCCTTTGGAATTTCCTCTGTCAGGTAATCCAGGTCGTCGACCTGTGTCTGAATATTGGCCTCCGCGTTTCCGTTTTGTTTTTCGGTCTGCACCCATTCGTCCAACAGCTGGCCCAATTTGATCAGCTCATCGAACGACTCTTGCAGAAACCGGGTGTTGTCTCCGATGAACTGCATGGGTGTGTTGATTTCATGAGCGATTCCCGCTGCCAACTGGCCGATGGATTCCATTTTCTGCGCGTGGTTCAGCTGGGTCTGCATCAACTTGCGTTCTGAGATGTCTTGGATGAAAGCGTTGAAATGGTAGGAATCTTTATAGCGCAGAGGAGTGATGGAGGTTTCAACTGGAAATTCATGTCCGTCTTTGTGTTGTGCGGTCAACTCCACGCTGGTGTTCAGGATTTTGCTGGTCCCGGTTTCGAGAAACTTCTTGATTCCATTAATATGCGCTTCCCGCTCGGCGGCAGGGATGATCAGGTCCGTCAATTTTTGACCGATGGCTTCCGTGCGTGACCAGCCGAAGGTTTTTTCCGCCTGAATGTTCCATTCCAGGATCTTCCCTGAAGCATCGATCGAAATGAACGCGTTGTGAGCGGAATTCAGGATCATGCGGGCCCGCTCCTGACTGGAGCGCAGGGACTTTTCGGCGACCTGGCGTTTGGCGATCTCCGTCTTGAGAGAATTATTGGATTTCAGCAACTCGGAAGTGCGCTCCTGCACCTTGAATTCCAGATTTTTCTGCGCTGCCCGCAGTTTGACCTCGGCATCCTGTTTTTCCCTGGCTTGGGCCAGCATTCGGTGCAGCGATGTGTTGAAATCCGAACCGACATCGAATTGCGTAAAGTGAATGTTTCCATTCAAAATTTCCTGGGAGTATTTCGTGAAGCTGTCCAACTCAAGCATAAGATCGTTGAGGGATTGATTCAGCATCCCAATCTCATCGTTTTGTTCGACAGGCAGGATATTCTGCTTCAGTTTCCCGTTTGCCATTTCCCGCAGCACTGTGGATATGCTGCGAACGGGAGTGATGATCATTCTGGAGGTGTACAGGGCGACGCCGATCAGCACGAGCAGTGTGAGCAGGACGGAAAGGATCACCGCCAACTGAATGTTTTGGTAGTTTTTGTCCGCGATTTGAGTGTACCGGGAGACGAGTTCTCCGCTCAGTTCATTCAATGAATTGGAATGTACCAGAACGTCTTCCTGTGCCTGTCGATAAACGGTGGAATCGATATTGCGGTTCGATATGATTTCCACTGCTTTTTTCAATGAACTCAGTTGTCTGTCTATTTCTACCAATTTGTTTTGAAATGCTAGATCGCTGACAGCGGAAATTTCCAATTGTTTCTTGTCGTCTACATGGTTTGGAATGCTCCCGCCAGCTTTTACAACGGAAAGGATTTCTTCGAATGTTTTCAACGCAGAATGGTATTCATCCAGATTGGCTTCGAGTTCGGCACGGCCCACGGCGATGTTGTCTGAATACAGGATTTCATATTTGCGGATTCCTAAAATGTCTCCAATCCGGACGCTGTTGTTAAATGCGGAATGACAGGTCACGCAGGCCTTGGTGGTGGCTTTGTCCGGGGAATAAAGGGTGAGATACAGATTTTCGTTTTTTTGAGTCACTTTTGTGAACACAGTGTTCGGCGATTTTTTTAAAAAGGCATTTGCTTGCCGGTCCATGTCGGATTTTAAATTTTGCCGCGGATTCACTGGAATTTCGGCGAGAATTTCCACAGAAAAGTCATGTTCCTCATCCAATTTCTCATTCACCATGCGTGTGAACGTGGCGGGAAAAGGTATGGTGGGATGCGAAACGGACTCGGGTGTCATGCTGATCTCAAGACGCGATTTTTTTGCGGGAACGATCACGGACCGTGTGTAGATTTCCCGCATCTGAGTGATGTATTCATCCAGACTCAGGATCTGTTGTTCGATTGTTTTTTTGCGATTTTTGGCCATGCTTTGACCGACCACGGACTTGACCATCTGCTGGCTGAGCATACGCTGCCTGCCCAGGGCATCGGTGATGGCGGCGTCTTTTTTGGCCATGTTGATGAAAAACAGGACCGCACCTCCTGATGTGGAGATGACCAGAAAGAGAACCGCAAAAATTGCGTGTGTTTTGTCCTGAATCGATACGTTTGCGTTTTTCAAGGTCGCTGCCACTCCCCTTGAGTTTGCGTCCCGGAGCAATCGTTCCCGCATCACCTCAATGTCCTGCCCAGGGCCGAGGCGGTTCGGAAATCTTATTTGGAATTTTACGGAAAATGTAAATATGTTAATAGTTTACCGGCATGGATCTTCTTTATCAATGGCTTAATTGGTCTTTGGCAGCGGCTGCAAACTGAAAGGCCGTTTGAAGGGCAAACGCGCGGCGATTCGAGGTTTTTGAGGCAAGGCCGGGCCATAAATGGCGTAATATCAATGTATTGTTGGATAGCCAGAAGCTCTCTGGAAGGACCCGGCTTTTTGGGGGGTTTTCTCTTTCTTTGAGGGGGGGTTGTGTGCTAGATTAAGCGACTTTCCGGTTTAATTCAGAATTTGACTTCCTTTAGACTGCTGGCGCCAAGACCTGGATCATAAAATGGACAATGTCTTTTGTTGCTTATGATTTCATCCCTCCTCCGGATCGGATAATTTTAGACTCCCTCGATTTTTTTTGGAATGAACGACCAGGTGAACCCTGAACAGCGTGTTGTCATTACAGGGATTGGGCTCACCGCCCCCAACGGCAACAACCTGTTGGAATTCAGAGCAAGCCTGTTGCAGGGAAAATCCGGAGTGCGGCGGTTCGAAACCCGGTTCATGGGAGAGGTTCTTGCGGGAGTTTGCGATTTTGACGAGCTGAAATACCAGAGAAAAAAAGAATTGCGCCGCGGCACGCGGGCGGGTTCGGTTTCGATCTACTGCGCGCAAGAGGCGGTTGCGGACGCGGGCCTCGATCTTGCTGACATCGACCGCTCGCGGGTGGGGGTTTACCTCGGGGTCACCGAGCACGGCAACGTGGAGACCGAGAACGAGGTCCACAACATCAGCCAGTACGATTACGACGTCAAGTTCTGGTCGCACCACCACAACCCAAGGACCGTGGCCAACAACCCCGCCGGGGAAGTGACCCTGAACATGAAGATCACCGGTCCGCATTACACGATCGGTGCGGCGTGCGCGGCGGGGAACATGGGAGTCATTCAAGGGGTCCAGATGCTCAGGCTGGGCGAGGTGGACCTGGCGCTTGCGGGCGGCATTTCCGAAAGCATCCATACTTTCGGGATCTTCGCCAGTTTCAACAGCGAAGGGGCGCTGGCAAGCCACGACGATCCGGTGAAAGCGAGCCGTCCTTTCGATCTTGACCGCAACGGCATCGTGTGTTCGGAGGGAGGCTGCATCTACACACTGGAACGGCTGACGGACGCTCAATCGCGCGGGGCGAAAATCTACGGAGAGATCGTGGGCTATGCCATCAATTCCGACGCGCACGATTTCATCCTGCCGGAACCGGTTCGGCAGGCCGAATGCATGCGGCTGGCGCTGAAAAACGCCGGGTTGCAAGCCGGGGACATGGACATCCTGAATTCCCACGCCACCGCGACGAAGCTTGGGGACATCCAGGAATGCAAAGCGATCCGCGACGTGTTCGGGGAGGAAAAAGACGTCTGGATCAACAACACGAAAAGTTTTATCGGACACACGATGGGAGCCGCCGGCACCCTGGAACTGTCGGGGAACCTCCCGGCCTTTGAGGACAGTCTGGTGCACCCCACCATCAATCTGGACACGCCGGACCCGGATTGCGCGCTGGACAATCTGGTGACCGGGGAGCCGAAAAAGCTGGAGCGGGTGGATCATATCATGAACAACTCGTTTGGAATGTTCGGCATCAATTCGGTGCTCATCGTGAAACGGTTTGACCCTTAGTTTGGTGTTGAAATTTGTGTACATTTTACATAGAATCAAAATCTTAGGAGGAAACTGATGACCGGAGAAGAAGTCAGAAGGGCCATCGTCGACATACTTGCCGATATCGCTCCTGATGAGGATGTGAGTTCGATCAGCGATGACGTGAAACTCAGGGATCAGATGGATCTGGATTCCATGGACTTTCTCGATATCGTGATGGAGCTTCGCAAACGTTTCAATATTGAGGTGCCTGAAAAGGATTACGAACAGCTTGCGACCATGACGAGCTGCATCACCTACCTGCAGCCTCTTTTGAAGGACCGGCAATTAGCAGGGTAGCTGCCCGCTGTTTTCCCGCCTCTTTTTTGATGTCAACGTCTTCTCAAAGATAAACCCCCCGTGCGTCACGCGGAAGGGGTTTGTTTTTTGGGAAGCTCCCCGCTGTTTTCCAGACACGTTCTTCTTTCAATCTCATCCCCGCAAGCTGGGTATTCAAGTATACTTGCGCATAAACTATGACCTAATGGCCCGCCCGCAAATGGCGGCAATATGTTAAAGCGGGCGACCCCTCTCTATTCATTGGTATGGTGTACGACGCATTGATCATCGGCTCGGGGCTTTCCGGTCTGGCCGCGGGAATCCGGCTTGCGCTTTTCAACAAAAAGGTGTGCATCGTTGAAAAGCATACGGTGGTGGGGGGATTGAACTCCTTCTACACGCGCAAGCACCGCACGTTCGATGTCGGGCTGCACGCCATGACCAATTTCACCGAAAAGGGTGTGCGCAGTTCTCCGCTCGGAAAACTGCTCAAGCAGCTCAGGCTCCGGCATGAAGAACTGCGGCTGTGTCCGCAGCATATGTCCGAGATCCGCTTTCCGGAAAAATCCCTCCGCTTCACCAACGAGTTTGATTTTTTAAAGCAGGAAGTCGCCGAGACATTTCCGGACCAGATGGACGGCTTTATCAGGCTGGTCGAAACCATCCGGTCTTTCGATGAAATTTCCCTCGACGGCGACACCCGCACTTCCGCCCTTTCCGTATTGCAGGAATGTCTGTCGGACCCGCTGCTCATCGACATGCTTTGCTGTCCGCTCATGTATTACGGCAACGCGCGGGAAGGGGACATGGATTTTTACCAGTTCGTGATCCTGTTCAAAAGCATCTTCATGGAGGGGTTCGCCAAACCGGAAGGCGGCATGCACTTCGTTTTGAATCTGCTGGTGGAAAAATACCGCAGCCTGGGAGGGGAATTGCAAATGGGCGCGGAGGTCGAATCCATCGAGGTGGACCGGGACTGCGCGCGTGCAGTGCATCTTGCGGGCGGTGGTTCGATTCGTGCGAAGACCGTGCTATCGTCGATGGGATATGTGGAGACCCTGCGCAAATGTCATCCGGATGTGGCAGACCCAGACGACCTTGAACCGGGACAGGTTTCGTTCATGGAATCGCTGTTCGTGCTCGATCAACAGGACCCCAAAACTCTGGGATACGACAAGAGCATCGTGTTCTTCTGCACGGCCCCGCGGTTTCAATACCGTGTTCCGAAGACAATCATCGACGTGACGAGCGGCGTCCTGTGCTGCCCCAATCATTTCCACTATCCTGAACCTTTGCCCGAGGGAATGCTGCGGCTGACCAATCTGGCGAGTTTCAAACTGTGGGATGAACTCAAGCGGCGGGATTACATCCAGGCGAAGAAGGACTGGCGCGAAAAAGCACTGCAGCAGGTGTTTACATTTTTCCCCGATTTTCGCGATTCTGTGGTATTTTTAGACTCGTTTACGCCCAAAACCATCTATAAATACACGGGGCATTTGAATGGGGCGGTATACGGTTCACCGCGCAAGTCGAAAAACGGTGAAACGCCGGTGAAAAACCTGTTCATCTGCGGTACGGACCAGGGGTTTTTGGGCATTGTCGGGGCGACATTGAGCGGCATCTCCATGGCCAATCTGCACGTTCTGCAAAAATCCTGAACCTGATCCTCGGGGAATTCGCAAATATGGCACGCGACTGGTTGAAGGGAGCGAAGTCCAAGTACGACACGGTTGTGATCGGCAGCGGCCTGGCCGGAATGACCTCCGCCAATCTGTTGTCCCGGCTGGGGCATTCGGTGCTTTTGGCGGAACATCATTACAACCTGGGTGGTCTGGCCACCTGGTTCAAGCGCAAGGGCGGCCACATCCTGGACATCTCGCTGCACGGTTTCCCATGCGGGATGATCAAAACCTTTCGCAAATACTGGACGCGGGAACTGGCCGATTCGGTGATCCGTCTCAAAGGCATCCGCTTCGACAATCCCCAGTTTTCCATGGACACCTCGTTCGACAAGGTGGATTTCACCCGCCTTCTGCGTGAGCGGTTCGGGATCATGAAAGAAGTGATCGACGAATTTTTCACCACCGTGCGCGGCATGAATTTTTACGACGACATCGTCATGACCACGCGGGATCTGTTCGAAACGTTTTTCCCCGGCCGCAAGGATGTGTGGCGTTTTCTGATGGAGCCCATCACCTACGCCAACGGCTCCACCCTCGACGACCCGGCGATCACCTACGGCATCGTGTTTTCCAATTTCATGGACAAGGGCGTCTTCACCTACCAGGGGGGGACGGACAACCTGATCAAGAAAATGAAAAAGGAAATGCTGAAAAACGGCGTCGACATCCGCACCCATTGCCTGGTGGAGAAGGTACATGTGGAAGGCAAAACGGTGCGGGGGGTGCGCATCAACGGCCGGGACATCGCCTGCAACTCGGTGCTTTCCAACTCGAACATCCTCAACACCGTGCACAAGCTGGTGGGAGACGACAATTTCAGCCCGGAATTCATCAAAGAGGTCGATGCGGTGCGGCTGAACAATTCCAGCTGCCAGGTCTACATCGGCATCCGCAAAGGCGAGTCGATCGATTATGTGGGCGATCTGCTGTTCACCTCCGTCGCGGACGAGTACGACACCGAGAAAATCCTGAGCAAGGATGTGACGAGCCGGACGTTTTCCTTTTATTACCCGACCATCCGTCCCGGAACCGACCGCTATTCCATCGTTTCCTCGACCAATGCGCATTACCAGGATTGGGCGGACCTTTCGGATGAAGAATACGAAAAGGAGAAAAACCACCTGATCGAAACCACACTGGACGCACTCGAGAAGTACGTGCCGGATATCCGCAAAAAGGTCGATCATCTGGAAGCGGCCACGCCCCGCACCTTCAAGCGTTACACGCTGCATCCTTCCGGCACGTCCTTCGGGACCAAATTCGAAGGACTGCAAATCAGCCGGGACCTTCCCAATCAGATCTCCGGGCTCTTTCATTCCGGGTCCGTGGGGATCATCATGTCCGGCTGGCTCGGAGCGGCCAATTACGGCGTCATCGTCGCCAACGAGGTCGACAAGTTCGTCCGGTCCGTCAAGTCCAAAGGCCGGCTGGTTCCCGCATCCGTCGGCTGATCCCTTTTTTTCAAAATGAACACGAGTGGTTCGAATCTCCGGGTGCGGTGATGTTTTCATATGCAATGGGATTTTAAAGACCAGAGGATCATCGTCACCGGGGGCACGCGCGGAATCGGCAGGGGGGTTTCCGAGGCGTTCCTGAGCGCAGGCGCATCGGTGATCGCCACCTACCGCAGCAACGAATCCGCAGCAAATCAATTCAAGCAAGCGCTGTCGCAGCACGGCGATCGTCTGGACGTGCGGCGCTTCGACGTCGCCCGGCACGACGAGGTGGAAGCGTTTTTTCAGGATGTGGATCGAACGCACGGGCCGTTTCAGGTTCTGGTGCACTGCTCCGGTATTCGCAGTGACGCGGTGGTGGGGCTGATGAAAGCCGAGGACTGGCAGCGCGTGCTCGACACCAATCTCACCGGGACCTTCAACGCGTGCAAATTCGCGGTGCAGAACCTGATGCGCCAGCGCTACGGCCGCATCGTCATCGTGACATCGCCCATAGGCCGGTTCGGTTTCGCCGGACAATCCAACTACGCTGCTTCGAAAGCGGGACAGGTGGCGTTCGCCCGCTCGTTGTCCAAGGAAGTGGCGAGCCGCAAGATCACGGTCAACTGCGTCTCTCCCGGATTCATCGAAACCGATTTCATCGCCGATCTTCCCGAAGAACAGCGCCAATCCTACCGCGGCCTGGTGCCGCTCAAACGGTTCGGGACCGCCGGGGAAGTGGCGCACTCGGTGCTTTTTCTCGCTTCGAAGGAAGCGGCCTACATCACGGGCTCAGTGCTGGAAGTGTCGGGGGGGCTTTAGCCTTGAAGGAATTTTTGCAGTACATCCCGCACCGGGAACCGTTCCTGTTTGTGGATGAGCTGATCGAAGCGGCTTCCGACCGCATCCGTACGCGAAAAGCGGTGAAAGCGGAGGAACCTTTTTTCCGGGGGCATTATCCCGGCCGGCCGATCATGCCGGGGGTGCTTATTTTAGAATCGGTGTTTCAATCGGGCGCCATCCTCATGGGGAAACGGGTTCAGGGGAAAGAGGAGCGCATGCCGGTGGTGTCGCGCATTCAAAATGTCAAATTCAAACGACCGGTCAACCCCGGCGACACGATGGACATCGAGGTTGAGCTCAAGGACGTGGTGGGGGCGGCGCATTATTTTAGCGGCCGGGTGCGGGTAAACGCAGACACCGTGCTCACGCTTGAGTTCACGGCGATGCTGGTGGAGGAAACGGCATGAGTTTTCTCGATCTCAAGGGTAAAACGATCCTCGTGCTCGGCGTCGCCAATAAAAAAAGCGTTGCTTACAAGATCGGCAAAACACTGCAAGAGGCAGGGGCGAAGGTGTTGTACAGCGTCCGCTCCGAAGAACGCAAGCGGTCCACCGCGAAACTGCTGGAGGGCTCTCCGGTTTACGTGTGCGATGTGGAGCGCGACGGCGAGATCGAAAGGCTCGGGCGGGAAGTGGGAAAGGATCACCCCGTGCTGCACGGCATGGTGCATTCCATCGCGTTCGCCAACTACGACGAAGGCGGCAGACCGTTTCACGAATCGCGCCGGGAGGATTTTCTGCAATCGGTGGGCATCACCTGTTTTTCACTCATCGCGCTCGCCAACGCCTTCAAGGACCGGTTCGACCCCGCCGCATCGGTGGTGACCGTGTCGATTTCCACGACCCGCATGGCGGCCGAGAATTACGGTTTCATGGCGCCGGCTAAGGCGGCGCTCGACTCTTCGCTGTGCTTTCTCGCGAAATCGTTCAGCGCGTTTTCCAAAGTGCGTTTCAACTCGGTGAACGCGGGGCTGTTGAAAACCTCCGCATCGGCCGGCATCCCCGGCTACATCGACTCCTACCTGTACGCGGAACAGCTCACGCTCAGAAAAGAGGCGCTGACCACTCAGGAGGTGGCCAACGCCGCGGTGTTTCTGTTGAGCCCGGCCGCCAGCGGCATCAACGCCCAGGGGCTGGTGCTGGATGCGGGCATGTCGGTGAATTACTTCGACACCGGCATCGTGAAACGCGCCATGCGGCCCGGTCCGGACAAGCCCTGAGCCGCCGCTTCCCGTTCCGGGGCGGTTATTTTTGCTCCCAGGTGCTCTGTATGATCGCGTACGCCCGGTGGGTCAGGTGACAGTTCTTGCAGCCCAGTTTTCCCAACGTGCCGACATTTTTCCAGAAATTGCCGGGGTTGGGTTTGGCCTGGGTGAGTTCCGTTTTCAGCCCTTCGAAGGCGGCGTCCACCGTTTTGCCCACATAGAACAGCTTCACGTCGTCGTTGGTGTGGCATTTGCTGCACACGGACTTGAGTTCCATGAACCGCGATTTGAACCCGCGCAGCGCTTTGGCGGCGCGGTCGTACTGCCCTTCCTTGAAGTTCACCGTCACGCCTTTGAACGAGCCGGAAACCTGGCCCATGTAGTTGCCGAACTCCATTTCCTCTTCGCTCAGAGGATCGGTGATCTTGATTTTTGAAAAAGACGGCCAGTGAAAGCGCGTCCACACGGAAACGTAGTTTTCCGCGTGGCATTTGCCGCAGGTTTTGCCGACGCCGCCGACGGCCTTGCCGATTTTCGCGGGATCGTGGGTTTTGGCGGCGGCGTTGAATTTTTTGGCCGCATCGAGATCAAAATACTCTTCCCACTCGGGCACCATCTCGGAGGCTTTCTTGTAGGCGTCGAGAAACGCGTCGGCGCTTTTGTCCAGATTGTCCCAGTCTTTCTCGCGCATGTTGACGAACACCCCGCCGAGACCGCCGCTCATCGCGTGCATCTGCTGGATCCATTTGGGTTCCTTGCTTTCGGGCGGGTAGTATTTGCTCAGGCTTTCCGGGGGCGGCTTGACGACGAGATCCTTGGCGGCGGACGGGTCGGCGAAAGCCACCAGCCAGGCGAGGACGATAAAACCTGCGAATCGGACTTGGGTGCTCATGGTACCTCCTTGATGAACGGGGACGGGGTCGCACTGTGTGGATCGTTTTACTTTAAAATAAAAGGCTTTTCGAGTTCAACGCGAAATTCAGCCTTTTTCGAAGGTCCGGGTCAGGATCTCCTGTTTTTCCTTGGACCAGGCCGGGCGGTACTGAATAAGGAGCTCCGCCCGGCTCACCGGCCCGAACAAAGGATAGATGAACGTGACTTCCTTGTTGAAGGGAAGCGCGGTTTCCTGTTGCGGGGCGATGATCTCCTTGTACCGGTCGAGCTGTTCGCCCTTAGCGTCGAACAATGTGAGGACCGCGTAGAGTCTCGGGTCGCCGTTGTCGGCGGTGGGCATGAAATGCGGGACCGACGTATTGAGAAGGCCGAGCGAAAACCGGTTTCCCTCCAGGAACCGGCCGTTGACCTTGAGGTTTTCTTCCGACACGTCGCCGCGGGGAAAGCTGTGGTCGCCGGTTTTTTTCGGTGCGTGGAGCCAGCCCAGGAAAAACTTCTGCACCAGCCGGTTTTTCGAGGCCGGCATGTGGCAGGACTGGCAGGTCTTTTCGTGGCCGGTGTTTTGCCACTCTTTATAGGTCTTTTCGTGGCAGGAGCCGCATATTTTCGATTTACGGTAGTCCTCATTGAGTTTTGTGGGGTGGGGCGGGGCATACAGGTCGTGAGGGCCGTTCATGGCGCCGTCCACCAGGTGACAGGGAACGCAGTAGACGCCGTCGTCGCGGTGCGTGAGCCGGGGCGAGGGCTTCTCGCCGTTTTTCACCACCTGCGGGATGTGGCAGGGCAGGCATTTTTCCTTGGTCCTGTTTTCCGAATCCTCGATGAAGAATTTGCTCACCCAGGCGAGGGAATGCCGGCTTTTCTTCCAGGACTCGAAAATCGTTTGGTGGCATTCGGAGCAGCGCTCGGCATTTGGGTTTTCGGTCAATTCCGCCTGGCGCACAAGGCCGGTCAACGGTTCCGGAATCCACTGCGGCTTGAAGTTGATCATGTAATAGCCGCCCGCCAAAGCCAGGACAACAAGAACCGGTGTGAGAAGCAATGCCAGACTGAAAAACCCCTTATTTTTTATATAAATGGATGACTTTCTCATTGATTAACATAGAATGTTATGGTATTTTGTTGTGCGTTGGCCGTTATTTTCCGCCATCCCCAGCAGACGGATCGTTGAGGTGTTCGATGGATAATCCATGCGGGGATTCGTGATTGCGATTGAATTTGACTTCGGCGCAGGACCATTCGAAAAGAAAACGTTCCCGTTCTTATCTCTCTAGCTGCTTTCGATATCTTGGTTTGCGAAGAAGATACCAAAATTAAAGATTTTTTTAACGGCTGTCCACAGATCGGAGGAATCGGTGAGAGTCTTGAAGGAAAAAGCGATGGATGAAGGGAACCATTCCGTACCTTTAGAAAGTGGTTTGAATTCGCAGAGGACTCAACGAGGCCTGCGCTGGACGATCCGGAAAAAAATGATGGTGTTCCTGCTTTCGGCGGGATTGCTGCCGCTGATCCTGTTTGCCGTGGTTTCCATGCAGCGTGTGGAAAATGCGATTCTCAAGATCAACGAGGACCGGCTGACTTCTCTGCGCGAAGAGAAAAAACTTCAGATCGAACAGTATTTCGATCAGATCCAGCATCAGGTCGTCACGTTTTCCAACAACAGCATGATCGTCGATGCCATGCAGGCGTTCACGTCGGCCTTTTTTCAAGCCGAAGCGGTTTCCTCGGGGAGCTACGGACCCCAGGAGGCAAAGCGCCTGCGGGACCGTTACACGTATCAGATGCACAACACGCCCGGCGCTCCCGCGGATGCCATGTCGCAGTGGTTTCCCAAGAAACGGGTCACCCAGATTTTACAGTCTCTTTATATCTCTGAAAACTCCAATCCCATCGGTGAAAAGGAAAAACTGAACCACGCCGGGGACCCGAGCGCCTACAGCGATCTACATAGAAAGTACCATTCCATCATCCGTGATTACCTCGAGCGCTTCGGATACTACGATATTTTCCTGGTGGAACCGCGTTCGGGGCACATCGTGTATTCGGTTTTCAAGGAAGTCGATTACGCGACCAGCCTGAATTCCGGGCCCTATGCGAATACGGGAATCGGCCGTGCATTCAAGAAGGCGATGCAATCCAACGCTGCGGATTTCGTGTACATGGATGATTTCGCCCCCTACGCTCCATCCTACAACGGCGCGGCGGCGTTCATCGCTTCTCCCGTTTTTGCAAATGGGCAGAAAGTGGGTGTCCTGATTTTTCAGGCTCCCATCGACCGCATCGACGCGGTGATGACCAGCAACAAGGCCTGGAAAAAAGTCGGGCTGGGGGATTCCGGCGAAGTGTACATGGTCGGCAAGGATTTTAAAATGCGGAACAATTCCCGGTTCCTGATCGAACAGCCCCAGGAATACTTTGCGGCTTTGGAGACGTTGAAAATCGATCCGGGGCTGATTAAAAAGTCGCGCGATCTGGAAACGTCCATTGGACTCAATCAGATTAAGACGAAAGGGACCGAAAACGCGCTGGCCAACAAATCCGGCTTCGCGATTTACGACGACTATCGCGGGGCTCCTGTGCTGGGGGCTTACGGCCCGCTTGTGATCCTGGGAAATCAATGGGCGATCCTGGCTGAAATCGACGAAGCCGAAGCCATGCAGGTCACGCACGATCTTCAAATCTGGGCGGTGGTGATCTTCGCGGGATTGACGGTGCTGTTGAGTCTGGCGGCTTTTTACATCGCCGGCTGGTTTTCCAGGCCCGTATTGACCCTGGTCGACCGTGCCGAAAAAATCGCCGACGGCAACCTCAAGCAGGACGCGCTTCATATCGATTCTTCGGATGAGTTGGGTCTCTTGGGGAATTCGTTCAATAAAATGATCGAAAGCCTCAACCGGCTGGTGCGGAAAGCCGAGCGGATCGCCGAAGGCAAACTGCAGCTCAATAAAGTGACCGAAAAAATGAACGCGGGCATGGATCTGGAATCGGGCGCCCAGGCGGTCTCCAGTGAGGATAAAATAGCGGGAGACCTGGGGGAAGCGTTCCGGAAAATGGAAACCGAACTGCGCAAATTGACGGTCCAGGCCAAGACCATCGCGGAAGATGATCTCGGCAATCCTGCCCTGAAGGTTGCGATCGACGGAGAGCTGGGTGAGCAGTTCAGGGCCATGAACGAAAAGATGCAGTATTTTGCGGGCCAGGCGAATTACATTGCGAACAACGATGTCAACAACCCGAACCTGAATGATCGCGCATCGGGAACACTGGGTTCCGCCATGTCCACCATGGTCCGCAACCTGCGTGAACTGTTGCAGACCACGCAGAATCAGGCCGAGCGCGAACGGCAGCAGGCCGAAGAGCTGCGCAGGAAAGTCAATTCGCTTCTGGAGGTGGTGAACGCCGCTTCGGAAGGCGATCTCACGCAACAGGTCACGATCAACGGCGAAGATGCGATCGGGCAGATGGGGGAAGGGTTGTCCAAGTTTTTAAGCCGGTTGCGCACCAGCATTTCCAGCATCGGTGAAAACTCCAGGGTGCTGGATGCGTCCTCCTCCTCGTTGTCTGAGGTGAGTCAGCAGATGGCGGGCAACGCGGAGGAAACAGCAGCGCAGGCGGGCGTGGTTTCCGCAGCATCGGAGGAAGTGAGCAAAAACGTGGAGACGGTGGCGACCGGCGCGGAAGAAATGCACTCCAGCATCAAGGAAATCTCGCACAGCGCCAATGAAGCGGCAAAAATCGCCAACGAGGCGGTGCGGGTGGCGCAGAACACGAACCAAACCGTCGGCAAGCTGGGCGAAAGCTCGGCGGAGATCGGTCAGGTGATCAAGGTGATCACCTCGATCGCGGAGCAGACGAACCTGCTGGCTCTGAACGCCACGATCGAAGCGGCACGCGCGGGCGAGGCGGGCAAGGGATTCGCGGTGGTCGCCAACGAGGTCAAGGATCTGGCAAACCAGACGGCGAAGGCCACCGAGGAGATCAGCGAGAAGATCGAGGCGATTCAGACGGACACGGGCGGGGCGGTGTCGGCGATCGCCGAGATCAGTGATGTGATCAACAGGATCAGCGATATCTCGAACACGATCGCCAGCGCGGTGGAGGAACAGACGGCGACGACGTCGGAGATCGGCCGCAACGTGACGGAAGCGGCGAAAGGAACGCAGGAAATCGCCGAGAACATCACGGGTGTGGCGCAGGCGGCGCAGAGCACGACACAGGGTGCCGGGGACACGCAGACCGCATCGGGAGAGCTTTCGAGGATGGCCACAGAGCTGCAACAGCTGGTCGGTCAGTTCAAGTACTGACCCGGACGGAAAGCGAAAAGGGGAACGGTTGTGAGGCCGTTCCCCTTTTTTTTTATTGGATTGAGAGGCGTTCCGGCGGGTCTAAAACTGTTTTAAAAACCGCAGGTCGTTTTCGAAAAACAGCCGGATGTCGTTGATGCCGAACTTGAGCATGGCGATCCGCTCGATGCCCAGCCCGAAGGCGAAGCCGGTCCATTTCTCCGGATCGTAGTTGACGAAGCCGAACACCGCGGGGGCCACCATGCCCGCGCCCAGAATCTCCAGCCAGCCGGTCTGCGAGCACACCCGGCAGCCTTTGCCCGTGCACATGACGCACTGGATGTCCACCTCGGCGCTCGGGCAGGTGAAAGGGAAAAAGCTGGGGCGGAAGCGCACCCGGGTCTTTTCGCCGAACACCTGGTGCACGAAAATGTTCATGATGCCCTTCAGGTGGCTGAAGGAAATGTTCTCGTCGACCATCAGGCCTTCGATCTGGTGGAACATGGGCGTGTGCGAGATGTCCGAGTCGCAGCGGTACACTTTTCCGGGAGCGATGATGCGCAGCGGCGGCGCCTGCTTTTCCATGACGTGGATCTGCACCGGCGAGGTGTGGGTGCGGAGCACGGTCTCGCCCTCGATGTAGAACGTGTCCTGCATGTCACGCGCGGGGTGGTCCTTGGGGATGTTTAGGGCCTCGAAATTGTAGTAATCCGATTCGATCTGCGGGCCTTCCTCCACCGCAAACCCGAGGCTGGTGAAGATGGCGATGATCTCTTCCATCACCTGGGTGATCGGATGCAGCGAGCCGGTGAGTTCCTTGCGGCCGGGCAATGTCGTGTCGAACGCGCCCTGTTTCGAGGCTGCGGCGCTTTGTTCCAGCGTGTCGGACTTTTCCTTGAGGCCCTGTTCGATGTGCGCCTTGAGCTCGTTGATGTGCTTGCCGAGCAGCGGTTTCTGCTCGGCGGGCAGGTCGCGCAGATCCTTCATGATTTTGGAAACCCGCCCCTTTTTTCCCAGAAACTCGATGCGCATCTGCTTGAGCTGGTCCAGGGATGCGCAGTCCGCGAGGCTGGCATCGAATTGTTGCCGGTGCGTTTTGATAGTTTCTATCATGCGATGGGAACGGCGATGTTTTGGGGTGGCGGGCCGGGGCTTGTCTCATGCCGGCGCAGGCGCGGCGGTTTGACACGGGCGGTTTAAAGCCCGCTCAGTTCAACTGCGCCAGCGCGGTTTTGGTCAGCGCCTTAAACGATTCCTGGTTGTGGATGGCGAGGTCGGACAGGACTTTGCGGTCCAGGTCGATCTTGGCGAGCTTGAGCCCGTGCATGAACTTGCTGTAGGTCAGTCCTTCCGCCCGAACGGCGGCGTTGATGCGGGCGATCCACAGGCGCCGGAAGTCGCGCTTTCGGGTTTTGCGGTCGCGGTAACTGTAGGTCAATCCTTTCTCGACCGATTCCCTGGCTTTGCGGTAGGCCCGGGAGCGGACGCTCCGGTAACCGGAAGCCATGCGAAGGATCTTTTTTCGCCTCCGTCTCGATATGGTTCCATTCACTGCGCGTGGCATGGATGCTCTCCTGTCTTTTCTTGGGTTTGTGCTTGCGGTTTATTTGGGAAGCAGGACGCGGATCCGCTTGGCGTCACCGGGAGCCATGATGACGGATTTCCGCAAATTGCGCTTTCGCTTCGTCGTCTTGCTGGTCAGGATGTGACTGGTGAAAGCGCGGTTCATCCTGATCTTTCCTGTGGCTGTTTTGCGAAAGCGTTTCGCCGCCCCGCGATTCGATTTCATTTTCGGCATGGGTGTTCTCTCTAGGGTGTTTTCTTCTTTACTTTGGGAGCCAGGATCATCATCAGGGTCCGGCCTTCCTGTTTTGGCGCCGATTCGACCACTCCCACTTCCTCGGTGTCTTCAACGACCCGCTTCAGCAGCTTTTCCCCGCCTTCGCGGTGGACGATCTCGCGTCCTTTGAAGAAAATGACCACCTTTGCCTTGTCTCCGGCTTCCAGAAATCTCAAAACGTGTTTCAGCTTGAAGTCGTAATCGTGCTGATCGGTGTTGGGCCGAAACTTGACCTCTTTGAGGTGAACGATTTTCTGATTCTTTTTCGCTTCGTGGGCCCGCTTGCTTTGACGGTATTTGAACTTGCCGTAATCCATGATGCGGCAAACCGGCGGGCTGGCCTGGGGCGCCACCTCAACCAAGTCCAGGTTTCTCTCCTGGGCAATGCTGATCGCTTCTTCCGTGGGCAAAATTCCCAGCTGCTCTCCATCATCGCTGATCAGGCTGACTTCCTTAACCCGGATCATGTTGTTGACACGCTGCTTCTTATTAATTAACTCTATCTCCCAAAAAGAGGTTAAATCGCGTCGATTGTTTTTTCCCGGATGTCTTTATTCAGCTCTTCGATAAAGTCGTTCAAGGGAAGGGTGCGTGTTTCCTTGGCCCGGCGCTTTCGGACCGCCAGGGTCCGGCTCTCCGTTTCCTTGTCCCCGAGGACCGCCATGTAGGGGATTTTCTGCAGCTGGGCTTCCCTAATCTTGAACCCAATCTTCTCATTTCGCAAGTCTTTTTCTACCCGTATTCCTTGGTCTGTAAGGCTTTGTCTCAGTTGTTCCGCGTATTCGTGCTGGCTATCGGTGATCGGAAGCAGAATCACCTGAACCGGGGCCAGCCAGAGGGGAAAGGCGCCGGCGTAATGCTCGATCAGACAGCCGAAAAACCGTTCCAGAGACCCCATCAGAGCCCGGTGGAGCATGATCGGCTGCTGACGCTTGCCGTTTTCCTCAATATAGCTGATGTCAAATCGCTGCGGAAGATTAAAATCCACCTGCACGGTGGAAACCTGCCAATAGCGGTTCAGGCTGTCCTTGATCTTGATGTCGATCTTGGGGCCGTAAAACACGCCTTCGCCGGGATCGATCTCATAGTCGAGCCGGGTTTTTTCCAGTGCGGATTTCAAAGCCTCGGTGGCGGATTCCCAGTCCTCTGTGGACCCGACCGATTTTTCCGGCCGGGTGCTGAGGTACATCTTGTACTCGTGGAACCCGAACGATTTGAGGATGAACAGGATGAACTCCAGCACGCGGACGATTTCTTCCTCGATCTGGCTCGGCCGGCAGAACAGGTGCGCGTCGTCCTGGGTGAAGCCGCGCACCCGCAGCAAACCGTGCAGCACGCCTGAGCGTTCGTAGCGGTACACGGTGCCCAGCTCGCCGAAACGCAGGGGCAGGTCGCGGTAGCTGCGCAGTTTGTTCTGGTAGATCTGAATGTGGAACGGGCAGTTCATCGGCTTCATGATGTATTCCCGCCCCTCGATCTCCATGCCGGAGAACATGTTCTCCTTGTAGAAATCGGTGTGCCCGCTGATGTTCCAAAGATCCACCTTCGCCGAATGCGGGGTGTACACCAGCTCATAGCCGTTTTTGAAATGCTCCTGCTTCCAGAAATCCTCGATCAGGCTGCGGATCCGCGCCCCCTTGGGGTGCCAGAGGATGAGCCCCGGTCCCACTTCCTCGGTCACCGAGAACAGGTCGAGCTCCTTGCCCAGCTTGCGGTGGTCGCGCTTCTTCGCTTCTTCCAGCCGGTTGAGATACTGGCGCAGCTCTTTGTCGGTGTGCCAGGCGGTGCCGTAGATCCGCTGCAGCACGGGATTGCGCTCGTCGCCGCGCCAGTAGGCGGAGGAAGTGTGCAGCAGTTTGAACGCGCCCAGGTCGCCGGTGGATTCCACGTGCGGCCCCCGGCACAGGTCGGTGAAGTCTCCCTGCGAGTACACCGAGATGGGATCGTTCGAATCGATGCCCTCGATGATCTCCTGCTTGAACGTTTCGTTCATCTCGCCGAACATTTTGATCGCTTCCTCGCGCGGGATCTCTTTGCGGGTGACCGCAAGGCCCTGTTTGGCGATCTCTTTCATGCGGGCTTCGATTTTTTCCAGGTCCTCGGGCACGAACGGGTTCTCGCGGAAAAAGTCGTAATAAAAGCCGTCCTCGATCACCGGGCCGATGGTGACCTGAGTCTCCGGGTACAGCTGCTTGACGGCCTGCGCCATCAGGTGCGCGGCGCTGTGGCGCAGTGTTTCCAGATCGTATTTTTTGGAACCTTTGCTCATCGAGAGGACCGGTGTGACGGATGAAACAACCAAACGCCCCCGGAAAACGGGAGCGGTCATCGGGTTCGCGCAAGATCGCCTGAGCGCCCGGGCTGGGTGGTCTTCAGGGAAGAGGGAACCGCGGAAAACGGCGCTTGCTTTAAAAGAAAGCGCCGCGCAACTCTTTCAACATCCTGCGAGGAAACGAAACAAATCTATAGGCACGGGCGGGTTCGAACCGCCGACCCCTTGCATGTCAAGCAAGTACTCTACCCCTGAGCTACGTGCCTGATTTGATTCAGATGGCTGTATTGTATGTGTTAAAGCGTATTTGTCAAGACGAAGCGGCGCTTTCCCGCCAGTGGCGGCCCGCAGGCCTGTGCCGGCCGGACCGCCAGGCGTTTTTCAACGCTTCCTCATCTGTGCAATCAGCCCGTTTTGGGATCCTTCTCCGTATCCGGGTGGTAGATGTTGCCGCCCATGTCCTTGAACGTTTCGGACATCTCCTCCATGCCCGCTTCGATCGCCTTGCTCTCTTCGATGCCCTTCTGCTCGGCGTAGTCGCGCACGTCCTGGGTGATCTTCATCGAGCAGAAATGCGGCCCGCACATGGAGCAGAAATGCGCCACCTTCGCCGAATCGGAAGGCATGGTCTGATCGTGAAAATCACGCGCGCGTTCGGGATCGAGCGACAGGTTGAACTGGTCCTCCCAGCGGAACTCGAAGCGGGCGCGGCTGAGTGCGTCGTCGCGGGCGCGGGCGCCGGGATGCCCCTTTGCCAGATCGGCGGCGTGGGCGGAAATCTTGTAGGTGATCACCCCTTCCTTGACGTCGTCGCGGTCGGGCAGGCCGAGGTGTTCCTTGGGCGTCACGTAGCACAGCATGGCGCAGCCGTACCAGCCGATCATGGCGGCGCCGATGCCGCTGGTGAAGTGGTCGTAGCCCGGCGCGATGTCGGTGGTGAGCGGCCCCAGGGTGTAGAAGGGCGCCTCGCCGCATTCCTTGAGCTGTTTTTCCATGTTTTCCTTGATGAGGTGCATGGGCACGTGCCCCGGCCCCTCGATCATGGTCTGCACGTCGTATTTCCAGGCGATCCGGGTGAGCTCGCCCAGGGTTTCCAGCTCGCCGAACTGGGCCGCGTCATTGGCGTCGGCGAGCGAGCCCGGCCTGAGGCCGTCGCCCAGAGAGAAACTGATGTCGTAGGCGCGCATGAGCTCGCAGATGTCCTCGAAATTGGTGTAGAGAAAATTCTCCTTGTGATGTGCGAGGCACCACTTCGCCATGATGGAGCCGCCGCGCGAGACGATGCCGGTGACGCGTTTCGCGGTCATGGGCACGTAGGGCAACAGCACGCCGGCGTGAATGGTGAAGTAATCCACGCCCTGTTCGGCCTGTTCGATGAGCGTGTCGCGGAAAATCTCGTAGGTCAGCTCCTCCGCCTTGCCGTCCACTTTTTCCAGAGCCTGGTAGATGGGCACCGTGCCGATGGGCACCGAGGAATTGCGGATGATCCATTCGCGGGTCTCGTGGATGTTCTTGCCGGTGGAAAGGTCCATCACGGTGTCGGCGCCCCAGCGGGTGGCCCAGACCATTTTTTCGACTTCCTCTTCGATGGAGGAGGTCACGGCGGAATTGCCGATGTTGGCGTTGATCTTCACCAGAAAGTTGCGGCCGATGATCATCGGCTCCGATTCCGGGTGGTTGATGTTGGCCGGGATGATGGCGCGGCCGCGCGCCACTTCGTCGCGCACGAACTCGGGCGTGATCTCATCGGGGATGCTGGCGCCGAAGGAGTTGCCCTTGAGACGCTGTTCGCGTTCGGGATCGCGGTCCAGCTCTTCACGTTTCTGGTTTTCACGGATGGCGATGAACTCCATCTCGGGCGTGATGATTCCCTGACGCGCGTAGTGCAGCTGGGACACGTTCTTCCCCGGTTTGGCACGCAGAATTTTGATCCTGTCGCGGTTGAACCGGAACAGATCCTCGGCCTGCTCTTCGCGTTTGTAGCCGTTGTCCGAAGGCAGGACCGCCCGGCCCTTGTATTCTTCCACGTCCTCGCGGTCGTGGATCCACTGCGCCCGAATGGGCTGAAGACCCTTGCGCGGATCGATGGCGGCGTTGGGGTCGGTGTAGGGACCGGACGTGTCGTAGACCAGGATGCTGTCTGCAGTGTCCGCCTGGCCATTGCCGTTGCCGTGCGCGGATCCGGTCAGGGTGATCTCGCGAAAGGGAACGCGCACGCTCTTGTGCACAGAGCCCGCGATGTATACTTTTTTGGAATTGGGAGACAGGGGTTTGGTGGTGATCGAATTCAACCTGTTGCCGTTTCCGGAATTGTGGTCGCTCATGGAACTCATCTCCTCGGGAAAAACTTCATATATTCGAAGGTTTCTTTGGTTATGTCAGAGCTGTTCCAGATCCCGGAAATGAGGGCGACCCCAAAGGCTCCTTGATCCAGAACGGTGGATATTCTATTTTTTTTAATGCCTCCCAGGGCCAGCACGGGAAGGCGGGTTTTTTCGCAGACCTCTTTAAGACGCTCAAGGCCCTGCGTCGGGCCGAATTCTTTTTTGGAGGCGGTCTCGAAAATCGGGCTGAAGGTGATGAAGTCCGCTCCCGCGTCCTGCGCCTTGAGCGCGCCTTCCAGGGAATGCGTGGAAACGCCGATCCATAAATCCGGCGCCAGCGCCCGCACCTCGTTTGCCGCAAGCGACGCCTCTCCCAGATGCACGCCGTCCGCCCCGGCCATCAATGCGACGTCCACCCGGTCGTTGATGAACAGCCGGGCGCCGTGCTCGCGGGTGAGCGCACGCAGGGAACGGGCGAGCGGCAGCAGTTCTTTGGCCGAAAGGTCCTTTTCGCGCAGCTGAATCGCGGTCACGCCGCCTTTGAGCGCCTGTTCCGCGGCGGTGATCAGATCGGTAACGCATTCGCGATCGGTGATCAGATAGAGCCTGAGAAAATCCAGCGGGTGCGCGTCACCGTTCTGTGTGTTATCGCTCACGCCAGGCTGTGCGGCAGGGGATTGCATGCATGCCTTCAAATGTCGATCAACCCCTCCAGCGGACTGCTGGCGGAGGCGTACAGTTTTTTGGGAATGCGCCCGGCTTCGTAAGCCAGCCGGCCGCACTGCACCGCCATTTTCATGGCGACGGCCATTTTGAGCGGGTCTTTGGCGCCGGCGATGGCGGTGTTCATCAACAGGCCGTCGACGCCCAGCTCCATGGCACGGGCCGCGTCGGAGGCGGTTCCCACGCCCGCGTCGATGATGACGGGAACGCTGACCGCTTCCAGGATCAATTTGATGTTGTACGGGTTGCGGATGCCCAGCCCGGAACCGATCGGCGCCGCGAGCGGCATCACCGCGGAGCAGCCCATGTCCTCGAGCTTCTTGCACAGCACCACATCGTCCGAGCAGTACGGCAGCACCTGAAAGCCGTCCTGGATCAAAAGGCGGGACGCTTCCAGCGTGGCCTCGTTGTCCGGGAACAGGGTTTTTTCATCGCCGATCACCTCGACCTTGACGAAATTGCCCAGCCCGGCTTCGCGCGCCAGCTGGCAGGTCATCACCGCTTCCTTCACGTTGTAGCAGCCCGCCGTGTTGGGCAGGAAGGTGAATTTTTTCGGATCGAGATGATTGAGCAAAGAATCTTTGGTTTTGTCCAGCTCGATTCTGCGGACCGCCACGGTGACCACTTCCGCGCCGGACAGTTCGATGGCCTCGCGGGTCTGCTCGAACGAATCGTATTTTCCCGTCCCGACGATCAGCCGGGACGTCAACGTTTTATCACCGATCTTGAGCGAAGACGTTTCGCTGCCGGTTGCCACTGCATTTTCCATGGATCGTCCTCTTGAGTTTAACGGTAACGGTGTCAGACACCGCCTCCGACGGCATGCACGATCTCAACGGTGTCCCCTTCCTGGATGGGAGTGTCGGGGTACTTGGATCTGGGGATCACCTGGTGATTGAGCGCCACCGCAAAGTGCGGGGCGGTGATCTTAAGTTCCCGGACCAGCTCGATGAGGTTGGCGCTGGAATGAATCTCTTTTTCTTCACCGTTGATCGTCAGGCGCATGTCTATTCGGTTGCCGGGGCTCCGCAAAGTGCCGGAGAACACCGGTTCATTCGGGCGCACCCATGCGGGTACACTCGAAATCGTTTCAGGAAATCGGCGCGCCGCCCGTTAGGAACAGGAAGCGGACCTGCACTAGTACCAGGGGATGTTGAAAACCAGGGTGAGATGAGTCCGGCAGGCTGAAACAGAAAAGGCCGCAACCCGCCAGATTGCAGCCCAAGAAGTACAAGCTCATCGAAGAAAGATCGCTTCACTTCCCTTCGCTGGTATAATCCAGATCAGGTTCAAAGGGTCATCCTTGCGGAAGTCTCAGTTAAACAACACCCCTAGTGAGGCGTATAGCATCCGGTACTTTCACCTCCAAGTCAAGAATTATTGACGTGTGCTTTAAAAAGAGGGATACTTAGTATTATGACTATGAAAAACTTACCCTTATCCTTCTTTTCCCTGCTGATTTTGACCCTGACCTTACTGGCCGGTTGCTCCGGCTCTTCGGTGCGCGACCAGTTTGAGAAACCCTACTTCGAACTGCCTCCGGACCAGATCTCCAGCGCCGACAAGGACCTGTTCGAGCGCGCGCTGTTCAGGCAAAAAAACAACCGGATACAGGCGGCGATCAAGGTCTGGAACGAGTTTCTCAGCAAGCATCCCCGTTCCTTCGAAGCGCACAACAATCTGGGGCTGGTCTATTATGAAGACGATCAGCTCGACCCGGCCATCGCGGAATTCGAAACCGCCCGGTCTCTGGAGCCGACGGATGAAAAGATCAAAAAGAATCTTATCCGCGCACTGAAATTCAAGTCCACCCTCATTCGGGAAAGCGGAGACTACAACGGCGCGGTCAGCTACCTGAAAAGAGCCCAGGAACATTCCGGCCCGCGCGAAAAGGAACGCATCGGGTTCATGATCGAGGAGCTGGAAGACAGGGTGTACGAACAGGTGAAAAACACCAACACCCTGGAAGCGTATAAAGACTTTCTGGAAAAATATCCCGAAAGTGTGAAAAACGCCGATGACGCCCGCCGCCGGATTGAAGGTCTGAAGCCGAAGGAAAACGCGGTTTCGCCCGTTGAAAGCCTGGAAAAACGCAGCGAGGTGCAGGAATTGATCCCGGCCTCGGTACGCGGGGCGCCCGAAGCCGAACCGGCTCTGGAGCAGGCCAGCGCCATGCAGAAGCCTGAGGATACCGGGGAAATCCTCACTATCGATGCGATGCCTGCCGAGGGCGCAGCCATGATGGCGGACGAACCCGCCATGAAGAGCGACGTTACGGCCCTGCCGGATGCGGATGCGATGAGCCGGCAGGCGCTCGCCGATTCGGAAGCGGTTTTCGGAAAGGCGCAGCTTGAAGACATCGAAACCGTGATGGAAAAAACGCCGGCACAGGACCTGAGCGCGCAACCCTCCGGGCCTGAGGCCGCGATGACGCGCTCGATGGAACAATCCTACCCCGAAAAACTGACGGAAGTGGCGCGCAGTCCGGAACAGTTCATCGAAACCGGAATCCAGCCCACCCCCAAGCCGTCGACCGGGGCCCGCATCCTGAATACTGCGGAGTCCGGGGCGTTCGACGAGTTCGCGGTTTCGGCACAGCGGGTGCGGGTGGTGACGCGCAACGATCCTCTGCGCGTCCGCGAAGCGCCGTTTCTCAAATCCCGCGTCATCACGACGCTGGAAAAGGGCTCGCTGATCCCGCTCATCAAAGAAGTGGGGGGATGGTACAAAGTGGAATTCACCCAGGGCAAGGCCGGCTGGATATCGAAAAAATTCGCCGAAGTAGAGAAATGACCGTTTTGAAAAACGGTTGAACCCGCATCCGCATTCCTCTGACCCGCTTCCTTCTAATTATTCCTTTCGGTTGAGGATGGACTTATGGCTTGAGTCCGTCCGTTTCTGATACTATAATTCCGTTCGGTCCCGTCCCGCATTGTCAACCTTTCAGGAAAATCAAACCACCATCATGGAAACCATTGTCATAAGCGACCTGGATCAACTGATTGAAAAAGAGTGGCAGTATCTCGAATCCCAGAGAGGCGAATGGAGCCTGCTGGAAGGCGATCAGGATTTGGAAGTGACGGAGCACGTCTTGAGGTGCATCCTGCATGTGGGTGAAACGGAACAGCGCGGGCAGGAGTTCAAGGAATGCGTCAAGGTGCAGAACCCGGACGGCGGCTGGTCGAAGCAGTCCCAAACGGACAAGACGTCGATGTGGATCACCACGTTCGTCGCGCTCAAACTGTGTCGCGGCAACATGGTGCTGAAGGATCCCGATATCGAGCGGGCGATCGATAAAGCGCTCCAGTATGTGCTGTCGGTGCAGGAAGAAGACGGGCACTGGAGCGATCCGGAGTGGTCCCACCTCGACACCACCTGTTCGGTCACCTGTTTTCTCACCATCTACCAGGTGACGCACGACAAGCAGAACGATCCAATGATCAACGCGGCGAGAATAGGCGGATTTGAATTCATCAAGAACTGGCAGCGGGACACCGGACTGTGGAAAGACGACACCTTTCATCCCGCGGGCATCGAGACCACCGCGCATCTCATGCAGTACACGCTGGTGCCCGCGTATTTCATGGACGGCATCGACTACGCCGAAAAGCTGTGCATGGATGCGGCGAATTCATTGACCGGGGAACAGGCCGCCAACGGTTCCTGGGACAGCGAAAACATGGACCACACCATGGACGCCTGCCGAAACCTGATGCTGGTGTCGGACACGTTCGGCCGCAAAGAAGAATACGCGCCCTACATCGAAAAGGGAGTGCGCTGGCTCATCGAGAAAAAAAACGAGCAGGGCTGGGGCGATTTTCCGGGCGAGCCCAGCAATGTGGAACGGACGGCGGACGGGCTGGACACGCTGCTCAAATACAGACGGTTCTGCTCGGGCGAACCCATGTCGCATTTCTGGGCTTACAGCAAATGACGTTTGACCCGAAAGCGAACGCCGCTTTCGCCGGTCCCGTTTGTTTGGCCGCGATTCTCAAACGATTGGATTCATGGAAGCGGTCATTCTCCTAGCCGGGCACGGTTCCCGGCTCAACCGGCAAGACCTTCCCCACAAGTCCCTGCTTCCCTTCGGCAGTGAAACCCTGCTGCAACGCCACCTCCTGTCCCTTCAACAGGCAGGCATCCAAAAAGTCCACCTGGTTCTCGGGCACAATGCCTCGCAGGTGCGCGCGCATGCCGAAAGTCTCGGACTGGGACTCGAGCTGCACTGCATCGACAATCCTTTGTACCTCACGACGGGAAACACGCTTTCCATGGTGCTGGGGCTCCGCTTCTGCCCTGGAAATGCCATCGTGCTGGATGGGGACGTGCTCTATCCCAAAAGCGTTTTTCTGGATTATGTGCGTGATTCCAAGCCCACTTCGTTCGCCCTGGTGGCGTCGGACATCGACAACGCCGAGTCGGCCAAGGTGCTGCTCAAGCCTTCCGGCATGATCCAGGCGTTCATCACCAAGCGCCTGCTGACAGAGAAAGAGCGTGCGGAGTTCAAATTCGGCGGTGAGGCCATCGGGTTTTTCAAATTGTCGAAGGAGGCGGTGGAGCGGTTTCTGCTCCTGTACGAAGAGAATGAAGCTGAATTCGAAAAGACGCTTTGGGAGATCCCGTTCACCGAGTTCGCCCGGCATGTGGATGTGCATCCCTGGCACATCCAGGGGCCGGGCTGCTTTGAGATCGACACCCAGGAAGACTACGACGACGCCCTGGCCAGCTTCAAGTCACGGCCGGGCTTCTACGGTTGAGGCGTGGGAGCGGACCGCTCAGAACGCATACTGCAAAGCCATGATCCAGCGCAGATCGGACTCTTTGAATCCGGGAGTGGGCTCGCTTTCGTATTCCCAGATGTTTGAGAATTTGAACTCCCAGCCGGCGCCGAGGGTGGTGATGAGGGCGGCTTGGTTGCGGAAGTTGTACTCGCCGAAATTCTCGAAGCTCGGGAAAATCACGTATTGATCGGTGAACAGCAGGTTTTTCAAAATCTGGTATTTGAAGTTGGTGGCGAAGCGGCCGGTGGCGTACTGCTCGTCCGCGCCGGTAACGCGGTCTTCGTTGAAGTAGGAAACGCCGGCTTCCAGAGACCAGAACTTGATGTCGTCCTCCCAGATCTGATAGCCCGCACCGGGGCCGACGATCGTCCTAAGATTCAGGTCCTTGAAGGTGTCGTTCAGCATCTCGAGGCTCAGAAAGCCGTACCATTTCTTTGTGAAGTAATGAGAAAACTGCATGGACCCGTAGGTGTTGCGCGCGGTCACCTCATCGTCTTCCTCGGCGTAGTTGAAGAGAAATTTAAACTCGAAGCGGTCGTGCTCCCACCGCTTGTGCGCGTCCGCGGCGAACGAACCGGAGAAACGCTCGGTGTTTCCGGTGTCCCACTGCGCTCCCGCGCCGAGATGCCCTTTCCAGTGATTTTTCGGCGGATTGATGGCCTTGATCTGGGTCCAGTCTAATATCGTGGGGCTGCGGCCTGAGCTGGCTTCCAGCTTGAAGTCGTCCTCCTGATCCTCGGAGGGCAGGAGCCTGCCTTTTAGAATTTCTCCGGTTTTGAGATGGATCACATTGGGATTGTCGGTGATGATCTTTTTTATCTCGTTGATTTTGATTTTGAGGTCTTCGGAATACGCCGTGGAAAAGGTCAACACCCCTTCTTTCGCGCTGACCACTTTGCCGCTCAATCGATCGCCGTTTTTCAACAGGATTTTATCGGCAAACGATTCTCCGGTGAAACCCAACACGATCAACGCAGCGAACACCCAATGTTTGAAGTTCATCGATGTCTCCTGAGGATTGATGCTCAATGATGCAAGGAATCAGAAGTTTCTGTCTGGTAAACTCAGCGGGTCCAAAGGGGCCGGTGTTGTTTCCAATCCAGCCGCAAGCCCGTTGCCTTCAGATGATCAATCTGAAAAAGCAATTCCTATGCCAGGGGGAGGAATGGGATGGGCTGTGGAAATACTTGATTTATTTTTAAATAGAAATGTGAAATATAAGGGAAATTAGATGTATGTATGGAAGAATGAATACGGTTCGACTCGGTCCGAACCGGGTGTCACGTAATTGACGATGCGTTCGTTTGCTCTATTTTATTTTTTTTTAAATAAATTAAAAGGGGAAATTCCTCACATGCATGGGAAATTTTTTCCGGTTGCATCGAGTGGGTTTCCGACATTCCTGCGATGACGCGCGCAGGTTCTGATTGATACCGGATCGCCGGGATGAGCGAACCGAATTTTCTCGAGGAGCGTGTTTTTGCTGCATTCATACAAAGCCGTGTTCTTTGATGTGGGAGGCACTCTTATGCAGGTGCATCCGTCGGTGGGCGAAGTGTACACGCGTCATGCGCGCGAATACGGATTCTCGCAGCCGGCTGAGGACGTGGACCGGGAGTTTCGAACTCAGTGGCACGCGATGGGCGGCATCGCTTCACTGGGCAGGCACAGCGGGGTCGAGGCGGAAAAAAAATTCTGGCGGGAGCTGGTGCGGCGCGTGTTCGACCGGTTCGGCGGGCTCGATGACTTCGATCGCTATTTTGAGCATATCTATGAAGTGTTCCGTGGCAAGGACAGCTGGCGGATTTTTGACGACGTGGTCGAATCGGATATTTTTCTCAAACTGAAACAGCGCGGTGTCGTTTTGGGAGTCATTTCAAACTGGGACTCGCGGCTGTCCCACACGCTGCGCGAGATCGGGCTGGCAAAGCATTTTGACTTCGTTCTGGTTTCCGCGGAAGTGGGGGCGGCGAAACCGGATAAAAAAATATTTGAGGAAGCGTTGCGGCTGAGCGGGGTGCGGGCGGAACAGGCCTGTCATATCGGCGACGAGCCGGAAGCGGACCTGATGGGCGCGCGCCGTGTCGGCATCGACGCGATCCTGGTGGACCGCAGGGGACGCTACGGGGATGAATTCAAACCCAAGGTGGGATCGTTTCTGGAGTTGATTTGACGGCGTAGACTCAGCCTGGGACGCCTTTGGCGCCTTTCAGGGTGGCTTTGGTGAAAGAGGTGTTGTTGGTTTTCGCGTGGGTCAGGTCGGCGTCGGTCAGATTGGCGCCGAAAAACGAAACCGATTCGAGGTTCGCCCCCCTCAGGCTGGCACGGGACAGGTCGGCGAAGGTGAGGCTCGCCTTGGTGAGGTCCGCTTCGGTCAGAATTGCGGACTTCAGATCGCTTTTGCTCAGGGTGGCGTTGATGAGTTTGGCCCTGGAGAAATTTGCCTTGTCCAGCTTGGCGTCGGAGAGATCGGCGTCGGTCAGGTTGGCGCCGGTGAAATTGGATTGAGAGAGAAACGCTTTGGTGAACTTGGTTTTGATGAGCCGGGTTTTGCTGAAATCGGTTTTCACCAGCGTGATGTCATTAAAATTCAAACCGGAAAGGTCGAGCCCCGATAAATCCGCTCCCGCCAGATGGGGTTTCGTTCCGTCCTTCAGCAGTTCCTTGATTTTTGCAACCGTGATGTTCGCCATGGTTTCCACCTTCGTTGTTCGCTCGCATCCGGACTATAATCCCGAATTCACTTTTTAACAATTGCTAATTTATTCGGACGCTGTGGCACCGGTGCGTCTCGCCTTGTGTTTCCACAACTCCCAGGCGAGCAGCGCGTAAAACGGCAGGTACTCACACCACGGGATCCAGGCGGAAAGATGCTGGGTTTCCTGGTAATCGAAATAAAAATCCAGGTAATACAAGCCCATCAGACCGGTCAGCAGGATCCAGGAGGGTTGGGGAAACAGGCAGATGAAGGGCAGCACCCACAGCAGGTACCAGGGGTTCTGCACGGGGCTCAGGAGAAACACTCCCGCCATGAGAACAAAGCATTTGAAAAGCAGGTTCCCGGCATCCGGGTGCGGCCGTTTGACCAAAAGATAGCCCAGCACAGCGAGCAGGATGCCAACCACCGTCACTTTGCTCAACAACACGCCCCAGTTGGTGGCGATGAACGAGGAGGCGGGAGCGTCGAATCCGAGCAGGTCTTTGTAGAAGTAAAGCAGCAACGCGAACAGGCTGTCATTGCTCTGCCAGAACGTGGAAAAGGTTTGCAATCCCTCAAAGGTGCCCCAGCCGCTGGCGGTGAACGGCAGGTAGAACACTATACTGACGCAGGCGAACCCAGCGGCGCCGCCCAGAACCCGCGGCCAGGGGGATTTTTGTTCGCGCACGGATTGCTGATAGATCTGCTGCAGATAGACAGGCAGCAGGATCGCCGAATAGAGTTTGGAGAGAAAGCTCAAGGCCAGAAAAAACAGGGCGGGGTAGGGTTTTCGCACGAGGATGAAATAGATCGACACGCACATCAGTGCGACGCCGATGATGTCCAGATGGGTGGAATTGTAGGTCTCCTTGATGAGCAGGGGCGACCAGAAATAGATCAGGCACAGGTTCGACGAGCGGCCGCGGTTTTTCAGGATCAGCAGGAGAAAAACCAGTGCCAGCAGGTCCCAGGCGAAAAAAACGCCGCGCATGGCGAGGATGCTGTCCGGCTTTATAAAATGCGCGAAGCGGAACACATATTGGGCGACCGGGGGATAGATGGTGGGAACGTGCGGGTGGTTGACCCGCTCCAGCGTGAGCAGCGAGGCTTGAGTTTGCCATTTGAGCTGGTTCAAACGGTCGAGTTCGTCTCTTTGTTTCTCATCGTAGGCGGCGATGAAGCCTTCGGGATCCTCGATCTTGAAATTCAGATAGACGTCGACTTCTTCGGGGGCGTACTGGTAGGGATTGATGCCGTGCGCGAACACTTTTCCGTCCCACAGGTAGCGGTACACGTCGTCTTCCTGGATCTGATTGGCGGGAAGGAACACAACGCGAAAGAGCAGCCCGAACGCAATGACGATCCAGAATGCGGCACGGTCTTCTTTTTGCCTGAGGACGAGGCGGCAGGCGATCGCGTACAGGGCGAACAGGCCGAAATACAGAGCGAGGTAGGTGAGAATGGGGCGGTCGGCATAGCCCTCACCCCAGTTGAACTGACGCGACAGTCCCGTCATGCCGCCATAGAGCAGACAGCTTAGGATTCCCAGTGAGGCCAGAGTGAGACGTGTCCGCATGCGGCGGCTGAAGATAGGATTGCGCCATCGAGGCGCGTTCGACCGGGTTTCAAGTAAGGCAGGGTATTATAGATCAAACCCGAATCCTGTGCCACAAAGGTTGCGGGAGCTGCGATCAGGAGTTGTGCGCCAGTGAATCGGGGGCATCCTCGGAATCCTCCTCGGATTCTTCGGTTTCCCGGGAGGCTTCGGCATCTTCGATCTTCTGGTTGGAGATCTCCGTCATGTGCTCGAACACTTCGATCAGGTTGCGGTGAACTTCCGGATTGTCGTCCCTGATGGAGAGCGCGGACCAGTAGTTCTGGATCGCTTCCTGATAGAGCTTTTCCTGTTTGTACAGGTTCCCAAGACGGACGAGGATATCTTCCCTTCCAGGCTGCAGAAGGTTCACCCGCTCTAAAACGTTGATCGCCTCGAACGTCTGGTTGGTGTTTGCGTATTGCGTGGCCAGCTCTTCCATGTAGCGCGGCACGCCCGGTTCCAGTTCGACGGCCTGTTTCAACCCAGCGATGCAGGTTGAGGTTCTTCCCTGTTTGCAGTAGACCCTGGCCAGACGGTAATGCGAGACGGCGTGATTTTTATCCAGCGACAGGGCCTGCTTGTAGATGGTTTCGGCTTCTTTGTATTTCTTTTTGCGTTCCAGGTATTCCCCCAGGGCGCTGAGCGGGTCCGGACTGTCGCGGTCGTTTTCAGCGGCGATTTTCAGCTCCTGATAGGCCTGCTTGGGGTTGCCCAGGGCGTAATGCACGGCGGCCAGGTTGATGCGGCTGTTGGTGTCCTCGGTTTTTTCCAGGATTTCGTTGTAGAGCTCCATGGCCTGGCGCAGTTTCCCCTGGTCCTGATACACGACCGCAAGGTTGTATTTGGCGAACAGGTTGTCCGGATCTTTGAGGATCGCGAGTTTGTACGCTTTGATGGCATCCGTGTATTTGCCCTTGTCGTACAGTTCGACTCCGCGGTTGTAGTGGCTCTCCACGGGAAGCGGCTGTTCCGCGCAGCCTGAAACAACAAGAGCGGAAAACAAAAAAAGGGACAATCGGAAACGGCGCATGTTCGACATAGAAATTACTTGCTAGAGATTTTATCCAAACGCTGCATGCGAAATTCACCCGGCGGGTACACCGGCAGGGGTTCTCCGCGGTACAGCGTCTTTTTCTGGGGAGGTTCCCCGGCGAGTCTGAAGGAGTTTTGACCGAGATCGTTCGTGAGGGCCTTGAGATTCTGCGACGATTCGTTGAGGTTTTTGATCAGTTCCAAAAGGTTTCTGCGGTTTTCGAGGCGCCCCTGCTCGTTCTGCTGCAGCGCCTGATCGAGGCTGGATGATGCGAGACGAATGTTTTCGAGGGTTTTCTGCACGTCCGTGTTCAATACAGTGACCAGCTGCGCCAGATCTTCCTGATTTTCCTGCAAGAGCACGTCCAGTTTCCAGGTCAGGGTTCCGGCCTTTTTCAGCAAAGCCGCCAGGCGTTTTTCTTTTGCCTCCAACAGCGAGTCCGCTTTCGCGGCAACGGAAGCGATGCCGTCCACGGTGTCTCCCAGCGAGTTCCCGTTCTGCTTGAACACGAGCGCGAGCTGGCTGGACACATCGAGCAGGTTTTTCATGTTCGACTGGGTTTCCTCGCGGTTTTGAACCAGCAGCGTTTCCACTTTGTCGAGTGAGGTCTGAAACGTCTTGATCGTTTCCCTGGATTCGCTGGTCAATCCTTCGGCGACGGCGGTCAGGCGCTTCATCTGCAGGATCATGTCTTCCATCATCGCGCCGGCGTCGGCGTGGGCCACCGGTTCGATGCCGAGAAGCTGCTCGCCTTCCATCAGCGGCTTGGCGTCGGGACTGCCGGGAAAAATCTCCACAAAGGGTTTGCCGCCGGGCACGGCCGCAATCTTGACCGCGGCCACGGAATCTTTCTTGAGCGGGACCGTGGCCTTGATTTTTGCCAGCACCCGGACCTGGCTGTTTTCAGAATCTTCGCCGAGGCGGTGGATTTCCGCCACCTTGCCCACTTTGAGGCCGGCGACACGGATCGGGGCGCCGGGATTGAGATCCCCCGTGGCATCGAAAACGATGTGAATCTTTTTCTGCGGTTCGAAGCTGTTTTGCAGCCCTCCAAGAAAAAACACCATCGCCACCAGTAGGACCCCGCTAATGAAAATAAACAGACCTGCTTTGTATTCAGAAGAACGGTATTCCATAAAATCAGTAAGTTGTCAGTGCCTTGTCGTGTTCGTTGAACGAGTTTTGAATGAATGTGAATGGAATGGGACCGTCCGGGTTGCCCTGGATGAACTGCAGAACCCGCGGGTCGGTGCTGGTGAGCAATTCCCCGGGGGTGCCTTCGGCGATGACCCTTCCCTGCTGCAGCATGAGCATGCGGTCGGAAATCCGCAAGGCCGTCTGCACGTCCTGGGTGACCACGATGCTGGTGATCCACATTTTCCGGTTGAGATCGCTGATGAGCTTTTCCATGACGCCGGCCGCAATGGGGTCCAGTCCGTGAAACGGCTCATCGTAAAAGAGGATCTTCGGATCGAGGGCGATGGCCCGCGCAAGAGCGACACGCTTGACCATTCCCGGCGTCAATTCATCCGGGGAAGAAAGCTCCATGCCCTTGAGCCCGACCATCTCGAGTTTCATCTTCACCATGATGCGGATGGTGCTTTCATTGAGGTCGGTGTGTTCGCGGAGCGGCAGGGCCACGTTTTCTTCCACGCTGAGCGCGCTGAACAGGGCGCCGCTTTGAAACAGGATGCCGATGTTCTTGCGCATCTGGTTTTTGGCGTCCGCATTCATGGTGACGATGTCTTTGCCGTCAATGCAGACCTCTCCCGAATCCGGGGTGCTGGCTCCGATCAGGTGCTTGAGCAATGCGTTCTTGCCGCTTTCGCCGTCTCCGACGATAGAAGTGATCTGGCCCCGCTCGAAGCGGGCGTTGAAGCCATCCAGGACACGGGTGGTCCTTTGCGGCTGCTGCACGGTCTTGTGTAAATTTTTGATTTCGATCATCGTAAAAAGTAGTAGAAGGAGTTGAACATCAGATCGGCCGTGAGAATCAGGGTCATCGACACCACCACCGAAGTTCGGGTGCTGGATCCCAGCTCTTTTGCGTTCTCGTCGAGGGTGAATGCGAAATAACTTCCCACCATGACGATGATGACCGCAAAGGCACCGCATTTGATGAGACCGGCAACGAGATCGGCAACGCCCAGGGATCCTCTGGACACGCTGAGATAAACCGCGGGGTCGATTCCCAGGGTGGTGATGCCGGTCAGGAAACCGCCGAGCAGCGCCATCGCGTCTCCCATGATGGTGAGGCAGGGAACCATCATCAGGATCGCCAAAAACCGCGGCGTGATCAGTATCTTGACCGGATTGAGGGCCATGGACTCCAGCGCCAGGATCTCGTCGGAAACCTTCATGCTGCCAAGCTCAGCGGTGAAATACGCGCCCACCCGGCCCGCAAGCACAAGAGCGGTGAGAAGGGGGCCGATTTCCCCCCAGATGATGGCGGCCGTCATGGAACCCAGGTTGGCGGGCGTGCCGAGCCGGGATAGCTGCAACGAGAGGATGACCCCGGCGAGAAACGAAACCAGAAGAACGAGCGGCAACGAACGGACTCCGATTTCCTCCATCTGTTTAAAAACGGGAGCCCATCGGTTGGATTTTCCGCGAAACGGTTCGATGAACGAACAGTACAACGTCGCTTTTGTCAGTTCATAAAGCCCGTTGATCTCTCTAAAAAAATCCAGAGCCGCTTCACGAAACGAAACCTGTTTTTTTTCAAGCTCCAGAACGTTTTTCATCACACGCTTCCCATCCGGATTCGTTATAAGGCGGTCGCATTCCGGAAAATGGCAGACCACTCCTCACCACGATCCCATATCGAGCCAACCGCTGCGAACCCCAGTCCTGACGGGCGTATGCGCCGCTTGGCCGCATCTCACGTTTACTTTGCTCCTCCTGAATTTTAAATTTATGACAGTTCCCAAAGAGGAACAACCACTGGTTTTTATTTTTTCTTCAACCCTAAGTAATGTTTGGCTTTTTAAGTCGGAAAAAATTTGCGCGCCCGGGCTGTTTAAACCGGTGAAAGAAAAACGGATTTGGCTCACATTCGGAACATGAATGGAGCGCATTGTTTCAACTGCGCTTTTTACGTCGTTGAGGATTTTATGGACTCCTCACAATGTTAGAAAATAGTTTGATCGGGTTACGATTCGTGAAAACGGTTCGGACCGTTCGTTTTAAGTTCGCTTTCATTGCACGCACGCGGCAATAAAATCACCACTTCTGTTTTTTACTGTGCTGCCGTATTGGATGCACAAACTTCAATCAAAACAAGCTGCCCGAAAAGTGGGGTTGCATGGCTGCTTTGAGGAACGCCGCGAGAAGCCGATCGATGGTTGCACTTTGGCGGGATCACGAACATAATATGCGTTTTTGTGCGCTGAAAAAGTCTTGCAAGCCCCGTCGCAAAGCCTCCAAGGCAGGCGGGATGGAAATGCCGGCCTTGCGAAAGCCTGTGTGTGTCCGAAGGCGTCCGCGAAACGCCCTCTGGCGGGTAATGGATCAGCAGGGCATTGTTTTTCAAGCATTCTCACTGGAGCGGGTTCAGATTTGGCTTTATCTTGATTGGCAACAAAGCTACAATATTGAAGGGGTCAGGAAATCCAAAACCAACGAATCCGGGCAATGAATTGAAATGCAAAGGTCTTGGGAAGGAATGCACGCGGTCCTTGCAAAATCCTTATCATTGATCGAGATTTCTCCCGACAATTCTCTGGAATGGGCTGCTTTTTGCTGGAACTTCACCGTAGGCGCCCAAATCGCGGCTGTGACCGAAGTTTCCGGAATTTCCCCTAAAACCCTTCGAGTTTGTGTGAACGACCCGAAATGGATTCCGGTTTTACAAGCCATGAACGGGAAAGTCTTGAGCAAAATCAAAAAACAGGCAGGGATGGAAACGCTGGAACACATTCGATACGACCGGAATCGAGCCAGCACGGCGGGCCCCACCCGGTTTTCCTCAAAATCAGACAAGTGACTACCGTCTTTCAATACAAATAATTTTATATGATGCAAGGAACAGTGAACATGACCAAAGATCCGACTTCCCGAAACGGTTTTGCCTTCATTTGGAAGGAACGATTTTTCCCATGTGCGGTTCTTGCCGTGAGCGGAATGCTTTCCGCCTGCAGTTCGCTGCCTGCGGGGCACGCTTCATCCGGCACCATCGATTTGTCCTCGTCTTACGCGTTGCCTGTGGATGTGCGATCGAACGGGAGCAAAGAAAAAAACGTGCACCGGGATCCCCGCGCCTATTACAACTACCTGCTGGCATTGAAAGCGCAACGGGACTCGGATTTTTCCAAAGCGGCCACACATTACCAGAAGGTGGTCGAGTACGACCCCAATTCGGAAGACATTCATGAAAAGCTCGCCGGTCTGCTGCTGCGGTCGGGCCGGTTTGACGAACTGGCGGACTTTGCCAAAAAAGCGCTGAAATTATTTCCGAAGAACCTGGCTCTGAACATGATCATGGCGGACATCCTGGCGGGCCGGGGCGAGTATTACAACGCGATCAAGTATTACGGCAACGTGGCCCGGATGGATCCGGGCGGAGCGCGTGCCTATCTTTTGCAGGGAACGGTTTACGAAAAATTGAAAGAGCACGACCGCGCCCAGGAAATGTTCAAGCAGGTGGTTTTGTCCGAGCCTTCCAACCCGCTGGGCCACCATTATCTGGGTCGTTCCTACCTGAGGCAGAACAATCTGGAAGAAGCGCAGAAAAGTCTGGAAAAGTCGGTCTCGCTGCGCCCCAATTTCATACATTCAAGAGAGCACCTGGCCTGGGTGCTGAAACAGCAGGGGAAGCTCGATCAGGCGCGCAGGGAATACAAGCTTCTATTGAAGCTGAATCCTCGCAACAAACGTGTGCGCGCGCATCTCGAAAGCATCAAGGGCCTTGAAAACAACGACGCGGGGGGCCGTTCCCAGGAGGAGGGGATTCCCAAGGAGTTGGAAAAACAGCCCGATGTGCATATGAACATCGCCACCATCTTTTATGAGCAGGCCATCTACCTCAAGGCGCTGGATGAGTTTCAACTGACGCTGCTGCATGAAGACCGCAAAGAGCCGCACATGCTCATGGCGCGGATTTATGAAATTTTAGGGAAGCTGGACAAATCGATCGAGGAATTTGAAATCATCCGAAAGATGAATCCGAAATCGGTTGAGATCCTGCGTTACACCGCGCGGCTTTACAGCTTGAACCAGCAGCCGGACAAAGCGGTGGAACTGCTCAAAAACGCGATCGAGCTCGAACCGGAAAACGATTCGCTGTACCATTCGATTTCCTTGGCCTACATGACCAGTGAAAAATACGATAAGGCCATCGAGAACATGCGCACCGCGATCACCCTGAATGACAGCAAGGATTCTTATTATTTTGAGTTGGGGGCGCTTCTGGAGCGGGCCGGGGAGTACGACGGCGCGATCGAGAACATGCAGCGCGCGATCGAGATCAACCCCATGCATTCCAACGCTCACAATTTCCTGGGCTACATGTACGCAACCCAGGGCCGCTACCTGGACAAGGCGCTCACGCATTTAAAGAAAGCCCTTTCGATTCAGCCGAGAAACGGATACTTCCTCGACAGTCTGGGGTGGATATATTATAAAAAGGGCGAATCGGAAAAGGCGTTGCACGAGATCAAAAAAGCCATGGTGTATACCTCGCCGGACCCGGTGTTGTACGACCATTTGGGAGACATTCAGTTTTCCCTGAAGAATTATTCCGAGGCGAGCGGTGCCTGGAAAACCAGCTTGTCTTTGACCCGTATCAAAAAGGAAGAGAATGAAGGGGGAGAATTGCCCGATCCTGATGTTCTCAAACAAAAGATCGACAAGGCACACAGCCTGTTGCGGCAGAGTTTCTAGGCTTTTCTCCTTAAGGAGGTCATGAACTTCCGGACCTTTGCATTTCGCATTTGGACGTTCCTGGGGATTTTTGCGGGCGGTTTCGTTCTTTCCGCCTGCCAGACGGTTCCCGGGACGGATCACCTTTCCCGCGACCGCGTTTCCTTAGAATACATCCATCAGCGTCTGCTCGAACGGCAGGCGGGCATCAGCGATCTCAGATCCTTCGTCAATACCAAGGTGAAGGGGAAGAAGGTCCGCCATTCATTCCGCCAGGTGCTGCTGGTCCGCGACGACAATTCCCTGAGAATCGATACATTCAACCTGTTCGGCCAGACACTGGGCGTTTTCATCATCGACGGGCCCAACACGCTGCTCTACGATCCCAACAACAACCGCCTGTTCCGCGGGCGCGATGTGGAAACCATGCTGCAAAGGACGATCGGCATCAACCTGGATCTGCGCGCCTACGCGAGTGTGTTCTTCGGCAACATCCCCCAGCTCCACCAGCTCAAAATCATCCGCGGCCGGCTCACCGATGACCGGAAGAAATACCACCTGACGGCGATCGATCCGGAAAAAAAGGGCACCGTCGAGATCGATCTGGACGCCTACACGCTGCTGCCCTCGCGGGTGTCCCGGCTGGACAACGGCGAGCCCACGTATCAGGTGCATTGGGCGGACTACCGCGCTGTGGGCGACCGTGAATTTCCGCATCAACTGACCCTGGAGCTTCCGGTGCGCGGCGAGACCATGACCTTGAAATACACGGATCCGACGTTGAATGCAGGACTTCCGGGAGATGCTTTCAAGCTTCCCCAGGAAGCGGAAAACCTGTCTCTTTCCAGATACTAGCCCCGTTCGGGGACGATGTGACACTTTCCTTTAAAACGCCGGCGAAGATCAACCTGGGGCTGTGCATACTGGGCAAGCGGCCCGACGGCTACCATGAACTGGAAACCCTGCTGCAGATGGTTTCCCTGTATGATGAAATCGACCTTGAGCCGGCCCCCAAAGGGGTGGCGCTGGACTGCGACAGCCCCAACATTCCCAAAGACGCATCCAACCTGGTCGTGCGTGCGGCGGCGCTGCTTGAGGAAGCGTGCCCGGAAAAAAGTTCGGGGGCCCGAATCCGGCTGAAAAAAAATATCCCCGCAGGCGCGGGTCTGGGCGGCGGCAGCGGCAATGCGGCCGGGGTGCTGATGGGGCTCAACCGGCTCTGGGACCTCAAACTGTCTCCGGAGCGGCTTTCGCATTTAGCGGCGAAACTGGGCTCCGACGTGCCCTTCTTCCTCGGGTCTCCGTGCGCGTTGGGAACGGGACGGGGTGAGATCGTCCATCCCGTGAAACCCTCTGGAAAATTTAGCGTCGTTCTGGTTTACCCGGGGTTTCCCATTGCCACTTCCGAGGTCTATGGAGCCTTAAAAATCAAGTTGACAAACCCCGGAAATCATATTAGCATTCTCAAAAAATTTTTATCCGAATCGGAGATTGCCGCCTTAGGGAGCCAATTGCACAACGACTTGGAACCTGTTGTGGAAAAAAGGTTTCCAGAAATAGAGGCCATAAAAAGTGAACTTTTAGCTCATGGGGCGAAAGGGGCTCTTCTATCTGGGAGTGGTTCTACAGTCTTTGGCATCTTTGACAACCCGGAACATGCGAATCATGCATGTTCAAATATGACGTTGCGGGAAACCGGGCTGTCGTTTGTAACGGAAACCATTTCGGACGTTTCCGAGTTTTTGCCAGAGGAAATGCTGAATTACCCATAGTGTTGCGAGGATCCCTTTCGCAATCGCTTTGGGCTCACTTCAGGCAACACCCCTCCTCCCCGCATTCCGTTTCTGTTTTTCATCCACTATCATCTGTTTTCTCTGGGATCAAGATTTCGGCTGGACCCATGACCCGGTATCCGAAGATGATGATTCAAGGTCATCGCGGTCAGGAATCGTGAAGGTTTTTGGGGCGTCGACAAGCGGCTAAGTCACAGGATTTTGGTTCCTGCATTCGGAGGTTCGAATCCTCCCGCCCCAGTTTCTATGAGGCTGTATGGACGCACACGATAACGGCAGAGTTCTGGTGTTTTCAGGAAGGGCGAATCCTTTGCTGGCGGAGGATATCTGCCGTTACATGAACGTCGCCCTCGGCAGGACGGTCATCCGGGATTTTTCCGACAATGAAATTTATGTGAAGATCGATGAAAACGTGCGCGGCGGCGATGTGTTCGTGATCCAGTCCACGTGCAACCCCGGAAACACCAACCTGATGGAAATGCTCATCATGATCGATGCGCTCAGGCGGTCGTCCGCTAAACGGATCACCGCGGTGCTCCCGTATTACGGCTATGCCCGGCAGGACCGCAAATGCGAGCCCCGCGTTCCCATCACCTCCAAGCTGGTGGCGGACCTGCTGGAAACCGCCGGTACCGACCGGGTGCTGACGGTGGATCTGCACGCCGGGCAGATTCAGGGTTTTTTCGACGTTCCCGTGGACCATCTGTTCGCCATGAACGTGCTGGTGAAATACATCAAGGAGTTGGACATCCAGGACCTCATCGTCATTTCCCCCGACGCGGGCGGGGTGGAGCGGGCCCGCGCGTTCGCCAAGCGATTGGGGGCTTCGCTCGCCATCATCGACAAACGCCGGGAAGCTCCCAATGAGGCGAAAGCCATGAACATCATCGGTGATGTGCAGGGAAAAGCGGCGTTCATCGTGGATGACATGATCGACACCGCGGGCACTCTGATGGAAGCGACCGACGCGCTGCTCGAACAGGGCGCCAAGGAGGTGCACGCCTGCTGCACGCATCCGGTGTTGTCCGGCCCCGCGGCGGAGCGGATCGACGCGTCGCCGCTGAAATCGCTGGTGGCGACCAACACGATCCCGCTGCACGACAGGCTGGAGAACAACCCTAAAGTGAAAATTTTATCGGTCGCTCCCCTGCTGGGAGAGGCGATTCTCAGAATACACCGGGAGACCTCGGTGAGTTCGTTATTCGATTGATCGGGAGGCATCATGGCGTCAGCGGCATTGGAAGGAAAACTCAGGGATCAAAAGGGCAAGTCCGCCGCGCGGAAAGTCCGGCGGGAAAACTTTCTTCCAGGCGTCCTCTATGGTTTGAAGGACAACCTGCTTTTGAAGGTGAACCCGAAGCAGCTGCATAAAATCATCGAAAAAAAGGGGCAGAATACTCTGATCGAACTGAACCTCGAGGGCGACAGCGTGCCGAAGCGCCAGGTGATCCTGAAAGACCACCAGAGGCATCCGCTTGATGAGAACTGGCTGCACGTGGATTTTCTGGAAGTGGACATGACCAAAAAGACAAACGTGCTGGTTCCCATTAAGCTCGTGGGACACTCGCCGGGCGAAAAGCTGGGCGGCCTGGTCAACCACGTGATGAAAGAATTGCATGTGGAGTGCCTGCCCGGCGACATTCCGGAAGATCTGGAAATCGATATGACCCAGGTGCAGCTGGGCGACGTGGTGCACGTGAAAGACCTGCCGGTATCCGAAAAGATGACGATCACCGACGATCCGATGGATACGGTGGTCAGCGTCTACGTTGAGAAGGTCAAGGAAGAGGCCCCGGCTGAGGGCGAGGAAGGCGAAGAAGCCGAAGGTGAAGCCGCCGATCAGGAAGCCAAAGAAGACAAGGACGCCGATAAGGCCGATAAGAAAGAGGGCTCCTGAGCCGGCGCTGTGTATCTTATTCTGGGCCTCGGTAATCCCGGGCCGCGTTATGAACTGACACGGCACAACGCGGGTTTCCTCGTCGCGGACAATCTGGCGGACAAGCACGGCATTGCACTTGCGCGTCATGGTCACCAATGCCTCTATGGGCAGGGAATGATCGAGGGCCTCGCGGTTGTGGTTGCCAAGCCCATGACGTACATGAACCGGAGCGGCCGGTCTGCCAAGGCGCTGGTTTCCGCTTTTGAGATTCTTCCTGAACAGGTCCTTGTCGTGCATGACGACATTGATCTTCCCCTGGGAAAAATCAAAAAGAAGAGCAAAGGGGGGGATGGAGGCCAGCTCGGCATCCGCTCCATCACCGAATCCCTGCGGACTCCCGAATACCATCGAATCCGCATCGGAATCGGACGGCCCGAAGACCAGGACGATATCGTCGATTACGTGCTGTCCTCCTTTGAAGAGGAGGAAATGGAAACGTTGAACGAAGTCATCGAAAATGCGGTGCGACTCATAGAAACGACGCTCATGGAACTCAACAGAACTCATCAAACGGAGGATTGAACAGGATGCTAAAGGAATACACAGGAGAGCTGATCTTTATCGGCATATCCGTTTTGGTTTATGTGTTGATGGCTCTCTTCGACGCATCGCACAATTTTGTCTATTTCGCCATCGTGTTCGGTTTTTTCGGACTGGTCGTGGCCTGGAAAATATTTGAAAACGTCGACGATCAGCCGGAAGGCAACGAAAAAATGATGGAGATCGCCGACTCCATCCACGAAGGCGCGATGGTGTTTCTGTCGCGGGAATACCGGATTCTCGGATACTTCATCGGCGCGGTCTTCCTGTTATTGCTGGTTGTCATCTCCACCCAGAAAGGGCTGTGGATCGGATTCTGGACGGCGGTTTCCTACGCCATCGGCGCCGGGTGCTCCATGCTCGCCGGATTTTTCGGCATGAACGCGGCAACGACCGCCAACGTGCGCACATCGCAGGCGGCGAACGACAGCGGCCAGGCCAAGGCTTTGAACATCGCGTTCAACGGCGGGTCGGTCATGGGGCTGTGCGTGGCCAGCCTCGGCCTTGTCGGCGTGGGCGGCCTTTTCCTGTTGTTCGCGCGCGGTGATTCCGCCAGCGTGATCAGCGGTTTTGCCATGGGGGCGAGTTCGATCGCCCTGTTCGCGCGCGTGGGCGGCGGCATCTACACCAAGACCGCGGACGTCGGATCGGATCTGGTGGGCAAGGTCGAAGCGGGGATTCCCGAAGACGATCCGCGCAACCCTGGCGTTATCGCCGACAACGTGGGCGACTGCGTGGGCGATACGGCGGGGCTGGGAGCGGACATTTTCGAATCCTACTGCGGTTCCATGATCGCGACGATCGCCATCGGCGCGGGCATGGCAACGATGAAATTCGAGTACATGGCGCTGCCGTTGATCGTCGCGATGATCGGTTTGATCTCTTCCATCATTGGCATTCGTGCGATGAACGTGCTGGAAAACATGGACCCCGCCTCGGCGCTGCGCAACTGCACGTTCGTCAGCGCGTTCGTCATGCTGTTCGTGTCCGTGATCGTGATCAAGTTCATGGGGCTGCCCTGGGGCGTGTTCTGGGCGCTGCTGTTCGGGTGCGTGGCCGGCATCGCCATCGGGCTCATCACCGAGTACTACACGGCGCACGGGCCGGTGGTCAAGATCGCCGAATCCAGCAAGACCGGGGTGGCGACAGTGATGATCACGGGGCTGGCTGTGGCGATGGAAAGCACGGCGCTGCCGGTGATCATCATAGTGATCGCCATTTTCGCCGGCGCCGAATCGGCAGGCCTTTACGGCGTGGCGCTGGCGGCGGTGGGCATGCTGGCGACGGTGGGCATCACCATGTCGGTCGACGCTTATGGACCGATCGCGGACAACGCCGGCGGCATCTCCGAAATGGCGGGTCTGGGTGAAGACACGCGCAAGATCACAGACGGCCTCGATGCGGTGGGCAACACCACGGCCGCAATCGGCAAAGGGTTCGCCATCGGTTCGGCGGCGCTGACGGCGCTCGCCCTGTTTTCCGCATACACACAGGCGGCGGGCATCGAATCGATCGACATCACCAAAACGACGGTCATCATCGGCGTGCTGATCGGCGGCGTGGTGCCCTTTTACGTGGCTTCCTTGACCATGACTTCCGTCGGCAAGGCGGCGTTCACGATGGTGGAGGAAATCCGGCGGCAGTTCCGCGAGATACCGGGATTGATGGAAGGCACCGGCAAGCCGGACAGCGCGCGCTGCATCGATATCAGCACACGGGCGGCGCTCAGGGAGATGATCGCACCGGGAGTGATCGCGTTTTTAATGCCGATCATCATCGGAACCATTCTGGGAGCGGAAGCGTTGGGCGGCATGCTGGTGGGAGCGACCCTGGCGGGCGTTCTGCTGGCGCTGTTGATGTCCAACGGCGGCGGCGCCTGGGACAACGCGAAAAAATACGTCGAAAGCGGAAACCTGGGAGGCAAGGGCTCCGAGGCGCACAAGGCGACGGTTGTCGGCGACACGGTGGGCGATCCGCTCAAGGACACATCGGGCCCGGCGATGAACATCCTCATCAAGTTGATGTCCATCGTTTCTCTGGTGCTGGCGCCGCTGTTCGTCTGATCCAATTTTAAACCCAATCAAGGGATGGGGGGGTTCCCCCCATCCCTTTTTTATTTTTTGTGAACGCCGGGCGGGAAAGACGGGTTCAACCTGATTCCTAACGGCGCGCTGCTTTGCAGGATTCCATGATACAACGACCGATTCGCTTCGGACTGCACGACTTTCTCAACGCGCAGCCGCTGCTCGCTCCGCTTAGCGGTGAGGATCTTCCTGAAGAGTTTGTGATCGAGCTGGACACGCCTGCCGCACTGGCCGAGCGGCTGGATGCGGGGGAACTGGATCTTGCGATGATTCCGGCGGTGGCATTTTTCACCGGCGGCCGCAATTACCGCCTGCTGGATAAAGTCTGCATCGCCTCCTGCGGGAAGGTGGACACGGTTCTCTTCGCCGTGAAAGCGCCGCTGGCTTCACTTAAAACCATTGCCGTCGATCGCCGGTCTAAAACTTCCATCGCCCTGCTCAAAATTCTCTTTGCCGACCGGTTCGCGCCCGAGGTCTCGTTTGTGCCGCATGACCCCGATCCCCTGGCCATGCTTCGATCGCATGCGGCGGGTCTGATCATCGGCGATCAGGCACTTGCGGTGCCGCGGGATCAAACCGGATTGCAGGTGTTTGATCTGAGTGAAGCGTGGTTCGAGAAAACCGGCCTGCCTTTCGTGCATGCGGTGATTGCGGTGCGCAAGGGGGTTTCGCTTTCACAAAAGCTGCAAGAGCGCATCGTGGCGGCACCGGAGCAAGGCCTCAAACGGATGCAACGCTATTTAAAGCCCTATGCCGATAAACGGGGTCTGGATGCGGCGGTCTGCGAACACTATCTGAAGAAAAGAATTCTGTATCGTCTCGATACGAAGGAGAAGGAGGGGGTGCTGCTGTTTCAAAAGCTTTGTGTGGAGCGGGGGCTGGTGCCGGAAATGACGCCGATCGAGTTTTATTGAATGTAGGCTCAAACAACCGCCCGCCCGCGGTTTCCCGCGGACGGGCCGGATGTCATCCTTTTTTGCCGGATAAGTTGAACGCGGATTTGAAAAAATCGGCCACTTTCTGGGCGGAGTTTTCGATGAAGTCGAGGTAGCCGCGCACGTTTTCCGGACGATCCTCCTTAGATGCATCGGCCGGGGTTTCCGCCGCCGCTTCGGCGCTCATGCTGGCGGAATGGGCTTCCGTCCCGTCCATGGCTTCCACCACTTCCTGTGTCTCTTCAGCCGGCTCGGCGGATTCGGACTCTTCAGCTTCTTCGGCTTCGGTCTGCTCGGTAGCGTCCGCGGTTTCTTCTGCTGCCTCGGCGGGAGCCGCTTCCGCTGCGACCTCTTCCGCGCTGTCCTCACTTTCCCCGGCGGCATCGGCTTCCTCGGTTGCCTCAGCAGATTCTTCCGCTTCCGTGGGCTCCGGTGCTTCAGCCGTTTCGGTTTCAGCGGTCTCGGCTGTTTCGGCTTCTGCAGACTCGGTTTCCTCAGCGGCTTCTTCAGCTTCCGGAGCTTCGGCGGTTTCCGCTGTCTCGGCATCCGCGGTGTCGGTTGCCTGTTCGGATTCAGCGGTTTCGCTTTCTTCAGATGCCGGCGTTTCCTCCGGGGCTACCGCCACGTCTTCGTCGGGAATGTCGGTGCTTGCGGCGGTTTCTGGAGCTTCTTCGGTTTCCTCAGAGGATTCTTCCGCTTCCGTGGACTCTGTAGCTTCAGCCGTTTCGGTTTCAGCGGTCTCGGCTGTTTCGGCTTCTGCAGACTCGGTTTCCTCAGCGGCTTCTTCAGCCTCCGGAGCTTCGGTGGCTTCCGCAGCTACGGTTTCCTCAGCGGCTTCTTCCGCTTCGGCCGCTTCGGCTTCCTCAGTGGCGGCTTCCACATCGGCGGTCGCTTCTTCCACAGGTGTTGCCTCCGGGGCTAACGCGATTTCTTCATCGGGGATGTCGGTGCTGACTTCTGCTTCCTCAGTCGCTGCTTCCGCGGCTTCACTTTCGGTCGCTTCTTCCTGCACGGGCGCTTCCGCCATTTCCGCGCCTTCTTCTACAGCGGCAGCCGGGGCGTCGGCTGTGGTCGCTGCGCTTTCTTCTTCACCGTCGTCTTGGGCGGCATCGGCGGTTTCTTCTGCTTCGGTTTCATCGCCGGAAGCCTCGGCGCTGCTCTCCTCGGTGGATTCAGACGCTTCACCGGAACTGTCGGTGGAATCAGCTGCGGCGGTGTCCCCGGCGGCAGAATCCTCAGCGCTGTCTGCTTCTTCCGCCTCAGCGGTTTCTTCTGCCGCTTCCTCGACGTCGGCCGCATCTGCTGTTTCCGCCGCCTCGCTGTCGGATGTTGCAGGAGCTTCCGCACTTTCTTCGGCTTCGGTTGCTTCAGCCGTTTCTCCGGCTTCCTGTGCGCCCGATCCCTGCGGGTTCATTGCAATCTCTTCGTCGGGGATGTCTTCGGCAACGATTTCAACGTTGGTGGCCTCGGCGGCTGCCGTTTCATTTTCCTGTGCCGCCTGTGCGGTGTCGCCGACGCTTTCCTCCTTGATGTCGACCACTTCCACTTCGTGTTCGCTGCTGGCGGACTTGACCGTCATGCTGACGGAGGGCCCTCCGGATGCGGCGGCCGTTGTTGAAGCCGGCTGCGGATCCATGCGTGCGGCCACTTCCTGTTTCAGCGTGTTCAGTTCTTTCTTTAGGGCCGATAGCGATTCGGGAGTCTGGAACGGGGCGCTGGCTTCGGACTCCAGGCCTTTAAGCCGAGTCTGCATGGTTCCCAGCAGCGACTGAATTTCATCTATGGATTCCTGCTTGCTTTGCGACTGCTGGTACAGGGCGATCGACAGACCAACGGCCAATATCACAAGAGCCGCCAGGGCGATCGGAGTGTAGGATTTGCTGCCCTGCTGCGAGGAAGCGTTTTTTGCTTCCTCGCCGGGATTTTCAGTTGAAGACTGGCTGGGTTCGGTGTCGTTGTTTGAGGATTTTTCGGTGTTTTGTTCTTCGGGGCCGGATTTCTTTTTGTTGTCTTTCTTCTTTTTCATGGCGAAGGTTGCCCATCTCAGGCGGCATTAAAGGGTCCACGTGCTTACGATGGAGAGGCGTGTCCGCTTCCCATCAATGAATGATTTTGTTGAGCGGGTATTCCACAATGTCTTCGGCGCCGGCCTGCTTGAGGTCGGGTGCGATGGTGCGCACCATTTTTTCGTCCAGGATCACGCTGATATCGACCCAGTTCTCATCGCTGAGTTGAGCGATGGTCGGTTTTTTTTCCGGAGGCAGGATTTTCAGGATCGCGTCCAGTCTGGATCTGGGGACGTTCATCATCAGGCCCACTTTTCCATTGGCGGCCATGGCGCTTTTGAGCATCAGGACGAGGCGTTCGGCTTTGTCCTTTTTCCAGGTATCCTTATAGGAGTCCCGGTTCATGATGAATTTGGTGTTGGATTGCATGAGCGTGTCGACAATCCGCAGATTGTTGGCGCGCAGGGAGCTGCCGGTTTCGGTGATTTCCACGATGGCGTCCACCAGCTTGGGAGGTTTCACTTCGGTGGCGCCCCAGGAAAACTCGACGTTTGCGGTGACGCCGTGCTTTTTGAGGTAATCGACGGTCATGTTCACGGCTTCGGTTGCGATGCGCTTGCCCTGCAGGTCCTTGACCGTCTTGATGGACGAGTCGTTGGGAACGGCGAGCACCCAACGGACCGGCCTTGAAGACTGCTTGGAGTAGACCAGATCTGCGACCTCCACGACATCGGCGCGGTTTTCCATGACCCAGTCCTTACCGGTGAGGCCGACATCGAGAACGCCGTCGGCGACGTAGCGCGCGATCTCCTGGGCGCGGATCAGCATGCATTCGATTTCATCGTCGTCGATGCTGGGAAAATAGGACCGGCTCTTGATTTTGACTTCGTAGCCCGCTTTGGCGAACAGCTTGACGGTCGCCTCTTCCAGACTGCCTTTGGGGATGCCTAATTTTAAAACATTGCCGCTCATTTGGGTATTGTTCTTTCAGCGTTACAAGATGGGGTTGTCAGGATTTTTTGTAGACTTTACTCGGGTCGAAGACTTTTTCTTCAACCACTTCAAGCTCGCCGTTGAGCCTGCGGAAAAAACAACTGGTGTATCCTTTGTGGCAGGCGGCTTTGCCCACCTGCTCGACCTTCAGCAATACCGTGTCGTCGTCACAATCGACATAGACTTCCTTGACGACCTGCACATTGCCGCTTTCTTCTCCCTTCATCCATTGCTTGTCGCGGGAGCGGCTGTAAAACCAGGCTTTGCCTGTTTCCAGGGTTTTTTCCCAGGCGATGGGATTCATATAGGCGAGCATCAGCACCTGCCCCGATTCCGCGTCCTGAATGATGGCGGGAACCAGGCCACCCATCTTCTCAAAATCCAGTTTCATTTGTTCCTCCGGTGAAACTCGGAAATCTAAAATATTATTGATTTTCTGTCAACCTTATAATAGCCTGTTGAAAATCATTTATAAAGTTAGACTTGGATAAATTTTTTCGCCGTTTCTATTCCGTAGCTTGCGATCAACCCATTAAAAAACAACGTGTTTTGACCGGCTCGTTTGCGAGGGGGACGTCATGCCTTCCATCACTCATTTTGAGATTTACAAACCCGCCGAACCGTGTGCTTTGACGGGTGAAAAACTGCGGGAAACCATGGAAAAAACGCTCAATGAGTGTCTGTCTTCCGATGGCAAGGAATTCAATCTCAAGGGATACTGCGTCGGTTCCAACGGGATGAGCCTGTTTTCCATCGATGAGCGCCTGAGCAAGGTAAAACGTCTGAACCTGGGAGGCAACCGGATCGGCGACAAAGGCGTGCGGATGCTTGCGGAATCGGAGATTTTTTCCAAAGTGAACTGGCTGGAGCTGGGAGGAAACGATGTCGGGCCCGAGGGGGTCGGTCACCTGGTGGCGTCGAAGGTGCTGAAAAAAGTCAAAACCCTCAATCTGTACCGCAACTACATCAAGGACGAAGGCGCAAAGCTTTTAGCCGAACGCAATGAACTTGAGAAAATTGAAGATCTCGATCTGGCGCAGAATGAAATCGGCGATGCGGGGATTCTGGCGCTGTCCGTATCGAATCGGTTTCCCAATCTGGTCGCGGCTTATCTGGACAACAATTTTGCGTCCATGCTCGCCAAGGAAAGAGCCAAGCAAGGACCGAATTTCAAAAAACTGCAATCCCTCAACCTGTGACCCAGGCTGTTTGGACCGAACGGCATGTTGTTCCGCAGGTGGCGGTGTTTCGTTTACAATTTAATGAGGCGTAATGAATCAACCTTACGGTAAGGGTTCTTTTCTGATTGCCAATCCGGTATTGCCGGATCCCAATTTTTCAAGGACGGTCGTCCTGCTGTGCAACCACGATGAGCACGGCTCGTTCGGTCTCGTCATCAATAAAGTAGCGCCTCTGGATCCTGCCGAGGTGTTTGAAAAGATCAACATCGACCGGCTGCAGTCCTTCAAGGGCAAGGTGTACATCGGCGGTCCCGTTTCCCAGTCGCAGATGTTTTACGTCTGCCGGTCCCAGGAAGCCATACCGGAGCTGGACCAGATCTGCGAAGGCGTGCACCTGGGGCTGGACTGGAATTATCTTGAAAAGGTGGTGGAGCGGATTCCCGATCCGGAGACCAACCTGCGTTTTTACCTGGGATATTCCGGCTGGGCGGCGGGTCAGCTCGCGGGAGAGATGGATCAAAGGAGCTGGCTCACCTGCGATGCCAAGGAGCAGTTCGTTTTCGAGCCCAGCGAAGATCAAATCTGGCCCGCTGTGGTCCGGTCGATGGGAAAAGAATACGAGTATCTGATCAAGGCCCCGGTCAATCCTTCCCTGAACTGAGGGGAGACCCCCCGGCAGCGCACAGTGGGGCTGAAACGAAAACCGCTCGATCCGGCCGAATGTTTTCCCGATGAAAACCTTGCACACCCCGCCTCCTTCCGAGCAGCTCTACGAATCCCATGTGCCGGAACGCTTCGCCGGACTTTCCATCGAGCGCTATTTTGCGTCGCGTTTCGGGTATCAGACGGAAACGCAATGGAAGCGCACGATCGACGAAGGACGCATCACCGTCAACGGCCAGCGCGCGGCGGTGGGAACGCGGGTGCGCTCTCAGGATAAAATTGTGACGCGCATGGGAGTGCGCTCAGAGCCTCCCGCCAACCGTTCCCTGGATGTGATCTTCGAGGACCGGCATCTCCGCGCTTTCAACAAGGCCGCTCCCATTCCGGTGCATCCGAGCGGCCGGTTTTTCAGGAACAGCATGACCGAGCTTTTGAAGTCGGCGTATCCCGGCGAAGTTCCCCGCCCGGTGCAACGGCTGGACGCGGCGACCACGGGCGTGCTGGTGTTTGCCCGTTCGAAAACGGCGGCGGCGCATCTGATGCGTGCTTTTCAGGAGCAGACGATTCACAAGGAATACCTGGCTCTGGTCGAGGGGATTCCTGAACAAAGAAAGTTCACCGTGCGTGCGGCGATCGCAAAACCCAACGGGTCCAAGCGGGCGATCGGCGATGCACTGCCCAACGCCAAGCCCGCGGAAACGGATTTTGAACGCTTGACCGCTTTGAATGACCGGTCCCTGCTCAGAGTGGTCCCGCGCTCCGGGCGCACCAATCAGATCCGGGTGCATCTGAGCCACCTGGGCTTTCCGGTCGTCAACGATCCGGTTTACGGCAGCGCGCGGAATCGAGGCGAAGCGATGGGGCTGCACGCATTGAAACTCCGTTTCGATCTTTTTGAAACGCGGATGCAATTCACCGCCGCGCCGCCCGCGCATTTTGCGCCTTATCTTGAAACCGCCGGGATCGCATGAAAACCGGGACTGTCAACGCAAGAGCGGGATCCCAAAACGCGGGCCTGTTCGCCAGAGCGCGCAACCGGTTCTGGCTTGCGCCCATGGCGGGTATCACCGACGTGGTGTTCCGCGCACTGATGGATGAAATGGGTGCGGGGGTGCTCGTCTCGGAGCTGGTTTCTTCGAAAGGGCTGATGTACCATTCGGCAAAAACGCGCAAGATGATGCGCATCCATCCGGGCCGCAAGACGATCGTCGGCATCCAGCTGTTCGGAGAATCCGCCGAGGAGATCATCGAAGCAGCCTGGAAGGTGCAGGAGGAGGGCGCGGATTTCATCGACATCAACCTCGGCTGTCCGGTGAAAAAGGTGGTGAAGAAGGGCTGCGGCGCCGCGTTGATGCGCGATCCCGCATACCTGGAGTCGTTTCTGACTCAAATCAAGCGCGGTATCCCGCTGCCCCTCACGGTCAAGATGCGCACCGGCTGGAACGAGGAAGAGCTGACCATCCACGAATGTGTGCGCGCCGCCGCCAACGCCGGCTGCGAGTGGGTGGCGATCCACGGCCGCACCCGTGCCCAGGGCTATGAGGGACGGGCGGACTGGGATCTGATCGCCGAGGTGAAACAGAACGCGGCGCTTCCCATCATCGGCAACGGCGACATCCGCGACGCGGAACGCGCGCAACACTGCCTGGAGCACTACGGGGTCGACGCGGTGATGATCGGCCGCGGCGCGCTGCGCAATCCCTGGATTTTCCGCGAATGCGTGGGACGCGACGATAGGGAAACCCTGCCCCCGCTCGATCTGTTGTCGCGCTACCTGACGGGCTTGAGAACCTATTACGACACGCGCATCACGCTCATCCTGCTGCGTAAATTCGCCACCTGGCTGGCGCACGGCTACCCCGGCGCCGCCGAGTTCAGGCGGGAAGTGTTTCAGGTTTCCGCGTCCGACGACGTCCTGGCGTACGCGGGCGCGTTCTTTGAAGCCCGGGCGAATTTGGGTCCCCGGTTCGAAGAATCCGAAGCGTTCCTCATGGGCGGACATGGTTGACAACGTACCTCTTAGCCTGTGTCGGGAGGGAACCGGGATGCGCGACGGCTTGCCTTGAAAGCAAAGAAACCCACAGCGAAAAAAGAATCCGCGAAAACCAAGACGGAATCCTCGCGTCCGCGTGAATCCACCGTGTACGGATGGAATGCCTGCATGCGTGTGTTCGAGGCCAGGCCGCAGGACATCCGGCGGGTTTTTTTCAGCAAGGCCCGCTCCGCCGGGTTGAATGCGGTGAAGCGATGGTGCGCCGATCGCAAGCTGCCCTATCGGCAACTGGATGCGGAGGGCATGGGCAAAGTCGCGGCCAGCGTGCATCACGAAGGCGTGGTGATGGTGGTGCGCCCGCGCGAAAATCCGCGTGCGCATGTTTTGACGCGCGCGCCGCTGCCCAAGGATGCGGTTTTCGTCGCGCTCGACCAGGTGGAGGACGTGCACAACCGTGGAGCGATTTTGCGTTCCTGCGCCTATTTCGGTGTGTCGGGGATGATCGCTGCCGCCGCGAAGGAAGAGACGGGGTTTTCACCATCGGCGGCGCGCATGGCGGAAGGGGCGCTGGAGGTGGTGCCGTTTTACGGCTGCTCGGACCTCGCTTCGGTGCTCCGGGAACTCAGCAAGCAGGGGGCGTGTGTCGTGGGAGCCGATCTCGATGCGCGGCAGTCGCTCTATGATGCGAAACTCGCGTTTCCCTGTGTGCTCGTCCTGGGCAATGAACGGGAGGGATTGTCCGATAAGGTGAAAAAGCGCTGTGACACGCTGATCAAAATTCCGGGAACGGAGGCCATGCAGTCGTTGAATGTGTCGGTGGCCGCGGGGGTGATGCTTGCGGAACTGTATCGCAGAAAAATTAAGCCGGATTGAGGAATCATGTTTTTCGCCAAACTGCATCCTTTGATCGTGCATTTTCCGATGGGGCTCCTGGTGAGTGGAGCCCTGTTTGAAATTTACGGAAAACTCAGAAACGAGGACGTGGTTGCCGCCGCCGGACGGTTCAACGTGCGCCTCGGCTTCTGGAGCGCGCTGCCGGTGCTCGTGGTGGGATATCTGGGGATGCTGAGCCTTGAGGACACGGAAAAATTCAAAACCTTCCTCGGCAATCACATTCTGTTCGCGTTTGCGTCCGCCGGGTTGTTTCTGGCGGCGCTGCTGCTCGCCCGGTTCGGTAAAAAACCGCTGGGAGGTTTGTATTATCTGCTGCTGTTTCTCGGTCTCTGCACGGTGATCGCAACCGGGTTTTTCGGCGGCGAGATGGTGCACCGGTTCGGCGTCTCGGCCAAGCAGTCGCTGATTTGAAGCTGCCTCTCAAAATTTGGCTGGGCCATTAGCGCCCCTTTTGAAACAAGGGGACGCGAGTTGGCTTGCAGAGCCTAATCGAATTGTCAGCGGTTCAGTTAAAACACCAACCGGTAACCGGACCAGGCCGACGCGGCCAGCGACAGCAGGGCGGTGGCGTAGAAAAAGATGGCGACTCTGGAATAGGGCCGGGTGTAAGAATAGCCGGCGCAAAAGCCGTAGAGAATGGTGAAGAGAAACGAGTAGCCCTGGTGTCCTTCCACTTCCACGGTGGAGCGCAGACTGAGATCGGAGGACAGCATTCCGGAAAAATCCGCCATCACCGCCGCCAGCAAGCCCAGGCTCAGATTGAAGGAACCCGCCGATTTGTAGAGCGGGTTGTTGCGTTTGCGGGCGAGAAAGATCAGCGCGATCCCGGCGAAGAACAGGGCGATCGGGAAATGAGAAATGAAAGGATGGAAGGAAACGGTGCTGATCATGATCCGTCAATGCGGGACAAGCGCAACGCGGCTGTTGCGGATTCGCCTTTTGTGCGCGCTGCTGGAAATGAAAGCGTTTGATTTCACAAAGCCGCTTGCAAGAACGGCCCACCGTTCGCTTCTCCGTGCAGTTGCGTTATTTCGCTGACACGGCAAACGGCGGCAGGGACTTTGAGGGGGGCCGTAATGGGTCAGGGTTTCGTTGTGCTGTCGGAATCGTTGGTGAGACCGAGGTTCTTTTCGGAAAGGTCCAGGTTAACGTCGACGTCCACCTTGGTGGCGTTCATCACATCCTGTTCCAACACATCCATGTTGACGTTCTGCTTCAAGCCTTCGGCTTCGTCAATCACCTCCTGCTTGAGGCTGCTGAAGGTGTTCTGGAATTCTCCCCAGCCTTTGCCGATCGCCTTGGCGAGTTTGGGCAGGTTCTGGGGACCGATCACCACCACGGCGATGGCCATGATGATCAGGATCTCAAAAAAACCGATGTCAAACATGGGAACGCTCCCGGACGGGTTGTTTGTGCTTGCTTAAGGATACGCAACAATTCTACCAGATGAAAGGCGCATTTGCCAATGCGATCGGGTTTGGTTATCCTGCTTCCAGATTCGGGAAACTTCAGGGTTTCCAATGGTATAGAAAAAGCCGGCATTCCGGGTTCCGGCTTGGGGCAGCTCGTTCACAGCCATGCCGTTGACAGCGGCGGGAATTGCTGATACCCCTTCGGAGCACGAAAGGCACCGCACTCGCTCATGAAAATTGTCCGTGGAACGAAAAACATCGTGGGGCCCATCCGCTATCCGGTGGTTTCGATCGGCAATTTCGACGGCGTGCACATCGGCCATCAGATGCTGTTTCGAAAAACCGCCGAGATCGCTCAGGCCGCCGGCGGGACCGCCATCGTGTTCACGTTCGAACCGCACCCGCTGAAAATCATCGCCCCGGAGCGGGTGCCGCCCTTGCTCACCAACTTCCGTCAGAAAATGGAGCTCATCGAATCTAACGGGATCGATCTTGTGATCTGCGCCGATTTCACACGGCAGTTCGCGGACCAGCGGCCGCGCGATTTCGCCCGCAACGTTCTGGTGGAAAAAATCGGCGTCAAGGAAATCGTGGTGGGGTTCGATTACGCGTTCGGCCGCGGCCGGGAGGGCACCATCGGCTACCTCAAAAAGATGGGGGAAGAGTTCGGATTCGTCGTGCACGTTGTCGATCCGATCAAGATCAACGGCCATCTGGTGGGCAGCTCCTACGTGCGCGAACTGATCGAGGAAGGGAAGGTTCTGGAAGCGCGGGAATTTCTCGGCCGCCCCTATTCGATCCGCGGCCCGGTCGTGCACGGGCACCACACCGGCAGCGCCATCGGCTTTCCCACGGCGAACATCGACACGGCGAAGGTGCAGATTCCCGGCACCGGGGTGTACGCGGCTTTTGTGCTTCTCAAAGGCAAGCGTTACCGGGGTGCGGTGAACGTGGGATTCAACCCGACTTTCAATCGCGACCGCCTGAGTGTCGAGGTGTTCATTTTCGACTTCGATCAAAAAATCTACCGGGAGGAGATCGAAGTGCAGTTCGTGGACCGCATTCGCAGCGAGATTGCGTTCGCGTCCGCCGAGGAACTGGTGGCGCAGATTCGAAAAGACGTCGAAACCGCGAAGGTCATTCTGGAGAACGCTTGTTGAAAAACTGGAAACACCTGCTATTGGGACTGGGCATCGCGGCGGCGGCTTTGTACTACACGCTGCGCAACGTTTCATTGCAGGAGCTGGCGCATTCCTTCCGCGATGTGGACTACCTTTACCTTGTGCCGGCGGTGGGATTCATGCTGCTCAGCTTCGTGTTCCGGGCCTTGCGCTGGCGAATCCTGCTCGCTCCCATGAAGCGGGCGCCGGCGTCGTCTCTGTATTCGCCGCTCATGATCGGGTTCATGGGCAACATCCTGCCCGCCCGGGCGGGGGAATTTTTGCGGGCCTACCTGCTGGGGAAAAAGCTGAATGTATCGTTTTCCGGCGCGTTCGCGTCGATCGTGGTCGAGCGCCTGTTCGACATCTTAGCGCTGTTGTTTTTATTTGCGTGGGTGTTCGCGTTTCATGCGGACATCATCGATCCCGAGGCGACGGTTTCGGGCGTGCCGGTGCGGGTTCTGGCGGCCCAGTTCGGCAAGTTGAGCGCGGTGCTGCTGGCGGTTCTGGTTGCCTTCGTCTATCTCATGGCGAATCACAAGCGGGGCTTGATGGGGTTTCTGCAGAAGCTCATCCGTCCTTTGCCGCAATCCTGGCAGAAAAAAACCACCGTCCTGCTGGAGGAATTCAGCCTCGGCTGCATGGCGGTGAAAGACGTCACGTCCCTGTTGAAGATCGCGTTCTACACGGTGCTGGTCTGGACGGCGATCGTGCTCAGCTATTATCCGTTTTTCTGGGCCTACGGCCTGTCGGGCACGACGCTGCAATCGGTCGTTCTGGTCACGTTGTTCGTGTGCGTCCTGATCACGGTTCTGCCGACGCCGGCGTTCCTCGGTTCCTTCAACGCGGCGGTTCTGTTCGCCCTGCACGAGGTCCTGGGGGTGGCGGAAGTGACGGCGGTCAGTTTCGGCGTGGTGTGCTGGGCGGTCAATTTCGGATTCATCCTGGCGGCCGGGCTGTATTTCGTGCTGCACGATTCGCTGTCCGTGCGCAAGCTGGTGGAAATCGAGGAAAAGGGCGCGGACGCGCTGAACGAGGCGGGCACTCGATGATTCCGTCTTGAAATTTTGCGCCAACCCTTTCATAATAGCACCCCAACCCCGACGCAGGGCGCCGAAGTGGCGGAATTGGTAGACGCGCATGATTCAGGATCATGTGTTCGAAAGAACGTGGAGGTTCAAATCCTCTCTTCGGCACCACTCTCACGCGTAGGGCGGGCTTGCTCACGCCGGGCAAGGCTCGATGGGTTCAAATTTCCTCCGTAATGTCGCACCCCGCCCGCGCTGCGGGCGGACAGCCGCGATCGCGGCGCTCATTCTTCTGCAAGGTATTAATCCGCTTGCCCGCCGGTCCAGCGAATAGCAGACGCGTTTTCGGTATTTAATTACGATGCGGTCGCGATGCGGCTTTTGAGGTGCACGATCAGCAGGAATGCGGTCAGTCCGCTGACGCCGAGGGCGGTCATCCAGAGAAACCAGTCGAGGTGATCGACCAAGGCCAGCAGAACCAGAAAATGGGTGAAATCCCGGTTGCTGATCTTGTCCACCCAGTTGTCGGTTTGGCCATCCATCTTTGCAGTCAGGGTGGATTTGTTGGAGATGATTTTGTTCTGCAGCAATAGAAAACAGGCCAGGCTCCCCAAAGCGGCGACCAGCCCCAGCCAGAGATAAAGTCCGTCGCCGTGGGTCTGATACAGGCCGAAACCGATGGCGAAAAACACCGCGATGTGGACCACGTTGTCGCAAAGAATATCGAGTTTGCCGCCCAGGGGGCTTTCCATGAATTTGATGCGCGCGATCTCTCCGTCCACCCCGTCCACCCAGATCGACAGCAAAAGCAGTACCGCTCCGGCGATGCCCATCTCATAGCCACCCACGAAAAAACAGGCGGCGGAAGCGAGCCCGAACGCGAAACTGATCAGCGTGATCTGGTTCGGCGTGACCTTTGTGTCGATGAGACCGCGGGTCAACAGTCCGGAAACCGGGCGCGACAGGATGCGTGTGATCAGGCTGTCGTTCGACAGGCCGCCTGAGGATTTGAGCAGCCGTTTGCTGGCTTTGGAAAAATCCGACTCGCGTTTGATCTTGGGGCTCCCCTCTTCCGGCAGGTACATCATGAGGTTTTTGTCCAGTCCGGGGGCAGCGTCCGTTTCTGTGTCGCGGTTTTGGCGTGTTTTTTCGATGCCGGGAAGGGGGGAAGCGTCCGTGGGTTTGAGCAGGTTGTTCAGGGATTCGTCTTCCAGATAGACGAGACGGCCGGTTCCCGAAGATTCTTTCGGGGCTAGGGTGCCGAGCGCCGATCGGATTTTGTTTTTTTCATGCAGGCAGGATCCGTCCAGAAACAGGTTTCTTGAGGATTTCCGTATGACCTTGAGCAATTGCCCGCTGTCGGCGGCCCAGTTGAGATTCAGGTCGACCCTGGGGTCCCCGGCGATTTTTTGGCGCAGGGTTTCCATCGGCTCGCTGCCGTACACCACAAGATGACGGATTCCGCCGCGCTGAATGTTGAGAATATTGCGCAGCAGGAAAGGCAGCCCGGCTATGTTTTTTCCGTACCAGTCCTGCAGGCTTTTGCTCGGGGCGGGGGCGGGGAGAAAGAGAACCGCGGTCCAGTCCTTAGAGTCAAACGCAAACGATGCGGGACCTGAATTTGAAACCATCGTTGTCAACCGTCTTGTAGTCACACTCAATTAAAAGGTAGCAGGAAAGGATGCCGATACAACAGAAAAAATCATCCATCCTCGAAATTGAGTCGTTCCGGGCGCTCAAACCTGTCAGGGCCTGGATCACAGAAATTCGGTGACGCCGCTCACACTGAAAGGTGATCCGGAAGCAGGAATTTCTTTTTGCCCGCGATTGTTTTTTACGGGAATCCCTGTTTTCAATGCGTTGTGCCGGCGCTGGGCGGCAATGTCCTTGTTTTTCCCCGTTTTACCTGTAAGGAACGGGATCTTTGTGCTACGTTAATGGATTACAATTTATTTTTTAATCTTGGGAGTGCCGCCACGTGAAGAAGATAAAAATTGCCATTGTGGGTATCGGAAACTGCGCCAGTGCGTTGGTCCAGGGGATCCATTATTACCGGGGCGCGAATCTGGAAAACGCCATCGGTCTGATGCACGGGGTGTTGGGTGGATACCGGCCGGAAGACATCGAAGTCGTCGCGGCGTACGATGTCGATCGCCGCAAAGTCGGTCAGGATCTCAACCGGGCTGTTTTTGCGGAACCCAACTGCGCGCAGCTGTTCTGCGCCGATCTTCCCGAGGCGGGCTTGCAGGTGAAAATGGGCAGGACGCTCGACGGGGTGTCCGCACACATGGCCGATTACGGCGAGGGGCGCACGTTTTTGCCCGCGGACGCGCCGGAACCCGACAAGGCGGACGTGGTGCGGGAGCTCAAGGAAACGGAAGCGGACGTTCTGGTCAATTACCTGCCTGTGGGTTCGGAGCAGGCGACGCGTTTTTACGCGGAGTGCGCCCTGGAAGCCGGAACGGCGTTCATCAACAACATTCCCGTGTTCATTGCCAGCGATCCCGTCTGGGCGCGCCGGTTCGAAGAGAAGAACATCCCGATCATCGGCGACGACATCAAGTCGCAGCTGGGCGCGACGATCACACACCGGGTGCTGACCGACCTTTTCAAGAAACGCGGGGTCAAGCTGGACCGGACGTACCAGCTCAATACGGGCGGCAACACGGACTTTCTCAACATGATCAACCGCGACCGCCTGGCGTCCAAGAAAATATCGAAAACCGAAGCGGTGCAGTCGGTCACCGAGGAACCGCTCAGCAACGAAAACATCCACATCGGTCCCAGTGACTACGTCCCCTGGCAGAAAGACAACAAGGTCTGCTTCATCCGCATGGAAGGGCGCATTTTCGGCAACGTGCCGATCAACCTGGAAATGCGGCTTTCGGTGGAGGATTCGCCCAATTCGGCGGGGGTGGCCATCGACACGATCCGCTGCGCCAAGCTGGCGCTGGACCGGAACGCGGGCGGCGTGCTGTGCGGACCGTCGGCGTATTTCTGCAAGCATCCGCTCATGCAGTTCACCGACGACGAAGCCCACGCGATGACGGAAAATTTCATTCAGGGCAAGCCGGAACGGAAAAGCCGCAGCTGCCTGATCATCGCCGCGGGACAGGGCAGCCGGCTGCGGTCGCGCGGTGCGAGCAAGCCGCTCACGCCCATTTTCGGAATCCCGTTGATCGAGCGGGTCATCGTCGCCGCGCAGGAAGCGGGAGCCAACGACTTTTACGTCGTCACCGGTTACCGGGAAGCGCCGCTCAAAGCCTTCCTCGCCGAACTCTCGCAAAGGCTCGGCCTGCGCATCACGCCCATCGAGAATCCGGACTGGGAAAAGGGCAACGGCCTGTCGGTGCTCAAGGGGAAACCGTTTTTTCAGGAGCCGTTTCTGCTGCTGATGTCCGACCACCTGTTCGACCCCGCCATCGCGCGCACGCTGCTCATGTATCCCATCGGCAAGGATGAAATCGTGCTCGGCGTGGACCGGGACGGGGAAAATCCGCTGGTGGACCTGAAAGACGTCACGCGCGTTAAAACCGACGCGGGAAGAATCCGCGCGATCGGCAAAGGAATTGAAGATTACGATGCGTTCGACACCGGCGCGTTCCTGTGCGGGCCCGGCCTGTTCGAGACGCTGGAGCGCTGCGCCGGGGATGGGGGCGACACGTCGCTGTCCCGCGCGATCCAGATGCTCGCCGACGACAACCGGGCGTTCACGGCGGACATCACCGGCAGGTTCTGGATCGACGTGGACGACCCCGCTTCCTTCAAGCGCGCCGAAAACGCGCTGCTGGCCGAATTCGGAGATTCCCAGCCCGGTGCGACGGCGGAGCGGCCGAAGGACATCGAGTCCGGTGTGGAGAAACCCGCGTAAGCGGGCTGAGGTCTATTTGGAAATTGAGGAGACTCACGGTTTTACTGGAGGCAGGGCCGCTTTTTTTCTCCACGCTGCGGAAATCACCTTGCACCCGAATACCAGTCCCACCCACATGAGTTCCCTACATCCTGCGGACGAAGGAAACCATCAGCCCGAGATCCCCGGTCAGACCGGGCGCACCCATGCGCCAGCGATTCGACGATGCAAAGTTCGCTGAAACTCAAGCTGTAGTCCAGAAAGTAAAGGGTGACCTGCAATTTAAGGATGCCCGCCCGCCCAGCTAAGCATTGCCTGCCGAGCCTGCGCAGCGCGCAGGGATCGCATTTCATCAGCCGTGCCGTGTGTGGTAAGAATAACGCATGACGGCCGCCCCTCTTAAAATCTGCCTGACGGTCTATTCGTCTCCGTGGTCGCAATTCAAGGGCGGCGGGCAGATCGCCGTGCATCAGATGGCGTGCGCGCTGCAGGAACGGGGCTGCGAGGTGCATGTGGTGTACTCCAGGCAGCCGCGTGAGGATTTGCATCCTGAGGTTCCGTATCAGATTCACTGGGTGCGGCGCTTCGACTGCGCGACGTTCAATCTCGATATTTTTTCGTTCGCCGCCGGTCTCCGCCGCCTGCTGAAGCGGCAGCGCTTCGACATCCTGCACGGCAACGCCGAGGAATTTGTTTTCATCCCGGCACTGTGCCGCAAGCGCGGGGCGGTTCCCTTCTTCACCAGCCACGCGCCGTTCCTTCCCCAACAGGGCGCGCTCAAAGCGCTGCTTCGGCCCGTGCGATTGTTGAAACAGATCAATCCGCATCTGCTGCGCGCGGCGGCGCGGCGGGCGCACACGCTGGTCACGTTCAGCGCTTTTTCACAAAGCCTCGTAGCTCCCGCGCTTGAAGGCTGCGGAACGAAACTGGAAACGGTGACTCCCGGTGTCAAGTCCTCCTGGTTTGAGGTGCAGCGGCGTCCCGATCCGAAGCCGCATCTTCTGTTCTGGGGAAGGATCGAGGAAGAGAAAGGACTGTTCGAACTGTTTGACGCCGTTCGAGAACTGAGCCGCACGTGTCCCGAGGTCCGTCTCACCATTGTGGGGGAAGGGCAGCGTCTGGAAGCCTATAAGCAGCGGGTGCGGTCGTTGGGGGTTCAAGCGGCGTTCCCCGGCTGGCTGGGCACCGGTTCGATCCAGAAGCTCGCGGAGACAGCCTGGGCGGGGGTGTTCCCTTCCCGTATTGAAAGCTTCGGGCTGTCGGTGGCGGAAGCACAGGCGGCGGGCCTGCCGGTGATCGCCACGCGTGCGGGAGCTCTGCCGGAGATCGTCGAGGACGGCGTGACGGGGACGCTGGTGCCGCCTGAGGATGCGGGCGCGCTGGCGCGGGCGCTGGCGGCGTCGCTCACAGAACGCGGTGAGTTCGAGGCGATGGCGGAAAAAGGCCGCGCGCTGGCGCGGGAGCGTTTCTGCTGGCAGCGCACGGCGGATCGCCTGATCGCGCTTTACCGGGACGCGCTCGGAGCACAAACCAGATGCTAGAGAGGCTCGATTGCGTCGTCAGAGGCTAATCCTTTTAAGGCGCAGCGCCGTAAAGGAAGATCGAGGTTCTTTCTATGAACAAAACTCTCGTTCATTCTAAAAATACCGCACGCGCGCCGTCGCTTCCCTTGAAAGAGCGTGTCAAAGGCTGGGTCAAGCGCGTTCCGTTCATCTGGGAGCTGGACTACCTGCGCCGCAAGGTTCACGACTCGCGCTGGTTCGACTTTAAAGTGAAAAAGCTTGCGCATGAACTGGAGTGCTGGCCGCAGGGGCTGCTGCTCGATGTCACCAACCGGTGCAACGCAAAGTGCGTGTGGTGCCCGAATCCCGACCTCGACGATCTGGGCGCCATGAAAATGGATCTGTACAAAAAGATCATCGATGAATACGCCAGCGTCGGCGGGGTGGTGCATTTCGGCACGTTCGGCGAACCGCTGATGGACAAGACCATCGGCGAAAAAATCGCTTATCTCAAACAATTTCCGAGCGTGTCGAGAATCCAGGTGCTGACCAACGCGTTTTTCATGAACCGCAAGCTCATTCCCGTACTTTTGGACAATTCGGTGGCGGTGGACATCAGCCTGGACGAGCTGGACAAGACCACCTTCGAGGATGTCAAGAAGATGAGCTACGACGTGGTGCGGCAGAATATCCTTGACCTATTGAGAGAAAACGACCGCCGGGAAAAACCGGTGCCGGTGCACTTTCGCATCAAAACCCTGAAGACGATAGAGGCCACGCTCAACCACGCATTGTTTCAGGAAATCGAATCGCACCGCTGCACGATCCAACTCACGCCGATCACCGAAAACATCATTTCCAACTGGGCCGGCCGGTTCGACAACCAGAAGTTTTTCGATACCTACGGCATCGCGTCGAACGGCGGCTCCCGCTTCAATCACAAACGTTTCAACCTCACCAACCGCGCCCCCTGCACGCAGCTGTGGAAATGGATGGTGGTGTACTGGGACGGCAGCGTGGTCATGTGCTGTGCCGACATGTTCGCTTCGACCGCTCTGGGCAATCTGACCGAGGACAGCATCGCGGATGTATGGCGCGGCACGAAAATGACCGGACTGCGTAAAAAGATGATCGCCCGCAAACGCTTCGACATCCCCCTCTGCCAGGACTGCGACATCCATCTGAGCTGGCACCACCTGAAAGACCACTACGACGCGTCGGCAAGGCTCAAGCCCGGCACCTTTCTCTGATTGTAAATCCGGTTATAAATCAATGGGTTGCCTGAGGCCGTGGGGCGGGCTGCGGCGGGTTTGCGGCCGTCGCGGACAGGGCCGCCTTTGGGGTTTAGAGTGCCCGCGGGATGGTGTACCATGATCCTTTTCATGTCGTTTACAGGATGCGATGGAATCGACGGGTAAAACATACGATGTGCTGGTGATCGGCGGCGGCCACGCGGGCTGCGAAGCGGCGCTGGCTTCCGCGCGCATGGGCTGCGCCACCGCGCTGATCACGCTCGACTGCGACAAGATCGCCCTGATGCCGTGCAATCCGGCGATCGGCGGCGTGGGCAAGGGCCACATGGTGCGGGAGATCGACGCTCTCGGCGGCGCCATGGCGCGGGTGATCGACGAGACCGGAATCCAGTTTCGCGTGCTCAACGCGTCGAAGGGCCCCGCCGTGCGCGGCAGCCGCGCGCAGGCCGATAAAAAACTCTACAAGGACGCCATGCGCCGCGTGCTCACGCAGTGTCCCGGTCTTGACCTGATCGAAGCGGAAGTGGACGAGCTGTTCATCGAAGGGCAGACGGTGCGCGGTGTGCGCACGGTCAGCGGCGATGAAATCGCGGCGCAGGCGGTGGTCATCACGACGGGCACGTTTCTCAACGGCCGGATGCACGTGGGGCTGACAAACCGTCCCGCCGGGCGCGTCGGGGAAAAGCCGTCGACGCGGCTTTCCGATTCCTTTCTCGCGGCCGGTTTCGAAGTGGGCCGCCTGAAAACAGGAACGCCGCCACGGCTGTTGAGCGGTTCCATCGATTTCGACCGCTGTGTCGAGCAAAAGGGCGATGCGGAACCGCAGCCGTTTTCGTTTTCCACCGGGCGCATCGAGCGGCAGCAGGTCTCCTGCTTTCTCACCGCGACCAACGCGGACACCGCCGCGGTGATCCGCAGGAACATGCACCTGTCTCCGCTGTACAGCGGGATCATCGAGGGCGTCGGGCCGCGTTACTGCCCCTCGATCGAAGACAAGATCGTGAAGTTTCCGGACAAGGGTTCGCACAATATCTTTCTCGAGCCGGAAGGGCTGGACACCGACTGGGTGTATCCGAACGGCATCTCCACCAGCCTGGCCGAGGAGGTGCAGGTCGAGCTGGTGCGCACCATCCCCGGTCTGGAACGGGCGGAGATCGTGCGGCCCGGCTACGCGGTGGAATACGATTTCGTGCCGCCGACGCAGTTGCACCCGACTCTGGAGACGCAGCGCGTGGCGGGGCTTTACCACGCCGGGCAGATCAACGGCACCTCCGGCTACGAGGAAGCCGCCGGGCAGGGACTGATCGCCGGGATCAACGCCGCTCTCAAAGTGCAGAAGCGGCCGCCGTTCGTGCTGACGCGCATGGACAGCTACATCGGCGTGCTGATCGACGACTTGGTGACCAAGGGCACGCAGGAGCCTTACCGTATGTTCACTTCGCGCGCCGAATACCGGCTGATCCTGCGCCAGGACAACGCCGATGCGCGGCTGATGGCGAAAGGCCACGCGCTGGGGCTGGTGTCGCTGGAGGAGCATGAGCGCTGTCTGGAAAAATACCGCTTGGTGGAAGCGGAGATCGCGCGCCTGTCGAGCACGCAGGTGGTGCCGGGAAAAACCGACACGCGGCGGCTCCTGGAAATCGGCATCGAGAGTCTGAAACGGCCGACGACGCTCACCGGGCTGCTGCGTCGTCCGGATGTGACCTATGCCGGTCTGATCGAGGCGTTCAACGGCGCAGAGGTTCCCAGAGTGGTGGGCGAGCAGGTGGAGATCCAGGTCAAGTATGAGGGTTTCATCGCGCGTCAGAACCAGATGGTGGACAAACAGAAAAAACTGGAGAACGTGCCCATCCCGCAGGATTTCGAGTATGCGAGCGTTGCCGGACTGTCGCGCGAGGTGGTGCAGAAACTCGAATCCATCCGGCCGGCGACGCTCGGCCAGGCGGCGCGCATCTCGGGGATCACGCCTTCGGCGGTGGGCATCCTGATGCTGTTTCTGGAGCGGCGCAGCGGCCTGCACAGAGCGGCAAAAGCCGCATCCTGAATGCACACCGATTCGATCCAGTGGCGGCTGGAAGTCGACAAGAAGGACATCGCCTACATCGTCAGCGTGTTCGAAGCCTACGAAAACCTCGCCATCGTGCGCACGCTCGATCCCGCCAAAGGTCTCATCGAGCTGATGATCTCTCCGGATTATCTCGACGAAACGCAAACGCTGATCGACCGGCTGGCAAAGGAGATCCCGCTGCGCTTGCTGGGAACGGGGTGACGGCCGCGTTGCCCAGGTTCAGTAATGCAGCAGGGAATGGATGGCATGGTCTCCCAGCTTTTCCCGTCCCTTGAGAAAGTCCAGCTCGATCAGAAACGCCAACTCCACGATGTTCACCTGAAAATTGCTGCGGATCAGATCGATCGTCGCCGAAACGGTGCCTCCGGTGGCGAGCACGTCGTCGACGACAAGGATCTCCTGCCCGTTTTTGAACGCGTCCTGGTGGATTTCCACGGTGTCGGTGCCGTATTCCAGCGAATAGGTTTTTTTGAAGGTCTTGTAGGGCAGTTTTCCCGGTTTGCGCACGATGACGGTGCCCGCGCCCAGGGAATACGCGAGGGCGGCGGCGAACAGAAAACCGCGCGCCTCGACGCCGACCACGCAGTCGATGTTTTTATCGGCGTAGCGCTCGCGCAGCAAGTCGATGGCCTGTTTGAACGATTCTCCGTTTGCCAGGAGGGGCGCGATGTCTTTGAAGATGACCCCTTTCTGGGGAAAATCGGGAATGTCGCGGATATTCGATTTCAGAGATTCCATGCTGTTTCCTTCGTTGGGACGGGGTTTCCGCTCATGTCGCGGTTCGAATGCCAGTAAGAGTATCGCTTTTATTGTGCCGGAAAAAATTTTTTTCGCTGCCCGGGGCCGCGCGGGAAACGTTATCGCCGGGTGGACAGGTATTTGAGCGGGTTTCGCGGGTGGGTGTCGTTTCTCACTTCAAAATGCAGGTGCGGCCCGGTGGAGCGGCCGGTGCTGCCGACCGAGGCGATCCTCTGGCCTTTTTTCACACGCATGCCTTTGCGCACCCAGTTTTTCGAGTTGTGGGCGTAGACGGTGGTCAGGTGGTTTTTGTGCTTGATGATCACCATGAGTCCGTATCCGGTCGGTCCCCAGTCGCTGAACATCACCTTGCCGTCGGCGGCGGCGACGATGGGCGTGCCTTTGGGAGCGCCGATGTCGATGCCTTCGTGGCGGCGCCCCCGGCGCTTGCCGAAGGTGGAAGTGAGCGTGCCTTTCACCGGCCAGCGCAGAAAATTCTTGATGGGGGGGCGCTTCTTGCCTTTGACGCTGATGTTGCGCTTCTTCTTGACGGCGCGGTCGGTCGGGGCCACCTTGACGACACGGGTGGCGCGGGGAATCCACAGTCTGGTGCCCACCCGCACCTGGGTGGCGTCGCGGATCTGATTCACCTGCATGATCGTGCGCACGTGGATCTTGTAGGCGCGGGCGATGCTGTACAGCGTCTGTCCCTTTTTAACCACATGGGTCACGCCGCCGGTTCGCGGATAGAGCGGCGTGGGGCCAAAAAGCGCGCAGCCGGTCAGCAGGGAAGCTGCGACCCACAGCGACACGAATGTCGTAAACGCAGTTCTAAATGGCATGGCATTCGCAAACGAGTATTGTCTAAACCATTGAAAAATTGTAACATTTTATTGTGGTGAAAGTCCATTGCAAGGCTTGCGGGGCCTTTACAAGCCGGGGCGCTTGCGGTATAAACGTGCCATTGTTTCACCAGCTTGAACGAATTCATGGAACCATTTCCCACCCGTCGGGTTTCCGCGGTCCGCAGCCGGGCACGGATGCCCGCAATTCTCAGAATCCTGCATGGGTGCCTGTTGCTGGCGGTCGCCGGCGGCTGCGGCGACGGACGCGCCGCCCCGGAGTTGTTCACGCTTCCGGTGGTCTACAAAGTGGGGAAAAAACCCGCGGCTCTCATCGCGCACGACATGAACAACGACGGTTACCACGATCTTCTGGTGACCAATTCGGGCGAAGACACGTTCAATTACCTGGAAGGGCTGGGCAATGGCACCTTCAAGGAGCCGCAGACGTTGAGCACGGGACGCGAGCCGGTGGCGCTGACCGCGTCGGACTTCAACAACGACGGCACCCCGGACGTCGCCATCTGCAATTACGGCGACGGTGACGTGACCGTCATTCTGGGACAGAAAGACGGCCTGTTCAAGGTCAAGGGCAACGTCAAGGTGGGCCGCATTCCCATCGCCATCACGGCGGCGGATTTCAACAAGGATGAGAATGTGGACCTGGCGGTCACGCTCCGGTTCGACAAAATGATCATCCTGCTGGGCGTCGGGGACGGCACGTTCAAGCTGGCGGAAGCTTACCGGGCTTCGGGCACGCCCGCCAACCTGGTTGCGGGCGATTACAACAAAGACGGCAACATCGACATCGCCGTGGCGTTCAACGCCGTCGAAGTGAAATTCATCCGTGTGTTTTTCGGCAACGGGGACGGCACTTTTCAAAACCCCAAGCGCATCCCCGGCGGCCATCAGTCCTCCTTCATCACACAGCACGACATGAACGGGGACGGCATCCTGGATCTCGTCACTTCATCCACCATGAAGGACAGCGTGACGCTCTATCTGGGCGACGGCAAAGGGGGCTTCACATCCACGGGGGATTTCGCCGGTGAAAAGGGGCCGGAGCACATCGTCGCGGGTCAGTTTTCCGACGATCAGATTCCCGATCTTGTGGTGTGCAACCGGCGCGACAATTCCATCTCCGTGCTCGAAGGGCGCGGCGACGGCACCTTTGTTTTCCCCCATTTCAACTACGCCGTGGGACGCAACCCGCGCGCGATCACCGGAGCGGATTTCAACCGCGACGGTCTGACCGATCTTGCGGTCCTGCTTTACGACTCACAGCTCCTGGAAATCTTCGTCCGCAAAGTGGACGCGGAATTTCCCACGGAATCCTGAACCGCTTACGAATTGTTTTCCTGAAATTCCTTGCTGTCGGGCGGGGAATCCGTTCCCGGAATCACGTACTTTTCATCCAGCCAGGCGCCGAGGTCGACAAGCCGGCACCGTTCTGAACAAAAGGGATAAAACGGATTGTCTTTGATCTCTTTCTCGATGGTCTTTTTGCAGTTTGGACATTTCATGGGGCACCCCCGTCGGAAACGTTTTGCAATGGAAGTCTCAGAATGAGGATTGTCTGTATCCTACCACAATTGCTTTGGCAATCCATTACCCACTTTCTTTTCCGTTTACAATGATTTAACCCGTTTGTATAGTAGTCTGGACGATATGCGAACCTTCAGGACCGTCCGATGATGAGTGGTGTTCAACAGCGGGATTATTACAAGGTGCTGGGGGTCCACCGGGACGCTTCCCAGCAGGAGATCGACCGCGCGTACCAGAGGCTGGTGGAGCGGTTCGACGACGCCCGCAATCTGTCCTCGCCCGAGAATCAGGATTCGCTCAAAGATAAAATCGGACTGCTGCAGGAAGCCTACGACACCCTTTCCAACAAGGAAAAGCGGGACGTGCACGACCGGAGCTTTGTCGAAGATAAAAAAAACGAACCCGAAACAGAAAATTCCTTCTCAAGCCGGGCGGACCTGTTCGAGGACTGGAAGAACAGTCACAAGGAAAAACAGCAGAGCATCTATGAGGATTATTTCGGCTTTTCCGAAAAACCCTTCGACCTGACGCCCGACCCCAAATACCTGTATCTCAGCCCGAAGCACAAGGAGGTGCTGGCGCACCTGGTGTACGGGCTGCAGGAGAACAACGGATTTCTAAAGATCGTCGGCGAAGTGGGCACCGGCAAGACCATGATCTGCCGCAGTTTCCTCAAGGAACTGCACGCCAACTTCAGCATCGCCTACATCTTCAACCCCGGCATCAACGAGCTGGAACTGCTGCAGACCATCAATTCCGAATTCGGCCTCCCCAGTGAAAGCACGAGCAAGAAGAAACTCATCGATGTGCTCAACCGTTTTCTGCTCGATGAAAGAAAAAAAGGCCATCGCGTGGTGGTCATCATCGACGAGGCGCAGGATCTGCTGCCCGACGTGCTGGAGCAGCTTAGGCTTTTGTCCAACCTGGAGACGGAAAAGGAGAAGCTGATCCAGATCGTCCTCATCGGCCAGCCGGAGCTCAACCGCACGCTGGATCAGGAAGAACTGAGACAGCTCAAGCAAAGGATCACCATTCAATGGGAACTTTTGCCGCTCAACCTGGAAGAGACGCGCGGCTATCTGCAGCACCGCCTGAACGTGGCGATGGGCAAGGGCAAGGTGCAGTTCAGCCGCCCGGCGGTGGACACGATCTACCGCTACGCCGAAGGCATTCCCAGGATGATCAACGTGATCGCGGACCGCTGCCTGCTGATCGCCTACACACTCAACACGAAAAAGATCCATTCCCGCATTGTGCGCACGGCGGTGCGGGACATCGGCGGGCTCAAGCCGAAACCTTCCATCTGGACGACGGTGTTCAAATTCGTCCTGCCGGCGATGGTGTTTTTGGGGCTGTTGATTTTTATCATCAGCGATTTTGCCCTGCCCGACCTGAAGCGCGACGCGAAAGAGGTGCGCGATCCCGCCTCGCTGATCGGCGAGGCTCCACCGCAACGGTTGACGCCGCAGGCTGTGAAGCCCAACAGCGCCTCAGAACAAAGCAGGGACGCCGCTGCGCTGCCCGCCGGTGAAGCCAGAGCGCAACAGGGGCTGGAGCCGGGGACGCTGGTGGTGAACGACCCGGACAAACTGGTGACGTACCTTTCCACCCTGTCGCTCCATGAAAGCCGGATTGAGGCGGTGCAGTGGATTCTCAAGGCCTGGGGCTTGACGGACACGCGATGGCCGGAAGAGGGTGCGGAGGATTTCGACAGCCTGCGCGAGGAATTCGGTCTGTCGGCGTTCGAACTGAACGGCAATTTCAAACGGCTGACCACGCTCAATTATCCCGCCGTCCTGGAAGTGGCGCTGCCCAATTCTCTGGGAACCAAGTACCTGGCGCTGATGCGCACCGAAGGCGACAAGGGCGTGTTCGGCTCGGCGGACAAAATAGAAATGCCGCTTGAGGTCATCAATACTCTGTGGACGCGCCGGGCCATCGTGCTGTGGAAGGATTTCGAGGACCTGCCGGACAGGCTGGAAAAAGGGTTCAACGGCGCCGAGGCCATCTGGCTGCAGAAGAACCTCCGTCTGCTGGGCTTGTTCAAAGGACGTGAAGCGCCCTATTACGGCGAGCAGACGGTGCAGGCGGTGCTCAAGTTTCAGCGCAAATACAACATCCGCGACGACGGGCGCTTTCATACCGACAGCAAAATGCTTCTTTACAATATCCTCAAAATCTATCCCACGCCGAAACTGGTCGAACCCTGACCGCAAACTCACCTTACTTGCGACCTCCGCATGAGCACGATACTCAAAACTCTAAAAAAACTGGAAGAGGAAAAAAGCGTTCTTGAAAAAAAACACGACCTCAAAGGGCTCGTCCTGCAGGGCGGCGGGTCCGGCGGCGGGCCGGAAGACAGCGGCGTCCGCGGCAAAGGCAGGCTGTGGGGCGGTCTGCTCCTCGGCGGGTTCGTGCTGGGAATGGGGACGTATTTTCTCCTCGATCATTTCGGAAACGACGAGCCGCCGTCGCATGAAGTTGCCCGCTCCTCACCTCCGGCGGTTGCGGCCGCACGGCCGCCGGCCCGGGTGACCTTCGATCATCCGACGGGGATTCCGCTCTCACACATCCGCGACACGTCGTCCTATCTGGAAGTGCCCGCCTTCGACGAGCCGGAATGGATCGAACCTGAAACACCCGTGATGCAAGCGGAGCCGCTGCAACCGGCCGCACCGCCGGCCGTGCAAAGGCCGGTGTCCGTGGACGGGGAGGTGGAGAAAATCGATTCTCTCATCAAATCCGTCACCTCCCAGGCGTATCGCTTGAGCGGGGACGATGCCTCTACCTCGCCTGTGGAGACCCATATCCCCGGTCTCAAAGTAAAGGGGATCGTTTATTTCGCGGACCGGCATCCCGACAATCACATCTACATCGCCACGGCCAGCGAAAGCAACGTCAAGCTTAAGGTCGATGAGATCGAGCAGCGCGCGGTGCTCAAGGCGATCCTGCCCAACAAGGCGGTGTTCCTGTACCAGGGAAAACGGGTCGAACTCGCCATGGGCGAATGATCGTTTTCGGGCGTCGTCCTTCCTTCACACATCGATGCAGTTTTGAAAACGTGTCAGCAGCCAGGGCCTGCCCCGGACTTTGAGCCTGCGGATGAGCAAAGCCCAAACAGGATGGGTTTCGCGGTTGACGATCCTGAGCCAGGTTGCGGTGTCGGCGGTGACGGTGAGATCGGCTGTGTCCTGGTGATCCGGTTTCACGGTGATTTTACGGTCCACAATGCGCACCCAGGCGGTGCGGGTTTCTTTCCCGGTAAAGATGAATTGCAGCGTGAGGTTCACGTCATCTGCTTTTTCGCGGTTGAAGGCGATCTGGATGCCGTGCAGGAATCCGTCGATGGATGCCGGGCGAAACTGGGTGCGGATCGGACGCAGGGTCTTGCGCGGGTTTTTGCGCACGGCTTTTTCGGCCGTGGTTCCGGGGCGCGCGTACACCGGTTCTTTCTTTTCCGTGAGCGGTTTGACGATGGACTGCACGTATTGCTTTTTATCTTCGGCAAACGGTGCAAAGACGTCCTCCCCCGCCGGGCACACCGCCATGCAGTAGGCGGATTTGTAATTGGCTCCGAACGAAAGCGACTGCCAGAAGGACACCGTTTCGCTGTCTTTAAAGCGGGAGCGGTACTGCTGAACGTTGTCCGCGGACACCATGCCCTCGACCCAGTCCTGGAACCCGCCCATGAATTCCCGGTAGTTGTGGTTGTAGCAGGCGGAAAAATCGAATTCCCCGCTGGAATGGATCGCGCCGACCGGACAGGCGGCGACGCAGAGATTGCAGGTGACGCAGGGGTTGGCGGTGAGCGGTTCATCGTACTGATCCAGAACGGTGTCGATGAGAATGGTTTCCAGCAGGACGAAATTGCCGAAGCGGGGATGGATGACGTTGCGGTTTTTCCCCATCTTGCCCATTCCCGCCTGTTCGGCGATGTGCTTGTGGCTCACGTCCCAGATTTTCAGGCTGCCCCAGCGGTCCATGTCCATGGGAAAGCCGACGGTGGGGACGACGCCGCGGACACCGAGGCCGTTGAGGCGTTTGAGAATCCTGCGCGCGACGTGGGTCAGATCCTCGATGGTCCTGTGGAATTCGTCGTTGGCGGCGTAGCGGGCGGGGCTTTGAATGTTTTCGCGGTTCATCGCCTGCACGATGGCAATCAGCGAGCGCGTGCGCGGATAGAGGTTCAGAATGTCTTTGCGTTCACTGTCCAGCGCCGGCCGTTCGATGGGGATGACGCCGGCGTCGCCGGCGCCTTCTTCCAGGCAGATCGTTTTCAGGGTCTTGGCGGTGAGCGCTGGTGTTTGTTCTTTTTTCGATGCCTTGAGCAGGGTGGATGATGGGGCATTCATGGGGATCTCCTATTTAGTGTATATACACTTATATTGGGAAAATTTTTAAGTCATGAATCCAGTGCGTTCACTGTGGATTTCAGGTTTTTCAGCAGATCGTTCCATTTGCCTTTTGTGAGGCGGCGGATCACCTGGGTCTGGGCGTCTTCCCAGTAAGGCAGGGCCTTGAGGAAGGCCTTTTTCCCCTGCGTGGTGACGCTCAACGACCGGGTGCGCTTGTCCTCGCCGGGGACGATGCGGACGAAGTTCTGCGCTTCCAGCGGTTTGAGGTTGCGGCTCAACGTGGTGCGGTCCATCACCAGTTCGCGGGACAGCTGTTTGACCGTGGCCGTGCCGGTGAGGGAAAGCACCGCAAGCAGGCTGAACTGGGTTGCCCTGAGGCCGGTGGGCTGCATGGTCTCATCGAAAATCTGGGTGACCGCCCGGGACGCCTTTCTCAGATTGAAGCAGGTGCAGTCCTTGAGCGAGGCGGCGGTTTTTTTCGAGGCGATGTGTTTGCTGTCGTTCATATTGAGAGTATATGCACCTAATTGAAGCGCGTCAAGTAATTTTTGATGCAGGGGATTTTCCCGGTTCCGGAGCGGGGTGACGCCCGCTGTGACCCGTCAGGGCTTGATGTAGAGGTACCCCTGTTCCTGCAGGTCGGCGATGCGCTTGACGGCGACCGGGTGCTCGGTGGGCTTGAATCCCGCAGCCAGGGAATCGAGCGGTTTATTGAAAAGCTTCATGGAGACCTGGCACATTTCCGGCTCCACGCCCTGGTCGACGATCTTCTTCAGGCCCTTGAACAGCGCCGGGTCCACTTCCTGTTTGTCGAACAGCTTCAGAGCAGGGCCGTGCACCACCACCTTGACGTCGAGCTTGTCGGGGCCGCCTTCGGCTTCCATGTGCTTGTTGATGAGCGCCATTGCGTATTTCGCCACAGCGGGGTCGGCGCCGTCGATGTGGTACAGGACCTTCAGCTTGCCGTCCGCGGTGCGGTGTTTGGATTCCCCCGCCTGGCTCGAGGCAGCTCCCAGGAATGCGATGATGAGCGCGGTGAACAGCCAGGTTTTTGTTTGGGTCAGCAGCATGTCTTCCTCCTTGTGTATTACGAGCCTTTGAAGGTTGGTATGACAAATCCGGCTGTGGAAATGATCGTTCTCCGTGCCGGACTGCATTGCGTTTCAATTGCCATTCAGACGGATCAGTTCGTTGAAACGGATGCGGGTTCCCGGGTACCCCTTTTGGAGGAGTATGTCGATGACCTGCTTGATGGCTTTCACGTGGCGTTTTCTCGATTCTTCCCCGTCGAAATGCGGGTCCTCTTCCTCGATGGAGATCACGCCGGGAGCGACGTAGTTCAGGTAAAACGCGCCCAGCGGCCGGTCGTCCTGAACCGGACCATCCGTCGAGCCGCTGTTGACCACCACCATCGAGAGGTCGCCGCCGCCGGGATACACCTCAAAAAGCCCGCCATTGCGGACGGTGTTCGCACTGCAATATTCCAGGATGCGCATCACATCCTCATAGGGAACCGCTTTGTAAACCGCGTGCATGCCTGTTTCCGAATGGATTGATATCTTTCAAGTCTAGCAGAATCCGGAGGCCGCTTGTGATATTTTGATGTGCGGGTAAAGCGGTTCTTCCCCGCCTTAAAGGGACCTCCCTTTCTGGAAGGGCGGGAGAAAACAGCCGGTTTTAGGCGAATTCCTCCATTCGGATTTTGCCTGAACAATGTTGGGAAAGGAAATCATGCAAGACACGATCGAAGAACTGATGGAAAAAATTCAGGTGCTTGAAAAAAGCCTGTGGTCCGAAATCCAGAAGAAGGAAAAGGAGTTTTACTACGAAATCAACCGCAAGAAAGTGCAATTCGAACGCGAGGTGCGGGCGCAGCACAAGCTGCTGGTGGAAAAGATCCACCGTTATCTTTACCATTCGTCTGCACTGAACATCCTCACCGCTCCTGTGATCTGGTTTTGCCTGATTCCGACGGTTTTCATGGATATTGCGGTCACGATTTACCAGACAGTCTGCTTTCCCGTGTACGGCATCCCCAAGGTGCGGCGCAGCGATTACGTGATCGTCGACCGCAACTACCTGGGCTATCTCAATTTCATCGAGAAGCTGAACTGCATGTACTGCGGCTATTTCAACGGGGTCGTGGCCTATTTTCAGGAAGTGGGCGCGCGCACCGAACAGCACTGGTGCCCGATCAAGCACGCGCGCAAGTTGAAGGTGGTGCACAGCCGCTACAAAAACTTTCTCGATTACGGCGACGGCGTCGGCTACCGGAAAAAATTCGCGACGGTACGCAGGCAGTTTGAGGATCTCAGCCCAAAAGCGGACCCACAGGATAAAGGTTGACTTCAAGCGGACTCCTCTGTTACACAGCAGGCATTCGCCTGCAATCATCGAACCTTTGCCCCGCAACGGCGGCGTCTTTGTGCGAGCGGCAAAGCGGGACTCGGACCTCAATCATGAACTTCCAGAACATCATTCTTGAGCTGCAGAATTACTGGGCGTCGAAAGGCTGCGCCATTCATCAGCCCTACGACATCGAGGTGGGGGCGGGGACTTTCAATCCCAGCACGTTTTTCCGGGTGCTGGGGCCGGAGCCCTACCGGGCGGCGTATGTGGAGCCGTCACGCCGGCCGACGGACGGCCGCTACGGCGAGAACCCCAACCGCCTGCAGCATTATTACCAGTACCAGGTCATCATCAAGCCTTCGCTGGAGGACATCCAGGAGCAGTATCTCAACAGCCTGGCGGTTCTGGGGATCGATCCGTTGGCGCACGACATCCGCTTCGTGGAGGACGACTGGGAATCGCCGACGCTGGGAGCCTGGGGACTGGGGTGGGAGGTCTGGCTGGACGGCATGGAGATCACGCAGTTCACGTATTTCCAGCAGGTGGGCGGCATCGACCTCGATCCGATTTCCGTGGAGCTGACCTATGGACTGGAACGGATCGCCATGTATCTGCAGAACGTCGACAACGTGTACGATCTGAAATGGAACGAAACGATCCTGTACGGCGACGTGCACCTGGAAACGGAAAAACAATTCTCCCGTTATAATTTCGAGGAATCGAACAAGGACCGGCTGTTTCAGTGGTTCGACATGTACGAGCAGGAGGCGAAGGATCTGCTGGAAAAAGACCTGGTGCTGCCGGGGTACGATTACACGTTGAAATGCTCGCACGCGTTCAACCAGCTCGACGCCCGCGGAGCGATCAGCGTGACGGAGCGGACGGGTTTCATCGCGCGGGTGCGCAAACTGGCACGGCTTTGCGCGGAAGGATACGTGCGTCGACGCGAGGAAATGGAATTTCCTCTAGCTGCCCGCTGAGGGTTCCTTGGGTTCTCCGGCTGCCGGGGCCGGGTCTTTCGGGGGATTGTCCTGCGTGGTCTTTGGCGGCTGGATCCAGCGCTTCAAGGCTTCCTCGATTTTGCTGCGCTCGGGATGGTTGACTTCCTTGTAGATCGCCAGGGCTTTTTTCCCGGTCTGGGCGGCCTCTTCCTTGTTTTCCGATTTTTCCAGAGCCCGGCTGAGACTCCATAAAGCCTCGCCTTCCTTTCTGCGCTGGCCCAGGTTCTGAAACAGGGCCGCAGCCTGTTCGAAGCATTGGACCGCTTCGCCGAGCTTTTCCCACACCAGGTTGGCTTCTCCCATCTGCACTTTGAGCTGCGCTTCGGAGATGGACTCTCCTTTTTCTGTGGCGAGCGCCAGAGCCGATTCGTAAAACGAGATGGCTTTTTTGGGTTTGCCGGTCTGCATCTGCGCGTCGCCCAGGTGCTGGTACAGCCGGATTTCACCCGGCTTGTCGCCGATCTTGCGGATCAGGTTCAGCGCTTCCTGGAACGACTCGATGGCACTGTCGTGGTCGTTCAGGATGGTGTGCAGCTCGCCCAGATCTCCCAGCACGCGTCCCTGACGCCGCGTGTCCTCAAAGTCCCGGGCCAGCGCCAGCTCCTCATGATAATACTCCAGCGCCTTGAGGTTTTCCCCGACCTGGTGGTAGATCTGTCCCAGCCGCTGCAGCACGTTTTCCTCGTTCAGCTTGTTGTCGGATTCCCGGATCAGGGTCAGCTCCTTCTCCAGCAGCTCGATGGCCTGATGCGGTTTGCCGAGCGCCAGGTAGGTCAACCCGAGGTGTCCCAGCGCCTCCCTTTCTCCCATTTCATCACCGGCTTCCCGGTAGCGGGACACGGCTTCTTCCAGTGCTTCGAGAGCGCGCTGGTGCTGGGTGAGTTTGTTGTACTGGCGGCCGATTTCAAGCAGGTAGCGGGTGTGGGATTCTTCGTCCCCCTGGCGCTTTGACGATTGCACCGCGGCCTCGAACCAGCGGATGCACAGGGCGGGAGAATGCCTGAGCACAAGCAGCGGCGTTCCGGCCTCGGCGTAGGAGAGGCAGAGCTTGTCGGCCTCCGAATCCTTCTGGCTGAATTCCTCAGCCCAGGCCTGTCCGGCCTGTATGTTTTCCCATTCCATGTCGAACAGGCAGAGGCCGCGCAGCCGTTCTTTTCCTCCTGCATCGAACATGTCTTTTGCTGAGAGAAGCAGGGTCAGGTAGTACGTGGCCTGCCGTTTGCGCGCCAGGGTCATGGCCGATTTGTTGACACGCGGCGTGACAAACTTACGAACCAGGTCATGCATGAAATAGCGGTTGGATTCTTTATCTGTCAGGATGAGACCGTTTAACAGCAGGAGTCCGAGATGTTCGTTGCTTTTGTCTTCGCAGATGAAGGATTCCGCCTTGGCATCGAAACGGTCTCGAAACAGGGTGGTTTTTTGCAAAACAGCGACGGTTTCCTCTGCCAGCTTCTCGTAGCTGATTTTGATCACCGCGTCGATGGGAGGCCTGGTTTTTTTTCCCGATGATCCTTTCGGGCCCTTGATTTCCCGGCGCAGGTTTTCCAGCAACGATCCCGGGTCCGAATGCGGATGAGCCGCAATGTAACGGGCCGCCAGGGTGAGAGCCAGCGGCTGGAATTCGGAGAGTTTCGCGATCTCGTTGCCCCAGTAGCCGATGCGCACGGAAATGCCCTGGATCAGGAGATTGGATTCGTCGGCGCTCAAAGGTCCGAGCTTGCGGGTCTCCAGACCGGGTGCGCCGAGAGCGCTGGCGGAGGTGATGATGAGCGCGCAATGCTTTGGCGGAGTCAGGTCTTTCAATGCGTCCTTGCCGGGCACGTTGTCGAGCAGCAGCGCGATTTTTTTGTTTTTCAAGACCTGTTTGTAAAGCCGGGTCCGTTCCCGATCGTTGACCGGAAGGATTTCGTTGGGCCGGAAATGATGGATGATGCGGGCTATCACCTCGCTGGGATCGACGGGATGCTGCGTTTCCCCGCGCATGTCAAAGTACAGTTGATCGTCGCGGAACTTAGTGAACAGGCTGCGCGTGAAAGCCAGGGCCAGTGCGGTTTTGCCGATTCCGGACGGACCGCAGAGGCCAACCCTCAGAGGCGTGTTTTCGGACAGGGCATTGAGTTCCCTCAACTGGTTTTTTCTGCCGATGAATTCTTCGGGAAGGGTCGGGATCTTGTGGAGCTCCCCGACGGCGATGCGGCTGCTCACCGTTTTTTTCATGGCGCGCTCCAGTTCCTGTTTTCCTTGCGCGCTGGCTTCCGATTCGATGGCGGCGATCGAAGCGTCTTCATCCGGGGATTCCGCATTTTTTTCCCTGGAGTGTCCCTGGGACCCGGAACCCAAAAAGAATTTTACGGCCACCGCAATCGCGATGACGAGGATCAAAATCAGGATGGTTGTGGTCACGTTGGCGTGTTCCCTGAGATCAATGCATTGGGTGGGATGGACGTAGCAATGTGGTCCAGACGGCGGTGCCCGGTTCGGGACGCGAATATCATTATACCGTAGAATTCGGCCGCGGTGTGCGGTGGCGAGAAATAACCCGGTGCGGCGGTCTGGTTGACTTTGCAGGGTGGGTTTGTTATATCCCCCTTTCTATACGATCTTATTCTTCCGGTTCCGGTTACAGGGTCCGGACTTCCTGGTTTTTCAGCCTCCCGTCGCTTGAGGACGGGAGGCCATGTGTTTTCATGCCCCAATTTTTTCTGGAAATCGGCGCTGAGGAAATTCCCGCGGGCTACATCGAACCCGCTCTGCGCTACCTGGACCAAACACTCACGGCGTTTTTTTCGAAGAATCGAATCGGTTCCGGAGCGTGCAGAACCTTTGGGACGCCGCGGCGGCTCACGGTCGCCTTTGCGGAGGTGGCTGCGAGGCAGGAGGACGTGGTGGAAACCCATCTCGGCCCCAATGTCAAGGCGGCCTACGACGCCCAGGGCCAGCCCACCAAGGCGGCTTTAGGATTCGCGCGGGGCAAGGGCATCGATGTGGCGCAGCTCACCCGCGAGACGACGCCCAAGGGGGAAGTGATCTGTGCGCGTGTCGAGAATAAAGGACGCGCCACCGAGACCATCCTCAATGAAGTGCTGCCCGGTTTCATTGAAGCCATCCCGTTTCCCAAAAAAATGCGCTGGGAAAGCAAGCCTCTCGCATTCGCCCGGCCGATTCACTGGATCGTCGCGCTGTTCGGCGGAAACGTCCTGAGTTTTGAGTTCGACGGCATCGCCTGCGGCGACCGGTCGCGCGGCCACCGTTTTTTAAAGCCCGATTCCTTTGCAGTGCGTTCGCTGGATTCTTATTTGAAAGACAGCGCGGCGCATTTTCTGGTGGTGGATGCGGACGAACGCAGGAAATGGATCGCAGATGAGGTGCGCGCCCTGGCTCAGGAGGTGGGGGGCGATGTGGAAGAGGATGCGAAGCTGCTCGATGTGGTGACGCACCTTGTGGAGTATCCGGTGGCGATCCGCGGCGATTTCGACCCGGATTACCTGATGCTGCCCAAGGAACTCCTGGAAATGACGATGAAGCACCATCAAAAGTATTTTCCCCTTGTCGGAAAAGACGGAACGCTGATGCCGCATTTCATCACGATCAGCAACATGAAAGCTGAAAATCCCGGCGCCATCAAGCGGGGCAACGAGCGCGTTCTCAAGGCGCGGCTGGAGGATGCGCGGTTTTTCTTCGAGGAAGACCGCAAGCGGAAACTCGAAGAGTTCGTCGACGAACTCAAAGGCGTGGTGTTTCAGAAAGCGCTGGGCACTTCCTACGAGAAAGTGACCCGTTTCGCGGCGCTGTCCCGCACGCTCGCCAAGACGGTCTGCCCGGCCAAGGAGGCAAAAGCGGCCCGCTGCGCCCTATTGAGCAAGGCGGATCTGGTGAGCCAGATGGTGTACGAGTTTCCGGAACTGCAGGGCATCATGGGCGGCTATTACGCGGCGCATTCGGGAGAAGAAGCGGAGGTGGCGGCCGCCATCAAGGAGCACTACCGTCCGGCGTTTTCCGGCGACCGCATGCCGGAAACCGAAACGGGCGCCGTGGTCGCCATCGCCGACAAGCTCGACACCATCCTGGGCTGCATCGGCGTCGGGCTGTTGCCTTCGGGATCGGAAGATCCGTATGGTCTCAGGCGTCATTCGCTGGGGATCATTCAGATCGTGCTCGACAAGGGCTGGCAGTTTTCCTTAAACGCCCTGATCGACGCGGGCATCGGGCAGCTTGAAGGCAAAATCAAGCTCGAGCCGCAAGCGATCCGGGGACACACGCTGGATCTTTTTTCCCAGCGCTACAAAACCCTGCTCAACGACGAAGGATTTCCTTACGATGCGATCGATGCGGTTTTGTCGACCGGCATTGATTCCCTTTTGGATGTGAAGGAGAAAGTCGCCGCGTTTTCGGATTTGAAGCAGCAGCCCTACTTCGAACCTCTGGCCATCGCGTTCCGCCGCGTGGTGAGCATTCTGAATGAAGAGGCGCCGGGCGAGGTGGACACGGACGTTCTCAAGGAAGCCGCCGAGAAAGAGTTGTACGACCAATACCTGAACATCAAAGATCCGGTGCGCGAACACATCCGCAACAAGGAGTTTTCCCAGGCGCTGGCCCGCATTGTCGAGATCAAGGATGCGGTCGATGCTTTTTTCGATCAGGTGATGGTCATGGTGAAGGACGATGCCGTGCGTAAAAACCGGCTGCACCTCTTGTTTTCGATCTCCCGTTTGTTTTCCGAACTGGCTGATTTTTCAAAGATTGTCGTCAAAAAGGGTTGAAAAGCCCTTGGGCTTCGGATACCCTAGCTCGCGATCCCGTTTCACCGACTTGACCTAAGCCCTTTATTTTTGGGGTATTCCGGTAAAACTTTGAAACACATGGAAAAGAAGTACGTCTATTTCTTCGGCAACGACGGCACCGAAGGCAACGCGGAAATGAGGGACATGTTGGGCGGCAAAGGCGCCAATCTCGCGGAGATGGCGTCTCTGGGCATCCGGGTGCCTCCAGGCTTCACGATCTCCACGGAAGCCTGTATTCAGTATTTCAAACAGGGCAACCGCATTCCCGAAGAGGTCTGGAATGAGGTCCTGAATCATCTCAAGAAACTCGAAGAAACCCTGGGAAAGACGTTCGGCGACCGGACCAATCCCCTGCTGGTTTCCGTCCGTTCGGGAGCGCGGGTGTCCATGCCGGGAATGATGGACACGGTTCTCAACCTGGGTCTCAATCAGGATTCGGTGCAGGCGCTTGCGGAGCAGACTCAGGATGAGCGTTTCGCGCTCGATTGTTACCGCCGCTTCATCACCATGTTCGGCGACGTGGTTCTCGGCATCGAGTCGGAAAAATTCGAAGCGGTTCTCTCCAGGAAAAAGGATCAGAAGGACATCCAGTTCGACACCGAACTCACCGTCGCCGACCTCAAGTCGATCATCAAGCAGTACAAGAGTCTGGTCCTCAAATCCCACGGCGAAGCGTTTCCCATCGATCCGATGCAGCAGCTGGAAATGGCGGTCGAAGCGGTGTTCAATTCCTGGAACACCCCAAGGGCCATCACCTACCGCAAGCTGAACCGAATCCCGCACGACTGGGGCACCGCTGTGACCGTGCAGGCCATGGTGTTCGGCAATATGGGGGACACCTCGGCGACGGGTGTGGCGTTCACACGCAATCCGGCCACGGGTGAGAAGAAGTTTTACGGCGAGTACATGATCAACGCCCAGGGTGAGGACGTGGTGGCCGGCATCCGCACCCCCAACCCGATCTACCAGCTTGAGAAGGAAATGCCCGAAGTTTACGAGGCGCTCGAGACGGTGTACCAGAAACTGGAGAACCACTACCGGGACATGCAGGATCTTGAGTTCACCATCGAAAACCAGAACCTCTATCTTTTGCAGACCCGATCGGGCAAGCGCACGGCCGAAGCGGCGATCAAGATCGCCATGGATATGGTGAGCGAAGGGCTCATCAGCAAACACGAAGCGTTGATGCGGGTGCAGGCGGAACAGCTGGATCAGATTTTTCATCCTATGATCGATCCCAAAGCCAAGATCAAGGTGCTGGCGAAAGGACTGGGAGCGTCTCCGGGGGCGGCCTCGGGCAAGATTGTGTTCACCCCCGAGCACGCGCAATCGATGGCGGAAAATAAAGAACGGGTCATCCTGGTGCGTGCGGAGACCTCTCCCGAAGACATCCACGGGATGAGCGTTTCCCAGGGCATCCTCACGGCTAAAGGCGGCATGACGTCCCACGCCGCGGTGGTCGCGCGGGCCATGGGCAAGCCCTGTGTGTCCGGCTGCTCGGAACTCAATGTGGAGATGAAAAAAAAGCGCTGCACGTTGAACGGCGTGCAGCTCAATGAATTCGACGCCATCACGCTGGACGGGACGACGGGCAAGGTGATATTGGGGGCGGTTCCACTGAGCCAGCCGAAGCTGACGAGCAATTTCACGCGCCTGATGAACTGGGCCGGGGAGGTGCGGGAGCTGAAGATCCGCGCCAACGCGGACACGCCGCACGATGCGCTGGTGGCGCGGGAGTTCGGGGCGCAGGGGATCGGTCTGTGCCGCACGGAGCACATGTTCTTCGATGAAGAGCGCATTCTGCTGATGCGGAAAATGATCATCTCGGAGAATCCGAAGACCCGCACCGATGCGCTTAAAAAACTGCTGCCGATTCAGCGCAGCGACTTCACGGAAATTTTCAAGGCCATGGAAGGGCTGCCGGTGACCATTCGGCTGCTCGACCCGCCGCTGCACGAGTTTCTTCCCAACTCCCCCAAAGAAGTCAAAAGCCTGGCCGCGAGAATGAAGGTGACGCAGGCTGCGCTCAACAAAAAAATCGAGTCCATGAAGGAAGTCAACCCGATGCTGGGGCTTCGCGGCTGCCGGCTGGGAATCGTCTTTCCTGAGATTTATCAGATGCAGGCGCGGGCGATCGCGGAAGCGGCGTGCAAGCTGGCGCACAAGGGCATCGATGTGTACCCGGAGATCATGATCCCTCTCGTCGGACACGTCAACGAGTTTTGTGCCGTGCGTACCTCGATCGAAGAGGTGGTGCAAAATGTGATCGAAAAGGCGGACGTGGAGCTGCCTTATAAGATCGGCACCATGATCGAGCTGCCGCGGGCGGCGCTCACCGCCGATGAAATCGGCAGGGAAGCGGATTTTTTCTCCTTCGGCACCAACGACCTGACGCAGACCGGCCTGGGTTTGAGCCGCGATGATGCGGGAAATTTCCTTCCCGATTATCTGGATCAGGGCGTGTTCGAGGAAGATCCCTTCGTTTCCATCGACCAGGCCGGGCTGGGTAAACTGGTGCGGATGGGGGCCGAGCAGGGCCGGTCCGTCAATCCCAAGCTGCATCTGGGCGTGTGCGGCGAGCATGGCGGCGATCCTGCCTCGATCGACTTTTTTCACACCCTGGGGCTGGATTATGTCAGTTGTTCTCCTTTCCGGGTGCCCACCGCGATCCTGGCGGCGGCTCAGGCGGCCATCCGAAACCGTTGAGCGCGTTTGCAGAGGCAATTGAAACGCAGGTTCCGTTCCCAGGTGAAAGTGTTGTTTTTGATTTCATCCTGCCTCAAAAATGTGGGTTGACTTCGATGGCCGGGGTTTCGATAATGTTGAATTCTATGTTTTATTTCAAAAGGATCGTCTCCCACCGTTAACGGGCCGGCAGGGGCTGGACCGCAAGAGGACGGGGAGATCATGAGGTTGCGGCATGAGTGCAGGGGCGGCAGCGACCGGCGGGCCCATTGCGCTTGTCGAGAGAGATAGAAAATGAATATTGCACTCACAGGGATCACCGGAATGGTGGGGTCCCATCTGATCAAACGGCTGTCCGAGGGCGACGGGGATAAGCCCAAAGTGCGGGCGCTGATTCGCGAAGGCAGCGTGGTCGAACATCTGAAACCGTTTGAAGATGTCGACTACGTGATCGGCGGACTGGAAGACAAGGAGTCCCTCAAAAATCTGGTGGAGGACGCCGACTGCGTCATTCACCTCGCCCATTTTCCCGGTCCGGTGCAGACAGCGGACGAACTGGTGCGGGCGAACGTCAACGGCACGTTCGATCTTCTCGAAGAAGCCAAAAAAGCCAAGGTCAAGCAGTTCGTCTTCATGAGCGCCTGCGCGATCTTCGGTCAGGTGCTGCCCACGGTCGATGAAGAGCATCCCATGGATGAATCCCACCCGGTGCATCCGAGCAGCCTGTACGGTGCGATCAAGTCGTCGATCGAAAGCTTCTGTTTCTCGTATTACAAGAGCCGTGCGTTCGACATCACCATTCTGCGGCCGGTGACCATCTACGGCGTCCGGCCGGATATCGACAAGTCGGAGTGGTTCAAGACGATCGACTTTCTCGCCACCAACTACAATGTGGATGTGAAAGGCAGCACCAAGTATGTGTCGGTCGATGCGGTCTGCCAGGCTCTGGAAAAAGTCATCGGCAACGCGGATACGGCCGGAAAGATCTATCACCTGGTGGACGGGCACATCCACAATATGGAACTGGGCAAGATGATCGCAGAAACCATCGATTCCTTCGGTGAAGTCGAAGGCATCATGGGAGAAAAGGGCGTGCCCATGTCCAACCAGGCGGCGAAGGATCTGGGCGTCGAGTTCAAGGGCAAGGAAGGCATCGTCGAATACATCAAGCTCATCCACGACCTGCAAATGAAATACGGTGGCGAACGCAGCGTCGAAAACTGGTGACGCGCCGGCCGTCCTTCTATGATTTCATCCAAACAATTCGTTGACCGGTTGTCCGCTGAGGGATTCCGGTTTTATGCGGGCGTTCCCTGTTCCCTGCTCTCCGGTCTGATCGCCAGTCTGGAGAATACGCCGGAGATTTCCTACCTGCCTGCCGTGCGGGAGGACGCCGCCGTGGGGCTGTGCGCCGGGGCCTACATGGCGGGGAGCAAACCCGTGCTGCTGATGCAGAACTCGGGTCTCGGATACAGCCTCAACGCGTTCACGTCTTTAAACCTCATCTACAAAATTCCCACGCTGGTGATCATGAGCTGGCGCGGGTTCGGCGGCAAGGACGCTCCCGAGCACATCATCATGGGAGCCATCAACGAGGACCTGCTCAGAACCGCCGGCATGGAGTACAGCATCCTCACGCAGGATAACTGCGACGCCGTGCTGGACAAGGCGTTCGCCTGCATCCAGAAAGAGCTGCCCTACACCATTCTGGTGAAGAAAGGTCTGTTCGATGAAAAGCACTGAGGCCTACGGAGAGATTCTCCCTTTGCTCAAGGGGGAGCCCGTGGTGCATGCCAACGGCTACATCTGCCGGGAATCCTTCAGCCTTCAGGACCGGGAAGCGAATTTTTACATGATCGGATCGATGGGGCTGGCTTCATCGATCGGTCTGGGGGTGGCGCTGTGCAAGCCGGACCGCAAGGTCGTCGTGTTTGACGGGGACGGGAATGTGCTGATGTCGATGGGCACCCTCGCCATGATCGCCGCCGCGGCGCCGAAAAACCTGGTGCACGTGGTGTTCGACAATCAGGTGTACGAGTCGACGGGATGTCAGAAATCGTTGTCCAATGCGATCCCGCTGGAGAAGGTTGCGGAGGGGGTTGGTTACGCTCAGGCGGTCAAGGTGACGGAAAAGGAAGAGCTCGGGCCCACGTTCGAAAGGCTGATGCAGGTCGAGGGGCCGGTGTTTCTGCTGGTCAAGGTGGATCCGGATTTCGATCCCGCGACGGGCCGGGTGACCCACACGCCCGAGGAAATCAAATCCCGGTTCATGAATGCATTGAACAGGACCTCTGTTTAAGCCACTATTTCTATGGCGGTAAGATGCGACCCTTTTTTCTTAAGGGGAGCACGTGTCCTGACTTTTTTAAAAGCGTCCCTGAAATGACCGTGCGGATCAGAAATCAGATTCAGACCGCCAGGTCCACCTGATTTCCGGTCTGTGATTCGCCGCTGGCAAGCGGAGCGGAGGCATTGCCGTCTTCCGCAGTTGTTTCCACAGGAGGCAGCGAGCTGGATTGTGCCGTTTCGCCCGTCTCAGAAGCAGACCTGGCTTCTTTCCCGGCGGTGGATTCCGGGCGCGCGGCGTCGTTGGCGGAGGGTTTGGGCGTTGCGGTGGATTGGGTCAGGCTGTTGACTTCCATGATTCCTCAAATATTCAAATCGGGTGATTGTTTCCCGGACAGATTTTCCACGACTGTCCGAATCCCTTCTTTCAGTTTCAGCTCATCTTCAGAAGGGATTTGTTTGACAACTTCCTTGGTCTGATTGTCGAGAATTTTCACGACCACATCGTTTTCTTCGGTGATCGTGAATTTACGGGTGCGATCGGCGGCATCCGGGGAAGCCGCGGTATCCTGCTTATCCGGAGTTTCTCCGGCGGGTGATTTCGGTTGCGTCCCTTCCAGCTTTTCCCGGCTCGCCGGCGACAGGGAAACCGTGTCGTCCGAGGGCGCGGATTCCGGAGCCTTTGCGGAGGCGTTCGTGCCTTCTGTCCGCAAACGCCGTTCCTGCTGCCTCAGTTCGGGTTTCCCGGTGGGTTGGATCGGCTGACTGTCCATGATCGCGTTCCTCAAAAGTTGAGGTTTTTTTCATTATTCTTGAAATGAACGGTCTCAATAAAAGGCCGTTTTTCATAACTTTTTGTAATTATTGGACTTTTGAGCCTAAATTTACAAAAAGCAAAAAACTCTTAATCTTAGGATCGGCATTTTTTGCGAAATCTTTAGCGCAATTTAAAAATCTTTCGGATTCAATGGAAAAACCGATAAAATCGGAGATTCGAGTCCTGCCGCCAGCGGGGGTGGCGGGATATGCGTCAGCGCGCCCTGAACGTCTCAGGATATTTCACAGCCGGATGGATATTCGTTTGAATTGGGTCCGAGGCCGGGGTATGATACCGACTTCTTATTTCCTTGAATTTGATAATGTTACGGTTTGTCGGGAGAAAAGCGTCCCTCGCTGTTCGGAGCGTTCTCAGGGCGGAGGGATTTCCTTTTCAGACCCTGTATTGTCATGAAGGATTTCGCGAAAATACTGCGTTACGCGCGGCCGTATAAAAAAAGCATCATTTTTGCTTTTTTGTGCCTGACGCTGACCTCGGTGATCAATCTGATCCTGCCGCTGATCGTCCGCAATATGATCAACGCGGTGGTCGTCCTGAAAAACAGCGGGCTTTTGGACAGCCTGGCGCGCGACCTGTTCATCATCATCCTGTTTCAGGCGGTGTTCGCGGTCGCTCACAATTACGTTCTGGGGTTCGTGGGTCACAGGATGACGACGGATTTCAGAATCGAGTTTTTTTCCCACATTCAATCCCTGTCGCTGCGGTTTTTTCATCGGCGCCGCGTCGGTGAGATCCTGTCGAGAATGAGCAACGACATCTCGGTGATCCAGAACGCGCTGATCACCATACCCGTCGCGCTTTTACGCCAGACCATCACGCTGCTGGGCGCTCTGGCGATCATTTTGTATTTGAACTGGAAACTCACCGGGCTGATCCTTCTCGTGCTGCCGCCCCTCATGCTGTTCGCGCGGGTGTTCGGCAAGCGGCTCCGGCGGCTTTCCGAAACGGTGCAGGACAAGCTGGCGCGGTCGGTGGTGGTGCTGGAAGAAACGGTGTCCTCGATCAAGGTGGTGAAGTCCTACACGCGCGAACCCTACGAGCGCAAACGCTTCGAAAAGAACATCGAGACCGCGTTCGACGATTCCATCCGCAAGCTCAAGATCTCCGCTTTTTTCGGTCCGTTTATATTGGGGCTGACCTTTTTCGTGTCCGGACTGCTGATCTGGTACGGCGGCTATCAGGTCATGGAGGGCGCGACCACTCCGGGCGAACTGGCGGCGTTTTTCCTGTACGGGCTCATCATCGCCGGGCCCATCGGCACGTTCGTCCGTCTGTACACGCAGATCCAGGAAACGCTGGGCGCGGTGAAGCGGGTCTATGAAATCCTCGACACGCAGCCGCTCATTCAAAGCCCGGAAAACCCCGTGCCGGTGCCCGACCTGGAAGGCAGGATTGAATTTAAGGGCGTGCGCTTCGGCTACCAGAAAGACACGCCGGTTCTCAAAGACGTGAGTTTCGACATCGAACCCGGCAAGACCGTGGCGCTGGTGGGGCCGAGTGGCGCGGGGAAATCCACCGTGATCCAGCTTCTGCACCGGTTCTTCGATCCCGACGCCGGCCGCGTGCTGTGCGACGGGCACGACATCCGCACGCTGGATCTTGAGCAGTATCTCAACCAGATCGCGCTGGTTCCGCAGGAGGCCCTGCTGTTCGGCGGGTCGGTGCGGGAAAACATTTTATACGGCAAGCTCGACGCCACGGAAGAGGAAATCGTTGCGGCGGCGAAATCCGCCAACGCGCACGATTTCATCCTGGGGCTGGAACAGGGCTACGACACGCCGGTGGGAGAAAAGGGCGTGAAGCTTTCGGGCGGCGAGCGGCAGCGCATCGCCATCGCGCGCGCGATTTTGAAAAACCCGAAGATCCTGGTTCTCGACGAGGCCACCTCCTCGCTCGACAACCGTTCGGAATCGTTGATTCAGGAAGCGCTGGAAAACCTGATGGCGGACCGCACCACGTTGATCATCGCGCACCGGCTGAGCACTGTGCGCAATGCGGACAAGATCATCGTGCTCGACAAGGGCAAAGTGATCGAAACGGGAACGCACGATGCGCTGATGCGCAACGAAAATCTGTATTACAATCTTTACACCCTGAAGATGCTGGAAATCCAGTCTCCCTCTGCGGAGGACAGCCTGGACGACACGGAGTTGGGCTACCCGACACAAAAAGTGATTTGAACCCTCCTTTCATTTCCTTCACCCCGGCATGAACAAAATCAAATTTCTGTTTGGCATCCACAACCATCAGCCTGTGGGCAACTTCGACCATGTGTTCGAAGAGGTGTATGAAAAATGCTACCGGCCCTATTTCGACGTGCTGAGCGGTTTTCCCGAAATCAAGACGGCGGTGCATTTTTCCGGACCGCTGCTGGAATGGCTGAAGTCCCACAAACCGGATTACCTGAAACGGATCCGCGAGATGGCGGGCCGAGGCTCGCTTGAGATCATGAGCGGCGGGTTTTACGAACCGCTGCTGGCGACGCTGCCCGAGGAGGACGCCGTCGGCCAGATCCGCATGATGAACGATTTCATCCGCGAGGAATTCGACTTCACGCCGCAGGGCCTGTGGCTGGCGGAGCGGATCTGGAACCCGGAGCTGCCGAAAATCATCTCGATGGCGGGCATCCGCTACACGGTGGTGGACGACACGCATTTTTATTATTCCGGTCTGGAAGAAAACCGGATGCAGGGGTATTTCATTACGGAACGCGCGGGCCATCCCCTGTTCGTGTTTCCCATCAGCAAGCCCTTGCGTTATGCCATTCCTTTTAAAATGCCCGAGGAAACCCTCGCCCTGCTGCGCCATGCGAAGGACGAGCAGGGCTTCACCGGCCTCACCTATGCGGACGATGGCGAAAAATTCGGCAGCTGGCCGGAGACCTATCAATGGGTGTACAACGAGAAATGGCTGGAGAAGTTTTTCACCGCGCTGCGCGACAACGCCGACTGGGTGGAGACGACGACGTTCGCCGAATACATCGACCGGCATCCGCCCTCAGGGCGCGTGTATCTGCCCATGGCTTCCTACGAAGAGATGATGGAATGGTCTTTGAACACGAAGTCGGCGCTGCAGTACAAAAAGCTGAAAGAAGACCTCAATGCGCGGGGGATCGGCGAGGATCGTTACAAGCTGTTTCTGCGTGGCGGGCAATGGGACAACTTCCTCACCAAGTATGAAGAAAGCAACCAGCTGCACAAGCGCATGCTGCTGGTCAGCCGCAAGGTGAAACTGCTGGATTCCGAAACGCAGAAGTCCAGCGGCGCGCTCCAGGCGCTGTACCGGAGCCAGTGCAATTGCGCCCAGTGGCACGGCCTGTTCGGCGGGCTGTATCTCAATTACCTGAGGCACGCTCTGTACCGCGATTTGATCGAGGCGGAGAACATCGTGGATGAGAAGCTCAAGCAGTCGTTCACGGTGCAGAGCATCGACTTCAACCTCGACGGCCGTGAAGAGATCTGGGCGGCCAACCCCAAGATGACCGCGTTCGTCGCGCCCGCCTACGGCGGCGCCCTGTTGGAGCTGGACTACCGGCCGGCCTGCTTCAACCTGAGCAACGTTCTCAAGCGGCGCGAGGAGACCTACCACCAGAGCCTCAAGGAAGCCGCGCATCCGCATCAGGACCAGGCCGGCTCGCCGCAATCGATTCACGACCGGGTCAAGTTCAAGGAGGACGATCTGGCGGGCAAGCTGTTTTTCGACCGCTGGGAACGGTATTCGCTGCTGGATCATTTTCTGGCGCCGGAGACCACGCTGGCGGATTTCAAGCGGGGCGATTCCCGCGAGGAAGGGGATTTCGTCGACGCGGATTACGAGGTGCGGACGCCGGTCCCGGGCCGTTCGGCCAAGGCGTTCGCGGTGAACCTCACGCGCAGCGGACACGTTGCGTCCCGGGATGCGGCAGGGACGGTCTCAATCCAGAAGGTGTATCACTTTTCCCGCACCGATGCCGAAATCCGCGTGCAGTACCGCATCACAAACGATGGCGATGCGCCCCGCAGACTCTGGTGGGGCGTGGAATTCAATTTCACGCTGCTGGCGGGCGACGCGCCGGACCGTGCTTATTTTCTGCCCGGCCAGGACCTTAAAGATGCGCGGATGGTCAGCGAAGGCGAGCTTTCGTCTGTGCGACAATTCGGTCTCAAAGACGACTGGTACCGGTTCGGGCTGCTTTTCACCTTCGAGCCGGAGATGGCGGTCTGGCGCTTTCCGGTGGAAACCATTTCGCAGTCGGAAGACGGCATCGAACGCAACTACCAGGGCTCCTGCCTTCTTGCCCACAAGCGGTTCGACCTCGATCCGGGAAAAAGCATCGAGCAGACGTTCACGTTGACTGTTTCCTGAGCGGAAAGCACACGATGCGATCCACTCAGCAGGTTTGAGGGAGCTTGGTGTTTCAGGAATAGGGGTGGGACTGGGAGCCGTGGTTGCCGCCGGGGTCGGCGCCGATCAGAAACCCGAACAGATGCGCTCTTTTTTCCGGATCGCCCTGGTTGTAAATCCGCACCAGTTTCTCGATCAGGTCTTTCAGTTTCGGGTCCTCGCCGTATTCGGCGCTTTCCTCGTAGGCCATGGGAGCGACCGCGTTCTCGCTGCCGCGCTTCATCGGCCCCTGGCCGATCAGCAGCCAGATGATATTGATATTGGTATTGAGGTGGATTTTCGCAATGGTGTCGGCGGAGGGCAGCGATTTGTTGTTTTCGATGTCCGAGAGCGATCCCTGGGAAATATCGATCAGTTCGGCCAGCTCAAAGGATTTCAGTGGCAGGGACTTGCGCCATTGACGCAGCCGGTCACCCAGAAAATTCGTGAGTCCTGATTTTTTGTCTTGCAAAATTCCGAATTCCGAAATATAGTGTTAACTGAGGGGGACTGTATCTTCACCATTCCGGGAACGATCGACTCAACCGCGGACGCGAGGGATGGTATGGTGAGGAAAATGCCGATATACCGAATTATATCACTAAAGATTCGATCCTCTTAAGTTTTTGTCATAGATTTACCTACGCCGATCGCATTCAGCCGGAAAAGCAGCCTGTGAGCGGGGCTGGGATTTCCAAAGCTATACTTTTAAAAGTAAGGGTTTATTCTGCTCCAGGCGCGGACCGGCCACGGCGCGGGTCAAAAACAAAAAAATTCTTTCCCCGGAAATCCTTTTGTGCGTTTTCGTTCCCGGCATTGCGATTTTTTCCTGAGCCGGGGTCTTGCTTCCCTGTTGGACTCAACGGCCGCATCAAAAAAATTCCGCATTCACACCGCCTTCTGTAAATTCGACAGGCCAAATATTTTGCTTGTAAAAATTCGGAAAACCGATTTTGGTGGATTTTGTGCCGTAATGGATTCAAATTGCGTAGGTTATCAAATTCACCCCGGATTCGTCTGGACGCCATGCGGGAAAGTTATTTCCTGATCACGGAGGCGGGAATGTCTTTTGTGCCCAAAAAGAAGGAGTTCACGTTCAAAACGGACTGCCGGCCAAGGCCGCGCGAGGTCGGCGGGCAGGTGATCCTGTGGAGTCCGGATGCCGTTGCGGATGATCCGTGGAAACAGGCGTTGGAGAAACAGGCGATCGAGTTCATGACCAATATCCCTGCCCACCCAGCGTTCAATTTTGTTTTTTCCTAATGTAATAAATACCCGATTTCTGTGAAACCTTTCTATTTTATCAGCGGCAAATCCAAAAACGGGATTGGCTAAGGAGAGTTCTTCGAATAAAACTTGGATGTGAATTTGATATTCAAATGGAATATGTGTGGATACTTCTTGCAGCCCCTCCGAGTGTTTCGAGATGTTGAACAAACAATGTTGGTTCATAAGAAAATACCCATTAGGATTCTCTGCTTTAAAGTTCTCGAATAGTTTTTTATCTGCACATGTATATTCATGTTTGATTTGCTGCACTTCATCTTCATGAAAATGAGGGGGCAAACGGATTCGGGAAGGTTAAACAATCTTTCGATGGCGTCCTCTATATTTTTTCTTTTATAGTACAAATTGACATCAATCATTTTATCTCTTGCTTTCACTCCCCGCGGGCGGTTTCGGGTTCTTTGGGCAGCAGGATCTGAAACAGGCCGATGATCTCTTCGAAGCGGTAGTTCTCCGCGATGTATGCAAATAAAACAGGGGCGTAGTTCGACAGACGCCGTTCTTCTTTACCGTCGATGGGAATGTCCACGTAGACGACCAGCTTCGGCGGCGTCCTCTTGAGCAGCGTGACCAGCTCGGTCTGCGCGTCTGCATCCAGCATGCCCGGTAAAATCCAGTCGTAGGGCGTCGGGTTTATCCGGCCGGTGAGAAAATAAAACACGGGATTGAGCGGCAGGGCCAGGATGGGATCGCCTGCGTCCGTGTAGATCTCGATGCGGTCGGTGATCTGTTCCAGCCACAGCGCTTCGGTGGGGTGCGGCCGCACGTTCATGCGGTCGAGCTGCACGGGCCGGGTTTCTTCATTGAGCGCGCCGATGGAGCCCGCGTAAAACCCGTGCCGGGTGTTCATCTCGTAAACAAACAGCAGCGGCAGTGCAGCGGCGAGGGCATGGACCGTGCGTTTGCGTATGGCGTGTGCCGTCTGTGAGCTTGCAAACGCGGGCCGGTTCACAATCCATTCGTGGATGCGGTGCAAGCCATAGCAGAACAGGATGTAAAACGGCGGCAGGGTGCGCAGCAGGTTGTCGAACCCGGCGCGCCAGATCACCAGGCCGTACACGCCGACGCCGAAAGCCAGCACGATGAACAGCTTTAGATTTTCCCGACCGGGTGCGGGAATTTTTTTCAGGATCCGGATGCCGAGCAGGACGGCGATGCCCGCGTAGGTCCAGACGGGCAGGTAAAACAGAATCCTCTCGAACATCGCATGCGCTCCCAACTCGTGCCACAGAGGAAAAAACGGCAGCAGCTCGGGAAAGGGATTGCCCCAGACGCGGTGCGCCTCGAACACAAGCTGAAATACCTTGCGGAAGTAGTCGTGGTTGAAAAAATAAACCGCGAGGGCGAACAGCAGGGCCGTGAGAGTCAGAACCGCAGCGAGCGCGAGCCTGCCCTGCGGCCGCAATGCGCCGCGCCCGGTGTGCGCGACGCTCGAAAAAAACGCGATGGCGCTCACGAGAGCGGTGATGAGGGCGATCTCGATCTTGAAACAGCCGCTCAAAAAAATCGCGGCGATGACCCAAAGCCCGTCGCGCATGCGCCGTTTCTCGACCGCGTTTATCAGCAGGAACAGATTCAGCACGGTGAAAAACGGAAAGAAGCGGTTGTAGTACATGGACGGCGCGGAAAGAACGCACAGGGCCGCGAGAACGGCGAAGCCGGGCGGCATCAGTCTGCGTGCCGCCGCGTAAAGAAGGAGGACCATCGCCGGGGTGAACAGCAGCACGGCGAGCCGCAGGCTGAACACGTCGGTGCCGAACAGTTTGAAGAACAGGGCGGCGTACCAATAACGGCCGGGCAGGTAGCCGTTGGGGTTGAAATCCTCGAGCGCTTTTTCTCCGTTCAAGGTGCGCAGGGTGCCGTTGGCGAACCCGCCTTCGTCCCAGAGGTTGAAACCGTACTCGGCAAACGAATAAAAATAGCCGGTCAACAGCAGGTACACCACGGCGGTGCGCACGAATGGAGATCGTGGAATGAGGACGCGGAGACGTACCAGGGAAGTGGCGCGTTGCATGGGCCGGGCCTAAAGGTGGGACTGCATTTCCTCTGCGAGCGTTTTGTGTTCCTGGATGAGCGATGAAAGGTCCTGGACGCCCGCGCCCACGGGCGGCAGCGTTCGTTTGAGGGCGAGGATTTTTTCGGCGGCGGCCGCCACTTTTTCCTGCGGGATGCGGCCGGACTGGACATCCTGGATGAGGTTGTCCTGCAGCGCGCGGGTCTTATCCAGACTGTGGCAGATGAGAAACAGGTCGATGCCCGCTTCCACACCGAGCGAGGGAACCGCATCGAACGGCAGGGTGTCCTCGACCGCCTTCATTTCCAGATCGTCGGAGATGACGAGCCCCTCAAAACCGAGCTTTGTTCTCAGGACGTCATTCAGGATTGCCGGGGAAAAGGTGGCGGGCCGGGTTTCATCCCAGCACGGGTACACCACGTGCGCGGTCATGAGGACCGGCAGTCCCTTGCCGATGGCGGTCTTAAACGGTGCCAGCTCCACCGCTTCCAGCTCGGCGGGCGGTTTCGCCACGATGGGAAGCGTGAGGTGCGAATCCTGGTGCGTGTCGCCGTGGCCGGGAAAGTGCTTGCCCACAGCCAGGATGCCCGCTTGCTGAAACCCCTGCATGAACGCCACAGCGAGCCTGCCCGCCCATTGCGGGTCGTCGCTCAGGGCGCGCACGCCGATGATGGGGTTGTCCGGGTTCGTGTTGACGTCCAGGATGGGGGCGTAGTCCATGTTGACCCCCACCGCCGCCAGCTCTTTGCCCAGCGCCACCGCGAACCGGCGCGCCAGGGATTCGGAACGGGCCTTGCCGAGGCAGCAGGGGTGCGGAAAGTGGGTGAACGGCGCGCCCAGCCGCGACACGCGGCCGCCTTCCTGGTCCACGGAAACGAACAGCGGCGCCTTGGGCGGGGTGGCGAGCGCCAGGGCCTGCATGTCGGCGATCAGCCGCGTCAACTGTTCGGGGGTCTCGAAGTTGCGCTCGAACAGGATCACCCCGCCGATGCGCCGCCCCTCGATCAGATCGCGGATGGAATCGTTGAGTTCGGTGCCCTCGAATCCGGTCACCAGCATCTGGCCGGTCTGCTGTTTCAGTGTTTCCTGAGTGTCCAAAGGGGAGGCTTCCTAAAAATGGGGGCGCGGATGCAGGCGGGAGCCAGGGAGATAAAATGTTTCGGGACCTTTGAGTTTGCGCGTATCATCTCGACGGATCGCGGTGAGGCCGCTGAATGCGAACAGGGACAGCCGGGTTGCGGAACCCGGTTTTCGGGTTTTTGGGGGCAAGGAGCCGGCGGTCTGTAAAGATCCTCGCATAGATCCGACACGGTATTTTGCATCGGGTTCGAGTGGACGCCTTCGGCCCTGTAAATTGATTTGCAGGGCATTGCCCGGTTTTGCGTCCCTATGGTAACATAACCGCATGGTTGGGAAATTTGCTTTTTTAAACTAAATGATGTCTCGTCGAGTGGTGATCACCGGGATGGGGGCGATCAGCCCCAACGGTACCGGTCTGAAAGAATTCTGGGAAAACACGTGCCGGGGCAAAAGCGGGATCGACCGCATTTCCAGCTTCGATCCTGCGGGGCTGTCCTGCCAGATCGCGGGGGAGGTGACGGGATTCGATCCGGCGCACTATTACTCCAAAGCCGATCTGAAAAAACTGCCGCGCGCGGTTCCGCTTGCCATCGCCGCTTCCAGGGAGGCGCTGGATCATTCCGGAATCGATTTGAATTCGTTTCAGGAAGAGGATTTTGAAAGCATCGGTGTGATGGTCGGCAGCGGCGGCGCCGGTTTCGATTTTTCCGAAAAGCAGTTTGAGATCTACTACTCGGGGAAAAAGCACAAGATCAGCCCGTATGCGATTTCCAATTCGCTGGTGGGCATGCTGTCCAGCGAAATTTCCATGTATTTCGGGTTTCAGGGACGCTCGCACGTGCTCTCCAACGGCTGCACCAGCTCCACCGACGCGATCGGCTACGCGTTCAACGCCATCCGCTCCGGTCAGGAGGACTGGTTTCTCACCGGCGGGGTGGAAGCCTGCGTGACTCCGGCGTTCATGTGCGGATTCGAAAGGATGAAAGCCAACCCGGTGCATTTCAACGACGACCCGACGCGCGGGTCGCGCCCGTTCAACCGCGACCGGGAAGGATTCGTTCTGGCCGAGGGCGGCTGGATGCTGATCCTTGAGGAACTCGAGCACGCCAAGCGGCGCGACGCGCCCATCTTCGCGGAGGTGTTGGGTTACGGCACCACCTGCGACGCCTACCACCGGGTGGCGATCATGCCGGACGGAAAGCAATCGACCCGGGCGCTGAAGCTGGCGATGAAAGACGCCGGCGTCAACGAGGACGAGGTGGATTACATCAATTTTCACGGCACCTCGACGATCATCAACGACAAGATCGAGACGCTGGCCGTCAAGCAGGCGTTCAACAGCCACGCTATGGACATCCCGGTCAGCTCCACCAAGTCCATGGTCGGGCATCCCCAGGGGGCGTCCGGAGCGCTGGGCGTCACGGTGACGGGGTTGTCGCTGCACCACGGGTTTCTGACCCCGACCATCAATATGGAAAATCCGGACCCGGATTGCGATATGGATTACATCTCCAATGAGGGCAAGGAAAAGAAGATCCGCATCGGCATCAGCAACTGCATCTCCTTCGGGTCCAAGAATTCCGCGCTGGTGCTGAAAAAATTTCACTGAGAGCCATGAAGGAGGCGCATGCGAACACACGGCGGCAAAACGAAAGGCAGTCTCCTGGCAATGCTGGTGTGGGCTTTGGGATTTTCCGGCTGCAGCTCGCTGGTCGGAGTCGATGTGACGGTGGTGGATCAGAAAACGGCTCTGGAAAACCAGATTCTGGGCAGTTACGAAGAGCTGGGCAACGAGATGCTGCTGCTCGCTTCGGTGCGGTCGGTGGATGAAGACGGCAAACTGAAGACGGTGGCGGAAATTCCGCCCGGCAAGATGGAAGCGATCCGGGCGATGCAGCGCCAGGAGTTCAACCGCGACGACATTCAATCTTTCAAGCAATCCGGAATCGCCGGGGAGGGCAACGAGGGGCTTCTGGTTTTCTTCGAAACGGAAAAGACCCAAAGCGATCCCAAGTTCAAGACCTTCGCCCAGACGATCATGGAAGAGGAAAATGCGGACCGCCTGGCGATTTTAAAACGCACCGTGGCGACGAACGAGGCGTTCTCGGACGGGGATCTGCCCAAGGTGCAGAGGATTTTCGCGAGCCTCAACCGGGACAACGCCAATCCCGGTGAAAAAATCCAGCTTGAAGACGGGCGCTGGATCGTGAAAGGTCAGCAGGCTAAAAAGGGACCCTGATTCATCGGGACGACCGGTTCAACGATAGGGCATTTCGTTGCCGTTCAATTGCCGGGCGATTTCCTGCTCGAACAGATTTTCCTTGCGGACAAATTCCTCGAATTCCCTCGGACTTTTGAATTCGAACGAGCGCGGTTCTTTCTGGCCGCAGATCTCTTCATCCTGCTCGACGGTCAAGACGTTGTTTTCTACGGCCTTGATGACGAATTTTTTACGGGTATTGAGTTTTCCGAAAATTTCCCGATAAACAGGTTCCAGGTTCAATGCCATGGCGATTCTCCAGTTCTTAAAGTGCAGACGGCGTATACAATGTTTCGAATGAATGAAAAAATTATATAATCCGGTCTCCACAAAATCAAATGAATTGCCTCACAGGAAAATAAGCGAAATTCGCGATTAAAAATAGTTAACACTTGCACTAATGTATGCTAATCTACACGCGGTTCTTCGGAAGAGGGAGCACCCCCTCTTTCACCGCTTTCTCACGCTGGCGACCCCCAGACTGAGGGCTGCCCGAACCAAATCCAGGTCCATTTTCCCGCCGGGATCGAGTCGCTGAACTCGAATTAAACCCGACAACTCGAACGCTCCCGCTTTTCACTCGACCTCCCCATGCCGCAAAGACAGACCCTGCAGACTTTGATCGATGACCTGATCCGGGAATCCCGCACTCCGTTCACGGCGGACGATCTCATGCAGCGCATTCAGAAGCGCTGGCGCCGGAAAATCTCCGAAACCACGCTGGCGCAGCTGAAAGGCAAGCTGCCCGAGCACCACTACATCGTGGGAACCGATTCGGAGGATTTTCTTCCTTACCAGGCGGTGCTCGAGAAGATCGGCCACATCCCGCTGCTGGTCGATCTGGGCAAATTCGAATTGCAGCAGAAGATCTTCATTCCCGGACACCGGCTGATTCCCTTTCTGTCCAACGACCGCAAGGAAAAGGATCTGATGTTTCTGGACGCGGACGGCCACGAAATTCCACGGCTGAAACGGGCGTTCTGCATCGAGGAAGTCATCCATTTTTACCAGTACGCGGGCGAGCAGCATTTCCCCGGCGACATCGATGTCAACGAGTGGATGCCCGGGAAAAGCTCGGTGCTCACCTGGGTCTGGGACATGACCGCCTTTTTCAAATCGCACCGCCTCAAGGCGGGAGACGCGCTGCGCATCCAGCTGGTCGATTTCGATCAGGGTGTGTTTCAGATCGCGCCCTGTACCAGGCAGGATGTCCGCGCGGGACTTCTGCTCCGGCGGCGGCTGCACGTGGCGCTGGAGAGCATCCTTTCGCAATTGTGCCAGAGGGAGGAATTCACCAGCGCGTCCTTGCAGAAACAAATCATGCGGACGCTGTTTTCACTGGAAGAGGAATCGCTCGACATCCCGGCGTTTTCCCTGACGGATTTTCTCGAATCGCTCAAGGAACTGACGGCGGTCAGCTCGGAAGGCGGTCAGGTGCAGTTGATCCCGACCTGGAAATCCGAACCGGTGGGCTTCGTCCGCGTCGACGCCGACCGGGTTCCCAAGGGCGAGAAAGGGTCGCTGGAGGAAATCTTCCAGGACCTGGGGCTCGCCTTTCACGAATGGGAGTTCATTTCCATTCTGTACACCGTGATGGCCTCGGACAAATTCAAGATCGAGCTGGTGTTCAACCTGCTGTTCGGCGGCCAGGGCAAGCTGTTTCAGGACCGCAAACAGCACGATGCGTTCTACCAGCGTCTGCGGAAACTTCTGTATAAAATCTGTGAGGATCTCAAGCAGCCCGAGTCGCGCCTGGCGGCGGAGCTTCGGGACAAATGCGTGGAGGTCAAGCTCAGCCTGATCGGGATTCTGCGGTTTCTGGAAGAAAACGAGGTGGGTCTGGAAGACCTGCCGGCGGAAACGCTGAACCCGATCATCGATCTGGATTATTTCTGCACCGAGACCTTGAGGCGCTTTGCGGACCGGTCCGCTCCCCAGGATCTGAAATTCATCCGCGACGTGCGCCTGGCCTTAAAAATCGTCCTTCCCCATCTGGACCATCTGGAAGAAGAGGTCTACTTCCGCCTGGGGATTTTCTAATACGAGAAACGGCCGCGGCAAGGTTCGCGCCCCCCTCCCATCCCTGCTTTCTGAAAGGAAAGGGGAATTTCAGCATCCGGTCGCGTCTGAATACCGGGAAAACCCATCACCCCGGCCTGCCGCGGCATTCGATTTGAATTGAAACCGTATCAGATCTCCGGCCTGCAACTGGAAGCGAGGGACCGCAACTCCTCCAGTGGCCCCTCGGAAAGGCCGCTTGGCTCACCCTGAGCGGGGCTTTTGCCGAAGGCCCGGAAACGTTCACCCGTTCCGGAACGTCCCGGTGGCGACGCCTTTCAGTGAATGGCCGGAAACCGATTCCACCGCGACGCGGACCCGGTCTCCGGGACGTATGGATTCCGGGTCTCCGCGGAAATGGACGTTCCAGTACTGCGGGTTTCTGCCCTTCCAGTTGGCGCCGGCTTTGCGCGTCTCCCCTTCCACCAGCACTTCCACTTCATCGCCAAGATAGCGTTGCCCCAGCCTGTCCGTGAGCGCGTCCTGCAGCGTCATGGTTTTCCGGAGCCGTTCCTTTTTGACGTCATCGGGGACGTCGTCGGGAAAGTCCGCCGCAGGTGTGCCCGGCCGGGGGCTGTAGCAGAACATGAAGCTGCTGGAAAACTCCGCCCGCTGCATCAGGGCGAGGGTGTCCTCGAATTCGGCTTCGGTTTCTCCTGGAAACCCGACGATGATGTCGGTTGACAGCGCGACGTCGGGCACGGCGGCGCGCAGCGCCTCGATGAGATCCAGGTATTCCTCCACCGTGTTGCCGCGGCGCATGGCCTTTAAGATGCGGTTGTTTCCGCTCTGGGCGGGCAGGTGCAGGTGGTTCATCAGGATGTCGAGGTCCCGGTAGGCGTCGATCAGTTGCGGCGTGAAATCTCCGGGATAGCTGGTGGTGAACCGCAGCCGTTTAACTCCCGCTATCTCCGCGATCCGGTACAGCAGCTCATGAAAGGCGACCGGTTTTTCCAGACCGCGCTTGCCGTAGGCGTTGACGTTCTGCCCGAGCAGCACGATTTCCCTGGCCCCTTTCGCCACCCACTGGCGTACTTCCTCTAAAATTTCCTCGGCTTCGCGCGATTTTTCGCGGCCGCGCGTGTACGGCACGACGCAGAACGAACAAAACTTGTCGCAGCCCTTGATGATGTTGACGAAAGCGCTGGGATGCACCGGTTTTACCGCCGCATCGCGCACTTCGGGGATGGAGTAGTTTTTCTTTTTGTCGAATTGAGTCCAGACCAGCGGTTTCCCGAATTCGCGCGCCGCATCCACTGCCTGGGGGATGTCCTCGATGTGGTCGGGGCCGAGGATGAAATCCAGAAAGGGAATGCGCTGGATCAGCCTTTCCCCTTCCTGCTGGGCGAGGCAGCCGGTGAGCCCGAAAATGAGGTCGGGATTGGCTTTTTTGAGCGGTTTCATGCCGCCGAACAGGGAGAAGATCTTCTGTTCCGCCTTGTCGCGGATGGAGCAGGTGTTGACCAGGATGAGATCGGCGTTTTCCTTGTCCAGGGTCCGGGCGTACCCGGAATGGAACAGCAACAGCTCCATCCGGTCCGAATCGGCGACGTTCATCTGGCAGCCGTAGGTGTCCAAATACACTTGTTTCATAGGGTCAAACTGTAAGCGAAACGGGGCCGCTTTGCAACCGGGTTTTATCGGGCAACAGTGCAGGGAAAAACCGGGCCGGGGACCCGGAAATCATTTTGTTTAAAGGCATTATCCGAGGTCTCCCGTCGTTTTGGAAACCCCGCCGCCGGCCTGCATCCGGGAGCGCGCCGTGCCCAAATGGGTGCGAATCCCGCTTATTTAAATTTGTTTAAATTTATTAAAAATAAATAAAGCATGGTATAATTTACATCTAATAACAAAGACTTTATTGACAAAAATTTAAACTTGGCCTAATCTAAAGTTATTCCGTAAAAAATAAAAAAATAATATCTCCTAACGGGTTCGAATCCATTTTTTTGAAGAGGAGCGGGATAGTGTCCAAGTCCAACAGTGTCAGGCAGATACGTGAATCGAAGATGATGAGCAAAGCTGAGCTGGCACGCAAAGCGAATGTGACGGTCCAAACCATCGACCGTATCGAAAAGGGGAATGATTGCCGCTTGGATACGAAAAGAAAAATCATTCTTGCTCTGGGATACAAACTGGCTGACCGTACGTCGATCTTCTCGGAAAACTCCGAGAAAAAATCCCGGGCCAAAAAAAAGAGCCGGGTGAAAAAGAAAAAGCGATGAGCCTTTAGGGCTTGCGCGGGCGGCCGTCAGGAGAAGGCGGTTGCAGCATGGATTTTCAAGAAGTTTGGTTGCGCCGTCGGCCGGACGGCTTCTTCCTGATCGCATTGACGATTTTTGTGAATCCCTGATTATTCGGGATATCCCGTGAAAAGGGCATGATGAGCCCGAACAGGCTGAAAAAACATCAGCAAGGTATCGTTTGACGACACGGGAAACAGTGTGATTTTTTGCTACCCGTGGCGAAAAAAATGTTCACTTTGCGGGGCCCTTGCCGGGCGTTTTTGTTAGAACTCTTTAAAATTCAATGATTTTTGGAGGGGTGTCGGTTTGGTATAGTGTTTGCTCTTTGGAGGTGAACCCTCTGAACCAAGCACCGATCACCCAAAAACCACTTAGCTAAAAATATTTCAGGAATCGCGATGTTCTTATCGGAAAAAACTCCCCTGGTCGCTTTGGATATCGGCACGTCTTCCATCAAAATGGCTCAGCTTGCCGGATCGGATAACAAATTTGAACTGCTGAATTTCGGCGTCATGCCGCTTCAGGAAGAAGCCATCGTGGACGGTGTGGTGCGAAGGCAGGAAGAGGTCGTGGAAGCCCTGGAGAAGATGATCAAAAACGAGAAAATCGACACCCGTTTTGCGGTGGCGTCGATTTCCGGAGAGGCTGTGATCATCAAGAAAATCCGGGTTCCCCTGATGTCGGAAGCGGAACTGGCCGAGAGCATCTATCACGAAGCGGAGCAGTACATTCCGTTCGATATCGACGACGTCAGCATCGACTTTCAGCTTCTGGGTACGGACGAGGACATTGAGGAGGAGGATGGCGAGCAGAAGATGGAGATCCTGCTGGTCGCGGTGCAGAAGGACATCATCGAAAGCCGCACGGAGCTTCTCTACGATGCGGGCCTGCGTCCCACCATCATCGACCTGGATGTGTTCGCGATGGTCAACGCCTTCAGCCAGGGAAAGAATCTCGAGAACTCGGGCGATGTCGCCATCATCGATCTGGGAGAGTCGTTTTCCCACATCAATATATTGAAGGACGGCGTTTGTTCGTACACGCGGGACATCCCGTTCGGCGGCAGCCAGGCGACCAAGAAACTGATGACGAAATTCAAGGTTTCCAGCCAGCAGGCCACGGATCTTAAAAAAGGCAAGATGTCGGAAGAAGTCGAAAGCGATGAGGTTATTGAGATCATCGTGAAATCGTTCGAAAAAATTCTCGATGAAGTGCAGAAGTCTTTTGAGTTTTTCAGCACGACTTCGAATTCCCAGGTGGAGCAGGTTTATCTGAGCGGCGGCGGGGCCTTGATCCCGGGAGCGGATGCGCTGTTTGCGCATCACCTCAACACGCCGGTGCACATCCTCAATCCGCTGGATGGAATCAAGATCAATAAGAGGAAGTTCGATCAGCAAACCATTGACGAATTGGCTCCGATTTCTTCGGTGGCGATCGGTCTGGCAACCAGAAGGTTCGACTACAAATGATTAAAATCAATTTACACGATTATCGGGAAGAGCTGCAACGGATCGTCATCCAGAAGCACGTGTGCATGGCGAGTGCGATCGTCATGCTGGCGCTTGCGGGGATCGGCACGATCTGGATGTACCAGGATTACCGGCTGACCAGCACCCAGATGGAAGTGGCGGCGCTGGATCAGAAAGTCGCGGCGCTGGAGGGCACCGTGCGGGTGGTCAAGTCCATGCAGGCCAAGCAGAAGCGGGTGGAAACCATTCTCACCGGAATCGAACAGCTCAGAACCAGCCAGATGCAGGCCACGGAAATCCTCGCCGACCTCAACCAGAGGCTGCCCGAAGAAATCTGGCTGACCGGAATCAAGCAGAACCGGCGCTCCGACCTGCAGCGCAACAAGATCCCGACGATCTTCTTTGCGGACAGCAGCAGCGACAAGAAAAAGAAGAAAAAGAAGAAAAAGGAAAAGAACGCCGGCCAGGAAGCTCAGGAGTTCATCGTGATCACCGGGCAGGCGCTGGAAGACCAGGCCGTGGCCCGGTTTGTCGACCGGCTGGAAATGATTCCTTATTTCAAAATGGTGTTTCTGTACAAGACCGAACAGAAACAAATCGGCCAAACCAAAGTGCGTGAGTTTGAAATTTACTGCTATATGCCGGACAACAACAAGAAGGCTCTGATCTGATCATGGAAAAACTATTCGACAAGCTGCCTTATGATTTTCTGCAGGGCGTGAAGCTCACTTACATCCTCATGAGTGCCGTGGGCGTGGGGGCTTTGTTTCTTGCCATCTATTACTTCACTCTGTTCACGGCGAGTCAGGACGAGCTGGCGCAGCTGCAGCAGAAACGCACGAAAAAAGAACAGACCCTCAAAGCCTATCAGGGGCTGGTCAAAAAAAAGGAGCCGATCGCCAAGGAACTGGCACGGACCCTGGGCGAACTGGAGTTCATGAAACAGCAGCTGCCGCGTGAGGACGACATGCCGGATCTGCTGCAGAAGGTCGCCGATTTCGGCGGCGGCCGCGTTACCTTCGACGTCACCCGGTTCAAGCTCAAGGAAGGCAATGTGAAGGACTTTTACAAGAAGATTCCGGTGGAAATTCAGATGCAGGGTTCTTTCTGGGACACGCTTGATTTTCTCGACAAAATGCAGAACCTTCTGCAGCTGGTCACTCTGACGGATTTGAAAATGAACCTGGGCAAAGCACAGGGAGGGGCCGCTTCTTCGGCAAATGGAACGCTGATCTATACCAATTTTGTGGCGAACACCTACGCTTATATTCAGGGAGCGGAAGAAAAAGCCAAATGATGCGTGATGCGGGAGATCGATTCATGAATTCTGGAAGAAATGCAAAAACGAAATGGTCTGTCTGGCTGCTGCTCGCGGTCTTCACGACGCCGCTGATCCTGAGCTCGGCCTTTGCCGCCAAGGCTCCTGTGAAAAGCCGCCAGGCGCAAACGAACCAGACGATCGACGAGTTGATGCAGTTGAGCGGTTTTGAAGCGTTGACCGAAAATTACGGTTCGCATTTTCTGCAGCATGGGATCACTCCCAAGAGTCTTCCGGCTGAACAGCTCATCATGCTGAGAAACATTCTCGAAAGGGTCAGCGATCCCAGTGATTTCTCCAAATCCGTATCGCAGTACATGACCAAAAATTTCCGGTCGGGCTATGGCAGGCCGCTGATGAACTGGTACCGCTCCGAACTTGGGCAAAAGATCGTCGACGGCGAGAAGCAGGTCCACGATTCGATGTACAAGATCGATAAAGAGCAGTTCGTGGAACGTTTGAAATTTTATCCGCCGCGCGAGGAACGCCTTGAACTGATCGAAAAACTGGAAAAAACGATGGGTCTGACCGATCAGTCGCTGGATGTTTTTATGACGCTGGTGAAGGTGCTTCTGCCTCTGAACAAGAACCTGCAGGATCGCTCCACCCGTGAGGTGGTCAACGAGATCCGTCAGGAACTTTACGACCCGTTTCAGGAACAGATTTTCCGCAACATGCTGTTCGCCTACCGGGATGTTTCCGACAAAGAGCTCGGCAGCTATCTCAGGTTTGTGTCGAACGGCTCCGGACGCTGGTTCGTGCAGTCTTCCCAGAAGGGGACCAAGGTTTTTTACGGCAGGGTGGTGGTCCGGGTCGAGGATCTGTTGAATCAGATCGTCGAAGAAATGGAAACCGGTAAAGGCGAATCCGACCTGCTCAAGGAAATCGCTCCTCCGGGGCAGCGCTATCTGTTCGTCACAAAACGCGACCCCTTTGTGCCGCTGGTGGACCCGAAAGTGGGCCTCATTCAGGCCGGTGAAGACGAAGAAGCCCGTCCGGAGAACCGCAGCATCACGGAAGAATTGAAGAATCTGCCTCCCATACCTCTGGAGGTTTACAAGAACATCAAGCGCACCAATCCGCGGCTGTATGCGGATCTTGAGAATTACGGCGATCTGTTCGGCAGGAAAAATCCAATGTCCGAGATGGAAGACAATGAATTTTTTCAAACCGTCCAGCGCTACAAGAACCTGATCCAGACCGCCAACGAAAGCCAGGCCAGCATGATGGCCACACCGATTCAGGCGGATTACGACTCGTTGAAACTGGTGGGCGTGATCTGGAAGAACAACGAGATCCTCGCACTGGTCGAGACTCAGGATAAAAAGGGACACACGGTGAAGGAAGGGGATCTGTTGGGACCCAACTTCGGCGTGGTGGAGTCGATCAATAAGAATCAGATTTACGTTTTGGAACAATCCCGGGATTATCTCGGTAATATTTTATCAAGAAAGAAGGAAATTGAATTTATTCAAGTATCCCAAGAGGAGGGATGAGGAGTCATCGTGAATACTAATAATTTTCGAAATTTCGGGCTCATCGGGGTATTCGCCATCGGCGTGATCTGGCAAAGCGCGTTGCCTGCCGAAGGATTTGCGGGTAAATCAAACCGCGCGCAGGATGCCGCACAACACAAAAGCAATGCGAAGGGCATGCTTCACACCGCCCAGGCGATGGACTTTTCTTCCCAGGGGACAAACGGGGAAGCCACCGATCCGTCCATGCAGGGTTCCTCTATGGGATCTTCGATGACGGGCTCCAGCGTGATGGAGGCCGACTCCGAAATCACCCAGGTCACAACGGAAGAAGGTCTGGGGGGCGAAGCGGTGATCACGATCGAATCCAGTAAAGCCATTCAGTACACCGCATTCAAATTGATGAACCCGCTGCGGCTGGTGCTGGATTTTCCCAAAACGGGAAAAGGAACGCTGACCGACCGCATCGATGTCAACAAAGGTGTGGTGGACAGCATCCGTCCTCTTCATTTCGATGAAGCGGGTGTTTTAAGGCTTGAAATCGCACTCAACAACACGGCCGGGTACAATATCCAAAAACCGGTGAAAAACCGCATCGTCATCACCTTGAAGCAGGTGGACCAGGGCGGAACGCTGCCGGTCAACGCCGATCAAGGCACCGAGCAGGCCGAGGACGGTTCGGGCGAATCCAAGGATGCGAGCAAAGCGCTGCTTGCCGAAGATGCGGTCGATCCCTGCCTGTCTCTGCTGGGTGGAGACAAAGACAAGATCTCGCTGGATTTTCAGGACGCCGATGTGCGCAATCTGTTCCGCATCTTTTCCGAGATCAGTGGATTCAACCTGATCCTTTCCCCGGAAGTGTCGGGGACGGTCAACATGCGGCTTCTGGATGTTCCCTGGAACGAAGCGTTCGAAATCATTCTGACCAACAGCGCGCTGGGCAAGGAATGCCTGGGCGAGAACATCATCCGCGTGGCTTCCCTGAGAACGCTGGCTTCCGAGGAAGACCAGAAAGTGGAAGACAACAAACGCAAGCGGGCGAAGGAATTGTCGGAAAAGCTCGCCGCCGAACTGGTCACCGAAGTCAAGCGGGTCAACTATGCCGATATCAAGGAAGTGGCCCTGAGCCTGGAAACCCTCAAATCCGAACGCGGTAAAATCACTGTGGATGTGAGGACCAACACTCTGGTGTTGACAGACATCCGCGAAAACGTGGATGATATGACCAATCTGGTTCAGGTTCTGGACATCCAGACTCCGCAGGTCATGATCGAAGCGCGCATCGTCGAGGTCAACAAGAGTCTCACGCAGCAGCTCGGCGTGCAGTGGGGCATCACGAGCGCGATCACCCGTGGAGGCGGCGGCCGGATCGTCAACGCATTGGATTCGCCCAACAACGGCAATGGCAGCCCGTTTCTGGTCGATCTGCTGCCCGGCGGCACGGCTTTGGCCGAAGGTGCTTTTTCCGGAATCAACCTCGGGCTGGGTGGTCTGATCGAAGGAACGGACCTGAATGTGGTTCTGACGGCGTTGGAGAAAAAAGGCGACGCGCGCATTCTGTCCAGTCCCAAAGTCACCACGCTGGATAACAAAGAAGCCCGGATCAAAAGCGGCCGGTCGATTCCCTTTCAGACCAGTTCCGCCAACGAGGGCACCAAGATCGAGTTCGTCGACGCGGATCTCAGTCTGACGGTGACGCCTCATATCACAACGGACGATTATATCTACATGGTGATCGACGCCACAAAAAACGCGCCCAATACGGCAAACCTGATCGCGGGATTCCCGGAAATCACCACCAAGGAAGCGCACACCGAAGTGCTGGTGGAAAACGGCGACACCACGGTTCTGGGCGGCATCTATGAAAGCGACATCAAGCGGAACCAGGAGGCCACGCCGTTCCTGTCGAAAATCCCGTTTTTCGGCGCGCTGTTCAGAAACATCGATGATGCGGATCAAATCGATGAACTTCTGATTTTCATCACGCCGACCGTGGTATCGAATGACCAGTCTAAAAACTTATGAAGCGGTTGACAATCGATCTGGCCGACAGAAGTTATGACATTCTGATCGGCCGGAACCTTCTGGGGCGGGTGGGCACACTCGTCTCGGAAATCCTCACCCCCAGCCAGGTTGTCGTTCTCACCCATCCCTCCATCCAGCGTCTCTACGGAAACACACTGAAAGAAAGCTTCGCGGCGCAGGGGCCCACGGTCCGCACTCTGGAAATCCCGGAGGGCGAGGCGTCCAAATCGCTCGGCCAGGCGGAGCGCATCTTCGACAAGCTGATGGAGTGGCAGTGCGACCGCAGCACCCTGCTTGTGGCGCTGGGAGGCGGCGTGATCGGCGATCTCACGGGATTCATCGCGGCGACCTACATGCGGGGCGTTCCTTTCGTGCAGATCCCCACCAGCCTGCTGGCGCAGGTGGACAGCAGCGTCGGCGGCAAAACCGCCGTCAACCACCCGCGCGGGAAAAACATGATCGGCGCGTTCTACCAGCCCAAATGCGTGGTGATCGATCTGGACTCGCTTGAGTCGCTGCCGGACAAGGAATTCAAGGCCGGCCTGGCCGAGATCATCAAGCACGGTGTGATCGAGGATGCGGATCTGTTTGCGTATCTGGAATCGAATGTGGAGGCCATCCTCGCGCATGAAACCGAGTGCCTGGAGCACATCATCGCCACTTCCTGCGAAATCAAGGCGCGGGTCGTTGAAAAGGACGAACGGGAAAGCCGCTACCGGATGGTCCTCAATTTCGGTCATACCATCGGGCATGCGGTCGAAGCGCTGACCGGTTATTCCGGCCTGATCCACGGTGAAGCGGTGGCGATCGGCATGGTGCAGGCGGCCAAACTTTCCCGTGTGACCGGCCACTGCTCCGACGCCGTGGTGGAGCGGATCGCCCGTCTGATCGACCGGTTCGGCCTGCCCACCCAGCTGCCTCCTTTAGATAAGGAAGCCATCATCCAGGCCTTGTACCTGGATAAAAAAACCACCCACCAGAGTCTCAGGTTCATCCTCGTCAGAGACATCGGCTCCATTGAAATCGTTGATAAAGTGGAAGAATCGAGCGTGCGGGAGGTTCTGGGCCGTTGATCGCGTAGCCGATTCCGGGTAGTCCCCAAAAAAAGTGTCACCGCGTTGTATGATTAATTGACCAGTTTTCGGCTTTATTTTCCCCCCTGTCTCGCCCCAGTTCGCAACGTTTCCTTTTTTCTCCATAGATTAACAGTAAATACAAGGGGTTCTTCGATTCCCTGTGCGAAGGTGCGTTTTTGGTCTGCTTTTTGCTTTTATTATCTCTGGAAGGAACTTTTTCCTCTCCATTACCCTAACGTATAGAAATTCAAAGACCCGGAGGCCCTTTCAGGGACCGGGTTCAAAATACCGGAATTTCAAGGTGGACGCATATGAAAGGCTGGCTGCAGAACAATAACGGATACACCCTGGTGGAACTGATCACCCTGCTGGTGATTCTCGCCATTCTGGCGTCGTGGGCGATACCCAATTATTCCAAATGGGCGGAGACCCATGAGATCGCCGGGGAAGCCCGCAAACTCTACCTGGACCTGCAGCTTGCGAGGATCACGGCATTGAGAAACAACAACGACGTCATCGTGACCTTCAACACGGGCACCAACAGTTACAAGATCCACAACGACACCAACAACAACGGCTCTGAGGATGGCGGCGAGGGATTGAAAAACGTCACGCTTGAGCACAACGTGCAGTTTGGATTTTTCGGAACGTCCATCATGGACATGGATGGCAACAACGTCAACAATCCATTGTCTCTCACGAGCGGAGGCAGTGTCATCACGTTTAATTCCAGAGGTGAGGCGAGCACCGGGGGATCGATGTATCTGATACATGGCAGCGATACCTCAGTAGGCAATCACCGGTTGAAAGGAATCAGCGTCATCGAAGCCACAGGCGGCGTGGAGAACTGGGAATACGATTCCGCTCTGACTCCGCCGTGGAGCTGATCGACATCAACAGCGAGGAAACTCATCATGAGAATCATTAAGAAATTCGCAACCTGCGTGTTCAACAATCCGCGTGGTTTCACCATGCTCGAAGTGTTGATCTCCATGTCGATCTTTGCTGTCGGGATCCTGGGCCTCATTTCTTCGGTGACCTCGGTCATGCACTATCAGCGCCATTCCAAGGACATGACATTGGCAACGATGCACGCCACAGCCAAACTTGAGGAGATCAAGCGGCGGGCGACCAACGAACCGACCGGCGGCGCTTACGGCTTCAGCTATCTGGTCAAACAGGATGGCACCGGCTACACCGCGGGATACACCGGAACCAATTTCAAGAAAGAATCTTCTGACGTCATCGACGGCTACAACCGTGCCTGGTCGCTGGAGATCTATCCTGCATCAGTGCAGGGGACCCAGAGTTTCACCGACCCCGGCGGTATCAAAATGGTGGAGGCGGTCGTGACCGCGAGCTGGGTGGACGAAAAGGGCGAGACCAAGTCGGTGGAAGTGGCAACGGTGCTTCACCGCAGGCAGTTTGTGGGCGGCAGTTAATCCAATAAAAATACACGGAGTGTTTCCATGTTCAACGCATCTTGGATCAAACAGGAACGGGGCAATACCGTCATCATATTTTTGTTCATCATGGCGACGCTGTCCGCCATTGCCGTCGGCGCTCTGCAGGTGACGCAGCTCAATCTCGAGTCTTCCCATGCCCAGCGTAAAGGGAAAAAAGCCTATTACGCCGCAGAAGTGGGTCTGGATCTGGCGATCAACGACATCATGACCAGTTTCGAGAACTTAAGCCCTTACACGACCACCGCCGACAACGGCGGCGACGCGGAGGGTTTCCTCACGGTCAACAATTACCGCGGTCACGATGTGAAATACAAGATCACCAATCCGCAGTCCCGTTATCTTTATGAAACGGTGCAGGGAAATTCCATTCTCGTGCATTACGCATACACGTACGAAATCACCGCCATTTCAACAGGAATCGGAGACAACACCACCGAAACGCTGAACGAGCAGATCCGTATTCTGGAGACGCCTCTCGTGCAGTGGTTCGCCTTTTACGGCGGCACCGGCGGCAACGATTCCGATATGGAGATCACCCCCGGACCGGGCATGACCATCTGGGGCCGGGTGCACACCAACGGCGATCTGTGGCTGCGTGCAGGCAGCAGCGGACAGCTGCATGTGCAGAATTACGATCCCAACGGCGGAACTCCGCTGGCGGCGCCGCATTCGCTCACCGCGGCGGGAGTGATCCGCAACTGGCACAAAGGCGGCAATTTCCAGTCCACCACGGATCCGGAAGTGAAAACCACGAACACCAGCCTGATCTGGGAGGATGAAGAACCGATCGACTCCAACATCACGCTGGATTCGGAGGAAAGCACGTACAACGATTTCGTGTTCGTCAACGAACCGGTCATCCAGGCGCCCAGCAATTCGCAGTTCGTGCGCAACGGCTTTTACGATGTGAGGGCCGGTGACCCGCAGCGCGGTGATGTGGACGGCATCCGCATCATCGGCCAGGGCGGCCTCGGCGGCGGCATCACGGTGGAAGTGTCGCGTCCCGCACCGAATACGGACGTCACCAACCTGATTTTGAATGAAGAAACTTCCGCGGGAACCGCCTACACAGGACCGGGCAGCGGCGCCGCCGGTAGTGGAATCATCGACGAAAACCTCGGTGATCTCAAAGACTGCCGGGAAGACGATGATGTGAATACCACCAATATCGACCTGTGGGCGCTGCAGAACTGGTATCAGGCGTACCTTGCCGATCCCGCCAACGGCGGCGGTGCGCTCGGCGGATCCGGTTTTCTGATCTACGCGTCCCGTTCGCCCAACGCGGCTTTCACAAACAGCGCCGATCCCATGCAGGGCATCCGGCTCATGCAGCTCACCGGCGGCTCGTCCCGTCAACTGGTGGATGAAACGACGTTCGCGACGGACAACCCGCTCTATGTGGACGGCGATTTCAACACCGTCAGCACCAAGGGCGCGGCGCTGATCGGCGACGCCATCAATTTTCTCGGCAATCTCTGGGACGACGGCAAGGTCTGCGATAATTCCTTGTCCGATGCAGATGCGGGCAGCAGCGGACAAACCCAGATCACGGTTCGCGCCGCCCTGTTCGGCGGCTACAGCCCGACGACGTCCCAGGGCGGCACCTACGGCGGCGGATTGCACAATTACATGCGCTACCACGAGCGCTGGACCAGCGTCACCTCCGATTTCAAAGGCTCGCTGATCGGACTTTGGGTGAGCCAGCAGGCGACCGGAAACTGGTGTCAGGGTTCCGACTGTTATCAACCCCCCATCCGCAACTGGGGCTGGGACACGCGGTTTGCCGATCCGGATTTTTGGCCCCCCTTCATTCCGTCTATTTTCGGTGTGGAACGGGTGGGTTTTCTTGAATGATGTCCTTCGAGGCGAGGAGAGCCATGAGCGACTTTAGGAATAAACTCAAGCACCATAAAAACGAGAAGGGATTCACTCTCATCGAGCTGTTGATCGCGAGCGTCCTTTCCGTTCTCATGATCGGTCTCATCGCGGGCGTGTTCACCTCGCAGAAGGAGACGTTCGTCCTCCAGGACCAGCTGAACTCCATGCAGACGAGCGGCCGCGCGGCGACGGAATTTCTGTCGCGGGCGGTGGCGAACGCGGGCTACAATGTGTTCCGCGGCACCCGTTTTCTCGCCGCGTCCGATCATTACCTGACCGCGGTATACGACAAGAACAACGACGGGGTCATCCAGAACGACGAAGTGGTGACCTACGGTCTGAGCAACGCCACGGGTTCTCCCAACGAAACCTTCAACATCGATCCGTATTTCGATCAGGACCAGGACGGCGATGTGGAAGGCACGGAGACGGCCACGTATCCGATCAACATGACGCTGACGGCGCCGCCGTACAACATATACAAAGTGCTTCCCGATAATTCGGGGACCGGCACGACCCGGCATCTGATGGCCCGCAACATCGACAACTTGATCATCCGCTATTACGACAAAAACGGCGATATCCTGCCGGCATCGGCGGATGCGGACGACGATGGGATTTACGACAGCGGCGCGTACACCCTCGCCATTTCGGACATGAACGAGATCCGTAAGGTGGAGGTGGAGGTTCTCGCCCGCACCAAGGACGAAGATCCGCGGGACAACATTCTGCACAGCGGCACTTATCCGGCCGGCAGCGCCGCCACACTGGGCGGCAGCAGCACGTACAACGACGGCTACTACCGCGAATTGTTCACCGCGTACATGGCGCCGCGGAACCTGGTCATGGCCCCGTGGGGAAAAATGGACGTGGTGGCTGCGCCCGAGGACATCAACTGCCCGAACACGACATCGACGGTCACGGCCACCCTGGTGGATTCCCAGGGCGTTCCGGTGAGCTCGGGGATCAACATCGACTTCGCCCTGAGCGGCTCGCAAACCGCCACCCTGTCTCCGACTTCGGTGGGGACCGACATCTTCGGTCAGGCGAGCACGACGGTCACTTACGACTGGTCGTCGCCCAACGCCAGCATCACCGTGTCTGCCAGTTCGCTGATCACCTCCGGCGGCGACCAGAACCCGGTGTTCAACGCGGGGACCGTGAACTTTCAATCCGGAACCGGAACGTTCACCGATGATTTCAACGGCGGTCTGGACCCGAACTGGGTGGAACTCGACAGTGCGGCGGACATGTTCCCGGTGGACGTCGATCCGGCGGACGGCACCGACGACGGCTATCAGATGTCGGCGACGGGCCTGACCCGTGCGGTCAACGGCTGTCAGTGGCAGAAATACGGCGTTCAGTTCGACCTGACGCCGAGCGTCGCGGACATCGACGCCCCGGCTGTGAATGTGGAAGCCATCGTCGGCGGCTATCTGCGCTATGTGGACGCCAACAACAATTACAGTGTTCTGGTTGAAAAGCAGACCTCCGCCAATTGTCTTCCCGGTGACGGCAAGGGCTGGTGCCTGAAGCTCGTCAAATGGAACGGCGTTTCCGTTACAGAACTGGCGAAGATCGGGGCGGATTTCGCCCTCGGCACCAAGTACACGATCCTGGCCGAGGTGGAAGACGACAACCTGAGAGCCAAGATCTGGCCCGCCGCCCTGGGGCCGGACCCCAATCCGGGAGTCTGGGCGTATGACGTTGGATTCCCGACGACGTACCCGATCGCCACCACCGATTCCGATTACGCCGGCGGCCAGGTCGGTTTCATCGGCGACTGGACGAACGGCGCCAACGTGGTGTTCGACGGCATCGCCGTCACGCCGATCACGTAATTTTAGCGAGCGGCCTTACGCCGCGTATATAGCGTTTGACTGGATTCAAAGCCCTCTCACTTCTCTCTGACCCCGATGGGTGCCGGGGGAGCGGTGAGGGGGTTTTTTATTGCGTGTTTTCCCTCCGGGTTTCTCTCCCCTTGTATTGAGCCATCCTTAGTTTTAAGATACTCTCAACGCCGCATTTCCCGTACGCGGCATCCCCTGGACACGATGCCGTCGCCGCACGGCTGTTGTTTTCCCCGCATTCACTGGCACTCAAATCTTGAGGTACCCGCTATGGCTGCAAAAGTATTCAAAAACTACATCAACGGAACCTGGAAGGCGTCGAAGAGCAAGGAAACCTTCGACAACATCAACCCGGCCCATGCCAAGCAGGTGGTGGGCCGGTTTCAGCAGTCGACAAAGGAGGACGTGAAAGAAGCGGTGGCCGCCGCCTTTGAGGCGCGCACATCCTGGCGGAAAACGCCCGCGCCCAAACGGGGCGAAATTTTATACAAGGTGGCCGAGCTTCTGGTCAAGCACAAGGAGCGGCTGGCCCAGGATATGACGCGGGAGATGGGCAAGGTGATCGCGGAGACCCGCGGCGACGTGCAGGAGGCGATCGATCTCACCTATTACACCGCGGGCGAGGGCCGCAGGTTATTGGGAGAGACCTGCCCTTCGGAATTGAAGGACAAGTTCTGCATGTCGGTCCGCATGCCGGTCGGCGTGGTGGCCGCCATCACGCCCTGGAACTTTCCTATGGCCATCCCCTCCTGGAAACTGATCCCCGCGCTGATCGCGGGCAACACGGTGGTGCTCAAGCCCGCCAGCGACACACCGCTCTCGTCTTACAATTTTGTCAAATTGTTCGAGGAGGCGGGACTGCCTCCGGGCGTGTTGAACTTCGTCACCGGTTCCGGCTCGGGCGCCGGAGCGCCGCTGGTGGAGCACCCCAAGGTCGACCTGGTTTCCTTCACCGGCTCCACGGAGACCGGCAGCCGGATCGCCGCCGACTGCGCCAAACGGATGAAGCAGTACTCGCTGGAAATGGGCGGCAAGAACGCCATTCTGGTCATGGACGACGCCAACCTCAAGCTCGCCGTCGAGGGCGTGATTTTCGGGGCGTTCGGCACCACCGGGCAGCGCTGCACAGCCTGCTCGCGGGTGGTCGTGCACAAAAGCGTGCTGAAAAAGTTCACCGATCTTCTGGTCAAACGCGCCAAGCAGCTCAAGCTGGGCGACGGCCTCATTGAGAGCACCGATGTGGGCCCGCTGGTCAACGCGGATCAGCGGGAAAAGGTGGACAGCTATGTGAAGATCGGTAAGGACGAAGGCGCCCGGCTGCTGACAGGCGGGGCTGCCGCCAAGGGCGCCGGCGTGAAGGACGGCTTTTTTTACAAGCCGACGGTCTTCGCCGATGTGACGCCCAAGATGCGCATCGCGCAGGAAGAGATCTTCGGCCCGGTGCTGGCCGTCATCCCCTGCCGCAGCCTGGAGCACGGCGTGCAGATCATCAACGATTCGGACTACGGGCTGTCGTCGGCGGTGTACACGCAGGATGTGAACCGCGCGTTTCAAGCCATCGGCGATCTCGACACCGGCATCACCTACATCAACGCCTCGACCATCGGCGCGGAGATTCAGCTGCCGTTCGGCGGCACCAAGGGAACCGGCAACGGTCACCGCGAAGCCGGTACGGCGGCGCTGGAGATTTTCACCGAATGGAAATCGGTGTACATCGACTACAGCGGCACGCTGCAGAAAGCCCAGATCGAACACGACTGATTGCGGCGGTTCCCGACCATTCCAGAAACATCCCCGACACCCTGAACCCGGAGGCGATGGCTTGAAACTTTCTGTGCTTTCCAGCGGCAGCGCCGGCAACTCCCTTTACATCGAAACCGAAAACAGCCGCATTCTCATCGATGCGGGACTGAGTGCGAAAAAACTGGGCGAACGCATGGCCGTGCTCGGCCGCGACCCGCAAGACATCGACGCGGTCTTTCTGACGCATGAGCATTCCGACCACGTGGGCGGCGTCGGTCCCTTGCTTAGAAAACACAACCTCACCCTGCATGCCACCGAAGGCACGTTTCAGAAAATCCAGAAACGCGCGGGCAGGATCCCCGGCTGGCGGCGCATCCGCGCGGACGAGCCGGTGACGATCGGCGATCTGAGCGTGGAACCCTACGCCACGCCGCACGATGCGGAAGAGCCGGTGGCGTTCGTCGTCAGGCAGGGGGACCGCAAGCTGGGACTCGCCACAGACCTGGGCTCGGCGGCGCCTGCGGTGCGGGAGAAGCTCAAGCGCGCGGACGTGCTGCTGCTGGAAGCCAATCACGATGTGGATCTGCTCAGCCAGGGGCCTTATCCGTGGAGCCTGAAGCAGCGGATTCTGAGCGATGTCGGCCACCTGTCCAATCAGGCGTCGGGTGAGCTGCTGGCTTCGGTGGTTCACCGCGGTCTCAAGAAAGTCGTCCTGATGCATCTCAGCGAAACCAACAACCGGCCCGAACTTGCCCGCGCCGCGGCGCAGCAGGCGCTCGGCACGCATTCCGCGGAGATCGTGTTCGCGCGCCAGCACGTCCCCACCGGCTGGATCGGGGTGGATTGACGCCCGCGATCTGGTATCCTGATTTGCATGGATGCCAGCGATCACATCATCGGCGGCGTGTTCGGCATGGCCGTGGGCGACGCTCTGGGTCAGGCCGTGAAGGGCCTGAAGCCGGAAACGGTGCGTCAGTGTTTCGCCCAAATGGACATATACAAGGATGTGCGGCGCTTCATCGGCAAGGGGGTGAAGCAGTACCGCATGCAGGGTCTGTACGGCATTCCCACGCAGACCGCGCTTGCGGTGCTGGACGGGGAGCTGGCCGGTAAAAACCCGGACCCCTCCCGCATCGCACAAAACCTCGCCAAACTTTCCGCCGGCGGACCGGAATCCGGATTCGGCGCGTACCGGCACGCCGAGAGCGGATTTCGCAAGGCCGTCACGTCGATCCTGAACCGGCCCGCGCTGTCTCATTCCGAAGAAAACTTTGGCGGCGGCTGCCTTTCCCTTGCGGTGCCGCTGGCGCTGCTTCCGCGCCGCAACCTGGATGCGGTGATCGAAACCTGCATCACGACCTGCCTGCTTTTGACACGCAACCGCTGGGAAGTTCTGGGCACCGCCGTCTGGGGCGCGCTCCTCGCTTCGGCGTTGGATGAGGCGGCGCACGAAAAGCCGGGGCCGGACGCGGTGCTTGCGGTTTTGGAGAACGCACCCGAGTGCATCGACCGGGTGGCAGCCGCGATGCGCGCGCGCCCGGAACTGTCTGAACCTTTTATGAAGGACGAAGGGCGCGTTCTGGCGGACGCGCTTTCGGGGGTTGTTTGCCGCAGCGATCAGGAATGGCCCACGCTCTGCGCCTGGATCGCAGACAACGCCTCCCACCATCTCAGGACTCCCCTTTCCAGTCCCGCCCAGGGGACGGTGCCATCGCTGGTTCCTCTGGCGTTTGCGGCGGTTTTAAAAAGCGAGGCGGGCTTTGCCGACGCGCTCGGACGCGCCGCCGATCTGGGCAAGGAGGCGGCACGGCTCGGCGCTTTGACCGGTTCGCTGGCGGGCGTGCTGTGTGGCTACGCCGCGATTCCGCAGGCGTTCAAAGCCGGCCTGGTGAACGCCAAAGAGATCCGCATCCGCGCGGAAGCGCTGGCAACCGGACGGCCGGACCGCAGCGCGAAGGAACTCCACGCGATGGAGCTGGCGCTGACGCTGAAAGAGCACGAGGAGGGGAAAAAGTTCGCGTCGAAAAAGCCGAAAAAAGCGGGAGCCAGACCGGCGGCCGCCATCCCTTATCTGGATGAGGATGTGGAGCCGACGGACATCCCCAAAAAAGAGGACATCGCCGAATGGCGCCGGTTCCAGAAGGACAAGACCCGGAAAAAACGCGATCGCAGGCGCAATCTGGATCCCGAGCAGGATTGGGACTGAGGCCTGAAATCGGTTCTCCGAAGGGCAGGGAGGGGCGCGCCGGCTTTGTGTAACTTGCGGTTTTATAATGGGTTTTGCAATAAATGCTTAGCCAAATTCACGGAAGGCGTTATAATGAATCAAGGCCAAAATCTAAATTAATTCAAAAAATTCAATAAGTTGTGGGTATTGAATTTTATCGTTTCCGTGATATTTCTCTTCAAAATTTTTTAGAAGGAGACCCCCCGTGAAATTGGCTAAAGCGTTTGTGATGGCATGTTTGATCGCTCTACTCGCCGGCCCGGCCCTGGCCGAGGAGGAGATTTCTCTGGTGATCGGCAAGAACCTGAAAGTGGGCATGCCTTTGAATGAAGTGATCGCACTTTTGGGCATTCCCAATTCGATGGCCGTGAACCGCGGCACCGAGCCTTTGCGGGACAGCGTGTCCATCCGCTATCCCAAGCACGGCGTGGTGGTCCACACCCTGAACAAAAAGACCACGGTGGAGCAGATCGAGGTGCTGCCGACGTTCAAGGGAACGTTCGCCGAAGGCGTGAAGATCGGGGCCAAGTTCAACGACCTGATCGAAAAATACGGCATGCCCGAATCCCTGAACGCTCAGGTTGCCCGCTATCCGCAGCAGGGATTGTACTTCATGATGGAGCGGGAAGTGCTCGTTTCCGCGAAAGTGTTTTCCAAAAACAGCAAGATTCTGGATCACCAGTTGATCAACCGCTGACTGCGAAGCGCCGTAAAAAAACAGCCGGGCCCCGATCGGGGTCCGGCTTTTTTTTGGTGAAACGTTCGGATTCTGCGTTGGCGCCGGTTTTCAGCCTGCCGTTGCCGGGGCCGCGGTCTCCACGTTTTCGACGTTGCCCTGTGTGAGGACGGGCTGGGAGTCCCCGCGCTTGAAATTGTCCCAGGATTTGTATTCGGGGAAGTAGCTGTCCCAGTCCTTGAGGTTTTTCAGGCAGTCGTTGTAGGTCTTTTCGATGAGCATGTCCCGCACTCGGGAATACGCCTCCTGAGAGGTCTGTTTCATCTGCGCGCTGTCCTGCTTTTGCTGGTAAGCCTGTGCCAGCATCACCGTGCGGTACAGGGTGTTTTCCAGTTCGTGATTGTTCAGCGTTTCAATCGCCGCATCGGCTTCGTTGTTTTCGAGCTGCAGATTGGCGAGCAGCATCACCAGCATGTCGCGTTCTCCGTCGAGCGACTGTTCGATGGCTTCGCGGTAGACCTTGATGAGGTTCTGCCGTTCTTCCGGCGCCTGGAAAACTTTTTGAACTCGCAGCAGGCAGACGGGAGAGCGGGTTTTTTCGAATCCGGCGAGCCAGGTTTTGAGAGCGGCTTTGGGATTCCCGGATTTTAAGTGAATGTCACCCAGCGTGATGTAGGTGGGCAGACAGGTGTCGTCGGTTTTGAGCGCTTTTTTGAACTCGACGATGGCGCCTTCCAGGTTGCCCTGGTCCAGTTTGGCAACGGCGTTGGCATAGATGAGCTGGCTCAGCCTCTGCTCTTCCTGTTTGAGTTCTTCCGCATCTTTGATCAGTCCGAGCGCGCGTTTTTGCACCGAGGCCGCCTGTTCCCATTCTTTTTTCTCAACGTGGGAATCGCGGATGCGGAACAGGATCAGCGGTGAGTTGGGATCGATGCTGCGGATTTTATCGAGCACCTGGACTTCCTTGGCCGGCATCCCGGCGGCGGCGTAATCGTCCGCGAGGCTGGAAAGGATCTTCACATTCGTGGGAGCGACCTGGGCGCCTTTCTGATGCAGCTCCATCGCCCGCTCGATGTTTCCTTCCCTGAGAAAGATCTTGCCCAGAAAATTCAGCGCGCCCACATGGTTGGGAAATTCTTCCAGGATATTTTGGAACGTATCTTTCGCTTTCGCCAGATTGCCTCCCGTGTAGGCGTTTTCACCCTTTTCGAACTGGGCTTCGCACCACTTGTCTTTCCTTTCAATTTCCCGTTTTTTCATGGTGGCCCGCATGTTTCCAAACGAGGATTTGATTTTGTTCCCCCATTCAAGAAAGACCGTGAGCACCACTCCCATGAGTATGAATCCCAGCAGGAGGACCACCATCGGCAGTTCCAGGGAAAAGGACTGCGAGAAATTGACCTTGACCTCATGAGGATTCAAAAAGGCCATGTAAACCGAGAGCAGGGAGAAAATCAGTAGAAAGATGATGTTTTTGAGAGACACGGAAAATCCTTTTAATTTTTGTGGCCGACCCGCTTGACCCGGTTCCGGCCGATGCGGGGATTCTGCATTTTCTGACGGGAAAGAAAACTGAAGAAACCCGGGCGGGAATCCGTCTGTATCGCGAAATCGGCTGTGTTCAAAAATAGAGCGACGACTGGAACCGGTCAGTCTTGCCGCTCGAGGAACCCCTACGTTATTTTGTTGCCGGTGGAAATTTACGTAGGAATATAATACATCCTCGAGAGGATTTAAAGGGATTCTGGGGATTCTTCTTGAGGGAAAGAGTGGTTCCTGGTCTCGGCGCTGTTTTCATTTTCGATCTGGCTGAGGCATTCGACGCAATATTCGGCGAACGGAACGACGTCGAGACGCGGCTCGGGGATGGCCTCTTCGCAATTGCTGCAGAATCCGTAATCTCCTGACTTAATTTTTTCAAGCGCTTCTTCCACCCGCTTCAGTTTCTGCCAGTCCTGTTCTCCCAGATCCAGCATCAGCTGGCGCGAGTATGCCTGTGCCGCACCGTCGGTGATATCCGCAAGCGGTTCGGCCATATCCTCCTGGGTGGATTTTAAATTTTTTTCAACATCTCCCAACAGGCTGGATCGGATTTCTTCAAGTTTGGTCTGGTAGAGGGGTAATTTTTTGGGATCCATTGAAACGGTAGCTCCTCGCGATAAGGGTCAAAGGCCTACTGCTTTGATGACCGGGACGTCTCCCCACAGTCGTTCCAGATCGTAATGGGACCGGGCGTCCTTGTGAAAAATGTGAACGATGATCTCTCCCAGATCCAGAACCACCCAGTTGCCGGTGGCATACCCCTCCACAGCTGAAAGTTTGTGTTGCGCCTGATAGATTTTTTCAAGGATGGAGTCAGCGATGGCTTGGACCTGCAACTTTGAATTTCCACTGCAGAGCACAAAATAATCGGTCAAGTCCGAGCGGTTGCGCAGGTCCAAAATGAGTATGTCGGATGCTTGCTTTTCTGCAGCGGACTCCACAACAAGCCTCTGCAGTCTGTTCAAAGACTCTTCCATTCAACCCAATTTAAGGCTGACACTGTGCTCGGTAAAGTTGATTTTCAATAATATAATTTTCAACTTTGGGTGGCAACAAGTTTTTGGTTTGCTCTTTGCGCGCAATCCTTTCGCGAATTTCGCTGGATGAAACGTCCATCAAGGGCAGGTCGAAAAAACGGATGGCGGTGTGCGATGCCCGGTTCAAAAAACTGAGCACGTTCTCTTCCTGGTATTGCAAGGTGTGAGGAACGCCGAGTTTTTCAATGCAGAGTTTCATGTTCTCCACAAAATCTTTATGGGAGCCGGTGCGGCGGCGGGCCACGATGATGTGGCACAGAGTGAGTAGACGGAGAGTGTCTTTCCAGGTTGCAATGCTTTCGAACGTATCCTGCCCCATGATCAGATGCAGTTCTTTTTCCGGAGCTTCCGCTTTTAACAGGTCGATGGTGTCGACAGTGTACGACGGTCCGGAACGATGGATCTCCACCTCGGAAATGCCGTAATCGGGATGCGGGGCCAGGGCGAGACGCAGCATCTCAAAACGGTGATGCGCGGGCGTGCCGTCCTGGTCGAGTTTGTGCGGCGAGACGCGGGCGGGCACGAACAGGATGCGGTCCAGCCGGAACCGCTCCTTTACCTGTCCGGCCAGCCCCAGATGCCCGTTGTGCACGGGATCGAAGGTGCCGCCCAGGATTCCAAGGGTTTTATCTGTTTGCCTGCTTTCCAAGTCCGACTCCCGCCCGCCGTTGCCATCCATCCTTTTCGGGGGCTCCTTGCGTCCGCCCATGAGCTCCTGCGGCATGCGCATTCATTATAGAGGACCGGCGCCGGGGAGAAAAGCGGCCGCAAGGAATAACCCCCAAAAAATCAATGAATTTTGTCAAATATATTGTAAAATAGGGAATTCGATGACCTAAGATTGGCAGTGGGTGTGCTTATTTTTGGCATGCCGATGGCGTGAAACGACATTTTTTGTCGATCTTCGCCGGGGCGTAGGATCGCCGCGTCGGCCGATGCCGCTACACCCCTCAAATAACCCCTTGTTTTACTGTAATTTTTGTAATTTTGTGTGGAGTTTGTGGTTTTGGCATTCCGATTGCACCTCTATGGGAAAAACAATATTTGGTGGGTCAGTCCCTGAATTTCATAGCCCAGTTGTTCAACCCGTAGAAAGAGGAGAATCAGCAATGCTTTCCAATCTCAGAAAAGCCAACAATGAAAAGGGTTTCACCCTGATCGAGCTGTTGATCGTCATCGCCATCATCGGTATTTTGGCCGCCATCGCGATCCCGCAGTTCACTCAGTACAAAAACCGTGCTTACAACTCCGCTTCCAAAGCGGATCTGCACAACCTGTTCCTGTCCTGTAAAGCTTACTGGGGCGACACCGATGGTGGTCAGAACTGCACCACGGCCATCGCTCAGCAGGCTTCTTATGGCTTCTCCGCGTCTCCGAACGTGACCGTGGCCATCACCGCCGCTACCGAGGCTGGTTTCACCGCTACCGCGACGCACAGTGTCACGGGTCAGGTGTACACCATCGACTCTGGCGGCGACATCACTCCGTAACAGGAGTGCTTGATTGAGCCTTACTGAAAGCCTCGTCCCGCCCGTTTCGGGCGGGGCGGGGATTTCTTTTTTCAACTCAGACATTCTTCGACCTTCATGAACACCACCTCTCAAAATCGAGCCGCTGTTTTTTTTTAATCATTTTTCCCTGGCTCGTCTATCTTGCGACCGTTTCGCCCACGATCAACCACAGAGATTCGCCTGAATTCGTCGCGGCGGCGTACACCCTCGGCATCAGTCATCCGGCAGGATTTCCGCTTTACAGTCTATTAGCCAAGGCGGCCACGTTTGTTCCTTTTGGCAGCATCGCGTTCAAGGTCAATCTTTTTTCGGTCCTGTTTGCCTGCGCCACGCTCACGGCCTTGTATTTCGCCGCGACCCGGCTGCTTGCGCATCTTTACCGGAAAGACAACCCTGCGGCGTTCGTGTGGCCGGCGTTTCTGGCTGCGGGGCTGCTGGCGTTCTGCGCCCCGTTCTGGCTGCACGCTCTGGTCGCGGAAGTGTACACGCTGCACGCCTTTTTCATCTGCGTCCTCATCGTGCTTTTGCTTTTGTGGCGCGAGAAGGACGACGTCCGCTATCTGTACGGCGCCGCCCTGCTGTACGGTCTGAGCGCCGGCAATCACGCCACGGTGGCGTTTTTGCTGCCCGCGATCCTGGTGGTGTTTTTCGCGTGGTGCCGCAAGGACACAGGCAGGCACCTGGCCGCATGCACGGCGTTTTTCCTGATCGGCCTTTCGGTGTACAGCTACCTGCCCGTCCGTTCCATGACGGAGCCGTCTTTGGACTGGGGCAATCCGGAAACGGTGGAGCGGTTTTTGTATCAGGTCACCGACCGTAAGGACGCGGGCACGCATTTTTCCGTTCTGCGGTCGTCCGCGGGTGCCGAAGACGCGGGTCTTATAGGGGCGGCGGGCGCGGCGTGGAACGCGGCTGCGCGAGTGCTGCGGTCTTTCTGTTCGGACATCGGTCAGAACCTGACCTGGATCGCGTTGTTCGGTTTTTTTGCGGGCATCTATTTCATCCTGCGGAGAAACCCGGCACTGACCGCGTTTTTTCTGCTCATCGTGGCGGTCAACGCGACGTTTTTCGCGCACTGGAGAGAGGAAAGTTTCATCCCGTCCTACATCGTGGTGTGTTTGTTCACCGCCGTCGCCCTGTACGCGGTGTTTTTCAGAAAACTCGATGCGGATGCGGAACAGCTCGGACGTCACCCGGCGATCCTGGCGACGCAGAAGGCGTTCACGCAAATGGACTGGCCCAAGGCCATCGTGCCGGCGCTGGTGTGCGTGATCGGCTGGAATGCGTTCACCGGTTATCCCAGGGTGGACCGCTCGGATCTGTACTTCGGCGAGACCTGGCTCAAGCGCGTGTTCCTGTCGCTGGAAAACCGCAGCGTGTTCGTCACCGGAAACTCGTGGTTCGACTATTTCTACAATCAGGATGTGGCCCGCCTGCGCGACGACGTGACCGCAGTGAAAGCCTGGGACTTTCTCGATACGGAGCCGCCGGCGATCCTGACGGCGCGGCGCTATCCCGATCTCGACCTGCCGGACGCCACCGCCCACAGTTTTCAGTCGCGGGAAGGGGCGCAGCGCTATCTCAACGCCTTCATCGACGCCAACAAAGACCGGCGGCCCATTCTGATGGATCAGAACATCACGTTCTTCGAACAGCTGCCGATGGAGCCGCGGTTTGAGCCGTACAAAAACATCCTGCTCAAATTCGACAACGGTGCAAAAGCGAAACCGGAAGCCGGCCTGGCGGCGTTTGAACAATTCAAAGCCCTGATGACCGGCGAACTCAAGAAGCCGGGGATCGAGCGCACGGAATGGATCACCAAGATTTCGTTCTACATTCCCTCGTTCGCGCGTTATTTTCACGCGACGCAACGCTATTCCGAGGAACGCGCGGTGCTGAAACTGATGCACGATTTCCTCGGACATCAGGGACTGACCTGGCTGTTTCAGATGACGGACAACCTGATTTTGGACGGCCAGACCGTGCTCGCGGAAGCGCATCTTGAAATGATGCGGGAACGCTTCCCGGATCACTATGAAACGCACCTGGCGCAGGGGCTCTTCCATCTGGCACTGAAAGAATACGAACAATCCATTCGCGCGCTCAAGACCGCGGCGGCAAAGAACCCGTCCGGTTTCCGCCCTTATCTGGAACTGGCGAGAGCGTACCACGAATTGGGCGAGCGGGAACGCGCCCAGGAGGAGCGCGCCCGCGCGCAGCAGCGCATTCGGACTTTAGGCGACCTTGAAAAGGTGCGCGGGCTGCCGGTGGGTTGAGGGTGCGCGGAGAATGAGGACCCCTTTTTTATCAACGCATGAAACGCAGACAGCAGAATGTATAAACAAAAATCCATAGCCGTCGTGGTTCCCGCTCACAACGAAGAGCGGCTGATCCTGAGAGTGCTGCAGACGATGCCCGACTGGGTCGACAAGGTCTTCGTGGTGGACGACTGCAGCCGGGACCGGACCGCGGAAATCGTGCGCCGCCACATCAAGGAGGACCCGCGCGTCAAGCTCATCCGCCACGAGGAAAACGGCGGTGTCGGCGCCGCCATCCGCACCGGCTACAAGGCAAGCGTCAAGCAGGAATGCGACATCGCGGTGGTGATGGCGGGCGACGCGCAGATGGACCCGCAGGACCTGGAAAAAGTGGTGCGTCCGGTGGCGGAAGACAAGGCCGACTACTGCAAGGGCAACCGGCTGTTCGAAGGCCAGTCCTGGGACGTCATTCCGCGCTACCGCTACATCGGCAACGCGGTGCTGTCCCTGCTCACGAAAATCGCCAGCGGCTACTGGCATGTGGCGGACTCGCAGTGCGGCTTCACCGCCATATCGAGAGAAGCGTTACTAGCGATCGACGTGGATTCCATCTATCCGCGCTACGGGATGCCCAACGACATGCTGGTCAAGCTCAACATCGCCAACCAGCGCGTGTGCGACGTATCCATCCGTCCTGTGTACAACATCGGCGAGGTCTCGGGCATCCGGGTCTCGCGCGTCGTCACCTCCATTTCGCGGCTTCTGGTTGCCAGCTTCTTCAAACGCCTGCTGCACAAATACGTCATTCGGGACTTCCATCCCCTCATCTTCTTTTACACGCTGGGCATGGTTTCCTTTCCCACCGGGGTTCTGAGCGGCCTGTACCTGTTTTGCTACCGGTTTTCCATCGGCCCGGTCTCGGTCACCAGCGCCCTGTTCTCGGCGTTTCTGGTCATTTCCGGCCTGCAGTTCCTGCTGTTCGCCATGTGGTTCGACATGGAATGCAACAAGCACCTCAAAGGCTACCTGAACGACCGCAGAAGCGGCTCCTGACTCTGAAAGCCCCTGTAAAACCGTCACTTTTTCCTGAACCTGCCTTTCCGGGCCCGATTTCGGGCCGGGCCGGACTCCAGAAACCCGATATCCGGGCCTGAGCGGCGGAATATTGCCGGAAAGAATGCCGCCCCTGCCGGGGTTCGGACCGGCTTTAGATGGTTGATTTTACAGGCGTCCAGCCGGCCGTTATCCTATTGAATCCAAAGGGGTAACCCGATATAATGGGACGATGAGCACGCAAAAGGACTTTTTGGTTCTCGGAAGCGGTGTGGCGGGCCTGACTTATGCGCTCAAGGTCGCGGATTTTGGTTCCGTGGGCATCCTGACCAAGGACGCGCTCGAGGAGTCGGCCACGAAATACGCCCAGGGTGGAATCGCCTCGGTCATGGCGGAGGACGATTCCTGCGATCTGCACGTGCAGGACACCCTGCAGGCGGGACGCGGGCTGTGCCGGGAGGACGTCGTTCGCATCATCTGCCGGGAAGGCCCCGCGCGGGTGCGCGAGCTCATCGGCCTGGGCGCGCAGTTCGACCGCACCCACAGCAAGGAATACCACCTGAGCCGCGAAGGCGGCCATTCCAAGCACCGGATTCTGCACGCCAACGACCTCACCGGCTGGGAAATCGAACGCACCCTGATCGAAGCGGTGCACCAGAAAGAAAACATCGAGGTGTTCCCGCACCATATGGCCATCGACCTCATCACCCTGGCGCGTCTCGATCCTTCGGTGACGCCGGGCAGCGAGCAGGATGAGGCGCTGGGGCTTTACGCGCTCGATATCAAGAACAACCGGGTGAAAACGTTCCTCGGACGTGTGACGCTGCTGGCCACGGGCGGCGCCGGCAAGGTCTACCTGTACACGTCGAATCCCGACACGGCCACCGGAGACGGCGTGGCCATCGCTTTTCGGGCAGGGGCTGAGATCGCCAACATGGAATTTTTCCAGTTTCACCCCACCTGCCTGTACCACCCGAAAGCCAAGTCGTTTCTCATCTCCGAGACGGTGCGCGGCGAGGGCGGCATCCTGCGCCTGCAAAACGGCCAGACCTTCATGGAAAAATACCACCCGCTCGGTTGCCTGGCTCCGCGGGACATCGTGGCCCGCGCCATCGATCACGAGATGAAGCAGAGCGGCGACGACTGCGTGTTTCTCGACGTGACGCACATCGAGGGCTACCGCAGCCGCGAGCGCTTTCCCAATATCTACAAGACCTGTCTGGAATTCGGCTTCGACATGGCCAAAGAACCGATCCCCGTCGTTCCCGCGGCGCATTATATGTGCGGCGGGGTGGTGGTGGACGCCAGCGGACAGACCAACATCAAACGGCTGCTGGCGAGCGGAGAGGTGTGCTATTCGGGACTGCACGGGGCCAACCGGCTGGCGTCCAACTCGCTGCTGGAAGGGCTGGTGCTGTCGCACCGCGGCGTGGACCGGGCGGCGTCGCTGCTCATGCAGGACGGGGCGCTGGATCGGCTTTCCGGTTCGATTCCCAAGTGGGACAGCGGCAGCGCGGTGGAGAGCGATGAGGAAGTGGTGGTCTCGCACAACTGGGACGAGATCCGCCGGCTGATGTGGAATTACGTCGGCATCGTGCGTTCCAGCAAACGCCTGCAGCGCGCGCAACGGCGCATCCGGCTGCTGCTCGATGAAATTCAGGAATACTACTGGAACTTCAACATCACTAAAAACACGCTGGAGCTGAGAAACATCGCCATCACCGCGGACCTCATCATCCGCGGCGCGATGGAGCGGAAAGAAAGCCGCGGCCTGCACTACAACCTCGACCATCCCGAGACCGACGACGCGAACTGGAATCGTGACACCGTTTTCCAGGACGTCACGTCCCGTCCGATCCCCCAAAAACCTTCACGAGCGGTTCGCAATGAATGAGAAAACCCTTTCCATTTTCATCCGGGACTTCCTGGGCATTCTCGCCCTGGCGTTCACCGTGTTCGCCGTCCTCTCCCTGGTGACGTATTCCCCGGCCGATCCTTCGATCCACAACGCGGTCGCCGGCAAGACGGAAGTGAAAAATCTCGGCGGCCTGGTGGGCGCCTACCTTTCCGACACCCTGGTGCAGACGTTCGGAACCTGCGCGTTCTTTTTTCCCATCATCACGCTGATCGCCGGCTGGGCGTTGATCCGCGGCAAGGCGTTCGTGCACTGGCCGCTCATCTTTCTTTCGGGCGTGCTGTTTATCGGCAGCCTGTGCGCGCTGCTGGCGGTGCTGCTCGATACCGACCCCTATTTCGGCAAGCGGGTGCAGACGGGCGGATACGCGGGAACGGTGCTCGGCTATTACTCTCAGGCGTGGCTCAACAAAACGGGGGCGATCCTCACTCTCTCGACGCTGGTGTTCATGTCGCTGCTCGCCATGACGCGGACCCCTGTCAACGTTCTGGTGGATCTTTTCAAAGGCGCGGTGGGCGCCGTTTTTGAATGGATCGGTGAGTGGGCGGCGGGCGTGATGGAGCGGATCGGGGAATGGTTCGGGGAAGTGCGGGCGGAACGCGCCGAGCGCGCCGAACAGCGCGCCGAAGAAAAGAAAAATGCACGGCCCAAGAAAGAGCCGGTGATCGTGACGCACACGCCGCCGGAGCCCGAGGCCAGCGCGGCGCTGGTGGAAACCAAGCCGAAGAAGAAAAAACAGCCGCCGAAAATCATAGAGACGCCGTTCACCGAAGAAGAATTCGTTGTGGAAGAGGACGAGGAGGAAGAAGAGGAGACCGGCGATTATCAGGTGCCGCCGCTGTCGCTGCTTGCGGATCCTCCCGAAAAAATGGATTCCGAGGAACTGCGGGAAGAGATTCTGCACAACAGTTCGGTGCTGGAACAGAAACTCGCGGACTTCGGCATCGAGGGGCGCGTGGTGCAGGTGCTGCCGGGGCCGGTCATCACGCTGTTTGAATTCGAACTGGCGCCGGGCATCAAGGTGAGCCGGATCATGTCGCTGTCGGACGATCTGGCGCTGGCCATGCGCGCCATGAGCATCCGCATCCTGGCGCCGGTGCCGGGGAAATCGGTGGTGGGCATCGAGATCCCCAACACGAAAAAGGAAACGGTTTATTTCAAGGAAATCATGTGCTCGGCGGCCTTTCACGAATCGGATTCGCCGCTCACGCTGGCCATCGGCAAGGACAACATCGGCCAGCCCATGGTGCAGGACCTGGCGACGGTGCCGCATCTGCTCATGGCCGGGTCCACCGGATCGGGCAAGAGCGTCGGGCTCAACTCGATGATCTGCAGCATCCTGCTGAACGCCTCTCCCGATGAAGTGAAGATGATCATGGTCGATCCGAAAATGCTGGAGCTTTCCATCTACGACGGCATTCCGCACCTGATCGCGCCGGTGGTCACCAACCCGAAAAAAGCCGCGGCGGCGCTGCAATGGGCGGTCACGGAAATGGAAAACCGCTACAAGATGATGGCCAAGGCGGGCGTCCGCAATATCAAAGGGTACAACGAATACGTCGAATCGCTTTGGGAAGAGGAAGACGAGGAAGAAGAGGATGAGGAGGAGGAACTCGAAGAAGAGGCCTACGAAGACGAGGAAGGTGAAGAGGAAGAGGATGGGGACGAGGAGGAAGCCGAACTTCCCGAGAAGCTTCCCTACATCGTGGTGCTGATCGATGAACTGGCGGACCTCATGATGGTCGCGTCCAAAGGCGTGGAAGAGTCGCTGACGCGGCTCGCGCAGATGGCGCGCGCGGCGGGCATTCACCTGATCGTCGCGACGCAGCGTCCTTCGGTGGACGTGCTGACAGGAATCATCAAGGCGAACTTTCCGGCGCGCATCTCGTACAAGGTCACCTCCAGGGTGGACTCGAGGACCATTCTCGACTCGATGGGCGCGGACCGGCTTTTGGGCAAGGGAGACATGCTGTTCCTGGCGCCGGGCACGTCCAAGCTGATGCGCATCCACGGTGCGATGGTGAGCGACGCGGAGATCAACCGCATCGTCAGCGCCATCAAGCAACAGAAAAAACCGGACTATCAGGAAGAAATCTTCGATGCCGTGCAGGCGGAAGGCAAGTCCGAGGATGAAAACGAAGAGTTCGATGAGAAGTACGATGAAGCGGTGGCCATCGTGGCCAAGGACCGCCAGGCTTCCATCTCTTACATACAGCGTCGACTTCGGATCGGCTACAACCGTGCCGCCCGGATTATAGAAACCATGGAAAAAGAGGGCGTGGTGGGTCCCTCCGATGGGGTCAAACCGCGTGAAATCTATGTCAAACCGATACTGCTCGAAGAATAAATTCATTCTCAAGGGTTTCTCTGTGGCGGCGGCAACGGCACTTCTGATCGGCTTTGTGTTCCCGTTTCAGGGACAGGCGGGTGTCTACACCTGGAAGGACGCCAATGGCAAAGTGCACTACACGGACAAGCTGCATAAAATCCCGCCGCAATACCGCAGCAAGGACAAGGGGTTCAAGAAATTCAAAAACGCCCGGCCGGCGGCGCGTGTGCCCGGCATGCAGATGCCGACACCGGCGAGCCTGACCCCCGGCGTGTTTCAGAAACAGGAGCATGTGATTCCCCTGATCCCGACGCGCGGCGGCAACTTCATGGCCGAGGTGGTGCTGAACGACAAGGTGACGGCGCATCTGATGGTCGACACCGGCGCTTCGCTGGTGACGCTTTCCAAGGAGGTGGGCGAGCGGCTCGGGTTCACTTCTTTCCGGGACAAGCCGCAGATCCCCTTCAACACGGCGGGCGGCACCGTCTGGATGCCGATGATCGCACTCGACACGGTGCGTGTCGGCAACGCGGAGGTGAGCCTCGTCGAGGCGAGCCTCAACGACAAGATGGGCGACCTCGACGGTCTTCTGGGCATGAGCTTTCTCGGAGATTACCGGGTGGAGATGGATCAGGCGCGATCGCGCATGGTCCTGCGTCCTCTTGGAGATCCCGCGGAAGAGGCCTGGGACGGGAAAACCGCCATGTGGTGGAAATCGCGTTTTCTGAACTACACCAACAAGATCCGCGATTTCGAGACGGAAGCCGGGCGGCTGCAGAAAGCGCACCACCCGCAGGCGGACAAGATGTTCAAAATGGTCGGCTTCTACAAGGACCTGCACCGCAAGCTCGACCTCAGGGCCTCCAAGGCCGGGGTCCCGATGATATACCGTTCTTACCGTTGAACCTGAAAGCGGGCGCGGAGCGTAAATCGACGCGCTGCCTCTGAATCATGGAACACGACTCCCGGCCCGCCTCACGCAAACCGGACGCTCCGGTTTTGTTCGTGCTGATGGGAGCCAGCAATCTCCACCGCGGCCACGTGTCGCTGGTGGAGGGCCTCACACGGTCGCTTTCTCCCCGCAAAGTAAAATTTCTCACAGCCCTGGGGCCGGGTCGGGCCTACTGCGCGGAAGGCGGCATGCTGTCGATCCGCTACCCGGCGATCGGAACGTGCGGCATTGTGGAAGCGGCGAAGCGGCAAAGGCCCGCGGGCGGACGGGTGGTGGCGCTGGTCACCGATATCGGCTCCGATATCATGTACAATGTGCCCGTCGCAACGATCTGCTCCACCCTGGAGCGGATTTTCCAGGAATTGATGGCTCTGGACGCCGATGTGTTCGTGACCGAAATCCCGGTGGATATGAAAAGGGACGTCTCGCCTTTGCAGTTCACTCTCATCAAACGCCTGTTCTATCCGTTCAGCCCGTTGCGTTTCGAGACGGTGGGCGAGGCGGTCGAATCGATCAATGCGTTTGTCCGCCGCTCGGCAAAGGGGCGCGTACACCTGCTTCCCAACATGCAGCCGCACTGCGGCTGGGATAAAATCCATTACGCAACGTTCCAATGCCACCGGGTCTGGAACCAGGTGGCTGCCGAATTGCTCGCGGCGCTGGATGCAACCCCCGCCAGGGCCATCGGGCCGGGTTCCATCGCGCGGTCCATGATCTCGGGCATGAGCCGCCTGTTGTTTTGCGATTTCGTGCCGATCCGCAAAAAAGCGCCCGGCCTGTTTTGAGGCCTGGAGCCGCTCTCATGGGTATCCTGCGCGCCGTCCTCCGCACCGTTTTCCTTGTCACAATGTATTTTCTGTTTGCGCTGACCGGTGTGCTTGTCCTGCCGCTGCGTTTTTTCTCCTCTAAGCGTCATCTCAAGGTGCTCACGGTGCTGACCCGCGCCTGGGCTGTGGTGTCCTGCATCGGGTTCAATATCCGGGTGCGGGTCGAGGGGAAACGCCAGATTGCTCCGGGTTCGCTGATCGTGTCGAACCACGTGGGCACGCCGGACATCTTCGTTCTGGGCTCGTGCTTTCCGGCGTTTTTCGTTTCCAAATCCGAAATCGCAAACTGGCCGCTGTTCAACCTTATGGCCCGTCTGGGCTGCACGGTTTTCGCCGAGCGCGCCCGCAGGCAGCAGGTTGCCGAGCTGGTCGAAAAAATCCGGGAACGTTTGAACAGCGGCTGTTCCGTGATTCTGTTTCCCGAAGGCGGCGCCACCGACGGGGCGGATGTGATCGCGTTCAAGTCCTCGCCTTTCGAGGCGGCGGCGCAGTCCGGCTCGCCAGTGGTGCCGGTGACCATCCTGTATCACGACGGCAACCGCCCTTCGGTGGCCTGCTGGTACTACATGACGTTTTTCAGGCATATCCTGAGGCTGCTCAAGCAGCCCCGGCTCGATGCCACCTGCATCGTCCATGCTGAGGTCCACGGTGAAGCCGACCGGCGCCGGCTGGCCGAGACCAGCCGCGCCCGCATCCGGGAGGCGCACCGGGCCCGCACGGGGGCCGGAAATACCGATACGGGTGCAGGCGCTTCGTGATGCCGGACTTGTCTATTTACGGAAACGTGTTTTAATAAGGGCCTCAAAAATTCCCCTGTTTCCGGCGGGCTGCCGTTGTTTCGCGCCTGGAAACGGATCGTCATGACGCAAAACCTTAAAATCGGAACGCAACGATGATTCATCCCTTCAAGGAAAAGACCCCCAAGGTGGATTCCTCCGCCCTCATCATGGAAAGCGCGCAGGTGATCGGCGATGTGGAAATCGGCGAGGAAAGCAGCGTGTGGTTCAACGCGGTCGTGCGCGGGGACGTCAATTACATCCGCATCGGCAACCACACCAACATTCAGGACGGCTGCGTGCTGCACGTGGCGCGCAAGACCCATCCTCTGATCGTCGGCGACGAAGTCACCGTCGGACACAATGTGACGCTGCACGCATGCACGATCGGGCCGCGCTGTCTCATCGGCATGGGGGCGATCGTGATGGACGGTGCGGAGATCGGGGAAAATTCCATCGTCGGGGCGGGAGCCCTGGTCACTTCAGGAACCAAGGTTCCCCCCAACAGCATGGTGCTGGGTTCTCCCGCAACGGTGAAGCGTACGTTAACCGAGGCGGAGATCCGCGGCATCCGCGAATCGGCGGCGCATTATGTGGGCGACATCGAAACGTATCTGGATTGAGTTTTGTGATCGCGGAGCGGGAATGACGATCGAACGATGAAAGCGACGTGGGCGGTGATCGGCGGCAGCGGCGCATACCGGCTGCTTGCGGAAGGCGCGCTGGGCGAGGAAAAAGAATGCGCGCAGCTGGATACGCCGTTCGGAAAGAGCGCCCCCATGCACCGCTACGCATTCGCCGGACGGGATTTTCTGTTTTTATCGCGGCACGGGGAAGAGGATTATTCCATCACCGCTCCCTTCGTCAATTACCGCGCCAACATCTACGCGCTCAAGGAATGCGGGGTCGAGCGCATCGTGGCCTGGTCGGGGCCCGGCATCATCGCCACAAAATACAAGCCGGGGGAATTCGTCGTCCCGCACGATCTCATCGACGAGACCCGCACCCGCGAATCGACTTTTTTTAAAAACAAAGGCATCGGTTTCATCCGGCAGAACCAGCCGTTCTGCCCGGAAATCCGCTGGGCGCTGCACGAGGCGGTGCACAACAGCGGCCTTTCGCACCACGAGGAAGGTGTCTACGTGTGCACGGAGGGTCCGCGGCTGGAGTCGGCGGCGGAAATCCGCAAATTCCGCATTCTGGGAGCGGATCTGGTGGGCATGACGCTGATTCCGGAAACCTTTCTCGCGCGGGAGCTGGAGATGTGCTACGCCCCGGTCTGCTACCTCACGAATTATGCGGAAGGGGTGGTGCCGAGGGGCTTCGAATCGGGCAAACTGTTCGAAGGCATGCAGAACGAAACGGAGAAAAAACAGGTGGACGCCGCCATCGCCCGGTTCCCAGGCGTTATCGCTCTGTGCTTCGAGCATCTCAAGGAACTGGAACGCAACTGCGACTGCAAGGACGCGATGCGCCGTTACAAGGACAAGGGCATGATCGATGAGGACTGGCATGGCTGGATCGGCCCTCCCTGACAAACCGCAGCCGGGCCGTCACCGGCCCCCAATCTGAAAACCCTCAACCATAAAAATCCTATCATGGCCAATCCTTCATCGAAAAAAGCGATTTTCGCCGCTCTGATCGGAAACTCGCTGATCGCGATCACCAAGTTCGGCGCGGCCACGTACACGGGCAGCTCCGCGATGTTCAGCGAGGCGGTGCATTCGCTGGTGGACACCGGCAATCAGGGGCTTCTGCTTTATGGAATGAAAAAGGCCAAGCGCCCGGCGGACAAGTCGCATCCGTTCGGCTACGGCATGGAGCTTTATTTCTGGAGCTTCGTGGTGGCCATCCTGATTTTCGGACTGGGCGCCGGAATCTCCGTTTATGAAGGCATTCATAAAATCCAGCATCCGGAAGCGATGACGAATCCGATGATCAATTACATCGTTCTGGCGCTGGCGATGGTGTTCGAGGGCGTGGCCTGGACGGTGGCGTTCAAGGAATTCAAGAAAACCCAGGGCAAATTCAATCTGCTGGCGGCGGTGCGCCGCAGCAAGGACCCGACGCTGTTCACGGTGCTGTTCGAAGACACTGCGGCGATGCTGGGACTGATCGTGGCCATGGTCGGCATTTTCCTGGCGCAGAAACTCAACCTGCCGGTTCTGGACGGCGTGGCGTCGGTGATGATCGGGTTGATCCTCGCGATCACGGCGTGTTTTCTGGCGATCGAATGCAAGGGGCTTCTGGTGGGCGAGGCCGCCAGCGAACGCGTGGTTTCCGGCATCCGCACCATCCTCACGGAAAATCCGCACATCTTGAACGTCAACGAGGTGCTCACGGTGCACTTCGGTCCGCACGACGTGCTGTTGAACGTCAGCCTGGATTTCAAGGACCAGATGTCCTCGCAGCAGGTGGAGGAAGCGGTGACGCTGATGGAATCGCAGATCAAGAAGGATTACCCGGAGGTCAAGCGGGTGTTCATCGAGGCGCAGAGCTGGCTGGCGCAGCCGCGTGACCCGATGTGAATCCTGCCGGTTATGTGCAGGACCTGCTCAGAATTCGCTAGCGGGTACCTTTTTGCCCAGCACTTCCAGGATGGCCTGGGTCAGGCGGCGGAAGTCGACGGGGATGGAAAGGAAGCGGGCGACGCCTTCCTGTTCGGGAGGATGGGACAGGTTGCTTTCCTCCGGATCGATGAGCATGATGATGGGCAGCTCGCGGAAATCCGGATGGCTCTTGATGGTGTTCACCAGCTCGGCGCTGCTGATATCGAGCCGGTACCAGCAGGAGATGATGAGGTCGAACCTGCTGCGCTTTAAGTAGTCCAGCATGCAGCGTCCGTTGACGGCCATCTCGACGGAATCGAATCCCTGTTTCTTGAGTCCCGATAGCACATGCAAACTGAACAGGGACTGGTCGTCCACCAGCAGGATCTTCGCATCGTCGCTCAAGGAGGTCTGTCCGTTCATGATTTGAATCCGATCGGCGCGGAAACCACCCTCCAGGAGGTACCGGAGGAGGAGACTAACCTCAAACCTGGAGGGTGGGATCCGCAATGATAAATATATGAAATTCAAGGTTCCGGGCCCACACAGGATGGCAGGGGACTGTGGCGGAATGGTCAAGGTCGTGTCACGATTGTATGAAGATTGAGGCTTTGCCGGAGAGCCGGATGGTGTTGATAAAAGGCGAATTGTGACATTGCGCCGCGGCGGGCAAGCAGCGGCGCGGATGTAAAAAACCGGAGGCGGAAACGCCTCCGGTTTTTTTGTGGCGAATGCGGGTGCCGAACCCGGGCGGAGTCCGTGCACTCGCGGATCGCGGCGCCGCGTTTTTAAGGCTGGCGATCGTTTTTAAGGTTGAGTGTCACCACGATGCCTCCCATGACTTCCTTGATGCGGAAATCGTTTTTCGGGCTGTTGGGGTGAGCGTTGTGACATTGAATGCAGCCTTTTGTGACCGCAAAATCCGGATAGACGGACTGGTAAATGCGTTTTTTCCCCTCCCGGAATTGCCCGGTGTAGGGACGGACCGGATGGATGTCCACGATCTCGAGCCCTTTGCGTTCGAAATCGTTGGCCGGGTGGTTGCGCGGGTTGATGGGCCACAGGCTGATCAGCCGGAAATCGACGCCCACATTGCGCTTGGCCACAAGCTGCGAAGCGTTCAGCAGAAACTGCGCGGGCAGCAGCAGGCCGTCCTCGCTCTGCCACTGTTCGGTGGCGTGGACGATGTTTTTGCTCTGCAGCCGGTCGACGATGTACTGCGAATAAACCCGGCGGTCCGATTCCAGGATGGCGTGCACGTAATCGGAAACCACCGCGGGCGTGAACAGGTGTTGTTTCACATCGGGCTTTTTCACGTGTTTGCCGATGGGCAGGTTGACCAGAATGCCTCCCATGACGTCACCCCGCTTGAAGTCGGTCTTGGGACTCTGAGGATGACGGTTGTGGCATTGGACGCAGGAATCGGAATCGGCGACGTCGGGATAGATGGCCTGATAGTACCAGATATCGCCGGATTTCACGATCCAGGTGAACGGCCGCGACGCGTCCTTGACCACCTCGCGCAGCCCCAGTTTCTGTTCCTCGGATTGGGGCGCGTTGGCGGGGTTGATCGGCCACAGACTCATCAGGTGGTAGCGCAGACCGATCCCGCTTTCATTGGCAAGCTGGGACGATTTCAATAAAAACTGTGCCGGCAAAAGCAGCGTGTTTTCTTCCTCCCAGTTTTCGGTGGCTTTGAGATCGATCTTTTTTGCCAGACGGTCCACGATGTAATGCGAATAAATCCTGCGATCCGCCTGAATGACGGCGTGGATGTAGTCGGCGGTCACCCGGGGTGTCAGGCCTTTGATCTGGTGGTTGGATTGCGCGAACGGGATGTCGGGGAGAAAGAGGATGGCGACGAGAAAGAAGATGGACACAATTCGATGATTGACGGTAAACATGATCGGGCCCCCCGATAAAATGGGTGCATGGAATTTGGCTTGATTGGAAACATTCTTTCAATATAGGCCGGTACCGGCGCCGCCGCAATGTGCGGGGGGAGGTCCGTGCAATCGCACGGGAAGGGGTGGCAAGGCAAGCAATTTCAATGCGGGAATGCGTTGCGGCCGTGAATGGGCGGCCCCGCTGGAGGCGTTCCTGCAATTCAGGAAGAGCGGGTGTTGCTCAATCGGTTTTCATCTCTTTCAGCAGCGTATCGATGCCTTCTTTGGTGACTCTGTGAACGACGCGTTTACCGGGACCGATGGGTGTGGGGTCGCTCATCCATTGTCTGCCGTCGGCCAGCTGGAGGAACAACTGACCGCTGTCTTCCGTATCGAGGTGATAATGGATGGACAGTTCCGCTCCGTCTTCGATGCTGTTGAAGTGGAGGTTCTTTTTGGTTTTTTCGGTTTTGAGCTGAATGCGAACCAGGGACTGGCCGGTCTGATTGTAGACCACCATCTGTGTGTTGTGCCGGGTGTTGTCCGCCATATGGGACAGGCCCCAGCCCGCCAGGATCACGGCCAGGATCAGAATAAGGTATTTTTTATAACGGTTCATTGCTTTGCATGCGAAGGTGAATCAGGCCCATCCGGATTTTGACGTGCAACCGCGATGCCGGGACGGGCGTTCGAGACAAACGGTGTTGAGGAGTTTGGCCGCGCACATTGTAACACTATTTTCTTTCCCAGGGTTGAAACCCTTGAATAAACGAAGGCAGGGGTTGAGCCGGCACGAACCACGGTGTTCGCCTCAGGGATTGGGGTTGATCCGGCTTATACGGTGTGAGAAATTTCGTATATCGATCATCCCTCATTGCGTGGAATGCCGCCGCCATGGAACCGCGCCGATTTCATTTCCCGACTGAAGAAGAGCATTATTGGGCCCAGAAAGCGTTCAGCGGCCTGGATGTCTCCGAACACTATGTGCTGCAAAAATACCTCGACCGGAAGGACGGGCGCATTCTGGACGCGGGCTGCCGGGGCGGGCGCATCAGCTTCAATCTGGAAAAAATGGGTTTCAGCCACATTGACGCCTGCGACACTTCGGATTACATGATCACCACCGCCAACGAAAATAAAAAAATTGCGGACAGCAACGTGGTTTTTTTCCGGCAGGACATGACCGATCTGCATGACTTTGAATCGGGAATCTATCAGTATGTGATCTACCTGCAGCAGGTGCTGTCTTTCATCTCGCCTTCTTTGCTGGAACCGGCTTTGCGGGAATCGTACCGGGTGCTGGTGACGGGCGGCGTGGCCATTTTTTCGTTTTTGAATTTTGAAGCCCGCTGGTACAACAAGGCGCTCTCGTTTTTTCTCAATGTCGCGCGGCACCGCCGCCGGGAACACCTGCCGGCGCAGTCGCTGCCCTGGCTGCGGACGGGAGGCCGTTACAATTTCCGTTTTTTCGCGAAGGACCAGCCCACGGCCTACTGGTTCCAGAAAGAGGAAGTGCTGGAGCTTCTCAAGCGCACCGGTTTTTCCGTGATCGAAGTGAACACGCGCGGCCGGATTCTGATCGACAATCAGAAAAAAGGCGCGTTGTTCGTGATCTGCCAGAAATGAAACGGCGGCGTTTGTGCCAACGAGCGGCGTTCAGCGGCGTTCTTTTTTGTAGATGACGGCGTTGTAGGCCGCTTCGTGGTTTTCGATGTGCCGGATGGTGCGGTAGCGGCCGGAAAAAACGGACCGGTGGACCGGGTTGACGTAGATGAAAAACGCCTCTTGCCGATTTCTAGCCTGATCGATGTTGTCGAGAACCCGCGTCAGGACTTTTTCACCGAAAGGATTGAAAAAGAAGAACACGTTGTCCTGCGGCCGCGTTTGGTAAACCGCGGCGTCGATGTTCAGCACGTTGTAGCGAAACCGCCTGCCGGTTTTTTGCGCGAACGCCGATAAGTTGCTGCGGCTGTGCTCGCACAACTCGCGCGCAAACTCCACTCCGGTGACGTTGCCGAACCCCTGCGCGGCGGCGAACACCAGCACCCTGCCTTTGCCGCACCCGAAATCGACGATCCCGCATTTTGGAAATTCCACATCCAGGCAATCGAACACCGCTTTGAGGATGAAAATCCGGGTGGGTTCGTAATGCACTCCCTGGGACCGGTTTTCACTTTCGATGCACAGTCCGTTCAAAGGCACGATCGAGCGGGTGCGGGTAGCATACCGGATTTCAAAAATCCAGTCGGAAATGAACGCCTTCACCCGGTTGCGGGTTTTGTGCGCGTAAATTCGCAGTGATTGCCGCACTCCTTTTTTGCGCACACTCGCGATCAGGGATCGCACTCGCTGTCTTGGGTTCGGTTTTATGTTGATCGCTTTCGCAGGTTAGGGATTAAATCTTATTTGGCAGTCTTTAAGTTGAAATTTATAAAAATTATATTTTAACTTCTATAGAATTTTGATAAAAAAATTTAAAGCATTCTCTCTGCGATTCCTGCGGTCGCATTTTTTTTGAAAGGATTTTGATCGTGGCGAACAGAATCTACCGGGACGCCGGGGAAGCGGTGATGACCTCTCTCTCCGAAACGCAACTGGCGCAATGGCTGCGGGAGCAGGGCGCGTCGGTGCTGGAGCACCGCGGCCGCTACTGGAAAGCGTTCCCGAACGGGTTTTACCGTTCCCTCCACTGGATGTCGCGCATGCGGACGAAAGAAGCCGAGCGTCCGTCGCCGTTGTGCTGGGGGTTCCGCACCGCGCTGGCGGCGGGGGATTCCGGCGCCGCGAACAGCAGCATTCCGGTAAACCTGCTGACGGATCTTGCGGGTTACGATCTGAGCTGCCTGAGCCCCCGGCGCCGAACGAAAATAAGAAGCTGTCTGAAAAAAGTCCGCATGGTGGAGGTGCTGCGGCCGGATCTGATCTTGAAGCAGGGCTATGCGGTGTACCTTTCGGCACAAGAGCGGCACGGCTATGGCAGGCGGTTGAGCCCGCAGCGGTTTCGCCAGCACGTGATGCAGTATTTCAATCCCCGGCGTGGAATGATCTTCGCGGGACTCATCGGCGAGAGGCTCGGCGGGTTCATCGAAACCGATGCGGTGGAAGGCACGGCGTATATCAAAGGCGTTCACATCGCCAGCGAGGCGCTGTCCAGCAACCTGGGAACGGGTCTGCTCTACGAGCTGCTGCAAGTGTTCGCCCAGTCCGGGAACATCCGCGAAGTGGTGCACGGCCTGCACACGTCGGAGAACGCGTCTCTCAGTGAATTCAAATCTGGAATGGGCTTTTCCGTGGTGTACGTGCCTTCCAGGGTGTGGTTCGCGCCCATGATGGGCCAGGCCATCCGCTGGCTCAGGCCGCACGCATACTACCGGCTCACCGGCAAAAAAACCGCCTGAACCCCGCATCCGGCCTGGGGAAGAACCGTTGGCTCATTTTTTCTGCTTTTGCACGGCGCGCGCAAGATCGAGCGTCTTTTGCAGAAACTCGGTCTGAATGGCGACCAGTTTTTCGCGGTCGTGGTCGGTTCCGAAGCGGTGGATGTATCCCACCAGTTCATTGGCGGCCACTTTTCCGTTCTTGCGCAAAAACTGGTCCGGTGTCTGAGGTGCCTTGTCGTCCAGATACCAATCGTCTGAAATGTAATCGGGCGTGCCGCTCATTTTATTCCCTCCTTCTCCGCAACCCCATCCAGCCAGGGCCATCAGAAACAAGATCAACATCCATCGTCGTGCAGTCATGGGCAGGGTCTCTGTGGTTATCGGTTTGTGATTTGTGATGGCATTATAATGGATGTTCGTTTTTTTTCCATTGCCCTGCCTGTGGCGACGGTTCCCACCGCAGCTTGATTGTGATTGATCTCACAATTTCCATTTGATATTTTTTTCAAACAATGGGATCACGATTCAGCCGCTGTGATAGGATAGGCGAAACATTTTATACAACGCTGCGTTTCGTCAATTTTGGCGAACTGGTATGAACTTCGCGACATTGTTTTTTCAAACACGCTCTCAGTGTGGAATCCCCCAACCCTTCTAACCGACCCAGGAGCTTGCTGCATGGTGCCTGATACCGGTGCGAGCCCGATTGTTTCCGCAATCCGGCCTGCCTTGTTTGCTGTTTTGCTGATTTTAGTGTGCGCGGGTTTTTCCCAGGCCCAGGACGCCTCCCCGGAAGCGTCCGCCAATAACGGCGAAGTGGAGCTGTCTCAATTGGAAAAACAGCAGAAGCAGTTGATCCAGATCACGCAACGGCGCATCCTGCTTGGCAATGAGCTTAAGGAGCTCAAAGCGTCTCCCGAATCTCAGGTGGAACCGGAACGGATCGAGGAAATCGAAAGCGAACTGACCTCGCTCAACAAAAAATTCGAATCGATGGCGACCCAGCTTAAGGAAGCTGAATTCAAGGATCACGATCAGTCCGAACTTTCCTGGACGCAGGAACTTCAGGAAATCACCAAGCCCCTGCTGCTGGCGCTGCGCGAGATCACCGAACGGCCGCGCAAAATCGAAAATCTGAAAACCTGGATTCAGTCTCTCAAGGACCAGATTGCCACTTACGAAGGCGCGCAGAAAAACCTGGAAGAGCTGATGGCTCTGGAAGTCAAACAGATTGAAAGTCTGGAAAACAGTAAAACCACGGCCGTCAGGCATAAGGAGATCAAAGAAAACTTCAAGGAGAAACTTGCGGACCTGAAAGAAAAATACAATCCGGATTATCTGAAGCTCGATCTGGAAGAGGGCAAAAAACAGCTCAACGAGTTGCAGGATACGGACATCTCCGTGTTCAAGATGACTTCCGGTTTCATGCGCGACTTCTTTCAGGTGCGCGGCCGCAATCTTTTGATCGCCGTCACGACGTTTCTGATTTTCTGGGCGTTTCTGTATTCCATTTACTGGGTGCTGGCGAACAAAACCAAGCTGCTGGCCCGGCTCGATTCGCATTACCAGAAAGTCGTCAAAGCCGCGTACCGGCTGCTGATCTTCGGCGTGTGCACCACCGCCAGCATCGTGTCGTTGTACCTGCTCGACGACTGGCTCATCCTCAGCATCGTCATTTTGATTTGTGTCGGGATGGCGCTGGCGTTCCGCGAGTTCATTCCCGGGTTCATCCAGGAACTGCGGCTAATTCTCAATCTGGGAACGGTGCGCGAGGGAGAGAGGATGATCTGGCAGGGCATCCCCTGGCTGGTCCAGGAGATCGGTGTCTACGTCATTCTACGCAATGCCCGGCTGCAGGGCGGTCTGCTCAAATTGACCGTGGGCGAACTTGTGGGCCACCATTCCCGGCCGCTGGTGCATGAAGAGGAGTGGTTTCCGACGCGTGTGGACGACTGGGTGATCCTGTCCGACGACACCTACGGCCGCGTGGTGAAACAGACCTCGGAACAGGTGATCCTGGAATGCCTTTCCTCGCGGCGTTATTTCCCGACCGCCGAATTTCTGCAGATGAGCCCGAAAAACCTTTCGACGGGCTTTCGCATCCTCGTCCATTTCGGCCTGGACTATGGCGTCCAGTCGAAGATCTGCACCGATCTGCCCGAGCTGTTCGAGAACCGGTTGCGGCAGGAGTTCAACGAGCGCCTGGAGGGAGAGGACCCCGACTTTAAGAGCCTGAACGTGCAGTTCGACAGCGCCCAGGCCAGTTCGCTCAACCTGCTGGTTTCCGTGAAAGTGGACGGCCGCTGCGCCGGCGATTATTTTTTCCTGCAGCGGAAAATCAACGGCGTGCTCGTGCAAGTGTGCAATGAAAACGGACTGACGATCCCCTTCAACCAGCTCACGCTGAGCCCGTCCCAGGATCTCAAATCCCTGGTTCAGAAAGGCGCGGAATCCGACTTCCGCTTCGTCGTGGACAATCCGCCGGAATCGCGCGCCGAGATGCAGTGACGCTTCGGGAGCTTTTCAAAAACACAGTGGAAACGCTGCCTGTTGCGACCGCGATCCATTCTTTGTCGAACGATCCACTTGAAAACGGAATGCATCGAAGATAGACTGGGTTCAACAGGCGTGCGTCTTTGAGACGTGAGGACGCTCCAGGTTCCTGCTTGCGCCGGGATTGATGGGGCGTCTTTTTTCAACGCAAACCCTGCCTTAGATCAAAACACATCGGAATCCGGTTTCTTCTTTTCCACGATTCACTCGAACAAAACGGCCGCGATTCCCGAAACGATCGCTAGCATGCTCAAAATTCTCCTTGTTGAAGACAACGAACTGAACCGCGACATGCTCAAGCGCCGGCTGGAACGTTACGGCTTCAAGGTGGTCACCGCGGTGGACGGCAGTCAGGGGTTGACGGCGGCGCAGTCGGAAACGCCGGACCTGATCCTGATGGACATGAGCCTGCCGGGGATGAACGGCTGGGAAGCCACGCACCGTTTGAAATCGATGAAAGAGACGCAGACCATTCCGGTCCTCGGACTCTCGGCGCACGCGATGAAGTCCGACCGGGAACGGGCGCTGAACGCCGGCTGCGACGATTACGACACCAAGCCTGTGGACATCCAGCGCCTGTTGGGCAAGATTCAGGCCCTCACCGGAAATCCCGACCATGCCCCCTGAAACGCAACCGGTGCTCGACAAGGACAAAGCCCTTGCCATCTGCAGCGGCGACGAATCGCTGTTCGAAGAGCTGGCCGCCATTTTTCTGGTGGACGCCATGGAGCGCATGGACGGGCTCACCGAGGCGCTGGCCGCCGGTGACGCCAAGGGGGTGGAACGCTACGCGCATGCGATCAAGGGGTTGTCGGCCAATATCTGCGCCGAGCCGGTCAAGCAGGCGGCGTCCAGCCTGGAGATCGCCGGCAGAGAGGGGCAGCGGGAACACTGGCAAGCCCTGCACCGGCAGCTGAAAACGGAAATGGAACGGCTGCGGACTCACCTGACACAGATCCTGCCTCCCCAAAACGCCTGACCGCACTTTTATTCTCTCCGGACACTCCCACCTTGCTGCCTATCTCACGGTTTTTCAACGGTTTCGATGCACACCCTTCTGTGTTTTAGGGTTGAGCGACTTTATTTTCAATGACTTAGATGGTAAACTGAGAGTGATTTCAATCCTATCGTTAAAGGTGTGTCGTGGTCGATCCCTTGTCGCTCAACCCTGCAAGGCCCTCATCCCCATCCCGGCAAAAAACGGGAAACGCGGGCAAGCAGAAGGATTTGCAATCCTCCCAGGCTCCGGCTTCGGCCGATTCGGTGCGGCTGGAGAGCCTTTCCCTGCGGGCCACATTGAAGGAGCAAGCCGGAATTTTAAAACAGGAACTGCCGGGCATCATCGCCGACGCGATCCAGGCTCCGGTAGAGCGGGATGCGGTGCGCGGCGCCCCGGCCGCGGCGACCCGGTTCCGCCTGGAAAAACCGCTCCGATCGATCCTGGACAGGAACACGCCTCTGCCTCCCAGTCTGGTCGAGGGGCTGCAATCGGAAATCCAGTCCCTGCAAAAGGAACTTCCCGAACTCAGAGACCATGCGGCCCTCGCTCCTTTCGATTCCGATCCTGAAAAAGAAGAAGCCTTAAACGGATTTCTGTTCGATGTTTCCGATCAAATGGAACGCTTGGTGGATCATTTGCGCCGCCTGGTGTGACGGGGTTGGGTCTTATCCGGCAAGCACTTGACAATCCCCCGCGCAATGCAGTATACAAGTTCCTTGCTCCCGGAAAAATCCACGGGCTGCGTTGTTTCTCGGCAACGCGGCGGATTTCCGGCTCTGTGCTTTGAAAGCGCAGGGAATTCCATTGAAGGACGGATCAACAGGAAAGGGAACGTCTTTGGCAAACCACAAATCGGCTGAAAAACGCAATCGCCAAAACGCAAAGCGCAACGAAAGAAACAAGGGGTACCGGACGATGGTCAAGAACGCGACTAAAAACGTTCTTGAAGAAGTATCCAACAACAATAAGGAAGAAGCGGCCAAAGAGCTGAAAAATGCCGAAAAGGTCATCTCGCGGGTGGCCGGCAAAGGGGTTCTGCACCGGCGGGCCGCATCGCGGAAAATTTCCAGCCTGTCCCGCAAAGTGAACAAGCTTTCCGCCTCCCCCTGAAACCCTTCGCATTGCGGAATCAGGAACGGGTTTCATCCCTCTCCGTTTGCATTCTTGAAACACAACCTGAGGACCAGCGATTCCAGAATCGCCTGCGGGTCGCCGCCGGATGTTTTGAGTTTCCGGTCCGCTTCCGCAAGATACTGGAAGCTGCGCTTGAGTTCCTGCCTTGTGAAATTTTCCGTGTAACGGATCGCCTTTTCCACGAGAAACGGTTTCGCGCCCATTTCCTGAGCGATGCGCGCGGCCGGAAGCTTTCTCCCCTTGAGCGCCTTGACTTCCCAGAGCACGCGGAACTGCCAGGCGATCGATCCCATCACCTTGATCGGGTCTTCACCGTGATCGAGCTGGTTGTGCAGCAGCCTTAAGGCTCTTTCTCCGTTTTTGTCCTTCAGTGCATCCGTCAGCGCGAACGCGTTTTCCTGCCTGCTCTCGCCCACCACCCGCGAAGCCTCTTCTTCCGTCACGGTGCGGTTTTTCCCCGCGAAGGTCAGCACCTTTTCCAGCTCCGATGCGAGGATGCCGGGTTTTGGGCCCGTTCGGGCAATCAGGATGTTCGCGGCTTCGCCGGACAGCCGGTAGCCCTGCGCTTCCGCCCGCTTTTTCAGCCAGGGCAGGAGCGCCGATTCCCTGGGAGCGGCGCACTCCACCGCAAAGGATTCCTTGCACAGGGTTTTGAATATTTTTTTCTTGCGGTCTGCTTTGAGAGCGGTCAGCACCAGGCAGCTTTCCGGCGCCGGGTCCTTGACGTAGGCAATCAGGGCGTCCGCCTCTTTGGGTGTCAGGGTGATCTCGTGCAGGTCGCGCACCAGCACCAGCTTGGTGCCTCCGAGAAAGGAGAAGGTTTTGGCGGCGGCGATCCAGTCCTGCACGCCGGTGGTCTTGACATCCAGGGATTCGTGGTTGAATTCGCGGTTGTCCGCAGTGATCAGTTTGCCGGTGAGGCTGTGGATGATTTCCGTGTGGTAAAAGGTCTCTTCCCCGAAAAGGAAGTAGCAGGGACGGACCTTATCCTGCTCGATTTCCTGTAAAGCGGCTTGCGGGGTCAACGGGGGCGAAGGACTAGAACTGGTCGATGACGATGCTCACCAGCCGGTTGGCCAGGTCTTTGTAGGCGTCGTTCAGGGCCGTCTGGCGGGCGGCCTCGGAGTTGATCACATCCGCGCTGGAGCGGAAATCCCATTTGGTGTTGAACTTCTGCTTGAGGAACGATTTCTTTTTCACCTGATCGTTGACTTTGATGTCGACGCCCAGCTCCACGTAATATTCCGAGGCCTGATCGCTGGTGTTGAAGGACACGGCGCGCAGATTGTAATGGTTCAGACTGCCGCGCATCAGAAGGTCCGCCTGCGCGGTTTCGACCACTTTTAAGCGGCCGTCGGTGATGAACGATTCGCGGATGACGTTGGTGAGATCGCGGTGGATCTCCGGTTCGGACGAGACGTTCTTGAAAACCGGAATGGCCACGGTTTTCAGATGCGGCGGCAGGGTGTTCTGGGTGCCCGCAAGGTGGTAGCCGCAGCCCGTGAGAAACAGCAGCAGGGCCCATCCCCAGCCGAGAACGGCGGGACATTTTGAAGAATTCATTTGGCGACGATGTTGATGAGTTTTTTGGGCACCACGATCACCTTTTTGATTTCCTTGCCGCGGGTCAGTTCGAGGATCTTTTCATCCTCAAGCGCGCGCGATTTGAGGCTTTCTTCGGCGATGTCCGCGTTGACGGTGATCTTTTGCCTTACCTTACCATTGACCTGAACCACAATCAACATCTCCTCGGACTCGATGAGCCGCTCGTCGAAGCCGGGCCAGGGAACGTCGCCGACGCTTTGCGAGTACCCCAACAGTGATCCCATCTCCTCGGCGATGTGCGGCGCGAACGGGTTCAGCACGCACACCAGCGTTTCGAACGCTTCCTTGACGACGGCGCGTGCGGCCTCGCCGGATTGTTTCTGAACCGCCCAGGTCTCGCGGAAGGCATAGAGGTGGTTGACCAGCTCCATCGAGGCGGCGATGGCGGTGTTGAACTGCAGGCGGTTGGCGATGTCGTCGGTCACGCGCTTGAGCGTGACGTGGGTTTTGCGGCGCAGCTCCTTGAGTTCCTTGCTGAGCTCCGCGTCCGCCGCGGGGAGCGCCGCAGGCGATTTGATGTCCTCTAAAAATTCGGTGAAGATGCGCCACACGCGTTTGAGAAAACGCGAGCAGCCTTCCACGCCTTGGTCGCTCCATTCCAGGTCCTTGACCGGCGGCGCGGCGAACAGGATGAACAGCCGCGCCGTGTCGGCGCCGTAGCGTTCGATGATGGCGTCCGGATCGACGACGTTGCCTTTGGACTTGGACATCTTGGCGCCGTCCTTGATCACCATGCCCTGGGTGAGCAGCCGGGAAAACGGCTCCGGCGACGCCACCAGGCCGAGGTCGCGGAAAACGAGGTGAAAAAACCGCGAGTACAACAGGTGCAGGATGGCGTGTTCGATGCCGCCGACGTACTGATCCACCGGCATCCAGTATTCGACGTCCTGTCTGGCGAACGCCTCGCTGTCGTTGCGCGGCGAGGTGAAGCGGTCGAAATACCACGATGAGCAGATGAAGGTGTCGAGCGTGTCGGTTTCGCGTTTGGCGGGCTTTCCGCATTTGGGACAGACTGTGTCGGTGAATTCGGAAAGCCCGGCGAGCGGGGACTGGCCGCGCGGGCCGAGCTTTGCGTTCAGCGGCAGCTCGACGGGAAGCTCGCTTTCGGGCACGGGCACGATGCCGCAGCCCGGACAGTGGATGACGGGGATGGGCGTGCCCCAGTAACGCTGGCGCGAGACGCCCCAGTCGCGCAGTTTGTAATTGATGGTCGCCTTGCCCAGCCCGTTCGTTTCCAGGTACTCGCACACCTTGGCGATGCCCTCCTGGCCGAACGCACCGTCGAACGGACCCGAATCGACCATCGTGCCTTCCTGGGTGTAGGCCTCGGTCATCGTCGCGGCGTCGAGGGTTTCATCGGGCGGCGCGATCACCACCTTTACGGGCAATCCGTACTTGCGGGCGAAATCGAGGTCGCGCTGATCGTGCGCCGGTACCGACATGATGGCGCCGGTGCCGTATTCCATGAGGACGAAATTGGCAGACCAGATCGGGATGGTTTCCTTCGTCAGCGGATTGATGGCGTGCGCTCCGGTGAAGATGCCCAGCTTTTCACCGGTCTCGCTGGTGCGGGAGAACTTGTCCTCGCGCGCCGCCTGCTCGATGAACGCGTCGACGGCCTTCTCCTGCCCGGTGCCGCGGGAGAGTGTTTTGGTCAACGGGTGCTCGGGCGAAAGCACCATGAACGTCGCGCCGTACAGGGTGTCCGGACGCGTCGTGAAAATTTTGATGACCGTGTCGGACCCGGCGATGGGGAAATCCACCTCGGCGCCGCGGCTTTTGCCGATCCAGTGTGTCTGCATGGCCAGCACCTGTTCCGGCCACCCGCCCGCGAGCTGCTCGACACCCTGCAACAGGCGGTCGGCGTAGTCGGTGATTTTGAAGAACCAGCCCTGCTGCTGCTTCTGCTGCACCTGGCCGTCGCAGCGCCAGCACTGTCCGTCCACCACCTGCTCGTTGGCGAGCACGGTCTGGCAGGATTCGCACCAGTTGACCGTCGCCAGCTTGCGGTAGACCAGGCCCTTCTCCATGAACTTCAAGAAGCACCACTGGTTCCACTTGTAGTATTCCGGCCGGCAGGTGGCGATCTCGCGGTCCCAGTCGTAGCTGAACCCGAGCTTTTTGATCTGGGCGCGCATGGTGCGGATGTTTTCGAACGTCCACTCGGCGGGGTGGGTGTTGTTCTGGATGGCGGCGTTCTCGGCGGGCATGCCGAACGCGTCCCAGCCCAGGGGATGCAGCACGTTGAACCCCTGCATGCGCTTGAAGCGGGCGACCGCGTCGCCGATGGCGTAGTTGCGCACATGACCCATGTGGATGCGGCCCGAGGGATAGGGGAACATCTCCAGGAGGTAATATTTTTTCCTGGTGGAATCGCGCTCGACCTTGAAGGTTTTTTCCGCTTCCCACCGCTTCTGCCATTTCGCTTCGATGGCCTTGAAATCGTATTGCTGCATCAAAAAAATCGCCTCCCGGAATTTGAAAGGGGTTATAGTAGCTAAATTCCGGGCACAAATCCAGCCCGGCCCCACGAAGGGGAGACGTCATCGGGCAGGCACGGCAGGCGTTTTCGACATTCGGGCCGGCCGCCGGGACCGCGTTTTTCCGCCATTCCCATCGAAGATACCATGACCGAACTCACTGGAGCCATCGCGGCGGTCTTCGTTCTCTATGTGCTGTTGATGCTGGGGATCGGCGTCGTCACCTCAAGGGCCACGCGTTCTCCGGCGGACTTTTTTCTCGCCGACCGTTCGCTCAAAGCCTGGGTGACGGCGGTGTCCTCCACCGCAAGCTCGGAAAGCGCCTGGGCGGTGCTGGGCACGGTGGGGCTGGCTTATAAAGAAGGACTCTCGGCAATGTGGTTTCTGCCGGGCTGCCTGATGGGGTACGCGATCAACTGGCTGTTGATCGCCGAACCGCTGCGCAAGCACTCGCACGAAACCCACGCGCTCACCGTTCCCGATTACCTCGAATCGCATTTCAACGACAAGACGCACGCGCTGCGCATCGTTTCGGTCGTCATCATCTTCGCCAGCATGATGGCCTACGTGGCGGCGCAGTTCACCGCCATCGGCAAGACCTTCGACGCGATCTTCGGCGTGCCGCATGTGTGGAGCATCGCGATCGGCGGCACCATCGTTATCGTCTACACGATGATGGGCGGGTTCCGCGCGGTGGCGTGGACGGACTTCGTGCAGGGGCTCATCATGGTGTTCGGCATCGTGGTGCTGGCGCTGGTCGCGGTGGCGGAGCTGGGCGGGTTCGGCGGCATGACGGAAAAGGTCGGAACGGAAAGTCCCGACACGCTGGCCTGGATGGGCGGCAAGACCACGGCGGTGTTTTTCGGGTCGCTGGTGGGGCTGCTCGGCATCGGCCTCGGCTATCCCGGCCAGCCGCATGTGCTCACGCGCTACATGGCGGCGAAGGACACGAAAACCATCGAGCGCGGCATCTGGATCGCGATGGGCTGGGGGCTGTTGATCTACAGCTCCGCCATCCTGCTGGGCATCGCCGGCACGGCGCTGTTTCCGGGGCTGGACGATCCGGAACACCTGTTCCCGCGCGCGGCGGAATCGCTGCTGCCCACGGTGGTCACGGCGGTGGTCCTCACCGGCGTGCTCGCGGCCATCATGTCCACGGTATCGGCGCAGATCATCGTCGCGGCGTCGGCGGCGGCGCACGACATCTATGCGAAGCTGTTGAAAGGCGCGCTTTCGGATCGGGCGCAGATCCGGGTGGCGCGGCTGACGGTGCTGGTGCTTGGACTGGGCGCGATGGCGATCGCGCTCACGAAAACGCGGGTCATCTTCTGGTTCGTGCTGTTCGCCTGGTCCGGCCTCGGGGCCAGCTTCGGTCCGGTCATCCTGTTCACCCTGTACTGGAAGAGAGTCACCCGGCAGGGCGCGCTGGCGGGCATGCTGACGGGATTCCTCACCACCATCGTGTGGAAGGTTTCCGGCCTTTCGGACGCGGTGATCTACGAGCTGGTGCCGGCGTTTCTGCTTGCCTCGCTGGCGGTGTGGTTCGTCAGCCTGCGCACCGGCGGCGCGCAAACGAAGAACGCTTGACGCGCAATTCTTTTCCCAATTCATCCAACATTCAATGTTTCCAGAATGATTCCGGCCATGCGCGCGGATGCGCCCCGGTGGTTTTCGATCAGCGCGGGTGCGCCTGCGGCAATGCGGGAGCGCGCGGCTTCGTCGTCGAGCAGACGCGTCAGGGTTTCGGTCATCTCCTGCTCGTTGCGCACTTCAAAGGCGCAGCCCTGTTCCTGAAATTCCGTTGCCAATGGACGGAAGTTTTCGATGTGGGGTCCGTGCAGGACCGGAATGCCGCAGGCGGCCGGTTCCATCAGGCTGTGGCCGCCGCCCGGCGGCAGCAGGCTCCTGCCGACGAAGGCGATCTGGGCGATGGCGTAAGCGGATGCGAGTTCGCCCATCGTGTCGAGCAGCAGCACGTCGCGCACTTCGGCATGGGCGGGATCGATTCTGGAACGCCGTGCGAACGGGATCTTGCGCCGGGTCAGCAGGGCGGTGAGATCGCCGATCCGTTCCAGCCGTCTGGGCGCGAGGATCAACAGCAGATCCGGGAAACGGCTTTTCAGTTTTTGATGGACGCTCAAAACGATTTCTTCTTCTCCCGCGTGCGTGCTCCCGGCCACCCAGACGCGGCCGGAGTCGGGAATGCGAAGTTCGTTGCGGATCGCGGTTCGTTCCTGCGGCGGGATGATTTGCAATCCGTCGAATTTGGGATCGCCGGTCACCTGCACGCGTGCGCGGTCCACACCCAATACACGCATCGCTTCGGCGCCGCCGGCGTTGTTCATGCCGAGCAGGTCGAAGCGGTTGAACACGGTGCGGAAAAAGGAACGCAATACCTGGTAGCGGCGCAGCGACCTTTTGGAGATGCGGCCGTTGAACAGCAGCGCCGGGATCTTTTTGCGATCCAAATGATGCAGAAAGCCGGGCCAGAATCCGGTGTCCATGAGCACGAACAGGTCCGGACGGATGCGCTCGACCGCCGCCTTGTTGCAAGGCCAGGCGTCGTGGGGATGAAAAAAAATCCGGTCCGCAAAATCGAGGTGCTGTTGCGCGCCGTCGTAACCTGTGTCGGTGGTGACCGAGACCGCGATGCGGATGCCGGGCGCTTTCTGTTTGAGAGCGTGGAGAACCGGTCTGGCGGCGGTCACTTCTCCGAGAGACAACGCGTGCAGCCACAGGGTCGGGGTGTCCGGCAAATCCGCTTCCGGCAGCGGCGGCACAAAGCCCAGGCGGTGCCAGAGACCCCTTCTTTTTTTGCCGGTCGTAAGAGCGTGGATGAACGAAAACGGCGCTGCCAGCAGGACAGCCAGCGTGGAAATGATGTGGTACAGCGGCATCATGGGAAGGGATTTACTTCCGCTCCGCATGCGGGGACGCGGAGGCCGGAAGGTGGATGCAGGGAATGGATCATGCGCGGTGTTCCGGGGCGGTGTTCGAAATGGAACGGCGGAGTTTGCGAATCCATTCGATGTTTTTTTTCACCGCGCCGCGGTTTTTTTCGACGGTTTCTCTGGCGAGCCTGCCGCGGCGCATTCGTTCGTCAGGGTCGGTCAGGAGTTTTTGCAGAACGGTCTCAAGCTGTTCGGGACGTTCGATCTGGATACCGCCTCCCGCTTCGCGCAGCAGCCGCGCTTCTTCCTCGAAATTGTTCATGTGCCTGCCGTACACGACGGGCAGGCCGAAACCGGCGGGTTCCAGAATATTGTGTCCGCCGAAGCGCGGGTTGAAGCCGCCGCCCACGAAGGCGACGGCGGCCCGGGCGTAAAAGGAATTCAGCGCGCCCAGTGTGTTGAGCAGGATCAACGTCCCCTCTTTGCCGTTGGCGTCGGCTTGCGTGTTCGTGTGCAACGCGTATTCGACGTTGTAGTCCGCGATCAACTGCTCCACTTCCTGACAGCGTTCCAGATGGCGCGGGGCGATGACGACGTTGAGCGACGGCACCGATTCGCGCAGCTTCAGCACCGCATCGAGAATCGGTCCTTCGTCGCCGGGACGGGTCGAACCGCACACCAGCCACGGTGCGGTTGCGGAGACATCTTTTACGGCGTGCGCGCATTCGGGATCGCTTTGCGCGTCGAACTTGACGTTGCCGGTCACGGAAATTTTTTCGTCGTCGACTCCCAGTGAGCGCAGGCGATCCGCGTCGATTTTAGAGCGCATGGAAAAATGCGTCACCGCACCGGCGAGCCATTGGAAGAACGGCCGCACCGCCGCGTAACGGCTGCGGGATGTTTCCGACATGCGGCCGTTGGCGAGCAGCACCGGAACTTTTCTTTGTTTCAACACACCCAGCAGCGACGGCCACAATTCCGCTTCGATCAGAACCAAAATAGAGGGTTGAAGTTTGTCGAGCAGTGGCTTGAGCCACAAGGGGTGGTCGAACGGCAGGCGGAACACCGGGACGCCGCTTTCCTTTTGCGCCAGCTCGAATCCGGTGCGGGTGAAGGTGGACAGCACGATGGGCGCGGCGTCGTCCTCCTGCTTGAGGGCGCGGATGAGCAGCTGCGCCGCCCGCACCTCGCCGACGGACGATGCGTGCAGCCACAGGCAGCCCGGTGCCGGTTGCAAATCGCTGCCGCCTTTGTGGCGCGCCCACATTTCTTTGCGAAAGCCGGAGTCGAACGCAAACCGTATGATAACGAAGGGGAATGCAGTTAGCAGGGCGGCGCTGAGGATGATAGAATACGCGAATTGCATAGCCCGGAGTATAACCCGAATCGAACGCACAGGTTTGTATTAATGCAGTGGGAAAAATGGTTCTACCGCACGCTCGCCCCCGACCGGCCGCTGTACCTTGCGCCGCTTTACGCACTGCTTCGGGCGGGATCGCTGATTTACGCCCTGGGCCACCGGCTGCGCATGCGGGCCTACCGCCGCGGTCGCATCGAAGTGCTCGAGCTGCCCTGCCGCGTCGTCAGCGTCGGCAACCTGACTCTCGGCGGCACGGGCAAGACGCCGCTGGTGATCTGGATCGCGCAGGCGCTTCAGGGGCAGGGCCTGAAGCCCGCCATCCTCAGCCGCGGTTACGGCGGCACCGCGCAACAGGGCGTGAACGTGGTGAGCGACGGCGAGCGGGTGCTTCTGTCCGCAGAACAGGCGGGTGACGAACCGGTGATGCTGGCCGAACGGCTCAAGACCGTTCCGGTGCTGACGGGGGCGGATCGCTGCGCCACGGGACGGCACGCCATCGACCGTCTGGGCGCGGACACGCTGATCCTCGACGACGGTTACCAGCGCCTGGATCTGGCACGGGACGCGAACCTGCTTTTGTTTGATGAAAAAAAACCGCTGGGCAACGGCCGCTTGTTCCCGGCGGGCATTCTGCGCGAACCGCTCACGGAAATGAAAAGGGCGGATCTGGTGGTGCTCACCCGCTGCGGCAAAGAACCTGCTTTCTCAGTATTGGATGAGATCGTTCCCGAGGAGACCCCCGTTGTGCGCACCGCGCTCAAGCTGACGGGTTTCGTGCGGCTGGGCACCGGCCGTCTGTCGGCGCCGGGTTTTCTGAAAGACAAACCGGTCGCCGCGGTGAGCGGCATCGCCAACCCGAGGGACTTTCACAACACGCTGACGAACGCCGGGGCGCGCCTCGTCTGGTCGCGTGCCTACGGAGATCATCACCGTTTCACCGCACGGGATCTGGAGGACATCGGGCAGGCGGCGAAAACGGCGGGGGCCGAGTGCCTGGTGGTGACGGAGAAGGACAGCGTCAAGTTCGACGTGCGGGAAGAAGCCGCGCTTCCGGTTTATAAAACCATCGTGGACGTGGATATCCTGGAAGGCGAGGACATCCTGACGCGGACGATCCTGGGCGGCCGCCGGGAGACCGCGCCGCGGCCGTCCTGAAACGAAGGAGGCGCCGGGTGCGCGCACAGCCGCATGGACTTTAAATCTCTGTCGTCGAATCAGCGGTTCGTGTTGAACGTGCTCGTTCCGTTTCTGTACCTGCTGCCGCTTCTGGTCGTCTATTTTTCTCCCAAACATTTCGGATTCGGTTTTGACGAAGTGGTGTATCTCGGCCTGTCTGTCGGGGCGTTCGGCGTCCTTCTCTGGATTCTGTCGATGCTGCATCTCGGCAAATCCCTCGCGGTGCTGCCGGGAGCGGAGGTGCTGGTGACGCACGGGGTGTACCGCTACCTGCGCCACCCGATCTACTGGGGCATCTTCCTGACGCTGCTGGGCCTGTTCCTCGCCTGCGGTTCGGTGTTCGGCGTTGTCTATGTTTTTATGATCGTGCTGCCGCTCAACTGGTTGCGTGCGCGCGAGGAAGACAAGGCGCTGGCGGTGCGCTTCGGCGAACGCTACACCGCCTGGCGCGACAGCACCTGGCTGTGACCGGGCTCCCGCCCGGAGGGAGAAGGGGCGACGATGAGTGGATATGAAAAGTAAGAAAGTTTTGGGCATTGCCCGCGTGTTTCTGTTCTGCCGGTTTTCACTAACATGAGTTCATCCATCCAAAGAATCCGCTTCCGCGCCTGCATCACCGGGCCGGAAACGGTTGTGGAGCACGGCGAGCTGGTGATCGAGGACGGAATCATCCAGAGCGTCCTGGATACGCCCACTCAAGCGGCGGAGGCGGAAGTGCTGGATCTTTCCGATCACCTGCTGCTGCCCGGCTTCGTGAACGCGCACAGCCACCTGGCGCTTTCGGCGCTCTCGGGCAAACTCTCCCGCAAGGAACGCTTCACCGACTGGGTGCGCGATCTTCTCAACGCCGACGCGCAAATTTCCGAAGCGGAGCGGCTCGAAGCGATGCAGGCAGGCGCGTGGGCCATGCTGGAATCGGGGGTGACGGCGCTGGGCGACTTCGCCGGGAATGCGGGTCTGCTCGATGCCATGGTGCGGCTGCCGTTTCGCATGGTGGTGTTTCTGGAAACGCTGGGTTTTCGCGATGACCGGATGGATGCGACGCTCGAGCGCGTGCGTTCGGTTCTTGAGGTGGTTCCGGCGGATGACGGTTTGCTGCGGCTCGGCCTCGCGCCGCACGCGCCGTATTCTGTGTCGCCGCGGCTGCTGTGCGAACTCAAACAGCTGGCGTCGCAATACGAAGTGCCGTTCTCCTGCCACGTCGCCGAGTTTCCCGAAGAGGTGCGGTTCCTCAGGCATGGCGGCGGCGAGCTGGAGGCGTTTCTCAAGGAGCGCGGGGCCTACGATGCGGACTGGCGGCCGCCGGGTCAAAGCCCGGCCGCTTATCTGGACGGGCTCGGCGTTCTCGATGGCATGACGGCGGTGCACCTCAACGAAGTGGATGGGGATCTCGGACTGCTCTCCGAGCGCGGCGTGCGCGCGGTGTTCTGTCCCGGCGGCACGCAGTGGTTCGGCCGCACGCGCGCAATGCCGGTGCGCGCTTTGCTCGACCGCGGCGTGAGCGTCGGGCTCGGCACCGATTCCTTAGCCAGCAACGCTTCGCTGAACTTTCTGCGCGAGCTTAAAATCGCGGAAGCGCTGCTGCCAGATGTTTCGCGCTGGGAGATTATTCAAATGGCGACCGAAGGCGGGGCGCAGGCGCTGCGGATCAACGCGGGAACCATCGCGCCCGGCCGCTGCGCGGACCTCACCGGATTCCGCATTGAAGAAACACCCGCATCCTGGGCGGACGCGCCGTTTATGCCCGAACGGCAGCGGGCGGACTTTGTGATGGTGCAGGGAAAGCCCGTTTTTTCAAGTTCCTTGTGATGAGTTTCGCGCAATGTTTCGCAGGCAGGTATAATGGTGTGCAAACGACATCATCGAATTCGTTAGAGGCTATGGCGTGAAAGCTCTGGTATTGGACATACAACGCGACGAGTGGGAAACGACCACCGGGATGGACATTCAGGATGTTCCTGAACCGGGACTGGACGAATCCGCCCATCCGGACGACGCCAGCAAGGTCATCATCAAGCCCCGCTTCACCGGTTTCTGCGGTTCGGACAAGGGCATCTGGTTCCGACACGCGTTCAAGGACATGATCTTCGATTCCATCGAGCGTGAGCACGCGCCGTACCGCATCTGCGGACACGAGCTGCTGGGCGAGGTGATGGACGCCGGTTCGTATTCGGCCAAGACCTACGGCTTCAAGCCGGGAGACATCGTCTCGACGGAATCGCACATCTTCTGCGGCCGCTGCCATCAATGCAAGATCGGCGAAGAGCACGTGTGCTCCGACCATCTCATCATCGGCATCTCCACCGACGGTTGTTTCGCCGACTACGTCAAGCTGCCGGCCAAGGAACTCTGGCGCACGGACACCGACAAGATCCGCCCGGAGGTGGCGGCGATCCAGGAACCTTTGGGCAATGCGGTGCACGCCTTGAGCCGCGTGGATGTGCGTGGCAAGTCGATCGCCATATTCGGCTGCGGCACGATCGGGTTGTTTTCCATCCTGGTGGCGCGCGCCATGGGTGCGACGAACATCATCGGCGTCGATCCCAATCCGTCGCACCTTAACATGGCGGAACAACTGGGAGTCGATTGCACGATCGAGGTGGACAAGGACAAGCCGGCGGTCCCCGGGCACGGCGCGGATCAGGACATCGTCGCGGCCATCCACAAACACTGCAAGGGGCGCGGCGTCGATGTGGCGTACGAGATGTCCGGCAACAACCAGGCGCTGAACACGGCGATCCAGTCGGTGCGGCCGGGCGGCGACGTCATCCTGTTCGGTCTGTGCGGCGGCGATTTCACGCTGCAGAATTTTCAGAACATCGTGCTGCACGGGAAGACCCTGCATGGCATCGTCGGCCGCCGCGTGTTCCAGACCTGGTACATCATGCGCAATCTTTTGGAATCCAGACACCACGATCTGCAGGACAAGATTTTCGACGTCATCCTGAACCGGGGCGAGGGCACCATCGTGCCGTTTGAGGGTTTTGACAAACAGCGTTTCGACGGCCTGATCCGCGAGCATCCGAAAATCGTGATGAAACACTGAGGGAGTTCCCCGATGCCCGACAGCATGACCGAATCGATCGGTGAAGAACTGCAATCCATCCGCGAGGCCGGGTTGTATAAGGATGAGCGGGTGCTGGACTCGCCGCAGTCGGTGAAGATCCGCACCACCGGGGGCGAGGTCCTCAATTTCTGCGCCAACAACTACCTGGGTCTGGCGGACCATCCCGAGATCGTGCAGGCGGCCAAGCAGGCGCTGGATCGATACGGATACGGGATGGCGTCGGTGCGCTTCATCTGCGGCACGCAGGCGGTGCACAAGCAGCTGGAAGAAGCGGTGTCGCGGTTTTTAGAGACCGAGGACACCATTTTGTATTCGTCCTGCTTCGACGCCAACGCCGGCCTGTTCGAAACGCTGCTCGACACGGAGGACGCGGTGATCAGCGACCGGCTGAACCACGCGAGCATCATCGACGGCGTGCGGCTGTGCAAGGCGCAGCGCTTCCGCTACCAGCACGCGGACATGAACCACCTGGAAACGCAGCTCAAACGCGCGCAGAAATACCGCCGCCGATTGATCGCCACGGACGGGGTGTTCAGCATGGACGGGGATGTGGCACCGCTTTCCGACATCTGCGATCTGGCCGACCGTTACGGTGCGCAGGTGATGGTGGACGATTCGCACGCCACGGGGTTTTTCGGCGCAACGGGAAGGGGCAGCATCGAGCATTGCGGCGTGATGGAGCGGGTGGACATCGTCACTTCGACGTTCGGCAAGGCGCTGGGCGGCGCTTCCGGAGGGTTCACCAGCGCGAACAAGGAAGTGGTGGCGCTGCTCAGGCAGCGCAGCCGTCCCTACCTGTTTTCCAACTCCCTCGCGCCGGTGATCGCCGGGGCGACCTTAAAAGCGATCGAGCTCATCACCCGGTCGGATGGGCTGCTGTCCAGGCTCAAGGAAAACACAGCTTTTTTCCGGCAGAAGATCCAGGCCGCGGGTTTTTCCATTCAGCCGGGGGAGCATCCGATCATCCCCATCATGCTGGGAGACGCCCGTCTCGCGCACGACATGGCCGACCGCATGCTTCAGGAGGGAATCTACGTGATCGGCTTCAGCTATCCCGTGGTGCCGAAGGAAAAAGCCCGGATACGCATTCAGATTTCCGCCGCGCACGAAAAAGAGGATCTCGACCGCGCCGTTCAAGCCTTCGAGGTGGTGGGCAAACGCCTGAATGTCCTCGCTTAAGCTCAGGCAACGTCATATTCCGATGTTGAGCCGGTTTTTTGTTCTGCCCAACGGGACCCGCGCCTCCATGAAGTCATGCGGCGTCTGAAAAAAGTTCCGGGAGGCGATATCCTGACGCAACGGGTGCCTGTTCACACAGACTGTGGCGAGCGGGTGCAATGCCCGGCATCCAGCGGGCAGCCTGCGTCCAGGCGCAGGCGGCGCGAAGGGCGCTGACGCGGATCGGGGCACGGAGTCCGCGTGCACGTCCGGTTACAACGCAAAATTGTGGCACGCGGATTGATGGGAATAAGTTATTGAAATTTCTACGTGAAAATTCAGGCTGGATTTAAGTGTGGCATTATTTCGGCAGACCGTGATAAAATCCTTTCAAATTTTATCCTGGGCGAACATATTTCCTATAATTAAATCACCGGCCGTGATAGACTTCGCGGTGTTGACTTTCCCCAGCGGTAGATAAACCCATCTGACTTTCAAAACATCTCGAAATCACGCTTTTTTTATTGACAAAAATGAAATGAAGTCAGTAAGATGACCGTTTTCCGTTTTGCTGAGCTGGCGTAGCTCAGTTGGTAGAGCAGCTGATTTGTAATCAGCAGGTCGGGGGTTCGAGTCCCTTTGCCAGCTCCATAAATTTGTGCGCTTTTTTCGTTGGAGACGGAACGTCAGGAACCCGGACGGCCCGTAAAATCAGAGGCTCCGGAGGGCAGTGCCCGACCTGGTCCACATCTTGGGGGCAACCAATTTTATACAGACCGGGGAGGTTCCCGAGTGGCCAAAGGGAACAGACTGTAAATCTGTCGGCTCAGCCTTCGGAGGTTCGAATCCTCCCCTCCCCATCCTTTTTTTTGGAGGAGACTGCGGGAATAGCTCAGTTGGCTAGAGCGTCAGCCTTCCAAGCTGAGGGTCACGGGTTCGAGTCCCGTTTCCCGCTCCACCTTTCGGTTTGTGAGGTAAATTACTTTAAAGGAAATTGCCCACGTAGCTCAGGGGTGGAGCACTTCCTTGGTAAGGAAGAGGTCATCGGTTCAATTCCGATCGTGGGCTTTGCTTATCCGGTTTTGAGGTTCCCAATCGCGGGGCAGGCGGGGAGACAGTGATTTTCCTGGCATTTCCGATCGTAATGGGAAGTGAAACAAGATTATGAGAGACATCATCCATCTTGCGTGCGGGGAATGTAAAAGGAAAAACTATTCCACCACGAAGAACAAGAAAAAGACGACGAATCGCTTGGAATTCAATAAGTACTGCCGTTTCTGCAGGAAACACACCCCCCATAAGGAAACCAAGTAACAAGCGTTGGATTGTTAAATTTAGCGGAGTGCCGGGAGGCGTGATGGAGTGCCGTTTGGATTCTCTGTCTCTGTCGGATACCAGCATGCGGATCGCATAGGCCAGTAGCTCGAACGGCTAGAGCACCGGACTCCAAATCTGGGGGTTGGGGGTTCGAATCCCTCCTGGCCTGTAGTCATTTTAAGGTTTGATTGCCGATGATTGCCAAGGCGCTTCAGTTTTTGTCCGAAGTGAAAGTGGAGGTGAAGAAGGTCACCTGGCCCTCAAAACGGGAAGCTTTGGGAGGGACCGGTGTGGTGCTCGTGGTGGTTTTTCTGATATCGCTGTTTTTGGGTCTCGTGGATGCCCTGTTGTCGAAACTGGTCCAGGCGTTTATCAATTAATCTCATTCGGAATTGAACTGTGTCTAGAGAGTGGTACGTCCTGCATACATATTCCGGATACGAGCGGAAAGTGAAGCTGAGCCTGGAAGAACAGTTCGAGCATTCGGACCAGAAAGATAAATTGGGAGAGATCATCATCCCCACCGAAGAGGTGGTGGAGGTGCGCAAGGGCAAGAAAAAGATATCCTCCAGAAAGTTTTTCCCGGGTTACATCCTCATCAATGTGGAGATGACCCAGGACATCTGGTACCGGATCAAAAACACGCCCAAGGTGACCGGCTTTCTCGGTGGAGGGCAGACCCCGGTTCCGCTCTCCGAGAGCGAGGTCAAGCTGATCATGGACCAGATCAAGGGCGAGTCCGTGCGTCCCAAGCCCAAGTTTTCCTTTGAGCGGGGCGAGAACGTGCGCGTGATCGAGGGGCCGTTCGTCAATTTCAACGGCGTGGTGGAGGATGTCAACCACGACAAGGGCAAAGTCCGCGTCATGGTTTCCATTTTTGGGCGGGCGACTCCCGTGGAACTGGAATTTCCTCAGATCGAAAAGGTCTGAGTCGATTTTCGTTTTTGATTGAAAGGTGAAGACAGGTGGCGACTAAAGAAGTGATGGGGCTGATCAAGCTGCAGATTCCCGCGGGGCAGGCGACTCCCTCTCCGCCGGTGGGGCCCGCATTGGGGCAACACGGCGTCAACATCATGGAGTTCTGCAAGGCGTTCAACTCCAAGACCCAGGGTCAGGAAGGGATGATCATTCCGGTGATCATCGAGGTCTTCAAGGACCGCAGTTTTTCGTTCATCACCAAATCGCCGCCGGCCTCGGTGCTGCTCAAGCAGGCCGCCGGGATCGCGAAAGGGTCGTCCAACCCGAGCAAGGAGTTTGTCGGCAAGGTGACCCGGGCTCAGGTCGAAGAGATCGCCAAGACCAAAATGGAGGATCTGAACGCGCAGGATCTGGAGGCGGCAGTGCAGATCATCAAGGGATCGGCGAAAAGCATGGGGCTTGAAGTCGAAGGCTAATTAAAACGCGGGGACAGGCGCATGGCAAAAAGTGGGAAAAAATACCGTTCGGCTGCGGAAAAGGTGGACCGCGCCGTCAGGTATGAATTGAAAGAGGCGCTCACTCTGGCAAAAGAGGGGAGCTTCGCCAAATTTGACGAATCTGTGGATGTGGCGATCAATCTCGGGGTGGACCCGAGAAAGGCCGATCAGAACATCCGCGGCAGCGTGGTGCTTCCCAAGGGAACCGGGAAGAAGTTCCGCGTGCTGGTGTTTGCCAAGGGTGAGAAGGAGAAGGAGGCCCGGGATGCGGGCGCCGAGCATGTGGGCGGCGAGGATCTGGTGAAGAAGATCCAGGGCGGCTGGCTGGAATTCGACCGTGTGGTGGCCACTCCCGACATGATGGGACAGGTGGGCAAGCTCGGCAAGGTGCTGGGCCCGCGCGGCATGATGCCCAACCCGAAAACCGGAACGGTGACCTTCGACATCAAACAGGCCATCGAGCAGATTCAGGCCGGCAAGGTCGATTTTCGCGTCGACAAGGCCGGGATCGTGCATGCGCCTTTGGGGAAAGCCGGATTTTCGGTCGAAGACCTTGCGGAAAACTATGAAGCGCTGATGGCCACGCTGGTCAAGATGAAGCCTGCTTCCAGTAAGGGGAATTATGTGAAATCCGTGTCTCTTTCCACGACCATGGGGGCGGGTGTGAAAGTGGCTTATGTCTCCTGATGCACGCTCTGAGCGGGGAATTGCGGGAAACGTTTTTATCATGAAAAGCAAAGAGAGGTTCTGAACGTGCCTACGCCAGCAAAAGAGGAAGCGGTCCAGAAGCTGAACGAACTGTTTCAAAACGCTCGGTCCGCCATTCTGACCGATTACCAGAACATCGATTCGCCGAGCATCACCGCGTTTCGCGCGCATGTTCGCGGCCGGTCTGTGGAGTTTTGCGTTGTCAAGAACACGCTCGCCAAAAAAGCGGCGAAGAACACGCCGTTTGAGCTTCTGGACGATAAATTCAAAGGCCCCGTTTCCCTGGTCGTGAGCCGCGACGATCTGATCGCGCCGGCGAAAGCGCTTTCCGATTATGCCAAAACGGGCGACGGCAAGTCTCCGAAGGTGCTTTGCGGCCTGGTGGAGGGGAAGGTGATCACTCCCGAGGAAGTCAAGGCTCTGGCGGATCTCCCCTCCAAGGAAGAGTTGATTTCCAGCATGCTGTCTGTGTTTCAAGGGCCTTCAAGAAATTTTGCCTGCGTGTTCGCGAGTCTGCTCAGAAAACTTGTGGGAACGCTGGATGCGGTGCGCGAGAAAAAAGCTTCGGGTTGAGCGGGTTTTTCGGCTCCCGGGGCTGGGCGCAAATGACCAAATTCAATTCATGGATCAGCGGATTATAGATTTTAGAATAAACCTATTTTGAAAAAAAAATCGATCGATTGAAAGGAGGGCGTGATGGCCGTCACCAAAGAGGATGTCATCTCATTTATCGACAACATGACCGTTCTGGAAATGTCTGAGTTTGTCAAGGAACTGGAGGATAAGTACGGGGTCACCGCCGCCGCGCCTGCCATGGCGATGGCCGCACCCGCGGCTGGCGGCGGCGAAGCCGCTGAAGAGAAAACCGAATTCGACGTGGTGCTCACCGCCGCGGGGGATAAAAAGATCCAGGTCATCAAGGAAGTCCGGGCCATCACCGGTCTGGGGCTCAAGGATGCCAAGGATCTCGTCGAAGGAGCGCCCAAGCCTGTGAAGGAAGGGGTGAAAAAAGAAGAGGCCGATGAGATCAAAAAGAAGATCGAGGCCGTCGGAGGCACTGTGGAAGTCAAATAAACGTATCAGGAAATCATTTTCATCGCATTTGACCGTGTCATTTTGTAATTCAATCCTTAAATACTCAAAGGTCATAACAATATGCCGAAAATGCGTTCGCACAGAGCGATTGGTAACCTGAGAAAGAGACAAAACTTTGCCCGCATTCCTGTTATAGATGAAATCCCGAACCTGATCGAAATTCAGAAAAAGTCTTTCGAGTCCTTCATTCAATGGGACATCGCTCCGCAACTCCGCGAAGCCGTCGGTCTTGAGGAGGTGTTCAGCGATGTTTTCCCGATCGCCGATCTCAACATCAACGCCCGTATCGAATACGTCGGATACGAGGTGGGCAGCTGGGAGTGCGGCTGCGGCGAGTACAAGGAACTCGGTGGACCGGGGGTGCAGTGCAGCGCCTGCGGGCAGGAAGTTTCTTATAAAGAGAAGCACAAAATCAGCGAGTGCCGTCAAAAGGGACTCACCTACGCCGATCCCATCAAGATCATGGTGCGCCTGGTGCTGTTCGACCGCGAGCGGATCGATGTCAACGCCCGCACCATCAAGGACCTGGCCGGGAAGTACATCGTCGAGGAAGTGAAGCACCCGGAAACGGGGAAAGCGTACATTCCGCCGCGGACGGAGATCACTCAGCAGGTCATCGATCGGCTCACCGCCGAGAAGGTGCCGCAGATCACGGTCAACGTGGTGCGTGAGGTCAAGGAGCAGAAGATCTTTCTGGGCGAGATGCCCATGATGACCTCCACCGGCACGTTCATGATCAACGGCGTCGAGCGGGTGATCGTCAGCCAGATGCACCGTTCGCCCGGGGCTTTCTTTTCGCACGACAAGGGGAAATCGCACGTCAGCGGAAAGATCCTGTATTCCGCCCGCATCATCCCCGACCGGGGGTCCTGGGTCGATTTCGAGTTCGACATCAAGGACCTGCTTTATGTGAAGATCGACCGCAGGCGCAAGCTCCCCGCAACGATCCTGCTGCACGCGTTCGGCATGGAGACCAAGGAGATCCTGGAAACTTTCTACAACGTCGAGAAGATCCAGATCACCAAGGATGGCCGTTTCCAGATGAACGCCAAAAATCTTCTGCAGGGCTTTAAGGTGCTGGAGGACATCGTCGATTCCAAGACCGACGATGTGGTGCTCAAGGCCAACAAGAAAGTCACTCCGGTGGCGGCCAAAAAGATCTCGCGGCTTTCGCGTTCTTCCAAAGTGGAGATCGACGAGGAAAGCCTGGTGGGCCGGTTTCTGCTCGATGAGATCGTCAATCCCGAGACCGGCGAGGTGTTCGCGGAAACCAATCAGGCGATCTCCGCCGATACCCTGGAATTCATCAAGAACAACGGCATTTCCGAGATCCGCATTCTGCACATCGACGAGGAAGCGTCCGACACCTCGCTTCGGGACACCCTGGCGGCGTCGAAGCTGCAGACCCAGGATGAGGCGGTGCGCGAGATTTACAAGCGGCTCAGGCCGGGCGACCCGCCGACGCCGGAAATCGCCAAGTCGCTGTTCTGGAACCTGTTTTCCAATCCGAAACGGTACAACCTGTCGGTGGTCGGGCGCATCAAGCTCAACCAGAAATTCGACCTGGACATTCCGCTGGAAAACCGGCTGCTGACGCTCGAAGACCTCAAGGCGGTCATGAAGTATCTGATCGGCCTGCGCAACGGCATCGGCCAGATCGACGACATCGACCACCTGGGCAACCGGCGCGTGCGCGCGGTGGGCGAGTCGCTGGAAAATCAGTTCCGTGTCGGGCTGGTGCGCATGGAGCGCGCCATCATCGAGCGGATGTCGATTCAGGATCTCGACGTGTCCATGCCGCACGATCTGATCAACTCCAAGCCGGTGACGGCGGCGATCAAGGAGTTTTTCGGCAGCAGCCAGTTGTCGCAGTTCATGGATCAGACCAATCCGCTTTCGGAGGTGACGCACAAGCGGCGGCTGAGCGCACTGGGGCCCGGCGGTCTCACGCGCGAGCGGGCCGGTTTCGAGGTGCGGGACGTGCATCCCACCCATTACGGACGCATCTGTCCGATCGAGACGCCGGAGGGACCCAATATCGGGCTCATCGCTTCGCTCAGCACCTACGCGCGGGTCAACGAGTACGGCTTCATCGAAACGCCTTACCGCAAGGTGTCGAACGGATACGCCAAAGGCGAAGTGGAGTTCCACACCGCGCTCATGGAAGACAAGTATGTCATCGCCCAGGCCAACGCCGAACTCGACGAAAACAAAAAGTTCGTCAACGAGATCGTGTCGGCGCGCAAGGGCGGCGAGTTCATCCTGTCTCCCAGCGAGAAGGTCGATTTCATGGACGTCTCGCCCAAGCAGCTGATCAGCGTCGCGGCCTCGCTCATTCCGTTTCTGGAGAACGACGACGCCAACCGGGCGCTCATGGGTTCGAACATGCAGCGGCAGGCGGTTCCGCTTCTGCAGGCGGAGGCGCCGTTTGTCGGCACCGGCATGGAAGCCATCGTGGCGCACGATTCGGGCGCGGTGGTGGTGGCGGAAAACGACGGCGAGGTGATCTCCGCAGACGCCACGCGCATCGTCGTGCGCACCGAGAACAAGAGCAAGAATCTCGGAAAGAACAAGCGCAGCCGTCTGGTGGATTCCAACGTGGACATCTACACGCTGAACAAATACCAGCGCAGCAACCAGAACACCTGCATCAACCAGAAACCGCTGGTTTCCAGCGGCATGAAGATCAAGCGCGGCGATGTCATCGCGGACGGGCCCTCAACCGATCAGGGAGAGCTGGCGCTCGGCAGAAATGTGCTGGTCGCGTTCATGCCCTGGGAAGGCTACAACTTCGAGGACGCCATCATTGTCGGTGAAAAGCTGGTGAAGGAGGACGTTTACACTTCGATCCACATCGAGGAATTCGAGGTCGAAGCGCGCGACACCAAGCAGGGCAAGGAGGAAATCACGCGCGACATCTCCAACGTCGGCGAAGAGGCGCTCAAGAATCTCGACGACAGCGGCATCATCCGCATCGGCGCCAGCGTGAAACCCAACGACATTCTGGTGGGCAAGGTCACGCCGAAAGGCGAGACGCAGCTCAGTCCGGAAGAAAAACTGCTCAAGGCCATCTTCGGCGAGAAAGCCGGCGACGTGCGCGACACCTCTCTCAGGGTGCCGCCCGGCGTTCAGGGAACGGTGGTGGACGTCAAGGTGTTCTCGCGCAAGGGCATCGATAAAGATTCGCGGACGCTTTCCATCGAAGAAGAGGAAATTTCGCGCATCGAAAAAGATTTCAACGATGAAATCAAGATCGTCAAGAGCGAGACGGAAAAACGCATCCGCCAGCTTCTGACCGGCAAGGAGGTGACCAAGGCGGTCGCCGCGGGCCGCGCGAACTTCAAAAAAGGCGATGTGCTGACCGAGGAGTCGCTGCACAAGATATCCGCCAAGGATCTGGTCAAAATTCCCGCTCAGGGCGTCGATCCCGGGGAACTCGCCCAGCTTGAAGATACCAGCAAGGATCAGGTGCAGATCCTGAAAACCATGATGGAGGACAAGGTCACCCGTCTGAAAAAAGGCGACGACCTGTCTCCGGGTGTCATCAAGCTGGTCAAGGTGTTCCTGGCCATGAAGCGCAAGCTGCAGGTGGGCGATAAAATGGCCGGACGTCACGGCAACAAGGGCGTGGTTTCCAAGATCGTGCCTGAGGAAGACCTGCCGTACATGGAGGACGGGACGCCGATCGAGCTGATCCTCAATCCTCTGGGCGTGCCCTCGCGCATGAACGTGGGGCAGATTCTGGAGACCAACCTCGGAATGGCGGCCAAGTTCACCGGCCGGCACATGGCGACGCCGGTGTTCGACGGCGCCAAGGAGGATGAGATCCGCGACATCCTGGAAGAGGGCGGCTGCTCGCCTTCGGGCAAGGTCACCCTCATGGACGGACGCACCGGCCATCCGTTTCGGCAGCAGGTCATGGTCGGCTACATCTACATGCTCAAACTGCACCACCTGGTGGACGACAAGATCCACGCCCGCTCCACCGGCCCCTACTCGCTGGTGACGCAGCAGCCGCTCGGCGGCAAGGCGCAGTTCGGCGGGCAGCGGCTGGGGGAAATGGAAGTGTGGGCGCTGGAAGCTTACGGCTCCGCCTACACGCTGCAGGAAATGCTGACCGTCAAATCCGACGATGTCGAAGGGCGCAAACGCATGTACGAGGCGATCGTCAAAGGCGACACCAACCTGAGCCCGAGCCTGCCCGAATCGTTCAACGTGCTCGTCAAGGAGCTGCAAAGCCTGGCGATCGACGTGGAACTGATGGAATCGGGCAAATAAAGAAAATCAACTCCCTCATGCGGAGTTAAAGATACTTATAAATCCTATATAGGAGATAAACCTGGTGGAAAGCTTGACATTTTTTGAAAAGCCTAAAAATCCCATCATGTTTGACGCTATGCGAGTCCGGTTGGCGTCGCCGGAAAAAATCCGTTCCTGGTCTTACGGGGAAGTCAAGAAACCGGAAACCATCAATTACAGAACCTTCAAGCCGGAACGGGACGGCCTGTTCTGCGCCAAGATTTTCGGTCCGGTCAAGGACTGGGAGTGCAATTGCGGAAAGTACAAACGCATGAAGCACAAAGGCGTGGTGTGCGAGAAATGCGGCGTCGAGGTCATCCTCTCCAAGGTGCGCCGCGAACGGCTGGGGCACATCGAGCTTGCGAGCCCGGTGGCGCACATCTGGTACTTCAAGGGGCTGCCCAGCCGCATCGGTCATATTCTCGATATCACGCTCAAGGATCTGGAGCGCGTGGTCTATTTTGAAAATTACGTGGTCGTCGACCCTGGGGATTCCGACCTCAAGCTCGGGCAGCTGCTCTCGGAAGAGGAATTCCGGGAAACGGAGCTTGAGTTTCCCGATACGTTCAAGGCGATGATCGGCGCGGAAGGCATCTACGAACTGCTCAAGCAGATCGACCTGGACACGCTCGCCGTCGAGCTCAAAGAGGAAATGGGGGTCACCAAGTCGGTCATGAACCGGCGCAAGATCGCCAAGCGCCTCAAGGTCATCGAGTCGTTCCGCAAATCCGGCAACAAGCCGGAGTGGATGATCCTGCAGGTCATTCCGGTGATTCCGCCGGAACTGCGCCCGCTGGTGCCGCTCGACGGCGGCCGGTTCGCGACTTCCGATCTCAACGACCTGTACCGGCGCGTCATCAACCGCAACAACCGGCTGAAACGGCTGCAGGAGCTCAAGGCGCCGCAGATCATCATCCGCAACGAAAAGCGCATGCTGCAGGAAGCGGTTTCCGCCCTGTTCGACAACGGCCGGCGCGGGCGCACCCTGCGCGGCACCAACAAGCGGCCGCTGAAATCCCTGAGCGACATGCTCAAAGGGAAACAGGGGCGTTTTAGGCAGAACCTGCTCGGCAAACGCGTGGACTATTCCGGCCGCTCGGTCATCGTCGTGGGCCCGGAACTCAAGTTTCATCAGTGCGGCCTGCCCAAGAAAATGGCGCTCGAGCTGTTCAAGCCGTTCATCTTCAACCGGCTGGAGCAGAAAGGCTACGCCTCCACGATCAAGACCGCGAAAAAGATGGTGGAGCAGGAGCGCTCGGAAGTGTGGGAAGTGCTCGAAGAGGTGGTGAAAGACCATCCGGTTTTGTTGAACCGCGCGCCGACGCTGCATCGGCTGGGCATTCAGGCGTTCGAGCCGGTGCTCATCGAAGGCAAGGCGATCCAGATCCATCCGCTCGTCTGCACCGCGTTCAATGCGGATTTCGACGGCGACCAGATGGCGGTGCACGTGCCGCTGTCCATGGAAGCGAGGATCGAAGCGCGGCTTCTGATGATGTCCTCCAACAATGTGCTGTCGCCTTCCAACGCGCGGCCGATCGCGGTGCCGTCGCAGGACATCGTGCTGGGCTGCTATTACATGACCAAGATCCGCGGCGGTGTCAAGGGCGAGGGCAAGGTGTTTTCCGGTCCGAAAGAAGTGATCGCCGCCTACGACGCCGACGAGCTGGATCTGCAGGCGCGCATCCTTGTGAAAGTGCGGGGCAAGCTGGTGCAGACCACGACCGGCCGCATCCTGCTGGGAGAAGTGCTGCCCGAAGAGATGAGCTTCGATGCGGTGAACCGCCTGCTGGATAAAAAATCCATTTCCGATCTCATTTCCAAGGCCTTTCTGCAGATCGGCCGGGAAAAAACCGTCGTGCTTTTAGACAACGTGAAGAAGCTCGGGTTCAAGCACGCCACCGAGGCGGGCCTCACCATCTCGATGGATCAGATGCGCATCCCGAAAGCCAAGTCCGAGCTGGTGAAAAGCACCAACGACGAGGTCCTGAAGGTTTACAACCAGTACCGCGACGGGCTCATCACCAACGGCGAGCGCTATAACAAGGTCATCGACATCTGGGCGCACGTCACCGAGAAAATCTCCGAAGAGATGTTCGGCGAGCTGGAGGAAGAAGACGAAAATATCGTGTCCGGTCAGGACGCGGAGGACTTCAACTCCATCTTCATCATGGCCGACTCCGGCGCCCGCGGCAGCGCCCAGCAGCTCAGGCAGCTGGCGGGCATGCGCGGACTGATGGCGAAGCCCTCCGGCGAAATCATCGAAACGCCCATCACGGCGAATTTCCGCGAAGGGCTGTCGGTGATCCAGTATTTCATCTCGACGCACGGCGCGCGCAAGGGGCTGGCGGACACGGCGCTCAAGACCGCCAACTCCGGTTACCTCACCCGCCGTCTCGTGGATGTGGCGCAGGACATCATCATCCAGGAGGAAGACTGCGGCACGCTCAAAGGCATCAACGTCACCTCGCTGGTGGAAGCGGGCGAGATCATCCAGCCTTTGAACGAACGCATCCTCGGCCGCACGGCGCTGGAGGACGTGATCGATCCATTCACCAACGACGTGCTGGTGAAAGCCAACGACATCATCGACGAAAGGGCCGTCGAGGCGATCGACAACGCGGGCATCGAGGGCATCTGGATCCGGTCCTGCCTCACCTGTGAATCGAAGCAGGGCATCTGCGTCAAATGCTACGGCCGCAACATGGCGACGCTCGACTGGGTGGAAGTGGGCGAGCCGGTCGGCGTCATCGCCGCGCAGTCCATCGGCGAGCCGGGCACGCAGCTGACCATGCGGACCTTCCACATCGGCGGCACCGCGAGCCGGGTTGTCGAGCAGACGACGCTGAGCACGAAAAAAGGCGGCATCGTGAAGTACTCCGGCCTGCGCACCATCAAGAACCAGCGCGGCGAGATCATCGTCATGAACCGCAACGGCCATCTTCTGATCCAGGATGAAAACGGACGGGAGAAGGAAAAATACGCGGTGGTGTATGCGGCGAAGCTCAAAGTGGCGGACGGCCAGGAGGTGCAGGGCAACCACACTCTGGTCGAGTGGGACCCCTACACCAACTCGATTCTGACCGAGGTGGAGGGAACCATTGCGTTCGGCGACGTCATCGAGGGCATCACCATGAAAGAGGACTTCGATGAGATCACCGGGCTTTCGACCAAGGTCATCATCAGCCACCGCGATGAAAAGAAACAGCCGCGCATTTCCATCAAGAACAAAGAGGGCGAAACGGTCCGCCGCTACATCCTGCCCGCGGGCGCGCACATCAACGTGCACGAGGGCGACTTCGTCAACGCGGGCGACGTGATCGTGAAGATCCCGCGCGAGTCGGCGAAAACCAAAGACATCACCGGCGGTCTTCCCCGGGTGGCGGAGCTGTTCGAGGCGAGAAAGCCGCACGAGCAGGCGACCATCACCGAGATCACGGGCACGGTCAAGTTCGGCGGTTTCGTCAAGGGCATGCGCAAGGTGATCGTCGAGAACGATCTCGGCGAGGAATGCGAGTACCTGATCCCGCGCGGCAAGCACATCAACGTGCACGAAGGTGACGAGGTGACCGCCGGCGAGCCTTTGATGGACGGTGCGTCCAATCCGCACGACATCCTGCGCGTGCTGGGTGAGAACGAACTGCAGAACTACCTGGTCAACGAGGTGCAGGAGGTGTACCGGCTGCAGGGTGTGACGATCAACGACAAGCACATCGAAGTCATCGTCCGGCAGATGCTGCGCCACCTGATCATCGAGGATTCGGGCGACACGGATTTTCTGGTGGGAGAGCAGGTCACCAAGAAAGTGTTCAACGAGAAGAACCAGGAGATGATCCGCGACAAGAAGAAGCCCGCCAAGGGTATTCCGGTCCTTTTGGGCATCACCAAGTCCTCACTGAGCACCGAAAGCTTCATCTCCGCGGCGTCGTTCCAGGAGACCACGCGGGTGCTGACGGAAGTCAGCGTCAGCGGCAAGCGGGACGATCTGGTGGGGCTCAAGGAAAACGTCATCATGGGCCGCCTGATCCCTGCGGGTACGGGATGCCGGGCATACACGGGCATCCGTATCGAAGAACCGGAAATCGAGGAACCGGAAAAGAAAGCCGAAGAGGCGCCTTTGCCGGTGGAATAAAGCGTTCGGATCGGGTAATTTTGCTTGACTGATCCTGAAAGAGTGGCTAGAATTACGGATTTTTCACGCCGTGAATTTTCCGAAAATAACCACTTGTTTTTATTGAGGTTTGTTTGGGGCGGCCGGTGTATTGGCTACCCGATACGAGGTGGTTGCATTTTGCGGAGGGAATTTCTTTGCCAACGATCAATCAGTTAGTGCGGGCCGGCCGCGAAAAGCCGGTGAAAAAGACAGCGAGCCCCGCGCTCAAATCCTGTCCGCAGAAGCGGGGAGTGTGCGTCCGCGTGTACACGTCCACCCCCAAAAAACCCAATTCGGCGCTCCGAAAAGTGGCGCGGGTCCGGCTGACCAACGGCATGGAGGTGACCACCTACATTCCCGGCGTCGGGCACAACCTGCAGGAGCACTCGATCGTGATGATCCGCGGCGGCCGCGTCAAGGACCTGCCGGGGGTGCGCTACCATGTGGTGCGCGGTTCCCTGGACACGCTGGGGGTGGAGAGCCGCAAGCAGGGGCGCTCCAAGTACGGCGCGAAACGGCCCAAGGCGGCGTCCTCCTGAAAACGAAAGCAAACACTTTAAGCGATATATAGAACATGGCCCGAAGACGAGAAGCGCAGAAGCGGCAGGTGACGCCGGACCCCAAGTACAACGACGTGCTTGTGGCGCGGTTCATCAACAACATTCTCCGCAAGGGAAAAAAGAGCGTCGCCGAGCGGATTTTCTACAACGCTATGGATGCCATCGGCGGCAAGACCAAGGAAGATCCCATCAAGGTTTTCCGCAAGGCGGTGGACAACACCTCTCCGCTGCTCGAGGTGCGCTCCCGCAGGGTGGGCGGCGCCACGTATCAGGTTCCGGTGGAGGTCAAGGAGCGGCGGCGCATCGCGCTGAGCATCCGCTGGATGATACAGAACGCCAAGGCCCGGTCCGCCAAAACCATGGCGGAGAAACTGACCGGGGAAATTCTGGACGCATACAATAATGTCGGCGGCGCCATCAAGAAAAAAGAGGAAGTGCATCGAATGGCCGAGGCCAACAGGGCTTTTGCTCATTATCGCTGGTGACCCAACTTTCTAAAACGTCATGGCTAAAAAACCTGAATTAGAAAAACGGCGCAATATCGGCATCATCGCTCATATCGACGCGGGCAAGACCACGACGACCGAACGCGTGCTGTATTACACCGGCCGCAGTCATAAGCTGGGCGAGGTCCACGAGGGCACCGCGACGATGGACTGGATGGAGCAGGAGCAGGAACGCGGGATCACGATCACCTCCGCGGCCACCACCTGTTTCTGGCAGGATCATCAGATCAACATTATCGACACGCCCGGCCACGTGGACTTCACAGCCGAAGTCGAACGTTCGCTGCGCGTGCTGGACGGCGCCATCGGCGTCTTCTGTGCGGTCGGCGGCGTCGAGCCGCAATCGGAGACGGTTTGGCGGCAGGCCACCAAGTACCAGGTTCCGAGGATCGGTTTCGTCAACAAGATGGATCGTGCGGGCGCGGACTTTCTCAACTGCGTCGGTCAGATCAAAGATCGGCTCAACGCCAATCCGGTGCCCCTGCAGCTGCCTTTGGGGGCGGAAGCGGGATTCAAGGGCGTCATCGATCTCATCGACATGAAAGCGAACGTGTACAGCGATGAGAAGGGCAAAGGCGAGGTGTATGAAGAACAGGAAATTCCCGCCGACCTGCTGGATCAGGCCAAGGAGTACCGCGAGGCGATGATGGAAGCGGTGTCCGACGTCGACGACACCATTATGGAAAAATACCTGGGCGGCGAAGAGATCCCCAACGAGGATCTGCTCGCGGCGCTGCGCAAGGGAACGCTGGAGCTCAAGTTCACGCCCATCCTTTGCGGCGCGGCTTTCAAGAACAAAGGTGTGCAGCAGCTTTTGAACGCGGTAGTGCGCTACCTTCCTTCGCCGCAGGAAATTCCGGCCATTCACGGCACCAACCCCAATACGCAGGAAGAGGTGGTGCGCGGTTCGGACGCGAGCGAACCCTTTTCCGCGCTTGCGTTCAAGATCATGACCGATCCGTTCGTGGGCCAGCTGGCTTTCGTGCGCGTGTACTCCGGGGAGTTGAAAAGCGGGTCCTATGTTTACAATTCCACCAAGAACCATCGCGAGCGGGTGGGGCGCATCCTGCGCATGCACGCGAACAAACGCGAGGAGGTCAAGTCCGTCAAAGCCGGAGACATTGCGGCGGCGATCGGACTTAAAAACACTTTTACCGGAGACACGCTGTGCGTCGAGGAGCATCCGGTCATTCTGGAGTCGATCAGTTTTCCGGAGCCCGTCATTTCCGTCGCGATCGAGCCCAAGACCAAGGCGGAGCAGGACAAACTCTCCGACTGCCTCGTCAAGCTACTGCAGGAAGACCCCACCTTCAGCGTCAAAGTGAATTCCGAAACCAATCAGACCGTCATCTCCGGCATGGGTGAGCTGCATCTGGAGATCCTGGTGGACCGCATGCGGCGGGAATTCTCGCTGGACGTCAACGTGTCCAAACCGCAGGTCGCCTATAAGGAAACCATCACCAAGCCGATCGAGCACAACTACAAATACGTCAAGCAGACCGGCGGCCGCGGCCAGTACGGGCATGTCGAGATCAAGGTCGAGCCGAGAGAAGCGGGAGCCGGTTTCGAGTTCGTCAACAAGATCGTCGGCGGAGCCATTCCGAAAGAATACATCCCCGCGGTGCAGAAGGGCATCGAGGAGGCGATGGAGCGCGGCATTCTGTGCGGCTACCACGTTGTGGACGTGGGCGTCACCCTGGTCGACGGCTCCTACCATGAAGTCGACTCTTCCGAGATGGCGTTTAAGGTCTGTGCCTCCATCGCATTCAAGGAGGCCTGCACGAAGGCGAGCCCGGTGCTGTTAGAGCCGATCATGGAGGTCGAGGTGGTGACGCCCGAGGAATTCATGGGCGATGTGATCGGCAACCTGAACTCCAAGCGGGGCAAGATCAAGGATTTGAGCGAGCGGGCGGGTGCAAAGGTGATCCGCGCGGAAGTGCCGCTTTCCGGAATGTTCGGGTACTCCACGGATCTGCGTTCCGCCACACAGGGCCGGGCGACGTTCTCGATGGAGTATTCCAAGTACGAGCCCATTCCGTCCATGATTGCGGATGAGTTGATCGCGAAAGCGACGGGCAAGGAAAGATTAGCAGTTTGACACATGCATAATTATTGATGAATCCATAATCGGAGTGAACGAGCATGGCAAAAGAAAAGTTTGTCCGGGATAAACCTCACTTAAACGTTGGCACGATCGGCCACGTCGACCATGGGAAGACCACATTGACCGCCGCGATCACTGAGGTTCTGGCTAAAAAAGGGCTTGCGGATTACATTCCGTTCGATCAGATCGACAAGGCGCCTGAAGAAAAAGAGCGCGGCATCACGATCGCGATCGCCCATGTCGAGTACAAAACGGAAAACCGGCATTATGCGCATGTGGACTGCCCGGGGCATGCGGACTACGTCAAAAACATGATCACCGGCGCGGCGCAGATGGACGGCGCCATTCTCGTGTTGAGCGCATCCGACGGCCCGATGCCGCAGACGCGTGAGCACATCCTGCTGGCGCGCCAGGTGGGCGTTCCCAAGATCGTCGTTTTCATGAACAAGTGCGATATGGTCGACGATCCGGAGCTGCTGGACCTGGTCGAGCTGGAAGTGCGCGAGCTGCTCGACAAGTATGAATTCCCCGGCGATGAAATTCCGGTCATTCGCGGCTCGGCATTGCAGGCGCTGGAAAATCCGGAAGATGAGGAAAAGAACAAGTGCATCTTCGAGCTGATGGAAGCGCTCGACACCTATTTCCCGGTTCCCGAACGGCCGGTGGACAAGCCTTTTCTGATGCCGATCGAGGACATCTTCAGCATCTCCGGGCGCGGCACCGTGGCCACGGGGCGCGTGGAGACGGGCATCATCAAGGTGGGAGAGGAAGTGGAGATCGTCGGCTTCCGCCCGACCACCAAAACCACCGCAACCGGCGTGGAAATGTTCCGCAAGCTGCTCGATGAGGGGCAGGCCGGCGACAACGTCGGCATCCTTCTGCGCGGCACCAAGCGCGATGAGATCGAGCGCGGCCAGGTTCTCGCCAAGCCCGGTTCCATCACACCGCATAAAAAGTTCAAGGCGGAAGTGTATGTGTTGACTAAAGATGAAGGCGGCAGGCACACGCCCTTTTTCAACGGCTACCGGCCGCAGTTTTATTTCAGGACCACCGATGTGACCGGCGTTTCGACCCTGCCCTCGGGCGTGGAGATGGTCATGCCCGGTGACAATGTTTCCATGCAGGTGGAACTCATCACCCCGGTTGCCATGGCGGAAGGGCTGCGATTCGCGATCCGCGAAGGCGGCCGTACGGTGGGCGCGGGCGTCGTGAACGAGATTGTTGAGTGATGACCGACCAGAAGATAAAAATTAAGTTGAAGGCGTATGATCACAAGCTTTTGGATTGGTCGGTCTCGGAAATTGTAGAAACGACCCGCCGTACCGGGGCGAAGGTGGTGGGGCCCATCCCGCTGCCAACCGTGAAAAACAAATGGACGGTCCTGCGTTCCCCGCATGTGGACAAAAAATCCAGAGAGCAGTTTGAAATCCGAACGCACAAGCGGATACTGGAAATTCTTGAGCCCACGCCGCAGACGGTGGATGCGTTGATGAAGCTGGATCTTTCCGGCGGCGTCGACATTGAGATCAAACTTTGATCCCGCGTGTTGCGGGTTTTTTTCGAGTCAGTGAGCGATGAACGGTTTGTTGGGTAAAAAGGTCGGCATGACGCAGGTCTTCTCCAAGGAGGGCGACTGCGTTCCCGTGACCGTGATCCAGGTGGAAAAATGCGTTCCCATTTTAAAGCGCACCCAGGAGAAGGACGGTTACGATGCGGTGCTCGTGGCTTATGGAGAACGCAAGGCCAAGCACACGAACAAGCCGCTCAAAGGGTTTTACGACAAGCTCAAAGCGGCTCCCGCAAAAAAACTCAAAGAGTTCCGCGGCTCGGAAATCGAAGACGATGCACTGGGCAATCCCATCAAGGTGGACATTTTCGGTGAAGGAGACCTCGTCAGCGTGATCGGTACCTCCAAGGGGCGCGGGTTCGCGGGCGTCATGAAGCGGTACAATTTTCGCGGGGCTCCCGGTTCCCGGGGCACGCACGAATCCTTCCGCGGCGGCGGTTCCGTCGGCATGCACACCTATCCGGGCCGGGTGCTCAAGGGAAAAAAGATGCCGGGCCGGATGGGCGGCGACACCGTGCATGTGAAAAACCTGAAGGTGGTCCGGGTGGACAGTGAGAACAACGTGCTCTTGATCCGGGGAGCGATCCCCGGAGCCAACGGGCAGCTGGTGGAAATCATCAAATCGAAGAAAGCCTGAGCGCCATGCCAGAACTGGACCTGATAGATTCGAGCAACAAGAAAGTCGGAACCGTGGAAGCGGCGCCCGCGGTTTTCGATGTGAAGATCCGTGAAAATCTCGTGCAGCAATACGTTTCTCTGCAGCAGGCGACCCGCAGGCGGGGCACCGCAAGCACCAAGAGCAACAAGGGCGAGCTCAACGGCAGCGGCAAGAAACCCTGGCGGCAGAAAGGGACCGGGCGCGCCCGAGCGGGCAACACGCGGTCTCCAATCTGGCGCGGCGGCATGACCGTGTTCGGTCCGATGCCGAGGGACTACAGCTTCAAGATGTCCAAAAAGGCAAAAAAGCTGGCGTTGAAATCGGTGCTGACCGACCGCCTGCAGAATCAGATGCTGACCGTGGTCGATGAGCTCAAGCTCAGCGAGCCCAGGACCAAAGAAGCGGTCAAGCTTCTCGAGGGTCTCGATCTCAAGGGGAAGACCCTGTTTGTGGTGGACGGAAAAAACGACAACCTGGAGCTTGGCGTGCGCAACCTGCCCGATGCCAACGTGCTCAGGGTGGAAGGGCTCAACGTGTTCGACCTGCTCATGCATGAGAAGATCGTGTGCACGCCCGAAGCGATCAAGAAAATCGAAGAGAGGCTCTCCTGATGGAAATTCACCGGGTGATCGAAAAACCGCTGGTCACGGAAAAGAGCACTGAAATGCTGCAGGAGGGCAACTGGGTGTCGTTTCGCGTGAGCCTCAACGCGAACAAGATCCAGATCAAGGAAGCCATCGAAAAGCAGTTCAGCGTGACGGTGTTGAAGGTCAACACCGGGATCGTGCGGGGCAAGCGGCGGCGTTTCGGCCGCACCCTCGGCATCGGCAAAAACTGGAAAAAGGCGATGCTGCGTCTTAAAGACGGCGACAAAATCGAAATTTTTGAAGGAGTGTGACGGCTGTGCCCATTCGTAAGCTCAAACCCAGATCGCCGGGCTCCCGGTTTCGCACCATCTCCGGTTTCGATGAAGTCACCAAAACCGAGCCGGAAAAATCCCTGCTGGTTTCCATTTCCAAAAAGGGAGGCCGCAACAACAACGGCCGCATCACGGCGAAACGGCGCGGCGGCGGGCACAAGAAGCTCTACCGCAAAATCGATTTTAAAAGAAACAAGGACGGCATCGAAGCGAAAGTCGCGGGCGTCGAATACGATCCCAACCGTTCGGCCAACATCGCCCTTCTGGTTTACAGCGACGGCGAAAAGCGCTACATCCTCGCTCCCAGCAAGCTCAAAGTGGGGGACAAGCTGCAATCCGGCCCGGAAGCGGAAGTCCGGGTGGGCAACTGCCTGCCTTTGCAGAAGATTCCCGACGGAACGCTGGTGCACAATGTCGAGTTGCGGCCGGGCAAGGGCGGACAGCTGGGGCGCAGCGCCGGCAACTCGATCCAGTTGATGGCGAAGGAAGGCAAGCACGCCACGCTGAAACTTTCCTCCGGTGAAGTGCGGCTGGTGGAAGCGAAATGCCGGGCGACGGTGGGAACGGTGGGCAACGCCGATTATGAAAACATCTCCTGGGGCAAGGCAGGCCGCACCCGGTGGATGGGAATCCGGCCGCGGGTGCGGGCGGTGGCCATGAATCCGGTGGACCACCCCATGGGCGGCGGCGAAGGCCGGTCCTCGGGCGGGCGGCATCCGTGCAGTCCCTGGGGGCAGATCGCCAAGGGGCTCAAGACCCGCAAAGTGAAAAAACCGTCCAACAAATACATTCTGGGCAAACGCAAAAAGAAATAACCTGTTTCACGACAGTGTAAGGAAACCATGGCACGATCGCTAAAAAAAGGTCCCTTCGTCGACGATCATCTCCTCAAGCGGATCGAGGAGATGAACCGGCACAACAATAAAAAAATCGTCAAAACGTGGTCCCGCCGGTCCACGGTGATCCCGGACTTTGTCGGGCACACGCTGGCGGTTCACAACGGGAAAAAATTCATCCCCGTGTTCGTCACCGAAAACATGGTGGGGCACAAACTCGGGGAATTTTCTCCCACGCGCACGTTCCGGTCGCATGGCGGCAAGACCAAAAAGGCCCCGGCCAAATAACCATTCGTCGAGGGTGATCGATTATGGCTACTGAAGCGAAAGAAGTGAGAGCGGTGCTCCGGCACACGCGGACCGCCCCGCGCAAGGCGCGGCTGGTGGCCGACATGATCCGCGGCCGCAACGTGAACGATGCGATCAACATTCTCACGTTCACGCGCAAGCGCGCGGCGCGCAAACTGCAGAAGCTGTTGAAATCCGCCATCGCCAACGCGGAAGAGAACCACAAGGTGCTGGATGTGGATGATCTCATCGTCAAGCGGATCATGGTCGATGAAGGCGTGACCTGGAAACGTTCCCTGCCGCGCGCGCGCGGCATGGCCACGGCGATTCGCAAGCGGACCAGCAACATCACGCTGGTTCTGGAAGAAAAATAAACTCGGGAGAGCAACGTGGGGCAGAAAGTACATCCATACGGATTCCGGCTCGGCTTCAATAAAACGTGGACCTCTAACTGGTACGCCCGCAAGGACTATGCGGATTTTCTGGTGGAGGACATCAAGCTGAGAAATCACATCACTTCGTCCCTGTCGCACGCCGGGATTTCCAAGGTGGAGATCGAGCGCTCGGCAAACCGGGTCCGCATCAACATACACACCGCGCGTCCGGGCATCATCATCGGTAAAAAGGGTCTGGAAGTCGACAAGCTGAAGGAAGAGCTGCAGAAGGTGATGTCCGGAAAGCAGGTCAGCCTCAATATCAAAGAGGTGCGCCGGGGTGAGCTGGATGCGGCGCTGATCGCGCAGAACATCGCGCTGCAGCTGGAAAAACGCGTTTCTTTCCGCCGGGCGATGAAAAAAAGCGTCGTGTCGGCGCTTCGGTTCGGCGCGCAGGGGATCAAAATCCGCGTGTCGGGCAGGCTGGGCGGCGCGGAGATCGCGCGCAGCGAATGGTACCGGCAGGGCCGGGTGCCGCTGCACACACTGCGGGCGGACATCGATTACGGCACGGCGCGGTCTAAAACCACCTTCGGAATCATCGGCGTGAAAGTGTGGGTGTACAAAGGCGACATTCTACCGGAGAAGGGGGAATCCGGTAAAACGCCTTCCAAGGAAAACGAAGCGGAGGCGAGTTGAGCCTCAACCGCAGGAGCGCCGTGCGCGCTGCGAGAACTTTTTTAATATCTGTCTGAGCGTGGAGGGCCGGCATCATGTTGATGCCCAAGAAAGTCAAATACAGAAAGCGTCACAAGGGCAAGATGCGCGGAACGGCGTTTCGCGGCGGAAACCTGAGCTTCGGTTCGTACGGCCTGCAGGCCTTAGAGTGCGGCTGGATCACCAACCGCCAGATCGAGGCGGCGCGTATCGCCATGACCCGCCATGTGAAGCGCGGCGGCAAGATCTGGCTGCGCATCTTTCCGGACAAGCCGATTTCCAAAAAACCGGCTGAGACCCGCATGGGAAAAGGCAAGGGCAATCCCGAGTTCTGGGTCTGCGTGATCAAGCCCGGACGGGTGCTTTACGAGATGGAAGGCGTGCCCGAGGACGTGGCGAAAGAGGCCTTCCGCCTGGCGGCGCACAAGCTGCCTCTCGGCACCAAATTCATCACCAAGTGATCAGCCGGGTCTAAGAGAGAACGATATGAAAGCCAGTGAAATCCGGGACCTCTCGGACAAGGAAAAAGAGGAAAAGGTGGCGGACCTGCAGCAGGAGTACTTCAACCTGCAATTTCAGCTCGCCACCGGAAAGATCGAAAACCCGAGCCGGCTCAGGCTGATACGCAGGGACATCGCCCGGATCAAGACGGTCCAGAAGGAAATCGCGACCCAGGGTACGGCCGAGGAAAAAACGTCTTCGGGTTCCTGAGGGTCCACCGGCCGATGAGGTCAATTGAGTCAATGCTATAGGAGAGCCTGTTGGAAAGCACGCAGAAACGAAAAACGCTGACGGGAACGGTGATCAGCAACAAGATGGACAAAACGGTGGTGGTGGAAGTGCACAGGCGTTTCGCCCACCCCAAATTCAAGAAAGTGGTCACCTCGACATCGAAGTACATGGTTCACGACGAAAAGAACCAGTGCAACCCGGGTGATTTCATCAGCGTGTGCGAAACCCGGCCGCTCAGCAAACACAAGCGCTGGCGGCTGGTCGAGGTGCTTAAACCGGCCCTTCTGCCCGAGGCGGAGAGCGCGAAATGATTCAACTGAGAACCGTGCTGGACGTTGCGGACAATTCCGGCGCCAAAACCGTGCAATGCATCAAAGTGCTTGGGGGCTCGAGACGGCGCTACGCCCGTGTCGGCGACATCATCGTCGTGGCGCTCAAGGAAGTGGAACCGCACGGCACGCTCAAAAAGGGCGACGTCAAGAAAGCGGTGGTGGTGCGCACGCGCAAGGAGATTCGCAGGAGCGAGGGCAGCTACATCAAATTCGACACCAACGCCGCGGTGCTCATCAACGATGCCAAGGAGCCTTTGGGCACACGCATCTTCGGGCCGGTTGCGCGTGAGCTTCGGGCCAAGCGCTACATGAAAATCCTTTCCCTCGCCCCGGAGGTGTTGTGATGGTGAGTGCGACCGGAAAAATCCGCCTTAAAAAAGACGACATCGTCGAGGTCATCTCCGGCAGGGAGAAGGGCAAAAAGGGCAAGGTGCTTGCGATCCTGCCGGAAGAGGCCAGCGTGAAGGTGGAAAAGCTCAACATGTATAAGCGGCACATGAAGGGCGACGGCAAGACTCGCCAGGCCGGGATCGTCGAGCAGGAAGGTAAAATTCACATTTCCAACGTGCTTCTGGTTTGCGATAAATGCGGCAAGGGCGTGCGCACGAGACGCAAAACGCTGGAAGACGGAAAACGGGTCCGCACCTGTTCCAAGTGCGGGGAAGTGATCGATAAGGTTTGACATGGCCAATCTGAAGACCGCCTACAAAGAAAAATACCGGGACCTCATCCAGAAAGAGCTGGGCCTGGAAAACGTCATGCAGGTTCCGCGCATGGAAAAGATCGTCGTCAACATGGGGCTCGGAGAGGCGCTGCAAAACGCGAAGCTGATCGATTCGGGAATCGATCAGCTCAGGATCATTACCGGGCAACAGCCGGTGGTCACCAAGGCGAAAAAATCCATCTCCAATTTCAAGCTCCGGGAGGGGGTGCCCATCGGGCTTCGGGTCACGCTTCGGGGCAATCGCATGTACGAATTCTTCGAACGTTTCGTGTCGTTCGCCCTGCCGCGGGTGCGCGACTTCAAAGGGCTTTCTCCCAAAGCGTTCGATGGACGCGGCAACTACACGGTGGGGCTTAAAGAGCAGTTGATTTTTCCCGAAATCAATTTCGATAAAATCGAAAAGATCAAGGGAATGAACATCACCATCTGCACAACCGCCAAAACGGATCAGGAAGGCAAAAGCCTCCTGACCCATATGGGTCTGCCTCTCAGGAAGTAGAGCTTAAGAGAAAGAGCAACCATGGCCAAAAAATCTTTGATCGCCAAATCGCAACGGAAACAGAAGTTCGAGGTGCGCGCTTACAACCGGTGCCGTGTCTGCGGACGGCCGCGCGGGTTTTTGCGTAAATTCGGCATGTGCCGGATCTGTTTTCGGGAGCGTGCGCTGCGCGGAGAAATCCCCGGCGTCACCAAAGCGAGCTGGTGATCTCTTTAATTTAACAGGAACTGTCTATGTCGATGACCGATCCTATCGCGGATCTTTTCACACGCATTCGAAACAGCCTTATGGTCCATCAGGATAAAGTGGACCTTCCCAATTCCAGGATAAAAACGCGGATTGCGGAAATTCTTAAGGAAGAAGGCTACATCAAAAACTTTCGCGTTTACGAGGACAACAAGCAGGGCGTTCTCAGGCTGTACCACAAATACAAAAACGACGATCCGGTCATTCAGGGAATCAAAAGGGTCAGCCGGCCCGGCCGCCGCTCCTACGTGGGGCGGGATGAGGTTCCCAAAGTGTTGAACGGGCTTGGGACCGCAATCATATCGACCTCTTCCGGAGTGCTCACCGATCAGGAATGCCGCAAACAAGGCGTCGGCGGTGAAGTGATCGGTTATATCTGGTGACGTATGTCTAGAATCGGAAAACTTCCCGTCAAAATACCTTCGGGAGTGGACTGCAAGTCCGAGGGTGCGTTGCTCAAGGTCAAGGGGCCGAAAGGGCAGCTTGAATTCAGCGTGCATCCCAACATGAAGCTGGAGTTTGCGGACGGCGAAATCCGCGTTGTCCGGCCGACCGACGGAAGAACGGACCGCTCTCTGCACGGGTTGACCCGCAGCCTGATCAACAACATGGTCACCGGCGTGTCGCAGGGTTTCTCCAAAGAGCTCAATGTGGTCGGCGTCGGCTACCGGGTCGAGCTCAAGGGAAAGAATCTGGTGCTCAACCTGGGCTACTCGCATCCCATCGAGTTTCCCGCTCCAAAGGGCGTGGAGTTTGAAGTCGACAGTAAGAAAAATACCATCGTGGTCAAGGGGATCGACAAGCAGAAAGTCGGGCAGGCCGCCGCGGAGATCCGCGAGTTCAGGCCGCCGGAACCGTACAAGGGCAAGGGTGTGATGTATTCCACCGAACGGATACGCAGAAAGGCCGGCAAGGCCGCAGCAGGAGCCAAGACCTGATCATGAAACAAGTAGAACGACAGCGGTTGCGCGAGAGACGAAAAATCGGCGTGAAGCACAAGGTGCAGAACAACCCAGACCGGTTGCGGCTCACTGTGTTCAAAAGCATCAATCATATTTACGCCCAGATCATCGACGACAGGCAGGGCAAGACGCTCGCTTCCGCGTCCTCCCTTTCACCGGCGTTCAAGGAAAAAATGAAAACGGGGGGCAATGTCGAAGCGGCGAAGCTGGTGGGAAGCCTCATCGGAGAGCAGGCTTCCAAAAACGGCATCAAACAGGTTTATTACGACCGCAACGGTTTCAAATACACCGGCAGGGTCCGCGCACTGGCGGACGCGGTGCGGGAAAAGGGAGTGAAATTTTAATCGCAGCTGTTTTTGGGTTGCGCCGAAGGATGAGGACGGGAGGATTCCTTGCAAGACAGATACACAGACAACAAACAGGAACTGGTCGATAAAGTTGTCCGCATCAACCGCGTGGCCAAAGTGGTCAAGGGCGGCCGCAGGTTCAGCTTCAGCGCACTGGTTGTGGTCGGCAACCGGGAAGGCGAAGTCGGCTGGGGTCTGGGCAAAGCCAACGAGGTTCCCGAGGCCATCCGCAAGGGCGTTGAAAAAGCTAAAAAGAACATGGTGCGGATCCGCTTGGACGGTTCCACCATTCCGCATGAGGTGATCGGGGCCTACGGCGCCGGACGGGTGCTTTTGAAACCGGCCTCCCGCGGAACCGGGCTGATCGCCGGCGGCGCGGTGCGCGCGGTGCTGGAAGCGGTGGGGGTGCGGGATATCCTGACCAAATGCCTGCGCACCAACAATCCGCACAATGTGGTGAAAGCCACGATTCAGGGGTTGCAATCCCTTCACGATGCAAAACAGTTTTCCGCCATGCGCGGCAAAGCGGTTGAAGCGACTTCAGCGACGGAATGAAACGATGATCACACTGTCCAATTTGAAGACGGCGCCGGGCGTGAAGAAAAACCGCAAGCGCATCGGGCGCGGCATCGGTTCAGGAACCGGCAAGACCTCCGGCAAAGGTCAGAAGGGCCAGAAAAGCCGGTCCGGAGGAAACCCGCATCCCTGGTTCGAGGGCGGGCAGATGCCCTTGCAGCGGCGGCTGCCGAAACGCGGATTCAACAATATCTTCAAGACGCATTACGAGATCGTGAATCTCGGCCAGCTTGACAAGGTTCCCAAGGATCAGCCGATCACTGCGGACGTGCTCAGAAAGCAGGGATTGATCCGCAAGACCGGCAAGGTGAAGATTCTGGGGCATGGGGAATGGACGCAGGCCGCGACGATCCATGCCGCGAAATTCAGCAAGTCCGCCTTGGAAAAAATCGAAAAGTCTGGAGGAAAGGCCGTAATCGAATAAATGAGTGGCGCGCAAGCTTTTGGCAATATATTCAGAGTTCCCGAACTCAAGCGGAGAGTCTTGTTCACTCTGGGAATTCTCGTTGTCTACCGCATCGGCGCGCACATTCCCACGCCCGGCATCGATTCGGAAGCGCTCGGCGAACTGTTCGCCATGGCGCAGGGGACGATTCTCGGTTTTTTCAATATGTTTTCAGGCGGGGCGCTGAGCCGTCTTTCCATCTTCGCCCTGGGCATCATGCCTTACATCAGCGCGTCCATCATTCTGCAGCTGATGACGATCGTTTCGCCCTATCTTGCGCGCCTGAAAAAAGAAGGTGAGCAGGGGCAGAAAAAGATCACGCAATACACGCGGTACGGAACCATCGGTCTCAGCCTGATTCAGGGATCGGGCATCGCGGTGGGACTGGAAGCGATGCGCAGCCCGGCCGGCAGCCTGATCGTTCCGACACCGGGATGGTCGTTTCGAATGATGGCGGTGCTGACGCTCACCGCGGGCACGGCGTTTCTGATGTGGCTGGGCGAGCAGATCACGGAACGGGGTATCGGCAACGGCATCTCGCTCATCATCTTCGCCGGGATCGTCGCGGGAACTCCGGCGGCGATCTTCCAGTCGATGGACCTCATGGGCACGGGCGAGTTGTCCGTCCTGGTGATGCTGATGCTGGTGGTGCTGATGATCGCGGTGGTGGGAGCGATCGTTTTCACGGAAGGCGGTCAGCGGAGGATTCCGATCCAGTATGCGAAGCGCATGGTCGGAAGGAAAATGTACGGAGGGCAGAGCACGCATCTGCCGCTCAAGGTCAACACTTCGGGCGTCATTCCTCCTATTTTCGCCTCGTCCATCATCATGTTTCCGGCGACGATCGCGCAGTTCATCAGCCATCCCTGGATGCAGACGGTGTCCGGCTGGCTGACACCGGGCACGATCATTTACAGCATGCTGTTTGTCGGCGCGATCTTTTTCTTTTGTTATTTTTACACGGCGGTCATCTTCAACCCGGTGGATGTCGCCGACAACATGAAAAAACACGGCGGCTACATACCGGGGATTCGCCCCGGAGCGAAGACCTCCGAGTACATCGATCAGATCCTTTCCAGGATCACGTTTTACGGAGCGTGCTATCTTTCTTTGGTCTGCATATTGCCGGATTATTTGATAAAATACTTCAACATTCCATTTTACTTTGGTGGGACGAGCCTTTTGATCGTCGTCGGCGTGTCGCTGGACACCATGCAGCAGATCGAATCCCATCTCGTCATGAGAAATTACGATGGATTCGTCAAGAAGGGAAGATTGAAGGGCCGTCGAGGCTGATCCATGAGGGTGATTTTATTAGGTCCGCCGGGTGCGGGGAAGGGCACTCAGGCGAAGATGCTGAAGGAAAAGTTTCAGATTCCTCAGATCTCAACAGGGGATATTCTGAGGAATGCGGTGAAAAACGGCACGCCGCTCGGAGCCAAAGCAAAATCGTATATGGATGCCGGCAGGCTGGTTCCCGACGACGTTGTCATCGAACTTATAAAAGAACGCATCAAGGATCCGGATTGCAAGGACGGATTCATCCTCGACGGATTTCCGAGGACGATCGTTCAGGCCGAAAAACTGGCTGAGACCGTGCAGGAGATGGGGCTCACCATCGACACGGTGATCGATTTTGAGGTCGACGCGGATGTGTTGATCGACCGCCTCACCGGCAGAAGCACCTGCCCCAACTGCGGGGCCATGTTTCATTCGGAGTCACGGCCGCCGAAAAACAAGGGCGTCTGCGATTTTTGCGGTACCGCGCTGTACCAGAGGCCCGACGACAATAAGGACACGATTCTCAAACGGCTTGAGGTTTACGAAAAGGAAACCGCTCCCCTGAAGGATTTTTACAAGAAGCAGGGTAACCTCAAGACGCTGGAGGGTCGGGGGTCAGCGGAGGCCATTTTTTCCCAGGTTTGTTCTATGGTGTCTTGAGGGCGTCTAATAAAAATTGCGTTTGGCCACGAGGACCCCTTATGAAATAAGGGGGACGAGTTGCCAGCCCAAGAAATATTGAACAATTAGAAGTTCCTTTAAATATGTCAAAAGAAGAATCGATCGAAGTCGAAGGAACGGTGTTGGAGCCTCTGCCCAATGCCATGTTCCGGGTGGAGCTTGAAAACGGTCATAAAATTCTGGCCCACATTTCAGGCAAGATGCGGCTGCATTTCATCCGCATCCTGTCCGGGGACAAGGTGAAAGTGCAGCTTTCCCCCTACGACCTCACCCGGGGACGGATCACATACCGTTACAAATAAGGGCCGCGCATCCCCGCATGCATCGCGGGCACGCGCTATCCCTCATTGAGTGAGACTTGAACAATGAAAGTCAGAGCATCGGTCAAACCGATATGCATGAAATGCAAAGTGATACGAAGGCGCGGGGTGGTGCGCGTGATTTGCGAGAACCCCAAGCACAAGCAGCGCCAGGGATGAACGCCGAAGCCCCCCGGGTTTCGGTCTTATGATGTTTTTCGTAAACAGTTGAAGGAGAGACGGTGGCACGCATTGCGGGAGTCGACATTCCAAAAGACAAGCGGGCTGTGATCGCGTTGACCTACATCTACGGCATCGGCAAATCCACAGCGGGAGACATTCTGAAAAAAGCCGATGTGTCGCAGGAGATCCGGATGAAGGATCTGACGGAAGACGAAGTCTCGCGCATCCGCTCCATCATCGACAAGGAATACGAGGTGGAGGGGGATCTCAGGCGCGATTTGAACATGAGCATCAAACGGCTGATGGACATCGGAAGCTACCGGGGGCTGCGGCACCGCAAGGGGCTGCCGGTGCGCGGTCAGCGTTCCCATACCAACGCCAGAACCCGCAAGGGGCCGAAAAAGACCGTGGGATCGCGGGCGGCGAAAAAATAAACTTTGAGGACACACATTCATGGCGGATAAAGGCAAAGCGGGTCGATCTGGAAAAAAGAAACAAAAGAGCGCTCCTGAAACAGGAGTCGCGCATATCCAGGCCACGTTCAACAACACCATCGTCACCATCAGCGACACGTCGGGAAACGTCATCGCCTGGTCCAGCGCCGGCGCCCAGGGGTTCAAGGGGTCGCGCAAGAGTACGCCGTTCGCGGCGCAGGTGGCTGCCGACAAGGTGGCGCAGAAGGCCAAGGACATGGGCATGCGCAAACTGGAAGTGCACGTGAAAGGCCCCGGTTCCGGCCGGGAATCCGCCATTCGCTCTTTGCAGGCCGCGGGAATGGAGATCATCGTGATCCGGGACAAGACTCCCATTCCGCACAATGGCTGCCGTCCCCGAAAACGGAGACGGGTTTGATCTTTCATCATATTTTAAATTATTAAATCGGGAGAAATCACTTGGCAAGGTATACGGGTTCGGTTTGTCGGTTGTGCCGAAGGGAAGGGATCAAGCTTTTTTTGAAGGGTTCGCGTTGCGAATCCGCCAAATGCGCCATCGACAAACGGGCGTACGTTCCCGGCCAGCACGGTCAGGGAAGGAAAAAGTTTTCCGAATACGGCGTCCAGCTTCGAGAGAAACAAAAGGTGAAGCGTTTTTACGGCGTGCTGGAAAAACAATTCCGGATCTACTTCGCCGCGGCCGAGCGCAAAAAGGGCGTCACCGGCGAGAACCTTCTGCAGAACCTGGAGCTGAGACTGGACAACGTGGTCTACCGCATGGGGCTGGGTGCATCCCGCAATGCGGCCCGACAGCTGGTGCGGCACAATCATTTCACCGTCAATGGAAAGCGGGTCAACATTCCCTCCTACATTCTCAAACAGGGGGACGTGATCGCCCCGAACGAGAGAAAACTTTCCAAAGCCCCCATCAAGGCGGCGCTGGAAAGGATGAAGGACAAGACGCTCCCGCATTGGCTTTCTTTCGATACCGACAGCAAGCAGGGTATCGTGCAGTCTTTACCGACGCGAGAAGACATCACCATTCCTATAGAAGAGCAGTTGATCGTCGAGCTGTATTCTCGCTGACCGTCATTCGCATTCAGCAGGTTTATCGTTAATAACACTATTATTAATGGTTCCTCGATAAAGAAATCACCGGAGGCTTCATGTTCACAGCCCAGGGAATTGTCAAACCCAAGCGACTGGAATTCGACAAAAAAAATAAAACTTCATTTTACGGGAAATTTGTGGCCGGTCCGTTCGAACGCGGATACGGCGTGACCATCGGAAATTCTCTGAGAAGGATGCTGCTTTCCTCCATCGAGGGGGCGGCGATCGTGGGGGTCAAGTTCGAAGGCATCTACCACGAGTTTTCATCGGTTCCCGGCGTCATTGAGGACGTGACGGAAATCATCCTCAATCTCAAACAGGTCAACCTGCGCCTGTCCGGTGAAGCGGCGGAGAAGCGGATCTATCTCAAGAAGGAAACGCCCGGCAAGGTGACGGCGGCGGACATCACGGCGGATCCGGATGTGGAAATCCTCAATCAGGATCACTACATCGCGACCATCGACCAGAACGGTTCCCTGAACATGGAGATGATCGTGCAGAAAGGCCGCGGCTACGTTCCGGCGGAGCGGCAGGGGCTGGACGACGAGGCGGTGCAGATGATTCCGATGGACGCGATCTATTCCCCCATCGAGAAAGTCAGCTATCATGTCGAGAACACGCGCGTCGGCCAGTCGACCGATTACGACCAGCTGGTCATGGAGCTTTGGACCAACGGCGGGATCACGCCGGACGATGCGGTGGCGCACGCGGCCAAGATCGTCAAGGACCACATGCAGATCTTCATCAATTTCGATGAAGAGCCGGAACCGGTGCAGCCGCAGATCGACGAGAAAAAGCAGAAAATGCTCAGCAACATGGCGAAGTGCGTGGAGGAACTGGAGCTTTCCGTGCGGTCTTACAACTGCCTCAAAAACGCAAACATCCAGACCATCGCCGAGCTGGTGCAAAAGACCGATTCGGAAATGCTCAAAACGCGCAACTTCGGCCGCAAATCGCTGAATGAGATCAAGGAGATCCTGGAAGACATGGGATTGTACCTGGGCATGAAGGTCGATGAGGAGGATCTCAAGCAGATCAGCCAGGCCAGAAAGAAAAAGGAAATCGAAACGGATATCGTGGGCTGACTCCGGTATCCCGCACTCTTATCAGGAAAGCCACTGACTTATGCGTCATTTGAAAGCCGGCAGGAAATTCGGCAGGACCACCGCGCACCGCAAGGCACTGTTTCGCAATATGGTGACCGCTCTGCTTGAGCGGGAGAGAATCCGCACCACGCTGCCCAAAGCCAAGGAACTGCGCAGTAAGGTGGAAAAAACCATCACGCTCGGCAAGAAGGGCACGCTGCATGCGCGTCGGATGGCGTTTCGCACTGTGAGCGACAAAGCGGTGGTGCAGAAGCTGTTCGGTCCGCTGGCGGAGCGTTACGCCAAGCGCAACGGCGGCTACACGCGTATCATCCGCCTGGGGAACCGGATGGGCGACGACGCGCCGATGGCTTTCATCGAGCTTGTGGGTGAAGACGAGCCTGCGGTGAAGGAAACCAAACCCAAGGCAAAAGCCAAGGCGAAACCCAAAAAGGAATCCGAAGCCGCTCCCAAGCAAGCGAAAACGGCGAAGAAAAAAGAGACCGAGGCAAAAGCCGCAAAGCCCAAAAAGGCGGCGTCCAAAAAAGCGGAAACGAAAGAAACCCAAAAAGCGGACGCAAAACCGAAAAAAGCCGCCGCCCCGAAAAAAGCGGACAAAGAAGAGAAATAGCTCTTCAGGTTTTTACTCCCGCAACATCCTTCCTGTAATTTTTACTTGTGAGCCGGCACCCTTTCCGGCTTGCGCGATACGTTTGAATCCCGCCTGCGGCACCACTCCTCCGCAGAGGGCGAATTTGTTCACGCCGGGCAAGGTTCGTTCGGTTCGAACTGCTTCTGTAATGCCGTAGCCTTTCTTAATCTCCCTGAAAGTAGATGTATGCGCGAATTCCGTCACCGAGTGCGGGACCGCAGCGAGGCCAAACGCGGCGCATGCCGTGCGGGTGGGTGCGGAGTTCTGTTTCCGGTTGGGGACAGGCTTTCCCGGCGGGCCGAAACGTGCTGTAAAAATGGATATTTCAACAGTGCACGATGTTCGCCGGGGCGCCGGTGGGTTCCTGTGTGAACCGGTAGCTGGTGTTTTCCTTGATCCAGGCAAGAAGCTCGTCGTAGCTTTTGAAATGTTCGGTGAATCCGTAATCCTCGCCCGTGTATTCGCAGTTTTCGGTGCTGTGTTCGCGGCACATGTAAGGCCGGTGCTCGTAAATGGCGCATTTGTTGTCGGCCATCAGAAAATTGCAGCGGGTGTGGATCATGATGTACCAGCTTTTCCGGTAAATATAGATAGAAACTTTCTCATGCGCGATTTTCCAGAGCAGGCTTTCGTAGTCTCTGCGGGTCTCCGGTTCGTCGAGTTCGAAGGCAAAGTAGTTGCAGCAATAGGCAGGCAGGCATTTTTCGCACTGGCTGGTGTTGTCCCGTTTGCTTTTTGTGGTCATGGAGGGTTCCTTATCGGTTGGAAACGCTGCGTTCCCGTGAATTTCCAAACATTCGAGAGCCGGCCCCGCGCGGGATGAGAGAGAACGGTTTCGTTTCGACTGATTTGAAAAAAAGCAACGGCGTTTTCGGTGACACGCCGCATTATCATAAAAACACCGTCAATGCGTTATTCTGCCTTCATGGATTCATGAAGTCAATCGCGGGACCCAATTTTTCAGGCTGCATGCCGATCTTTGTGCGAACCCGCCGCTTTGGTTCCGCTGCTCCGTGAAATGCCCCGGCCGCTTGAACGCCTGCGTCGCGTTGGAGTGGGGGCGTTTTTCTATGTTTCCAAACAGAGCCGAGCACGCCCTGTTTTCTTTTGAGCGGCGGCGATCCGGCTGCTTATTTTCGCCCTTCCGATACCTCGAAAACCACCGGAATTCCGGTCCTTTTGGCGTTTCCGCCGGGGCTGGCCCGGCCTGGGCGCGCTTGACTTTCCGGGTGGGTGGATTAAAATAAGTATAATAAAAACAATAGGATTTGGCGATGAGACGGATCGTTTTCGCAGCGATGATATGGGTATTTTACCCTGGAGTGGCCCAGGCTTACGTCGATCCCGGATTTTTGGGATCGCTGTATCAGATGATCTATATGTTCATCTTCGGCGTTGCGGCGGCCTGGGTGCTGAAACCCTTTCGATACATTTCCGCGCTTTACAAAAGAATGAAGGACCGGTTGACGGAAAAAAACTCCTGAACCCCCGACACCTATCTTGGAACTGCCACTTTCCGACATTCAAACGCACGATTCATCCTACGTGGACCCGAACGGATTCGTGTTTCTGTACGAAGACAAAATCTACAGGGGCATTCACCGGGGGAACGCGGATTTTTACCGCTCCCTGTTCGAGAAGGGAACGGTCCGCGATCTGGTGCGGCGCCACGCACTCGTGGATTCGGAGCCGACGGACTATTCGGTGCCGGAGGCGGACTGCCCGTTTGTCGTCGCGCACCGGAAAATCGAACCGCTCACCTATTGCGTGGAATGGACCCCTTCCATGCTCAAAGACGCGGCGGTCTCGCTTCTGGAGTTGAACCTGGCGCTGCTGGACAACGGGGGTCTCCTGCAAGATGCGTATCCCTGGAACATTCTGTTCGAGGCCACGCGGCCGGTGCACGTGGATTTCACTTCGATCGTGCCGGTCAACGGCCAGCGACTGTTGTGGCCGGCGTATCAGCAGTTTCTCAATTTTTTCATGCATCCGCTCAAGCTGGCGTCGATGGGCAAGGGCGGGCTGGCCCGTTATCTCCTGCAGGATTACATCCACGGCGTGTCTTTGGACGACGTGCACGCCAACATGAGCCTGCGCTACAAGCTGCGCCACCCTTTGAGTTTCTCGCTGAGCCAGGCGATGCTGTGGATGAACCGCAAGGCGCAGAAAGAAACACGCCTGAAAGTGGATCTGCAGAGCTCGCTGAAAAACGGCAACGGCATCCCCCCGGCAATGCGGGAGCGCTTTCTCACGGGTCTGCTCAGGAAAACCCAGGCGATTGCTTTGCCCGCACCGCGGGACAACTGGGTGGGCTACTACGACAGCTGCGAAGGCGCCGAGCAGGAGAAAAAGATCGGTGTGATCGACAACCTGCTGGATCGGATTCAGCCGAAAACGGTGCTGGACCTGGGGTGCAACCGCGGCCGCTTTTCTCTTTTGGCGGCGCAGAAGGGGGCGCGCGTCATCGCGATGGATGCCAGCGAGTCCTGCGTGGAAGCGCTGTACCGCACCGCCCGTGAGGGAGACTATCCCATCACGCCGGTGGTCGGCAACGCCCTCAACCCGACGCCCGCGTTCGGGTTCATGGCCCGGCAGTTTCCCTCGATGATCGCCCGTTTCCGCTCTGAAGTGGTGTTCTGCCTGGCGCTCATGCACCATCTGCACATCAACGGCAGGCAGCCGCTGGACCGGATCGCGAAGCTTTTGGACGCGTTGTCCGAACGGGCGGTGATCTTTGAATACGTGGATCCCGCCGACGGCAACATCGGTCTTTTAGATCACGGTCGCACGATCGACTACAGCCTTGAATCGGTTTCGGCAGCGCTTTCGCGTTATTTCAAACTGAAGGTGTTCGATTCGGACCGCGAAACCCGGAAGATCCTGCTTTGCGAAAAAATCTGAAATTCATCGATGCGGGCTGCCTGACCTACCTCCTTTGCCTGCTTGTGGTCGCGCTCTCGTTCGGCCTGTCCCAGGACCTGCTGTTTTTCAAAACTGATCCGGCCGCTCTCGTGCACTTTCTCGTGGCGTCGGGCTGGCTGCTCGCCCTGGTTCTCTTTGTGCCGGTCGCGCTGGTATTTTATTTCACCGGCAACGCGGTTCGGGAACGCTGCCTGAACGGGTTCTCGATTCTGGCGCTCGGCCTGATGCTGTTCGGCTTTTGCGTTCATTTTCTCGACACCAGCGAGCTGTTCCACTTCACGCTGAAGCAGATTCAGGAGAGCTGGCTTCCCTTCGATGCGTTTCCGGTTTATGGGATCGCCATCGCGGCGCTGGGGCTTTTGTGCTTTGCGCTGGCGGTGTTTCTGGCGCGCGCGCCCGACATCCGTAAGCGCGTCGTTTCGTTGTCCTACGGCGTGACGGCATTGGGTGCGGTGTTGTTCCTGCTGTTCCCCGCACTGTCTTTTTTTTCGGCTTCCGCGGCGGACGGCAAGGAGTTGCGGCGCAACGCGATCCTGATCGTTTTGGACGGGCTCAGCACCAAGTACCTGTCGCCCTACAACCCCAAAGAAAACACGCCTGAGTTTGACGCACTGGCCGCTTCCTCGGTGAAGTACACCAATATCCGCACGAACTTCACGCACACGTCCGGATTTTTTTACACGCTCTATTCGGGGCAGAAACAATCCTGGGCCGATCCCAAAATAAAAAAACAGACGGGGCTGCTCAAGATGCTTCAGGATGCGGGCGTCAACACGCGCTGGTTCACCTACCACAACAACGGCGTGCCGGACGTCCACAACTTCCCGTACAGGGGCCTGCGCTCGACGTTTCTGGTCAGCCGGTTCGCCTGGATGCCGCGTCTGTTGAACGTGGACTACAACGTGTTTGAGATGCGGGGCAACGGCGCGCGCGGCCGGGCGATGGGAGAGCGGGAGAAGTCGATCCACGGCTGGCTTTCCGGCATCAACGGCGATGGTTATCTGCATCCTTTGCGAAACTGGGTGATGGACGAGATCGAGGCTCTGCGTGAGGACGCGCGGCCGTATTTCATGGTCGTGCACCTGCCGGTCAATGCGCTCACGCCGGCCGAAACCGCGCCCAGGACCTGGGAACTGGAAGAAGCGGATTTCGTTCCCGAACAACGGCTGCAAAGAGTGCGGCAGAAAATGATCCGCGATCAGGACTACACTTATCGAAAAGAAGACGCCTGGGCGGTGGAACGGCTGCGGGACAAATACCGGCAGTCGGTGCGCGCAGGAGGAAAAAGCCTGATGGAATTCATCCGTCAGTTCGAAGCGCGCGGCTGGGATGCCGACACGCTGCTGATGGTCACCGCCGATCACGGAAAAATCCTGTCCGGTGGCAAGATCGAATACGGCTACCACAACGACGAAGAGGTGGCGCGCGTGCCGCTGTTTGTGAAATGGCAGGGGAAGGAAGGCATCGATTCCCGCCTGGGAGAGAGCATCGATCTGGTGCAGACCTTCCTCGACTTTTTCGGCATCGAAAAGAAACTGTCTGCGGATGCCGTGTCCCTGTTGGCAGACGCAAAAAAAACACGCGCGACGACGCTCACCACCTGGTCGTTTAAACGCAAGGAATGGTTTCTCAATGTCTATGAGGGCGAACACCGGTACGTGTTCAACCTGTATCCGCACAACGCCTCGATGCGCAAGGAGTCCTTCCAGGGGCCGTTTCAGGCGGTGTCCGTCGCGGAGGGGAGGGATGCCCTCAAGGGCGCGGGTTTCGACATGGCGGCAATCTTAAAATCTTACGGGATTGAAGGCGACCCTAAAAGTGCGAACGATGTGTGGTCTTTAATGAGTCCGGAATCGAGCCATGACAGACATTGAACGCAATCCCCTGAGCTTTTATCGTCTGCATGGTCCCTACTTTCTTATTTACCTTGCGCTCGCGTTTCTGCTCTATCTGCGTTCCCTGGGAAACGCATTTGTGTTCGACGATTCGCTGTACGTTCTTGAAAACCATCTGATCAAGCATCTCGACTTCGCCGCCGTCCGCGACATCTTCACCACGTTTTACAAATGGGATTACCTGCCGCTCACCCTGTTGTCCTTCGGCTTCGATTATTTTCTGTTCGGTCTCAATCCCGCGGGCTACCATGTGACCAACATCCTGCTGCATGGGTGCAATGTCTTTCTGATCCATTTGATCGTGTATGAGCTGAGCCGCTCGCGCTGGATGGCGCTGGGAACGGCGCTGCTGTTCCTGGTGCATCCGGTGCACGTGGAAAGCGTGGCGTGGATCTCCGAAAGAAAAAACGTGCTTTCGCTTTTCTTTCTGTTCCTTTCGTTTTACAGCTATCTGAAACGAGAAGGCCGCGGGATTTCGCTGCTGTTTTTCATTCTGGCCTGCCTGAGCAAATCCTCTGTGGTGATCTTTCCGCTGCTGCTGGTTTTGTATCAGGTTTCCTACAGACAAAAGGCGTTTCTTTCGGGCGTGCTCCATGCTCTGCCTTATTTTCTGATCGCGGCGGCATTCACGGGGGTCACGCTGCTCAGCCATTCGATGCACGGAACGGTGCAGGCCCATCCCGAAAACAATCCGCTGTACACCTTGTTCAGCATGCTGGTGGTGTTCAAAGAGTATCTGAAAACACTCCTGTTCCCGATCCATCTGAACGTGTGGTATCCCAACCGCGTCCACACGACGCTGCTGCAGCCGGAAGTCCTGCTGTCGGGTCTTATCCTCGGCGTTTATCTGTTTGGCACGGCGATCGCCTACCGAAAGGACAAACGGGTGTTCTTCGGCCTGGCCTGGTTTGCGGTGTCGCTGCTGCCGGTGTCGCACATCGTTCCCTTTCCGCAGATGATGGCGGACCGTTTTCTCTACATCCCTTCGTTCGGCTTGTTTTTTGCGGCCTGTCTGGGCATCCGGTATTTGTGGGAGAGGCGGCAGGTAGTGCGCCGCGCTCTGCCGCTGGCGGCCGGGCTGATGCTCGTCAGTCTTGCGGCTCTCAGTCTCCACCGCATTCCTGTTTTTGCAAACGATCTCACGTTGTGGCGGGACAGCGTCTCTAAAAACGAAAACAACACCTTCGCTCAGATGCATCTGGGGTTTTCCTATCTCGGGGCGGGACAAACCGGCCCGGCCCTGGATGCGCTCCGCCGTGCGGCGGCGATCGAACCGGACAACACGAAGGCGCTGCGGATCGTCGCGCTGATCCATGAGAAGAACGGGAATCACGGCAAAGCGGAAGCCGTTTACCGCGACCTGATCGCAAAAGCGCCGCAAAGCCCCGCCCATCCGACGTCGCTGGGCGTGCTCAAGGGCAATCATGGGAAACGGGAGGAAGCCTTTACCCTGTTCGACAAGGCGCTGTCCCTCGACCCGGATTTCGCGCTCGCCCATTTCAACCGCGCCGTATTTCGCTTTCAGGCGGGCCGGACGCGGCAGTCGCTAAACAGTTACCGCAAAGCCGCGGAGCTTGCGCCGTACAGCGCTCCGTTTCATTTCCAGTTGGGGATGTTTTACCGAAAAGTTGTGGGCGATGCCGATCTGGGCCGCCGGCATCTTGAAAAGAGCCTGCGTCTCAATCCCGATCAGCCCGATGCCGCGGCGATCCGCTCGCTGCTTGCGGGAGAACGTGTGCGCTGACCGGGACGGTTTGTGATTTCAGATGGTTTCCGTGGAGCGGAAAAAAGGCACGCGCTTATCGAAGCGGTGCAGGCCGGCGGATCTGGCCGCCGCGTGCGCCCGCTCCAGTTCCTGCGGGGAAGGACGGCGGTTGATCTCGGCGTATTTGTCCGGCCCCACTTTCCAGGCGGGACGATACTGGTCCATGATGTTGATGTAGGTATCGCGCGAAATCTGCTCGGCGAGAAAACGGCTTATGTGGCTGAAATCCGGAGAATCGGGCATGACCAGGTGCCGCACCAGCAGGCCCCGTTTGGCGAGTCCGTTCTCGTCGACGATGAGGTCTCCCACCTGCCGGTGCATCTCGCGGATGACCGTGCGGGCGGCGTCGGGATAATCCTTTGCCTTGAGGTATTTTTTCGCGCGTTCCGGCTCCCAGTACTTGAAATCGGGCATGTAGATGTCGATCACGCCCTCCATCATGCGCATGCTGTCCATCGAGTCGTAGGCGCCGGTGTTGTACACCAGCGGCAGCCTCAGTCCCATCTCGACCGCCAGCGGCAGGGCTTCGAGGATCTGCGGCACCACGTGCTCGGGGGTCACGAAATTGATGTTGTGGCAGCCTTTGTTCTGCAGTTCCATCATCATCATGGCCAGTTCTTCGGGACCGGTTTCCCGGCCTTCGCCGTCCTGGCTGATGTCGCAGTTCTGGCAGAACACGCATTTGAGGTTGCACATGGAGAAAAAAATGGTGCCGCTGCCGTGGATGCCGCGCAGGCAGTCCTCTTCGCCGAAATGCGGGAAGAAGCTGGAAACGATGGCGTGCCGCCCGCTCTTGCACACGGCTTTTTCATCGGACAGGCGGTCCACTTCGCAGTCTCTGGGGCAGACCCGGCAGTCGTCCAGCTTGCGGACGGCCTGGCGGGAACGGCGGAACAGCTCGCCGGTCCGGTGCAGCCTGAGGTAGGCCGGTTCGAACTCGCCGGAATGGATGGTGAAAGGCGGCATGACGGGTCCTTGAAAACGGAATCTTCCGGGAAAATAACCCGCCCGTGGGAAAAGAGCAAGATCCGGTCAGGACTTTTTAGCGGCTTCTTATCCGAATCCCGAAGCGATGCGGGTCAACGGGACCGGGATTTTGCCGGTTTTCCCCAGGACGCCGGTGACGGAAACCCTTTTCTCCATCTTTCTATGGAGGCAGAATTATCCGAAACCGCGGGTTTTCGGGACGGCTTTTTTTTGAGTCTATACGGAGCAAAGCCCGGAAGGAAGCGGGAAAAAGAAAAAAGTTGACAAATAAAAATGAACTGGATACAGTGGGTATAGATCTCCAAAGCTCCCATTAAAACCCCGAATCCAGTCAAGCAAGCCAGCTTTTTCTACGCTCCTTTTGATAAAACATTTCTATTCAAAATTAATCGACAATCCAAATAATTCGTTTTTGCCCTCAATCCGGAAAACCATCATAACCTCAGACAACACACAACCCAACCCACCTCAAAGAGACTAAGAATCATGAATCAGATGAACATAGAAGAATTAAAATCCAAAACCATCTCCGAGCTCACCAGCATCGCCAAGGAACTCAAGATCCAGGGGCACAGCGGCCTCAGAAAGCAGGACCTGATCTTCAAGATCCTGGAAGCGAAAACGGAGAAAGACGGCTTGATGTTTGGCCAGGGCGTGCTGGAGATCCTGCCGGATGGATTTGGTTTTCTTCGTGCTCCCACATACAACTACCTGCCGGGACCCGACGACATCTACGTTTCTCCCTCGCAGATCCGCAAATTTGACATGCGCACCGGAGACACGATTTCCGGGCAGATCCGGCCGCCCAAGGACAGCGAGCGCTACTTCGCCCTGCTCAAGGTCGAAGCCATCAACTTTGAAAATCCGGACAAGACCAAAGACAAGATTCTGTTCGACAACCTGACGCCCCTGTATCCGGAGGAACGGCTGCGGCTGGAGATCCCCAACGGCACGGACTACAGCGCGCGCATCATGGACCTCATGACGCCGATCGGCAAGGGCCAGCGTGGATTGATCGTGGCGCCGCCGCGAACCGGCAAGACCATGCTGCTGCAGTCGATCGCCAACAGCATCAGCACCAATTATCCGGAAGTGGTGCTCATCGTGCTTCTGATCGACGAGCGTCCGGAAGAAGTGACGGACATGGAACGTTCCGTCAAGGGCGAGGTGATCAGTTCCACCTTCGACGAGCCGGCGCAGCGCCACGTTCAGGTCGCCGAAATGGTGATCGAAAAGGCCAAGCGCCTGGTGGAGCATAAAAAGGACGTCGTGATCCTGCTGGACAGCATCACTCGTCTGGCGCGCGCCTATAACGCCATCGTGCCGCCGAGCGGCAAGGTGCTTTCCGGCGGTGTGGACTCCAACGCCCTGCAGCGTCCCAAGCGCTTTTTCGGCGCGGCGCGCAACCTGGAAGAAGGCGGCAGCCTGACGATCATCGCCACGGCGCTCATCGACACGGGCAGCCGGATGGACGACGTCATCTTCGAGGAATTCAAGGGCACCGGCAACCTGGAAATCGTGCTCGACCGCAAGCTCGCGGACAAGCGCACCTTTCCGGCGATCGACATCAACCGTTCCGGCACCCGAAAAGAAGAGCTGCTCATGCCCCCGGAAGACCTGCAGCGGGTCTGGCTGCTCAGAAAAGTTTTACTGCCGATGGGCATCAATGATACGATGGACCTACTTTTACAGAAAATCAAAGAATCGAAGACCAATTCCGAGTTCCTGTCCACCATGAACTCCTGATGCAAAGGAATGAGCGGAAATCATGAAAGCTGAAATCCATCCTGAATATTATGAAACCACCGTCAGCTGCGCTTGCGGGCACCAGGTGAAGACCAGTGCCACCGTCAAGGACATGCACGTGGAAATCTGCTCCAACTGCCATCCGTTTTACACCGGCAAGCAGAAGCTCATCGACACCGCCGGGCGGATCGAGAAATTCAACCGCAAGTATTCGAAAAAGACCGCAAGCACCAATCAGGAAACCCCCACTCCCCAGTAGCTTCCCTCCGGTGCGGGACGGAGGCCGCATCGTTTTCACTCTCCGCACGCAGCGCGTTTCCCTTTGACTCCCGCAGTCGCCTTCCCAGAGCGGACCCATGTTTGAAAAACTCGAATCGATTGAAAAGCGTTACGATCACCTCAACGGGTTGTTGAGCGATCCGAACATCATCGCCCAGCAGTCGGAATACCAGAAGTACGCCCGCGAGCAGGCGGAGATCGCGCCGATCGTTCAGGAAGCGAAAGAGCTCAAGCGCATCATCCAGGAGCAGGAGGAAAACGAACACATCCTGGCCGAGGAAACGGACGCCGAGCTTCTGGAACTGGCAAAGGAAGAGCTGAACGGGCTCAAGGAGAAACGCGAAGAATCGGAAGACCGGCTCAAGCTGCTGTTGTTGCCCAAGGACCCCCGCGACAGCAAGAACGTCATCCTGGAAATCCGTGCGGGCACCGGCGGCGAGGAGGCGGCGCTGTTCTGCAATGACCTGTTCCGCATGTACACCCGCTATGCAGAATCCAGACAGTGGCAATGCGAAATCCTCAATTCCAATACGACCGGCAAGGGCGGCTTCAAGGAAGTCATCGCCAGCATCAACGGCAAAGGTGTGTACAGCAAACTGAAATACGAAAGCGGCACGCATAGAGTGCAGCGGGTGCCGGAAACGGAGACCCAGGGCCGGGTGCACACCTCCGCGGTGACCGTCGCCATTCTGCCGCAGGTCGAGGATGTGGATGTCCAGGTCAATCCCGCGGATCTCAAGATCGACGTGTTCCGCTCTTCGGGCCCCGGCGGCCAGAGCGTGAACACCACCGACTCCGCCGTGCGCATCACACATGTGCCTACAGGAGTGGTGGTCACCTGCCAGGATGAAAAGTCCCAGCATAAGAATAAAGAGAAAGCGATGAAAGTGCTGCGCGCCCGCCTGTACGACGAAGAACAGAGAAAGCAGCAGGCCGAGCTGGCGCGCGACCGCAAGCAGCAGGTGGGAAGCGGCGACCGCAGCGAACGCATCCGCACCTACAATTTCCCGCAAGAGCGCATCACCGACCACCGCATCGGGCTCACGCTGCACAAACTGACCCAGGTTCTGGAGGGGGAGCTCGATCCGATCCTCGAAGCGTTGACGTTGCATTTTCAAACCCAGGCGTTGCAGGAAAAACCGCAGTCTTCGGAACAGAACAACTCCGTGCCTGCATGATGAGCGGGAACAACGGTTTTGATTTGAAAACAGCATTTCCTTTTGTGACGGAAGGATTTTTCTTGTGCAGGCTGTTTTATCTCGAGACAATGCAGTGAATTCAATCCGTGCGTTCCTCGCGGGAGCGTGCGAAGACCTTGCGCGTTCGGGGGTGTCGTCCGCACGGCTGGATGCGGAGCTTCTGCTCGCGCATGCGCTCGGCGTCCGGCGTGAAACGATCCATGCGCATCCGGAACGGCGTCTCGATGAACAAGAACACGACCGTGCGCGGCGGTTGATCGACCGGCGCGCCGGACGCGAACCGGTGGCCTACATTCTGGGCCGCAAGGAATTCATGGGACTCGAATTTGCGGTCACCCCGGATACGCTCATTCCCCGCTGGGAAACGGAGGGACTGGTCGCACATTTTTGCGAATGGATCGAAACGGTTTCCTTTCCGCGTCCCCTGCGGCTGCTGGACCTGGGAACCGGATCGGGAAACATTGCGGTGTGCCTGGCGAAACGGTTTCCGCAAAGCCGCATCATCGCCGCCGATGTCTGTGCCAATGCGCTGGACGTGGCGAAAGCCAACGCAACGCGGCACGGTGTCGCTGAAAGCGTGCGGTTCGTGCTGAGCGACTGGCTGGAAAACATCGAGGGGGAGCACCACGCGATCCTGTGCAATCCGCCCTACATCGATGAGCAGCGGATGGCGACCCTGATGCCGGATGTGTGCGATCATGAGCCCGTTCGGGCGCTGAATGGCGGCGAGCGGGGACTGGAGGCGTACCGCCGCCTGATTCCCGATGCGCACGCCCGGCTGGTTTCCGGCGGCGGCCTGTTTCTTGAAATCGGCGAGGATCAGGCGGACGCGGTCGGCTCACTGATCGAATCGCATCGGGGCTATTCACAACCCAGTGTCATGCAGGATCTCAGCGGCAGCGACCGCATCGTGTTCACGCAGAGGCGAATCGATGGATAAACTCTGGATCGAGGGCGGCCGGCGTCTGGAAGGCCGGGTTTCGGTGAGCGGCGCGAAAAACGCCGCCCTGCCGCTGCTCGCCGCGACGCTGTTGACCGCGGGCAAGAACGAGATCACGGGACTTCCGCAGGTACGGGATGTGCGGACGATGGTGCGTCTGTTGAGCGTGCTCGGAGCGCGGGTGGATTTTTTTGAAGGCGACCGCATCGTGCTCGACACGTCGGACATCCACAACCACGAAGCCCCCTACGATCTGGTTTCCACCATGCGGGCCTCCTGTCTCGTCCTCGGCCCGCTGCTCGCGCGTCTGGGACGGGCGCGCGTTTCGCTGCCGGGCGGGTGCGCCATCGGCGCGCGGCCCATGGATCTGCATCTCAAGGGATTGGAAGCGCTCGGGGCGGACATCCAGCTGCAGGAAGGGTACATGGACGGCACCGCCAGGCGGCTGCGCGGCAGTCACGTGTATTTCGACACGGTCACCGTCACGGGAACGATGAACCTGATGATGACAGCGGCGCTGACCGAAGGCGAGACCCTGCTGGAAAATGCGGCGAAGGAACCGGAGGTGGTGTTTCTGGCAGACGTGCTCAACCGGTCGGGCGCGAAGATCGAGGGGCAGGGAAGCGATGTGATCAGCGTGCAGGGCGTGTCCGGGCTCAAACCCATCGAGTGCCGGGTGTTTCCCGACCGCATCGAAGCGGGGACGTACCTGATGGCGGCGGCCATCACCGGCGGGGAGGTGGAGATCGAAAACTGCATTCCCCAGCACCTGGAAGCGGCGATCCACAAGCTGCAGGAAGCGGGCGCTGCCATCGAATCGCAGGGGACCCGCATCTCTGTGCGCGCCAGGGAACGACTGCGTGGGGTCAACGTCAAGACGCAGCCGCATCCCGGTTTTCCCACGGATCTGCAGGCGCAGTACATGGGCTTGATGACGCTGGCCGAGGGACAGAGCATCATCGTGGAAAACGTGTTCGAGAACCGGTTCATGCATGCGGCGGAAATGCGGCGCATGGGCGCGGACATCACCCTCGACGGCCACACCGCCATCGTCAACGGCGTTGCTCAACTGAGCGGGGCTCCGCTGATGGCGACCGACCTGCGGGCCAGCGCGTCTCTGGTGCTGACCGCTCTGGCGGCGAAGGGCATCTCGCACATCTCGCGGGTGTATCACATCGACCGGGGCTACGAGGCGATGGAAGAAAAACTTTCCGCGCTGGGCGGGAAAATCCGCAGGCTCACGGGATTCTGACGCCATGACCCCTCCTTCCGAGACGCCGCTGCACGAAAAAGACCTCCACAACATCGTCCTGTGGATGCCCAACTGGATCGGCGATGTGGTGCTGACGATCCCCTCTCTGCAAGCGCTCAGAAAAAAATTTCCGCATTCGCGCGTCACGGTGGTGGCCCGGTCGCCGGCGGACGAGCTGCTTTCCGGCCACCCGGCGGTGGACACGGTGATCACGCTGCCGTTTCGGCCCAAGAACCGTTTTCTGAGCTCGGTGCGGTTCGCCTGGAACCTGCGCAAATACCAGTTCGACCTGGGGGTGGTGCTGCCCAATTCGCTGCGGTCGGCGTTGCTTTTGTTTTTGACGGGGGCGAAAAACCGCCTGGGCTACAACACCGAGGGACGGGACCTGTTCCTCACCCACCCGCTTTCCGTCACCTCAAAGCAGAAACGCAGCCAGTATCGTGTGGATTATTTTTTCAAGATATTTTCTCCGCTGCATCTGGATGAACCCGAAAGGGAATTCGCGTCTTTGAGACCGGATAAATCCGACCGCCCGGTGGACGAATTTCTCGCCGAGATGGAAATCAATCCCGGCGATGCGCTGATCGCGGTGCATCCGGGCACCTCGAAACCGGAACGCGGATGGCACACCGACCGCTTCGCCATTCTGTGCCAGAAGCTGGCGAAGATGCGGCGGGTGAAGATCGTGCTTTTGGGGACGGAATCGGAAGCGGAGCTTTTGCAGAAGATCCACCGTAACTGCCCGCAGGGTGTGGCGCACCGGCTTCCGGCGATGAACCTGAGGGAGATCGCGGCGTTGATCGGCCAATGTGAGCTTTTCATCGGCAACGACAGCGGCATGATGCACGTCGCGGCGATGGTGAACACGCCGGTCGTCGGGATCTTCGGCCCCGGCAGCCCGGACACGTCGGGACCGTACATGAATCCGGAGCTGCAGGAGATCGTGACCAAATCCTACCCCTGCTCCCCGTGCCGTCAGCGCTTCTTCAAGGAGTGCAAACCCTCGCCGCACTATAAACCCTACTGTCTGGAAGACATCAGCGTGAAGGATGTGTCGGAGGCGGTGGAGCGGTTGATCGAGCGGGCGAAAAAAAGCGCGTTCGCCAATCGCTGATGCGGGGTCAGCGGGAGTCCGGCGCGGAAGGGCCGGTTTTGCCGTCGTTTTCGCCGGAGCCTTTTTTCACCGCCCAGTGGGGCTCCAGGTCGAAATAGCTGAGGATCAATTCTTCTTCCGCGGCGGTCACGCTGCGCACGTCGAGAGGCGTGGGAGCGTCCATCAGCGATTCCTTGCGCCAGCGCGTCCGCACCTTGCCCATGTCCACTAGTTTGCAGACCTCCACCGGCACGATCAGGCGTTTTCCCGATATATTGAGGGTTCCACCCAGGGTGACCACCACATAACGGGGAAGGTAGGTTTCCGGCTCCGCCAGAACCCCTTCGATGCGGGACAGCACGGTGTCGAATTCGTCATACAGGTAATGCCCGACGATGCGGTCCTGTTCTCTGAGCTTGTGGATGTTCTCCGTGAGGTGGAGCAGGCGGCTTTCACTCATGGCGATCGGACTGCAAAAGGTTTGAATTTCCCCGCTTTCCCGGGACGCTGGGTTTGTCTCTATCTTGTTGATTTTATTATAGCATAGCCTCCTTCCGGTTGTTATACTTTATAGATCGACCGTCCTTTTTTCGCGGTTTCGCAATCGCTATCCCCAAACGGATCCGGAGGAGACTTATGAGCGGAAAGTTTGTTTCTGCTGCGATGATCGGGTTCTGGCTGGTTCTGGCTGCCGGGATGTTTTCCGTTCCCACGGCGGCGGACGCTGCTGGAATTTACAAATGGAAAGACGACGCGGGGCGGGTGCATTTCACCGATAACCCGCAGAAAATACCTGAAAAATACCGCAAGCGGGCGCGCGTTAAAAAAATGCGTTACCGCAATCCGCCCGCTTCCGCTGCGAAGCCCGTTGCGGGCGCCGGGCAGGGAGACGCGTTAAGCCCCGCCGATGGACAGAACCCTCCGGCAGCGGGAATGCCAGGGCCGATGGGCGATGAATCCAAGATGATGCAGGAGACGATCGCGTTTCTCAAACAGGACATCGCCCGCTACACGAAATATGAAGACTATGTGCCGCAGCGGCGCAGTGCGCTGCAGCTGAGAGAAACCATCGTCGGTGCGCTGCCCGCCAAGGAAGCGCTGGTGGACAAGCTGAAGGAAGCGCAATCGGCGTCGCTGAAAGAGGCGCAGTCGTTTCTCAAGGCGAGCATCGCCAAGGATCTGGCGGCGAAGAAGCAGGAGGTTCCCAAGCGGCTGGTGTTCATCGGCGAGCGGACCCGCATCAACGGAGAAAAAATTTTCAAGGAAAGTCTGATCGCTAAACTCCAATCCGAGATGACCGCCGCCGCCAGTGCGGCGCCGGAAAATACGCCCGGCGCTCCCAAGGATGCCGGCGGCACACCGCAGGGCGCTCCGCCTGTTCCCGAAAATGCAGGACCTCCTCCGTCACCGGTTCCGGCGGCGGCACCGCCTGTTGCGGAAGACGGATCTTCCTCCAGGAAAAGCTATTACTGATCGATTGCGTGAGCGGACCGCCTTTCGCTTGCCAATGCAGCGATCCCGGTTTTACAATGAGCCGGTCCGGCCTGCGGGCTGGACCGGGTTCGCTCACGACGGGCAACGTTTCCTGCGTCTGAATTGAATTTTTTCCCGAGTCTCCCCCCGCGGGGACCGGTTTTTTTCTCCACTTCCATCCTTCCTTCTGTCTGGCCTATGGAAACCTTCAATCAAGCACTCGAGACGACCCGAGACATCGTGTGGGGCCCATGGCTCCTGATCCTCCTGGTCGGCACCGGCGTTTTTCTCACCGTCCGGCTCAAGGGCATTCAGTTCCGTCAACTCGGCTACGCGCTCCGGCTCACCTTTGCCAAGGAACGGGAGGGCGATGGAGACATCTCGCATCTCGGCGCGTTGATGACGGCGCTCGCTTCCACCATCGGCGTGGGCAACATCGCGGGCGTGAGCACGGCGGTGGCGCTGGGCGGGCCGGGCGCGGTGTTCTGGATGTGGGTCACGGCGCTGTTCGGGATGGCGACGAAATACAGCGAGGGACTGCTGGCGGTCAAGTACCGCAAGGTGAATGCGGATGGAAACATCTCGGGCGGTCCCATGTATTACCTGCATGAGGGGCTGGGGAAAAAATGGCTGGGGATGTGCTTCGCTTTTTTCGGTGCGATCGCGGCGTTCGGCATCGGCAACATGGTGCAGGCCAACACCACGGCCGACGCGCTGGCGGAATTCGGTTTTCCTCCCCATTGGGTGGGCGTGTGCCTGGCTTTTGTGACGGCGCTGGTGATCCTGGGAGGCATCCAGCGCATCGCGCAGGTGTCCATCCTTCTGGTTCCCGCTCTGGTGGTGTTTTATTTCGGCGGCGCCCTGATCGTGATCCTGAAAAACCTTTCGCAGGTGGGGCCGGGACTGTTGGGTATTTTCAAGCAGGCGTTCACCGGCACCGCCGTCACCGGCGGGTTCGCCGGCGCGACGGTGGCGCAGGCTTTGCAGTCCGGGGTGGCGCGGGGACTTTTTTCCAACGAGTCCGGGCTGGGCAGCGCGCCCATCGCGGCGGCGGCGGCGCGCACCAATCAGCCCGCGAAGCAGGCGCTGGTGTCGATGACCGGGACGTTTCTCGACACGCTCGTGGTGTGCAGCTTCACCGCGCTGGTGCTGGCCGCGACCGGGGCCTGGGAATCGGGCGCGACGGGTGCGGCTCTCACCATCCAGGCGTTTTCCGCCGGACTGCCGGGAGACTGGGGCAAATGGATCGTGACGATCAGCGTGGTCAACTTCGCGTTCTCCACCATTCTGGGCTGGAGTTATTACGGTGAGAAGTGCCTGGAGTTTCTCGCCGGCGTGAAGGTGGTGCCGGTGTACCGGGTGGTGTGGGTGTTTTTCGTGCTGCTGGGCGCGGTGATGAAGCTGGAGGTGGTCTGGCTGCTTTCGGACATCATGAACGGGCTGATGGCGGCGCCCAATCTGATCGGGCTTTTGCTCCTGAGCGGCGTGCTGGTGCGGGAAACGCGGGAGTTTGAAAACGGGGTGGCGGCCGGCCGGATCGACAAATACGATTGAAAAAGCATCCCCGGCTGCCGGGTTCCTGGGCTGGCAAAACGCGGGCGCGTGTGCTACAAGGAAGGGGATCCACAAACAAATGCGGTAGGACGCAATGGCGTTTTGTCCCAAATGCGAAGCCGAGTTCCGCCCGGAAATGAGCCTGTGCCCGGACTGCAACGTGCAATTGGTGGACGCACTGAGCGGTGAAGAGCGTGAGATCGAAGAGCTCGCCGTCGTGGTCACGATGACGCAGGAACCCGATGCGTACATCCTAAGGGGATTTCTTGAAAATGAAGGCATCCCCTGCGTGCTGGAAAACGTTTCCTTCCACGCGAGCCCGGCTCCGGCCGGGGAACTCACCAAGGTGCGGCTGTGGGCCAAAAAGACGGATGTGGCTAAAGCGCGCGCCCTGATCCAGGAACACGAGGACTACCCCACCTGTTCCTCCTGCCACCATGTGGTGCTGGCGCAGGACACGACCTGCGACTTCTGCGGCGAACCGCTGGATGCGCCCTGAACGTTCCCGCCCACCGAAATTTCACAGCGGCATCGCTCCCTTCATTCTCCTTTAATCTACAAAACGGAATTTTCAAATCGTAGAATCTGCAATCTTCGGCTGAGCAGGATCATCACGTGGGCAGGTCTCAATCCACGAATCGGAATTTTTCAAATCGTAGAATCTGCAATCTTCGGCCGAACGGAAGCATCACGTGGGCAGGTCTCAATCCACGAATCGGAATTTAAAGATATACCAGAGGGCGGCGATGCCGTCTTTCCAGGTGATCTTTTTTCCTTCCGAATAGTCGCGGCCGCTGTAGGAGATGGGCACTTCGTAAACGCGCATTTTTCTTTTTGAAATTTTGCTGGTGATCTCCGGCTCGAAACCGAAACGGTCGCATTTCAGTTTGATGCTTTCCAGTGCTTTGCGGGTGAACACCTTGTAGCCGGTTTCCATGTCGGTGAGATTGAGGTTGGTGAGCATGTTGGAAAGCGTCGTCAGCACCTTGTTGCCGACGTAGTGCCAGTAAAACAGCACGCGGTGCGGGCCGCCGAGAAACCGCGATCCGAACACCACATCGGCGCGGCCGTCGAGGATGGGTTCCAGCAGGGAGTCGTAGTCTCTGGGGTCGTATTCCAGGTCTGCGTCCTGAACGATGACCACATCGCCGGTGACGCGGGCAAAACCGGTGCGCAGGGCCGCGCCTTTGCCGCGGTTTTTTTCGTGACGCAGAATCACAAAGCCGGTGCGGTTTTCGAACTCGTTGAGGATGCCGCCGCTCGTGTCGGTGGAACCGTCGTCGATCAGGATGATTTCCTTTTCGTGAGAGGTGGTTTCCACTTTGCGGATGATTTCGCGCAGGGTGGCCTGCTCGTTGTAGACGGGAATGACGATCGAAATTTTCACGGGAAGAGAGGGGTTGTCCAGGCGTGGGATGCGGGCGGCGGGGACCGTGTGAGACCCTGACAGAACATGTCCGGAAGAGGGATCCCAGGGTTCCGGGCCGCGGTTATCACGGCGATCCTGGTCCGATGCCAGGCACAATCGCGGGTAGTTTAAGTCAAGCCGAAAAAAAAGTCTAAAAATTTTTAATGCTGCTCATAAATTCCCTAAAGTCGCGGTGGTGCCGGATTATTTCAGGCGCAGGTTTTGCGCTTGCAGACTGTGAATGAGTTTTTCGGAAATCACGCCGGTCAACAGTCCCGAGATCAGAGCCAGGGTGAGGAACACCGGCAGCAGGTGGAGGAAGGCGGGTTCGCGGACGAAAAGCAGAAACACGCACAACACGACGGCGAGGGTGTGGGCGTAGGCGCCGGAGACGCTGACGCCGATCAGGCTGAACGGTCCTTTGCCGTTGCGGTAAAAGAGCGCCATCAACAGGGCGGCGCTGAATCCGCCCATGAGGCTGAGAAAGAACGTGGGGCCGAGAAACGTCCCGCCGACGACGGAACCCAGGATCACCCGCAGCCCGGTGACGATGAGGGCTTCCTTGAATCCCAGAAACACCAGCGCGGCGAGGGTCATGATGTTCGCGAGCCCCAGTTTGATCCAGGGGGAGGGCAAAGGCAGAAGCGCCTCGACGCGGTGCAGGATCACTCCCAGGGCAACGAGAAACGCCATGGAGAGGAGCTTTTTGTCCACGGCCGGGAACGGCGTGGAGGAGCGGGGAGGCCCGGCTGGTTCAGGCTGGGATTTGTTCGAGTTTTTCAAAAGTGTATTGGTCGCCTTCGAGGTCCACGGTGATTTTTCCGCCGAGATCGAATTCCCCGTTGATGATGCGCATCGAGATGGGATTTTCGATTTGCTCCTCGATGAGGCGCTTGAGCGGGCGCGCGCCGTACACTTCACTGAATCCGTCGCGCGCCAGTTTGTCTTTCGCGGCGTCGCTCACCTCGATGGTCATGTTCTGATCGTGCAAACGTTTGTTGAGGTTTTCGATCATCAGGTCCGCGATCTCGCGCACGTTTTCTGGCGTCAGGTTGTGGAACACGATGAGGTCGTCCAGCCGGTTGATGAATTCGGGCTTGAAGACCTTTTTTACCTCGCTCATCACCATGGCCTGCACTTCCTTGTATTTTTTCACGGTCTCCTTGGCGGTGCCGAAGCCGATGGTGCTCTGGGTCTGCGAGATGGACTTCGAGCCGACGTTGGAGGTGCCGATGATGATGGCGTTCTTGAAGCTGGTGACGCGCCCGTGCGCGTCGGTCAACCGGCCGTCGTCGAGCAGCTGCAAAAGCACGTTGAACACGTCCGGGTGCGCCTTTTCCAACTCGTCGAGAAGGATCACGGAATACGGCTGACGCCGGATTTTTTCAGTGAGCTGCCCTCCTTCGTCGTAGCCGACATAACCGGGCGGCGATCCGATGATTTTGGAGACGGTGTGCTTTTCCATGTATTCGGACATGTCGAGGCGGATGATGCGGTTTTCATCGTCCAGCAGAAACTCGGCCAGGGCCTTGGCCAGCTCGGTCTTGCCGACGCCGGTGGGCCCCAGGAACAAAAAGCTGCCGATGGGTTTGTCCTTTTCCTTGAGGCCGGCACGGTTTCTGCGGATGGCGTTGCTCACGGCGATGATGGCGTTGTCCTGCCCGACCACGCGCCGGTGCAGGTTTTCCTCCATGTGCAGCAGCTTCTCTTTTTCCGTCTCGCGGATCTTGTCGACGGGGATGCCGGTCCAGGTGGCCACCACGTTGGCGATGTCCTCGGCGGTCACCGAGGCGTCGAGCTTGTCCCGCTCCTTGGCCCATATCATTTTTTCTTCAGCGAGCTTTTTTTCCAGTTCCAGCATCTCCTGGCGGATTTCCGCGACCTCCTTGAAATTCTGCTGGGCGAAGCGGTCGTTCTGTTTTTTCAGCAGGCGTTTTTTTTCGTTTTCCAGCTCGCGCACCGCCACGGGGACGTTTTTCAGAGCGAGGTGTTTCTTTGAGCCCGCTTCGTCGAGCAGGTCGATGGCCTTGTCCGGCAGCGAACGGTCGGAGATGTGTTTTTCCGAAAGCCGCGCCGCGGCGACGATGGCTTCGTCGCGGTACACGATGTTGTGGTGCTCTTCGTATTCGGCCTTGAGCCCTTCTAGAATTTTGATGGTCAAATCCACCGAGGGTTCCTGCACCAGGATGGGCTGAAACCGGCGCGCCAGCGCCTTGTCCTGCTCGACGTTCTTTTTGTATTCCTCGGTGGTCGTGGCGCCGATGCACTGCAGCTGCCCTTTTGCCAGAGCGGACTTTAAAATATTGGAGGCGTCGACGCCGCCGGCTCCCGCGCCGGCGCTGACCAGCGTGTGCAGCTCGTCGATGAACAGGATGATGTTGCCGCCGGAGTCGATGATCTCATCCTTGACCATTTTCATGCGTTCCTCAAACTCGCCGCGCATCTTGGCGCCGGCGATGATCTCGGACATCTCCAGCAGCTTGACGCGCTTGTTGAGCAGAGAATCGGGCACCTCGCCATTGACGATGCGCTGGGCCAGCCGTTCGACGATGACGGTCTTGCCGACGCCGGTTTCTCCGATCAGCACAGGGTTGTTTTTTTTCCGCCGGGAAAGGATCTGGATGAGGCGGTTGATCTCTTTTTCACGTCCGATCACCGGGTCCAGCTCGCCGCGGCGGGCGCGGTCGGTGAGGTCGGTGGTGAACTGGTCCATGGCGGTGAACCGGCCCTCGGCGTCCTTGGCGTCGATGGTGCGGCCGCCGCGCAGGATCTCCAGATCCCCCCTGACGCGGCTGTATTTGATTCCCGCATCGCTCAGGATCGAGGCCACAGTGCCGACGCGGGGATCGAGCAGAGCCAGGAAGAGGGCGCCCACGCCGATCAATTTGTCTCCCAGTTTTTTGGCTTCTTCCTGTGCAATCTCAAACAGCGTTTCGGTTTCCTTGGCCAGCTGGATGTTCTGAATCGAGCCCGGTTCCTTTTTTTCCTGCTCTTTTTGCGCTTCAAACACCCGCTCCAGCAGCGTGTGGACCAGTTCCGTGTCTTCCGGATAGGCGTTTTCCAGCAGCTCGACGATCATCGAGTTTTCCTGTTCAAGCAGACCCACCAGCACGAAATCCGGCGTGAGCAGGTCCTGGTTGAGATTGATCATCTCCATCGAGCCGACGTTCAACGCCTCGATGACCTTGTTGGTGGCCTGTCGGATGAATTTTTGCAGCATGGAACCGCCGATGCGTTTGGGGTTAAGCCAAAAGTCGCTTCAGGTGGATGAGAACCGAATCGCTCAGATCCTCCGGGTTGTATCCGCCTTCGAGCATGGAGATGAGCCTGCCCTCGCAGATTTCTTCCGCCGCCTGTTTGATGCGTTCCGTCATCTTACCATAGCCTTCGGTGCTCACTTCCATGTTGGCGAGCGGATCGTTGCGGTGTGCGTCGAAACCGGCGGAAATGATGATGAGGTCGGGCTTGTAGCGCATCATCTCCGGGATGAGCTTGTTTTCGACCAGGTCGAGGTAGACCGTGTCGCCGCAGTAGGCGTCGAGCGGAAAGTTGAGCGTCGTTCCCAGCCCGTCGCCGCTGCCGGTTTCGTCTCCGGCACCGGTGCCCGGATAAAACGGGTACTGGTGGACGCTGGAATAATATACGGATGGATCGCCGTAAAAGGAATGCTGGGTGCCGTTGCCGTGGTGCACGTCCCAGTCAAAGATGAACACACGGTTCATTTGTTTCTTCTCGATCGCGTAGCGTGCGGCGACGGCGACGTTGTTGAACAGACAGAATCCCATTGCGCGCTGCTGTTCGGCGTGGTGGCCGGGGGGACGCACGGCGCAGAAAGCATTGCGGCTGCCTTCTTCCATCACCCAGTCCACTGCGTCCATGCCCGCACCGGCGGCGAGCAGCGCCGCTTCGTACGACTGGCCGCTCACCACAGTGTCCGCGTCCAGCTGCCGCACGCCTCCCTCGCAGGCCTGCTGCACTTGCTCCACGTAGCCCGGATCGTGGTTTCTGCCGATGTCATCGATGGCCGCTTTGTTCGGTTCGCGCACGGAAAGCTGCGCGTAGATCTCCGACTCTCTCACCTTGCTGTCGATGGCGCGCAGGCGGCCGGGGTTTTCCGGATGCGGTTCGGTTTCATGCTTGAGGTACAGGGGATTGTAATAATAGGCAGTCTGGCTCACTCGTTTTGCGCCTTCCGTTCGGGGGAATTTCTCTGAGAAACCGCCCGCTACTTCGGCAGACGGTACGTCCGCCCGCTAGCGACCCAAGCCCGATTGGGCGTGAATAGGGTGTTCCCGGATTTTTGAACGCACGTTCACCGTGCCGGTTTCTTCCGGTCTGACGGGCTTGTGTCTTTGCTTCACCTGGAAATGATGAGAGAATATCAAAATCCCCAATTTGGAGCAACCGGATTGAATTCATGACGTCCTCCGCGACAGACGAACGATTGCACGCGCTTCGGCAAAAGGCGCTGACGCTCGGGTTTCACGGGTTCGGCGTGGCGTCTCCGGAAATGCCGCAAGCGGTGTTGAATTATCAGCGCTGGATCGACCTGGGCTATGAAGGCGAGATGGTCTACATGTCGCGCTGGCGGGAAAAACGCTCGGATCTGGACCGGGTTCTGCCGGGCGTGAAAAGCGTGATCTGTCTGCGCACCGACTACCTCACGGCAGACAAGGACATGGGATTTCTGAAAGAGACGGACAAAGGCGACATCTCGCTGTATGCGCTCAACGAGGATTACCACGATGTGATCGGACCCAGGCTCAAGGCGCTGGAACGCTTCGTTCAGCAACGATGGCCGGGTTGTAGCACGAAGGTGTACGTGGACACCGGGCCGGTGCTGGAAAAGCCGCTGGCGCAGAAAGCCGGATTGGGCTGGATCGGCAAGCACACCAACCTGTTGAGCGAGGGCATCGGTTCCTGGTATTTCCTTTCGGAAATTCTGGTGGACGTCGTGTTGACCGAATCGCAGGCGGCGGAGGACCGCTGCGGCACCTGCTCCGAGTGCATCGACGTCTGCCCGACCGGCGCCATCGTCGCGCCTTACGTCCTGGATTCGCGCAAATGCCTTTCCTACCTCAACATCGAACTCAAGGGCGTGATCCCGGTGGAATACCGCAAGGCGATGGGCAACCGCATCTACGGTTGCGACGACTGCCAGATCGTTTGCCCGTGGAACGAGCACGCGGTTCCCGTGCCGGAAGATGCGTTTCAAGAGCCGGTGTCCACGCGCCTGCTGACCGATCTCATCGCGATGGACGATGCGGCGTTTCGCAAGCGGTTCAAAAAAAGTCCCATCAAGCGCATCAAGCGGCGCGGGTTTCTGCGCAATGTGGCGGTGGCGCTGGGCAATTCCGGCAGTCCGGATGCGGTCGAACCGCTCGTTCGGGTGCTCGATGATGCGGAACCGCTCATCCGCGCGCATGCGGTGTGGGCGCTCGGGGAACTGCTTGGCGAAAAGGCGGTTGCGCGGATTCAGGAGCGGCTCGACGGGGAGTCGGATCCCTGGGTGCTGGCGGAAATCCGCAGGCTGGACCCCGGATTTTCACCGGTTTTGCGTTCTCCCGCCGCCGACGGGCAATAAAGCCGTTGATAAAACTCGCTTCTTGATCCTATAATCGAAATTCGACCCAATCCGCCCGCGCTGCCGCGGGCTCGATCTCACTGGCGACTGGCGCGCCGGGGCGCGGCGGCCGTTTCCCAAATCACTTTGGATCACGAATGAACAACGAAGAAAACTCCCGATTTTTGAAGGCCTGCCGCGGCGAGCCGGTGGACGCGACGCCGCTCTGGTTTATGCGCCAGGCGGGCCGCTACATGAAAGCCTACCGCGATCTCAAGGCCAAGCACTCGTTTCTGGAACTGTGCCACACGCCGGAGCTGGCGACGGAGGTGACGCTGCAGCCGATCGGCGCGCTGGACGTGGATGCGGCCATCATCTTCGCCGACATCCTGCTGCCGCTGGAGCCGATGGGCACGGGGCTGGAATTCACCGCGGGCGACGGTCCGGTGGTGCCGCGGCCGGTGAAGGACGCCAAGGCGGTGGAGAAACTGAAACCGGTGAACGCCGAGGAGCAGCTCGGGTTCGTCGGCGATGCGATCCGCATGGTGCGTTCGGAGCTCAACGGCAAGGTGCCGTTGATCGGCTTCGCGGGCGCGCCGTTCACGCTGTGCAGCTACATGGTCGAGGGCGGCAAGTCCAAGGAATTCACCGCCACCAAGATGATGATGTTCGAGGCGCCGGAGATCTGGCAACAGCTCATGGACAAGGTGTGCGCGGTGCTGATCGATTATCTCAAGATGCAGGTGAAGGCCGGCGCGCAGGCGCTGCAGATTTTCGACAGCTGGGTCGGCTGCGTCAGCCCCTACGACTACGAGCGCTTCATCCTGCCGTACACGAAACGGGTCATCTCGGCGCTCAAGGAAACGGGCGTCCCGGTGATCAACTTCAGCACCGGCACTTCGGCGATGGTGCACCGGGTCCACCAGGCGGGCGGCGACGTGATCAGCTTCGACTGGCGCATCGCACTCGACGAGGCCTGGGAAAAGGTCGGTTTCGACCAGCCGGTGCAGGGCAACCTCGATCCTTCCGTGCTGTTCGCGCCGCTGCCGGTCATCAAGGAGCGGGTGACGGACATCCTCAGGCGCGCGGCGGGGCGGCCGGGGCACATCTTCAATCTGGGTCACGGCATCCTGCAGCACACGCCGGTGGATCATGTGAAAGCGGTCTGCGACATGGTGCACGAATACCGACATGCGTGACGCGTCTTCCAGCCAATCCCCTACCGGTATTTTTCTGATGGCGCACGGCGCGCCCAATTCGGTCGACGACATCCCCCTTTACCTGAAAAACATCCGCGGCGGCGTCGAATCGTCTCCCGACGTGGTGAAACTGATCCAGGAACGCTACGAGGCGATCGGCGGCAGCTCGCCGCTGCTTGAAATCACCCGCGGCCAGGCGGAGGCGCTGGAGGCGTTCATCAATCAGGACGGGCAGGCATTCAGGGTTTATTTCGGGATGCGGAACTGGAGCCCTTACATCGAGGATGTGGTGCGCCAGATGCTCAACGACGGGGTGCGGAAAATTCTGGCGCTCTGCCTCGCGCCCCAGTACAGTAAGTGGAGCACCGAACGCTATTTTCAATCGTTCCAGGACGCACTCAAGGCATGTGGTTCGCCGGATGTGGAGGTGCGCTGCGTTTCCAGCTGGTCGAACCATCCCTGCCTCATCGATGCGTTCGCGGAACGCTATCAGGAAGCGGTCGCCCGGCTTGAGAAGATGGGCAAGGACCGGATCTACACGGTTTTCACGGTGCACAGCATTCCGGCGGGATCGCTGGACGAAGGCGACCCCTATGCGGAGGAATACGACCGCACGCTGAAGGGCATCGTGGAGCGCGTCAAGCCCTACAAATGGTATCAGGCGTACCAGAGCCAGGGGATGATTCCGGTGCCCTGGCTCGGGCCGACGGTGGAGTCGGTGCTCGACAAGATCGCGCGTTACGGACCGCGTACGGTGCTCGTGGTTCCGGTGGGGTTCGTTTCGGATCACATCGAGGTGCTATACGACATCGACGTGGAATTTAAAAATTACGCGCGCGAACGGAAACTGGATCTTCACCGCACCGAATCGATGAACCTGTCTCCGCGTTTCATCGAGGCGATGGCGGCGGTGGCCTGGGAGCATCTGGTGTGAGCGCCGCCTGGAATGATCATGAGTCAATGGGGCCGCAGGTTTTTGTGAAACCGGATTAAAAAAAATTAATTCTGAATTAATCATTTTTCAATCCGGTTTTTTTAATCTGAAGGCGACCTGAAAATTGAATCGTGAAAAGGGACCTGGATTATGTTACAAGCACAATGGCTGAGAACGGGAACGAGCACGGCACTGTTTGTGGTTTTGTTGCTGGCGGGATCGGCGACGCCGCTGTTTTCTGAAACGAAGAAACTCTGGACCGAAAAGAAAAGCAAGTCTCCCGCCGAACAGGTGGTCATTGGCGGCGATCTGTTCAGCCGCATGGCGGAGGAACTCAGTCCGACGGTCGTCAACGTGCGGTCGCTCAAGCAGGTCGACCCGCGCATCGCCGATTACCCGTTTCAAAGACAGCCCGCGCCGAACCAGCCTCCGGCCTTTCAGCAGCGGGGCGAAGGGTCCGGGTTCATCATCAGCAAGGACGGCTACATCCTGACCAACGCGCACGTGGTGCTCGGCTCGGACGAAGTGCAGGTCGCCCTGTCCGACGGCAGCCTGTATTCCGGCAAGCCGGTGGGCATCGACGTGGAGACCGACATTGCGCTGATCAAGATCGACGCGCCCAAACCGCTGCCGGTGCTTCCGCTCGGCAGCTCGGAAAAGCTGAAGCCGGGCGAGTGGGTGATGGCGATCGGCAGCCCGTTCGGATTCGATCTCACGGTGACGGCGGGCATCGTCAGCGGCAAGGGACGCTCTTTGGGTTCGAACCCGTTCGATGATTTCATCCAGACCGACACGCCGATCAATCCCGGCAACAGCGGCGGCCCGTTGATCAACACGCGCGGGGAGGCGGTGGGTATCAACACCGCGGTGCTGGCGATGGGGCAGGGGCTGGGATTTTCCGTGCCCATCGATCTGGTGAAGAAGCTCGTTCCGCAGCTCAAGGAAAAAGGCTATGTGGTGCGCAGCTGGCTCGGCGTCAACGTTCAGGACATCACCCTGGCCATCAAGCAAACGCTCAAGCTCAAAATCGATAAAGGATCCTTCGTCGTGGAGGTGGTTGCGGGAGGCCCGGCGCATGCGGCGGGAATCCAGGCCAACGATGTGATCGTCGAATACGACGGCCAGCAGATCAAAACGTCCCGCGATCTGCCCAAGCTGATTGCGCATTCCCCGCCGGGCAAACTGGTGCCCGTGAAACTGGTGCGCGGCGACAAGAACATCACGCTGCAGCTCAAGCTGCAGGAGATGCCCCGCCGCGGACGGCCGTAACGCCTGTTTCGTTTCAGACCGGTTTTTTTTTCAGTCCAAAGCTGTTTCATTCCACTCGCGCGTTCCATCGCGCCGTACTCTCATATCCAAAACATGCTCCTCGATTCTTTGAATCCGCAACAGAAGCAGGCGGTGCAGCACGGCGACGGTCCGCTGATCGTCGTCGCGGGCGCCGGTTCGGGCAAGACGCGGGTGATCACCAGCCGCATCGCCTATCTCATCCACGAGCGCGGCGTCGCGCCCGAGCGCATCCTCGCCATCACGTTCACCAACAAGGCGGCGGGGGAAATGAAAGAGCGCATCCACGGCATGCTGGGCGACGCCGATTTCAAACCGTGGATCAGCACGTTTCACTCGTTCTGCCTCCGTGTGCTGCGGCAGCACATAGAAGCACTGGGGCGGTCGAAGGATTTTGTCATCTACGATGCGCAGGACCAGCTTTCCCTGCTCAAGCAGTGCATGAAATCCGCCTCCGCCAACGAGGACGCGTTCCCCCCGAAAACGCTGTTGCACCACATCAGCAGTTTCAAAAACGATTTTCTGATGCCCAAGGACATCGACCGGGACGCGCTGCCTTTCGGCAACAAGATGAAAGCGGCGGAACTGTATCCGGTCTACCAGGAAGCGCTGAAAAAAAACAACGCGCTGGATTTCGACGATCTTCTGTTCTGCACGGTGCGCCTGCTGGCGGAGTCGGAGCCGGTCTCGCGCTACTACAACGAGCGGTTTCAGCACATCCTGGTGGATGAGTTTCAGGACACCAACCTCACGCAGTACAAACTGCTCCGGCTGCTCACCGCCGGGCACCGCAACGTCTGCGTGGTGGGCGACGACGATCAGAGCATTTACCGCTGGCGCGGCGCCAACCTGGAAAACCTGCTGCACTTCGAGAAGGACTATCCGGGGACGGTGGTCATCAAGCTGGAAGAGAATTACCGCTCGACGCAGAACATCCTCAAGGCCGCGGGCGCAGTGGTGGAGGAAAACCACAAGCGCCGGCCGAAAACGCTGTGGACGCAGAACGAGGCGGGCGAGCCGGTGCGCTATTACCGGGCGGAAGATGAGATCGACGAGGCGCGGTCGATCGGCGAGAAGATCATCAAGTACAACGAGGAGGAAGGCATTTCCTTCAGCGACATGGCGGTGCTGTACCGCACCAATGCGCAGTCCAGGGTGGTGGAAGACACGCTGCGTTCGCGCGGCATCCAGCACCAGGTGATCGGCGGTTTGAAGTTCTACGCGCGCAAGGAGATCAAGGACATCCTGAGTTTCATGCGGGTGGTGCTCAATCCGGACGATTCGATCTCGCTGAAGCGCATCATCAACGTGCCGGCGCGGGGCATCGGCAAGACTTCGCTCGATAAAATCGACGCGCACTGTGCGGAAAACAATCTGTCTTTCATGGAAGGCTTGAAAGCCGCCGGTGCGATCACATCGAAGGCGGTGGGCAACAAGATTGCGAAATTCGTGACCCTGGTCGAAGAGCTGGATTCGATCTACCACAGTGCATCGCCGCTGGATTTTCTGCGCGAGGTGATGGAACGCACGGGCTATCTGGACATGCTGCGCAAGGACGGTTCTCCGGAAAGCCAGAGCCGCATGGAAAACCTGCAGGAGCTGTACACCGCGCTCGAGCAGGAGGTGGAAAAGAACAACGTCACGCTGCCCGAGTTTTTAGACACCACCGCGCTGGTTGCCGACGTGGACACCCTGGAGGATTCGCGCGGCGTGCTGCCGCTGATGACGCTGCACACCTGCAAGGGGCTCGAATTCGACGTGGCCTTCATCATCGGCATGGAGGACGGCCTGCTGCCGCACAACAGCTCGATGTCCGATCCCGATGAGTTTGAGGAAGAAAGGCGGTTGTGCTATGTTGGGTTCACACGAGCCCGAAAGCGGTTGATCGTGAGCAACGCGCGGCGGCGCAAGATCTACGGCAATCATTTCAACTACCCGCCCTCGCAGTTTCTCGCGTCGATTCCCGATGACGTTCTGGTGACGGAGCGCAGCGCGGCGGCGCCGAACTTTGAGAGCCGGCGCCCTGCCTATGCCGTGAGCGAACCGGTGCCCTCCGCGTCGGCGGCGGCGCCCAAGGAGTATTCGATCGGCAGCAAGGTGCTGCATCCCACGTTCGGCAAAGGCGTGGTCATCAACCGCATGGGCAATGAGGCGGACCTGAAGGTGGAAATCTTTTTCAAACCGCCGCATGGCAAGAAAAAGCTGGCTGTCAAACTGGCCAAACTGATTCCGTTGTGAGATTCGGGCGGCGGGTGCTTCCGCAATGCATCCGGACGTCCATTGAGGAGGCTGTCATGAGACATTCAATGCACAAATTCGTGTTGTGTTTGTTCACGGTGCTTTTTCTCGCGGGGACGAACGCCGCCTGGGCGGGAGAGGGCGTCGCGTTTTCGGGTAAGGTCAAGAAGGTGATCGCGGCGAAGAACAAGGTCGCGATCAAGGATCCGGAGACCAAAAAACGCTTCACGGTGATCGTGGACGACAAAACTCAGATGAGCGGGTGGAAAGGCATCGAAGACATCAAAAAGGGCGATGCGATCGAAGGCAAGTACGTGGTCACCGAAAAGGGGCTTTACATCGCTGTGGAGCTGAAGGGGAAATAGAACCTGGCGCGGTGAGGCGTGCGCTTCAACGCGTCGAGCCCGCGGGGTGCGGCCGTCCGTTCAGCAGCTTTTCCAGTTTTTCCCTGCCGCCGTCGGGCAGCCTGAGGCTCAAAAGCAGGGTGTCCTCGCGGTAATCTTCTTTCACCACGACGAACTGCCTACGGATTTCCGGCAGGATCCCGGCCTGCGAATAGCCGAGTTCGAGGATGTAGGAGGTGAGCCTGCTTTCGTAATGGCGGACGATCTCCCGGCGCAGCCGGTCCATGCCTTCTCCGGTCTTGCAGGAGACGAGCACCGCCTCCGGACAGCGCTCCAGCACGCCGGCCAGGATCTCCGGGTCTTGCACCCGGTCGATCTTGTTGAACACCAGTATCGAATCGATATCCCGGGCTTCCATTTCCTGCAGCACCTTGTCCACCGTCTCGCGCTGGTTCTGGTGGTTGGGATGGCTGAGGTCGACGACTTTGAGCAGCAGGTCCGCTTCGCGCACTTCGTCGAGCGTGCTTTTGAAGGACGCCACCAGATCGTGCGGCAGCTTGTCGATCAATCCGACCGTGTCGGCGAGGAGCACCGGGTAGGGGAAGTTTTTTTTGATCTTGCGGATGGTCGGATCGAGCGTCGCGAACAGCTTGTTCTCCACCAGCGTGTCCGAACCGGTGAGGGCGTTCATCAGGGTGGACTTGCCGACGTTGGTGTAGCCCACCAGCGAGACGCGGTACATGCCCTGGCGGGTCTTTCTCTGCGTCTTTTTTTCCCGGTCGATCTGCTTGAGCTTGCGTTCCAGCTTGGTGATCTGGTCGCGGATGAGCCGCCGGTCCAGCTGGATCTGCGTTTCCCCCACGTCTTTCAGCCCGATGCCGCCCCGCTGCCGGGAAAGGTGGCCCCACAGGCGCGTCAACCGGGGCAGGGCGTATTTCAGCCGCGCCAGTTCGACCTGCGTTTTGGCTTCGCGGGTGCGGGCGTGTTCCTGAAAAATTTCCAGGATGAGCCAGGACCGGTCGATGACCCGGCACTTGAGGATGGATTCCAGGTTGCGGTTCTGCCCCGGCGACAACTCCCCATCGAAGATCACCACCTGCGGCTCGTGGTGGCGCACCGCCTGCTGCAGCTCCTCCACCTTGCCCGAGCCCACGAGGGTTTTCGGATTGATCTCAGAGAGTTTCTGACGGATTTCGGCCACCGGCCGGTAATGCGCGGTGACGGCAAGCCCTTCCAGTTCCTCCAGGGAGTACTGCATGGGAACGCTGCCGTTATGGGGCAGCTCGACGCCGACCAGGATGGCCTGGCTCGTCGCTGAGGCTTCCTGCTGAATGTGGTAAAAGCGTGGTTTCATATCCTGGCCCCATTATAGCGCATTTCAGGAGACGCCGCCTGAATGAAAGCGCCCGCTCCGGACCGGCGGCAAACCCAGGCAGGACGGGGCGAAACCGGGTTTTGCCCGAACGGGAAATCCGGAAAGAGGATGGCGGGACCGGGATCAGGGAGGAACCGGAGGCAGGGAAAAGTCCTGCTCGAGGATGAGTTTCCCTTGGGCGTCGTAGCGTTTGCGGTTCTGTAAAATGCCGCTACGGTAGGTGTAGACGTATTCGAGAGACCCGGACCGTGTGTAGGTTCTGGTTTCGCCTTGCTGCCGGTCCTTTTCAAAGTTCATTTCCGTTTTCAGGACGCCGTCCGGGTAGTACTTGCGCACGCGGCCGTGGAGTTTATTATTTTTGTAAAACCCTTCGTCCTTCACGTTGCCGTTGGCGAAATAGCCCACGCCCGCACCTTCGCGCTTGCCGTTTTTGTACGTCCATTCGGTCATCAGCTGTCCGGAAGGATAGTGCATCCGGCTCACGCCGTGCAGCACGCCGTGGTGGTAGTGTTTTTCCCAGAGCAGACGGCCTTGCGGGTCGAATTTTTGCACGCGCTTGTGCGGCAGCCCTTCCTCGTCGACCGTGCCTTTGAGACTCACGTTGCCGTTGGCATGGTGTTCGAGCAGCGGCGCGGCGGCCAGCAGATCCGGTGTTGCAAGGCAAAGCGCGAAACCCGCCGCGATCAGGAGCGCGCGCTTGCGCGATGCACAGGTTTTCAAACTGGAAACGTCATCCCTCGCTGAGGGCGAGCGATTCGATGCGGCTTTTGGCCTGATCGGCTTTTTCAAACGCGCGGTTTTTCTGAAAAATGTGGTGGGCGTTGCGGGCGCGCTCCAGGGCCAGAGCGGCATCGCCCCTTTCCTGGTGAATTTCACTGATGAGAAGATTGGTGTTGCCATCGTCGGGTTTCAACGCCAGCGCGGATTTGAGCGCCCAGAGCGCCATCTCGTAGCTGCCGAGACGGGTTTGGGAGCGGGCCGCGTGGCGGATCAGTTTGATCCTGTCGTCCGGCTGCAGCTGGTTCAGATAGCGCTGCGATTCCAGATACGCGTTGCCCAGCTCCAGCAGGTGACGCCGCATGTTGCCGGGATCGCGTTTGAGTTTTTGCGTCAGAGACTTCAGCTGGCTGCTGAGTTTTTCCAGTGCCGCCTGGTGCGTTTTCAGCGGCTCCTGACTGATTTCATCCTCAAGCGGCATCGGCCCGCCGTGGGACGGCGTTTTGCGTTCCGTGGCTTTCGCCAGCTTTCTTTCCCGTTCGGCGATGCTGACTTCCTGCCGGGGAACCGTGCTTAAAGACGGGACTTGCGATTGCGGCGTCTCGATGCCTCTTAAAAAATCATAGGAAGTGATGCGGACCGAGCTGATGCGTTCCGGTTTTTGTGTGTTGCTTTTGCCCTTCGTGTTGACGAGCGGCGGCAGATTGCCTCTTAAGGAACGGATCGAGGCCGCGTGATCCTGCTTCAGGATTTTGAACTCCTCCCGTATGCGTTTCACCACATGGGAAATATCGATACGGGAACGTTCGATGTCCTTGCGGTAGATTTTGAGAAATTCCTTGAGAGCCTGATTTTCGTTTTTCCATTCCGCCCGGCGGCGTTTCAGCTCCTCGGCGATTTTGCGGTTCAACGCCTCGGCTTCGGATTGCTGCTGTTTCAGTTCGAGTTCGACCACCTCGCGCAGCTGTTTGGGGCGAAATTCCACCTCCTCGAAGCCGGAGACCACCACCTGGGCTCCGGCGGTTCCGGACCCGAAACACAGCCCCAGGATGCAAAAAAAGGTTTTAACAGAATTGCGGTCCAAAGCGCAAACTCTCAAAATGGGTCGTATTGCCGCCGCTGCACAGATAACGCCGCCTGGCGGCGCTCTCTAATATAACTATAATTTTATCAAATATTTGTGAAATTTTATAGTGTTGGGGCGGGCGCGGCTGCGGAAACGAGACAGAAGGATGGCAGGAAGACGCGCTTCAAACTTATGAAAATCCGGTTTTTAGGGCGGCGGCGGGGATTGAAATCAGCCCGATCGGGAACGCCTGCGGTTTTGAATGTGCGTTTTAGATATAGGGAAGCACGAAGTGGTAGACAGCTCCCACAGCGCAGGTGAGGTAGAAGAGGACGCCCAGCCAGTTCCACAGAGTCTCTTTCAAGGGACGCGGTTTGGCGGAGGCGTTGTTTTCGGTTGAGGGAGTCGGGCTCATGCGGGGGTTGTCGAAACGCATTGCTGGTTTTTGAGTGTGTGTTATTGTAACGATCTTTGGGAAAACCTCCAATCAATTTGTGCGGTGTTTCGGGTTGCCGGAATTCACCGGGACCGTCTGCGGTTTTTGCCGGGCTTCCTGAGTCTTCCGGAAGTGTGGTTTAGAATCGAAGGATCGTGAAAACGTATGGGACTGTTAGACTGGTTCGAAAGCAAGGCCATGCGGCAGTACAAAGCGCGGGTGGCGCAAAATCCCGACGACGCGGAGGCGCATTTTTATCTGGGCGCGGCCTATGAAGAAAAAGGGAATGCCCGCAAGGCGATCCAGGAATTCAGAGAGGCCCTGAGAATCCACCCCAAATCCGCGGAAGCGCACTTCAACCTGGGGGTCCTGTACGAGAGCCTCAACGAAGGCAAACCGGCGGTGTATCACATTCTGAAGGCGGGCAACCTGTTCGGTGAAAAGGGGGACATGAAAAACAAGGAAAAGGCCCGCAAACGGCTGCGCGAGTATTACCAGAAATTCGGGTTCACGCCCGAAGACGCTGAAAACATGGAGGGTCCCTCTTAAGGCCCGAGCTGGCGGATGGCTTCATACACGACAATGCTGACCGCGTTGGCCAGATTGAGCGACCGGACCCGGTCGTCGTACTGCGGGATCCGGAACACCTGATTCGCCGGGTTTTCCCGCACGGCCTCACTCAACCCCTCCGTCTCGTTGCCAAAAAACAGATACGACCCCGGTTCAAACCGGTGCCGGTAGAACACGGTTTGCGCCTTGGTGGAAAAAAACACTCGGGGAGCTTCCTTCGGGATTGCTTTCATGAATGCGGAAAAGGTTTCGTGCTGTTTCACCGTCACGTGCTTCCAATAATCGAGTCCCGCGCGCTTGAGCTGGGAGTCATTGATTTCAAAGCCTAAAGGTCCGATCAAATGCAGGGTGGAACCGGTCGCCAGGCAAAGTCTGCCAATGGAGCCGGTGTTCACCGGAATTTTGGGTTCCACAAGAACCACTTGCAGGTTGTGCGGCATCGTTTTGTTGTTTGACAGAGGGTAAAATTAAATTTGCGCTATTCCGGTGTGCAGCCTAAATTTTGAACAGTTTCTTCCGGATCACCCGGAGGGCGCAGATCATTCATATTTTGCGAAAGGCCCCCATACTTTCAAATTCCGGTCTATAGTGTACCGCAGTCGCAGGATGTCAGGAATAAACCGGCACGAATTCCTTGTGAACCACTCAGAAGGAGGTTGTCCATGGGCACCAAGCATGTTCCGCACCACTTTTCCAAAAAAAATGAAGAACATCTTGAAGAAATCGGCGATTACATGAAATCCCCCCCGATCAGCGTCGACGTAAAGTCCTCTGTGAAGGAAGCGGCGGAGGTCATGCACGACAAGCTCATCGGATCGTTGCTGATCAAAGACGGCGAGGAATTTGTCGGCATCATGACCGAAACGGATATCTCCCGGAAAGTGGTTGCCACTGGGTTGAAGGCGGACTCCACCCCGGTTTCCGAGGTGATGACGCATCCGATTCTCTCGATGGATATTGCCACAAGGGTTGAGCAGGCGAACATCTACATGGCGAACCACAAAGTGCGGCACCTCGGTGTGACACGGGATGACAAGATCGTGGGCATCCTTTCGGTGCGAGACCTGGTGTCGTTTTTTGCCAACCCGAGGATGCGGACCTGGTGAATGGATGTCAGCGCCTTGATTTATTGCGAACGCATTCAACGGAGAAACTGCAATATTCTCTCAACCTGACAGGAGTCAATAATGAAAAACGATCACAACGACCAATTACCGGGTGAGTCGGACCTTCTTCTGGAAGAAATCGGGGACTACATGAGTTCGCCGGTGCTGACCGTGGATTCCCAGGCATCGGTTCAGGAAGCTGCTCAATACATGCATGCGAGCAATGTCGGCTGTCTTCTGGTGCAGGAATTCGACAACTACATCGGGATCCTGACGGAATCGGACCTGACCCGCAAAGTCGTCAGTAAGGGGCTCAATTCCGAATCGATACAGGTGTCTTCCATCATGTCGAAACCTTTGCACAAGCTGGACCGGTTCCTGCCGGTGGAGGAAGCCAACGAATTCATGCACAAAAACAAAATCCGCCACATTGCGGTCACCGAGGAAGACAAGGTCGTGGGCGTTCTTTCGGTCAAGGACCTTGTGGCCTATTACGCAAAGTCCTCTTTCCGCATGAACGAATGAGGTTCACCCTGCCAGGGTTTGCCGGCATCCGTTTTTTCGACCTGGATTTCTAAGATCCCGCTTCGATGTGAGTTCGGAGCGGGATCATTCTTGTGCGTCGGTGGGCTGGTTCTGCGCGGTTTTCGGCGAGGATGCATTGGGATTGCCGATATCGAACAGCGCCGGAAGCATGAACAGCGCGCTGATGGTGCAGGTGATGATGCCCAGCTCGACGAGGGTCGCGATGGAGCGGATACCATTGTGAGAGGAAATGTTGAGGCTCACATAACCCGCCAGGCTGGTTCCTGCGCAAAGCAATATGGCGCTGCCGGTTTCCTTGACGGACTCGATGGTGCTTCGCTTCGGGTTGTCGAGGATGTGGTGTGCGAGATAGATGCAATGGTCGATCATGATTCCGACGATCGAAGGCAGCATGACGAAATTGATGAAATTGAGCTTGACGTGAAACACGCTCATCAATGCCCCGGTCAGAGCCAGTCCCAGAAATAAGGGCAGGAAGGTATTCAACGCCAGCCGCAGACTCTGCAGATCGATCACCAGGATGAGCAGCACGAGGCCCATGGCGATCCCCAGCGCCTTGGGCCCTTTTTCTTTCACCCAGTCCAGAATCTCGGCAGCGAGGAGATTTTCGTTCAGGATGGCGGTCTCGATGTCGTACTGCTTCAGATGCTCCTTGAGCGCGAGGATTTCATCCTCCAGCTTGTAGATATTGCGCACATCGAAAAAATTCTTGTCGGCGGGGGAGTACATCAGCAGTATGTATTCGTCCTCGATGGTGAACTTTTTGCGCAGGATTTCAGGCACGGCATTTTCATCAAACGGTTTGCTGTAGATCAGTTTTTTCAGTTTTTCGAATCTCCGCTTACCCAGGGACAGTTGAATGATGTCCTCGTTTTCCTCAAACACTTCGCGGATCCGTTTCAACACTTCTTTTTTGGATTCATATTCCTTTTTGCTGAACAGGTTCAGCGACAGATGCAGGCCGATCGTTGAATCCTTTTCGTTTTCGTATTTGATCTTCTCCAGCGCCTGATGGATGTAAAAAAGGTTTTCTTTTTTCGGCGTCAGGATGACCGTGGGCGAGAAGGCATAACCGAAATCGTTCGTGCTCGCGGTTTCGTAATCCGCGGCGGGCGAATGGCCGCGCAGCTCCTGAAAATCGTATTCGAATTTGAGTCCGGGGAGCAGCAGGGCGCTTCCTGTCATCAGCAGGATGAACAGCAGGATCAAAAACCAGGGAGAGGAAGAATACAGATTTGAAATTTTCAGCGTGAACACGCGCGGTCGGGGTTTTCTCAGCCAGTGGACTTTGTCGTAGAAAAGCACCTGAGCGGGAAAAATAAAAAAATAAGTGATGAAGGCGCACAGAATTCCCATGACCGCGATCTTGCCGAATTCCGAAAATCCCTTGAAATCGGAAAAGACCAGGATCGAAAACACGCTGATCGTGGTCAGCATGGCGATGACGCTGGAACGGCCGACCTGGGTCATCACGGTTTCGACGGCATCGCGGATCGTGCGGCCTTTGAGCAGCTCCTGTTTGAAGCGGATGTACAAATGGATGCCATAGTCCACGCCGAGGCCCATGAGGATGGCCACCAGGAACCCGGATATGATGTTGACGTGCCCTATGAAAACTTTGGTGAGCGCGAAGGTGTAGGACAGAGACAACAGCAAGGGCACGATGATGAGCGGGATGGAAAAACCCGATCGGGTGTACAGGACGATGATCAGGGTCGCCAGCGTGGCGGCGAGCAGGGCGGCTTTTTTCAGATCGCGCACCACGGTTTCGTTTTCTTCCAGACGCACCATCAGCGAACCGGTGAAATGAATCTTCAGGCCGGGCGCGTGCTTGTAGAGATTGAGCTGTTCGATCTTCTGGTTGATGTAGAAAACGAAATAGGAAGTGAAGTCGGTGTCGGTGACCGTTCCCTGGGGCTGGACGAAGATGTAATAATTCTGCTTTTTGCGCCCTTTGTAATGAGGGTCGATGTCTTCGAAAATCTGGTACTTGTCCGCCAGTTTTTTGAGCGCGTCCGGATTGAAATCTTCCGGGTCGAGGGTGAAAAAGCCCGACAACTGGCCGCGCGCGTAGTCGATGGCTTCGTCCATGAGATCCTCCAGTTTCATGAGGTCCCGTAGCGGCGCCATGTACAGTTGGTGGTTGTCGATGAAATCCTTGGGAATCTTGGAATCGACGTAACGGACTTCCGGCAGGCTTTCCAGACCGAGCGTGAGCCGTTCGATCACTTTCGGCGCTTTTCTCGGATCCAGGTTTTCCAGCACCAGCACCAGCGGTCCCGATCCGCCGATCTTCTCGACCACGTGATTGAACTCTTTGATGAGTTCCAGCTCCTGCGGCAGGAGATTGTCCATCCTGGGGTTGTAGCTCAGCTGGGAGGCGGTCCGTATCGAGAGCACACACAATACCAGCGCCAGGAGGATGAGCACGCCGGGGTGACGGACGGTGATGTTGAGGAAACACCATCTAAGAACGGATTTCACTTTGGATCACCCATCGGTGTGCGATTAGCGTGAGTATCAGCTGCAGGGCCATGAGAACGGCCAGCAGGGGAAGCGCCTGACGCAGCAGGCCGGTAACTGCAAGCAGGATGAAAATGAAGAGCACGAAGTCGGGGCCATTCCATTTCCACAGCGACATCAAAGGTTTTGCCCGGTTCAGGTACGCGGCTCGCTGTTCCTGCGACAGAGGCTGCTGCAAGTCGTGCGCGGCCTGGTCTGTGTCGAAACGATCGAGCGAAACCCAGCGGCCCTGAAACAGAAACTGCTGCATCTGCAGATAATAAAAATAAACCACGGACAGGCGGGAACCGGTATCACGGTGTTTGAGATAGGCGTCGAGGATGTCTTTTTTACTGGCGTCGAAACCTTCCTGGATGACAGAAGTCATGGTCTGCTTGCAGTAATCGTAAGATATGGCCTTGATGATGGTCAGCACCGTGATGGCTGCCAACGACCCGTAAAGGCCTTTGAGCCCCACCATCATACCGATCACCACCGCAAGATACGAGATGTAACCCGCGATTCCGTCGAGAATTCTGCCCCACTCGCTGGACACGCCCTTGGCGCGGGCCAGCTGCCCGTCGGCGCAGTCGAGCAACAGGGTGATCTCCAGCAGGACGGCCGCCGCCACCGTGGCGGCGACGGTTCCCCGGCTGAAACCGTATGCCGAACTCAGGCCGAACAGGATGGACGCGTAGGTCACCTGGTCGGGCGTCACCGGGGTGTTCTTCAAAAGCGATACCAGACGGGCGGCGATGGGAACGTGCAGGTACTGGTTGACGGGTTCCACCAGGTGGGTCAGGACATGGCTTTTTTCTTCAGAATGCGCCACAACTCAAAGCCATCGATGTTCTTTGTACCAGCCCAGGGTTTGCTCCAACCCTGTTTTTAGATCGTACTTGGGTTGAAACTGATAGTGTTTGAAAAATTTTTCCGCAGAGGCGGTCCAGGTGCTCTGCCGGATGTCGATCATTTTCTGCCGGTCCAGCAGGGGCGGCTGCGAGCTGAAGATGGAATAAAATTCGGTGAAGATTCCGATCAGAGGCATCCATTTTTCAGAAATGTGAATCGTGCGCGGCTCGATTTTTAAAATCCGGGCTGTCTGCCGCGCCACTTCCGCCCAGGGGTACTCGTTGCCGTCGGTGGTGAAAAATGCGGAACCGCTTTCTGAGTGTTGTTCCGCGGCGGCAAGCATGGCGTCGATCAGATCCTCAACGTGGATCAGCGACAGCACGCGGTCGCCGGTTCCCATCTCGATGTTCCAGCCTTTGGCGATGGATTTGAAAAACGTGAAGATGTTTTTCTCGCCCGGTCCGTACACCACAGGCGGGCGCAGAATGACGATGGGAATCGACTCGGCGTGATGCTTGGCGATGACTTCTCCGGCGAGCTTGGATTTTCCATAGTGCGTCACCGGGTGGCAAGGCGATCCCTCGTGCACCGGGTGCGCGAGGGAGGACGGCCCGACGGCGGCGAGGCTGCTGAGATGAACGACGCGCTTGAGCTTTTCGGCGTGCTTTACGCAGCTTTCGTACAGGATTTCGCAGGCCTGGGTGTTGGCCTTGAAATATTCCTCGCGTCCCTTGGCCAGGGTGAGGCCGGCGCAATGGAACAGAAAATCCGCCTGCTTCAGCAGGTCGGCGGGAAGCGGCTCCAGGAGATCTCCTGTGGTGAGGTGCACATTGGGCCGCTTGAGCCCCGTGACGTCGCTGGTTTCACGAACCAGGCAATGCACGGTGCACTGACGCGCGACCAGGCGTTCCACCATGTTTTTGCCGATGAAACCCGTGGCGCCGGTGACGAGGACCGTCGCGCCGTCAATGGAGGCATTCTCGTTCATAGATGCGGTGCCGCTTGTAGACCTTGCTGTTCATTCGATACAACGGAGCCAGCATGGCCTGGTTGTCTTCGAGAACCCAGGACATTTCCACCCGGTGGGCCCGGTGTTCGGTCATCCATTTGTAGGTTTCGTAGTACAGGCTCACGTCGATCCCCAGACGCTGGAAATCTTTTTTCACGCCCAAAGTCAGCACCCGGTAATCGGTGATCTTTTTTTTGTTGAGCTGGTATTTCACCAGCCCGACCGGAAACAGTTTCCCGTTCATCGACTTCGTGGCCTGATTCATGTCGGGGATGCACAACGAAAAACCCACGGGCTCGCCGTTTTTTTCCGCGATGAAGCAGAGGTCGGGCAGGACGATGGTCTTCAGTTCCCTGGCGGCAAACGCGAACTCCTTGCGGGTCATCGGCACGAATCCCCAGTTTCGGCTCCAGGCTGAATTGTACACGTCCCAGATGTGATCGATTTCCTCATCATAGGCGTTCATCCTCAGCGGCCGGATGGAGAAATGGTTTCGCTTGCGGATCTTGACGATCGCGCGTTCCAGGTAGTTCGGAACTTTAAACGGGCACAGGTACAGAGAGAGCAGGTCCTTGGCTTTTTTCAGGCCCCAGTCCGTCAGCAGTTTCGAATAATAGGGCGGATTGTAGGGGATGCCGATCATGGGACGTTTGTCGAATCCCTCGACGAGGAGGCCGCACTCGTGGTTGGTGGACAGGTTCATCGGACCGATGAGCTTGTCCGCTCCCTGGGAGCGGCACCAGTCGTATGCGGTGTCGAGCAGGAGATTGGCCGTTTTGGCGTCGTCGATGCATTCAAACAGGCCGAAAAAGCAGACGTTTTCCGAGTGAAACGCGTTGTGGGACCGATCCAAGATCAGCGCAATGCGGCCGACGGGCTCACGCTGGTTGGAAAGGGCGAGGAACAGATCGACCCGGGCGTGTTCGAAAAAAGGATTGATGCCGGTGTTGAGGAATTTTTTGCGCTCGAAGAGCAGCGGCGGCACCCACAGCGGGTAGTTGTGGTAGATCTTCCAGGGCAGCCGAATGAATTTCTTTCTGTCGGATTCGGATTCGACCTTTTTTACCGCAAGCAACATTATTGAGGGATGATTCCCAGTTTCGTGCCGAATTTATGGAAGGAAGCCAGAATCATGTCCAGCTCCTCGATCGTGTGCGAGGAGGTGTAGCTCGTCCGGATCATCGCGTTGTGCGTGGGGACCACCGGCGACACGGCGACGCCCGCGAAGATGCCCTCGTCGAAAAGCAGCTGGTTGAACAGCAGGGTCAGGGCTTCGTCACCGATCTTGATCGGAACGATGGGAACCGGGTTGTTGTTGACCTGGAATCCCATTTCGAAGAACCCTTTTTTGATGTAGGAGGTGTTTTCGTGCAGACGGGTGAGCCGGAAGGTTTCCCGGTTCATGATGTCGAGCGCTGCGGTGACTCCCGCGACGGACGCGGGCGGCAGGGCGGCGGTAAAAATGAAAGCCGACGCCTTGTGACGGATGTATTCGGTCACCTTCTTTTTGGCCGATACAAAACCGCCGATGGATCCCAGGCTCTTGGAGAACGTGCCGACGTAGATGTCGACTTCCTTTTCCAGGTTATAATAATTGGTGACCCCCTTGCCGTGGTCGCCCAGAACGCCGAGGCCGTGCGCCTCGTCCACGAGCACCGTGGCCTTGTAGTCCTTCGCCAGTTTGACGATCTCGGGAAGGTTGGCGATGTCGCCGCTCATGCTGAACACGCTGTCGGTGATGATGAGCTTGCCTTCCACATCGGAATACTTCTTAAGATAGTATTCCAGGTGGTCCATGTCGTTGTGCCGGTAGCGCACGGTTTTGCCGGGCGAGATGGCACAGCCTTCGTAAATGCTGGCGTGATTCTCGCGGTCGGAAAACGCAACGTCCTTGCGTCCGAGCAGGCAAGCGATGGTGCCCTGGTTGGCCTGGAAACCGGTGGACATGACGATGGCGTCCTCGCGGTTTAAAAATTTGGAAAGCTCCTTTTCCAGTTTGTTGTGCAGACTGAGGGTGCCGTTCAAAAACCGGCTTCCGGTGCACCCGGCGCCGAACGTATCGAGCGCTTGCTTGCCCGCCGCGATGACGCGGGGGTCTTTTGTCAGGCCCAGATAATTGTTGGTGGACACCGTGATGGTTTTCTTGCCGTCGATTCTGACCCGCGACCCGTTCGTTTCCTGTATCTCCCGAAAGAAGGGATAAATGCCCAGTTCACGGGCCTGCTCTGGAGCGTTGTAGCTGAAACACTTGGAAAGGATGCTGTTGTCCTTTTCAGACTGAACGCGCAGGTGGGAATTTTCAAAATCGAACTTCTCCTTGAGCAGAGAAATGATTTTGTTCCGCTTCAAATGAGGAGGGGTTTCCTCCTGGCCCTCGTCTTGGATTGGAAGATGGAAATATTTCACGATATTCGGGGCTTTCCTTTTTGAATTTTTGGAAATGGGTTTTTGTTGTGAAAGTTGGAAAAGCGGGAAGGGAAATCCTTTCCAACTGATTGGCCACGATATTGTGTTGGATGTCGAAGGGCCATGTTTCTTAAAGCCCAGCGAAACCAAATTGCGGATAGAGTACCATTAAATGCCTGTTTCCACAAGGCATCGCATCAAATCATTATAAGGCAACGTGGAAAAAACTGAAAATGTTTATTTCATTAGACTTATTCAAAAAGGCGGGACGGGGCGAAAGGGTTTGACTAATTGCCTGTTGTTTTTGCACCTGCAAATAATGAACGGATTTTCTCTTTATAATCGTGTCTTTAGAAAATGAGCGGCGCGATGCTCCATTGCATTTTCCGGCTTGTGCCTGAAAAGGCGCTCATTTTTCGGCGGGTGCCAGCGGCGTGAAAAAGCCCGTTTGTTTCCGAACGGGCCAGCAAGGCCGGCTCTATGTATGCGTGCGAGGGCTGCGAGGGATTCAGGGAAGTTTGGACACGATGGCGGAGAGGCTGCGCTCGCTCGGGGTTGAACGGGAAGCGGACCGACCTTCCGCTTCCATTTTTTTGTGCAGCGCGCCGAGCATGCTGGCCACGCGCAAGGTTCTACGGTGTCCAGAGCCCAATTCCGATTTGTAGATGTTGAAGGCATGCCGGTAGCGGACTTCCGCCTGGTCGAGTTTGCCCAGAGCTTCGTACAGCATGGCCAGATTGGACAGGAGGATGGCAACCATCGGATGGTTTTTACCGTAGGCTTTCACACCGATGTTGAGCGCGCGCAGGTAAAGGTGCTCGGCGTCCGCATGGTGGCCCAGTTTGCGGTTCAGTTCCGCAAGGTTGTTCATGACCTGAACCAGGCGGGGGTGCGTCGAACCCAGGGTTTCTTCAGCGAGCTTGAGGGTCCGGACCGCGATCGGCTTCGCCTGTTCGTAGCGGCCCTTTTTATAGAGAGCGATCACTTTGCGGTTGAGCAATTCGTAGGCTTCGGGAGCCTGTCTGCCTTCCTGAGCCGATACGGGCGCGGTTCCTGCCATTATAAAAACCAGAGCCAGCAGCGAAGCGATTGCAAAGCATGAACGGGATCGGTGCGTCGAAGTCATCTTTGTTCTCCTCCCTGGGTTCAACGGTCAATTGGAGTTTTGAAACAGACTTTCCAGTGCTTTCCTGCGTTCCCGGCGTTCCAGCAGGTACTTGTCGTTCAAAACACCCAACTTGTTTTTGAGCTTCTGGTTTTCCTGGTGCAGCTGAAGGGACGTTTCGATGAGCTGCATGTTGGACTGCATCAAAGCCACCAGTTTTTCTTTGTAGAATTTTTCCATTTTTTCAGGCTCCCTTTTGCGTCCGCTTTGCGGACAGCGCCGCCTTCAGGAAATCAGCCGCAGTTGTATTCGGATCGATACCGTTCCCGGGTGTGGTCGCACAGGGAACGGTCGTTGTTGATCTGTCCGCATTGTGTGTCCACGCACACTTTCGAATCGGTCACGGTCGGATCGGGCACCGGTCCCGGTTTCATTCTGGCCGCGGGTTCGGGAAGGGGCGCCGCGCGTTTCTGGGAGCGGAGCTCCAGGAGCAGGGCTTGTACGGCTTCCGTGAGTTTGTCCACCGACTGGCAGAGTTTCCTGATCTCGCCTTTCACCATTGTGATCCTTGAGCCCAGCGTTCCATCCCGTTCGAACCCTTCGTGATTGCCATGTAATTGATTGTAAAGAGGGGGTTTTAAGAACCGGTTAAGCTTGGGTCACAAAACTGTCAAGCCGCAGGAAGGCGGTTGCGGGAAGGCGGAATCGCAGGCTGTGTGAGGCGCTCAGCGTGCCCAGAAAGGACCGCGCGCGCCCACAGAGGGTTCGGGCAGGATTTGCCCTTTTGGGCGATCAGGCGGTTCCGGGGTGGCATCCCGGATCAGGCGAACGCACGGTTTTTCAAAAGGGGATTGTCAAAACAGCGATGGGGTCAGCCAAACGGTCTGAAAAAGGGGAGGATTGGGTCACGCGACGAGGACCGGGGTCACTCGCTGGCGCCCAGGTCTCTCAGGAACATGACGAGATCGAGATTGTTGGCCTCATGCGCGAAGCTCATGGCGGAGGCCCCGGAGATCTGCTGGTTCACATCGGCGCCGTTTTTCACCAGCAGCACGATGATTTTCATGGCGCTCTCCAGGCGGTTCCACTGCGAGACGCCCTCCGCGTCGGCGCCCTTGCCGGACACCATCATGAGCGGCGTGTACTTGTCGTAGCACACTTTGTTGGGATCGGCTCCACGGCTCAACAGAAACTCCACCCAGTCCACGTCTTCTTCCACAGTTCCCGCCTGCTTTTTGCTGGAAAGGTAATTGGTGAGCAGCGTGCACAAAGGGGTCTTGCCGCCCACGTCCTTTTGATCCTCATGGCTCAGTTCCGGACCTTCGTGCGCGGCGTTGATGTCGGCGCCATTTTCCAGAAGGTAGTCGACCATTTTGCGGTTTTTCTGCACGACAGCCTGATTGAGATAGCTGCCTCCGTTGATGTTGGCGCCTTCCAGAAGCAGTTTGTCCAACTGTTCGCGGTCGTCTTCGGTGACCGCCTGGAACATGACCTTTTCAACGGTGAATCCAAATACCGGTGCGGCGAGGAGGCCGATCAGAGCCAGTCCTGCCAGGTATCGTGTGTTCGATTTGAGCATTGCGCTGTGAGACGTCGGTTTCGGATCCATTGCGGGATCTCCCTTTCCTGACTTATGGATGGTTGCTTCGTGCTGTTTTGGGCCGCATGAGGGTTCAGTGGATTAAGAGCAATTTGCTTGCCATTTGCGGATATTTCTCTAACTTGCCGAATTTAAACGATTTTTTTTGGGTTCCGGCGGGGGCGGAACCGGCGCGTTTCGTATACAAAAGTGCACACAAAACTCCTTGATTTGTCGCTCTTTATCCCCTGTGGGCCGGGTGGCCGCGGGTCTTCAAGGGGCCGCAGCGACCGCGATTCGCCGGGGCTCAGGAGTTTGCGAGGCGCTTGTTCCCGCTGGCCGGCTGTGAAACAATGGATCATCCAGAAAAATTCAAGGGGAGCGGGGCATGCTGCGGTATCGGTTCTTGCGTTTTACGGCTTCCGTGTGTCTTGTGGCGGCGTTTGGGCTTATCCAGAACGGGAATCCGTCCGTGGCGTACGCGGACCTTAAGTCGGGAAAAGAAGCGCTCGCCCGGGGAGACTTTCCAAACGCATTCACGCAGCTCAGGCTGTCCGCCGAGGAGGGGCATCCGGAGGCGCAGACCTCTCTGGGAACGCTGTATTTTTCCGGCACCGGTGTGCAGCAAAATTACCGGGAAGCGCTCAAATGGTACGAACGGGTATCCAGCCAGAACGATCCCGACGCGCTCAAGAACATGGCGGAGATTTACACGCACGGCCTGGGAGGGGTGCGCCCGGATATGAAAAAAGCGTTCGGGCTTTATCTCAACGCCGCCAATCTGGGGGATGCGGCGGCGCAGTTTTTCGTCGGCCATTTTTTTGCCAACGGACTGGGCACGCCGAAAAACAGCGTGCAGGCCCTCATGTGGTTCGATATTGTGACCGAAAAGCGCTCGGTGCCACTTGCGGAGTTTCAGTCGATGGCAGCGCAGGCGCAGCTGACCGCTACGAAACTGCGTGCGGAAATGACGCGCGAGGAAATCCAGAAATCGATTCTACTTAAGAATCAGTGGAAGCCGAAACCGCGTTGACCGCTTGCCCTGCACCGATGCAAAGGCTCGGGTTTTGGGTCCGCGTCCGGACGGGCCGGGGAGGGAGGTTGAGCGGTGCCCGGTATCAGCTGAGGATCTGGGAATTGATCTCCTGATACTGCACTTCGTCTTCGAAACTTTCGATCTGCTGACGATCGCGGTCGGTGATCATGGAGCGGAGCCGGGTGATCGAGCGTATTTCCAGGTCGTGAGGCGTGATCACTTGTTTCAGATTTCCCATGCCGTCGAAAACTTTCACTTCGTACATGTGCGTCCTCCGTGTGGATGGAAGATTCGGCAACGTGTGTCGGCTGACCGCGTTGCCTTGAAGAAATTTAAATGCGGAAACCATCTACCAAAGGGGGTACCGGATGGAGGAGACATAATATTTGGTAGATGGAATCCGCAATGCGTGATCGATTTCAAAAAACCGGATGTGCGCTGCTGATGTTCTCAGGATGACAGAGCGATATTGAGTTTTCGTTTCGCCTTTGCAACACTTTCATCACAGTTATTGCCTGCCCCGTTTTGTTTTCTCGAACTCCAGGACACCGGCCGCGGACTGCCAGTGCCTGTCAACCGCCTGCCGCCGCTCATTTCGTATCCCACGCGGATTCCTTCGATGAGGGCGTGAAATACTGGTAACCCTGATGCCGCGGCTGCCGTTTGTACTCTGGGCTGTTGCGGTTGAAATCCGAGCCGAACGATTCGGGCCGGTTGTCCGTGCGCGTCTTTTCGGTGTTTTGCCAGTCCCGCAAGGTGGACGGATTGCTGCTGGTTTTGCCGCGCCGCTGCGTGCGCAGGGGCTGCCGCTGGATGTGGTTGTTGGTGCGGCGGTACCGCTGGCGGTCCTGCACGCCGCCGCGCGATGCCAGCAGACGGTCGGTGCGGACGTCGTCCCGCTGTGCGGCCGTGGATGCCGAAGCCGGACTTGCGTCCGTCGGCGGGACGGCGGAAAACGCCTGACCGGGGGCCGCTAGCAGCAACAGGGCGCTCCAGATGAGAATCCATTTTGTGCCGGATGCATGCAGTGACATGATAGGCGCCTTTCTTTAAGAATCGCGCGGTGCTTCCTGCGTTCTCGGTGACCTGCCTTGAAAATCAGTTTAGAAAAGCTGTATCCCGGGCGGGTCAACCTTGGGTCACGGTTTTGTCATAACGTCCGGTAAGCCCGCTTTGGGACTGGATTTCAAACTTTGTTGCAAAACCGTGACGCGTTCTTGAGACCGGCGTGATCTGGATCGGGAAGAATGCATTCATATTTAATTCCTGAGATGAGGGCGACATGGAATTTCTGGACAACTATCAGCTGATCGGGCTGCTCTGCTTTCTGGGCGGGGCGAAGATGTGGGCTTACTGCAGCGCCATGGAGCGGGAAGAGCATCTCAAGAAAACCCGTCTGGAACGGATTCTCATTTTCAAGCCCGATCTCGACGTGCTGGAGGCCAGCGCCCGCATGATCCGGCGGTCGTTCGTTTTGTCCCTGCTGGGGGCGGTGATGACGATCACCGGTGTGTTTTTGTTTATTTCCAACATGGGCTGAGCGCGGCCGGACTCCACTGCTATCCTTCCTTCTGCTTTAAGCAAATCCGTTTTTATTGCCGATGTGTTCGCGGTTGACTTTTTTGCGGGATGATTAACAATACATCCGGTTCCATAGCGGAGCGCAGCGCGCCGCAAAAGGTTTGTCCGCACGCAGGTATGAACGGAGGGGGAAATGAAAAAGACAGTTTGGGTGCTGTTGTTGGCCGGTCTTTGCGGCTGTGCGTTCGATGTCAGCGAGTGGGCGCCCGCCGATGAGGGGCTTGAGGATGCCGTGCGCTACTGCCGTACCGAGACGCTGCAGCGCGACCCGCTGCTCGGCCCGCTGTGGTACGGGAGCAAGGATTTCCGTCCCTGCATGGAGTCCAAGGGGTACTTCAAGCACGGATGAAAGGGGCGTTCAGTGCCGCCGGGCGAATGCCGCCTGGATTCTGCGGGCGCGGATCCGGTAATTCAACAGCAGCGACCGCCACAGCAGCCGCCATCCCAGTTTTTTCCAGTGCAGAAATTCGATCCAAAGGCTGCGCAGCCGGATGCGGGTGAGTTGTTTCGAAGGATCTGCCAGGGCCATGATTCCCTCCACTTATGATGGGTGTTTCCTTTTCCATTCCACTGCACGCGAACGCGGTGCCCGCTCCGGGAAACCCCGCCCACGCCATCCAGATTCGCAGGCATTTGTGACGTTTCTGTGTCCAGCCTGTCACAGTCGGTTCACAATCCTCCCAGGCTTTATTAAAATGCGGATTCTCAACAGAATGCGGCGGCAGGTTTCGGGAGGGTCCGGGAGAGTCCGGCTTTTTAGAGGTGCGTCCGGACGGAACGGAATGCGGGATTTCGGCGCAACGCCGCGCACGAGGCGAACACTCAACTCATTCGGGGGCGATCATGCACACCATCATCGAGCCGTTCAGGATCAAATCAACCGAGTCGATTCCCATCACCCAGCGGCGGCAGCGCGAACAGTGGCTCAAGGAGGCGCACAACAATGTGTTTCTGCTCGACGCCGAGCGCATCACCATCGATCTTTTGACCGACAGCGGCACCGGCGCCATGTCCACGCGGCAATGGGCGGCGCTGATGATGGGGGATGAAAGCTACGCCGGCAGCCGGTCCTGGCAGCGGTTCAAGGAAACCATCGAGGACATCACCGGCTACAAGCACGTGTTTCCCATTCACCAGGGCCGCGCCGGCGAACGCATCCTGGCGCAGACCCGTCTCAAGCCGGGCGACGTGGTGCCCAACAACGGGCATTTCGACACGACGCGCGCCAATTTCGAATTCGTCGGCGCGAAGCCGGTGGATCTCATCATCGACGAAGGCAAGGACTCCGCCTTCGAGCACCCGTTCAAAGGCAATATGAACGTCGAGGCGCTGAAAGCGCTGATCGACGAACACGGGCCGGAAAAAATTCCGTTCGCGATGGTGACCATCACCAACAATTCGTTCGGCGGCCACCCGGTTTCGCTGAAAAACATCCGCGCCGTCAAAAAAGTGCTGGAGCCCTACAAGATCCCGCTGATCCTGGACGCCTGCCGGTTCGCGGAAAACGCCTTTTTCATCTACGAACGGGAAGAGGGCAACGCGCAGCGCTCGCTGAAGGAAATCGCGCGGGAAGTGTTTTCCTACGCCGACGGGGCCAATATGAGCGCAAAAAAGGACGGGCTCGCCAATATCGGCGGTTTCTTCGCCGTCAACGACGACGGCTGGGCGGAAGCGTTCCGCAACATGCTGATCCTGTGCGAGGGGTTTCCCACCTACGGCGGGCTGGCGGGACGGGACCTGGAAGTGATCGCCGTGGGGCTGGAAGAAGCGCTGGAGATGCAGTACCAGATCTACCGCCACGCCACGGTGAAGTACATGGGCGAGCGGCTCGACCAGATGGGCATCCCCTATGTGCGGCCGGTGGGCGGGCACGCGATCTTTCTCGACGCGAAACTGTTTTTCCCGGATGGGAAGGCGCCGCGCTATCCGGGCATCGGCGTGGTCAACGAAATCTATCTGGAAGGGGGCGTGCGCGCGGTGGAGCTGGGTTCGGTGATGTTCGGCAAGGCCGATCCCGAAACCGGGAAAGAGTCGCCCGCGCCCTTCGAGCTGGTGCGCCTCACGTTTCCGCGGCGGGTCTACACCCAGAGCCATTTCGATTACGTGCTGGAGGTTCTCAAATCGGTCTGGGACCGGCGCGACCGCATCCCCGCGCACCGCATCGTCAAGCAGCCGCCGTTTCTACGACATTTTTCCGCGCATTTCTCGCGCGACGGGGAATGACTGCGGTGGAATTGTAACTTATTGAAAATAATGTTATTATTTTATGCCTGCTGGGCCTGGGAAATGATTGCGCTTGCAAGGAGTGAACGGTGTCGTTGGAAAAACGGAAAATGCCGCGGATGAAAGTGGGGCTGCCGGCCTCGCTGGTGCAGGGCGAAAGCCGCGAATCGGTGGACGTGCTCGACCTCAACATCCACGGCATGGCGTTTCAGTCGGAGAAATTTTTCACGCGCGGGACGCGGCTGGAATTTGTGCTGCCGTTTAAAAAAACGCAGGGAAAAAAGAAATTTCCTGGAGAAGTGATTCAGTGCCGGGTGAATGAAGAGACGCTGGATGGGAGCTACCGGGTGGGCGTGAAATTTCTTTTCGGTTCCAAACGCTTCTTCACGCAAAACAGCGCAAAGCCTTCTGTCGCGGCAAACCCGCCCGCCGAGCCGATCATGGCTGCAATGCCCGTACTCAAAGACGCTGCCGCGGCTCAAACCAGCCCGGATGCGATGCCGCCGCGTGTCCGCACGGACCAAACGCCGAGCCCTGCATTGAATGGCAATGCAGCCATAACGAATGGCGCGCAAAAAACCGAACGGGTGTTCGGCCTCACCTTCATCCGCAAGTCGCGGTTTTATTTTCTCTCTTCGGATTGATCCGCAATCCCGCCCCTTCCCCTCCTGAACAAGGGTTCGGAATCGTTTTAAAGCCTCACTGCAACTGCGTGCCGGAATCCTCCATCACGCCGGTGTCGCCGCTCATCGTGCCCGCTTCAAGATCCGGGGGCGTGTCGGACTGCAGATTGCAATCCCAGCCCCAGACGGAAAGCTGATCGACGAAGGTCGCGGTTTTGTCTTCACAGTAGCCCGCCTGGTTGTCCGCGCGCCAGAGCACCTGTTCCATGCCGGGCTCTTCGGTGTCCTTGTAGTAGCGCACTTCGCAGGGCACGGTATCGTCCAGCTCAAAATAATGCACTTCCACGCGTCTTTCGCTGTCGCCGTTCATGCACATGAACCGGTCTCCCCGGCGCAGCGAGTCCTGAGCCTGGGCCTGCGCGAACACAGCCAGGACCATCCCTAAAACCAGAGTGCAAACGGCGAGCCCTTTTTGGGTAGCGGCCATCGGCCTTCCTCCTTTTATCGGTTGGACAAGAAATGCGTTGGGCGAAGGAATTCGCGGCGAGGCCGGACGCTCCGCCGAAGCCTCAACTTCGCCCGATCGGGTGGGTACGGGTTCTCACCCGGTTCGATATTTCCCCTTGAATCCAGTGTTTTCTATTTTTCCAAGAAAAATCAACGGTATTTCTCGGTCCTCACCGGCGGGACGGACTTAACCTGCAGAATTTCATGCTTTTGTGAACGGATAAAAATCCGGATCGCGGCATGAAACGGGGCGGTAACCCGAAGGTCAGAAGCGGAATTTGAACAGGACCGGGGGATCGGTGTGGACGCCGCTCTTGGGGGTGGAATAGAACGGGTCCCAGGGGTCGGGATGTTCCCTGGGATCGTAATGCGGGGAGGACGGGCTTTCGATGCGTCCCTTCTCAAGTGTCAGACTTTTGTCCTTTTGTTCCTGTTGCTGTTCCCGCCAGTTGTTTTGCGGTTCTTTTTTTTGCCGCCATTCCTGTTTCAAATCGAACACCCGCTTCGAAAGCGGGACACGGGAATCATCGGGGGCGGAAAGTGGCGGCAGCGGATTGGCGCGGACCGCGACGTTGAGGGCGAGCGTCATCGCGACCGCCGTGGTGAGAAACAAAAACGCGAAGGGTTTTTTGTTATCCGAAAGTTCTATTGCAAGTGATCCTGTTGCCATTTTAAGGACTCAAACCAGTAAGCGTGGGTCGATTTCAGCCAGTTGTCCGCTTCGCGCGTGACGATCCAGGCATTGAGAAAGCTTAAAAAGTCGACGTCCCCCTGGGGGATCGCAAACCCCGCCTGGTAGACCAGCAGCGCCTTGGACAAGGGCACGTCGATTTTATCCGAATGCCGCAGCGCCAGAAAACGCGGCTGCGGTTTCGATGCCATGTAGGCGTGGACGCTGCCGGACAGGAGCGCCTGTTCCGCTTCCTTGCTTTTTTTGAACTCTTCGATGGCGGCCTTGGCGAAAATACGTCGCGCCAGGTTTGCGGACACGGTGGCCGCGACGACGGCGATTTTGATTTGCTTCTGATTGAGTTCCTTGAGGCTTTTGATGTGCCGGGTGGCTTTGGTGTTGGTGGCCAGGTTGATGCCCGAGGTTGCGTAGGGCCGGCTGAAATTCACCTTAAGCGCCCGCTTCGGGGTGATGGCCATACCGCCGGCGATGATGTCGATCTCTCCTTTTTTGAGCGCCGGGATCAACTCTTCCCAAATGTAGGGGATGAGCTTCACCGTGACGCCCATGTCGCGGGCGAGTTTGTTGGCCACGTCGATCTCGAAGCCGACGAGTTTCCCGTCTTTGTCCTTGAGCGTCCAGGGTGTGAAGATGGAAACACCGACGCGCAGGGTTTTGGATGCGAGGATCTGCTGGAATGTGCGTGTCGTCGCCGCCTCATCGGCGAAGGCGGAAGAAATCCCGCCCAGTGTCAGGCACACAACGAAAGCGGCGGTGCAAAAAAGCGGTCGAAAGGTCATGCTTTGTCCTCAACTCGTATTGAATAAAAAAAACAAGATAATGCATTTCCGCGGCGGAGGCAATTCACGCCGGGTCCGGGCAGCGGCTGCGGCCCGCAGCGGGCAACGCGGTGCGGCGGGTCAACGCTTGAATTCCTGCATGGCGCGGGCAAGGTCATCGGGCGTGCCGATATCCAGCCAGCGGCCTTCGGGGAAGGTTTCCGCTTCCAGAGGATGCCCCTCCGCCAGCCAGGCCTGCATCACATTGCCCACGTAAAATTCCCGCGATTCGAGCTCGTGCATCTTGTTGGTTTTGCGCGCCGCCAGAACCAGGCGGGCGAGGTGGTCGTGCAGGTAGCGGGAGAATCGGGGCGTCCACACCGCCATCACCCAGCAGGTGCCCGGCTCGCTGCTATCGGGCTTGATGGTGATGCGGGTCACCCGGCCCGCGGCGTCGGTTTCCACCATATCGGTTTTGCGCGGATTGTGGGTGGGGAAAAGACCGAGGACCACGTCGGCGCCGCCGCGCTCCTGGCGCTCGAGCAGCTTGACGTAAGCGTCCTCCGGCTTGAGCAAGACGTCGGGATAACCCAGGGCGACGCGGTTGTTTTCGAGGAACGGCCAGGCCTGGTCGATGCTGAAGGGACTGCCGTAGGGATGGCCCATCATGAGATACGCAAGGTGCAGGCCAAACCGTTCGCCGTCCTGGAAGAAAGCGGGGATGTCCCATTTGCCGGGGCGGATGACCATGAACGCGCGGCCGATGCCTGCCGCCCGAAACCGTTCCAGGAGGTACTGGCAGGCCACTCTGGGGCGCGGGCCGCCGCCGTCTTCGGAGTCGAGGCCCAGGGGGAACACTTCCTTGCTGCAGGGCAGGGAGCCGAGACGCCGGCCCCAGCCTGCGGCGGGGATGAGACCGATGACATCGCTGGATTGTTCGGGGGAACGGGACACGATGGGATTCCTAATCTGGGTTGCCGCCGGAGAATGCGCCGGCAGGTCGTTGAATTATAGCAGTGATTTCGTCCGGACTCACCGCCTGGGCTCCCGCTTTTCCGCGCAGGGAACGCAGAGCACGTTTTCCGGCATGGCGAGCAGGCGGCCTGCGGGAATCGCGTTGCCGCAGCGGATGCAGAGGCCGAAATCGGGACGGTCCACATTCTTAAGGGCGGTCTCAAGCCGGGCCAGTTTGGCGCGGGCGGCGTTTAAAGAGTTTTCGCTCACGGCCTGACTGTTGATGGCTTCCATGCGCGTCAGGCGGCCCAGTGCGTTGTCCGGCGCGACGGGCTTCGCCGATTCGGTAAGACTTTCAATGAGTTTTTTCTGGGCCGTGATTTCGCCGGTGATTTGCCGTTTGAGTTCTTTACTTTTTTCCTGGGGCATGGGAACATCCTAGCATCGATTGAAACCATTTCAGCATGCGGTCAAACGAGTTGCCTTCTTTTTTTGGACAGCGGCCATGACGGGGAAGGAAGTCTTTGATCGGCAAAGGGCGCAGACCGTGGTGGCTGAGAACCAAAGGAATTGACCGGTATCGGCATGCCGGTGTTGACAATCCTTCCTGCCGCACCTAAACCATTATCATGCAATCCCTATTGGGTTTCCACGGGTTTCTTTGTTTCCCGATCACGTATAGAGGGTCTGAAAGAATCGTTCAATTTGAATAAGGAATAATACGATGAAATTTCAAACAGTCAGCGCGGTCTTTTTTTCCATGATGGCCCTGGTCGCTAGCGGATGCGGCGGGGGCGCTTCGGCTTCCAACAATGTGGCGGCGGGGAGTGGAAGCCAGACTCCGGCTTCTTCCGCTGTGAGCGATTCGGGAAACCGGCCCATGCTTGCCTCTGCCGATCAATCCTCCGGCGTGGGCAGTCTGGGAAAAGCCAAGTACAAGAAAACGGTTGCCGTGTCCCGGTTTGAAAACAAGACCAATGCCCGCGGCCAGCTCACTCTCGGCAGGGGCATGTCCGATCAGCTCGCCGACGCCCTGGTCAACAGCGGCAATTTTGTCGTGGTCGAGCGGCAGAACCTGAGCGATGTGCTGACGGAGCAGGATTTTGCGCGCAGCGGCCGGACGGCCAAGTCCAAAACCGCGCAGACGGGTAAAGTCGTTCCCTCGCAGATCCTGATCAAGGGAACGGTCACGGAATTTGAAAGCGAAACCAGCGGCGGCGGTTCCGGTTTCAGCTTCAAGGGCATCACGCTGGGACAGGAATCGACCAACGCGCACGTGGGCCTGATGATTCGCATCATCGACACGACCACCGGCGAAGTGCTGGCGTCCGAGCGGGTGGAAGGCAAGGCCGAATCCGGCGGAACCAAGATCGGACTCAGCAAGGGCGGTTACGGGTTCGAGACCGAAGGCTTCAAGAGCACGCCTCTCGGCAAGGCCACGCAGATCGCCATCGACCGGGCTGTTTTTCAGATCATTGAAAAGCTGAACGCCATGCCGTTCGAGGGCAAGATCATCCAGGTCAAGGGAGAAACCATCTACACCAATATCGGCGAAAGAAACGGCGCCGCGCCGGGAGATGTGTTTACCGTGTTCTCCACCGGCGAGGAGATGATCGACCCGGATACGGGTGAAAGCCTGGGCTCGGAAGAAGAAAAGGTGGGCACCATCAAGCTCACTTCCGTGAAGGAGAAGTTTTCCAAGGCCTCGGTTGCCAGCGGGCAGGCTTTCGCCAAAGGGTTCCTCGTCAAGGAATGAACCCAAAGCCTGGGCATAGACAGACAATCCAACAATCCTTTATATGAAAGTGGAGGATCATGCGACATTCCTTACTCTGGATGGGAGGGCTGACGGTTTTTTTGCTCACCGCCTGCTCGGGTATGAACAAGGGGCTGGACAGCGCGAACGAAGGCGCTCACCAGGCGGGAAAACCCGTCGGCAAGGTGATGAAGCTTCCCAGTTCGGTCATGGAAGGCGCGGCGGAAGGCACGACCACGAAGGAAAGTCAGGACAATCCGCTGAACCGTTGACCGGCACGGGCGATTTCCTGCTGATCCGTTTTCCAGTCATCCCGCTTGCAGGAACGGGGCGTATAAAAATTCAATAGCGACGCAAAACAGCCGTTCTCCGGTGTGAACCGGAGACGGCGTCCTTCGCTCCATTCTCCCGCCACAATGCGCCGGTTTACGGGCGTATTCTTATGATGTGCTTTCAAACGCACTGAATTTTCCTTTCCTGTCGACCTGAATCCACCTTCCTCACGCAGTGCTCTCCAATTCCGTTCCGGGCAACTCATTTTCAATCCTATTGCAAAGTTGTCACCCGCTCTTGGCGGATTTGTGACATGGAGCTTTTATTCTGGAGTGTGCTTCCCATTCGTGATTTCGCACGCTTTGACTGTGAATCCGCAGCGGGTGGGGAGTGTCCGTGGCGTGACGGAACCGGAAACGATATTCGGTCCGCTGCCACAACTTCACCTATTAAGATGAGTCCCTATGAAAGATCGTGGTGAACGTTCTGTTTTGATCATCGACGGCAACTGCCAGCTGTCCGTGGTCGTGCTGCGGAGTCTGGCTCGGATTCCCGGCCTGAAGGTGCACATACTCTCCAGTCACCCCGAAACTTCCGTGCGTTTTTGCCGGCACCGCGCTTCGTTTCACCTGCACGCCGGGGAAGACGATGATGCGGCCTACTTCAAGGCCATCGCCGAGACCGCAAAGCGGGTGAAGGCGGATGTCCTCTTTCCCGTGAGTGGAGTGGGCATCGGTTTTACCGCAAAGCACAAACAGGCCCTGCAAAAGATCGCCCGTCTCGCGCCGGTTCCGAGCCTGGACAGTTTCGACACCGCCGACGACAAGTGGCAGCTCGCACAGCTCATGCAGCGGGAAAAGATCCCGGCGCCGCACACGCTGTTCTGGACCCGGGACGATGCGTTCGAACGTGAACTCGATCGAATGCGCTTTCCCGTTTTGATCAAGCCCACGCGCTGCAACCACGGCACCCGCATCCGCGGGTTTGAAGACCGTGCGGCTCTCTCGCGGTTTCTCACCGACAACCGCGACGATGCACGTCCTTACATCATCCAGAGCCGGGTGCCGGGATACGACATCGACTGCAGTGTGTTCTGCCGGGACGGCCGCATTGTGGCGCACACGGTGCAGAAGGCGCTCATCGAAAATCCGGTGCCGTTTCGAACGCCGCTGGCGCTCGAGTTCGTACACCACGATGAGGTGTTGCATGTGGTGCGCCGGCTCATGCGGGCGCTCAACTTCAACGGTGTGGCGCACGTGGATTTGCGTGTGGATTCCCGGGACGGCCGCGTGAAGGTGATCGAAATCAACCCCCGCTATTGGGCCAGCCTGCCGGGTTCGCTGGCGGCCGGGGTGAATTTCCCAAAGCTTGCGCTGCACGCGGCGCTGGGACAGCCGCTGCCCGCATTCGAATACCGGCCGCGCCGCTATATGGATGCGATGGGACTGTTGAAAAAATGGACGCACCGCCTGCCGGGCGGCAGCCCGCCCGCGTTCAAAATTTCGGAAATCGGCTGGGAGCCGCTGCTCTCCGATCCGTTGCCGGTGCTCTGGATGAGCTTGAAAAAACTGTGGAAACCGATCGCCCACTTCTCAAAGGCGAAGTGAGAACCGGTCCGTTGCCGATTTTTTGCCAGAAGCGGCGTCCCTCCAAGCCCGCAATAACCTGCGAAAATTCCCCACATTATCCTAAGGGCAAATAAATCAAAACCCGCATTTCGGAATGCGCCCATTGACAGTCCTGCGGCCGGGTGTGATACTTGAGTCATCTCTGACATGTTTTTTGATTTAGACCGAATCTGTATGAGGAGTTTCTCCATGAAACATGGATTCTTCGGTGTTTTGTTTGTTGTCGCCTGTACCGGCATGTTTGGTTGCGCCATCGATCCAATCGACTGGAAGCCGGTGGGCGGCTGGGAAACGCTCGATTCCAAGCACAGGGCGGAAACCATCCAACAGTGCAAAGAAAAAGAAGATTTCATGAAATGCATGTACGCCAACTCGTATGTGCGTACGAAAGACGGTTCGGTCCTGTCTTTGAGCCATCTTGAATCGGAACAGGAAGAAATTTCCGTGACCGAGTTCAAACCCTGATTGGAAGCGCCCGCTTCAACGCCTGTTCTGTAAGCATTCTTCAATCTGCAAAGATTTTTTTTGCGCCGCTCACGCGGATGCCAACCGTTCGATCCCGCATTCAATTCGTTGCCAACACGAACTCGTTGTTCTTTCCCTACTCTTTGGGAACGCATCTTCCCTTTTCCAGAAAACGCCGTTCGATAGAACGGGACTTGTCTTTCCTTCATTTTTCAAATTCTGAAAGCTGAAACCGGATCTGCGCGCCGCCCTGCGCGCAAGGGAGCGCAGCGGGCGGTCCGGCCTGAGGCCCTCACTGCGCTGAGGACCTAATGGCTTGTTTACAAAGTGAGTCTTGCGCTCAGGTTGACAGTGCAGGCTGCATTCGAATGATGGCGTCGCAAAATATCCTTCATGTGAATTCATTACAAATTTGCCATGAGTTAACAATTGAGGTATGATTCGCCCATCTTGCTCAAGGTCGGGCTATGACTACCTTTCGTGTGCAGACAGAAACCAGGACGTTTCTGCTTTTTAGCCTTCTCGTTGCTTCGTTGTTGATCTTGAATTGCGATGCGTCCGCCGGTGAACGGGTCAAGTGGGACAAGGTCAATTCCCGTGCTGGCGGTTCCACATCCTTGTCGGATCTGGATGGATGCCGTGAATGCCATGCGGCTTACATCAAAGGATTCGAACGCACCAAACACGCACGCGCTTTCCGAGCGGGCCTGGGAAAACGTAAAGGGCTTTTCTGCGAAGAATGCCACGGCCCTTTAGGAAATCACAAAGACGATCCGGTGAAGGAATTCGGGACGCCGTTTGTGGTTTCTTTCAAAAAAATTCCTTCCGAAACGAAAAACCGCATCTGCCTGCAATGTCATGAAAGCGGACTGCGCATGGACTGGCAGGGAAGCCCGCACGAAGCCACGGGCGTCAACTGCACCAATTGCCATTATGTGACAAAGAAACGCAGCAAACGGAAACTCTTCATCTATGAGGATTCCAAAAACGCCTGCTTCCAATGTCACCGTGGGCTCAAAGCAAGACTGCTCAGAAACTCGCACCATCCTCTGCGTGAAGGAAAAATGGATTGTGCGAGCTGCCACAACCCGCACGGCGGGCCGGGACCGAGCCTTCTGAAAATGGCGACGGTCAACGAGACCTGCAACAGCTGCCATCAGGAAAAACGCGGCCCCTTCGTCTGGGAGCACGCCCCCGTCCGGGAAAACTGTCTCACCTGCCATGAATCGCACGGATCCAATTTCAGCCGGCTGTTGAAACGTCGTGCCCCGTATCTTTGCCAGGAATGCCATATCAGTGGACACGTCAGCTCTCTGTTTGATGGAGCGGACCTGGGGTCGCAGTTTTTCCGCGGGAAGTCTTGTTTGAATTGTCATAGTAAGGTTCACGGATCGAACCACCCTTCCGGGGCCCGGTTCCAGAGATAATTCCTGTTCTTGTGTTGGATTTATGATTGCTATTCGATCTGAGCAGCTTGATTGCAAGTGTCTAAAGTGAAACCGGTGGGGGCGGATTCATGACTCGCAAACGATTCCCGATAAGCCTGGTTGTGATTTTCTGGCTGCTGCTGCCTGTTTCCGTGTACTCCCAGGACGCACAGACCGGTGCCGGTACAGCGCCCGCCGGTCCCGAAAACCTGAGCGGGTCGGTCACGCTGGGCGGCGCGGGAGTCAGCCTGAACCGGGAGTCCTTCAAGTTCGGCGAGTACACGGGTATCGAAGACACCGGCGGTTATTTCGTCGGCGAAGCGGACCTGAACTATCACCGCGATTCGTATTACGCCGATTTTTTCGTGGACAATCTGGGGCTGGAACACCGCAATATTTATTTTGAAGTCGGCCGCCTGGGGGACTACAGCTCGTTCGTGGAATACGACCAGCAGCCGCACCTGCTCAACAACACCGGCACGACCTCCTTCCAGGGAGTGGGCGGGACCACGCTGACGGGCGGTTCCACCGTCGGTCCGTTCCGTTCGATCGATCAGGATACGGACACCGACACCCTTCACGCCGGCATCAAAAAAACGTTCGGCGCGAACAGGGAAAATGATTTTCTGGTGACGTTCCGGCGCATGGAAAAGGACGGCGTTCAGGATCTGGGCGCGACCTTCGGCTTCGCCAATGCCACGATCCTGCCGGAGCCGGTGGACCAGGTGACGAATGAGGTGCGGACTTCGCTGGCCCACAACGGGGAACGGGCGCAGGTGAAGCTGGAATATTTTCTTTCCCTGTTTGAAAACAAGGATCAATCCATTTTCTTCAACAACCCGTTCGTCGCGGGCAACGGGCTGATCTCCAGGGATCCGGACAACACCTACCACAAAGTGAGCCTGACGGGCGGATACAGCCTGTCGCCGACAACGCGGATCACCGGAATCGCGGAATACGGAAGAACGCGCCAGGATGAACAGCTTCTGGGCTTCAGCATCAATCCGGCGGCGGTGGTGACGACGCCGGTGCCCCGGCAGAGTGCGGACGCGACCATTCAGACCATTCACCTGGGCATGAAACTGGCGACGCGGCCGTTTTCAAAGTTGTCTGTCGGCGGCAGTTACAGATATTACCAGACGATCAACGACACGCCGAGCCAGCTGTTTCTGTACATTCCCAATGACGGGACGGCGCAGAACGCCATCACCGCGGCCAACGCGCTGTTCACGCAGCCATACGATTATATTCAGAACAAGGCGGGGGTGTTCGCCGCGTACCGGGCTCCGCTGAGCACCACGGTGAAGCTTCATTACGATGTGGACTGGCGCAACCGCGACCGGCGGGCCGTGGAGCACACGGTGGAGCAGACCGTGAAAAGCAGCGTTCGGTTCGGGCATCTCGATTTCATGGATGTGTATGTTCATGGACTCTACGCCAACCGGCGCGGCGATAAGTACGACCCCAGCCAGGTTTTCAACGACCGCCACACGGCGCAGTTCATCGGCACGGGAGCGACGTTCGACGTGTTTCCGGATCTTCAGCAACTGGACATCGCCAACCGGGAGCGGGTGAAGTTCGGAACGGATCTTGATTTTTTTCTCCTGTCGAATGTGGGCCTGGGCCTGAGCTACAGCTACGTGGACGACGATTACCCCAACGCGACGCTGGGGTTCACCGAATCCATGCGGCAGACAGCTTCCATCGACGTCAATTTCACGGGCAAGTACGAATCATATTATGTGTATTACACCTATGACAATGCGGATTCGCAGCAGAAGGGCCGGGTTGTGAACGCGGATCTGAACACGAACTGGGAGTCCAGTCTGGACGACATCACACACACGGTCGGTGTGGGCGGCAAGCTGGGGTTCATGCACAACCGGCTGTGGGTGGGGGCGGACTATTCGTACTCGCAGACGATCTCCGACATCAGCTTCATCGCCGCGCCCGGCGCCGGAACGGTGACGCCGGTGGATGACATCCAGGCGACCCTGCACACGGTCAAGCTCCACTCCTTCTACAAACTGGACGACCACATCGACGTCGGCATCAGGTACAAGGGCCAGCGTTACGATGCGGACAATTTTTTCACCGACGGCGTCAATCCCAACACGCTGGGCACGGTGCTGTTCCTCGGCGGGTCCAACCCCAACTATTACGCGCATATCGGGCTGCTCTACGCCACCTACCATTTCGGCGGACGCAACTGATCCTCCCGGCCGCCCCTCCTTGAGCACATTGCCGGTGATCCCGGGGCATCAAAGCAATCGTATTTTTAAAACTTGAATGCGGGTGGGATGCAGCCGTCTTACTGACTGGATGTTTCCTTGTTCACGACGTGGAAGAAGATGGCATCCGTGATCAGCGGAACGTACAGGATGTGGTTTCCATAGGAAAACAGTCCCCGGATGGTGTGCGGGCCGTCTTCCAGGTACACCCGCTTGCAGGACTCGCCGTTGCCCAGGTGAATGTGGTTCTGATCTTTGACCATGGGTTCCGAAAGGACATCCGGAGACGGCAGGGGCACGTCCACGAGAACGTGATGGTGGCCTTTGCCTTCGTTGTTGCCGTTGCTCGCCGGTTCCACTTCGAAGCCGTTGATGCTGAAGCAGATTTCAACGGGGCTCGATACGACCGAGGACGGCGCGGGTTTGGTGACTTTCAGGACGCCTTCGTACATGCGATGGCCGGCCATGCTGGTGTACAATTCGTCGGTTTTCATGCAGGAGTGGGTGTGGCACCCCATGAACGAAAAGATCAACACGTAAGCCATGATTTGCAGGGAGTGTTTCATTGCTTCACCAGAAAGCGTCCTGATATCGGGAATGGGACGGCCTCTTTCAATTGAATGTCAATCCAACGCTCGGAAAGAGAACGCGCGCCGCCTGATTCAAAATTTCTTTTAATTTTCCGGATTATAAACTATTTGAGTTTGGAAAGGATATGATTTTAACATGGCTTCCTTACGAAACAAGAAATGAGAAGGTGGGTTCCGACGCGCACCCGTTTGCCCGCCGAACTGCATCGATTGCACGGCGTGCTTCGACCCTTCGCGGATCCAGGAAATGAGAAACGCGACACCGTGCTCACCCGCTGCTGATAGAGGATGGAATTCAATATGTTAACAATCTTCGGGAATCCTCAAAACGCGAATGAAAAAATCCGGGAATGGGTGCGTGTGTTCCGCTGTGCAGAATAGTATAATTATTTACAGGGCAGCAGAAACTTTGAGTTGAAGAATGTATTACAAAGGTTTATAAACAAATTACAGGACCGTCACGCAACCCCGGTTGTTCTTGAAACCGGATTTCCCTTTCGGGCATCCCCCCACCCCTAGGATCCGGTTCTTCACACAAGCTGCCAGAGCCGGGAAAGGCGAGATCGCGTCGCCGTTTTCAAAGCATGCCTTTCTGGACTGCATACCGGCTTAGGGGGATCAAAATGAGAAGGGTCTTCGCTTCGATTCTTCTGACAGCCTTTCTTTTTCCGCTTTCCCTTTTCGGGGCCACGTCCTCTTCCTGGGCTCTGAGCCGCAGCATCGTCTCCATTCCCGTCACCGATCAAAAGGGCAACCAGATCACTCTGTATGAGGAAAGCCATGCCCTGGTGATCGGCATCAGCGAGTACACGGGCGGCTGGCCCAGTCTGCCGGGCGTCAAGGGCGATGTTAAGGCAGTCCGGGACACTCTTGAAAATATTGGCTTTAACGTTGTGGTGGTGGAGGATCCCGATCAGCAGGAACTGGAAGCCGCCTTCAAGGATTTCGTGCTGGAGTACGGGCTGAACCCGGAAAACCGGCTGCTGTTCTATTTTGCGGGGCATGGCCACACCCACAAACCCTATTACGCCGCCAATGATCCGGAGGAATGGATGGGGTATCTTGTGGCCCGCAATGCACCGGACCCGCAGGAAGACATTTCCCGCTTCTTCGCCCACTCGCTGAGCATGCGCGCCATAGAAGGCATCGCGTTGACGATCGAAGCCAAACACGCGATGTTTATTTTTGACAGCTGTTTTTCAGGCACTCTGTTTGGGCTCAGCCGGGCCATTCCCCAGGACATTCAGCTGAGAACCGGAAAACCCGTCCGGCAATTCATCACTTCCGGCACCGCCGACCAGGTTGTCCCGGATATCAGCATCTTTCGCAGGCAGTTCATCTCGGCCCTGGAAGGAGAAGCCGACAGCAACCGCGACGGTTACATTACGGGATCGGAACTGGGTCTTTATCTCGAAGAAACCGTCACGAACCTGAGCCGGCGAACCCAGACACCGCGTTACGGAAAAATTCAGAATCGTTTGTTGAACAAGGGGGATTTTGTTTTCCCCATTCAATGGGACTCCTCAGATTCCGAAGCGGTGGAGCCTGCGCTGACTGTTGCAGAGGACGCTGCTCCGGATCAGAGTATGGACAATGTCATCGCCAAGGCCGAGGACTTACCCGCGAGCCGGGGGGAACGCAGCCGCCGCATCGAAAATCATTTCAAGAAACTGAAAAACCTGGATAAATTCGAGGAGACGGACGTTTCCCGAAAGACCAAGATCAAACTCTGGGGTGATTTCATCGCCCTGTATCCTGCTTCAAATCTCCTGGTCCAGGAAGCGGAACGGATTCTGAAAAACCTCAAGGACGCTCCCAACTCCGCTGAGACCTCCCGGAAAGGTGAAATTTACGCCCAATATGCCAGCCTGATGGAGCTGGATCAGGGGAGAGGGCCGTTGGATGAGAAGATAAACTCCTGGGAGGCATTCATGAAAAAATATCCCAGGAACAATTCTTATCTGGACATCGCGCAAAAAAGGCTGCAGCAGCTGAAAAACAAAAAATATCACGAGGAGATCGAGTTGAAATTCGATTCTCTGATGAAGATGGATGAGCAGGATCTGGAGGCGGATCAGAAAATTGCAGCCTGGCGTGAGTTTTTACAAATCTATCCGGACAACAATCCCAAGAAGGGCTTCGCGTTTGCCAAAATCCAAAGGATTGAAGAGGGGGTGAAAATAAATGAAGAACGAAAACGCCTGGTTGCGCAAAGGCAACTCACGGAACAACTGGAAGCCCAGAAGATGGAATTGGAAACCATAACCAGGGAACGCGAGGCACTGAGAAAACAACGCGAAGATCTGAAAAAAAGGGAACAGGCGTTCCGCCGGGAAATCGAACGCATGGCTCGGGAAGTGGAAGCCAAAAAAGCGGAAGAGCTGAGACAGGCCGAGGAAAAACGCCTGGCTGAGGAAGCGGAAGCCAGAAGACTTGAAGAGAAGCGGCGGGCCGAGGAAAAACGCCTGGCTGAAGAAGCGGAAGCCAGAAGGCTTGAAGAGAAGCGGCGGGCCGAGGAAAAACGCCTGGCTGAAGAAGCGGAAGCTTGAAGAGAAGCGGCGGGCCGAAGAAAAGCGCCTGGCTGAAGAAGCGGAAGCCAGAAGGCTTGAAGAGAAGCGGCGGGCTGAGGAAGAACGTCTGGCCGAGGAAGCGGAGCGGTTGCAAAAAGCGTCTCAAGACAATCCGCAGGTGGCCCGGCTGGAACCTGGAAGCCCAAAATCATCCGGGGAGGCCTCTCCCGGGCAGGAAAGCATGGTGCTGATCCCCGCGGGCGGGTTCGTCGCGGGAAAACGGAACTCCCCGAGCTTCCATTCTCAAAAGGGGTTTTATATCGACACGCACGAGGTCACGCAAAAGGAATTTGAACGCGTCATGGGAAAGAATCCCTCGCGTTTTAAAGGCGAAGACCGTCCTGTCGAAATGGTGACCTGGGATGAGGCCCAGGAATACTGCCGTCGCGTCGGCAAGCGGCTGCCCAACGCGAGTGAATGGGAGAAAGCGGCGCGCGGAGGCACCTCCTCGAAATACTATTGGGGCAACGAGCTCGGTGAAAACAAAGCCAATTGCGACGGCTGCGGCAGCAAGTTCGACAGCTGGAAAACCGCGCCCGTGGGAAGCTTTCCTCCCAACAACTACGGCCTGTACGACATTGTGGGCAATGTCTGGGAATGGATCGACCAGACTTACGAAAGCAAGTTCAAAGTTCTTCGCGGCGGATCGTATATGGACGATTCCAGTTTCGTGACACCGGAAGGTTCCTATTTTTTGCTGCCCAAAAACCGCAGCGCCGACATCGGCTTCCGCTGCGTCCGCTGACATCCGGTACAAGACACACGATGGCAAAGCCTTGCCTTCGCTCGACCGGCCTCATGACCTGATGAACGTGCCCAGTTCTTTCTGGCTGCAACAATAACCGCGATTCTTCCGCGAACGTTCTCCTTTTCCGCCTGCAACTGCCTGCCCGCTGCTGCCTGATTTTATTCGTCCTGCACGATTTTCCCCAGTGGGATCTTGTATTTTTTCTGCGGCACGCGTTCCTCTTTCTTGCCGAAGTGACAATACCAGCGCCGGTTGATCTGGCCAAACCGCATGTCCTTTTGCGGGTTCATGTAATAAGACTCCGGGTCCAGCCCGAGGTATCTGTAGATCAGCCGATGGCAGCCTTCCCATGCCTGCTGTGTCTCATTGTTTAATGACAACGGATAAATGGATTTTGTGGAAACGCCTTGATGGGGGTGCCATCGGGGCGAAGGTGGCTCCGCATCAAAGCTATTGGACAGCGCGGGTGTTGTGATGGCTGTGAAAACGATGGCTGACAGGATGAATTTTTTCATGGCAAACCTCCCTATTTTTAAACCCGGCATGACAGGGATTTCCCGCCGGGCTCGAAATTTTACAGGGGGGACCTTGAATTCTTCGAGCGCCTCGAAACCTAAAAATGAACGCACTCTTGTTATTGAATGCGAACGCACCGACCCGGAATGAAGACTTTTTTCCCATTCAACACGGTCCAGCGGCCGGGCACCCATTTCCAGACTCTTATGTTGTTGTTGATTTTTTTGAGCGTGCACCGCATCTGGGCTGAGGTTTCAAGCCCAGGCGATGGACTCGCTGCATCCACAATTGCGAAAAGATAAATCAAGCCGATCAAACCGAAACTGACCCATATTCTTGTTTTCATTTTATTGGCACCTTGAAAGTCAGAAAAATAAAAATTATTTTTCTGAAAATTTTGATATTTCAAGACCCCCGTCCTCATGAACTCCATGCGGGGCCAGGAGGACGGGGGTTGTGATTGTCGATCATTCAGCATTTCAGTAAGGCTCCGGCGGGTATTTGCGTTTCCAGATCTTTTTTGTGCCCCAGATGATTGATGATTGGACCCAATTCCCACCGTTTTGAATACATATGAATTTCTTTGAAAATTCTGTCACCGGTGTTTCTGGTTTGAGTCGATTTCACACGGATTCGTGGTGTTCGTTCGCATCCGTCATCGCTTGCAGACCCAACGCGTGCCTGCAGGCTGACCGTATTTGCCCAGCACGACAATAGCGACCCATTTCCCTCCGCTCAGTTGACACGCCAAACGAGGGTTCAGGTGCCTGTTTTGCAACGTGACTTGTTTCGGATTCTTGAGCTGCGGACTGTCTCCTTGTTTTCCCGGGCCGGCTTCACCGATTCCAGTTAGGGATAGAATGACGAATGCCGCGATGGCAGCGGATGATAAAATGTTCTTTTTCATTGGGAGACCTCCTTATAACTATTTGTTATTGTTGGCAATATTTGTCAATGTGTTTGGCTGAAGAGTTTGCGCTGCGTGAGCTGAATTCGATGCAGTTGCCACCAGTCTGGATGACTCGATTGAAAATGAATCTGCAAACCTGAAAGCATTCAATCAAAGCGATCCGAGATGGAAGTCCTTGCTCCAGCATTGCCATTTCCCCTGGGAATACACCACATGCGTGATGTTGATGCCCTGAAATTTCTTTTTGCAAGCGATGAGGGCCCGGCTTTTGGGGCTCGGTTTCCAGATCGGGGAGAACGAGGTTCCATAAGTCGGACCGTTGGGTTGAAAACCGGGCTTGTGAGGATTTTTGGGACCGGCATTGCTGACTCCGGCCAGGATGAATGAAGCAAATGCTGTGACCGCAATGGCTGTGACGATTGTTTTTTTCATCTTGTTATCTCCCTGGGTGAAAGTATTAAGATGTTTAAATTTCTTTCTTTCGTAAACAGCATTCAGGGCAATTAACATGCCAATTGCAATGCAACTTGTTTTTTGCTTTTGCATTTGGTGAGTTACTAAATTTTTGCAATTGAACGAACAGGCAACAAAATAGTGAACACCATGCATGGTCCATGCATGGTCCGTGCGTTGCCATGCAATGCAAAGCTTCCTGTCAAGCTGCGTCAAGTTGGAATGGGTTGAGATATGTTTTGAGCCTGACAAAGACACAGGAACGGCGTTTGGGAAACGTTGCTCTGAAGAAAGTTTTGCCAAAGAGGACATATATCGTGAACGTGCGCATGGTGCATGAATGGTGATGGATTCATGGTTGGGCATGGAAACTGCAGGGCAAAATCGGAAAGAGGAGTCGAATCCGTTGAACCATCCCATTCAAATTCCACTAAACCGGAGAACATCATGAAGATCACGTTGAGCGAACATCCGAAATGGCTTGAAGAATTCATCGATGAGATTGCTGTTTTTGAAAAAAAGATTCTCGAAGGAAACTGTTTTGGGCAAATGATCGAAGGCGAGCTCGATATCATCACGTTCCGCCAGGTCATGATCGATTTTTATCCTCTCGTTGAGAACTTTCCCAAATACATGGCGCTGGTTTTGTCCAAAGTGCCTATGGAGGACACGGAAGAAGCGAAAATGGCTCGATCCTGGTTGATTCAAAACCTCAATATTGAGCGCCTGCATGCGGACTGGTATCGTGATTGGATCTGGGGATTTGGCGTACCCAGGGAACGGACTCAAGGCGAAGTGTTCCCGAAGCCGGAAGTGGACGCCGTGAACAATTTTCTCTGGAAAGTTTGTACCTATGGAACTCTGGCGGAATCCATCGCCGGGCTGAATTTCGCCATTGAGGGGCCCACAGGAGAGTGGTCTAAAGCTGTTTATAAAAATATTCGTAAGTACGAAGGCGTGGAAGGCGTGATATTGGACCGCAAATCGCTCATGTGGTTGAAAGCGCACGCCAAGTACGACGACCATCACCCCGAGGAGGCGCTGGAAATCATCAAGGCGTTCGCGACCACGGAGGACGAGCAGGAACGGGTCAAACGGGCTATCCGAAACGGAATGAGCTATTATGCAATTGCTGCGGAAGCGAGCTACAACAGTGGTTCGCGCGGGGATTTTGCGAAGGTGGCTTGAACGGCAGGAAAGCGTTGCGGCCTAATTCCGGTAACCGGTGTGTCAAATTCAATGAATTTGGGTGCAAAACCTGGAGGCGTGAACGCACTGTAAATCATGCATCGCAAGATCACAGGTTTTCATCAGGATGAACAAGGGGACTGGGTCGCGGAACTGAACTGCGGGCATGGCCAACACACGCGGCATCGGCCGCCGTTCCAGGTGCGCCCCTGGGTGCAGTCCGAACAGGGAAGGGCTTCAAAAATCGGAGAAGTTCTTAATTGCGTGCGCTGCGACCGTATGGAATTTCCGGACGGATTCTTGTCTTTTAAAAGGACACCTGAATTCAATGAAAACACTCTTCCCGAAGGGTTGAAAGCCAATCACAAGACCGCCGCTGGTATCTGGGCGTTGATTCACGTGCTTGATGGGCGACTCGACTATTTCATTGCCGAGCCCATCAATAAAACGTTGCATTTGGATCCCAAACGATCCGGAACGGTCCTTCCAGAGGTCCTGCATCATGTCGAACCCCAGGGAGGCGTCCGTTTTTATGTGGAGTTTTTCGAGAAGAGGGGCTGACTCTTGAAGTGGGCCAGGAGGATTTACAGGTGTGTAAGCAGGATTTTAACCAATAATTTAGGATGAATGAAGACGAGCGTGAAGCCCACGCAGGTTGGTGATAGAATTGCTCAAATCCTTTAGAAGATTTGGTTTATTTCTGGCAACGGCACAGATCCGGATGCGGTTATTCTGAGTGAGTTGGAATGTTAAGCAGGCTGGTATCTGGATTGAAATTGAATATCGGAATAGAGCAGTAAAGATTCAAAGTTAAGAGATTTCAAAAAAAATAAAATTGCAATTCAATGGATAAAATCAACGTCGGTATAAGCAGCTGCTTGTTAGGGGAAAAGGTGCGCTGGAACGGGGATCACAAACAGAACTGGTACGCTAAAGAAATATTGGGAAACTATTTTGAATATTTTCCGGTTTGTCCGGAAGTGGAAGTGGGCATGGGTGTTCCGAGAGAGACCGTGCATTTGAAAGGGGATAAGAATTCTCAAACTATGGTGGGAACGAAAACCGGGAAAGACTGGACCCGCCAAATGACAAGTTTCAGCGCTGATAAAGTCGAAGAATTGGCCAGGCTGAAACTTTGCGGCTTTATATTTCAGAAAAAATCCCCTTCCTGTGGGTTGTTTCGAGTTCCTCTGTATCCTGCATCGGGAAAACAAGCGATCTCCCAAGGCCGGGGAATGTTTGCGCAAGCGTTCACCGATCGATTTCCGCTGATACCTGTGGAAGAAGAGGGGCGCCTGAACGACCCCAAGATCCGCGAGAATTTCATCATCCGAGTCTTCAGCTATTTTCGTTTGCGGAAAGTATTCGATGGGAGATTTTCACGCGGAACTCTGGTGCGGTTTCATACCGCCCAGAAGTTTTTGCTGCTGGCACACAGCAGAAAATACTACGATGCCCTGGGAAGACTGGTGGCGCAGTCCAAACAGCTTTCACCGGCTGAATTGAAGGATCAGTATGCGAGTTTGTTCATGCAGGCGCTCAGCTTTAAATCCACCGCCAAGAAAAACACAGATGTATTGATGCACATGATGGGTTTTTTAAAAAAGAATCTTTCCGCCACCGAAAAAAAAGATATTTTGTCCACTGTGGAAGACTACCGAAACGAACTGGTTCCCTTGATCGTTCCCCTTACCTTGATCCGTCACCATGTGAATACCCACAATATCGAATACCTTTCCGACCAGGTCTACCTGAACCCGCATCCAAAGGAACTGATGCTCAGAAACCACGTTTAATTCCTCTGACTTTGCAGTTCGAAGACATAGAGATATGTTCGGCGATGATTGGGTGCCCTGCGATATCAGGCGAACCATTGCGGGTAGGATTGCTCAACCTGGAATAGATCCAACGTCAATATCAAAATAAATCATGTAAATCGTTTCACTGTCGAACGTCAACACAACCTCTATATATAGGATAAAGAGAAAAGGGGAAGCCAATGCAGCGTGGGGAAAAAGGCTTGCGGAAATAATTGCGGCGGGTCTATGAAACAAACGTAAGGTAGTAGGACAGAAAAAGAGGTTGAAGAATTCGATTTTAAAATGTGCGGCGTTCCATTATTTAAATGGATCGATAAAGTAGAAAACTATTTTAAGGAAGGTCAGGATGCATGGATCCCTTATCAACAAGAGTGTGCAAAAAGATTTTAAAGCAAGTCAGTTCGTTAAGAATAAATCTAAATAGCGCAGCACTGGACACAAGGTATGGTGTTGGATATAAAGCAGGGATTGCTCATGAGTGGATGCACTCTTCTTAAGAATCATATTGATCTGGTCGAAGCACGCTTGCATCCAATACAAAAAGACTGCCGGTGTGGCGTTCCAAAAATGGTTTGAGACCGGATAAAATCGGTTCAAGCTTGTCTTCGGGAACAACGGTCAACACCATTTGCAGGCTGCTCGTGTCGTTGAACATCAAATGCCCTTCGTGGAATCCGCTGTGCCCTTTTCCAGATATATTGTTGAAAATCGTATAACCGCTTGCTTTAATCCGGTCAAGAACGTCCGTCACGAAAGGAAGATGCTCTCCTTCAATGATGATCTTGATTTCTTTCATTGGATGAAGTTTTAAGCCGTTCATGATATTTCAATTCTCCTCAACTAAATTATTTTATTGAATAGATTGCCAATCGTTGGGCGATCGATAGAGGAAAAATTCCATGATTTCGGGATCTAGGGCGACAATATGGAGCCATTGATTTTTCGTCAATTGTTGCAATATCGTATGCCGGGAAATGGTGGCGGAGATCATTTTTAATGGAGCTTCTATTATAACAAATAATCGCATTGGCTCGTGGTAAGGTTTCTCGCCATCGAAAACCGTTTGGATAGGAAGCCCGACACAAAGATCGCTTTGGGTGCCGAACATGACGCCTACCCGACCAACCACATTGTGATACGCTTTGCTTCCCGCTCCATAAACATTAATGTCTACGGTAGAAAAATAATGCTCCATGTTAATCCATTGTGCTACGACCATAGGAGCGGTCATGATGATTTCCAAATATTTTCCCTTCGGATCCATTGAATAATCATAGGAATGCAAAAAAGTCCGGCTTTCTAAATTTATTCCCTGAGTCAACAACCGGCGCCCCGCGATAAAAGCGGTATGTCGAGAAAGTCCCCATTCCGGTCGAACCTGCGACCAATCTATGCTGCGTGTCTTTGCCCGCTTTAAAGCACTGGAAACTCCGTTTATGTCAGACTCATCGGGCATGCGGCCTAACCGTTCCCGGCTATTTTTTTCGCCCGCTTCTTGTAGATCGCGCTGAAGCCTGAGCAAATCTTTTCGATGAGTGGCGGGGACGTCTTCCAAATCGAATAGCTCCACTTCGTCTGTTGTCGTGTCGTGTTGCCCGGGAAGAAAATGCGTGTCCGCAGGAATCGCCAGGCCTTTCACAGCCAGCATTTGCCGAACCTCGAGTTTGTTGGCCATGACGGCAAGGGCTCGCGCGTTGGAAATTCCATGATTGCCACCGCACGCTCCACAATCCAAGGCAGATTCATAGGGATTGTTATCTGAAGTGCTGCCATGAGCGCAAAGCAGGACAAGCCGGGAAAATGTTTTGAATCCTAAAACCCTTAAAGCCGTTTCCACATAATGAGCCTGTTCCGCGACGGTGAGTCCTGCCTGAGTTATCCGCTGCATTTGCCGATCCACGTCGCGCTCATTAACATTAAACTCACGTATGAGCACATTGATAAATTGTTCAAGATCGGATTGGGTCCACTGTAATAATTGATTCAACTCCTGATTTTCAAGGCTATCGGCCTGAATTTGATTCATCGCCATTTTCCGCAGACGTTCCACCTGTTCGTGAGAAATCGTGGCGCCCAGCGAACCGTATTTCTCAATCAAAAGCCTGTAAATAGCCGCCCGGTGTTTAGAGGCAACCATTTCATGAGCCTCTTCCAGTTGAATTTTATCCACGGTCAGCGTTGTGCCTATGGGAATGGCAAAACGTTCTTTCAACCATGAGACGGCATTTTTGAAAAATTTCGGGCGCAACGTTTGCCCAAAAAGTCTGAACCCAAAAAACCAGCCAATGGCTTCCACCATGACATACGGGGTGATAACGTTTTCTTTTAAATCGTGCAACAACGTGTGGCTTGCTTTGGCGAGTTGTTGTCCCTCTAAAAATTCTTTCGCGGCCTTGGCTTGATAGGCGCGGGGAATTTCTTTCACCACGTGCTTGGGTTTTAGAAGGACCGGACATTGATCCGTCAGGTGCTCGCTGGAAAATCCCTGATAACATATGGGGACTCCAAAAAAACCGGCAAATCCGAATGTTTCATTGCCGCCGACCTCTTCAAGGTGTCTTCTAAATCCTTCCGACCTGACATCGATGCAAAATATGGATTGAGAAAGAGGGCGCGATTCTGACGGCTTATCCTCAGGAGCGTCGACCTTTCTCAGTTTTTCAATATTTGGTGAAAATTCTTTCACAAAATCTTTAATGAAGCTGGATTCCAAAGCCTTGAGCCAGACGGGTCCATGCTTTGATTCGGGGAATTCCTCCACCCAATCGAGCAAAAGTTCTACTGGCTCGGGACCGCTCTTTAAAAGATCCTGTATGGTGATGTTCAACGATTTGGCTAGATGCAAAACCATCAAGACCTGAACTTCAATGTTCTGATGTTTTCGAATTTGTTCCCATTTTGAAATCAAGCTGGAATCGCATTGATTGAGCTCGTTTATACGCAAAGGTTGCTTTATGAACATGGACATATCCATGCCATCTTCGATTTCCTCCGGCAAACTTCTGGTCTGGTGCTCTTTATAAAGGCCATATCCAACCGGGAATTTATTTAGATAATCCCGTATCGAAGTATAGGTTCCGGGAATGTCTAATTTAGAGCGACAGGCCGAACCCACCAGCTCTCTTTCATAAAAGATCCGGACGGCCATGTACTTTACAAGGTCAATTGGATAGGCCTGTTGCCAAACGTAGTCCACTTGTTCCGAGCGCCATTTCATGAGTCCCGTCCATCCGGCTAATTGAGCAAGATGTAGAGTGAAATAGTCGATCCACAAATCTTTCGGAATGGATAACATGGACAGGCTTTCCAAAATCGCGTCTTCCGGCCGGTCGGGTAAATTTTTAATTTTGTTCTTCCAGTCGGGAATTCCCAGGAGGGAACCGAAAACATCGTCCTGGGCCAGTTCTTTCCAGCTGCCGTAAAAAGTATTTTCACGAAATGGCATTTCCCAGGGACTGTGTCCTTCATCGAGATACCCGCCAACCCATTTGATGACTTCACTATTGATTTGATGCTGTACATCAGTTCCAAGTGATTTGTCACACCATTCCCCAAGTGTATAATATATTGCCAGCTCTTCCTGCTCGCGACTCGCATGGTCCTTAAGAGATATATTTTGCTCTTTGTTTTTCGGTAGTCCCTGAATTAGCTCAATCAATTCTTTTACTTCCGGTTGATTGTGCGACGATCGCAAAACCGCCGAAACCACGTCTGTTACGACTTTGCCAGTGCCATTCAACAAAATGGTTTTCAAGAATTCATGATGAGATATTTTTTGATCATTGATTTCGATAGTGGCGTCTTTTGATACGTCCTTTAAGACTTCATTTAAAGCCTCTCCGGTTATTCGCCCTTCCTTAAAATAATCTCTGTAGTATTCATTGGGCAAATAACCGCGCCCACCCAAAAACCGCTCGGCTTCGTCAATGGCTTTTTCGAAATGTAAATGTTCCAGGCCATGAAGCGGATTATGATGGATAAACGTTTTCATCGGCCAGTAATGTGAAATGGGTTCGCCTGCCAGATTCACGAACGAACGCAATTCTATCCGCTGGGTTTCAGTAGGTGTTTGGGTTGCTTTATCGTCCAGGGTGGGCATGGCTTTGATCTGCTGACTTTGTAAATAGTTAAACAATAGGCGCGCTAGTAGAGCAGCCCGCAATAACCAGCGCCTAATATTAAAATTGTTACCCCGACAATTTCGGTTGCCCGCAAGTCTATATATGGAACACCCGTGCGTGCCGATCCAAAAGCGGTTTGATGAAGCATTTGTATGAAATACCAGCCTCCTCCCAGCCAAACCACAAGAAATATTAAAAATAGATTGATGAATTTAACATCCAAAGAGGCGACCGTCGGCATACCTGTCAAACCGGAAAACGTAGGGAACATTGGAAGAAACAGTGCGAAACTCACAAGAAGAACCATCATCGTTCCAAACCGGGGCATTGGAGATGCAAGCCCTGGGAGCTTCCCTATGGTTTGCCATCCATACCGCTGTTGCACAAAAGAAAACGTGAGGCAGATGCCGCCCAACACAAACGCTACGGCTATGCCATACGCAATTCCCCACCCGTGAAAATCCGGGAAAATATTGAGTAAGCCCCAGACAAGGGATACGTGAGCCACGGTAGCAGCTGCGACGAATGAACTGCTTTGCTTTTGTCCAAGAGCCGCTAATGAAGAATAAAACGCACTCACCAGGGACATCAAACTGATGACAAAGAGCGTTTCAGGCGAAAGCAAAGAGTGAATTTTGTTTAATTCCGCAAGCCCAATGGCTAACCAAACGGCAATCCATAAACTGGATAGATTTCCTTTAGCGCCTTCAATCGTCTCCACAAATGGAAGGTGAAAAGGAAACAGTGGCAGGAAAGTGATGGCGAGAAACAAACCGGAAATCATTGGCAAGGTGTCGCCATCCAAGGTGGAAATTAAAGAGAGAACGATAGCAATGATAATATGTATAAGAATAAGGACTGTTCGAAATGAACGATTCTTCTCACGAGTGAGAGAAAATGCGACGTAACCTAGAAGACCACATAGAAAAAGCCTGCTTGTGAGTCCCTGCCCCAGCAACGCACCCAGGGCCAATCCTATAGTAATCAGACTTGAAGGGTAAAACTCCGAAGCCTGTCGCGATTCTTCCTGACAAAGCATGACGCAAAAACCTGACAGAAGAACCGCTAAAGCTAAAATTTCAGTCGATGGATCTGTTTCAACAGAAAAAACCAGGAACATGCCTAAAGCAACAATCGTCGTCAAACCTATAGATTTAAGCCTGGAAAACGAGATTTTAGTGATCTTCCACACAATCCCCATAACAAGTGGCAAAAGAGCGAGAATTATTGGAAGCGAATGTTGATTATCCATCATTTATGCCAGTCACACTTTAAAAACGAAGAGCAACTTTTTGAGCCAGTCGCAATATGCCATTGCTGCATCGAACATAAACCTGGTCCACATAAAGCCGATTGATGAGAAGAATGTACGCTATTTTTCGGAGCGAAATGATCCAATCCGAAATAAATAATTTTTTCCCTTTAGCGTTGGTATAGAGAACAAACCAACCAAATAGAATGAGCGCAGTGGATAAAATTATGATCAAATCAAATATCCACGGATAAAACGCCGCAGCCACAAAGAAACTCTCCGCAACTCCTGGCTCAGGGTAAAGGAAATGCGTGAATTCCTCTCCGGCCCACAGATAAATGAATACGATGAAAAACAGAGCTCCGATCATCGTGCATGCCACTTTCCAGGAAGCCACAGCCTGAATACGATATAAACTAAACATGACCTGGGAAGCGGTCACCCAACTGAAAAAGAGAAAAATTACCGCACCGTGCGATTCTTGCAGGTGTATATCCAGCATGCCGTGGGCGACCATAAGAATAACAAGCGGCATCATCAACGTAATCACTAAACCCGTAATCCAGGTTAACTGGGAAGGTGATTTCTTCTCCGTAATTTCATATTTTGAAGAAAATGGGAGCTTTGGTTCTTCCCGCGATGCATGAATGCCTGTCCCCGCTCCCAAAAACAATGTCGCTTTAAAAAGGCCATGGGCGATTAAATGAAAGATGGCCAGTGCAAATGCTCCTAACCCACATTCCATAATCATGTACCCCATTTGCCCCATTGTGGAAAAACCGAGCGTTTTTTTAATATCGTTTTGAACCAGCATCATGGAGGCTCCAAGCAGCACCGTCACGACACCTATGAAAAATACAATATGAAGCGTCGTCGTCGAGAGAGCATAAAATGGAGCTAACCGATTTAGCAAAAACCCACCGGCATTGATAATTCCAGCGTGCATCAAAGCTGAAACGGGGGTGGGCGAATCCATGGTGTCTGGCAACCAGACATGCAAGGGGAATTGAGATGATTTGGCCATTGCGCCAACAAATATGAGAAGCCCAATCAGAGAAATGGCGCTGACTTCAAATGAGTTTCCCGGCAATAAAGAAACCATGTGAGGGTATTCTGCCGCCGCTTTAAAGAGTTCGGTAAATTCCAAAGTTCCAAAAAAATTATAGGCAAGAAATATCCCGCAGAGAAAACTCACGTCCCCCACACGATGGACAAAAAAAGTTTTGAACGCATTACGGCAAGAGTCGGGGTGGGAATAATTAAAATTAAGAATCAGGTAAAGCGCCAAACTCAATAACTGCCAAAACAGAAACAACACAAACAAGTTTGGGCTGGAAACGAGCGAAAGGATGACAAAGGTGATGAAGCTCAAAAGCGCAAAAAAACGAGCGTAACCTGGATCGCCTTCTAAATACCGGACCGAATAGAAATGAATGACAACGCTGACACTCGTGATCAGCATCATCATCACGGCCGTGAGCCGATCGATTAACATGCCGATCTTTAATATGGGGGAGCCTTCGGAGTTTAAGGTCCAGAATACGAACTGGACCGTTCCTTCGTTGACAACATGATAGAGGGTCCAGGCGGAAAGAATGGAGGAAATCGAAGTTGCAATAACTCCCACCTTGGCCACATGAGCCAACATGCGGTTGCCAAAGACCCAAATAAAAATTGCAGCGAGAAGAGGGAAGAGAAGAATAAGAATAGGGATGGTCATGACCTATTTTTTGTCAATACCTGTTTTATAGTTCGATTTCTCCCAAAACCCTTTTAAGTTCAATTGCATCCTTTCAAAACTTAAAGCTTCATGTTTAGGTTTTTAAGGCATTCCATTACAAATTGAATTAATAAACCAGGCAAAAAATTTTTGCCCTAGTTATAGATGATACTTGGAAAATAACGATTTAAAAAATTTATGACTTTGAATCTAGGAATTAAAATACATGAAAATATGAAAATTCGACCCTGGTAGACCGTATTGGTCATTTGATACTTTTTATCCAGCGGGTTTGGAATGGGCAAAGCCAGGGGTGACATGGAAAAGAGTGTTAGGTTTCTGAATGATAGAAGGAGATTGAGAATAATCGAAAAGCCTGTCGGTATTTTGGAATTTCACATGCGGATTTCTATTGTTGACGAGATTTCTTTCAGGCGAAAATTACTCAATAGAACGGCAAAGTAGACCTTGTTTTATATAATGTATCTTGTGGGCAAATTTTACCCCTATCACCACCCCAAAAGAAAAAGGAGCTACCGGAAATCGGTAACTCCTTGAATTATTGGCACGCCTGAATGGATTCGAACCATCGACCTACGGATTAGAAGTCCGTTGCTCTATCCAGCTGAGCTACAGGCGCTTGGGGAAGGATTGTCGTTTTTTTACTGACGGAATGGACAGTGTGGCCCGGATCTCTGCGCGCATCCAGTTCGGGTTCCGTGTTCCGGATGGCGCGAATCCGGGTGGCCGTTCTCAGCAAACGATTATATCACACAGGTTGTGAGGGGATTTTACGTGTCCTGGCTGCTTGTCTATTCTTTTGCCCACGATCCTGTATGAATCCTTCCTGCATTCGGATTTCGGGTTTCCCATTTTGTGGGTTTCGGTTCAGAATCCGAATTTCCTCTCGCTTCCGCAGCTCATGAAAACCTTTGAATTTAAATTGGTTATTTTGGGCCTCCTGTGCTTGACAGGGGCTCGTTCCGATCTTATTTATTTTGTGAGAGAGGATGGAAGCGATTCCCGGGATCGGTTCGCCTTGTTGTCTGTCAAAGGTGGTTAAAAAAGCATAATTCGCGTAAGCGCAAGGAGGAAGAAATCATGAACATCAAAGATCTGATTCCCTGGGAAAGGGAGGACAAATTTTGGTCGGACAACCCGTTTTCCGTGATGGAACGGGATATGAACCGGATGTTTCGCGATTTTTCGAAAAACTTCATGGACGCACCGGTCGGCACCGGTTGGAAGGGCGTCAACGGCATGACCCCCAAGTTGGATGTGACGGAAACGGACGAGGCCATCGAAGTGCATGCGGAACTTCCGGGAATGGAGGAAAAGGACATTGAGGTTTCACTGCTGGACAACGTCCTGACCCTCGAAGGTGAGAAAAAGCATGAGAAGGAAACGAAGGAGAAAAACTATCACCGTGTGGAACGGTCTTTCGGAAAATTCCAGCGGCGTGTGGCACTGCCGGCGGAAGTGCAGTCCGATAAGGTCGATGCCACGTTCAAGAAAGGGGTTTTGACCGTTCGTCTGCCGAAAACGGAAAAAGCCAAAAAAGACGTAAAAAAGATTTCCGTGAAAGCGGAATGACGCCTCAGGCTCATTCCCCAGCAGAGCATGAGGCCCATGTGGTGGGCGCCGGGATTTAGATCTTACCTCCCTCGACCGGCGCCCACTTTTTTATGCCTTCCCTTTGAGCATTCCATACCAATATAGAAGCGGCAGGATGTATCTCTTGAGCAGGTATAGGCTCCATCGTTCCCTGTTCTGATCGAACGGAAATGTTTCCTTTGGATTTCCGTCGTAATCGAATTCGGCGAGAATGAGACGCCCGTATCCCGTGATTAACGGACACGACGTGTAGCCGTCGTATTTTGCGGTCAGGGACCGGTTCTCCTTCTGACTGAAAAGATTGGCGACCAACACAGGCGCCTGCTTTCGAATCGCCGCGCCGGTTTTGGATGTGGGCGCGTTACAGACATCGCCCAGGGCGAATACGTTTGAAAACTTTTTATGCTGAAGGGTGAAAGGGTCTACGTTCACCCAGCCCTCATCGTCCGCCAGCGGGCTGGACCGGATGAACTCGGGAGCGCTTTGCGGCGGTGTGATGTGGATCATCTCGTAAGGGATGATTTTCAGCGCTCCGCCGTCCAGGTTTTCAAAGACCGCTTCTTTTGCATCCGGCCGGATTTCCACGAGGTTGTAGCGGAAGTGGGTGACGATACCGCGTTCTCGGGCCAGGGTTTCCAGTGTGGTGGCATAGGGTTCGACGCCGAAAATCCGATTTTTTGCTGAAGCGAAAATCACCTCGACATGGCGGCGAATCCCTTTTTTGCGAAGGTGGTGGTCCGCCAGCCACATTATTTTTTGCGGTGCGCCGCCGCATTTTGTTTCTGTGTTGGGAAACGTGAAAATCGCGTTACCTGATTCCAGCCGGCGGAGAAATTCCCAAGTCGTGTCTGCATACTGGTAGGCAAAGTTGCTGCACACGCCTTCTTTCCCGATCGCCTCCGGCAATCCTTTGACAGCGTCCCAATTGATCTGAATGCCCGCGGCAACCACAAGGGTATCGTAGCTGACCTTTCTTCCTGACCGAGTCCACACGCAGTTCGAATCCGGATCGATCCTTTCGGCGAAATCCTGAATCCATTCCGCGCCTTTGGGGATGACGGAGACTTCTTTGCGTACGGTTTCCTTTTTGTCCACCACGCCGCCGCCGACGAGCGTCCACAATGGCTGGTAATAATGGTTTTCGGAGGGTTCGATGATGGAGAGCCGGGCGGACTTTACTTTATTCCGTATACGGCTGGCTACGGTGATTCCGGCTGTGCCGCCGCCGACGATCAGAAACTCAAAATGAGAGGAACCGACAGAAGAGTTCATAATCGGTCTGGGAATGCGATGGGTATTTTGATTGAAGTCATTTTACCAGTTTGTGGGAAATTAGGATTTTTTACTCCATGCTTTTATTCCTTCCATTCCGTGTGCCCGCGTCAAAGTGAGGCTTGATCTCCGGGATCACTTGCTTTGCGGGAAGGCATTCAAAAATCATTACTTTCAAAATTTGGGAGTTTTCAAGGTTAGGGCAGGGCAAAAATCCCGAGAGGGTCAAAGTTCCTGAATTTACGTGGCTATTCATTATTCAGCGGTGTATTTAAATTGACATTTGGTGTAATTCAAATTAGTCTGAATAGAATAACTCCATAAAATATAATGGTTTATTAGCGCGCTGAAACTCTTTTTACGATTGTGCAGTGCGTGCACGAATGTATGTTTTGTCTGAGAGGAGACAGCGATGCAGGTGGAACAGAGAATCTGGACAAAGGAAAAAGGCTGGTCATCTGATTCGACTTCTACGGTTGAGAAAAACGCTCAACTGGCTTTTGTATTCGGAGACGCTCCGGTATTGAAAAACGGTGGGCATTACGAAGAAATAAAGAAATTTTACCCGAATGCGATGGTCATCGGCTGCTCCACCTCCGGAGAAATTTCCAACCGGCGGATTTACGATGGGTCTCTCGTTGTCAGCGCACTTCATCTTGAAAGCACGACGATCCAAACCGCTCAAGTCAAAACCTCGGATTATGAAAACAGCCAGGAGGTGGGCGAGGCACTGGTCCAGTCACTGGTCCAGTCACTTCCAAAAGAAGACCTCGTTCATGTCCTTGTATTTTCAGACGGGCTGAACGTGAATGGCAGCGACCTGGTTCGGGGCCTGCTCTCTGGCATTCCTGAAGGCGTGGGGCTCACGGGGGGACTCGCAGGCGACGGCGATCGATTTCAGGAAACCCTGGTGTGTGCCGATGCGTTTCCGGAAAAGGAAAAAGTCGTGCTTGTTGGATTTTATGGAACACGTTTGAAGGTGGGGTACGGATCCATGAGCGGCTTTTCTCCTTTCGGTCCGGAGAGGCTCGTCACCAAAGCCAAAGGCAATGTGCTGTACGAGCTGGATGGCAAGTCGGCGCTGGATCTTTACAAAGAATATCTGGGCGAGGAGAAGGCGTCCAACCTGGCCGTGAACCAGTTTTATTTTCCCCTCAGTTACAAGGGAGAGGGGATGAAAGAGCCGGTGGTGCGGACCATTCTGAGCATCGATGAAAAAGAGAAAAGCATGACCTTTGCCGGCGACATCCTGGAGGGAGGGCACGCCCGGCTGATGAAGGCGAATTACAACCGTCTGGTCGAGGGAGCGGGCAGCGCGGCGCAAACCTGCCTGAACGGAAGCAGCCATGAAAATCCGGATTTTGCGATTCTCATCAGTTGCGTCGGAAGAAAAATCGTCCTCAAACAGCGGGTGGAAGAAGAGATTGAAATCGTCCGCAATGTCTTGAAGGATAAACCCGTGCTCACAGGGTTTTACTCCTATGGGGAAATCGCGCATTTCAGCCCTTTTGAACCCTGCCAGTTGCACAATCAAACGATGACCATCACCACATTTCGAGAAGAATAATCAGTGCACAAACTACTGATACAGCAGATTCGCCGGCATCTGGGAGACCCGGAAAACCTGCCTCCCGAATGGAAGGGGTTTATGGAAGCCGTTGACGCGGCTTACCGGGAGGCGGAAGAAGATTATGAAATGCTGGAACGCGCGATGGATCTGGCGTCCAAAGAACTTCTTGAGAAAAATGCGGATTTAAAACTGGAGATATCAGAACGAAAAAAGTTCCAGGAAGACATACAGGCGCTCACGCAGAGAAATCAATTGATACTGGATTCCGCGGGAGAAGGAATCTACGGATTGGATCGGGAAGGGAAAACCACATTTGTCAATCCCGCAGCGGAATTGATGTTGGGTTACACAGAAGAGGAACTGGTCGGAAAGCCTCAGCATTCCCTGATTCATCATTCCTATCCCGATGGAACACACTATCCAAGAGAGCAATGTAATATTTATGCTGCTTTCAAGGATGGAAAGATCCACAGGGAATCTGAGGAAGTTTTTTGGAGAAAGGATGGTTCGTGTTTTCCCGTGGAATACTTCAGCACTCCTATTTTAGAAAATGGCGAAGTGATTGGAGCCGTTGTCATTTTTCAGGACATCACGCAACGTATTCAGGCTGAAGCAAGGTTGAAATCCTACAATGTGGAACTGGAAAAAAGGGTTGAAGAACGCACGGCCGATCTGATGCTAGCCATCAAACGTCAGGAGCAGGAGATCCAGGTTCGGCTCAAGACCGAACAGGCTTTGATTCAAGCAAAAAATGAAGCGGAAAATGCAAATCGGGCCAAATCCCAGTTTCTTTCGCGAATGAGCCACGAATTGCGAACACCTATGAACGCCATTCTGGGATTCGGGCAGCTTTTAGAAATTGATACCACGGACCCTCTGAGCCCCGGGCAAAAAGACAAGACAGATGAAATACTCAATGCGGGCAGGCATCTTCTCGATTTGATCAATGAAGTGCTCGATCTGGCCAGCATTGAGTCCGGACGTCAAGAACTGAAAATTGAAAAAGTCGGGATCAGAAAGATAGCTGAGGATGTAGTGTCTCTCATTCTACCTCTTGCGCAGGAAATGAACATCCAGTTGGAGAACCGGATTCAAATTGATAAGGAGGTTTTTGTACTGGCGGATCCAACCCGATTGAAACAGGTTTTGATCAATCTGCTTTCCAACGCGGTGAAATACAATCAGGCAAATGGCAGCGTTTACCTGTCGATCGATAACGATTCACAGGAAGTATTGAAAATAAATGTTCAGGATACCGGAAAGGGAATCCCCCTGGAAAAGCAAAAAGATTTGTTTGAACCCTTCAACCGGCTCGACGCGGAAAAATCAAATATTTCCGGCACCGGCATCGGGTTGACCATCACCAAACAAATCGTGGAACTCATGAACGGCAGCGTGTCCTTTAAGAGTGTTTTGGGAGAAGGAAGCTGCTTTACGGTAGAGATTCCAAGATTTCGTGAAAAGAAGTCGTGTGTAGACGCTTCGAATTTTCCTGATTGCCTCGCAATTGATGGGGGAGAAGGTAGGAAAAAAACAGTACTGTATGTGGAGGACAATCCTGTCAATGTAGCCGTTGTGCGAGAAATGTTCTCAAAATTTAAAAAAATTGAATTCCTGTCTGCAAAAAATGCGGAATTGGGGATGGAGCTTGTCGAAAAGCACAGACCGGATCTCATATTGATGGATATCGATTTGCCGGGAATGGATGGAATAACAGCCACTGAAAAACTGAAAAAAAAAGAGCACACCAAGAACGTCCCTGTTATCGCCGTCAGCGCGAATGCGTTTGAAGCCGATATTAAAAATGCGCTTTCGAAGGGATTTCATTCCTACTTCACCAAACCCATTGATATGCCTTCTTTCATCCACACTTTGAATGAAGTGCTGGAACTGGATACTTCATCTCACATTCTATAAATTCCTCATTAAGAAAAAAACATCACAATCGTTCGCATTGATAACAAAAAAAGGGCCTTTGAAATTCAAAGGCCCTTCCTTTTCTGGTCGGGGCGAGAGGATTTGAACCTCCGACCCTCTGCTCCCAAAGCAGATGCGCTAGCCAGGCTGCGCTACGCCCCGTTTTGTCTTTTTTCCGCTCAGTGGTGGTAGCGGGAGTGCATCTTTTTCACCCGTTTTCTCTGTTCGGGAGTGAGGATCTTGAGCACCGCGATCTTGGCTTCGATCTTGGCCTTGATCTTTTTCGCTTTGGCTTCGATCAGGCGCTGACCCACGGCGCGGATGGCGGATTCATCGACGGTGTCCGAATGGGCGAGGCGATCCAGCTCCATTTTCGCGATGGCCTTGTCGGCTTTGGCCTGGATCTTGGTCTTTCTGTATTCGAATTCGTGCTGTTTCAGCTCCGCGATCTGCTCGTCGCTGAGCATGAGCTTGTTCTTGAACCGCAATACATGGTGGAACGGATCCACTTTGTGGTGATGCCGTCCGTGTTTACCGTATCCATGGCCGCCTTTGCTGCCTTCTCCCTTGTGGGCGTAACCGTGGCCTTTGCGGTGATGGCCCTTGCCGTGCGAGTAGGATTTGCCTTTACTGCCTTCGCCTTTGTGGCCGTAGCTGTGACCTTTGTAGTGGTGGCCCTTGCCGTGCGAGTCGAATTTGCCTTTGCTGCCTTCGCCTTTCTTGTGGGCGTAGCCGTGGCCTTTGTAGTGATGGCCTTTAGTGTGCGGGGAAGATTTGCCCTTGCTGCCCTCGCTTTTTTTCATTTCAGGCTTGGCTTTGCTGCCTTCGGATTTCGTGGAGGAAGGAGCCGATTCCGCCGAAACATTCGTGTCCCCTTGCGGCGCTGCACCGGGATTCATGGATGCGGTCGTGTCGTCCTCAAAGCTGTAACTGCCTTTGCTGTCCGTCCCCGGTGAGAATTGAGCTTTGATGATTTCGGGTGAGGCGCTGTCGTGATGCGGATGCGCCGCCGCGGTCGAGGCGGAAAACATAAGGATGAGCGCTGAGAACAGAAAACAGTTAATGGGTTTTGCGTGTTTAGCGAGCATGGGATCCTCCCTCAAAAAAATCTGTATTTCGGCAAGGGGCCTTGTATAAGGACCTTCAGTATTGTCCATTCGATATTCAATTCTCTCATTTTTGGGGAGGAAAACCCAAGCGGAAAAGCAGACGGGACTGGCGGGTGACATTGCGTCCGGGCGCCCGCTTCGCAAAAGTGGCACGCCCGGCAGGATTCGAACCTGCGACCTACGGATTCGAAGTCCGGAACTCTATCCAGCTGAGCTACGGGCGCATTGTGGAAATTTGGGGTGAGCGACGGGACTTGAACCCGCGACAACTGGAGCCACAATCCAGTACTCTACCAACTGAGCTACGCCCACCATTCGAATTTGTTCGAGTCCGAAATATTGCGTTCAGAAGGAAAGTGTAATCCATACATGCCCCTGTTGTAAAACGAATTTTTATCCGGATTTTTCCCGGGATCGGGCGGTGATTCAAATCCGCCCCGGGCCGCTTATTTCCTGATTTCGCCTGAATTTCCGGGGCCGCCCCGATGCGGGATCATTTGATGACGCGCAGGTGGCTGCGATCCCGCTTGCCGGGAGGGGAATCCGTGGTTTTCTTCTTCTTCCCTTCCAGGGCCTGGGGAGCCGGCTTTGGCGGCTGCTGGGGCTGGGATTTGTTGAGGATCTGGTCCGCCAGGTTGATGTCTTTGGGCAGACTTTCCTCCCAGACCTGGCCTTTTTTCATCTTCGGCTCATAGATAGCCCAGACAGCCTCGAAGGGAATCTCGCATTTGTGCGGCCGCCCGTTGAACGACAGGGTGACGTAGATGCCTTCTTTTTGAATGTCGATGGGGCGGCGGAAATTGAGGTTGAAGATCAGATTGAGCGAAGGATCGTTTTTATAGGCCTTCGGCACCATCACGTCCGGCTGCCGGGCGTCCAGGCACACCATGGCGTCCCCTTCGCTGAGCAGGCTGAGCAGAAAATCGTACTTCTCCTTGTGGATGTCTTCCATTCGCATAAAATACCACAAATTGGCATATCGAAAAAGGTATCCCGTGTGCCGAGGCGGGCAGGCGGTTTTGCCCCGCCTGATAAGGCGGTCTTGTGGGGAGCCGAAACGGGATGCTATCATGCTCAATCGATTGATTCTTTCCAGGCGCCCCGGTGGGCGTTCCCGGGTCCGCAAACGGGTCGCCGCAACCGGTCCGGATGTCAGGCAGGGATTTGGTGCAACGGTTGGGTTGGGAGACAAAGCTATGACTTTTTTGAAGAAACTGGGATTCACGCTGTGCGCGTGGGTGTTTTTCCACTCCGCGGGCCTGCCTCAGGCGGCCGCGGAAACGGTGCAGGTGATGGAAAACGTGTACACGATCGTTCACGGTGAAGGCGTGGATTCCAACACCACGTTCATCGTCACCCGGGAAGGGGTGATCGTGATCGACACCCGCCTGAACCCGCACGAGGCGCGCATGGTGATCGAGGAAATCCGCAAAGTGACGGATCAACCCATCCGCTACACCATCAACACGCATTATCACGGCGACCACACTTTCGGCAATCAGGTGTTTAAAGATTCAAAAGCCATCATCGCGCACCAGAATGTGCGCAAATCGCTGATCGGCTCGCAGGGCAGGGATCACCTGGAACGGGCCCGATCGTTCAAGCTGCCGGGGCTGGACGACGTCGTCGTGACTCCGCCCAATATGGTGTTCGAAAAGAAAATGGACCTTTACCTGGGCGGCTACCACCTTGAGCTGATCCACCTGGGGCGGGCGCACACGGACGGGGACATCTTCATTTATCTCGATGCGCTGAAAACCGTCATCACGGGAGATCTCGTGTTCAACCACGCGCATCCCTACATGGGCGACGGGTACGTGGACGAATGGATCGCCGCCCTGGATTACATCGAGGACATCAACAACGAAGTGGTGATCCCCGGCCACGGCGACGTGGGCGGAAAGCCGCTCGTGATCGCCATGAAGCACTACCTGCTGGACCTTAAGGAGATGGTGAACCTGGAGCTGGAAGCGGGGAAAGACCTGGAAGAAACGGTGGAAGCGGTGCGGCAGGGCATGCTGAAAAAATACAAAGGCTGGGACAAGCCGAAAAACCTGGACGGCAACATCAAGCGCACCTACCTGGAACTCAGCCTCAAAAAATCGTCGTAGACGCGGACGAGAAGGCGGACACCGGCGGCCCGGCCGGGAAGGACCTAGTCGTTGAGCACGCCTTTTTTCTTCCAGTATTCCCGGAGTGTGTGCTCCTCGTCCAGAAACGTGTCCAGATAGGTGTGGTTGGCGGGGATCATGGGCATCACGTGCCCCATGCTCTTGTCGTTGTAGGGGTACTTGACGTCGAGAACGTAGGGGCCCTTGTGCTTGAGCATGCGCTTGAGTGCGGGCACCACCTCTTCGGGCTTGGAGATGCTTTCCGACTCGATGCCGAACGCGTGGGCGATTTCAGCGAAATTGGCGTCACCCAGAAACGTGTGGCCCCGCAGCGATTTGTAGAACCGGTCCTCCCACTGGGCGACCATGCCCAGATGGGCATTGTTCAAAACCACGTTCTTGACCGGGATGTTTTCGATCCGCAAGGTCTGCAACTCCTGAATGTTCATCAGAAAACTGCCGTCGCCCTCGATGTTGATCACCTGCCGCTTGGGATAAGCGACCTGCGCCCCCATGGCCGCGGGCAGCCCGAACCCCATCGCACCCAGTCCCGATGAGCACAGCCAGTGGAACGGCTTGTCGAAATTCCAGTACTGGGCCACCCACATCTGGTGCTGGCCGACGCCGACGGAAACGATCACGTCCTTGTCCGCCATCTTGTTGCATTCCTCGATGACGTGCTGGGGAACGATGGCTTTTTTATCGAGTTTGTACTGCAGTGGAAATTCCTTCTTCCAGGCATCGATCTGCTTGTGCCACGGGCCGATGTCCTTTTTGGGCTCCACCAGCTCGTTCATCATTTTGAGCGCCTGTTTGACGTCGCCCTGAATGGGAATTTCCACCGGAATGTTTTTATTGATCTCCGAGGCGTCGATGTCCACGTGGATGAATTTGGCGCCTTTGCAGAATTCGGACAGCTTGCCGGTGACCCGGTCGTCGAAGCGCACGCCGAGGGCAATCACCAGGTCCGCGTGGTTGATGGCGATGTTGGCGTACACCGCGCCGTGCATGCCCAGCATGCGCAGCGACAGCGGGTCTTCCGAGGGGTACGCGCCGAGGCCCATGACCGTGGTGGTGACGGGCACTTTCGATTTGCGCACGAAGGTCACCAGCTCCTGAGAAGCCCCCGAGGAGACGATGCCGCCGCCTGCGTAGATGAGCGGACGCTTGGCTTCCTTGATGGCGTGGATCGCCTTTTTGATCTGCATGGCGGACGGTTTCAGATTGGGCTTGTAGCTGGCCAGGTCGAACTTGACCTTGAAATCCGGAACGGTCTCCTGCTGCTGGATGTTTTTGGGAATGTCGATCAACACCGGTCCCGGCCGTCCTGATTTGGCGATGATGAACGCTTCGTGCACCACCTGCGGAATTTCATTGAGGCTCTGGACCAGGTAGCTGTGCTTGACCAGAGGGAAGGTGGCGCCCATGATGTCGGTTTCCTGAAAGGCATCGGTGCCCAGAACGGTGGAGGGCACCTGACCGGTGATGGCGACGATGGGAATGGAATCCATCTTCGCGTCCATGATGCCGGTGAGCAGATTGGTCGCCCCGGGTCCGGATGTGGCCAGGCACACGCCGACTCTGCCCGTGCTGCGGGCGTAACCGCCGGCGGCGAAGCTGCCTCCCTGCTCGTGCCGCGGCAGCACCATGCGGATTTTCTTGCTCAGCGTCAAACCCTGATGGATTTCCATCGACGCGCCGCCGGGATAGCCGAAAATGACATCCACGCCCTCATTTTCCAGGGCCTTGACGAGAATGTCGCGGCCTTTCATGATGGGCGCGGCGCTCTGGGCTTTGCTGGCGGCGGGTTTCTTCTTTTTTGCGGTTTTGGTCGTCATGGTGTGTTGAGCACGTTAACTGAATTGCGGTTTTATGTCAAACCCAATCCCGGTCCCGCAAGCGGATTGGATTCAAGACCTTCCCCGCCCATCGGTGCGGTTTGCAGACGGTTTCACCTGAGCCAGGATGATCCCTTCGCGCAGGCCGTATTCGCTCACGGTGAGCCGCTCGCAGCCGAACGCCCGCATGGTTTCGAGCACCAGCAGCCCGCCCGCAATGATGAGGTCCTCGCGTCCCCGCTCCAGCGGCTTGAGTTCCAGCCTTTCGGCGAGGGAACGGCTTTTCAGGCCGTTCTGGATTGCCCGGATTCGGTCCCGCGAAAGGACATGGCCGTGGATCTTTTGTGGATCATACGGAAACAGATCCAGATCCAGCGCCGCCAGCGTCGTCACGGTGCCGGCGGTGCCGACCAGAAGCTCGGGCTGGAAGGCGTTCAACCCGTTTTTGACTTCGTGAAGCCCGGCGCGGATATGGTCCCGCATGGCATTGTATTCCGATTCCTCGACCGGGTGGCAAGTGAGAAACCGTTCGGTCATCCGGACAGTTCCGAGCAGCGTGCCCTGGGCCTGCTGCATTTTGTTGCCCTCGGACAGAATGAATTCCGTGCTGCCGCCGCCGATGTCGAAGCTCAGGGCCGGCCGGTTTTGATGCTCGATGTTCCAGAAAACCCCCTCGAGGGTGAGGCGGGCTTCCTCCTCCCAGGGGATCACCTCGATGGCGATGCCGGTGTGCTGCTGCACTTTTTCCACGAATTCCGCGCCGTTGGACGCTTCCCGGATCGCGCTGGTGGCCACCGCCCGGAGGGTCAGCGGCTGGTAGAGGCTCAGAATCTGCTGAAATTCCGACAGCACCTGCACGGTCAGGTCCATCCTTTCGGGAAGCAGGCGCTTCCCGGTGTCCATGCCTTCGCCCAGCCGCGTGATCCGGCGTGCGGACTCCAGCTCTTTCAGGCTGCCGCTGTCGCCGCCTTCCAGAATCAGGAGCCGCACGGTGTTGGTGCCGATGTCGATGGAGGCGAAGCGTTTCATTCCATGAAGGGCAGCAGTTTTTCGTTGTCGATGGTGAGGATGAGGTAAAAGCCGATGGCGGTGAACAGCGCGATGGGACCCCAGGCGGCCATGAGGGGGCCGAAGGTGCCGCCGCGTCCGAGAGACACCGCCATGGCGTACACGAACGAGAACGCCAGCCCCATGGCGAGGTTGACGGCGACGGAAAACAGCACGCCGCCGTGGCGGCTGGACCTGAGCGAAAGCGGGATGCCGATGAGCGCCAGGACGATGCCGATGAACGGGTAGGAGAGCTTGTAATTGAGGTCCACCCATTTTTCCGACACGTCCATGCCGTCGGCTTCGCGTGATTTGATCTCATCATACATGCTGCGGATGCTCATCTCCTCGGGGCGGATCTTGTAGGTCTTGAAGTCTTCCGGGGTCTCGGGAACCTTGAGATAGGTCTTTTCGAAATATTCGGTTTTTTCCAGCCCGGAAGCGTCGAAGCTGCGGATGGTGCCGTCCTGGAATTCCCAGCGGCCCTGGGTCCACACCGCCTGTTCGCAATCGACGCGCTTGTTGATCGACTGGTCTCCACTCGGAAAAAAAATGCGGATGCCGTGCAGCACGCCGTTTTTGTGGTCGAAGGTTTCGATGTTCCAGATGGCGCCGGTCTCGGATTTGTACCAGATTTTTTTCTTCTCGATCATGCCGTAGCTGTACCGCTTGTGCACCTTGACGTAATAAATGTAGTTCATCTTCTTGCTGGTGACCGGCGCGATGTATTCGTTGCACAGAAGGATCAGGCAGGCGATGAGCACCGACATGCCGACGATGGGCATGGCGATGCCGGTCACGCTGATGCCGCAGGCTTTCATGGCGGTGATCTCCTGAGTCTTGGCCAACGAGGCGATGGCGATGACGGTGGCGATCAGCACCGCCTGCGGAGCCATGTAGAAGATCACGAAAGGGATCTTGAGTATGTAGTACCAGATGGTTTCGAGAAACGGCGTGTTTTTGCTGATGAACTCGTCGGCGCGTTCGAAAAAATCGCCCATCAGAAAAATGCCCACCAGTCCGCCCGCGGCAAACAGGTAAAAATTCAGGAAGCGCATGAGGACGTATTTTTTAAGCAGCATCGCGGAGCCGGTTCAGCGTCGGTTTTCCAGAGTGTGCGCGTCCTGCCACAGCACATGCTGCCGGAGCGCGCGGTGCAGCGCGTCGAGATCCTTGCGTTTGGACAGGGTCTCCTGCACGTACGCCAGGGTTCGCGGAATGTATTGCAGGTAGCGGTCGTTTCCGCGCACCACGCTCTGATAGGCGAAGGTGCCCACGGCCTTTAAGTTTCTCTGGATGGACATGAGGTCGAACATGTTTAAAAACGCATCCCGGTCGACGGACCGGTTTTCGAGTTTTTCTTTCGAGCGGATGTAAAGCTCGATCATCTCCCGGCGCAATTCCGGTTTGAGGGAAACGTAGGAATCCTTGAGCAGGGATGCGAGGTCGTATTGACAGGGGCCCATGCGGGCGTCCTGAAAATCGATCATCACGAGGTTTCCGTCGTGCACCATGAGGTTGCGGCAATGGTAGTCGCGGTGCGTGAAGCACAACGGCTCGGCGGCCAGCGTTTCGCACAGGGGCAGCAGGGATTCGCGCAACGCAGCGCGGCCTTCCTGGGAAAGCGACACGCCCCGCAGCCCGGACACAAAGTGCTCGATCATGAAGTCCAGCTCCCACATCAGTTTTTCCACGTCGAAGCGCAAACCGAACGCCGGGCAGTCCGGCACGGCAGACTGCGTCGCGCGGTGGTGCAGATCCGCAAGCAGCGTCACCGCCTGCCGGTAATACGTTTCGGTTTTTTCCGGATGCCGCTTGAGCTCATCCTCCAGTGTGCGCGGGCCGAGGTCTTCGAGAAACACCAGGCCGCGTCCGGAGTCGTAATGGTAAAGACGGGGAACGGGCAGTTTGAGGCCGCGCAAAAATTTCAGGACCGAAGTGAAATCGATGTCTCCGCCTGCAACCGGTTCGCTGAGCTGCATGAGTATCGCCGAATCCGGCGCGTCCTTTTCGGCGGGCACGCGGAAGCTGAGACGAAAATATTTCCGGTCCGAAGCGTCCCCCTGAAGCGGCAGAAAGGCCACGTCCTGCACCGGCGGGCGGAACACGGTATTCAGAATTTCGGAAAGTGCTGCCGCGTCGAATCGGATTTGCGATAGCGGAGAATTCTTCTTTTGGGGCTGGGTCATGGCGGGCTCGGTGCGGGAAAAAATAAATCCATTTCCCTATTCTGCCATCTTACAGTAAACTTTTCCCTCTTTTTAAATATTCCCTTTGGAGGAGAAACATGCCGAAACCAAGTTACCATATCCTGGTTTGCACCAACAAGAGGCCGCCGGGGCATCCGCGCGGATCGTGCGGAGAGAACGGCGCCGACGGTGTCCTTGAAAAATTCGCTTCCCAGATCGAGGAAAAAATGCTGTTCGGAAAAGTCATCATTTCCTCCTCTTCCTGTTTGGGGCCCTGCTCCATCGGACCCGTTGTGGTGGTGTACCCGGATGGCGTCTGGTACAACCGGGTCAAACCGGATGACGTGGGAGAAATCCTCGACAGTCATATCGGCAAGGGAGAAAAAGTGGCGCGGCTGGAGATCCCGGACGAACTCTGGGGGTGAGCGATTCCCGATTTCCAAGGCGCTTCCAGTCGGGAAGCGCCTTTTTTTTTGCCCGTTCGTTCAGGCCGATCCGTCGTCCGCCAGTCTCAGGATTTCATCCCAAAGCTCCTTCCTCCCGGTCTTGCTGCGGCTGGAAAAGAGGATGGGCCCGCCTTCATCATCTCCAAAAAACGCTTCCCGAATCGCTTCTTTCTGTTTTTTCCGCTCATTGGGCCGCACCTTGTCGGATTTCGTGGCTACCAGAATGTAGCGGATGCCCAGTGCGTCGAGCCATTCTTTCAGATTCAGATCGAGATCGGTGGGCGATCGCCTGAGGTCCACCAGGAACACCAGCGCTCTTAGGCTTTTCCGTTCGGTCAGGTACTGTTCGATCATCTTTTTCCAGCGGCGCTGCACCGCGGGCGGGACTTTGGCGAAGCCGTAGCCGGGCAGATCGGTGAAGATGAGACGTTCGTTGACGCAGAAAAAATTGATCTCCTGAGTTTTGCCGGGCGTGGCGCTGGTGCGCACCAGTTTCTTGCGGTTGAGCAGTGTGCGGATCAGCGACGATTTGCCGACGTTGGAGCGGCCGGCGAACGCAAACTCCGGCAGGGCCGCCGGGGGATACTGTTTGGCGCTGACCGCTCCGCGTATGAACTCGGCCGAGATGATTTTCATCGTGCGATGTTTCGCTTGTGAGATCGACTCGATCCGGGCTCAGTCATGCGAAAAGCGGTTGATCACCAGACCGGACAGCAGCTTGGGATAGAAAAACGTCGCTTTCTGCGGCAGGCGGACGCCGTTTTCCGCTAACTTCCTGACCTGGCCGATGAGTGTGGGGTTCATGAAAAACGCGAGGTCGAACTCTTTCGCATCGACACGCGAAATCGCTTCGTCCACGTCGACTTTGTAGGACACGTACTGCTGGTTCGCCGGGTCTTTGGTGTCGATTCCCAGGATGGAGCGCAGCACCAGAAAATGCAGCTGCGCCACGCCCAGGATTTTCAGATCCTCGGGCTCGTCCGGTTTCAGATAGGGGAGGACGTGGTTCTTGTCGGTGAGTTCCATCCTGTAAAAATGCTTGTTCCCGAGATACGCGCAAAAGGTGACGCTGTCTTCGGCGGCGGCCGCGAGCACGGACTTGAGTTTCACCGCGTCGGAATCTTCCGGCAGCGGTTCGATGTTGAAGTACGCGCCCACTTTCGAGAGGAAGTCCTCCGCGTCGAACGGCTGCGGCGAGCGGACCAGCCGGTGGATCGGGAAGATCGACATCGCTTCGGAATCGAGGTTGGTGAGAAACATCATCACGTGCGCCGAATCGGGCACCGTATCGCCGTGGTTCTTGAAATAGGCGAGGGCGGTTTCGTAGCGGTGGTGGCCGTCGGCGATGTAGATGCGTTTGTCGCGGAACGCCTGTGAGATGGCCGCAAGCGTTTCCGTATCCTGAAGCCGCCACAGCCGGTGCGTCACGGCCGGGTCTTCTATGGTGCCAAGCGGCGGAGTGTCGGTCACTTTTTTGAGCATGCGGTCGATCTCGCCTTCGGGATCGGAAAACAGGCCGAAGATCGGGCTGAAATTGGCGCGGCAGGCTTTGATCAGGTGCGCGCGGTCTTTTTTTGCCTTGGCCAGGGTGAACTCGTGCGGGCAGATGTTGCCGGAGCTGAAATCCTCCACGCGCACGCGGGCGAAAAAACCGATGCGGCTGCGCTGGACGCCGTCGAAGCTGTAATCCTGGCTGTACACATAAAATCCCGGCGCCGCGTCCTGAACGAGGACGTTGTTTTCGATCCACTCGCCGAACACGTTCGCGGAGCGGGTGTAGCGGTTGTCCCCGTCGGTGTCCTCGGGGAACTGCTTGCCGAGAATGAGCCGCACGACGTTGTGCGGGCTTTTCTCATACAGCGCGTCCTGCGCCTCCGGTGAGATCACATCATAAGGGGGCGCGGTGACCTGATCCAGCGGACCGGTGATTTCCTGATTGTACAACAGACCTTTGAAGGGAACGACCTCTACCATAGCGTGTCTTTGCGAGCAAAAGGGTTTAGCAAACGGGCCCGCGGCGGGCGGACGGAATCAGGGGAGCGCAAACCGGAATACGCCGACCGTCGTGGTCACGCATCCTCAACGCGGGGCGGGGAGGCGTCCGGCTGGCTCGGTGGGGAGATTATAGCAGACTTTCGTCACAATGCTTCACAGGCGCACAATTCGCGGATGTAGCGGACCAGCGACCGGATCGTGCCGTCATCTAAGGTGTGGCCCCAGGCGGGCATGCAGGGCGCGCGGCCCACGGCGAGGCCGCCTTTCCGGATGGCGTCGTAAAGCTGCTGGTCGGTGCGGGTTTCCAGGTAGTCTTTTTTGGTGTGGTCGCGCGGCGGCACGGTGAGCAGGAGCGCGTTGACGCCGTCGCCCTTTCCTTCAACGCCGTGGCATTGCGCGCAATACCAGCGGTACACCGCGCGCGTTTCGTCGGTGACGGCAGGAAGGGCCGCGGCCTTGGAGGCTTTAAGCGACTCCGCCGCCGGTTGCCTGAGCGGCGGTTTTTCGGCGGCATCCGGGCTCGTTTTGGGGGCTTCCTTGCAGGCTGTGAGGGACAGCAGGGCCCCAAGCAGCAGGCTGAAAAACGGCACCGGGATGGAGTCAGAAATTCGCATCGGTCATTCGTCCGCGAGCTTGAGCGAAGCGATATAGCGGGTCAGCGTGCGCGCCGTCGCGTCGTCCAGCTTGTATCGGGGCATGCGGCTTTTTTTGAGATACACATCCGGTGTTTGAAGCCATTTATATACCCATTCGGGCTTGAGACGGTTGCCCGCATTGGCCAGCGAAGGACCGGACACGCCTCCGCGCGGCTTTCCGGCCAGGTTGATGCCCTCGTGGCAGGCGATGCAGCCGTGATTTCTTTCAAACAGGATCTTGGCCTTCACTCTTTGTCCCTTGCTCAAGGGCTCGCTTGTGATTTCGGGCGCGGGCTCTTTAGAAATTGTGAGAGACAGCAGAAACCGGCTCATCGCCTCGGCCTCTTCGGCGGACAGCGCCGGATGCGGTTTTGTAGTGGGCGCGCCTTTGAGGAATCCGGGATCGCCGCTGAAGCCGGCTTTGCGGATGGGTACGGGCTTTGTCAGAAACCGCTCAAGCCAGTCCGGATGGAACTTTTCGCCGGCGTAAAAAAGATCCGGAGCCTTGCGGTTTTCGATCGGTTCCTGCGCGTCGATCCTGTGGCACTGGGTGCAGCCTTTTTGTTCGGCGATGTTCGTCCCGGCGTGGGCGGAAATAGACTGCAGCAGGAGCAAACCCAAGACATTACTGATCAACCGCATGCGCACCCCTCATTCCACCGTTGGATCGGGGATGGGCTCGAGGGGTTGGGATGCGGGCGGGCCCTCCTCAAACATGTCCTGGAAAAAATCGATGATGGATTTCCCTTCCTCCTCCAGGGACTGATCGGCGGGGGGTGTCGTTGGCGGCATCGGCTTGAGGGGAGGCGGTTCTTCGCTCATGTGGAAATCGTGGCTCGGCGCGGGTTCGGGCGGAGTTTGAAACGAGTCGAAACGCTGCACGGTCGGGGACGGGAGGGTCTCCTGAACGGGAGGCTCGGGTGTCTTGAACGGTGTGAAGCCTTCATAACGGCGGGCCGAGGGCAGGGCCGGGGCCTGCCGTTTCTGTGGCGGTTTTAAAAACTCATCCTGATCCAGATGATAGAACATATCCTCCACCGGCTGCGGCGAGCCGTATTGCGATTCGTTTTTTTTGTGAGCCGCGTCGTAGGGAAATTCGCTGCGCGTCAGCAGCCTGGGCAGCTGCAACTGGCGCAGGTTGAAATAACGGAACACCCGGTAGCTGCTGCTTTTGCTTTGCAGCGCGGCCAGTTCTTTTTTGTTCAGAAACCGCGTGCTCTTGGGCGGCACCTCCGCCTGAATCGGGATTCCCGCTTCCGTGACCAGCTGCTTGAGCTGGAATTCCGGGGGGACGTGGTTGTCCGCTTTCAGTCCGGTGAGAAACTGTTTCGCATCGAAGATGGAACGCTTGTTCGGGTCGCCCAGTCCCAGCGCCAGCTGGCTCTCGTGGCAGCTTTCACAACTGCGCACTTTTTTGCGGATCGTGTGCGGGGCGTGCGGCAGCAGGACCATGCCCGGTTTGCCGTCGGCGGTGCGAAAGACCTTGGCCCTTTGCGACGGCGCGGCTTTCGGGGCGGACCGTTCGGTGAAGAAATACTGGTAGCGCGGTTTGAGAATCGAGTATTTGCCGCGGTGGTTTTTGCCGAGCAGCATCGTGCCCCAGCTGGATTCGGTGAGGACGTCCCACAGCAGCCCGTCGATCCAGTCGCCTTCAACTTTTTCCGGCCGCGAACGGGCGGTGGTCCAGTCGAGCATGCGCGTGGATTCACCGGCCGCTTTATTGTTCGACAGGATCTGCTTGAGCGTCGGATCGGTGAAGTTCCAGTCCTTCCAGCGGGCAAGATCGGGCGCCGTTTCTTCGATGAGGTGCAGGCCCCATTCGCTGGCGGACCAGCGGGCGTGGCAGGCGTGGCATTCCACGGACTTCATGTGCTGGGCGACCTGGTGCGCGGGAGGCGGCTTGATCTCCTTGAGGATCGGGATGGAATGTTTTTTCCCGGTCACTTTGGAAAACAGCACCCACTGGTTTTTGTCGCGCTTGATGTGCGGCATTTTGACGCCCTGGGCGGTGACCAGGATGGAGTCGCCGGAACGCACTTTTTTCACCAGATTGGGATTGCGCTTCAGGCGCTCGAAGATGGGCTTGGCGCTGGGGTCGGACTTGAGCAGCAGGTATTCCTCCGGGCCCTTGCGGTGCGTGCCGTGGCAGTCCTCGCAGCGGGTCTGCACCCGTGAGTGCCGTTCGGCGTCGAGGGGCGCGCCCTTGATGTCCTCGGAACCGTGGCAGTCGATGCAGTGCATGCCGCGTTCGCGGTGGATGTCCGGCACCAGAAATTCGTGTTCGGCTCCGTAGAGTACGGGTTTTTCCGCGTCGATCTTGGCGCGCGCGGGTTTGGGCCTTGCGGGAATTTGAAACAGGCCTTCGTACTCGCTGCCCACGCCGTTGTTGTTGTGGCAGTGTTCGCACTGCACGCTGGGCACGGCCAGGGTGAACTTGTGGATCACCGGATAGCCGCGCGGCGATTCGAGGGCGCGCGCTGCTTTGTCGGTGCGGAAGCGGGAGCCCTGCTTTTTGGCGTTCTGACGCTGCTTGCTCTGAATGGTCGGGTCGCGTGTGAGGGACGTGCCGTCGTTGCTGTACACCATATGGCAGGCGGCGCAGCCGGTGGCGCGGTAATCTCCCGGCCGGTGCGGCGCGCTGCCCTGGATGTGGCAGCGCAGACACTTGGTCCTTAAAAACCGGTCCGCGGCGTGGCCTTTTTTCACCGAGGGCAAAGGTTTTTCCTTGCTTTTCGCATCGGGCAAAAGCGAATGGGTGGACTTGCCGTAAGGCTCGGCTCCCCACGCATAGCGGGTGGTGTTGATGATCCCCGCGGCGGTGGTCATCGGCGAGCGTTTCACCTTGTCGATCTGGTCGGCGTGGCATTTGCCGCAGAATTTCTGCGCGTGGTTGAGATCCGAGGGGTTGGACACCATTCCCTTGTGCGCGGATTTCATGGTTTTCGCACGCCGGTTGCCGGCATGGCATTTGGTGCAGCGGAAACGGTGGTTGGGGCTGATTTCCTCAATGCCGTCGTGGCAGCTGAGGCAGCCGGTGCCTTTTTCCAGATTGACGATGCGGCCGAACACATCTTCCATGGAAAAGTTGGAGTTGCGGTAGAAGTTTTCGATGAAATGAGTGGAATCGGCGTAGGAGTAAAAGCGCAGTCCGTCCACGGTCACACCCGGCTCCAGCACTTTGGGGGAGTTTTCCTGAAAGCCGCGCACCGGGAAGAACGGATCGCGAAAGTCCCCTGCGTCGAGAAAGGGAGTTTCCTCAAGCGGCGGCACGGTCACCATGCGCTTTTCATGCTGCGGCGGCGCAAGCGGGTCGGGCTGCGGCGCCGGGATGGGTGCGGGAAACGCCTGGGGAGGCGCCGGGACGGGCGCGGCGTAGGGTTCCTCTGTGATCGTGGATTCGGTGATGCCGCTTTCCTGCTTTTCAAACGCCTCGGAGGGCAGGGGCCAGGGAAACGCCTCTTCGTTTTTAGCGGGCGTTTCCGGTTCGCTGGAAGTTTCCTGCCGACTGCCGGTGTCGCGCGGAACGCCGGAGGCGTCGAGCTCGTACGAATCTTTCCATTCGAACGTCTTTGTTTCCTGAGCCACGCCGCGCCCGAGGACCGCAAGGGCCAGCAGGGCGGCGGCAAGAACAAGCCATGCGAATTTTCGCGAAGGGGTCATCGTTTGTTCAGGATTTTCTTGCGCAGTTTGCGGTGCGCCAGCTTGTTTTCGAACCGGTAACTTTTCTGAATGTCGCGGTAGATCTTATCGCTGTACGCATCGTGGCAGGGGATGCAGTTTCCCACCCTGAGGATGCGCGCGATCTCTTTCTGGTTGAACGGCCGCGCTCCGGGCTGGCTGCTGCCGGCCACGGGCTGACCGCGGACCGTCGTTTTCGTGTCGGGGGCGACGTCGGCAGTGCGCTTGACCTGGTTGGACCGGTTGACCGGCGCAAAGGCGTCGTTTTTCCCGGACGTGCTGCGGTGCAGCTCAAGGTCCCCGTCACCGAGTCCCAGCGCCTTGGGAGAAAGGTGGCAGCTGGCGCAGGAACGGACTTTTTCCCCGACCGAATGCGGATTGAGGGCGTAGACCCGGTTGGCTCCCGAATAACCGTGCGGGTTGGTGAACACCCATTCGCGGTAACGGCCCAGCGGCGTACCCTCCCGCGCGAGGGCGGAGACGGGATTGCCCCGCTCGTCGAGCACGGTGACGGCCCTTTGCGGTTGCGACAGCATGGGGGCGACTTTGCCGCGCGGTCCGATCATGAGCTGTGGCGGCTCCACTTCCAGAGAATAAGATGCGCTGCCCCAAAGCGCGGACGGAGCCTTGGAACCGGCCGGTGCGATTTCCGCCTGGTCGAGCGCGTTGTGGCATCCGGAACATTTGGGCACCCATTGCGAGTGACAGGCGGTGCATTCGAGTTTTTTAATGTGGGCCGGGATCACGTGCGCGTTTTTGCTTTTGTGCAGCGTCGGGGTTTTGAATTTTTTTCCGCTGATCTTCCCCAAAGTCCACAGCGTGCCTTTTTCCAGTTTCACGTTGGTCATTTTATTTTTGCGTGAAGTCAGGGCCATGCGGTCCTTGAGGGCGTTTCCCCAGGGGTAATGGCGGCTCAATCGGATGACGCGGTCTGACGGGTCGGTCACCTGCGCGAAGGCCGGCGGCGTGCCGCCGTCGCCGTGACAGGTTTCGCAACGGATTTCAACGGCCTGATATTGCTTGGAGTAGAGGTTGCCGTCGCCCATGATATCAAACTGGGTATGGCAGTCAATACAATCGAATCCTTTGGCGATGTGCACGTCTTCCTTGTGTTTGCCCGCGCCGGGAAACGAAAGCGACCGCAGTCCCGCATCGCCGTCCTTTTGCGGATTGGATTTTCCCGCGGCGGGGTCGAACGCGAGGTGACACTGGCTGCAGATGACGCTCGGCGTCGACGCGGTCATTGTGTGGAATCCCGGATGCCCCACTTCGTTTTTGGAGATCGTCGGGTCGGCGCCATGGTAGCGGCCGTCGGGGGCGTAGGTGAAATGGCAGGCGGCGCATCCCTGGGAGCGGAACGTTCCCGCTGCGGGCTTGGCGTCGAGGTGGCATTGAAAACATTTTTCCCTGAGCAGGTTGTCGGCGATGTGCCGCGACACCCGGTAGGACCCCGGCGCCTTCGGAAGGTTTTTGGGGGAGAAAAACGGCAGCGCTTCAAGGGATGGCAGCGCGCCGCGCTTTTCGGGAACCTCGCCGTCAACGTCCTCAACGGCGCGGACGCCGTATTTCGCCGTGCGGGTGCTCTGCGCCGCCCATTGGTAGCGCAGGCCGGAAATCACCCCCGCCAGTGTGGCCATGAGGGATTTGTTGACGCGCTCGATGTGATTGCGGTCGGGGTCGAGGTGGCCGGCGTGGCACTGCTGCTGGCCGCAGCTTTGCGCGGCCACGGACAGCGCCGACGGGTTGCGTTTTCCGGTGCCCGCATCCGGGTCATAGATCAAACTTGCGTGCGCCTGTTCTTGATCGACCGCCTGGCCGTCGCCTCCGTGACAGACGGTGCAGCCGAATTCCTTAGGGTGCGAGGCGCTCACCGTTTCGATGCCGTCGTGACAGGTGAGGCAGCGTTCGGTGTATTGGTTGCGGTAGCTGGAGATGCGGACGCCGGGATTGTCCTTCAAGGTGCCGGTGATTTCGAGTTCCTTGATGCCGAGCGGCTGGCTTGCGCGGGATTTGCTTTTTTTGGCCTGGCTGGCGTTGAACTGTTCCTGCCAGTATCGCCAGTCCTTTTCGGCGGCCTGGAGGGCGGCGGCTCCCAGGCAGATCAGGATCAATGACAAAATAATGCGGGGGTAGGACACAAAAATCGTCTCTTGAGAGGGTGAAGGGCGCGTGCACCGGAGCCGGGTTCCACTTTTTTAAGGCGGATTCATTTGTACACCACCTCCACCCGGTCGAGATAGTTCACCAGCTCGTTCACCGAAGTTTCAATCCGTTGCGACGCACGCTCCTTGGCGCTTTCCTCCAGGGTCATGCCGATGGCGCTGATGAAATCGAAGCCGTAGCCGGAGCCTGAGCCCTTCATGGTGTGCCCGGTTCGCTGTATGGTTTCGAAATCGCTCGATTTCAGCGCCTGTTGAATGGCTTCGACGTCTTTTCTCCGGTTGTTGAGATAGCCCGGAATCAATTCCTCAAGATCGGGATCGATTTCAACCTGGATCCTGTCCTCATTCTGGCTTTGACCGCTGGTCGTCATGGTTTACCCTGGATGAACGTAACTCAAGACGCCCTATCATAGTTTCTGGAGCTTTTTTTTTCAATACTTGTAATGCATTCATGGACGCCGATGCCTGCGCGATTCATTCTCCTGTGTGGTGGAACCGGGTGGCGTCTTTTTGCGCAGGTTTTTTGAGGCTGAACCGGGTTTCAAAATCCAGCAGCAGATCCAGCCAGTCTTCCAGCAGGCGCGTCATCAGGTATCTGTCTTTCACGGACTGCTGGGCGGCTTTTCCCATTCGGGCGCGCAGGCTGTCGTCCTTCAGCACCTGAACGATGCGCTCGGCGGCGTCGTCCACCGAATCCACGAGAAAACCGCTGACCTCGTTTTCGATCTGCAGCGGGATGCCGCCCACGTTGCCGCCGATCACCACGGCCTGTTTCCACATGGCCTCGGTGACGGTCAGCCCAAAACCTTCGCGCAGGGATTTCTGCAACACCACATGCGATTTTCTCTGCAAGGCGTTGACCAGCGAGGTGTCCTGCCGCGCCAGGATGACGATGCGTTCGTCCTGCTCCCCCAGAAGCGATTCGTACACTTCCTGTCCTTCCGGATCGTCGCTGGCCATGTCGCCAAGCAGCACGAGGGTGGCGTCCACTTGCTTGCGGGCCTTTTTGAACGCCTGGATCACGCCGAGGGGATCCTTGAAGCGGTCGAAGCGGGAAATCTGCGTCACGATCGGAAGGTCCGTGGGAATGCCGTAGTGATTCAGCCGCTCATCGATTTCTGTGTCCGAGAGGGGCAGGTTTTTGATGATGAACGGATCGATGGCGGGGCGGAAGTAGCGGGTCGGGATGTCGAGCTTCACGCCCTGTTTTTTTGTGAAAATGCCGGCGTCGTACCGGTGGATCGCGGGTTTTAAAAAATCCCAGACAGAAGGTTCCGGTTCGGTCAGATCCAGATGGCAACGCCAGATCCAGGGGCCGGTTTTCTGGTAATGGTGGATCAGAAACAGCGGCTGCGGATCGTGAACGACCACGAAATCCGCTTTGAGATCCATGCGAATGGAATTTTCGTGGGTCGTGTGCTCGTAAATTTCTTTTTTCAGTTCGGTCATGTGGATCGAGTGACCCTGCAGCGCGTTGTGGAATTTTTTCGTCAAAGAAAAGAAGTCGCCGCTGCCAAACAGCAGGCGCCAGTCCGTGCGGATGCCCACTCCGTTCATCAGCAGGACCAGTGAGGACAACAGCTCGGCCACGCCGCCCCCAGAATAGGTGCTGTTGACGTGTATCAGTTTTTTGCCTTTGAGCGGTTCGGCTTTTTTCAGGATCCGGTCCACGGTTTCGTCGCCGACGAATTGCCGGTACTGGTTGATGTCGGTCCGCTGCTGAGTGTAAGAATGAAAGTCCTCGGGTTTCTGAAGCATAAATGACCTTTGTCTGGATGAACGGTTTCTGAAGGGGGCCGCATGGGAGCGGCCGCACCTTGCCAGATTCGTTTAATGGGGTAAAACCCGTTATTATATCCAAACCCATGCAGAAGACAATCGTTCCCACTTCAATTTGAAGCGTTGTGTGACAGGATCCGCGGTGTTGAGGATTCAGGGGGATTCAGGCTCGGTGAGCAGCGCCAGGGGCAAAAACGAAAACACGTCCCTGACCGGCAGCCGCACGGTTTCGCCATCGGGGAAAAGAGAGTGGTGCTTGTGGGTGAACAGATCGAAAAGACGGCTTCGTTCCTGAAATGCCGGGGGCAGTACAATTGCGGTGTCTTTCCACACCGATTCGCCGACCGGCCATTTGAGGTCCGGCTCCATCAGGCCGGCTGCCAGCCGGGGAACCGCCGTCAGGCTGAACTGCTGGTTGTGCTGGCGCAAAAAAGCAATGACGTGGTCGGCGCGTTCTCCCTCCACCTGCAAGGGGAGATAATCCCCCTGTAAAAACAGGGCAGGCATCCGCCTGCGGAAACGCAGTCCGCAGACCGTGACGAACAGCTTGATGCGGCCGTCCCACCAGTCGTTGAGCAGCGCGAACACCGCCGAAAGGTGGCGGGCCGGATCGGACGCGGGCGCGTCGAACAGGGGTCCCATCTCTTCAAGGTACCGCCGGCGGCGGTCAAAATCGACGGGATTGCGGTTGTCCGGATCGACGAGGCTGAGATCCCACAGCTCCGAACCCTGAAAAAAATCCGGGATTCCAGGAGACGTGATCTTGAGCAGCACCTGGGCGAGGGAATTGACGACGCCCATTTTCGCGATGCGTTCCTGAAACGGCAGGAAGGAATCGAAAAAACGGTTCGACTTTGCGGGCGCCAGGGTCTTCTCGATGAATTTGGTGAGGGCCGCATCGTAGGCCTCGTTGGGGTTGATCCAGCTGGTCTGGGTCTTGGCTTCCTTGGCGGCTTTGTGCATGTAGGTCAGAAGCCGTTCGATCAGCCGGTCTCTGGAAACCGTTTCCGCCGGGCCGGGGGGCCACATGCCGACGAGGGTCTGATAGAACAGGTATTCGACGTTGCGGTCGGGGACGTGCACGTCGTCCACCAGCGTGCGCTTGCCGCGGTTGATCAGCGACCAGCGTCGCAGCGCCTTGCGCCAGTCTTCCGGGATCTCCGAGAGGACGTTCAGCCGCGCGCGCACGTCTTCGCCGCGTTTGTGATCGTGGGTGGCGGTGGCGGTGAGGGTCTTGGGCCAGAGTTTCTGCCTGCGTTTGTTTCTGTTGTGAAACAGCGAAGGCGTCACCCCGAAGCGCTGCGGCCGTCCGCCCACTTCGTTTAAGGAAAGCAGGCGGTTGTAGCGGTAAAAGGCGGTGTCCTCCAGGCCTTTGGCCTGCACCGGGGCGGTGAACTGCTGCAGTTTCATGATGAAGTCCCGGCGTTTTTCTATCTGGTCGTGGGTCAGCCCATCATGGGAAAGCGGCAGCAGAACGGTTTTTAAAAAATCAAAAATGGTGGGTTCGAGAACCGGATTTCTGCGGCGCGCACGGGCGATGGATTTTTCCAGCGTTTCGCGGTCGCCCGGATCGATGCCGGAAGCGTCGACATAAGTCCGGTAGATGGGAAAGCAGGCGACGGTTTCGGTGAGGGCTTCGCGCAGACTGTTCAGAGTGAAGTCGCGGGAATGCCGGTCCTCTTCGGAAATCTGGTTGAGCGCGCGCACGAGCACATTGAGTTCGCTGGTGAGCGCGGTCTGGATGATGAGCTTTTTGCTCTGGTACACGATTTCACTGAAGTGAGCGGTGTTGCCGGTGTAACGCGCATAGATTTTGCTGAATTCGTTTTCCCGGCTGGAGTCGACGAACAGTCCGTTCACCTCGTTCATGAAATCGTAACCGGAGGTGCCGTGGATGGACCAGTGATCGGGAAGGGATTCCCCCCCGGTGAGGATCTTTTCCGCGACCAGGTACAGCGGGCGCACAACCGGACCCTGCGGGTCGCTTTCCTTCTCTTTTTTTCGCCATTGCGCGACCAGGTCGCGGAACGTGGCGTCTTCCAGCGAGGCCAGTTTGCCGCCGTGAGCCGTGTGCTCGAGCAGCACCGCTTCCTGCAGCCGGTCGAAATAGGCGTTGGGATTGAACAGTCCGTCAGGATGGTCCAGCCGCAGCCCGGTTATCTTGCCTTCGCCGATCAGGCGCACGATCAGGGCGTGGGTTTTTTCGAACACCTGCGGCAGTTCCATGCGGATGCCGGCGAGGTGGTTGATGTCGAAAAAACGCCGGTAATTGATTTCGTGCGCCGCGGTGCGCCAGTTCGACAACCGGTAGACCTGTTGCTCCAACAGTTCGTGCAGCAGATCGAAGCTTTCCGGCTGCCCTGGAATTCCGTTTAACCGGCGCACGTTTTGCAGGACGTGTTCGCGAACGGGTACGGATTCGTTCATCAACCGTTTCAGGCGTTCGCGGCTCACGCCTTTTTCGCGTGTGCGCGCTTCGATTTTTTCTATATCCCTTTCCAGCGGAGAGGGAAGATTGCGGAGCGCGGTGAGGATGCTTAAAAATTCCTGCAGGTGCGGGTCGTCTTCCGGCAATTCTTTTTTCAGGGCATCGAGATCGTGAGAAAGGATGAGGGGAATCGACCGGGGGTTGAGGGGCAGGTGATGGTCAAAATATTCTATGTGAAACCCGCCTTCATCCGTTTTCAGATCCAGTTCCCCGCGGTCCAGAACCACGCCGTACTGGTCGCCCAGAATCGGCAGCAGGATTTTGCCTTTCAGCTCGGCTTTGCCGGGATTCCAGTCGATGTCGAATGCGTCGGCGTGCGGGGAGCACTGCCCGTTTTCCAGCACGTCCTGCCACCATTGATTTTCAAAACTGATGCCCATGTGATTGGGCACGAAATCGAGGATGTGCCCCATTTTCAGGCGGGAAAGTTCTTCCACGAACCGGTTCAGACCGGGCTCGCCGCCCAGCTCCGGGTTGATGCGGGTGTAGTCGGTGATGTCGTACCCGTGCGGGGAATCCTTGCCGGCGGCGAGGTAAGGCGAGGCGTAGCAATGGGTGACGCCGAGCGCCGCCAGGTAGGGAACGATGGAACAGGCCTGGTCGAAATCGAACTGTCTGTTGAGCTGCAAGCGGTAGGTGCTCAGGGGAAAGCGCGATTTTTCCGCAAGCGCCTGCTTGACGCTTTCAAGCTGATCCTTGAATGGAGTGATGTTTTTTCCCGGTCGAATGTTCATGTTGCCTGGACCCCCTTGGGCACATTCTTTCGTATCCTCGCCGTTCCGTCAAGGGTGCAGGGTCAAAAGCGGCGGGTTGTCACGCCGTGCGAACAACCAGCGTGCAGGGGCCGTGAAATTCCAGATTGAGGTTCCGGTTTTCAGGATCGATGCGGGGAGGCACAGGAGTCGACGCGAAACGGCCTTCCTCGGAATGCAGCACAACGGAATTTTCCTGCGAGAAAACGCCGCTGTGCGCGATGCGGACGGTTTGCGGGCCTTTAAAACAGGCGGCGATCGTCAGGTCAGAACCGTTCTTTGCGGTTCGCTTGAGAATGAGTGCGTCATTCTGGACATCCCAATCGAGTTGCGCATCGGGCGCAAAGCAGGGTTCGTTCTTTCTAAGAGTGAGCAGCGCCTGATACAAACGCAGGACACCCGCATGCGGTTCGTTTTCGGGTTCCAGCCAGTCGAGTCTGCTTTTGTCAAACGTCTGCACCGCCTGCGGATCGGGAATGCGGCTGCGTGCGTCCGCATCATGAAATGCCTTAAACTGCATGAATTCCCGCCTGCGGCCGCGGGTCACTTTTTTGCCCAGATCCTCCGGATGGTCGGTGAAAAAACAGAACGGCGTCCCGGCGGCCCATTCCTGCCCCATGAACAGAAGCGGCGTCGCGGGGGACAACAAGAACCAGGCGCTGAGCGCACGGTACACCGAAAGGTCGATCTTGAAGTTCAGCCGGTCGCCGTGCGCCCGGTTGCCCACCTGATCGTGGTTCTGGATGCAGTGCACGAAGCGCATGAGGGGAATGGCATCGGTTTTTGTGCCGCGCGTTTTGTTCCTGTGCTCGGAATGCTGTCCTGTGTAATACCAGCCCTGCCGCGCTGTTTTGAGCAGGTCTTCCGGCGTGCCGGAAAAATCGCGGAAGTAGCCGTCGTCGTCGCCCGCGGTCAGGCGGCGGACCTGATGGTGGAAATCGTCCGCCCACACCGCGTCCAGTCCGTAACCGCCTTCGTCTGCGGGGCGGATGATGCGGTGGTCGTTGTCGTCGTCTTCGGCGATGAGCAGGGCGGGGCGGGAGGTTCGACCGCGGGCGTGCACGGTTTGCGCCAGCTCTTTTAGAAAATGCGTCGGGCTGTCGTCGACGATGGCGTGGGTGGCGTCGAGGCGCAGCCCGTCGATGTGGTACTCGTGAATCCAGTGGAGCGCGTTCTCGATGAAAAACGCGCGCACGTGATTTGAAGCCTTGCCGTCGAAGTTGATGGCGTCACCCCACGGGCTCTTGTGGCGTTTGGTGAAGTAGTCGGATGAGAAAGCGCCCCAATAGGCGCCATCGGGCCCGAAGTGGTTGTAGACCACATCCAGCAGCACGCCGAGTCCAAGCGCATGCGCGGCGTCCACCAGTTGTCTCAGAGCGTCGGGCGCGCCGTAGCAGCGGGCCGGGGCGAACAGATCGACGCCGTCGTAGCCCCAGTTGCGCTGGCCGGGAAAATCCGCCACCGGCATCAGCTCGACGGCAGTGGCGCCGAGGTGTTTGATCCATTCGAGTTTCTGTTGAACGCCGGTAAAATCGCCGTCCGGGTGGAAAGTGCCGACATGCAGTTCGTAAATGACCAGGTTTTCCAGTTCGAGCCCTTGCCAGTGCGCGTCGGTCCAGGCGAATTGCGCCGGGTCCACCACCTGCGAGGGACCGTGCACGCCTTCGGGCTGGTAACGCGATGCGGGGTCGGGATGGGCCGGGCCGCCGTCGAGACGGTAACGATAACGGTCGCCCGGTCTGACATCGGACCGGGTGCAGGAAAAGTACCCTTCTTTTTCGGGCTGCATGGGATGGACGGCCTCCGCGTCGCTGCCGGCATGCAGGATGAGATCCAGCGAGCGCGCCTGCGGCGCCCAGACCCGAAAGCGGGTGCCGCCGTCCGCCGGAAACGCCCCCAGCGCGGGCCGGTAGCTCATTTCTTTTTGCTTTGGGGTATCAGGCATAGCACGGCCATGGAACGGCTCTCCAGCGTGTAGGCCCGGCCACCGCGGCCGATTCCTTTGGGTTCCGGAGTGTGGGTGTCGAGCAGCGGCTCCCAGCGGGTGCCTTTTTTGTGCGCGGGAAGGATGAACGGGATCGTTTCCTCGGAGGCGTTGATGAGGATCAGCAGCGTTTCTCCCTGAATGTGGTTTCCATGATCGTCGGTCTCGTGCAGCGCGTCGCCGGAGATACGAAGACCGATCGTGCGGGTTTCCGGATCGTTCCACCGGGCCTGGGTCATCTCGCGTCCGTTCGGGGAAACCCAGGTGATGTCCTTGGACTGCGATTTGCGGATGTTCCTGCCGGTGAAAAACCGGGTGCGCGTGAACACGGGATGGGTGTTGCGCAGCTCCAGCACGCGGCGGAAAAAATCGAGAAACCGCAGTTCCTCCTTGTTCAGGTTCCAGTCGACCCAGCTGATCGCGTTGTCCTGGCAGTAGGCGTTGTTGTTGCCCTGCTGGGTGCGGCTGAGCTCGTCGCCGCCCAGGATCATCGGCACGCCCTGGGATAAGAGCAGCGTCGTGATCAGGTTGCGTTTCTGCTTGGCGCGCAGCGCGCGGATTTTCGAATTGGTGGTGGGGCCTTCGGTGCCGCAGTTCCAGTTGTTGTTGGTGTCGGTGCCGTCGCGGTTGTTTTCTTTGTTGGCTTCGTTTTTCTTGTTCTGGTAGGTCACCAGATCCTGCAGGGTGAAGCCGTCGTGCGCGGTGATGAAGTTGACGCTCGCCTGCGGGGTCTTGCCGTTGTACTGATAGAGGTCGCTGCTTCCGGAGATGCGGCTGGCGAATTCCGGCAGGGTGCCCGGGTCCCCTTTCCAGAACCGGCGCACCGTGTCGCGGTATTTCCCGTTCCACTCGCTCCACAGTGAGGGAAACCGCCCCACCTGGTAGCCGCCTTCCCCCAGGTCCCAGGGTTCCGCGATCAGCTTGACCTTAGAGAGCACCGGGTCCTGATAGATGCCGTGCAGAAACGCGCTTTGAAAATCCACGTGCGGGTCTTTGCGGGTGAGCGCCGTGGCGAGGTCGAAGCGGAAACCGTCCACGTGCATCTCCGTGACCCAGTAGCGCAGGCTGTCCATCACCATACGGAGCACGGCGGGATGGCGGATGTCCAGGGTGTTGCCGCAGCCGGTGTGGTCTTCGTAGTAGCGCGGTTCGGCGGAATTGAGCCGGTAATAGACCGGGTTGTCGATGCCGCGCAGGGACAGGGTCGGACCCAGGTGATTGCCCTCCGCCGTGTGGTTGTACACCACATCGAGGATCACTTCGATGCCTTCCAGGTGCAGCGTGCGCACCATGCTTTTGAATTCCTGAACCGGATCGCCGAGGCTGCCCGAGTGAAAGCGGGTGTCGGGCGCGAAAAAGCCGAGCGTGCTGTAGCCCCAGTAGTTGGTCAGGCCGTTTTCGTGCAGGTGGGGCTCGGTGAAATGCTGATGGATGGGCAACAGCTCGACGGCGGTGACTCCCAGGGACTTCAGATGTTCGATCACCGGTTCGGTGGCCAGTCCGGCGAAGGTGCCGCGCAGCTTGGACGGCACCTTCCGGTGTTTGGCGGTCAGTCCCTTCACGTGGGTTTCGTAGATGACAGTGCGGTTCATCGGAATGGCGGGAGGGCGGTCCTCCCCCCAGGTGAAGGATTCGTCCACCACCACGCAAAGCGGGGCATAGGCGGCGTTGTCCCGCTTGTCCATGAGCAGGTCCTTGCCTTCCGATTCCAGCGGATAGGAAAACGAGCGGTCGTGCGCTTTGTCGGTGCGGACCACCCATTTCGCGTAAGGGTCGGTGAGCAGGCGGTTGGGATTGAAGCGGAGGCCTTTTTGCGGCTCGTACGGGCCGTGGACGCGGTAGCCGTAGAGGCAGCCGGGCTTCAGGTCTTCCAGGTAAACGTGCCAGATGTGGTGGGTGGGTTCGGTCAGCGGGATGACGGTGGATTCTTTGCGGGCCTGAGCGGAGTCGAACAGGCAGAGATCGACCCCGGTTGCGTGCTCACTGTACAGAGAAAAATTGACGCCGCGTCCGTCCCAGGTGGCGCCAAGCGGGTAAGGCTTTCCTTTTTTCTTCCTCATCACCTCTTGCGGAGGGCCGGGGGAAGCAGGATCATGAAGGACTCCTCAAAGGTCAGTAAACGGGGTTGTGAAAATAATACAGGGCGTCGTCTCCGGGATTGATGCTGTAATCCGGCAGGCTGGAACAGTGCTCCAGAGCGATTTTCCAGGACCGGTTGTCTTTTTGAAACACATAGCTGCACACGCTGTGTTGCCTTTCGTCGGTGTCGGTGCTTTTGGAGGTGATGCTTGAAATTTCATCCACCAGGAGAAATCCGACTTTGTCTCCTATTCTACCCGAGAGCACCTGCCGCTGGGTCTTGCATTCCATGCCCCTGAACTCGGACATCATCTGCCGGTACCCCTCGATCCGGTTTTCCAGAAGATACCGTTTATCGTCGGCCAGGATCACCTGCTTGGGAGCGTAGTGGTCGCTGATTTTTTCGGGCTGCGTGCAGACGAGCCCGTCGAGTTTCTTGAGGACTTCGCTCAAGGCTTCGGTATCGGCCGAAGCCTGCACACGAACAGGAGCGAGGGCCGTCAATACAATCCAGGTCAATGATAGTACTTTTGCCATGTGTTTCACAATTCCAAATCCTCCGCAAGCGTCTCTATTTTAAATGGATTCATGAGTAATTTCCGGTGTTGCCTGTATCCCCTCTCAGGGGAAATTTTGAAAATAGATCTCCACGGTCTCGCCGTCGTGGGCCCAGCCGAACGTTCCCGTTCCCGCATAGGTTGTAATGATCCCGTTGGTGTCGACTTTGCGGATGCGGTTGTTGCCCATGTCCGAGACGAACATGTTGCCTTTTTTGTCGAACGCGATGGCGGAAGGATTTTTCAGCATGGCCTTTTCGGCCGGACCGCCATCGCCCGCGTATCCCTGGTAACCCTTACCCGCCACGGTGACGATGTTGCCGTCCTTGGTGATTTTGCGGATGATGTGGGTGTTGGACCCGACGATGTGCAGCTCGCCTTCCGGGCTCATCCTCAAAAAGTCCATCGAACGGATGCCGGCCTTGAGCGCCGGTCCGCCGTCGCCCGTGTCCTTGTGGTTGCCGTTGCCGGCGATGGTGGTCACGATGCCCTTGGTGTCGATTTTTCGGATCACGTTGTTCGCGGTGTCGGCGACGTACAGGTTGTCGTCCTTATCGACCGCGAGGGCGGACGGATCGCGGAACGCCGCCTGGTTGGCGGGACCGCCGTCGCCGGTGTAATCCGAATCTCCGTTGCCGGCGAAGTTGGTGATGTTGCCGTCGGTGTCGATTTTACGGATCTGGTGGTTCAAACGGTCGGAGATATAAAGATTGTCTTTGCTGTCGAAGACGATGTCGGAAAAATGCGTGATGAAGGCCAGGGCGCCGGTGGAAGCACGGCCCTTGAATTTCGCGGCCGAAAGCGATTCGACGTATTTGGGGTCCGACGATTCCAGATACAGGGTGATGATGCCCTTGGTGTCGATTTTGCGGATCATGGCGACAAAACCCGAAGGACTCACCATGAACAACTCGCCCTTGCTGTTCAGATCGATGGAGGTGACGTGGTACAGCGACGCGTCTTTTGCGGGACCGCCGTTGCCGACGTTGCCGCGGGTGCTGTTGCCGGCGATGGTCTGGATGATTCCCTGCGGGCTGATTTTGCGGATGCGGTAGTGCCCCTTGTCGGAAAAGATCAGGTTGCCGTCCTTGTCCACGACCATGCCGTGCGGGAAATTCAGCACCGCTCCGGTCGCCGGTCCGCCGTCGCCGGCGAACTGCTTTTTGCCGTTGCCCGCCACGGTGGTGACTTTTCCCCGCTTGAGGTCGATGCGCCGGATGCGGTAATGCGAGCGGTCGATGACGAGAAGATTTCCGTCGGGCTCCACGGCGATGCCGAAGGGCAGGTGCAGGTTGGTGTCGCGGGCCAGCTCGGAATCGCCGTTGTAGTCCTGCTGGCCGGTGCCGGCGACGGTGCGGATCATGCCCTGCGTGTCGATCAGGCGGACGCGGTTGTTGTTGCGGTCGGCGACGTAGATGTTGCCCTGTTTGTCCACCGCCACATCGGTGGGGCCGGCGATGCTCGCCCTGTAGGCGGGCCCGTTGTCACCCATGAAGAAGAAGCCGCCGTCTCCGCCGACGGTGGTGATGATGCCGCTGGGGTTCACCTTGCGGACGCGGTTGTTGCCTCTGTCGGCGATGAACAGGTTGCCCTTGCCGTCGGTGGCAAGACCGAAGGGCCTGTCGACCCGAGCCTTGACCGCGGGTCCCGAGTCGCCGGAATAGCCGGTCTCGCCGTTTCCTGCGTAGGTGGTGATGATGCCGTTGGTGTCGATTTTGCGGACCCGGTTGTTGGTGCGGTCGGAGATGAAGATGTTGCCGTCTTTATCAAGCGCGATTCCGGAAGGCAGGTTGAGCTGTGCCTCGGCCGCCGGTCCGCCGTCGCCTTTGAATCCGGCTGTCCCGGTCCCTGCAATCGTTGTGATGATTCCCTGTTTGTCCACCTGGCGCACCACGTGGTTTTCCCGGTCGGCGATATAGACGTTGCCCTCATCGTCCACGGCGATGCCGGCGGGCGTCCTCAGTGTGGCTTTGACGGCGGGTCCGCCGTCGCCGGTGTAGCCCGCGGAGCCGGTGCCGGCGACCAGAGTCATGCGGCCTTTGTCGTCGATCTTGTGGATGGTGTTGTGGGCCCTGCGGGAGAAGTAGATATTGCCCTTTTTGTCCACGGCGATGCCGTCGACCAGAGAGATGTTGGTGTCGGTCGCCCGCACTCCCTTGCCCCATGCGGAGGAAGCGAACAAGAGACCGGTCAGGATGACTGCTGTGTATGCAAAGAAAGCCTTGCGCCTGTTATCGAGCATGTTGTGCCTCTGGGTTGCTCTTCGCCCTTTTCCGAATCTTCTGCCGAAAAAGGGTTTCGGATGTCGGTATCGGTGATTAAAAATTTGGGGAACTCTGAAAATAGGGTGTTGATTTCGATTGCCGGCGGGCTCTCTGGTCGGGATTGCTTTAAGCCCAAACAGGATAGAGGCGCCTTCCAGAATGTTTTATAATTCAGAAAGTTCGGACCGGAATGGCGAGAGGGCATGGTGCTGAAACCCCGCCGCGAAGATTTCCCGACCCGGACCCGTTGCATGATGACGGGAATGAAGCCGCACCACCCTCTGCATCCGGCTTCAATGGGGGGTCGCGCGGTCGTGTCCGTTGTCGTGCCTATAACGGTCGATTATACGGCTGGGGGTAGTGATGTCAATTGGATTTTGATCTTGTATTTAAAGCGGTTCGCCCCTTCGAACCGGCGCGATTCCGGGCCTGCGTTTGACGGATGTGGGAAACCCGGCGCAATGGTGCTATGATGGTTTCACCATGAAAACTTTGTTGATATTTCCGGCGCAATGGTATCCCACGCAGCCGTATCTCAGCACGCCCTACCTCACGGCGTATCTCCGCTCGAAAGGCTGGGAAGTGGACCAGCGGGATCACAACATCGAGTCTTACGACCGCTTTCTGTCTCCTGAGTGGCTGGAGAAATCCGTGAACAAAATGCAGGCCCGCCTGGATGCGGTGCGCTCCAAAAACCGGTTCACCATTCGGGAGAAATCGCTGCTGGACGTGCTCGCCACGGGAATCAAGTTCGCGCCCGCCATCCTCTCGCAGATCGAGGAAGCGAAGGCGGTGATGCGCACGCCGGACCGGTTTTTCGATTTCGACTCTTACCAGCAGGCGGACATGGTGATCAAGTCCGCGCTCAAGCTGGTCTCCGATGCGTACGCGCCTTCGGTGTTTTCCCTGTCCACGTTTGAAAGCGGGACTCGGGCCGAGGAATCGACGCGGCGGGCGGCGCAGTTCACGCAGAACCGCGACGCCAATCCGTTCATCGGCCTGTACGAAGAAACGCTGCTTCCCGGCGAAAACTGGGGCGATTATCAGGTGGCGGGCATCTCGATCGTGGGCATCTCGCAGATACTGCCGGGACTCACGCTGGCGCGCATGCTGAAAGAAACGCAGCCGCACCTGCACGTGGTGCTGGGCGGTCCGATTTTCAGCGTCAACGGCAGCCAGTTGAAAACGCGGCCGGAATTTTTCGATGCCTTCTGCGACAGCGTCGTTACCTTTGAAGGCGAGGAACCGCTGCACCGTCTCCTTAAGGCGCTCAAAGCGGGAAGTTCGCTGCACGAGGTTCCCAATCTCATCTTCAAGGAAGACGATGGCGTGTGCCTCAACAAGGAGCGGGTGGAACTGCGTTTCGAGGACCTGCCGCCGCCGACGTTCGACGGGCTGGACATGGGACGCTATCTGTCTCCCTATCCCATCCTGCCGGTGCTGCAGAGCCGCGGCTGCTACTGGGGCAAGTGCACGTTCTGCACCCACAGCTATGTTTACGGGCACCGCTACGGCAAGCAGCGCACGCGGCAGATGGTGGACGAGCTGGAGTCGCTGTCGAAGCAGTACGGCACGCGCTATTTCACGTTTTCCGACGAAGCGGTTTCGCCGCATTCGCTGAACGACGTCTCCGAGGAGATGATCGAACGGGGTTTCGAGATCCGTTCGCTGGCGCTGCTCAAATTTGAAAAGGTCATGGACGCAGCGTTGTTCGACAAGATGAAACAGGCGGGTTTCGTGTTTTTGATGTTCGGCCTGGAAAGCGCCAACGACCGCGTGCTTAAGCTCATCGACAAGGGCACCTGCAAGGAAGTGGAGCAGGAAGTGCTGAAAAAAAGCAGCGATTCGGGGATCTGGAACCACACGTTTCTGTTTTTCGGCTTCCCGACGGAGACGCAGGACGAGGCGCAGGACACCATCGACTTTCTGATGGACAACCTCGACTCGATCCATTCGTTCGGTCCGGGGGTGTTTCTGCTGAACCGGGATTCGAGCTGCTACCAGTACCCGGAACGCTACGCGATCGCGAAGATCGTTCAGGACCCGGATGCGGACATCGCCATGAACCTGGATTTCGTCACCACGCAAGGCATGTCGCGCGAAGAAGCGGTGGCGATGAACGACAAATGCATTCAGATGGCGGAAGAAAAGTTCCCCTCGCTCAAGATCTGGGGAACGCTGCCGCGGGAACATTTTCTGCTCTACCTCGACCGCTACGGCAAAGAGGGGCTGAGCGGAAAGCCCAGCCTGAAAGGAAACCAGGTTCTCTGCTGACCGGGGGAACCGTTTCCGCAAGGGCTGACACCAATTGGGAATCGTACGATGAAAATCCTGCTTCTGTTTCCACCGGACTGGCTCCCCTCGGAGCCCTATCTGAGCCTGCCTTCGCTCACGTCGGTCCTGCGACCCAAAGGACACGAGGTGATCCAGAAAGACATCAATGTGGAGATGTACGACCTGTTCTTCAGCTCGCCGTTCATGGACCACATCGCCGGCCGGATCGCCTACGAGGTGAACCATCTCAAGTATGTGCAGTCCCATCAGGGGCTGAACGAAGAGGAGCAGGCGCTGCTAGACCAGCTGTCTGCCTGCACGTCGGAGCGGATCGCCGCGCTGAAGCAGGATGTCGAGCGGGCGAAGGCGATTTTGAGAAGCGAATCGTTTTACGAAATCGATTCATTGGAATGGGCGACGCAGGTCCTGCACGAGACGATGGCGTTCATCTCGCTCGGCTACTATCCGGCGCAGATCTGTTTTCCGCCCATCGAGACGGACCTCGTCTACAAGCCGTTCATGTCCACCGAGATCCTGGAATCCCTGGACGACCGGCAGATCAATGTGTACCGCGACGTGTACCGCAAGCTGGTGCTGCCGGTCATGCAAAAGGAGCGGCCCGGCGTGGTGGGCATTTCCGTCGTGCAGCAGAAGCAGCTCATCGCCACGTTCACGTTCTGCAAACTGATCAAAGAGGATTTTCCCGAGACGCACATCACGCTGGGCGGCAACATCGTCACGCGCATCCGCGACGTGCTGCCGGAAAAACCCGCGCTGTTCGATCACTTCGACAGCGCGGTGGTGTACGAGGGCGAGAGCGCCTTTCTCAAGCTGGTCGAAGCGGTGGAGAACAAGGCGGATTTTTCCAAACTGCCGAACCTGATCTACAAGGACGCGGCGGGCGTGCACGTGAACAAAGAGGTGTTCGCCGAGGATCTGTCCGAGCTGCCGCCGCCGGATTTCGACGGCCTGCCGCTGGACAAGTACTTTGTGCCGGAGCTGATCCTGCCGTACCTCGCGACGCGCGGCTGCTACTGGGGCCGCTGCACGTTCTGCGATCATTTCCAGGGCTACGTGGAAGGGTTCCGCACCAAGCAGGTGGATCAGATCGTCGATGAGATCGAGTTTCTCAAGGACAAATACGGCACCCGTTTTTTTCATTTCACCGACGAGTCGTATCCTCCGGCGCTGTTCCGCAAGCTGTCGCGCGAGCTGATCGAGAAGCAATCCAACATCGTCTGGACCACGCACATGCGTTTCGAGGAATCGCTGCTCGATGAGGAAGTGTGGCAGGACGTGCACGCTTCGGGCTGCCGTTACCTGCACTTCGGCTACGAATCGGGCAACCAGCGCGTGCTCCAGTTGATGGACAAGGCGACCAACCTCGACGCGATCCGCACGAACCTGCGCATGTCCTCGGAAGCCGGCATCTGGAACCACATCATGGGATTTTTCGGGTTTCCCGGCGAGACCAACGAAGAGGCCGACGACAGCAAGCGCTTCGTGCACGAGAACCGCGAGCACATCCATTCGCTCGGCTTCATGACCTATGTGCTCGGCAAATACAGTCCGGTGGCGTTCGAGCCGGACAAGTACGGCGTGTCGTATTATAAAAATCCCGAATGGGATCTGGCGCTCGACTATTACTTCACCGTCGACAAGGGGCTGGGCATCCAGGAGGCGATGGACGTGTTCGAGGAATTCGAAAAGAACCACGATCCGCGCTGGGACCTGCGCACCTGCGTGCGTGAGTACATCTTCCTCTACATCGAACGCTTCGGCACCAACAAGCTGACGCAATTGCAGATGGGGCCCGATCAACGGCGCCAGGCCTTCCAGAGCCCGGTGGGAATGGTGTAGCCCGTCCCGCACCGCCAGCCCTTTTTTTCTCCCTGACCGCCATTTCCCTTTAGGCCGCCGCTGTCCCCCGGCCCCGGGCCCGCTTCACACCCGCTTTTCGACCCTTTCCCCGTCCAATCCGGAACCGTTTTTTTTTGCAAAATTTGTCATTCTCTGGCTGAAATATTATCGCCTGTGGGCATTTTTGCATACAATCCGGCGGTGAAACTCCAGTAACTCGCTTAAAATCAATATCTTGTGTTTGGCACAGCCCTTGCTCTTTTACGAGTGCTATTCATATAAAGAACCGATCCCAAACTCCGGATACCAGCAAAAAGGGAAATTGTATGAAAACCGCCTCCTGGAAGAAAAACTGGCTGTCGTTCGCTGTTTCGCTCGTTCTCTGGCTCGGGACCCCTGTCTCCGGTCCGGCCGCGCCGCTGCACGAAGCCGCGAAATCCGGCGATGTGAAACAGATCCAGAAACTGTTCGAGCAGGGCACGAGCATGAGCGTGGCGAACGATGCGGGCGACACGGCGCTGCACCTCGCCGCCGAAAACGGACAGCTGGATGCGGTGAAGCTGCTGCTGGCAAAAGGAGCGAAGGTCGATCAGAAAAACGACAACGGCAACACGCCGCTGCACAAGGCGGTGTATTCGGGCAAGCGGCCGGTGCTGGAATTTTTGATCGCCAAAGGCGCCGATGTTTCCAAGACCAACGATGTGGGTTCGTACGCCCTGCACCTCGCCGCCTACGAAGGCGACGCCAAACTCGCGAAATTTCTGATCGGCAAAGGCAACCCCGCCGACGCGCCCATCGATACGGGTGAGACGCCGCTTTACTACGCCGCGCATGCGGGGAACGCGGAGCTGGTCGCGCACCTTTTAAAGCTGGGCGCCGACGTTCAGGCTGTCAATGAAGACGGCGTCACGCCGCTGCACGAAGCGGCGCGTTCGGGTTCGGTGAAAGCGGTGGAGCTTCTGCTCAAAAAGGGCGCCGATCCGCGGGCGAAGGACGACGAAGGGGACGAGCCGATTCATTTCGCGGCGCTCAGGGGGCACGCAGCGGTGGTGAACACCCTGCTCGCGCACGGCGCCGCATTCATGGCCGCCGACCACAACGGCTGGACGGCCATCGAGGACGCGGCGTCCAACGGGCATCTCAACGTCGTGCGAACGCTCATGGCCTACGGCATCGACCCGGATCACCGCGACCCGACCGGAGCCAACCTGCTCTACTGGGCGGCGGGATCGGGCAATCTCAAGCTGGTGAAGTACCTGGAAGCGAAAGGCGCTGAGGCGAACGTCGCCAGCGAAAAGGGGATCACGCCCATGCACCGCGCCGCGGGCTCGGGCAACGTGGCCCTGATGAAGCATTTCAAACGCCGGGGGCTTGCCGTCGATGAAGCGTCCCGGCAGAGGCACGTGACGCCGCTGCACCGGGCGGCGCGTCTCGGCTCGCAATCGGCGGTGCATTATCTGGTGAGCCAGGGGGCCGACGTCAACGCCGAGACCCAGGATGGAAAAAGCGTGCTGCATCTGGCGGCGGAATACGGCGGCCTGAAACTGGTTCGCTATCTGGTGGAGAAAGGCGCGAAGGTCCGCAAGGAAAGCGCCAAGGGCAACACGGCGCTGCACGGCGCGGCGCGATCCGGCAGGGCCGAAACGGTGAAGTACCTGCTCGCCCAGGGCGCGAGCCTGCATGCGAAAAACAGCAACGGCGACACGCCGCTGCTTCTGGCCGCGTATTCCGGGGACCTGGCAACGGCGCGGTTTTTGATAGCACGGGGCGCGAAGGTCAACGGCAAAAATTCCGATGGCGTGACGCCGCTTCTGGAGGCCGTGTATTACGGTGAGAAGGATCTGGTCGCGTTTCTCCTGGATAAGGGGGCGCGGGCGCAGGACACAGACGTTAGGGGCCGGACGGCGCTTCACTACGCGGCCTACAAAGGGAAAAAGTCCATCGCCGAACTGCTGCTGACAAAAGGCGTGCAGCTCAACGCACAGGATGATGAAGAAGAAACGGCGCTGCACCTGGCGGCCGATACCGGTAAAAAAACGGTGATCGAGTTTTTGTTCTCGAAGGGCATGAACGTGAACGCCCAGGATCAGGACGGCGACACGCCGCTGCACCACGCAGCGCGCAACGATTCCTTGTCGAGTGTGGAAAGCCTGGTCGCTCTCGGGGCGAAGACGGACGTGCTCAACGAGCAGAAGGAAGCGGCGATGCACGAGGTGGCGGCTTACGGCTCCAGGCACCTGGCGGCCTTTCTGCTCGCGAACCATAAGGGAACGTTTTCCAAATGCACCTGCGGCAAAACGCCGCTGCATCTGGCGGCGGCATCGGGCAACCAGCCGGTGCTGGATCTTCTGGTCGCGCACGGCGAAGACCTGGAAGAGGAGGACGATGAGGACCGCACGGCGCTGCTCATCGCCCTGGAAGGCGAACACAGGAAAATGGCGCAGTCTCTGGTGACTCAGGGAGCGAACATCGACGTCGCCGATGCCAACGGCACCACGCCGCTGCACTGGGCGGCAGGACTGGGCGATCAAACGCTGACGGACCTGTTCATCGCCAAAGGACTCAAGATCGCAAAGAAAAACGATGTGGGGGACACGGCCCTGCACTTTGCGGCATCTTCCGGCAACGTGGAACTTGTGCAATCGCTGCTCGCCCGCGGCGCCGACCCGGATGAACGCGGCGAAGAAGGCACGACGCCGTTGCACGTTGCGGTGGACTTCGGTCATGAGGACGTGGTGGCGCTGCTTCTGGAGAAAGGCGCCGATCCGGGAGTGAAGTATTCGTGGAACCGTTCGGTGCTGCACACGGCGGCCCAGCGCGGCAATCTCGAGCTGATGCGTCTGTTTCTCAAAAAAGGCGTGCTGATCGAAGCGGGACGCATGGGGATCACGCCGCTGCACGTCGCGGCCATGAACGGGCACGAGGAGGTGGCCGAACTTCTGCTGGAGGAGGGCGCCGATGTGGAGGAAACCATTTTCTCCGGTTTGACGGCGCTGCATTTCGCAGTGATGGACAGCGACACCGATCTGACCCGGCTGCTGCTGGAAAAGGGCGCCAAGGTGGATTCGACGTTTCTCTTCGGCATGACGCCGCTGCACCTCGCGGTGCTGGGACAGAAGAAGGAAATTGTGGAACTGTTGATCGAAAAAGGCGCGGATGTGAACGGGAAGTTTTTCTTCATGGTCACGCCGCTGGAATTCGCCGCGAGCAGCGGGGACAAGGAAATGATCCAGCTGCTCAAAAGCCACGGCGCGGTGCCGCCGACCCAATCCGACAAGATGCTGCGCCATGTTTTGAGCGCGTTCGCGAGCATCCTGCTGTGACGCGACGGTTCCCGCGAAATGCTGGCTTCGCGGGACCGGAGCCCGAAGCACTGAGTCTCCCTTCGCAGTTGCTTCCAGCACCCAAAACAGAACCCCACAGGACCGGTCCCCGGTCATTTGACGCTGCCGGAAAGGCTGTGCTACAATCCCTTCCGCCTAATCTATCAAGTCCATAGCGCCCGCCGGGGCCTTCAGGGGCCTGCTTTCGGCCTCTCTTTGATCCTTCCGAAGGGATTCGGAGAATCAAATCCGGCCTGTTCGCATCTAAAAGACAACACATCCGTGGAGAATGAAGTGGGAATCACTTTTGCAAAAATGAGCGGCACCGGCAACGATTTTGTCCTCATCGACAACCGCACGCCTGTGCTCGCCGATTCCGAGAAACCCGAATTCGTGAAAAAGGTGTGCGCCCCGAAAACCTCCGTGGGTGCGGACGGGGTGATCTTCCTGGAAAATTCCGACCGGGCGGACATCAAGTGGGATTTTTTCAATGCCGACGGTTCCAAAGCCGAGATGTGCGGCAACGGCGCGCGCTGCGTGGCGCGCTACGCCCATGAGAAAAACATCGCGCCGAAAAACCTGACCCTGGAAACGCTGGCGGGCATCATCACCGCCGAGGTGAACGGAACCGAAGTGCGCATCCGGCTCACGCCGCCCGAAAATCTGCTGCAAAATATCGCCGTCGAGCTTGAGAGCGGGAAAGTCGTGCTCGACAGCATCAACACCGGCGTGCCGCATGCGATCCTGTATTGCGACAACCTGGAGAACGAGGACGTGCGCGCCCTGGGCCGGGACATCCGCCACCATTCGCAGTTCGCACCCGCCGGCACGAACGTGGACTTCGTGCAGAAAGTGGACGGCCATTCGCTGAAGATCCGCACCTACGAGCGCGGCGTGGAAGACGAAACCCTGGCCTGCGGCACGGGTGTGGTGGCCTCGGCGCTGCTCGCGACGCTGAAAAATCAGGTGCAGCCGCCGGTCACCGTCGAGACGCGCGGCGGCGACATCCTGAAAGTCGATTTCGATCCTTCCAACGGTTCGGTTCACGAGGTGTACCTCACCGGATCGACGCGCCTCGCGTTCGAGGGAACCCTGGTAGAAATCTGATCTGTTCCTTTTTTTACTTCCGGAGACACACCGATGTTTGAAGGTTCCCTGGTTGCCATCGTCACGCCCTTTAAGAATGGAAAGGTGGATGAAACCGCGTTTCGCGAGCTCATCGACTTTCAGATCGCCGGCGGCACGCAAAGCATCGTGCCCTGCGGCACCACCGGGGAATCGGCGACGCTGAGCCACGAGGAGCACGACGCGGTGATCCGCATCACGGTGGAGGCGTGCCGCGGCAGGAACGTGAAGGTGCTCGCCGGCACCGGGTCGAACTCCACCTGGGAGGCGATCGAGATGACCCGGCTCGCCGAGAAAGCGGGCGCGGACGGCTCCCTGCAGGTGACGCCGTACTACAACAAGCCGAGCCAGGAGGGCCTGTACCGGCATTACGAGACGATCGCCAAGGAGACGGACCTGCCGATCATCCTTTACAACGTGCCGAGCCGCACGTCGGTCAATCTGCTGCCGCCTACGGTTGCACGGCTGGCAAATATAAAGAACATCGTCGGCATCAAGGAGGCGTCGGGCTCGCTGACGCAGATCAGCGAAGTGGTCGCCCTGTGCGGCGAAGATTTCACCGTGCTGTCCGGGGACGACGCGCTCACCTGGCCGATCCTCGCGGTCGGCGGCAAGGGAGTGATCTCCGTGGTCGCCAACATCCTGCCGGACAGGGTGGCGGCGTTGTGCGCTGCGGCGCGCGCGGGCGACCTTGAGCAGGCACAGGCGCTGCACTATGAAATGCGGGAACTGGTCGATGCGCTGTTCATCGAGACCAACCCGGTACCCGTCAAGACCGCGCTGGGATTCATGGGAAAAATCGATCCGGAACTCCGTTCTCCGCTGTCACCGCTGTCCGAAGCGAATGCGGAGACGCTGCGGTCGGTGCTGTCCACCTGTTCTCTGGTGGCTTGATTTATTGCGCCTTTTCGGGCGGTCACGACGCTGCATTGCAAACCGGGTTCGCGGGCGGGGCGGTTGCGCTTGCATTTTGAGTTTCACTTATTGTCAAATGGTCATGACTGAGGAGGTCCTTTGATTCGCATACTGGTGATCGGTGCGGCGGGCAGGATGGGACGCACGCTCGTTGCCTGCATCGACGACACGGAAGGGGTCGAGGTCGCGGGTGGAACGGAAAATCCCGGCCATCCCTCGGTCGGCAGCGACCTGGGCGAGCTTGCGGGCATCGGCAAGAACGGCATCGCGCTGATCGATCAGCTGGACCGGGCGGTGGAAAACTGCGATGTGATCATCGATTTCACCACGCCGGAATGCAGCCTGCAGACGCTGAACGTCGCGGCGAACCAGGGACGGCCGGTGGTGCTGGGCACCACGGGATTTTCCAAGGCGCAGAAAAGCGAGATCGCCCGTTTCGCCGGCAAAACCCATTGTGTGATGGCGCCCAATATGAGCATCGGGGTCAACCTGTTGTTCAAGCTGGTGCGCGACGCGGCCCGGGCGCTGGGCGACGACTACGATGTGGAGATCGTCGAGGCGCACCACAAATTCAAAAAGGACGCGCCCAGCGGCACGGCGGTGCGGGTTTCCGAGATCGTCGCCGAGGCGCTGAACCGGGACCTCGACGAAGTCGGCGTGTACGGCCGCAAAGGCACTCACGTGCGGGACCCGAAAGAGATCGGCGTGCACACGTTGCGGGCCGGGGACATCGTCGGCGAGCATCGGGTGCTGTTCGGCGGGATGGGGGAGAACCTGGAAATCTTTCACCGCGCGCAAAGCCGTGAGACGTTCGCGCGGGGCGCGGTGCGGGCCGCGCAATGGGTGGTCGATCAGCCCGTCGGCCTGTACGACATGCAGGATGTGCTGGGATTGAAATGAGGGGTTCGCCCCCGGATTGGCGGCGCGCATCCCGGGAGGGCATCGTGAAACGATCCTTTTTCAAAACACCGTTCGACAGACGGTCGCTTCTTAAAATCTTTTCCTTTTCCGCGCTGGCGGCGTTTTTGCCCAAAAACGCGTCCGGCATCGGCGACTACCGCAACGACAAGAACATCCCCAAAAAATACATTCAAAACCGCGACGTGCCGGGTTTTCACATCCGCAGCGCCAATCCCTTTCTCGGCGTGGACATCAATTCCTGGGCGCTGGTGATCGGCGGCAAGGTCAAGCAGACCGTGGCCTTCAGTTATGAGGACCTGTTCGGATTCAAGACGGTGTCGCAGGTGTCGCGCCTCAAATGCGTGGAATGTTGGAGCGCCAAGGCCACCTGGGAGGGGTTCCGCTTCGAGGAACTGCTGAGCCGCGTGCAGCCCGACCCTAAGGCCAAGTACGTGTATTTCGAATCGGCGGATTCCTACTACGAAAGCTTCTCGATCGAGGAACTCAAGCAGCCGCGGGTGCTGTTCGTCCTGCGCATGAACGGCAATCCGCTGTCGCGCGACCACGGTTTTCCGCTGCGCCTGATCGCGCCGTTCAAGTACGGCTACAAGAACGTGAAGTACATCACCCGCATGGAATTCACCGACACGCGCAAGCGCAACTACTGGGCCAACAACGGGCCCTATTCGGTGGACGGCACCATTCAGCCGGGCATCGACCACCCTCTGGATTTCAAAAAGAAACCCCTGCCCATCAACGGCGGCGAGGTGTTTCATCCCTTCGACAAACGCCCCTCATGAACTGGCGGAGCGTTCTCTGCCTTTTATTTTTCCTGTCTGCCTGCGGTCCCCCGGAAGTGGAACAGATCGAGGTCGTGGTTCCCGAAGGCGTGACGGTTCCCGATGGCATGGTCTACATTCCGGAAGGCGCGTTCACGATGGGGCACGCCGACGATCCCCAGACGGAAGGCGGCAACAAGGTGGTCACGGATGCGTTTTTTATCGACCGCTTCGAAGTCAGCCGCGGGGACTTTAAAAAGTTCAAACCCGATGCCCCGGTTTCCGAAAAGAAAGCTCAATTTCCCGTCGCGCACGTGACCTTCGCGGAGGCTCAAGCCTACTGCCGCTCGCTGAACAAGCGGCTGCCGAAAGAAGTGGAATGGGAGAAGGCGGCGCGCGGAGTGGACGGGCGCAAATGGCCCTGGAGCCAGTATTACGATCATCCCAACAACGGGTTTTCCGGGTTTCTGCCGGAAACGGTGGACAAGCGGAAAGAATGGATCAGCCCTTACGGGGTTTACGGCATGGGGCACAACGTGTGGGAGTGGGTGGTGGACGATTACGCCTATCCGGGCCAGCCTGAGAACGATCGGAAACGCTTCAAGGTGATCCGCGGCGGGCTGATCCAGACGCATCTTAAAATCGAATTCAGCCCCACCTACTTTCGCAACTGGATGGAACCGACCGCGGCGCACAATTTTCTCGGTTTCCGCTGCGCCCGCGATGCGCCATGAACACGCGGCCTATCACCGCAGAAGGAAAGCGAATCAGTAATCGCCTTTCAAGTGATCGGCGATTTTCTCCGCCGCCTGATTGAACAGCATCTCGCTCGAACCGCCGGTGATCCCGCCGTTCAGCCAGGCCGTCACCACCCAGCCGCCCACCATTTTCTCTTCGTTGAACAGCGCGGCTTTCACTTTCAGCCGGCCTTTCGCGGAATTTGCGGCGCCGAACGTCGCCATGCGCGCGAGACGGCTGCCTTCCTTGAATTCCAGCACTTTGTATTTCAGAGAAAACTTGGCCTGCGTGCCGGTCAGCAGAAACCCCGTGTTGTCCAGCGAGTGTTCCAGGGAGTCCTGCAGGTGGGCGCTGGCTGTCTGGAGTTTGTTGTCCTGCGACGTCAGGTCGACGAGGAGCAGCGTGTTGACTTCATTTTTCCAGCCTTTTTTAACTTCGGAATCCACTCCCGCGCAGGCGGTCAGCGTGATTGCCAGGATGAGAAAAATCCATGTGCCGCTTTTTTTCATGACCTTGATCCACCGTTTGATTGTCTGATTGACTGTATGCGCGATTCTAGCAAACAACACGCATTGAAATCAACAGGTTGGACCAAAAAGGCACAAAGGGGGGAGTTCGGTGATCCGATTCACATGAACCAGTGCAGGACTTTTTCCTCAAAGTCGCTGAACCAGATCTGCAACTCGATGGGGATGAGGCTGTTGAGATACGTGAGATAACCCATTGCCAGTGCGATGCCGAGAGTGATGAGGAGAAAACCGCTGAACAGGTTGGTGGTGTGCAGCAACACGGTGCGGCCGGCCACGGTCACTTCCCAGCCCTTGCCGCGCAGCATGCGCCAGAACAGCCCGTCCTTCGGCAGGTGCCCGCAGAAGGTGGAGATGACGATCAGCGGCAGGCCCAGACCGACGGCGTAGAAAAACAACAGCGCCATGCCCTCGAATACGGTTTTTTCCGACGCGGCGAGGATGAGGATGCCGGAAAGGATCGGGCCGACGCAGGGCGTCCAGCCCAGGGCGAAGGTGGCGCCGAACAGGAAAAAGCCGAAAAACGTGGAGCCGGGCCGCCCCTTGAAACTGGCGCCGGAAAATCCCTTGCCGAACAGGGTCATGACGCCGAACAACGCGACGAGGACACCGCCGATGGTGGTGAGGGAGAAGATGTAGTCGCGCAGGATTTGCCCGATCAGGCTTGCGGACGCGCCCATGGCCACGAACAGGGTGGCGAGCCCGACGAAAAACGCCAGCGACATGAGACCGATGCGGGTGCGGTCGGTCTGCGCGGTGATGGCGAAGTACGCGGGCAGGATGGGCAGCGTGCAGGGCGACAGAAAGCTGAACACGCCGGCGATGAAGGATAAAAAGATGAGGGCCAGAATGCCGGACTTGGGCAGCGTGGACTGCGCTTCGAAGGGATTGACCGTTTCGGTTTTTTCGGCCTTCGGTTCCGACTCCACGGTATCACTGCCGCTGGACGCCGTGTCGAAAGGGCTGGACGCGGATTTTGCGGCGAGCGTCTGGCTGAGCGAGGCCTGCTTCATGGCGGCGGGTTTTTCCGCGCTCACGCAGCGAAACCCCACGTCGGGAGCCGGTTCGTCCGGATTGGCGAACTGCCGGTAGCCGCTGCGGGCGAACTGCTTGAGCGCCTTGAGGTAGAGCGGGCCGGGAAAATGACCGATGTCGCGGGCGGAATGGCCGCGCAGGACTTTGTAGCCGGAGTCGAAGTATTCGCTCTGGTAGCTGGAACCCTTGAAGGGGGCGTAGTCCGCATCCACCCATTCCCAGGCGTTGCCGACGAGATCGTGCACGCCTTCGGGGCTCGCTCCCTTGGGGTGTATGCCGACGGGGCCGGGACCGTTCTTGCTGCCGGCGGATTGCGGCAGGTTGGCGAACGCGGGGTCGAAGGCGTCGCCCCAGGGATACTGGTTTCCTTTGCTGCCGCGTGCGGCGCGTTCCCATTGCTTTTCTGTGGGAAGGGATTTTCCCGCCCACTGGCAGAAATTGGCGGCGTCGAACCAGTTCACCCAGACCACCGGGTGATCGCCCTGTCCCTCGGGATAGGCGTCGTTTTTCCAGTTGGGCGGCGGCACCGCGCCGACGTCGTCGACGTAGATTTTGTAGCGTTTCTGGGTGACTTCGTGCCGGTCGATGTAAAAACTTTTCAGAAAGACCTTCTGCTCGGGGTTCTCGTCGGCGTACCAGGGTTTGGGAATGCCGAGGGACAAGGCTTCCGCGGCTTCGTCTTTGAGGTCGGTGCCGAAGATGAAGTGCCCCGCCTGGATCTGCACCATGTCGCCTTCGAGCGGGTTGTCCCGGGCTTCATCGGCCGCCGCTGCGGATGCGGCGGTGAGCCAGACCAGGGCGGCGACGAGCACGGCCGCTATGTGAATTCGAATTGGTTTCATGATGGATTGCGGCTGGCGCTTCAGCCCTGCTTGGACGCGGATGTCTGCATCAGCTGTTCAAAATATCGCAGGGTCTCGGGCTCGGTCCAGTTCTCGGCGCCCTGCTTGACGCCGATGATGTTTCCCTCCGGGTCGATCAGGACCGACGTGGGCAGGCTGACGATGCCGAACAGATGGCTCACGGTCAAATCCTGGTCGAGCAGCACGGTGAAGGTGAGTGCGTTCGCTTTCACGTAAGGCTCCACCACACGGGAACCGAACATGTCGTTGGAAATGGCCAGCACCTCGAAGCCGTCTGCTTTGAACCTCTGGTACAGGGCTTCGAGGGAGGGCATTTCGATCTTGCAGGGACCGCACCAGGTGGCCCAGAAATTGAGCAGCACGTATCTGCCGCGGTACTGATCGAGGCTCACCTCTTCACCGCTCAACGACTGCAGCGAGAAATTGCTTGCCGGTTTCGAGTCTTTGTCGGCGCGGGCCGGGTTTCCTGACAGAATCAACAGGAGTGCGAGCGCAAGGATGCAGCGTGTGCCTGTTTTGCTGAGGGATGCCATCACGAAACGACGGGGAAGTTTGGAGTTTGTTTCAGCCGTTAAGAAGGGAGCGTCATTCCACCGCCTCGATGCAGCGGACCATGGGAATGGCTTTCTTCAAGGCCCGCTCGATGCCCATCTTGAGGGTCATGGTGGAGCTGGAGCAGGAACTGCAGGAGCCGACCAGGCGCAGCTTCACGACACCGTCGTCGATGTCCACCAGTTCGACGTTGCCGCCGTCGGCCATCAATGAAGGGCGGATGGTATCCAGCACCGCCTCGACTTCATCCTTCATGGGGGTCCCTTCTCTGGGTTGACTGTCCTTAATGCGGGTGAATCAACCGCCGCCGTTGACCAGCGATTCCTTTTTGGCCAGCAACTGTTCGTGCGTCTCTTCGTGCTCGGGATCCTTGGGGATGCAGTCCACCGGACACACTTCCACGCACTGCGCCTCTTCATACCAGCCCACGCATTCGGTGCAATGCTCCCAATCGATGATAAAGATTTCGTCTCCTTCGGAGATGGCTTCGTTGGGGCATTCGGGTTCACAGACACCACAGTTCACACAGTCTTCCGTAATCATCAGTGCCATGACTGTACTCCTGAGTGATAAAATTTAAAGAATAGTAAAAACGATTATACGTTCAGGTCCTTCTGCCGTTCGAACGATTTTGTGTCCGGATTCCAGGCGAACAGGGCCTGGTCCTTGACCTCACCGTCGTAAACGGAGATGACCCAGTGTTTGGCATCGGGATACCAGGGCTCGTCTCCAAACAGGGCCATGCGCTTGTCCTCTTCGGAAAAATACGCGTCGTGGTCGGGATGGGAATGGTAAAAGGTCTTGATTTCCATTCCCTTTTCCCGAGCATCCCGCTCGATGGCCATCTGCTCTTTCGTGTCGATGCTGTAAGCCGTCCTCGCGTTGCGGGGATAGGTCTCCGGATCCATCGCGTGCAGCTTGTTCTGCACGTTGGTGCATCGATACAGGATGTCTTCCTCGCGGGTTTCGGCTTTGCCGATGATGATGCCGCAGCACTCTTCCGGGTAGGTTTCCAGCGCGTGCTGGTGAACCTGTTCCATGAGGCTGTTCACGATGGAAGACATTCAATATTTTGAAATGGATAACGAGGATTGTCAAATGGTTTTCAAATCTTTCGCCGGGCGGAAATTCAAGGCTTTTGCCGGTGCGCCGCGGCACGTCGGACAGGCGCCGCACAGCAGCGCCGGGGGAATGATTGAATGTGGAAAATCAATGGCTTTCCACGCAGCCGTGCGGACGGTTCAAATGTGGGTGCGGACCACGAGGTTGTCTTCGACCGTGACCTGGCAGGCCAGGCGGATGCTCTTGCGTCTTTTCTTGAGCTTTTCCCGTTCGATGTCGTTTCTCGGCGCAACGTTGCCGGAAACGATCTCCACCTTGCAGGAAGTGCAGAGACCACGGCCCCGGCAGTTCAGGATTTTCAGAACGTGCGGGTAGATGCTCAGTTTGTTGGCGATGGCGGCTTCCCGCAGATTGGCGCCGGGTTCCACTTTGAGGGTGCGGTTTTGTTTTTCGAATCGTATCTCTAGCATGCTTCAATTTCCACAAAATGATGCAGTTTGCCTTTGCCCCAGTAGCCGTGAAACGCGCTCCCCACCGAGTTGCAGGTGGTGTTCATGTGCACATACTGCTTTTCCCCGTTGTCCGCCTTGTGCACGCCCACCTGGGTGAACGGCGGGATGACGCCGTCGCAGTTGACGCACACGGTCGAATGGCGCTTGCACAAAGCGAGCAGGCATTCTCTGCAAACCACGGGATTGAACAGGAAAATCTCCTGCCCTTCGTATTCGAGAATCGTGGGCAGGCTGTTCACGGTTTGTCCACATTCCAGGCAGACCGGAGCCTCGGTTTGTTTCATCGGGTAACGGCTTTTAGGTTCAATTGGAATTCAGATCCTGCATTCTACTGGAAACAGACTCAATTTATACAGACTTTTTTCATGTCCTCAAAATTGTCGAGAACGGCGCCCGCGCCCCGGCAGATGCTGAGAAGGGGCTCGTTGGGGATGTAGACCTTGAGGGTGGTTTTCTCCTCGACCAGCTTGTCCAGGCCGCGGATGAGGGCGCCGCCGCCGGTCAGGTAGATGCCGTTGGAATGGATGTCCGCGGAGAGCTCCGGCGGCACTTTTTCCAGCGCCCTGAGCACGACGGCGATGATGGTGGACAGAGGCTCTTTCATCGCTTCTCGGATTTCTTCGTCGTCGACCACTATGGAAGTCGGAACGCCGGTCTTGACGTTGAGCCCCTTCACCTCGGTGGTCAGCTTCTCCAGCAGGGGGTAGGCGCTGCCCACGGCGATCTTGGTGCGCTCGCCTTCGAACACGCCGATGTTGAGGTGGTGCTGGATGCGCATGTAGCGCATGATGGCCTCGTCGATCTCGTCCCCGGCCAGCCGGACCGATTCGCCGTAGGCGATGGCGGAGAGCGACACCACGGCGACATCGGTGGTGCCGCCGCCGATGTCGATCACCATGTTGCCTTCGGGCTTGTGCGCCGGGATGCCGACGCCGATGGCGGCCGCCATCGGTTCCTCGATCAGGTGCACTTCGCGCACGCCCGCCATGAGGGAGGCGTCGATCACCGCCTTCTTTTCCACCTGGGTGATGCAGGTGGGGATGCCGACCACCATCTTGGGTTTGAAAAACCGCTGGTTCTTCAAAACTTTTTTGATGAAGTAGTTGATCATCGTGTTGGTGATGTCGAAATCGGCGATGACGCCGTCTTTCATGGGCCGGATCGTTTCGACGCGCGAATGGGTGCGGCCGTACATCTGCTTGGCTTCCAGTCCGACGGCCTCGACGTTGCGGCTTTTGACGCCGACGGCCACCACCGAGGGCTCGTCGAGCACGATGCCCTGGTCGCGGGTGTAGATGAGGGTGTTGGCGGTTCCCAGGTCCATCGCCAAATCGGATGAAAACCAGCTGCAAACATTATTGATGAATTTTCCGATCATGTGGTCACTTTAAAATTGGGAGAGGTGCGGCTCCAGGAAAGGCTGATGAGATCGAGAAGGTGGTCGCCGTCGTCGGGATAGGTGGAGAGGCCCCATTCTGCCTTCACCGTCATGGGCGTGCCCCCGACGGAAAGGGGCTGATGGCTGAACAGGTGCTTCAGCTTGTTTTCGATCGCGGCCATCTGCTCGCGATCTTTTTTCAGGACCATGATCAAAAATGCGTTGTCGGAATACTTGAAGATGTTTTTGGGAGAGGGGATCGCTTTGTTGAAAATGGAAACCATGCCTTTGAGCAGCATGTCCCCGTGCCGCACGCCGTGCGTTTCATACAGGGCCGGCAGGTTGGCCACCTGCGCGGTCAGAAAGAACACGGGCTGGCCTTCCTGAAAGATCTTGTCGGACACCGCCTGCTGATGGTCGGTCAGGAAACGGTGATTGTACACGCCGGTGATGGGGTCGCGGTTGCGGTCCACCAGCAGCCGGTCCTTGGTTTCAGCATAGTAAAGCGCGGAAGCGGCGGCCTGGGCGATCAGCGACAGCTTGTCCAGATCGGGCAGGGTCAGCCCGTCGGTCCTGAGCGACCCGCAGACCAGCACGCCCAAAAGGCGCTGATTCATGGTGATGGGAACGGCGATCACCGATCCCAGGTTTTCCGGCGCCTCCTGTTCGCTGAACAGGACGGTCTGGGGCGGATGCAGCGCTTTGGTCAAAACGGGCGAACGGTTCTGGGCGCAGGCCCCGGCGAGGCCGGAACCGACGTTCACTTCCAGCATGGACAAATCCTGGTGAAACCCCCTCTGGTGCTGAATGGTGCCCATGCCCCTGGAGTCGAACCAGAGCACGGCGGCGGCGTTGTGATCGAGGATGGACTGGGGAATCTCGATCAAGCGTTCGCCGACGGTGTTGCGGTCGAAACATTCGGCGAGCAGCTGGCTGTATGCGTTCATCTTGCGGATGGAAGGCCAGGCGCGTCCGCGCCGGTTCGGTTTCAGTTTTTCCTGATACAGGTGCCAGGCCATTTGATCCGCGAACCCGGAGAGGATTTTCTGCATCTTCGGCGCGAAGCTGTACGTTTCCTTGGTGGCCACCGCGAGCACGCCCTCCAGTTCGTGATGGATCACCGGCACCGCGATGAAACTTTTAAGGTCCTCTTTCTTTTTGTAGATTTCCAGGCGGATGGTTTCCTGGTCGAAATGATCCAGCACGACGGGTTTGAGCGTTTCCGCCACCTGGCCGATGGGCCCCTGCCCGAACGGAATTTTCACGCCGGGAATGAAATTGGAGCTTAGGGACATGTGGTTGCGCAGGTAGAGGGTTTTCTCCTCGTGATCGGCGGCGAAGAGAGCGGTGGTGAACCCATCGGTGACGTTGGTCGTCAACTCGATGAGATGTGAAAAAATATCGGAGATAACCATGGAAGGGTGAATCGCTCCGGCACTCAATGAGACGCGCCGCGGACACCGGGAGGGCCTGCCACGAAAAACTATCGGCCCCGGCTGCGCAGAAATTCCCGGTACGCACGCACCGCGCTTTTGTCCACCGCCTTGGCGGCAACCTCGTATTCGTATCCAGAATCCCCGGCGTATTCCCGCACGCGCACGGCCTGGCAATCGATGCTCTTTTGCTCTCCACTGTGCGGAGAGCGGAACGTGACGGCTAAAATATCGTTGTCGATCACCGGGGCGGTTGTGGTGAAAAACAACCCGCTGGTGGATAGCTCCCGGATGGTGATTTTATGCGTTTTGTAAAAAAATTCGGTTTCCCGTTCGATGTCCGCGGTTGCGGGAATCGTCACCCGAGCCCGCCGGCTGCGCCTGCGGCCGAGATCATTCGCAAACTTTCTCTGAATGATGCTGTCCAGATCCTGCTTGAAGCGTAAAAGATCCTCCGCGGGAACGGTTTCCAAGAATGCCAGGATTTTTTTGATCATGGCGTGAACACTCGTGAAACAGAGTGGACCGACCGAAAAAAAATGATTTGCCAATCGCGCAGGGTCAGGTTTGGAACCTGTTTGAAAATCATCATATAGCGACGAAAAAACACTGTCAATCTTTTATCATGGAACCCAGCTTTCCAAAGCACTAAAGTGCAAGGCATTGCTTTCTTTCGGGAAACTTCTTGACAGAAAAAGGGCGCGTTACTATACTCCCGCTTTCCCTCTTGCTTCCTGTGAAACCAGCGGGCCGGGTCTGGATGCGTGAGGGCGGATAGCTCAGCTGGAAGAGCACCGGCCTTACAAGCCGGGGGTCACAGGTTCGAGCCCTGTTCCGCCCACCATGACGTTCGACCTTCCTTATCGGAGGCACGGGCAAGAATCTGAGAGAGGTCAGCAGGGCGAAAAGATTTTCCGGGCCTTGCAATCGGTTCCCGGTGTCCTTAGAATAACGACACCCCCTAAGGGAACCGGGAAAGAAAAATCGGGGTCGTAGTTCAGTTGGTTAGAACGCTGGCCTGTCACGCCAGAGGTCGCGAGTTCGAGTCTCGTCGGCCCCGCCATTTTCCTTATAAACCGGCTATCCCAAAAAAATCTGCAGATTACGCCTTCCCAAAAGCGGGACCGCCTCGCAAAGGGATGGTGTTTCGCGTTACCGCTACCCAATCCTACCTACTTGAAAGATCCAATGGTTGTGACCTGTCCCTGTGCGAAGGGGCAAATGGTGATGGTTCGTGACGGATGCGCTGAATCGGACAGTGTGTGAATGTGGCGCCGAGGCATCTTCAACGGAAACGATGCCTCGGCATAAATACCTTCCGGCAACTCCCGGATGTTGGAAGCTCTACGGAGAGCTGCTCGCCAAAGAATATTCGGATTTGAATTATTGGAGAGTTCATCGGCTCACGGTGGACACCTACTCCGTTCAGCACACTCAAAGTGATGATCCCAGAAATATTCAATCCGTGAACGTGCATTTGGTGGCGTTGTACATGGGACTTGAAAAAAAGCTCAGCAGCGACGCAATCCCTCCGATCATGAGCCGGGTGATACAGATCGATAAGGGTGCATTTGTGAAACTGAAGGCCCCCTCGTTTCATTCTGTTAAAAACGTGAGTGCTATTTTGCCCGCCCGAAATGCAACGGAACATTGCCGTCTGGTTCAGGACTGGGCCAATGAGGTGTGGGAAATCTGGGAAACCCATCACACTCACATCCGGAAAATAGCAGAACCCTTTCTATAACGTTCAGACTCAATTCGCCATCGAAGGTTTTCCGCCTGCCGCTTCTCCATCCTGGCGTGCTGCAATCGCCTCTCTCTATAGAAATTTCCTCAGGCTCTTAGGTCTATCAGGACGAAATCACCCCGCGGCGACGAGGTTGCGTTCGGAAAGACGAAACGCGTTCCCTGATTTGCCCTTGTAATCTGATAAAACGCATCTCCGGCGCATTTTCCACTGAGAGCCGTCTCCCCGACGCTTGCCGTGGATGCTACAATTCTCAACATCTCATTATTGGACCAACGTCAAAAGAAGCCGACGATGCGTGCCGTCCTGGAATATTTTCGTGAACGTCCCGTGCTTGCGGTGTTCGCCGGGTTCGCCGTGCTTGCGTGTGTTGTGGCGCTGTTTTCCGGCGGAAACGACGCGAAGCAGAGCGAATCGGTGAAGACCGCCGCGAAAACCGCTGCGCCGGTTGCCGATACAGCAGGGCGTTTGCCACAGGTGGTGCAAACGGGCAGCAGCGCCGCCGCGATCATGGACCCCGCCCTGGTCGGCAACTGGAGCGTGCCGCTCATCACGCCTTACGGACACGCGGAGATCGTGTTCGACATCACTTCGCAGGGACAATTTCTCTCTGGTGTGACGCTCGGAGACTATCCCGTGGTGACCGGCCGTTTCGAGGCGGCGGGCGGGCGCTGGTCGCTCAAGATGGACAACGGCGATGTGGACGGCGGCACCTACCAGCTCGAAGGACCCGTCCCGGTCGTCACCGGAATGAAAGGCATCGCCCGATGGATCCGCAAAGCCGACACGTCGAGGCAGGGTGCGTTATTCGAGCAGGGCATCGATCCGAAAGCGGCGCGGGTCCTGCAATTGCGTGCGATCGCGGAGACCGCCGCCCGCCGCTGGCGGCCGGAGGCGAAGCTCGTCGAGATCGAGATCAAGCAGCTCAACAACGACGGTTCGCTCAACCTGTTCCAGTCGAGCGGGAAGGTGAAGTTTGTGTTCCTCGATGGCAAGGCGGGGCGCGGTGCGATCGTGACGTTCGACCATTGGGGCGGGCCGCAGCTGCTGGCGCCGGGAAGGCCGGTGTCCCGTGCCAAGGAACCGCTCGGCAAGAGACTGGTGGATCTGACCGAGGTGGTGCGCGTGGTGCGCGAACAGGGCTATGAGACCGTGCTGCGGAGCGCCACGCTCAGGCACTATCAAAAGAAGAACCGCAAGGCGCGACCGGCCTGGAAAGTCCAGGGTCACATGCAATCGGTGGATCGCTCGTACCGCTACGACGCGCAGGACAAACACGTCCTGCTGCCGCAGGAGATCGACCCGCATCGCCGCAGAAGCGGTGCGGTGGAGAACCTGGAAGGTGCGCAACGCTGGCTGGAACGCAGCGGCGAGTACGGCCGCTTCCGGGCGAACCCCACGGGTTCCATCACGATGAAGGGAAAGGGGGAGGGAAACGATACCATTATCGCGGACCGTTTTTTCTACTGGCTGGTCCGCGTGATCGAGGTGAGGACGCCGGGGCGTGCAGAACCCTGGGAGGTGCTCATTCCGATCCGCTCGTACGACGACAGCGAGTTCGACGCCATGATCGAGGTCGAACCGCTTACCGGGTTCATCTTCAAGGAAGTGGAGAAATCCAACACCCGGCTCGGCAATCAGTTGATTCCTCCCAATGCCGAACAGCGCCGCGTGTTCAAAGACCGCCTGGGCGAGAAGATGCTCAACGTGAATGTACCGCCGTTCATCGTGTATGTCGAGAAACTCGAAAAGCAGAAGCAAAGCGTTCGCAACCAGATTCGCGAAGCGGTGGAGACGTTGTATCACCGTACCGGGCAACGCACTTCGAATCGATTCCCCAGTTCCCGCCGCTGACATCCAATCCCCGCTTTCTTCCTCTCATCGGCATCGTTTGGTCTGAGCAATCGAAATAAAGCTCTCACGATCGCATTCCCCCAAGGCCCTGAACACAGTCTGCAATCGAGGGAACCGGGGCGAGCGCTCATGAACGCAGGGCTTCAAATCTATACTACTTTAATGGTTAATGTGTATAGAAAAGGATACAACTGCGTAGCCCGGCCCGGATGCGTCGTGAGTTGAAATATATTGAAATTTGCTGGTTTATCAGGAAGCTGGCGGTGGGGTGGGTTGGCAAGCATCTTGCTTTATATTAAAGATCCCTGCAAAAAACAGCGATTTCAGTCATTTTCCCACTCGACGCGTAGCACAATGAGCGATGATTCCCAGCCTCTGAAGCCGGTGCTGTATCCCGGAGCGCCGAAACCCGGAGAAGAAGTTCCGGAAGACATGACGCAGCGTGCGCTCATGCAGGCGATCGAGCTGGCGAAAGCCCACAACCAGCTGGAGATCGACCGCCAGGAGCTCAAACTCGCGGAAGAGAAGATCAAAAGCCTCGCCAAATTCCCCTCGGAAAACCCCAATCCGATTCTGAGAATCGGGGATATGGGCAAACTGCTTTACGCCAACCCGCCCGCCGTGAACCTTTTGCAAAAGATCGACGCGGTTCATGACGATGCCGTGACGTTCGAGTTCCGCGAACTGGCGTCGAAGAGTCTGTCGGAACAAACCCGCCATGAACTGGAAGTCCGCGTCTCTGACCAGATTTTTTCGCTGGAATTCACGCCTATCGAAGGCGAAGGCTATGTGAACGTTTACGGACGGGACATCACGGAGCGCAAGCAGGCCGAGGTGGAATTGTTGCTGCAATATGAATTGGTGAAAATCTTCGCGGAATCGGAATGCTTTGACGATGCGATGCCGAAAATTCTGGAAACGATGGGCCGGTTTCTCGAATGGGATATGAGTTTTTTCTGGGAGGTCAAACCCGATGGCCAGGCTCTTCGCTGCCGTTGCGGTTGGAATGCGGCGAGCCTTTCGGACAACGCCGCCTGGAAGGAGTTTGAACGGGTCACTCTGGAGATGGAATTTGAAAATGGCCAAGGGCTTCCGGGGCGGATCTGGTCGGAAAAGGAGCCTGTCTGGATTCCGGATATCTCCCGGGATGAAAATTTCCCCCGGGCTCCTTACGCTTCGCGTCTGGAAATCTGCTCCGGCTATGGATTCCCCATCTATTCCAGGACCGGGTTTGTGGGAGTGATCGAATTTTTCACGCGCCGGATTTCCCAGAAAGAAAGTCCGCACTTTCAATTCCTGGCGCGTCTGCTCGGCAGTCAGATCGGACAGTTCGCCGAACGCCAGCTGGCTCAGCGGGCGGTTCTCAACGAACGCAGAAATCTCTATGCCATGCTGGAAAACCTGCCGGTGTGCCTGCACGCGCTGGATCAGGACAGGTCGATCCGTTTCGCCAACAGAAATTTCCGGGAACGGTTCGGCGACCCGGACAGCCCGGAATGCCGCGCGGTGTTTGAGAATCGGACCGCGTTTGACGGCGGTTCTTCGCTGCTCAATGCGTTTGCGGCGGCGAACCGGGAGTCGCTGGTGTGGAAGGGGCCCGACGGATCGGTTTTCCTTTCCCTGCAATCGGAGTTCTTAGATCTGGACGGATCACCGCTCAATCTGGAAACGTCCATCGACATGACCCGGCAGATCGAAGCGGAAGAACAGCTCAGGGAATACGCGCAAAAACTGGAACGCAGCAACGACGACCTTGAGGATTTCGCGTCGATCGCGTCGCACGACCTCAAGGCGCCGCTGCGCAAGATCCAGACACTGGCGGACATGCTCAAGGAAAAGACAGAAGGGCTCGATCCCTCCGCAGGCGAATGTGTCGACAGAATGCAGAACGCCGCCACCCACATGGAAGCGCTGATGCAGGATCTTCTGGAATACTCGTGCGTCACCCGGCAGAACGGGCCGGTGGGAAGCGTGGATCTTGCAACGGTCGTTGCGGACGTGACGGAGACGCTGGAGGAGACGATCCGGAAATTCCATGCGCAGATTCATGTGGAGAGCCTGCCGGAGGTCAAGGCGGACCCTTCGCAGATGCGGCAGCTGCTGCAAAATCTGATCGGCAATGCGCTCAAGTACCGTTCGCCCGAACGGGCTCCTGTCGTCCGTATTCACTCTGTTGATCGGGGTGAGGACGGATGGGAAATCCGTGTGCGCGACAACGGCATCGGGATGGAGCAGAAATACGCCGAGCGCGTCTTCAAACCGTTTGAACGGCTGCACGCCCGCAGCGCCTATGAGGGCAGCGGCATGGGCCTCGCCATCTGTAAAAAAATCGTGACCCGTCAGCAGGGCACGATCCGCATCGAGAGCGAACCGGACAAAGGCTGCACGGTCATCGTCACCCTGCCCAGGGCTTAGTGCGGGCGCGCGGTTTCGGCCGGACTGACCGCATCCCCCCGGCACTTCACTCAAGACTCAAGCATCGCAAATAAAAAATTTAAATCAGGAAACGGTATTGAGCAGGTCGCCCCGTTCTGGTTTCGCATCGGGCTCAAACTGTTCGATCAGCTTGCGGGTGCGGGTGTTTTCATCGGCGTGGGATTCGGCATTGCGGGGAAGGCCGGAACCGTCCGGCTGAAAGGCGGGTGAGGTGGGATGGACGCCGTCCGCGCCGTCATCGATGCCGGAGGCATTCGGTCCCGATTCTTCGGCACGCAGTTCGGCAAGCTCGCGCCGTGCTTCGGCTTCCATCTGCGCGGCCTGGGCGGCGACCTGCCTGTCCTGGGCGGAGGGATTTTTCGGGGCGTTGGCGGCCCGCTTGATGGTCTGGGCTTTGACGAGCGTGGCCCGCGGGTTGCCGGGAACTTCGGACGTGTCGATCCGGACTTCGCCTCCAACCGCATAACGCCTGCCGTCCGGTCCGGTCTGGTATTCGTAGGTGGGCGGGCCCTGGGCGTAGGGACCGGCGGCGGCTTTGTGGGCCTGTTCGTGGGACCGCACTTCCCGGTCGCGCGAGCGCAGCTGATCGAGAACCTGCTTTTCCTCGGGCGTCAGCTCGGTTTCGCTGCGGGGGTGCACCCGGTTCGCTGCGGTTTCGGAGGCCCCCGCATCCGGCGATCGCTCTGCCGCGGAAGCGGGTTCCGTTTCCGGCTCCAGCGGGTTGCGGTTTTGCGAAAGGCGGACCTTGTCCTCTGTCAGGCTTGCGGCGCTGCCGGAGCCGTTTTTTTCCTCTTCGCATTCGGCGCAGGGTTTCTCCCGGCCGCTGAGGATGAGAGGGGGACCCTGGATGATTTCTGTCTTCATATCGTGGATTCTGCCCGTTTTGACACAATGAGCTTAAGCCTACACTTCCTGATCTTCTTTGCGGTGGATGCACCGCACACTTGAGGCGAAAGCCCTCAAAAAACGGCCATTGGCGATTTCGGCGGGCGGTTTCGGGACAGAAATTTTTCCGACCCTCATACGAATCTAACCCAACCCTTGTATTCAGGCTTATAATGAAAATCAAATGATCGAAGGGAGGTTAGCGAGCTATGGCCGGCGAAAATATCCTTGTCGTCGAAGATGAAAAGGACATTCAGGAACTGGTGCAGTACAACCTCACCAAGGAAAACTACAAGGTGCGTTGCGTTCCCTGCGGGGAGGACGCGCTCAAAGCCGCGAAGGAACAGGCTCCGGACCTGATGGTGCTGGACCTCATGCTGCCCGGCGTGGACGGGCTGGAGGTCTGCCGCCGGCTCAAGCAGGATCCGGCTACCGAGTGGATCCCGATCGTCATGCTGACCGCCAAGGGAGAGGAATCGGACATCGTGGCGGGGCTGGAACTGGGAGCCGACGATTACGTGACCAAGCCGTTCAGCCTGCGCGTGTTCATCACCCGCGTGCGCGCGGTGATGCGCAGGAAAAGCAACTCAGAACGGGATCCGCAGGAAGTGCTGACGTTCCCGGATCTCGAAATCCATCCGGGCCGCCACGAAGTGCGTGTCCAGGGCAAAACGATCGATCTCACTTACACCGAATTCGGCATTCTGCAGTTTCTGGCGGGCCGGCCGGGATGGGTGTTCACCCGCTACCAGATCGTCGAGGCGGTGCGCGGCGAAGATTACGCGGTCACCGACCGTTCGGTGGACTTTCAGATCGTCGGTTTGCGCAAAAAGCTGGGACCGGCGGCGGGACGCATCGAAACGGTGCGGGGAGTGGGTTACCGGTTCAAGGAGTGAGCATGCCGGGCAAAAGGCTGCTGTGGCAGCTGTATCCCACTTACCTTCTCATCACACTGGCCTCCCTCATCGCGGTCGGCTGGTATTCCATCAAATCCCTTGAAGAGTTCTACTACGACCGCATGCGCGAGGACCTCAAGGCCCGCGCCCGCCTGGTGGTGAACCAGGTCCAGGCCGATTTCATCGCGGGAAACTTCACGGGGCACAATGAACTGACGCGCAAACTGGGGTCGAAAGGCGCGATGCGGGTCACGCTCATGCTGCCCTCAGGAATCGTGCCGGGCGAGTCCCACGAAGATCCGGCCCGCATGGACAACCACGCTTCCCGCCCCGAGATGAAAGAAGCGCTTTCCGGCAGGACCGGCACCTCCATCCGCTTCAGCAACACCCTCAAACAGAAAATGCTGTACCTCGCGGTTCCGGTTCTCGACCGGACCCGCGTGGTGGGCGTGGTGCGCACCTCGATCGCGACGGAATTCATCGAGCGGGAACTGGAGTTCGTGAAAATGCGGATTGCCCTGGGAGGCCTGCTGGTGGCCCTTTTGGCGGCGGGACTGAGTTATGTCGTGTCGCGCAGGCTCAGCCGTCCACTGGAAGCCATGACGCAGGTGGCGAACCGGTTCGCGAAAGGCGATTTCGACCACCGTGTTCAAACCACTCAAACCCGGGAGATCGACGATCTGGGTGCAGCCCTGAACCAGATGGCGCGGCAGCTGGACGAACGCATCCGCACCGTCACCGCCGAACGCAACGAACGCGAAGCCATGCTGTTCAGCATGATGGAAGGCGTGCTCGCGGTGGACGCGGATGAGCGCTTCATCAGCATGAACCTGGCGGCGGCGAAACTGATCGGTGCCGATCTGAATGAATTCCACAGCCGTCCCCTGCACGAAGTGGTGCGCAACACCGATCTCAAGCAGTTCGTCCGCAAGGCGCTGACCAGCCGGGAGGTGGTGGAGTCGGACATCGTTCTGGGAAGCGCCGAGGAATGCTGCGTGCAGGCGCGGGGCACGGTTTTGAGGGATGAAAAGGACCGTGCCATCGGCGCGGTGATCGTGCTGAACGACGTCACGCGGCTGCGCCGGCTGGAAAACGTGCGCAAGGATTTCGTCGCCAATGTGTCGCACGAGTTGAAAACGCCCATCACCTCGATTCAGGGATTCGTCGAAACGCTGCAGGAGGGCGCGATCCACGACAGCAAAAATGCGGCTTCATTTCTGGAAATCATCTCGCGGCAGGTGGAACGGCTGAACGCCATCATCGAGGACCTGTTGAGCCTGTCGCGGCTCGAGCAGGACCCGGAGCGTTCGGAGATTCTGTTCGAACAAGTGCAATTCAAGCCCTTGATCCAGTCCGCGGTTCAGGCCTGCCAGAGCAAGGCGGCGAAGCGCAAGACGCATATCCAGGTGGAGTGCGACGAATCGCTGAGCGCGTCGAGAATCAACCGGCCGCTTCTGGAGCAGGCGATCGTCAATCTCGTGGACAACGCGATCAAGTACAGCCAGCCGGAATCGCGGGTCGATGTCACGGCGCAGCAGGAGAATGCGGAGATCGTGATCCGCGTCCGCGACGAGGGCCGGGGCATCGGCATCGAACACCTGCCGCGCATCTTCGAGCGCTTCTACCGCGTGGACAAAGCCCGCAGCCGCGAGCTGGGCGGCACCGGGCTGGGGCTCGCCATCGTCAAGCACATCGCGCAGGCACACGGCGGTTCGGTGAAAGTGGACAGCGCCCTGGGCAAGGGCAGCACCTTTTCCATCCACCTGCCTCAAAACTGAAACGCGGCGCCCGCCTTTCCGGGGCATTCCTATCAACGTTCCCACATAGAGGTTTTCGGGTGAAAGCCCGGTATTCGCTTGACAATGCGCTATATTTATTGATATATAACCATTTCGCTGTATACTTGGAAATATAATGCCTATGGCGCCGAAGACGGCACTTTATGAAGTTTCGGCGCGGGCAGTCCAGACAGAGGAGCGAATCGATGACCCCGCGATTCCGGCGGATCGGACCGGTTGTGTGCGCATGGCTGATGTTGTTTTTTGCAGGTCTTGTTTCGCCCGCTGCCAGCGCAGCGGGAGAGGTGAACGCCGCCGTGGCGGCGAATTTTCTGCTGCCGCTGCGCTCGATCGCACAGGAATTCGAAAAGCAAACCGGCCACCGGGCGCGGATCATCTCCGGCTCGACGGGGAAACTGTACGCGCAGATCCGGCAGGGCGCGCCGTTCGATGTGTTTCTGGCGGCCGACGAAAAGCGGCCGCGGCTGCTGGTGGAGGAAGGCCATGCGGTGCCGGAGTCGCGCTTCACCTATGCGGTGGGGCGGCTGGCGTTGTGGAGTGCGGTTCCCACGCTCGTTTCGGATGATGCTGCGCGCGTGCTCAAGAGCGGAAAATTCCGCCACCTCGCCATCGCCAATCCCAAGACCGCGCCGTACGGCCGGGCCGCCCAGGAAGTGCTCCAAAAACTTGGATTGTGGGAGCCGCTGCGGCCGCGTCTGGCGCGCGGGGAAAACATCGGCCAGACGTTTCAGTTTGTGGTTTCCAAAAATGCCGAGCTGGGGTTTGTGGCGTTGTCGCAGATCCAAACGGCCAGATTCAAAGGCAAGGGCAGCCGCTGGGCCGTGCCGCCGGACTGGCACGCGCCGCTCAGGCAGGATGCGGTGCTGCTGACGCGGGCGCGGAGCAATCCCGCCGCCCAGGCCCTGTTCGAATTTTTACAAGAGGCCGAAGTCCGAAAGCGCATCACGGATTTCGGCTACGGGTTTGAATGAAATTATCCATTTAGATGAGGTGACACGGTGGAACCGACCTCGCTTGCGTGGGACGGGCTGGACCCGGCTCCCATCTGGCTGACGCTGAAACTCGCCGGCACCACGGTGCTGCTGCTGCTCATCATCGGCACGCCTTTGGCCTGGTGGCTGGCGCACACCCGTTCCCGCTGGCGCACGGCCATCGAGGCGGTGGTTGCGCTGCCGCTGGTCCTGCCGCCGACGGTGCTCGGATTCTACCTGCTCATCGCGCTGGGGCCGGACGGCTTCATCGGCGAAGCCGCGCAGGCGGTCACCGGGGCGCCGCTTTCGTTCACCTTCACCGGGCTGGTCCTCGCCTCCACGCTGTATTCGCTGCCGTTCGTGGTGCAGCCCCTGCACGCGGCGTTCGAAGCGGTGGGGGAACGCCCGCTGGAGACCGCCTGGACGCTGGGCGCGTCGCGGTGGGACGCCTTTTTCACGGTGGCCTCGCCGCTGGCGCTGCGCGGCTACATCACCGCGGCGGTGCTGGGGTTCGCGCACACACTCGGCGAGTTCGGCGTCGTGCTGATGGTGGGGGGCAACATTCCCGGCAGAACGCGCGTGATCTCCATCGACATTTACGACCGCGTGGAAGTGCTGGAGTACGCGCAGGCGCATCTGCTGTCCGCGGGACTGCTGGTGTTTTCCTTCACGGTGCTGTGGGTCGTGTACGCGATCAACCGCAGGCTTCCCATTCACGTCTGATGAACTCGCTGCGCGCCGCCTTCAGGGTGGATTTTAAAAACTTCGATCTCGATGTGGACCTGGCGCTGCCGGAAAGCGGCGTCACGGTGCTGTTCGGTCCATCGGGTTCGGGCAAGACCACGCTGCTGCGCTGTGTGGCGGGGCTCGCGCGTTCGCCGTCGGGGTTTCTGAAGATGGGCGAGACGGTCTGGCAGGATGAATCGAAGGGTGTGTTCGTGCCGCCGCAGTCGCGTCCCCTGGCGATGGTGTTTCAGGAACACCGGCTGTTTTCGCATCTGAGCGTGCGCTCCAACCTGCTTTACGGGTGGCGGCGCACCGCGCCGGAGCTGCGGCGTGTGGATCTTGAGCGGGTGGTGGATCTGCTGGAGCTGGGGCCGCTGCTGGAACGGCGGCCGCGGTCCCTGTCCGGCGGCGAGGGACAGCGGGTCGCCATCGGACGCGCCCTGTTGCGCAGCCCCCGGTTCTTGCTCATGGACGAACCGCTGGCCTCCCTCGATGCGGTGCGCAAGCGTGAGATCCTGCCCTACATCCGCCGCCTGCAGCGCGAACTTAAAATTCCAATTCTGTACGTGAGCCATTCGATCGCGGAAGTGCTGCAACTGGTGGACACGATGGTGCTGCTCAAGGCCGGGCGGGTGGCCGCTTTGGGGCCGGTGGAGGAGGTGTTTGCACGCATCGGCCTGCGCAACGATCTGGATTCCGCGCTGGTGGGGGCGGTGATCGACACGCAGATTCAGGCGCACGAGCCGGAATACGGTCTCACGCGCCTGCGGTTCCAGGAGCAGACGCTGTATGCGCCGCGCCAGCCCGGCGAGGCGGGGGACACGATCCGGCTGCACATCCACGCGAACGATGTGAGCCTTGCGTTGTCGCCTCCCGACGCTGCGAGCAGCGTGCTCAATGTGCTCAAAGCCAAGGTGCTGGAAGTGGGCCCGGCGGTCCCGGAAAGGCCCTCGGTGGACATCCGGCTGGATGTGGGCCAGCCGATTTTAGCGAGCATCACGCGCAAATCGCTGGACCGGCTGCATCTCACTCCGGGGCAGACCGTGTACGCACAGATCAAAGCGCTCAGAACGGTTCACGAAATGGACGATACAGTTGGAGAATGAAAACAAGGGTCGAGGGACTGATTGAGGTGGGGAAACAACACGATCGCAAAGAAACGGCAGTGGGCCGCCCGAAAGTGATGACCTTCTTTTTATTGTTTGCATTCGTGGCATTTCCGGTCTGTGCCGCCGCTGCGGACGCGGACACGCTGGAACGTCTTGAGACTCTGGAAAAAAAGCTGAAGGAACGGGACAACGACATGCGGGTCTATTTCAATAATGGACTCAAGATCGTTTCTCCCGATAAAAAATTTCAATACCAGATCGGCGGGCGGATTCAGACAGACGCGGTGTTTTACGCCTCGGGAGATGCAAGCACGCCTGAAAACGGCGCGGAGTTCCGGCGGGCGCGCCTGTTCGTGGCCGGCATTCTGTACCGGCGGATCCTTTTCAAGGCGCAGTTCGATTTTGCCGGACAAACCAGTTTCAAGGACGTTTATATCGGTGTCCGCGGTCTGCCGGTCGCCGGCAATGTCATCGCGGGTCATTTCAGAGAACCGTTCTCCCTTGAAGAACAGATCAGCAGCAAGCACGATACGTTCATCGAGGATTCTCTGATGAATGCTTTTTCGCCTGCGCGCAATCTGGGTCTGGCGTTTTACGATTCCGCGTTGAATGGACGGGCGACCTGGGCGGTCGGTGTGTTCCGCCAGACCGGGGAAAATCCGCCGCAAATCCAGAGCGACGACGGCATCAACCTCTCCCTGCGCGTCACAGGCGTTCCCTGGATAGGGGAGGATGGGCGGTCTCTGCTTCATTTGGGCGTTTCCTACGGATACAGCACGCCGTCGGAATCCGCGTTCCAGTTCGATTCCAGACCGGAGTCCAATCTGGCCGATAATTTTCTTGATACCGGAAGCGTTTCAGCCGAAAATGCAAACCGCTTCGGCATCGAGGCGGCGTCGGTCTGGGGCTCTTTGCATGTGGCCGGAGAATACACGTTTTTGACGGTCCAGCGGCCTGCCGGACTGCCGGATGCCGATCTGCACGGTGGGTACGTGTCGGCCGGATACTTTCTCACCGGAGAGCTCCGCAGCTATCGAGGCGGGGTCTTCCGCCGGGTGGTTCCGAACCGGAACCTGTTTGAGGGCGGTGTTGGTGCCTGGGAACTGGCTTTGCGCTATTCCACCCTGGATCTCGACGACGGAGCGGTCGCGGGCGGCGAGGAAGACAACTTCACCGCCGCGGTCAACTGGTATCTCAATCCCCACACGCGTGCGATGTTCAATTATGTTCTCGCGGACATCGAGGGGGCCGGCGGCGTCGATTTGAACCCCCTGCATGTGTTTCAATTCCGCTTTCAGATTGATTTTTAACCGCGACTTTGCCCGGTGGGACGAAACCGCAGGTTCGTTTTGCGCAGGTGCTTTATTTTTCAATGTTTTTCCTCATGACCCCGGCATCCCTTAATAACCTTCTCCTATTTGCGCCCTAATGCTTTCCTAACAATTCAGGCCTATTGTGGGCCGCAAAAAAGAAATCGCGATTGTGGATTAAGTGCCCCAGGATCAACGGGGAACCCGAACCAAACCGAGAGGAGAAAAGGAATGGGAATCAGGAGGAAGTCAATACTGTGTCTGCTGTTCATGAGCTGGGTGCTGCCGGGGTCTGTGCTGGCGCAGATGTCGCAAAGCGAACTGAGGCTCACTGCCCTGGAGGAAAAACTAGAAGCGAGAGAGAAAAAATTCAAGTGGCTGGAAAATTTCAAACCCAAAGCGGATCTGCGCCTGCGGCACGAGAGCCTGTTTCGTGAAGGCGACAACACCGCCAGCGCGAGCCGGAAGTTCGACCGGCACCGGGAGCGGATCCGGTTCCGCATTGGCGGCAAATACCATTTCACCAAAAACATTCATGTGGGTTTTCGTCTCGTGACGGGTGGCACCGATCCGGTTTCCACCAACCAGACGCTCGACAACTCGTTTTCCACCAAAGGATTTCAGTTCGACCGCGGCTACGCCGCCGGCAAATTCGGATTCGGCGCCATCGATCTGAAACTGACGGGAGGAAAGTTCGCCAATCCGTTCCTGTGGTCGGAAATGTTGTGGGACAGCGACCTCAGCTTTGAAGGCGCGTCGGAACAGGTTTCCACCCAATTCGGCGACACCAAGCTCAGCCTCATTCTCGGCCAGTTTGTGATCGAGGAAAACGGCGGCACCAACGACGATCCCAACCTGATGGCGTACCAGGGTGTGATCGAACAGAAATTCGGCATGGGCAAGGCCAAGATCGGCATCGGGTATTTCGACTACAACGCGCTTGCCGGCAACGTGTCGACCCAGGTGACAAAAGGCAACACGCTGGATGCGGCGGGGAATTTTGTGACGAATTATGATATTTTCAACATCATTGGAGAAGTTGGCCTTAAAACGGCCATTCCTGTTAAAATCTTCGCGGAGTACGCCACCAACACTGCCGGCCGGGCGGACGATCTTGAAAACGACGCCTGGCAGATCGGCGCTAAAGTCGGCCACAAAATCAAAAAATTCGGGGACTGGCAGTTCAAGTACCTTTACCGGGAAACTGAACGCGACGCGGTGCTGGATGCGTTCAACGATTCCGATTTCCACGAAGGCGGCACCAACTCCAAGGGCAGCGAGCTTGGGTTGAAGGTGGGCCTGTACAAGGGAATCCTGGCGAACGTATCCTACTTCATCACCGAAGAGATCACCGGCGGCAAGGACGACCTCGACCGCTTGCAGGTCGATCTTGTCTTCAAGCTGTTTTAATCATTCTGTCTCTCAATCTGTTCCTCGCAAGAGGGACGATTGCCCTGGCCCGGAGGCGTTGTTCACGCGGCGCCTCCGGCTCCTCCTCTCGAAGCGGAACTGCCGATCCAAAGTCGATATTGAAAATTAAATTCGGGACTCATCAATCCCTAACACGATTGAAGTAAAAAAAATGAAAAACCGAAACCTATTCAGGAGTCTCCCATGAAACTCAAACAATTCACCAAGACCTTTGCGGGCGCTTCTCTGCTGTTGGTCTTCACGGCTAGCCAGGCAGGCGCCGACGCGATCAAGGTCGATCCGAACCTGACGCCTTACGGCAAGACCGGCGGCATCAGCGGCAACCTGTCCAGCGTGGGGTCCGACACGCTCAACAACCTCATGACCTTCTGGACGGAAAAATTCAAGGAGTTCTACCCGAACGTCAACATCCAGGTGGAAGGCAAGGGTTCTTCCACCGCTCCGCCGGCGCTGATCTCCGCAACGGCACAGCTGGGCCCCATGTCCCGTGCGATGAAGGGCAAGGAGATGGACGCGTTCGAGAAAAAATTCGGCTACAAGCCGACTCCGGTCCGCGTCGCCATCGATGCGCTGGCGGTGTTCGTCAACAAGGACAATCCGATCAAGGGCATGAGCCTCGCGCAGGTGGACGCGCTGTTTTCCAAATCCGGCCGCCGCGGTCACAAGCCCATCGAAACCTGGGGCGACCTGGGGATGACGGGCGACTGGGCCAAACGGCCTGTCAGCCTGTACGGCCGCAACTCCGCTTCCGGCACGTACGGCTTTTTCAAGAAACTGGTTCTTAAAAAAGGCGACTACAAGGACGATGTGAAGGAGCAGCCCGGTTCGGCCTCGGTGGTGCAGAGCATCAGCGTCGACCGCTTTGCGGCGGGTTACAGCGGCATCGGTTACCGGACCGCCAGTGTGCGGGCGCTGCCGCTGTCTGAAAAGGGCACAAAATATGTCGAAGCGAACGCGGAGAACGCCCTGACCGGTGATTATCCGCTGGCGCGCTTCCTCTACATCTATGTCAACAAAGCTCCGGGCAAACCGCTCGATCCGTTGACCCAGGAGTTTCTCAAAATGATTCTTTCCAAGGAAGGGCAGGAAGTGGTCGTCAAAGGCGGTTATTTCCCGATCGCAAATCAGATCGCCCAGGAAGACATCGCCATGCTCACCGGCGGTTCCAAGATGACCAACTGATCCATGTCTTCTGAATCCCCGACAACCTCAAGCTCCGATTCGCCGCAATCCGCGGCGGGTCGGGGGCTGTTTGCCGACAATCTCAAGCGCCGTCTCCTTATTGACCGCCTTGCGGCAAAGAGTGTGACGCTCGGCGGCTGGATCATCATCGCCTGCATTCTCGCTATTCTGCTCGTCATCGTCATCGAGTTTTTTCCGCTGTTTAAAAGTCCCTCCTCTTCTCTGGAAAAAACGATCGCCACCGGTGAGGATGCGCCTGCGCTCGCCGTGGGGATGGATGAGTACGTGGAGGTGGCGTACCGGGTGGATGCCTCGGGGATCCATTTCTATTCTCTCAAGACGGGAGAACCGTTTGAAGATTTCAAGCTGGAGGGTTTGGGCACGGCCCAGGTGACGGCGGTTTCCCAGGGGGCGGAGGGAAGCCTGGTGCTCGGGCTTTCGGACGGGCGCATTCTTCCGGTCGATGTGCAGTTCGAGAGCCGGTTTGAAAATGATGTGCGCACGATCGTGCCTTCGCTCAAGGAGAAGGAACCGGTGCGGGTGCGTGAGGATGAAAAACCGGTGACGCGGCTGACGCATTCTGATGGAGAAGAAGGCAATTTCATCGCCGCCGTCTCCGGTCCGGCGAGTGTGGTGTTTCTGGAAGTGATCGAGAAAACGAACCTGATGGGCGTGACAAAACGGAAAATGCACACCCATTCGATCGATTTTCCGGTGAAAGGAAACATTTCCGCGCTGATCATCGACGCCATCGAGAGCGCCCTGATCGTCGGCACCAGTTCCGGTCAGATACTCAGAGCGTCCACCGCGGATCTGGATTCGGAAACGAAGGTCGAGGTGGCAGGTGCGACCCGCAGCTCCGGCGTGGGTGTGACGCGGTTCGATTTTCTGCTCGGCGGCTACACGCTGGTCATGGGAGATTCCGAGGGCGGCGTCACGTCTTATCAATGGCTGCGGCGCGATGACGGGAAACGGGGACTGCGCAAGATTTATGATTTCACGCCGCACGAAGCCGCCACTGTCTTTTTTGAAAAATCTCAACGCACCAAGGGCTTTCTTTCCGGTTCCGCCGAAAGCATGAATGTGCATTATGGCACCACCGGAGAAACCCAGCTCAACCTGATGCCTCCGGAGGGCGTGGCGTTCCAGGCTTTTTCCATGTCCCCCAAAGCGGACGCCGTGCTGGCTTCGGATACGCAGGGCGATCTTCTGCTTTGGACGCTGGACAACCATTATCCGCAGATCACGCTGCGCTCCGTTTTTGGCAAAACGCAATACGAAGGTTACGAAGAGCCCACCTACGTCTGGCAGTCTACCGGCGGTTCGGACGCGTTCGAATCGAAATTCAGCCTGGTGCCTCTGGTTTTCGGCACTTTGAAGGGCACCTTCTACGCAATGCTGTTCGCGGTGCCGCTGGCGATCCTGGGGGCGTTTTACACGTCGCAGTTCATGCACACCCGGCTCAAAGGCATCGTCAAACCGACGATCGAGCTGATGGCGGCGCTCCCCAGCGTGGTGCTGGGATTTTTCGCGGCGCTGATCGTCGCACCCGAGGTCGAGCGCTGGCTTCCTGGAATCATCATGATGCCTTTCGTGATCATCATCATGGTGCTTGCGGCGCTTCTGGTCTATGAAGGCTGGGACAAGCTGTACGGAAAGATTCCTGCGGGAATGGAGATCTCTTTTCTGATTCCCCTGACCCTGGTTGCGGGATTGCTTTCGGTTTATTTCGGCAAGGTCGTGGAAGTGCAGTTCATGTTCGGGGATCACCGGACCTTCTGGAACGAAGTGTTCAACATCACCTACGATCAGCGCAACGCGCTTGTGGTCGGGCTGGCGATGGGGTTTGCGGTCATTCCGCTGATCTTCACGATCACCGAGGATTCGCTGTCCAACGTTCCGGAGCATTTGCGCGCTTCGTCTTTGGCGCTGGGGGCGACGCCGTGGCAGACGGCGATCCGGGTCATCCTGCCCACGGCGAGTCCGGGAATTTTCTCGGCGATCATGATCGGTTTCGGACGCGCGGTCGGAGAAACCATGATCGTTCTCATGGCCACGGGCAACACGCCGGTGATGGAGTGGAGCATGTTCAACGGATTCCGCGCCCTCTCGGCCAACATCGCGGTGGAACTGCCGGAGGCGCCCGAAGGCGGGACGCTGTTTCGGCTGCTCTTTCTCGCCGCATTTTTGCTGTTCGTCATGACGTTTTTCATCAACACACTGGCAGAGGTGGTGCGCCTGCGTCTCAGAAAGAGGTACCGGGTTTTATGAAGAGTCACTTGCAGGGAGTGTGGCGGCGGGGCGATTTTTTCATCTGGCTTTCAGGTGCGGGGCTCGCGCTTTCCCTCATCATGGTCGCGGCGCTGCTGCTTTCGATTTTCGTCAACGCGACGCAGTTTTTCTGGCCGGGCGAAACCGTCAGCGTGCTGATGGACGATGGCAGAAAGATTTTGGGGCAGGTGATGGCGCGGGAATCGATCCCCAACCCGGACAATCCGGAAGCGCCCCTCAAGCACCGCATTCAGGTGAAAAAGGGCAACCGGGATGTGTACGGGTTCGATTTCGAGTGGCTGGACGAGGACAACATCCAGTCGATCGTGCTTTCCAAAAACGCGGTGATCGTGGAGCGGCGCGAGTGGGGCGAATTTTACGGCACCATCGTGGAAGTGAAAGACGAAGGCAAAACCGTCGCCACCGGGCACGATGCGGGTTTGAGGGCGGTGCAGGAGCTGTTGCCCGGAACCATCGAGACGTACGAAAAGATCAAAAAGATCGAGCGCAAGGACATCGGCAAGATCAATCACTACATGGAGAAAAACCGGCTGGCTTTGAAAAGCCTGGCCGAGGATGGAGTGACCGAAGGGAAGAAAGTCAAAAAACTGAAAGAGAAAGAACAGGAACTGAACGCCGAGTACAATGCGCTGGAAAAAGACCTGACGCAACTGAGACAGAGCCAGTCCGCGCAAATGAGGATGGTCACTGAAGACGGGCGCGAAAAGACCATTCCCCTTGCTAAAGTCATCCGGGTGTATTCCCCCAACGATTTCGGCCTGTTCGACAAGATCGGTTTTTTCCTCACCAAGGTCTGGGAATTCATCTTCGAGGAACCGCGCGAAGCCAATACGGAAGGCGGCGTGTTTCCGGCGATCTATGGAACCATCATGATGGTTCTGATCATGAGCCTGCTGGCCACGCCGCTGGGTGTGATCGCGGCGTTCTATCTGCGTGAATACGCCCGTCAGGGCGCCATGGTGAGTGCGGTGCGGATCGCGGTCAACAACCTCGCGGGCGTGCCCTCCATCGTGTTCGGCGTGTTCGGAGTCGGCTTTTTCATCTACTTCATCGGTGGTTCCATCGATAATTTTTTCTTTTCCGATTCCCTGCCGACGCCCACCTTCGGCACCGGCGGCATCCTGTGGGCCTCCCTGACGATGGCGCTGTTGACCGTTCCGGTCGTCATCGTCTCCACGGAAGAAGGTCTGGCATCGGTTCCGTCCGGTATCCGGGAAGCGTCCCTGGCGGTGGGCGCCACCAAGTTCGAGACCACCTGGCGGGTCGTGCTGCCTGCGGTGATGCCCTCCATCCTGACGGGACTCATCCTGGCGATGGCGCGGGCGGCGGGAGAGGTAGCCCCTTTGATGATCACGGGCGTGGTGAAACTGGCTCCGTCCCTGCCTGTGGACGGGATCTTTCCGTTCATCCACCTGGAACGCAAATTCATGCATCTGGGATTTCATATCTATGACGTGGGTTTTCAATCGCCGAACGTGGACGCGGCGAGGCCCATGGTGTTCACGACCACGCTGCTGCTGATCGTGATCGTATTGCTTCTGAACTTTTCCGCCATTTTGCTCAGGAATCGTTTGAGAAGAAAATTGTCCGTTTCAGGGGTATAATAGGGAGACGCTCAATGGCGGAAATCAAACTGAAAACCCAGATGACCGAAAGCAATCAAAATCCAGCTGAACTGGCTTCACCGCTGCAAATGGAGCAGACCGCAAAACCCGCTTCGACCCCCTCGGACCTGGACAACCCGATCGTGGAAATCGACAATGTGAATTTCTTCTATGGGGAAAAGCAGGCCCTGAAGGAAATTTCCATGGTCATTCCGAAGAACCGGGTCACCGCCTACATCGGTCCGTCCGGCTGCGGCAAATCCACGCTGTTGCGCTGCATCAACCGGATGAACGACCTGGTGGAAGGCGCCCGCATGGAGGGCGTCATCCGCATCAACGGGGTGGATCTCAACAGCATGGGGCAGGATGTGAGCGTGCTGCGCAAGCGGGTGGGCATGGTGTTTCAGAAATTCAATCCGTTTCCCAAGACCATCTATGAAAACGTCGCCTACGGTCCCAAGGTGCACGGTCTCAAGGACAAGAACAAACTGGATGCAATCGTCGAGCAGAGCCTGAAATCCACGGCGCTGTGGGATGAAGTGAAAGACCGGCTGCACGAAAGCGCCCTGGCCCTTTCCGGCGGGCAGCAGCAGCGGCTCTGCATCGCGCGCGCGATCGCGGTGGAACCGGAAGTCCTGCTGATGGACGAGCCCTGTTCCGCCCTCGATCCACTGGCAACCGGACGGATTGAGGAACTGATGGTCACGCTCAAGGAAAAATACACGATCGTCATCGTCACCCACAACATGCAGCAGGCGGCGCGCATCGCCGATTACACCGGATTTTTGCTGCTTGGGGAGCTGATGGAGTTCGGCCCCACCGACCGGTTGTTCACCAAGCCCGACAAAAAGGAAACCGAGGATTACATCACCGGTCGATTCGGTTGATCAGGAGAACACGATGGCGCGACATCCCAGGCATCTGGAACGAGAAATCGAAAAGCTGAAAGCCAAGATCGTCTCTTTGGGAACGCTGGTGGAAGAGAGCGTGCAAAAAGCGGTCCTGTCCCTGACAACGCGAAATTCGTCGGTGGCGCTCAAGGTCATCGACGGCGACAACGACATCGACCACATCGAGGTGGATGTCGAGGAAGAGTGTCTGAAGATCCTGGCCCTGCACCAGCCGGTGGCCAACGACCTGCGCCTGATCATCGCGATTCTCAAGATCAACAACGACCTGGAACGGATCGGCGACCTGGCGGTGAACATCGCCGAGCGGGCGGTCTATCTCGCCACCCAGGATTCCGTGGACCTGCCATTTGATTTCAACAATATGGCGCAGAAAGCCCAGGCCATGCTGAAAGGCAGCCTGGATGCGCTGGTGCAGGCGGACACGCTGCTCGCGCGCAAGGTCTGCTCCTCGGACGACGCGGTGGATTCGATGAACCGGGAAATGTACCGGCTGGTGGAAACGGCGATCCGCAACGATCCGAACAACATCAACAGCCTCATCCATCTGCTCTCCGCGTCGCGTTACCTGGAACGGGTGGCCGACCACGCCACCAACATTGCGGAAGACGTCATCTACCTGGTGGAAGGGGAGATCGTGCGGCACAATCCGACGCTGCCCAAAGATTCCGATTCCACTCCCTCAGCGAAATAAATCCGCCATCCGGCGTTCGCGTTTTCACACCGTCCCGGTTTTTTGATAGAATGCAGCCGTAATAGTTGCCAGCCGTTGTCCAGCCACGAACGATTTCCATTCCATTTCAATTTTTTCCAGAGGAGGGGAAGGCCATGATGAAGTCCGTTTTCCGGTCCGCGGTGTGCGTTGTCGCTCTGTTTCTTTTATTTTCCGGAAACGCGGGCGCTTTGGAAAGGCTCCTGGTTACGGATTCTGAGGTCCTTCAGTCACGGTGGACGAATCCGTTGTATGAACTGGCGCAAAACGGCGGCGAAAGGAAGGCCTGCCACCAGGAATCCTCGCTGGAACGGTGCGCCGCCTGCTGCCGCGCCGCGCAGGATGCCTGCGTCGAGCTGGTGATTCCGATGTGCCATCAGGACGAGCCCAGCCGCGCGGAGTTTCGGCATTGCACCAAGGACCGCGAACGGCGTTGCCAGACCGATTTCGACAACTGCGCCTGGCTGTGCCGCAGGGTGAAGTGACGTTCACCGTTCGTCGCGCACGGCCCGCACGCCTCCCTTGGCGCACAAGGAGAAGCGGCGTACGTGCACCATCCCCTTGACGAAATAAAAAGTGCGGGCGCAGCAGTCGGTCAGCTCCGTTTCCTTAAAATCCGAAGACCAGTACCAGTACGCGGCGCCGTCGGCGAATTTTTCGTCCAGCCCCAGCGGTTCATTCGGGTCGTGGTCCATGCTGATGACGTTCTCCTTGGTGTCGTCGTAAATGCCGGCGAGTTCTTTTAACGTCGGCAGTCTCCAGTCGTTGTGTCCTCCCACATTCAAAGTCCGCACGTATTCATTGGACTGGTGCCAGTTGAGGCACCGCTGCAGATCCGAATAGCTGTCCTTTTGTGCCCACATCAGGCCCGAATCGGGATCGCTGATGGTGCCGTCGCCGTTGTCGATGAGATGCAGCCTGGATTCGGGCGGCGGCGGAGGCACATAAGGGGGCGCTTCGTAGCCGGGTTTGGGGCCGATGTGCTCCAGTTGCGCATGCGCCGGTTGCGCGTTGAGGAGCGGGAAGCCAAGCGCCATTGCCAGCGCGATGGCGGTGCGCACGCAGTGCGGGAAAAAAATGTTTTTCATGCTGAAACCTGCTTTTTTAGAGTTCATGCGTATAAATGCGCGACCTCGGCGGCGTAGCCGTTGAACGGTTGCGTGCGGATCAGCTCTTCTTTGCCGGGAACCCGCTCGAAGCCCTGCTCCCAGCGGGCGTACGGCACTTCCGGCCGCACATTGGCTTCGAAATCATATTCCAGAGGAGACACCGTCTGCCAGAACGTTTCCGGCTCCTCACGGGTGAACTCGATGCGGGCGATGGACTTGATGCTCTTGAACCCGTGCTTCCAGGGCACCACCAGCCGCAGCGGCGCGCCGTTCTGCTTCGGCAGCGCTTTCCCGTACACGCCGGTGGCGATGAAGCTCAAAGGGTGCCCCGCTTCATCCAGGCGCAGCCCTTCGGTGTAGGGCCAGGGCTCCCAGAACCGGCGCTTCTGCCCCGCGGCGATGTTGGGGTTCAAAAACGTGGTGAACTTGACGTAGCGCGCCGATGAGAGCGGCTCAAGCCGTTCGATCAGGCGGCGCAGGGGAAACCCGGTCCACGGGATCACCAGCGCCCAGGCTTCGACGCAGCGCAGCCGGTAAATCCGTTCTTCCAGGGCCATGCTTCGGATCAGCGCATGGGCGTCGATCACGCGGGGTTTTTTGACCCGGCCGGTGACTTCGATCTTCCATTCGCCGGTGTCGAGCGCCTCGGCGTGTTTCCAGATTTCGTCTTTCACGGTGCCGAATTCATAAAAGTTGTTGTAGCGCGTCACGATGGATTCGGGCGACACGTTCACGCTCTTTTTTTCCTGGCCTAAGAGCCTGGCGACGCCGGGCAGCGGCGGCGCAAGCAGAAGCAGCGCCGCGCCGAGGCCCGCCACCGACATCTGGCGCAGAAACCGGCGGCGTTCGCGGTGGAGCGCTTCCGGTGTGACGGTGCGTTCCGGCAGTTCCCAGGCTTTTCGGATTCGTATTCCGCGCATGCGTTTCCCTCAGCGTATCGTGCCACCCGCGGCGTTCATGGGGCGTCCCGGGCGCAGCGGAAGCCGACCGAATCGAGCTTCACCTCCGGCTTCAGCGCGAACCGCATCCCCGTGTGCACGTAGTAGGCGGCGTTGTACCAGCTGCCGCCGCGCACGCTTTTGCGGAAACCGGACGGCGGCCCTTTGGGGTTCTTTTGCGGGCTGTCGGCGTAGTAGGCGGCGCCGAACCAGTCGTGCACCCACTCCCAGACGTTGCCGCTCTGATGGCCGATGCCGTAGCCGAACACGCCCAGTTCCCCGGCGGGCACCGCTCCCGCCTGGACCGTTCTGCCGAACCGGCCTTTCTGCGTATCGGGCCGCTCGCCGAACGCATAGTCCCAGCCTTTAGGACCGCGCGCGGCTTTTTCCCATTCCGCTTCGGTGGGAAGCCGTTTCCCCTGTGCTTCGCAATAAGCCGATGCTTCAAACCAGTTCACCCGCGTTGCCGGACAGCGGCCGCAGGCCGAATGCGGACTGGCGGTGTGATCCGGGTTCTGCGCGCGGTAGGCTTCGTTGGTGACTTCAAACCGGTCGATGAAAAACGCATCCAGATAAATTGTGTGCACCGGCGCTTCGACTCCGGTTCCCGCATCCGTGCCCATGGAAAATTCTCCGGCGGCGATGCGCACTTCCGCCGTTTCCTCAGCGATCGCGGAAGCCGCGAAAAAAAGACAGACGATTGCAATGAGCAGCCCTCCGGACACGGACAAGCGGTGGCTCTGGATTGGCGCGGAGCAGTCGTTCATGAAACGGGACCCGAAATTTACACTGATATTTCGATTATAGGGGGCGGCCGCGTGATTTTGAAGATGAAAATGGCGCTTCACCGGTACCGGGTTTCGGCGCCGGGTTCACGCGCCCAGACTGCGCAGGGTGCGGACGGGTTTGTTTTTCAACACGTCGAGACTGCTCAGGATACCGGTGAGCGTGGTGCCGAAGACGGTCAGCACGATCGCCCAGAGCAGGACGCCGGGGTAGGGGTGCCAGCCGGCCTTGACCAGGTATTTCATCACCGCCCAGGACAGTGCGGCGGACAGGCCCGCGCCGAGGATGCCCGCGACCGCGCCCAGAGTCGCGTATTCGACGCCGAGGATGCGCGCCACCTTGCCCCGGCGCGCGCCGAGGATTTTGAGCACGGCCGATTCCTTCATCCTTCTGTACTTGGTGGAGGCGACGGAACCGGACAGGATGAACAGGCCGGCGAGGATGCTGAACGCCGACATGAAATCGACCAGGGTCTTGAGTTTTTCCACCACCGACTCGACGGTGTTGACGATGTCGCGGGTGGACAGGGCGGTGACGTTGGGCAGGGCGTCGGCCACCGCATGCTGCAGTTTGAGTTCCTTCGCTTCAGGCACGTGCACGGTGGCCACGTAGGTGAGCGGCGCGCCTGCCAGGGCTGCGGGTGAATAGATCATGTAAAAATTGGTGCGCATGTTGCGCCAGTCCACCTTGCGGATGCTGGTCACCGGCGCGGTCACGTGGACGCCCTGAATGTCCATCGTGATCGTCGAGCCGATCGTCGCGCCGAGCCGGCGGGCCGCGTCTTCTTCCAGCGAAACCTGCGGTATGGAGGCTTCTTCCTCGCTCCACCATTTGCCCTTCACGATGACGTTGTCTTTGGGCAGCGCGCCTTCGGAGTAGGTGAGCACGAAGTTTCTTTTGATGAACCATTCCTCCTGCTGCGGATTTTTGTACTGCCAGGTTTCGGCTTTCTTGCCGTCGGCGCTGTACAGCTTTGAACGGACGAGCGGCACCACCTCGCGTTTCGCTTCCGGCGCCACTTCATCGAGGATCGCGGTGAACCGGTCTTTCTGGTCGGACTGGATGTCGATGAAAAAATAATTGGGTGGATCGATCTCGGTGTTGGATTTCAGCATCGCCAGCATGTCCATCTGCACCAGGCGGACGGTGAGCACCAGCATGATGCCCATGCCGATGCAGGTGATGATGGACACGGCCTGGCTGTTGGGCCGGTGCAGGTTGGCGAAGCCGTAGCGGCGCGCCATGCTGCGCGCGGGCGGCAGGGTCTTGAGCGTTTTCATCAGCAAGAGCGAAACGAACCGCAAAAGCAGCGCCGAAACGGCGAGCGCCGCGAGAAACACCGCGCCGCGCTTGATCGAGCCCGCCTGCCAGAAGATCATCGCCGAAAGCCCGGCCAGCATCAGCGTTCCCATCCAGAACCGTTCCTTGCGGGAGCCCGAGTCAAGTTCCCCTTCTTCGAGATTGCGCCTGAACAGGCGCAGCGGCCGCGTCCGCACCGCTCTTCGAAGCGGCCACAGGCAGAACAGCAGCGTGGTGGCCATGCCGAGGGTCAGCGACTGCAGCGCTGGCTGCCAGTAGAACGCGGGCTCGATCTCCATGTTCAGAAGGCCCGCCAGCTGCGAGGGCAACAGGTACATCACCGCGTAGCCGATGGCAAGGCCCAAAAGACTGCCGACAAGGCCGAGAAACAGGGCCTGGATGAGATACACGCGGAACACGGTCGCCGACGATGCGCCGACGCAGTTTAAGATCGCAATGGTGTCGAGCTTGCCCGCCATGAAGGTGCGGACGATCATGGCGACGCCGATGCCGCCCATGAGCAGCGCGATGACACCCACCGCGCCCAGGTACTGGCCCATGCGTTCGATGGAGTCGGTGAGCGAGGACTGCATGTCCTTGTAGGTGCGCAGGCGCAGCGTTTTGTCGGAGAGACCGCGTTTGAGAATCGCCAGGCCGAGTTCCGGCTCCATGCTGTCGGGAAGCTTGATCAGCGTGCGGTGCTTCACCCGGCTGCCGGGGCGGATCAGGTCCGCGGCTCTCAAGGTTGCGTGCGAGACGAACACGCGCGGGCCGATGCTGAACGCGCGCGAGATGCGGTCCGGTTCGGCCTCGACCGTGGCGGTGATGGTGACTTGCTGATTGCCGAGGTGAAACGCTTCACCCAACTGAAGTCCAGTGCGCGTGAGAAAACCCGGCTCGACGATGGCGCCGTGGTCTGCCAGCAAGGACTCCAGCGGCGCCGCGGGCCGGGTTTCCAGCGTTCCGTACAGGGGATACAAAGGCGGCGTGGCCGGCACGGATTTGAGTTCCACCAGCAAAGACGTTTCTTTTCCCGCGGCGCTGTTTTTGTGGTGGCGGGCCATCGCGTGCAGTTCCTTGATGAACACGAACCGGGTCTCCGGCGGCAGCGCCTGTTTCTGGTAGGCGAGGTCTTTTTCGTTCTGCTCCCAGCTTCCCTTGATGGCGATGTCCGCCGCCAGCAGACTTTTCGACTGCCTGCTGACGGTGTGATCCAGAAGCGCCGAGAGGCTCTGGATCAGCATCACCGCGCCCACGCCGATGGCGATGCACAAAATAAAAAATGTAAAACGCCGCCAGGCGCCGCGAAATTCGGCGAGCACCAGGGCGAAGGTCTGCGATGCACTGAGCTGTGAGGTTTTCATAGACAGTATCGAATTTTAAGAAGCGATCGGTTCCGGTTTGCTGTCGGCGACGACCACGCCGTCTTCCAGGGTCAGGATGCGCTGGGACTGGGCGGCGATCTCCGGCTCGTGCGTGACGAGCAGGATGGTGGCGCCTTTCACCCGGTGCAGTTCCTTAATCAGTTCGAGGATGTGGCCGCTGTTTTTCGAATCCAGGTTTCCCGTCGGTTCGTCGGCGAGCACGATTTCCGGTTCGTTGACGAACGCGCGCGCCAGGCACAGCCGCTGCTGTTCGCCGCCGGACAACTGCGCCGGATAGTGCCCAAGCCGCTCGGCGAGCCCGACCATGCCCAGCAGGTCTTCGGATTTTTTGCGCGGCGAGGGCGTGTCGTTGAGTTCCGCCGCCAGGATCACGTTCTCCAGTGCGGTCAACGTGGGGATGAGGTGGAAATTCTGGAAGATGAAACCGAAGCGCCGCCCGCGCAGGGAGGCCAGTGCATCCTCATCGAGTTTCGTGATATCCTGACCGTCTATCACGATGCTGCCGCTTGTGGGCGCGTCCAGCCCGGCGACCAGGCTGAGCAGGGTGGTCTTGCCGCTGCCCGAAGGGCCGGTGACGGCAACGAACTGGCCGCTGGGGATGGTGAGGTCGATGCCGTTTAAAATATCCACCCGGTGGCCGCCTCCGTGGAGGCTTTTTTTCAACTGACGGATCTGAATCACGACGCGTTTCCTTAAAGTGCGATTGAATTTTATTTGAGATCACTCACTATTTTAATATAAAACCATGCGGGATCGTTCAATCAGTTTAACACGCACAGCGCGCGCGTCGCTTGCCGCCGCGGCCTTGTGGATTGTGACAGCGCTGTTCGCGTTCGCTTCGCACGTTTATGCGGATGATGCACCGGTGATACTGGCTTTCGGCGACAGCCTGACAGCGGGGTTCGGGGTTCCGGACCACGAAAACTATCCCTCGCGCCTGCAGAAAATGCTGCAGGAGAAAGGCTACCCCCACCGCGTGGTCAACGCCGGGGTGAGCGGCGACACCACGGCAGGCGGCGCCCGGCGCATCCACTGGGTGCTGAAGCACAATCCCAAGATCGTGATCCTGGCTCTGGGCGCCAACGACGGATTGCGCGGACTTCCGGTCGCCGAAATGCGGGCCAACCTGCAGTCGATCATCGACGCCTGCAAAGAGAAGAACGCGCGGGTCCTGCTCACGGGGATGAAGGTGCCGCCCAATTACGGCGACACGTATTCGCGGGAGTTCGAGGCGGTGTTCGCCCGCCTCGCTAAAGAAAACGGGCTTGCGTTCATGCCGTTTTTGCTGGAAGGCATCGCCGCGAAACGGGAATACACGCAGCCGGACGGCATCCATCCGGAAGGCTCTGGGTACGCGGTGCTGGCGGCGAATGTCTGGGACTTTCTGGAACCCATGCTGAAACAATCTCCCTCCTGATTCACCGGCTTGCCTCGACGAAGCGCAGCCATTGCGCGTGCGCGGTTCCGCTTATAAGTACGGAGGCGGCGGCTTCGAACCCGGCACCAAACGTTTCACAATCCCCGAGAAGGTGCAGCAGGCTTCCCGCCTGGTGCGCGATGAGAGGCGCGGCGGGACCTTCGTTTGCCTTCAGCGCCGTTTCTCCAAGCTCCGCCAGCAGGTTGAGAGAAAGCGTCTCTTTTTTCAGGTCCGCGTAGGCGCCGCTGACGGCGTTGGCCATGCGTTTGTCCGGATACATGGCCTGCAAAGTCAGTTTCATTTCGCGGGGGGGCTCGCCGGTGGCATGAAGGTGCACGTGCGCGTCCTTGTGCACGGCGAACAGCGTGGTGCCTTCCATGCCGTTGCCGATGACGGCGGCGTCGAAGCCCGCCTCCTGCGCCACGGCCAGCATGGGGATCTCGTAGCCTTTGTGGAAGTAACCGGTGGCGAGAACATTGCGTTCGGCCTTGAGCGGCAGCAGCATCTTCTCCAGCGTCGCCAGGATGGGACGCTTGACGATCTCTTCCCTGAGCTTCCTCAAATTTTCCAGTTTGGGATGGGTGTGGCGGGTGCTGAACAAACCGAACCGGAATCGTTTGAGCATCTCTAACCGCCGATCGAAGCTCAGCTCTTCGGGAACCTGGTAATGGCCGGTGAGGATGCGCTCGAAGGTGATGCCCGATTTGGGCGGCAGCGGCGCACTGGAATGGCCGTAGGCGGGAAGGTCCAGCTGCGCCAGAACCGGGAGCGCGAACACACCGAAGTAGGCGACGCGGTTGAAGCCGTCGAACGGGTCGGCTATCTGCAGCAAGCGGTCGAGGGGCACCGGACGCCGGATTGTGGTCTTATCCAGGGCGTCGAAGAAACCGAGGGTTTCGGCGACGGTTTCCCGCTTCATCCGCTGGGCGATGAGAAACGCCGCCGCCTGCGCCGGGGAGACGGTTTCGTCCAGGATCAGGTGCAGCGCGTCCCCGGCTTGGCTGCGGGTGAGGTCCTTGCTCATCCGGGGGCCGGCGGCGACGCGGCCGATGTATTCCTTCATCCGATCCCGGCCCGGAGGCGCGGGGCTGTCTTTGTTTTCCATGAGAGAGTGAACCGTGGTTTCATGCCATGAAATGGGGTATCATGGCACTCTGCGCCCTGTTGTGAAGGTTTGTGCGTGTTGCCTGTATCTGAGGCCGGCCCCGCGGCCGCCTCCCGTTGAACTTCTATTTTGAGAAAGAAAACGCCGTTTGAATCCGAGCCTGAAAACCGAGCCGTTTGACACCGCCGCTGCGGCACCTTCCCTGCATCCGGTGAAGGTGCTCTTGGTCTACCCCTATACCACGGACGTGGCGCTCGCCAACCTCGGATTTCAGCAGGTGCACGCGCTGCTCAACGGCATCGACGGGGTCGTGTGCGACCGCTACAGCCTGCCCGCCGGATGGAAACCGGAGGTGACGTCGATGCCCCCCAGGGCGCTGCTGTCGCACGAACTCAAAATGCGCCCGCACGATTTCGACATGATCGCGTTTTCGGTCTCCTTCGAGCCGGATTACCTGCACGTCGCGGCGATCCTCAAGTATTTTAACATCCCTCTGGAGCGGAACCGCCGGAATGCGCGTTTTCCGCTCATCCTGGCGGGCGGCTCCGCGGTGTTCATCAACCCGGAACCGCTTGCGGAAATCGTCGATGCGTTTTTCGTGGGCGAGGGCGAAGGGCTGGCGGAAGCGTTTTTCCAATTGTACACGGGCACGGGCTGGGACGACCCGCGCGAACTGCTGCGGCGCGCGGCGGACATTCCCGGCATGTACGTGCCCCGGTTTTACCGGCCTGAAAACGAAGACGGCGCGTTCACCGGCTACATGGTGGCGGCGGGCGTTCCGGCGCGCGTGTGGCGGCACTGGACGGCGAAGGCCGAGGATCTGTGCACGCATTCGCACATCCACGATGAGGTCTCGACGTTCAAGGACATGGCGTTGATGGAGGTGACACGCGGTTGCATCTGGGCTTGCCGCTTCTGCACGGCGGGCTTCATCTACCGGCCGCCGCGGGTTCCGGACCTCAAACGCACGTATCAGGCGCTTGAGGACACGCTGAACGGGCAAAGCAGCGCGATTTCCACGGTGGGGCTGGTGGGGCCCTCGGTCACCGACCACCCGGAGCTGCTGCCGCTGGCGAAGCGGATCATCGAGCAGGGCCGAAAGCTGTCGTTTTCCTCGCTGCGCATGGAAACACTGACGGACGAGCTGGTGGACCTCATCATCCGGAGCGGCCAGAAAACCCTGACGGTGGCGGTGGACGGGCCGTCCGAACGCATGCGCAACGTGATCAACAAGGCGGCGACGGACGCGTTCATCGTCGAGAAATGCCGGTTCCTTGCCGAGAAGGGGATCCTGCATCTGAAGATTTACTCGATCATCGGCCTGCCCGAGGAAACCGACGAGGACATTGATAGTTTCATTGCGCTGGTGGAGCAGGTGATGCGTGTGTATGTGGAGGCGTCGCGCAGGCGCGGGCGCATCGGGCACGTGATCATCAGCCTGAGTCCGCTGATCCCGAAACCGGGGACGCCGTTTCAATGGCACCCGATGGAACCGGTGGCCAGCCTGAAAAAGAAATTCATGCGGGTGCGCAAGGCGCTGGGCCGGCAGCCGCACCTCAAGCTCAGCCTGGGCTCACCCAAAGAAGCGTACCTGCAGACCTACCTGTCGCGCGGCGACCGCAGCCTGCTGGCTTTTTTCAGACATTACCTGGACAACGGGCACGACGCCCAGGATGCGGTGAAGGCCTTCCGCGAAAGCGCGGACCGCTTCGTGTACCGGCAGTATGAAAGGGACGACGCATTGCCCTGGGACATCGTCGATCACGGCTACAAGAACGATTTTCTCTGGCAGGACTACCAGCGCGGTCTCAAAGAAGCGCACACGCCTGTGTGCGACACGGCGGTGTGCAAAATCTGCGGCATTTGTTGATCTCCTTTTCAAATTCATTTCGATGAATCTGATTCCCGCCTACAATTCCGAACGCATGCACAAGCTGGCGCCGGGGGACCGGTTTTTCGACATCAACGCCTGGTGGTATCCGGCGAATCAGCGCGTGGTGCACTGGCTGTATGCCCGGCCGGTGTCGGCGAACCAGGTCACGGCGCTGACGCTGGTGCTGGGTTTTGCTTCCGCTTTATGGTTCCTGATTCCGGGAATCGTGGGGAGCATCCTGGGCGCGGTGTTTTTGTACGGCAAGATCTTCTTCGACAACGTGGACGGCAATCTGGCGCGCGTGCGGGGCGAGGTCTCGCGCTGCGGCCGTTTCCTCGACTCGCTCGCCGATTTCTGGGTTTCGTTCGCGGTGTACGCGGCGCTCAGCCACCGGCTGGCGTCGGCGGCGGGCGATGCGTTTTACTGGGCGCTGGGAGCGATCGCGTTTTTGAGCTGTCTTTTGCAATGCTCCTATTTCATCTTTTATCTGGTGAGCTACACCTCCCGCACCGGGGCTTACCGGCTGAACCGGGTGCGCGAGGATATAACGGCAGAAGATGAAACTGCGAGGCGGGCCGGGGAGCTGACCGGGAGCGTGTATTTTCTGCAAAAGCTGCACGGAGTGCTGTACGGCTGGCAGGACAGGCTGATCGAAATGCTGGACCGGTTCAGCCGCAGGCTGGCCGGCAGGTTCCGCTGGCCCATCGAGGAGGCGACGTGGTACGCGGACAAACGCTTTTTATCCCTCAGCAGTCCGTTGTGCCTGTGCACCAACAACATGCTGCTGGTGGTGTTCGCGCTTCTGGGCCGTCCCGATCTTGCGTTTTACTTTATCGTTGTCGCGGGAAACGGCTACCTTCTGGGGCTGCAGTTCTGGAAGGTGGTGCAGCACCGCGCCAGCTCGCCGCAGCTGGTCAACCGGCCGCTGGGTAAGTGCGGGTGAGTGCGTGCCGGGAATGAAACCCGCGTCCGTCAATTGAGGCGCACGTCGATGCCGAGCGCTTTCAGGTTTTTCGAGCGCGCCACCAGCCCGATCTTTTCCCTGAGCAGGGATTGCAGCCGGTCGGTTCTGCGGGGCACGTCGCGCTCTTCGAGAATCGCCTGCTTTTGTTCGGCGAGCAGGTTGAGCATGTAGGCCAGGTTGTCCACCAGCTCGCTCATGCGGGGGAAACTTTCCGCGCCGGGAATCTTCCTGGGTTTTTTGCCCGCGGGCAGGGCTTCGGCGTAGCGCTGCACCTCGCGCATCAACGCTTCCACAGCCGGACTGGAGCCGGCTCCCAGCAAGATGTCGTTTTCGTCCTTGAGCACTTCGATCTCGGCCAGGCGGTAGGGTTTGCCGGGGATTTCGCGTGCGACGCGAAACCGGCTCTGGCCGCGCAGGACCATGTCGTACTTGCCGTCGGGAAATTCGATGTGGTGTTCGATCATGCCGACGCAGCCCACCTCCACGATCGCCGGGGCGGCGTGGTAATTTTCCTCCCAGCCGGGTTTGAGCAGGACCATGCCGATGCGTCCTTCCCCCTTGAGCGCCTCAGAGACCATCTGCCGGTAACGGGGCTCGAAAATATGCAGGGGCAGGCGGGTTTTCGGGTAGAACACGGTCGAGGGCAGGGGAAACAGCGGTATGATCTGTTTTTTCGAGTCGGATTGCATGCGGTCCCGGTATGTGTGCGAACCCCGGCAAAACGGCGTTTTACGCCGGTTGCGGGCGGTTTGGACACAATTCAAAACTTTGGTCTGGAAATCGCATCTAAACTATCAGCATTCGAACTGGTTTGACAGGGTTTATTGACAATCACGACGCAATTTTTTAGTCTGCCACGGAGTATGGTCACTCAGCCCGACGACAAATTCACCGCCATCAAGTCCTTTCTCATTCGATCGGGCCTCTATGCGGACGCTTCCGCCGCTGCGGACGATGCGGCGCACCACTGGCGCATCTCCCCGGAACCGTATTTCATCACTCCCGGTGAGCTGGATTTTTTCAACGCGCTGGGCACCCACCTCCACCATTTCTATTCGGCGCTCAACCGGCTTTACTGGGACAGCTTCAAGGGCAAGGCGCCCGCCTGGGTGGCGGAATACCTGGACCTTGGCAAACCGCAGCAGCTGATCGAAATGGGACGGATGAAGCGGTTCAAGCAGCAGCTTCCGGGAATCCTGCGTCCCGACGTGATCGTCACCGAGGACGGCTTTGCCATCACGGAGCTCGATTCGGTTCCCGGTGGTTTCGGCGCGACGGCGGGACTGATGTCTTTGTTTGAAGACGACGCCTTCCGGCTGGTGGGTGCGGAGGCGGGCGGCATTGCCGAACTGTTTTACCGCATGATGGAAACGGTGGCGGAGACGCCGGGCTGCACGCTGGCGATCGTCGTCTCCGATGAAGCCAGCGATTACCGCGGCGAAATGGAATACCTGGCGGGCGAATTCAGGAAAACGGGACGCCCGGTGTATGCGGTGCATCCGCGCGATGTGATTTTCAAGGAAGAAGGGTTGTTCGTGCGCGACGGCGAACGGGACGTTGCGCTGGATGCGGTGTACCGTTTTTACGAGCTGTTCGATTTAAAAAACATTCCCAAGTCGGAACTGCTGCTTTACAGTCACAAAAAAAACAGGGTGCGGACCTCCCCGCCGTATAAGGCCTATCTGGAGGAAAAGCTGAGTTTTGCGCTGTTCCACCACCCTGCATTGCGGTCATTTTGGGAAAATGCCCTGGGGGGTGAAACTTTTGCATTCCTATCTCATCTAATTCCAGAAACCTGGGTTCTCGACAACCGCAACCTGCCGCCGTACGGGGTGATCCCCGGTTTGACGCCGCGCGGGGCCCCGGTGGGGGGCTGGCACGAACTGTTCGAGCTGACCCAGAAAGAAAGAGAATTCGTGGTCAAGCCATCGGGATTTTCTCCCGAAGCCTGGGGGAGCCGTGGCGTGGTGGTGGGGCACGATGTTCCCGGCGAGCAATGGAAGGAAACGCTCAAGGCAAGCCTCGAACGGTTTGACACGCAGCCTTCCATTCTGCAGGTGTTCCGCAAGGGCAAAGTGGTGAGCCAAAGCTACTTCGATCCCGACACCGGAATGCAGAAGCAGATGCAAAGCCGGGTGCGGTTGACGCCCTATTATTTCGTGGTGGAAGGCGTTCCAAAGCTGGGCGGAATGCTGGCGACGCTGTGCCCCCACGACAAAAAAAAGATACACGGGATGGCAGACGCCATCATGGTTCCATGCGCCGTCAGGTGAGTTGAAACACATCGCACATCGGGAAACGAAATCGCCATGATCAAACTTTATAACATTGATGGATGTGGTTACTGTGCCATGGTCCGCTCGGTGCTCGAAGAGCTGGGGCTGGATTATGAAAAAATCGATGTTCCCTGGTCCCACCTGCAGCGGGAGGAAGTCTTCCGGGTATCGGGCCAGTATACCGTTCCGGTTATGGTGGATGGTGATGTCGTGCTCGACGATGAATTCAAGATCATCGACTACCTCAAAAGCACCTATCCTGTTAATTCCTAATCGCTGAAAGGGGCAACATGGAACAGTGGCAAAAACTTCTGAGCCGCAGTGTGGTCAAGGTCGAAGACCTGCCTTTCCTGCCGGATTCCTCTCCCGAGTACCGGGAGAAACTGAAAAAAGTCACCGAGATTTTTCCGGTCCGGATCAACGGCTATTTCCTCGATCAGATCAAAGAGGAAAACGACCCCATGTGGAAGCAGGTGGTGCCGACGCTGGAGGAACTGGACGATTTCATCAGCGACGAGCAGGCCCTCGATTCGGACCCCCTGAACGAAGAGGGCGACATGCCCGTTCCCGAGCTGGTGCACCGCTACCCGGACCGGGTGCTGCTCATGGTGAACAACCACTGCCCGATCATCTGCCGGTTCTGTACGCGCAAACGCAAGATCGGTATGCCCGGCATCGTGACGCGCGAAACGCTGCGCCGCGGCATCGAGTACATCCGCAATCATCCGGAGATCCGCGACGTGATCCTGTCCGGCGGCGATCCGCTACTGGTGCCGGATAAGGAACTGGACCGCATTCTGGGCGAGCTCAGGTCGATCCCGCACCTGGAGATCATCCGCATCGGCACGCGCGTGCCCGGCACGCTGCCGCAGCGCGTGACCGAAAAACTGTGCGCGATTCTGAAAAAGCACCACCCGCTCTATTTCAACATGCACTTCAACCACCCGGCGGAGATCACGCCCGAGGTGGAAGAGGCCTGCAACCGGCTCGCCGACACCGGCATCCCCCTGGGCAGCCAGACGGTGCTGCTGGAGGGGGTGAACGACGATTCGGAAACGATGAAAGAGCTGATGCACAAGCTGCTCAAGATGCGGGTGAAGCCGTATTACATCTACCAGGCCGACATGACCCTGGGCACCAATCATTTCCGCACCACGGTGCAGAAGGGCCTGGATATCCTCAACGACCTGATGGGCCACACCTCCGGCATGGGCGTGCCTTATTTTGTGATCGACACGCCCGGCGGCGGGGGCAAGGTGCGGCTGTTGCCCAATTCCGTCATCGAACACAACGACAAGGAAGTGGTGATCCGCAATTTCGAGGGCAAGGTCTACCGCTATCCCCAGCCCAGCCAGCCCGTGAGCGGCCCGAAACACGGAAACGACACCGATGCCGCCAAAAGCACCGCGGCTCCGGAGAATCTCTGCCAGCTGCCCGCCTGATCTGAAACCCTTATATTCATTGAATTAACCAGCTTTCCGGCCGGAATCGCGGGCGGTTTTGCGCCCGCGCTCCCCTGTATTGCGACCCCCTCCTGAAAACACCCTTCCGGCCGCCAAAACCCAGCTATCTCCCTGAAAAACAAAGATTTTATTAGACTCCCATGCGGATTCGCGTTATATTGAATTTATATAAATTTAACCAAAATTAACCAAATTGGGGCGGGTCCCGCATGCGGCGTCATCAGTGTTCCTTCACATTCATGGCCTTCATTTTCTGTGGCTTATTGCCCGCCTGCGCGGTCCAGCAGGACGCTTTTCGACGCGAAGCGGCGTTGGACACCCCGGTGGAGCCTTCGGTTGCATCGCAGGATGAGCGCGGGACCGTTGCGCCTGGGGCGAAACACCGGCCACCGCAGCAGCCGGCTCAGCCGGAAAGCGAAAGCCCGGTGGACCTCACGCTCACCCAGCCGGAGCTGACGCCGAAAAAACCTACGCTGCGCGGACCGAGGTTCAACCTTTCTGTGGAGAACGCGGACGTTAGGACCGTGCTGTTCGCTGTGTCGCAGAAGACCGGCCAGAACATCGTCATCGATCCTGAGATCGACAGCCGCGTCACGGTGAATCTTAAAAACGTGACGCTGCCGCAGGTCCTGGAGCAGGTCCTGGGACCGCTGGGGCTGGACCATGCGATCGAAAATGATTTCATTCGCGTGCGCCGCATGCAGATGGCAACGCGGATCTTTCAACTGAACTACATCCTGTCACGGCGGGAAGGCGCCGGCCGTCTTGAGGCGGTGCGGGGCTGGGACGGGACGCACGCGGACCGCCAGCAGGGATCGAAACCGCCGCCGCGCTCCGCGAACCTCGTCCAGTCTTCCGAGGAGACCGATCTCTGGCAGGAAATCGAGACCGGCCTGCAGCGCATGGTCTCCGGCGCAAGCGGAAAGACGGCCGCCGGAGCGGAAATAACGTTCGATGCGTATCACTCGATCAACCGGCAGTCCGGCGTGATCCTGGTGCGCGACAGACCGGACGTGCTGCTGCGCGTCGCGGAATTTCTGGAAGCGGTCGAAGGATCGGTGCAGCGGCAGGTGTTCATCCAGGCGAAGATCCTGGAAGTGTCGCTCAACGATCAGTTCAAGACCGGAATCGACTGGCAGGAAGTCGCCGCGCTGCAAGGGGCGGACGCAGAGCCCGGCGGCCTCAAGCTGGGGCTGGGCCGCACGTCGCTGAATGCGGTGATCGACACGCTCTCCCGGCAGGGCGAGGTGCAGGTCCTTTCGAGTCCGAAACTGGCGACGCTGAACAACCAGCGCGCGGTGATGAAAGCGGGCCGGGAGGATGTGTATTTCTTTGCCGACGCTCAGGCTGCGGATGCGGAGCGCGCCTTCGTCGCGGCGCCGGTCGCGGAAGGCATCGTTCTGGATGTGGTGCCGCAGATCAACGCCAACGGCACGATCATGATGAGCATCCACACCCACATCTCGGAAAAAGCGGGAGAGCGGACCTCTCCCGATGGAACCCGTTCGCTGCCGATCCTGGAAGTGCGCGAATCGAACAACGTGGTGCTGGCGCGCAACGGCCAGACGGTGGTGATCGGCGGATTGATGAAATCCAGACGCAGCCAAAGCGCCAGAGCGGCGCATCGGTTTTCCATTCTGGAGCGACTGTTTCCCGGCGAGGGAACGGAGCGCGCGAGATCGGAACTGGTCATCCTGCTGACCCCGGAGATCATGGTGGGGGCGGCCATCGACGACAGACTGAAAAAAGAAACGGACCGGCTTGAACGATTCGATCTTTCCGGCCGGTTCCCAATGGGAACCTCCAAACCGTAAACTGAGCCATGTACGAACAATTTTACAGACTGACCGAAAAACCCTTCAACCTGACACCCGACCCGAAGTTTTTCTTCATGAGCCGGCAGCACCAGGGTGCGATGGACCATCTGCTGTACGGCATCAAGCAGCGGGAGGGGTTCATGGCGGTGGTGGGCGCCGTGGGAACGGGCAAGACCACGTTGTGCCGGTGCCTGCTGGAAAAGCTGGAGCCGAAAATCAAGGTGGCGCTGGTGCTGAACCCGATGGTTTCGGATATGGACCTGCTTCGGACCTGTGTGCAGGATCTGGGCGTGACGCCGGTGAAAACCCTGGTCGACGATGCAGCGCCGCAGTTGACGTTCGGTGAGGATATCGGGGAGGATGCCGGTATCGATCCGGAGTCGCTCGCGGTTCCCATCGAAGACGGCGGCGAAAACGCGGAGAGCGCGCCTGAAGTGGATGCCATGTCGATGGACGAACTGGTTGTGGAGACCCTTCCGGCGGATGAGCTGAACGGCGACTGGGTTTACGGCGCGAGCAAGATCGAGCTGATCGACGCGTTGAACGACTTTCTTTTAGAGCAGCACCGGGCGGGCGGTTCCACGGTGCTGATCATCGACGAGGCGCAGAACCTGTCGCTGGACGTGATGGAGCAGCTGCGCGTGCTTTCCAATCTGGAGACCGAAAAGGAAAAACTGCTGCAGATCATTTTCGTGGGACAGAAGGAGCTGACCGAAAAACTGCAGCGGCCGGAGTTGAAGCAGCTCAACCAGAGAATCTCGATCCGCTTTGAGATCGGTCCGCTGTCGAAAGAGGAGACGACGCAGTACATCCAGCACCGGATCCTGATCGCCGGAGCGGGTGCGCGCGTGAGCTTCAACAAGGCGGCGGTCGGCGAGGTGTTCCGCTATTCCAGGGGAACGCCGCGGTTGATCAACCTGGCGTGCGACCGGGCTCTGCTGGCCGGGTACAACGTGCAGGCGGACACGATCGAGCGCGGGCACGTCAAGCAGGGCGTGCAGAGCCTGCTCGGCAAGGAAGGCCGCACAAAGCCGGACGGCGGGATTTTCAAATCGCGTGCTCCCGTGTATGCCGTGGCGGCGATTCTGCTGATCGGATTGACGTCGGTGCTGCTGCCGCGGCTGGATATCGACCTGCACGAAAAAACCCGCAAGTTCCGGTCTTTGATCGCCGCGCTGCCCTTTGTCCCGGCGGGCACCGAATCGGCGCGCACGCCTGGCCCGAAAGTGAAAAAACCGTCGCCGGCGAAACGGGCTGCCACGGTTCCCTCCAGGGGACCGGACCGCGAGGTGGAAAACAGTCCCACGCAACCGGCTCCGCAACCGGATGTCGCGGATGCGGTGTTCCCGGCTGTGTTTCCCCAGGGCAAGGGGGATTACCGGATTCAGCTGTATTCTTTGAACGAAGCGGCGATGGCGGACGAGGAAGTCGAACGGCTGCGCGAAGAGGGTTTCGACGCCTACTGGAAAAAGGCTTCATCCCGCGGGCAGGATTGGTATATCGTGTACGTGGGTCCGTTCAAGGACATGAAACCCGCCCGCATTTATCTGGATGCGTTGAAATACTCCGGACGCAACCCGATTCTTCTGTCCGTTTCCAAGTCCGGTTGAGTGTGCCGTTTTGAGCCTGATTGCCGACAGCCTGAAAAAAGCTTCGCAGGAAAAGAAGGCTGAGTGGAGCCTGCCGCCGGATTACAACGTGGTGTCCCGAAAACCGGGAAACGCGCGTGTCGGCACGCTGCTCAAGTTCCTGCTGCTGGTCCTGATTCCGGCGGGCATCCTGATTTATCTGTTCCAAGAAGGCGCGTTCCAATCCCTTTTGAGCACCCGTTCCGGCACACCGGCCGTCTCGCCGGTTCCCGCTGAATCGGCCGCCACACCCGCTCCCCGCAACGCACCCGTGAGCCGTTACCGTTCCCCCGCCGAGATCGCGGCGGCGAACGAGAGGACAACCCGCTCCGCCTCTGTCGAAACCGCGGCGCCGGAACCCTCCGCGGCGGTTGCGCCGAAGCCTGCGATCCAAAAAAAAACACCTATCCCGCCGCCTGAGAAACCCAGGTCCCAAGCGAAACCCGCGGCACGCCAAACGATTTCGCAAGCCGCACCGGCGCGCAAACCAGCAAAGGCGGTGAACCCGAAACCGGCGGCAGCCGCACCGGTGGAGCTGGTGACGGCCGAGGCGTCGCACCCGATACCGCAACATCCGCAAACGGTGAAAAGGCAGGCGGCCGCAACTCTCCAATCCCAGGCCGCGATGCAGCCGGTCCCGAAAATTGCGGGCGCAGTGGGTGCCCGGCCCCTGTCTCCGCAGGCGGTTGCGATCGCCGCGAAGCCCGCGGATCCGGTTGCTGAAGGCAATTCCCGGCCCGTGCCGAAAGAGCACGCGTCCGAGGCCGGTTTTGTGTCCCCGCAGGCCGTGGCGCCGAAAGCCGTGCTCCCGGCCGGAGAGACGAAGAACGTGCGGATTCAGACGCCACAGGCCGCATCCCGGGTCGACGCTGCGGTGCTTGAGCCTGCACCCGTGACTGCGAGAACGGAAACCCCGGTCCCCGCGAACAAGGCGGTCGAGGGCGAACAAAACGGTATCGCTTCCCCGTTCTCGGCGGAACAGATCCAGCTGCTCGATGCGCCCGCTTCCGATGCGCTGTTTCAAAGCGGCGATTATCATTTCAACCGGGCGCTGTTTTACCAGCAGGCCAAAGACTGGGATAAAGCGCTCGTCAGCTATAGCCGGGCGGCCGAGCTGGATCCGGACAACGCCGACACCTACAACAACAAAGGGGTGATTTACAAGGAATTGGGACAGTACGACCGGGCGGTGGAGGAACTGCTGCGGGCGGTGTTCCTCAAGCCGGACTACGGCAAGGCATACAACAACATCGGCGTGGTATACTATCTGCAAAATAAATACGACGAGGCGATCCGCAACTACCGCAAAGCGATCGAGATCGACCCGGCCAATCTGGAGGCGTTCAACAACCTGGCCATTGCGTATAAAAACCGCGGCGAGCCCTTGAAAGCTCAGAGGGTGTTGAACCGCGCACTTTCTCTCGATGCCGATCATCCGGCCACCAATTACAATCTGGCGGTGTTTTATGAAGAAGCGGGGGACAGGACCTCGGCGCTGCATTATTACCGGCGTTTTTTACAAGTGGGCACGGCCGGGCACCCGTTGCTGGTGCTCAAGGTGAAACAGCATGTGAAGTCGCTTGCACAGCGCTGAAGAAAACGTGAAAGCGAAAGCGCGCCGCGTCCGCGGCCTTTATTTTGAGTCATGAAAAAACTCCGAAAAGGAATCAAGAAAAATCTGATCGCGGGCCTATTGGTCATCGTGCCGACGGCCCTGACCTACATGGTGCTGGCGTTCGTCATCCGCAACGTGGATAAGGCCATGCACCCGATCATCATCAAGGTGTTCGGCCCCGAGGGCCCGCAGCTGATGGAGCAGTACCACATCCCCGGTACGGGCGTGCTGTTTCTGGTGCTGTTCATCATTCTGGTGGGGCTGTTCGCCACGAATTTTCTCGGCAGGAAGGTGCTGCAGCTGGGGGAGAGGATCGTTCACAACATCCCCTTCGTGCGGGTGATCTACACCAGCATCAAAAAGGTGGTCGACACCATCTCGCAGACCGAAACGCCTTCGTTTCAGGAGATGGTGCTTTTGACCTACCCGCGGCCACCTTTGAAGACGCTGGGGATCGTGTGCGGGCCGACGAAAGGGGAAATCGCGGCCATGAACAATTCGGATTCGATCAATGTGTTCGTTCCCACCTCGCCCAACCCGACAACCGGGTTTCTGCTGGTGGTTCCCAAGCGGGACCTGGTGTTTCTGGATATGTCGGTGGAAGACGGTCTGAAGATGATCATCTCTTTCGGGATGGTCAACAACGCCCAGCCGGAAGACGCCGACGCTGTTGCAGAGATGTCTTTGAAGTCGAAAGAATGAGGGGGCGGTTTATTTTTTCCGGTTCTTTCTCTTGCCCGCCAGCTTTTCGCTGATGTTTTTCGCCACCCGCACGTTTAGCTTGCTCAGGACCTTTCCCGCTACCTTGCTCTTCATCCCGGAAATGATCTGAATGGCGAGGTCCTCGTTGATGGCTTCTAAAAGATTGGCCGCCTCCTGCGGCTTCATGCTGGAATAGGCTTTCACCAGCGCCTCGACATTTTTCTTGATCAGGTTTTTCTGAATCCCGATCTGTTCCTGACTTTTGGCGATGGCGTCTTCTATTTTTTTCAGGTCTTCCTGGATCTTCTGCTCCAGCGCCTTGAGGTGCTGTTCCCGTAACTGAATGTTCTCCTCCCGCTGTTTCAGGTCGCGGTTTTTTTTCTCGATCATTTCGATCATGCGGAAGGTTTCCGGGCTGACGCCGGGCACCGGGCCGGGCAGGCTCACCGGGGGCGCGGGCTCGCTTTCTTCGGCGGCAGGAGCGTCCGCGGTTTCGGCCTCTTCTTCCTGGGCGAACGCGGCGTTGCCCGGAGTGCTCTGATCGACGATCTCCGCGGCAAGCAGCAGAACGGCGAAAAAAAGCGGGATGAGGATGGAGGCGCGTGCTTTCATGGTTTCGGGTTCACGTATTCAGCCGCCAGACGTTGGCGCCGGTTTCGTCCTGGATCGCGATTTCCTTTTTGAACGCCGCCTTTTTCTGCCGGGCGGCTTCGTTTTCCTTGAGGATCTCCAGGGTCCGCCGCTGACGTACGGCTTCGATGAGTTCGGCCCGCTTGAGCCGGGATTTTTCCTCGATCTGGGCGATGATCTGATCCTGCCGTTTTTTTTCGTTGTTCACGCCGGAAAAAAAATGACCGTACAGCACCACCTGGTCGATGTTCAGGGTCTGCCCCATTTTCTGAGTGAGTTCTTTTTTCCGGTCGGCCGCGATGTCCTGCATGAACTGCAGGCGTTTTTTCTGGTTCTCAAGATGGGCATCGATCACGCCCAGCTCTCTCGCGATCTGGTCTTCGCGGCTTTTGCGGATCTTGAGCAGGGTTTCGAAGCGGAATTTCAAAACGTGCGCCCTTCAAGAATCATCCGCAGTCCCTGGATGCTGTCATCGAGGGACACGGATTCGTGAATCTTCTGTTTGAGATACGCGTTCATGGCTTCGATCTTGTTGAGCGCGTCGTCGATTTTGGGATTGCTGCCTTTGGTGTATGCGCCGATGTTGATGAGGTCCTCCGCTTCCTTGTAGGTCGCCAGCACGTCGCGGAAGCGCATGGCAAGGTCCAGGTGATCCTGGGAAACGACGTCGATCATCAGGCGGCTGATGCTGTTGAGCACGTCGATCGCGGGATAGTGGTTGTGCGCGGCCAGCTCGCGGCTCAACACGATGTGCCCGTCGATGATGGCGCGCACGGCGTCGGACACCGGTTCGTTGAGGTCGTCGCCTTCGACGAGCACGGTGTACAGCCCGGTGATCGAGCCCGCGCCTTTGTGGGTTCCGGCGCGTTCCAGCAGTTTGGGGAGCAGCGAAAACACCGAGGGCGGGTAGCCCCGGGTTGTCGGCGGCTCGCCGACGGACAGGCCGATCTCCCGCTGGGCCAGGGCGAAGCGGGTGAGCGAGTCCATCATGAGGAGGACGTCTTTGCCCTGATCGCGGAAATACTCGGCGATGGCGGTGGCGGTGAACGCGCCGCGCAGACGGACCAGCGGCGGTTGATCGGATGCGGCGGCGACGACGACCGATTTTTCCAGGCCGTCTTCTCCCAGGTTTTCCTCGATGAACTCTTTGACCTCGCGTCCGCGCTCGCCGATGAGCGCGATCACGATCACGTCGGCCGCGGTGTAGCGTGCGATCATGCCCAGCAGCACCGACTTGCCCACGCCGGTCCCCGCCATGATGCCGATCCGCTGTCCCTTGGCGCAGGTGAGCAGTCCGTTCACGGAGCGGATGCCGATGTCCAAAGACTGCCTCAGCCGGGTCCGTTCCATCGGGTTCGCCGGCGCGCCCATGATGGGGTAGTCCCGGCCGGGAGCGCAGGGGCCCTTGCCGTCGAGAGGGCGGCCGTTGCCGTCGATGATGCGGCCGATGAGCTGATCGCTCACGTTCACGCTGGGGTATTCGTCCTCGGAGACGATGGGACTCCCCGGCTGCACGCCCATCAGATCGCCCAGCGGCATGAGCAGCGTGCTGTCGTCGCGAAAACCCACCACCTGGGCTTCCACGGGCGGCCGGTCGTTGCCGGGGTGGATGGTGCACAGGCTGCCGATGGAGGCGGCCGGGCCCTGGCCTTCGAGGATGAGCCCGATGATCCGTTTCACCTTGCCGGTTTTGCGGATGAACGCGGCGCTTTCGATGAAGGAACGGTATTTTTTAAGATCGATGGTGTCCGTCACTTAAGTCATTCCTCACTCGGTTCCGGCGGATTGGGAGCGAGATGCAGCAGCTTGTCGATCTGCGCTTCCAGCTGATCCATGCGGGCGTCGACGGTGCCGAAATTCGATTCGACCACGCAGCCGCCGCGTTCGATGCCGGGATTTTCCTCGAAGGCGACGTTTTTGATCTCGCCGAACAGCGCCGCCAGTTCGGGACGGAATTTTTCCGCGTATTCCTTGTCTTTCGGGTTGACCTGGATGGTCATCGATTCCTTGTCGAGCACCGACTGCACCGCGAGGCGGATCATTTCCTGGACGTTTTCCTCTTTGGTGGACAGCTCGACGTGGATGATTTTTTTCACCAGGGCCACGACCATTTCGATCATCTCTCGTTCCACTTTGGGATACATGTTGTTGCGGAACGTGGACAATTCTTCGATCAGGCCTTGCAGGGTTTCGAGCAGGGGACCGCATTCCTCCCGGGCCTGGCTCTCGCCCTGGGCGAAGCCTTCGGCGTGTCCTTGCTCCCGCCCCTCCTGCTCGGCCTGCGTTTTGATTTCGGCGGCCTGGGTTTTGGCTTTTGCGTACGCGTCGCTCAGGATCTGCTTCACGCCTGTCCGGGCTTTTTTTATATTTTGCGGGTCGAGGTCGCGCGCTTCTTCAGAGTCGTAAACGAACCCGGTTTGACGCGGTCCTTTTTCTTCGTGCTCGAGAAAGGTGAATTTGACCGGTTCTCCCGAAGCGGGCTGGCCGGCGTTTTCGGGATCGCCGCCGGTGAACAGGCCGGGCTTGAAATCCGGAGCGGGCTCAGACAAGTTCTTCGCCTCCCGCTCCGCCGACGGCCAGCTTGCCTTCCTCTTCGAGACGCTTGCAGACCGCCACGATTTTCTGCTGCGCCTTCTCGACTTCGCTGATCTTGGTCGGACCCATGGATTCGAGGTCTTCCTTGAGCATCAGCCCCGCCCGTTCGGACATATTGTTGAACCATTTTTCCTTGAGGCCGTCGCTCGCGGTCTTGAGCGAGATCAGCAGATCCTCCTGGTTGATTTCCTTGAGGATCATCTGGATGCCGTGGTCGTCGATTTTGAGGATGTCCTCGTAGGTGAAGCGCAGGTTGCGGATTTCGTTGGCCATGTCCGGATCGACCTCGTCCATGGCGCTCAGGATCGACGATTCGGTGGCCCTGTCGAGCGACCCCATGATCTGCGCGGCGTTTTCCAGCCCGCCGAGCTTGCTGCCGGACACCGCGCCGGAAGCGCGGAATTCGTGCTGCAGCGCTTCGTCCAGCTCGCGGATGATGTGCGGCGACACGCGCTCCAGCGACGCGAGGCGGTGTACGATTTCCATGCGGTGTTCTTCGGGCAGCTCGCGGATGGTCTGGCTGGCGATCTGGGGTTCCAGGTGCGCCATGACGATGGCGGCGGTCTGCGGATGCTCGCTGGCCAGAAAGGAGGCGATGGTCCTCGGTTCGAGCATGCGCACGGTCTCCAGGCCGCCGCCGATCTCCTCACCGGGCGTGGTGATGTTGTTGAGGATTTCGGTGGCCTTGTTGGGATCGAGGGCTTTCATCAGCGTGGTTTTCAAAAATTCCATGCCGCCGATGCCCAATCCGCCGGTGCCCGCTTCCACGCTGTCGAAAAATTCCTTGGTGACGTTGTCCATCACCACGGTGTCGACGTCTCCCAGGGAGGACATGTAGTTGCCGATGATCTGGATTTCCCGCTCGTCCATGTTGGCGAGCACCGCGGCGGCGTTTTCCTCGCCCAGGGACATGAGCAGGATGGCGGCCTTTTCCGGTCCGGTGTACTTGGTGGTCATGCCGATGCCTCAATCGATGTGAATGACTGCGGATTCCTTTGCGATCAGGTCGCCGGTCCCTTGTCGCGCATCCATTTGCGGATCACCCCGGCGGTGAACTTGGGATCGTTGGCGACGAATTCGGAGACCGCCTGCTTGATCTGCGCGGACTCGTTCGCCACTTCTCCCAGGCGTTTTTTCTCCTCTTCGATGGCGTCCATTTCTGCGGCGGTCAGCTGCGCCTGCGGGTCGGGGACCACTTCCATCGACGTGGTCATCCAGTTGATGAGCGGGCGGATGACGCGGGTGAAGAACAGCAGGATGAACAGGGCGCCGAGGACGTATTTCGCGATCTGAAACGCGAGGTCCATGGTCTCGGCTTTGGCGATGCGTTTTTCCTCGTCCATCACCAGCGAGCGGTCGAACTGGACGTTCTCAACCTGGATCTGGTCGCCGCGTTTTTCATCGAAGCCGACGGCGGACTGCACGATCTGCAGGTACTTGGCCATTTCCTCGTCGGTGCGGGCCTGGTAGGCGGGCGGCTCGCCGGCCATTGTGCCGTCGATCAGAACGGCGACCGAGAGTTTTTTGATCGAACCCACCGGCCTTGAGATCGAGCGCACGACTTTGTTGATCTCGTAATTGAAGGTGTTGTTTTCTTTCTCGCGTTTGGCGGCCTGGCCGGAGGCCGCGCCGGGGCTGCCGCCGCCTGGAACCAGACTCTGTGCGCCGGGAACGCCGCCGGGAGGCAGGGCCCCCAGGGTCGATTCGGTCACCAGCTGCTCGCTGCGCACCACCTGGGAATCGGGATCGAAGATTTCTTCGGTGCGGTCGATTTTTTCAAAATCCAGATCGGCGTTGACCTGGGCGATAACCTTGCCCTTGCCGAGCGCGTTTTCCAGCATCTTGACGATGTCCTGCTGCAACTGGTTTTCCACGCGCAGCTTGTGCTGGTAGTTGCTGGACGCCCTCAGGGTGGTCGAGGCGCCTTCCTTGCCGCCGGAAAGGATGTTGCCCTTGAGATCCACGACCACCACGTCACGGGCGTCGATCCCCTCCACACTGGCGGACACCAGGTGCACGATCCCCTGGGCCTGTTCTTTGGTGAGGGACTTTCCGGGCTTGACTTTGATGGTGACGGAGGCCTTGCCGCGCGGCTTTTCTTTTAAAAATAACGTGTCCTTGGGAATGACGAGGTGGACCCGGGCCTGATCGACGGCGTCCAGGGTCTTGATGGTGCGCGCCAGTTCGCCCTGCAGGGCGCGCTGGAAGTTGAGCTTCTGGATGAAATCGGTCATGCCGAGGGCAGTTTCCTCGAACATTTCCAGACCCACTTCGCCGCCTTCGGGCAGTCCTTCCGCCGCCAGCTGCAGCCGGAGCTCGTGCATCTGGGACGCCGGGACGCGGATGGTCTGGCCGCCTTCGGAGAGCTGGTAGGGAATTTTCTGGGCTTTGAGACGCTCGACGATCTTCGCCGCGTCCTCCGGCGTCAACCGGGCGTACAGCAGCTGGTAATCGGGCGCCCTGAACCACAGGCTCATTGCGATCAGCGAGGCGATGCCCGCGCCGACAAGCGCCATGACAGCCACCTTCTGCCCCTGGGACATTTCCTGGAAGCGTTCGGACAACTGTCTGAAAAATGCGGTGAGTGTTTCCATGCGTTCTCTTCAATGCACCAGCACCCCGCACTCAGAGCGGGGCGTTTTGCGCGTTGCTGTCAGCCGGGTGTCAGCGTCCCAGTTCGATGGCCCGGAGCGCCATGGATTTCGCCGCGTTCATGGCGGTGATGTTGGCCTCGAACGAACGGGTGGCGGTGACCATGTCCACGATTTCACTGATGGCGTCGACGTTGGGCAGCTGCAGGTAACCCTGGGCGTCGGCGTCGGGATGGTTGGGTTTGAAAACGGTCCGCGGATCCTGGGTGTCGCGCACCACGTTGGTGACGAGCACCTGCTGCAGGCTGTCCCCCAGTTCGCTTTTCAGCACCGAGGCGAAGTCGTCCTCCATGGGAAGGGCGGAGACGACGACGTCTTTTCTCCGGTAGGGCCCCCCTTCCGCGGTGCGGGTGGTTTCCACGTTCGCCAGGTTGCTGGCGATGGTTTCCATCCGGTGGCGCTGCACGTTCAATCCGGATGCGCTGATCTTCATCGACGTCAAAAAATCCATGGTCTCTCCGTCTCGAAAATGGGAATCGGGTAAAGAAATCAAAACCCGGCGCAAACTGCGGCAAAAGACTTAAAAATTAAAAGCAAGTTCTATACCAAAGCCAGTCCATCCGGCGATGTCACAAAGCCCTGTGGCGGAGGTTTAAGCTTAATGTAATCAACGGCTTTTTGGAGGGGCGCCGCGGTCCGGATTTTCAGGATGATGGATTTGGGCGGCGGGTGTGAAAAAACTGTCAGGGATTTGACGATTAGGCAAAATTTGCACCGGTTGCGGATCAGGTTGCGGATTTTTTGTGCTGGTATTCGGTGAGTTTGTTGCGCAGGGTGCGGATGCTGATGCCCAGGGATTCGGCGGCGCGGGTCTTGTTGCCGTTGACTTCCTGCAGTGTCTGTAAAATAAGCTCTTTTTCCATATCGTAGATGGTGCCACGCAGTTTGGTGACGGGCCCTGCGTCGCGGACGGGATCGCTTTCCTCTTCGAAAAACAGGTTGGCGGGTTTTAAGGTGTCCTCTTTGCACAACAGCACGGCGCGTTCGATGATGTTGCCGAGTTCACGGACGTTGCCGGGCCAGTGGTATTTTTTCAGCAGGGCGAGCGTAGCATCGTCGATGCCGTGGATTGTCTTGTTGTTGTCCTGGCAATGCTCGCCAAGAAAATGTTCCGCGAGAAGCGGAATGTCCTCGGGGCGCTCGCGCAGGGGCAGCAGTTTGACGGGAATCACGTTCAGCCGGAAATACAAATCCTCGCGAAACTGGTTTTCCTTGATCCTCTGCTTGATGTCGCGGTTGGTGGTGGCGATCACGCGCACGTCCACCGGAATCGGTTCCTTGCCGCCCACCTTGTCGATCTCGTGTTCCTGCAGCACACGCAACAGCTTGGCCTGAAGCGGCAGGCTCATCTCGGTCACTTCATCGAGCAGCAGGGTGCCTCTGCCCGCAAGCTCGAACTTTCCCTCTTTGCGGTAATCGGCGCCGGTGAAGGCGCCTTTTTCGTGGCCGAACATTTCGGTTTCCAACAGCCCTTCGGGCAGGGCGGCGCAGTTGATGGGCATGAAGGGCTTGTCGGAGCGCGGACTGCACTGATGGATGTAGCGGGCGATCAGTTCCTTGCCGGTTCCGGTCTCGCCCATGATGAGGACGGTGGACTTGCTGTAGGCGATGTTTTCGACGAACTTGAGAAGCTCCTGCATCTCGGGATTCTGGGTGAGGATGCGGCGTTTTTCCACCGGCTTGGCGCTGGCGGCCTCGGCCGGAAGCGGGCTGGCGGGAAGCACGGCGTCGCCCATGAAGGCGCGGTTGACGGTGGAGATGAGGATGTCGGCGGAGAAGGGCTTGAGCAGGTAGTCGAACGCGCCCATCTTCATGGTTTCGACGGCGTTGTCGATGTCGCCGTAAGCGGTCATCATGATGACCGCGGTTTCCGGCGCCCGCTGTTTGATCTCGCGCAGCAGGTTCACGCCGTCGAGACGGGGCATGCGCACATCGGAGATCACAAGATCGAAGGAGCCGTTTTTGAATTTCTCCAGCGCCTCGGCGCCGTCCTCGGCGGACACATAGGGGTAGCCTTCGCGTTTCAGAGTGGTCTCGAGGGCGACGCGCATTTCGCTTTCGTCGTCCACGATCAGGATGGATTTGTTGGCGTTAGTTTTCATCCAGTTCGTCGTCCCAGGATGGCAGCTTCACGGTGAACGTGGTGCCGCGTCCTTCTTCGCTGTCCGCATCGATCGTTCCCTGGTGGGCCTTGATGATGTTGTGGGAAATGGAGAGGCCGAGGCCGGTCCCTTTTTCCTTGGTGGTGAAGAAGGGGTTGAAGATTTTCATGAGGTGATGGGAGGGGATGCCGCCGCCGGTGTCGGTGACGGTGATGGTGATGAACTGACGGTGGTCCTCTCCGGAGCTTTTGCCCTGCTGTGTGGCCAGTGTCAGCTCGCCGCCCTGCGGCATGGATTGAATGCCGTTGCGGATGAGATTGAGGAACACCTGTTTCAGCAATTCCTTGTCGCCGCAGACCAGCAGGTCTTCGGGGCTGAAATCCGGAACGATGGTGACGTTTTCGGGAACGGTCAATGCGGATGTGTCGTTGAGCAGGTTTTCGATGAGCTCTTTGGCGTTGCACTTCTGCCTGGACGGGCGCGGGGATTTGGCGAACAGCAGCAGCGCGGAGATGATGCGGTCCATGTTCTTGACGCCGGACTGAATGTGCTCGACGAGGTGCTTTTTTTCTGCGTCGTGGGCGAGATCCTTTTTCAGCAGCGACGCGAACAGCTCGATGCCTCCCAATGGATTGCGGATCTCATGGGCGATGCCCGCCGCCATCTCTCCCATGGCACGAAGCCGCTGATTTCTCTGGGCCTCAAACTCGAGACGGCGGACTTCGCTGAGATCCTGCAGGATCAAAACGGTGCCGATCGGCGTTTCGCTGGGGTCGAGGACGAACGAAGCGGAGGCGCGGATGTGCACGGGCCGGTCGCCTTTGCCGGGGATGTCCCGCTCCAGGCTGAGCGGGCCGTTTCCGGTCTTACCCAGCCGCTGGATCATGTTCTCGAACAGGTCGTGCGAAAATACGGTTTTCAGGGGTCGGCCCAGGCAGGCGTCCGGCGATTTTCCGGTGATGGCGCCCGCGGTTTTGTTGAAGGTGGTGATGCGTTCGTCCACGTCCACCACGATGACGCCGGTGGTGAGGCTTTCCAGGATGTTGTGCAGGTAGTTTTTGACTTCCTCTTTTTCCTTGAGATTTTTTTCCAGGGCTTCGTTCTTTTTGGCCAGCTCCAGATCCAGCGCTTTCACACGTTCCTTGAGGTTGTTGTAGGAGTCCTGAAGCTGCTGCGTGGCTTCGTTGAACGCCTGAAACGCCTGGCTTAATATTTCAACTTCTTCTTTGGATTTGTTTCCCTGGCGGGGTTCGTTCATTGAAAAAAAACACAAGGTGAGAGGTGGGACGATCCGGCGAACTCATTATAGAGGATCAGAGGCTTTCTTTAAATTCTTTTTCCCAGTTCAGCACGCGCAGTTTGGATTCGGCGGCCTGTTTGATGAGCCGGTCGGTGTCTCCGGACTGAATCATTGTGTTCAACTTGTCGTTGAGTCTGGGAGTGTCTTTCATCTCCTGGTAGATGACGGCCAGCAGGTAGTCCGCCCAGTCGCGCAGGGAATGCTCGGGAAACAGGTTGCGCGCCGATTCCAGGGCGCGGGCGGCCTGCGGATAGCGTTTCATCTGATAGAGCGCGATGCCCATGCGGTAGTGGGCGCGGCGGATGTGCGCGGGGACGAACTTGGCGGTGCGGTCGAACGCGTTGATCGCTTTGAGGTAATGGCGCACGGCTTTGGGGAGGTCGTTCAGGCTGTAGTGCGTCTCGGCGATCAGGTACTGGGTTTCATGGGCGCCGCCTTTTTCCTTGAGCGCCAGCTGCTGGTACACTCTCAGGGCTTTTTTGTACTGCTTCCTCCCCGCGTGCGACTGCGCCAAAAGCTTCATGGCGGTGGCGATTCGCGGGCTTGAAGGATAGTTTCTGGTGAAAGATTTGGCGATCAGTTCCGCTTCGTCGTAATTTTTCTGTTCCAGGTGGATGCGGCCGAGGTTGAGAAAAATCCGGTCGCGGTAGAGTTTTCTCGAATCCAGCTCGCGGATGCGTTCGTAAAATTTCAGCGCCTGCGGATACATGCCGATCGCCTGATAGGCTTCGCCGATCTGCAGCAGGGTTTTCGTGTTGTTGACTTCGCCGAGAGACAGGCTGACAAAGTCGCTGTACGAGTACAGGATCGGCAGCACGCCGCCCTGCCGGGAATACTTGTCCACCAGGAACACCAGGGTCTGCTTGATGTATTTCTGCGCGCGCGCGTGAAACTCGGTGTCCGGACCCATCGGCAACAGTTTTTTGAATTCCGCCAGCGCCTTGAGATAGCTCTGTTCCTTAAGATGGGCGATGCCGCGGCTCAGCGTCGCCTCGGCGAGGATGTTCACGTCTTTCGCCTGTTTGAAAACCGCGTCGTAGGTTTCAAACGGCTGGTAATAGGGACTGGAGTCGTAGATGATCTCCTGCACCTTGAGCCGGGGATCGAGGATGCCGATGTCGGCCATGCGGATTTTGCCGTACTGGGCGGCGGCGCTTCCCGGGTTGCGCTTGGCGGACTCATCGAACACGGCGATCGCGTTCAGGTACTGGCGCTCGATCAGGTAGGAATCGCCGATCAGGTTGAGGGCCCGGTGCGACTGGGGCCCGTCGGGATCCAGGTTGATCAGGCTGAAGAAATGCTCGCGCGCCGGCGCGTAGCGTTTCTCACGGTAATAAATGTCGCCCATGTTGAAATGGATCCTGGGATTGTTGTTGAGTTCCGTGGGCCAGCGCTTTTCACCGTCCTCATAGATTTCGAGAGCGCGGCGGTGGTTGCCGGTTTCGTAGTAATGCTCGGCGATCTGAAAGATGGCGGAGCGCGCCTCGATGTTCTTGGGGGACTTGATCAATAGCCGTTTGAAGGCGGCGTGGGCTTCCTCGTAACGGCCTTCCTTGAGCATCATCTGGGCGAGGTTGAATTTCCGGGACGGCGTGTACGGGCTGTTGGGCTGTTCCTTGAGCACGTTCTCGTAGATCGTTTTGGCTTCGAGGATGAATCCCATTTCGGCATAGATGAACGCGATTTTATCGGTCGCATGCGACGCGAAGGGCGATTTGGGAAACTGCCGGATCGCCTTTTTGTAGGCGGTGAGCGCTTCCTCGTAAATGGGATTGGGTTCGCGGAACGCAACCTGAAATTTCGCCTCCGCATTCAGGAACACGATGTGGTCCAGGTACTTGCTGTCGGGAAAACGGTCCATAAAGGCTTCGAACAACTTGAGGGCTTCCGGATAGTTGCGGTCCTGAAAGACCTTGAGGGCGGCCTCGTATTCATCCCGCCCGCTGACCAGCCGGTCCTCGACGTTCTGGCGGTTCAGCTCGCGCAGCCGTGAAGTCGTCATGCCGGCGATGGAGGGCTTCCTTCCCGGCCGCGCCGGCGCCTCCGGTGCGATGCGTCTGGCGGTGGGCTCCGGCTGTGAAACCTGCCGCCCGGAACCGGAGTTGCCGATTTCGGTCTGAATGACGGGTTTTTTCTCCGCTTTCAAATCGACGACGATGCGCGATTGTTCCGCATCTAAAAAATGAAAAAAACGGGTGTTGGTTGTTTTGAGATGAAAGACAATGTCCAGGGTGTCCTTGCCGGTGCGGACCTGGATCTTTTCCAGGTTGCGGTCCTTGAACGCCCGCGAGCGCACTTCGGGACCGACGCGCACCTGATTCAGGATCAGGGTGATTCGTTTTCTGATAAAATTCGCTTCCACTTTGTAGTTGGCGGGCTCGGTCAATTGAATGATGATGCGCGTGTATTCCGGGTGAGGGCCGATGCGGACCTTCTCCACGCGGGGCAGACCCGCCGCGCCGGAGGGCAGGGACAGGAGCGCCGCGGTCAGCAGGAGTGCGATGCCGCCGAGGATGACTTTGGATTGGAATATGGATTTTGTTTTCACGGTCACCGATGCGCCTGGACAAAGTACACAATTTAATTAAAGCAAATTCCATACCGGGATTGCCAATCAATTCCAGGGTGCTTAAGCCGATGAAAACGGGACCGTTAACTCGTTTCTTTCCTTGTGCAAACGCTTAAGGTGTTGAATAATAACAAGGCGTGGATATTTTTAAGGAAATATGACGAGGAAAATGCCGTTACTTTGAACGATGCGATGTCATAATTTTGACTGATGCCGGAATCAAACCTTCTGCCTGGAGCGAACCCGTCTTTCCGAAACCGTGAGTCCATGGATAGAGACAGGATCGAAAAGCTCAAAAAGCAGGAAGCGCGGGTGGTCAGCGATCTGCTGAAAAAGCAGAACGCCATGCTCGGCCGCTCGCTTTTCGATCTGGACAAGCTGATTTTTCTGCAGAAGAGCATCAGCCTGATGCGGCTGGGTGAAATCAGCAAGATTCTGGCGGACCGGCTCCCCAACGTCCTTTCCATCAAATTTTTTTCGCTGTTTCTCTACGACAAGGGCAAACGGCTCCTGCAGCTCTCCAGCCACAACCATCCCGACCTCAAGCCCGGCCTGACCATCCGCCAGAGCGAATCGGAAATCATGAACCAGGCGCTGGTCTCGGGAAAATACATCCTCGAGCAGGAGTATTCCCATTCCAGGTTTTTTCACGGCAACAAAAATCCGCTGTACGGATCGGATTTTTTCGTCACCATTCCTTTGATGATCGAAAACGAAAACATCGGCGTGCTCAATCTCAACGACAACGAGAAGGGTTATTTCAACGTGATGGACCTGGATTTCATCCTCAACGTTTCCGAGTTCATCTCTCTTTCGATCAGCAACGCGCAGTCGTTTGAAAAGGCCGAGCGGCTTTCCGTGACCGACGGTCTCACCGGGCTGACCAACCGGCAGCACATGCAGTTTCTGCTCAAGAGCGAGATCCTGAGGAGCCGCCGCTACAAATCCCCGTTGTCGCTGGTGATGCTGGATGTGGATCATTTCAAGGAGGTGAACGATACGTTCGGACACCAGGAGGGCGACGACGTGCTGATCACGATCGCTTCCATCCTCAAGCGGATCTGCCGGTCGCAGGATGTGGCCGCCCGTTACGGCGGCGAGGAATTCGTGCTGGTCCTGCCGGAGACCAAGTCCACCGGCGCCTGGGTCATTGCGGAACGGGTCCGCGAAGCGGTGGAAAAGGTGAAGTTCCGGCACGACACCACCGGTTACCATGTGACCGTGAGCTGCGGCATCGCGGCCTTCGATCCGCAAACGGTGATCGATCACATCGACCTGATCCGGGTCGCCGACCTGGCCCTGTACCGGGCGAAAGAGACCGGGCGCAACCGGTCGGTGCAGTGGTCGGCCGAGGAGTTCAAAGAGGGCTGAACCGGTTGTCATCGCGCGGACACGGCTGTGCCCGAGCGCGCGGACGTTTGCTTCCGGTTTGTCCCGCATTGGAGACGACGCATGACGCTGCCGAAACTGGATTCGTTCCAATCTCTCGACGGGCTGCCTTCCCTTCCGGGGCAGATCGTCGGCTTCCTCGATGAGATCGGCGGCGTGTCGGCGAACGATTACAACATCCTGCATCGTATTCAGTACGACCCGGCGATCGCGCTCACCGTGCTCAAGCTGGCCAACGCGCCGCTTTATGGATTCCGGTCGAAAATCGTCTCGCTGCAGCAGGCGGCGGCGCTTGTCGGGCCGGGCGCGATCAAAAACCTCGTGCTGATGACACCGATTCTGGAACGTTACCAGGACAGCGGGCAGGTCGCGCTCAACATCGATTATCCCAATCTGTGGCTGCATCTTGCGGTCACGGCGGGCATCGCCAGCGGCCTCGGAAAACGCATCGAAGGGATGGAGCCGGACGTCTGTTTCACGGCGGGGCTGATCCATGGGGCGGGAAAGATCGCGCTGGCGACCCAGCATCCGGAACTGCTGGCCAAAGTGCTGCGCAACGCAACGAGCCGGAACGTTTCGCTGCGCGAATCCGAAAAGGAAATTCTGGGTTTCACCGATTCGGATGTCGCCGCCGCTCTGGCGCGGGCGTGGCGGTTCCCGGACGTGCTCACCGTCGCGCTGGAGCAGGGCTGCAATTCACGCGAAGAGGGGATCACCGAAAAGCTCCCGGCGGTGTTGTGTCTTGCCCGTCTTCAGGCGGCGCAATGGGGCTACCCCGACACGTTGATCGCGGAAGAGAACGGTGAGCGGGACGATCTTCTCGATCTGCTCGGTGTGTCGGGCGGGGAATGGGACGCCTGGCAGAGCGAGCTGCACGAGTACGCGGATCTTGCGGCGCGTTCACAGGGAGTCTGAGGCATCCACCGGCGGATCGGCAGCGCGTTTGTCAGGTATGGCGTTGCGCGTCGAGCGCCGCGATGAGTTCCTTCAGGGCGCGGGACATCTCGACCGGATAAACCGCGCCGGTTCCCAGGGAGCGCAGCGCTTCGGGCAGCGCGGCCAGAGAGGTCCGGGTCCGCTCCCGGATTTTTTCAAGCGAAGGCAGCGGGCGCGTGCGTTTTCCCGCGCGCATCACCGGCTGCAACAGCGGCATTCCTTCCTGCGTCTCCTCCATACGCGCCACCACGTCTTTTTGCATGCATCCGGTTTCATCGAACCGGCGGAACACCTGCTTCGCCCCGGGTACGTTGGATTTTTCCTGCGCATGCTTGCGCCGTGGCACCCCTGCGTACTCCTGCAGCTTGTACACGCAGTTCAGGTTGGGCGCGTCGGCGGAAGTGGTGAGCCGCGTGCCGATCCCGTATCCGTCGATCGGCGCATTGCTTTGGGCAAAGTCCGTGAGTTTGGTTTCGTCGAGGTCGCCGCTGGCGAGGATGCGGACGTGCGTGAGTCCGCGTTCGTCGAAAATCTCCCGCACCTGGCGGGCCAGCGCCGCCAGATCGCCGCTGTCCAGGCGCACGGCGCGCAGCGCGGTTCCCTTTTCATTCAGCCTGGCCGCCAGCTTCGCGGCTTTCAACGCGGCCTGCACGGTGTCGTGGGTGTCGAGCAGCAGGACCAGATTGTCCGGCTGAGACGCGGCGAAATTTTCAAACGCTGCAAGCTCATCCTCGTGGGCGAGGATGTAGGAATGCGCCATGGTGCCGAACAGCGGGATGCCCCATAAGGCGCCCGCCTTGACCGTCGCCGTTCCGGCGAACCCGGCCAGATAACTGGCGCGCGCGGCCAGCAGTCCGGCCTCGGCGCCGTGCGCCCTGCGGAAGCCGAAATCGACCAGCGTTTTTCCCCCGGCGGCGAGCACCATGCGCGCCGCTTTGCTCGCGACCAGAGTAGAGTACTGCAACAGGTTGATGATGCGCGATTCGACGAACTGCGCCTGCATGAGCGGCGCGGTGACGCGCAGCAGCGGCTCATCGGCGAACACCACCGTACCTTCCGGCATCGCATCCACATCTCCGGTGAAGCGGAAGGACGTTAGCGATTCGAGGAAGCCGGTGCTGAAGTGCCCGGTTTTTTCGAGGGTGCCGAGGTCCTCCCGGGTGAAGCGCAGGTGTTCCAGAAATTCAAGACAGTGCTCCAGTCCGGCGGCCAGCAGAAAGCCGCGCCCGGGCGGCAGAGCGCGCACGTAAAATTCGAACACGGCGGCGGCGTCCATCTTTTGTTCGCGGTAGCTCTGAAGCATGGTGAGCTGATACAGATCGGTCAAAAGCGGCGAGACATCGATGGCGGGTGCGGAAAAATCCGCAAGCCTACTCAGGGTGCAGCCCGATGCCACCATGGCCTCGATGGCGCGCAGCCCGTCGCCGGGCTTCACATCGACGGCGCGCACGGCGTCTTCCAGCAGGACCACGTCGAGGCCTTGTGCGAGCGCGTCCTGCACGGTGTTCAGCACGCAGTAATCGGTGGCGAGGCCGCCCACGAAAATCCGCTTCACGTTGAGCGATTGAAGCTGCCCGGCGAGCGGTGTGTCCTGAAACCCCGAGTAGGCTTCGGCGTTTTTATCGGTGCCTTTGGAGATGATCTTAGCCGAGGCGGGAAGCTTGAGGTCCGCGGCGAAGCCCGCTCCGGCCGTGTCCTGGACGCAGTGCGGCGGCCACGGTCCGCCGTTTTGCTCAAACGAGCAATGTCCGGCGGGATGCCAGTCGCGGGTGGCGAACACCGGCAGCCCTGCGCCCAAAAATAATTCCATGCAGGCGTTCAACACGGGCACGACGGCATCGCCTTCGGGGACGGCGAGCGCCCCTTCGGGCAAAAAATCGTTCTGCACGTCGACCACGACCAGGGCGTCGCCGGGTCCAGGCTGCCATCGGGATCGGTTGCAAGGGGCCGTCATCGTGTTTCGTGAGTATAAGGGAATTGCAATCCGGCATTATGGCCCGAAGCGGGGTATTCTGGCAAGGCAGGTATGGCGAAGTGGAGAGGGACGGTTTCAGGCGTTGAGTTACAGTTCCGGACCCATGAAGCGGATGAAGTTCTGCAAAATTTCCGGATCGAACTCATCGGCCATCTGCTTGTTCATGATGGTGAGGGTGTCGAAGGGCGACATGGATTTTTTGTAGGACCGGCGCGTGGTGAGGGCGTCGTAGACGTCCATCACTTTGCAGATCCGGCCGTACAGGGAGATCTGCTCGCCCACCAGGCCCTTCGGGTAGCCTTTGCCGTTGTACTGTTCGTGATGGTCGCCTGCCATTTTCACCACGTTGGAACGGTAGCACTGCATCGAGGCGAGGAGTCCCTCTCCCAGGGCGGCGTGGCTTTTCATGGTCTCGAATTCTTCGTCGGTGAGCTTGCCCTTTTTGTTGATGATGAGGGAGTCGATCTGGGCCTTGCCCACGTCGTGCAGCATGCCGCCGAGGCCGAGGTCCTTGATGTCGTTCTGCGGCATGTTCGTCTTGATGCCGTAGACCAGGCAGTAGAGGCCGACGTTCACGCTGTGGGTGTAGGTGTAGTAATCCTTGTTGGTGATCATGGACAGGCCGTAATAGCCGGTGCTGGAGTTGGACAGGCACTGCTCCATGATGTCCATGACTTCCTCGGAAGACTGCAGCACCTTCTGGGAGGCGTTGTATTCAAAAAACTCCTGCATGATCTCCTGCGACACGTTGTAGATCTTCTGGGTTTTCTGCTTGAGCGGAACTTTGGGGTTGGAGATCAGGGATTTCAGGCTCTGGGTGACGTGCTGGTAGTACTTGATCAGGTCCTCTTCGCGGACGAAATACTCCTGCTCCGAGTCGCCTTTTTCCAGGATTTCCTGGATTTTTTCCTGGTGGCGGGGGTCGGTGCTGGCGAACTTCACGTAACGCACGGTGCCGAAGGTCCGGGTCTGGTAGAAAATATCGAAATGTTCGCTGGACCGGGACACCAGAAATTCCAGGTTGATGGGGCGGAACGGTTCCTGATCCTGTGCGATGGCGGTTTTCACGGTCGGCTCGCGATTTTCCTGAATTGGGTGAAAATGAGGCGTTTCTACCCATTATAGGGGCGGCGCGGGCCTCGATCAAGCCTTTGAAATAGTATGATTTACGCTGTTTTTGCGGGGCGCGGACACGCCTTTGGGAGTTAATTTAAACAGTTGCTGTAAATACCAATTTGTCAGTCATTTTGGAGGATCGGCTCGCGCTGCCGGGCGGCGGAAGACCGGAATTTTCCGTCCTGCGGAGCGAAAATTTTTTTACCCGGAAGGCTGCGTTTTCCGGGCGGGGTAGGCGTTTTGCGCGCGGTCCATGAGATGCACCATGGAGCGGGCGCAGCCTAAAAGATCGGCCATCGACAGGCTCTCTCCCGGTTCGTGCATGCGCGATTCCGGATCGTACGCACCCAGACAGACGGGCTGCACGTCTCCCAGCGCATCGAGCAGCTTCGCCACGAACGGAATCGAACCGCCGCAGCCGTACAGGCACGCTTCGCGCGCGTAGCCCGCTTTGAGGGAAGCCATCACTTCCTCAAACACCGGGTGGGTGATGGCGGTCATCCAGGGCGACCCGCCCTTGTCGGAGCGCAAGGTCAGTTCGAATCCCTCCGGCGCGCGTTCCTCAAGATATGCCCTGAGGTGCTTCGCCGCTTCCTCCTCGCGGTTGCCGGGGGCGAGCCGGATCTCGACGATCATTTTAGCCTCGGGATTTCGTAGGGCCGCGCCGTGCCGTCGTTGGACGTGAACAGCGGCTCGGTTCTAAGAAACGGAGCTTCGCCATCCTTGAAGAAACCGGCGACGGGGTCCGCGAGTCTGCCGTCGGCGTCTACCAGCCGGTCGATCCAGCTTGCGAGCTGCAATTCCGCCACCGGGAACGGGCCGCCGTTGATGCCCGAGTGCGGGTCCTTGCGCGATGCCCACAGGATGCAGTCGATAGCGGTGCCGTCCGCACCGGATGCGGCGATTTCAAGACGCATCCGGAGGGCAAAGCGGTTCCAGCTTTCGAATGCCTCGGTGAGAGCCTGTTTGAGAGCCGAAGGATCGGCGCAGGCCGGAAAATGCAGGCGCGCGCCGGCGGCGCCGAAAATCACGCTGCCGGAAACGCGGTTGCCGGGACGCAGGTTGACGAAGGATTTTCGAAGCTGTGCCAGAAGCACGGCCTCGACGGTTTCGGGCACGGTGCAGCGCACGCCGGAAAGCAGGCCGGCGGTGTCCTTGAGCTGGCCGACGCTGGTGGGGACGCGGGCGTAGCCCTCGGTCTCGGCGGCGGTCTCCGGGATGTCGGTGTTGCGGATCGCTTCCACCGCCAGCGTGTGGTCGTCGCGGATGAGGGTCGCGAGCAGTTTGTACAGCGCGGTTTGCGCGTCGATGCGGGCGGGCGCGCCGGGCTTCGCGGTCAGGGACGCCTCGATCTGAATGATGCCGCGCAGCGAGGTCGTGAGGCCGGGCACGCCGGTGGCGGGATTGATCACGTCGGTGATCACCACGCAGTTGGTGTCCGCAAAGAATTCGCGGTTCTCGCGGATCTGCTGGATGAGCGAGTGCGAGCCGCATTCCTCTTCGGTTTCGTAGATGACCTTGATGTTGCAGGGCAGGGCGTCGTTGCGTTCGGACGAAATGGAGTTGGGATCCAGATCCAGCGCGCGCAGCAGGGCCTCGACGGCGATGCCGATGGACACCACGCCGCTCAGATCGTCCGCCGCGCCGCGGCCGAACGCGCGGCTGCGGTCCTCGTTCCAGGTGAGCCGGGTGGGCGGGACGCCGCCCCACTGCGAGAACGCGGCGTCGTCCATGTAGGGTTGTTTGTCCAGGTGGGCGTAAAACAATATTGTGGGCTTTTCCGGAGACGCCGGGATGCTGGCCATGAGGATCGGCGTCGAGCCGGGCGGATCGGCGGGGGCCGTGTTGATGCGAATGTAAGTGAAACCGATGCCTTTCAGGTATCTCTCGGCGCAATGCAGGATTTCCTGCATGTCGCTGGGCGTGGTGCGGTCGCCCTCGAATTCGTTGACGTTGAAACTGCGGCTGTCGATCCGCACCATTTCCGTGAGGGCGTCCAGATGACGCCGGACGAGGTCGGTGTCGGGTTGAATCCGGGCGCAGGCCTGGTTCACCCATTCGTTTGCCTTCATGACGTGCGCTTTCCTTTGCTGGGATTTGGCGATACAGGAGCGGTGCCCCGTTTCTTTACTTGTGGCGGTTCGCGGTCTATTATAGGCGGAACCGGCCAGGATGGAAGCCTGCATTGCGGCGGGGGCGCACATTTCAAGCTTGGACAAACCCATGATCAAACGGCTCATCAATCTATACAAACTGTGGCAGATCCTGAAGGAACGGGGAAACTGGCGGCTCATCCGTCATTCCAAAGAGCAGCTCACCGATTTTATTTTTTGCCGCAAGGGTCTCAACAAACGGTCCCTGCTGAGCGGGCTGGTGCACTGGTTTCGCATGCTCAAGGGGCTCGACGTGCTGGTCTGGCGGCTGGAAACCTTCGGCTTTCTTTACCAGAAAGGATTGCCCGAGGAAGACAGGCAGCGCCTGAACCGCTGTCTTCCGCAATGATCCTTCTTCCCCTCGATTCCCCTATCCCGACTTGATTTCCGCACTCAAAGACAAAACCTTCCAGCTGGTGTTTCTGCTCGTCTGTACGGCGCTGCTGTTTCTGGGGCGCCAGCTCGATGTGGGTCTGCCCAACTTCGACGACGCCTACTATGCGCAGAAGGCCAAGGAAATGGCGGCCTCTGGAAACCTGTGGATCGTGACGCACAACGGCGAACCGGATTTCGCCAACCCGCCGTTTCCGTTCTGGATGACGGCGCTCGCGTTCAAGCTGTTTGGCGTGTCGGGCTACGCTGCGGTGTTTTTCCCGGCGCTGTTCGGCCTGGCGACGGTGCTTTTGACCTACGCCTTGTGTCTCAACCTTTACAAGGACACATGGACGGCGTTTTTCGCGGCGTTCGTGCTGATCTTTCCGGGCATGTTCGCCGATGCGGCGCGGCGGGCGATGGTGGACGTCACGCTGGCGTTCTGCGTGACAGCGGCGATGTATTTTTTCGTGAAGGCCGAGCGGGACAAGTGGTTTTATCTGCTTTACGGTCTGATGACGGCGCTCGCCATTCTGACCAAAAGCGTGCTCGGCCTGTTTCCGCTGATGGTGGGCGGCGCGGTCCTGATCCTGGGCCGGCGTTTCAAGGAAATCGGGCATCCCTGTTTTCTCATGGGGACGGCATTGGCTCTGGGGCTGGGTTTCAGCTGGCATGCGGTGAACGGGGCGGTGCACGGCGCGGCGTTTTACGACATGCATTTTGGCGTGCTCATTTTCAACCGCGGATTTGAAAGCGCTGCGCCGCCGTTTTATTTTCTCGGTTACGCGCAGGATTTTCTCAAGAACTACTGGCCGTGGCTGCCGCTGGCGCTGATCGGTTTGTGGCAATGCGGCAGGCGCGCGATCGGCGGCAGGGACTTTCCCAGTCTGGTTCTGCTGGTCTGGATCGTGCTCGTTTACCTGGTGATGAGCACCAGCACCAACCAGACGCTGCGCTATCTGTTCATGATCTTTCCGCCGCTGGCGATCGTGATCGCAAGGACGCTTGCGGACTGGCTTTCCGAGAGCCTGCGTGAAAAACTGCTGCCCTGGATGGCGGGCGTGGTGGTGCTGACGGTCGTGTTCGTCAACGCCACGCCGTTTCAGGTCAAGGTCACGCTGTCTCCCAACAGCGTCGATGTGCGGCAGCTTGCGGCGGTGATCCATTTGAACACGCCGCCCGAACAGCGGATCGGCAATTTTAGGCTGTCGGCGCACAACCCGCGGCAGGCGATGCTGTTTTATGCGGACCGGTTTCTGGGCGAGCCGGTCACGCAATCGGACGTAATGCTGGCGCGGCTTGAGCAGGCATCCCCCGCCACCTGGCTGACTTCGGTCGAGGCGTTCCGGCAGCTCGAACAGGAACACCCCGGACAGCTTTATCTGATCCAGGCGACCCGGAAATACGCGTACTTCACGTCGATGGCGCGCCGGGACAGGGTGCGCTACGACTTTTCGGGCATGGCGCGGCCGCGCGTGCGGTGAGGCTCAACGGTTGCGGAACAGATGCACGGTCTCGGTGAAGTCGGGCGATGTGAAATCGATCCTGGTTTCCCACATTTCCTTGATGTCCTGCCACTTCACCCGGCGTTTTTTCCAGATGGAGTCACTGGATTGCAATTCAAGGGGAAGCCCGCTGAACTGGCCCTGCCAGTCGGCGTCGCGCATCACCACGTACACGGTTTCCTCGGTGTCGAGAAAGCGGTTCAGATCTTCGGGGGTGAAGATGTATTTTGCGGGATGCCCGGTCAGCACGCCGATCCTCGCCTGGTGGCTGCCCATGCGGTAGACCCCGATGCGTTCGCTGCCCTGTGAGGTTTTTTGGATGGCACCGGCGAATTTTTTCATGGGATAGCGGTTGAGGTAGGGCAGCGCTTCGCCGTGGAGCAGGCCCAGGGCGATGATCTGCAGCGAAGCCAGGGTGAGGATGAGCGTTAGTTTTTTTCGGAACAGGTGCATCGCGAACACGACGACGGCGCCGGTGGCCAGAAACAAAGGCGTGAAGTGGACGTTGAAGGGCACCGGTTGAAAGGAATTGAACGCGAGGACCGCCGCTCCCAGGGCGATCGTCAATAGAAGGTAGAGAAAAAGCGTGAGGTAGAAGGGAATCTGAAACAGGGCGCTTTTGAACGCGCGCGGCGTGCGGGCGAGGTGGGCTAAAAAATGCGCCAGCAGCATCACGATCGCCGGGGAAGCGGGCAGCAGGTAGCGGCTGTGCTCGATGCGGAACACGGTGAACATCAGCAGCGGCACCGCGACCCAGAGAACGCACAAAAGCCGGGCATCGGCGTCTTTGGCTTCTTCTGCTGGCGCTTCGGAATCGGAAGCCTGGGATTGCAGATTGCGGCGGAATCCGAACCGGTTGTGAACATAAAAACCGAGGGAAAAGATCAAAAACAGCGACCACGGCACGTAGTAGCGCAGCAGGACGCCGAAGTAATAGGCGCTGAACGGCACCTGATGAAAGATGCGGTCCTGGATCTCCGGGCCCATGATGTGGTTGACGAATTCGTCGCCGTGCATCACGGCCATCGCCGCGAACCACGGAACGTCCACGATGAGGATGATGAGGATGCCTGCTACCGGGCGCATGCTGCTCAACATGCGGCCGTCGCGGCGGATCAACAGATACGCGAGCACCACGAGGCCGGGGATCAGGATCGCGGGCGGGCCTTTGATCAGAAACCCCACCGCCATGGAAAAATAGAACAGGTACAGGTTGAGGGCGCGCCGCGTTTCGTTCTGGTACGCCTTCACGAAAAAATAAAAGGCGCAGAGGATGGAAAAGCTCAACGCCATGTCGGTGGTGGCCCAGCGCGCGATCTGAAAATGCATGAAGCAGGCGGGAAGCAGAAACGCGCTGATCAGCGCCGCCTCGCGGGAAAACAGCCGGCGCGCCAGGTAGTAGGTGAGGGGGACGCACAGGGTGCCGAACAGGACCGGCCACAGCCGCGCCGCGGTCAGGCTGACGCCGAAGATTTTGTAAGAAAGGGCGACGAGCCAGTAGAACAGAATCGGCTTGGCGAAACGTTTTTCACCGTGGTACCTAGGCGTGATGTAATCGCCCGTTTGCACCATGTTTTTCGCGGTGAGCACGTAAAAATTTTCATCGGTGTGGTACGGCGGCACTTCCCCCAGGCCGTGCAGCAGGGAAAAAAACACACCCGCGGTCAGCAGGGCGAGCAGGAGGTGGTCCTTGAGGCGCTGAGTCAGGGAGCCCAGGCGGTTTTGCATGCGGTTTGCTTCGAAAAGAGGGAGAGCCGGGATATACAGGCGGATAAAAAATTCAGTGCATTATACACAATTTAAAAAGAGGACTTCTACAAATTCGATATTTCCCCAGCAGGCAACTCGCGCCCCCTTGTTTCAAAAGAGGCGCTCGTGGCCAAACGCAATTTTTCGGGGCGTCCAAAAGGTTCCGGATGCAAAATTTGCGGGGAGCCCCTATAATCCAGCGCAATCAAAAAAGTCAGGTGCGGTTTTGCGTGTCTATTTTTATGCAGCGTGTTTTCTTTTCCTGCGCCTGGACCCGGTCCCTTCGATGCAACCTCGATCCCCTTAATACATGATGGCGGCAGAAGCAACCATAAGAACCGGCGCAGTCTCCGAACACACGCCTGAGTTTCGTGCGCACGCGCTCATCCTCGCGGCGATGATTCTGTGGACGTTTGGATGCAATCTCATCTGGACGATTCTCGACACCCGGCCGCCGTCCTGGGATCAGGGCGCGCACCTGCACATCGCGTTCAAATACGCCTCGGTGTTCGCCTCGGATTCGGACCGCATATGGCTGGATCTTCTGAGCGTCGAATCGTTTTACCCGCCCCTGTACCATCTGTTCCTGGTTCCTGTGTTCGCGCTGTTCGGGTTTTCCGCGGACAACGCGGTGATCCTCAATTCCTTTTTTCTCGCGGTGACGCTGCTGTCGATCTACGGCATCGGCAAAAGGCTCTACGACCGTAACACCGGCCTGTTCGCGGCCTTTCTGTTCGCCTGCTACCCGTTTCCGGCGTACAGCTCCCGGCAGTGCCTGATCGGGATGATGCTGACCGGGATGGTGGCGCTGACGTATTATCTGTTTCTGCGTTCGAATCGTTTCGAGGACCGCAGGTTTTCGCTGCTGTTTGCGCTCAGCTACGCGGCGGGCCTGCTGGTGAAGTGGACGTTTTTTCTGTACCTGCTGCCGGCGGTGATTCTGGGGCTCTGGGGGCGGACGCAGTGCGGTTTCGCCGCGCATGCCAGGCTGTGGCTGTTCTATCTCGGCCTGGTCTTTGCGACGATGGTGCTGCCGTTTCTGCTTTTCATACTCGCTCAGGGAAAATGGATCGTGCTGGGGCTTGAGGGGGTTCTCGTCGCCGCGCTGGTGCGGCACTACCCGCGGGTCGGGCTCAGCCCCGCCAAGCTGATCCATGTGTTGACGCTGACCCTGGTTTCCCTGTGGGTCTGCTTTCCCTGGTACGCGCACAACCTGATGAAGATGGCCAAGGGCATGGCCAAGTTCGGCTTTCCCGACACCGTGCTCAAAGGCGCCATGGAATGGCCCCTGCCGATCTGGGGTTTTTATCTGGAGGCGGCCGGACGCCAGATGGGAATGCCTCTGTTGCTGCTGTTCGCGGTGGGGGCGATCGCGTTCGTGACGCGCAAAAAACATTTCAATATCATGCTGTTCGCCTGGATCGCGTTCACTTTCATCGCGTTCACCTTCATCAACAACAAGGGCGTGCGCTACACGATGCCGATGCTGCCTGCGGCGGCTCTGGTCTCCGCAGTTTTTTTATTTTCCATCGTGAACACGCGCGTCCGCCGGGCTGCGATCGGCACCGTGATCGCCACGGGTCTTTTTTCGTATGTGTACACGGGTTTCTTGCCCGGCAATGCGACCATGCCGGTGCTGGGAGGGCCGCTGCTGGGATACAAGAATCCCCCCGTCGACGCAACCTGGCAGATCGATGCGATCCTCGACGATATCGTGCAGGCGGCGGCGCCGCGCGAAGGAGAGACGGTGACCGTGCGGACGCTCACCAACCATCCCTGGTTTCACCGCGGCGCGTTCCGCGATGCGGCCGAAATCCGCGGCCTGCCGGTGGTGCTCAAAAGCGTCAAGCGCAACCTCGGCGAGTTGACTGATTTTTTCATCACCAAGGACTCGAGCGAGACCGGGGAATCGGGAACCCGCCAGATCCATCCCAAGCGGGACCGGCTGCTTTCCGATCCGGCGCTGACGAACACGTTCTCCCTGTTCCGCACCTATCCTTTGCCCAACCGGTCGCAGGGACTGGTGCTGAAGCGCGACGTCGTTCCTGTGGACGGACTTCCCGGTGCGCTCGATCTTGAAGAAGTGGGACGGCGGTTCGTGGCCGCGCTTTCCGAGTATCCGATTTACGGCGTGGAGGAGGCGGTCAACCCTTCGGTCGAGATCATCGCCACCGAACGGCCTGGGGACCGGGCACGGGGACGCTACCGGCGCATCACCTACCGCGCCGACGCGGCCGTGTCGAACAAGGTCCGCATCGAGAATCTCGAACTGGTCTTCGAGGACGTGCAGATCAACCTGTATGAGCTTTTTTTAAACGGCAAGCTGATTTTGTTTGAAATCGGGAAACTGCGTCCCAAAGGAACGGTGCGCTTTGACTTTTTGGAAGCGCTGGCCGAAAAGGAAATGAAGGGGCGCGGCGGCGCGCGGCTGACCGGGGAGAAAGGCCGCCTGCATTTGCGCGCCTGGCACGAAGTCCCCTGGGGCAAGGCGGAAGGCCGGGTCTCGGTGCGTCTGGATTTTCAGCCGGGCAGGCACATCCGGCCGGTGGTCGAAACGGTGTTGCTGGGTCCTTTTGAACTCAAGGAGATCTTTTACCGCCGCATCGTCGATGAAACCATCGCGCTCACGCCGACGCCGGGCTGGCCGCTGGTGACGGACGTCCGTTCCATCGACATCCATCCGCGCACGATCACCATCAACGCAGACGATTCCTGACGGCTCGTGAAAATTTCCTTTCTGTGTTTCGATCTTTCAGACAACTCCCTCGGCCGGGCCGCGCTGCTGGCCCAGGCTCTTGCGGCGCACCACACGGTGGAGCTGGTGGGGCCTGCAAAGAAGGGCGAGATCTGGTATCCTCTGCGGGATCTGGATATCCCGGTGCGCACTTACGCTTGGAAGCGTTACCCGGCGTTCGTGCCGATCGTGCGGCGGATGGTCAAGGAACTGGACGCGGACCTGGTGTTCGCCTGCAAACTCCGTCCCACGAGTTTCGGGATCGGACTGCTCAGGAAATGGATTTACAAAACGCCGCTGCTGGTGGACATCGACGACTGGGAGCTGGGGTTTTTCTACCACACGGACTTCTGGGGCAAGCTGGGCCGGTTTTTGAATCTGTCCAATCCCAACGGCCTGCCCTACACCTGGCTCATGGAGCGGTGGGTGCGCTGCGCGGACGGGATCAGCGTGAGCAACCGCTATCTGCAAAACCGGTTTTCCGGAACGCTGCTGTACCATTGCCGGGACACGGCGGTCCTCGACCCCGCTCTTTACGATGCGGAGGCGTCCCGCCAGGCGCTGCACCTTGCGGGAAAAAAAGTGGTGATGTTTCTCGGCACGCCGCGGGCGCACAAGGGAGTGGACGATCTGGTGCGGGCGGTGGAAACGCTCGGCGATCCGATGACGCGGCTGGTGATCGTGGGAGCCGATGAAACCGACAAGGCGCGGATCCTGGCGCGCGGCGGCGATGAGGAAACGGTGCGGTTCGTGCCGCGCATTCCCTTCGCGAAGCTGGGAGAATACCTCGCGGCGGCGGACGTGGTGGCGATTCCGCAGCGGCGCACCACCGATACGGTGGGTCAGATGCCCGCCAAGATCTTCGATGCGATGGCGATGGCCCGGCCCATCGTGTCGACGCGGGTTTCGGACATTCCGGAGGTGCTCGACGACTGCGGCCATCTGGTCGAACCGGGGGACATCGACGGATTGGCGGCGGCGATCCGGCGCGTGTTGTCCGATCCTGTCGAGGCGCAAGCGATGGGCGAGCGGGCGCGGCGCCGCTGCCGGGATCTTTACGACACGCGGCGGCTGACGACGCAGCTCAACGAGCTGGTGGCCTCTGCGGTTTCAAAGCAGCGCCCCGGCGAAAACAAAAGCTGATCGATCCAACGCGGCATCCCGGAGGAAGAATCGTGCGCACATTTTCAAAAAACAGAGTTCGGCCGGGAGCGAAAATCCTGCTGATCAAACTGCGCTCCATCGGCGATGTGATCTACAACACCGCGGTCTACACGCCGCTCAAACGCTGCTTCCCGGATGCGCACCTCACGGTGCTGGTCGAGCCGGCTTCTTACGATCTGGTGCGCAGCCATCCCGACGTGGACCGGGTGCTCTGCTTTCGCAAGGGTTCCTTCGCCGGGCAGGCTGGGTTTTACCGGCGTCTGTTCAGCGAACGCTACGACGTCGCCATCGACATGCACGAAGGGACGCGCGGCGCGCTCATGTGTTTTTTGACGCAGGCCCGGTTTCGTGTGGGAAACCTGCGGGCCAAGCGGTCGTTTCTGTACAACGTCAAACTGGATTTTTCCGATCTCAATCCTAAGTACCCGATCGACTACCAGGTCGCCCTCATCACCAAGATGGGCGTGCACTTCGAGAACCCGGCCCCGGCGGTGCACATAGCGCATGAGAGCCGCATGAACGCCGCCCGCATCCTGCAGGAAAACGGCATCGCGCCGGAAGATCCCTACTGTGTCGTGCATCCCGGCAGCCGCCGGATCTACAACCGCTGGCCGGCGGAGGAGTTCGCGCACCTGGTGGACAAACTGCATCGCGAGTACGGGCTCAAGGTGCTGCTGACCTGTGGACCGGGAGAAGAAGAGCAGGTGCGGGCAGTGACGGACCGGATCGAAAACAATGCGTACGCGTTCGTGCAGGCGGAGCTTCAGGAACTGGCGGCGATCACGGAAGGCGCGGAATTCTCGCTCTGCCACAACGGCGGCTTCATGCACCTCTCCTCGGTGCTCGGGACGCCGGTGGTGGCGCTGTTCGGGTCCGTGCATCCGCGCGTGTGGCGGCCGCTGGGAAAACGCGACGTGGTTCTGTATCAGAATGTGGAATGCAGTCCGTGCGATGAAAAGACGCGCAAAAAGGAATGCTACAACGGCGACACCGAGTGCCTGCGCGCCATCACGCGGGAGCATGTGCTGGAAGGCGTGGACCGCATTCTGCAGAAGGACGCGCGCGAGCTCAAAGGATGATTTTGAATATCGATCCCGTCACGTGTCTTCCAGAGCCTTGAGCAGCCGATCCCACACCCTGTCGACAGAAATGGTTTTCACATCGGCTCCCTGATTTGCGATCCGCGTCGCTTGCAGCCCGTTTTGCGAAGGGTGCAGCAGCGTGCAGCTGTTTTCCGCCAGTTCAAACGGGCCCGCGCCCCTTGGGTCGTAAGGGCCGAACAGCGCCACGGTCGGCACCTTGAGCGCGAACCCGACGTGCATGGGGCCGGTGTCGCAGGTGACCAGGAGCCGTGCGTGGCCGATCAGCTGACAGTCTGTCTTTAAGGGCAGATCGAGCGAATGCGCGGCGCGTTTCGGGTCCATGTCCTCCAGCAGGGTGTGGATGGCGTTGCGTTCCGCCGGACCGCCGCCGAGCACGATTTTGTATTCGGTGTGTTTGAGGATGGTCTGCGCCAGTTCGAAAAACCGTTCTTCCGGCCAGCGTTTTTCCGCTGTGGAAGCGCCGACGTTGAGGTAGATGAATTTTTTCGGGGCCAGCCGGGCCGATTTGAGAAAGTGGTTGATGCGGGCGCGGTCGCTTTCGTTGAAAAAAATTTCCATGTGTCCGCCGTCGCCGGGAATGCCGATGGTTTCGATCAGCTTGAGCCGCCGCCGGATGCCGTGCACCGTCCCTTCGATGCGCACCCGGTTGGCGGGTGCGATCCAGGGCGCGTTCTGATGCGCCCACAGGCTTTTGCGCCTGAGCCAGGGCAGAAAACGGGTGATGTCCCGGTTGGCGTGAAACAGCAGCACCGCGTCGTAGGATTGTGAAAGCAGCCGCATTGCCGTGAAGGGCTGCCGGTACCATTGCGGGTGGTAGTCGATCAGCCGGTCGATGTGCGGGTTGTCCTCAAACAGCGGTCTCCACCGCGCCTGCAAGAGAAAATGCAGCTTGAGCGCGGGCAGGGTTTTTTTGATCGCGCGGATCGCCGGCGTTCCCCACAGGGTGTCTCCCATTCCGGTGGTGCTGATGACGAGAATTTTTTTCATGCGTGGTCGGGCGCCCCGGTTACGGCGGCGTGTTGACGGCGTGTGATTGCTGCAATTTTTTTTCAGCGATGACGTACAGATTGAAGCCGTATCCCGCGCCATCGAGGATCGGGCTGATGTAATTGACCGGGTTGAGGCTGTTTTTCAGATCGCGCCGGATTCCCTTGAGCCGCTTTGCCAGTTTGCCGGAAGGAACGGACTCTTTTTGATAGGGCTTGCTTTCCGGCGGTGAGAAAAATCCTTTTTTGGCGCGGTTGGTGTTGTTGTGCACGATCCTGAAACCGGCGGGAACCAGCATCCGTTCGAGGGTGTCGCGGGAAAAGAAGAACAGGTGCTGCTCGATCTGGTAGCCGTACCATTTGTCTTTGAGGAACGCCGCGTTTTTCACGTTGGGCGTCCAGATCACCAGCAGACCGCCGGTTTTGAGCAGCTCTGAACACCGCTCCAGAAAAGACCGCGGACGCGGCACATGTTCGATGAGATCCCAAAGCACGATGACATCGAAAAACGCGGGCGGCCAGTCCGCCTCCTGCAACGTCGCGCGGCGGACGTTGACCAGTTTCAATTGTTCTTTGGCGAAGTGGACGAATTCGGGAACGATGTCGATGCCGTGCGGGTCCCAGCCCCGCTCGCTCGCGGCTTTCAGGAAAAACCCGCCGCCGCAGCCGACGTCGAGAATGCGTCCGGTGCCGTGGTACAACCGCTCGATGCGCTGCAGCCGCTCGTTGTACTTCTTACGGTATGCCTGCCAGCGGTCCAGCCGTTCCTGCAGGTAGGTGCTGTAATACGGGTTGCCGCCTGCGTCCCCGCGCGTTTCCTTGCGGTACAGCGCGTCCAGATGGTGTTGCGTGGGCATGGGGTTGACGAACTCGAGACCGCAATGGCTGCAGCGCACCACGCTGGACCCGCCGTTGCGGGAACACACTTCGGAATAATCCTTGGAGCCGCAGATTTCACAGAGCATGGTGCAAACGTTTTCGGATTCGGAAAGAGGCATGCAAAGGCCCGGAAAGCGGGGAAAGAACCGCAACAGGTTGAGATCGACACCTTTGGGGGGATATGTTAGATTAATCGCCGTCCACGCGCAACCCGTCCATCACCCTAGCGAGAGCCTGCCTTGGTGAGACCGCTCCACATCCTGCACTCGGAAGCCGCGTTCGGCTGGGGAGGGCAGGAGATCCGGATTCTGCAGGAATGCCGCGAGCTGCTCAAACGCGGCCACCGCGTGTCTCTTGTGTGTCAGCCCGAAAGCCCGCTCGCAAAGCGGGGCGGCTCGCTGACCGATGCCGGCTTCGGCTTTTTCCCGGTGCGCATGCGCCGGCCGTTGAGCCCGACGGCGTTTTTCAGGCTGTACCGTCTCATCCGCGGGCTGCGTCCGGACATCCTGCACACACACAGTTCCATCGACAGCTGGCTCGTTTCTCTCATCGGGAAGATGTTGAACATTCCGCTCGTGCGCACCCGCCACGTGTCCATACCGGTGAAAAATCATTTTCCCAACAACCGGCTGTATTCCTCTTTCCCGGCCCGCATCCTCACCAGCGGCGCGGCGATCCGCGACATGCTGCTGCATGTGGACGGGGTGACGGAAAACCAGGTCGTTTCCATCCCGGCGGGGGTCGACATGCAGCGTTTTGATTGCAGTCTTTCGGGGCAGAGAATCCGCGATGAGCTGAAGCTTTCTGACGGGCAGCCGCTGATCGGCAAGGTGGGGGTGATCCGCGGATGGAAGGGGCACGATTTTTTCCTTGAATCGGTCCCACTGGTTTTGAAAGAATTTCCCGATGCGCGCTTTGTCATCGCCGGGGACGGACCCGGCCACGATGAAATACGCAGCAAGATCCGCAGCCGCGGGCTCGATAAAGCGGTGACGATGCTGGGGCACCGCGAGGACGTGCCGGAGATCGTCGCGGCGATGGACATCCTGGTGCTGGCTTCGTTCGCGGGCGAGGGCACCTCGCAGGTCATCCCGCAGGCGTTCGCCATGAAAACGCCGGTGGTGGCGGCACGGGGCGGGTCGATTCCGGAACTTCTGGGCAACGAGGATCGGGGACTGCTGGCGGACATCAAGAGCGGACCGGCGATCGCTCAGGGCGTCATCCGGCTGCTCAAGGATCCGGCGCTCTGCGCGCGTCTGACGGCGGCGGCGTTTGAATTCTGCGGAAGGGAGCTGACGATCGAGCGAAAAATGGAGCAGACGCTCAGCGTCTACCGGGACGTGTTGAACCTTTCTACGGGCAAGCCGTGATGCGTGCGGCGGCAAGGCGGTGCCGGTGAAACTCGCTCTGATCCGGCAGAAATACGTGCATTACGGCGGTGCGGAAAGTTTTGCGGCGCAGTACACCACCCACCTCGCGGAAGCGGGGCACGAGGTGCACATTTTCGCGAACCAGTGGAAACCCTGCGCCCACCCGAACCTGCACGTGCATCCCGTTGCGGCGATCCGGACCAATTCCTTTTTGCGCACGCTCACATTCGCGCGCAATGCGGCCCGCGCCGTGCGCCGGCAGCGTTTCGATGCGGTGCAGTCGCACGAACGCACCTGGTGTCAGGATATCTACCGCGCGGGCGACGGGTGCCACCGCGAATGGCTGGAGCAGAGGAAGCGGGGGCTGGGTTTGGGCAAGCGGCTGTCCCTGGAATGCAGCCCGTTTCACCGGCTGATCCTCGTTCTGGAACGGCGCCTGTTCGAAGGGCCGGGATGCAAAAAGATCGTCGCGATTTCGCACAGGGTGAAGCGGGACATTCAAAAACACTACCGGGTGCCGGATGAAAAGATCGCCGTGGTGTACAATGGCGTGCAACTGGATCTGTTTCATCCCAAAAACAAATCCATCTTCCGCACTTCTCTCCGCAAACGGCTGGGCATTCCGGATGACGCGGTGTTGATGCTGTTTGTGGGCTCGGGGTTCGAACGCAAGGGGCTGGAGTTTCTGCTGCGTTCGCTCGCCTTCCTCAATCAGGAAAACTGGCGGCTGCTGCTGGTGGGAAAAGGAGAATGGAACCGGTATCTGAATTTCGCGCCAGAGAAGTTTAAAGAAAAAATTCATATCCAGGACCCGGTCGACACCATCGAGCAGTTTTACGGCGCAGCGGATGTGTTCGTGCTGCCCTCGATCTACGAACCGTTCGGCAACGCCAACCTGGAAGCGCTCGCTTCCGGACTTCCCATTGTGACGAGCGCACACTGCGGCGCGGCGGAAATCATCGGCGAGGAGCGAGAGGGATTCGTCATTCAGGATCCGCGCGATGCGGAGGAAATCGCGTCGCACCTGAACCGGCTGTTCGACGTTTCTCTGCGTGAGCGCATGGGACGCAGCGCGCGATTGCTGGCGGAGCAGTTCACACAAAAGCGCTGCGCGGACGCCATGCTGGCGCTGTACCGTGAAGTCGCGGCGATGAAAAGTCCGGACTGAACTGCGCGGCGCATTGGAAGGATAGCGATGCTCGGTAAAAAAAAAGAGATCAACGATCACCGGCGCCCGCGATTGAAAAAGGCGTTTTACCTGCATCGCAAAGCGCTGCGTGATTTTGTGATCCGGTTTTCCGAAGAAGTAAAAAAAGAGGCGCGGATTCTGGATTTTGGATGCGGCGCGAAACCGTACGCGCCGTATTTCCCGACTCAGCGCTACATCGGGCTGGACGGCCATGCCGGATCCCAGGCGGATGTGGTCGCGGGAGAGCGCATGCCGTTCAGGGACGCCGTTTTCGACTGCGTGTTTTCATTTCAGGTGCTGGAACACGTTTCCGATCCGCACACGCTGCTTGCAGAATGCCGGCGCGTGTTGAAACCCGGCGGCACGCTGCTGATCTCGGCGCCGTTTCTGTATGAATACCACGCCTGCCCGACCGATTACTGGCGTTTCACTCACGAAGGCCTGTCGCATCTTCTTAATGGTTTTTCAGATATCCGGATCACGCACGACACGTCCACGGAACAGACGCTCATCAGCCTGCTCTGCAGCTGGATCTGGCATGCCGGTGAACGCTGGAAACTGAAATGGCTGGGGAATGTTCTGATTTTTCTTTTGAACCTTGTGGGCTTGTGTTTTAGCAGACCGTCCCAGCAGTACAAGACGGGTTACCTGACTTCCAATTTCATCGTGACGGCGAAACGGTGACGCATCGTTTTTTATAATTTGGAATGGGTCCCGTCGCAAAAGGGCGGGTTTCCGGAATGACCGCAGTCGCAGATGGCGACGCGTTTGGCCTCGGTGATTTCATATTTATGCGGGGATTTGCCGGTGTCCTTTTTATCGTGCGAACCATCACAATAGGGTTTGTTCTGGGATTCGCCGCAGGCGCAGTAGTACTTGGTGCCGGGTGTTTCCTCGACGATATGGGGTGATTTCTCGTAAGGCATGACGTCTCCTTGAGCGCGGTTTCGGGATTCAGGCTGTTATGCTCACTCAAGGCGGCCTGGTTGTCAATTGAAAACCCGTCTTCCGCTTTGCGGTGTTGTGTTCGGAGACGCGATGCCGGTGCGATTTTACAAATTGACGGGTTCCGCATTCAGGACGGTTCTTCACACTCGATAGAGAAAGCAGAGGAAACATGAAACTGTTGATCACAGGCGCGACCGGGTTCATCGGAAAAGAGCTGCTTCCGCTGCTGCGGGACCAGGGACACGAAATGATCGTGCTGACGCGGAATCCGGAAAAGGCGCGCGTGCGCCTTTCAGCGGCGTGCCGGGTCGAAAGCTGGAATCCGGCCACAGGCGGCTTCGATGAGACCCTGCTTTCCGGGGTGGACGGAGTGGTGCACCTCGCCGGGGAGGGGGTCGCATCCGGACGCTGGAACGAAGCGCGCAAGCGGGCGATCTATGAATCCCGCATCGCTTCCACGCGCGGGCTGATGCAGGCTGTGGCGCGGATGCCCAAGCCGCCCGCGGTGTTCGTCTCGGCGTCGGCCATCGGGATATACGGCGACTGCGGCGAGGAACTGCTGGATGAAACGTCCGCTGCCGGTTCGGGGTTTCTGGCCGATGTGTGCCGCGATTGGGAGACCGAAGTGTTTCGCGAGGGCGTCGAGTCCATGCGCCGCGTGGCGCTGCGCATCGGCGTGGTATTGGGGAACGGCGGCGGGGCGATGGAGAAGATGCTGCCGCCGTTTAAGCTCGGGCTCGGCGGCACGCTGGGCGGCGGCGCTCAGTGGATGAGCTGGATACATGTGCGCGATGTGGCCGGGCTCATCGTGCACGCGCTGGAAACGCCGGCGCTGTCGGGGCCGGTCAACGCGGCGGCGCCGCATCCCGCGACCAACCGCGATTTCACGCGCGTTCTGGCGGGCGTGCTCAACCGGCCGGCGTTCTTGCCGGTGCCCGGATTCGTGCTGAAAACCGCCTTCGGAGAAATGTCGCAGATCCTGCTCAACAGCCAGCGGGTATCGGCGGACAAGGCGAAGGCGTCGGGCTACAAATTCCGTTACCCGCAGCTGGAGACGGCGCTGAAAGTGGTGTGCGAGCGGCCGGGCCACGATCTGGTGACGGAGATCTGGGTTCCCGAAGCGCGCGACAAGGTGTTTGAATTTTTTTCCGACGCGCGCAACCTGGAAAAACTCACGCCGCCGTTTTTAAAGTTCCGCATCCTCCGCATCACTCCCGAAAGCATGGGCACCGGCACGCTGCTGGATTACCGCCTTTCGCTGCACGGCATTCCGGTGCGCTGGCAGTCGAAGATCACCGACTGGGAGCCGGGCACGCGGTTCTGCGATCTGCAGACGCGCGGCCCGTACGCGTACTGGCACCACACGCATGAGTTCGTCGACGCCAAAGGCGGCACCCTGATCCGCGACCGGGTGCAGTACAGGCTGCCGTTCGGCGTGCCCGGCGACGTGGTGGCGCACCCGCTCGTGCGCAAGGACCTGGAGACGATTTTTTCCTACCGCATGAATGTCATCGACCGCATGTATCCTTCAGACCCAAAAGCGTGACGCAGTCAGACGCGGGGACGGATCCAGCGCCAGCAGACCGCAAGTAAAGGACTCAAAACGTGATCGAGCAGAGGGTGACGCACTCCGCTGACGGCGAGCGCGCCTTCGTGCAGGCGGGTGATCTCCGCATCGGAGACTTTGCGGTTTGCCTGAATCCGGCGGCGCTTTTTTAAAATCCTCGGCAGCAGCAGCGTCAGCTCCAGATAGCTTTTCAGCTTGAGAAAAAACCAGCCGTTGCCGATCGAGTGCGCCCACTGCGCGGTTTCCACCATCCCCAATGACGGCAGGATGAGAAACAGGGTTTTCCATTCCAGATGCTTGAGCAGCAGGTGCAGGCGGTTTTTCTCGGAATAGTAAAACTTGCGCACGCCCTTGTTGAAACGGTAATGGTGGTAAAACACCGCATCGGGATTCACCATCAGCTTCCAGCCCGCCAGCCTGAGCCGCCACGACAGGTCGTGGTCTTCGTGGTAGAGAAACAGATCCTCGTCGAAACCGCCCACCGTTTCGTACACCTCGCGCCGCAACATGAAGATCCCGCCGCAGGCCGTTTCCTGCGGAGCCAGGGCGGCGTCGTCCTTTTCATCGAGCCGGTGCGGGCAGGCGATGCCGGTGTAGTGGATGCGGACGCCGAATGAATTGATGGCGTCGGGTTTTTCGCAGTAGAGGATCTTGGGCACGGCGGCGCCGGCCTCGGGATGGACTTCAAGAAAGCGGACCAGCTCGCGGATGCTGCCCGGCTTGAGGATGAGATCGTTGTTGAGAAAAATAAGGTGGTTCCCGTTTGCGACGGCCAGGCCGCGGTTGACGGCGGCGCCGAAGCCGAGGTTCCTGCCGTTTTGCAAAAGACGCACCTGTGGAAAATTATTTTTCAGGTGTTCGATGGAGCCGTCCGTGGAGCCGTTGTCGCTGACGATGATCTCCAGGCCGGGTTCCTGCTGCGCGATGAGAGACTGCACGCAGGCTGCGGTGTCGTCTTTGCCGTTCCAGTTGACGATGATGGCGGAGACGGTTGTCATGGCCGTTTAGGGGTCACGTTGCGTTGCGCGTTTCCTCGAACCAGGCGAGCAGTTCGCGGCAGTTGCGTTCCCAGTCGAAGGTCTCAATTTTTTTACGGCCGTTGTCCGCCAGTTCTTGAAGCAGGCTTTCATCTTCAAGCAGACGCGCCAGATTGGCGGCGAGCGCGCCGGGGTCTTTGGGCGGCGAAACCAGGGCGGTCTCACCGTGCACCGCGTAATCGCGGCCACCGCCGGTGTCGGTGGTCACCAGGGCGGAGCCGCAGGCCATCGCTTCCATCGGCGGCATGCCGAGCCCTTCGTGCCAGCTCGGGCACAGATAGATGTCCGAGGAGGCGTAGATCCCGCGCAGCGTTTCGCGCGTGGGGCGGTGGTGGTATGCAAAATCGAATCCGGCTTCCTGTTTCAGGCGGGCGGGGTCCTTGAGCTTTTCGCCGAACACCACAAGTTCGAACGGCAGGTTCCTGTCCCGGATTTTGCGCATCGCCGCGATCCCGTCCTGATAGCCTTTCCAGTCGTAATCGTGGTGCATGAGGGCGATCCGGCGCGGCACGTTGGGCTCTCCCGGCTCATAGAAAAAAACGCCGCGGTCGACCGGGGTCACGAAGACGCGGGCGTGTTGTCCGTAATTTTCATGCAAAATCTGCTTGAGCCAGGAGGAGATGACGATTTTTTCAAAAGGCAGCCGGTAGGTGCGTTCGGCGTTTTTCTTTTCGCGGGTCCACAGGCTTTCGTGATGCTGGATGAAGTAGAATTTTTTCCCGGCGGACACGGGCAGCGTGGCTGCGATGGCCGCGGTCTGCCAGGCGGTGGCGATCAGGATATCGGCGGGCGGGAAAAACCGCGCCGCGTTCTCCGGCAGGCGGTCGATGGGGAGGCGGTTGTCGAACCAGTCCACCGTGTCCGGGCTCAGGGTTTTAAGCGGCGCGCGCTTTTGCCGCCAGATCCGATCGACGCGCCACCATTTCGGTTCATCGGCGGGCACCACCAGCCGGACGTCATGCCCTTTGGCGTGAAAGCGGTTTGCGTATTCCAGGACCGCCTTGACGCCGCCGCTCAGGCGGACATGGGGAAGCAGAAACGTGATCTTCATACTGAGTGGCGTGCGGTTTGCGTGCGGCCGGGTGTGCAGGAAAACGGGTGCCGCGCCGTGCGATTTTCTGGGCGGCGTGCCCGGTTATTCCAGGATTTTCTGATAATAGGTGTCGGGGTCTTCCGGGTTGAAGGTTTCATCGGCGTAAACGATCAGCACCATTTCCCGATCCCCCTGGTTCTTGATGGCGTGGATGATTCCCGGCGTGATCTTGACGGTCTTCAGGGCGTTCTCGCCCATGAGGATCTCCTGTTCCTCGCCGGTGGCGCGGTCTTTGAGCAGCAACAGCCCGGTGCCGGTGGGGACGGAAAACCATTCGGTCTTGCGCTTGTGGTAATGGTTGCCGCGCACTTTGCCCGGATGCGCGACGGAGACGTGCAGCTGGCCGAACTCTTTGACCGTTGCCAGATGCTGCTTTCCCAGAACCTCGAACAGCCAGCCGCGCTCGTCGGATTTTTTATCGTGGTCCTGAACCTGGATGCCTTTCATGGATGACGCTCTCATTCAATCCGTTCAAACGCGTTGCGGACGCCGCTCGCCGGGAAAGTTTTTGCGGTACTACGACCGCGGGGCTGCAGCCCTTTCGCGAAAGCGGCGGGCGTCACGGAACCCGCATTATACACGTTTTGACCGCTTCTGGTGGAAGACGATGCCGCGTCAGGCAGCGGTCATGCCGACACGCACAGGTTCCTGAGCTGGTCTTTCAGCCGTTCGATTCCGGCGGGAAGATCGACTTTCGGTTTCCATCCCAACAGGGTGCGGGCCTTGGAATAATCGCAGAGGAGCTTGGGGATTTCCGACTGGGGGTGGTGGTGCTCGACGAAACGGATGCGGTCCGGATCGGCACACACCATGCGGGCGAGATCGATCACGGCGATGTCCTCTCCGGAACCGGCGTTGATGACTTCCCCGGTGGCGGCCTCGCACAGGGAGGCTTTGTAGAGAAAGTCCACGCAATCCTCCACGTAAAGCAGGTCGCGGGTCTGGGTGCCGTCGCCGTAGACGTTGAGGCACTCGCCGTTTAAGGCTTGGCGCACGAAGATGGAGACGACGCCGCCTTCCAGATTGTATTTCTGGTAGGGGCCGTAGGTGTTGAACGGACGGCAGGTGACGACGGGCAGGCCGTAGCTGTGGTGGTAGGACTGGGCCAGCACTTCCGCCGCGAGCTTGGAGGCGGCGTAGGGGGACACCGGCTTGAGCGGGTGCAGCTCGTGGATGGGCTTGTGGCTTTCCGCCATGTCGTACACCATGCAGGTGCCCATGAGCATGATCTTGGTGCCCAGGGCGCGGCATTCCTCAAGGATGTTGTAGGTGCCCTGGATATTGATGGCGAAAGCCTTGCTGGGGTTTTCCAGCGACTCGTGCACGTTGATCTGGGCGGCGAGGTGGTACACGATGTCCGGCCTGGCTTCGAACAGGGCGTGCAGCGCTTTTTCGTTGAGGATGTCATCGTACACCACCTGCTTGAGCAGCGGGTGGCCGATGAATTCCTCGAGGTTGTTTTCCATGCCGTTTTCGAGGTTGTCGATCACCCACACCTCGCACTGTTCCTCAAGCAGTTTTTTCACCAGCCAGCGGCCGATGAAACCGGCCCCGCCCGTCACCAGCGCTTTCATATCAGCTCCCGGTACCATTGGATGGTCCGCTTCAAGCCGTCTTCCAGCGAGTAGTGCGGTTCCCATCCGGTTTTCTGATGAATCAAAGAATAGTCGGCTTCCAGGGACATCAGATCGGCGGAGCGGCCGGGCCGGTTGTCGATCGGAGATTGCGACCCGGTCATGTCTTTGATCAGTTGCGCCAGGGACTTGATGGAGGTCTGCCGGTTGGTGCCGATGTTGAACACCTCTCCGGAGAAACGCTTGTCCTTGGTGATGACGAGCGAGTAGGCGCGCACGGCGTCTTTGATGTACTGGAAATCGCGGGTCTGTTCGCCGCTGTCGTGGATGACGATGGGCTTTTGCGTCAGGGCGTCGAGGATGAACTTCGAGATCACGCCCGCGTGCGCGGAGATGTCCTGGTTTTCGCCGAAGGTGTTGAAGTTGCGGATCACCACCACCGGGTACTTGTACCACTCGTGCATGGCCTTGCAGTGCTTCTCGGCGGCCAGCTTGGTGACGGCGTAGATGCTGCGCGGCAGCATCGGGTGGTTGATGTCCATCGGCGTGTAGATGGGGTTGCCGTACACTTCCGGCGAGGAGGCGTAGACCATCAGCGGCCAGTTTTTCGTGCGCACCAGAGACTGCACGAGGCGGAAGGTGCCCCATTCGTTGTTCTTGAAGTATTCGTTGGCCTGTTCCATCGACTCGGGGATGGAGATGTGCGCGGCCAGGTGCACCACCGCGTCGAGGTCCATGCGGTCGAGTTCCTCGACGGTGAGGTGGTAGAATTTTTTACGGATCAGCTGGAACTTTCTATCGAAAGCTTCGGATTTGATGAAGGGGTCCTGCTGGAAAAATTTGCGGGAGAAATCGTCCACCCCGATGATGTGGTCGATGTCCGCGCGGCGGACGAGCTCATCCACAAGATGGATGCCGTACAGACCCGCGGCGCCGGTGATCAGGATTCGCATGTTCTCTCCGTCTTTGCGGTCGAGTGGAAGCTCGGGTTGCGCGCCGCCGCCGGAACCGGCGGCGGTTTGATCCTCAGGATTGATTCTGCTACCCTTTGCCGTTCCCTATCTTTATATTTGACGGCATGCGTTCGCTTGAGCTTGAGTGTTGTTATGGTCCGGACGGGAAAAATTTTTCTGCTGCTTGTGTTTTTATCCGCCGCCGCGGTGTCTCCGCGCGTCGCAGCCCAATCCGAAGAACCGCCCCGCTTCCGCGAGGCGGTGCCGGGATACACGTACGCGTTTCCGCGCGATCATTTTTCGCACGACGATTTCCGCATCGAATGGTGGTATTACACGGGCAACCTGAAAACCGCGGCCGGGCGGGAGTTCGGCTATCAGGTCACCTTCTTCCGGGTGGCGCTCGAGGGCGAGGAAAAAATCGTGAACCCCTCCAAATGGAAGGTGGATCAGGTGTACTTCGCGCATCTCACAGTGTCCGACATCGAAAGCGGGCGCTTTCACTTTTTCGAGCGCATCAACCGCAAAGGCATGCGGCACGCAGGCGCGGCGTCCGACCGTCTGCATGTCTGGAACGAGGACTGGTCGCTCACCGAAAAAGACGGCGGGCACCGTCTGCATGCGGTGGAGAACGGCACCGGCGTGGAACTCACCCTCGTGCCGCTCAAAAAACCGGTGATCCACGGCGAAGGGGGGATCAGCCGCAAAGGCGAAAACGAGGGCAACGCGTCGCATTATTTTTCCTTCACGCGCATGCGAACGACGGGACACGTTCTGGTGAACGGCGAGAAGCACGCGGTCGAGGGCACGAGCTGGATGGACCGGGAATTTTCCAGCAACCCGATGCATCCGGATCTCATCGGCTGGGACTGGTATTCCTTAAAACTCGACAACGGCGTGGAGCTCATGCTCTACCAGCTGCGCAGAAAGGACGGCAGCGTCGACCCGCATTCGAGCGGCACGCTGGTATTGAAAGACGGTAGCCATCGCCACCTGGAATTGAAGGATTTTGAGGTCGAGATTCTCGATCACTGGAAAAGCGGCAATACCCAGATCACCTATCCTGCGGCCTGGACGATCCGCGTTGCGGGCGAGGATGCAGCGTTGCGCATCCATCCCGACTTTGCCGGCCAGGAACTGTTTCACCTGCGTTCGATCTCGGGCGCCTACTGGGAGGGCAGCGTTTCGTTCGAGGGCACCTTCCGGGGACAGCCGGTGCGGGGCAAGGGCTATGTCGAGCTGGTGGGCTACGGGCAGCCGCTGGTTCAGGAACTGCCGCAATGACCGGCGCGAGCCGCGGTCATGCAGATTCTCTCTGCGGGATGAGGAGGCTCAGGCAGGTGACGGCGCCGTCGGCTTTTTCGAATTCGCTCATGTCCAGCTCCACCACATTCAATCCCAGCGCCGCGACGCGCGCTGCAAGGCGGTCGAAGCCGCGCGCCATCAGCACGGTGCTGCCGAGTGTCAGGCAGTTGGCGCCGTAGGCTTCATCGTCGTTCACTTCGATCCATTCGAAATCGCGGAAGGGCCCGGTATCCACACGGGAAGGACAAAGCAGTAAATGTTTGCCGCCGAGGGTGCCGACCGAGCTTTTGAGGTGCAGCCCCGCGTGCACGGCGACAGGGACGACGGGTTTCGCGGACAGCTGGCGGAGCGTGTCCAGGCAATGTGCGCCGGTGCGGGAGGATTGCCCGACGAACAGCGCCGCGTCCGTGTCCAGCACGTCGCCGCCGTCCAGGGTCGCGGGTTCGGGCAGGTGCGTCAGCGGCCGGTGTTTTTGCAGCGCCCGGGCCACCGATTCGGTTTCCCCCCGGCGGCTGGTTTCTTTTAGCGAGCAGACCAGCGCCCGATCGGCAACGAGGATCGCCGTGTCCTCGACGAACGGCGCGTCGGGATGACCCGCCAGCGGGGGCAGCGCCTCGATGCGGGCTCCCGCGGTCTGCAGAGCCTGCACGTAGCGCTCGTGCTGCTTTGCGGCGCGCCGCCAGTCGATGCTGAGTTTTTGCGGGTGCGCCGACAGCGCGTTGGCGAAATCCGGACCCGGCGGCCGCACCAGTGCGGTGCACAGGATGGATTTTGAATCGGACGGGTTCACGTCGGTTTCTCCGAAGCAGGACTGTTGCCTGAGCCGGGTGTACGCAAGCCAGAGTTTTTCAATGTCACCCTGAGCTTGTCGAAGGGGGGCGAATCATGCTTCGACAGGCTCAGCATGACAGGAAATCGGCGTATGCAAAGGCACCCAAAGCGGGGGACAGGAGCGGTCAGTCGCAGGTGCGGGTGTTCATGAGGCGGGAGAAATACAGGATGGGCACCGCCTTTTTCGCGCCCTTGATGATTTTCATCGTCGCCTTGCTGGGTTTGAGGCCGGCTTTGGTGTTTTCCGGCCGGGCCACGTACACCAGGCCGTTGACCAGGTTGAAATCGTGACGGGTGAACCGCATGACCTTGCGCTGATATTGCTTCGGCGCGTCGTGGATTTCATCCAGCTTCGGCAGGAAGGAGCTGTCCATCTCGTAGAGCACGCCGAACATCATGCCGGAACTGCCCGAGGTGGGCTCGATGTTCGGCAGACCCAAATTTTCCGGCGCATCCTCCTCGACGGGGATCTTGTTGAACACGACCTGCCAGGCGGAAAGGGTCACCGACGATTTGGAAATGTACTCCAACCCGCGCTGCTTGAAGTGCTGTTCATTCATCAATTCGTCGTAAGCAAAAAAGTTGACCACATCCACCATCGAACGTTCCTCGCTGAAAAAAGTGTCAAAAATCGAAAAATTCTTTTATACACAACCACTTATGGTAATTGTGTTGCCCGTTTCCGGCGATTGTGCTAGTATCTGTAAAATTATCCGCACCGTTACAATCACTTTTGCCATCTAATTCAAGAGTAAACAAGCCGTCTTTTCAAGTGGAATTCCTGCTTGGAACGGGCTTTTTTGGCAAACGCCCTCTTGACCCACAGGGCCGGATTTCGGTGAACCGTACTGAATTCCGGGTAAATTGATTCAATCACACACAGGAGAATTTTATGGCAGCCGGTAAAGTCGCACCCGTGTCCGACGATGAATTCGAATCTTCCGTGATCCAAAACGGAAAACCCGTTGTGGTCGACTTTTGGGCGGAGTGGTGCCAACCCTGTAAAATGCTCGCTCCTACGGTGGAAGAGATCGCCGGGGAATACGAAGACAAAGTGTTCGTCAGCAAGCTCAATGTGGACGAGAATCCCAACACGGCCACCAAGTTCGGCATCCGCGGGATCCCCACGCTCCTGTTTTTCAAGGACGGCAAAGTGGTTCAACAACTGGTGGGCGTGAAAACGAAGGCGGAGATCAAGAAGGTCATCGAAGAGGATCTGCTGACGCCCTCGCAGACCGCCTGAGCCGGTCCGCCGGAGTCACCTGAGCAACCATTCCCCCCGTTTGCTCGAATCGAAAACGCGTTGCCCTCGATGGACCGTTGCGGTTCCGCGCCTGCTTTAGAGCCGCGCCTGCATCCGTTTCCTTCCCTCGACAATTCTGTAATGTCTGTAATGAAAATCGATGCTGTTGTGCGTGCGGGTTGCGTCCGGCGCCGGGATCGATTCATGGAGAATACGGAATCGTGTCGGAAACCGGGGTGAGGCCCAGCGATTCGATCATCTCCCGGTCCTTTTTCGGGTCCTGACCCTTGGTGGTCAGGTAGTTCCCTCCAAGAATGCCGTTGGCTCCGGCGGCGAACAGTTTTTCCTGATGCGCCGCGAACACTTCTTCCCGACCGCCACAGACGAACAGATCCATTTTCGGAAGCACCAGCCTGAGCAGGGAGATGGTGAGCAGGGCTTCGTAGAGACCGATGACGGACAGGTGATCGAGCCCGGTGCCGTCTATGGGTTTTAAAAAGTTGATCGGGAAGGACTGCGTGTCGAGCGTCTTGATGTCGAAGGCCAGCTCCACGCGCTGGGCGTGGGTTTCGCCCATGCCGAAGATGCCGCCGACGCACACCGGCAGTCCCACCTCCTGAGCGTTCCTCACGGCCCGCACTTCGTCCTGGTAGCTGTGTGTGGTGACGATGTTTTCGAAATGGCTGGCGGCGGTTTCCAGATTGTGGTGGCAGCGGTCGAGCCCGGCGTCCTTCAACTCCTGCATGTTCTCCTTGCTCATCAGCCCGAGCGAGCAGCAGGTCTCGAGTTTGGTTTCCTCCTTGATGCGGCGGATCGCCTGCTTGACCTTTTCCAGCTCTTCGCGGCTGTCCATGGCGGTTCCCGAGGCGACGATGGAAAACTCGTTGGCGCCGAAGGACTCGGCTTCTTTCGCCGCGGCGACGATCTGGTCCACATCCATCAGTCCGTACTCCGGCGACTCGGTCTCAAACGAGCTGGACTGGGCGCAGAAGGAACAGTCCTCGACGCATTTACCCGATTTGGCGTTGACGATGGAGCAGATCTTGACCTCATCGCCCTTGAAACGGTCGCGGATTTTGTCGGTTCCGAGGAACAGGTAGTCGAGCTCCTCCTGGTTCAAGGTCTCAAGCGCCAGCGCCTGTTCTTTTGAGATTCCCTGCCCATCCAGGGCGGAATCGATCATGCTGTCGATCAGTTCTTTTCTCATGGCTCACATTCCGCGTGTCCGCGGACCCGGTCGTTCAGGTTTGGACCCGGCGCGCCCAGCGTGAATCCGCCGGCCGTTCAGGGCCGCGGGCTGCGCGCAAATGCCGGAAAGGATTGCCTGAAATACTACCATTGAAGCCCCTTAAGAGCAAATGCACCTCATTCGTATCGCAGCAGTTCCACCAGCGCCTCGGTGCTGGTGACGGGAGCGAGGCAGGTTCCCTGCCGGCACACGTAGGCGGCGGGACCCCCTTTGACCGGCTTGCGGCCGGCGAGCAGCGGGATTTCCGGTTCCCTGCCGCCGGAATCGGCGAACGCGAACACGGCGTTGGGGAAAAACTGCGTGCGGATGGTTTTGAGCATGTTCTGCGTTTCGGGGTGATCCTCTGGGCCGACGATGGCGACTTCCTTGAGTCCGCCCAGGTACAGGTGCAGCGCCTGCATCATGAACGACGAGTTCATGCCGAATTCCATCAGGTCCTCATGGAAGGTGGTGAAGATGTTCTCCGCCCGCTGGATCAGGGCCGGGTCCTGCAGGTAGGCGGCGAGCCTCAGCCAGGCGAGCGCGGCGTTGCTGTTGCCGGAGGGCTCGACGCCATCGTATCCCGAAATCAGCCGCACGATCAGGTTTTCTGCGTCGCTCGCGGTTTCGTAGTACGCGCCGCTCTCGGATGCGAACCGGTCCTGCACCTCCTGCATCAGCTTTTCGGCTGCCTCGATGTATTTGGGGTCGTAAGTCGCTTCGTAAAGATCGAGGCAGGCCACGGCGATGGCGGTGTGGTCGAACAGGTACGCGTCGTAACGCGCTTCGCCTTCGCGGTGGCGGCGCAGCAGGCGGCCGCGCTCGTCGCGCAGATGCGTCAGGATGAACGCCATCGCGCGTTCGGCTTTTTCGATGCGGTCCGCATCGTCGAGCACGCGGCCGGTTTTCGCCATGGCGGTGATCATCAGCCCGTTCCAGGAGGTGAGGATCTTGTCATCGAGTAGCGGGCGGATGCGCTTGCTGCGCGCTTCGAGCAGCAGTGCGCGGGCTTTGACGATTTCATTCTTCGCCATGTCTTCGGTGACTCCCTGCTCTTTGGCGACTTCCGCGATCGGCCGGGTGACGTTGGGGATGTTCTTGCCCTCGAAGTTGCCCGCCTGGGTGATGTTGTAATAGGGCACGGCGATGCTTGCGGTCTTGTGGCCCAGGATCTGCTGCACCTCAGCAAGTGTCCACACGTAGAATTTCCCCTCGACGCCCTCGCTGTCCGCGTCCTCGGCGCTGAAGAACGCGCCTTCCTTAGACGTCATGTCACGGTCGATGTAGTGCAGCACGTCGTTGGCGTACTCGGCGAACTCGGCGTTGCCGGTGACCTGGTGGGTTTCGATGAGCGCGGTGACGAACAGGGAGTTGTCGTACAGCATCTTTTCGAAATGCGGGACCAGCCATTTGTAGTCGGTGCTGTAACGGGACAGGCCGCCGCCGATCTGATCGTAGATGCCGCCGTTCTTCATGGCGCGCAGCGTGTTTTCCGTCATCTCCAGGGCGCGCGCGTCACCGGTGCGCTTGTGATTGCGCAGCAGCAGCGAGAGCCCCATCGAAGGGGGAAATTTGTTCTGCTGTTGAAACGCGAAGCCGTGATTCAGGGAATCGTAGTGCCGGTTGTACAGCTCGCAGGCTTTGTCCTCGCCGTCGAACGACAGGGTGTCGAGCGAACCGGGACGGGTCTGCTTTTCAGAAGACTGTTTGATGGCGTTGACGATGGCCGCGCCCTGCTTTTCCACCTTTTCGTATTCGTTGTGCCAGGTGTTGGACAGAAACTGCAGCACATCGCGGAACGAAGGCAGGTTGAAGCGCCGCTCGGGGGGAAAATAGGTGCCGCCGTAGAACGGAATGCCGTCGGGCGTGACGAACACGTTCAACGGCCAGCCGCCCTGCTGTCCCAGGTTCTGCAGCGCCTGCATGTAGATGCTGTCGACGTCCGGCCGTTCCTCGCGGTCCACCTTGATGCTGACGAAATGCTCGTTGAGGAATTTCGCCAGATGCGGGTCCTCGAAGGATTCGCGTTCCATCACGTGGCACCAGTGGCAGGTGGCGTAGCCGATGCTGACCAGCACGGGCAGGTTTTTTTCTTTCGAGATGCGGAACGGTTCCTCGCCCCAGGGGTGCCAGTCGACCGGGTTGTGCGCGTGCTGCAGAAGGTAGGGGCTCTTCTCGTGCACCAGTTTGTTGGTGTAGGGATGCTTGTCCAAACCGAACCTGCTTTTCTAATGGGTGCGAATGGCCTCGAAGCGCTGGAAAAAATCGGGAAAAGATTTATCCACGCAACGGGGATTGATGATCCGGACGCCGGGAACCCTGAGCCCGGCGACCGCGAAACTCATCGCCATGCGGTGGTCGTGATAGGTCTCGATCTCAGCGCCTTTGAGCGGCCCCGGTGAAACGGTCAGGCTGTCCGGGCCGCTTTGTACCGTCGCGCCCAGGCGGGTGAGCTCGTTTTCCAGCGCCTGAATGCGGTCGGTCTCCTTGATCCTCAGATTGGCGATCCCGTTCATCACGGTTTCGCCTTCGGCGAACAGGGCGACCACGGCAAGGGTCTGCACGGCGTCGGGCATGCTGTTCATATTGATGACGATTCCCTTCAGGGGGTTTCCCCGCAGGCGGATTTTTTCCGCCGATGTTTCCACTGTACAGCCCATTTTGCGCAGCACCTCCAGAAATCCGGCGTCGCCCTGGACGCTGTCCGGGTTGAGCCCGGTGAGCGTGATATCGCCGCCTGTCACCGCCGCCGCGGCGAGGAAATAGGAGGCGCTGGACCAGTCCGCCTCGACCTGGTAGGTGCGCGGCCGGTAGGTTTTGCCGGCGGTGACGCGGAATGAGGCGTGGCTCTCATTTTCTGCATCGACACCGAATGCCCGCATGATGTCGAGGGTGATGTCGGCGTAGGATTTGGAGGTGAGGTCGCCCTGGATGCGGATCATGGTGTCGCCCGCGAAATACGGCGCGCACAGCAGAAGCGAGGTCAGGTACTGCGAACTTTTGTCGCCGGCGAGCGTGACTTCGCCGCCGGGAACGCGCCCGCCTTCGATTCTGAGCGGCGGGCACTGGTTGCCGCGCACCGAAACGGCGGCGATGTTCATCTGGTTGAGGCAGTCGAGCAGGTCCCCGATGGGCCGCTGCTGCATGCGTTCGTCGCCCGTGAGATGCGTGACCCCTTCGGCGAGGGCGGCGAAGGTGGTCAGAAACCGCATCGTGGTGCCGGCGTTGCCGACGAAGATTTCCTCTTTCGGGGCGTTCATGCGGCCGCCGCGTCCGCTCACCACCAGCGCGTCGTCCTGCTTTTTTATCGCGATGCCGAAACCGTGGAGCGCACGCTGCATGTATTTCGTGTCGTCGCTGATGAGCGGGTTTTCCAGGCGCGATTCGCCTTCGGCCAGGGCGGCGATCAGCAGCGCCCGGTTGGTGTAGCTTTTAGAGGGGGGGACCGCGATGGTGGCGGTGATGTTGGCTGCGGGTTCGATCTCGATCATGCCGGATTTTAGGCTCTCTTCATGCGGGGAAAAGGCTCACTATATCATATCGTCCGGCGGCTTTCGCCGGCCCCGGGCCGGTCTTGTTTCCGGGGGCCAGGTTTGGTATGCTTTCGATGCGCTTTTCCTCCGTATATTACATGCAAGGCACTCAAATTAAAGGTTTTTGACGGTGAGTTGATGGAGAAGAAAAAACAATCCCTGTGGTACCGGTTGTGGGACCACAAATCGGAACAGGAGAAACAACGGCTCAAGTCCTACATCCCGTTGTTTCTGTATACCGCCGCGTTCGTTTACGGCGTCATCTACCTGTCCATCCTGAACACGGTGAACCGCTACAACAGCGGCGCCACGGTCAAGTCCTGGTTCGGCGGCGACCGGCCGGAAGTCATCGCCGCACGGCAAAAGGAAAAGACGCAGATCGAGGAAAGTTTCTCTCAGTTACGCAAACGGGTTTCCGGCGGCCGCTAGCAGGCGCGCCGGACTTAAAAAAAGAGGGTTGTGTGAAACGTCTGGTCTATACGTTCAACATGTTCTATCTGTTCTCCCTGTCCCTGTGGGTGGCGGGGATGTTTCTGCTCGGCATCCTGGTCGAGGTCATGGTGCGCGTGAACCTGCGCGAGCAGCCTGAGATTGGCAGCAAGATCATGAACAAGATCATGGACGTCTACAACGTGAATATCATCTACACCTGCATCGGTCTGATTCTTGCCGCTGAACTGGTTCGCTTTCTGGTGCACAAATATGGAAAGGTGGGGCTTGAAACGCAAAGGGTGACGAAGCGCCGCTACACGCGGGAGGTGCTGCTCGCGATCATGGTCGTTCTGGCGATTTACATGGGGAGCGTTCTCCGGCCGCAGATGCACGAAGTGGACAAGTTGAAAAAAGCCAATCCCGCAGATCAGAAACTGCAGATTCAGTTCGACCGGTTCCATTCCAAATTCACCTGGATCTACTCCGTCAACATGATCCTCGGATTGTCCTTGTTTTACATACACGGCAAGGAAATGGTGCGGTTTAGAGAGGAGCCGCAGGATGCTGCGACCTGATCGTCTTCCCATCCGATCTTTCCGGTTGAAAAGTTGAATCTGTTTGATGTCAAACCGCCTTTCGCATGCTTTCCTCACTGTTTGTCTGATCCTGATCTGGACCGTGGCGGTCGTCTCTCCGGCCGGGGCCATGCATGCGGATGAAGCGCACGAAGAGGCGGATCATTCGCACCCCGAGGAGGAAGCCTCCGAGCCTGCCGAAGAGAAACACGATTTTTCCCTGATGGTGAAGATTGCCTCGGGGACGTTCAAACGGGGTTCCACGTTCGAGCAGACCAAAGAATACCTGCAGTGGTGCCGCGAGCACGACAAGGGCTGCGAGTTGTGGTGGTTCAACGACGAGTTTCCCGCCAAGCTGGTTTATCTCGACAGTTACTGGATCGACATGTTCGAGGTCACCAACGAGGATTACCTGGAGTTCGTGCAGGCCACGGGGCACCGCCCGGCGCTGGACGATTCCTGCGAAACGAAAAAATGCAGGGAAGGCAATCTGTGGGACGGTGCGTCGTTTCCCAAGAGCATCCGCAGGCAGCCGGTGACGCAGGTGAGCTGGTTCGATGCGGACGCCTACTGCCGCTGGCGGGGCAAGCGCCTGCCCAGCGAGGCGGAGTGGGAAAAAGCGGCGCGCGGTCCGAGCGGCAATGTCTATCCCTGGGGTCTGGATTCGCCGAAAGGCCGCGCCACCTACCAGCGCAAATGGCGCGGCGTGTTCACGATGACCAATGTGGGCAGCTACCCGAGCGGCGCGTCGATCTACGGTGTGTTCGACCTTGCGGGCAACGTGTGGGAATGGGTGGACGACTGGTACCACATGAAGTATTACAGCCTGGGCACGAAGAAGAATCCACGCGGTCCCGCCAATGGAGAATACAAAGTGGTGCGCGGCGGCTCCTGGGTGAATTTCCCCGATACGCTGCGCAGCGCGCTCAGGCGCTGGAGCCGCCCGGAAGTGCGCTTCAACGACACGGGGTTCCGCTGCGCCAAGGATGCGATCGATGAAACCAAAAAGAAATGAGGCGCTGACCGACCGCGAACGGGAGATCCTGGCGCCGTACGTGTCGGATGTCTCGGCGAACGTGTTCGCGCTGAAAAACCTCAATCCGGAGGTGATCGGCGCGGCGCTGGCGCGCTACAGCCGTGCGCCCACGGGGCTTAAGGAAACGGTGGCGCGCGAGTTTCTCAATGCGGACGGGACGCCCAACGAGGTCAAGGGCACCGAGCTGATCGACCGCGTGGTGAACAAGTTCGGCGACGAGTCGGTGGCGGAGCTTGCGGTGGCGCCGCTGTGCATCGAGGAAGTGTCGAACCTGATGACCAAGATCATCGAGGACTGCCGCATCGGCGGCTCGCCCATCGAAGAGTCCACGCGCTACGTTCTGTACGATGAAAAAAAGGGCGGGCGGTGGCGCTACGTGCGGCCCCGAAGCGTTCTCGAGTCCGGGCTGAAGGACCCGTTCATCGGGACGATGGATTTTCTGTTCGAAAGCTACGCCCGTCTGGTCGAGCCGATGCAGGACCTGTTCCGCAGGCGGCTGCCGCAAGAACAGTTCACCATCGAGGTGGAGCGGGACGGTACGATCGCAACGCTCACGCCCGACAAGCTGGCGAACGACGGCGAGCGCAAGGCGCACCGCATTGCCTACAGCTTCACCATACGCAGCGCCGCCTGCGACGTCATCCGCTGCATCCTGCCCGCCTGCACGCAGGCGAATCTGGGGCTGGTGGGCAACGGCCGGTTTTATACCGGGTTGATCTCAAAGCTGCTGACGCAGAACCTGACCGAAGGACACGATCTGGCGGACGCGATTCGCAACGCGCTCAACACGCAGATCCCCACGTTCATCAAGCGCGCGGCGCCCAACCCCTACCTGGCGGCAAACCATCAACGCATGCGGACGCTGTGCGATGCGCTGTTCGCGGACCTGCCGATCGATAAGGCCGATGAGGTGTTGCTGCTCGAGAACGAGGACGCCTTCACCGGCATGCTGGCATCGATGGTGTTTCCCTACGTCTCGCATTCGACGCCGCAGATTCGCAAGGTGATCCAGTCGCTGCCCGAGGAAAAGCGGATGGAAATTTTTTCGGCGTACACGGGCGAGAGGCGCAGCAAGCGCGACCGGCCGGGCCGGGCGCTGGAATACGGCTATCCCATCCAGTTCGACCTCATCGCGGGCTATGCGGAGTACCGCGACCTGCAGCGCCACCGCATGCTGACCCAGCAGCGGCAGGATCTCGGCATCGCTTTGGGTTATTCGATCCCGGAAGAGATCCGCGAAGTGGGCGAGGAGGCGCTGGTGCAGGAATGCTTCGAGCGTTCGGAAGCGCTGTACGGCGATCTTGTGCGGGCGGGCCTGCGCGAGGAGGCGCAGTACGCGACGCTGTTCAATCATTTCATCCGCTGGAACGTGGGAATGAATTTACGAGAGCTGGGCCATTTCACGGAACTGAGATCGCAGAAGGCGGGGCATCCCAAATACCGGCGCACGGCGCAGCTCATGGCGCGGATCTACCTCAAGCGGCATCCGGAGATGGGGCCGGTGCTCAAGTTCGTCGATCACAACGACTACGATCAGAGCATCGCCCGCGCGGAACAGGAAGCCCGCACGGCGCGCAAAAGCCTGGCTGCCGGCGTGTTCGACGATCAGGATTGAGAGCGGGAATGTGAAACCGCGATCATGAGGAAATAGCAGGGAGGAACCCCCGGCCCGGGGAGGCCGAGGGGTTCGGTGAAGAAAGCGATTGAATTTTAGTATATTCCGATTTCCGAATGTGTCAAGTATTTTTCGGATATCGGAAATTTTTTTGCCTGGATCGGGAACCCTTTAATTTAAATCATTGATTGCGGGTTCCCGGCCGGGTTCGGTTCGTCATGCCTAAGAAACGGGGTTCGTTGATTTATTTCGGGGGCCGGTTCGTGATATGGCCTTGTGCCCGGTTTGGCTTCTGATTGCGAAACGCGGGGAGGACCTTGCGATTGGATCGACTGCAGGGTCGATTCATTCCGCAGACTGAAACTGGATCGTGAAATGCATGACGTCGCGGCGCGGATTTTTTAAAAGAATGACGGCGGCTTGAATCGTTAAAAAAAAAGTTTTGTAAATAGTTTAAAACAACATTTTATGTTATGGTATGCGCTTCGGATTTTCAGTGCAGCGGCGTTGCCGTGGAAAATTTCATTTTGGATCCAGATCCGCGATGCCTTTGCGACGGATCTGGATAGATTTTTAATGAGGGAACGATACGATGAAAATTGGGGTGCCCAAAGAAGTTCATGCTGGTGAAAAACGCGTGGCGACCACCCCCGATGTCGCAAAACAGCTCATCAAGTTGGGTTTTGAAGTCGCTGTTGAGTCGGGCGCGGGTTCCAGCGCCAGCTATTCGGATGCTTCTTTTGAAGAAGCGGGTGTGACGGTCGTCAACGATACCAGGCAGATCTGGAATGACAGCGACATCATTTTAAAAGTACGTGGCCCGGAACGGAACCCGAATCTGAATGTGGATGAGGTGGATCTGCTCAAAGAGGGTCAAATCCTGATTTCGTTCCTCTGGCCGGCGCAAAATCCCGAACTGCTGAAAACACTGGCCGCAAAAAAAGTCACGGCCCTGGCCATGGACATGGTGCCGCGTATTTCCCGTGCGCAAAAGATGGACGCACTCAGCTCCATGGCGAACATCGCCGGATACCGGGCCGTCGTGGAAGCCGCGCAGCATTTCGGCCGGTTCTTCACCGGGCAGATCACGGCGGCGGGAAAGGTTCCTCCGGCAAAAGTCATGGTCATCGGCGCGGGCGTTGCCGGTCTGGCCGCCATCGGCGCCGCAAAGAGCATGGGCGCCATCGTGCGGGCGTTCGACACGCGGCCGGAAGTGAAAGAGCAGGTCGAGAGCATGGACGCGGAGTTTCTGGAACTCGATTTTGAAGAAGAGGGTTCCGGTACCGGCGGGTACGCAAAAGTGATGAGTAAAGAATTCATCGAAGCGGAAATGGCCCTGTTCGCGGAGCAGGCCAAGGAAGTGGATATCATCATCACCACCGCGTTGATTCCCGGCAAACCGGCTCCGGAACTGATCCTGGAAGACATGGTGAAATCCATGAAAGACGGCAGCGTGATCGTGGACCTCGCCGCGGAGCAGGGGGGCAACTGCAAGCTGACGGAAGCGGGGAAAGTGATCCAGGTTCATGGCGTTTCCATCATCGGCTACACCGACCTGCCGAGCCGTCTGGCGGCGACGTCGAGCCAGCTGTACGCGACCAATCTGCGCCACCTGCTCACGGACATGTGTCCGGAAAAGGACGGCAACGTCAAAGTGGATTTTGAAGATGAAGTGGTGCGGGGAGCGACGGCTGTCAAGGAGGGAGAGATCACCTTCCCGCCGCCTGCGCCCAAACTTTCAGCGGCGGCACCGGCGAAACCGGCGGAACCCGCCAGGCCGCCTGAAGAACCCAAGGAAGAAAAACCTTCCTGGGTGGGGCCGGTCGTCACGTTTGTGCTCGGGGCTTTGACCCTGCTGGGCGTCGGTTCGGTGGCGCCCGCATCCTTCATGGCCCATTTTACGGTTTTCGTTCTGGCTTGCTTTGTCGGCTACATGGTCATCTGGAACGTGACGCCGGCGCTGCACACGCCGTTGATGAGTGTGACCAACGCCATCAGCAGCATCATCATCGTGGGCGCAATCATACAGATCAGTTCAGGAGAGACACTTCTTATGGCGGTGGCGGCATTCGCATGTCTGATCACCGCAGTCAATATCGTGGGCGGGTTTGCGGTGACACGCCGCATGCTTGACATGTTTCGCAAGTAGGAGGCGATTCGATGAGCGCAGGTATAGTGACCGCCTCTTATATCGGGGCGACCATTCTTTTCATTCTTGCATTGGGCGGATTGAGCCATCCGGAGTCTTCCCGGCGCGGCAACCTGTATGGCATTCTGGGCATGACCCTCGCCCTCATCGCCACCATCTCCGGGGTCACGGCCAATCTGCCGGTTCTGATCGCTTCCCTGGTGATCGGCGGCGCTATCGGTCTGGTGCTGGCGCGCCGCGTGCAGATGACGGAGATGCCCGAACTGGTGGCCATTCTGCACAGCCTGGTGGGACTGGCGGCGGTTCTGGTCGGTTTCGCCAATTTCATGGACCCCGATGTGCATTTCACCGGGACGGAACTCACCATTCACGATATCGAAACCTATCTGGGCATTCTCATCGGGGCGGTCACGTTTTCCGGGTCCGTCATCGCGTTCGGGAAACTCAGCGGAAAGATCACCGGGAATCCCATTCTGCTGCCGGCGCGGCACTGGCTCAACCTGGGTCTGCTTTTGGGTTCCATCTACCTTTGCAAGCTGTTTGTCGAGCAGTCCGCCGCGGGCGGCGGCATGATGCCGCTTTTGATCATGACCGTCATCGCCCTGCTGTTCGGGGTTCATATGGTCATGGCGATCGGCGGGGCGGACATGCCGGTGGTGGTGTCCATGCTCAACAGCTATTCCGGCTGGGCGGCTTCCGCGACGGGTTTCATGCTCAACAACGACCTGCTCATCGTGACAGGCGCCCTGGTCGGCAGCAGCGGCGCCATCCTCAGTTACATCATGTGCCGCGCCATGAACCGCAAGTTCCTGGCGGTGATCGCCGGTGGTTTCGGCACCACCACGGGCGGCGGCGCCGCTTCGGCGGAAGAGCAGGGTGAGGTGGTGGCGCTGCAAGCCAATGAGGTTGGAAGCTTGTTGGCGGAATCGAAGGAAATCATCATCATTCCGGGTTACGGCATGGCCGTCGCCCAGGCCCAGCACATCGTGTGCGAAATCACCAAAGCGCTGCGCGCCAAGAAAGTCAACGTGCGGTTCGCCATTCATCCCGTCGCCGGACGCATGCCGGGACACATGAACGTGTTGCTGGCGGAAGCCAAGGTTCCCTACGACATCGTTTTTGAAATGGATGAAATCAATGAAGACTTTCCGAACACGGATGTTGCGATCGTCATCGGCGCGAACGACATCGTCAATCCCTCGGCGCAGACGGACCCGAACAGTCCCATAGCGGGCATGCCGGTGCTGGAATGCTGGAAGGCCAAGACCACCGTTGTACTGAAACGCAGCATGGCGACCGGCTACGCGGGCGTGCAGAACCCGCTGTTCTTCAAGGAGAACACCCGCATGCTGTTCGGCGATGCCCACTCCAGTCTGGACGAGGTGTTCAAGAACCTCTGACGCCCGGTTTCCCGTTCAAGCAAAGCCGCTCTCGGTTCGCGGTGTGTGCGCTGATCCTCCCCGTTCTCAATGGACAACACCTCTCCGGTGTTTGGCGGCGTCAGGATCGCGAGTGAGAACAAGAGGTCGTTCAGGGAAGGCTGAACACCAGATTGCCCTTAAAAGAGGGCACCAGCACCCGGTTGCGCCTGAAATCGAAGGACAACTGCGCCGGGGTCACCACGTTTTTTCGCAACACTTCCACCTCTGAATAATTTTTGATCCGGTAGACGACGCCGGCTTTGAAATCGGCGACGATCAGGTTTCCCGCCTTATCGAAAGCGATGCCCTGCGGGTTTTCAAACTGCTTGTTGAGCAGCGGAAACAGCGTGCCCTTGCCGTCGACGCTCAGTATCCGGCCCGACTGTGCGCCGGCGACCAGCAGCCGTTTGTGGCGGGCATCGTGCAGCAGGCCGCTGGGGTTTCCCAGGCGGGGGTCCTTGGCGAACACGGTGGCCAGGAAGTTGTTCTGCGGCTCCACGCGGAAAATCGTGTTCGACAGCGTGTCGGCGGCATAGAGTCTCCCCTCCGTATCGAAGGCGAGCCCGTTGAGCTGCCGGGCCCCGATCAGGGACAGGTCGATGCTCCCCAGCAGATTGCCCTTTTTCTTGTCGAAGCGGCGCAAAGTGTCGATGTCGGCGACGTACAGGTAGGGGCCGTGGATGGCCAGGCCGCGGGGCGCGTTCAGCACCGCGCCGTCCTGGCCCGAGCGGATGAACTGCTCCTGCAACGGTTTTCCCGAAGGATCGAGGACGGCAATGAAGCCGTGGTTGTCTTTTTGCTGCGCAGTGCCTACGATGTTGGAGACGTAATACAATCCCGTCTCTGGATCGGTGATGACGCTGTGCGGCGCGTTCATGCCGCCGGCGCGCAGGGAATCTGCGGCCGCGGCGAGGGTGAGGGCCGCTGCCAGGAGCAGGCACAGCAGGTTCAAGCGTTTCCGTTTCATTGCAAAATGTTTTGACTTTGAAAGACACATTTTTTTCAAGACGACAAAGCGAGCTTAACACATTGCGGCGCGGCTTATGAATTGCGCTTTGAATAACAGGATTGAAAGTCCACTTCCCGGTGAGCGGCCATGAAAAAAAACAGGGACCTGATGTTCGGCATCGTGCTTCTGGGATTGACCGGCGTCCTGATCGGCGTGGTCACCCACAGCATGTGGCTCAGTCTGGTCGCGGGCTTGCTGGGCGTCGTGGTGGGCGGCTTTCTCGGTTGGCTGGGCGGGCGGCGCTACCTCATCACCGTGTGCGTGGGCATCCTGATCGGCGCGTATTTCGGCTACAAAAGCGACGATAAGGACATCCTGATCATCGCGGCGGGCTCCGGCGGCGCCATCGGCGGCTTCATCGGCGCGCAGCTGGAGCTGTTCATGAAGCGGCGGTGAGATTGCGGTTGAATCACGGAAAACCCAGTAAAAAGGCGCGGGCCGTGACGATCGCAAAAGAGACGAACAGAAAACCGGCCATGGGCGCAAACTTTGGCAGCTTGTGCACTTGTTCGCTCATCGTGAATAAAAGGAAATGCGACCAGGAAAAAAGGATCAAGCCATAAATCACCGGAATGAGGACGAACAGCGTCACCACCGGAAGAATCGCCGTGCCGTAGGCCGCACAGCGGTGCGCGGTTTCATAGGATTCTTTCGATCGCATGAGTTTCCAGATTAGATACAGCATTCCGGAAAAGACAAACGAACCGGCCAGGGGAAGCAGCGCCGCAGACAGCCATAACAGCAGATTGTTCTGCACCTGAAGATTCACCCAAGCCAACTCCAGAGAGCCCAACCGGAACGCCCCGGCTGCGAACTCCAGAATATAAACCAATACAAACATGACCGCCAAAAATAGCAGGGGGTCGGCATAGCCTCCCTTTTTGGGCATGTCCCGGTAGAAGTTCACGGGATGGAGAATGACTTGAATGGCATTGCGGAATAGTTTTTTCATGAATGTATGGGTGAGAATCGGAAAGTAAGAGCGGGTTGGCGATGAACCCGTCAAGCAAGGAGATGGGCAGCGCCATCGGCGCGCATGACGAGCGTGTCCTGCAGCAGAGGTTAAATTTAACGATTCAATCTGAGCGTCACGAACCCGATGATTTCGAATTTTTGTAGTGATCAAAGGCTTCATAAAATTCGCCGTTGGGTTTGTCCGCGAAGCCATCATCGGCCTGAAATAAAACAGCGGCCGGGGCCATTTGCATGATTCGGTAGAAAAACTCGAAAAGCGCGTTCACTTCCTTCTTGCCCCACTGTTTCCCCATGCGATAGTCGAAAGCGATTCTTTGAGGCTCCACGAACACTCCCAGTTGCGGAATTTCCACATCTTCGATCACCAGTTTATCCAGACAAATGTGAAAAATGCTCAACTTCCCGTCGACAAATTTCTGTGCCGGATTGTCCACGTCCTCATAGGGCAGGTTGTCCTCTGCATCGTGACTCCATAATTCCATGCTTTCGATATTTTGAATTCCTCCGATCGAGACCACCCAATTGTAGACGGTGACCACTTCACCATCGGTCAGGTTGTCGACAAAGATATCCGGCAAAGATCCATCGTCATTTTCAAATAAATGGCGGACTTGCTCGAATAGTTCAGGCATACAGATGCGCCACGTGTTCGCCGTAGCCGTTGTAGGGCAGGGTGGGGCGGATCTCGCCGGTGCCGATCATCTCCTCTTTCGCCTGCGACCAGCGCGGGTGCGGCAGGGTGGGATCGACGTTGGCCTTGAAGTCGTATTCCAGCCCCTGCAGCGTGTTCCAGAATGTCGGCGGCTTGAAGTCGATGAGTTCGATTTTCACAATGGACTTGATGCTCTTGAAGCCGTATTTCCAGGGCACCACCAGGCGCAGCGGCGCGCCGTGCTGCTTGGGCAGCGTGTGGCCGTAGATACCGGTCGCCATGAAAGTGAGTTCGTTCGCCGCTTCCTCGATCGTCAACCCTTCCATGTACGGCCACGGTTCCCAGAAGGCGAGCTGGCCCTGCGCGGTGAAGGGCTTGTAGAAGGTGGTCATGCGCACGTACCTGGCCTGCGGGATGGGCTCGACGTGATCGAGCAGCGCCTTCAAGGGAAACCCGCTCCAGGGCACGGCCATCGCCCAGGCCTCGACGCAGCGCAGGCGGTAGAGCCGCTCCTCGATGGGAAAGGTTTTCAGCAGCGTGTCGATGTCGAAGGTGCGGGGCTTGCGCACCAGACCCGTCACTTCCACCGTCCAGGGCCGCGTCTGCAGGACGCGCGCGTGGATGCGCACGTCCTCCTTGACGCTGGTGAACTCGTAAAAATTGTTGTAGCTGGCGGCGACGTCTTCGTCGGTGAGCTTGCGGTCGAGCGTGAATTTGGGATTGCGCTTGGCGGGGTAGAGGGTTTTGTCGATCTCGGTGACCGTCATTTCCTCTTCCGGCCCGGCGCCCTTGCTGCAGCCGATGCAAAGCGCGCCAGTGGCCAGGGCGGTGAGGGCGCTGCCTTTGAGAAACGCGCGCCGGTTGAGATACACCGATTCGGGGGTGGCCAGGCTTTGTGAAATTTCCCAGGAGCGCGGGATTTTAATGTGGGGCATGGCGTTGTCCCCTCAGCCCACCCAGTCGTCGATGCACTTGAGATAGGCGGGCAGGCCTTCCAGGATGGGCAATGCGATGACCTCCGGAACGTCGTAGCTGTGGTGTTTCTGTACCCAGTCCTTGAGCGCGTCGAGCTTTTCGGCGCGGGTTTTTACGATCAGCAGGAATTCCGCGTCCTCGCAGATCTTGCCGTCCCAGAAGTAGGTGGAGGTGATGCCGGGCAGCGTGTTGACGCAGTAGGCGAGTTTTTCCTCCACCAGACCGCGGCTGAGCTTCTGCGACTCTTCGGCCGATCCTGCGGTGATCATGACGACGCGGTGCGGATTCATCAACGGTTCCCGGTTGCGTGAACGGTCGGATTCATCATAGCACGAACTTGAGCAGATAAAATCCCAGCACAAGCAGGACGAAAAAAACGATGGTGAACAGGTTGAAATATTTTTCGATGAGCGCTTTGATCGGCGGGCCGAATTTATAGACCAGATACGACACGAGGAAGAAACGCAGCGAACGGCCCAGCGTCGAGGCGATGACGAAGACGAGGAAATTGATCTCGAACGCGCCGGCGGCAAGGGTGAAGATCTTGTAGGGCAGCGGCGTGAACCCGGCGGCGGCGACGGCCCAGCCCTGGTACTCGTTGTACAGGTGGCCGATCTTTTCGAACTGCGGCTGAAGGTGGTAAAACTCGACGATGCGGTTTCCCACAATGTCCATGAACTGCCAGCCCAGAAGGTAGCCGAACATGCCGCCCAGCACGGAGGCCGCGGAACACAGAAAGGCGTAGCGCAGCCAGAGCGCGGGCAGGGCGATGACCATGGCGATGAGCAGGACATCGGGCGGAACGGGAAAGAAGGACGATTCCACGAACGAGATGATGACGAGCGCGGGCACGGCGTAGGGAGTGGCCGACCAGTGGAGGACCCAGTCGTAGAGGGAGCGCAGCCATTTCATCGGCGCGGGTCCTGAAGCGGGGGCATCGGGGAGCGGTGCGGCATCAATCCTGTTCCTGCTTCTGGTTGGCGGCGTCTTCCGTGCTCTCCTGCGTGGTTTTCCCCGCGTTTCCGCCCTCGCACCCGGAAGCCGCAAACAGGCCCAGGACCACCAGTATCAGGAACGCTTTTTTCAAATCCATCAGGGCTGCCTCCTTTCTCCTTGTTTGCAGAGCGCTGTTTGGGGAACGCTGCCCGCGCCGGCGGATTCTCGGGCAGAGGCGTTTTATAACAGATTCACCGGGTCCACGTCGATGGATAATTTGGTTCCTCGCGTCAGCAGGGGTTTGAGTTCCGTCTGCGCGGGAATCCGGGTCAGCACATCCATCAGGCCGCGCGCGCTGGCGGCGCGCAGCAGGATGTGCCAGCGGAATTTGTTCTTGATGCGGTACAGCGCCGCCCTGGAAGGCCCCAGCACCTCGACGCCGCTTTTTTGCGGCGCGCTGCGAAGCAGATGGGTCTTGAGCCTGCCTGCCAGCTTCTCCCCGTCCGGCTCACGGCCGCTTTCGATCTCCAGCGCGGCCATGCGTGTGAACGGCGGGTAGTTCAGTTTTTTTCTCAGTTCCAGCTCACTGGTGTAAAACCCGGCGGGATCGTGGTTGCGCACGAATTCGAACACATAATGTCCGGGGTTGTGGGTCTGCACGATCACCTGCCCCGGTACACTGCCGCGTCCGGCACGCCCGGACACTTGGGTCAACAGCTGGAAGGAGCGCTCTGAGGAGCGAAAATCGGGAATGTTGAGGGAGAGGTCGGCGTGCACGACGCCGACGAGGGTCACGTTGGGAAAATCGTGGCCTTTGGTGATCATCTGCGTGCCGATCAGGATGTCGATCTCGCCGCTGTTCATCCTGGCGTGCATGGATTCGAAATCGGCGCGCCCGCGGGCGGTGTCGCGGTCGATGCGGACAATGCGGGCCTGCGGAAACAGGCGGCAGGTTTCCTCTTCCAGCTTTTGTGTGCCGAATCCACTGAAGCGCAGAAGTTCCCCTTTGCAGTCCGGACAGGCGGCGGGCACTCGGGCGGTCCAGTTGCAGTAATGGCAGCGCATGCGCAGTTCGCTGCCGTGGAACGTCAGGGTCACGCTGCATTGCGGGCACTCGAACACGAAACCGCATTCTTTGCAGAAGACGTAATTGGCGGTGCCGCGGCGGTTCAAAAACAGAAACACCTGTTCGCCGCGTTCCAGCCTGTGGCCCATGGCGGCGCGCAGTTCACAGGAAAGGATGGAAAAGTTTTTGCGCTCGTCTTTCTCCTTTTTCATGTCGACGACGCGCACCAGCGGCAGCAGGCGGTCGCCGACGCGCTTGTTAAGCGACAGCAGCCGGTATTTGCCGTTGTCCACGTTTCCCAGCGATTCCAGAGACGGCGTCGCCGAGCCCAGGATCACCACCGCACCGGCGGCGCGCGCGCGCACGATGGCGGTGTCGCGCGCGTGGTAGCGGGGTGTCGAGTCCTGTTTGTAGGAGGCGTCGTGCTCCTCGTCGATGACGATGACGCCGAGGTTTTTGAACGGCGCAAACACCGCGCTGCGCGCGCCGACGACGATGGCGACGCGGCCGTCGTGGATTTTTTTCCATTCCTGGTAGCGTTCGCGCTGCGACAGGCCGCTGTGCAGGATCGCCACGTTTTCCCCGAACCGGCTTAAAAAACGCGACACGGTCTGCGGCGTCAGGGAAATCTCGGGGACCATCATGATGGCGGTTTTGCCGCGTTTGAGGGCGGCTTCGATGCAGCGGATGTAGATTTCGGTCTTGCCGCTGCCGGTTATGCCGTGCAGGAGATAGGCGCAGAAACGCGCGTCCTCGATCGCCTGGTTGAGTTCGTCGTAGACACGCTGCTGATCGGAATTGAAGCGGATCGGCGCCTCCTGCGCCGGAACGGACGCGATCGGGCTTACTCCTGCTTCGCGCGGACGTTTTACGACGGAGACCTCCACCAGTTCCTTATCCTTGAGCTTGCCCAGCAGGTTCGAGGTCGTGGGCAGCTTCGCCGACAATTCCTTGAGTGAGTGCGCTCCGTTTTTCAGCAACTGGTAGAGTTCTTTCTGTTTGGGGCTTCGCTTGAACAGGGTTTCGATTTCCTCCGCCGTCAGCACGGGCGGCTTGAGGCGCGCCTGCTTTTCATACTGATAGGGCACCGTGCTTTTCCGGATGCGGGACGTGGCGGTCAACAGCCCCTCCTGTTTGAGCCGCGTCATGGCGTGCGGACTGAACCGGTTTTGCAGCAGCCGCTTGAGCTGGCCCGCGGTCATGCTCTTGCGCTTGCGCACGGATTCCAGGATCCAGAATTGGGCGTCCCTGAGCTGTTCGTTCTCCAGCGCCAGCGCGCCCTTGTCGCTCAAGGTCAGCAGCTCCTGGCTTTCCTCCTCCATCCCCGCCGGCAGCGTGGCCTTGATCGCCTCGCCCCAGGAGGACTGGTAGTACTCCGCGAGCCAGCGGGTGAGCGTGAGGATTTCACCGCTCAGAACCGGGGCGCTGTCGAGCACCTCCTCGATGTCCTTGAGAGTGAGAGAGGGGTCGGGCTCGTCGGTGAAGGCGACGACATAGCCCGTGAGCCTGCGCTTGCCGAAGGGGACGAGAACGCGCATGCCCACCTGAACGCTTACCTCAAGGTGACCGGGAACGGAATAGGTAAAGGGTTCCTTGACAGGGAGGTTCATCGCCACCTGCGCGTAGCGGTTCCCGGCGGGGTGCGGACCGGCAATGGATTGGGGGGCGGCGGCGGGAGAGGTCATGGAAATCGTCGTGCGTTCATTGCCGCAATTTTACCAGAGTGAGTGGATTTTTAAAAACAGCCGCCTTGCCGAAGCCGGGACAAAAGGCATTGACTCATTTTCCGTATTCCACTAAGCTTTTTTGCTCTCAACCTGTTAAAGCCATGAACGAAGGGTTCCCGGACGGGAGCCGAATTTGAGGAGGCGCGGTATGAAAGTCGGTGACACGGTTAAAATCGATTTTGCGGGAAAGAAAAAAGACGGTGTGGTGTTCAGGCTGTTTCCCAATTCGGTTCACTTGAAGGTGGATTTTGAAAACGACAAGGGAAAGATCGTCAAACGCAAACTGAACGCCATCGGCAAGGGAAAAGCCGCCAAAAAGACCGAAAAGAAAGCCAAGAAAAAAGAGCCCGCCAAATCCGGCAAGTGAGCTTTAAGCCTCAGGCGGGGCGCGGGCGCGCCGCCCGGATCAGAAATAGGTTTTCAGGTCCGCTTTTTTCTTCAGATTTTTTACGTAATTGCGGGTGGCCTGCACGGTTTTTTTATCGGTCAGGCTTTTGCGTATTTTTTCCTTCTGGGATTCAAAAGAACGCGTTTCCCCCTGTTTGCGGTCCGTGACCTTGAGAATGTGCAGGCCGTGCTTGGTCTGAAAGATTTCGCTCACCTCACCCACCTTCAGCGCAAATGCCCGTTTGCTGAACGCCGGCAGCATCTGCTTTTTGGCGAAATATCCCAGATCCCCTCCCTTTGATGCGAGCGAGTCCTGGGAGAATTTCCGCGCCATCGCCGCGAAATCCGTCCCCGATTCGATGCGCTGCTTGATCGACTCCAGCTGTTTCCGGGCTTCGTGCTCCTTGGCCGCGGGGCTGTTGGCCGGGACTTTGATCAGGATCACGCTGGCCCGCACTTTGTCCGGGACGCGGAATTTTTCCGGATTGTTGTCGTAGTAGGCTTTGATTTCCTTTTCCGGAACCTGAATTTTGGCGGCGATCTCTTTTTGGATGACTTCATTCATGACCAGGTCTTCACGCAGCTCCTGCTTGTACTGATCCATGGTCATGCCGCTGTCCGCCAGGGTGTGTTCGAACACCGCATCGGATTTGAACGACGCTTTGATGGTCTTGAGTTCTTTATCGAGCGCATCGGGAGTGACGGCGATGCCCAGCTCCTTGCCTTTCTGCACCAGGAGCGTCCGGCTGATGGCGTCGTCGATGGCTTTTTTGGCGGCGGTTTTCACCTGATCGGGAGTCAGTTTCATGCCGCGGTCGCTGTAGGAATCGATGGTGCGCTGCAAATCCCTCAGGATGACGTCTTTGGTGATGTCGGTTCCGTTGACTTTCGCGGTGACGTCCGGCAGCGAGATGGGCGGTTTTTCGTGTTTGTGCCCCGAATGGGCATGGAGTTGGGAAACGGCCGCGGCCAACAGGCAGCCGGCGGCAAAAATTGCGGTGACTGTGTTTACAGCAACGTGCCGGATCATGGGATTTCTCTCCTGAAAAATGAAGGCTTGGGCCTGCGAAATGTCGGGTTTACAGGAATCAGGCTAATCATTCACGGGGGGGATGTCAACCGATTTTGTGGCGCGGGAGAGGGGCGTGCGGGTGCGGGTACCCGCCGGTTCCTGAGGGGAAACAGGGGGCGTTACGGGATCGGACGCACGGTGCGGAATCCGTAAATTTCCTTTTTCGCATCCGGCCGGTTGCGGGCGCGGTGCACCAGTTGGACGCCGTCCAGGTCATTGATCCAGGAGCCGCCGCGCAGCACCTTCATGGTGCGCGGTCCTTCCGGGCCCTCGGGATTGATTTCCGGGCTTTCACGGTAATAGCCGGCATCGTACCAGTCGAGGCACCACTCCCAGACATTGCCCGAGGTGTTGTACAGTCCGAACGGGCTGATTCCCGACTGGTAATAATCGACCGGGGCGGTGAAGGGATAGTTGTCTTCCCCGCCGTACACGTTGACGAAATAGAAGTGCGTCCCCTGTTCCCATTTGTCGCCCCACGGCCACAGCCGGCCGTCGCTTCCGCGCGCGGCTTTTTCCCATTCCGCTTCGGTGGGCAGCCGCCCGCCTTTCCACTTGGCGTAGGCCATGGCGTCGTGCCAGGTGATGCCGACGACGGGGAATTCCGGCTTGTTGAAATTTTCATCGTCCCAGTAAGGCGGTTTGGCGTGGCCGGTGGCGTCGATGAACTTTTTGTACTCGGCGTTGCTCACTTCGTATTTGTCGATGAAATAGGCGGGGGTGTAGACAAAGTGCATGGGCTTTTCATCGTCCCTGCCCGACGCGGTTCCCATCTGAAAATATCCTTCGGGAATGTACACCATGCCGGGCGGCGGTTCCGTTTCCGCTTCTGCCTGGTTACAGAAAAAAAACGCCGGGAAAAAACAGACGAGAAACAAAGAGAAAATCCGGATCAAGGAAAGGCGGGGAAATACGGTCATTTGACCGTGAAAAAACCGATGTGGGTGACGAGATCTTCGCGGGTTTCGACGGGGAGGTCTTCTTCAAGATTTTCGATGTCGATCCATTTGTAATGGCCGTTCCAGCAATTCAGCGTGACCACCGTGTTGCCGTACCAGTCCATCGTGCGATTCAGGAAAATCGGAGCCTGGCAGCGCTGGCAGTAGCCTCGTATCGACAGTGTCGACGGGCACTCTTTGTTTGCGTTTCCCATCGGTTGAAACCATCACGATTTAAAAAGCATTAAAAAGCAAAACCGTATTAAGAAATTGTAGGCTCAAAAATCGCCGCAGGGCAAGATATATTTGCGTTTCACGCCATTTTGAATTTTTTGCACATCCTAAAATGTCAAGTTTTTTTGTTGCGAAGGGGCTTAAAAACCGCTCAGGGAGCGGTCTTCCGCCCGGCGATGCGTCCGGGAAAAGGAGAAAAAGGACGGGAAGCGCTCAGCCAAGATCCACGCCGGCCGCATGCAGCAGCGCTTTCACGGTGTCGATGGGGAAACCCACGATGTTGGAGTAAGAGCCCTCGTAGGACTCCACGAAGGCGGCGGCCCGGCCCTGGATGGCGTAGGCCCCGGCCTTGTCCATCGGTTCTCCGGTGGCGATGTAGCGGCTGATTTCCGCATCGTTCAGCGGCCGGATGTGCACGGTCGATACGGAGGTGTCTTCATACACTGAGCCGTGAACCACCACCACGCCGGTGATGACCTGATGCCGCCTGCCGCTGAGCATTTTCAGAATGCGGCTGGCGTCCCCGGTATCTTTGGGTTTTCCAATGATTTTATCCTCCAGCACAACGAGGGTGTCCGCTCCCAGTACCGGATGACCGGGGTGGCTGCGGGCCACGTCCGTGGCTTTTTCCCGCGCCAGGGCCAGGGCGTTTTCGCGCGGGGTGAGGCCGTCCTGAAGCGTTTCTGCCACCGTCGAGGGAACGACCTTGAAATTCGGTGTGAGCTTTCGGATGGCCTCGATCCGCCGCGGCGAGCGTGAAGCCAGGATGAGGGGGTTGGATGCAGGCATGACAGCGGTATTTTGATGGGACCGGAAGCCCGAATTTCGGTTTCCGGATGCGCGTTTCCAAATAGTATTTTTTTTTTGACTGCTTTATTATAGACGCAATCCAAACCAAACCACGGGTTTGAATGTTATTTCCCCGCTCTGGCACATCGTCCCGTGGTTGCCCGTAAAGAGGAAAGACATGGCAGGCGCTTCGTATCAAATCCAGGTGCGGCACATCCTGGTCGAAAAAGAGGAAGTCGCGGAACTTCTGAAAGAGACCATCAATTCGGTCAAATCCGGAACCGGGCGGGTGAAAATGCTGATGAACCTCGCGGAAAAGTACAGCCAGTGCGCCACCAAATCCGACGGCGGCAATCTCGGCTGGCTGGAACTGGGATGGAACGCGGAAGACCCGAGAAAACCCCGCGGCGGGTTCAAGAAACTGCAAAACGAGGAACTCTACGACTGCATCTGCGAAGGGCTGGAAAAAAGAACGCTGGACAGCAAGACCGCGTTTGGTCCTGTCAAAACCCGCGAGGGTTACCACCTGGTGATGGTGGCGAACGAATTTCACACCGATCGGATTCTTTGACCTCAGCCGTTCGCCCCGGTTTTCGGCAATCATTCTTCCTGGCAATCCATACGGACCGTAAGCTTTGCCGTCGCGGCCTGGCTGTCGAGAACGCGTGGGGTTGTTGCGGGATCAAACAGCCGGGGTGGCGAGGGGCGTTTCTTTTTTTTCCGCGTCGACGAAGTTGTAGGCGAAGCAGCCGCTGGAGCAGCGCACCATGTAATGCGGGCAGGAAGCGCAGGGTTCTTTCACCTTGGTTTCTTCAAACACTCTGTTCAGGAACCGGGAGCCCATTTTGGCCATGGCGATGGAATTGACTTCCTTGAATTCGTCGATGTTGCCGAGCTTGAGGTTGTGGAACGGGAAGCAGTTGAAGCAGTCGCCCTTGCTGTCGATGTCCATCGGGCTGCCGTCGGCGCAGCCGAAATACAGATCCTGGGTTTTCCATTCCATCAGGTCCGGCACCTGTTTGTTGCCGTGGAAGTAGATGCGCTCGGTGAGCGTGTACTCGTCTTCTTCGATCTCATCGAGAAAACAGGGCGGAAACGAACAGTCGAAGCGGAAACACATCTGCGGGAACCGCTTCAGAATGCCCAGCATCTTGCGGCCCATTCGGGGGAAATCGCGGATCGGCAGGTAGTCGTTCTTCACGTCGCCGATGATGGGAAACGCGGGGCTCACGCGGATCTTGTAGAGCTGGTCCTTGGGCAGGCCCACCTCCTGGTAGATGGCGTCGATCTCGCTGCACTGGGTCATCAGGTCCTGGTGCTTCGAGTACAGGTTGATGCTGAAGGTGATGCTGTAGCCGTTGATGCGCAAAAGTTCCCGCGCCACTTCGCCGCAGCGGGCGTGATTTTTTTCGGAGATGTTTTCCATCGTCTGCCAGTTGAGCAGGATGGCGAAATACACGTTGCGTTTTATGGAACCGTTGACGCCGGCGGTGCGCTTGAACAGGTCGAGGACTTTATCGGGCATGAGCCCGTTGGAAAACACGCTGAGGGCGGAATAGGGATTCACCGCCTCCAGGGTGCGGTTGAAAATTTCGTTGAACTCGGGATGCAGGGTGGGCTCGCCGCCCATGAAATTGATGATGGGCGTCTGGCGGATCTTCGGCAGCAGCGTGTCCGTGAAATAGTCGAATTCCATGGATTTCCCGGGGGTCCGCACGGTTTCTTCCATGTATTCGTCGGCAAAACAGTAATTGCACTTCAAATTGCAATAACTGTTCAAAATGATGTTCATGGCGCGCCTCCCGCAGGGTGAGAACCTGCTGCCCGGAATCTGGTAAACCCCCTGAAATTCAGCCTTTGAGGTGGATTTTGGGGTTGTTCCGACATTGTGTAGGAATATGCCCATCCATCATACCACCCGGGGAAGGGCCTGTGCGCGAATTCGCCCTAGGGCTCGAATTTTTTCCGGCGCCTGAGGATCTGGGAGGTGCCCGCGTGCGCCACCATTTTCAGCTCGAAAGGATGGGTGCGGGAGATGTTGACGAGGCTCTGGATGGCCTTGTCCTTGGCGTCGGTTTCGTCCTCGCCTTCGCATTTCATTTCCCAGGCGTTGTCCACAGTGGGGATTTTCTCGATGCCGTGCTCTTCCATCCGGAGCAGGATGTCTTTTTTGTCTCCTTCCTGAATGTCGTGGAACTCCGCGACGATCAAAACATTGTAAACCTGGCTCACGTTGAACCTCCTTCCGCTTTGCGTTGTCGATGACGGGAGCCGATAGTGTATACTAGGCGCGGCCAAAATCCCAGCCCACGCCGTCCCGCAGGGAGTGCTGCGGCGTGAACGGACCGGGATGCGGAGGCCGAAATCCGGGAATCCACCGGTCGTCCCCGCCACGGTCTGCCGCCGATGTTGCGGCGGACTCGCATGCAAACCCGCATCCGTTTTTTCCTGTTCTGAATCAAATCTATAGTTGAGCGGCGTTCCCGGCTTTTGCGTTTGTCCCGCATTTTTATTGCGGCGTCTGCATTGCCAACGGCAGGTCCTTTCCTTCCAGGGTGTGTCTTGTCCTTTCTCAATCGTTTTCTCGCCAATGCGTTCTGGACGGTGTTCGGCAAGGTCTGCGTCCAGCTCATTCTGTTCGCGGTCTCCATCGCCATCACCCGTTATCTCGGCAGCGAGCGGCTGGGGGTCTACGCCACGCTGCTGGTCATCCCGGCGTTCGTCCGGCTGCTCAATCAGCTGGGCCTGGAGACGCTGATCAACCAGAAGCTCCCGCAGTTGAACGTGAACGATCCCACAGGCAGGCAGGGCCGCTTTCTCGTGCGGCGTTTGTTTGTCCTGCGTTTTTTTTCTTCCGTGCTGTTCTGCGGCCTGATTTATTTTGTTCTGCCCTTGTATCTGGAGTTCATCCAACGGCCGGATCTGCTTGCATATCGCTGGGTGCTGGTGATTTATTTTTTCGTCATCACGCTGGATTCGCTGTTCAGCACGCTGTTCATGACGCTGCTCAAGTACCGGCTGATCATGCTCGTCGAAACGGCGGGCGCGCTTTGCAACCTGGGCCTGCTCGTCCTGTTCATCGTGCAGGATAAGGGGATCGAAGGCGTGCTGTGGGCGTACGTGCTGTCGGTGCTGGTGACGCTTTCGATCTACGGCACACTGGCGCTGCGCCAGTTCAAAGGGGAAACCGAGCCGGTCGCGTGGGGCGGGATGAAGCACCTCGCCTGGGTTTCCTACGGCATCAGTCTGCTGAGTTTCGGCCTGCTCACGCAGAGCGATGTGCTGATGATGAATTATTTTCAGATCGCGGACGCGGACATCGGTTACTATCATCTCGCCCACGGCCTGGCGCTCATGGCGGCGTTCGTGCTCACCGGCTTCGGACCCCTGGCGCTGTCTTTGTTTTCAGAAACGTTCGCCAGAGAATCGCATGCGGGGCTGGCCCGCATCTGGTGCGAGATCGTCGGGTTCTCGGCGTTTCTCACGCTGCCGATCTACGTGTTCGTTTTCTTCAATGCGGAAGCGTTGATCCGTTTCGTGTACGGCGCGCCGTTCACGGGGGCGGCGGGCATCCTGGCGCTGTTCTCCCTGCTGCTCGGCGCCAGCGTGGCACTGGGAAGCAATTACACGGTCTCGACGCTGTTTGTGCTTGAGAAACGCAATACCGCGATGCGCTCGACCATCGAGGGCAGCGTGCTGAACGTCGCGCTCAATCTGCTGCTGATCCCGCGGTTCGGAGTCTGGGGCGCGACGCTGGCCACGGGATCGGTCATGCTTTACATGGTGATCCGGCAGCTGGCATCGATTCAGGCATCCATCCGCATCCTGCCGGTGTTCGCGGTGATGGGGAAATGCCTGTGCCTGTCCGTCGCCGCGGCGCTGCCGCTGTTGTTGACGGACGCCTGGTTCGGCGGACAGCTCATCGTCAATGCCGTGGTCTATATTGCAAGTTTTTTGCTGCTCATGGCGTGGAGCAAACCGATCAGCGAGGAACATCGGCGGGTGATCGCGGATCTGTATCCGCGTGCCGGCGGCTGGGTGCGGTGTTTTGTCCGCGGCGCGTAAAATGAAAACTAACGGTGAGACACAATGAACCCTCCTGTTGACTTTGAATTCTGCGGCCGGCCTCTGGGGGCGGGGCACCCGCCGGTGATCGTGGCGGAGGTGGGTTTCAACCATAACGGCGACGCCGCCCTCGCCAGGCGGATGATCGAAGCGGCGGCGCAAAGCGGCGCCGACGCGGTGAAGCTGCAGACCTTTGTCGCCGGAGAATTCATTTCCAGGCGTCACCGGGCCGTGGACCCGGAGCAACCGGACAACGAGATTCCCATCTACGAGTTCTTCCAGCGCTCCGAGCTCACGCGTGATGAATATGAAGCGTTGTTCGAACACGCACGCGGTCTCGGCGTGCCGCTGTTCTCGACACCGTTCGACGAGGCATCTCTCGAACTGTTGATCGATTGCAGCACGCCTGCCCTGAAGGTGGCGTCTCCGGATCTCACCCACCTTGCGTTCATCCGACAGATGGCGGACTGCGGTGTGCCGCTGGTGATCTCCACCGGGATGGGGACGCACGCGGAAATCGCGGCGGCGCTGAAGGCGGCGCGGGAGGCGGGCAACGAGCGGCTGGTGCTGTTGCACTGTGTGTCGAACTACCCGTCACGGCATGAGGAGATGAACCTGCGCTGTCTTGAAAAACTGCAGCAAGCGTTCCAGGTTCCGGTCGGGCTTTCCGATCACACGACGGACAACCTGTCGGCGATCGTCGCGGCGTCGCTGGGGGCGGTGATGATCGAAAAGCATTTCACGATCGACCGCGCGCTGCCGGGAGCGGACAACGCGATCTCGATGCAGCCTGAGGATCTGCGCGCGCTGGTTCAAGCGACGCGGGCGGTGCCGAAGATACTCGGCGACGGAGAGCGGCGGCTGCAGGATTCGGAGATCCCGGTCAAGGCGGCGGCGCGGCGCAGCCTGGTGGCGCGTTGCGACATCGAGGCCGGCACGGTGCTGTCGCAGGAGATGATCGCGGCGAAGCGGCCGGGAACCGGCATCGCGCCCGCAGAGATCGGCCGGTTGCTCGGGAAAAAACTCAAAACCCAAATTCTCGAAGATCAGCTTTTCGACTGGGACATGGTGTGAAGTCCGCGTGACGGCCGTTCGGGGGATACGGCTTTCAGTTCGCGGTTGCGTTTTTTCCGGCGGCCTCTGCATCCCGGTTCGTTAACGGCAGGCGGCACAGGCCCGCGACGAGGCTGCCCAGGATGCAGTGTGTCAGGGCGGAGAGGGCGCCCGGCACCGTGGCCAGGCCGAAGCCGGGAAAGTTGGTGCGCGCCAGCTCGGTCGCCAGCCCGGAGTTCTGCATCCCCACTTCCACCGAAACGGTCTGGGCATCCCGGTTGTCGAATCGAAGCAGGCGGGCGAGCCCGTATCCCAGAAGAAAACCCAGCGCGTGCAACGTGACGACGGCGGCCAGCAGCGGCAGGCCGGTTGCGACGATGGCGTCTTTTTTTGCGGCGAGGATGAAATCGACGATGAACACGATGGACAGCACCGCGGCGAAGGGCGTGTAGGCGTTGATCTTCTTCACGCCGTCGTGAAACCAGCGATTGAGCAGGACGCCCGCGAGCACGGGCAGGACCACCACCTGAAACGTGTCGATCAGCAGACCCAGGGTGTCCACCTCGATGGCGGTTCCCAGCAGCTCCTCGGAGAGCGAATGGATGAGCCAGGTGGTCAACAGCGGCGTCATGAGGACCGCGAGCAGGGTGGAGACGGTGGTGAGGCTGACGGAAAGGGCGACGTTGATGCGGGCGATGAAGCACACGACGTTCGAAGCGGTGCCGCCGGGACAGCAGGCGACGAGCACCAGCCCGATGACGTAGTCGATCTGCAGGTGGAAAGCGCGCGCCAGGAAAAACGCCAGCAGCGGCATGATGGTGTATTGCAGGCCGACGCCCGCGAGGATGGCACGGGGGATTTTGAGGACGCGCGCGAAATCCTGGAACTCCAGGGTCAGTCCCATGCTCAGCATGATCACGCCGAGGAAGAAGGGGATCCAGGTCGGTTGAAACCAGGTGGCGGTTTCCGGCCGCCACAGGGCGAGGCCAGCGCCGATCAGCACCCAAAGTGGAAAAGCGTTGGCCAGGGTGAGAAAGAACCGTTCGCTGCGGGACACGGAAACGGATCAGTATTTCTGCACGATGATGCTGGAGAAGGCGACTTTGCCGTTGTCGAAGGCCTGGTAGCGGATGACCTTGAGGTTTTTGAAAATTTCGAGCATCTCGTTTTCGTTGAGCAGGTATTTGGGGTTGAACTTGGCGTACTTCAGATAGTCCGTGTTGTAGGTTTCAATCACCGCCATGCCGCCGGGCTTCAACGCTTCGGCGAACTGGGTGAACAGGCTGCGCTGCATGTAATAGGTGCAGACGATCAGGTCGTAGGCGTTTTTTTCCATCTGGTGCGTTTCCAGATCGACGACCCTGGTTTCGATCTTCACACCGTGGTGGGCCGCCAGCTTGTGGGCCTTGTCGAGGCCTTTCTGGGAGATGTCGAGTCCCAGCACGTCGAAGCCCTGCGTCGCCAGATACACGCCGTTGCGCCCTTCTCCCATCGCCAGATCCACCGCCCGTCCCTTAGGAAGAAGGTGGATGTTTTCTTTCAGGAACGGGATCGGCTGGGTGCCGAACAGGTACTGATCGGGGTCTTTGTAATGCTCGTCCCAGCGCTCGGCGTCGCGGGGCTTGGCCTCTCCCGTTGCGGGCGTGAGCCCGGCCAGGATAAGCACGGTCAGTGCGAGGACACAACTTCGGGCGATCGAAGCTTTCATTATCTTTATCCTTCGGGCTTATTTGGGGCGGATTTTCCCGACATTCTACCGGAACCCCCCGGCCCGTTCAAGCCGATTTCCCGGTTTGCTTTGCGTTGGAGAGCGTTGTAGAATAAGCCATCCAAAAGGTGTCTGGCCCGTTGATTCAGTGATTCTTTGGGAGGTTCGCATGCCCGTTCATACACGGATAGTTCGAAGCCTGATTTTCATCCTCTGCGCGTCCATCCTCTGTCTTCCCCTTGCCGCATTCGCAAAGACGCAGGATGCCAAGAAACCCGTCGCCAGCTCCGCCGACAAGCGATTCCAGGATTTTGGAGACGGCACCGTTCTGGACTCCCGGACCGGCCTGATGTGGATGAAGAAGGATTACTGGCAGCGCGAGGGCAAATGGGTCAACTGGTACACGGCAAACGAATACGCCCAGAGGATGAACAACAAGGAATTCGCGGGCTACTCCGACTGGCGGCTGCCCACTGCCGAAGAGGCGGCCAGCCTGTACGACCGCCGCAAGCGCAACGTGGACAAAGACGGAGATAAAATCTACCTCGACCGCATGTTCCCGAAAGGCGCCGGCTGGAGCACCTGGACCAGCGACGAGAAAAGCAGCAAGGCGGTCGTGGTTTCCCTGAAGGATGAAGGCGGCAGCAGCTACCAGGACAAGATCACCGGCACGGACGCGTTTCTGCGCCTGGTGCGCGGACCGCTCCCCTCGGCGAAGCTGAATTGACGCGGACCTCTCCGCGTTTCTGAATCCTCCCTCCCTAGTTTCGCAGCCTGAGTTCCGGCATCGCATCGTCATCCCCGATCGTTCGCTGCCGGCGCAGGTGGTATTTTTACGACAGTCGTTTCACGATTCCACGGTGTCTGAATTCCAGTTTTCGCTCTCTTTTTTTTCTTCCCCAACTCCCATAATACAAATCGAAGGCTGCCGCAACGGTTGACCGCTCTCCTGCTTGTAGGGTGGATTCATCGCGGCGGACGGTGCGTTCCGGGCCGCATTCAAACCTGTCAAACCGGGCTCGGGAGGGGCCGCCGGAGCCCCGCAGGCCTGGAAACCGGGGTGGAATCCGGCGGTGCTTTGGGATTATGATTGGATTGAACCGATATCGTTTTCTGGGGAGGCGCGGCAACACAGGCTGCAAAGGGCAACGGCCCTTTTACGGCCTCGCTCGATTTGAAACGAATTCTGGCAATCAAAAGGTGCTTAATTTCAGCAAAGGAGAGACATCATGAACCACACCCGATTTATTCGACCGATTCTGTTGTTCGCTGTCCTGTTCGCGGCCTCGTCTTCCGCCTGGATCGTGAAGGAGGCGCAGGCCAACCCGCTCAAGGGCTACACCATTCATGTGACCGCGCCGCACATCATGGACGGGGAAGTCATCGGTCCGTTCCACCATTTCTGCAAGCCCATCAACAGCGACATCATCCAGTGCATTCTGTTCGAGTCCACCGATGAGAACGCGCGGCTGACCGAGGTCGAATACATGGTCTCGAAAAAACTGGCGCGCAATGTGATCCCCAAATGGTCGCACCAGAAAAACTGGCACGACCACAAACAGGAAATCGAGACCGGACGCGTCGCCATCGTGAACCCGTCCGACGCGGCGGAACAGAAGAAACTGGCCGAGTATGTGAGCGACACGGACGGCATCATCTTTCACCTCTGGCCGCACGACGCGCCGATCCCCGACGGTTCGGTGGGCATCGCGCAATCGATCGGACACTGGGAAGCCATTCACGGAAAGGTGGATGAGACGGCACAGAAATCAAAGTCATCGGATTCCGATGAATCGGGATTTTTCTCGGAAGTGCTCAAGCGGCTGGGCATCCAGGAAGTGCAGGGTGCGTTCAAGTGACCGCGCCGGCTGTTTTGACGGAGTTTTAATACCTGCTGTTTCGGGCGCGGGCTTTGCCTTCGGCCAGGTCCGCACCCGAACGCAGGCTGATATCGAATACATGGACTTTTTAAGAAAAATCGATAGAGGAACGCGAGATGTGGACCCTTAAAAAATTCGGCACGTTGTTCATCGCTGGTTTTCTGCTTCTCGCCCTGGGACGGGCCGGGGCGTTTCACGGGGATATCTATGAACCGCGCGTTCCTCCTGAACAGCTCGAAAGGGTTCAGGAAATCGAAAACCCCTTTCCTGCCACGCCCGAACGGGTGGAGGCGGGAAAGGAGATCTATTTCGGCAAGGGGCTCTGCGTCACCTGCCACAGCAACAACGGCAAGGGCGTGCGCATTCCCGGCCACTCTCCGCGCGATTTCACCGATACCAAGTGGCAGGAAATACGAACGGACGGCGAGTTGATGTGGATCCTTAGAAACGGCAGTCCGGGAACGGGCATGCCCGTGCGGGTGGGAAAGGTGATCACGGAGGAGGAAGGCTGGAACGTCATTCATTATATCCGCACTTTTTCCGGCCAGTGAGGCCTGGGTCGTGCCTTGTGCCGGAAGACCGTGCGCGCTGCCGGGGCTGTTCGTGATTTATATAAAAGGAGGTGCATCATGTTTTTCAAACAATATTATTTAGGCTGTCTCGCCCACGCCTCGTATCTGATCGGCGATGCAAAAACCCGGACGGCGGTGGTGGTCGACCCGCAGCGGGACATCGAACAATATATAAACGATGCGGACGCAAACGGCTTTCGCATCGCGCATGTCATCCTCACGCATTTTCACGCGGATTTCGTGGCCGGCCACCTTGAACTGCGCGACCGGGCAGGGGCGACGATCCATCTGGGCGCGAAAGCGCAGGCGGAGTACGATTTCGTTCCGCAAAAAGACAAAAGCCGGCTTGAGATCGGGAATGTGGTGCTTGAGTTTCTGGAAACGCCGGGACACACGCCCGAGGGGATTTCCATTCTTGTTCATGACCTTGAAAAAAACCGCAAACAGCCGCAGATGGTTCTGACCGGGGACACGCTGTTCATCGGCGATGTGGGGCGGCCGGACCTGATGGCTTCGGAAGGCATCACCGAAAAAGAACTTGCCAGCATGCTGTACGACTCTTTGCACGAAAAACTGATGCCGCTTCCGGACGACACGCTGGTCTACCCCGCACATGGGGCGGGATCGCTGTGCGGGAAGAACCTGAGCGACGACACGGTGTCCACCATCGGCCGCCAGAAACAGTCGAACTACGCCCTGCAGCCGATGAGCCGCGAGGAATTCATCGCCCTGGTCACGGAAAACCTTCCGCAGGCGCCGCAGTATTTTTCCTACGACGCCCGGCTGAACAAAAAGGAACGGCAGAACCTGGACAGTGCGCTGCGTGAAAGCCTGCGGCCGCTCTCACTCGAAGAGGTGCTGCAAAGGCAGAATGCCGGAGACCAGATTCTCGACACGCGCCCGGAATCGGATTTCAACGCGGGTCACCTGAAAGGCGCGGTGCAGGTGGGGCTGGGCGGCAAGTTCGCCACCTGGGCGGGGATTGTGCTGGATCCCGACATTCCCATCGTCATCATCGCGGAGCCGGGAAGCGAATACGAAGCGGAGATGCGGCTGGGCCGCATCGGTTTTGATAAAGTAGAGGGTTACCTCAAGGACGGCATGCGGGCGCTGGAGGAAAGGCCGGATCTCACCGATTCGGTGACCAGCGCGACGCCGGAAGAATTGCTTGCTCTGCTTGAAAAAGGCGGGACGCCGTATGTGCTCGATATCCGTTCCGCCGCCGAATTCAAGGACGGACACATCGCGAACGCGGTCTCCCTGCCGCTCAACGATCTGAAGCGACGGATCGATGAAGTCCCCAAAGACCGCCCGGTGTGGGTCCACTGTGCCGGCGGATACCGTTCCGTCATCGCTAGCAGCCTGCTCAAGAAAAACGGAGTGGCACAGACGATCAATCTATTGGGCGGGCTGGAAGGCCTGAAACGCTACCGCGCGTTCGAAGAAAAGTTTTTCAGCCGCGACGGGAATGCCGTGGGTGTCTGAGGAATCTTATTATTGAGAGGATTTTATATTCGAGGAGCAAGAGGGCCATGCGTTGTTCAAGAAAAGCCATCGGATTCCTGCTTTGCGTTCTGTTTCTGGCCAGTGATTTTCTTTCCGGCATGGCCGAGGCCATTCCCGTTTTTGCCCGGCGCTACAAGGTGAGCTGCACGGTCTGTCACATCGGTTTCCCCAAACTGAACGGCTTCGGCGAAGCGTTCGCGGGCAACGGCTACCGGTTCCCCGGTGCGGACCTGAAAGATCAGAGCGTGGAAACGGGCGACGACAAGCTGCAGCTTCTGGATCATCTGCCGCTGGCGATCCGCGCCGATTCGTTTTTCCGGGTGCGCAACGACACCCGAACCAAAACCGATTTTGAAGTCCCGTTCGCCATCAAGGTTTTATCGAGCGCGCCCATCACCGACAACATCTCATACTATTTTTATTTTCTGTTCGACGAACGCGGGGACACGGGCGGTGTGGAGGACGCGTTCATCTTTCTGAACGATGCCTATAAAGATGTCGATCTCGACCTTCGCATCGGCCAGTTTCAGGTCACGGACATCCTGTTTCCCAGGGAACAGCGGCTGACCTTTCAGGATTTCACCTATTACGTCACCGAGGTCAGCGCCAGCGGATTCAATCTGACCTACGACCGGGCGGCGGAGCTTTCCTACAATTTCGATGTCACCGACTCGTTCGGCGCGGGCCTGGTGGTGGGCGTCGCCAACGGCAACGGGATCGGCACGGCGGACAGCGACCGCAATTTCGATTCGGACGGCTTCAAGAACGTTTACGGAAAGGTGTCGCTGTCGCTCGGGGATCAGGGCGCGGGGGTGTATGTCTACAGCGGGAGAGAAGAAAATCCCGTGGCTATCCGCAATGAGTTCATCCGCGTCGGGCCGGATTTCAATTTCTGGCTGTTCGAAGACTGGAATCTGTGGGGAAATTTTTTATACGGAAAGGATTCGAACGCGCGGTTCACAGAGGGATCGTTGGGCGAAATCGAATCCTGGGGCGGCTTCGCGGGTGTCACGCATGCGTTTGCCGAGGACTGGATTTTGAACCTTTTGTACAACCGCGTGAAGGTGTACGGAAGGCAGGACCTGGACGCCAACACGATGACGGTGAACGTCACCTATTTTCTCAGGCGCAATTTCAAATTGCTGGCTGAATTCACGGGAGATCTGGAGGGGACCAACGCGTTTCATCCTGTGAAAGAACACACGGGAGTGCTGGGAATCGTTTTGGCTTATTAGCGATCGCTCGGCTTGCCCGGTAAGACAAGGAGGGTTGTCATGAAGAACAGCCGCTTGCGGGCGATTTCCGTTTCGTTGGGTGGATGCTTTTTTCTGCTGATTTTTTGTGTCGGTCCGGTTGCGGCCCTGCCTGCCGGGGAGATATCGCGGGATTCCACGAATATCCCCGTGCCGTTTTTGAATCGGATTTCGGATCACGGGATCCGGCTTGTGGTGCACGGCGGTGCGCCGCACCCGCCCAAAAAAGCCGTTGTGGACGAGCAGCCCGGGATCTGCCCGCAACAGCGTAACACGCCGCAGGCGCCCAGGGAGATTCAGGCGATGACCAATCCGCTTGAACCGACGGCAAAAAACCTGACGGCGGGCGAGACGCTGTTCAAGATCGACGCCCAGCCGACGGCCTGCAAAGTGTGTCACGGCCTGGGCGGAGATGGCCTGGGCATCATTTTCGAGCGGCTGCAGCCCAAACCGCGCAATTTCACCTGCTATTATACGATGGACGATATATCCGACGGGCAGATGTTCTGGATCATCAAAAACGGTTCTCCCGGCACGGCCATGCCTGCATTCAGATCTTTGAGTGACAGGGAAATCTGGCAGTTGATATTATATGTGCGTCAGTTTTCGGGAAAACAGTGAAGGACGATGGCGGTCGAACGATTTCCCGCGTTCGACCGGTGAGAACGAAAGAGGAAGGCAGATGACTCGACTTAAAGATGAACGGTCCGTTCGCAATGATCGGAGCGTCGCTCAATGGAAGCAGCGCTTTGGTTTGAATCTGAATGCGCGCAACAACTTTCGCAAAGTAACTTTGCAATCCGTTTGCGCGGGCCTTGTGCTGTTTTTAATGGCAGGCGATCTGTTCGCTCTGCCCAGCGGCATGCACCGGCCGGGCAGGCAGCATGATACGCCGAATCAACTGCATCCCGGCATCCACAGTGAAGGTCATGTCGGGCCGGGTGTCTGCCCGCAAAAGAGAACCACGCCGCAGGCGCCGGATGATTATCTCAACCGCAAAAATCCCCTCGAGCCCACCGAAGAGATTCTCTACGCCGGTGAAGCTCTCTTTCAGGTGGACGCGCAGCCCACGGCCTGCAAGATCTGCCACGGGGCGTCGGGCAACGGTTTCGGGATGATGGCGCCGGGGCTCAATCCGCCGCCGCGCAATTTCAAATGCGCGGAAACCATGAAATCCATACCGGACGGCCAGTTGTTCTGGGTCATACAGAAAGGTTCCCCGGGAACGCAAATGCCGCCTTATCCGTTTCTCACGGATGAACAGATCTGGCAGATCGTCCATTATCTGAGAAGCCTGTATAAGTGATCTCCCGGCTCTGGGATCCTCACACTGTGGCGGTCGGGTTTGTGCTGTCCGCGATTGTATTCACCGGCGCGGCCCGCTCTCCCGCCGGTGTCCAACCCGAAGTCCCGCAAAAGACGCCGGAGTTCATGCGGACGGCTGCGGGCATCTGCCCGCAGAAGCGCAAGACCCGCCGCGCCCCGCGGCGATATCTCAAAAAAATCAATCCGCTAAAGGATACGGAAGCGAACCTGAAGCAGGGGGAGGCGCTTTACAACAAGGACGCGAAGCCGACCGCCTGCCGCCTGTGCCACGGTGTGCGCGGCACCGGCAACGGCAAGCTGGCGATGCCGCTGGATCCGCCGCCGCGCAATTTCACCTGCGCGGAAAACATGCAGGGTATTTCGGACGGACAGCTTTTCTGGATCATCGCAAACGGATCCAAGGGAACGGGGATGCCGGCGCACGATCGCACGCTGACCGATCGGGAGATTTGGCAATTGATCTTATATATCAGGCGTTTTTCGCGTTGATGGTGGGGAGGAAGCAGGCCGACATTGACTGTCGCTCAAAAATTGAGTAATTTCAAAAAAACAATCAATCCGAATCGATTTGAATCCTACCCGCTGGTACTTCGGGGTGCACACTATACAGACATGAAAACTTCCGCCACGACGCATCCATTCTGTTTTACAGCGTTCGCCTTGCTTTTTTTTCTGACCGCCGCCTCGCCCGCGGGCGCGCAGGATTTCTGGGAATACTTTGAACCCGATCCGGCGGAAAAGACCCAGGAAAAGGCCAAGTCCAAAACCGCGGCAAAAGAGGAAAACGACGAGGAGCCGCCGAAGGTTCCGTGCCCGCAGGAAAGGAGCACGCCCAAGGCTCCGGATGCGATCTACCACATGAAAAACCCGGTTCCGCAAACCCAGAAAAACATTTTGATGGGCAAGCATCTCTATCTGGAAAAAGCGCAGTCGCTGCAATGCAAGCACTGTCACGGGGTCCACGGCGACGGCACCGGCGAGCTGGGCATGTGGGCGAACCCCTTGCCGCGCAACTTCACCTGCTGGGAAATGATGAAAGAAATCCCGGACGGACAGATGTTCTGGGTGATCAAAAAAGGCGTGCCCAACACGGCCATGCCTTCCTATGACAATCTCAGCGACGAGGACATCTGGAAGCTGGTCATGTATGTGCGGAAGTTTTCCCGCTCCCGCTTTTCTAAATAGACAGGGAAGGACGGACGTTTTCCCGAGCGCGGCGCTTCGCGGCGGCCCGTTAATGGATGGTCAGCTTTTTGTATTTGGAGCGGCGGTTTTCTTCGCGGCCTCCCAGTTCCTGTTTGCGCTTTTCGCTGTATTCCTCGAAGTTCCCCTCAAACCAGCGCACCCTGCTTTCCCCCTCGAAGATCAACAGATGTGTGCAGATGCGGTCGAGAAAGAAGCGGTCGTGGCTGATGACCAGAACGCAGCCTGAGAAATTGAGGATCGCGTTTTCCAGGCTGCTCAGGGTGGTGACGTCCAGGTCGTTGGTGGGCTCGTCCAGCAGCAGGACGTTGCCGCCGCGGCGCAGCAGTTTCGCGAGGTGCACGCGGTTGCGTTCGCCGCCGGACAGATCGGAAACTTTTTTCTGCTGGTCGGTGCCCTTGAAGTTGAACCGGCCCACATAGGATCGTGAGTTGACGGTGCGGCCGGCGATTTCGATCTGGTCGGTCCCGTCGGTGATTTCCTCGAACACGGTTTTGGACGCATCCAGCTCATGCCGGTGCTGGTCCACGTAGGCGAGGTTCACGGTGGAGCCGAGCTTCAGGCTGCCTTCGTCGGGTTTTTCTTCGCCGACGATCATGCGGAACAGCGTCGTCTTGCCGGTGCCGTTGGGACCGATGAGACCGACGATGGCGCCGCGCGGGACGGTGAAGCTCAAGTCCTTCAATAAAACGTTGCCGCCGTAGCCTTTGCTCAGCCCCTCCACTTCCAGCACCTGTTCTCCCAGCGGCTGGCCGGGGGCGATCTGGATCTCGAGCGAGTTTTCGGCGATGTCCTCCTGGCTGGCGACGAGTTTTTCGTACTCGCGCACGCGGCTTTTGTTCTGCTTGCGGCGGGCGCCGGGGGTGGCGCGCAGCCAGTCGAGTTCCTTGGCGATGCGTTTTTTCAGATGATCGGAACTTTTCTCCTGGTGCTTGAGGCGCGCGGCCTTCTGTTCCAGCCAGGCGCTGTAATTGCCTTCGAAGGGAATGCCGCGGCCGCGTTCCAGTTCCAGAATCCATTTGGTGATGTTGTCGAGAAAGTAGCGGTCGTGGGTGGACACGATGACGTTGCCGGGATAGGAAGCGAGCGCTTCCTCCAGCCATTGCACGGTTTCCGCGTCGAGGTGGTTGGTGGGCTCGTCGAGCAGGATCATGTCCGGTTTCTGCAGCAGCAACCGGCACAGCGCCACCCGGCGCGCCTCGCCGCCGGAAAGGGTGCCCGCCTTCTGATCGTCGGGAGGCAGCACCAGGGCGTCCATGGCCACGTTCACCTGGCGGTCCAGCTCCCAGCCGTCCACCGCGTCGATCTCATCCTGCAGCCGGCCCATCCTGTCGAGGGCCTTCTGCATTTCGTCGTCGTCCATCGGCTCGGCCATCTTTGCGCTGACCTCGTTGAACTCGGCGATCAGGGTTTTGATTTTGGCGAACGCCTCCTCCACATTTTCGCGCACGGTCTTTTCCCCGTCGAGGACCGGTTCCTGGGGCAGGTAGCCGATGCGCGTGCCTTTCATCGGCTGGGCGCGGCCCTGAAATTCCTTTTCCTCTCCCGCCATGATGCGGATCAGCGTCGATTTGCCGGCGCCGTTTTCGCCGACGACGCCGATCTTCGCGCCGTGGTAGAAGGAAAGGTGGATGTCCTTGAAAACTTCCTTGCGGCCGTAGGTCTTGCTCAGCCCCTGCATGGTGAAAATGTATTCTCCGGTCATGGTGCCTCGATAATGGTGGGTGGACGCTTTGCGTGATGCGCGTATTTAAGACGCTCCGGGCGGCAGCGTCAAGCGATTAAAAAGCGATCAGCGCGGCGGGCGCTGCAGAATGATGAAGTCGACGCCGTCGTTGTACACGATGCAAAGATCGAAGGCAGCCGCGATCCAGCGGAAGGTGGCGCTGCCGTAATAGGCGATGTGCGTCGGGTCGCGCTTGTAGTACCAGGAGGCGAAATCGGCAAGGGAGAAGCCTTCGCCGTCCGCGGGATAAAAGCGCGTCATGATGGCGAGAAAACCGCCGGGAGCCAGCCGCGCGGTGAGATCCGCAAGCTCGCGGCCCGGATGCTTGAAATGCTCGAAAGTTTCGGTGGAGACGATGCAGTCGAAACGGGCGGTGAGGTCCGTGTCCGGGAAAAAGTAGGGATCGTAGCCGGTGGCGCGATAGCCTTTGCGGGCGAGCAGGGTTTTCAGCACCGGCGCGTAGCCGCAGCCGTAGTCGAGGATGCTGCGGACGCCGGGGCAGTGTGCCTGAATGATCGCGATTTTCTTTTCGAACATGCGGACGTAGCCCTCGTTTTCCAGGCTGTTTTCGTGTTTGAGGTAGTGGCTTTTTTCCGTTTCGGCCGAAACGTGGTGTCGCGGCGGCACGAAGATCAGCCGGCAGCGGCCACAGAGCCAGTATTCACGGTTCTCTCCGGTGTGGACGGAGCGCGGGGCGGAATCGCTGTGACAGAGCGGGCACATGGTTTGCGACATCGGCGGGCCTTTATCAGATTTTTGCATTAGCCAGCTTGTTGCGAGATTTAGGGCCTATTGTCACCCTGAGCTTGTCGAAGGGTGCAGGGAATCATGCTTCGGCAGGCTCAGCATGACAGGTCATCGGCTTATGAAAAAAATTTCATCCTCGCGGGAATCGGGCAAGGGGTTATTTTACTTGATTCTGCCCGGTCTCCGGCTATAATCACACGCAACGAAATTCAGGTGAAGCGTTGTTTTCAATAACCAAAGAAACTTGAGGGTTTGCTGCATGCCGGTTTATGTGAGCGGAAACGGGATTCGGCCCGGTTTTGTCATCAAATACAACAACTCGCTGTACAAGGTGTTGAGCGCCGAGCACCGGACTCCCGGCAACAAACGCGCGTTTTTGCAGGCCAAGCTGCGCAACCTCAAGGACGGAACGCAGCGGGATGTCAAATTCCGCGCCGATGAGGAAATCGAGCGCGCGGTTATGGAGCAGACGGAAATGGAGTACCTGTACAACGACCCCTCCGGCTATTGCTTCATGAACTGCGAAACCTACGAGCAGACGTTTTTTGAAGAGACTTTCGTGGAAGACGCGAAAAAATTTCTGCTGCCGAACACGCGGGTGCAGATCGAGTTCTGCGAAGGCGAGCCGATCGGTGTTTCGTTTCCCGAAACGGTGGACCTGGAAGTGACCGACACCGAGCCGCCCATGAAAGGCGCCACCGCCTCCGGCTCGGGAAAACCCGCAACTCTGGAAACCGGACTGGTCGTGACGGTGCCCCAGTTCATCCAGATCGGCGAAAAAGTGCGCGTTTCAACGAGTTCGGGAGAATACCTGGAGCGCGTGAAAAACTGATTCCGTTTCTGTTGCCGATGCAGGACGCTGGCGATGCCCCCCATCTCCCGCCTGTGCCGAAGGTTTTTTGACCTTTTTTCAGTTTCTGTATTATGCTCTGAAAATGGCTGGTCGATTTGCAGTCCTGAAACGCCTCATTAATTGCTAAAAACCATTGATTCAAAATCAAGTCCGGCTGAAGCGCGCAGAGCGGAAGATCGACTCAAAACGCGCTGATAACAAGTGCGGGATGCAGGCGGGGCGATTGCAGCAGACGGTCCGTTGTTGCAGGATGTGAGCGCAGTTCATTTCATTTGACATCGATTGGGGATTTAACTATATTGAAAAATCGATAGTTGTGTGATGAGTGACAGTCATTGGCACAAGAATCCCGCCCCACCAATCCAGCCAGAGGTTCTTTCGTGGAAAATCCCATCAATGAGCAACCATTGAGTGTTGTGGACCTCGTGATCCAGTCCACACCGATGGCCAAGGCCGTACTGTTGTTGCTGCTCGTTTTTTCGATCGTTTCCTGGGCTATCATTCTGAGCAAGTTTTTCGTCTACCGGGCAGCGCGCCGCGAGGACGACCGGTTTCTTGCCAATTTTTCCAAATCCGAGAACCTGACGCATATCTACAACTATTCCCGCGAGCTTCGATACAGCCCGATTGCCCGGGTTTTCCTGACCGGCTACCGGGAACTGTTCCTGTTTCAGGACATGGCCAAAAAGGAACGGGACCGCCGGGGCGAGTCCCCCTCGCCGCATGGTGAACCCCTCACAGGCAAGGATATCAAGGGGATCGGCCTGGTGCTCAACAAGGCGATCAACCGCGAGGTGATGCGGCTTTCCAAGCGGCTGGATTTTCTCGCCACCACCGGCAGCACGGCGCCGTTCATCGGATTGTTCGGCACCGTCTGGGGCATCATGCATTCGTTCCGCTCGATCGGCCTGCAGGGCACCGCCAGCATCGGCGGCGTGGCGCCGGGAATCGCCGAAGCGCTGATCGCCACGGCGGCGGGACTTGTGGCAGCCATCCCGGCTGTCATATTCTATAATTATCTGAGCGACAAAATCCGGCTGTTCACCAGCATGATGGACGATTTCTCCCACGATTTCGTTTACATGGTGGAGAAGAACTTCATGCCGGAGCCTGAAAAAGCGAAGACGTTCGACTTTTCCTGATCCTGACCGTTTCTCAGGATCGTTCACCCGTAATGAGAGGAAGGTTCGATGTTAAACCGCAGGCGCCCCATGATGTCCGAGATCAACGTGACGCCCTTTGTGGACGTCATGCTGGTTCTGCTCGTTATTTTCATGATCACGGCGCCACTGATGCAGCACGGCGTCGACGTGCAGCTGCCGAAAGAAAGCATCGCGCCGGTTGAAGTCAAAGACATCCCTACCGTTTCGCTGCAGAGCAACAAGCGCATCTTCTGGAACAAGGATGAAGTGCCCAACCTGGTGGAGCTGAGCCGCAACCTGGAGACCTACCTCAAGAACAACAAACAGGGGGATGTCTATCTCAATGCGGATAAAACTCTGGATTATGGATTCGTCATGACGGTGATGGCGACGTTGAAACGGGCGGGAGTCCAGAACATAGGCATGGTGACCGACCCTTCGGACTCATGAGGTTACAGTTTACAAGATCATGGGATTTCAACCAGATGCTTGTGGCCTCGGTGTTCGGCCATTTCATGTTCATGACTCTGGTTCTGTTCATTCCACAAACCGTGAAGAATGAAATCGTGATCAAGCCGGCGCTGATGGTGAAGCTGGTGGAGAAGCCCACCGGCCAGCCAAAAAAGAAAACACCACCGCCCAAAAAAGTCCGCAAGCCTGAACCGGTGAAACGGGTGGCGGAGAAAAAACAACCGCCGAAACCGCAGCCCAAGCCGCCGGAACCGAAAGCGGCGAAGCCTAAATTTCAACCGAAAGAAGTGACGCCGATTTCTGAATCCTTGAAATTCGATCCGCTGCCGTCGGCCACGGTGCAGACTCCGGACGCATCGCAGAAAATCGTGAACCAGCTCGATCAGCTCGAAGGCAAGCAAAAGCCGGGCCTGATCGAAGAGCTCGACCAGCTCGCCAAACTGGAAGCGCAGAAACCGAAGAAAAAAACGCCCGCTCCGAAACCGCCGCCGCTGCAAGAGGACAAGGTGCACGAAGCGGATGTGGCGCCGCCAAAAAAACGCGAACCCGAGCCGAAAGCCACCATACCGGCCCCGCCGGACCCGCTGGCGGATTTTGAGCAGCTAAAAATGCAAAGCGAGCTCGATCCGGTGCCGCAGGAACCTGTGGAGACCCAGGAGACCCCGGAAAAAAAAGTGTCCTCTCTTAAGGAACTCGAATTCGCAGCGCTGGAGAGACCGACGCTGGAGGTCAAAAAAAAGCAGAGTGAAAAATCGACGGTGGATCTTTTGAAGGAGCTGGATGAACTGAAAGCGCCGCATCCCAACATGCACAAACCGAGCGAGAAACCGGCTTCCCGCCCGCAGGCCGCGCTCGACGCCAAACTGGATTCGGGGGAAGTCGAACTGATCCTCAAGAAACTCGATACATTGGAGGCCGACAAACAGGAAGTGCAGATCGACGTGGCCAATCAGAAAACGCTGGCCATGGAGTTTGAGAGCGATATCTGGAAAGTCCAGGTGCCGGAGGCCGAGGAGCTGTCGGCGCCGTCGGTGGCGGCGGTGGAGGGCGGTTCCCCCATCGCTTCGGAAGGCGAGCCGGATCCGGATATTCTCGCGCAGTACATCGGCCTGGTGCGGCAGAAAGTTTATAAAAAATGGTATGAGCCTCTGGGACGAAAGTACAATAATAAAGAAGTGGTGGTCTTGCTGACCATCTACTCCAGGGGCAATATCGACCGGCCCGTGATCGACAACAGTTCCGGGGTGGACATTCTCGACACCCTGGCTGTCCGCGCGGTGATGGAGGCGGAACCCTTTCCTCCATTTCCGGAAGAATTGAAATACCCGAATCTCAACATCACCATTCACTTTAAATATGTTCCGGAACCTTAAACCCATGATGAAAAAAATAATCCTGCTGTTTTCGATTTTCGTTCTGTGTTTCCCCGGTCTGGCTTTTGCGGATTCCAAAATCCGCATCGATCTGGAACGGGCAACCCGTCAGAAGGTGAACATTGCGGTGCCGCCCTTCATCCTGGAGGAAGGTCATGAGGACAAGCAGGGGGTCGGCCGCGAGGGCTGGAACATCATGGTGAACGATCTTCAGCTTTCCGAACTGTTTGTGGTCGTGGATCCTTCCTCCTACGATTCGCTGGAACGGGCCGAGCGGTCCAACCCCAAGGTTTCCTACGCCAGCTGGAATCAGGTGGGGGCGCAATGGCTCCTGCGCACCAATTACAAGGTCGATCCGTTCGACGATTCGTTCAGCGTGACCTTCAGGCTGTACGACACCGCGACCAAGCGGTTCATTCTGGGCAAGCGTTACACCGCCACGCGCAAGTTTCTGCGCCGCATCATCCACCGCTATGCGGACGAGGTGGTGAAGCAGTTGACGGGCCGGCGCGGTGTAGCGGAAACCAAGATCGCGTTTCTCTCGCAGGTGGGCGACAACAAGGAAGTGTTCACCGTCGATTTCGACGGCCACAACCTGAGAAAGATCACCAACGACAAGAGCATCATCCTGACGCCGGCCTGGTCGCCGGACGGCGGGTGGATCGTGTACACCTCTTATGCGGCGCGCAATCCGGATCTGGTCATGATCGGCGCCTCGGGCAAAAAACGCAGGACGCTGCTTAAGCTCCCCGGCCTCAACGCGGCGCCGGCCTGGTCGCCCAACGGGCAGCGGATCGCCATGGTGCTCAGCAAGGACCGCAATTCAGAGATCTATGTGCTGGAGAAGAATTTCGGGCTCAAGCGGCTGACCCGTCATTTCAACATCGACACCTCGCCCACCTGGTCGCCGAAAGGCGACCAGATCGCCTTCACGTCGGACCGTTCCGGTACGGGAGCGCCGCAGATCTACATCATGAACGTGAAGGACGGCGACCGCAGCGGCGTCAAGCGCATCTCCTTCGGCTCCAGCTACAACGACAATCCGGCCTGGTCGCCCAACGGCGACAAGATCGCCTACACCTCCCGGGTCGGGCGCAAATTTCAGATCAAGATCTACGACTTCAACACCCGTAAAAGCGAGCAGTTCACCACAGGAGCCGGAAGCTGCGAACAACCGACCTGGTCCCCGGACGGACGTTTCATCGTGTATCGGCGCAGGGAAGGCGGGAAACTGAACGTTTTCATCAAATCCATCCACGGAGGCAAGGAGCGTCAATTGTCCTTCATGGAGGGCGGCGGGCACAGTCCGGCCTGGTCTCCCTACGCCAAACGCTGAATTTTTCCAACCCGTCCGGGCAAAAAATTGGCTTGATCCGTTTTACATTTATTGTATCTTTGAGGGGAGGGCCCGTTTGAGAGAAATCCTTTTTTTATGGGAGTTTAAGCTCCCGATCCGGTTCCCCCCGCCGACCGGTGAAATGATAACATTTATAAAATCAAGCAGTTCCTGAGCAGCGGAATTGAAAAAAAAGGTTAAACAGGGTCGATTATTTGATATAATTTAGGTATAATTTTGGATCGGCCCATTTGGTCCTGAATTTACATAATCAGAATGAAATCTGTGATTTGTCGGGCTCTTACTAGGGAGACAGGGCGCGATGACGAATTTTAAATAAGCTGGTACATTAATACTATGGGGACAACAACCACGAGGGTACAAATGAGTTTAAAACAGAAAGGATTCAGCCTATTTTGTGTTTTGTTGGCAATAGGATTGATGGCGGGGTGCTCGAAAAAGCTCATGCCGCCGGAAATCGAAGCGTCCGGTTCGGTCGCCGACAGCGAACTTGAGGAAGTGGCCGATTCTTCAGGTGCGGAACAGGGTTTTGTCCCGGAAGACGATTTCCCGATCGGCGGATCCGCCAACAGCGGGAACAACGACTTTGCGGCCGATCCCAACGAGTCGGCTGCCGACGCGACGGGCGGCTTTGACGAGTCCGATTTCGTCCGGGAAGAAAACCTGTCGGAAACCGGTGTCGCATCCGCCGCGGACGATTCCTCCATCTTTTCGGAATCCGCCGATGCCGCGATGACCTCCGACTCCATGGGCGGGGAGCCCGGAAACGGCTCTTCCGGATCCTTCGGACAGGGGAATCCCTTCGCCAGCGCTGAAGATCCGATTCAGAGCGAGGACGTGACGATGCGCGGCTCCGATTCCATGATGGACGACAGCGGAATCGACGAAGCGCGCCTGTATTCGTTCCGGCCGACCTCGGAGCTCAAGGACGTGCATTTCGAGTTCGACAAGTACGACCTGGACGAGCGCTCCAAAAGCGTGCTGAAGCAGAACGCGGATTTTCTCAAGCAGCACCCGAACATCAAGGTTGAGATCCAGGGTCATTGCGATGAGCGCGGGACCAACAATTACAACCTGGCGCTCGGACAAAGGCGGGCGGATTCCACCAAGCGGTTTCTGGCGTCTCTGGGAATTTCGGAGAACCGGTTGCACGTGATCAGCTACGGCGAAGAAAAACCGTTCTGCCTGGAAAGCAATGAAGGCTGCTGGTGGCGGAACCGGCGCGCCCACTTTATGGTTGCTGAGTGAGCCGGGCGTCTGCTAGAATCTTCATCATAAGCGAACTTCAGGATCTGATCGTAACGGAGGCTGCTCCGTTGCGATCAATCTTTTTGTTCTCGTTTTACTCAAGAGGCCGCGTTCCGCAGTTCGAAACCGCGGACTCCCCTAAATTCAAATTTTTAGAGATCGACTCATGAAAGACCTGCGAAACTTTCTGCTTGGTTTCATTTTCATGGGATTTCTTATCCTGCCTGCTCCCATCGCCTCCGCCGGGTTGTTCGACAACGACGAGGAAAACTGGCGGCGTATTTTCGGCGAAATCAAAAAAATCAATGCCCGGCTCGTGTCCCTGGAAATGGGCAAGCTGAAAGCCATTCAGGGCGTCGAAGAGGACCTTCTCAGGCAGGTTCAGGACATCAAAACCATCCTTCCCGATCTGCAGGGCAGCGTGGAGCAGGGGCAGTCCGACCTTGCGGCTTACGTCAACGCCACCAATAAAAAGCTCGACCAGATCGAGGCGCAGATCCGTTCCGAGATCGCCAAAAGCTTCGCCACCAAAATGGCCAGTGTGGAAAAGCAGATGACCAGCCTCAACCAGCATCTGACTCAGCAGGTGGACGCGAACGAAAAATTTCAGACCAGCATGGCCGGGCAGTTCGACGCCCTGAAGAAGTCGCTGGCCGGAGACATGGACAAGTTCGCCAAGCTCAACCAGCAGCAGTTTCAGGATCTTTCCAAGTCGAACAACGAGTCTTTGGTGAAGGTCGTGGCCCAGCTCAAGACCCAGACCCAGACGCTCGACAAGGCCAACGAAATCTTCAAGTCGGAGCTGATCCCCGCCATCATCAAGCAGAACGAAAAGGCGCGGCAGGTGCTGCTCGCTGAAATCAGCAAGTCGAACAATGAAAACAACAAGGCGGTGGTGGCCGGGTTTTCGGAAATCAATCAAAAAAACCAGAAGCTGGTGGAGATCCTGGAAAAAAGTCTCAAGGAAGACCAGGAAAGCCGGCAGAAGATCGAAGTCATCTTCAGCAACATGGGGCAGACCAACGACAACGTCATGCGGGCGCATGAGAATATCGTCAAGCTGAAAGACAGCCTGATCGCCCAATTGGACAGCATCTCCCAGGTCATGGACACGCTGTCCAAGGTACAGGAAAATCTGGTCACCCAGTCCAGCACCGGTTCGCAGAAAATCGAGCTGGTCAACAAGAACCTGATGGTGGCCGACGACAAGATCAACAAACTGGCCGAGAGCCTCAAGGGCGTCAACGCGCAGAGCGCATCCTCGGCGGCGCTTCTGGCGGCGATCCACGACAAGCTGGATCTTCTTAAAGGCGCGGGCCTGCAAAACGATCAGAAGGTCGACAAGCTCATGGGCACGTCCACTCAGATGACCGCCCGCACCACCGAAATCAGCCAGTCGCTGCAGAATTTCGAGAAATCGCTGTCGACCCTGGAAGCCGGACTCGGCAACGTCGATCTGGCGAACACCAAGCTTTCCAAACTCATCGACATCCTGAAATCCATGGCTTCCGAGCAGGGCAAGCTGGTGCAGGTTCTCGCCACCCAGGGTGAGATCAAGCAGTCCCAGGGACAGGTGCTCAAGGCGCAGGTGGAGTTGAACAAGGCGCAGGTGCAGATGAGCAAGGCGCAGGCGGATATGAGCCGGGCGCAGGTGCAGATGAACCAGGATCAGTCCGGCTTCACCAAGCATCAGCAGGAGATCAAGAACACCCAGCTTGAGATGAACAAGGTGCAGGCCGAGATCCGCAAGGCCCAGGCGGAAATGCTGCGCGTGCAGAAGGAAACCAAACAGGCGCAGGCTGAATTGCGCCAGGCGCAGTTGGATATGAAGCGCGCCCAGTCTCAGGTGCTCAAGACCCAGGCCGAAATCATCCGCACGCAGGATGAGATTGTCAAAACCCAGTCCGATATCAAAAAGACGCAGATTTCCAGCCAGAAAGCGGAACTGGAGACCAAGAAGGTTTTAAGCGAGCTCTCGCGCAAGGCCAACGTCAACATCTCCCGCAACGACGCCATCCGCAAAACCCTGGCCAGTCTTGCCAAAGGGCCTGCTTCCGCGAAAGCCCCCTGACCGCAGGTGGACCGCGCTGCCCGGCGCCTCTTAATTTTTCACTCCCGCTTCGGCGCACTGCCGACTGCGTTTTGCATCGGCAGGAATCTATCACCGGACGCACTGCCACCATGCGGTTTTAATCTCCCGCCTGTTTCCCGTTTATGGCCAAAACCCAATCGCAATTCGTCTGCCAGAGCTGCGGGCACCGCGCGCCCAAATGGCTCGGCAAATGCCCGGAATGCGGAGAGTGGAACACGCTTTCCGAGGAAGTCGTGAAAAGCCGTGCGCCGGGCGTCAACCCGCGCGGCGTCTCCGGCGGCGCGGCGGAGCCCGCCCTGTACGCCATCACCGAGATCGAGAGCCTGAACGCGGCGCGCAGGAGCACGGGAATCAGCGAATTCGACCGGACGCTGGGAGGCGGCGCGGTGGACGGCTCGCTGGTGCTTCTCGGCGGCGATCCGGGAATCGGCAAGTCCACGCTCATGCTGCAGGCGGCGGGCCGCATGGCCGGTTTGGGCATGAAAGTGCTCTACGTTTCCGGAGAGGAGTCGCCGGCGCAGATCAAGATGCGGGCGGAACGGCTGAGCGCCCTCACTGAGAACCTGCTGATCAGCCCTGAAATCTGCATCGAGGAAATTCTGCGCCTGGTGGAAAAGGTGGACCCCGCGGTGCTGGTGCTCGATTCGATTCAGACTTTTTTTTCCCAGGAACTCACCTCAGCGCCGGGCAGCATCGGCCAGGTGCGGGAAGTGGCGTTCAAGATTTTCCAGGCGGTGAAGCAGCGGGCGCTGCCGACCTTTCTGATCGGCCACATCACCAAGGAGGGCGCGCTCGCGGGCCCCAAAACGCTCGAGCACATCGTCGATACGGTGATATACTTCGAGGGCGACCGCGGCCACAGTTACCGGATTTTGAGGACGATCAAGAACCGTTTCGGCTCCACACCGGAGATCGGCGTGTTCGAGATGACCGCCGGCGGACTGAACACGGTGGACAACCCTTCGGAGATCTTTCTTTCGGAGCGGCCCGCCGATTCGCCCGGCTCGGTCATCGTTTCCAGTTTTGAAGGCAGCCGCACGCTGCTGGTCGAGGTGCAGGCTCTGGTGAGCACGTCCTCTTCCATCGGCATGCCGCGCCGGATGGCGACGGGACTTGACCAAAACCGCATGACGCTGCTGATCGCCATCATGGAAAAACGCATGGGGCTGCAGTTTCAGGGCGAGGACATCTTCGTCAATCTGGCGGGCGGCATCAAGGTTTTGGAACCGGCCATCGATCTGGGCGTGGCATCGGCGATCGCGAGCAGTTTCAAGAACCAGGTGATCGACCGCAAAACGGTGATGATCGGTGAGGTCGGACTCACCGGCGAAGTCCGTTCGGTCATGCAGCTGGAATCGCGCATCATGGAAGCCAAGCGGCTCGGATTCACCCGCTGCATCGTGCCGCAATCCGCCCGCAAGGGCCAGGACCTGGCGAAAGGACCGCTTGAGATCCGTTACGTCAAGGATCTAATCGAAGCGTTCGACATCATTTTCGAATCCTGAACCGCAGACCCGGAATCCGTTTCGTTTGAACCGAACTCAAGACCGCATTCACCGGCTGGAAATCACATGAAAGTCGCCGCCATCATACCCGCGGCGGGCCAGGGCGTCCGCATGGGAGCCGCCGTTCCGAAGCAGTTTCTTTCTCTCAACGGCAAGCCGCTTCTTTATCACACGCTGCAAGCGCTTGCCGGCAGCGGCGCCGTCGATGCCGCCGTGCTGGTGGTGCCGGAGGCGGAATTCGCCGAAGCGCAGGCCAGCTGGCCGCGCCAGTGCCCGATCGTCAAACAGGTCGTCATCGGCGGAGCGCAGCGGCAGGACTCGGTGCGCAACGGACTCAACGCCCTCGATGCGGACACGGATATCGTGATGACGCACGACGGCGTGCGGCCCTTCGTGACGAGCGAACTGGTTCGCGCGGTGGTGCAGGCGGCGGACGAAAAGGGCGCCGCCGTCGCGGCGGTTCCCGCCAGCGACACGCTCAAGCATGCCGATGAAAAAGGCGTGGTCACGCGCACGGTGGACCGGCAAGGGGTGTGGCGCATCCAGACGCCGCAGGCTTTTCGCTACGCGCTGCTCCTGGAAGCGTTCGGCAAGGCGGCGCGGGATTCCTACTACGGCACCGACGAAGGGGCGCTGGTGGAGCACCTGGGGCGGCCGGTTCACATCGTGCGCGGTTCGGAGCTGAACATCAAGATCACGCAGGCGGACGATCTCATTCTGGCGGAAGCCATCCTGGCGCAGAGGAGCCGGTGAGAGCCGTTTCGTTCCTGCATCCCGCGTGTTGCTGAAAAATTCTTGCTCCCATTCGCGGCGGGTTTCATCTAAAGGTTGAACCTAAAACCCCATCATTCGAACAAAGGAGACAGCGCATGCTCGCCACCGGGACTCAGGCACCTGATTTTTCCGTCAAGGACCACAACGGCAACACCGTCACCCTGAAGGATCTCAGAGGAAAAAAAGTGGTGCTGTGGTTTTACCCCAAGGCGGACACGCCGGGCTGCACGATGGAAGGCCAGGGATTCCGCGACGACTATGAAAAATTCAAAAATAAAAACACGCAGGTGTACGGCGTCAGCCTCGACAACGAGGCGGACAACAAGGCGTTCGCGGAAAAGTATTCTTTCCCGTTTCCGCTGCTGTGCGATGTGAACCGCGAGATTTCCCTCGCCTACCACGCGGTCGCCAATGCCGGCGATGACTACGCCTCGCGCATCTCGTATGTGATCGACGAGAATGGCAACATCATCGAGGCGATTGAAAAGGTGGACACGAAGACGCATTCTTCCGACCTGTGCTCGCGCCTGTGAGCGAACCGGCCGCATCGACATCGGTCTGCTGAAATGCGAGCGGCGCGAATCGCCCCGCCGTTGTGCCGCGGCCGGGCGCGCTTGATTCTAAGCGGTCGAAGCGGTACCATGTCCACTCAATTCCCCAAATTGCGGAGAACGCCCCATGGCCTATAAGGATTTTCTTTTGCCCGAACCTTTGAAACCGAACCAGAAAAAGGAGAAGGGCGAAATCCTTGAGACCCGGATCAATCATCACGATTTCGGCGCCATCAACGACGTGGCCGATCTTGTGGATTCGTTTCAGTCCGCATCGATCCAGGCGCGCAACATCGGGCTCTGCGCCAACGTGTTTAAAAAGATGTTGACCGACGAGGAACGGCCCACCATTCTTCTGGGGCTTGCGGGTCCTCTGATCGCCGCGGGGCTGAGGAAGGTGATCCGCGACATGGTGCACCACAACATGGTGGACGTCATCGTTTCCACCGGCGCGATTCTGTATCAGGATTATTACGCCGCGCAGGGAGGCGGGCACTACCTGGGCAGCCCGCACGCGGACGACACCAAGCTGCGGGATCTGTTCATCAACCGCATCTACGACACCTACGTGGATGAGGAGCTGTTCGCGGAGTACGACACAAAGATCGGAAACTTCGCCGGCACCCTGGAGCCGAGGAGTTATTCCAGCCGCGAATTTCTGCACGCCCTGTCGGCCACCATCGACGATCCCGAATCGATCCTGGTCACGGCGCGCAAGAAAGGCGTGCCGGTGTTCTGCCCGGCGCTCAACGATTCGAGCATCGGCATCGGGCTCACGGAACACTACTACGTCAGCCGCAAGGAAGGGCGCACGCCCATCACCATCGACGCGATCCGCGACAACTACGAGCTGACGCAGGCGGTGGTGCAGTCTCCGCGCACGGCGGCGTTCTACGTGGCGGGCGGCGTTCCCAAAAATTACATCAACGACTCCATCGTCATGTCCTACATCTTCGGGCAATACACCGGCGGCCACAAATACGCCCTGCAGATGACAGCCGACGCGCCGCACTGGGGCGGACTGAGCGGCAGCACGCTGGCGGAAGCGCAGTCCTGGGGCAAGGTCAACAAGGAAGCGAATTTTGCGATGGCGTTCATCGAGCCCAGCGTGTCGCTGCCGCTGGTGTTCGGGCACGCGTATCAGCGCGGCCACTTCAAGGACCGGGCTGAACTCGAATTTGTGTGGGAGCAGGACCGCCTCAAGGAATTGAACGCCGTGGCTCCCGTTCACACCGGCGCCCCTCCGGTGCGTGAAACCGACAAACTCCACTCTCAGTTCACATCCAGGTAGAATTTCACCGTATCGATCTTGTCCGATTCTTTCAGCCTTTCCTTGATACGGTCGAAGCGCGATTTCAATTCCTGCGGGTCCAGCAGGTTGTCCACACGCACGTAAAGATCGACGATGGTTTTGCCCTTGATGTGGTGCACGCGCATTCCCGTTTTTTCCAGCCAGCCGTTTTCCGGTTCCAGTCCGGCGTCGATGCTGCTTTTCAAATCCTCGCGCGTGGCGGGAAACACCGTCTGCACGGCGTCGTCCGGCTCGGCATCGACGTGCACCAGCACGTCCTGAATTTTGCTGAAATTTTTGATCAGGTTGCGCCGCACCCGCTCGGCGATGGTGTGTCCCTCGGTCACGGTGAGATCGTGGTCCACCTGGATGTGCACGTCCATCATGATTTCGCCGCCCACGCGCCGGGTGCGCAGGTCGTGATAGCGGATCACTTCGGGAATGCCGTCGATGACTTCCTGAATTCTGCGGATCTTTTCCTCACTCAAACCGGTGTCCATGAGATCGCGGAAACCGCCCAGGAAAATCTCGATACCCACTTTGAGGATCAGCAGCGCCACCACGATCCCGGCCAAGGGGTCGAGAATGGGATAACCCATGAGCGCGCCGCCGATTCCCACCAGGGCCGCCACGGAAGAGATGGCGTCGGAGCGGTGGTGCCAGGCGTTGGCGACGACGGACGGGCTGCCGGTTTTCTCACCCACTCTTACGGTGTAATGAAACAGCCCTTCCTTGACCAGGATGGACACGACCGCGGCGGCGGCCGCAACCCAGGTGGGAATGCGGTCGGATCCGCTTTGCATCACGTCCCAGGCTTCCAGGCCGATGCCGACGGCCGCGAGGATGATCAGGATGCCCACGAGGGTGGCGCCCAGGGTTTCGGCGCGGCCGTGGCCGTAGGGGTGGTCGTCGTCGGCGGGAATCATGCCTATTTTGTGCGCCGCCAATACCACGAAGTCGGTGACGAGATCGGACAGCGAGTGCACCGCATCGGCAATCAGCGCCGTGCTCATGCCCAGCCAGCCACCGGCGAATTTGATCGCGGAGAGAAACAGGTTGGCGGCGGCGCCGACCAGGGTGACTTTGATTCCGGGAGAAAGGGGCATGTTTTTTTTCTTAAAGCCTGCGCGGCTGCGGGGTTAACGGGAACTTTGTTTTTTTGCCTTGTGGTTATTCGCAGCCGCGGGACGCACCGCATGCCCGTTTTGCCGCAGTTTTGTTAAAATTTTAGCATTGGCGGCGGGAAAAGGATATCGATCCATTTGATCCAGCGGCACCCATTTCCACGCCTCGCAGCTCGTCGGGCGCAATCTGCCTTTTTCCAGATCGCAGAGAAACACGTGCAGTGTGACGCGAAACTGCGTGTAGCTGTGCTTGACGACCATGAGTTTTTCCTTGAGCCTGACTTCGACCCCAAGCTCCTCGCGGATCTCCCGTTGCAGGCCGTCTTCCGGGCTTTCGTTTTTTTCAAGTTTGCCGCCGGGAAATTCCCACAGCCCTCCCATCAGCCCCTTGAATGGCCGTTTCTGGATGTAGACCTTGCCGTTGCGGCGGATCACGGCGGCGCTGACGCTGATCTTTTTCGCCGGGGCGCGTTCCTTCGCCGGAGGGAAACGGTCCTGCACGCCTTCACGTTTCGCCTCGCAGGAGGCGCCAATTGGACACAACAGGCAAAGCGGATTCTGCGGCAGGCAGAGCGTGGCGCCAAGCTCCATCACCGCCTGGTTGAAATCGCCGGGACGGGATGCGGGAACCAGGCTTTCCGCGGCCAGCCACAGGCGGTTTTCGGAGGCTTTGTTGCGGCCGTTCTCGTCGAGGCAGAACAAGCGCGAGAGCACCCGCTTGACGTTGCCGTCGAGAACCGGAACCGGTTTGTCGAAAGCGATGCTCAGCACCGCTCCGGCGGTGTAGCGGCCCACTCCCGGCAGGGTGAGGATTTCATCGAGCGTGCCGGGAACCCTGCCGTCGTGTTCGTTGACGATGGTTTTCGCGGCGCGGTGCAGATTGCGTGCGCGCGAATAATAACCCAGCCCTTCCCACAGCTTCAGCACGCGGCTCTCGCGCGCGGCGGCGAGCTTGTGCACGGTGGGAAACGCCGCCGTCCAGCGCTCGAAATAGGGGATCACGGTCTTCACCTGAGTCTGCTGCAGCATCATCTCCGAGACCAGAATGAGGTAAGGGTCCCGCGTGTCACGCCAGGGCATGGCGCGCTGGTCGCGGTCGAACCAGCCGAGCAGGTTTTTCTGCAGCGTGGCGATGGATTCGGGAGAGATCATCGATGTCATGGAAATGCGTGATGCGGCGTGAGAGGGTTTCGGTTGCCCGGCTGCGGTCAGACGCCGATCGCGTCCTTGCTCCAGATCACTTTGTGCAGCTGGGTCTGCAGGCGCACGGGAAGATTGTCCGCAAGGATCCATTCGGCCAGATCCTTGAGGGGCAGTTTGTCGTAGACGGGAGAAAACAGAATGCGGGCTTTTTCATCGAGCGCGTGCTTTGTGATGATGTCCTTGCTCCACTCGTAATCGCTGCGGTCGAGGATGACGAATTTCACTTCGTCGTTCGCATTCAGGTAGCGCAGGTTTTCGTAGAGATTTTTATCCGCCTCGCCGCTTCCGGGACATTTGAGGTCCAGGATCTTGATCACGGCATCCGGCACCGCTTTGATGGACAGCGAACCCCCGGTTTCCAGCAGCACGCGGTGGCCCTTGTCCAGAAGCCGGCGCATCAGGGGGACGGCGTCTTTCTGGGCCAGCGGTTCACCGCCGGTGATTTCCACAAGCGGGGTGTCGAACGCTTCCACCGCGGCGACGATCGCATCGAGGCTCATGTCCGTGCCTTCGTAAAAGGCGTGCTCGGTGTCGCACCAGGTGCAGCGCAGGTTGCAGCCGGTGAGGCGCACGAACACGCAGGGCAGGCCGGTGTACGACGATTCACCCTGGATACTCCTGTAGATTTCGTGGATTTTCAGCATGGTAGTCGCAGCGTGCAATTATTACTGTCCCGATTCTACAACAACTGCCGCGCGGGATCATCCCTCAGCCGGGGCAGGACGGACTTGCGGCGAATAAAAGACGGAATTTCAGTTGTTTTCGGTGGGACTACTGAATGGCGACCACGCCGGTCGAATCGATGTTGAAGCTGTTGGAACTTGCGGTGTGCGAGGCGGTGATGTCGAATCCCTGCTCGGTGGTGTTGGTGAGCGTGAGGTTGACGTTGGGAGACTGCTCGTAACCATACGTCACCGAGGTGGCGACGGCGAGGGTGCAGTTGGCGGTGCCCAGCGAGTCGGCCCAGTAGGCCTTGCAGACTTTGAATATGTTCTGCAGGTCGGACTTGGCGAGCGAATCGTAGCTGCGCTGCTTGTACTCGGTGAACCGGGGAATGGCGATGGCCGCGAGAACGCCGATGATGCCGATCACGATCAGAACTTCGATCAAAGTGAATCCCTTGCTGTTTTTGAAGTGTTCATGTTGACGCTTCATGGTCTTGGCACCGGGTATGGGTTGCCCCTGTTTCAGGGGAATCTGGGCTGATTTTCGAGAGTGTGATTTGTATCACATAAGATGCAAGTCCGGTACCAAAGCGGACGATTGCGTGTGAAAAAACGCAATCTTATGATTTACAGTGCATTATTTTTATGACAGTAGGGGCTGGGGGCTGGGTTCAGTGGCAAAATTTGCCATATTTGACAATTTTTGTTGAGCGATAGCACGGTTTTATACCCTTTTTCGGGCAGTTTCCCGTGGAATGGCAGCGATTCAGAGAGATTTTTGTGAAATGCAAATAAGAGGCGGTTTTACAGTGATTTTAGCGCTATTTCGGAAAATTTTCGATCAGGAGGTCACGCCCAGGCGGCTGGTGAGGATCCGGGTCCCCATGCGCGCCTTGGCGGTGAAATCGGCCCAGGAACGCACTTTGGCGATCTGCTTCATGATGTAGGTCGGCTGGCGGTAGAACCGGCTGTGGCATTCGTCCTGAATGGCGCGCAGCTCCTCCTCTGAAAAATCGCGGTTCCAGAAACGGATCTTGAAGTCGGGCGTGGGGTGTTCCGCGAACCGCTGCCAGTAATCCTCGGGCACGATGCCTTCCTTCAGCATCTGAAAATACAGTTCCGTTTTCGGGTAGGGCGTGCAGATGGAGAACTGGGCGTAATCGGGTTTCAGTTTCTTGGCGAAGTCCACGGTGTGCATCATCTCTTCGCGCGTCTCGTGCGGGATGCCGATCATCATGTAGGCGAAAAAACCGATGCCGGTTTTCTTCGTCAAGCGGCAGGCGCGCAGCACTTTTTCGGGCGTCTGGCCTTTCTGCAGATATTTCAGGTGGCGCGGCGTCGCCGATTCGATGCCGTAATGGATGCGGTAGCAGCCGGAGCGCTTGAGGGCGCGCAGGATGTCCTCGTTGACCGTGTCCACGCGCGCGGAAATCTTGTAGTGGACTTTGAGGCCGCGCTTGACGATGCGGTCGCAGATGGCGAGCACGTTTTTTTTGTCGATGGTGATGGTGTCGTCGACGAAGAACAAATCGTCCACACCCATGTCCACCAGTTCCTCGATCTCGCCCACGACGCTTTCCGGCGAGCGCATGCGGAATTTGGTCTTGCGGATGTCGCAGAACGAGCAGGCGGCCGGGCATCCGCGCGTCGCCTGCAGCGTGAAGAACTGCCGTCCCTCACCGATGATGTGCTGGTATTGGGAAACGTCCACCAGATGCCGGGCCGGGTTGGGCAGGGCGTTGAGATCCACAAGATCGGTGCGCGCCGGGTTGATGCGCGGCACGCTGTCCTGCTTGAAACCCAGCCCGCGGATGCTTTCCAGGCGCGGCGAATCGGGGCCGTCCGCTTCCAGAACCTGCGCAAACTCGGTGAAGATGGGCTCGCCCTCGCCGAACACGACGAAATCGATTTCCGGCTGCGCCAGGGTTTCCTGCGGATACAGGTTGACGTGCGGACCGCCGAGGCAGATTTTGACATCCGGTTTTTCCCGCTTGAGGACGCGCGCGGCCTGCAGCGCGTCGAGCAGGTTGAAGGTCATGATGCTCATGGCTACCAGGTCCGGCTGGATCTCGCGGCAGCGGGCGATCAACTCCGCTTCGGTCACGTTTTCCGGCGGGCAGTCGATGAACACCGGCCGTTCTCCCGTCGCCCGCTGGTAATGGGCGGCGACATACAGCAGGCCGAGCTTGGGGTAGTAGCCTTTGCCGCCTTCCAGCGCCTTAGGGACGGAGGAATCGAGAGACAGGGTCTCGGGCGGAACCAGAAATAAAATTTTCATGGGAACGCGGGGGGAATTTGCTTAGAATCGGGGCGTCGCTGTCCGCGCCGTCGAGTGGGGCGGCTCCCGAATGATGGACACTCAACCAAGGATGCGAAACCTGTGAAACCCGTTGTCACCGTCACCAATATCTTTCCCGAAACCGCCCTGGAAAAACTCGCGCCGCATTGCGACCTCAAGACCAACGCCACGGAAACGCCGCCGGCCGAGGAGCAGCTCAAACAGTCGTTCTCCGAGAGCCAGGCGGTGATCACCTACTTATCGGACAAGATCGGACCGGACATGATCGACGCCGGCAAGAATCTGAAAATTATCGCCAACTACGGCGCAGGCTTCAACAACATCGACGTGGCGCACGCGGCCAAACGCGGCGTCTACGTGACCAACACGCCGGGCGTGCTGCACGAAACCACGGCGGACCTCACCTGGGCGATGCTGCTGGCGGTGGCGCGGCAGATCGTGCCTTCGGACGCCTACACGCGCGAGGGCAAGTTCAAGGGCTGGCAGGCGAAGCTGTTTCTGGGCAACGATGTGTACGGCAAGACGCTGGGCGTGGTGGGCTGCGGCGAGATCGGCGGCGCGGTGGCGCGGCGGGCGCTGGGGTTTGGCATGCGGGTGTTGTACCACCAGAGAAAACGTCTGCCGGAAGCCGAGGAAACAAAACTCAACGCCGAGTTCGTGCCGCTGGACACGCTGCTCAAAGAATCCGATTACGTGACGCTGCACGTTCCGCTGACGGCGGAGACGCGCTACCTGATCGCCGCCGAGCAGCTCAACCTCATGAAGCCAACGGCCTACCTCATCCACACCGCGCGCGGCAAGGTGGTGGACGATCAGGCGCTGGTGGAGGCGCTCAGGGAAAACCGCATCGCGGGTGCGGCGCTGGATGTGTACGAAAACGAACCGGAGCTGACGCCCGGTATGACGGAGCTGGACAACCTGCTGCTCTTGCCGCACATCGGCAGCGCCAGCTTCGAGACGCGCGACCGCATGGCGCTCTTGGTGGCCGACAACGTGCTGGATGCGCTCAACGGAAAAACGCCGCGCAGCCTGGTGCCGGGGTGGGGGAAGTGAGCCTTAAAAGATTTAGACAGGATGGACAGGATAAAAGCGAAAGGCGGGGACTCGCGCAACACCCACAGGGTGCCGCCGCGAAGGCGCAAAGTAAAGCGGGAGAACGAAAGTTGAATAACTCCTTCGATATTGTGTGCGGTAGGGTGTTTTTTGCATACTGTAAAAACCGCTCATTTTTGCAAACCACGATTGCCCCGTTCCGGGTCTGATGATCTTTAAAAGAATCCGGCGACTGGCGTTCAAACTGCTCGGCAATGTCCGAAGCCTTCTGTTTTATATTGCCTATTTCGCGCTGGAAGTGCCGGTTTGTGCCTACCATCGCTATATCAAAAAACGAAGCCTGAAGCAACTCGGCATCCGGTTTCCCATTTTCCATCCGGTCTGCTTCAATCGGGTCGAATTTTTAATTTATTTTGCCAGCAAAGGCATCATCGAGGAGATGATTTTCAGGGAGGGGGTCTACGAAGAGGACCTGCTGAACATCGCCGATCGCTTGATCCGGGATAAAACCATCGTGATCGATGTGGGGGCGAATATCGGGTTCATCAGTCTGTATCTGGCCAAAAAATATCCGGATAACCTCGTGCTCAGCTACGAACCGGTGTCCCTGGCCTACGGCTGCCTGGAAAAATCCAGAAACGTCAATGCGCTGGAGAACATGAAGGTGTTCAAGACGGGTGTGGGAGCGAGCGCGGACAAGGTCGAAATCCATTCTCCCACTCCGGGAACGTACAACAAGGGTCTGGCTGCCATCGATGCCAATTTCGATCTGGACGACACCTTTGTGAAGGAAACGATCGACATGGTCTGCCTGGACGCGCATGTACCGCCCAGTCCGCGGGTCTCCTTCATCAAAATCGATGTCCAGGGTTATGAATTCAACGTGCTGAAGGGAGCGAAACAACGCATCGAAAAGGACAAGCCCGCGATCGTGTTCGAGCAGTTCGACGGCTACCACACGTCTCCTCTGGATGTGCGCAGAGACATCGCGTCGTTTTTCGCCGCTTTGAACTATGAACTCTATTGCATCCGGTCCGGCCGCGTCCCCAGGCCCTATTGTTTCCTGGAGAAAATAGACATCGCCTCCGAAAAGGCGGTCAACGGGGATATCGTGGCCATTCCCGTGGATTCGGCTGGCGGGTAAGACACGGGGGATTTCCACTCCCCCGGCGGCTTTGCGTGTGCATCTCTGCTTTAATCACACATTGAACCGGAAGTGCACGATGTCGCCGTCCTGCACGATGTAGGTCTTTCCCTCGACGCGGAATTTGCCCGCGTCCTTGATCGCCTGTTCGGTCTTGTACTGCATGAGATCGTCGTAATTGTACACTTCGGCGCGGATGAAGCCTTTCTCGAAATCCGAATGGATGACGCCGGCGGCCTTCGGCGCGGGCAGGTTCTTGCGCAGCGTCCAGGCGCGGTTCTCCTTGCCGCCCACGGTGAAAAAGGTGACGAGATCGAGCAGCGCGTAGCCGGCGTTGATCATCTTGTTGAGCCCGGTTTCCTTCAGCCCCATCTCCTCCATGAACACTTTCTGCTCTTCGGGATCGGTGATCTCCATGATCTCGTTTTCCAGCTTGCCCGCCAGCACCACGAACTGCGCGCCTTCCTCTTTGGCGAACGCTTCGGCCTGCTTCACGATGCCGCTTTCGCTGTCGGCCGGGTCGCCGATGTTGGCGACGTAGAGCACCGGCTTGCTGGTGAGCAGGCTCAGCGTGCGCACGAATTTTTTTTCCTCCTCGGTGGTGAAGTCCACCCTGCGCGCGGGCTCGCCGTCGTTGAGCGCGGCGATGATCTTCTCGACGCAGCCCATCTCGAACTTCGCCTGCTTGTCGCCGCTTTTGGCGGTCTTGGCGAGCTTGTCCTTGCGCCGCTCCAGCGTTTCCAGATCGGCGATCAGCAGCTCGGTGTTGATCACGTCGATGTCCGAGGGCGGATCGAGCGTGTCGGCAACGTGCGGGATGTTGGCGTCCTCGAAGCAGCGCACGATGTGCGCCAGCGCGTCCACTTCGCGGATGTGGCCGAGAAACTGGTTGCCCAGCCCTTCGCCCTTGGAGGAGCCCGCGACCAGGCCCGCGATGTCGACGAACTCCATCGTGGTGTGCACGGTTTTTTTCGCGGGCACCAGCTCGCCGATGCGGTCGAGCCGCTCGTCGGGCACGGACACGACGCCGTGCACCGGTTTTGTAGTAGAGAACGCGTAGTTCGCCAGCTCGCCGCCGGCGCGGGTGAGGGCGTTGAAGATGGTGGATTTGCCGGTGTTGGGCAGGCCGACCAGGCCGCAGGTGAAGCCCATGAGTTTCCTTTCTAAAAATTCGGGCGTGCTCCACTCAAAGGAGCTGCCTTTTTGAAACTATTTGAAATTGGTCACTTTTTGTTACATCTGTCCGGTTTCGCCAAAACAACCGGCGTAAATTCAGGGGTTTCGGTTTGGCATAATGCTTGCTGATTTACCAGCAGGAGGGCGGCGCTGCGGTTTGGGGCCGGGTTTTCAAGGCGTAAGCCGGTCCGGGGCACTCGGGTCCTGACTGTCGCCGGTCATTATAGCAGACTGCACCTGCGGTGCGGCAACCGTCCACATCCACCACAACTCTAGCGGAAAACAACATGCTGCGTTCGATCATCTGGACGGTTTTATTTTTGTCGGTGCTGGCGGTGTCGGCATTCGGGCTGCTCATCCTGCTTGTCTCGGCGAAAGAGGGCGGGGAAACCTGGCAGCTCGTCACGGGCGCCGGCGTCTTTCTGGTTGTGCTCGTCCTCTGGTGGCGGCTTGCGTCCGGGTTCGAAGGCCGCTACAACAAGACCATCTCGACGCTGGGCAAGGCGGTGCTGACGACGCTGTTTCTGTTCTTCACGGTGATGGCGACGCCGTACGTGCTGGCCTCGATCCAGGGGCCGCGCTTTGCGGAACAGGCGAGAATCGAAAATTTCACCGAAACGGCCATCGAGTGGCCGGGCTTTGCGGGGCCCGTGGGCCTGCGTCTGGAGTGGGATCTGGTGCACCCCTTTCACGAAGTGGGCGTGCTGTATCCTCCGAAGGTTTGGATGGGTACGTTCAAGCGGTTTGATCTCCCGAATGCCTATTTCAGTCTCGACTTCCATTATTTTAAAGAGGGCGACACGCAGCCGGACGCGCGCCGTCTGTCGGTGCTGGAAAGCCTGCCCTTCGGTCCGATGGGGGATTCGGACGGGCTGCTTTCTTCAGAGAGACGGACGCACCTGGTTTACGATCTGTATCCCAAAAATCTGGTGCACCTTGAATCGTCGGACAAGCTGTGCCTCAACCGCGACAGCTTTCCCATCAACACGTCGCTCAAGGGACCGCCGGTCTATCATCAGGGAGAGGACCTGAGCGCGCTGTGGTTGTTCGCGGGCGGGTCGAACCTGACAGTCGATTTGAGTCCGCTGCTCATGAACGAACTGCGCAAACAAAGCCGGTTGCAGGGCAGGCAGCGCGAGTGGAAGGCGATGCAGAAACGGTTTCAACCCGCCGGGCTGCGCCTCGCGGGCTACGACCCGTGCCGCCTGGAGAAAGGCAATCTGGATTTTGTCAAAGGACGGCTCTGTTTCTGCAAGAACCGGCGCGGCCGCGGACCCCTACGCCGGGCCCCGCTGGAGGTTCCCGTTATCAAGCCCAAGGGCATGGCGACGCTGAACGCCAAGCCGCAGCCGCTGGACGCGGTGCCTTCGCACAAAGACTGAACTCGATCGCACGGAATCTGATAGGGTGATTTTTTAGAATCTACCGATTTTAGTTTCGAGAATTCCGTCCCGGATTTTTTTAAGACAAACTCATTATGCAAACACAGTCGAACGGCTTCAAAAATAATGACAATGGATGGCGTGTGAACGCGGCGCGCGTGTTTTTGCTGTGTGTGTTCTGGCTGGGATTTCATTTTCCGGCCTGGGCGAAAAAACCGGTGCACGTTCCGGAAGCCCTGAAGCCGTGGACGCAATGGGTGCTGGACGGCATGCCGTCCATCGACTGCCCGTTTCTGGGGAATGCAGTGCCAGCGCCTCGGCCGTCCGGTAAAAACGGCGTTGCGGTACAACGCCTGTGCGCCTGGGGCTCGGCGCTCAATCTCGCGGCGACATCCAAAGGGGCGCGGTTCGATCAGCAGTGGACGTTTTACGACACGGCGACTCTGCCGCTGCCGGGCGACAAGCAGCACTGGCCGCTGGCGGTGCGCGCCGGCGGGAAACCGGTGCCGGTGACCGAACGCAACGGCGTGCCCACGGTCACGCTGAAAAAAGGCAGCTACCGCATCGAAGGCCGCTTTGAATGGACCCGGCTGCCGCAGTGGCTGACGCTGGGATCCTCCACCGGGCTGGTGCGGCTCACGCTCGACGGCAGGAACATCGAATTTCCGCAGTACAGCGGCGGGCGCATCGGCCTGGGGCTCAAGCAGAACAAGGACGCGCAATCCGCGCCCGCGCGCATCCACATGAAGGTGTTCCGTAAAATCTACGACGACGTGCCGCTGACGGCCGAGACGCGGCTCGTGCTCGACGTTTCGGGGCCGGGCCGGGAAGTGGTGCTCGGCCGCGCGCTGCTGCCGGAGCATTATCCGCTCGGCATCGCCAGTCCGCTGCCGGCGCGGCTGGAGGCGGACGGACGCCTTAGGCTGCAGGTCAAACCGGGTCACTGGGAGATCGTGCTTTCAAGCCGGCATCCGCGGCACGTGCTGAAAATCCCGCTGGATGATCCACAGGGACCCTGGGCGGAAGAGGAGATCTGGAGTTTTCAGGCCAACACGTCGCTGCGCCATCTGGAGCTTTCCGGCCTGCCGCCGATCGATCCCGTGCAGTCGGGCGTGCCGCAAAACTGGCGGCAGCTGCCTGCGTTCAAGGTGAAGCCCGGCGAAGCGCTGATTCTGAAAGAAAAACGCCGCGGCAATGCGGAGCCCGCCTCCAACGTATTGCACCTCAATCGCGAGATGTGGCTCGATTTCGCCGGAACCGGCTACACCGTGCAGGACCGCCTCACCGGAACGCTCAACCAGGGCTGGCGTCTGGACGCGCACCCGGACATGCAGCTCGGCCGGGTCAACGCCGCGGGACGCGACCGGTTGATCACGCATTCCAAGGACGGCGCGACCTCCGGGGTGGAGGTGCGGCAGGGCAAGATCGACATCACCGCCGTCAGCCGTATGGATGCGAAAGGGCACGCGTTTCCTGCTGTCGGCTGGCGGCACGACGTGCAGTCGCTCGGCATCCAGGTGCAACTGCCTCCCGGTTACCGCCTGCTCACGGCGACCGGCGTGGACGCGGTGCACACCAGCTTCATCGGCCGCTGGACGCTGTTCGATCTGTTCATCCTGCTGATGATCACGGCCTCGGTGAGCCGCCTTCTCGGCAGGCGCTGGGGCGTGGTGGCGTTTTTCACCGTCGGCCTGCTCTACCATGAAGCCAACGCGCCGGTGTTCGTCTGGCTCAGCATCGTCGCCAGCCTGGCGCTGCTCAACGTGCTGCCCGAAGGCCGGTTCCGCACCGTGGTGGTCTGGTACCGAAACTTGAGTTTTCTCGCGCTGGCGCTGATCGCGCTGCCGTTCATGATCGATCAGGCGCGGCAGAGCCTGTACCCGCAGCTGGAAGGCGCCGGGCACCGCGCGGTGCCGCCGTACGGCGTGCGCGTCGCATCGCGCGCCGTGGACAAACTGCAGAAGAAAAAGGAATCCAAGATAGAACCGGGAATGGGAGATGTGGCCGCGCCCGCCGAATCCGAGGAAGACATTGCGGATTCGTTTTCGAACCGCTACTCCGCATCGAAGTTGGCTGGACAAAGGGAGTTCAAGCGCATCGATCCCAACGCACAGATACAGACCGGACCGGGACTGCCGGCCTGGCGGTGGAATTCGGTGCGCCTGTCGTGGAGCGGTCCGGTGGGGCAGGGCGAGGACGTGAAACTGGTTTTGATTCCGCCGATCGTGAACCGGGTTTTGGGCTTTGTTCGTATTTTTCTGGTGGTCGCGCTCAGTGCGGGCCTGCTGCTCCGGCTGCGCTCCGGCCCCGGTTTTTTTCCGCCGAAAACGGCGGCGGTGGCGGCGGGGCTGGCTGCGGCGTTGTTATTCCACGTTGGGGCGCCCGTGCCCGCCGCAGCGGAGATGCCCACGCCCGCGATGCTTGAGGAACTAAAACAACGGCTGCTCGCGCCGCCCGAATGCGGCGCCTGCTTTGAGATCGAGCGCGCCGAAGCGCAGGTGCAGGGCGGCCGGTTGACGATCCGGCTGGATGCGCACGTCGAGGAAACGCTGGCGCTGCCGCTTCCCGGCAGGCGCAACCAGTGGCTGCCGCAGTCGGTGGTGCTCGACGGCAAACCGGCAAAACAATTGCTGCGGGTCGACGGAAAACAGGGCGTCTGGCTGCGCGTGACGCCGGGAATCCATCAGGTCGTGCTGTCGGGACCGCTGCCTGAGACCGATCAGGTGCAGGTGTTTTTTCCGCGCAAGCCGCACCGGTTCACGGCGCGCCTCAAAGGCTGGCAGGCGGGCGGCATGCAAAACGGCCGCCTGTTGAGCGACAGCCTGCAACTCACGCGCATTCAGAAATCCGCCGAAAAGACTGTCCTGCGTTCGGACGCACCGCCGGCGTTCGTGGTGATCGAGCGCCTGCTGCGTCTGGGCCTCGACTGGCAGGTGATCACCAAAGTCCGGCGCGTGGCGCCGCCGCTGGGGCCGATCAATTTCGCCGTGCCGCTCATCGAGGGCGAGTCGGTGCTGAGCGAAGCGGTCAAAATGGAAAACGGCCGGGTCCTGGTTTCGCTGGGCGCGAGCGCCCGGCAGGTGCAGTGGGTCTCGACGCTGGAAAAAACCGGCAGACTCAAGCTCACGGCGCCCAACAACACGAACTGGGTGGAGCTTTGGACGCTCGATGTCAGCCCCACCTACCATGTCGAATTTTCCGGCATCCCGTCTGTGCTCAGGCAGAACCAGGGAGCCTGGCAGCCGCAGTTTAGGCCCTGGCCGGGGGAAAGCCTGACGCTGGACCTCACCCGGCCGGAAGGCGTTGCCGGCAGCACGCTCGCCATCGACGCGGTGGAGCTGCGCATGACGCCGGGCGCGCGGACGACGCAGTCGGACCTGAAACTCAAGATCCGCAGCAGCCAGGGCGGACAGCATCCGGTGGTGCTGCCGGAGAACGCCCATTTGGACTCGGTGACGCTGAACGGAAAAACCCAGCCGATCCGCCAGGAGGGGGCGCTTGTGGCGCTGCCCATCCGCCCGGGCGAACAGGATTATCATCTGCGATTTTCGATCCCCGAAGGCGTGACCGCGAAAACCGGCACGCCCGCCATCGACCTCGGTCATCCGGCGGCGAACGTGCATGCCATCGTCACCGTTCCGCGCAACCGCTGGCTGCTGTTCGTGCACGGGCCGAGCATGGGGCCGGCGGTGCTGTTCTGGGGAGAACTGTTCGTGGTTCTGGTGCTGGCGCTGCTGTTGGGCCGCTATTCCCGGCTGCCGCTCAAGACCTGGCACTGGATGCTGCTGGGCGTCGCCATGAGTACCATCGCCCTGACCCAGTTTCTCATCGTGGTGGGGTGGTTGTTCGCGCTTTCCCAGCGCGAGCGCGCCGCAACCGGGGAGTGGCCGCGCTGGCAGTTTAATTTCATGCAGGCGGGGCTCGGCTTCCTCACGGTGGCGGCGGTGGGCTGTCTGTTTTTCATCATCGGCACCGGGCTTTTAAGTTCGCCGGACATGGCGGTGGTGGGGAACCAGTCTTCGTCGCATTCGCTGCACTGGTTCGCCGACCGCATCGCGGGCCCGCTGCCCGAAGCGTGGTTCGTGTCGGTGCCGCTTCTGGTGTACCGGGTCGCCATCCTGCTTTGGGCGCTGTGGGTGGCGTTCGCGCTGCTTGGCTGGCTCAAGTGGGGATGGAACTGCTTCAGCCGCGACGGCCTGTGGCGCAGGAAAACGAAAATAGTGGTGCCGAAAACCAGCACCGCTTGATGCGCTTGCGATAGCGAATCGAACCTGAACGGAAGGATGGTTTCATGCTCTCCAATCTGAAAACCACCGACCGGCTGCTCATCGGCCTGATGGGCGGTCTCTCGGCGATCCTGGCGGCGGCGCTGTGGGCGCTGTGGATTCATTTCGCCATCCTGTGCATGGGTCCCGAAGGCGGCGCGGTGGACATCCAGGTGTGGATGACCTGGGTGTTTTCGTTCGAGTTTTTTTTCACCCGCATCGCCTGGGCAGCGTTCCGCAGAATCCTCGAACCGGGGCCTTGCCTGATGCCGGTGTAAGGAATGGCACAAGCTCGCTCTGATCCTGTTTGTGGTCGGTGCCGCCGGCGGCGGCGCATTTCACTGGGCGGCGGCGCTGGTGCCCTGGACCCTGTCCTGCCTCTGCCTGTTTCTGGACCGCCGGGTACAGCGGTTTTTAGGCCAGATGAACGGCATGCCCGTGTCCGGCTCCGCGCGCGAAACCGTCTAAGCCTCCTGCCCCTGATTTCCCGCCTTGAGTGCCAATTTATGTAAGACTGTCTGAATTATCACAACTTATTCGTGCCTCCCCGCAGCCTGATCCGCGTAAACCCTTATCGATAAACGTTTCCCCTGTTTGGCATCTATATTGCTGTTTTTTAGGCATCTATTCCATTTTTACCGGGCTTAAGAGCCGAAAGAGGGGGACTTGTGCGCTGTTTTTACCACTCACAGATCGAAGCCATCGGGAGCTGCCAGGCTTGCGCCAAGGGGCTGTGCCGTGAGTGCGCCCACAGCGTGGATTCCGGGGTCGTGTGCAAGGGCTACTGTGAGGACAAGGTCCTGAGATTCCAGAATCTGGCGCAGTCGCACGCCAAAAGCCTTGCCGGTTCAGGACGCACGGTGTGGGTTTCCTCCGCGTCGACGGCGGCGGCCGGGATTTTTCTGATTCTGATCGGCATCCGTTTTCCGGGGCCGTTGTTTCTGGTTCCCCTTCTGGGCATCGCGTGTGTCCTGATGGGGCTGAGCTGCCTTTACTTAAAGCGCGACGTTCTCAAAGATCCGGGTCCGCTCAGGCAACCGCGGAAACTGGAGGCGGCCGGCGCGAACAAATCCGTGCGGGAACCGGGTGAACGATGAACAGGCCAAAGTCGGTTTTGGCGCTGGTAACGGCCGTGGTGGCCGGAGTTCTGTTTCTCGCGGCCTACACCAATCCCTACACGCCGGAAGGGCATGAGGGTTATGTGCGTGAGATCCCCCGAGTCTGGGGCACAGGCGGCTTTCAGGGCGCGGTGACGGGGCCGGGCAATTTCGGCGTTTCCATCTGGAACAACCGTGTCATCAATGTCGATTTCAGGCCGCGCACGCTGCAGGAGGAATTTCAGATCCTGGCGCGGGACGACCTCAACGTTTCGTTCCGGCTGCAGGGGATCTTCAAGATCAAGGAAGGGACCATCCGCGAGGTGGTCGAGCGATACGGCGGCAAGCAATGGTACCACCGGTTCGTGAAGGAACCGTTCCGCTCGTTTGTGCGCGATGCGGTGCGTTCCTACGATTCGCGGCAGATCAAGGAAAACCGCGTGAAGATCGCCGGTACGGTGCAGGAGCGGTTGACGCGCCATCTGGAGAAGACGCCGTTTGAGCTGATGGAACTGGTGGTGGGCAACATCGACTACCCCGAAGCGGTGGCGCGCGCCGTCGAGCAAAAACTCAAAGCGCAGCAGGACCTGGAGAAAAAGGAAATCGAGAAGCAGATCGCCGTCAAGGACGCGGAAATCAAGATTGAAGAAGCCAAGGGGATCGCGAAGTCGCAGGAGATCATCAACCGGACTCTGACGAAGAATTACCTGCAGCACGAAGCGATCCAGGCGCAGATGGCGATGGCCAATTCGGAAAACCACACAACGGTGTACATCCCGGCCGGTACGAACGGGATACCGCTGGTGAAAACAGTGGAGTGACCGATGCAGAACCGGAAAAAAATGAAATCGACGATCGCCCTGGTTGCGATGCTTGTGTTGCCCGGCATTTTTGTTCCGCCGGCGGCGGCGGAAGAGGAAGGGCCGATGCTGCACATCGCGTTCCGCTACCTGTCTCCCGAAATCGAGAAAGGCAGTTTCGAGGCGACGGTGCGCAAAGTCTGGCGCGTCGGCGACCGTTATCTCAGGATCGAGGAAGCGCCGGACCCGAAGGTGGGCTTACACGGACTCATCATCGTCAACGCGCCGCATTCCTACATGATCAACCGCTACGTCGATCAGGGCGTGCACATCCTCGATACGGAGCCGGAACAGCGGGTGCACTACCCGGTGTTTCCCGGCAACAAGAAATCCAAAATCGGCAAGCTGGAATTCGGCAACGAACAGGAATTTTTCAAGTCTTCCGGCGCCGAGGCGCTGGAGCAGCAATACATCGAAGGCGACCTGTGCGACGTGTGGCGGCTCAACGTGGACGGATCGACGCTGACTCTGTTCGTCGGTGTCGCGACCGAGCGTCCGAAGCAGATCTCCATCGAGTCTCCGGACACGGCCTATTCCATTCGCTACGAGACCTACGAGCGGCTGCCTGAAGCGGATCTGGGGCTGTTCGTGGTACCGGATGAAATCACTATAGTGGAAGCGAAATCCTGAAGGCACGCCGCCGGCCGCCGGACAGCAAGATCCGGGAAAGGGCGGCAAAAATTTTTTTTATCGTGGAAATCAGAGAGGGGGACATCGAGCCATGAAACGCTCATCATTGGTTTTGGTTTTGATCGGTTTGCTGGTTGTTTCATTTCCGACCGCGGCTTTTTCCGGCGAGAAGCCGGAACGGGTGACGGAAGTTCCGGAAACGGTGGGAGAGGTCAACTGGGACTTCACGCCCAGCCAGTCCCAGGAGGAAAAGGATCTGGGGCGCGGCATGGTGTGGACCGGGTTGGTGGAAGACATGCTGATGGAGGCGGAAGACGACAAAGTCAGCGTGGTGCTGATCTGCCGGCACCTGTCCTTCTCCGAGCCCGGACCGCAGGCGATCGCCATGCGGCCGATCCAGGCGCGCGAAACCAAAACCGGTTTCTTCGGCGTGTTCTTCGACATCTACACGCCGATGGATGAGGTGGTCAAACTGAAAGAAGAGATTATGGGCGAGACGCATTATGTGCTGGCGGCGGGCGTCCTCGATTCGGTGGTCAAACTGGCGGACCAGTCGATTCCGCTTTTGATGCCGCATTCGATGGAAATCAACGCGCGCATGGTCCAGCTGGAATCGGCGCAGCCCGGCGGTGAGCAGGTCGTGCGCCTGTCTCCGGAAGTGGTGCAGGGGGAAGGCCACGCCTTTTCCATCGCCCCGCCCAAAGGCTGGGTGCTGGACAACCAGAGCGGTCTGCACCAGGGACTGCAGGCGGTGTTCTACCCCAGCGGGTCCAGCTGGAAACACGCCCGTTCGGTCATGTATGTCAACACCGACGCGAGAAAGCCGGGGCAGCGGGTCGAGTCGTACATCGAATCCGAGCTGAAGGATTTCAGCCGCGAGTTCGGCGAAGAGTTCCAGGCCCGCGAGTGGGAGGCGATCAAGACCTCCGATGCGAAATGGGCGCACGTGCGCCGGTTGTCGGGAGACACCTGGGGGAACTACGAATCGATCGCCTACATCGAGGAAAACGGCGTGTTCGTCCTCATCGTGCTCACCGCGCGCGACGAACAAAGCTACAAGGATTCGCAGCAGGCCTTTGAGGAACTGGTGAAAAGCTACCGCTTCGTGCAGAATGAGGCGCAGGTTTCCTTTGAATGAGTTTTTGGCGTGATGCGTTACACGGAATGGGATGAAGACCTGCTTGCCACGGTCGCATTGAGGACGACCGTGGCATTTTTTCTTTATACACCTCTTGTATTTCTCTCAATCCTTTTGATTTTAGAAATTCTCCCTCTGGTTTGCTCACCTTCTTTCTGTTCGTTTTATTTTGATCTTTCCCAGAAGTCTCAGAATTTAATTTCCTATACTCTTATTGGGTTGGGGGAAGTAGTTTTGTTTTACTTGGTATTTCGTGGCTGGCTTCCGGGTACAAAATTGGAATGGGTGCTTCCATTTTCTGAGACTCAGTTGGGTTGGGGAGTGGCAGTGCTTTCTGTAATTCCCTGGGTGCTGAGTTATGATCTCGTGCGTTTTGAAATATTTCATGCGACTCTCAACGGGTCGCTTCTGATCGGTGTTTTAGTTTTTTTCATCACAAAATCGATATTGAGCCGCGAGATTCGTTGGGAAGTGTTGCGGATACTCGTTGTGCCTTATCTGCAAATCCTGCTCGTCTCCGAATTTGCAGTTCACGAATGGTTCTCCAGTTTTCTCGGAGATTGAATTATTTCCCGCCGCGACACATAGCGGACGAGCAGCGCCCCGGCCCACGCGGCCAGCAGGTGCTTCAACGTATGTCCGCTCACCGTTTCACCCAGCAAAAGAAAAATTTCCCGATCGAAAAGCTCCAGAACCTTCGCCCCGGCGTAGCAGCCCAAGATCTGCCACAGGTATTTCGTGCCGGTGTACGGGGAGGGAAACCACCACAGCAGAAACGGCAACAGCAGAAGCGGGAGAAACTGCACCAGAACGTAGGGTTTCAGGTTTCCCAGTCCCGCCGATTCGGTGACATCCCAGTACACGACGCTGGCGATGCCCGCGATCACGAGAACGGGCAGCAGAAGCACGCCGGCTTTTACGTGAAGACGTTCGGCGATCATGAGGGCGAAAAATCCCATGAACGCGATCGTCATGGGCAACCTGTCCCAGAACAGGGTGGCGTTGTCGGGAGCGAGGTGGTAGTAGCCGGAGCCGAGTCCGGTCAGGAAGATGCCGGAAAACGCCGCGGCGAACAAAAGTGCTTCCTGTTTGGGTGCGATGAATCTTTTAGGATCTGCGTGCAGCGCTTTGAGTTTCAAAAGGCCGAGCGCGCCCGCAATGAGGAAGGGCAGGTTGGACAGCACGTTCAAGCAATGCGGGATGCCCCAAACGGCGCGCTGGTCGGCGAAGTCGTGGTAGGCCGGGTCCTGGGCGATGGGGGCGAGCTTGAATTGGAGGAACGCCGCCGCTGCCAGGCCGATGAGGATCAGGACGGCGACGCGGGCCTTGAAGCGCATGGGGACGGTCAATCGGGGTCGCGCGCCGACAGGCGGGCGTCGAGAAGCCGAAGCTCCACTTTGTCGCGGCCGCTCCAGGCGTTGGTGGCGAGTTCGTAAACCAGATCGACCCGGTCTTCTTCCGGATTGAACGATTCGAACGCCTCGGCCAGGTTGAAGCCCACCGCGTCGACTCCGGCTCTGTCCTGAACGGCCTTGAAGCGGACGTGGGATTCGTCCTTGCCCATGTAACGAAAATCGCGGATGTGCACGTTGCGGGAAAGAAACCGCGGAACCGGGTTCTCGGCGCCGAAGGGCTCGAGCGCGTGGATTTTCTTGAACAGCGGCGTGTTGACCTCGGACAGGCTGAGCTCGCCGTCGATTTTGATTTCCTCGATCAGATCCTCCGGTTTTAGAAAGCGGTGGCCGACGGCGTTGAGCGCCTTGCGGAACGGCTCGACGTTGGCTTCGGCGATGGTCAGCCCCGCCGCGTAGGCGTGGCCGCCGAACTGGATAAAATGACCGGCGCATTCCGACAGTGCCTTGTACAGGTTGAACTTGGGAATGCTGCGGCCCGAGCCTTTGCCGATGCCGCCGGCCAGCGCGATGAGCACCGCGGGGCGGTAGTATTTGTCCACCAGGCGCGAGGCGACGATGCCGATCACGCCGGGATGAAAGTTTTCGGAGGCGAGCACGAGGACGCGGTCGTTTTCCAGGTCGGCTTCCCGCTCGATGAGGTATTCCGCCTCTTCCAGGGCCCAGCCCTGGATCTCCTTGCGCTCGGTGTTGATGGCGTCGACCCGCTTGGCAATGTCCTTCGCCGCGTTCAGATCGCTCGCGGTGAGCAGGTGCAGGCCCGCGTCGGCCTTGCCCAGCCTGCCGGCGGCGTTGAGCCTGGGGCCGAGCGCGAAGCCGACGCAGCGCGAATCGATGCGGCCGTTCACTCCGGCCACGTCTTTCAAGGCCACGAGGCCGGGCTTGGTGGTGCGGGCCATCATTTCCAGGCCGTGCGAGGAAAGGATGTGGTTCTCGCCGGTGAGCGGCGCCACATCGGCGATGGTGCCGAGGACGAACAGATCGAGATGGCGCTTCAAATTGGGCAGCGTGTCCCTGGCCCGCCCGCGCTGGTGCAGGGCGCTGCGCACGGCGGTGGCCAGCTTGAAGACGATGCCGACGCCGCTCAGGAAGCGGAACGGGTAGGTGCAGTCGGGCCGGTGCGGGTTGAGCACCGCCACCGCGGGCGGCAGGCCCTCGGGCCCCACCTGGTGGTGGTCGGAAACGATCACGTCCAGCCCGATGGCATTGGCGGTCTTCACTTCATGCACGCCGGTGATGCCGCAGTCGGCGGTGATCATCAGCGTGCAGCCCTCGGCGCGGATCTTGCGCACGGCTTCCTCGTTCAGGCCGTAGCCCTCCTGCATGCGGTCGGGCAGGTAATAGCTGACCGCCACGCCCAGGTCGCGGAAAAAATGCGTTAAAAATGCGGCGGAGGTGACGCCGTCGACATCGTAGTCGCAGAACACGCGGATTTTTTCCCCGCTTTCGATGGCGCGCACGACGCGGTCCACCGCCTGCCGCATGCCGTTCATCAAAAAGGGATCGTGCAGCCTTGCGAGGTCGCGGGCGATGAAGTCCTTTCCCTGTTCGGGCGTGTGGATGTCGCGGATCACCAGCAGGCGGGCAATGAGCGGTGAAACGTTCAACGCGCTAGCCAGCGTGTCCACCGCTTCGGGACAGGGGGTTTCGAGGTGCCAGGTTTTGTTCTGAGCCGAAAGCGTCTTCATGGTGATCCTGAAATCAGGTGGCAGGTTGCGATGCAAATGGTTGTGCCCGCCTGCGTGCCGAGCCGGGTTCTCACGCGGGGCGGACGGTTGCGGCTGGCGACGGGTCTTCGATGTATTCGCGCACGCCCTTGAAACTTTTGCGGTGAATCGGGCAGGGCCCGTGCAGGCGGATGCTGTCTTTGTGCGCCTGAGTTCCATAGCCCTTGTGTCTGTCGAATGCGTACTGCGGGTACGTTTGATGATGTGCGTGCATGATGCGGTCGCGCGTCACTTTCGCGAGCACCGACGCGGCGGCGATGGACAGGCTTTGGGCGTCGCCCTTGACGATGGGCCACTGCTTCGCCGGATGGTCGATACGGCGGTTGCCGTCGATGAGCAGCAGGTCCGGACGGAGCGGCAGTTGCTCGACGGCGAGGCGCATGGCGAGCAGCGAGGCCTGAAGGATGTTGATCGCGTCGATGGTTTCCTCGGAGACGATGCCGATTCCGAACCCCAGAGCGCATTGCTGGATGCGGTCGAAAAAGCGGTCGCGTGCGGCGGGTGAAAGCTGTTTGCTGTCGGTCAGGCCGTTCAAGGACGCGCCGGCGGGAAGCACCACGGCGGCGGCGACGACGGGACCGGCCAAAGGACCGCGCCCGGCTTCGTCCACGCCGGTGATGGAACGGAATCCCTGTGCGTCCGCCTGATTTTCGAAAGCCAGCATGCCGGTGCCTGTCATGCGCTCACGGGAAAGGCTAGGGGGTGTGGGGAGAACCGGCCGAGGCAATAAAAAATCCGGTTCTTACTGTCTCCTGACACCGATGATATTGCATCGGTTGCGGGCAGGCAACTCAAAACTTTTTTATTCCATCCACAGCGCGGGTCTGGATTGAAAATAAAAATATTCACTCCCGGAATGGTGTGCAAAAGTTTTCCATATTCAATCGTTTTACGGTAAGCTAGGCATGATCCCCTTAATAAAAAAATATAAATCAAAGGATTGAACCCAGACCCATGCGAACCGCAAAAAAAATTGGTTATGTTGCCATCGTTGCGCTGATCGCGGCGTGCGTCACCACACCGGTTTCGGACAAATCGGCCTTCATCATCATTCCGGAGTCTCAGGAGATCACGATGGGGCTGCAGGCTTTCAATGAGGTGAAGCAAAAGGAAAAGGAATCGCAGGATCAACGCCTGGTCAACATCGTGCAGCGGGTCGGCTCGCGCATCGCGGCGGTTTCCGACATGCCGGACCTGGAATGGGAATACAAGCTGTTCGAGTCGGAGCAGCAGAACGCGTTCGCGCTGCCGGGCGGGAAAACCGCGGTGTACACGGGATTGCTGCCGGTGTGCCAGAACGAGGCGGGCCTGGCGGCGGTGATGGGGCATGAGGTGGCGCACGTGATCGCCCGGCACGGGGCGCAGCGCATCTCAAGCCAGCTGGTGGTGACGACGGGGCTTTCGGTGGCGGCGATCAGCCTGGCCAACAAGGATTCGCGCGCGCTGATCCTGGGCGGACTGGGGCTCGGCGCGATGTACGGGATCACACTGCCGTTCGGCAGGGGCAACGAGTCGGAGGCGGATCACATCGGTCTGATCTACATGGCGCGGGCGGGCTACGATCCGCGCGAGGCGGAGCGGTTCTGGTCGCGTTTCAGCAACGCGAAAGCGGGGAAAAAGGTTCCGGAGTTTTTATCGACGCATCCTTCGGATGAAACGCGGATCGCCAACATCCGCAAGCTGCTGCCGCGGGCGATGGCGGAGTACGAGGCGGCGCAGCCAAAGTTCGGCCTGGGAGCGCAGTTTTATGAAGGCGGCGCCCCGGCGTCCAACAATGAGGGCTGAGGGGAGCCGGCGTTGCAGTGCTGGCGGCGCAACGGTGTCCGCCGCAGTGTGAGGGCCTTCGTTCAGGCGGATTTTTTCGCCGCGCCCCTTTTCTTTCTGCTCCTGCCCGTGCCGGGACTGCGGGTGGGTTTGATTTCCTTGAGCCGCGCCGCTTTGCCGCGCAGGTTTCTCAGGTAATACAGCTTGGCGCGCCGGACGCGGGCGCGTTTGACGATTTCGATTTTTTCCACGCGCGGCGAGTGGACCGGGAAAATCCGCTCCACGCCGACACCGAAGGAAACTTTCCGCACGGTGAAGGTTTTGCGCGCGCCGCCGCCGTGCATGCGGATGAGGACGCCCTCGATCACCTGGACGCGTTCCTTCTCCCCTTCCACGATGCGCATGTGCACCTTCACGGTGTCGCCGATGCGGATGTCGGCGACTTCTTTTTTCAACTCTCCGGCTTCAATCTGGTCGATCAGGTTCATCGTTTCTCCTCGCTCTCTTTCCTATCGTTTCTGTTTTTCTGTTTTATACCGCATTTCCGCTGTCATTCCTAGCGTTCGCCGGCCAGCCGGTCGAGTATGATGGCGATGGCCGCCCGCACCGGCAGGTGGTTGTATTGGCCCGCTCCCTCGATGGGGTCGAGAACGTGGTCGGCGTTCTCGATGATGCTTTTTTCCAGCCCCCAGCCGGTGCCGAACACCAAAAGGTGCGGGTCCCCCTGTTCCAGTTCTTCCCGCATCACCTTATAGGTCGTGCCGCGGGAAAATTTTTTCGCGTCGGTGACGACGGTTTTCGGTTTCGTGCCCAGCCGCTCTTCGATGTCTTGGACCACATCGGCAAGCGACCGCTTGAGCCGCGTTTCCAGCAGCGCCTGCTTGCGCGTCGGGTTGTATTCGGCGCCGTACCCTTCCACCCAGTGGGCGACCATGCGCTCGACCAGTTCCAGCTGGGTCTCAAGCGGCGTCACCACGTAAAATGAATGCGCCCCGTAGGTCTTTGCGATGCGCGCGACATCGTGCACGTCCAGCGTGGTGACGGAAGACACCACAATTTCCCCGGCCTTGTTGTACACGGGGAAATGCACCAGCGCCAGGTGGAGGTTCTTCGAATGTGCCCGATCGCCGGCGCCCGTTATCGCTCAATCCTCTTTAAGCTCTTTCAAAACCCCTTTGTCCCGCTTGGACAGCTTAAGCTTGTCCAGCAGATCGGGACGCACGCGCGCGGTCTTTTTCAAGGCCTCCGTGCGCTGCCATTCCTGGATCTTTTTCGGGTCTCCCGAGACCAGCACCTCCGGAACCTTGTGGCCCCGGTATTCCCGCGGCCTTGTGTACTGCGGGTATTCCAGCAGAGGCGCCGAGAACGATTCCTCGACCAGCGCGTTTTCATCCCCCACGACGCCGGGCACCAGCCTTGATACGGCGTCCACCACCACCATCGCGGGGATCTCGCCGCCGGACAGGACGTAGTCGCCGATCGAGATCTCCTCGTCGACACAGAGCGCGCGCACGCGTTCATCGACGCCTTCGTAGCGGCCGCAGACGAGGATCAGTCTTTCCTGCCGTGACAGCTCCCAGGCTTTTTCCTGGTCGAAGGGCCGTCCCGCCGGGGACATCAGGATCGTGCGGCCGCCGGGGCCTTCCTGTTTCACCGCTTCGATGGCGCGGGCGATGGGCTCGACGTTCATCACCAGTCCGACGCCGCCGCCGAAGGGATAGTCGTCCACCTTTTTGTGCTTGTTCAGGGTGTGGTCCCGGAGGTTGTGCACCCGGATGTCCACGATCCCCTGTTCCCGCGCGCGGTTCAAGATGCTTTCGTCGAACGGCGACGCGAACATCCCTGGGAATATGGTGATGATGTCAAACCGGATCGTCCTCAATCAATCCCTCGACCCTGTTGAAAATGAGTTTGTTCTGTTCGAGGTCGATGGAGTGGACCACCGACTCGATCATCGGCAGCAGCACTTCCTTACCGTTGCCGCGCACGACGTACACGTCGTTGCTGCCGGTCTCGATGATCTCCTCGATTTTTCCGTAATGCGTTCCCTCCCGGTCGTGGACATCCAGGCCCACGATCTCGAACCAATAGTACTCGCCGTCGGGCAGCGGTTCGAACTGATCCGCAGGGATCTTAAGAGTGCGGCCGGCCAGGAGTCCGGCCTGTTCGCGGGAATCGACTTTCTGAAACTTGATGATGAGGTTGCCGGCGCTGCCGCGCAGGGACTCCACTTCAACGGGGGCTTCCTCGCCGGCCTCGCCGCCCAGCCGGCCCTGCCTGAAGCTTTTCAGGATCGAAAGATCGCTGACGAACGGCAGTAATTTCAATTCGCCTTTCAGCCCGTGCGGCTTGGTGACTTTGCCGACTTCGATCCACTGCATGCCTCACTCGATGATTTCCAGCACCGCCCGCTTTTTCAGCTTGGTCGCGGTGGCGTTGAGCAGCACCCGCATGGCGCGGGCGGTTTTCCCCTGCTTGCCGATCACTTTGCCGAGGTCTTCCTTGGCGACACGCAGTTCGTAAACGGTTGTCTTTTCCCCTTCCACTTCGGTTAAATCCACCTCCTCAGGCTTGTCCACCAACGATTTCGCAATCATTAGAATGAGATCTTTCATGGCTCCCTCCTCGAACCGCAACTCAAAGGTCACTGGAGACGGGAAGAAGGATCTGAGCTAGAGCATCGACCTGAAATTGAGCGGGATATGTGATGGAAATAGGATGCTGATCTCTATTGACCGACTCCTGCTTTTTTCAGGAGGCTTGCCACCGTCTTGCTCGGCTTGGCGCCCTTCGCAATCCAGGCCGACGCTTTTTCGGCATCGATATTACAGTTGTCTTCTTCCTTCAGCGGATCGAAGGTTCCCAGGATTTCCAGGAACCGGCCGTCCCTCGGAAACCGGGAATCCGCCGCTACGATTCTATAGAATGGTTTCTTTTTTGCGCCTCGCCTTGTCAGTCTGATCACGACAGCCAAAATCGTCCCTCCTGTGTATTAGATGATAGGTGTCTCTATTATGATGCTTTTTTCACGGCTATGCCATTTCAAAACGGGCTGCGTCCGCCCATCATGCTGCCCAGGTTGAAGCCGCCCTTGAATTTTCCCATGTTGAACTTTTTCATCATCTTCTGCATCTGCGAGAACTGCTTCAATAACTTATTGATTTCATTGACGGAGGTCCCGCTCCCGGCGGCGATCCGGCGTTTGCGGCTGCTGTTGATGATGTTGTGCTTCTCGCGCTCCGCCGGGGTCATGGAATTGATGATCGCCTCGATGCGAACGAACGCTTTTTCATCGACTTTCAGCCCCTTGAGCTTGTTGGCGCCGGGGATCATGCCGATCAGCTGCTGGATGGAGCCCATCTTCTGGATCTGCTTGAGCTGGTCGCGGAAATCCTCGAGCGTGAAGCGGTTCTTCTTGAGTTTTTTCTCCAGCTCCTCCTGCTGTTCGAGGTCGTAGGTCTGCTCGGCCTTCTCCACCAGGGACATCACGTCGCCCATGCCGAGAATGCGCGAGACCAGCCGGTCCGGGTAGAACGGTTCGAGCGCGTCCAGTTTCTCGCCGGTGCCGATGAAGCGGATCGGCTTGCCGGTGGTCTTTTTGATCGACAGCGCCGCGCCGCCGCGGGTGTCGCCGTCCATCTTGGTGAGGACCACCCCGTCGATGCCGACGGCTTCGTGAAAGGTGCCGGCGACGCTGGCGGCCTGCTGGCCCATCATGGCGTCGGCGACGAACAGCACTTCGTGCGGCTCGACCTTTTTCTTGATCGCCTTGAGCTCCTGCATCAGGGCGTCGTCGATCTGGGTGCGGCCGGCGGTGTCGAGGATCAGCACCTGCACCATCTTGCGCTGCGCTTCCTGCAGCGCGTTGGCGCAGATCTTCACCGGGTCGGACTCGCCCTCGGCCTGGTACACGTCGATCTCCAGATCCCGCCCCAGCACGTTGAGCTGCTCGATGGCGGCCGGGCGGTACACGTCCGCCGGAACCAGCAGGCATTTTTTGCCCTTCTCTTTAAAGCGCCGGGCGAGCTTGCCGACGGTGGTGGTCTTGCCGGAACCCTGCAGGCCCGCCATGAGGATCACCGTGGGCGGCTTGGAGGCGAACTGGATCTCCTGAAACTCGTCGCCGAGCAGCGCGGTCAGCTCGGTGTTGACGATCTTGACCATCTGGTGGCCGGGGGTGAGGCTTTTCAGCACCTCCTGGCCGATGGACTGCTCGCGGATCTGGGCGAGAAAATCCTTGATGACGGGCAGGCTGACGTCGGCCTCGATGAGGGCGATGCGGATCTCGCGCAGGGCTTCGTCGACGTCGCCCTCTTTCAACAGGCCGCGTCCCTTGAGTTTTTTATAGACCGCTTCCAGGCGGTTGGAAAGGCTCTCCAGCATGGGAAAAGACTCTAATTTTACAAGGTTTATTGGTTTGCTGTAAAATGCGACAGTATATAATAACCGCCTTCGTTGTCAAGGAACAACACGCAAACCCAATATGAAAAAAGCCGTTGTTTTGCTGAGCGGCGGGCTGGACTCCGCGACCACGCTCGCCGTCGCCAAAAATGAGGGATTCGCCCCGCACAGCCTGAGTTTCGACTACGGCCAGCGGCACCGGGTGGAGCTCGACCGGGCGCGCGCGCTGTCGCAAAAGATGGATGCCGTGGAGCACCGCGTGGTGCGGATCGACCTGGCGCAATTCGGCGGCTCGGCGCTGACGGCGGACATTCCCGTCCCGGCCGGGCGCAGCGAGAAAGAGATGGCGGCGGCAATCCCGGTCACCTACGTCCCGGCGCGGAACACGGTGTTCCTCGCGCACGCGCTGGCGTACGCGGAGGTGGCCGGAGCGGCGGACCTGTTCATCGGCGTCAACGCCATCGACTACAGCGGCTATCCGGACTGCCGGCCGGAGTTCATCGCCGCGTTCGAGGCGATGGCGAACCTGGCCACGAAAGCGGGCGTCGAAGGCCGGCGGCTCACCATTCACGCGCCGCTGATCCAACTGACGAAAGAGGAGATCATAAAAAAAGGGCTGGCGCTGGGTGTGGACTACGCGCTCACGCACAGCTGCTACGACCCGGATGCAAACGGCACCGCCTGCGGCGAGTGCGACTCCTGCAAACTGCGGCTCAAGGGATTCCAGGAAGCGGGCGTGCAGGACCCGATCGCGTATCAAAAAAGATAACTGTGCTCTGGAAGAACGCGTTTAAGACCGTGCAGGCAATCAACCGCAAATAAGAAGACAGCCTTGCGAAAGGGCTCAAGGAAACCGGGAATGAACACTTAATGGATGGATCTCTGAATCGTGAATAGGGCCGGGTGAGAACTTGATGGATTTTGCTTGGGTTGCGATCGCGCTGAGTGATGTTGCCTGGATCTCCCTGGCGTTTTTACTGGGTTTCCTGGCCGTACGGATCGGCCTGCCGCCTCTGGTCGGTTTTCTGGCGACCGGCTTCGTGCTCAATCACCTTGGCATTGCGAGCGGAGAGATGCTGCAGAAGCTCGCGGATCTGGGCATCACGCTTTTGCTGTTCACCGTCGGCCTGAAGCTGGACCTTAAGGTGCTGATACGGCCGCAGGTCTGGTCGGTGACGGCATTGCACACCGCGATCGTCATCGTTCTTTTCGGAGCGGCTGTCTATGGCCTGGCCGTCATGGGGGCGCCGCTCTTTTCCAGCCTGGATTTCAAACTTTCGCTGTTTTTGGCCTTTGCATTGAGTTTTTCCAGCACCGTGTTTGTGGTCAAGATGCTGGAGAAGAATGCGGAGATGAATTCCCTGCACGGACAGATCGCTATCGGCATCCTGATCATGCAGGACCTTGCGGCGGTCGTCTTTCTGGCGGCGTCGACCGGGAAGCTGCCCACGCTCTGGGCGTTGCTGCTGCTCCTGCTCATCCCGTTGCGGCCGCTGTTGCACCACCTGCTGCAAAAGACGGGTCACGGCGAACTGTTGATCCTGTACGGCCTGGTTTTGGCCCTGGGCGGCGCCAAGCTGTTTGAGCTGGGCGGCGTGAAGGAAGATCTCGGCGCTCTCGTGATGGGCGTGTTGATCTCCTCACATCCGAAATCGAACGAGATGGCCAAAACGATGCTGGGGTTCAAGGATCTGTTTCTGGTCGGATTCTTTCTTTCCATTGGCATGTCGGGCGAGCTGTCGCTGGAAACAGGGGTCATCGGGCTGCTGCTGGTGCCGTTTGTCCTGGTAAAGTCGGTGCTGTTTTTTTTCCTGATGACGCGGTTCAAACTGCGGGCCCGCACTTCCCTGCTGGCGACCCTCAATCTGAGCAACTACAGCGAGTTCGGACTGATCGTGGCGGCGATCGGCGTGGCCAACGGTTGGATAGGCGCAGAATGGCTGGTCGTCATCGCCATCGCGCTTTCCCTTTCGTTTGTCGTTGCCGCGCCGTTGAACCGCATCGATGACAGGATCTACAGCGAGTTCCGGGACTTCTGGATGCGGTTTCAACGCAGGGAGAGGCTCCCCGACGACATGCTGCTGGACACGCTCGGCGCCACCATTGCCATCTTCGGCATGGGCCGGGTGGGCAGCGGCGCTTACGACAAGATGCGCGAATTTCATGGCGATACCGTGGTCGGTGTCGATTTCGATGCGGATTTGATCCGAAGGCACCAGACGGAAGGCCGCAAAGCCCTGTACGGGGATCCCAGCGATGCGGATTTCTGGGAAAAAATAGGGCAGGACCACAGCATCAAACTGGTCATGCTGGCGCTGCCCAACCTTCAGGCCAATCTGGATGCCCTGGAACAACTGCGCCGAATCGCTTTCGAGGGCCGCATCGCCGCAACCGCACGATTCCCGGATGAGGTGAAACGGCTTAAGGAGGCGGGCGCAACGTCCGTGTTCAATATCTACACGGAAGCGGGCGCCGGGTTCGCCAATCACGTGGCGACTCAGGAGGGTCCGTGAGGCGAAGAGGAACCGATAGATAATCAATGGACAGGATGAACGGGATAAAAGCAAAAAACGGCCTCGCGCAAAGACGCAGAGACGCAAAGAAAAGCAAAAAAGGATTAAATGGGATGAACAGGATAAAAGATTTCTGTCACCCTGAGCCTGTCGAAGGGGGAATCGTTGGGAAAAGCGGGGGGAGAAGGATCACGGCAATTGGTGAGGAAGAGCGCGGGAATATAGAAATCTATTGGATCGGGGATCACGAAAAGAACATGGAGCCTTTTCCAAAGCAGAAGATCCGGCCGCAATCGGGCAAACTTTCCGGCGAGGACGGCAACGTCTCACTGGAGATCTTTCTGTCTCCGTTCGAGCTTGAACTGGAGGATCATTCGGAACGCGTGGAGACTTCGATCCGACTGGACGGCATCGACATTCCCGCAAGTACGGCGGCGCTGGAAGGAAAAGCCTTCACGTTTCCTGTGAACCCGGAAGCAGGGTACATCGACGGTTCCGTCTATTTTTTCGCGGCGCACCATCCGGTGGACGTGACGCGCATCGCGTTTGGAACCATCACAGGCAGCCGCCTGCCGGTCACGCTGAGCACCACCTGGGTGCTGGAATTTGAAAACAGCGGCTTCCGGCATTTTCAAACCGACATTGAGACCGAGATTGCGTTGTGACGGACGCGAAGGCGAGAAGAAAGGCGGGGACAGAAAGGCGGCCTCGCGCAAAGACGCGAAGGCGCAAAGGAAAAGATTGAGACAGGATGCAGGATAAAAGCGTGATTAGAAGGGGAAAAGCAAAAGCAATTTCACCGCAAAGACGCAAAGGACGCAAAGAAAATCTAATGGCAAGTGTAAGAAACAAAATTAATATGACTGAATCCGAAGAAATTTTTGAATCTGTATTGAAGATGAAGGGAATAATTTATGAGCGTATTCCAAGAACAAATATGCTCACTCCTGATTATAAAGTGAAGCTTGATTGTACTGATTCTTACTGGGAAATTAAGGAATTGGATATAAACAAAAATGAGAAAGAAATTCTAAAAAATATAGAAGCGAGTTTAATAAAAGGATACAGCATTGACTCATTTAGAAGAGTGGCCAAAAAGATAAAGAAAGCAAGCAATCAGTTTAAAGTCTATGGTGTGGTTTCATATCCCTGTGTGCTTGTAATTTATGATTCGCGTCCGTTTGCTGTTATGGATTTTGGCTTTGTCGACAGCGTTTTAACGAAAATGTACGGTAACGCTGAATACGAAGAAAATTTAAAAGGGGAGTTCATTGAAGTAAATAGAAGCATTGGTTTACTCACAAACAAACATAAACACATTAGTGCAATAGCTTTTTTATCCAAAAAGAAAAAAGACTTAATTTTCTATCACAATAAAAATACAAGTAATTTAATTCAAGAAAATCAATCTATTTCTAAATTTGAAAATCATTACATTTTTGAAAGAACTAGAAAAGGATGGGAATGGATCAAACACGCACAATTAACTTAGACACGAGTAAGCATTCCTCCTTCAGGTTTTCTTTGCGTCTTAGCGGCTTTGCGCGAGGCCATTTTTTTTTACAGTTCACCCTTCGACGGGCTCAGGGTGACAGAAATCGTTTCATCCCGCCTTTATCCCGTCTATCCTGTCCGATGGTTTTCAGGTCTTCGACTGGCCGCCGTCGATGAACAGGGTCTCGCCGTTGACGAAGTCGTTCTCCAGCAGGTATTCCAGCCCCTGCACGATGTTGGTCTCGCCGCCGTGGGTTCTGGTGGGGATGACCTTCGCCCATTTTTTAAGATAGGCGTCGGTCTCGCCCACGGGCGGCAGGATGAGGCCCGGCGCGATGGCGTTGACGCGCACGGTTTCGCCGAATTCCAATGCCGCGAGATGGGTGAGGTGGCTGAGCCCCGCCTTGGTCACGGCGTAGGCGGCGAAGGTGGGCACGGCGCGCTCGATGCGCTCATCGAGGATGTTGACGATGAGCCCCTTGTTCACCTGCCGCTTGTACTCGCGCATCAACAGATACGGCGTCAGCAGGTTGATGTGGAAACTGTTGGTCAGCGTTTCGGTTTGCGTGGCCTCGATGTTTTCCTGGATGAACACGGAGGCGGAGTTGACGAGCACGGAAAGATCGGGAAACGCGTCGCGCACCTCGCCGATGAGTTTTTCCGTGGCGGCGAGGTCGGTGAAGTCGCAGGGGAACGAGCGGGCGGTGACGCCCTTCGCGCGGATGTCGGCCAGCGTCTGTCCGGCCTCTTTGGAGGAGGTGTTGTGGTGCAGGGCGATGTCGTGGCCTTTGCCTGCGAGGTGCAGCGCCATGGCACGTCCCAGGCGCACGGCCCCGCCGGTCACCAGGGCTGCGGGCATTTGAACCTCCTGGTCTTTCCGGGTATACTCGGTGGCATTCAGGCAGGCATTTAACGTTAATTTTCAGGCAAAATCCACTGATTTTCTCCTGAATCCCTTTTTGCTGGAGCAGCGCCGATGGATGATACAAGCAAACCCAAATGCGTGAACATCGCTGTCCTGACCGTGTCGGACACGCGGACGGAAGCGGACGACAAGTCGGGCAAGACCCTGGTGGACCGCATCAAAGCGGCCGGGCACAAGGTCGCGGACAAGCGCATCGTGAAAGACGAGATCGCGCTGTTGCAGCAGGCGCTCAAGGAGTGGATCGACCGGGAGGACGTGGACGTGGTCATCGCCACGGGCGGCACGGGCGTGACCGGGCGCGACGTGACGCCGGAGGCGTTCGAGGAACTCTACGACAAACCGATTCCGGGATTCGGCGAGCTGTTCCGCATGCTGAGCTATCAGAGCATCAAGACGTCCACGATGCAGTCGCGCGCCACGGCGGGGGTGGCGAAGGGCACGTTCCTGTTCGCGCTGCCGGGGTCGACGGGGGCCTGCAAGGACGCCTGGGACCAGATTCTGGTGCACCAGCTCAACAGCAACAACCCGCCCTGCAATCTGGTCGAGCTGATGCCGCGCCTGATGGAAAAATAGCTCCTCCCCGGAGGGAGACAGGTCCGGCTCCCACAGCCTGCTTTTCTTTTTAAGGCATGCTGCAAGCGGTTTCAGCTCTGTTTTACGAACGTGCTTCGGCCCCGCCCGGTAAGAACGGGGCCGGCTCCCAACGGTTCGCGCTGTGCGTTTTTTTTTGCGTTAAGGCAGCGCCACTTTGCTCAGGGAAAAGGGGATCACTTTCAGCGATTCGGGGGTCGCGAGGTAGACGATGAGCTGCATGTCCGGCGCGGGCGGTTCTTTGAAGCCGTAGCTTCTGAATTCGCCGCCGGTGGAGCGGAACACGGGCTTGATGCGATTGCCCTCGGCGTCGAGGAACTGAAACGCCACGAGCCGGTTTTTCGGGTCGTGCACGAGAAAGTGCAGGCTGTTTTTGTCGTCGGGCAGCATGCCGGCGAACATCCCTTCGAACATCTTTCCGAACGCCGCGCCCAGCTCCTGGCCGAACTGATCCATGCTGTTCTTCTGCGCCCTCTCCATTTCCCGTTTTTTCTGCGCTTCGTAAATTTCTTTGGTGGTGAAGCTCACCTGCACGCGGCTTTTTTCCAGCGCCGGATGCGACAACGGCTTGCCGGGGTTCTGCATGAAATGTTTGAGCGTGACCTGGCTGCCGTTTTTCGGGTCGGGCTGGAACAGCTCCATCTCGCCTTTCAAAAACTGCAGGTATTTGGCGTCGCGCGCCGGGTTTTTCAACGAAACCTTGCGCGCCAGTTTGTGATCGCCTTCGTCGTTGAACTGGAAGCTTGAGAACGCCGGTTTGTCCGCCGGGCTCAGGATGCGGCCTTTGTCGTCCGCGGCGTAATGGATGCGCAGGTCGCGGATGCCGAGCGACTGCGACACCTCCGGACCCATGACGATGAGCTCCAGTTCGCACTTGGCGAAAACGTCTTTGGTCGAACGCCGGTCGGACACTTCGCTGACCAGCACCCGCGCTTCCGCCGCAAATCCGTTCTGCGCCGCCGCGACAATGAACAACGCGAGCGCCGCGCCCCACCGTGCTGCTCTCGGGAAACCTGCCATGATCTCCTCCTGAAATATCAGGGCTTTGGACCGCCCCGACCGGCGTTGAACGTGTATAATGACAGGGTAACGGAAACAGTCGGAATATGCGAGTAAATCCTTATTATGCAATGCTTTAGGTATACAGTTGCGGGGTCGTCCGGACGCCTGCGTCTGGACCATTATCTGGCGGAAATTCAGGCGGATTTCAGCCGCTCGCGGCTCAAGAAGCTGATCGAGTCGGGCCGGGTTGCGGTGAACGGCGTGTCTGTGAAATCCAAATACAGGGTGCAGGCGGGGGACGTGGTGGAGCTGACCGTGCCGCCGCCGGAACCGATGGACCTCGCGCCGGAGTCGATCCGGCTCAACATCGTCTATGAGGACGCGGGGCTGGTCGTGGTGGACAAACCGGCCGGGATGGTGGTGCACCCGGCGCCGGGACACGCCCGCGGCACGCTGGTCAACGCGCTGTTGCATCACTGCGGCGCCGACCTCATGGGGATCGGCGGGGTGGAGCGGCCCGGCATCGTGCACCGGCTGGACAAGGACACCTCGGGGCTGGTGCTGGCGGCGAAAACCGAAGCGGCGCACTCCTCGCTCAGCCGCCAGTTCAAGGACCGCAGCGTCGGCAAGGTCTACCTGGCGCTGGTGCGCGGCGAAGTCGCCAGCGACCGCGGCGTCATCGACGCGGCGATCGGCCGGCACCCGGTGCACCGCAAGAAAATGGCGCTGCGGGAGAGCGGCCGCAAAGCGGTGACACGTTACCAGGTGATCGGCCGCGGCGAGGACGTCTCGTATGTGCGGCTGCAGCCTGAAACCGGCCGCACGCACCAGATCCGCGTGCACCTGGCCTCGCTCGGCCACCCCATTCTCGGCGACGCGCTGTACGGCGGCAAAACGGGGACCGGATCCCTCCGCATCGGGCGGCAGGCGCTGCACGCGCACCGGCTCACGATCGACAACCCGGCCTCGCAAAATCGTCAGGAATTTGAATCCCCCCTTCCGGCGGACATGGCGGGACTTGTGAATAACCTGTGCTTTTCTGGCGATGCCCGTCCCGGAACGTGATATGGGTCACAATATCCCGCCGCCGAACTGCGGCTTGTTTTTCTACGGATTTACGGCGCTCCGTCATTTTTCAGCCCTGTGGATAACTTGTGCAAATCTTCCCGAACGCGGACTCGAGCGTTCAGGAAAAGAAATATTCCCTGCTTTGCCGATGCCATCCAGGATCGGGAAGTGCGTTTAAATATATGAGTTTCTGGAAAAACCGCAAAAAAGCCGGGAAGAGCGCGGTAAAAAATCTTGACACAATTTAGTTTTCCACACCTCAAAACAGGCACAGGCCGAACCGCCTCTCAGAGCGTTCTTATGCCGGAATCCCGGCATCAAAAAATTGGCATCCGGTCCTTTCCCTGTGCTATGGGGGCCGCGCCCCATTTCTATCCACAAGTTGATCCACGAGGCCGGTTTTACGCGGTGAATGTGATATGAATCACAATCAAAATTTTGACACCCCTTGATCGACCCCTGTTTTGCGGAGAACATGGGGATCGAATTTTCTTCGCTTTTTTTTCTTTTTCCTGCCGGGGTTTTGCCGATGAATCCTCTTGAGAGCCTGATCAGATCAAGGGGGAACCGGGCGGGCAGCCGCCACCCCCTCATTTCGCGGCCTCTTCCAACGCCCTGATTTTTCAAACCTTTTTTCCACAAAGATTGTGAGCAGGTTGTGGAAAAATCTTTGGAAAACGATTTTATGATAAATGTTATCAATGGCTTAACTTGATTTGATCAATTTCTGTGCAATCCCCGTAACTGTTTGAAAATTAAAATTTTTTAATTTTCGCGATTTCCGGGGCCTTCATTTTATGGAATTTCCGGCTGCGGGCGGTGCTTTGAAATTTTTTTCTCCGATTCGGGTGGCGCTCCACGACCCGGCCGGCACGAAACACGGGACGCCGATGGCAAAACGAATTTATCGGCACCGCGATTTAAAGTATATCTTTCTTTATCAGTTATTTACGTTGGCCGGCGGGGGAGAGGCCGATTATTTTCTGCTACAATGAGCGGCGATGATCGATCGTAAATGGACAAGCAATTTCAGCTGGTGGCTGCTGGCCCTGGTTCTGGTCGTGGCGGTCCTCGGCGTCGTGATCATCTACAGCGCCAACCACGGCCGCCCGGAAGCGTTTTTCCGCAATCTGTACATCAAGCAGATCTACTGGATCCTGTACGGCCTGGTGCTGATGGTCCTGGGCATCGTGGTGGACTACCGCTATCTCAGCCGGTACGCCTACCTCATCTATGCCGTCACGGTGCTGGCGCTCATTTACGTTCTTTTCTATGGCACGGTGACTTCCGGCGCGCGCCGCTGGATCACGATTGGATCGGTGAGCATCCAGGTCTCGGAGTTCGCCAAGATCGCGCTCATTATCGGGCTGGCAAAATACTTCGAAACCGGCAAGCTGCAGGGACAGTTCGAATTCAAAAACCTCATCGTCCCCGCACTGCTGACGGCCATCATCGGGATTCTGATCGGCAGCCAGCCGGACCTGGGCACGGCCATCATGGTGTTTCTCATCTTTCTGGTGTTCGTCACCGCGATCGAGTTCGATTCCCGTTCCCTGGCCAAACTGTTCGGCGCCGGAGTGGTGCTCGCGCCGCTGACCTGGTTCATCCTCAAGGACTATCAGAAATCCCGCCTGCTGACGCTGTTCAATCCGGATATGGACCCGCTGGGCGCGGGCTACCACACGATCCAGTCGAAAATCGCCATCGGGTCGGGCGGCTTCTGGGGCAAGGGCTTCTTCGCCGGAACGCAGAGCCGGTTGAACTTTCTGCCGGAAAAACACACCGATTTCATCTTTTCGGTGTTCGCCGAGGAAGCGGGTTTCTTCGGCGTGGTCATTCTGCTGTCGCTGTACCTGATCATCATCCTCAAGGGCCTCAACATCGCCTTCCGCGCGGCGGACCGGTTCGGCCTGTTTCTGGCTCTGGGGATCGTCAGTTCGATCACCTTCTACGTGATCTTCAACATCGGCATGACCATCGGCCTGTTTCCGGTCACCGGGCTGCCGCTGCCGCTCATGAGCTATGGAGGCTCTTCTCTGGTCACCAACTTTTTCGCGATCGGCCTGCTGTTGAACATCGAAATGCGGCGCACGCTCTCCTGACGTCCGCCCGGGCGCCGGACCGCAAGCTTTTCTCCACATTCTGAAATACATGGTATAATTTTCGATTCAAACCACATCCCCCTATGTCGTTTGAAATCTTCGCAGGAGAGAATGCACAGCAACGGTTTATCTCCCTGCGGAATCGTGGATCCGGCCTTTCTCGCGGAAGGGCCCTCGCGTCGATCGTGGAATCAGCGGCAGATGATATCTGAGATCCTCATCAACTCCAATCCCCGGGAAATCCGCGTTGCGCTGGTGGAAAACAACCAGCTGGTGGAGCTGTTCATCGAGCACAAGGCGAACAAGGGCATCGTCGGCAACATCTACAAAGGCAAAGTGACGAAAATCCTGCCGGGCATGCAGGTGGCCTTCGTGGACATCGGCCTGGAGAAAGCCGGTTTCCTGTACGTGGGCGACATCGACGTGCTCGACATGCTGGATCTGGATGAGAGCGACGAAAACGGCCTCCCCCTGGCCGAGGAACCGCCCAAGGATGAAGGGGACGGGGAGTCCCGGCCGCCCGGACACGAGATCCCCATTCAGGATCTTTTGAAGGAAGGTCAGGAGATCATGATCCAGGTGGCGAAAAACCCGCTCGGCACCAAGGGGCCGCGCATCACCACCTTCATCAGTCTGCCGGGGCGCTACCTGGTCTACATGCCGACGGTGAACCACATCAACGTCTCCCGCCGCATCGAAGACGAAACCGAAAAAGAGCGGCTCAAGACCCTGGTGGGGGAGATCGGCAAACCGGGCGAGGGTTACATCGTGCGCACGGCCGGTCAGGGCTGCCAGAAGGAGGATTTCGAGTCGGACCTCAACTTCCTGCACCGTCTCTGGGACAAGCTCAAGGTCAAATCGGAAAACTCGGTTCCCAACCGCCTGCTGTACGAGGACCTGAATCTCATTTTCCGCTCCATCCGCGATCTGTTCACCAAGGACGTGCAGCGGCTGGTGATCGATTCGAAAGAGGATTACGAGCAGTGCGTCGAGTTCTGTTCCAATTTTCTGCCCCACCTCGCCGACAAGATCGAGCTGCACGACGCGCCCATCCCTATCTTCGAGCACCGCGGCATCGAGATCGACATCAACCGCGCGCTCGACCGCAAGGTGTGGCTGAAGTCCGGCGGCTACATCTCCATCGACCAGACCGAGGCGCTGGTGGCCATCGACGTGAACACGGGCAAGTTCGTCGGGCACAGCGATCCGGAGGAGACCATCCTCAAGACCAACCTCGAGGCGGTCAAGGAGATCGTCTACCAGCTTAGGCTGCGCAACATCGGCGGCATCATCATCGTCGATTTCATCGACATGGCGCGCGAGGAAAGCAAGGAGATCGTGTGGAACGCGCTCAGCCAGGCGCTCAAGGGCGACCGCTCGCGCACCAAGATCCTCAAGATTTCCGAGCTGGGGCTAGCCGAGATGACGCGCAAGCGCGTGCGCGAGAGCCTGGTGCAGACGCTGTGCGATCCCTGCTCCTACTGTGAGGGCAAGGGTTACATCAAATCCACCGTCACGGTGTGCTACGAGATCATCCGCGAGATCCAGCGCCTGGTGGCCAACGACCCCAACCCGAAAACCATCAAGGTGGAAGTGCACCCCGCCATTCACGATCTGATGTACGAGGAGGAATCCTCCTTCATCGAAGAGATCGAGGAAAAATACGACATCAAGCTGGTGTTCGAGATCAACCCCAAGCGGCATCAGGAAAACTACCACATCGAATCGCTTTGACACGCCTCGCTCCGCGTGCATCCCCGAATGGGTCCTTCTGCTGCGGGTCTTCCTTGTTTTTGCGGCGATAATTTTTTTCACCCCACCGCGTCCGCGTGTTAAGATTAGCTTTTTCAAAGAGACGGCTCATTGCGGAAACCGGTCCGCTGAATGCGCGAAACAGGCCGGGTGGTTTGGGGCCGGCGTTTCCGCATCGCTGTCACTGGAAAACGCCTCCCGATCGGACGCAACGCCACGGGAGGGCCTCAAGAAGGGAGGAGACGATGAAAGCAACGTGGTTCGGGTTCGCCGGTCTATTGTCTGGATTCCTGTTGATCTCAGGATGCGGAACCACCGGCAAGGAGTTCGACGAAACGCGGGTCGAAAACATCGTGAACGGAACCACCACCCAGGACCAGGTGGAGGAGTTGTTCGGTCCTCCGTTCAAGAAAGGCGTCCTGAACGGCAGGCCCATCTGGGTTTACGAATACAACAAATACATGGCCCTGGGCGACGACACGTCCAAGGACCTGGTGATCGTGTTCGAGGACACGGGCGTGGTGCGGTCGCACCAGTTCATGAGCGACAAGGGCGCGGCCGGTCCGTGACGCTTCCTTCCGTTATTTCTTCCTGAATGTTCGGTTTCAGCAGCAAGCAGCAAAGCGTCCTGCACTTGACGTGGGCCGCTTTTTTTTTGACCTTCATGGCCTGGTTCAACATGGCGCCGTTCAACACGACGATCATGCGCCAGACCGGGCTGACCGCCCAGCAGATCGACATCCTGATGATCAGCAACGTGGTGCTGACGATCCCGGCGCGCATCGTCATCGGCACGCTCGCCGACCGCTTCGGCCCGCGGCGGGTGTTCTGCGGGCTTTTGCTGTTCGCTTCCTTCGTGTGCCTGCACTTCGCGCTGGCCGTCCGGTTCACCGACTTTCTCGTGTCGCGTCTGCTGATGGGCATCGTCGGCGGCGGCTTCGTGGTCGGCATCAAGATGATCGCCGAATGGTTCCCGCCGGAAAAGATGGGCACGGCGCAGGGGATCTACGCGGGCTGGGGCAATTTCGGCGCGGCCGCGGCGGCGTTCACGCTGCCTCCCGTCGCGCTGCTGTTTCCCGAGGAGACCGGCTGGCGCATGGCCTCGGGCTTCACCGGCATGCTGTGCCTGTTCTGGGCCTTCGTGTATTTCCGCTTCGCGGAGGAATCGCGCAACGCAGGGGCCGCCACGCCGTTCAGCCTGCTGCACGCCATCGAGGTCACCTCGCGCAAGGACGTGTTCCTGCAGATCCTGCTGATGCTGCCTTTGTACGGCGCGGTGGCGGTGCTGCTGTGGAAACTTTCCGGCCACCCGCTGTCGCTGCTTCCGGCGTCCGTGTCGAACGGTCTGTACGTTCTGATCGGCGGGCTCTTTATTCTGAGTGCGGCCGAGTGCGTCCGCAGAAACCGCGCCGTGTTCACTGGCGAGGGTGCGAAGGATCGACCCTACGCCTTCCAGCAGATCTTCATCCTCAGCCTGGTGTACGCGCTCACGTTTGGATCGGCGCTGGCGGTGATCTCGATGTTTCCGGAATTTCTGCAGTCGACCTTTTCGTTGTCGGTGACGGCCGCCGGAATTTTTGCTTCCAGTTTTGCCTTCATGAACCTGGTGGGACGGCCGGCCGGGGGATGGCTTTCCGATCGCTTCGGCCGCAGGCGGACGCTCGTTTTCCTGGTGGCCGGCGCACTGGTCTGTTACTTCCTGATGGGAGGGATCTCGGCATCCTGGCCGCTTGGCTGGGTGGTCGGCCTGTCCATCGCCTGCTCCTTGTTCCTGCAGGCGGGCAGCGGCGCCTGCTTCGCGGTGGTGCCGCTCGTGCGCCGCGATCTTGCGGGTAAAATGGCGGGCCTGGCCGGCGCTTACGGCAACGTGGGCGCGGTGTTCTTCCTCACCTTCCTCAGTATGATGAGCGCGCAGGATTTCTTCCGTGTCATCGGCGCGTACGCGCTTTTGGTGCTGATCGCGCTGGCGTTTCTCAAGCCGCTGGAAAACCCCGATCGGCCGGGAACATAAAACTTTTCTTTTTACTCCACACGCACCGCCTCGATGGGATTGAGCCGCGCCGCGAGCCGCGCCGGAACCAGTCCGGACAGCAGCGCCACGCCCCAGAAAAACACGGTCGAGCCGAACAGAAACCCGAGCGGAAAATGCACCTGGATGGTCCAGCCGAAGGACTGCTTGTTGATGACGAAGATCAAAATGTAGGACACCACCACGCCCGCCACGAGTCCCAGGACGGTGCCGACGCCGCCGAGGATGCCCGCCTCCAATAAAACGATGCGCCTCAGCTGGTGCCGGAACGCGCCGAGGAACCTCAGGATGCCCATCTCGCGCCGGCGTTCCAGGATCAGCGAGATCAGCGTGTTGAACAGGCCCAGCACGGCGACCCCCACGGCGATGATCTCAAGCGAATAGGTGATGGCGAAGGTGCGGTCGAATACTTCCAGCACGTCTTTCTTGAGCTGGGCGTTGGAGCGGATGATGAGCTTGTAGTCTTTGCCCAGGCCGCCGATGATCTGGCTGCGCACGCTTTCGAGCTGCGATTTGTCCTCAAGATAGACGATGAAGCTGTTGACGTCCGGGTCGCGGTAGTGTTTGAGAAAGGTCGTGCGGTCGATGATGATGTAGCCGCGCTCGCGCGAATAATCGTAGTACACGCCGACGATCTCAAGATCCAGCGCGCCGCCGGGCGTTTTGAGAGACAGCCGGCCGCCTTCCTTGACATTGTGCCGGAGCGCGAAGGCTTCGGACACGATGGCGCGGTTCTGGTTCACCAGGTGTCGGTCGAGTTCCTGCGCGGGCGGGCCGGTCTTGATGACGAGGTTGCCCAGGCGGGACAGCACCGTGAAATCGCCGGTGCCGAGCACCGCGGGCAGGTCGTTGTGGGTGATGTCGAGGGCGCGGAAGCGGTCGATGGCGGCGACGCCGTCGATCTTTTTCAAGGCTTCAATGCGCTCGTCGGGCAGGGTGTACTGGTAATCGATGTCCCTGCCGCCGGCGACGCGCACGAACAGGTCGGCGCGCAGGGTCTGGCCGATCCAGAAGATGACGGTCTGGCGGAAACTGTGCACCATGATCGACATGCTGATCACCATCATGAAGGCGATGGCGAGGGACGACACGGCGAGCGCGTTGCGGCCGACGTTCTGCGACAGGTTCATGCAGGCCAGCAGCCCTTCGCCGCCGAAATATTTTTTGAAGGGCTTGTGCAGCAGGCGGCGCGCCAGAAGCATCGCCGAGGGAGCGAGCAGCGACAGTCCGAGGATCACCAGGAACACCGACAAAAAACCGAAGTAAGGAAAATGATCGATGGCGGGCAGCGTGGAAGCCAGGGCGGCGGCGGCCAGGGTGGCGCAGGCCAGCAGGTTGAGCCGTCTGCTGCCGCGGAACAGCTTGAGGTCGTAGCTGCCGCGCCGCATGACGGAAGTGGGCGAGGTGTTGGCCGCATCGAGGGCGGGCAGGAGCGCCGAGGCCACGGAAAGCCCGACGCCCAGGACGAAATAGGGCCCCATGCGGTCCCAGTGGAATGCCACTTCGCGCACGTAGCTGGGCGTGTACAGGTGGTTGATGGTGAGGGAGACCGCTTCCAGGGAAAACTGCGCGAAATAATAGCCCAGGCCGATGCCCAGCAGCGATCCGACGGCGCCGATGATGCCCGCTTCCAGGAAAAACAGCAGCGCAATGAGTTTGGGCGTAGCGCCGAGGGCGCGCAGGGTGCCGATCTCGACGCGGCGGCGCACGACGGACAGCGCGATCATGTTGTAGATGAGATACAGCGCCACCAGAAGCGCGACGAAGCTCAGCGCGGTGAGGTTGTACTGAAACGCCTTGAGCATCTTTTCCACCTGCTGGTTCTTGCGCTGCGGCCGCTCGATCCGCAGGTGTTCGGGAAACAGCGGCGCCAGCCGGTCGCGCATGGCGTCGAAGTTCTTGTCCTGGAGAAATTCCAGGTCGATGCGGTCGAGTTTGCCCAGTTTTCCCAAAGCCAGCTGCGCCGCGGCGATGTCCATCATGGCGAAGTTGCCGTTGAGCGCCTTGGCGAGGCCCTTGTTTTCCAGAATGGCGGTGACGGTGAGCTGCTTTTCCTGACCGTTGATGAGAAATTGAATGGTATCGCCCGGCTGAAACCGCGTACCGGGGATGAACCGCTCCGGCAGCACGATGCCTTTGGGATCGAGGATGATGGGGATCAGGCCCCGGAGTCCTTCATCGGTGGTCTTGAGGGAGAAATCGCGGATGCCGCTGTCCTGCAAAAGGTCGGTGCCGATGATCTCCACCACCTCGCCGGTGGTGGACTCGACGCCGTAGCCCTCGATCACCGGGTAGCCCTTCACCCATTCGCGGTGTTCGTTGAGTTTTTCGAACAGGGTCTCGTCGAACGGCATGCCCTCGGCGCGGATCACCGCGTCGGCGCGGCCGAGCACCAGATCGACGCTTTCCTGGAACGAGGACAGGGTCTGCTCGTTGGCGAGGCGGATGCTCAGAAACACGGCCACGCCGATGGCGACGCCGACGATGGTGATGCCGGTGCGGAACGGATCGCGCAGCATCGGGCGCAGGATGAGTGCCGCGAACAGATCCTTGAAGTAGAACAGAAAGTGCATTGGCTCAAGTAGCGGGCGGATATTCGGAGGTGGTCAGGCGGCCGTCGCGGATCTCGAAGTGGCGGTTGCCGTAGGTGGCGATCTGCGGGTTGTGGGTGACGACCACCAGGGTGGTGTGGAATTCTCTGGCGATCTTCTGCATCAGCTCCAGAATGCGGATGCCGTTTTCCGAGTCCAGGTTGCCGGTGGGTTCGTCGGCCAGCAACAAGGCGGGCTGATGCACCAGCGCACGGGCGATGGCGACGCGCTGCATCTCGCCGCCGGAGAGTTCGGCGGGGACGGATTGGGCCCGATCCAGAAGCCCGACGTAGTCCAGCAGTTCGCCGATGCGGGCCTGCCGCTTACGGGAAGACAGGCTCAACAGCAGGGGCAGCTCGACGTTTTCCCACAACGTGAGCGTGGGCAGCAGGTTGAAAAACTGGAACACGAAGCCGATGGCGCTGCGGCGCAGTTCGGTGAGTTCCTGGTCGGTCATGTGCGAGATCAGCCGGCCGTCGAAATGGATCTCGCCTGCATCGGGCGTGTCGAGGCCGCCGATGCAGTTGAGCAGCGTGGTTTTGCCGCCGCCGCTCGGCCCCATGACGGTGACGAAATCGCCGCGCCGCATTTCCAGGTTGATGTCCTGCAATGCGGTGACGCGGGCGGTGCCGGTTTCGTAGTGTTTGCTCACGTTGACGAAGCGGACGATGGGCGTTTGGGATGCGGTCATGCCGTTCCTGTATTGAAAGCGTTGCTGTGTTGCGGAGTTGTGAGTCGCCGCCGAAGCGCAAACCCGTTGTCTTGTGTTTTCAACATACCGGCTTTCGTGCAAGGCGCGATAAAAAACGTTTTCAGATTTTACCTGAGGTGGCTCAAAAATTGATATCTCTTTGATATTTAATTGGAAATTTTTTCAGCCCGGGCTTTTCCCTAAGCCATCACTTTAAGTCTCGGCGCCGCCGCTGCCGCCGCTGCCCGGCGGCCGCCCCATTGCGCGCACGCGGGCTTTGTGCTACTTATGGTTTTTTCAAACGCGGGGAACTCATGGCTATATCTAAAAAAATCAATGGGTTCATGGAGAAGTCGTCGTGGATCCGCAAAATGTTCGAAGAGGGCATCCGTCTTAAAAAGGAACACGGCGAAGAAAACGTGTTCGATCTCTCTCTCGGCAACCCGGTTGTGGAGCCGCCCGAGCCGTTGAAGAAAGCGATCGTGGACGCCGCTTCAGATTCCACTTCAGGTCTGCACCGCTACATGCCCAATGCGGGACTGGTTTCCTGCCGCGCATCCGTGGCGGAGGCGCTGACCGCCGAATGTAAGGTCGGGTTGTCGGCGGACGACGTGGTGATGGTGTGCGGCGCTGCCGGTGGACTCAACATCGCGCTCAAGACGCTGCTCGATCCGGACGATGAGGTGCTGATCTTCACGCCGTATTTCGTCGAGTACCTGTTCTATGCGGACAACCATGGCGGCAAAGCGGTGGCGGTGCCCACGCAGGCGGATTTTTCACTCGACCTTGATGCGCTGGAACAGGCCGTCACCGAAAACACCAAGGCGGTGATCGTCAATTCGCCCAATAATCCGACCGGAGTGGTGTATTCGCGCGCCTCGCTGACGGCGCTGTGCGAGCTGCTGCGAAAAAAATCGCGCGAGCGGGGCAGGGCCATCTACCTCATATCGGACGATCCTTATAAAAAGATCGTGTTCGACGGCGCCGAGGTGGTCAACATACTGGAACTCTACGAGCACAGCATTTACGTCAGCTCGCACTCCAAGGATCTGGCGGTGCCGGGGGAGCGCATCGGTTATGTGGCGGTGCATCCCGAGGCGGAGGCGGCGCAGGATCTCATGGCCGGGCTCATATTCTGCAACCGGGTGCTGGGATTTGTGAACGCGCCCGCTCTCATTCAACGGGCGGTGGCGCGGGTCGCCGGGGTGAGCGTCGATGCGGAGCTGTACCGCAAAAAACGCGATTTTCTGTATGAAGCCCTGACGCGCATCGGCTATTCGGTGGTGCGGCCGCAGGGGGCGTTCTACTTTTTCCCGCAGTCGCCGTTGGCGGACGAGGTTGAATTTTCCCGCATTCTGGCGGAAAAACGGGTGCTGGTGGTGCCGGGGCGGGGATTCGGCCTGCCGGGCTATTTCCGCATCTCCTACTGCCTGCCGGACGCGGTGATCGCAGGGGCGATTCCGGGCTTTGAGGCCGCATTCGAGGCGGCGCGGAAGCGATGATCCCAGGACCGGCGGAGGGCTGCGGCCGGAAAACCGGCATCGCGCGAAACCTTTTTGCTAGAATGGAATCTAAATTTCAACACCGACCCCCTATATAGGAACGAAACGCAATGGCTTTGACACAGGATCAGATCAACCGATACAGCCGCCACCTGCTGCTGCCGGAGGTGGGGGTGGAAGGGCAGGAAAAAATCTGCGACGGCAAGGTGCTGTTGATCGGCACCGGCGGCCTGGGCGCGCCGCTCGGCCTGTATCTGGCCGCGGCCGGTGTGGGCAAGCTGGGGCTGATCGACTTCGACGTGGTGGACCAGAGCAATCTGCAGCGCCAGGTCATCCACGGCGAATCGACGCTCGGCAAGCTGAAGGTCGATTCCGCCAAGGCGCGGCTCAACGATCTCAACTCCAGCATCGACATCGTCACGCACAACACGCGCCTGAGTTCGGAAAACGCGCTGGATATCTTCAAGGACTACGACATCATCGTCGACGGGACCGACAACTTCCCGACACGCTACCTCGCCAACGACGCCGCCGTGCTTCTGGGCAAGCCCTACATCTACGGCTGCATCCTGCGTTTCGAGGGGCAGGCTTCGGTGTTCGACTCGCGGCAGGGCCCCTGCTACCGCTGCCTGTATCCGGAACCGCCGCCGCCGGGCCTGGTGCCGAGCTGCGCGGAAGGCGGGGTGCTGGGCGTGCTGCCGGGCATCGTCGGGCTTTTGCAGGCCAACGAAGTGCTGAAGCTGCTGCTGGAAAAAGGCGATCCGCTTATCGGCCGGCTTTTGATCTTCGACGCGCTGGCGATGAAGTTCAAAGAGCTGAAACTGCGTAAGGACAAAAACTGCCCGATCTGCGGCGACCGTCCCACCATCAAGCAACTGGTGGACTACGAGCAGTTCTGCGGCATCGTGCCGCAGGAGACCGCGCCCGAGGACGAAGCGCTGGAGATCGACGTGGCGGCGGTGAAGGACATGCTCGATGCCCGGAAGGCATTCAAGCTGGTTGATGTGCGCGAACCGGGCGAAGTGGAGATCTGCAAGATCCAGGGATCGACGCTGATCCCTCTGGGCGAGATCGAAACGCTCGATCCCGCACGTCTGAACGGCCTGAAACCGGACGACGACATCGTGGTGCACTGCAAAGCCGGCGTGCGCAGCCTCAAAGCCGCCAAGGCGTTGCAGAAAATGGGCTACCAGAAGGTCAAGAGCATGCGCGGCGGCATCGGCGAATGGTCCGACCGCATCGACCCCTCCGTTCCCAAATACTGAATCCCCTGTTTTAAAGCCCGGTGCGCCGTTGCGGCCGCCGGGCGCATTTTCTGAATACGGAAGTTGCTGCAAACCCCTGAAAAACGGCGTTGTTTTTTAAGCGCCCGCGCGTGCCATCCTGTTCCCGTGCGGACGCGTCCGCGTTCGCCGGAAAACGTCCGCGTCTGTGCGAAAGCGCAATATGAATGGCCTTGACATTGCTGGGTTTCAAGTTTATTTTAAAATTTAGATACAGAAATCATCTTCATCTCTTTGCCAAAGGGGGCCTTCGTGAGCGATGCACATGAATCGGAAAGTTCGGAGCGGAATTTCGAGAAATTGTCGAAGGCCATCACCGATGCTGTGATGAACTCCGAAAAGGTGAAGAAGATCGTTTCTGAAATCCAGAAAAAGGAAAAAATCTGCCCCCAGAGTTTCATGGTTCTCGTGCTCAAGATGCAGGTGCTCACCGAATCGCTTGAGATGGAGGTTGAGGAAGACTTCCTGGAAAAGAAACCCGCGGCCAGCAAGAAGAACGCGCGGAAAAAATCCAAGGAGCGGCCTCAGTTCATCGATGGAAACCGCCTCACACAAAACGAAATCGATTACCAGGAGTTCTCCAGCGAGCGGTTCGACACCCAGAGTTGGCTCAAGAAACACGGGCTCATTTTTTAAGGTTTTTTCGCTTTCCCTCTCCGCTGCTTTTCTCTCGTTGCTCGTCTGGGCCTGGCCCCGGGCTTCTTTTTCCCAGGATCACGCAGAACAACGCAAACGCATGGTCGAATTCGACCTCAAGCGGCGCGGTGTGTCCGATCCCGCCGTGCTCAAGGCGATGGCGGCCGTTCCGCGGCACGAGTTCGTCGAGCCGCGCCACAGAAACCGCGCCTATGGCGATTCCGCGCTGCCTATTCAGGACGGTCAGACCATCTCCCAGCCCTACATCGTTGCCCTCATGACCGAGAGCGCGCGCATCCAGCCCACCGACAGGGTGCTGGAAGTCGGCACCGGCTCGGGCTACCAGGCGGCGGTGCTGGCGGAAGTGGCGGCGGAGGTGTACACCATCGAGATCGTCGCGAACCTGGCGCGGCAGGCGGGCGAGCGGCTGAAGCGGCTGGGCTACGACAACGTGAAAACCCGGCACGGGGACGGCTACCGCGGCTGGGCGGAGAAGGCGCCGTTCGACGCGATCCTCATCACCGCCGCGGCTCCAAAGATCCCGCAGCCGCTGGTGGACCAGCTCAAGCTCGGCGGACGGCTGGTCATGCCGCTGGGCGGGGCGCGGCTGTATCAGAACCTGGTGGTGCTCACCAAAACCGCGAGCGGGCTGGAGAGAAAGCACGTACTCGGCGTGGTGTTCGTGCCGATGACGGGCGAAGTGCGCGAGTGATCCTGCAATCCGGGATTAGAAAGGAGTCAGCATGCAGCGCGAACCGGCGGTGGCAGGGCGGTTCTATCCGGACGATGCGGAGGGACTGAAGCGCGAGGTCGCAAAGCACCTTCCGCAGGCGGCCGAAGCCGCGCCGGCGCTGGGGGTGGTGTCGCCGCATGCGGGATTCCTGTATTCCGGCGATGCGGCGGGTGCGGTGTACGCCCGCGTTGCCATTCCCGAGACGGTGGTGCTCATCGGGCCCAACCACACGGGCCAGGGCGAGCGCCTGTCGGTGATGACCGAGGGCCGCTGGAATCTGCCCACGGGAGCGGTGGACATCGACAGCGAGCTCGCCGAGGCGCTGCTCGCCAACGGCCCCCAGCTCCGGCCCGATGCGGCGGCGCACAAGAACGAGCATTCGCTGGAAACGCAGATCCCCTTCCTGCAGCATTTCAAACCTGATTTCAAGATCGTTCCCATCTGCATGATGCGCGCGAGCTACATGGACTGCAAGGCGCTGGCGCGGGCGCTGGTGACCGCGGTGCGGCAGACGGGGCGGCCGGTGCTGGTGGTCGCCAGCTCGGACATGACGCATTACGAATCGCATCTCGAAGCCTCGGCGAAGGACAGCAAGGCGATCGAAAAGATCCTCGATCTGGATGCGGCGGGGCTGTTCGAGACGGTGATCAAAAACGGCATCAGCATGTGCGGCGTCGGGCCGGTCACCACGATGCTGATCTATGCGCAGACGATGGGTGCCAGCGAGGCTGAGCTGATCCGCTACATGACCTCCGGCGAGGTGAGCGGCGATATGGACCGCGTCGTCGGCTACGCCGGGATGATCGTGAAGTGATGAAACGCATTAGACAGGATGGACAGGATAAAAAAACGGTCTCGCGCTAAGACGCAAAGACGCAAAGAAAAAGATTCAGACAGGATTAACAGGATAAAGGCGAGGACGATAAAAGCAAAAGATTGATTAACCGCAAAGACGCAAAGGACGCAAAGAAAAGCAAAATGGATGGTAGAGAAAAATCAGCAGAAAAATTTCTGCATCAACTGATTTCCCTATGGCCGGGCACTTCCTGCCAAGATCCAAAAAGCTATTTTTCTACAGTTTCAGGTTTTGTCTCTCAGGATTTTGATCGATTGGATTTATTAAATAAAATCGACAAAATCTTGAGCATTGAAAAAGTGATTGCTGGTGAAAACCATAATCTGATTTTTGAGTTTCTGGATACTGCGCAGTATCCTTATCGAGCGGAATTGATTGAAATATCCAAGGATGAGTGGAGATTGCAATCCCTTAAGGAATGGTGCCCAGTCTGTTTCGGTTCCGGGATCAATATGGAAAAAGAATGCACGATTTGCGGAGGAGTGGGTTGGGGCGTCTCTTGAAAGAGAGGTTTACTTTCTAAAGGATTGCAAAAATCCTAATTTTCCTGTTATCCCTTCCATTTCTTTCCTTTGCGTCTTCGCGTCTTTGCGCGAGGCCGCTTTGTTTTTTCTCCGCCTTTTATCCTGTCATCCCGTCCCGCCTTTCAATCCTCCGGGTATTCCATCAATTCGATTTCGTATTTGTCCGGGTCTTCGGTGAAGATGAACTTGGTGCCGCTGGAGGTTGTGATGGGGCCTTCGGTGATGGGGACGCCCGCCTGTTTGAGTTTGTCCATGCAGGCGTCGAGGTCGTCGACCTGAAACGCCAGGTGCACGAGATCCTCGGGAACATCGACGCTGCCGCTTTCGGGAAAGGCGCACAGTTCGATCTCGCTGCCGGTGCCGGGCGCTTCCAGAAACGCCAGCTTCGAGCCGCGCGGCGAGGTTTTCTGCTCGGTGAGCTTGAGCCCCAGCACCTGTGTGTAAAAGTGCAGGGATTTTTCCATGTCGGCGACGCGGAAACGGGTGTGCAAATATTTTCGAATCATCGTTCTATGACACTGTGCGGCCGCAGGGGCGTTGGGTTTTGCCAGCCCGGTTGCAACGGCCTCAGATGTTTTCGGATCATCGTTCTATGAGGATATGCGCTGACTTGAGCGTTGCGTTTCGCAATCCGGATTGCAACGACCGCAATTCTGTTCGTATCCTGTTTTCCTGACTCTGTGCCGCCATGGGCCGGTGCCCATCACAAGCCGGGATCGAATTTCACATCGGGCGCGAATTGCTTTAGGGGTTTCTGCACCAGCGCAACGATCTCTTTCAGCCGCTCCTGGGTGTTGGCTTCGAAGCGCAGCACCAGCACGGGCTGGGTGTTGGACGCGCGGATCAGCGCCCAGCCGTCGTCCAGGTTGATGCGCACGCCGTCGATGTCCACCACGTCGTATTTTTCGCGGAAGTGCTCGGTCATCTGCTTGACGATCTTGAATTTCTTATCGTCCGGGCAGTCGGTGCGGATCTCCGGCGTGTAGGCGGTCACGGGCACGTCGGCCAGCATCTGCGACAGTTTTTGCTTGGAGGTGGCCACGATCTCGAGGATGCGGCAGGCGGCGTAGATGGCGTCGTCGAAACCGTAATAGTTGTCGGCGAAACAGACGTGGCCGCTCATCTCGCCGGCGAGCAGGGCGCCGGTCTCTTTCATGCGCTTTTTGATGAGCGAGTGGCCAGCGGCGGACATGACCGGCGTACCGCCTTTCTGTCTGATGTCGTTGAACAGGTTCTGCGAGCACTTCACTTCGCCGACGACGGTGGCGCCGGGATGTTTGGCGAGCAGGTCGCGCGCCAGCAGGATGAGCAGGTGGTCGCCCCAGATGATGCCGCCCTGCTCGTCCACCAGACCGATGCGGTCGGCGTCGCCGTCGAAGCCGATGCCCAGTTCCGCTTTCTCTTCTTTCACGCGCGCGATCAGGTCCTGCAGATTTTTTTCGACGGTGGGGTCGGGATGGTGGTTGGGGAAGCTGCCGTCGGGCTCGCAGTACAACTCGACCACGTCCATGCCCAGCCGCTTGAGCAGCTGCGGGCCGACGATGCCGAAGCAGCCGTTGCCGCCGTCGGCCACGACTTTCACCTTGCGGGGGATTTGAATCACGCTCGCGATTTTGTCCATGTAAGCCTGCTTCACTTCTTTTTCATCCTGGGAACCGCTGCCGGTCTCAAAATCGCCTTTTTCGATGAGGCCGCGCAGCTCCTGAATCTTTTCGCCGTACAGACTGTTCTTGCCGTGGCTGATCTTGAAGCCGTTGAACTCGGACGGATTGTGGGAGCCGGTGATCATCACGCCGCCGTCGGGTTCCAGGTGGTGCAGGGCGAAGTAGGCGACCGGCGTGGGCACCATGCCGATGTCGGTGACGTCGAGGCCGGTCGAAAGCAGTCCCTTGGTGACCGCGTCGCGGAAGTCCACCGAGCTTGCGCGCATGTCGCGGCCGACGGTGAAGGTTTTGCCGCCCTGCCTGCGGATGTAGGTGCCGATGGCTTTGCCGATCACCTCGACGGTGTCGGCGTTGAGGTCGCGGCCCACGATGCCGCGGATGTCGTACTCGCGAAAGATATCCGGATTGATGGTCTTGATCATGGTTCCTCTGAATGTGAGCGGATGGGACGTTTTTCACACAAGGATAAGCGAATCCCCGGTGGAGTGCAACGCGGGTTTTTGCTCCGGGGCCGCGCCGGGATGCGTGTGACGGAGCGGCCGGAAGCCTGATATTCCGCGCCGGGGGCGCGCGCCGCCAGTCTGGAAGCGGGAAAGCGCTAGGGGGGGATGAATTTGTATGGTACCATTTAAAGATAGCGTTTTCATCTTCGTGGCTGCTTTCCGTTTGAATTCTGTTAGCGTTTCCCGTTTCCGGAGCTTCCCGTGAAAATCTGTCTGGTCGAGCCGTCCAAATTCGTCTCGCTCACCAATTTCGTGTCCACCATCAGCATGCCGCCCATCGGCCTGGCGTACATCGCCGCGGCGCTGCGCGAGGCGGGGCACGAGGTGTGCGTGGTGGACGGGCCGGGTTCGGCGCCGAGGCATTTTTTCAAATTCAAGGACGTGCGCATCCGCGGCCTCACCGATGAAGACATCGTCGCGCGCATTCCCAAAGACACGGAGATCATCGGCCTGGGCTGCATGTTCACCTCGCACTGGGTGTACGTGCGCGGACTGGTCGAACGCATCCGCGCCGCGTTTCCCGACGCGCGGCTGATGATGGGCGGCGAGCACGTCACCGGATTTCCGGAGTTTTCTCTGGACGGCGCGCCGCTGGACGCGGTGGTGCTGGGCGAAGGCGAGGAAACGGCGGTGGAACTGGTGGATCACTGGCGGCGCGGCGCGCCGCTGGATGCGCTCGCGGGCATCGCCTACCGCGACGCGGACGGCGCGGTGCGGGTGAACCCCAGGCGGCGGCGCATGCGCGACATCGACGCGATCGCCTGGCCGGCGTGGGACCTGTTCGACATCGAGGGCTACAACCAGGTGAACCAGCCGCACGGGGCGTCGCAGGGAAACTTCATGCCCATGCTGGCGACACGCGGATGCCCGTTCTCCTGCACGTTCTGCACGAGCCCGAATATGTGGACGACGGAGTGGATTCCGCGCAATCACAAGCTGGTTGTGGATGAGATGCAAACCTACATGCGCCGGTACGGCACGACGGATTTTCAGTTCGAGGACCTCACCGCCATCGTGCGCAAACAATGGATCAGCGATTTCTGCGATGAGATCGTGGCGCGGGGATTGAAGATCACGTTTCAGCTGCCTTCGGGCACGCGCAGCGAGGGCATCGATTTTGAGGTGGCGAAAAAGCTGAAAGCGGCGGGCTGCCACGAATTCGCGTTCGCGCCGGAATCGGGCGACCCCAGGGTGCTCAAGGCGATCAAGAAAAAAGTGCACCTGCCGACGATGTTCGAATCGGCGCAGGCGGCGCTCAAGGCGGGCATCAACGTGGGCTGCTTTTTCATCATCGGCTTTCCCGAGGACGACACCAAAAGCGTGCTGCGCACCTACGGCGCCATCGTCAAGTGCGGCTGGCTGGGCCTGACCAACGTCAACCTGAACGCCTATTCGCCGCAGCCCAACACGGAGTCCTTCAATCAGCTGCGCAAGGACGGGGTCATCACCGAATTGTCGGACGAATACCTGATGAGCCTGTTCACGTTTCAGGATTTCGGCGCCAAGAAAACGTCCTACAACCCCCGGTTCGGCGACTGGCAGCTCTCGTTTCTGGTGACGTTCGGGGTGTTTCTGTTCTACTCGGTGTACTTCGTGCGCAAACCGAAACGCATCGTGCAATTGTTCACCGATCTCTTCACCGCCTCATCCAGCAACAAGAGCACCAAGATGGCGAAATCCTTCCTGAAAGACGCGTTCACGGTGATGAAAAACAAATGGAGCCGCGCCTGAAGCTCAGCCGCTCCAGTTGCCGAGGTACAACGCGGCGAGCAGCATCACCATGCCCAGCCAGACATTGCGGGCGAGTCCCTGAACGTACTTGAAGTCTTCGAACTCTTCCCGCGTCTTGTTTTCCCGGTCGAACAGAATGTAGTCGATGACGAACGCCACGGGCGGCAGCACGGTCCAGGCGCCGAGAATGGTCTGGTGCGGACAATCGGTGATGTGCGAACGCACTGTGTACAGGATGCCCAGCACCATGAGGGTGGGCAGAAACGCTTTGCTGATTTTGGCGCGGGTTCCCGGCTTTGCCGCGGCGATCTGTGTGCTCATGTCGATGCTCTCCCAATCATCATGGAGTCGGTTGCGATACTCGAGGCGGCCGCATTCGCAGAGGCGGCGGCCTTATAAACCATCCTAGCGCGTCGCCCGCGCAAATTCCAGAGGGATCGGCCGGTGTGACTTTTGCGATGGGAATCGCCGGGGCCAGACCGTATAATTGCCTCGTCGCCTCTCGCCGAGGCCACGATGCGGCTTGCCTATCATATTGATTTTAAGATGGATCGGGTGAACGGATGGACGGGATACCGATGAACAGCGCCGCGCGCCGCAGCCGGCAGCTTGCGGATTCCTTGCAAAAGCAGGAAGCGCTGCGCGCCGCCTACTGGAAGCGCAAGGACCGGTTCCTGCCGCAGCGGCTGGAATGGCGGGCGCGCATGGTGCGGCACCTGTTTCACCTGCTGCCGGGCGAGAGCATCCTGGAGGTGGGCTGCGGCTCGCTGGAGTGGACGCAGGAAATCTCCCGTTCCAACGGCGGCCGCAATCCCATCTGCGCGGCCACGTTCAACGGCGCGGGCGGCGCGTCGTCAACGGTTCCTCATATCGAGACGGTGCACCTCGATGCGTTTCCCGGAGAGCTGGCCGGGCGGCGGTTCGATTTCATCGTCGGCTGGAACCTGCTCACGCAGGAAAACTGCGCGCCGTTTCTCAAGGAAGCCAAGCAGCTTCTAAATCCCGGCGGGCAGATCCTGCTGTTCGACTGGAATCCCTGGAATCCCTATTACGTGCTGCGGCGCGGCCTTGCGCGGCTGTTTCCCTTTCTGAGAAAGGACGACCGGGCGGGCCGCCCGATCAACCGCATCGACCTGTTCACGATCCTCTCGGAAGTGGGCTATGTGGGGATCAAGATCCTGCCTTACGATTTCGTGTTTCCCCTCATTCCCCGGTTCCTGTTGTGGCCGATGCAGAACCTCAGCCTCATCTTCGAGAATTTTCCCTACTTCCGCAATTTCGCCGGGTCGCTGTACCTGAACGCGCAGAAGCCGCCGCACGAAGGCTGGATGCGGTCGCGCACCGACCTGACCGTGCACGACGGCTTCAAAAACCGGGTCTCGGTGGTGGTGCCCTGCCACAACGAAGAGGACAACGTTTCCGCCCTGGTGGAAAATCTCAAAGCCTGCTACGGGGAATACCTCAGGGAAGTGATTCTGGTCGACGACAACAGCACCGACGACACCGCAAAGGTGGTGGAAGCGCTCGGAAGGGAGGACGCGCGCATCCGCCTGGTGAAGCGCAGCCAGCCCAACGGGGTGGGGCGGGCGCTGCGGGACGGATTCGAAGCGGTGCGCGGCGACTACGTGCTGATGATGGACTGCGATTTCCAGCACATCCTGCCGGAGCTCACCGGCCTGTTCGACGCGGTGGCGGCGGGGGCGGACGTGGCCATCGGCAGCCGGTTTTCGCGCAAGAGCGTGCTGCTCAATTACGCGTTCACCAAGATCCTCGCCAACCGCGGCTTTCACATTCTGGCGAACCTGGCGCTGGGCCGGCATTTCCGCGACGCGACCAACAACCTCAAGCTGATGCGTAAGGAAGTGCTGGACAAGATCCGCATCGAATCGGACGATTTCGCGGCCAACGCGGAAACGGGCCTGCAGCCCATCATCCTGGGATACAAGGTGTGCGAGGTGCCGATCTCCTGGATCAACCGGTCGGTGGACATGGGGTTTTCCAGCTTCAGCCTGCTTAAGACCGGGCCCAACTACCTGCGCGTGCTGTTTCGCCTGATCTGGCGCAAATGGTTCAGGAAGGAAATCGTGCCCCAGCCCGCGGGAAAGTGATAGCGTGGGCCGCCGTGCAGTGGACGCGATTCACGAGCCGGACGCATCGCCGGATTGCCGCTGCGTCAGGGTGCTGGTGATGTCCAGGCGGCGGCCGTCGCGCAGAACGGTGAGCTGGATTTTTTTCCCCGGCGTGAGCCCGAGCAGTTTGCGGCGGAAGACGACGAAATTCGTGATCGACTGACGGTTGAGCTTCAACAGGATGTCACCCGCTTTCAGTCCGGATTGTTCCGCCGGGCTGCCCGCCTCCACTTCGCGTATCCTGAGCGCCGCGCCGCCCGCGGTGTTCTGCTCCGCCGCTTCCTCTTCGGTGAGCGCCGTCGCCTTGATCCCCAGCCAGCCCCGCTCGGGCTGGCCCAGCACCAGCATGGGCATCACTTCCTTCACGGTGTTGACCGGAACCGCGAAGCCGATCAGCTGCGCTTCGGAAACGATGGCGGTGTTGATGCCCACCACCTCGCCGTGGAAGTTGAGCAGCGGGCCGCCGCTGCTGCCGGGGTTGATGGCGGAATCGGTCTGGATGAAGTCGGCGTATTTGTCGTTGGAGAGCGGCGACACGCGCTCCTTGGCGCTGATGAGGCCCGAAGTCACGGTGTGCGTGAGGCCCAGCGGATTGCCGATGGCGAGCACCATCTCGCCCATCCTGAGGCGGTCGGAATCGCCCAGCGGCAGCACGGTGAGCGGGTGGTCGGGCTCGATCTTGATGAGCGCCGAATCGGTGAGCCGGTCGATGCCGATGATGGTGGCGGGGTATTGCCTTTGACTTTCCGCCAGCACGATGCGGATGTCGAGCGCGTTCAGGATGACGTGCGCGTTGGTGAGGATGTAGCCTTCCTGGTTGATGATAAATCCCGAACCGAGACTCAGGCCTTCGGTGTTGAACGGGATCGGCACCTGAAAGGGCACGACCTCGAACAGGGTGGACAGGAAGGGGATCTTGATGGGCAACAGATCGTTCGGCGCGATGCCGAACTTGACGTCCCGCTCTTCCAGGCGCAGGGTGTAGATGTTGACGACACCGGCTTTGACCCGATCGGTGAGGCGGGCAAACGATTCGCTGTGCAGCGGGACCGGTTTTCTCGCGCCGTGAATGTTCGTTTTCTCGACCCAGAAATTGGTGAGATTGAGCTGATCGAAGGTGATTTCCTGAAACCGCTTGTCGAAAATGGGCGCTTCTTTTTCGACCAGCGATTCGGTGGTTTCCTTGGGATGCTTGGAAACCGTACAGGCGCAAACAATCAGAATGAACAGAAAAACCGGAAATCGCGGTGCCGGCGTGGATGAAAGGCGGGAGCAGGGGTTTGGGGGCATCGGCGTTTCCTTTACAATCGGGAGTCCGGCCTTGATGGCTGGGACGTTCCCGAAAAGGATTTTAAGTGGACCTCCAATGATTCGATATTTCTTAGACAGGCAACGGGCGGCGCTTTATTTCATGTGGGGCGCTGGTGGCCGAACGCGTTTTTAGAGAAGTTCTCAATGCACGATCTTGTTCATGCCGCCGTCGATGGTGAAGTTGGCGGCGGTGATCCAGCTTGCGTGGTCGGAGGCGAGAAACAGCACCAGTCCGGCGACGTCCTGCGGCACGCCCATGCGTTTTAAAAGCACCAATTGGGAGGTCTGCTGCTGGATCTCTCTCGTGACGTCGGCCACCGGTTTGCCGGACTGGCCGGCGATGCCCTCCGCCTCCTTTTCCCAGGAACGCGTCCACACCGGACCGGGTGACACCGCGTTGACGCAGATGTTATCCGGGGCCAGCGACTGCGCCAGCGAGACGGTGAAATTGGCGAGCGCGGCCTTCATGGCGCTGTAATGGGGAAACACCTCTCCCGGCCGGGACGCGGCGTTGGAGCTGATGTTGACGATCCGCGCCGCGGACGATTTTTTCAGCGCCGGTACGCACAGACGCGTGAGCCGCACCGCCTGCAGCAGATTGATGTCGAACGAATTCTGCCAGTCGGCGTCGGTGGCGTCGAAAAACGTGGCGAGGTTCAGGATCGATCCCGCGTTGTTCACCAGAACGTCCAGACCCCCCAGGGTCTCCAGCACCTTATCGTGCAGGGACTGGATTTCCTCAAGCCGGGTCAGATCGGCGCGGTGAAAACAATGCCCCTTGCCCGCGATCTCCGCCGCCAGCGAATCGAGCCGGTCCTGGCTGCGGGCGCAGCCCGCGACGCGCGCGCCGGCATCCGCGAAGGCGAGGGCGAGGGTGCGGCCGATGCCGTCGCCCGCGCCTGTGATCAGGACCCGGCGGTCATTCAGATTCCAATCCATGCTACAATCTCACTTTTTATTTCATCATTCCAGACGCCTGCGCATGGATCCGGATCTGATCGATAAAGTCACAAGCTCTCCCTCGCTGTCCTGGGTGTTCGCCGCGATGGGCGTTCTCATCCCCAATGCGTTTCTGGGCGCTTACATGGCGTTTTTCAAGCGCACGCCGCCTCTCATCAAAACACACGCGGTGCTGTATGGAGGCGTGGTCGCCGCGCTCATCGTCTTTCTGGTGCGCAACCACATCCACTACGGCAACACCGTGTGGGAGTACCTCATTTTCGCCTACTTTATCACACTCGTTCCGTTGAGCAAACGCTGGGACGTGCTGCTGCACGCCGTCGTCTGCATCGTCGGGCTGTTGCTGCTGCCGGTGCTGGTGCTGATCAAGATGTTCTGACGATTCCTCACTGCACACGCTGGTAGTCGATCTGCACCACGTGGTTTTCCTTCCCCTTTTCGAATCCCGTCCAGCGCTGGGTGACGGTGTCCTTGTCTTTGAAAACGATGGTGGCGCCGTGCATGTGTTGATCGTGCGCCACGTCGATGGGCGCGTCCTTGGCCAGATCCAGCGTGATGCTGTCCGCGTCCATGCTTTTGAGCACCATCTTCGGCTGGTTGCCGATCATGCAGTAATGCGTCATCGACAGTTTCTTCGCGGCGTTGTCGTGATACACCGACACCATTTCCTGCGGCGAGCCGAGGGAAAACGTTTCCACGATGGCGCTGCCTCCCGAAGTGAGCCGGTATTCGGTTTTCATTTTCTGCGGGCCTTTGCCCATGTCCATCGTGCCTTCCCAAGTGCCCACCAGCTGTTTCATGCGTTCGAAGGCTTCGGAGCCCACATAGGGCTTGGGCATTTCCTCGGCGTACACGGACGCCGGACCGAAAAGCAGGATGCCGAGCAGTGCGGTGATGACGATTCTTTTCATCGCAGGATTCCTCCGGAAAATGCCGGGCCGAAACGGTGCGCGGGTTCGCGGCGGACACGGCGAAACGGTTTTTGGATGTCCCTATTATATTCCTGGAAGATGAAAAAAACGAGAGAAGGGAGGGATGATTCTGTGCAGAACTGAACGGCTGGAAGCCTGAAATTCCGCGGGATCAGTCCTTGAGGGCGGCCTTGACGGTGATGTCGCCGTACACTTTGGCGCGGCAGCCCAGTTTCTGGTTGGCACCGACCTTGTGCAGCCGTTCGATGAAGGTGTGGGGATCGACGTTTTCGAACGGCTCGACCTCGATGAGGCAGGTGCCGCAGGCGCCCATGCCCCTGCAATTCAGGTATTTGTGCATGCCCTTGTAGATTTCGATGTCCTTGTAGGCGGCGGCCTGACGCAGGTTGGCGCCGTAGCCTGCCTTGAAGGTGCTGGTTTCGCCGGTGTCCGCATTGATGACGGTGATTTTGGGCATGACTGGGGTTACTTTCGTCTTGTATTGGGATTATGGAAAAATAAGGGGTTCATTCTCCATGCCGGAGGGTAAAAGTCAATCCCTAAATGGAATAATTGTGGCCGGTCAGGATTTTCTGACCCTTTAAGTAATCGTAGATTTTTTTTGCGGCCTCGCCCTGATTTTTCACTTCTTCCAGGGTCAGCGACAGGTTCGCGCTGGCGCCCGGTTCCACTGAGTCTGTGACCTCGATTTCGACCACCGGATACGGTTCCGCCAAAAGCCGGATGTCCGCGTCCTCGTTCTGGTTGTAGGCGTTGGAGGTGGAGATGACCACATGCCCCGCGTCGAGGAACAGCTTCGCCACCTCGCCGAAGCGCCGCACCGTCTCTTCGGTGGGCGGGCTTTCCATACTCGGGGCGATGTCCGCCGACACGCCGAGCCGCACGTTGCGCCGGTCCAGCAGATAGCTCTGGAAATTGAGCTTGAACAGCTTTTCCTCCAGGTGGCGGGCGAGGTCCGCCTTGCCCACGCCGCTTTCCCCGGAAATCAGGATGAGCGCGGCGCGGTGGCCGTTGCGGTAGGCGCGCTCCTCGGATTTGATGTTGCTCTTCACCCAGTTGAAATCACGCACGCGCACTTCGTCGCGCAGCTTGTCTTCCTTGTTCGAGGGCGTGTAGGTGATGATGATGCCGCCGCCGCAGACGTCGTATTCGTCGACGATCACGAATCGGCCGGTGGTGGCGCTGGTGCCGAACAGGTCGAACACCACGGGGGTGCGGGTCTTGAAGGTCAGTTCGGCGACGTCGTTTTTGGCGATGAACTGCTGATTGGGGAGCGTTTCCAGGGTCGAAGCGTCGATCACTTTCTTGAATTCCACCACCTCGCACTCCACCTCCTGCGTGGTCAGCTTGATGGTGTAGGTGCGTCCCTTTTCCAGATGGCGTTTGCCCATCCAGAACAGGTTGGCGTCGAAGGTGGTGGAGACGATGGGCGGTTCGTCCACGCGTGTGGCGATGTCGCCGCGTTCGACGAAGATCTGCTCGTCCAGCGTGAAGCCGATCGACTGCGAGGCGTCCGCCTCTTTGGGCTGCTGGGGCACGCTCCAGGCTTCGATGGAACGGACCATGGCCTTTTTGTTCGACGGGGAAAACATCAGGTGATCGCCGACTTTGAGCCTGCCCGACTCGACACGGCCTGCGATGATGCGGCGCTGATCGAATTTGTACACGTCCTGCACCGGAAAGCGGAAGGGCAGGTGGCTGGGCGGCAGCTGCTCCTCGAACTGATCCAGCATCTCCAGCACGGTCGGGCCCTGGTACCAGGGCATCTCGCCGGCTCTCTTGGCGATGTTGACGCCCTGCTTGGCGGAGACCGGAATGAACTGCCTCGCTTCGATGCCGAAGGATTTCAAAAAATCGGTGTATTCGGTTTTGATCTTGAAAAACGTTTCCGGGTCGTACTTCACCAGGTCCATCTTGTTGACGACCACCGCCACCTGAGTCAGTCCCAGAAGTTTCAGGATGTAGCCGTGGCGGCGGGACTGTTCCTGCACGCCTTCGTAAGCGTCGATGAGCAGCAGGGCGGAGTCGGCGTTGGCGGCGCCGGTGACCATGTTCTTCAAAAACTCCTTGTGGCCGGGCGCGTCGATGATGACGTAGGGCCGCTTGGCGGTGCGGAAAAAAATCTGGCTGGTGTCGATGGTGATGCCCTGGTCCTGCTCTTCCTCAAGGGCGTCGAGCAGAAACGCGAACTCGAAGGATTTGCCCTGGCGTTCGCAGATGTCCTTGACGAAATCGAGCTTGCCGTCGGGCAGGCTGCCGGTGTCGGAAAGCAGTCGGCCGACGAGGGTGGACTTGCCGTGGTCCACGTGCCCGACGATGACCAGCCGCATCTGCCGCGAAGAGGTTGCGGGCGGGGTGCCGTTGCCGCTCATCACATGTACCCCCGGGCGCGCAGCTTCTGCATGGCGTAGGTGTCCTCCTGGTCCTGCGCGCGGCCGGACCGCTCGGAAGTCGTCGTGTTGTGCCGGAGCTCCTCGACGATCTCATCGACGTTCTTGGCGGCGGATTCGATGGAACCGGTGCAGGGCGCGCAGCCCAGCGAACGGTAGCGCCGTCCCTCCGCGTTGGCGAAGTACAGGTCGATGATGGGAATCTTTTCACGCTGGATGTATTCCCAGACGTTGAGCTCGGTCCAGTGCAGGATGGGGTGGATGCGGATGTGCGTGCCTTCCTTGAACGTGGTCTTGAACTGGTCCCACAACTCCGGCGGCTGGTCCTTGAAGTTCCATTCGAAATTCTTGTCGCGCGGCGAGAAATACCGCTCCTTGGCGCGGGTGCCTTCCTCGTCGCGGCGGATGCCGAGGATGAGGCCGGTGTAGTTCTTCTCGTCCATGACGCTCTGCAGTCCCTGCGTCTTGAGCGCCTCGCAGCACACCATGCGGCCCATCTCGTGGTTCATGCCCTCGGCGAGGGCTTTCTTGTTCTGTCCCACCACCAGGTTGAGTCCCCATTCCTTGGCCACGCGGTCGCGGTACTCGATCATCGCGGGGATCTTGTAAGAGGTGTCGATGTGCACCAGCGGGATGGGACAGTGGCCGAAAAACGCCTTGCGCGCCAGCCACACCAGCACGGTGGAGTCCTTGCCGATGGACCAGAGCATGGCCAGGTTCTTGAAATTTTTATAGGCTTCGCGCAGGATGAAAATGCTTTGGTTTTCCAGTTCGTCCAGATGGTCGGTCATCGTCGGTACCATGGTGTTGTTTGCCGGAACGGCCCCACTGTAGCGTTTTGCGGCCGTTCGGGCAAGAATTCAGATGTATTCCCGGCGCAGCAGCTCGGGAAAGCGGCAGCGGTGGCAGTTGTTCTGGTTCTGCGTGCAGAAATCCTGATAGATCTGCATGAGGCCCTGCATGTGCCTGTCGTTCTTGAGGGCCTTGATCCGGTCCCTGTCGCCGCCGAACACGTAATGCTTCATGAAGCGCAGCAGCTTGTTGTCTCCGGTCGATTTGCGCGCCTGAAACAGCATGTTGAAACCGGTTTCCAGCTTGAGCGACTTGGCGGCGCGGGCGTAGATCAACCCGATGGGCACGGCCATGTTGATGGTGATCTCGCCGGAGCGGGCCGGGCCGATCAACTGCTGGCCTTTTTCCAGCCTTTTTCCGCCAGGGGCGAGGTGAAACGCCCAGTAGTCGTCCGCCTCAACACAGAAAAAATCAGTGAGTTTCCCCGGAATCGGCCCATTATAACCTTTAGATGCAAAAATGGAAAACGCGGATTTGAATTCGCGCAACAGGGCGGCGAACAGCCCTTCTTCGCGATGCCTGAGCAACAGGTGCGCGAGTCCGGCGATGCGCCGGTACGGCGAATTCGCGGGGCGGATACCGCCGAATTTCCACATGCCGAAATCCAGCGGCGGGGCGGGCAGCCGGCTGCGCAGCGATTCCCACAGCCGCTTGAGCGTGGAAAAGTAGTCTGTGTCCTGCGGCGGCAGTTTTGTGATATCGAGCGATTTGAAATCGATCATTCCCGCCATGCCGAACAGCACCGCCTGCAGCGTGAGCACCGGACCGGCGGACGTGTCCTCGCTCAGGGTGCACAGGACGTCGAGGCGCGCCGCCTGAGCCAGCCTGCGGAAAGGCTCTTTGTTGTTGGGGTAGCCCAGCGCTTCGGCGACGGCCTCGTAAAAGGTCTGCTCGTAGCCGTGCATGAGGATGCGGTCGTGGAAGCGGTCCATCTTGGTCTGGATGCGGGCGTCGCCCGCCGCGTTCAACAGCTCGGCGATACGCTCGTGCGACAACCGGGAAAACGGTTCGTGGCAGAGGCCGAACTCGCTCTGATGGTGCTGCGGGTAGTCTTCAAAATCCAGCTCGTCCTTGAGATCGAGGATGCCCTTGGTCAGATGGTCTTTGATCTCAAGCTCAAAGCGGGGCAAAAGCGCATCGTCGGTGGGCCGGGTTCGCCCGGGGCTGCGCCAGAGGTACACGTGCAGGATCACCCGTTCGTAGTCGGGGTCGCCGGAATGCGCCAGCGCGTCCCAGTCGCCGGAATAGATGTGGATCTCCACGTCGCCCTCGTGGATCTCGCCGTCGACCTTGATAGCGGCGGATTTGAAATCCGGGCCCGGCCCGAAATTCCAGTAACCGGGAAACAGGATCTTAAGCGTTTCCCCATTTTGCGTTTTAAGGGTGGTGTTCTTGAACAGCTGTGCGTTCCACACGCAGCGCACGGTTTTCTCGGGAACGCGGATCTGCGGCAAACCGGGAACGGCGGTCACCCGGTTCAGATCCCGGGCGAAGGACCGGTACGGATTGGCGGATCCGGAATGCGGCGCGGGCATCATTTCAGTTTCCACTCGGTGCCCTGCGGCGTGTCTTCCAGCAGCACGCCCATCCGGGTCAACGCGTCGCGGCAGCGGTCGGCTTCGGCCCAGTTTTTCGCCTTGCGCGCCGAGTTGCGGTCGGCGATGAGCTGCTCGATCTTCGTGGTGTCCACCGCCTGCGACTGACTTTTGAGAGCGAATATCTCCGCCTGGAATTTTTTGGAAGAGCGGTAAAACAGGCCCAGAACCTGCCCGGCCGTTTTGAGGGCGGCGAGCGAGAGCGCGATGGCGGCGGCATCGCCGGCGGCCCGGGTGGCGGTCATTTTATTGAGATTGCGCAGCTCCTCGTTCATGTGCGCCAGCGCCACGGCGGTGTTGAAATCGTCGTTCATGGCTTCCGCGAATTTCTGCATGAACGGGTAGTCCTTCAGTTTTTTTTCGAGATCCAGGTTGTCGTCCGGGAAGGATTGCGCGAGGTGTTTTTCCGCGGCGGCGATGCCCTCGTAAAAACGGGTCAGCACTTTCAGCGCGTCCTCCAGGTTCTCCTCGGAGTAGTCGATCGGGTTGCGGTAGTGCGAGCTGATGACGAACAGGCGCAGCGCTTCGGGGTGGTGCCGCTTGTAGATGTCGCGGATGGTGAAGAAGTTGCCCAGCGACTTGGACATCTTCTCCTTGTCGATGTTGACGAAGCCGTTGTGCAGCCAGTACTTCACCGGCGGTTTGCCGGACGCGCCGCAGGACTGGGCGATTTCGTTTTCGTGGTGCGGGAACACCAGGTCCTTGCCGCCGCCGTGGATGTCGAAGGTTTCGCCGAGATAGCGGGTGCCCATGGCCGAGCACTCGATGTGCCAGCCGGGCCGGCCGGGGCCCCACGGGCTGTCCCAGGCGGGCTCGTCCGGCTTGCTCTTTTTCCACAGCGCGAAATCCAGGGGATCGCGTTTCTTCTCGTTGACCTCGACGCGCGCGCCGGACTGCAACTCCTCGATGTTCTTGCCGGACAGTCTGCCGTATTCGGGAAACGCCTGCACGGCATAAAACACGTCCCCGTCCGAAACATAGGCCTTGTCCTGAGCGATCAGGCTTTCGATCATGCGGATCATTTCGGGGATGTGGTCGGTGGCCTTGGGCTCGACGGTGGGGGCGGCGATGTTGAGGCGTCCCATGTCCTCGTAGAACGCCTGAATGTATTTTTCGGTCACCGCCTGCCAGGCAATTTTTTCTTCCAGCGCGCGCTTGATGATCTTGTCGTCGATGTCGGTGAAATTGCGCGCGTAGGTGACCTCGAAGCCGAGGTGCCTGAGGTAACGGTAGATGGTGTCGAACACCACGGCGGCGCGGGCGTGGCCGACGTGGCAGTAGTCGTACACGGTCACGCCGCAGACGTACATTTTCACCCGGCCGGGCTCAAGCGGCGCGAAGTCTTCCTTCTTTCGGGTTAAGGAATTGAAAATCCGCAGCGACATGGCGTCAAAGTAGCATTGTGGTTTCGGCAAAGTCAAACGAAAGCAGGGCCTCCGGGACGCGCGCCAAAGCGGTGCCTGCAGTGGTCCTGAGCGCGGGCGAACGGGACGGGAACGCCGGGATCACTTGCTCTCGAATTCCGGGTTCAGGCGCGCTTCCAGCTCGCGGACGTTGTTGCGCAGCTGGCTGACGACGAACTCGGCCTTGTTTTTGAGGATCTCCTCGGTCACTTCGCCTTTTTTCACGCCGATGCCGGAGATCATCTTGCGGATTTCGTCGAGTTTTCTTTCCAGCTGGATGCTGCGCCGGTGGCTGAAGCTTTTGGCGATGGCGCCCTTCAGGCCCTCGCCGTCGAAATGCTTGGTGATGGCCATGAGCATGCGTTTGCGGGGGATGGATTTTTTACCCTGCTTCCAATCCTCGATGGCCTGAAACATTTCCTTTTCGATGTTGTCGACGATGGCGTTGTAGTCGGTCGGGTCCACCAGATCGTGGATCTCTCCGGGTTTGGACGCCGAGGCGATGGTGAAGTCGATGTTCTGGTCGTCGCCGTTGAGCTCGATGGGCTTGAGCTGCTTTTCCACGATGGCGGGATCGAGGCTGGGGTGCCACACCTGCAGCAGGTACCCCTGGCTCTTGACCTTGTCGAAGCTGTATTCGCCGTTCTCGTCCGGTTCGGTGTGGTAGCCGTTGGGGACGACGAAGATCGTTCCCAGCATGTCCTTGTGCATGTTGCAGCGCAGCACCACGGGACCGGCCTGGGTGAATTCGAGGGTCTTTTGCGAACCCGCCGCCATGGCGCCCAGGTTGAACTGGTTGTTGCGCGACTTGGAATAGATGTTGTGCACTTCGCGGTCCTGGTTGACGAAGGTGACCTTGGAGCCGACCGGGACGACGCTGTGCTGGGGAATGAACTGCAGGCCGCTCTGCACCACCTTGAGTTCCACGGTTTTCTGGTTGGGAACGCGCAGCTTGTTCTTGGTCTCGAGAAACACCACCGAGGGCCGGGTGATGGGCTGGCCATTCACCTTGATGACGCCCTTCAGGTTGGTGGTTTCCTTTTTCATCTTGGAGCCTTCCATCTTGGACCCTTCCGCCTTGTGGTCGGACCCTTCGGATTTTTTGACTTCCGGTTCTTTGGCGGGCTCAGGCTCCTTTTGCGGCTCCGCCTTGGCCTGCTCGATGGTTTCGGCTTTTTCCGGTTCGGGCGCGGGCGTGTTCGGGGTGTAGCGGCCCATCGCGGTCAACAGCTGGATGACGAACGGTTTCTCGAAGGATTTGTCGATGGCGATGGCGCGCTCGAACGGATCCGCCGCCTCTTCGTATTTCTTCTGAATGCCGAGCACCACGCCAAGATTGAAATGCGCCCAGCCGAAATCGGGATTCAGCTCGATGGCCTTGCGGTAGCTGGCTTCCTCCTCGGCGTACATTTTCTTCTGGCCGTAGCTTTTACCCAGGTAATTGTAGGCAAGGTAGTTGTCCGGCTCCAGTTGCAGCGTTTTTTTGAACAGGCGGATGGCTTCGTCCGATTCGCGCTGCTCCACGGCGGTCATGCCCCAGTTGAACAGGATCTCCACGTCGTCGGGCGCCAGTTCATGCGCGCGGGCGAACTTCTTGCTCGCGCCCTGGAAGCGCTTCTGCATGCGCAGCGCCGCGCCCCAGATGGAGAACAGTTCTGGCGAATCGGGAGCGATCTTCGCGGCCTTTTCAAACTCCAGCGCGCCGGCGTTGAATTTTCCCTGTTCGGTGAGTTCCATGCCCTTGGAGATGTGTTCCAGCGCTTCGCGCGGCAGGTTCACGCCCGAAGGGGGCGAGGGAGCCGCGGCGGTTTCGGCGACGGGATCGGCGTCGTGGGTGCGGGCCAGGGTTTCGGAATCGTCGTCGGCGGGTTTTGTTTCTTTCTCTGCCGCCTGGACGGAGGTTTTCTTGAATTTGGTGTAGGGCTCGAGCTGGCTTTGCGGGCTCGAATAGTGCATCAGCGCCCAGGCGATGCCCGCGGTGACGGCGAACCACAACAGCGGCGCGGTGAACCGGCGCGCCGGTTTTCCGGCGGATTGAGGATGGGGATTGTGGGATTTTCTGGTTTTCTTTGTGGAACCCATGAACGGCGACCTCTATGCGCTGCGATTGATGGAATTTTGCATGAACCAGCCCTTAAAGACCTCCAGGCCGCGCGTCTATTCCCCATGCTGCCGTAAATACCGGAAGATGGGGGAGCAAGCGGGCGTTGCAGGACCGGGTGAAGGGCGTGTCTGTACTTTTCCGCTACAATTCGGAACGAAGCCTGGGAATCGGCAATTTGAAGATGTCCTTGTTGGGATAATCGTCGATGGTCGCCGGCTTTTTCTTGCTCGCGGCGGAGACCCCCTGGATTTTCGAGGAAAAGGTGGAAAATTTATGCCTCACCCGGGAGGAACCGCATTCGGAACAGGTGGTTTCCTCCTTGTTCACGGAAGCGGACTGCAACAACGTGAATTCCTGCTGACACTCTTCACAATGGTATTCGTACAGGGGCATGGAGTTTTCTCAAGCCTTTAGCAAATATCTGGTTGAAATCATGAGAATATTAGGATTAAATCATAGCCCCAAACGGCCTGTCAATCGGATTTTCCCTCACCCGGCGGGCTTTCGGGGCGTCTCTGCAATTCCTTTTGAACAAAGCACTTTAAAAGCTTGAGGTGGGTTGTGGGCCAGACTGCGAAATCGCCGGACAAGCGCCTCCTCCACGCGCTCGAAGGCAGGTCCGGATACCTGCCCTGCCAGATGATCGAGCAGGCCTATCTGGAAGGGCACATCCACGCCGAATCGCCGGTATTTCAGACCCAGTTTCAGCCGGTCAGCCTGGATCTCAGGCTGGGCGCCAAGGCGCACCGCATCCAGTGCAGCTTTCTGCCGGAGAACGAGACGGTCGAGAGCAAGCTCAAGGAAGTGGCGTTGTACGAGTTCGATCTTCTGGGTGCAGGCGGGGTGCTGGAAAAAGGCGCCATCTACCTCATCCCGCTTTTAGAGGAGGTGAACTTCCCGCCAGAGCTGTTCGGCCTCGCCAATCCCAAAAGCTCCACCGGGCGGCTGGACATGTTCACGCGCGTCATCGTCGACCACGGCCACCGGTTCGATGAGATCCCCGCCGGGCACAAGGGCAAGCTGTATCTTGAAATCATTCCGCGCTCGTTTCCGGTGAAGGTGAAAGCCGGATTGTCGCTCAACCAGCTGCGCGTCGGCAGCACCGCTTCGGTGACGCTGGAAAAACAGAGCCTCGCGGAAGATTACAAAAAAAGCCCGATTCTGTTCGACCGCGAAGGCGCCGAGATCCCGTTCGAAAACGTCAAGGTGGACAGCGGGCTGTTCATCGGCGTCGACCTTTGCGGCGGCGGCGAGCAGGACATCATCGCCTACAAGGCGAAAACCAACTCCAGCATCATCGACCTGTCGAAGACGCATCATTACGAGCCGCTGGAGTTCTGGGAACCGATCTACCGCACGCGCAACAACCGGCTGATTCTGGAACCGGAGAGTTTTTACATCATGATGTCGAAGGAGAAAGTCTGCATCTGGCCGCACCTGCTCGCCGAGATGGTGGCGTGGGAGCCGAACAGCGGCGAGTTGAGAACGCATTACGCGGGCTTTTTCGATCCGGGGTTCGGCTGGAACCAGACGGATTCGAAGCACGGCCAGGGGACCTGCGCGGTCATGGAAGTGCGGCCGCACGACGTGCCGTTCATGGTGGAGGATGGGCAGACGTTCTGCCGCCTGAAGTTCGAGCAGATGGTGGATGAGCCCGACAAGGTGTACGGCAAAAACATCGAGTCCCACTACCACTCCCAGGGCCTCGCGCTCAGCAAGTACTTCAAAACCGATTCCTGATTTTTCTCAGCGCTTTCATCTCTTTCTCAACGCGTGCGCGCGGCAGCAATTTTATTGCCGGGGCGCTTGGGGATCGCAACGGATTGTATTAGAATGGACGGGTGAGAAAGGAACACGCCTGTGGAACGCGAAGAACTCAAAGCCATCACCGAAAACCTGCTGCTCGCCTCGGACATTCCCGTGAGCGCGGACGATCTGCAGCGCACGGTCTCCAACGCCACGGAGAAAGCCGAGTGGCGCTCGATCCTGGAGGAAATCCAGGAGGAGTACCGCGCGCGCAACCTGCAGGTGACGGAAGTCGCCGAGGGCTTTCAGCTGAGCACCCGGCATGAGTATTCGGAATGGATCCGCAAGTTCCTCAAGATCGACAAGTCGACCAAGCTGTCGCAGCCGAGCCTCGACACGCTGTCCATTATCGCCTACAAGCAGCCGCTGACGCGGCAGGAGGTGGAGGACATCCGCGGCGTCGATTCCAGCGGCGTGATCAAGACGCTGCTCGAGAAAAAGATCATCGGCCCCGCCGGGCGCAAGAAGGTCCCGGGACGGCCCATCATGTACCGCACCACGCGCAAGTTCCTGGAATACTTCGGCCTCAAGGATCTGGGCGATCTGCCGACGCTGGAGGATTTCAAGGAGGAACTGGCGGGCGAGCTGGACGGCGCCGCGCAGGAGTCGATCGGCTTCGACGAGGCGGATGCGGACGGCGCGGCGGCAGCCGAAGCGGCCGATTCGATGCCGGAGACCGCAGCGGTGGAAGTGGCGACGGGTGAGGAACCCGGCGCACCGGCAGACGGGGAGGAAACGGATCCCGCTGGATGAGGGCGCTGGGATCGGGATGCCATGAAACAGCGCCTGCATAAAATCATCGCCGAGGCGGGGCTGGCCTCGCGCCGGGAAGCGGAACGGTGGATTGCGGAAGGTAAAATCCGGGTCAACAACCAGGTGGTCGATCAGCCTGGAACGCTCGCCGACCCCGCCGTCGATAAAATCAAAATCAAGGGGAAGCTGCTTCCTCCTCCGAGCAAGAAAGCCTACCTCATTTTAAACAAGCCACCAAGCTGCCTCACCACGACGGCCAAGGACGCGCGCGGACGCAAAACAGTGATGGACTTCGTCGCCAAGGTGCCGGTGCGGGTGTTCCCGGTGGGAAGGCTGGATTACAACACGCAGGGAGTGCTGCTGTTCACCAACGACGGCAGCCTGTCGCGCAAACTTCTCGATCCCAGGTCCGGTGTCGAGCGCGTCTACCAGGTGCGGGTGCGCGGGGTGCCGGATGAAAAGTCGCTGCGCAAACTGAAACGCGGCGTGCGGCTCGACGACAAGCCGACCGCTCCCATCGACGCGACGATCCAGCGCATCACCGGGAAGAACGCGGTGTTGACCATGAAGCTGGTTGAAGGCAAATACCGGCACATCAAACGCGTGTGCGAAAAGATCGGCTATCCCGCGATCAAACTGAAACGCACGCATTTTGCGCATCTGAATCTTTCGGGACTGCCGCTGGGCAGCTGCCGGTTTTTGACGCCGAGAGAGATCAAGTCTCTGCACGCCTGCGTCGCGCCGCGGCCGCGGGCTTCCTGAAGCAGGCGGGACGGGTGCTGCCTCCGGCGTGTGCGGCCGGTTCGCGCAGAAGCCGGGAGTTTGATTTTTATTCAACAGTCAGGACGATCTGCATGAAACGTTTTTTGTGGATGTTTGTGTTCGCCATCATGGGCGCTGCTTTTTTGGGAGCAGCGGCTCCGGCCGCAGCGGAAGGACCGCTCTCGCTGACGCACGAAGCGAGCGCGAAGGTTCCGGTCAAGAACAACAATTTCGTGGTCGCGCGCAACCGGGCGGTCTCCATCGCGCTGGGAACGGCGGTGGAAGAAGCGTTCAAGGAGATGATGGGCGAGCAGAAATTCGAAGCGAGCCGCAAGGATCTCAAGCCGTTTTTGAAGCGTCCCGATCGTTATGTGCAGAGTTACCGTTTCCTGGAGGCGTTCGACGATCCTCTGGAGAAGACCAGTGAAGTGTCGCTGGAAGTGACCCTGTTTCCCAATGCGGTGGGGCAGTCTCTCGGCCAGCTGGGCGTTCCGGTGGGACACGAAAGCGCGAAGAACGTCATCGTGCTGATCCAGGAGAAAAGTTTCACCTCCGAGGCGCAGGATTCGTTCTGGGAAGTGGTTCCCATCTCGGAGACGGCGCTGATCCAGAATCTGAGGGAAGCGGGCGTGCCGGTGCTGCCGCGCGAAAGGGTGCAGAACGCGGTGTCCGAGGAAACCGTGCTGAGCGCGGTGCAGGGCAACATGGACGACGCGGTGAACGTCGGGTTGAAATCGGGCGCGGACATCGTGGTGCTCGGCAACGCCGCTTCCACGCAGAGACCGCTGGGCGGCGGCCGCGAGATGGATGCGATCCAGACCAGCATCAGCGTGCGGGCCATCTCCGCCCTGACCTCCACGGTGATCGCGGCGAAGAGCGACTTCGCCTCGGCGGAGCATGAAGATCCTCTGGCCGGCGAACTGGAAGCGTTCGGCAAAGTCAGCGACCAGATCGCGGCGTTTCTCCTGCCTTCGATCCGCCGCTACTGGGAACGGGGCGCCGCTCCCCAGCCACCCGTCACGGCGGCGCCGCGGACCACAACGGCCCCGCCGCTGCCGATGAACGACCTTTGACCCCCATGGCCCAGGACAACAGCAACAGAACGCTTTGGATCGGTATCGCGGTTGCGGTGTTCGCGATTTTGTTTCTTTATCTCGCCCGCCACGTCGCCATTCCTTTTTTCATCGCCTTCGCGCTGGCTTACCTGATGGACCCGGTCGTCGACAAGATGGAATCGTGGAATATCTCGCGCACGGTTTCGGTGGTGATTCTCTTGCTGGTGTTCTTTTCGATCTGCCTCGGCGCGGGGCTCCTGCTGTTTCCGGTGCTGCAGCTGCAGGCGGAGAACCTGGCGAAGAACCTGCCCAAATACATCCAGGTGGTGCAGGACTGGCTCAAGCCGTTTCTGGAGCGGTTCGCGGGGATGGACCACACCAAAATCCAGGAGTTCCTCAACGAGGGGCTGGCGAAGTTCGGTGAGCTACCCCTTAAGATTCTGGGCTTCACTTCCAAGTTTCTCTGGGATTCGGTTTCCAACCTGTTCAGCGTTTTCCTTATGGTGTTCAATCTGGTCATCATCCCGGTGGCGATGTTTTACCTGCTGCGCGATTTCGACATCATCAACGCCAAGCTGCTGGGACTGGTGCCAGAGCGGCTGCGCGAAAAAACGCTCGACATTGTGGGCGACATCGACCGCGTGCTGGCGTCGTTCGTTCGCGGTCAGCTGATGGTGGCGCTGTCGATGGGGGGGCTGTACGCCCTGGGATTGTACTTCTGTCAGACGCCGCTGAGCCTTTCGATCGGCTTCGCCGCGGGGATCGCGAACCTGGTGCCGTATCTGGGGGTCATCGTCGGTTTCGTTCCCGCCGCGGTGCTGACCTACCTGCAGACCCAGGATTGGATGCTGCTGCTCGGCGTGGTGGGCGTGTTCGCCGCGGTGCAGACGCTGGAAGGCATGGTGCTGACGCCGCGCATACTCGGTGACAACGTCGGCCTGCACCCGGTGGCGGTGCTGTTCGCGGTGCTTCTGGGCGGCGACCTGTTCGGACTGGTGGGCATCATACTGGGAGTTCCCGTGGTGGCGGTGCTCAACGTCCTGTTGCGCCGGGGTATCCAGCGCTACAAGCAATCCCGGTTTTTTTCCGGCTGATCCCTTCCTCTTCGTTTTATTCAAAAAATATCAATGATGTAGAGTGAATTGTCCTTGACCTGCCGTTTCACTTTCATTATATTTACTGTGATAGTAACTGGGTTTGGCCGATTCACCTCAACACATTGACACGTCAAACCTTCCCGCGTTTTAAAAGCAACCCACGATCCTTCATCGGATCGTCCCGGTTTCCCCATGTTCCACCCATAGGCGCGGCCCCCCGTTCTCGTTTCGGCGCGCCGGCCGCCTTCCCTTCAGGAGACACCTTCATGAACAGAATCGTTGCACATCCCCTGGCCACCACTCCCGTCATCCACGACATTCAAACCAAGCTGGAACGGAGCCGCTACAGCCCGCAGACCGTCAAAGCCTATTTGGGCCAATTGAAAATATTCTTCCGCGCGATCCATCCCAAGGACCCCAGGCAGGTCACGCAGGATGAGATCCGCAGCTATCTCGAACAGCTGGTGGCCTCCAACATGTCGCGTTCGACGGTGGACCAGGCGGTGAACGCGCTGGAGTTTTTCAGCCAGCTGGTGTTCGGCGCGCACCTGGACCTCACGGATTTCGAGCGGCCGCGCAAGAAAAAGGCGAACCCGGTGGTTCTGTCACTGGATGAAGTGAAGCAGATCGCCGTCGCCGCGGAAAATCCCAAGCACCGGCTGATGATCGAACTGGCGTACACGGCGGGGTTGCGGGTTTCGGAGGTGGTGGAGGTGCGCATCAAGCACATCGACCTCACGCAGCTCAAGTTGTTCGTTCCGGCTCAGGGGCAGGACGGCTGGGGACGCACGACGATCTTTTCCGCCAGCCTGAAAGACGCGCTGGCACGCCAGATCGGCACCAAAGACGGCGAAGACCTGCTGTTTCCCAGCGAACGGGGCGGCGCGCTCACCACGCGCGCGGTGGCGAAGTTTTTCAAGTCGGCGCTCAAGTCTTCGGGCGTGGACAAAGCCGCGACGCCGCACTCGCTTCGGCATTCGTTTTCGGTGTTCATGCTGGAGCGGGGAACTGACCCGCATCTGATCCAGAACCTGCTGGGACTGCGCCGCATGTCGCCCGCGGCCATGCGCGCCGTGGCGCACTGAGTTGCTTCAGACCGGTTCGTAGCGCATATTGCGCCGCTGGGGGGTGAATCCGCCGTCGATGATCAGGCGGCGGATGTCTTCCTCGTTCAGGCAGTGGATGGTGCCGGCGGCGCGCACCACATTTTCCTCCAGCATGGTGCTGCCCATGTCGTTGGCGCCGTAATACAGGGCAACCTGTCCCACCTTCGGTCCCTGGGTCACCCACGAGGACTGCAGATTGTCAAAATTATCCAGAACGATGCGGCTGATCGCCACGGTCTTGAGGTAGTCGAGTCCTGAAATCGAGGACTGGATGCCGGAATCAAGGCTGAGCTCGGTGTTGCCCGGCTGATAGGGCCAGGGGATGAACGCGGTGAAGCCCGCGGTCCTGTCCTGCTGCTCGCGGATGCGGATCAGGTGTTCCACCCGGTCCGCATGGGTCTCCACGTGGCCGAACATCATGGTCGCGGTGGTGGGGATGCCCTTGCGGTGCGCCGCATCCATCACGCCGAGCCATTCATCGGTGGTGCATTTCAGCGGGCTGATTTTGCCGCGCACGCGGTCCACCAGGATCTCCGCGCCGCCGCCCGGAATCGAGTCGAGTCCGGCGGCGCGCAGCCGGTCCAGAGTCGCCTCGATCGAGAGCTTGGAGATGCGGCTGGTGTGCACGATCTCGGGTGGAGACAGGGCGTGTAGGTGGATGCCGAAACGCTGCTTGATTTTTTTGAACAGATCCTCGAAATAGTCGATCTTCAGATGGATGTTGTGTCCGCCCTGCAGCAGGATCTGCCGTCCCCCCAGCTGCATGGTTTCTTCTATTTTTTCCGCGATGGTTTCGAACGGAAGCACGTAGGCGTCCTCGTCCCGTTCCTTGCGGTAGAAGGCGCAGAAGGCGCAGTCGGTCACGCAGATGTTGGTGTAGTTGATGTTGCGGTCGACGATGTAGGTGACGACGCGCGGCTGTTTTTTCTTCCAGGCGATGCGCGACGCGACGTTTCCCAAAAGCAGGATGTCGTTGGTGGAAAAAAGCGCGATCGCTTCCTCGCGGCCGATCCGTTCGCCGTCGAGCGCCTTGTTGAGGATGTCCTCTACCATAATCTAATCGTCGCAGTGGATTTCCAGGTGGTTGAAATCCGGGTCGTTGAAATATATCGATTCGCCGTTGCCGCGCTTCACCGGGCCGCTGTCGATGCGCACGTTCTTGGCGTTGAGTTCGTCGACGATGGACTGAAACCGCTGCTTGTCCGCCTTGAACGCCAGGTGCATGTATCCGGTTTCGCTCAACAGGCCGAGCGCCTCGCGCGTGTCGAGGTCTTTGGATTCGAACAGCGCGATCGCGCCGTTGCCGGTGTCGAGCATCAGGTGGCGCAGTCCTTTGGAGAACCGGTGCGTCACCGAAAAGCCCAGCACCCCGGTGTAGAATTGTTCCGCCCGGTCCAGATCGCGGACGTTGAGGGCGATGTGGTGAATGCCTTCAAGCTGCATGACAACTCCAGGGTCAGAGCGTGCCGTCGCCCGCGCCGAGGGAGGGCGCGTTGAGGCCGTCCACGCCGGTGTCCCCCATGGGATCTTCATGGGTGATGACGAAAATGTGGTAGCCGAAGGTGGTTTTGACGGGGCCCTGAATCTGATGCACCGGAGCTTTTTGCGCCGCTTCGTACAGTTCCGGGGCGCTGGTGTGCACTTCCAGAACCCCGAGGTCGCCGCCCTTGTTGCGCGAACTGCAGGCGCTGTATTTTTTCGCCTGTTTGGCGAAACTTTTCATCATGGTTTCGTAATCGTCGTAGGATTTGAAGTGCTCCAACAGCACGTTGGCGAGATCCTCGGTGGTCAAAACGATGTGGCTCAAATAAAGCGATCTCATGATCCGATCTCTCAAAAATACAACCTATTAGACGCCGCTCTCCAGTTGCGGAAAGCACGGGTTTCGACGCTGGATGACTAACGATTGTAGCTTGTTTGGCGCAATTTACAAGGGGTATCGGGAGGGAGGCCGGGTCAGAGCAGGAAGCTCACCCCGCCCATGATGCGGGGGATCAGCTTCGGGCGCGCCAGGCGGCGGTCGTAGACGCCCAGGCGGCGGCGGTTTTCCTTGAGGCAGAGTTCCACGAACCCTTTGGGGGAGAGCGAGGATTTTTCGTGCTTGCGCGCCTGAATGGTGAACGAGGAGCCGCCGACGTTTTTCAACTCCTTGAGGCGGCTCCAGGCCGCGAAAGCGTAGGCCCAGCAGGTGCGCAAATAATGCAACGGTTGCAGCAAGAGCGGCCGCTTGTAGCGCTGGTAGAGGATCCAGTTCTGGATGAAGAGGATGTGGCGCGCTTCTTCCTGGACGATCGGCTCCATCACTTCGATCAGTTCGCGCGGGTAGTCGTTGGTGGATTTGGAAATCTCAAGAAACCCGAACGCGAAAAACGAATCGATGCACTCGCCCGCTCCCGTATTCAGGAACACCTGCTCGAGATTGTCGGCCAGGGGGTTGTCGGGTTTTTCCTTAAAAGGGATGTTGTAGCGTTTTAGAAAATACTTGAGCAGTTCCGCATGGCGCTTCTCTTCATAGCCCTGCAGCGCCATCGCCTCCCTGAGCAACGGGTCTTTGATCTCTTCGGAGTAGGCTTCGAGTTTGCGGAACACCTGCCGTTCGGTGTGGACCGCGTGATCCCAGATGGGAAAGCCCGCGAGCTTTTTGACGACGGATTCCTCAAGCTCCGGCCAAGGCAATTCCTCCGGCGTGAAGGGATTGTGCGTGTCGATGAAAAATTTGCAGAACAGTTCTTTGTGTTCTTCCGTTCCGTATCGCATCGGAGTCTGAGAATTTAAGAGAAGCCGATAGAATTCGTCACCGTATTTTCAGCGATCTTTTATCACAGCTCGGACGATGTTTTCAAAAATATTTTGCGCCCGGGACGTTTCGACGCGCGGTGACTTTATTTTTTGTGGAAATGGTTCTCGATGGCTTCGGCGAGCGCATCGACGGTGTAGGATTGCGGCAGGATGGCCACGTTGAGTCCCGCGTCGCGCGCGGTCTTTTCGGTGACCGGTCCGATGCAGGCGATGGCGACGTGTTTCAAGGCGTGTTTGCGTTCAGGCCCGATTTTTTCGAGAAAGTGGGTCACCGTCGAGGAGGAGGTGAACGTGACGACGTCGATGGTTTTTTCTTCCAGCCGTCTGGCGAAATCGTCGATCCGGTCCTTGGGGATCACGGTGCGGTAGGCCGGGGCCACGTCCACGTGCGCACCCAGGGAACGCAGGGTGTCGGGCAGGATCTCGCGCGCCACGGCGGCGCGCGGCAGCAGGAAGCGCTTGTCTTTGAGCGACTCTTCCTTGAGCGCCGCGATCAGCGATTCGGCGACAAAATCACTGGGCACCACGTCCACCCGGATACCCAGATCCAGCACCGCCTGTTCGGTTTTGGGACCGATGGTGTAGACCCTCTGACCATGCAGATCGCGGATGTCTTTTTTTCTTTCTTTCAGCCGCTGCATGAAATAGCGCACGCCGTTGACGCTGGTGAAGATGATGCCGTCGTAGCCGGTGAGCGCGTCCAGCGCCGCATCGAGCGGCTGCCAGGTTTCCGGCGGCAAGGTCTGGATGACGGGATAGGAATAGGCCTCGGCGCCTTTTTCCTGCAACGCCTCGATGAACGATTCGGACTGGTCCTCGGCGCGCGTGACGGCGATGGTTTTTCCGAACAGCGGCAGGTTTTCGTACCACTCGATGTGGGGTTTGTAGTTCGCCACCTCGCCGATGATGGTGAGCGCCGGCGGCTGGATGGTTTCCTGCGCCGCGATGTCCACGATGGTCTTGAGCGTGCCGGTCCAGGTTTTCTGGCGCGCGGTGGTGCCCCACTGGATCACCGCTACCGGCGTGTCGGGGTCTTTGCCGTAGCGCAGCAGGTTTTCGCTGATCCTGGACAGCTTGCGCGCGCCCATGAGAAACACCAGGGTGCCTGAGCGGCTGGCGATCTTTTCCCAGTCGATGCGCAGATCCCCCGTCTGCTTTTCGTTGCTGCCGGTGATGATGGAGATGGAGCTGGAAGCGTCGCGGTGCGTGAGGGGGATGCCGGCGTAGGCGGAGACGCCCATCGGCGAGGAGACGCCCGGCACGACGACGAAAGGGATGCCCGCCTGCTTGAGCTGCTGGGCTTCCTCGCCGCCGCGGCCGAAGATGAACGGGTCTCCACCCTTGAGGCGCACCACGGTCAAACCGGCGCGCGCCTTGTCCACGAGCAGCGCGTTGATTGCTTCCTGCTTGAGGACGGCGTAGCCGGCTTTTTTGCCGGCGTAAATCAGCTCGGCGGTGTCGGGCGCGAAGCGCAGCAGGTTGGGGCTGACCAGATGGTCGTACACGACGACGTCGGCGCGGCTCAGCCAGTGTTTTCCCGTCAGCGTCAAAAGCCCCGGGTCGCCCGGCCCCGCGCCCACAAGCGCGACGCGGCCTGTCTGGTTCGGCGTTTCAGTCATGCGGCTCCTGAAGATGGTTTGAAATCCTCGCGAAATCCGAAAGCGACAGGGTTTCGCCCCGGCGCGACAGATCGATGCCGGCCAATTGCGTTTTGCCGTTTTGCGTCTCGAAGCGATTCTGCCAGAGTTTCAAATTGTTCTTCAACATTTTCCGTTTGTGCAGGAAGGCGGCGCTCACCACTTTGAAAAAATTTTTTTCATCCTGGACCGCAACCTTGGGCCTGGCGAGCGGCGTCAGCTTCACCACCGAGGAAGCGATCTTGGGCTGCGGCGAAAATGCGGTTTTCGGCACTTCCAGCAGGCGCTCGGTATCGCAGTGATACTGGATGAACACCGAGAGGGAGCCGTATTCTTTCTGCGCCGGCGCCGCCGTGAAGCGGTCGACGACTTCCTTTTGCAGCATGACGGTCAGGTCGCGGATGTGCGCGTGGTAGTGGATCAGCCGCTTCACGATGTGGGTCGCCGCGTAATAGGGCAGGTTGGACACCACCTTGATCCCGGTTCCGAGTTTGCTGTAATCGAACTTCACCGCATCGTCTTCGAGCAGCGTGAAATTGTCTTTTGCACCGAAGCGTTTTTTGAGCTGGGTGCAGAGTTTGGGGTCGACCTCGATCGCGATGACGCGCGCCGCGCGTTCGATCAAAAGTTCGGTCAGAATCCCCTTGCCGGGGCCGATTTCCAGAACCGTGTCCGCATCCGTGATGCGCGCGGCCTGGACGATCCGGTGGGCGATGTCCGCGTCGATGAGAAAATTCTGTCCGAGCGCCCGTTTTTTCATCGCGGTAAGGCTGCGCTGCGGCAGAGCCTCGCGGCTTCGCGGATGGCGGACTTCAGGCTTTCGGGGGAGGCGCTGCCGGTGCCGGCGATGTCGTAGGCGGTGCCGTGGTCGACGGAGGTGCGGATGATGGGCAGCCCCAGCGTGATGTTGACCGCCCGGCCCTTGGAATCCATCTTCACGGGGATCATGCCCTGGTCGTGGTACATGGCGACCACCGCGTCGTAGAGTTTTCCCGGCTCCCTGGCGAACAGGGAATCGGCCGAGTACGGACCGTGGGCGCGGATGCCCTCTTTGCGCACCGCTTCGAGAGCGGGCAGGATCGTCTGCGTCTCCTCGTCGCCGAAGATGCCGCCGTCGCCGCAATGCGGGTTGAGCCCGGTGACGGCGATCTCCGGTTGTCCGGTCACATGGGTTTTGAGCCAGCGGTGTGTCAGGCGCAGCGTGGTGGCCACACGCTCCACGTCGAGCAATGCGGGCACGGCGGCGAGCGCGGTGTGCGTGGTCACCAGCACCACACGCAGGGTCGGCCCCGCCAGCATGAGCGCGGATTCATTGCTGTCTGTCAACGCGGCCAGAAGCTCGGTATGACCGGGGTAGCGGTGGCCTGCGAGATGCAGGCTTTCCTTGTTGATGGGGGCGGTGGTGATGGCATCGACGTCGTGGTTCAATGCCAGACGCACGGCTTTTTCGATGCAGGCCACCGAGGCCTGACCGCCTTCCGCGGAAGCCTGTCCGCGAATCAGTGAAGGGGAAACGTTTTTGAGGTCGATGACATCGAGAGTGCCGGAGCGGGGCTGCGGATCGTTGGCGGCGGCAACGGAACGGAGCGTGAGTCCAGGTGCGAGCGAGGAGGCGATACGCGCGAGGAAGTCCCGATCGCCGATGACGACGGCGCGGCAGACCTCGCTCAGGGAGGCGTCGAGAAAGGCCTTGAGAATGATTTCAGGACCCACGCCAGCGGGGTCCCCCATCGTGATGGCAATGCGGGGCAACGGCTCCAAGATCAACTGTCCACGCCGGGGGGCTGGCGTCGACGAGCCCCATGATCGGTCACGGGGCTTAATTCGACGCCGATGGTGAAATCCCCGCTCACTTCCTTAATTTGTGAATCCGGGCCTGACCCTTGCCGGCAGCGCCGGGATTCGGGCTGGCGCCGAGGATTTCCTTGCTCACGGTTTTTTCGTACTGCTTGAAATTTTCCACGAACAGACGGGCCAGTTCGCGTGCCTTTTCGTCGTAATCCTCCGCGCGCTTCCAGGTGTTGCGCGGGTTGAGCACCTCGTCCGGAACGCCTTCGATCTTGCTCGGAATGTTCAGGCCGAACACCGGATCCTTGAACGTCTCGACGTTATTGATCTGGCCTTCCAGGATGGCCTTGATCATGGCGCGGGTGTGGGCGATCTTCATGCGGTGGCCCACGCCGTAGGCGCCGCCGGTCCAGCCGGTGTTGACGAGCCAGCAGTTGACTTTGTGCTTGGCGATCTTTTCGCCCAGCATGTTGGCGTACACCGAGGGGTGCAGCGTCATGAACGGCGCGCCGAAGCAGGTGCTGAACGTGGCGGTGGGTTCGCGGCTCAGGCCCTTTTCGGTGCCCGCCACTTTCGCCGTGTAACCGGAGATGAAATGATACATCGCCTGTTCGGGCGTGAGCTGGGCGATCGGAGGCATGACGCCGAACGCGTCGCAGGTCAGCATGATGACGTGTTTCGGGTGGCCGCCCATGCCGGACCGGGTGGCGTTTTCGATGTGCGAGATCGGATAGCTGGCGCGGGTGTTCTCGGTCAGGCTGGCGTCGTCGAGGTCCAGCCGGCGCGACTGCTCGTCCAGCACCACGTTTTCCAGAATGGTGCCGAAGTGCCGGGTGCAGTTGTAAATCGCCGGCTCCGCCTCGGGAGACAGCCTGATGACCTTGGCGTAGCAGCCGCCCTCGAAATTGAACACGCCCTTGTCGCTCCAGCCGTGCTCGTCGTCGCCGATCAGGATGCGGTTCGGGTCGGCGGAGAGGGTGGTCTTGCCGGTTCCCGACAGGCCGAAAAAGATCGCCGTTTCGCCGCTTTCGTCCATGTTGGCGGAGCAGTGCATGGAAAGAACCGAATGCTTGTGCGGCAACAGATAATTGAGCACCGAGAAAATCGATTTTTTGATTTCGCCCGCGTAGCTGGTGCCGCCGATGAGCACCATCTGTTTGCCGTAGTCCACGATGACGAACACTTCGGAGTTGGTGCCGTCGATGGCCGGAACCGCCTTGAAGCCCGGAACCTGCACGACGGTGAAGGCCGGGACGTGGTTTTCCAGCTTCGCCAGGTCCTTGATCTGGATGAACATGTTGCGGGCGAACAGGCTGTGCCAGGCGTTTTCGGTGATCACCCGGATGTGCAGCTGATGATTGGTGTCGGCGCCGGCGTAGCAGTCCTGCACGTACACCTGCTTGCCCTGCAGGTAAGCGAGGATGCGGGCGTACATGGCGTCGAACTGCTCGACGGAGAACGGCTTGGCGTTGTCCCACCAGATGTTTTCCTGGCTGGACGGTTCCTGCACGATGAATTTGTCGTTGGGCGCGCGTCCGGTGTGCTCGCCGGTGCTGACGCAGAGCGGTCCCAGATGGGAGACCATGCCTTCGGAATTGCGGATGGCGTGTTCGTAAAGCTGCGGAGTGGACAGATTCCAGTGGATCTTGGTCAGGTTGCGAATTCCGTGGTGTTCCAACCCGATTTTGTGTTTCAGTACTGTCTCAGGCATGAAGGCATCTCCTTATTGTGGGGACCGGTGCGGCCGACCGCTAACACTTTGAAAAGGAAGACTCCTCGTCAAAGGGGCGGGGTGGTTTTTGTTGAATAAACGTTTGATATTATTTATATTAACATATGTTTGATTCGCCCGTAAATCATTTTCACCGGACGGTGAATTTGGGCGGATATGATGCCGGGAAGGCCGAAATCATCGCCGGGACGAAGTTTACAGGGCCGTTTTTACCTATTAGGATGGAAATTTTGCCTCCGGGAATCAAAAAACCATGAAAATTTTCCGTCCGCAGCCCACTTCCTCGCATTTTGACATCCTGGACAAGGCCGAAAGCCCCTACAACACCCTGTATGTGATCGAGAACAACCGCACCCGGGAGCTGTGGTTCAAGGGCGGCGGCCAATTTTTCCTGCAGAGCCGGCTGGATCTGGATGCGCCGGAATCGCTGGCGCTGGTTTATTCGCATTTGATGCTGGCCTCCCTGCTGTTCCGGCCGGATCCCAAAAAAGTGCTGATGATCGGCCTGGGGGCGGGGGCGGTGAGCCAATGCCTGCACCGCCTGTATCCCAGGGCCCACATCGACGTGGTGGAGGTGGACCCGGCGGTGATCGCCTGCGCGAAAAAATACTTTTTTCTAAAGGAAGCCCGCAACTACCAGGTGCACGAAGGGGACGGGCGGATGTTCATCCAGCGGCAGCGCGGGGAAACGCCCTACGACATCGTTTTACTCGATGCGTTCAAAAGCGGGTCGGTGCCGTATCACCTGAAAACCGGCGAGTTCTATCAGGAGATCCGCGACATCCTGCACCCGGAAGGCGTGGTGGTTTCCAATCTCTACGGCAAGAGCAACCGCCTCAAACCCGCCGACTGCCAGACCTTCCTGTCCGTGTTCGAGCAGGTCCACTGCTTCGAAGACCCCGACCGGGTGGCGACGGCGCTGGTGGCCACGCGCGATTCGCGACGCCGGTCGCAGCACGACCTCGAACGCGCCGCGCGCACGTTCACTCCCGACCTGCCTTTCTCCATGAAGGCGCTGGCGGCGATGCACAAGGAACCGGGCTGGAAGGATGCCTCGCAGGACGCGTTCCGCGACGATTTTCCGGCGGGCGGTCTGCACCACGCCGTCGAGCGCAACAACCTCAAGCCGGGGCTTTCGCCGCGCTATCCCATCAAGAGCGTGAGCTGAAGCGGGCGAAGCGTTTCACTCACGGACAGCCTGCGCCATGTCTGGAAGGCGGAATACCTCAATGCGGAAGCGTTCCGGGTCGCTGACGAGGAGCCTGTCTCCGATGACCGCGATCCCGCTCACCTTGCCCCAGCCGCCGTTGTCATGAACCGCAAGCACACGCAGGTGCGTATCGAGGTGCAGGATGCACCCGCCCCAGTAATCGGCGGCAAACAGGCCGTGCCCGGCGTGGCAGGCGAGGGCGTAGATGTCGCCGCAGTCCGCGGTTTCTTTTTTCAGGCCCGCGATCTCTTTTCCTTGCGGATCGAACAGCTTGAGGGCGTGCTCTGAGCCGTCACCGATCACGATGCGTCCGTCTTCAAGACAGCAGACGCCCGCCGGGCGATGGAGGCCCCGGGCCGTAAATTCCCGCACGGGCCGGCCTTCGGTGTCGTAGACGCACACCCGGTCGTGCGCGGGGTCGGGCACCCAGATGCGGTCCGCCGCGTCGATGTCCAGATCGAACACCGGTCCGAGGGGTTGTCCGGATTCTCCCGCGTCTCCATAGGAAAGCAGGTGCGCGCCGCCGGCGGTGAACTTCTGGATGCGGGTGTTTTTTTCGTCGGCGATGTGCAGACAGCCTGCGCTGTCGGCGGCGACGGCGATGGGGTATTTGAATTTTCCCGGTGCGTTGCCCCAGCCGCCGAAGTGAAACGCCAGCGTCGCGTCCGGGTGGAACACGCACATGCGGTGCGACTCGTAATCGGCGGCGATCCAGCCGCCGCTAGGATGTGCAGCGATCCCGTAGGCCTGAAGCGGATGCCCGGAGCGGGAGCCGGTGTTGCCGAACGCAAACAACGGCGCAGATTGCAGCGATCCCGGGGCGCCGGAAGCCGGTACGCCCGCGTGCATCGCGATCGCGTCCTGCAGTTTGTGCACGCGCTGACGGTTTTTGAGCAGCCGGTTCAGCCGCGCCTCGCCGATCTCCAGTTCGACCTGCTCTGCCGCGAGCCGGTCCCTTAACTCGATAGCACGGTCGATGTCGGGGGCGATTTGATCCGCGTTCTGGTTGTCCATTTCGCCATTGAGGCCGGAGATGGCAAAACTCAGTGCTTTCCTCCGCGCGCGCGCCGCTGCGGTTTTTGCTGCAAGCTCCGAGGCCAGGGCGTTGAGCGCATCGATCCAGGACGCGTTGGCGGCGGCGTCCGCAAGTGTGAGGAGCAGCGCGCCGCCCTGGATCAGCCGGTTCAAGGTGCGGGCTTCGTTGATTTCCAGCGTCAGCGCCATGCGCCGCAGCAGACCGATCTGAAATTGCACCACGTCCTGGTTGTGCTGCTGCGTGATCGGCGCTTTTTTGTCCTGCGGGTTGAAGCCGCGGCTCAGAGCGTCGGTGCGGTTTTTTTCGAGGCGCAATGTCTTTAGCTGATCGAGAATCCCGCCGTGTTTCTCGTCGTAGGTGTGTTGCTCCCGGAGGATGGCTGTCACCTGGCTTAAAAGTTCCGCTTGCACACGGGCGGCGTCTTTGAGCGAAACGGTCTCTCCCGCACACAGAATGCTTTCTTTTTGAACCGCAAGCGGCATCGCTTCGATGAGCCCGGCGCGGGCCGTTTCGGCGAGGTCGAGCGCCTCCGAATCGAAGGGCACCGGCACAAGATCCTCGATCGTCAGCTCGCGCACGGCGGGCGGTTCCGCCACTTGAAAACCGGCGATCCAGGCTTGCACGCAGTTTTTGATCTCGATTTCGAGTGGCCGGTGGAAATTCCAGTCCTCCTGAAAGCCGAGCAGGATTTTGTGCAGGTGCTCCGCAGCCGGATGATCGATGAAGCAGCGGCTCAATGTGCTTTGCACAGCCGCGTGCTTTGGGTGCGTCCGCGCCGCCGCCTGGAAGGCGGCCATGCAGGCGCGCATTTCGAAATGCAGCTGGCGGATCACATCGAGGATGCGCAGGTTGCTGGCGGCGAGGATGAGAAACGGTTCCCATTTGCCGCCGGGATCGTTCATTTCGCTGAACGAGCGCACCATCGTCTCTTCCTGGGTTTCCTTGGTTTCGAGCAGGTGAAGCAGGCTCGCGCACAGCGTCTGCCAGTTCGATTCGAGGGCGGCGAGCCCGCGCTCGCGGCACTCGGGCGCGTCGAGTGCGCACAGGTTCTGCGCGAACTCTGTGAAATTCCGTGTGGCGTCGCGGTGCACGAAAAACAGGCGGCGCAATTTGCGGAACAGGGTCTTGTCGCGTTCTTCCGCAGCGTATAATTCTTTATCGAAAGTGCGGGGGTCCTCGCCACTGGCGAGGACGCGCTTCTGCTCCGCAAACAGGCGGCGGTTGTGGTCGAGCGCCGCCTGCTCCCATTCCAGGTGCGTTTCCAAAAGGTTCCGGCGGGCGGCCTGCTGCACAGACTGAACCGTTTTCAGTGCGGCGAGGAGCGCATCGGTGTTCTGCGGATCGTTGTGTTCCCGCGCCAGACGGCTGAAGCTGAGATGGCCGGCGAGGGGACCGTTGACACCGGCAGATGGATTTTCCCGGGTCAAACGGATCGCGGCCTCCCGGTGCGTGGCGAGCGCCGCGGCCGGATCACCGGACTGCTCTTCAAGTTGTGCCTTGTGCTGGAGAAGGCCGGTGTCCTCCGGACGGGCGCGGATCGCGGCCTCAAGAAGATCCCGTTCCGCAGCATGCGGCATCTCGAATTCGAACACCGCCGTGTCGAAGGTGAGGCTCAGTAAAAGCGAGCCATCCGGTGTGAAGGCGGCCAGGTTGGGCGCCTGCAGGTCCTGCGGTTTTTCGCGCTGGCTGCATTCAAACAGAAACGCCCCGGTGGATGTGAAGGCCTGCACCCGGTTGTTGTTGAGATCGGTGGCGCACACCACGCCGTTGGGCGCGACGGCGACGGATTGCGGGTACTGGAAGCAGCCGGGGCCCGCGCCGCGTTCGCCGAAACTGAAACGCCGCCGCCACCGGGCGTCGAACCGGACGACGCGGTGGTTGCCGCTGTCGGCGATGAGCCAGCCGCCGTCCTGCGCGGCGGCGATGGAAGTGGGAAATTCGAAGCCCGGTCCCGAGAACAGGTGCGACGGGGTTTCGTAAATCGCCGCCAGTTCTTCCTCCAGCACGGAGCCGCGGTTGCCGATCCAGCCCAGCGAGACGCCAGCCGCATCGAAGATCTGGATGCGGTGGTTGTAGCGTTCGACGACGAGCAGCCGGCCTTGCGCATCGACCGCCACGTCGAACGGTTCGTTGAGCTGCCCTTTGGCGTCGCCGCAGCCGCCGAGCGATTGGAGATGGCGGCCGTCCGCGTCGAATTTCTGCACCCGGTGGTTCCAGCTGTCGGCGACGTAGATGTTTCCCTCCGCATCGACGGCACAGCCTTTGGGGTAATGAAACTGGCCGGGGCCCTTGCCCTTTTCACCAAACTGGGCGACGCAGTTTCCGTCCGCATCGTAGATCTGAATCCTGTGGTTGAAATCGTCGGCCAGGATCAGGTGGCTGTCGCGTGTGAAGGCGAAACCGGAAGGCGGCGAAAGGCTGTTGTCCTGCGCAGCCGCTTTGGCGGAACGCGCTTTTGCATCGCATGCCGGGCAGGGACAAAGATGAAGCATCGTTTTCGGCGGCGGTTCCCGAGGCGGGTTTCATGGAGGGCGGAGGTTCGTGTGCGTTGTTCACATGACGCGGGCATTAAATCACAAACAGGGGGTGAACTCAATGCCCGTGGATTTTCTTTTTTGCCGTGCTTTTACAGTCTGAGTCCACACGCGCGGATCAACGAGTGAGGACCCATTTTGCGATCTCACGATCGTTGACCGTGCGGGTTTTCTGGATGCGGTGGCGGCGCAGCAGCATGGGAAAGAGCTGTCTCAGCGCCGCGAGCTTGGACTTGAGCAGGACGAGGCCCTGACCGCGGTAGGTGAAGTAGCGGATGTCCTTGAGCTGGTGCTTGAGGATGAGGAGGCAGTGCCTGAAAACCATCGCGAGCGACATGGTTTTGATGAGCACGAACAGGTCGTTGCGCTTGCACAGATAAATATAACGGTCGCTGTACAGCCCGACGGTGGCGGTGCCGATGTGGTACACCTTCGCTTCGGGCAGGTAGACCGCCTCGAAGCCGCGCAGCTGGCTGCGCATGTTGAGATCGACGTCCTCGGCGAAGATGAAAAAATCCTCGTCGAACAGTCCGACCGTGTCGAACAGTTCCCGCCGGTAGATGCCGGCGCCGGCGCAGGCGCCGAACACGTATTCTTCCTCGTCGTACTGGCCCACGTCCTTTTCGCCCTGGCCGCGCCCGCCGCCCGAGGACCAGGCGTGGAACAGATCGCCGGTGTTGTAGAACGTGTCGCGCTGGTCGAGAAACATCATCTTGGTGGTGCCCATGCCGCACTCGGGGTGCCGTTCCATGCCTTCGTAAAGCTTTTCGATCCAGTCCGGCTCGACCTCGATGTCGTTGTTGAGCAGGCAGATGTATTTTCCTTTCGACGCCTCGATGCCGCGGTTGCAGGCGGTGGCGAAGCCGAGGTTTTCCGGAAGCTTGACCAGCCGTACCCAGGGGTAGTCGCTTTCTATGAGTTCGCGCGAGCCGTCGCTGGAGCCGTTGTCCACCACGATCACTTCGTGGCTGGCAAACGTGGATTGTTTGAGCGAGTCCAGGCACATGCCGACGAAGCGCAGACCGTTCCAGTTGGGAATGATGACGCTGACCTGGACGGCGGGCCGGGAGCCGGGAACGGGATTCACGCATCGCCTCCCGTTTTCTGGGTGAGCGGGGTTGCGGACGCTTCCCGGGCTTCGATCAGAAGGTTGCGGGCGCCTGTGTGCAGCGGATCGAGCCTCAGGCACCGCTCGGCGAACTGCTGCCGGCTTTCCATGCCGGAAAGGCGGGCGCGGCGGAACCAGGCGGCGGCGCGGGTGCGGATGTGGCGGCTGCTGCGTTCGGTCACGGCCTTGAACAGCAGGTAGGCGTTTTCCAGATCGCCTTCCCGTTCCAGGGCCGAGGCCTTGGCGTACAGGAGCAGCAGGTTTTCCGGATCGCGGTTCAGGTAGTGATCGAGTGTCGCCGATTCCGGGCGCTGGGCGGCGTCCAGAGCGGCGATGGCGTTCGCCACGCGGGTTTCCAGCCACTCGCGGTCGAGTTTGCCCGGCGTGGTCGCGGCTTCGGCGAACAGACGCATGAGCTGTTCCCGTTCTTTCAGGCGGGTGAGCGATTCGATCAGCTCTTCCCAGCAGTCGTGCCGAGCGGGATGCTGGGTGCGGAACCATTCGAATTCCTGCACGGCCGCGCGGTGCAGGCCGCGCCGCTTGAGGACCAGGCCTTTCACAAACACGGCTTCGTCGCTGGCACCGAAACGGGTGGTTTCCTCCTGCACCCGCTGCGCGGCATCGTCGAAACGGCCGAGCCGGGCGCACTGCTTCGCCAGCAGCAGGCGCACGTTCAGACGGCCGGGGTCCAGGCGCGCAGCGCTCTCGAACACCCAGGCGGCGCGTTCCGGCTGTCCGAGCTGCGCGTACAGTTCGCCGAGGTAGATGAGGCCCGCGACGTCGGTGGGGTTGAGCCGGATCAGCTTTCTGCATTCCTTGAGCGCGGTGTGGATGCGGCCGCGATCGCGGTCGGTCTTGTCCACATCCGGTGCGTGCCAGTCGCTTGCGGTGAGGCGGTCGAGGAGCTTCATCTTCTCCTGCCAGGGCAGGGCGAGGGGATTCTGCGGCACGGCGTTCACGGCCTTGAGCCGGTACACCGGGTAGCGGGCAAGCAGCACTTTGACCGGTTCGTATTGCAGCCCGGTCACTTCTTCCAGCACGGCGAGATTGAGGTCGGTGAAGGTTTTGACGAGCGTGTGCGGCTGGTGGCGGATCAACCCGCCGATCACGCCGTCGAAGTAGCCTTCGAGAGCGCGGTCGTTCCAGGGACGGATGCAGTGGTGCAGGTAGTTGTCCGCCGCCGGGCAATCGGTGAGATGATACAGCTGGGAAAACGTGCCCCAGACAAACAGGCGTCCGCCGCTCTCGCCGCGCATGCGGATCCAGCGCTTGAGGATTTTCGCCACGCGCGGCAGATACAGGTACTGATCGAATTTTTCGTACTGCGCCAGGGTTTCCACATCCAGCGGGCGGCGGTAAAAGAAAAACAGGCGCGCGACGTTCCAGATGAGCAGGGCCAAAAATCCCAGGAACAGCGCCGTGGCCGGGATGTTGTCGGCCTTCAGCACCCAGTCCATGGCAAACCCGCTCATCAGCGCCAGCCATCCGACCAGCGGCAGGTAATGGTAACGGGAAAATCCGCGCTGGCAGAAGATCATGATCCCGGTCACGGCCGTGAACGCTCCGGTCCACACGGCGTGCGGTCCTAATAGCGAGAGCAGGAACCCGATGCTTCCGGCGATCACAACGGGCAGGGTCTGCATGATGAGGCGGCGCATTTCGGATGGCAGGTGAAAGTGCATGGCCTTGGTGCGGGTCAGTCTCAGGGTGGTCGCCATGCGCGTGCGCATCTGCCGGCGCGAGGCCGCATCCCAGAAGCCGTAAAACGCGTCCACACCGTTGGACAGCACGACGGGCAGCGCCGCGCCGAGGACGAACGGCAGCAGGGCGGGCGCGCCGAATTGCAGTCCGACGACGGGCGTCAGCACGGCCGCGTACAGGCCGGTGGTGAACTTGGGGATGGTGGCGAGGCCGAAGCAGAACCCGGCCGCAAAAAGCCAGTCCGGCCCCAGGGCCAGCAGGGTGAAGCCGAGCAGGACGGCGGGGATGTAGAACTGTTCGTGGTTGAACGATCCGGCGGTGAGGTCGGGCGAGGTGCCGTAAAACGCGTGCAGGGAACCCGCCGCCAGCGCCGCCCAGGGATTGTGGGTGAGCGCGGACGCCGCGAAATAGACGATGAGGGAGGTGCCCACATGAAACGCCGTCTGCAAATTGCGGATGCGTTGCACACCGTCTTCGGGACTGCCGTAGATCCTGTCGGTGAGTCCCATCCGCCACATGGGGATGCCGATGATCTGCAGGTCCTTTTTCCATTGCAAGCCCAAATGAGCGAACCGGGCCCGGTAGGTGTAGATGGCGAAATCGTCGTCCATCGGGAAATGCTGGAACGGCCTGCGGGCGAGCAGGCCGATGAGCGCGATGCAGCTTGTGAAAAAGAGATCGAGTGTGTTCATGCGGAGCGGGGAGAAGGTTGATGGATCGAATCCGGCCGAAAACGGTCCGCAACCCGACTCGCGCAGAGTCAGGCCGGAACGCCACACACTCTGATCGGAAAATCCGGCCCTTTGCTTTAGCGAAAAGCGGTTCGAATGAGTTGTAACGCCTTAAATATCAATATTATATTTTGAAAGTGGCGGTAAGTGTAAGAGTTTTGGGAAAGGAAGGGGAGCAAATGCATCGGTCATGAACTTGAAGTGGTATCCGAAACGGTTGCTGTATAAAATTTTTTAGGGAACAATCTTCTGCTACCAGCAATCAATGGTGACTTCTGCAATCACATAAATGCATGCTGTCCTTTGCAGGCCACAGGGACCAAGTTTCGTAGAGGGATTTGAACCACAAACAATATTCTCGAGTGTCCTCAAAGCGGAACCAGAAGGACTCGGTCATCTTTCCATCTCTGTAAATTTTCACCAAATGCCGATCATTGCGGCTCAAATCTGGATACTGAGTGCTTGCATCCGTTTGTGTTTTTATGACGGGACCCTGATCGATCTGTACCGCCCAGTTTATTTGTGGTTCTGAAAGCTCCAAACCACGCGCTTGTCGCAATTTATTGGAAATGGCTGCTGGACCAATGCAGATTGATCCTGCATCCGTTTGCACAGAAGAATAAAGCGGAGTGAAAAACACCATTCCGCTTACAGCGAGAAAAAACGACAGAGATCGCACGATGTTCATATGCTGTTTGCCACGGCGACGATGGAAAAGCCATTGAAGCTTTGTCCCACCAGTTCCCTCAGGAAAAAAATGGCGCACGCGATGCTCCAGCAAAAGCTGACGGACTGAATGAGCAACGCATAGTCCATCACGTTTTTTCCAATTGCGCCGAGTCCGAATCCGATGATGAACCCGATCACGCCGCCGCCGACAACACCGAACAGCGTGGTTCTCCAGAACCACCACCAGAATACCTGTAGCGTCATTCCCCAGGTCACATCCAACGAGGGTTTCCTTTGAATATTCGCTTGCATTTGATTTTCCTCCTCCAGTCCGGTTTATTGATTCGGCCGTTTCGAATATCTATTAATAAAGCAATCCCTGTGCCATGACACGACCCTTGAAAAACCGCGCGTTTTTCACAATGGCTTGAAAAACCATGCAAAAAGTGTGACAAATTTAGCTCGTCAAACTGTCGTTGTCATCGGTGCCCTTTCGTAAAGAAAGGCTCGTATTGCGATGGATTTGTTTCAGGGAATCTTGAGCAGCAGCAATTGCGGAAACGTCATCAGGGTCAAGAGGGATGTGATGAGCAGGCAGAGGTAGACGAGACGCGGTTCCTGGTCGAGCAGCCAGCGGTGCGCCCATCGCGCTGCGATGAGGCCTGTGGCAAAGAACAGGATTGCCGCAAACGCGAAGGCGGCGAGGAAGGTGCGGCTTTGGATGAGCTCGCGGTTGTTTTCGAAATTCAGGAAGGTCAGCGCGATGAGGCTGGTCGCCAGCAGCAGCAGAAACGTCAGCCAGCCGATGCAAAGCCCCGCGATGCGTGCGGCCCAGCGGGGTGAAGCGGTTTGTCCGGAGCCGTTGTTCTCATGCATCGTTCATGAGGTTACATCCACAAAAGTTTCCACTTGAGGGAGAGAGAATCTTCGGCGCCGCCGGTGGCGCGGAAGGACACGCGGCGGACGAGGGAGCGCAGCATTCCTGCGGCGAAGCTGATGCGGTAGAGCACGCGCAGAAACACGTTCCAGAACCAGTTGTAGTGTTTGGAAAAAAAATAGAGGTCGCTCTTGTACGATTCGACGATCACTTTCTCGCGCACGCCGGGCTGATGGGTGCTCTGGCCCTGGTAGTGGCGGATCTTCGTTTCCGGAAAGTAGGCGATCTTCGCGCCCGCCTGGCGGGCGCGGCGGCAGAAATCGTCTTCCTCGTTGTAAAGAAAATAATTTTCGTCCAGAAGCCCGATGCTCTCGAACAGGTCGCGGCGCACGACGAAGCAGGCGCCGCCGACCACCTGCACCTCCTTTGAGGTGCGCGTCGCCATGCCGGCCCGATCGCGGGCGGAGTCGCAGCGTCCCAGGATGCGGCGCGCCGCGTCCATCGGGCCGTCTTCGCGGTGGCGCATGGGGCGCACGCCGCCGTTGGCGTCGAGGATGGCGGGGCTCAGGATGAACACGTCGGTGTTGACGTTCAAATAGTCGATGATTTTTTGAAAGCTGTTCTCGATGAGCCGGGTGTCCGGGTTGAGCAGCACGACGTATTTGCCCCGGCATTTGCGGATCGCTTCGTTGCAGCCGGCGGAGAAACCGCGGTTGAAGGAATTTTCCTCGAGCAGCACATCGGGAAACTTCTTTTGCACCGCTTCCAGGCTGTGATCGTCCGAATGGTTGTCCACCACCCGGATTTCCATTTTAATTTTAGGGGTGTTGCGGTAGACCGAGTCCAGGCACTCGACAAGGTGATCGCGCGTGTTGAAACTGACGATGACGATGCTGAGCTCCAGCTCGGGCGGCTGGGGAAATCTGAAGGGAGGCCGGATCACAGGGCTCCTTTGAAGCGGCGCTTGCGCGGGCGGTTGCGGTCTGCCGGGGCTGTTCCCGATTCCGATAGGGTAGCACAGATCTCGCGCCTTGCTTTGTGCTATTTTATTGGCGACAATGAGCGGGTTTGAATTCGGACTATTTTTCAGGAGTTTTACCATGCTGGATGAGTTTAAAAAAGGGTACGAGGACGTGGAACGGCGAGTGGGACTGCTCCGGAGGTATCTTTGACGTCGACCATCATCTGAAGGAAATCGAAACGCTCGATGAGGAAGTGGCCAAGCCGGGCTTCTGGGACGACAACGAGACGGCGCAGAAAACGCTGCAGAAACGCTCGGGGCTGCAGCGCAACGTCGACATCTGGAAGGAGCTCAATCAGGAGGGCGAGGACGTGCAGGCCATGATCGAGCTTCTGGCGGAAGAAGAGGACGAATCTCTGGCCGCGGAGATTCAGTCCACGCTCGATGCGTTGCAGGGGAAGCTGTCGCAGGCGGAACTGAAGGCGATGCTTTCCGGAGACAACGATCTGAACAACGCCATCCTGTCCATCAATTCCGGTGCCGGCGGCACGGAATCGCAGGACTGGGCGCACATGCTGCTGCGCATGTACACGCGCTGGGCCGACCGCAACAGCTACAAATCGGAGATCCTCGACATGCAGTACGGCGAGGAAGCGGGGATCAAAAGCGCCACGGTCCTCATCACCGGCGATTACGCATACGGCTATCTGAAAGCGGAGATCGGCGTGCACCGGCTGGTGCGCATCTCGCCGTTCGATTCCAACAAGCGCCGCCACACCTCGTTCGCCTCGGTGTTCGTGTACCCGGAAATCCAGGACGAGATCGAAATCGAGGTGAAGGAGGAGGACCTCAAGGTCGACGTGTACCGCGCTTCCGGGCCGGGCGGTCAGGGCGTGAACACCACGGATTCCGCGGTGCGGCTGACGCACGTTCCGACCGGCATCATCGTGCAGTGCCAGAACGAGCGCTCGCAGTTCAAGAACAAGGCCTCGGCGATGAAGGTGTTGAAGTCGCGCCTGTACGAGCTGGAGATGGAAAAGCAGGAAGAGGAAAAGAAAGAGATGGAAAAGCAGAAAAAGAAAATCGAATGGGGCAGCCAGATCCGCTCGTACGTGCTGCATCCGTACCGCATGGCGAAGGACCTGCGCACCAATGTGGAGATGGGCAACGTGGACGCGGTGCTGGACGGCGACCTGGAAAAGTTCATCGAAGCGTATCTGCTGCAAAGCAAGGAAACCGCGTGAAACCGATTCTGCATCCCAAACTGGTGAACGACCGCTTCGGCGATCCGGGACTGCTGGTGCAGTTTCTCCACGAGCGGCGGGCGCTGCTGTTCGACCTGGGGGACATCTCCGCCCTGTCCAACGCCACGCTGCTCAAAGTCAGCCACGTGTTCGTGAGCCACACGCACATCGATCATTTCTACGGCTTCGACCACCTGCTGCGCATGGTGTTCGGCCGCGGCAAGACGCTGACGCTGTACGGCCCGGAGCACTTCATCGCCAACGTCGAGGGCAAGCTCAAAGGCTTCACCTGGAATCTGGTGGACCGCTACAGCGAGTCGATCACGATCGCAGCGGTGGAGGTGCATCCCGATCATCTGCGCAAAGCCACGTTCCGCGCCATCGACAAGTTCGCGCGCAGCGGGGAAACGCGTCTGCCCTTTGAGGACGGCGTCCTGCTGGAGGAACCGACGTTCTGCGTGCGCGCGGCGATCCTCGAGCACCGCGTTCCCTGCCTGGGATTCGCGCTCGAGGAGAAGCAGCACGTGAGCGTGAAGAAAGACGTGCTGGAGGCGCAGGATATCGCCAAAGGGCCCTGGCTCAACGAGATCAAGCGGCTCATCTGCGAAGGCGCTTCGGACGATCACATCATCCGCGTGCCGCTCAGCGGCAACGGGCAGGAGCGCTTCCGCGAGACGACGCTCGGCCGGTTGAAGGAAGAGCTGGTCACCGTGTGCGCCGGGCAGAAAATCGCCTACGTGGTGGACACGGTGTTCAACGACACCAACAACCGACGGATCGTCGATCTGGTGCGGGGGGCGGATCTGTTTTTCTGCGAGTCGCCGTTTCTCGCGGAAGAGGTGGATCGCGCGCGCGACCGCTGCCACCTCACGTCCCGCCAGGCGGGGCTGCTGGCCCGTGAAGCGGGGGTGCGGAAACTGCTGACCTTTCATTTTTCTCCCAAACACAGCGGTGAGGAAGCACGGCTCGACCGGGAAGCGCAGGACGCGTTCCGGGAAGGCGCCGCCGCTGTGAACGACGGACCGCGCTGATTTTCAGCGCAGACGCACGGTCCCCACTCTCCACTTACCAGGAGTCGGCGCATGTCCTCCGATGCGGGTGACGCCAAGCCCCGGACTTCCTTTCTGGCCACGCTCTCGATCAAGCTGCGGCAGGTCCTGTTTCCCGGTTCGCAGCGGTTCTGGGAAACGCGCTACGCGCTGGGCGGCGATTCGGGAAACGGTTCCTACGGCAAGCTCGCCGCTTTCAAGGCGGAGGTGATCAACGGCTTCGTGCAGCGGAACAACATCCAGAGCGTCATCGAATTCGGCTGCGGCGACGGCAATCAACTGGCGCTCGGGCGTTACCCCAAATACACCGGACTCGATGTGTCCGCCTCCGCAATCGCCCGCTGCCACGAGCGGTTCCGCGGCGATGCGGCAAAAAGTTTTTTTCTCTACAGCCCGTTTCATTTTGTGGACCGGCAGGGACTCTTTCGCGCCGAGCTGGCGCTGTCGCTGGATGTGATCTATCATCTGGTCGAGGATGCGGTGTTCGAAACCTACTTGACGCATCTGTTCGCGTCCGCCGAAAAGTATGTGCTGGTCTACTCCAGCAACAGTGAAAAGACTGGAGGGCTGCAGGCCCGGCACGTGCGGCACCGGCACGTCACCCGTTATATTGAAGAAACCTTCCGCGACTGGCGGCTGGTCGAGACGATCCCCAACCGCTTTCCCGGCTCCGGAATCCTGGGCAACGATTCCTGCGCCGATTTTTTTATCTTCGAGTTTCACCCCTGCCGTTGAGGCGCCAACGTGCGCCTTTCTCTTCCCGGTGGTTCGATGGTTCTGATCGATTTCGCAGCCTGGATGATCCTGGCTTTTGTCCTGATTGCGCGCTCCTGCACGGTCCGTTCCGTGTGGGAAACGGCGGCGCTCGCGTTCGCGCTGGCGCTCGGATTCAAAAGTCTGCTGCTCTATGCGCTCATCGCCTTCGGGGTGAAACCGGACCGCTGGCTTCAATTGAGCCTCGGCATCGCCGTACTGTACGGCGGCGCGGCGTGGTTCCTGCTGCGTTTCAAGTCCCTGCGCCGAACCGCTTTGCGTGAAAACCAATCGCGGATCGTTTTTATTTGCATTGCGGTATTGTGTGTTCTGGTGCTGCTGAGCCTGGCCAACGCCCTGTTTTTCCCGGTCACCGGGGTGGACGGCATCTGGTACGAACTCAGAGGCAGGGTTCTGTTGCATGAAGTGCGGTTCGAATCGGACACCCTGAACGCGCAGTTGAGCCAGTATCCTCCCCTGACACCGCTGCTGTATGCCTGGCTGATCTCCTTCGGCGTGGAACCGGTCAAGCTGCTCTTTCCGCTGCTGTACCTTTGTCTGTTGACGCTGTTTTATTTCCGGCTAAAAGCCGGGAGCCGCAGCCCCCGGCTGGCCGCCGCGTTCACACTGGTTCTGGGCAGCACGCCGTATTTCTGGTGGCACAGCACGCTGCCGTTTCTCGATCTGACCACGGCGTTTTATTATTCCACCGGCGCCCTGTATGGGTTTTCCCTGCTGCGAAAATGGCAGGAAGGCGGCGTCGATTCGCAGGACGTCGCCGACGCCTGTTTGAGCGGCGCGTTGTTCGGACTGGCGGCCTGGAACCGTCCCGAGTTTCTGCTTTATAACTCCATCTCGTTGGCGATGATCATTCTTGCCTTGAACAAGGACCTGCCATCCAGACGCCGCCTGCTGTGGGCGTTCGCGGTGCCGCTGCTGGCGCTGCCGACGCTGTGGCTTTGCACGTTGTTCACGTTCGATTCCCCGCTCGAAAGACGGATTCCCGCGCTGGCTATGGCGTGCGGCGCGCAGTGGCTGCTGGTGGGCGCGGCTTCCTGTCTCACATTGCGGTTCGGATTCAAACGGCTGGCTGGGCTGGCCGTGGCGGGGAGCCTTTTGTTTGTCCTGTTCATCGTTTTTTTCGGTCCGCGCTCTGTTTCCGCGGGGCAGGCGATGTGGATCGCGTTCAGCCGCACCGTCAGCGTGCACGGTTTCTATTCGTTCAGTGCCTGGCTTGCGCTTCTGCTGTTTGTGCGGCAGAGTGCCTGGCCGCCGTTGCAGCGTGGCCTGGGGGGATTTCTGCTTTTGTATCTTTTGGTTCACTTCATGCTTTTTTCTTATTCGGAGCCGAGGTGGACCGGCATGGACGCGTTTATTGAAGCGACGTTTCGATCTCCCGGCAACTCGGTGAACCTTTCGGACACGCGCGGGATGATGGCGTGGTACCCGGTGTTTCTGTTTTTCATTTCCCGCCTGCCGGTGGTGAGGAGGGCGTTCGATGCGGATTGATGCGCGCCATGTACGGGGAATGGTTTACGCCGTGGCTCTGGGCAATCTGCTCGTGCTCGCGGCGGTGTTCATCGTTCCGCGGCTGGCGTTCATGCTGGAACACAAAAGCTCCGCCCATGCAGAACGGCTGGCAACTGAAGGGCCGGAATGACATGCCCAACCAGTTCGCCGGTGTGTACCGGCAGTATGTCAAGATTCGTGAGTGGGTACCGGAGGACGCGCACGTGTTCGTGCCGCCCAAAGAAACCGCCGCGGGATCGGTGCGCGCTCCGGTGATGCAGGTGCTGTATCCCCGCAGGGTGCATTTCGGCGACGATGTGGATTTCCGAAGTCAGCTTGAACGTGCCGCAGCGCGTGCAGAGACTTTTTATTTCGTCTACGCTGCGGGCTGGCATTCCGCGTTGTGCGCTGAGGACGCGCTGTTCAGGGACGCGCGCTCGGGATGGGGTGTGTGCGGCTTTCGCGGCGGGAGCGTTGTGCGGCAATGAACAGATCGCGGTACCAGAACGCCAGCACGAAGGCCGTGAGCCATTCGAACAGACGATCGACCACAGCGGCGATGAGGCCCGCCTGAAACCCGGTTCCGAGCACTCTCGACAGAAAGCCCACCGTCAACTCGCGGGAGCCGAGATCGCTTTGCAACATAGGCAGCAGGCGCACGAAGGCCATGACGGTGGTGAACAGGATGCAGGACACAAAACTCACGTCGATGCCGATCACGCTGAAGGCAAGGTGCAGCCGCAATGCCACGATCAGCAGCAGCGCGCCATTTAAGACGCACAACGAGCGGATCAGCGGCTTGTCGTTGAGCAGCCCGTCCAGAGAATCGAAGGCTTGTGCCAAAGCATGGGACAATCGCGAGCCGCCAGGTTGAAAACGGAAGCGGCGCCGCCGGATGAAAACCAGAGTCCCGGCAAGGCCAAAAAACGCGGCGGCCGCCCAGCCGAACGGTTTTTCCAGATGAAAGGTCAGGTACAGCGCGGCCCCTCCGCCCATTGCGGCGTTGATGAACATCAGGATGAGATGGTCCGCGCCGAGGGTGCCGATGAAGCGCGCATACGAAAACCCGTGCCGCTGTTTCAGATGATGCGAAACCGCGAGCGCGCCGGACTTGAAAAACAGGCTGTTCAAAGCGGCGGAAACGGACGCCAGCCCGAAGGCTTCCTGCGCGGGCAGGCGGATGCCGTGGGCGTGCAGGATGCGTGAGAGTTTGAAGCCGTTGACCGCGATGCCCGAGACGGCGAGCGCCGTCAACCCCAGAGCCTGCGCAATAGTGATGCCGCTTAAAAGCTGCCACGCATCCCGATATTGAACCAGAAAATAAACCAGAACGGCGGCGAACACGGCGGACACGAGCCAGCCCAGCCAGCGCCGTGTCCCTGGACGCGGCGCGGCGTCCTGCGGTTCAGGATTCATGGCGGCTGTTTTCGTGATAAGGCGCGAGCCTGTCGAGGATGATCTCTGTGGGCGAGGCGGTGTCCGTGAGCGGCGCTCGCCGGAATTCCGGGTAGCGGTGCACGAAATCGTCGATGAGGTTTTCGTCGAATCGGGAGAGCACGGCGTTTTCGCCGAGTCCTTCCACGCGTTCGGTCTCCTCGCGCAACAGCAGGCAGGGGATGCCAAGGTAATGGCATTCCTCCTGGTTGCTGCCGCCGTCGCTGACGATGAATTCCGCTTTGCGGAGCATGCGGCTGAAGGCGAAAAAATCCAGCCGCGGTAAAAGCTCAATGCGGGGATGCCTTTCCAGCGTTTCGTAGAGAGAACATTTTTTCAGGGCGACGCGCGTTGGCGGATGCAGGATGAACTTCAAGGGCAGGGTCCTGGCGATGCGGGTGACGCGGTCCACGGCCCTGGCGAGCGTGCTGCGGCGGGCGATGGTTTCGTAGCGGTGCAGCGTCACGAGGGCGAATGTTTTCCGCGAGCCGTTCACCGGCGCAGCGGACCCACCGTTGCCGTTGTCGGCCAGACGCAGCGCGTCGAGCAGCGTGTTGAAGCGGGTGTGGTGGGTCTCGCGTTTGTAGGCATCGACGTTGCGCACGGCCTTGTCGTCCTGACAGAAAAAGATGTCGATCACACCCAGCCGCGATGCGAGAACGCGGGTCAGCTCTTCGGGAAACGGTTTGAGCAGGTTGAAGGAGCGCAGCCCCGCCTCGATCTGCGCCACCTTGAGTCCCTGAAACTTCGCCAGCAGCCCGCCCAGAAGCAGCGGCGGCGCGTCGCCGTGGATCAGCACGACGCCGCTCCTGTCGCCCTTGAAGATGCGGTTGCGATTGCGCCAGCCGCCCGCCAGCACCTTGAGCGACCAGAGCACCATCTCGCGCGTGCGCGTGATGTCTTTCCCCCAGTCTTCGATGACGGTGTCGGGCGGTTTGACGCCGAACTGGTCGAGGATTTCTGCGAGCGTCTCCTTGTGCTGCGCCAGCAGGATGAAGTTGTAGGGAATGCCCTTATCCTGCAGCCCCTTGAGCACCGGCGCCATCTTGATGGCCTGCGCGCGGGTTCCCAGGATCGCGTGAATCATAACGGGATGTGTTCTTCGGATTCGAGTTCGCTTTTTTTGATGCGGACCTGGATGTCTTCTAAAAGCTGGCGGTTGATGGAGATCAGTTCCGCGGCGATGCCCATCATGATGATCTGGAATCCGACGATGAGCAGGATGGCGGACAGGATGAGCGACTGCACGTGCCCTTCGGTGCGTCCCTGAAAGAAAAAGAACAGGTAGCGGCAGCCGATGGCGAAGCCGGTGAGAAACGACGCGCCGCCGGCAATGGTGAACACCTTGAGCGGCTTGTGCATGGAATACACTTTGATGAGGGTGACCAGCGTGCGCATCAGGTAGACGCGGATGCTGGGAAACAGCCGCGACTCGCGCAGCTTGTGGTTGGTGCGCACCGGCACGTGGGCGATGGCCAGGTTTTTCTTGCCGGCGCTGATGATGGTCTCGACGGTGTAGGTGAAGTCCGAGACCACGTTGAGTTCCAGCGCCGCCTGCCGGGAATAGGCGCGGAAGCCGCTGGTGGCGTCGGGTACCTTGGTGCCGGAAAGCTGGCGCACCACCCAGCTGCCGAATTTCTGCAGCAGGATTTTGAACCAGGAAAAATGCAGGATGGTTTCCACGCGCCGGTCGCCGATGACGAGGTCGGCGCGGCCTTCCAGGATGGGCTGGATCAGGGCGGGGATGTCGTCGGCGCAGTACTGGTTGTCCGCGTCGGTGTTGACGATGATGTCCGCGCCCAGTTTCAGAGCGTGGTTGATGCCATAGTTGAAGGCCTTGGCGAGGCCCTTGTTGCTGGTGAATTTGAGGATGTGGTCCACGCGGCAGCGGCGCGCCACCTCCACGGTGCGGTCGGTGCTGCCGTCGTCGATGATGAGGGTCTCGATGACGTCGATGCCCTCGATGCGCCGGGGCAGCTCCCGCAGGGTTTCGGGCAGTGTGTCCTCTTCGTTGAGGCAGGGGATCTGGATGATGAGTTTCACGGTAACGTGGACGGGGTTGGAGGTTGCGGAGTGGAGACCGGCTTGCTGTGCAACCGGTAGACCGTCACGGTATCGCCGGTGTCCACCGGTTGAAACCGGTGCAACTGCACGTCGTAGGAATTGTTGATGCGTCCCGCGGTGATGTCCGTCGGAATCGCCCAGTATGGATGGCGGTCGAGCAGGTTGTTCAGGATGCGGGAGACGCGGTCCTCAGGCTGGGCGGTGCGGAATCCGATGCGGTCGCCGCGCAGAACGATCCAGTCCGGCCGGTGATTTTCATCGAGTGCGTCGTCGGCCAGCACGCGCAGGCCGGTGTGGAACGCCAGCGCATCCGGCTCGTTGTCAATATAGCATGTCTGTCCGGGTTTGCCGTAGGTTTTGAGAAAGCCCACCACCTCATCGAGGGGGCCGCGGTAACCCTGCCGCATCTCGAGGCTGTAGCGGTACAGGTGCGAGTTGGGCGCGACCTCTCTTTGAAATGTCCGCGCCGCGTACTCAAAATAGGGATTGTCCGCGACCCAGCGGGAGTCCGGATTGAAAAATGGTTTGAAAGGATAAAGCGGCCCGACATGCAGGAGGTTGGTGGCGATCAGGACCGCCGCCACACCGGTGCGGACCCAGCGCCCGCCCGGAATGCATTCCACCACCACGACCGCGAGCAGGAAAAAAAACAGAGGCAGCGCCGCGGCGACGTACTGGTGCAGGGGAATCGCGTGCAGCGAACCGGCCGCGAACAGCGAGACGATGACGAGCAGGCACAGCCGCACCGGATCGGCCGCATGCCGGGCTTTATGAAACAACAGAAGCGGCAGCAGGATGAAGGGAAAGAGATGGTTGTTGGCCTGAAACAGAAATCCCGCGAAATGTTTGAGCCAGCCCAGGAGAGAGGTATCGATGAGCCTGCTGGTCGTGTGGTAGAACTCGGAGATTTTTGCGAACACCGGATGGATGAACACAAGCCAGGGCAGACAGAACAGAGCGGTGACGGTAGCCGAGAGAGCGATTTTCTTTTTCGTTTCCACAGTGATTTCCGCCCTGCGGAAAAAAAAGTGCAGCGCCATGCCCAGGATGGTGCCCGCGAATTCGACGTACATGGTGTGGAAATACACGATGGCCGTCACGGTGAACGGCCACGGGTTCCAGCATTTTTTGTCGAAGATCTGTGTGTAGAAGTGCAGCAGCAGCGGGGTCAAAAGAATGGGCAGCGCGATGTAGCGGGCGGTGCGGAAATACAAAAGAGCGGGCACCGAGCAGGCGAGAAACAGCGCCGCCAGGAAGGCGGTTTTCCGGCTGCCGCTCCATTTGAAGGCGAGAACATACAGCGCCACCACGGACAACACGCCCGCCAGGGCGAACGGCAGCCGCGCCGCGAACGCGGTGTTGCCGAACAGCGCGAGCGAGCCGGCCTGCAGGTAATACGGCACCCAGGTGCGGTAGACGAAGACCCCGTCGCGCACGTCCGCGTACAGCATGGTGGCGTTGACACCGTCCGAATGCCGGGGCAGGCCCGATTTTAAAATGGTGGTGCTGATGAAGGTGTCGGCGCCTTCGTCCACCTGCAGCACCGTGTCGCCGAGCCGGAAAAAAATCAGCAGCGCGGCAAGCGGGATCAGGAGAAACAGGGCGGGGTGGGTGGCTGCGCCGGAGCGCAAACGAGAGAGCTGGCCGCGGCCGCAGAAAAGACGGCCCGGCAGGGAAACCGCGGTGTTTTTTGCGCTGTATTCCAAACAGAAACCCTATGTTATCATTGGTCCCGGACTCTTAAGTCGTATCGGACGTTTGCTCCTCCACCTTTATTCCGGACCTTCCCTTGAGCCTGGAGTCGCCCAATCTTTCCGTGGTGGTTTTGGCCTACCGCAGCGCCGGCACGCTGCCCGGATTCGTGGAATCCCTCAAAACGCTGCTGGAAGAGAACGAACCGGACTGGGAGATCGTTCTCGTGGGCAATTACCTGGAGGGTTCAGAAGACGCGACGCCGGAGGTGGCGCGGCGGCTGGCGGACGTGCACCCGCGAATCCGCGCGTTGACGGAAGTGAAACAGGGAATGATGGGCTGGGACATGCAGAGCGGTCTCAAGGCAGCGAACGGCCGGGTGATCGCGGTGATCGACGGGGACGGCCAGATGCCCGCCGAGGATGTGATCCGGGTGTATAAGCTGCTCGTTGCGGAAAACCTGGACCTCGCCAAAACCTTCCGGGTGCAGCGGGACGACGGCGCCTACCGGAAAATCATTTCCGGCGTCTACAATCTCGTGTTCGCGGTCCTGTTTCCGGGCATGGGCTGTAAGGACATTAATTCCAAACCCAAGGTGATGACGCGCGCCGCCTACAACCGCCTGAACCTGACGTCCAACGGCTGGTTCATCGATGCGGAGATCATGATCCAGGCGCGCCGTTTCCACTTCAAAATCGATGAAATCGAGACGGTGTTTCACGGTATCGACTCGCGGCCTTCGTTTGTCAAGCCGCTCTCGATCCTGGAATTTCTGGCCAACCTGATCTGGTTCCGCATCCTGGAATGTTTCCGTTCCTCAAAAAACAATCCGGAAGGCAAGTCCTGACCGGAGCCGATTTTTTTCCGCGAAGGAGGAAGTATTGTTTGAAAAACAATCGTAAGAAGAGATCTTTGCATAAGTCGATGATCTGTCATGCTGAGCCTGTCGAAGCATGATCCCTTAGCACCCTTCGACAAGCTCAGGGTGACAGTAATTTCTCAAATACTTAATGCTTGCCTATGCAAAGATCTCAAAAGGATATTGATGGTATGAAGGTGCTGGTCACCGGCGCTTCCGGGGGGCTGGGGGCGCGGCTGCTGCCGGCGTTATGCGCCGTTGCGAAGGTGCGGGCGCTGGTGCACAAAAAGCCGGTGGCGTTTGCGGATGTCGAGCCGGTGGCGGGCGATCTGTCCGACCTGGAATCGCTGCGTGCGGCCGCGGCCGGGGTGGACCGGGTGCTGCACCTTGCCGCGCAGACCAACACGCACCGCGAACAGGAATATTTTGATGTCAACGTCCAAGGCACGGAAAACCTGCTCACAGCCTGCACCGCGAGCGGCGTCGCGCGGTTCGTGTTCATGAGTTCCGGCGCCGCGCATGCGGACGGCGGCGCGTATTCTTTAAGCAAGCTGGAAGCGGAAGCGCGTGTGCGGGCGTGGCAGGGCGACTGGGTCATTCTGCGCGCGCGCGAGGTGTACGGTCCGGACATGACCGAAGGTCTCGGCAAGCTCACAAGCTGGATCGACAGATTCGGCGCGGTTCCGGTGATCGGCGACGGCAGATACCAGTTGGCCCCGGTGCATGTGGACGATGTGGTTCAGGCCTCGGTGCAGGCGGTGCGACGCGACGGGATCGCCGGAGACACGATCACGCTGGCGGGGCCGGAATCGCTGGAATTCATCGCGCTGGTGGACCGGCTGGGAGCGCTCAGGGGCAAGCGGCCGAAAAAAATTTTCGTGCCCGCGGCGGGGATGCGCGTTGCCGCGAGACTGTTGTCGGCGCTCGGTGTTTCGGTTCTGGTTCCCGATCAGGTGGACCGGCTTTTATGCGACAAGCCCTCCGACAACTCGGCGGCGGCGCGCCTGCTGGATTTTAAGCCGCGCAGCCTGGAAGCGGGGCTTGGCGCGACACCGGCAACGGATCGCTAAACGGAGGGTGCGGGGCGCGGCTGCGCGGGGGCGTCGAGAGGCTTGCTCGCGGTGGCGATGTATTGCCCGCCGAGCGGAAACCGCTCCAGCTTAGCTTCGAGCGGCAGAAGGGCTTTGAGGCTTTTGGGAAAAAAAGTGGTGAAGCGGATGCGGACGTTTTGGAATTTCTGCTGGCGCAGCGATCGTTTCATCCTGGCGGGGTGGATCAGGACCGCGTCTTTATCGAGAGGACAATCGGCCACGATTTTTCTGGTGAAGGGATTCAAGGGATTGTGTTCCCAGATCACGACCTTGCCGCCCGGAGCGAGCAACCGCAGGAAACGCTGGAAGTGTTCGGCGTGTTGGTCCTGCGGAATGTGGTGAAACACGCCAGAGGCGAATATCACATCGTAGGGACGCTGCTGCCATTCAGGGTCATCGGATGTGAAAAACGTAAGGGCGTCTGCATAGCGGTCGCGGGCTTTCCCGATCATTTTTTCGGACAGATCGACGCCCTGGTATTCGGCGATGGGGAAAAAACCGTGGAACGCTTCGTATAAATTGCCCGTCCCGCAACCGAAGTCGAGAAAACGGATCGGATGCTGGCTCCAGTCGGGAAACAGCGCAGCCAGTTTTCGCAGTTTCACCAGCACCATCTCCTGGACGTCGAATCCGGTGACCTGCAGCGACTCATTCATCAGCGCATCATAATCCTCGGAATGAGCGTCGAAGGGCTGTCCCTTTGCCGCAATCGGCGAGGTAGTACTGCACTTGTGCCGCATGCCCAAATCAATCATCGGTGTCTGTGTGGATTCAGTCATGACTGTGCCGGGATACAGGGGCTGGGGAAGAGGAAACGGTGATGCCGTCTCGGGTTGCGAAGATCGAAATCCAACGGAGCAAATCTTATCATAAGGTTTGGTAAAGATCCAGATAACGCCGCATGATTTCCTGCCAGCCGAATTTTCGCCGCACTGTGTTCTGCATTTTTTCCCCGAACGCCTTGCGGGTGTTTGCGTCTGACAGGCAGCGGATGCGATCGGCGATTGCTTTCGGGTCCGCGGGTACCAGAAAACCGGTTTCTCCCTCCTCAACGATCTCCCGCGCCACGCCCACGGGTGTGGCCACAACAGGCAGCGCGTGCGCCGCCGCTTCCAGAATGGGCTGGGCGAAATTTTCGTAGCGCGACGGGTAGAGGAACACGTCGGCGTTTTTATAAAAGACCGGGAGTTTTTCGGGCGCTACCGGGCCGGTGAACGTCACACGCTGCTCAATGCCCAGAAAACGCGCCAGGTCTTTCAGTTCCTCAAGGTAGCCCGCTCTCTCCACGCTCGCGGTGCGCTCCTCGCCGCCGACCACGGTCAGGTGACACGGAATCGCGAGCGCTTTCACCGCCTTGAGGATCAGCTCGACCCGGCGGACGCGCGCGATGCGTCCGGCGAACAGCAGCCTGAGCGGCGCGTCTTCGCAGCCCGCTGCATTGCCGTTGGGAGCGGGGACGTCGATGCCCATCGGGATGATGCTGAGCTTGCGCGCGGGCAGTCCAAACTCCAGGGCGTCCTGAAATTCCTGATGCGAGGACACGACGATGCGGTCGGCGCGGCGGGCGGCGGCTTTGAGCGTGAGGCCGTCGTAGAGCCGGTAAGGCAGACGCGCAAGCGGAGAGGACAGGTAGTTGCGGAAGCCGGTGAGCGAGCCGTGCGTGTTCAGCACGAACGGCTTGTTTTTCAGCTGGGCAAAAAAAAACCGCAGTCGGTTTGAAAGTTGCGGTAGTTGTGGCTGTGGATCAGGTCGTGCCCTTGCAAGTGTTTCCACATCCCCAGGCTGACGGCATAGCGCATCAGGCGGAACTGAATCCTGTTGCGGATGACGCGAACGAGCTGGATGGTTTCGCGAGCGGGCAGATTGTTGTCCACGTCGCAGTAGGTGGTGAGCACGGGCGAGGCGACGCCCTGCGCTTCCAGGCGGTTGGAGATCTGGAAGGCCTGGTTGACGGGCCCGCACACATAGGGCAGGAAGGTTTCGATCGTTCTTAGGACTTTCAATTTTTTCAGCCGGACTGCCGTGCCATCACGGCCGGGTTCATTGCAATTTATTGTACGTATCCGGTTGCAACCGTTGCTGGTCGAGCACGGATTCGAGCTGCTTTTTTTCGTGATCGAGGATGCCCAGATGCTGGGTGAGCATCCGCACCTGGTTGGTGAGGGCGGAAATGCGGATGGAAAAGTGCAGGCAGATGACCATGAGAAACACCAGGCCGGAAAAAAACAGCGTCGAGGTGAACAGCGTCGCGCCGGCGAGGTCGGAGATCCAGATGAGAAGGTCCTCGGAGATGGACAGGATGAGCATCAGCGTCCCGGTCACCAGCCAGCCCAGCGAATACTCTTCGTTGAGGTGCTTGCGCCGCACCAGCTCGAACACGTAGGCAACCAGGAAGATGCAGATGAGTATGGCTATGATTCGGATTCGCGGCGGCATGCGGACGCTCCTTGCGGTTTCTGCCTGAGCAGGGTGACGAAGATGGAAAGAAACATTTTAAACACGTAGTACACAGTCTTGTGTCCCCGGTGCATGGATTTGTTATCCGGGCTCGGCAGCATGGTGACGGGGATCTCGCGCATCTTGAATCCGCAGCGGTGCAGCATGATGATGAAATCCGCGTCCGGGTAATCGGGCGGATAGTAATCGCTGGCGACGAAGCGGATGGCGTCGCCGCGCCAGACCTGAAACCCCGATGTCGGGTCGGAGATCCGCTGCCGGCAAAGGATGGAGGCGAGTCTGCCGAAAATGCGCATGCCCAGATGCCGTGCCCAGGTGGTTTTATACGGGCTCGTTCCCAGAAACCGGGAGCCCATCACCACGTCGAGATCGCTTTCCCCGATTTCGCGCAGAAGATCGACGATGAACCGGGGATCGTGCTGGCCGTCCGCGTCCATCTGCACGACGGTGGTGAAATGGTTTTTGAGGGCGTAGATGAATCCTGTCTGCAGCGCCACGCCGTAGCCCGAGTTGAACGGCAGGGAGATGACGCGGGCGCCCAGTTTTTTCGCGACACGGGCGGTGCCGTCGGAGGAGCCGTCATTGATCACCAGGATGGGGACGCCGGGAACATGGCGTTTGACGCCCAGCAGCACCGGTCCGATGTTTTTTTCTTCGTTGAACGCCGGGATCACAACCAGCGTGCCATCCGGCGCGATGCAGGTGCCCTCGAACGACGGAACGGGCCGCGGTTGTTCCACGGGCACGCCCAGCGGCACGGGCGTGGCCAGATGGAAGCGTTTGAGTTTCTGTCCGCGCAGGCTCAACAGCCGCCTCCAGCGTGAGACCGCAACGCACCGCCGGGGCGGGTGCTGTTGCAGCTGGGGGATGCGGTGTGCCTCAACCGGAAAGGACGGCAGGGAATTTTTATACAATGACTCACATTTAAAGAAACGGTTCCTGTTTCTCTAAACTTGAATCAAAAACGCATCCGCCAAGAATCGCATCCGGTTTTCCGCCCCCTACGGGGCCCCGTCTGGCAAACCGCGTCAGGCGAAGTCCCGGTTGATGGTCTGGATCATCTGGTTGAGGCGTCCGAAACTCTTCTGGTTGAAATTCAGGACGAGACGCGGCAGATCGAGGTGCTCCTGGTTGATTTTTTCATCTTCCAGGGGCAGCGAGGGTTCGATGACCCCATCGACGAGAATGTCCTTGAATTCGGCGTTCAGGCGGCTCACGAGGGATGCGGGAATCTCTTTGTTGAAGCGCATTATAGTGCGGCTGCGCACGTAGCGCAGGGAATGGTAGACGTGGTAGTAATCCTGGATGATGCGCGTCGCTTCCTGGGGGGAATGGGCGAGCTGAAACAGGTGCCGGTCTTCCGGGGAGATGTAGCCTTTTTTAACGAGCACCGAGTCGACGAATTCGATCCAGCTCGGCCAGTAGGTTCCGTCGGGGGCTTCGAGCAGAACGATGGGGCGGGGCAGGGTTTTTCCGGTCTGAAACAGGGTGAGGTTCTCGAAGCCCTCGTCCTGGGTGCCGAAGCCGCCGGGCAGCAGCACGGTGGCGTCGGATTCCTTGATGAAAAAAAGTTTGCGGGTGAAAAAATATTTGTAGTTCACCAGCTTGGGGTCGCCGTCGATGTAGGGATTGGCGGACTGCTCGAACGGCAGCTGGATGTTCAGCCCGAAGCTGTTGCCCTCGCAGGCGCCCTTGTTCGCCGCTTCCATGATGCCGGGACCGCCTCCGGAGATGATCATGAACCCCTTATCGACCAGCATGCGGCACAGATTCTCGGTCAGGGCGTAATCGGGGTCGTCCAGAGCGGTGCGGGCGGAGCCGAACACGGTCACTTTGCGCACCTTGCGGTTGGCGTGAAACACGCGAAACGAGTGGCGCAGTTCCTTGACGGTCGTGTTTGTCAGCTTAAAGTCACCCAAATCAACGTGTTCCATCGCAAGTTTGGTCACGGTGGTGAGGATCTGCCGGAACATTTCCCTGCATTCGCCCGAGGCGCTGACCTCGGTCAGGGAGTCGATCAGGCCGTCGATTTCGGGATCGCCAATATTGTACCGGTTGTTCGCCATATCAGGTTCTTGCCTGTTTCAGAAAGGTTTGTTATACAATATGCGATTCAATGCTGATACAATCATTTGCAGCCGAAGCCGTCTGTAGATTACAGGAAGGATCGATTCGCATATGAACGATAAGGTTTTGATCATCGCCATCGTCAGCCTGCTGGTGATCGGGATGCTGGGGGTTCTGGGCATCGTCATCCCCTGGGTGTGGGAGCGCGGCGTTCCCAACTGGAAGCAGCTCCTCCTCGACGACGGGCTGATCATCGCGGCTCTGGCTTTGTTCGTCTATGGGTTCTACATGAACACCCGCATGCATTAAAGCAAAATCCTTTCCGGGTTGCGGATTTTGTAGAGCACGAGGCCCAGAATTGCCAGTGTGATCGCCGTACCCGCCAGTCCCATCACAAACTCTCCGATGTAAAACGTCACGGCGAGGTTGAACACCAGCACGCCGAAGTACAAAGCGGGACCCCACAGCGCCTGAAAGGGGAGGTCCGCCCGCGGCGGCGGCTCGCCCTGGCTCCAGAACCGGTTGATCGCGCAGAACGCGGTGAGGATCGTCGTGCCCACCAGAAACCAGCCCGCGAAATTGGTCAGCGGGATGTTGAAGTACTCGCCTTCCTCCTGATAGGTGTAGATTTTTCCCAAAAACCAGCGGTCGCCGAGAAAGGCCACCGGGTCGATGATGACGTCCATCATCATGAACAGAAACGCGCCGGTGAAAATGACGCGCAGGGAAAACAGGGTTTCCTTTGTGTCCACGAGGCGCACGTCCCAGCCGTTTTTTTTCAGCGGCGACCAGAGCAGCAGGCTCATGGTGAGGCTGATGTAGGACAGGAACGAATACGAAAGCGAGTCCATGAACGGGACGTTGCTGATCCACAGCTCGCGGTCGCGGGTGGTGTCGATGTAGCTGTAGAAGCCGTAGGGAAAACCGTTGCGCGTGGAGGAATATTCGGACAGGAAGGCGATGCCGTAGGCGAGAACGGTGAACACCAGTGAGCGGGCGAGCCCCATGTTCTTGATCGCGATGGCCAGGTAAAAGGCAAGAAACACGAACACGTAGGGACGCAGCAGCACGGTTCCCCAAAGCAGTTCTAAAACTTCCATCAGGCCTGTGTGCGGTAACGGGACTGGTGCGCCTGAAACCACTCCACGGAGGCTCTCAGCGCGTCCTCGACCGGGTTTTGCGGCAGGCCCAACTGTTGGACCGCTTTCGACGCATCGAAGTACATGAAGTACTTCGCCATCTTCACGCCGCCGAGAGGCACCGCCGGGGGCTTTTTCGTGATGGTGTTGGACACCGCTTCCGAGACCCATCCCGCGGTCCAGGCGACCCAGTAGGGCATCTTCACGGCCGGGGCTTTCAGGCCGGTGATTGTTTCCAGCATCAGCAGGATTTCCCTGAGCGAGCAATTGCGGTTTCCGAGGATGTAGCGCTCGCCGGGCACGCCTTTCTGCTCAGCGAGGAGGTGGCCGCGGGCGCAGTCGTGCACGTCGATGAGGTTGAGGCCGGTGTCCAGGTACGCGGGCATTTTGCGGTGCAGAAAATCCAGCACGATTTTTCCGGTCGGCGTGGGTTTGATGTCGCGCGGGCCGACGGGCGTGCTGGGATTGACGATGACCACGGGCAGGCCGTTTTGGTGAAATTCTTTCGCCACCTGTTCGGCCTGGTATTTGGATCGCTTGTAATCGTTGCACAGTGTTGCAGGATCGAAAGGCGTGTTCTCGTTGGCGGGTGTGCGGTCCGGGTTGAGCCCGATGCAGCCCACCGTGCTGGTGTAGATCACTTTGCGGAGCCCGGCTTCGGCGGCGGCCTTTAAGATGTTGCGGGTGCCCTGCACGTTGATCTCGTAGATCGAGGGCTTATCCTTGACCCACAGGCTGTAATAGGCGGCGGCGTGATAGAGGACGTCGCAGCCTTTCAGAGCGCGGCGGAGCGAGTCGATGTCGCGCAGATCGCCGGTCACGGGTTCGGCGTCCAGTCCCTCGATGTTGTCGAGCCCGGTTCCCTCGCGCACCAGGACCTTCACCGCGCGCCCTTCGGCAAGCAGCTCGCGCAGGATGGCGGAGCCCAGAAATCCGGTGGTGCCGGTGACGCAGGTTTTCATGGCGATCGAAACAAAATGGACAAAGAGAATAGGATCATGCCGGGCGCGCCGTTTTCATGAATCGAAGAGGGTCTGGATTGCATTGGCGCCGGGCGGAAGCCGCGGCTGGGTTCGGATTGGATTCCGTGCATCCTGTGAAATGCAGAGTCAGATGAAAATCTGGATTTCCGCGGTCTTTTTCAACTCCACAAGCAGGGCGTCCCGCAGTTTTTCCGCTTCTTTTTTGGAAAGGATGTTGAGGATGTCGGCCTTCACTTCATCGTAAGTCGCTTTCTGGCTGGGGATCTTGTCGGTCAGCTGGATGATGTGATAGCCGAACTGGCTGGTGATGACGCCGGAGGTTTCCCCTTTTTTCAGTTTGGTCATGGCTTTGGCGACGGCCGGGATGGTGGTTTCAGGCAGCAGGACGCCCAGGTCGCCGCCTTTCTCAACGGTGGCCTCGTCTTCGGAAAACTGTTTGACCAGCTTGACGAAATCGCCTCCCGCCTTCACTTTCTTCGCGGCGCGTTCGATTTTTTTCTTCGCTTCGGCGTTGATGCCGTCCACGATCCGTTTGGCTTTGGCGGCGGCGTCTTTATCGTCGGTCTTGCCCTCGGAGTCGGCCAGTTTCGCCACGAAAATATGGCGGACATGGTACATCTCCGGCTTGATGAACGAATCCGCATTCTTGTCGTAGAACTCTTTGGCGCGCGATTCCTTGACATCGACCTTGGGGAAAATCGCCTTGCGCAAATATTTTTCCGATACCAGCTGTTTTTCGATTTTTTCCCGCAGCATGCCGCGGGTCAGTTTCTGCATGGCCAGGGCCCGTTCAAAAAAAGGCACGCTGGGAAACTGGTCCTCGATCTTTTTGAGTTCTTTGAGAACGATCTCGGAGGGAACCTGTACGTCCATTTTGCGGGCCTTCTGATAAATCAATTCCTTCTCGATTTCCTTGTTGAGGATTTTGCGCGCGATCCCCATCTCCGAATCGGCTGAGACCTTCTTTCCCTGCCTGGCGGACACCATTTTGTAGGCCATCATTTCCCGCTCCAGCACGTTGACCTTGACTTCGATGCCGTTCACCGACGCCACCACCTCCGGCACGGTTTTTCCGTCGAGAGTGAACGCCTTGTCATCGGCGGCGGCCGAGGAAGCGAGAATTGCGAGAAAAACGAATTGAACGGTTGCTGCGAGAAACCACTTACGGCTTGTATCCATGAGTCTCTTTGCTTTTGTATTGGAGGATGCGTATGTCCACAAGGGATCTTTGCAGAAGTTGTTTTCCCTGTCATGCTGAGCCTGTCGAAGCATCGTTCAGCACCCTTCGACAAGCTCAGGGTGACAACAGCTCTCAGTTTTTTGAATCGGCCAATTTCTGCAAAGAGTTTCCGCTGTGCTGTCACGGTTTTCTAATTCAATTATAAGGATATCCAAATGCGGCCACAATTAAAATCAGAGAATATCACACGAAGAGAAGGGTGGGGGGATGCGGGGAGGGAACAGGGGGTACGGTGCGGATCGGGTTTGCGGACAAAAAAAATCCCCCGGAAGCTCGGGGCTTCCGGGGGATGGATCGATGTGACTTAGAACTTCACGTCAAACTGGAGGTAGGCCCAGCTTGCGTTGTCCGGCCCTGCCGTGTTGACGAGGCTGAACAGGGACTCTTTCCAGAAGTTGGAGAACCCGGCGCTGATCGTGGTGTTGGCGTTGTACTTGTGCACCAGAGTCAGATCGAGTTCGTGGCCGAGAGCGGAGCTGTCGAAACGCGTGGCCGCGGAACCGGTCAGGTTCGGCGCTGCGTTCGGGCCTTCGGCCGTGGTGAAGTAATGCCAGTCTGCCTTGAATACCCAGTTGCTCCGGGGCTGAATGGAGGTCTTGATCGCGTAATCCACCAGGCCCAGGAAGTTGGTTGCGGCACCGTTGTTGTTCAGGAACAGGTCCATGAAGCCATAGAATTTATGGCCGGTGTCGAACAGGGTGTTGAAGGTGCTGAAATCGCCGTCCCGGATATCGTCTTCCGAGGTTCCGGAGAGGTAGTCGTACCAGAGGGTGACGCTCGGTTTCCACATCACGTTGGTGAACTTCTTGCCGACGCGAACGCCGAACATGTAGGCTTCACGATCGATGTCGGAGCCCGGTCCGGTGACGACGCCGTTCGCGCCGTAAGCACCGATGGAGGCCGCGATCGATTCCGCGCCGCCGAACTGGTAGTAGAACTCGCCGCGATAGTCGATGCCGAACAGCTGGCCTGCCTGACGCGCGCCGATGGTGTAGCTGTTGTTGTCCGAAGGACCGGCAGAGGGGCCGTTGGTTCCGGTCAATCCTGCTTCGTCATCAACCGCGACGAAGTAGAGAGACAGACCGCCGCCGAGGATACCCTGCAGGTTGGCCCACAGCAGGTAAACATCGACATCGTCCGGATCTGCCAGAGAGCCCTGACCACCGTCGTTGCCGCGGATGTAAACGGCCGCGAGGGTGTGGTTGCCGGCACTGTGGGTCAGGCGTACGGCGTCATGCGTCTGTGCGCCTTCCGTCCAGCCGGTGTTGCCGAACAGGCGGTGACCGTCGAGCACCACTTCCTGGCGTCCCAGTTTCAGGTCGGCGGGAAGGCCGAACAGATTCTTGTGGGTGAAATACGCCTGGTGGATACCAACGGATGCGTCCGCGTCGTTGGCGGTGAAGGAAGCGTTGCCCGCACCCTGTTCCGCGCCGGCGCCGCCGATGTTGTTACCCCAGACACGCGTGCTCTGCAACTGAATGAACGCGCTGGTGTCGGGCAGGATGTCCGCTTTCGCATGCAGACGGACGCGGGAGCTGATGAAGAAGTCCGCGGACGTGGAGTCGTTGAAATCACTTTGTTCGTTGATTTCGAAGCGAGGCCGGATCTGTCCGCCAAAATCGACGCTCGCTGCTTCCGCAATCGTGGTCCCGACAAAAAGCGCCGCGACCATTCCTGCTACTGCAGTCAATAAATTCTTTTTCATACCTGTCTCCTCCAAGAATATGGTTCTACTTGTAAAACAATAAAAACGTTGAAAAAAACGTTTGTTATTCCGTTCCTTTTTTGTAGAAACCAAGCAGATAGAGGTAGCAATTTACATTGAAAGTATAAACCGCAACCTAGTTTAAATCAAGCACTTTATGGGGAATTCCGTGAGCCGCTAGTCCGTCGAATCACCTCCTGTTCCTGTGTATTTTTTTGTTTTTGTAAAAAAAGATTCCGGTACTTTTTAAAGCGAATATGCGAACTTGCTTCGCTGCCCAAAGGGCTTCATCGACTTTTCAAATCGTAGGTGAAAATGGTGCTCCGGTGTTTGCCAAACACCCCTTCCTTCACGACGGTTGCCACATGAACTTTCTTGTCCGGAGTTCCCCGCATGTTCATCACTTGGTAGGCTGCGAGGTATCCCTTTTGTTTTTTGGTCTCGAAAGCTTTTTCAAGACCTTCCGCCGTGACCTGCAAAACCACGATGCTGCTGTTCTCGATTACGACAGCTCTAGCGAGCCATTCCCCGCCCAATCGATGATTTTTCGGCAAGAGAAGGTACTGTTTTTCTCCCGCCTGGACGAACTCCAATCTTCCTTTAAATTGAACGGGTTCGCCCTGTGTTACGACCCCTGCGACGTCTTCGGTCACACCCACGTCGATCTGCCTGGGATCATGGCCGTAATAATCATTTGATTTTACTAGCAATCGGCCGCTTGCAGAATATACCCGCAAATGGTAGTCAGTGTCAAGGAGAATTGTGTCCGTATGGCCGTCCCCGGTCACATCGGTTTGCGTCAGTCCGTAAAGGATGAACTCGGTGCCGCGGATGTCGGGAACGGCGAGTTCCCGGCCTTCCTGGTAGGCATTGTTTTTAAACTCGATCCATCTTATCGGCCCATGAAAAGGATCGCGGAAACCCGGGCTCTGCGCCATGAGCCGCGGGCCGGAATCCGGGGGCCGGATGATGCGGAAATAAAAATTGACGTCCTTCCAGATTTTTTTCGGTTTTTTGCTGCCGGGAATGAATTCAAGCACAAAGGACTCGAGCCTACTGTCCATCTGGTTTGTGACGAAGATCTCATCCCTGCCGTTGCCGTTGATGTCCCCAACGTCCACCGTGAGAAACCAGTTGATGCCCTCGCGGGTTTTTATCTGGCCGATGCGCTTCAACGCGTTGTTTCTATATTGAAAGAGCAGTATCCGGTGGCGGTCGATGACGATCACTTCCTCTTCACCGTCGCCGTTGACGTCGCCGACGTCCAGATCGACGACTTCGAATGGCAATTCATGCCGCCCGGCATAGGTGAGCATTCCTTCCGATGACGCAAAATCGGATTGCACGTCCTGTTCCCGCGGTTGTTTTTCAGCGACCTGGGGGGCGCTCTTCGGCAGCGGGCCGGTGAGCACGCGGCCGCGCTTCTGCAGCGTTCCGTCCTTTGCGGATACCAGCCGGTAGCTGAGCGCCGATTTCCCTTTCACCGAACGGATTCGGGGAAGCAGGATGAAGTCGGCCTTCACTTTGGAACGCAGGCGCTGCAGTCCGTCCTTCTTCACAAGCGACTCCGCGCCGATGCCGTTTTCCAGCATCCACAATTCCAGATCGAAGGCGGGCACTTCAAAGCGGGGATGCTTTTTAAAACGCTGTTCCAGGTTCCATTTCAACCGGTCTGCGCTTTGTTTTTTTTCCGCTTCGGCCTGCGGCGGGGCGATGAGCAGAACGATTTTCCGGAAGCGGCCGCGCACGCCGTCGCCCGGCCGCACGGCGCCTTTCAACTCGACAGCGCGCGCCAGCGAAAAATCCTTGCGCACATCGATGATCTCGGCGGCGCCGAGATCGGTTTCCTTACGGCCGACTTTTTTTTTCGTGACCGGATGGACGATGTCATCTCCAAAACGGAGCAGATTCAATTTGTCGCCGACCTGGATGGGATCTCCCTGTTTGAGATCCAGGGTGAGGGTCTTGTTCTCGACCGAAATGACATACCCTTCCACTTCAGGAACCAGGTCGTCGATCTGGGCGACGATTTTATCCAGGCTGGATACGGAGCCGCCCTGCTGGGCAGAGGCGGCTGCACCGGTGAAGAGAACAAGGAAAAACGGGATGAGCAACTTCGGTCGCAATGTCACCAAAGGCGGGTTTCCTATCTTAGCAGTTGGACGGTCACGGTCGTTCCTTCTTCAAGGGTATCGGCTTCGAGCGGAAAAACCAAAAGTCCGTTGGCGTGCACGGTGGATTTCAGAATGCCGGAGCCCTGTTCCGCGGCGGGCGTGACGTGGTAGCCGTTTTCATCCCAGGAAACGATCGAACTTAAAAAATGCAGCCGTCCCGATTTTTTGTGAATCGTGCGCTTCAGCCGGGCGCGCACCGTTTGCGGAAACAAATCGGAGCAGCCGAGCATTTTGCGGATGGAAGGCCGCACGAACTGTTCGAACGAAACAAATGAAGACACCGGGTTTCCCGGCAGCCCGAAAATGGGCGTTTCGCCGATGCGGCCGAACGCGAGCGGCTTGCCGGGCTTCATCGCCACTTTCCAGAACAGCATTTCCTGTCCCAGTTTTTTCAGGCTCGCTTTGACGAGATCGTAATCGCCGACGGACACGCCGCCGGAGGAGACGACGCAGTCGCATTCGAGCGCCCAGTTGAATTTTTCCAGAAGATCCGCTTCGGTGTCCTTGGCGATGCCCAGGTATACGGGCAGGCCGCCGGCGGAACGGATCTGCGCGGACAGCATGTGGCCGTTGCTGTTGTAGATGCAGGGGCCGGTCGCGGTTTCGTCGAGTTCGAGAATTTCATCGCCGGTGGACAGGATCGCGATGCGCGGCCGCTGGCTGACGTAAATCTGGGAACGGCCGACCACCGCCATCATGCCTATTTGGGCGGGTGTGATTTCGACGCCCTTCGGCACCACCGTCTCGCCTTCGCGCACGTCCTCTCCCGCTTCGCGGATGTTCTCGCCCACTTCGGCCTTGTCTTTCACCAGCACCGAATCGCCGTTGCGCTCGGTGTCCTCCTGCATGATGACCGCGTCGGCGCCTTCGGGAATCGGAGCGCCGGTCATGATGCGGAACGCCTGCCCCGGTTTCAGGGTGACGTGGCTCTGGTGGCCGGCGGCGACCTCCTCGGCGACGGTCAGGCGCACCGGGTTTTCCGGTGAAGCGGTTGGCGATGTCTTTGGCGAGGAGCGCATAGCCGTCCATGGCCGAGTTGTCGAGCGGCGGGTTGTTGCGCCGGGCCACGATGTCTTCCGCCAGCACCCGGCCCAGCGCCTCCTCGACGGGAATTTTTTCGACACCCTTGGGTTTTATCTTCGCGAGGATGGTTTTGCGCGCTTCCTCGACGGTGATCATGCTCATGGTGCTTCGCTTTCTTTCTCCCGCTTGGCGCGGGCGACTTCATACTCTTCGGGAGTATTGATGTTCATGAAATTGGAGCGGTCGGCTTCAGCGATCTTAACATGTTTGAAGGGCAGGTCGCTGATGATGCGCGTCAGCGACAACTCCCTGCGGGACATGGCTTCATATAAAGGAAGGATGAACTTGGGTTCATAAATGGCGCACATCGGTTCGAAGCCGATGCGTCCCTTTTGCAGATAACAGGTGCCGAAGCGCAACGGGTCCCGCTCGGCGATGATGGTCTCGAAATTTTTTTCCTGAATGAAAGGCATGTCGCAGGCGGTGATCATCCACGCCTTGTCGGGGTGGCGCGCCATGAGCGTGGCCAGTCCGCCCACCGGCCCGAGACCGATGTGGTTGTCGTTGATCCGTTCGATGCCGGGCAGTTCGGCCAGGGGTCCCATGTCCAGGTCGGAACGCGATGAAAGGTACACGTTTTCGCAGAACCTTCGCAGCACCTTGACGAGGCGTTCGGTTTCCGAAACGCCGTTGTAGGACAGGGAGAACTTGGGTTTGCCCATGCGTTTGCTCTGTCCGCCGACGAACACGGCGCCGTACAGGGTGCTGGCCTGGCTTTTGAAATGCCCGCGGACGAATTGATAGATTGCGTCCAGCTCGTCGCGGTGAAAACGGGGTACGGAAAGGCCGGTTTCCTCCACCGTGCCCTGATGCACGATGGCCTTGATCCCCGGCGTGTCCGTGGGGATGGGCATTTTGCCGTCCGCATCCACAAACACCACCTTGTCGAACGGCGACTGCTTGTAGCCTTCGATGAGGATGCAGTCGCACTGTTCGAGGGCGTGGGTGATGGTGCGTTTTTTGAAAGTGTTGTCGCCGACGATGGCGAAGTGGCTGGGATCGTTGATGGTGATGATGCCCGCACCGGCTTTTTGCGCCCGTTGCGTGTCTTTGCCTTCCTTGTCCATGGTGAAGCGGTGGGCGTCGTGCTTGTAGTACCCCACGCGAAAGCGTTCCTCGCTGAAACGCCCGATCAGCCGTTCCATCAGGGTGGTTTTGCCCACACCGGAGAAGCCGGCAAAGCACAGGAAGGGGGTCTTGAATTGTTCCCAGTATCGGTCCATGCGGCGATAAGGTTGCCAGTCACGCTCCGCCCGGCGGTGCGATGAGCGTTTTGGGCTGGAAGATCAAAGCCTTGTAAATGTTTAAAAAATGGTGGCTTAGGTTATTATTGATGATCTTTTGAGCACTGTCAACCCTCTTGTTCCGGCTGTTGCATGCAGGTTTATGCAATAGCCCGTGCAACGGTGAGCAGGCCGCGGCGATGTGGCTGTTTTTCCGGTTTCATCAATAAACTCATTGGTTTACAGGGCCTGGTGGCGGATCCGGATTCTGGTACGAAACTTGTAATACTATTATCAATAGCGTACGAGTGACAACCCGCTCTTAAAGGAGATCTTTGATGACACGAAATGGAATTGGTAAATGGATGGGCCTGGCAACCGCGGCGCTGGTGTTTTCTGCGGCAGCTCAGCTCAATGCAGCGGAAAATGCGGTGTTGACGACGGCGCCGAAGGTGCCGGACCCGATCAAGCGAACCTCTCCCGCCAAAGTGGTGGTTAAATTTGAAGCCAAGGAATACGTGGGTGAACTGGCGGATGGCAAACAATACAAGTTCTGGAGTTTCAACGGCACGGTGCCCGGCCCGATGGTGCGGGTGCGGCAGGGCGACACGGTGGAGTTTCACCTGTCCAATCACAAGGACAGCCAGTTTCCGCACAACATCGACATCCATGCGGTCAACGGACCGGGCGGCGGCGCGGAAGTGAACCTGGTGGCACCGGGCGAGACGCGGGTGTTCGAGTTCAAGGCGCTCAATCCGGGGCTCTACATCTACCACTGCGCCTCACCCGCGCCCAACATCCCCGCGCACATCGCCAACGGCATGTACGGGCTGATGCTGGTGGAGCCGGAAAAGGGCATGGCCAAGGTGGACAAGGAGTTTTACGTGTTCGAAAGCGAATTTTTCACGCAGCCGTCGGATAAAAAAGACGTGCTGGAGCTTTCGATGGAAAAGGGATTGAACGAGCACCCCGACTACGTGTTGTTCAACGGCAAAGAAGGGGCGCTGATGGGCGACAACGTGCTCAAAGCCGATGTCGGCGACACGGTGCGTATCTACTTCGGCAACATCGGCCCCAACGGCATCTCTTCGTTTCACATCATCGGCGAGATCTTCGACCGGGTGCACGAAGAAGGGTCTTTAGAAGGCACGGTGAACCGCAACGTGCAGACCACGCTGGTTCCCTCTGCGGGATCGACCATCGTCGAGTTCACCATCGACGTGCCGGGGAATTACATCCTGGTGGACCACAGCATCTTCCGTGTGGCCAAAGGCGCGATCGGCATCCTTGCCGCCGAGGGCAAGGAAAACCCGAAGGTGTTCCGGTCGGTCAAGTGACCGGATGCGTTTGCTAACGCTGAAAAAGGAGCGCGGCTGTTTCTATGGAGATGGCCGCGCTTCGCTTACAGATTCAGCGATTTCATTTTGCGCCAGAGCGTGATGCGGTGCACGTTCAAGAGCTGCGCCGCGCGTGTCTGGTTGTGGCCGGTTTTTTCCAGTGCTGATTGAATCGCCGCGCGGGTGAGCGGCGTGCGCTTGCGCTGAATTTTGCGCGCGCGTTCCGGGGAGACGAAGGCAGGCAGATCCTCCGGTTCGATGCGTTTGCCTTTACACTTGACGCAGGCGTGCTCCATGGCGTTTTCCAGCTCGCGCACGTTGCCGGGCCAGCCGTAGTCCATCAGCCTGCCGAGCGCTTCGTAGGACAACGCATCGATGGCTTTTTCGTTTTCATTCGTCCATTTGTGGATGAAGTGGTCCGCGAGATGCGGGATGTCGTCTTTGCGCATCCTCAACGGCGGCAGCTGGATGGGCACCACGTTGAGCCGGTAGTACAGATCCTCGCGGAACCGGCCCGCGCGGATTTCCTCCATCAGGTCCTTGTGCGTGGCGGCGAGGATACGGATGTCCACCTTGCGCGGTTTGTTTTCGCCCACCCTCTGGATCTCTCTTTCCTGCAGCACGCGCAGCAGCTTCACCTGAACCTGCGGCGACAGGTCGCCCACCTCGTCGAGAAACACCGTGCCGCCGCAGCCTTCCTCGAAGCGTCCCATGCGTTCCTGCACCGCGCCGGTGTACGCGCCCCGGACGTGTCCGAACAGTTCGCTTTCCAAAAGGCTCTCGGAAAACGCGGAGCAGTGCACGGCGATCATTTTTTTGCGGGCGCGCGGACTTTCGTGGTGGATGGCCCGGGCCACCAGCTCCTTGCCGGTGCCGCTCTCTCCCTGGATGAGAACCGTGGTGTCGAATTGCGCGATGTTGGCGATGGACTGAAACAGCTCCTGCATCAGGTGATTTTTCCCGACCATGTTCTGGAAGGAATGGATGTTGCGGATCTTTTCCTTGAGCCGGGTGAGTTCCGTCGTGTCGGTGAGCGCCACCAGCACTTCCACCTTGCCGTTGGCGCCGCGCTCCAGCAGGCCTGCCTGGAACCGCCCCTGCCGCATGACGCCGTCGCGCCGCATAAACGGCGATTCGAATTGCACGCGATTCTTTCCGGTATGGTTTTTCACGGTCTGGCACAGGGCGCAGTTGTTGAGGCAGAGGCTTTTGTCGAACAGGGTGACGCACTCTTTGCCGATCACTTCCTCTTTGCGAAAGCCGGTGATCTTTTCGGCGGCGGCGTTGAAATGGCGGATCTTCATGTTCTCGTCGTAAACGAACACCGCCTCGTTGAGGGTGTTGATCAGATTGTCCATGTAAGGGGCGTTGCCGGTCTTCACCGCTGTTCTCCTGCAATGTGAGTGGAAGTATCTTATACAAAAATAAGGAACAGACCTTGTTGTAGGGTAAACCAGCAACTGTTGCAACAGGTATTTGCAACAAAAGTCCCGCTCGGCGCGTTTTTGACAAAACCAATGGAAATTGAAGGGTTTCTTGTATTGAACCTTTGCGTTCAGTACAATCGGAGGACGGAACCAGGAAGACGCGGCCTGAAAGGACGGGCCGGCGTCGGCTTTCTTGCTGAAAACGGCCTCCAGACCGGGACGAGGAAGCCGGTTCCGGTGGATCATCCGCAAACCCCGATTCTCTCCCCATTCTGCCGTCTTATATGAAGACAGACCAGCCCTCTAGACGATTCCTCTGGGTTCCTGTTTTGCTGATTCCCGTGGTGTTCGCGGTGTACCGGGGCGCGCTGGAAAACCAGTTCGTCAACTGGGACGATCACGAATACGTCTACGAGAATCCCATGATCCGGTCTCTGTCCGGGCAACACCTCTGGGCGATGCTGACGGAATTTCGCGCCGGCAACTGGCACCCGCTCACCTGGCTGTCGCACGCTGTGGATCAACAGGGATTCGGACTCAATCCCTGGGGACACCATTTGACCAATATCCTGCTGCACGCGGTCAACGCCTGCCTGGTGTTTTTTCTGTTTCTCACACTTTTGCGGTGCGCTGCGGCAACGCCGTCCGCGGCGGCGGCGCGGGTGGTGGGGGGCATGGCGGCGGCGCTCTTTTTCGCGCTGCATCCGTTGCGGGTGGAGTCGGTGGCGTGGGTTTCGGAGCGCAAGGATCTCTTGTGCGCGCTGTTTTTTCTTTCGGCGCTGCTGTTTTATCTCAAGCACCGCTCGGCCGAACGGCTTTCGGCATCGCGGCGGCATTATTTTGCGGCGCTGTTTTGTTTCGCACTGGCGCTGATGTCCAAGCCGATGGCGGTCACGCTGCCGGTGGTGCTTCTGCTTCTGGATGTGTGGCCGCTGTCGCGCATCGCGGACGGTGAACCGGTGCGGCGCGTGCTTGCGGAGAAGATGCCTTTTTTCATCCTGAGCGGCGTGTCCGCGGTGCTGACGGTGCTGGCGCAGCGGGCGGGAGAGGCGGTGCGCACGCTGGAGGAATTCTCTTTTTGGGAGCGGTTGCAGAACGCCCTGGTGAGCCTTTCGTTTTATCTGGAGCAGACGTTGTGGCCGGTGCGGCTGGTGCCGTTTTACCCGTTCGAACGGGATCTTTCCACGCAGCGTGTGCTCGGCGCGCTGGCCGTGGTGGCGGCCGTCAGCGCGGTCTGCGTTTTTCTGTGGCGCCGGGGGCACAAAATCGCAGGCGTGGCCTGGGCCTATTATCTGGTGACGCTGTCTCCGGTGCTGGGCATCGTGCAGGTGGGCGGGCAGGCGGCGGCGGACCGCTACACCTATCTTCCGGGTCTGAGCCTTTGCCTGCTGCTGGGCGCGGGCGCGGCCTGGCTGTGGCAGTTCAGGCCCGCGCCGTGGTTTAAAAATCCGTTCAAGGCGGGGACGCTTGCGTCCGGTGCGGTGGTGCTTGTGTTCTTGAGCGTCCTGACCCAAAAACAGATTCCGGTGTGGAAGAACGGCGAGACATTATGGAGTGCGGTCATCGCGGCATTTCCCAAGAAAGCGGCGCTCGCGCACATCAACCTGGGGACGCATTATCTGTCCGAGGAAAAACTCGACGAAGCGGAAGCGGAGTTTCAAACGGTGATCCAGAGCCACCCCAGGCTTGCCGGCGCTTACCAGAATCTGGGACTGGTCTACATCAAGCAGGGGCGGCTGGAAGAAGCGCGCCAGGCCTATGAGGCGGCGCTCGATCTCGATCCCGGCCTGCCAAATGCGCACATTCAACTGGGTTCCCTGTATTTGAAAGCGGGGCGGCTGGATCTGGCCGAAGAGGAACTGCTCGCCGTCGTGAAAGCCGATCCGCAATCGTCGGAGGCGCACCATCAACTGGGTGTGGTGTATTTCAACAGCAACCGGGCTGCCGATGCGGAACAGGCGTACCAGAAGGCGCTCGAACTCGACCCGGACAACCTGGACGCGCGCAACAACCTCGGCGTTCTGTATTACGAAACGCGCCGGCTCGACCTTGCGGAAACGGAATTCAAGCAGGTCATCCGCAAGGATCCGGGCAATCAGGAAGCGCGCAACAATCTCGGCGTGTTGTATTACGATGCGAAACGCTACGATGAAGCGGAGCAGCAACTCAAGGAGGTGCTGCGCGTCGCGCCGGACCGCGCCGACACGCATTTTTATCTGGGCATCGTGTTTCTGATTCAGGACCGCAGCGAGGAGGCGTCGCAGGCCCTGCTGCGATCTCTGGAAGAAAACCCCGAAAACGCGGAAGCGCATCATTATCTCGGAATCGTCTATGGCAAGCGGGGGCTTTTGGACAAGGCGGAAAAGGAGTTCGAAGCCGCCCTCAAAGTCGATCCCGATCACGCCACGGCGCGGGCCAACCTGGAAAAGATCCGGGCGATCCGGTGACCGTGTTTTTCGGCCGTCTCTTGAAAGCGGCGCGTTCTCAGACCGTGCATCCCGTGTAAAGCCTGATTTGACAATCGATTTTCGATTTTCTAGAATGATTCATTCCGAAGAAACGGACCCTGGAGGACCCCGGTTTTCATCCGGGGGACGCGAACGGCGCGTCCGCATGCCTTCCTGAAAATACAACCATTCATTGATCTGGAGGAAACATGAACGTTTTATTGCGAGGAACCGCCGCGATGGTGGTGGCTGTGTTTTTGGGGTGGGGGACGGTCCAGGCCGAGGAAGTCGCCGTGATCGAAACCAGCATGGGAACCATTGAGTTCAAGTTTTTGCCGGACAAGGCGCCCGGTCACGTGAAAAATTTCAAGCAGCTGGCCAAAAACGGCTTTTACGACGGCACCACCTTTCACCGGGTGATCCCCGGTTTCATGATCCAGGGCGGCGACCCCAACTCCAAGCTGGATGACCGGAAAAAGCACGGCATGGGCGGCCCCGGCTACACGATCAAGGCGGAGTTCAACGACACGCCGCACACGCGCGGAATCGTTTCGATGGCGCGCTCGCGGGATCCGGACAGCGCCGGGTCGCAGTTTTTCATCGTGGTGAAGGATGCGAATTTTCTCGACGGGCAGTACACTGCGTTCGGGCAGGTCACCGAGGGCATGGATGTGGCGGATAAAATCGTCAGCGCGCCGCGCGACAGCAGGGACAACCCGATCGACAAGGTCGAGATGAAAAAGGTCACCATCAAGGATAAATGACCGTTTCGTTTACGGGGAACGGACCGCGGGCTTCGATCCCGCAATCCGGTCCGGGACCGGGCGTTCTTAATCAATTCACCAGGAGGTTGCTTTCATGTCGGATGCAGCAGGCGAGATCGCCGTCATCAATACCACTTTAGGGACGATCAAACTCGAATTTTTCGAGGACAAGGCGCCCGGACACGTGCAAAACTTCAAGGACCTGGCCCGCAAGGGATTTTACAACGGCACCACTTTTCACCGGGTGATTCCGGGATTCATGATCCAGGGCGGCGACCCCAATTCCAAAGGCGGCAACAAGTCCACCCACGGCACCGGAGGACCCGGCTACACGATCAAGGCGGAGTTCAACGACACGCCGCACAAACGCGGCGTGCTTTCGATGGCGCGGGCGCAGGACCCGGATAGCGCCGGGTCGCAGTTTTTCATCGTGGTGAAGGATTCGAATTTTCTCGACGGGCAGTACACGGCGTTCGGGCAGGTCACCGAGGGCATGGACGTCGCCGATGCGATCGTCAATTCACCCCGGGATGCGAACGACAACCCGAACGAACGCGTCGAGATGAAAGAGGTGCGGATCGAAAACGCCGGATGAGGGACCCTCACACTAGAACAGAACGGGACTTTTGCTGAAACGATGGAAACAAATTTCGATATCCATGTTTACGAAATCATGAAGACCTCCACGCCCGCCGGCAGGCACGAGGAAGACGGGGAGCCGGCCGGCGACACCATCCGCAAGCTGATTCTGGACAACTGGGAGACCCACGAAAAGATCAACATCTATTTTGAGGGCATCGCCAAGATGACGCGGCCTTTCATCGATGAAGCGTTCGCCAAGGTACTGGAAACCCGCACTCTGGATGAGTTCAATTCCCGGCTTCACTTTCCCGATGCCAGCGATCAGATCGTGAAGGCGCTCAACGAAGCGGTCAAGCTTCGGCTCAAGATCATCAAGGCCGCCAAAGAGCGCGAGGAAATGGAAGGCGGGATGTGAATCCGGCAGCGCCGCAAAGGCTCTGCAATTATTTTAGCGGAGTCTCGGCGACTTCGGCGATGAACGCTTCGGCGAACGCCGGCACCGCGGCGGGGCCCTTGCCGGTGATAACGCGTTCGTAGTTGGTCACGTCATCGGTGGACATCAGGGCTTTCATTTCCTCAAGGGCTTTTTTGGTGTGTTTGTCGTCCGCGACGGCGACCTCCCGGTCGTCCATCAGCCCCGCGTTGGAGAGACAGGGAACCGCCGAGCCCACCGCGCCGATCACCATGTTGCTGCGGTGGCGGTCCGCGATCAACAGGCGGACCAGCTCGTCCTTCCAGAGATGCGAGCGCGCTCCCTTGCCGCCGACCAGGATCACTCCGTGAAACACCCCTTTGACCTGCCGCGTGCCGCGGCCGCCGGCCACATAGCTGTCTCCGATGATGCCCTCGATGGCGTCGACGATGAGGAAATTCGGCATCTGGCGTCCGGTCTTCATGCCCACCGCCTCTTTCATTTTAGCGGACGCGATGTACGTCTCCGCTTCCTCCTTTTTCATCGCTTCGATCAAGGGATCGAGGATGTCCTCGTCGTAATAATCTTTGGGGATGATGAAGAGGATGTTCTTTCCGGTCAAACGCGCCATGTTCGGGCTTCTCCTTTCAAACGCGCGGACGCACGCCGCTCAGGTTCTGATTTGAAATCGGCATTTTAGCACAGTTGCCCTGTCGGGCGGATTTTCAGGCAGCCGGCGTTCAGCGCGGGCGGAGAGGGCGGGAAGGAAAAACCAGGGAAAGACGGGAAGCGGCTGCTTCCCGTCCGGATCCTGTCAATTGTGGCGTCCGTTTCCCCCACTGCCGCCCAGAGTCTCGGAAGTGGCCGGCATCAGACTCTCCAGGGAAAAGTTGCCGTGGACCTCTGCGTAGTCGTCAAACCAGAAGGCTTCGGGATTGCGGTTGAACACCAGAAACCGCGAGAAGTTTTCTTCGTCTGCGGCACGGTTGTACTTGAAGAAAATCTGCGTGGGCGTCATTCCGACCACCTCGATTTTCCCGCTTTCGTGCGACATGACCAGCCGTGCGCGTTTGGCCAGACCGGAACCACGGACGCGGGCGTGTTCGAAGATCTTGTAGCCTTCTTCCACCGGCACCGAATAGGCGCCGTTGCCCAAGGTTGGGCGGCACAGGAAAACGTAATAGGGCGGCACGCCGATGTAGGACAGTTTGCGGAACAGTTCACCGAGCACCTTGGGGGTGTCGTTGATGCCGCGGATCAGAGGCGTCTGATTGACGAGGATCGCCCCCGCCTTCATGAGCTGATTCAGGCCCTCGATAGCTACTTTTGTCAATTCGCGCGGATGGTTGAAATGCGCCATGATGTAGATCTTCTTTTCATCGGTGCTGTAGGTGCGGATCATGTCGAGGAGAGACGGGTCGTTGAGGATGCGGAAGGGGTTGAACGCCGGAATTTTCGTGCCGATGCGGATGATCTGCACGTGGTCGATTTCCCGCACCTGGCGGATGATCGGCTCCAGCTTGCTGGTGGACATGATCAACGGATCGCCGCCGGTCAGCAGCACGTTGGAGACTTCCTTGTGGCCGCGGATGTATTCGAGCCCGTCGCTGATGTCTTTCGTCACCTCGTCGTTTTCGTTCATGAAAAGCCGCTTGCGGAAACAGAACCGGCAATAGGCGGCGCACACTTCGTTGACCAGAAGCAGAGCGGTGGAGGTGTATTTGTGCTCCAGCCCGCGGACCTTGGTGTATTTTTCCTCATTGGAAGCGTCCAGCTGGCCCCATTCATCGAGTTCCTGGACTTCCGGAATCACGATCTTGCGAATGGGATCGTCAGGATCGTTCCAATCGATGAGGGACTGGTAGTAATCGTTGGTCCTGAAAACGAATTTGTCGTTGACGAGAGCGAGCTTTTCTCTTTCCGCCTCGCTCAATTCAGGGATCTGCTCCAGCTTGGTCAGGTATTTGGCTTTTTGGGAAGCCTGCCTGGCGGTTTCCTTGTCACCGCTGTTTTTATTTTTATTTTTCGAGAAAAAATTGATGGGTATGTCCATGGTTCACCTCCTCTCCAATCCGCAAACTCGCGGAAACGGGTTGGCGAAGATTCTTTGAATCCTTCTTGTTTCTAAAGGGCAAAATGATCCCTTAACGGTGGCATCGATCCCGCTCTGTGCCTGGTTGCTAGTGATTACGACTGAGGGCTGCCGGGGAATTTATAGGATCTTTGATATCGGTCCGAAACCTTACAGCGGTTTCGTCTGCCAGGGTATGACTTTTTCAAGGTCTCCTTAGGTTCCAGGAACGGTTGGCCCGGCCAGTAAGCTTCGATCTTGGCTTAAGAAGTTGAAAAAAAATGGTTTATGGATTGATATGTGCAGAGTATACAGAAGTGTAGATGTCCGCGCAAGTGAAAAGGATTTTTATATTCGCGCGCCGGCCGCATGCACAGTCGCAAAACTTTTTTACTGCATTGAAATATAAGTTTTTATTGTCACGCCGCGAAAAAGGCGCTGAGAACCGCCGTACGCTTCCGAACAGCACCGGTTTGCCGGTTTGCGGCTAAGAGCCCAATGGATTCAATGCATTTTGAGTCGATCGAGATAATTTGATTGACAGTGAATTAGGATTGATTATAATGCACTGCTCCTTTTTTATAGTTCAATGAGACTAGTGGCCTTGTTAACGAAGTCTTCTGTATTTTCAGGACAAAGCGTAAATAAATTCGTTCGAAGGATACATGTTTCGGCTTCACGATCTCACCGATGTCTCAAGTTCCAACCCGAAACCACGATCATCTGAATTGATATTTTCGCGGTACACCACGCGTGAATTTTGTTTCATGGGATGTTGGCAACTCACTTAAATGATTCGAATCAGGAAGGAGAATTGTAAATGAAAAAGATTGCGGTTTTAGCAGTATTGGCAGTGTTCAGTTTCTTCGTCGTCAGCTCCGCCTATGCGGGAGGCGAATGTCCCCAACCGAGGAAAACCAAGGCCGCTCCTGCCAGCGCTGCCAAAATGGATAAAACAAAAGGCGCCAATGCGGACAACGGCAAAAAGATTTACGACAAAACCGCCAAGCCGATGGCCTGCAAAATGTGTCATGGCGACAAGGGCGACGGGACCGGCAAACTGGGTGCTGCTCTGAAGCCGAAGCCGCGGAATTTCACCTGTAAGGACACCATGAAAGATGTGTCTCCCGGCCAGATGTTCCACGTCATCAAAAACGGCTCTGCCGGAACCGGCATGGTTGCCCACGGTAAAACTCTGAAAGACAAGGAAATCTGGGATGTGGTCAAATACATCAACAGCGCGTTCAATAAATAAACGACTGTAACGGATTCCAGGCAGGCCCCCTTCGGGGGGCCTGCTTTTTTTTTGCTCTCGTTTTCTCCGGGAAGGCATAATGGCTGGCGTTGAACTCATCATCCATTCCGCAGCGGGGGAGAACGATTTGCGCCGGTTGCATCACAGGACTTCGGGGTTGATCCACAGGATGCTTTGCGCCGCGGCCGGTTTACTGCTTTGCTTCGCAGCCGCCGCGCAGGCCGCGGAACCCGGCAGCCGGGAACGCCCGCTCAACATGATGTTCGTCCCCTCCGGAGACAGCCAGGTGATCCTCAAGGGCGGGCGGAAAATCGCCCGACTGCTGAATCAGACAACGGGCCTGCATTTCAAAACCTCCGTGGCCACCAGCTACGCCACCGTCATCGAAGCGATGGGCGCGGGCAAGGTGGACATCGGCTGGCTCGCCACGTTCAGCTATGTGCTGGCGAACCAAAAGCACGACGCTCAATTGCTCCTCATCGTGATGCGGTTCGGCAGTCCTTTCTACCGCGGCCAGATCATGGCGCGCGCCGACAGCGGCATCGAGACACTGGCGGATTTGAAGGGAAAAAAATTTGCCTTCGTCGATCCCGCCTCCACGTCCGGCCACCTGTATCCCAAATCGCTGCTTCTCGCGAAAGGCCACGATCCAGCCACGTTTTTTTCCGAAACGGTGTTCGCAGGATCGCACAACGCGGTGGTCCTGTCTTTGCTCAAGGGAGAGGTGGACGGCGGTGCGGCCTACGACGGGGCGCGGGCGGCGGTGGCGAAGAGCTTTCCGGAGGTGTTCGATAAAATCAAGGTGATCGCCCATACGGAGAATATTCCCAACGACACGGTGACGGTGCGCAAAGGTCTGCCGCCTGAAATCGTAAAAACGGTCAAGCAGGGGCTCAAGCGCCTCGCGAAATCGCCCGAGGGCGCCAAAGTGCTCAAGCAGGTCTACGGCATCACGGGCCTTCAGGACCTGGACGGTTTCTTCGACCCGGTGCGGGAAGCGAGCCGGCTGCTCGGTCTCGACCTGAAATCGATCCGCCGTTGAGCCGCGCTTTCACATTCGGAAGCACATGCTGCGTATTGAGAATTTGAGCAAAACTTATGCAGACGGCACCCGCGCGCTCAAGGGGGTTTCCTTCGAGCTTGCGCGCGGCGAATTCGTCGCGGTGCTGGGCAAAAGCGGATCGGGAAAATCCACGCTGCTGCGCTGCGTCAACCGTCTTGTGGAACCGAGTTCGGGCCGGATCGTTTTCGCCGACGCGGACGTCACCGCGGCATCGCCGAATCAACTGCGCGCGCTCAGGCGGCGCATGGGGATGATCTTTCAGCAATACAACCTGATCTCGCGCGCGTCGGTCCGGACCAATGCGCTCACTGGCAGCCTCGGGTCCGTGTCCGCCTGGGGCGGGCTGTTGAATCGTTTTCCCAAAGAAGCCGCTGCCCGCGCTGAAAGCCTGTTGTCCGGGCTGGGCCTTGCGGATAAAGCGGCGCAGCGCGCATCAGCCCTGAGCGGCGGCCAGCAGCAGCGGGTGGGCATCGCGCGCGCGCTGATGCAGGAGCCGGAACTGATTCTGGCGGACGAGCCGGTGTCCAACCTCGATCCCAAGACCGCACGCACCATTCTCGATATCCTGATGGAGATCAACCGCACGCGGCGGGTGAGCGTATTGTGCAACCTGCACCTGCCGGAGCTGGCGAAGGACTACGGCAGCCGCATCCTGGCGCTGGCGGCTGGAAACGTGGTGTACGACGGCCCGCCGGACGGGCTGGATAGCACGGTGCTCGAACGCATCTACGAGGGAGATTGAATGCGCTGTGTTTTGCAATGGGACCGCGGCCGCCGGGAAAAGGAAAAACCATTGAAAAAATGCCGGTTTCGGTGTTCCGGAGCGGGTAAATCGCGTTTTTTTGCGGTGAAAAAGTGTGTTAGGGTAGGATGAGAGGTTCGAGCGCCGGATCGAGCATGGAATCACAACCTGAAACGGGGAGTGAACAATGCCTTACAAACGGGCCATCCTGCTTTTCACGCTGTGTGTGTTCAAAGCGAGCGTGTTTGCCGCCGTCGCGAAGGCGGACACTCCGGCGCGGCCGCATTTGAAAAAACAAGACACGTCCATCCCCAAGGAGCCGGGGTGGAAAGATCCCTCCTACCGCGGCTGGGAAGTCATGAACATCCCCGGCCTCATCTCCACCTATTACGATCTGGATTCGGACGGGAAACTGGACTACATGGTCATCCGCAAAATCCTGCGTAAAGCCTCTTCGGAAGAGGTGAGCATCGAGCAGGCCATTGCCATTGCAAAGCACGACTCGATGAGCGTATACTTTTCCAATCCAGTCATTTATTTCACTCACCGGAATCCCTTGTTTTACTGCCTGGGAGTGGATTTCAGGAAAAACTGTCGCGATATCTGGGTGGACATCGCCGAAGACGGTTTGAATGGCAATGAAGAACTCTACACTCTGTCGACGCCTCTGCCGAATGTCCGTTGATAAAAAAACCTTACTGGCTCTGATCTGCGCAGGCGGCCTGCTGGCGGGCGGGACGCTGGTGTTCGCGCATTCACAGAAACGCGCGCCCGGCGTGTTCGATTCCGAAGCGTCGTCTTCGGTGCACACGCACGGCCACAGCCACAAGGCCGAACCCGGACAGACACTGGGGGAAACCGTCTACAAGCACATGTGCGTGTTCTGCCACGGCAGCGACGGCAACGGCGGCGGCAAGGCGATGGCGTATCTCTACCCCTGGCCGCGGGATTTCAGAAAGGGCGTGTTCAAGCACCGTTCGACGCCCAGCGGATCGCTGCCGCTCGACGAGGACATCGTGCTGACCATTCAGCGCGGCGTGCCGGGGACCTCCATGCCGGCCTGGCGCAATGCGCTGTCGGAAGAAGAGACGCGGTCGGTGGTCGACTACATCAAAACGTTTTCCAAACGCTTTGAAACGGAAAAGCCGAAACCGCCCATCGTCGTTGAGAAGGTGCCCGAAACCAGCGCGGAAGCCATCGCCAAGGGCAAGGCGCTCTACGAAGAGCTGCGCTGCGCCCGCTGCCACGGCAGCGATCTCAAGGGCGGCGGGCCGCTTGCGGACGAGCTGTACGATATCTGGGACCACCGGGTGTTCGTCTACGATCTGACCAACCCGAACACCTATAAATTCGGGCGGGAGAAAAAGGACATCTACATGACGCTGTCCACGGGCATCGACGGGACCCCGATGAAATCCTACGGCCATCTCACCGAGCTGGAACGCTGGAACCTTTCCGCGTTCATCAAGTCGCGCGTGCGCGAGGAGGCGCTGCAGCCGGCGAAATACGAAACCGATCTCAACACGAAACGCGTCGAAGGGGAGATCGATCTCGATCCGGACAATCCGGTGTGGAAGGACATTCCCGTGCAGGTTGTGCACACGCTGCCGTTGAGCGCGCGCAGCAACCCAGTGAACCGCATCCAGTTTCAGTCGGTGATGAACGAAGAGGGCATCGCCTTCCGCCTGTCGTGGGACGACGCCGCGCCGGACCGCACTTCCAGCCGCCACCAGGATTTCAAGGACGCGATCGCGCTGCAATTTGCATTGGGCGACGTCCTGCTGCACACGCACGGCCACAACGAACCGTTCTTCGGAATGGGGAACCGCGGCAAGGTGGTCAACATCTGGCAGTGGCGCGCGGATTGGCAGACCGAAATCGAAACGCGGGAAAAACTGGAATACGCCACGAAAGGCATGGATCTGGACACGATGATCTTCGGCGGAGAGGTCAATCCGGTGGACGCGCTCAATCCGTTCCGGGATGTTCCGGTGGAAGAGATGAACGCGGAAGGGTTTGGCACCTTGACACCGCAGCCCCAAACCAAGCAGAATATCCTCGGGAAAGGGCGCTGGGAAAAAGGCAGCTGGAAAGTCGTCTTTTACCGAGCTCTCGACTCGCTCAACAAATGGGATGTGAAATTCGGCAGCGAGCAGCCGGTGCTGGTGGCTTTCGCCGTGTGGGACGGGGCGCATCAGGACCGCAACGGCCGCAAGGTGATCTCGATGTGGCAGCGCCTGAATATTCCTGAATGAATATCGACACAACCCGGGCGGCGTGACACCGCCGCTTGAATGGAATCCCATAGCCGCGGCCGTATAACAACACCGCGGGGAAATTTTTTTGACACCTAAACGTTAGGAGGATGTCTCATGTCCGATGACAAACGAGACCCTGAAGAGGAGCGGGAAGAGACCACGGAGGTGGCGGACTCCCAGGGCACCAACGGCGATGAGAAAAACGCCCTGGTTGAATCCGATGCGGACATGGATGCCGACGAAATCGACGAGTTCGAAGAGGACGAGGACGAAGTCGATGAGCTGGATGAAACCGACAAGGAAGAGGAACCGGAAACCGGCGCCGTCCTGGTGATCGGCCAGGGGGATTTTTCCATGTGCCAGTCCAACCGCGGCGCGGACGATCCGGGGGACAACACGCTTTCGGAACCTCAGTTCATCCACAAGTTCGGCGAGTATCTGTTTGTGTCCGACCGGGGCAACCACCGTGTGCTGGTCTGGGAACAGCCGCCCGAGGAAAACGGAGAACCCTCGAGCCTGGTGCTCGGACAGGAGGACTTCGCGGATTTTCTGGAAAACCGCGGCATGACCACCACGCTCGATGAAATGACCTCCGGACTGGGGGATGAATCGCTCGACGGGTTCACGATCAGCAAGGCGGAAGAGGACACGATGTCGCAGCCCGCGGGCATCGACGTGATCAACGGAAAACTGTACGTGGTGGACAGCGGCAACCACCGCGCGCTGCGCTGGGCGGGCCTGCCTTCGGAAGACGGCGAGCCGCCGGTTCTGGTTTTCGGACAGGACAACCTGGACGACAACGAAGCCAACCGGCGCGGTCTCATCGGCTCCGGGTCGCTGTTTTTCCCGATCGGCATCCATTCCGGCGACGATCAGCACATCTTCATCGCGGACAAGGACAATCACCGCATCCTGATCTGGAACAAGATCCCCAACTCCAACGGCTGGAACGCGGACCTCTGCCTCGGGCAGGGGGGCATGGACGAACGCGAGCCGAACCGGGGTGAATTCGACAACGTGGGCCCGGACACGCTCAGTTTCCCGACCGGGGTGTTCTATGACGCCGAGCGGGACAAGCTGTTCGTGATCGATCAGGGCAACCACCGCCTGCTGATCTGGAACAAGCTGCCCAACGAAGTCGGCAAACCGGCGGATGTGGTGATCGGGCAGAAGGATTTCAACAGCCGCGAGCCCAACGCCGGCATGGGCAACCGCAGGCCCAATGCGGAAGGGCTGTATTTCCCCACCCATGTGGTCTGCGGCCGTGTGGGGTTGTTCGTTTCCGACACGAACAACAACCGGGTGCTCTACTGGAAAGAGGTTCCGACGGAAAACGGGCAGCCCGCGGACCTGGTCCTGGGGCAGACGACCTTCATGGACAACCGGGTCAACCGCGGCGGCGACGCGACCGGGAGCACGCTCAACGATCCCTTCGGCTTGTTTCTCGAGGAAGACCCGGAGGAGGATTTCGACGAAGAGGAAACCGCCGGGGACGGTGAGGGACTGGAAGGTGAAGAAGGCGAAGAGCCGAAGCCGAAGTTCAAGCTGTACATCGCCGACCGGGGCAATTCCCGTGTCGTCGTCTGGGATGAGCTTCCCTATCCCAAGGAAGAGGAAGAGGACGAAGACGAGGAGATGGACAACGAGCTGGATATGGACGATCCCAACACCCTCATCGGCGAGGACGACGAAGACGATTTCGTGCCCGAGGAGGAAGAGGAGGAGCCGCCCGTGCCCTCGGTGTGAACCGGGCTTCGAACATGATTTACATTTTCACCAAGGCCCGCGGTTGTTTCCGCGGGCCTTTTTACTTTGAGCGGGGCGTTCCCGCTATTGACGACCGATGCCGAAACTGATTGTCATCCAGGGCAGCCTGTCCCAGGATTCGAAAACCGCCGTCGTCGTTCGGGAAACCGAGCGGATTCTCAAAGACCGGGGTCTGGATTTTGAGACTCTCGACCTGCGCGCGCTCGAGATGGAATTCTGCGACGGCCGGCCGCTCGCGGAATACAACGCCGACATGCAGCGGGTGTACGGGCTCATGAATGAGGCGGACGGGTTCATCTTCGGGATGCCTGTGTACTGCTGGTCGGTCTCCGGAGCGCTCAAAAACCTGATCGACATCACCGCCGGCGCCATGAACAACAAGGTGGCGGGGATTCTGTGCAACGCGGGCGGCAACCGTTCGTTTCTCGCCTCGTCGGACCTGGTGAAAATACTGTTGTACGAATCGGGCGTGCTGACGGTCCATCCCACCGTCTATTCCACCGCCGAAGATTTCGACGACGGCCGTCTGGTCAACCCCAAGGTGGTCGGCAGGATCGAAGGCATGGTCGACGCGCTGTTCAAACTGCTGCCCGCCTGATCCGATACGCGTTTCCCCGCAACATACCCTCCGCGGTGCGCGGTCAGTTGCAGTAAGGCGGAATGCCTTCCTCCACCCATTCGCCGGTGCGGCCGCTTTTGATGTTTTCCCGGTTTTTTAAGATTCCCCGCGCCATGATTTTGCTCGAGGCTTCGAACTTTTTCAGGATGGTTTCCGGCGGGTCTTTGAGCAGGTTGCCGAACAGCGGCTGGCACTGCAGGTTGCCGACGTCGCAGCAGGGGGTCATGCCGCCGTCCTGGCGGACGGTCATGATGTCGATGGAACCGCGCGCCGCCGGGCACTCGATGAGGTAGAGCTGGCCGGGGAACGGCGTGGACTGCATGGCGCGCCGGCCGTTGGCGTCCACCTTGAACGCGGGCAGAAGGTTGATGCCGAAGATGAACTCTTTGGTTTTGGCGAACGCGCCGGTGTCGCCCATGCGGGCGAGGTATTCCCGTTCACTGCAATCGGGGTTGCTTGCCAGCAGGGCGTTGAGTTTTAACAGATATTGTTGCAGCAGGTCCGTGACCTCTGCGTAGGGCCCTTCCTCCCCGGTGAAAAAATCGAGCAGGATACCCAGCTGCCGCTTGAGATCCTCCAGGTTTTCGAACACCACGTTGACGAGAATCCGGTTTTGCAATTTGAGCAGCTTTTTCAGCAGCGGTTTCTGAAAGCGCTCCCAGGAGACCGGATACAGCGTGATGTCGATCCTGCCGCCGAGCTCGATGATCTCCACCAGCCGCAGCCAGCGTTTGGACTTTTCGGAATTGATGTCCAGGTTGGTGTGCAGGCAGACGTTGGGTGTGACGGTTTTGAAGATCTTGAAGATCTCGACGATGTGCGGGTTCTGCGAGGCTTCGCCGCCGGTGAGGTTGATCTCCTGCTGGGCCAGCGTGTTGAGCACGTCCACCTTGCGGATGCTGTCGGCCATGGTCCGCGCGTCTTCGGGAGAAAGATGCCATTGGTCGCGCGGCAGGGTCCCGACCGGTTCGTACACGTGGCAGTCGACGCACTCGTCCCGGTTGTAGCGGTTGCAGCTGGCTTCGACGAAAATGCTGAGCATGCGACGCCCCGATTACGTTGGAAAGGGGTTCCCGGTCCGTTGCCGGATTTTAATTCTTTATTATAGACGGTCGCTGCGAAGGCAGCCGCAAGGGAATCGGCCCGGCGCTTCGGGCGGTCCGGCTTCGGTTCAGCGAAGGTGCAGCGCCGTGAAAGCGATGGGCGGCGGCGGTGCGTTGAACGCCTGTTTCAAGTCGTTTTCCCGGTAGCCCAGACGGCGCAGCGATTTTAAAACCGAGAACACTTCTTTTTCGGTGACATAAGCTACAGTGTCGGGAACACCGTGAGGGTTCAGGCCCTTCACCGCCTTGGCGATCTGCTTTTTCTGTTTTTTGGGCGTGCCGGGAAGGGCCGGGTACTGCATTTTGCGGTTGTACGGGCTCCGGTACGCCCCGTTGAGGGCGGACAGGGTGGCCAGCATGAGCAGGTCGCGGTCCCAGGGCTGCATGCGGGGCACCTCGGGGTGGTGCTGCACGATCTCCACGAGGCTTTGCACGCGGCTGTTGAGATTGCGGCCGACCAGGGTGTGCTGCGGTTCCTTTTCGACATGGGGGAACCCGGCCGCTTCGCCCACACGGGCGAGCAGCTCGAAATTGACCATGGACGTGTACTGGCCGCCGTACAGGTTGAAATAGGGCCGGCCTTCCTCGTTCAGCTCCTTCAGCGAAAACATGCCGTAATCGAAGCCCGTGTAGCCTTGCCCGTCCGGGCGCAGCAGCCGGCGGGCGCGCTCGAGCGTCACGAATGCGCCGGTGTTCACCGGAATGGGGATCTCGTCGCGGATCTCTTCAAGGTGCGCCTGCAACGTTTGCGCATGCGGCCAGTCGCCGGGATCGACGCGCTGAAAACTGCGTTCCCAGCGGATGTCCGCAAGGAACGGCGGACTCTGTTTCAGCGCCTCAAGATCCCCTGCGTTGAACATTTCCTTAAAGGAAGTGAAGTCGATGTCGATGTGCGCCGGATCTAGCGTGGGCTGCAGGAATTCTTCGTAGACGCTGCCTTCGTGTTTGAGCAGGACGCGGGTGGCGAGGTCGTCCCAGATTTCGTTGCTCAAAACTTTATCCAGGCATGCGGACCGGAAGCAGTCGAGCCGGCCCGCGTCCACGCGCACGGTGGAAAAGCGTCCCGCGTGTTCCTTGAGGAAGGGGTTGTTGCGGGCGCCGCGCAGGATCTCTTCCGAGTAGTCGCACAGCACGTAATGGGTGTGCGGATACACCGCGCCTTCGCTGTCGATCTGCTTGAGCCGGGTGAGAAAGCAGGCGGCGAGGTTGCCGTTGCCGACGCCCCATTCCTGGATGAAGCGGAGTGTCGGGTCCGCGCCTTTGCTGCGGCCTTCGAAATAGGCGTCGGCGAGGGCGTGCGCCAGGCGGTGGTCGCGGCTGACGTAGGTCTGAAAATGATCGTGGATGGCGGGGCCCAGCGTGCCGTAAAAGATCGCGTTGACGTGAATCTGCCACTGGTCGGCGGGCTTGAAGTCTCCAAGCGGCAGGCAGGGGTTGGGTTCCGTCCGCACAATCAGCGCTCGGCCTTAGCTGGGAAGCCGAGGGTCATTTGGGCTCCGCGCCGTCTCCCAGGGTCTCCATACCGGCGGCGTTGCCTTCCATGCTGCCGCCGTCGGCGTAGCGTCCGCTCTTGGAAACGCCTCCGGGGATGTGGGCGGGGTTTTCGTCTCCGCCGCCGCCTTCCTCGCCGCCGGAGGTGTTCATTTCGTGCATCAGTTTTTCATAGGAGCGGAAGGCTTCCTGCGATTCTTCGATGCGCCCGGCTTCCTTGTAGCAGTTGTACAGGTTGAACCAGGCCAGCGCGTCGCTGCGGTTGAGGGTGGTCGCGATCTTGTATTCCTTGATGGCGCTTTCCAGGCGGCCGAGGGTGGCGTAGAGGCTGCCCAGGTTGGTGTGGGGCAGGTTGTATTCCGGGTCCAGCTCGCTGGCTTTCTTGAACGCGCCCACCGCCTCGTCGGTCATGTTTTTCACGGCGTAGCAGCTGCCCAGGTTGCAGTAGGCCTGCGGGTCCTTGTCGTCCAGCTCCACCACGCACAGCGCGGCGTTCAGCGCTTCATCGTAATGGCCGCCGTTGTAGTAGGCGGTGCTGAGCGCGGAACGCAGCTCGCGGTCTTCGGGGCTGAACATCAGCACCTTCTTGAGCACCCGGACTTCCTCGTCGTACTTCTGCTGGATGTCGTAGGCGGCGGCCAGGTTGGCGTAGGCCATCGTGTCCATCGGGTCGAGCTCGACCACTTTCTGGAAACTGCGGACGGCGTTTTCGAAGAATTCCTTGAGCATGTAGACCCCGCCGAGGTTGAAGTGGATCTCCGGGTCGTCGGGGGCGAGCTCGGCGGCGCGGTTCAGTTCGCGGATGGCTTCCTCTTCGTGGTTCGACAGGCTGTATGCGGTGCCCAGCAGCTTGCGGGCGCGCACGTTGAGCCGGTCCTTGTTGATCACGTTCTGCAGCTCCGAAATTGCCGCATCGAAATTGCCGCCGTCGATGTAGTAGGTGGCGAGCTCGTTGAGCTTGTCCAGGTTGTTGGGATCGTTCTTGAGTTCCTTCTTCACCTGGCGGACCGCTTTCATGATCTTGGTTTCCAGCTTGATCTGCTCCGGATCCCGCACTCCCAGCTCCTCGAAAATCTCGGGAGCGATCTTCATGGTGACCCAGTCGCCGGGTTTATTGCCGCCTTCGCTCATAATGCTCGAACTCCTTGAAATAACGGATTGCGTTTGTGTCTCTGAATTCTAGGGGATCACCCGCGGGGTGTCAAGCCCGCGCCGGTCGCCATGACAAGCGCCCGTCGCCGAGCCCGGAACCGTTGATATCGCCTGTTTTAAAAGGCCGTCGCTTCAGGTCTGGGCGGTGAGTTCCTCGTCCTTGGCCATGTCGAGGATGGCGTCCCGGCCGAAGCGGTCGAGGTAGAGCAGGAAATGCTCGCGCGACAGGTAGTTCCAGATCCGGCGCGAGGGGAAGTTTTCCTCGATCACGTCGTTGAAGTTTTCGAACACCGCCTGCACCTCGTCTTTCGGCATGCCCTCGTCGATCTCGTAGTCGAACATGATGGCCATGTCGCGGTCGGGGTCGTGCACGATGCGGCCGATCTTGAATTTTGCGGGATTGTGGTAGATGGCGGAGTCCTTTTCCAGGGTGAAGATCGACTGGCCGACGGAATGGATGATGCCGGTGCCGTTCTCGCTGTTTTCTACGGTGAAGCGGATGGTGTCCTCGGCCTCTTCGCGCTGCTCGGTGGGGAAGCCGAAGAATAGGTAGAGGTGGTTCCAGATGCCGGCGTTGGAGCTGTTCTCCAGAACCAGCCGCTCGGTTTTCTGGTCGCAGCCTTTGTCGATGATCTCAAGGATGCGGTCGTTGGCGCTTTCCAGTCCGAAGAACAGCATGATGAATCCGGCGCGGCGCATCTCCTCGAACAGCTGCGGCGTTTCGACGTTGCCGGATTCGAACTTGAGCATGCCCAGCGCGCGCATGTCCACGCCCTGCTTGAGAATGGCTTTGGACATGCGGGAAAAGGCGTTGGGCGAGATCGCCTCGTCGGAGAAGGTGAAATAGCGGGTGCCGTGGCGTTTGCCCAAATAGTCCAGATCTTCCGCGACGCGCTCTTCGTTTTCCTTGCGGTAGTACGAATCGTAAATGAAGCTGTGCGTGCAGAAAGTGCATTTGCCCCAGTAGCAGCCGCGGCTCGCCATGTAGGGCAGCACGGGATAGGGCATCAGGTATTTGTCGAGCGGCAGGCCGTCGAAATCGGGCCGCACCAGCATGTCGTAGGGCAGGGACTTGGCCTTGTCGTTGTGCACCACCCGGCCGTTGTCCAGGTGAATGAGATTGGGCACGCTGTGCAGCGGGCGGTTTTCCTTGAGATGGGCGATGAGCTGGTCCAGCGGGTGCTCGCCCTCGAACAGAATGATGCTGTGGAAAAATTCCTCGAACAGGATCTGCTTGTCCTGCAAAATGTCCTGATGACGGGCGAACACGCTGCCGCCGATGACGATGTGCAGGTGCGGGTGCGCCTTGCGCAGCTCGCGCGCCAGCGTCAGGCCGGGAATGACCTGCCCGACGTGGATGATGGAAATGCCGACGAGGCCGTAGTCCTGCCAGCCGATCTTCGGCAGCAGGTGGTCGCGGTACACGCCGAGGAACGGGTTGCGCACGGCGTCCCGGGTGGCGGACAGGATGCCGGGCAAATGTTCCTCGGGGGTGCCCTGCATGAAGAAGCCTTCGAGATCGATGCGGCTCGGAAAATGCGCGTAGGAGACGAGCTTCATGGCGATCTTCAGGGTGGTGTAGGCTTTCTTGTACAACGGAAACTGGAAAAACAACTCTTCGGTGCGCAGCACGTCCAGCGCCTCGTCCACTTCCGACAGGACCGATTCGAGGTAGCCCGGGTCCGATAAGATCTGCTTGTAGACGGCTTTGACCTCCTGCTCCTCGGGAGAGTAGGCAGGCTGCGCGAGGCGCGCGCGAATGGTTTCGACGCAATGCTGCAAATAATCGCGCGACAGGAACAACTGGTAGGTCTCGATGTTGAAATCGAACTGGTCGACCGGGTGCCCCTTGGATTTCAGATAGGCGGCGAGGGTCGGCAGAGCGAGGTAGGGCTGGCTCGGATACCATTGCGGTGGAAATACCAGTGCCGACTTCATGGATTGATCCCTCGGGATGGACGCGGCGAAGGGTTGACTTTTATCATCGAATTCGGTCAAATTTTCATAGGACCTTCGATTCGAACAGTATACCGGCGGGGCGGGCGCTGTCAATGCGGGCTTGAGTTTGCACGGGGTTTTTCAAGCGCGCCGTGCGGGCAGAAAAAACCGGTTCCGCCAGCCGAATTCCCCTGTGAAACCGACGGGGGATTGGCTTGACACCCCTATGTTTAGGGACTATACTGACGCACATTCCCAAATAGCTGCAAAATAATGAATTAACAGCATCACATGGCCCGCGACAAACAGGAGGTTTTGCTTTGAGCGACCCGAACACAGAAACGAAAAAAGAAGACGAAAACAAAGAAGCCCCGGATAAGGACGTCGAGGTCGACAGCCTTGCGGATTTGAGCGAGCTTGAAAAGATCAAACTGGAGCTGCAGAAAGAGAAGGAAAAGGCCGCCCAGGAGCTCGAAGAGGGTGAAGAGGAGGAAGAAGATCTTCGTGAGGTCGACTACCTGCAGAAGCTCATCACCCTGTCTGTGCAGTTCGATCATCATATCGGCATGTGGCTGATGCCGGCATACATCGACCACGGTCTGAAATACGATCACCGGCTGGCCGAGAGCTACATGTCGCAGCTCGCGACGATCCAGTCTTTCCTCAGACTGCTGGAGAAGGTGGACGGCGTGACCCGCGAGCTGGTCACCAAGGACTGCATCATCAAGTTGAGAAATTCGCTGCAAATGGTGCACAAGAATCTGGTGAAGCCGCTGTTCAAGGAAGTCAAGCTGATGAAGAAAAAACCGAAATCGGAAAGCCTGGACAACTTCAAGGAAAACTGGAACAAACGCCTGGAAGAACTCCAGAAAGCCTGCGATTTCGAGTACCAGATCCTGGATTGCAAGGGGTTTTTGATCAAAGACTGATCCTGCATGCCGGCGCCGCCCCTGCTGCTTAAAATCTGCGGGGCGGGTCCCCATGAGGGTGTGGGCGGACGGGACTGCCCAAAAGAGATCGAAGCCGATGCGCCGAATCCGTTCGGCACCCGGCGGGAAACCATTTCGAATAGCAGAAGTCCTCACATGAAACCAACCTGCCCCGGATCGGCGGGCCTGCAGACATCCTGCGCCGATTCTGACCGCGCTGCATCGCTGCCGCCGCGATGCGGAATCCCCGTTTTTTCCATGTCCATAACCCTGAAGAATCTTGAGATTCCGTAACGTGGGAGAGGTGTGATGTCCGAAGAGACCGCCAACGAGCAGGACGAACCGATCGAAGAAGAAGCCGGGACTGAATCCGTCGCCCTGGAGCCGCGGGCGGAAGAAGCCCTGGAGGAGGTCGAGAAGGTCGACCACACCCAGCTGTACGTCTGGGTGGCCGACGCCGGCAACGACCGCATCCAGAAGTTCAACGGCAACGGCGAACTGCTGTTTTCCTTCGGCCGCTCCGGCGGGACGCGGCCGCCCTACAATCCGGGTGAATTCAAGACGCCCAGCGCCGTTGCGGTGGACGTCAACAACAACATCTGGGTGGCCGATACGGGCTGTCACCGGATCCAGAAATTCGATGCGGACGGCGATTTCATGCTGGAATTCGGCAGCGAAGGCTGGGGGCAGGAGAAGTTCTACTGGCCGCAGGGGATCGTCGCCGAACCCACCGGCACGATTCTGGTTGTGGATACCTCCAATCATTGCATCAAGCGTTACGACGACGACGGCGATTTTCTTTTGAGTTTCGGCTATGCCGGGGATTTCGACGGCTTCATGAAATTTCCCGTGGGCATCGCGCTGGATAAGGAAGGCAATATTTACGTCGCCGACCGGGACAATCAGAGAATTCAGATCTTCAACGAGGACGGGCAGTTCCTGTCCAAGTTCGGCGAATACGGCTTCGAGCAGGGGCGGCTCAATTTTCCGAGCGGCATCGCGGTGCGCCGTGACGGCACGATCCTGGTGGCGGAGAAGAGCCAGAACCGCCTGCAGCTGTTCTCACGCGAAGGCGAGTCCCTGGGCGTGGTGGGCGAACCGGGCAAGCGCGACGGCCAGTTCAACTGCCCCACCGCCATTGCGGAAGATCCGTATGGCTACCTGTTCGTCGTGGATACCATCAACCAGCGTATTCAGAAATACGATCCGGACCTGAATTTCGTTTCCAAGTGGGGCATCATCGGCAAGGAACCGGGGCAGTTTAAGGATCCTTCGGGGATTTACCTTTCCTGGGAACCGGACTGGGCGCCGCAGGACGATTGATTTTTATTTCGCAGCTTTTGGGAATTTTTAGAGAATGATTTATGTTTCATGATCGATGGGTTAGAGGTGTTCTTTTAGCCGGGATTCTAGGCAGCCTCCTGGTGGTTCCGCCTTCGGCTTCGGGGCAGGGCGGGGGTGGTTCGGACCCGATCTTCGACGGCCAGATCCTCTCGCTCACCGAAAAGAAACCGCCGCTCGAGCCCTCCAACGATCCCCGCTATAAGGACAACGCCGACGGAACGGTGACCGACCTGGAACACGGTTTGATGTGGAAGCAGCGGGATTCCTATCAGGAACTGAAAAAGTGGATGAACTGGAAGGCGGCCCAGGGCTACATTGCCGAGATGAACGCGGCCCGGTTCGCGGGATACGACGACTGGCGGCTGCCCACGCGCGACGAGTTGAAGACGCTTTTCGAGAAGGACAAGATCATTCCCTGGAAATACTACTGGACGACGAACGAAGTCCATATGGACCCCATTTTCGGTTACACCAGCTGCTGTTTCTGGAGCAGCGAAACCTACAAGGACACCTACGCCTGGACGTTCAATTACATTCGCGGCAAATCCTACCCCAGTCCTGCGGACGGGCCGGGTCTGTCGCTTTCGGTCATCCGGGCGGTGCGGCCCGCGGTGAAACCGGGTGAGGCGTCGCCGGCGGCCTCCATCGAGCCCCTGCCGAACCCCTGATGCGGCCAGAACATGGGAACCCTGCCATGACAGACGAAACCAAACAGCCCGATCCTTCCGAAGAAAGCGCCGAACAGGAAGCGCAGAACGCAGACGCGGAGCAGCCGGAATCGCAGGCGGTCGAAGAAGCGGAGCCTGTCGATGCGACGGCGAATTACGGGGAGGAAGAGGAGGTCGAATTCGACCTCGAAGCCCAGGTGATGGAATTCCGCAACCAGATCGAGGAAGATCCGGAAAACTGCATCCACCATTACAATCTGGGCGAGGCCCTGGTGGAGCTGGGCGAGCAGGAAGAGGCGAAGGAGGAATTCGATCTGGCGCTGCTCTACGACAAGGAAAAAGAATTCAGCTCGGTGGTGCATTTCTCGCTGGGCAACCTCTACTTTCAGAAGCTGATCTCCGGCATCCACGGCACGGTGGTGCGCAGCTCGGTGGGGCTGCATTCGGCGCACAAGGCGGGCGACACCATCACTCAGGTACGCGCGGAGGATTACGAAGTCCCCATTCAGGAGTTCGAGGCGGCGATCGCGGACCTGGACCATCTGAAGGCGGACGATGAGATCGTGGAGTACGTGAGCAAGAACGCGCCGCAGCAGATCGCCGACACGTACTACAAATGGGCTTCAGACCTCATCGACAAATCCCGGCAGATCGAGCATTACGGCGAGGAGGTCAAGGATGTGAAGCTGGCGCTCAAACATATGAAAAAAACGCTTGAGATCGATCCCAACCATTCCCAGGCCAACCTGATGATCAAATACGCCAAGAAAATGCTGCTGGAGGGCTGGAAAGTGTACGACGAATACGGGTTCGAAGCGAAAAGTATCGAGGGAACCGGATAATTTCGGTATAATCGTTTCTCAATCAAGGAACCGGGTTATGGCGGATATCAAAGAGCTGGTGCGGGAAAATCTGAGCAGCGACGGGCAGGTTTTGAATCTGAAGGCCAAATTCATCCGCGAAGTGGGTGCTAGGGCGCTGTCTCAGGTGGAAGACCTGAAAGGGCTGCGGTCGCTGAACCTGTCGCAGAACGGCATCGGCAACGACGGCGTCAAGGCGATCACGGAGTCGCCCATCTTTTCCAATCTCCGGACGTTGAATCTTTCCTCCAACGAGATCGGCGACGAGGGTGCGTTTCACCTGGCCAATGCGAAATTTCTGAAAAACCTGCGCAGCATTCAGCTCGTGGTGAACGATATTTCGGAGGAGGGCGAAAAAGCGCTCAGAAACTCGATGGCTCTGGAGAGTCTGACCACGCTCAAGTTTCGCGTCTAGGAATCCGCCGACCGCCGGCAGGCCGCCGATGAGGATGTCTAACTGATTGATTTTTAATTGAGTTTCGGCGTGCAGATGGGGCGGGAATTTAAATCTTGACTTATCTGGAGCCGTTTGATATTTTCTGACAACCCTAGAAAAGCACGCTACGCTTGGGGGTCAATACGCCAGAAAAATCGGATGGTACGTAACTTCTTTTAGAATATAGAGTCTAGAAATACCGATGGGAGGTGGTATTCAAATTATCGGATCGCCACATCAATTTTTCCATTTTTCATTCCGCTTTTGAAAGGGGGAGCTAATGAGAAGGACGGCAGTCAGCATCATCACAATTTTTGCTTTTTTCGCTCTGGTCGCCGTGGCCAGCGCAAATGTCACCACCGTCAAGCCGGGTGGCAAGGCAGTCTGTGAAAACGCATCCTGGATCGTCTACAACATCAGCGAAACGGATGACACCAAAATCGAATTCGACATTGGGCCTTACGCGTATGCGTGGGAAAAAGTTTTCAAGGCAACCCTTCCTCCGGGTGGCTACGAGACCAATGCTTTGGCCAAAAAGTCCATCATTTCCAATAAAGGCCCCGGCGATATTTCCGTGAACTGCCAGCGGCAGCGCTTCGACCGGCATGACTGGAAAATCGACGCTGGTTCCGGAACCACCTATCAGAGCAACTACCACCTTGACCACGTCAAGCCCGACACCTACATCGAGCCTGGCATGGGTCAGCCGAAAGGCACGGAACGCGGTCTGTTCAGTCAGCGCGGTTCCGGTTCCGGTGGCGGTGCTCCTGAAACCAACCGTTAATCGGATGGGCCTTTAGGGCATTTTCATCAGAGTTTCGAGCTGGAAGGCCGAAAGGCCTTCCAGCTTTTTTTTTGATCTTTTCCGCTTTGAATTTAAAATAGACTGTTGCATCGATCGATTGTGTTCAAGAGGACGGTATGGACGACACGCGTTTTGTGGACAACGGCGACGGCACGGTGACCGACACCCTGACCCATCTCATGTGGATGAAGGACGACGCCTACCTGGATATCAAAAAGTTTTTCAACCACCCTCAGGCTGTGCGCTACAAGGATAAAAAAAACGCCGAAGCCTTCGCGGGCTACACCGACTGGCGGCTGCCGCACAAGAAGGAAGCGCACTCTCTGTTCGATAAGCTGAAAAACCTGAAAGACAAATATGATATGGACATCCACATCGACCCGGTGTTTTCGCCCGGGTGCGGGTACTCCACGTGGACCAGCAACACGCGCGGGAAGATCACGGCGTATGTGTATTCCTTCAACAGCGGCTCGGGCGGTCACAAGGAAGCCGACGACATCCTCGACACCAGCGTCCGTCTGGTGCGGGGAAAATTCGACACGTCCCGGATCAAGCTCGACAAGATTCCGGAAGTCCGGGACCGGATCACCCAGGGGGGCGGCTGGCGCTGACGTCCCATTGCGGAGTGGTGGTGGAAGTTGCGGTATTCACTGTTTTGAGGACTGCGTTTTTTGTTTTTCCCTTCTCCGAATTCTCATTGTGCTTCAGACAGTTTCCGGACAAGAACCGGAGAGGGGAAACCCCTTCAAATTCCCGGCTTTCCACAGACTGGATTGGGCTTGAAAATTAATGAGGCGGGTGTTATTTTATTGAATTAAAATCCCTTGAGTGTTTGTTGCGCTTTCCTTTCGATGCAGTCTGTTGTGCATTTCCACTTGGCTCATGTACGGGATCATCTCAACGTTTTCCGGCGATCGACAGGGGGAAGGCCCAAAAGGCTGCGCGTGTTTCTCTTTTCACGAGGTGTCTTTTGCCCCAGACGATAAAACAATTTCAGATCAATGACGACGGCACGGTGACGGATACCGAGGAAGATCTCCAGTGGCCGGTCAAGGATTCCCGGCAGGAACTGGGCAAATGGCTCAACTGGGATGAAGCCAATGCTTATGTCCAGGCCTGCAATGAACAAAAGTATCTGGGACACGATGACTGGCGGCTGCCGACCAAAAGCGAAGTCCGGTCGCTGTTCAAATTTCCCGAACTGTACCGGGAGATTTTTTTGAAGCAGCCCAAACGTCCTGTGCGCAGCGTCGCCAATTACCAGGCGGGTGGAGAAACCAGTTTGTGGACTTCGGAAACCCGCTTCGATTCCTATGCCTGGAAATGTTATTTCCCAGGCGGCCGTGAAGTTTGCGTGGAGCAGAGCGTGTCCACCACGGGCACGTCGGTGCGATTGGTCCGTGACGTCTGAGCCTGCATGACCGCAAACGATAGGAGCGATGATGTCTGACGAAGAAAAAGTGGAACGGGAAGAGGAACTGGAAGACCTCGACGCCGAGTCCTTGGAGGACGATGAGGACTATGAAGGCGAGGAATTCATCGGTGAAGAGGAATGGGGTGAGGAAGAGGACGAGGCGGCGCTTCTTGAAGAGGAAGTCCCGACGTTCGTCGACAACGGCGATGGCACCGTGAGCGATACCCGCAACAACCTCATGTGGAAAAAATCCGATTCCTACGCGGAATTCGGCTACGGGATCACCTGGTACGAAGCGCACGATTACTGCGAGGATCTCAACGAAAAACAGTTCGCAGGTTACGACGACTGGCGCATGGCGAGTTTCGACGATGCCAAGACCCTTTTCTCTTTCACCAAGAGCAACCGCGATAAGGACGGAGCGGAGATTCACATCGATTCCGTGTTCGATTCCGGCCAGGGGCACAACACCTGGACCTACGACGAAAAGCCGGATTACCAGCAGTACGCGCTCAAGTTCAGCTATGTGACGGGAACCGATGTGTGGGAACACAAGGACAACGAATATTCGCATGTGCGTGTCGTGCGCGACGACGTGAAAGACGAATGGGAGCCCGAATGGCGGAAAGACACCAAGAAGTTTCAGCGCTGACGCCGCTGCACCGCTTATTGCGCTCTCTTCTTTTGCATACGAGGAATCCATGAGCCATTACATGATTTTCGGAAAGAACGACTGCCCGCACACGAAAAAGGCCCGGGAGGATTTTCTGAAACAAAGCAAGTCCTTCATCTACATCAATGTGGACAACAATCCGCAGGCACTGGAAAAGTTGCTGGAATATTCGGACGGGAAATACATCGTGCCCGTCATCGTCAATGTGGACGAGGGCAACGTGGAGATCGGCTACACGGGCGATTGAGGCTGCAAACCGTTTTCACGGAGAAAGGCGCAGTCGAATTTTCCAAAACGGCAGGTTCACGATAAAATCCTTAAAGGACGCATCATGGTAGAAAAACTCCCGCAGACTCAGGAAAAATCGAAGGAACCCAAGCGGTTCGAAGAAAAAGGACCGCATGTGGTGTTCGATACGAAAACCAAACTTTACTGGATGAAGAAGGATTCCTGGCAGGACAAGGGAAAATTTTTCAACTGGCACGAGGCGGTGGAGTACGCGGATAAAAAAAACCTGCGCAGCATCGGCGGTTTCAACGACTGGCGGCTGCCGAGTATGGATGAAGCGGCTTCCCTGTTCGACGAAGGTTCCGAAAATCCCGCCAAGGGCGGCGCCTCCATCCACATCGATACGGTGTTTCCGGAAGGCGGGTTCAAGACATTGTGGCTGACGGGAGACACCTCGACGCGGCGGCCGCGTTTCGATTACGTGCAGGGAAAGGAAACGCACGCGGAGGAATACAGTTTCGGGGCTGTGCGGCTGTGCCGTAAGGACAAGGTCCAGCCGGGGCAGAACCGAAATCGCCGCCGTTGACGATTCGCATCTTAAAAGCTATGGACGACACCGAAAAGAAATCCGGACTGATCGACAACGGCGACGGCACGATCTCCGATGAGCGCAGCGGCCTGATGTGGATGAAAAACGACACCTGGCTGGAGCTCGGACGGCGCATCACCTGGCACGAGGGGCTGGAATACTCGAAACAGGTGAACAGCAAAAAGTTCGCGGGCTACGGCAACTGGCGGTTCCCCACGGCCACGGAAGCCAAAACCCTGTTCGACATGGAAATCACCAACACGGATGTGGAGGGCGGTGAGATTCACATCGACCCCGTGTTTCCCTCGGGCTGCGGATTTTCCACCTGGACCAGCGAAACCCGCGGCGCCAAGGCCGCCAAGGGGTTTGATTTCCGCTCGGATTACGAATTCTGGCTGGCCAAGGAAAACGACGGCTTCCCGAGCGGTCTGCGTCTTGTGCGCAATCTGGGTGCAGGCGGCGAAATGTCCGACGAGGAACGTTATGTGAACAACGGCGACGGCACGATCACGGACCGGGAAACCGACCTGATGTGGAAAGCCGCCGATTCCTATCTGGATCTCGACAAATGGGTGAGCTGGGACGAGGCGAAGATGTACCTTGATGAAATCAACAAGTCGCGCTTCGCAGGATACAGCAACTGGCGCATGCCCACCCGCAAGGAAGCGCAGATGCTGTACGATCCGTCCAATCCCGTCACCGACAAGTACGGCGACACCGTGTTTCTGGTGAAAGGGTTTCCGCCCGGAGCGGGACAGACCTGCTGGACGAAAACGCTGCACAAGACCGACCCGTCGCTGGCCCGGCGGTTTTATTTTTACAACGGCGACCACCAGTGGCACAAAAAGGGGCTTCGCAGCCACGGGGTGCGTCCGGTGCGGAACCTCAAATCCTGAAGAGACGGAGGCACGCGCTTTTTTCATGTCCGGCGAGAACGAACAGGCAACCACGCAGAAGCCCGGCACCCGTTTTGTGGAAGGGGCGGACGGCACCGTCATCGATACGGTCAAGCGGCTGTTGTGGCTCAAAAAGGACACCTGGCAGATGACCGGGAAGTGGATGAACCTGGTGCAGATCCGGGAATTTTCCGAGGAGCTCAACCGTAAAAATCACGCGGGATACTCGGGATGGCGGGTTCCGACCGCATCGGAGGTGAAGAGCCTGCATGACAAATCGCAAAAGAACAAGGATCACATGGGGCAGATGGTGGCGCATCCGGAAATTTTTGATGCGGGGTTCAGCTTTCTGTACTGGACCAGCGACGTGAGGAACAAAATTCAGGCGGTCCGGTTCGGGTTTCGCAAGGGAATGTCCATGTACGATGACATCTACCGGACTTCCAGGGGCTCGACGCGCCTGGTGCGCGACATCGAAAAAGAGGACGCGCTTTTGTGAGTTGAACTTTTTGAGTGTTTGTCGGATTCCATTTTCTTTTTTCAAGGACGGAGTTTTGGAAAACAAAAAGCGATTTGTGGACAACGGCGACGGCACGGTCACCGATCATGAAACCCAGCTCATGTGGAAGCAGACGGATTCGTACCAGGATACGAGCAAATGGCTCAACTGGTTCGATTCGTTGAGTTACATCCGCGATTTGAACAACAGCAAATTCGCAGGATTCGACAACTGGCGTCTGCCCACGCTCGATGAAGCGGAGGGGTTGTACGACGAAGAATTCCCGCTGCGCGATATGGACCGGCTGGAAATTCATCTGGACGCCAGTTTTTCGCCCGGAGGCGGGTTTTCCACCTGGACGAGCAAAGAGAGCGCGCACAGCACGGCGGCGGTGTTTTACTACCGTTACGGCCACGCCAATCTCGCCAACAAGGAAGGCATCACCAAGGATTCCGTGCGGGCGGTGCGCTATGTCAGTGGAGAAGCGGGGAAACCCGTCCGCCATGTCGACCGTCTTTCCTCCGGAAGACAGACGAGTTAGCAATACCAAAAAGGCATAGAAGGAGAGTCGTCATCGAATCGTATTGGGTCATCAATGAAGAAGAGAGCAGGGCGTCGGTCATGACGTATCGCTTCGAGGAAGAGGATTTCAAGAACACCTATATCCTCGAAGACTACTACTGCACCAATCCATTTTGCGACTGCAATCACGTGACCGTTTCGTTCTGCGACAAGGAAAATCTGGACAACCGGTTTCTGTTCCTGCTCAATTTCAATAAAACCCAGAGTCCGCTGCCCAACGCGCCGAAAATGAACAAAGTGCAGACGGAAATCGTCAAAGGGTTCGTCAAGAACCTTTCCGACGAGCTGCTGGTATTGTTCAAGCAGCGGTACCTGGAGGCCAAGGCCTACGGCGAGAAAAATCCGATGTCGTATCTGATGCTGGAGCCCGGCCGTTACGTGAATTTTTTCGAAATGTTCCCGCGCAATCAGGAGATGCTGGATTTCAATTACCAGGAGGAAAAGTATTTCGCCGAGGATTCCTACGACATCGACCCGAGAAACGACAACCGGGATGTGCGCCTGTCTTTTTACAAGCTGGAACTCGACAGCAAACAGCAGCAGTCGGCTTTTGACTACACCTATTATTTCAATGAGAGTCAGCGGGAAAAAGAGGACAACCGGCTGGAACCGGAACACAACGACATGGTGATGGCGATGAACCAGGCCATCCCCGATTTGAACGACCGGCTGAAAGCCCGTTTTAGGAAGGCCAAGGAAGTGGGCGAGCAGCTGCTCAAGGATCCGCCGAAACCGAACATTCTGGAAGAAAAAGTGGGCCCGAATGATCTGTGTCCCTGCGGATCGGGGAAAAAGTTTAAAAAGTGCTGCGCGCAGAGGCTGAACTGATCCTCCGGCTTGATTCACTGCGCGTGGCCTGACCGGGGATCGCGATTCCCGGAACGTTCTTTAATTTTGCGTCGCGGAACACGAGTCGGTATGGAAGCCGCGATGATATTTCTTCTTCGATAAAGCGATGGTGCCATGACTTCAGAAAATAAACCCAAAGAAAAGCGTGTCAAAAAAGTTCAGGCCCGCCACATTCTCGTCAACAGCAAGGAGAAGGCGGAAGAACTGAAAAAGCGCATCGACGAGGGGGAGGATTTTTCCTCGCTGGCCGAGGAGCACAGCGAATGTCCTTCCAAGAAGCGCGGCGGCGATCTGGGCTGGTTCGGTAAAGGGGCCATGGTGCGGCCGTTTGAAGTGGCGGCGTTCACGGCGGAGGAAGGCGACGTGGTGGGGCCGGTGAAAACGGAATTCGGCTGGCACCTGATCTACGTGTACGAAATCCAGACCGACATCAATCCCGATGCCGGGCCGCCCACGGGCGACGAAGACGCCGACGAGGACACCCTGACGCTCGTTGCGGAAAACTACGCGCATGAGTTCATGATGCTGGGATACACGAGCAAAAAGGTGCTGAGCCTGTTCACCAGCCAGCATTTCAAATCGGCCAATACGGTTTACAACCTTCTCGGGCCGGAAAAGATCAACGAGATCATTGCCAACGTGTTCGGCAAGAAAAAAGAAGGCTGACCGGAAAAGAAAAAAGCGGGCAGCGCTGAGGAATGTTTTTTCCTCCGGCGGTGCCCGCTTTTTTTATTTTGAAATCACTCTGCGGAAAGTCCCGGCGAGTTTTTCAGCGTCACGCTGTGAACGGAAAGGATGTTCGGCGTTTCCCGCAGCTCTCTTAAGGTTTCGCTGGTGGGCGGCGTGTCGATGTTGATCACCGCCACCGCCTTGCCGCTTTGTTTCAGCCTTCCCAGGTGAAATCCCGCCACGTTGATGTTGTTTTTCCCCAGGATGTTTCCCAGGTTGCCGATCACGCCCGGCACGTCCACGTTGTTGAGCACCAGCATGTGCTGAGTGAGCACCGCCTCGAAATCGTATTCGTCGAACTTCACGATCCGGGGATTGCCTTTGCCGAAAATGCTGCCGGTGATCGTGTGGCCGCCGTTTTTCGTGGTGACCTGAACCATCAGTGTGTTGGTGTATTCCAGCACTTCGTTGCTTTTGGATTCCTGCACTTCGATCCCCCGTTCCTTGGCGATGAAGGGGGCGTTGACCATGTTCACCCCGTCGATGCTGGGGCTCAACAGGCCTTTCAACGTGGAAATGGTGATCGGTTCCACGTTCAGGCCGGCGATGTCTCCGTTGTACTGGATGTGGACTTTCTTGACCGGCTGGTTGATGAGCTGCGAAGCGAGCAGGCCGAGATCCTCACCGAGGACGAGGTAGGGCTTGATTTTGGCCAGCGTCTCCGCGTCGATCGAGGGCATGTTGATGGCGTTGCGCACGTTGCCGTATTTCAGGTAGTCGATGATCTGATCGCAGATCGCGACCGCCACTTTTTCCTGCGCCTCTCCGGTCGATGCACCCAGGTGCGGCGTGCAGATGATCTCTTTCATCCCCAGAAGGGGGCTGTCCGGATTGAGCGGTTCCTTGGCGTACACGTCCAGGGCGGCCTGCGCCACCTTTCCGGACTGGATCGCGTCGACCAATGCCTGCTCGTCGATCAGCGTCCCGCGGGCGCAGTTGACGATGCGGATTCCGTCTTTCATCAGGCCGAATTCCTCTTTCCCGAGCAACGGCTCGCCCGAGCCTCCCGGCGTGTGCAGGGATATGTAGTCGGAGCGTTTCAGCAGTTCCTTGAACTCGACAATTTCCGCGCCGATTTTTTCCGCGCGTTCCTTCTGGATGTAGGGATCGTGCACCAGGACCTTCATGTGAAATCCCTTGGCGCGCTCGGCGACGATGGAACCGATGCGGCCGAGTCCCACGATCCCCAGCACTTTTTCGTACAGCTCGCTGCCCATGAACTTTTTTGGGGACCATTCCTTGTTGCGCACCGAGACGTCGGCCTGCGGGATGTTGCGGGCCATGGCGAGCATCAGCGCCATGGCGTGCTCGCCGGTGGTGATGACGTTGCCTTCCGGGGCGTTCATCACGATGACGCCTTTTTTGCCGGCGGCGTCCAGGTCGATGTTGTCCACGCCGATGCCCGCGCGGCCCACCACCTTGAGGTTGTCGGCGGCTTCCATGACATCCGCGGTGACCTTGGTGGCGCTGCGGACCAGGATGCCGTGGTAGGGCGGGATGGTTTTGATCAGCTCCTCTTTGGACATGCCGGTTTTGACATCCACTTCAATACCGCTCTCCTTTTTGAGGATTTCGATCCCCGCTGGTGAGAGGTTGTCGGCAACAAGTACTTTCATCTGGGTCTCCCGTTATTCAAAGGTCCCCGTTTGTATCGGGGTTGAGTTCACTGGTTCAATGATTGGGGTGCAGACCGCGTTTGTGTCTGCAATCGATCGCGTCCGCCACACTCCGGCACCGTTCACTGCCCGGTATCCGGTCAGTTGTACGCTTCCATCAGAATTTCCTGGGCCGCGCCGACGCCTTTGCCGAATTCGATTTTTGCACCGAATTTTTTCAACGCCATTTCCAGAGCGGAAATCGCGAGGATCACGTCGAAAGTGTCGACGTATCCCAGGTGCGCGATGCGAACGACTTTGCCTTTCCACTGGTCCTGTCCGCCGGCCAGCGTGACGCCGAATTCGTCGCGGATCGTTTTCACCAGCTTGCCTCCGTCGACGCCGTCGGGAACGAAGACGCCGGTGGCGCTGTCGGCGGGAGAATCGGGAGCGATCATAGTGAGGCCCATCGCCTTCACCGCCGCGCGGGTGGCCCGGGCCAGCCGGTTGTGGCGCTCGAACACGTTTTCCAGCCCTTCCTGCTTGATATTGGCGAGCACCCGGCGCAGGCCGACGACCAGGGACACCGCCGGTGTGTAGGCGGAGGTTTTGTCGGCCAGGTTTTTCTTTTCCTTTTTGAAGTCGAAGTAGAACCGCGGGCAGGTGGATTTATCCGCAAACTTCCAGCCCTTTTCGCTCAGGGCCACCAGCGCCAGGCCCGGCGGCAGCTCCAGCGATTTCTGCGAGCCGGTGACCATCGCGTCGATGCCCCAGGCGTCCATGGGCAGGTTGAACACGCCGAGCCCGGTGATGGCGTCCACCACCAGGAGCAGATCGTCCCGGCCGCGCGTCAGTTTGGAGAGCGCTTCGATCGGGTGCGCGGCAGTGGTGGAGGTTTCGGAGGCCTGCACCAGAATGCCGCGGATGTCTTTCTCTTTGTTCAGGATGGCTTCGATCTCTTCCGGTTTCGCCGCCTGTCCCCATTCCACTTTGTGCCAGATCACCTGCAACCCATAGGTTTCGGAGATCTTGCCCCAGCGTTCGCCGAACTTGCCGCCGTTGATCACCAGGACCTTGTCTCCCGGTGAAAACAGGTTGGTCACGCAGCCTTCCATGCCGCCGGTGCCGGTGGAAGCGAGGATCAGCACATCCTGTTCGGTCTGAAACAGGTATTTGGCGTCGGCCGCGGCTTCGGCAAAAATTGCGCTGAACTGCGGAGTGCGGTGATGGACCATCGGCTGGGCCATTTCCAGAGAAACGTGTTCCGGAACCGGTGTCGGTCCGGGGGCGAGCAGATATCGTTTTTTCATCCTGTCATCCTGTGCGTTGGTTGTTGGGAATTTCCTCGATCCCGGTTGGTGCGGGAGCGCCGATCGTGCCGGGTCTCTGCGTCCCGAAGGGTCCGAAATGCCCAGTGAGAACGAGGAACCGGAAATGAAACCCCGACCCACCGTTACAGGAGGGCTCAGCGGGCGCGCTGTTTTTATCGCTCCCAGGCCTGGCGGATGCGATCGCGGACCCACTCCCTGTTCGGTGAATCGGTGACGAGAAGCTATTCTTATAATGGAATTTAAGTGCAAAATCCAATATTTTTAGGCCCTCTGAGCCTATAAGGATGCGGAATCGCTGGCAATGGATTCGAGATCCCGAAAAAGAAGGGATTGTCAGGAAACAGGGTGTGGTGGTGTGATGCTGCGGGATGAAATTACGGTTTCTGTGACTTGGGAGGTGGCGGTGCGTTGCTAAAGGGGAAACGCTGTGGCGGTTGCTGCAAATGCTTCAGGAAATGGGGCGGGGGGTTTTACTTCTGTTTTTCGTCTTCGGGGGTCTCGGTGTCGTCGCCGCTGTCTTCCAGCTCCAGATCGTCGATGGCGAGATCGGGTTCGCCCAGATCGTCCATCTCGGCGGTCAGTTCGTTGTCGAGCAGGTCCTCTTCGGATTCCCCGTCGAAGCTCAGGTCTTCCAGCTCCAGTGAGGGGTCCAGTTCGAGATCGCCTTCATCCAGCTCGAGGTCCGGCTGCAGGTCCATGTCGGCGCCGGTTTCTTCCGGCTCGTCGATGGTGAGATCCGTGTCCAGTTCGATTTCGTCGACGGCGATGGCACTGTCTTCCACTTCGACGGCGGTGTCATCCAGATCGCCGGTGTCCACGGCGACTTCTTCGTCCTCATCGAGGGAAATCTCGTCCATGGCGATTTCGCCGCTGTCCAGATCGTCCATCAATTCGATCCCGGTATCCGGTTCCTCCGTCTTGACGGCGATTTCTCCGGTTTCATCGACCTCTTCGACGGCTTCAGAATGCGGCTCTATTTCGGTTTCGGTGATTTCGGCGGTTTCCGGCTCGGATTCGGCGATTTCCGCGGCGGCTTCGGTGTCCACCAGCTCCGCCTCATCGGCGATTTCGGTCACGGCCTCGGCGGGGGCGTCCTCCATCGGAACGAATCCCAGGCCTTCCACTTCGATTTCATTCAAGGAATATTCATCGGAATCGGCTGCAGGAGCGAAGGAACCCATTCCATACGGTGTTTCCATCATGGAAGCGGATTCGAAGGCAACCGCGTCGGAAAGGTCCAGCTCAAACACGCCTTCGTCCTCATCCATGAATTCAGCAGCGAACCCTTCGGATGCGGGCGAGGAGTCGAACAGACTCGGGTCCATACCGCCCAGGGATTCCTGACCGGCCATGTTTTGCTCGGAAGCCGCCTCAGCGGTCGCAACAGCCGCTTCCGCCCCGGCTGCGGCGAATATGGTGAACATATTCTCGGCATCGAGGTCGTGGGCGCCATTGGATGCGTGCTTCTTGAAGTTGAAGCCGCAATTGCCGCATTTGGGGACCGTTTTGAATACGATGTAACCACATTTCGAACATTGCATAGTTCCAACATAAGACATAAATCAAATAAGGTCAAGAAAATTAGATAATTAGGGGTGAATTTATGTGTAATTAATTGGCCGGAGCGCAAACCCGTGGGCTGAGAATCGTTGTCAAACCACAGGTTATTCCGCGGGCGGACCGGTGCGCATTTTATGTCTCCGGTTCTGTTTTTCTCTGCCTGAAGCTGTCTGGAAACGAGAAAGAAAAGGGAACGAAGGAGCCGGAAATGCTTGTTGGGCGCGGATGTGAGGATGCCCTGGTTTTCGGTTCCATAAATGGCAGGATAATGTTTGACGGGCTTTTTTAATTTGGATAGAATCTGTTGGTTCCAGTAAAGGTTCAGGGTTTTTAGCTACCCGTAAACAGGCTTTGGCGGCCGTTCTTGACGCACTTTTTTGGCATGTCCCGGCGGGGATTGGATGCGAGTCGGAAACCTCATTCAATGGATGCAAATGAAACTCGGGGGGCTGGTGTTTCCCCTGATGGAGCCGGTTTACCGAGGCATGGAAAACCGCGATCCGACGGTCAAAAAGCATTTCAGCCAGGCGGTGCAAAGCCTGCAGCAAAAACGCACTCCTATCGCGCTGCTCAACCTCAACATGGTGTTGAGCATCAAACCCGACCATTTCCTCGCCCGGGTGTACCGGGGCCGGATCTACATCCGCGACGGCCGTTACCGCCTCGCCTCGGAAGATTTTCTGCAGGCCAACAAGATCAGCCATTTCCGCTTCACGCATTATGATCTGAGCCATGAGTATTTCAGTTCAGTCAAGAAGGAGTTCGGTGAACTGGGAGCCTCGATCTCGAAAAACTTCGACCAGATTTTCGAAGCGCTCAAATCGTCGAACCCGGAACGGGGAGGCGATCCTGACGGCATCGATCAGATCATGGACGCGCTGCCGCCTTTGGAAGAGGAGGGAAAATCGAACGCCGAGCTTTTGGAGTGCGAGACGATGGACCCATCCGAATCTCTTAAATTCAAGAATTTAGGCCCTATTACCCAGAATGAGATTGAAGAAACCGACTGGGACAAACTGATCAAGGAATTGACCTCTTAAGCCTTCCCGCCGCCGTTTTCGCCCCCCTTTCTGCATCCGGACACCCCCTTACATCCTTTTTTTAGAGATTCCCAATACCCACTGGACTCTGAAAAACCTGCATTGTGATTGATTTTAAAGGGGTTTTTCGGTAGACTGGTATTTGTCATTACTTGTAAATATATTCATCCGTCCATGCCCATGCCCCATTCGGCAGCATGGAAAAGGGACCCCCGGTCCGCTGCCTCATGGGGCCGGACCTGGAAGGACGCCGAATCGTATGCCGCGATTGAAGACAGAGCTATTGCAAGCCGGAATGGTCATCACCGAAGATGTTTTCGCGGAAGACGGCCGCAAACTGCTGCCACGAGGGACTCTGTTGAACGAGGGGCATGTCAAGAGCCTCAAGTCCTGGGGCATCGAAGAAGTCTCAGTGGGCAAGGAAGAGAGCACGGAAGCGCTGAACGCCATTTCCAGTGAAATCGATCCTGAGCAGTGGAAGGTGATCCGGAAGCAGGTGGAGGCTCTGTTTTCCCGTTCCAATACGGAGTCCTCGATCGTCCAGGAGATGATGCGTCTTTGCGGCGTGAACAAGTACAACAGCGATAAGAAAGTGAAATCCGACAATGGTTCATAGCCCGGAGGCAATGCTGTCGGGATCGATCCGGCTGTCGTCGCTGCCTCAAATTTACACGAAGATCAACAACGCCATCAACGATCCGGAATGTTCGTTCGGCGATGTCGCGGAAATCATCAGCAACGACACGTCCTTGTCCGGGCGGCTGCTGAAGATCGTGAACAGCTCCTTTTACAATTTTCCTTCCAAAATCGGAACCATCGCGCATGCGGTGTCCATCGTGGGCACGCAGCAGCTCCGCGATCTCGCTCTGGCGACCTCGGTCATCAGCGCCTTTAAGGGAATACCTGAAGAACATGTCTCCATGGAGTCGTTCTGGAAGCACAGTGTGAGCAGTGCCGTGGCCGCCTGGGTGGTGGCCATCCATTGCCGCGAAACCAGCGCGGAACGCTATTACCTTGCAGGGATCCTGCACGACATCGGCCGGCTGGTGATTTATCGAAAACCATCCCGAAATTGCGCAGGAACTCATGCAGCGGTACCGCTCCGGCAAGCAGAACCTGTACGAGGTGGAACGGCAGATGCTGGGCTTCGATCACGGCGAAGTGGGAGCCGCGCTGCTGGCGGAATGGAAACTGCCGGAATACCTGCAGGAAATCGTCGCCAACCACCATCAACCGCTGGAATCGAAGCGGTTCCCGTTTGAGACCGCGGTGCTGAGCCTGGCGGATTTCATCACCAAATCGATGGAGCTGGGACACAGCGGGGACCGGTATGTGCCGCCCCTGGATGCCCGGATCTGGAAAAAAGTCGGTCTGCAGGAAAGTTCTCTTACTTCCATCTGGGACCAGGTGCAGAAAAAATACGCGAGCACGATCGAAATATTCATTTCCAGTTAAACCGTAATCGAACAGCCGGCCATGAACGACAATGAGATCATCAGATTGAAGGCTCGGGTCGAATACCTTGAAAGGGCGAACAGCTGGTATTTTTTCGCTCTGGAGCGGCTGACTTCCTTCGGGGATCTCCACAAGGACGTGCAGCAGTTCCGCGAGTCGGGATACCTGTTCGCCAACGCGGAAAAATACCTCAAACAGCTGATCGGATTCCACACGCTCGCCTTTTTCGAGGTGGACGAGCGGTCCAGCCAGTTCGTCCTCAAAGACTGCCATCCCGAATCGGACCTGGACAAGATCCAGAAGGTCACCGACGAACAGATCGAGAACGGCAGTTTTGCGTGGGCGCTGAAAAAAAACCGCCCTCTGATCGTGGAAGGCGAAACCCCGGACGATCATTTCATCTTTCACGCGCTGGCGACCAAATCCCGGGTGCGGGGGATGTTCTGCGGCTGGTTGAACCAGAAAGCCAACAAAATTCCCGTCGAGCACCTCAACCTGATCTCCGTCATCCTTTCCTTCACCGCCTACGCAGTGGAAAGCGGCACGCTGTATAAAATCGTGTCCCGCCAGAACCTCAACCTGGAAGAGATGGTCGCGAAACGGACCCTCAAGCTGGAAACCCAGGCGCAGGAATTGAAAAAGGAAATCGGCGAACGTAAAAAGGTGGCCGAGGAACTCAATCGCAGCAATCAGGATCTGCAGGATTTTGCCTCCATCGCCTCGCACGATCTGCAGGAGCCGCTGCGCAAGGTGATCATCTTCGGCGACCGCCTGAAGGAAAAGTTTGCCGGTAAAATGGATGAATCGGCGCTCAACTATCTGGAACGGATGATCAGCGCCTCGGCTCGCATGCAGAACCTGATCGACGAGCTGTTGTCCTTTTCACGGGTGAGCACCAAGGCCAAACCGTTCGAATCCACCGATCTGAATAAAGTGGTGGACGGGGTGCTGACGGATCTCGACAGCCGCATCGCCAAATCGAAAGCCAAAATCGAACTGGACGGCCTGCCGACGATCGACGCCGATCCGGTGCAGATGCAGCAGCTGTTTCAGAACCTGGTGGGCAATGCGCTCAAGTTCTGCCGCGAAGGGGTGGCGCCGGTGGTGTCTATCGGTGGAAATTTAAATGGAGGCGGGACCTGCGAGATCCGGGTTCAGGACAACGGGATCGGCCTGGATAAGAAATATGTGGACCGCATCTTCAAACCCTTCGAGCGTCTGCACGGCCGCAGCGAGTTCGAGGGCACGGGGATGGGGCTCGCCATCTGCCAGAAAATCGTCAAGCGTCACCGCGGAACCATCGAGGTGGAAAGTACGGACAACAAGGGCTGCACGTTCATCATCCACCTTCCCGCAAAGCAGGTCCCTGCCTGATCGCGGCTCACGCGAACACTCCGCCGCGCAGCGGACCCTCCCGCACCATATAAAGACCTGGCTTCCGGCCAGAAGCCCTTCATCCCAGGCACAATCCATCCACTTTGTTGTTTTCCTCTCCGGAACCTTCGGGAATGCTGTTTTTCGAATCGACGGTTATGGTGAACACGCAGCGAACGAAGCAGGCGTCCTCGGGCAGGCTGACATCCAGCTCGATGCCGTTGTCTCCGACGGGAGGCGTTTCGAGGTGATAGCGTGTGTACTTTCCCTGGCTGAACAGCACGACAGATGTGGTGGAGATCTGCGAGGTGGGCGGTCCCAGGTTTTTCAGCAGTATCTTGAGCTTCGGCCCTTCGACCCGGCAGAAGCCTTCCGGCCCTGGCATGTCGCGGCCGTCGGGCCCTTTCATGCGGACGGGAACCAGATCCGGCACGCTGGACACGGCCGGCTCGGGGTCGATGTCATCCGGGACGGGTGGTGTCTGCGCACAAGCGGCGAAAAGCACAAGCAGCCCGATCCTGAGGAAGCGGTTTTTGCAATGAATCGGTTTCATGGCCAAGACCTGGTGAATGCAAAACGCAGCGCACAGACAATCGAAAGTGTTTCGGGTTATCCGAAGCAGGAATCCGATCGGGCGCGTTTTTTCGCGCTTCCATTATCGCTGTTTCGCGCTGGATTTTGAATCCCCCGATCGGGGTAGAAATTCTTATAATAATATAGACCTTTAAGAAAACCGCCTGTTGCGAATCGTTCCGTGTGGCGGCGAAAGCTGGAATATTGGATCCCCGCCGGAGGTCTTAATATAGAGTGCGAGGTTGAGCCTGGTTCGCTCCCGTTGCAACCGTTTACTTCGAGGCAAACTATGATTCCGCTCAAAGAGTTCATGACTTCCCCGGTGGTGCACGTGGATTCTCAAACCACGGTGGAAGCCGCCGCCGCACAGATGGCTGAAAAAAAGATCAGTTCGCTTTTGGTGAAGGAAGGCGAGGATATGGTGGGCATCGTCACCAAGACGGACATGGTGAGCAAGGTCCTCGCCCAGGGAAAGGACGGCCGCACGATGACGGTCGCGGACATCATGTCCCAGCCCATTAAAAGCCTGGATGCGTACGTGTTCCGCAGCGAAGCCAATGAGTTCATGCTGCGAAACCGGATCCATCACCTGGTGGTCACGCAGGGCAAACAGGTCGTCGGCATCCTCACCCGCAAGGACATGATTGCCTGAGTGCCTTGTGATATTCAGGGACCCCGCCTCTTTCCAACAGGGCGGGGTTTTCCGCATTCCTCTGCTTTCCACGACTCCCTGTTACAATCTGAAACAATTCGTTACGCTGGCGAAAGGAACCTTTCTGCTGCAAGAGCTAGGATGGGGGCATTGAAACCCGATCCAGGAAAGGAGTCCAAAATGGAAATCACAGGAAAACTCATCGCTCTCTCCGCCATCGGTCTGTTGCTCATGGGCGCGGTCACTGCCTGCGGCAAAGGCCATTTCCGCCTGAGCCCGGAAAAACGCGCCCAGTATTTCGTCGAGCACGTCACCGAGGAGTTGAAGCTCACGGAACCGCAGGTGGCCAAGTTGAACGGGGTCAAGGACGAACTGCTCGCGGCCCGGCGGCACATGGTGGCGCAGCGTCAGTCCGCACAGGAAACGGTCCTGGAAATGCTCGAGCAGCCGACGATGAACCGTGAGCGTGTTCTTTCACTGGTTCAGCAGCGCACGCAGGAGGTGAACGACAAGGCGCCCCAGATCGTGGCGGCGCTGGGTGACTTCTACGACGCGCTGAGTCCCGAGCAGCGGCAGAAACTGCGGGATGAGGTCAAGGAACACATGGAGCACCGCAGGCACCGTTGGAGCCATTGAAAGCGGACGCCCGCGCCGTATGCCGTTCGGTGCGGCGCGGGCGCTGTGGTATAAGTGAATTCGTGGACGCAATGTCAACGCATCGAATCGAACCATGGCGCGCATATTTCTCATCGACGACGACGAACGGCTGGCGGAGCTTCTGGGGCAGTATTTCGAACGGTTCGATCTCACTCTGGAGAGCGCCGCCCACCCCAGCGAAGGGCTTTCACGGCTCGATGAAGGCGGCGTCGATCTGGTGGTGCTCGACGTCATGCTGCCGGAGATGGACGGCTTCGAAGTGTGCAAGGCGATCCGTAAAAAGAGCGACGTGCCCATCATCATGCTGACGGCGCGGGGGGACGTGATGGACCGCGTTGTGGGCATCGAGCTGGGCGCCGACGACTACCTGCCCAAGCCGTTCGAGCCGCGCGAGCTGGTGGCGCGCATCCACACGATCCTCAAGCGGACCGGGACCCACCGCGAAGGCGTGCTTCGTTTCGATGCGCTGACGGTGGATACCCAGCGCCGGCAGGCGGCGCTCGACGGCAAAGAGCTGGCGCTGACGTCCATGGAGTATCAGCTTCTGGAACTTTTGGCGCGCAACGCGGGCAAGACGCACACCCGCGATAAAATTCTCAATCATTTGCAGGGCGTCGAGGCGGACGTGTATTCCCGCTCGGTGGACATCCTGATCAGCCGGCTCAGGCAGAAACTCAAGCCGCTGAACATCATCCACACCGTGCGCGGCAGCGGTTACTGCTTTGCGGGAAAGAGCCGATGAGATCGTTCTTCAAACGCAAACGCCATTCGCTCACGACCCGCCTGGTGTTTCTGTTCGTCGTCATGGCGGTGCTGTTTCTCATCCTGGTGGGATCGTCGCTGCGCTGGGCCTTCCGCGCGAACTTTCAGGAAAGCATTCGTCCACATCTGTTCCGTTACATGGAGTACATCCAGAAGGATCTGGGATCGCCGCCGGAGATCGCGAAAGCCGAAGCGATCGTGAACCAGCTGCCGGTGGAGATCCACATCTTCGGGCCGGAAGGATCCTGGTCTTCGACGGGAGAGCCGCTCAAGCTGGAAGACGTGCACTATCACAGGCGGTTTACCGAGAACGGTGCGGACTATGCGTTCGGCAGGTTCTCGGGAAAAGAATATCTGATCAACTGGCGTTCCGATCACACGCTGGCGTTTTCCGTGCCGCACGCGCGCGGATCCTGGCACTGGCGCAAGGCGTTCCCGCTGGCGATCCTGCTGGTCATGCTGGTGGTCCTGTATTACTACACGCGCCGCATCTTCGCGCCCATCCAGCAGATCCGCGCTGGAGTGGAACGGATCGGCGAAGGCGAGATGGGCCACCGCATCCACCTGGAGCGCAACGACGAGCTGGGTGAGCTTGCGGGCAGCATCAACCGGATGGCGGACGACATCCAGCAGATGCTGGAAGCCAAGCGGCAGCTGCTGCTGGCGCTGAGCCACGAACTGCGCAGTCCGCTCACGCGCGTGAAGGTCGCGGTGGAGATGCTGAAAGAGGACAAGCTGCGGCAGGAGATGCACAAGGACATCGACGCCATCGATCAACTGATCGCGGAACTTTTGGAGACCGAGCGGCTGAGCAGCCGGCACCGCGCGCTCAATAAGGCGCCGATCGACTGCGTTGCGCTGGTCAAGGAAACCCTCGATTCGTTTTTTGCGGATGCAACGATCGCGCTCGATCTGCCGGAGGAAGAAACGTTCGCCGACATCGATGCGACACGGGTGCGGCTGCTGATCAAAAATCTCGTGGACAATGCACTGCGTCACAACCGCAAAGACGCGCCGCCGCCTAAGGTGTCGCTGAAAGAAAAAGACAGCGCCATCGAATTCGCGGTGGAGGATTTCGGGCCGGGAATCCACGCGGCGCACCTGCCGTACCTCGCCGAGCCGTTTTACCGGGTCGATCCGGCGCGGCAGCGGCAGACCGGCGGCTACGGGCTGGGGCTGTACCTGTGCCGCGTCATCGCCGAAGCGCACGGCGGAAAACTTGAAATCGCCAGCGAGAAAGATAAGGGGACCACCGTTACTGTGTGTCTTCCTGTTGAGAATAACCGAACTGAATGAACGTTTACTTCAAGATAGCGTGTGGTTTCTTACTTTCTATTGTTGTTGTATTTTTCGGTTTTGCCCAAAGTGAACTCGATGAAATCAAAAGCGTCTGTTACGGGACTACCGCAAAAGGAAGGCTCGAAAACGGTATTGCACTTCCCGATAGCGGAAAAAATTTTGTATCCTACGGCACGCTTCCGCAAATATTGGGCAGGACCTATGTACATAACAAGGTGCGTGACGTGGTATTGGAATCTTATCGAATGCTGGAGAAGGTGCAGCCGGGAAAAATCTTCAAATATGCCGAAACCGGGTTTAAAGAAGGAGGGGCGTTCAAGCCGCACAAGACGCATCAAAACGGTTTGTCAGTGGATTTTATGGTACCCGTACTGAATGCAAAGGGTGATTCGGTGCATTTGCCCACCCACGCATTCAACAAATACGGTTATGAAATCGAGTTTGACGACAAAGGCCAGTTTGACGAATACAGAATCGACTATGAAGCTCTGGGTGCTCACATGATGACTTTGCACCAGGCCGCAAATTCCCAGGGAATCAAAATCTGGAGAATCCTGTTCGATCCGGTATTGCAGCCTTTTTTGTATGCTTCAAAATACGGGACCTACATCCGTGATAATATTTCGATCCCTAAAAAACGCTCCTGGGTGCGTCACGATGAACACTACCATGTGGATTTCATCCTGAAATGCAAACCACTTTAAAACCAATAAAGTGAATCATTCCTTCTTTAGATCCGTGAGATTTATTGGAGTATGAATTTTCTATTTATCCCCTTTGTATTTGAATGACAGGTGCACGCGGGCGCGGTAGGCGCTGACCTTGCCGTTCTCCACATGCATGTCCAGCTTGACGATTTCGGCGATTCTGAGATCGTCCAGGCTTTTGGCCGCCGTGTCCACCGCGTTTTTCGCAGCGTCTTCCCAGGATGTTTCACTCGTTCCCACCAGCTCGATGATTTTGTACACGCTGTCTTTCATGGTGCCCTCTTTCTCAATAGAGTTTCATTCAAAATGGACGCGCCGTTGTCTTTCCGGCCCTTTCTTCAACTCGTATCTGCGGCGCGAACGCCAGCGCCGACCCGCATCGTTTCCGCTGCGCCGCGGCATCGGTTATCCCTATACACTAAAGATAGTTCCGGATACGCATCCTTCAACCTTTTCTTTTTCTGAACGCCGGTACAGAAGATAAAAAACTCAGGATTTGGTTGACTTTGTTGCTTGCGTAGGTGTCTTTTTTCTTTCAGGAAATGCGATTGACTTAATTATGGAAAGGCCTATATTGGAAGTGAGGGGAGGAGATTCATAACGCTCATCCTGTGTTGCGAAAGGAGAGAGTGATGAAATCGATCCTCATCGTGGACGATGAAGAAAATATTCGCTTTCTGTACAAGGAAGAATTTGAAAGCGAGGGCTGCCGGGTTTCGCTCGCAGAGACCGCCGAGGAAGCGCTTGAATTGCTGGAAAAAGAGCGATTCGACGTGGTTTGCCTGGACATCAAGCTGCCGGGAATGGACGGCATCCATTTCCTGGAAGTTCTGAAAGACCGGTGGCCGGACATTCCTGTGGTGATCAGCTCCGCCTACGGGCATTACAAGCAGGATTTCCGCGTCTGGGGCGCGCACGGGTATGTCGTCAAATCCGCCGACCTCACGGAGTTGAAAGACAAAGTGAAAGAATCGATCGATGCCTGCGCGCTCGCCGGCGACCGGTGAGATAAGGCCGGGTTCCTGAGTTCTTTTCATCTAAGGGAATCCGGCTTGTGATCGTGAAGCACGTCCTTCCTGTTTTCACTTTTTACCCCGCCTGTTTCTCCACAGAGAATACATCTTCTTTGGACCCGCATGGGTTTTTATGCCGCGGATGCCCTGCGGCCGCGCCGGTGTTCAGAACGTGAACACAAAATCCACATTGGTCCTCCAGTCGAACAGATCTTCCCGCTCGGTGATGGGAAACTCGTAGCCCGCGCCCATCTGGATGTGGTTGTTGAATTTGTAGCGCGCGCCCAAACCCATCGTCACCACGGTGCCGGAGTCGGTGCTGCCGAAGTTGAACACATCGTTGCCTTCAAAATCGTCGATGCCGGTTCGGGTGCCGTCATCGATGGTGGTCTGTCCGTTGAATTCAATCATCGGGAACAGGTTTTTGTAGATCTCGTAGTCCACGTGCGCCGACCAGTGCCAGAAGGAACTGTCGTTGTCCCCATCGATGGCGAGGTCCAGTCCGGTGCTGCCCTGCACGCCGAGCTTGCCGAACGCCTGCGCGCCGGTGACGAACAGGTCGATCAATCCGTCGCCGCTGCCCTGCAGGTCGATGCCGGCTGTGGACAACGACCCTGTGGGGGCCTCGTACTCCGCGCCGACGGTGAGGATCCTCTCCCGGCTCGGATCGGAGATGAGGGCGTACTTGAATCCGAAGGAGATGTTCGCGAATCCATCGGTGTCCGGCAGCACGCTGTCGAACTGCACGTCGGCGTAGCCGTCTTTGGTGGCGATGAATCCGAGGCGTTCGGTCAACGCCACTCTGAGTTCGAGCGCGAACAGGTTCACCTGGCCGCCGCCGGTCACAAACGATGAGGGTATGTTGTGGTGAATCCAGATCGGGCGGGCCTCGGTGGTGATGTAGGGGGTTTCGTTGAAAATCGGGTTGGACAAAGGAGGAACGTAGCGCTGGTGCTTGCCTTCTCCCAGAGAGCCGTGAAAATCCAGATCGAACGCGTGCGCGGGAACTGTGAGTGCGAGTACGGCGATGAGCGTGCCTGCGGCAAGGGGTGCTTGGAACTTCATGGTGGTTGCCTCCTTTGTCTTTGTCTGATCGGATACATATAAAGAGACAACCGGAGGATTGATTTATTCCCCTTTTGTTGCGAATAAACGGGATATCCTTGAGCCGAACGGCAAGGCGGGGAGAGAAGCGAGGATTCAGTTCCGGGGCAGGGTGGGGTTGTTCGTGCTTTTGGCGTTGCCCGGGTTTTCGACGCCGTTTGACTCCGGTGAAAAACTGATCACCGTGTCACCGGGTTTGGGTACAGTCTTTGACTCGGGAAAATTGAAATCGATGGTGCCTTTTGCATGAATGAGCATGATGGGTTCGAGTTTCCCATCATTGGTTTCCATGAAATCTTCATAATCGAATTCCTTGGTGAGCCGGGTTTTTTTGAATCGCCAACCCCGGAACCAGCGGCTGATCCAGTCTTCGAAAAGAAGTTTTTTGCTGAACGCCACACGGCCGCGCGAGGCGCTGCGCACTTCCTTGCTTTCTTCCTTCGTTTCATGCACTTCCAGTTGAAAAACTTTGTCGCGGCCGAAGTGGCTGATAAACGCATTGCACACCAGCGCATTGTAGGCGTCGTTGCCGGTCGCCGCCAGCAGGTAGCCCATTTCGGATAATTCCAGATAGGCCTCCCGGTTTTCCGACAGGATTTCCCCATAGTGGATCGGCAGCCCTTCCAGGCGGGCCTCCTTCAAACTGTGCCAGGAACTGTCCACCAGCATGACCGGCAATCCGGAGTCGGACAGAATCCGGGCCAGTCCGATGCTCCAGGCGTTCGACCCCACGATCAGCACGCCTTCGCGGTGGCCCGTGGCCAGGCCCAGCTTGTTCGCCAGCCACTGGATGCTGAATCCGTGCAGCAGGACGGTGGCAAAAATCACCGAAAAGATCAGCGGGCTCAGCAGGTGTGCATCCGGATAGCCGCGCTCCGCCAACTCCAGCCCGACAAATCCCGCCACGGATGCGGCGATGATGCCCCTGGGGGCGATCCATCCGATGAACAGTTTTTCCTGCCATTTCAAACCGGAGCCGAATGTGGCGATCCAGACCGCCGCCGGCCGGACAAAAAACAGGAAGCAGATGAGAAAGGCGACGCCGCGCCAGTCGAGATTGGCGATGGCCTTGAGATCGGTGTCGGCGGTCAGAATGATGAATACCACCGAAACCAGTATGAGCGTGATGTGTTCCTTGAATTGCCTCAGCTCGTAGATGATCAGCATGTTGATGTTGCCCATGGTCATGCCCAGCACGGTCACGGCCAGCAGCCCGATCTCTTCCTGCATGAGGTTGGCCACCACATACACCGACAGCACGATGGAAAAAACGATGGGCAGTTTGAGAAACTCCGGAGCGTGCCCTTTTTCAAAAAGAAACTTCAAGAGGTAACCCGCCGCGATTCCCAGCAGAATCGCAATGGTGATCGCGCCTGCCAGATGGAAAAAGGTCGCCTGGGTCAGTTGCAGATCTCCGGTGACGACCAGAAATTCAAAAACCAGGACGGCCAGCAGCACGCCGATGGGATCGTTGATGATGCCTTCCCATTTCAGGATGAGGGAGGTGCGGGCTTCGAGCTTGGTGCGCCGGATCAGCGGCAGGATGACGGTGGGCCCGGTGACGACCAGAATGGCGGAAACGAGCAGGGAGACCGTGACGGAAAACCCACCCACAAAACGGCACACCAGGTAACCGAAACCAAAGGACAGCGGCAGGCCCACCAGGATCAGCTGCCACAGGGCGCGGCCCGCGTGCTTGAGTTCATGGAACCTGAGATTCAGCCCCGCTTCAAACAAAATGATGGCGACCGCCAGTTTGATGATGGCGGGCAGCAGGGTGCCAAAATCCTCACTGGGATTGACCAGGTTGAGAAGGGGGCCCAGCACGATCCCCGCGATGGAGAACAGGATGATGGAAGGAAATTTCAGGCGCCACGAAACCCATTGCGAGAGAATCCCCAATATGATGATGAGTGCCACCTGATGAACAATGCTGATGGATTCCATTCGGATGCGATTTCCAGGATGGGATTGTCGATGCCGGAAGGACTCGTTACCGCAGTGAGGCCGGCACCATTATAACGCAGCCGCTTGCGATTGCGAGGGGACAATATCCATGCAGTTTCGATAAATGAGGCGAGTGAGGGTGAAATCAAAAAAGCCGGGAGAAATTATCTTGCGGCATGAATTCAAAAAAGGAAAAAAATAAGGCAAAATGAGGCCCGGGCCTAAATTTGCAGGCGGTCCGGACTTTTTCGTTCAACCCGAGCCACGATGGGAGCCGCCCCTTGATCGATCGCAACGATATCGAAGAAAACGAGAAGACGGCGCTCGCGCCTTACGCGGTGCGCAGCGGGGACAGCCGGGGCCGCCAGCACGCGGAGCCGGAGCATCCCTACCGCACGCGCTTTCAGCGGGACCGCGACCGGGTGATCCACAGCTCGGCGTTCCGCAGGCTGGAATACAAGACCCAGGTGTTCGTCTACCACGAGGGCGATTACTACCGCACCCGGCTCACGCACTCTCTGGAAGTGGCGCAGATCGCGCGCTCGATCTGCAAGTCCCTGCAGCTCAACGAAGACCTGGCGGAAGCGATCGCGCTGTCGCACGATCTGGGGCACCCGCCGTTCGGGCACACGGGGCAGAATGTTCTGAACAAACTGATGCAGGACCACGGCGGGTTCGAGCACAACAAGCAGAGCCTGCGCATCGTGAAGCTGCTGGAGAAGCGCTACCCGGAATTCGCGGGGCTGAACCTCACCTGGGAGGTGCTGGAAGGGATCAGCAAACATTCGAAGGATGCGGAAAATCCGATCACCCGGCAGGCAGGGTTCCGCTACCCGTCGCTCGAGGCGCAGGTGGTCGACCACGCCGACGGCATCGCCTACAACGCCCACGACCTGGACGACGGCATCACCTCCAACCTTCTGGACCTTGCGGAACTCAGGAAGGTGGCGCTGTGGACGGAGAACGAGGCGTGGCTGGATCAGAATTACGCCAACCTGGACTTCAAGCTGAAGAAATACCAGATCGTGCGCCGCATCATCAACGACCTGATCACGGATTTCAGGGAAAGCACGCTCAAGAACCTGTCCGCGCTGGACATCCGCAGCGCCGACGACATCCGCTGCGCTTCCAGCCGGGCCGCGGGTTTCAGCCCGGAAACGGATGCCAAGAACAAAGAGCTCAAACGATTTCTGTTCAAGAACATGTACACGCACCGCAGGGTCCGGCGCATGGAATTCAAAGCCAAATTGTATCTAACGGAGATATTTCAAGCGTACGTCAAGATTCCGGAACTGCTTCCGGGAACCCTTCTGGATGGGAAAAGGGAAGACCCGTTCGAACGGAGGTTGTGCGACTACATTTCCGGGATGACCGACCGCTACGCCATTCGTGAATACAAGCGGCTGTTCACACCGGATGAAAAAGAGTGACGGAACGACCCGGTTCCCATTGTCCCCGGTAATGGGAAGCGGGCTGCGGTTTATGGCTGCAAGGAAAGGCGTCCATTTGGGCGCGTTTCCTGGGTTGGTGCGGGAAAGATCATTTCCTTTTGAATTCGTCGGAAAAATCGGGAAACTCGACATCGAGGATGTCGCGCACCATCCGCGGCACCCGGCCCTTGGCGAGCTTGCCGATGTAAATGTCGTTGGTGGCTTCGTGGAAGCTTTTCCAGTGTTCCCGGCTCAATTCCTGCTTGGTGATCAGTTTTTTCAATTTTCCGTCCGGGCCGAAAATTCGAACCTCATGAAGCATAATGCACCTCCCCATTGGGTTGATCTCACTTGCCGCGAGGATGCTGATCAGCAAGTATGTTGTTAATAAATATAATTTTGTCGCGCCCAATTCGTAAGGAGAGCGGTCACAAATAATTGTGATACAAATTACATTTACCGGAGGGGTGCGTGTAAGAAATGGGTTGGGAGCCGGGGTGGGCGGCGCCGTCCCGGCGCCTGCCGCCGCGACTGGGCGGGTTCTGATTGGAAAAGGGGGAGTTCATGAAAAACGTGCGCGCGATCTGCGTGTTCTGCGCTTCCAGTTCGGCTGTGGCGCCGGTCTATAAAGAAGCCGCGACGGACCTGGGGCGCCGCATGGGGATGCTGGGCGTGGAGTTGATCTACGGCGGCGCGTCGATCGGGCTGATGGGCTGCGTGGCGCGGGGGGTGCACGAAAAAGGCGGGCGAGTGACCGGGGTTCTGCCGGCTTTTTTCAAAACGAAAGACATCGAATACATCGAGGCCGATCAGCTGATCGTCACGCAGGACATGCGGGAGCGCAAGGCGGAACTGGATAAGCGCTCGGACGGGTTCATCGTGCTGCCCGGCGGCATCGGAACGCTGGAGGAGGCGATGGAAATCCTGTCCCTGCGTCAGCTCAAACAGACGGACCGGCCGCTGGTGTTCGTCAACACGGAAGGGTTTTACGACGGGCTGCTCTCCCATCTCAAGGAAATCGTCGCGCTCAACTTCGCCAAAAAGAACACACTGGACCTGTTCGGCGTCGCCGCCGATCCCCAAGGCGCGCTGGACTACATCATGAACTTCAATGCGGCCGGTCCCATACCGGATAAGGTATGAAGCTCATGCGAGCTGGTGTTCCGCTTGCAATACGAGTTTTAAGGGTAGGCGAAACGATGACGCCCGTTCAGGCTAGTTGGCCTGGACGGTCAGGTCGGGGTGAAGGGCTTCCTTGAGGAAGTTTTCGATGTAATTGAGGGTGCCGGTGGTGGAGCTGGGGCAGCTGCCGCAGGCGCCCTGATAATGGATCTTCACGACGTTGCCTTCGATGCCCAGAATGTCGAGCCCGCCGCCGTCGTTGGACAGTGCCGGCCGGATGGCCACATCCAGAAGCGCTTCGATCACCTTGGTCTTCTCCTCGTTGCTGCAGTTGGGAAAATCCTCCTTGCGGAAACCTTCCAGAACCGGTTCGAGGTTTGCGGACGCCTCTTTGGGCTCATCGCCGCTTTCGTAAAACGTGAGGTGTTTTTCTATGGCCGCGCCGATGTTCTCGGTCACCGTGTGCCAGCCGACCACACCGGATTTGGTGACGGTGACGAAATTTTCCTTCACGAACACATTCTCGATGCCAAAGATGGCGAACAGGGACTCCGCCAGCACATCGCCTTTGGCTTCCCCGGCGTTGTTGAAGGAGCGGGTGCCGGCGGCGATCACCGGACCGTTGAGGATGAACTGAAACGCATCGGGGTTCGGCGTGGGCTGGATGCGGACGACTTTGAACGTGCCTTTGCCCTCGGCGGAGCCACCATCAGGCGCTGCCGTCTGGCTTTCCTCAGCGGCGGGTTTGCCGAACCATTTGCCAAATAAATTGTCGATGAATCCCATGGTGTTTTCCGGCGGGAAGCGCCGCCGTTCGGAACGGGAAATGCGCGAGTGCAACGATCTATTAGACCAGAATTTTCACCCGATCTCAAGGGATTGCAGGGTATTTGTGAAAATGGCGAGGCTTTCTGCGTCGAACAGCACGAACCGCACCGACTTCAGTCCGGTGTCGCCGGACAGGTGTTGGACCGCCGCCTCAAGCAGGATGCGCGCCGCCGGCTCGAGGGGAAAGCCGAAAATGCCTGTGGACAGGGCCGGAAGGGCGATCGAGCGCAGCCCCTTTTCGTCGGCCCGTTTGAGGCTGTGGAGGCAGGCGCTTTTGAGTTTGGCGTCCTCGCCGCCTTCGCCCCATTTGGGGCCGACGGCGTGGATCACGAATTTCGCACGCAGGTTTCCACCTGTGGTGACCACCGCTTCGCCGACGGGACAGGAACCCAGGGCGCTGCATTCCTGCTGGATGGCCGGGCCGCCTTTTCTGGCGATGGCGCCGGCGACGCCGCCGCCCAGGATCAGCCGGGAATTGGCCGCGTTGACGATGGCGTCGGCGTCGTTTTCGGTGATGTCCCCCTGCAAAAGCTCGATTTCCGAATCATTCACCTGGACTTTCATTTTCCTGTCGAGCCGAATCCGTTGTCTCCCCGGCCGGAGTCTTCCAGCGAGTCCACCTTCACGAACTGGACGCGTTCGACCTTCTGCACCAGCAACTGGGCGATCTTGTCGCCCGGCTGGACGCAGTGATCGGTGTCCGTGTGGTTGAACAGCAGCACTTTCACCTCGCCGCGGTAGCCCGCATCGATGACGCCGGCGCCGCAGTCGAGCCCCTGTTTCACCGCAAGTCCGCTGCGCGGCCAGATGAGCCCGACGCAGCCGGGGGGCAGGCTGAGACGGATTCCGGTGCCGACCAGTTTGCGGCCGCGCGCCGGTATCCGTGCTTCTTCGGAAGAATGCAGGTCCGCGCCGGCGTCGCCGGGATGGGCGTACTGCGGCAGCCGGTCGCCCGTGACATCGCAGCGCGGCCGGTTTGTTTGGGTGAGCATGGATTTCCCCCGGTTCGGTTTATCAGACATTCACTATAATGCAGGGACCCACGCGGAGCAAGGCCGCGGGAGTTGCTGTGGCAATGGCGGGGAACGCGGGGAAATGCGTGAAGCGGGGATAATATGCGGTATTGGGATTGATATGAAAAATGCCTCGCCCGTTGCCGATCCAAAGAAAATTCAAAAAGCGGCTGGTTGAAGCGCACCCGTCCTTGACATGGGAATGGGATTGAAACCGGAAAACCTGGACACGGACGGGCGAGGCATTGAAAAGCAAGAAAGGAGGCGGGTTGCTATTTTGACAAGCGAAACGGCGTGAGTTTCGCTGTGCCACGAAAAGGAGGTTCCATCATCTTTGTACGCCACTTGGAAGGAATTCTGTTGCCGATACAAATGCAGGTTTCGGCTGGCGCTCGTTGCATATGGGGGTATGGGAAGGGGTTTGAGACTGGCGTACATCCCGTTCGCTATCATCCTTTTCTCGAAAGAATTCCGGGGATGTGTCTCGTTCAAGATGGATTCCTCTCTTTCAACAGCAACCCGCCAGTGGAAGTTCTTATCCGCAGAAAGCGGCGGGTTGATCGTGAATGGTGCCGATAAAAATTATTAATATGCCGATAAAACCTAGATTTTGTAACCGATTAGGGCCGTCCAGCACCCCCTATCTAGTGTGGCCAGAGAACGGTAGCACTACATATAGTGGCCTGTCAAGGGCTAAAAATTAAAATTTCTTCATTTTCAGGATATTGGCAATGATATCAATATGTTATATGGAGGAACTTTTTCCGGAGATCCGATTTTTTTGCCACCGGATACTACATAATGTGTCCTCATACTTCGCATAATCTACATATTGTGGGGTGTCGCTTTCCCGCGGGCGTGCCGTTTTCCGGAATATCGGAGGGAGCGCTTTTATTTCAAGGAGCTGCAAAATAAAAAACCAGCGATTTCCTCATTTTACGGGGCGGACGCCGAGGCTTTCCATTAACCATTTGTTATTAAACAGCTTATTTTTCCTGTGGATAAAATTGTGAGTTTCGGGCTTTCACGCCCTGTTTTGCCGGCCGCCCTTCACCCCACGGAATCGGATTATTCGTTCCGAAAAGCACTCTGTGGCCGCCTGATCCCCGGTTGCAGGAAAAATGTGACCTGGCTCCGGTTTCGGTTTTTTCCCTTCATTTCTCCGGCAGGGTTTTTCGGTTTATCCCGCCGGTCGATCGGGATGGCTGCACAGTTCTCTGAAACACATCGGATTTTATGTGGTTTCAGTTGAGCCGGGTGCGGATGCTCTGCGTGTCGACACGGCTGTAATGGCCGTTGGGCTCGCATTTCGCGAGAGAAAAACAGTCCTCGGTGCCCAGATCGCACAGAAACTCCACCGCGAGCGCCTGACTCTGGCATTCGGGGCAGCCCTTTCCGGTGAGGTGCGCTTTCACCTTGCCGAGCAGGCCTTCCTGCGTTTTGCGGTCCTGGGTGACGATGAACTTGTAATGGCAGTGCCCGCACGCGGCCTGGGTGTCGCAGAGACCGCGGCAGCTCGCAGCTCAGTGACTTCAAACCGGGTGTTGAGGCAGACGGGACAGGGGATTGTTTGAATCAGGGTTTCCACCACTTCCAGTGTGCTCATGATCCACGCTCCTTGCATGCGCCGTGAACGTTCATCAACGCCCGTTGCAAAGTCGGAACGGGGCGGGTTTCCTTTCGCCCAAGCCTGCGGGGCGGATGCCGGAGGTGGTTGTGAAGCCTGTATTTAAAGGGCTTTGAGGAAAAAAGGGGAGGCGGGCCTGTGGCGCGGACCGGGATTCAACCGCTTTTGAATTTTTCCAGGTCTTTGGGGATCTCGTCGAGAAAGCGGTCCTTGATGGTGAACAGGCCCGGCTTGCCACTGACGCGGGCGTAGCGGCGTTTTTCGTCGTTTTCGGTGGGATTGCCGACGCTCACGCGCCCGGCAAGATTTTCATTTCCTTTCCAGATGGATACCGTGACGCTGGGTTTGTCGAGGCCGGACTGTTTGTCGGTGAGCGGCTCCTCGACGATGGATTCGAATTCCAGGTTGGTCAGGGTCCAGAGAATGTCTTTGCCGAGAAATTCGGGCACCGCGTCGATCGTTTCCGGCTTTTTCAGCGCCCATTCCTTGCCCTTTGCCTTGAGTTCGAAAGTCCGGTCCGGATAGGCGATGGCGATGCGGTCGATGTCCTTTTTGTCAAATTGCAAAAGCTTTTTGAAGCGCAGATCGTGCAGCGAACGGAACAGTTTTTTAACCGTGTCCTTGCCCAGAGTGAACACGGTGCCGTCCTCGGAGCGGGTGGCGTAGACGTTTTCCCGGTTGATCGAGTCATTGCCCAGTTTCATCGTCCAGGGATTTTTGTTCCTGCGGTGGACGGTCAGGATTTTGGGTGGGAAATCGAGCCCGAACAGGGCGGGGCTTTTGTCCACGGTCTTGATGAATTCGCTGATCCGCGCCTGCTTCAGATCGATCAGCACGCTTTTCACGGCGGCGGGATCGACGCGCAGGGATTGGGGCTCGGTGATTTTCCAGTCCTTCGCGCCGCTGCGCGCCAGCCGGATGGTTTCCTGGCCGTTCTGGATGTCGAGCTGAGTGACGTTTTCCTCCTTAAACTCAAGCAGAGAGCGGTCCATGAACTCGTCGAACTGCCTGGACAGGATTTTGAACATCTGATTGCCCAGAAGGACGACGTTGGGAGCGCTCTCGACCTTGCCGAAATAGCCCGACGTGTCGCGCTTTTCTCCGGCCAGCAGTGTGAGGGGCTTTCCGGATTTTTTGGAATGCAGTTTTAGCGTCGCGGCCGGCGCGTTGAGGCCGAATGGGGCGAGCGATTTGGGCGCTTCTTCCACGAACTCCTTGACGCGGGCGTTTTCCAGGGTGTGCAGGAAGTTGTCGATCTCGATGGTGTCGCCGCGGGATTTTAGATCCTTGTGCGACACTGTCCAGCGTTCGCCTTTTTTGACCAGGGTGAAATCGTTGTCCGCATTTTTCAGGCGCACGGTATCGATGTCCCTGGCGTCGAATTTCAACAGGGACTTGTCCCGGAGAGCGAACACCGACTGTTCGAAATCCTCCCGGGCGTCGGCGGCCAGCAGCACGCGCGTTTCCCCGCCGCGCTGGACGTAGACTTTCTGGTTGAGGGGATTGACATCGCCGATGGCGAGCGTGTGCTCCTTGCCGTCTTTCAGCTTGAGCCGGACCGTGAGTCCGGGATCCTTCAGGCCGTAGGAAGCGGGGTCTTCGGGGACCTCCTCGACCACGCGGGTGAAGCGGGCGCCGCTGAGTTTCGCCGCGAAGGCGTTGGCGTTTTCGTTGTCGGCCGCGGCCTTGAGGGGTTCGATCAACTGCCAGGTGTCCGCGTTTTTGCGTTTGAGACGCAGGTTCTGCGCGGCGGACTGCAGGGCGAATTCGCTGATATCCGCGGCGTCGAACTGAAAAAGCTGTTCCGATCGCGCTTCCTCGCTTTTTTTCCTTTCCTGGGAAGGCAGCTCGACGCCGTAATAATAGGCGATGAGCGCGATCAGCGCCACGACCAGCCACAGGGTTCCTTTAAACCTCATAGACGCCGTCTCCTCCACCAGTTGCGGACCCCGGCCAGCACCACCAGGCCGGGGAACACCACCAGACCGAGGATGTACATCGCGCTTCCCGAGGCGCGCGTCAGCTGCAGCGGGCTGTCCTTGCGCTCGCGCGGACGGATCGAGATCAGGTTTTCCTCCTCGGCCAGCCAGGAGGCGGCGTTGAGGAAAAAGTCGCCGTTGCCGCCGGCGCGAAAGTAGCCGTTGCTGGCGAAATCCGAATCGCCGATGACGAGCAGCCGCCCTTTGGGCTTGCCGGAGGGGCTTTTCTCAGGCGGGTCCACGGGAGCGTGGCCGGCGGGAAGCTCAGGCTGTTCCTCCCCGGTCTTGGTGGAGGCGAGCACGGCGACGGGCACCGGCCCCATGCGGTCGACGCCCTGATCGAATTTCACCTTTTTGGAATCGAAATCGGTTTCCGCCCAGCTGTTCTGCCCGCTCTGCATGAGTTCGGTGGTTTCAATGCCCTCGACCTCATTGGCGGTCACCGAACGCAGCACCGGGTAGACGGTGTCGAGACCGAAATCTTTGGTGATGGCGTGCAGGGTGTACTGGCTGATCACCGGCGTCGCGAAGTCGCCGCCGAACAGTTTGGAAAGCGGGTCGATGATGATGTCCTGCTGCAGGCCGACGCCCCATTTTTCCAGAAGATCGGTCAGGCCGAATTCGGTTTTCGGGTCGGCCTGCAAAAGCACCGCACCGCCCTTGTCCAGGTATTCGGCGATGAGTTTTTCCTCCTCGGGAAGAATCGGTTTTTCCGGGCCGGAGACGATGAGCACGGAAGCGTCGTCCGGAATCGCGCCGCTTTGCAGCAAAAGCAGGGGCTTCACCTCGAAGCCGTCTTTCATCAGGGCTTCCTTGGCGGCGGAATAGCCCTGGTTTTCCTTGCTCTCGATGTCCTTTTCACCGTGCCCCTTGAGGAAATAGATGGTTTTCTTCTCGTCGCGGATCACCTTGGCGAAGGCGTTGGTCAGGTTTTCCTCGGTGGGGTTCTGCACCTTGGTTTCCTGCTTGCCGCTTTCAAACGCCACCGTGTCGTAGGTGGTGATGCCGTACTGCTTGACGATGGCCGGGTTGCGGTCGGGATCGACGAAGCTGAGTTTGATCTTGTCGGAGAGGCTCAAGTAGCCGTCGATCAGGTTCTCGAACTTCGTTTTGGTCGGCGCGTCGCTGCGGAAAAACGCGGTCAGCGTCACCTCGCGGGGCAGGCTGGAGACGATCTTTTTGGTCTGCGGCGCCAGTGTGTAGACGCCGGATTCGGTGAAGTCGAAGCGGTGCTTGTGCCGGAAGGCCAGCAGGTTGACGAAGATCAGGATACCCAGCACCACCGCCACCAGCACAACGGCGTTCATGCCGTACAGCGCGGTGCGGGTTTTCAGGCTGCGCCGGATGGAATCCCAGCCGCCGACCAGGAAAAACACGGCGTTGATTCCCGCCACGGCGGCGAGCGAACCCATCAGGATCGTCTGGCCGGGCAGCACCACGTAGAAAAACAGCGCCGCAAAGCCGAACAGGATCGCCAGCCAGCCGAAAATGGGAATCCATTGTTTCATAGAAAGGCTATCTCCATCGTTGCGAATCCAGCACCCGGTGGGTGAGAAACAGGGTGAACAGCGTGAACGTGATGTAGTACACCAGATCGCTGGTGTCCACCATGCCTTTGAGGAAACGGTCGACGTGGTCGATCAGGGAAAGGTAGGTGAGCGCTTCCGCCACGCCAGGTCCGGAGGACTGGGCGGCCCAGCCGATGATCCACATGAATAAGGACAGGCCGAAAGCGATCACGCCGGCGATGATCTGGTTTTCGGTGAGCGAGGAAGCGAAGATCCCCATGCCCACGAAGCAGCCCGCCATCAGCAGGATGCCCAGGTAGCCGGTGACGATCGGGCCGATTTCCGGTTCGCCCAGAATGATCAGAAACCAGACTCCGTAGGAGGACAAAAGCACCATGACCGTCACCACCGCCATGCAGGCGAGGAACTTGCCGAACACGATCTCGCGCAGGTGCACCGGCGACGACGCCAGCAGGGTGAAGGTCTTGAGTTTTTTCTCTTCCGCGAAGCTGCGCATGGTGATCACCGGAATGATGAGCAAGAGGATCACCAGCATGTTGTGAAAAGCGGGCTCGATGACGATGTCGTTCAGGTTCAGGCCGACGTTCATGCCCTGAAAGCGGCTGGCCTGCACGCTCTGCATGCTGAAAAAGCTCAGGATGTTGAAAAAGATCCAGCTGTTGATGAAGAGGAACACGGTGGTGACCACGTAGAACACCGGCGAGCCGAAGTACGACCCCATGTCCCGTTTGGCGATGACCCACGCGTTGCGCATGCTGGTTTCCTCTATTCGTGTTTGGCTTCGACTTCTTTTTCCTCAAGCGTGAGCTTGAGGAAAATGTCTTCGAGCGTCATGGACAAGGGTTTCAACTCATCGATCCCCCATTGATTGTCGAGCGCGAGGCGGGCCACCTCGTCCTGCAGGTGTGCGTTGATCTCGCATTCGAGCACGTACTGCTGCGGGTGATCGGACTGCACCGAACGCACGTTGGGAAGATTCTGCAGGGTCTCGGCGATGTTGCCGGAACCGTTCCGCACTTTCAGAAAAAGCCGTTCGCTCTTGTTCAAAGACGCCGTCAGGCCGTCGAGAGAATCGACCGCGGCGATCTCGCCTTCGTTGATGATGATCACGCGCTTGCAGATCTGCGTGATCTCGGGAAGGATGTGCGAACTCAGGATGATGGTGTGCGCCGCGGCGAGCTCCTGGATCAGCTTGCGGATCTCGATGATCTGGATCGGGTCCAGCCCGATGGTGGGTTCGTCGAGGATGAGGATGTCCGGGTTGTGGATCATGGACTGGGCCAGGCCGACGCGCTGCTGGAATCCCTTGGACAGCCGGCCGATGAGGCGGCCGCGCACGTCCTTTAAGACGCATTTTTCCACCACGCGGTCGATGCTCTGCTGGATCTTGTTTCCCGGAACCTGGCGCAGCCCCGCCGCGAACGCGAGATAACGGGAAACGGTCATGTCGGGATAGAGCGGTGGATTTTCCGGCAGGTATCCGATCATTTTCCTGATTTCCAGCGACTGCTCGAACACATCGTGGCCGCCGATTTTCACCGAACCTTCGGATGCGGGCAGGATGCAGGCGAGGATGTTCATGGTGGTGGATTTGCCGGCGCCGTTGGGGCCGAGAAAACCCACCACTTCACCTTTGTCGATGCGGAACGTGAGACCCTTTATGGCCGGACGCGGGCCGTAAAATTTCGTCAGGTTCTGGACTTCAATCATGCATCGGCTCCGGCGGTGAAATTACGGTGGACTCGGAAAAAAAATTAAACGAAATCAATATAAGGAAGAACCACAGAATGCAGAATTGAAGTGGGAGATTTCGTTAAAAAAAATAGCATACAGCCTGATTTTTTTTCAATTAAAAAATTTTAATGGCACGCGGGTTGACCCCGTCGCGGTGCGCTCAAACCCGGAACAGCCCCCAGATCCACAGCGCATAAAAAACAACGAATCCACCCGTGAGCGCCCAGCCGGGCCGGGGTTTCAAGGCGCCGCTTTTAGTCACAGCGAGGACAATGAACAACACGGCGCAGAGCACCCAACCGAAGAATCCCACTTCCGCCAGCACCGCCCAGCCGGGCCGCGGCGATCTTTCTTCGCTGAGCCGCGAGAGGTTCTGTGCCTTTCTCTGTTCGAAGGTCAGTTCCTGTTCAGACGGCGAGGAAGGCGGCGCCTTCGCCATCAGCGCCGCGATTTTTTCATTGCACTTTGCGATCCAGTGTTTGCCCGGCGTGAACACGCTGCGCGTCGAGTAGAAAGCGCTGCGCAACAGCCGGTAGGCATCCAGCGCCTGCTGCGGTTCGCCCGCGGCCTCATGGGCCTCGGCGATGCGCCACAGTCCTGCAGCGGCCCGGTCCGTGACGTCGAGACCGGGCAGGTACCAGTGGATGGCGCGTTCGTAGTGCGGCACCGCTTCGGCGTATTTTTTTTCACCGGCCAGTTGCTCGGCCAGCCGGAATTCGTCGTGGGCGCTGCTGTAAATTTTGATCACCGTGGTCACAAGCAGGATGCCGATGATGAGACCGATCCAGAGCGTTGCGTTTTTTGGGTTCATGTCAGTTTGATGCGCTGTCCTTTATTCTGCGCGGAACGGTAAATGGAAAGGATGACGTTCAAGGCCCTGAGGCCGTCCTTGCCCGAGGAAGCGGGCGGTGTTCCCCTGCGGATGCTGGCGACCAGGTCGCGGGCGCCGCCGATGAAAGGACTGACGTCCTTTCGGGGGGCGGGAAACGGAACGGGTTTGAGTTCGGTGAAGCCGGTGAAGCGTTTGCTCTTTTTCGCGAGATGCAGCTGCCGGCCGTCGTTGCCGATCATCAGACGACCTTCGGAGCCCTGGATGTCGAGCTCGAAATTGAAATAGTTGCGGGCGCCGCCGCCTTCGATGAATCCCATCGCCCCGCTTTTGAAACGGAGCAGGGCGCAGGCGGTCTCCTCGATGTGGTTTTTGCCGTGCGGCCAGACGGCGTGGCCGGACACCCAGTCGATGGGTCCGCCAAAGTATAACAGAAGGTCGGTCAAATGGGTGCCGTCGTGAAACAGGGGACCGCCGCCGTGCACGTCGCGCGGCCGTTTGCCCGGCTTCCAGCTCAAGGCGTTGCCGACGATGGTGCGCACCTCGCCGATGCGGCCGCTTTGAATGAGGGCGCGCGCCTTGTTGTACCAGGGGTCGAATCGGCGTTCGTGGTTGACGCTCAGGACCACGTTGTTTTTCTCACAGACGCGGACCATTTTGCGGGCGTCTTTCAGGTTGTTGGCGATGGGTTTTTCGCAGTAGATGCCGCGCACGCCCGAACGGGCCGCATCGAGAGTCAGGGCCGCGTGCAGGTGGGTCCAGGCGGCGACACAGACAATGTCGAGGTCTTCCTGCCGGAGCATTTCTTTGTGATCGGTGTACAGGTTGGGCACGTTGAAGCGTTTGCCGAAGCGTTTGAGCCGCTCGGTGTCGATGTCGCAGGCGGCGGCGATGGCGACCGAGGGCAGGGCGGCAAAGCCGCCGGCATGGGTGCAGGGTTTGCCGCGCAGCGGATCGTCCTCCAGCAGCGCGCCGATTCTGCCGCAGCCGATCAGACCCAGTTTCAGTTTTTTCATGCCGTGTCCAAAGATTTGAAGGGCGGTGGTGTGGGCGTGCCCTGGATGCTGCCGCTGGATTCTGTGACGGGACTTTGCCGGTCTGGAAGTGAAACGCGTTCGGAGGATTGAAACGATCCAGACTCCGGTGGTGGCAGGAGTATAACACTTCCCGTGCGCGGATGCGGAAAGGATTTTATCCCCGTTTCGGGCCGTTTCGGGTGCTGAAAAGAAAAGACACGCCCGCGGGCGGGCGTGTCTTCGTTGTGTGCCTTGCGCTGGCGGGCGCCGCGTCAGAGAAGGGTCAGCACCGCCTGCGGCGTGAGATTGGACTGGCTCACCATGGCGGAACCGGCCTGCACCAGGATCTGGTTTTTGGTCAGCTCGGCGAGTTCCACCGCCAGGTCCGCGTCCTTGATGGTGGTCAGGGCGTCGGTCAGCCCCTCGATCGTCACATTCAGGTTGTTCAGCGCCCGGGCGACCCGGTTCTGGGTGGCGCCGACCCGGCCGCGGATTTCGTTGAGAATGTCGATGGCGTCGGTCAGCGCGCCGAGAGCCTCAAACGCATCCGCCTGGGTGACGATGGTTTCATTGTCGATGCCCAGCGATTCGGCGGTCACCTCGGTGAGGTTGATCGCCTGATTGAGGTTGATGCGGCTGTCGGAGGTGGAGTCCAGCCCGACCTGAATCACGATGTTCTGCGATGCGCCGGCGGCGAGGGAACCGTCGATCAGTTTCTGGCCGTTGAACTCGGTGGTGTTGGCGATGCGGTCGAGCTCTTCGCGGAGCGCGTCGAATTCCAGCTGGATGGTCTCCCGCTCGGTGCGGCCGATGGTGCCGGTGGCCGCCTGGGATGCCAGCTCGCGCAGGCGGATGAGGATGCCCGCCTGCTCGCTCAAAGCGCCGTCCGCGCTGTTGATCAGCGCCTTGCCGTCGTTGAGGTTTTTCGCTCCCTGCTTGAGAGCCTGGACGTCGGAGGTCAATCCTTCGGAGATGGCGAGGCCGGCCGCATCGTCGGAACTTTTGGTGATGCGGATGCCGGACGCGATGCGGGAAATCGAACGGCCCAGCTGCGACCGGTTGGACTCGAGCGCCCGCTGCGAATTCAATGAGGATACGTTGGTGAATATTTTGAGTGACATTCTTTTCCTCCCTGAAAAGATTCAAGCCACAATATTTTTTTATCCGATGAGCTTCTGCCGTGTGGTGTCCGGCGGATTCTCCCGTTTACTGGAGCAGCTGCAGCACCGACTGCGGGATCAGGTTGGCCTGACCCACCATGGCCGTGGCCGCCTGCACCAGAATCTGGTTCCGGGTCAGAAGCGCGACTTCTTCCGCGATGTCGGCATCGCGGATGGCGGATTCCGCTGCGGACAGGTTTTCCACCGAAATCGACAGGTTGGCGATGGTGCGCACCAGCCGGTTCTGCACCGCGCCCACTTTACCGCGGCCCTGGGTGACGATGGAAATCGAGTTGTTCAGCAGGTCCAGCGCGGTCAGCGCGGCGCCGGCGGTGGTCACGCTCAACACGTCGATACCGAGGCTCGAGGCGGTGATGGCCTGCAGGTTGACCTCGGTGTTGAGGTTGATGCGGCTGTCGGTGGTCGCGTCGATGCCCACCTGGATCAGAATCTGATTGGTGAAGGCGACCGACGAGGCCAGCGAGCCGTCCACCAGTTTCTGGCCGTTGAACTCGGTGGTGGCGGCGATGCGGTCGATTTCGGACCTGAGCGCGTCGAATTCCAGCTGAATGGTCTGCCGCTCGGTGGAACCGACGGTTCCGGTGGCGGCCTGGGAGGAGAGTTCGCGCAGACGGATGAGAATACCCGACTGCTCGTTGAGCGCGCCTTCGGTGACGTTGATGAGGGAGATGCCGTCGTTGGCGTTGCGGATGGCCTGCCTGAGGGCGCGGATGTCCGAACGCAGCGCTTCGGAAATGGCGAGCCCGGCGGCGTCGTCGGCGCCGCGGTTGATGCGGATGCCGGACGCGATGCGCTCGACCGAGATGGCCAGCCTGTCGTTGTTGATGCCCAATATGCGCTGGGCATTGAGGGAGGGGATGTTGTTAAAGATTCTTATCGGCATGTGCCTAATCCTCCTTGATTATTGAAACAATCACTTGCCTAGCCCCAGCTTCCTTGCTGGAGCCTGCCTGCTAATATCATCGGATGGGGTGTTTTTTTCGGGGCAACCTCCAAATGCAGATGGATGACGTGTTTCTTCCGGTCGTTTTGCAAGAGCAATGCAACTTTTGGTTGTATCGGGATTTTGAAAAATTACCTTTAAGGCTTTTTTCCCGGCTGGAACGGCGTCAGGGGAAGGGGAGGGCGGTGGGCGGTGCGGCGGTGCGGCGGCGCGCTGCAACGCGGCCGGTTGCGGGGAGCAAAAAAAAGCGCCTCCGGGGAGGAGGCGCTTTCGTTTTGCGTGTGCTTTCAAAGAGCACGCAAGAGCTTCAATAAAACTTATGCGAACTCATTGAAGAAATCCCCTGGGGAGGGAGCGGGACGATTTTTCACCAGGGAAAAATCGTCCCGAGGAATCTGAACCACGATTTCCCCGGTTTTTGCGTTGATCACCTGGACGATCAATTCCTGAGAATCGTGATCTACCTGGAAATCCACTTTCCGGTTCATCGTTCGTGTCAGATGGCCGTTTTCCTCCACCAGGATTTTATCCGGATGCGGCTTGCCGGAATCGGCCGAGCTGGATTCGTTTCCGGATGTTTTGAGACTCAAAGGCTTCTTAGGCGGAGGCCTAGGCACCGCCACATCCAGAGAAACTTTCAAAGACATGCGGATCACCTCCAGAAACACTTTAAAATTTATAATCAGTTAAGGGGTATACCTTAACCTAAAAGCTGAAGTACGGACTGCGGCAGCAAGTTGGCCTGTCCGACCATGGATGTCGCCGACTGCACCAGAATCTGGTTCCGGGTCAGGGTGGCGACTTCCTCCGCGATGTCGGCATCGCGGATGGCGGATTCTGCGGCCTGCAGGTTTTCCACCGTGATGGACAGATTGCCGATGGTGCGCACCAGCCGGTTCTGCACCGCACCCACCGCGCCGCGGCCCGCCGTGACGATGGCGATGGCGGAGTTGATGGTGTCGAGCGCGGTCAACGCGTTGCCGGCCGTGGTGACGCTCAGACCCTCGATACCGAGGCTGGTGGAGGTGATGGCCTGCAGGTTCACCTCGGTGTTCAGGTTGATGCGGCTGTCCGAGCTGCTGTCGATGCCGACCTGAATCAGGATCTGATTTGCAGAGGCGACCGAAGAAGAGAGCGAGCCGTCGACCAGTTTCTGGCCGTTGAACTCGGTGGTGGCCGCGATGCGGTCGATCTCATTCCTGAGAGCGGTGAACTCGAGCTGGATGGTGGCGCGCTCTGTGGAACCGACGGTACCGGTGGCGGCCTGGGAGGAAAGCTCCCGCAGACGGATGAGAATCCCCGACTGCTCGTTGAGCGCACCTTCGGTGACGTTGATCAGAGAGATGCCGTCGTTTGAGTTGCGGACGGCCTGCCTCAGTGCCCGGATGTCGGAGCGGAGTGCTTCTGAAATGGCGAGCCCGGCGGCGTCGTCGGCGCCGCGGTTGATGCGGATACCGGATGCGATCCGTTCTACCGATTGCGCCAGGCGGTCGTTGTTGATGCCCAATATGCGCTGGGCATTGAGCGAAGGAATATTGTTGAAGATTCGAACTGGCATTGCCTCATCCTCCTTGATGTATGATTGTCGTCAGGGTTATTGTTTTGGCCTCCATACCAAAACAAGCCTCCAAGCTTTAACCCTTGAGTGGAGAATCCCTTTCCCCACCCTGAAACATTCGTTTCCGGTCACCTCCTTGATTTTAAAATTGTTATCAAAATTCCGCGAAATGCGGCACAACTTCCCTCAATCAGGCCTATCGGACGGAGCGAGATGAACTTTAACGATTTGTCCGGGAAAAATGCTGCGGTGAAACTCGGAGGTACGGTGACAGACGGGGTGGGGAAGAAACAACGAGCGGTATTTTAGGGAATTTCGCGGGGGACGGGAGGCTGAGAAAAAGCGGTGTGAAAAGGGACCCAGAAACGCCCGGCCTCTCCTAAGATCGCGCTTTGTGCGGGGAGAATGAGGGCGCTGGCTTGGGAAAAGGTTCGGGCCGCCCGGAACGGGCGCGGTTTCTGGGTCCCAACAAGGCTTCGCAGCGTGCGCGGGCCGTGCGTTGCGACCGGCCCGGATTGCTGTCGTGCTGCGATATGTCTGAGGAGCGGGGGATTTGTGTGGCCATCATTTGAGATCGCCTCCAGGCCGGGACGCGGAATCGCGATCCCGGCCTGAGAATGGATCAGCCTAAGAGCTGAAGGACGGATTGCGGCAGCAGGTTCGCCTGTCCCACCGCGGAGGTTGCGGTCTGCACCAGGATCTGGTTCCGTGTCAGCGTGGCCACTTCTTCGGCAATGTCGGCGTCGCGGATGGCGGATTCTGCGGCCTGCAGGTTTTCCACGGAAATCGACAGGTTGCCGATGGTGCGCACCAGCCGGTTCTGCACCGCACCGATGGCGCCGCGGGAGGCGGTGACCGAAGCGATGGCGGTGTTGATGGTGTCGAGTGCGGTCAGCGCGTTGCCGGCGGTGGTGACGCTGAGTGAGTCGATCGACAGCGTCGTGGAAGTGACGGCGGTCAGGTTCACCTCGGTGTTGAGGTTGATGCGGCTGTCGGCGGAGCTGTCGATGCCGACCTGAATGAGGATCTGGTTCGCGGAGGTGACCGAGGACGCCAGCGAGCCGTCGACCAGTTTCTGGCCGTTGAACTCGGTGGTCGCCGCGATGCGGTCGATTTCGTTTCTGAGCGCCGAGAACTCAAGCTGAATGGTGGCGCGCTCGGTGGAGCCGACGGTTCCCGTGGCTGCCTGGGAAGCGAGTTCCCGCAGGCGGATGAGGATGCCGGACTGCTCGTTCAAGGCACCTTCCGCTACGTTGATGAGCGAGATGCCGTCGTTTGAGTTACGGACGGCCTGCCTCAGTGCCCGGATGTCGGAGCGGAGTGCTTCTGAAATGGCGAGCCCGGCGGCGTCGTCGGCGCCGCGGTTGATGCGGATACCGGATGCGATCCGTTCCACCGATTGCGCTAGGCGGTCGTTGTTGATGCCCAGGATACGCTGGGCATTGAGTGAAGCGATGTTGTTGAAAATTCGTATTGGCATCCCCTAATCCTCCACCAAGAGTTGGAAACGTGTTTACAATCTGTTTTATTAAAAGGTGTTGCGTGCCCCCGAGGTCTTTGTTTATCGTGGCCGGCCTCAGAATCCACGCAAAATTCCTTAAGCTTTAATTTCAATCTGCCGTTCTGGTAAATAAGTTGGGTTATTGGGAAACCCTTGAATTTCAAAAACTTCCCAACTCAATTTTGCTTATCGGCAGCCGGAATTAGAACTTTAATGTAAATCTAAGATTTTGTTGATATTAGCGCCGCCAGTCTTTTTGCGCGACATGGGCGTTGCATTTCGCCAGCTCGGGATGGGCGTTGAGATAAGCGAGAACCTGCTCCAAATTGACGGTTTCGCCGGCGGGGTGGAAGAAACGCTCATGGATTGTTTGCATGAGGGTGACGTCTTCCTGCGTGTCCACGGTCAGTCGAAACGGCTGGTCCTTCAGATAAAGCGGAGCCGGCAGGTGGGCGATGCGGAAGGCATCGGGATGGTCCCTGAAATAGGTGGTGACGTGTTCCCGGTGCGCGGGAAGCGTCGTGCTTGCGGCGATCCGCTGCAACGCGGCAAGCCGGACGACCTCGGTGCCGGTGCCCAGAGGGATCGCATCGGGAGTGACGGTGTGATCGGCGTTGCTTTTAATATGCAGGTTTAACAGGGATTGCAGGAGGTTTATGTCGAACAGGGGATTGTCGCCGCAGACGCGGACCACATGCCCGGCGTTTACCGATTGTGCCGCCATCAGGAAACGCGCCAGCACATCCTCCTCCGGACCCTGGATGAAACCGATGTCATATTTTTTTGCGGTTTTGGCGAGCGGTTTGTCCTTCGCCCCCTCGGGCGCGGCGAGGACGATGGCGCCGATCCCGTTCACCCGCTTGAGGCGTTTGATGATATGCTCGATCAGCGGCACGCCCGCCAGCGGCAGCATCACTTTTCCCGGATAGCGGGTGGAGCCCATTCTGGCCTGGATGACGGCGGCGGTTCGGGTCATGGCGCGGGTTGAAAGGCGTTCAAGGACAACACACCCATTGTAGCGGTTCGATCACAAATTGTAATGGCGAAACTCATACAGCCCGCGCGGCTTAAAAAAGGCGACATGGTAGGCGTGGTGGCTCCGGCGGGCCCGGTGGAACCGGACCTGCTGGAAAAGGGCATGCAGGCGCTCAAACGCATGGGCTTCACGCCCCGGCCCGGCGTGCATCTGCTGGATCGAAGGCGCTACCTCGCGGGCGACGATGCGGCGCGCGCCGCAGACCTGATGGCGATGTTCGAAGACCCGGCCGTCAAGGGGATCGTGTGCGCGCGCGGCGGCTACGGCGTCAACCGCATCCTGCCGCTGCTCGATAAAAAGGTCATCCGCAAAAACCCGAAAATCGTCGTCGGCGCCAGCGACGGCACGCTGCTGCTTTTGTATCTGGTGCAGAAATGCGGGCTGGTGGCGTTTCACGGCCCGATGGTGGCGGGCAATTTCGGCGCCCATCCCATGAGCAAAACCAAAGGCCAGTTTCAGGATCTGTTGAGCGGCAGGGCGGCGGCGAAAAAGCTGAAATTCCCCCGCGGCCGGGTGTTGTTTGAGGGCACCGCTTCGGGGCCGGTGACAGGCGGCTGCCTGACGCTGTTGTGCCGGTCGCTTAGGACCCCGTATGAGATCGAGACGAAAAACCGCATTCTCTTGATCGAAGATGTGAACGAAGCGCCGTACCGGATCGACGGCATGCTGTGGCAGCTCAAGCAAGCGGGGAAACTGCGCGGCGTCCGCGGCGTCGTTCTGGGGGAAATGGTGGGCTGCGCCACGTCACCCAAAACCAGACGCTGGCTGGAAGAGGGATTTAAAGAAGTGTTCGAGGGCGTTCCCGGTCCCGTGGTGTGGAACGCGCCCATCGGTCATGGCAAGGAGATGTGGACCCTGCCTCTGGGTGTCGAGGCGGCGCTCACGGTGGACGGCATCCGGTTTTCGCACTGCGGCGTGGCCTGATCGTGCTTTAAGTAATACCTGAAGCGGCGGGGTGATACCGGTTTTGCTAAAAGAGGTTGCCGCTTTGCTTTTTAGATCCGCACGACGATGCCGCGGGACTTGAGATAGTTCTTGGTCTCGGCGATGGTGAATTCCTTGAAGTGGAAGATCGAGGCGGCGAGCACCGCGTCGGCCTTGCCGGAGACGATGCCTTCATAAAGGTGCTCCAGCGTGCCCGCACCGCCGGAGGCGATGACCGGAATGGTGACCGCTTCGGACAGGGTGCGGTTCAGCTCCAGATCGTAGCCTTCCTTGGTGCCGTCCCGGTCCATGCTGGTCAGCAGGATCTCGCCCGCGCCATAGATTTCCATCTGCTTTGCCCAGCGTTCGGCGTGGATGCCGGTGGGGTTGCGGCCGCCGTGCGTGAACACCTGCCAGGCGGGCAGGCGGTCCTCCGCGTGAAAGAACAGCTCCGGGTGGCGGTCGTGCCAGGGGAACGGCGTGTCCGGCAGCGCGGGCGCGCCGGAAACCTGTTTGGCGTCGATGGCGACGACGATGCACTGGCTGCCGAATTTCCGCGCCGCCTCGCCGACGAAATCGGGATCGTGGACCGCGGCGGTGTTGATCGCCACTTTGTCGGCGCCCGCCTTGAGCAGGTTGCGGATGTCCTCCAGCGTGCGCACGCCGCCGCCCACGGTCAGCGGCATGAACACCTTTTCGGCGGTGCGCCGCACGACGTCGAGGATGATGTCGCGTTTTTCGTGCGAGGCGGTGATGTCGAGAAAGGTCAGCTCGTCGGCGCCTTCGGTCTCGTAGGCGTGGGCGATCTCCACGGGGTCGCCGGCGTCGCGCAGGTTCACGAAGTTGACGCCCTTGACCACCCGGCCGTCCTTGACGTCGAGGCAGGGGATGATGCGTTTAGCCAGCATCGCTTTCAACCAGTCTGCGCGCGTCGCGGTAGGAAATGCTTTTGTCGTAAAGGGCTTTGCCGGTGATGACGCCAACGACGCCCACCGGTTCCAGCGCGATCAGATCCTCGATGTCCTTCAGCGTGCCGACGCCGCCCGAGGCGATCACGGGCACGGAAGTGGATTCGGCGAAGGCGCGCACGCTGTTCAGATTGGGGCCTTCGAGCATGCCGTCGCGGCCGATGTCGGTGAAGATGAATTCGGCGACGCCCAGCGGCTGCATGCGCGCGGCGAGGTCGCTGGCTTTTTCGCCGGAAACCTCGACCCAGCCTTTGACGGCGACAAACCCGTCTTTGGCGTCGATGCCGACGGTGATCTTCCCCGGAAACCGCTTGCAGGCGTCCTCCACGAATTTCGGGTCCTTTTGCGCCACGGTGCCCAGGATGACGCGGTACGCGCCGGCGTTGACGTAGGTTTCGATGGCTTTCATCGTGCGGATGCCGCCGCCGACCTGGATGTCCACGGAGCTGTTGTAGATGATGTTTTTGACCAGTTCGGCGTTTTTGGGGATGCCGTCGAACGCGCCGTCCAGATCCACCACGTGGATGAGGCGCGCGCCTTCTTCGTCCCAGTGGGAGGCCATGGCCAGCGGGTCCTCGGAATACACGGTTTCCTGGTCCGCTCTTCCCTGGGTCAGGCGGACGCAGCGGCCGTTTTTGATGTCGACTGCGGGGATGATTTTCATGCTCGTGTCCTGATTGCGGCGGCCGGAAATCCTGCCGCCGGGTCCATTCTAGCAGATCGGCGGACGATTCTAACAGATCGGGCGGCGATTGACGAATCAGGATGTTCGGGGAAACGACCGTTGCGGCCGCGTCGCCATGCTTCGACAGGCTCAGCATGACAGGCTGGAAACGGATGCAAGCATTCCGTGCATTTGCCGGTCCGTTTCGGCGGGGAGATAAGGGTTTACTCGCTTTCGGGGAGTGACTATAATCCGTGCGGGTTTGAACCCGGAAGCGTCCTTTCATGTTTCTAAAACGCTGTCGCAAACGGACAGCCGTTGACCGACCCCCCGGATCACTATGGAGCGAATCCTGCCGGCCCTGGACCGGACAATCGCCATCTGCCTGATGGTGTTTGCGGTTGCCTCGCAGTTTTCCATCAGCGTCACGCAGATCGCGTTCGCCGTGGGCACGCTGGCCTGGCTGATCAAAACCGGCCTGACCAAGGAGTGGCAGGCGGTGCGCTGGCCGCTGTGGATGCCGTTCGCCGCCTACTGCCTGGCGGCGGTGCTTGCGGTGGCGCTGGCGTACGATCCCGCCTACAGCGTGAAATCGCTCAAGAAACTGCCGCAGATCCTGATCTTTTTCTGGGTGCTCAACAGCATCCGCGACGCGCGGCAGCGGGATTTTCTGGTTCTGCTTTTGATCGGCTCGGCTTCGGCGGCGGCGCTGTACGGGTTTTACCAGTCTCTGATGACGGAGGTGACGCTGGCAACGCGCGTCGCCGGCACGATGAGCATCTACATGACCTTCGCCGGGCTTTTGATGCTCACCGGATTGCTGGCGGCCGGGCGGCTGCTGTTCAAGGAACCGAGAGAACCCTGGCTGGCTCTGGCGGTGGCGGTGATCCTCGTCTGCCTGCTTTTGACGCTGACGCGTCAGGCCTGGCTGGGATTCTGCGCCGGGGCGGTGTTTCTGGTGTATTTCTGGCGAAGGATCTGGCTCTGGGCCATTCCGGTGACGCTGGCGCTGGCGTTTGTGCTGTCGCCGCCGGCGGTGAAGCAGCGCATTCTGTCGATGACGGACCTTTCGGACTGGACGGTGCAGTCGCGCCTGGCCCTGTGGCGGGGCGGCGTCGCGGTGGTGAAGGATTATCCGGTCACCGGCTGCGGCTTCCGCTGCATGGATCTGGTGCATCCCAACTACCCCGACCCGACGGGCTACATCGCCACGTACCGGGGCATGCACAACAACGCGGTGCAGGTGGCGGTGGACACCGGACTGCTGGGGCTGACCGCCTGGCTCAGCATCTGGGCGGCGTATTACTGGAATCTTTTCCGGCGGCAAAGGGACGGTGTATTTGACGCCGCTTCACGCTGGGTGGTGATGGGCAGCGCGGCGGCGGTGACGGGATTTCTGGCGGGCGGGATGTTCGAGGTGAATTTTTACGATTCGGAGGTGGTCATGGTGCTGTATTTCATCCTGGCGCTGCCGTTTGCGGCCGGGAATGGCAAACAGGCGCTAGCGTGACGGACGCGGTCACGAGGATTTGCGGCGGGGACGGGTGGAACCGAACCGCTCGAAAAACTTCGGGTGCTTTTTGAGCTTTTCTTTTGCCTCGGCCACTTCCTTGCGGATGGTTTCGGCGTCGCTGCCGGGAAAACGGGTTTCTCCAAAACTCGCGAAGATGGGAAACTCGGTTTTGCTGAATTTCGCTTGTACGAGGGACATGTTGCGTATCTCCTTTTTCCTGCCTTTTCGGGGGTTTGCCGTTTCCGGGTTCGGCTGCGGTTTCAAATTCGGCTCCGAAATTGCGTGATATAGAAACTTTCCTTTGTTTTCTATTACTTATCGAGATTTTTTCAAAATCGCTTGAGCTTTTTTTTCATTCTTCCGGGCCGAAAAGGGGTTCACCGTTGAAATTCTGCCATTTATCGCTAAAATCGGGCGTCGGGCGGAAAATCGCCCGATTTTAGTCAAAACCGCTGTTTTTTAGGCATTAATCTCTTGTTGTCCCTTTTAAAGACTGTGATTGCGACGAAGCGACCATGAACGTGACCGCGACAGAAATCGAGGGGGTGTTCCTCATCGAGCCCAAGGTGCACAGCGACGCCCGGGGCCTGTTTTTTGAAAGCTATGTGAGGAAAAACTACGCCGATCACGGAATCGACGCCGAATTCGTGCAGGACAACCATTCGGTTTCCCGCAAGGGGGCGCTGCGCGGACTGCATTTTCAGGAGAACCCCGGCCAGGCGAAGCTCGTGCGGGTGGGCCGGGGAGAGGTGTTCGATGTGGCGGTGGATGTGCGCAAAGGCTCGCCCACCTTCGGCCGCTGGGTGGGAGCGCGGCTTTCGGAGAGCAACCACCTGCAGATGTACATCCCGGCGGGATTCGCGCACGGGTTCTGTGTGCTGAGCGAATCGGCGCTGTTTCTGTACAAATGTTCGGATTACTATTCCCCGCAACGGGAGCGCGGCGTGCTGTGGAACGACCCCGACATCGGCATCGAATGGCCGATCGCAGACCCGATCCTGTCGGAAAAAGACAAAACCCTGCCTCGCCTCAAGGACCTGTGATTTTCCCGCGAAATTTTTTCCCGCCGTTTCTCCGCTTGCCCTTTCAACACGCTAAATCCTGAATTAAAAAGGGCTTGAACTTGAGCCCCGCGCCTGAATTCCGCTTAATGTTTATGCAGGTAATGCCGATAAAGTCCATAGCAGGGATCTTAAGGGAGTGACTGATAAGGCGCAGCGGATCATGGCGATTTCAGAATTGAACCCAGTCCAATCCATTCTTTCCAGGCGCAGTTTCGCCTCTGCGATCGACGTTGCCTTCACGACCGGCCTGACGCTCAAAACCGACGAAGGGGATCAGGTCCGGCTTTCCTTTGAAAACCAGAGTTCCCTGGCCGAATCGGAATCCGAAACCCAATACGCCGACGGCAGCGCCGTGAAGGAGTTTTCCTCGGTGGCGGTGGCGGCGTACCGCTATTCGCTGTCGGTGGAGGGGGATCTGAATCAGGAAGAGCTGGATGCGATCCAGTCGCTGGTCCAGGAAATCGCGCCCATCGCGCGGCAGTTCTTCGCACGCGCGGAATTCGACATTGAAAAGGCGACCGAGGCGCTGAGCGGATCTCTGGGCGTCATCGAAGAGGTGGAACTCGCTTTAGAGCGGGTGATCACCGCGACCTTTTCCTCCCGCAGCGTCACAAACGGCGCGGCCGAGCCGGTTCCCGGAGCGGAAATACCGGCTGTGTCGTCCGAAAGCGAAGCGCCGGTGGATGCGGCGCAGATCCGCGATCTGCCTTCGCTGATTCTGGCCGCCACGGCATCCGAATTCGAGGCGCAGGCCGCCAAGCTGCCGCCGAAAGCGCCGATACTGCGTTCGCTGAACGACCTGATGAGTTTCCTGAGAGACCAGCTGGCGCAGTTTCTCGCTCCGCTGAAGCACTTCTCGCAGCCCGCGCCGGACAGCGTGCCGCAGAGCGAAGTTCCCGCCGCCTCCGGACAGGAAAATCCCGAACCGCAGTCCTGATCACTCACTTTTCCAACTGAACATTCAATAGAAGAAAAAGCCGGTCGTGCCCGGCGCTCGTTGCTTTTTGGGTGTGGGTCAGGGCATCAGTGCGCCGCCGTTGGGGTCGAAGGTCTGACCGGTGAAGGCGGTGGTCTCTTCGGCCATGAGAAAGCCGGTGAGCCGGGCGACGTCGGTGGGCTCGGACATTTTGCCCAGCGGCACTTCGCTCATGGCCCGCTGGTAGGCTTCTTCCTTGCTGATGTCGAACACCCGCGCCATGCCTTCCAGCCCCTGGTGCGCCATCGCCGTGTCCACCCAGCCGGGACAGATGGCGTTGACGAGGATGTTCTGCGCGGCGAGCTCGGCGGCGAAGGCGCGCATGAGTCCCAGCATTCCGGCTTTCGAGGCGCAATAGCCCGTGTAGGCGGGGACGCCGAGCCGCGCCAGGATGGAGGACATCAAAACGATTTTCCGGTACGGGGCGGGGTCTTTTTTCAGATAGGGCAGGCATTCCTGCACGGTGTGGTAGCTGCCGCTGAGGTTGATGTCGATGATCTCGTTCCAGCGGTCATCGGCGCCATAGTGGTTTTCCCCGCCCACTCCGGCGTTGGCCACGACGCCATACAGGGATTCGATGCCGCTCGCGGTGAGCGCTTTGCGGATGGCTTGCGGATCGCGCACGTCGGCGGAGTGGCTCTGGTGGTGTTCCGGCTGTTTGAGCGATTTGCGCGTGGTCTCCAGGCGCGACGCATCGCGTCCCAATAGCAGGATGGAGAATCCCATCCCTGCAAGGTGGTGGGCGATGGCTTCGCCGATGCCGCTGCCGGCGCCGGTGACAACGATGGTTTTTGACATGATCGGGTTGCGCTCGAGTTCAGGTGGAATGGGGGCTGAAGCTTTTGGGAGATTTCAGCAGGATGTTGATGAACCGGGTGAGCTGCCGCGACTTTTCCAGTTCCTTGTTCTGATTGTAAATCATGATGAGGTTGTTCATCATGCGCACCAGCGTCTCCCGGTGCGTGGCCTGGGCAAGGAGGTGCTCCTCGAAGCGGTGGCCGAAATTTTCCACCCGCTGGATGCACTCGTCCCGGCTGAGAATCCGGCCCTGGTAAAAGGGGTCGAAGAACACCGGATCCTTGGGCGCGTTGTATTTGGCGATGTAGTGGCCGGGCAGTCCGACGCCAACCAGCGGCAGCCTGAGCCGCTCGCCGATGAGGACGCACAGGGCCGAAAGCGTGATCGGAATGCCGGTTTTGTTTTCCAGGACCTTGTTGAAATAGGTGTTGTCCGGATCGAGAAAATGCTCCTGGTTGCCTTTAAACTCCATTTCCTGAAACAGAAACCGGGTCACTTTCTCGACCACCTGAGCCGGCGTGTCCCCGGGCGTGAGATTGGAAGAAAGCTGGTGCGCCAAACGGTCCAGCCTGGCGGTCACCTCGGACGGATCGACGCCGGGATAGCCGAATTCCATGATGAGATGCACCCCTTTCTCCAGGTCGAGGTCGCCGGATCCTGCGGTGCGGCAAAGCTCGGTGAACCTGTTTGCGAGCTGGATGGGGAAGATGTCTTCGATCATCCTGCGCGCAATGACGCGGATTTCGGGCTTTTCGTTGTTGGCGGCGATCTCCAGAAACGGCAGCGCGTCCTCGCCGATCTGAAGCAGCTGCTCCTTCACTTTCGCGCGCACGAACGGGTCCGCATCGTCCATCAGGCGGATCAGGCTTGAGATTTTCTGGCGGCTTTCCTGTGTCATAGAAAATAAAAAAAGCCTGAACGGGCTTGGGCCGTCCAGGCTTTTTTGACGTGCCCTTAAAGGATCAGAGATTGGGTTGCGGCGTGGTCCTCAGGTACGGCTTGATGACCTTGTGCCCTTTCGGGAATTTTGCCGGAATGTCTTCCGTCTTGATCGCGGGGACCACCACGCAATCGTCGCCGTGCTTCCAGTCCACCGGCGTCGCCACCTGGTAATTGGCGGTGAGCTGCAACGAATCGATGACACGCAGAATTTCATCGAAATTGCGGCCGGTGGACGCGGGATAGGTGAGCGACAATTTGACTTTTTTATCCGGACCGATGATGAACACCGTGCGGACGGTCAGGTTGTCGAGCGCGTTGGGATGGATCATGTCGTACATGGTGGCGATTTTCCGTTCCGGGTCCGCGATGATCGGGTAGTTGACGGTGCAGCTCTGCGTCTCGTTGATGTCCTGAATCCAGCCTTTGTGGGAGTCGACCGGATCGACGCTCAGCGCGAGAACCTTGACCCCTCTTTTTTCGAATTCGCCTTTCAGGTTGGCCACACGGCCCAGCTCGGTGGTGCAGACCGGCGTGTAATCTTTCGGGTGGGAGAACAGAACACCCCAGCTGTCCCCCAGCCATTTGTGAAATTCAATGGTTCCTTCGGAACTCTCTGCGGTAAAATCGGGTGCGGTGTCGCCTAATCGGATAGCCATCGTTGGTTTCCTTCTTATTATAAGTGGTGTTGATGAATGTGTTGCATTCTGGAATATCCGCCTGTCCCGGCGGGAGGTTTCTCGTTGAGATTTCAAAGCCCTGCGGCGAACGGGGCGGCCCCTGCGGGGGTTGTGCTCGAGCGAAGCGGATGCTTCCCCGCTTAATTCGCCTTTACTCAATAGGATGCCCGATTATAGCATAAGATTCCAAGCCGAATTGAAAAAAGAGGGCGGGCGCGCAAACCCGTGCAACGGCGGTAACTCACTGGAAGTTATGGGACTGGAAAAGCGCCGGCGGGCCTTCGGGCGGATTCCGAAGAAGAAAGGATAGTTGGCCATGGCGATCGACGAACGCTATGAGGAGACAGTCATACTGCTGCAGAAAGTCTGGGTGTTCTTTGTGATTGCCCTGTATTGCGCCGGGTTCATGAACGAATACCATTTCCCCGGCGCGCGCGAGGAACCTCTGGAAAAAGAAGAGATCCTGTGGAACGCGCAGCGGGTGCTTTTCTTTGCGGTGATGTTCGCAGGCCTGTTGATCGACGTGGTGCGCATGCGCGTGGATCGGGACAAGGCTTTCGTGTTCCTGTTTTTATCCCTCGCCCTCGGCGGGCTGTCGGGAGCGATCAGCGCGCTGCAATACCAGGCGCTGGCCGCGCTGTTCGGCAGGGCGGAAACGGCTGTTTCCACATCGAGTGTGTTTCTCCTTCCGACTTTGGGATTTACCTGAGCGCGGCCGGTTTCTCCTGGACGCGATGATGTTCGATGGGTGCAACGGCGTCCGGCTGAAAAGTTAAAATAGAAGAACTCCGAGCCGCAAATCGTGAATTGCCGCCGCGCGGTGGCGCCGCTATGCAGGTGCGCCCGTGTTGACTCACCCGGAGGGAAGTGCTAATTTAACGATACCGAACTCACCTTCAAACGCAAGGGCCGTTAGCTCAACTGGCAGAGCAACTGACTCTTAATCAGTAGGTTGAAGGTTCGATTCCTTCACGGCTCACCATATAAAACAATGGCTTGTGGGTGTGTCCCATGAGCCATTTTTTATTTAATAAGGCTATAATAAGGTTTGTTCGTGGGTCTCTATCATGGCTCATAGTAGGAACTTCGGACTGGTGATCTAACTATAAAACGTATTGGCATTCTTCAAATATGCGAACTCGTTTTCAATTCCTTTGCCTTCTTTGTCATAAATTTGGCTAGTTCCTTATTAAATAAAACTGTCCAAAGGTAATTGTCGGGATGATCGAGAAAATTCATTCCTTGATCGAACTGTGTCGATAGAGACTCAGAGGGATTGGACAGTGGCGGCTTGATTAGTTCACAAAAGAAAGAGGGGGGGGTATGCCCCAAAATCAGGAGTGGATCGTGAGGGTTGGTGGCTCAGAAATTTTTTAATTTTTTTTATTTTTTGACTTTTTGGCCCAGGTGGCATTAGAGATGAGACTATTTCCAATGGTCTACTTTTGGCGAAGGTGGAGCAGTGGCCGCACGTTGTAGGTTGGTTCCAAGCTCAGGTCTGATGACCTGCCCCTGTTATTTGTACCAGTTTCTAAGTTAGAGTTTCGACTTTTTGGGGGAGATAGGTTTCCGGAGCTGGAGGCCGGTATCCCAAGGCACTATGAGGTCGAAACCGGTTATATTCCACCCGTCATCGCTCGATGAGCACTTGCGCCTCCCGAAGCGTGGTGAAGACTTCTCCATTTAACAGCTCATCTCGGAGCTTTCCATTGAACGATTCATTGTAGCCATTCTCCCAGGGGCTGCCTGGTTCGATAAATAAGGTCTGCACTCCCAATCCTTCCAGCCAGGATCGAACTGCTTTTGCAGTGAACTCCGGTCCATTGTCCGAACGGTTTGAGTGCGAAAGGGAAACTTTTTAATAAAATAATCGACAAAGTCGATTGCGTTTTCCTGCTTTAGTCTTTCGTATATTTTTAAAGCTCGAACTCGAGCGGCATCATCAACAGCGGTATATTAGAAATGTGTGATCTTTGTGCAATAAGATTAAGGGAAGATGAGGAATTTTACATCTACTTGGATGTGATGGCCTGGGACCTGTTTCTCATAACGAACCGTCTGGATTGTGCGCCTTTTGGCATTTTGGGGCAATCGATTGAATCCGTGCCGTTTCAAAGTACGATAAACGCCACTTCCAGAAACAGTGATGTCATGGTAACGCTTTAAATACCAAGTAATCCGATCAGGCCCCAAGTGATAGGTTTTTCTGATATGAAGGATCTTTTCCTCGACTTCAACTGGCATTCGGAGAGTAGGGTTTTCAGGTCAGGGTTTTTTATTAATCAATCCTTCTTCGCCAAATAATTCATAAGCATTTCTCCACAGATAAAAAACAGCCCGTAAAATCCCAAAGTAACGGCAGGTTTTTCTGATATTCCCAATCTTCTTGGCATGATTTAGAACCCTAAGCTTCCTTTGAATATCTCGCTTGGCTTTGCTCATCCCCATCTCCCCGCTAAATAGTTTCAAATTAACAAAACTGTCTACCGAGGTCGAACATTTCATTGTGATACTAGATTTTTCTTCTATAAACTCCGTAAACTTCCTGCAATGCGCGGGTCCATTCATCGAGGGTCACCTGCTTGACGATCTTTAGCGTGGTTTCAAAAACATTGCCGCCGCTTTCTGCTACGCGCTTGAGTAAATCGATTTTTTCTTTGACTTCTTTCTGATTTCGATTCTTCTTGAATCGCTTCACATCATCCCGGCGTTTTTGCTTTAATTCCCGGGATATTTCGACCCTTGGAATATCCGTATTGTCTTCTCTTCCTTCCATATAACGGTTGACGGCGATGATGGGCCGTTCCCCGGTGCGAACCTGGTGCTCATACAGTGCCGACGAATTTGCGATCTCATCGCGAAAAAAACCGATGTTTTTTGCTTGCAGGGTGCCTCCGAATTCCTCGATCTGACAAAAGTAATCCAGAATTTTATTGATTACCAGAGTATAAATCTGACTCCTTCCCGAACCGTCGCTTAAAAAAGCCATCATGTCCTTCAATCCTCCCATCTCTTCCAGCAGGATCGCCTGGGCGTCGGAAGCGATGCGCACCGCTCCTTCTGTGGGTGTTGTGACCGGTTCGTCGTAGGAATTGCTGTGCAGTGCCTGCGGATAATTGAGCAGTGCATAAAACAACTCCAGTGCGGTTCTGGTGATGTTGTTCTGGATTTCCCTTTCGTAGAGACTCCTTCCTGAAGACTGGATGTGCGCTTTCAATTTTTGTGCGCCGGGGTCGTCCGCTCCATACACATCCCGCATGGCTACCGACCAAACCCTTCTCACCGCACTTAATAGAGCGATGTATTCAATATCGAGCCCGGAAGTGAAAAAAAAGGGCAGGCGCTTCCCGATGGTGTTGATTTCCATTCCTCTTTGCAGGGCCTGCTCCACATAGACAAACCCGTTGGCCAGAGTGAATGCGGCCTGCTGTATGGGGGTCGCTCCTTTCTGCTCGATATGGTAGCCGCTGACATTGATGGGGTAATACAAGGGGGCATTGGCTGCACACCATTCGAACATATCCATCGCAAGCTCAATGGACTTTTCCAGGGGAAAAAGAAGCTCGTTTTGTGCGTCGTCTTCCTTGCAAGGGTCGGTTTGAGATGTCCCGCGCACCCTTTTTAAATTCTGTCCCTTCTCATTCGCGGCCTGAAGCCGGGCCGCGGTCATCCAAAGCGAGGGACCGTTGATCGTCATCGAAATGCTGACATCGTCTTCAAAAAAACCATCATACAATTCCAGCATATCCTGGTAAGTGGTCACGGAAACCCCGCCTTCACCCACATCCAGGAAATAGTCCGGATCGTCCGCTCCTCTTCCGAGAAGCGTATTTGTGTCGAATGCGGTGCTCAGCCGTCGGGAGGACTGCCGCTGGACTATGTATTTGAAGCGCTCGTTCGTCATTTCTGGAGAACCCAGACCGGCGAATATACGGGTGGGCTCTTCGTGCTCCCTTTTTCCATCGATGATCAGGTAGGCCGTCGGGTAGATGGACAGGCCGTAAGGAAATTCGCCCGGAAACCCCCATTCTCCCTGGTAGCGCGCGATTTGCGAGGGATGGTCGATCCTGGGAACGGCGATGGAAGGGATGTGAAGGCCTGTCGGCAACGGATGGGACTGCAATCTCTTCAGTTTTTCCTTCCATTGTGATTGCAGCTCTTGTTGATAAGCCGGATCGCGTTTTGCCTTTTCAACGGAGTCTTCCACCGATTGGCGGTACTGTTCGTTCGCGCGAACGATATCAGTGAGGGACATGTTCGGGCTCCATCAGGACCTGATACAACGCATCGACACCGGCATTTCTGTGTTCGATTGCGGTCGTGAGAAACAATCGGTCGCGGTTCACTTTTTTTCTCAGCAAACCGCTCACATGACGTGAACCCCAAAGCTCACTTTTATTCAACACAACGATAACCCCAGGCAGGTTCAACATTTCTTCCTTCTCGATTTGTAGAGCGCCGCCGATGTCCGGGGTGGCGACAAACACCGCCTGATCCACAAGGTCCACAATCCCGCTGTCCGGCTGCCCGATGCCGTAAGTCTCCACGATCACGTCGAAACCCGCGGCTTTGAGGATCTTGAGAACGTCGGGAAGTGCACGTGCGATCCCGTTTCCGTAGCCGCGGGAAGCCATGCTTCTAACGAAGACCCTGCTTGTGTCCACCCAGTTCTTATCGGTGGCATACATGTAAGCGATTCGATCGGCCAGCAAAGCACCGCCTGTGCTTCCTGAACTGGGATCGATCGCGACCAGAGCCAGCTTTCTTTTTTCTGTGCGCGGATCCTTGAAATACCGCAGTACCAGCTCATCGGTTAAAGTGCTTTTTCCCGATCCCCCTCGTCCAGCAATACCGATCACCGGGTGAGGGTTTCTCGAAGGCTGTAACCTGTCAAGGCAATCCTGGAAATAACGGCACCGTTCCAGAATTTCCTTTCTTTGCAAGCCGGACGAAGACAGATCGGTTTTTTCATTGCTATCACCCTCCTTCAGCAAGGACTCCAACCGGCTTTTTTCCTCCACGAGGTTGATCCAGCCGGAAACAGCCAAAGCATCTCCCTCCCGGACCGGATCCAGGAGATCCAGAGGATTCTCCGGAACCATGGAATAATCGTAATTTTCCTGAACGAAGGAAACGATTTCCTGGGATTCATCGCTGCGGAAAATTTTATCGATTCCCGATACTTTTTCCAGGACGGCAATGTCCTTTGGAGTGATCGTCGCTCCTCCTCCTCCTATCAAATGCACACTGGGATAATTTCGCTGTTTTAGTTTGTCCACGACCGCCTTGAAAAAGGGCACGTGGCCGCCGTTGTAGGAACTGATTCCGGCGAAATGGATTCCTTCCTGGATGATGCCATCGACAAATTTATCAACCGTCAAGTCATATCCACCCAGGATGACTTCCACGCCTCCTTTTTTCAGGATGTCCGCAACGATCAAAATGGGCGCGTCATGTCCATCATTGCTCTTGACACCGATGAAACCTCGGATCTTGTTCTTTGGCATAGGGTAAGTTTTGTTGCGAACCTGGTGCGAGTGAGTGAATCACACACTCGACTTCAGCCTGCTTCAACGCTTGTCCAAAGAGACGTAGGTCCTCATGTCCTCGGCCCGGATTCCGTTGTACTGCTGTGCAGGCCGGAAAAGAGGACCACGGTTTTTTCTTTGCCTTGCGTTGTTGGCGACCCAGCCGAAATGGCGGGTGGACTGAAATATCGGTGTGTTGAGTATTTTGGGAATGCCGATCACCTTGTACAACAGACTGATCGGCAAGTCGGCATTGGGGGTTCGATCCTTTTCATTCAGCATGATTTCGCTGATGATGTCGTAAATTTCGAAATACCGGCTCATCCCTCTTTTTTCAGCTAACGGCCTGGCAATGGACTCTGCAATTTTCACACGGGATTCCACTTTATTTTTATAGTGCTTCAATCGATGGCCGAAACCGGCAATGACTTCCTTTTGCTTCAGTTTGTTGAAGATGTAATCCCTGGCTCTTTGCGGAGTCTCAATTTCGTCGAAAAGATCCGCCACCCTTTCGTTGGCTCCGCCATGCAGCACTCCTTTCAGGGAGACGGCGCCTGCAAGGAGAGGTGAATAGGGATCGGTGCCCGCAGACTCCGCCACCAAAGAAGTGAACGTGGAACAGTTGAGAGTGTGATCCAGATAAAGTATCAGTGTGACGTTCAGAGCATGGGCGATTTCCTCTTCCGGTTCGATTCCGATCATGTGAAGAAAATTGGCGGCGTAGTTCAGGGAAGGATCCGGAGGGATGATGGATTTTCCATGAATCATCCTGTATCCATTCGCGACGATGACCGGAATTTTCGCTCCCATACGGACTCCCGATTGCACGATCAGATCCGCCACACGGTCCGCTTCTTCCTTGGGTTTTTGCCATAAAGGATTGTGGTAATCCCGATCAAACATGCGGGCAAACGAAAGTGTGGTCAAAAGATAATCCATCATTTGAACGTCCGAAGGATAGGTCCGCATGTGAGTAAGGATTCTTTCATCCAGTGTTTCGTGCGCCTTGAGTTGGGTGGTGAATTCACTGAGCTGACGTTTATCGGGCAACGCATCCTGCAAGAGGAGATACACGCTTTCTTCGAATAAACCTTTCACCAGGTCGAAAATGCTGTATCCCTTATAAAGAAGAAGGGGATCCCCGTCAGCGCCCAAAGTGGTTAAAGAAATATCAGAGGAACAGACGGGAACGCCGTCCAATCCGGTGTCTACTGTGTTAATGACTTCGCTGGTCTGGCTCATAGTTGAGAAATTTCTGGATGGCTTTCCGGTCCATCATCTTGTGCACGCAGTGTTCCTGGCTGCCATCCTGTTTCAGTTTTGAAAGCAGGGTTCCTGTTTGCCCTGCCAGATACCTGAATAAGGAAACCGGAAAAATAACGATATTGAAACCGAATTTCCAGAACTCACTGGCTTTGATGAAAGGCGTGTTGCCAAATTCGGTCATATTGGCGAGCAGGTAGCCCGGCACTTCTTTGCCGTAGCGTTCGAATTCCTCCCTGCTTTGCAGCGCCTCGGGAAAAATCACATCCGCCCCTGCTTCTCGATAGAGGTTTCCGCGATAAATCGCTTCCTGCAGTTGATCGTCGCCATTCACGTTGTAGGCGCCTCGCGCATCGGTTCTCGCGATCACCATGAACTCCGGATCGAATTTTTCCCGGGCGGCACACGCCCGTTTTATCTTGGCGATCATTGCCTCTCTGGAAACGATTTCCTTACCAGCAAGGTGGCCGCAGCGTTTCGGAAATGTCTGGTCTTCAATGTGCAAAGCGGCAAATCCTGCTTGTATGTATTTTTCGATGGTCTCCTCCATGTTCTGGAAACCCGTATCCGCATCGCAGATAACCGGGATGTCCACCGCCTTTACGATCCATCGTCCCAGGTAAACAAAATCCTCCAGTCCCAAGGTTCCGTCATCGGGAACGGCCATGCTGCCGGAAAGCCCCGCTCCGGAAATATAGACTCCCGGAAATCCCGCCTCCTCGACCTGTCTGGCCACGAAGGGATTGAAGACGCCGGGAAAAACCAATCCCGGTTCATTTTCCAGCAATTGCCTGAGACGGTTGCCGGCCATGTCATGTCACCTTGAAGATTTGCATCATGGCACCGAGATCCGAAACACGTTCGAGGTTCCACACATCATCGATCACTCGATCCTGCCTGGATTTTGCCAATAATCCCGCACAGGCAGACCGGAATTTATCCTCAATCTCTTCCCGGCTCAGAGGATTGTTGGGATGTCCTTTTGGATCCAGGATCTCCTTTTCAAAGACCTTCCCATCCCGCATCGTGATAAAAACCTTATTGGGAAACGATCTTCCATAAATATGGGTGTATTTCTTGTTTTCCGCAACCGTCACCCTTTGAACGAGGTCCAAGAGTTCAGGGTTTTGCAGATGCTCTGCGTCGAACTGTCCGAGTGTGATCTCTCCATCCATCAACGCCGCCACCACGATGTAGGGAAGGCTATGGTCCGCGGTTTCCTTGGTTTTCGGGGTCCATTTGGCGGGCTCTTTGCCGATGATTTCGTAAGAATGAAAACTCGTCTCCACATGGATTTTCTCGATAGATTTTAAGTTTTCCGGCCCGATCCGATCGCGCAGGTCCAGTGCCGCCCAGATGGCGCTTTGCGAGTGGTACTCGGCAGGGAAGTATTTGATGTAGGTCTCCACGATCTTGAATGGAGTGGTTCCCTGTCCGCCAAATTCTGCGGCAAGATCGAATTCACCCTGTGTGATCTGATGGATCAAACCATGTTTGCCGGCGATGATTTCGCTGGGCCCGTCAAAACCGTGCTTCACATAAAGAGCCGCTCGAATGGCATTCTGACAGGCCTGGGCGTAGGCCGCAGCCTTCCATTGGGAGATCGTTCCGATACGGGTTTGTCTCAGATAATTCCCTGTGGTGACTGCGATGGCCAGGCAATCCCGGATCTGCTCCCTGGAAAAACCCATGAGTTTTGCGGCCGCCGCGCTGCTGGCGATAGAACCGTAGGTCACATGGTCCCATCCCTTTTTTCTGATGGCGGCAGCATCGCACAGCCGGCAATGCAATTCGTAGGTGAGCACCGTGGCGAGAATGAGGTCTTTGCCGTTTTTATCTTCCGCCTCGGCAACGCAAAGACAGGCGGGCAGGTTGTCGCTGGGGTGAGCGGGTTCCCGATTGAGGTAGGTGTCGTTCCAGTCGAGGGCGCGAATCAGGGTTCCCAGATACACCGCAGCGTAGTCGATCGGAGCTTTGTGCTTGGTGCCTAAAACCGTGGCGCCGTAGGCGGCGGTCGCCTGCGTGGCAAAATTTCTCATGGCGGCTGCGGGAGGAGAGTTGTAAGCCGCCAGGGAAGTGGCAAAGCTGTCCAGGTAGCGTTCTTTAACGGCCTGGATCGCTTCGTCGGTCAGTTTTTCATAGCTCAGGGTGGCGACATACTCGCTGATCTGTTGTTCGAATTTATCCATGGAATGCTCCTCAAAGCATCTCTTATTATTATAAATCCAATGAATTACAAGGAGGGCAGTTATTTTCACCCGGCAAAGGAAATCCACCGCGGACGAAACCAAATGAAAACGACAAGCCCTCCATGAGTTCGCGTTCCTTTGAAAAATCATAAATTATGGAATGTCTTTAAAAAAAGCGAGATCGAAAGCGAGTGTTCCGGGTCTGCCTGGATTTATAATAAAATGGGTGTGCGAAGTTGTTGTTGCAACCGTTGAGTTGGGCAAATACGGGCATTATTTTGACATCCTTTTTGCCTCTTCCTTTCAGGAGGTGGTTTCATGGCACTCGATTACCGGGTCTTCAAATCCTCCGAGCCGTCCGCCGACAGCGATAAACGACAAAATTATTTCGATTTCAATCCTCATCTTGCCTATTTGATTCGAAGAGCGAGCACGGGAGATCCTGAACTCGTGCAGGATATTCTGAAAATGATCGGAGAGTTGAGCGCTCAGCATCTCGCGCCCAGGGCAGACGCAAACGACAAGGCAGGATGCCGCCTGAAATGGCACGTCGGAGATGTCGCTTTATCGCAATCTGAATTTAAAAAATTCAATGAACTGAAAGGAACAGCGGAATACCGCCCTGAGGAACCTGCCAGCGCCGTGGACAAGGCGCTGCAGGCCGCGAGTGCCGATCCCGAAATCCCGATCTATTCGGATGTCGTTTTGCCGCCCGGGGCTGTAGAGCAAATGAATCTGCTGCGAGAGCACGATCTGATCGGGATTGCCCTGCCTGAAACTTATGGTGGTACTTCTCTGTCACACATGGTCAACGGAGCCGCCCTGCTTTTTTATTCTCAGGCGGACGCCGCCTTGCTGCTGCGGGTCATGCTGACAGAAGGCGTCGCGGAGCTCATAGAGCATTTTGCCGACGACGCGTTGAAAGATAAATACCTGCCGTTGCTCTGCTCTGGCGATCCCGGGAATCATCACATCGGAGCGATGCTGATCACGGAACCCGATGCGGGATCGGATTTGCGGGGGATTGCGGTGAAAGCGGTTAAAAAAGACGGCCGTTATTTCATTGGCGGCCGAAAAATATTCATCACCAATCCCGATGCGGATGTTTCGATCGTCCTGGCCCGCATGGACGGGGCCGCGCACGCGTCCCTGGAAGGGTTGAGTCTATTTCTGGTTCCCAAATTCATTGTGGACGAAACAGAAAACCGAAAAAGAAATCGAATCCTCATCGAAAACCTGGAGGAAAAGCTAGGCATTCACGCCTCGCCCACGGGCTCCGTCTTTTTTAAGGGGGCGCACGCGCATCTGATCGGAAGGGAAGGCGAGGGGCTCAAGCAGATGTTGTATCTGATGAACAAATCCAGATTGGGAATCGGCATTCAAGGGCTCGGGATCGCGGAACGCGCCTTCCTGGAGTCGGCGGTGTTCTGCACGGAAAGAAAGCAGTTCGGAAAGATCCTTGCGGAACTTCCCTTGATGCAGGAAATCCTCGCAAGCATGCGGATTGAAATCGAAGGTGCCACCAGTTTTATCTTCAAGGCTTACGACTGCATCGATCGATATTTCGCCTTGAACAATGACAATCAAGAAACAGATTCCATCACACCAGAGAATGGAGAACTCCGGTATTACCAAAAGTTGATTCGAATATTGACGCCCCTGGCGAAATATCACGGATCCCGGCTCGGTGTTTCGATGGCGGACCGGGCCGTGAGCAATTTTGGCGGCTACGGCTATATCAACGAATTTAAGGTGGAGCGCCTGATCCGGGATGCCAAAATCGCAACCATTTACGAGGGAACCAACAACATGATGGTTCTGGATGTTCAACGGTCCATCGTCAAAGAGGGGACTCTGGAGGTCCTGATCGAGGATATGCAAGCCAATCTGAAAAACGTGAAGGAGGATCTTTTACTGCCTTCTAAAGAACTCACGAATCGATGTGTTTCTCAATTGCACGCTGTCCGCAAAACCATCATGCGATCCCCGGAATCTGACATTGCCGCGCAAGTGGAAGCGCGTAAATTCGCGGAATTTTTGATCCACGTTTATCAGGCAGGCCTGATGCTCGAAGAAGCGCAGCATCAAATGGACAGTGAGGGAGACTTGCGAAAAGCGGTGATGGCCATAAAATTCAGCAACGACACCTTGTTGCCGCCGGGCGAGCGCATCACCGCAAAGAACCTGTCGGTAAAGTTTTTCAATTCGATTTTCTATCACCAGAAATTGAGCTATACGGACTATCAATCCGCCGTTGCTTGCAAGGCGTAATAAAAGCTTTCAACTTCTAGCTGTTGTTATATTTGAACGAAAGTGAATAAACTCAGAGCTCATCGTTCCGCTCTGAAATAGAGAGGTCGAACCAGGTCGTGTTTGCACTTAAAACGCTTCTAATCCCGCCCCTAAACCAAATGGTTGACCTCACGGCAATGCGATTGATAAGTATGGGGTTATAGCGATATTCGGGTATTGCCAAATCGGCTGGAAAGTGTATATTGGAAAGAGGGAGGGGAATGGATTCGCACCGGGAGTTTTCCATGCATCCGTTCGAAAGGGTCTCCTACATCTACAGCGCAGTCCGCACACCCATTGGTAAATTCAACGGGTCTCTCGCCTCCGTTCCCGCAGTGAACCTGGCTGCGATCGCCATCCAAGAAGCGGTTCAACAAAGTCACGTTCCCATAACCCGTATCAGTGAGGTCATCATGGGCAACGTCCTTTCCGCCGGACTGGGTCAGAATCCCGCACGACAAGCTTCCATCAAAAGCGGCTTACCCGTTTCCGTGGGAGCGACCACCGTGAACAAGGTCTGCGGCTCCGGATTGAAGGCCGTCATGCTGGCGGACAATTCAGTGCGTTTGAACGAAGCCGATTTTGTGGTGGCAGGAGGCATGGAAAGCATGAGCCAGGCGCCCTTTTTAATCCAAAAAGTCCGCCAGGGTCTCAAGCTTGGAAACCACGAACTCATTGACAGCATGATGCACGATGGGCTGTGCGACAGTTTCAGCAAACTAAACATGGGGGAAATCGCCGATAAGCTGGCCCGGAAAGAATCCTACACACGGGAACAGCAGGACGACTTCGCCAGAAATAGTTTTCACCGCGCAAGAGAGACGCAGGATCGATGTCTTTTTTCAAAGGAAATCGTCGCCGTTCCGGTCCAGCACCGGGGTAAAGAAACACAGATCGTCAAGGACGAAGCGCCTTATTCCTACGACCTGGAAAAACTCTCCACCTTGCCGCCGGCTTTTGACAGGGAAAGAGGAACCGTGACCGCAGGCAACGCATCGAGCCTCAATGATGGGGCTGCGGCGCTGCTAGTGGGCGGCCACAGTGAGAACCTGCGGCCCCTGGCACGGATCTGCGGGCACGCGACGCATTCGCAGGCACCCGAGGAGTTTCCCGTCGCTCCTGCCGGCGCCATTAAAAAATTGATAAGTCGTTGGCAAGTTTCCCTGGAAGAGATCGATCTTTTCGAAATCAATGAAGCATTTGCGGTTTCCACGCTGGCCGTCTGCGACCGTCTCGGCCTGAATTTGAATAAAGTGAATGTGCATGGAGGGTCTGTGGCTTTGGGGCATCCCATCGGCGCCTCGGGCGCTCGAATTCTTGTGACCCTCATTCACGCTTTGAAAGCAAGGAAATTGTCCAAAGGCATCGCCAGTCTCTGTCTGGGGGGTGGAGAAGCGGTCGCCCTCGGACTGGAAATGATCGACGATTGAGCTCGTTGCAAGGATGATTCTATTTCCGGTTGGCAGTTTCTAATCCGAAAAGGAAACGTCATGGGGAAATTACCTCAAAACAGATTACAGAATAAAAAGCGGGGTCCAGCCGCAACCACTCCCAATATGTTCCTGCAGAAAAACAGATTTTCACTGGAAGAGGAGCGCTATCTGGGCACGAAAGGAAAGATTCACCTGACGGGCATTCAGGCCCTGGTGCGGCTTCCTTTTGACAACCTGCGCCTTTTGCAAACGATTTTTCCGAAAAAGAAATTTGCCTATTTCATTTCCGGTTACGAAGGCAGTCCTCTGGGCGGACTGGATATCAATTTAAGAAAGATGTATTCCCTGTTGAAAGAATGGAACATCATTCATTTGCCCGGCGGCAATGAGGAAGCGGGCGCAAACATGGTATGGGGAAGCCAGCTTCACCGTCTGTTCGGTTCCGCAAAGGTGGACGGCGTCATCGGTGCCTGGTATGGAAAAGGTCCGGGGGTTCGGCGCATTTCCGACGTCGAAGATCACATGCAGATGGCGGGATTGGATAAGTTCTGCGCCGCCTACTTCATGAGCGGCGACGACCACACCAGCAAAAGCAGCACCACGCCGCATCAGACCGACTATGTGCATTTTGCCAACCAGGTGCCCACCGCTTACCCGGGCAATATCCAGGAGATCCTGGACATCGGGAAAAAAGCCACCCTTGCGTCCATGATTTCCGGGCTGGCCGTCAATCTGAAAGTGGAGACTTTCGTCTGCGACGGCTCACAGGAATTTATTCTGGATCCCCATGAGGATTTGGAACTGGCCGAGAAATTCACTGCGTTTCTGGAGGAACATGCCGATTACAAAAGGCATTTCAGTCCGGTCCTGCTGAAACCCCGTGTTTTGGAGAACGAGGAAGAGCTTTTTTATTCCAAATTGCCCATGCTGAAAGAAATCTCGAAGCAATTCAAATTCGATATCTGGAAAAACCGGAAATTGAAATCCGAATTTGGAATTGTGGCGACCGGAAAGAGCTATTACGACCTGATGGGCGCCCTGACGCAAATGGGCATTTTGGAAGAAGAAGTTGAAATATACAAACCGATGTTCGTCTGGCCGCCGGACACGGATTCCTTCCGGGAATTCATCCGGGGAAAAAAACAAATCATCGTGATCGAGGAAAAACGGTCCTTTTTCGAAAACCACATCAAGAATGAATTTTTCAATGACACGAACCGACCTGCGGTCATCGGGAAATACGACGAGAACGGAAATGTTTTATTCCGGCAAAACTCCAATTTCGACGCTGATTACATCGTTCATGTTCTCGGTGGGATTCTTGCCCGCAAAGACCAGTTCAAGGACCGGCATATCGAACGCATTGTCGATGAAAAAGAGAAATTAAATCACGTTTCCATCCCCGAAGAACTCACCGTTAAGCGGCCCCCGGCGTATTGTTCCGGTTGCCAGCACCGGACGGCGCTGGAAATTTCCGGCCACGACAATGAAAAGGGAACTTCAGAATCGATCCTGGTGGAAAACAAGGATCTCGACGGCAATCGCGTCCAGGTGGAGATCTCTCCCAAGCACCTGATGGGCATCGGCATTGGGTGTTCCACCATGGCCATCATCGACAGTCTGGCGAGCAACCGCGCGATAGTGGTGGGGCCCATGGCCAGCGAAGGACTGCTCTGGATGGGCGCTTCGGTATTCAGTTTTCGAACCCATGCGGACCAGGGATGTGGAGATGGTACCTATTTTCATTCCGCCCGGCTCAATATCAGTTTCATCCGCGATGCCATTGAGCACTTAAAAGTGCACTACGATATCGACGACACCCACCAGACGCTTCTTTATGTGGACAACAGTGTTGTAGCCATGACGGGAGGCCAACGTCCCATCGGTCAGGACGATCCGGAAACCGCTATATCCAGCATCAAAAAGGAAGGTATTGAAAACATCGCGCTGGTCGCGGAATACCCCGAGGAGTTCAAACACCTCAAGAAAAAGTACGGCATCGAGACCTATCACAAATCCGATACTTTGAGGGTGAAAGAAGAGTTTTCAAATAAATCCGGACTCAGCGTGATCTGGTATGTGCAGAAATGTGGCATCGAAAAAGTTCGGGAGCGAAAGAGGCACCAGGAACTGGCTCCCAGAATGCGGGTCCACGTCAATACAGAAGTGTGCGAGAACTGCGGCGATTGCGGTTTGAAAGCGAAATGCGCTTCCGTCTGGCAGACCGATACCGAATTCGGTCCGAAAGTGAGGATCCATGAATACAGCTGCATCCAGGATTTTGGTTGCGCCAAAGGCGAGTGCCCCTCTTATGTCAATATTTACACCCGAAGTGGCAACCCCTATAAAAAAGTGGATTTGGACAAACTGTCTCTGCGGGACGAAGACCTGCCCGATCCCAATCGAGAGATTCATCCCGACAAAATTTTCAAAATCTACTCGGTGGGAATCGGCGGATGGGGACTCATGACCGCTTATGAAATTCTAGCCAGAGCCGCTTCTATCGAAGGCATGCATGTCGTCAAAGAAGATGACACCGGGTTGTCCCAAAAGGGAGGAGAGGTGCGCAACAGCCTGAAGATTTCCTACAAGAACAAAAAACTGATCGAAGGATTTAAAATTGAGGCTGGAGGTGCCGACTTATACATGTGCTCGGATTTGATCGGAGCGGTGAATCCGGAGAATCTGAAGGAAACCTCCAGAAAAAAAACCAAGGCCATTATCAATACGGAAAAAATACCCACCATGCCCATGATCGTCGGCAAGGATACATTCCCCGATCCTGAAGCCCTGAAAAAAATCGTCACCGATCACACTCGAAAGGGAAAAAATATATTTGTCAATGCGACCGAAATCGTGGAAGGCCTGTTTAAAGATTTCAAACCAACCAATCTATTTTTGTTGGGTGTTGCTTTCCAGGGCATCAAAGACTTTCCTGTAAAATACGCTAAAAACATTGAAAACGCCATTTTTCTCAACGGGGTGGATGTTGAGAAGAACATTCAGGCGTTCCGCTATGGAAGGCTGTATGAATTCGCTCCCGAGAAAGTGCTTTCTCTGATTCGTTCACCCGAGCCCACCGTCGAAGATAAAATACAAGGGTATGAACAAAAGCTGCGTGGAAAGGACAAATCGCGTTTCAGCGACTTGGTGAGGCGCATCGATTTTAATGAAGATTACCGAGGGAAATTTGCACGTGAAATTTACGAGTTGATTCGTTTCCAAAATGCAAAATACGCCGAGGAATTCGTCAACTTCGTTCAAAGGGTGTTCCTGATCGACACCGATCAGTTCCCCGCAAACCGGCTTGTCCTGACAAAGACCGTGGCGGATCATTTGTATGATGTCATGGCTTACAAAGACGAGTACCGGGTGGCCGATCTGTTGACCCGCCCTGAAGAAATTCAAAAAATACTGGATTCGTATGAAGACGGGGAGGTGGTCAAAATTCGATTCCTTTTGCGGCCTCCCATTCTCGAACATTTTCCCTGGATCAAAGACCTTAAATTTGTCAGAGATAAATTTGAAAAAGATGATAAATGGGAAGTGCCCGGATGGATGCTGACTATCCTCAGGCACTTTAAGTTTCTGCGTGGAACGGCATTCGATGTTTTGGCCTGGGGAAATGCAACCAGAATCGAAGAAAAAAAGGCGATCTCAATATACAGGCAAAGAATGGAAGGAATTCTCGCTCTATTGAATGACTCTAATTACGAGGCTGCCTGTGCTGCTGCCACTTATCCGAGCCTCGCCACGGGTTATGAAACGGTGAAGAAGAAGCACAGTCAGGTCGCTGAAGCGTTTTGGAGCAAAAAATGGACTGAGCTTGAAAACAGCGTTCAACTTCCTGGCGGGAATGATAAGAACTCCAATCGACACCGCCGATCGGAATCCTCGCTCTCCAGCGCGAATCCAGAATGATTCGCTTCATGACAATTCAATCACGTTCTCATACACTCCCAATCTGACCTGCAACCCGTTCTCCACACTACGAGATGAAGGCACCGTGAATCTCCCCGTCCGGGTAAAAGAAAGCATAGCGCCGAAATTCACATAGCCGTCATCGGGGTAAACAACGCTGCAATTTTTGATCAGTTCGCCCACACTGTTTTTCGGTCCCTTGAGAACGGGTGCCTGCTTCCTTTTAAAGACTTGCTCGACACCGATGGTATAAGGGATCTTCCCTTTTTTCGTCTTCTGGTAGGTGTTGCACAAGAAACCTCGATCGAACACCTGAGATTGCACCAGACGATCGATGACCTCAGCCGCTGCACCCTCTGCGCCGTTGCCGAAATTCGCCGGACAAAGTAGAGCATCGGCCTTCAACCGTTCCAAAGACAACAGCTGCAGCACGTATAGATCGGAGCAAAGCACAAAAAATACACTGTATTCCCGGCCATTCTGAGAAACGGTGACCCTGTTGAGATAGTCGTAGGGAGTTACGTTCATTTTCGGAAAACTTTCATCCAGATGATTTATCTCAAACGATTGAGGCGTGATTTTTGCCTGCGGGCAATGGACGCGTCCGTTGGCAGAAAAAACAAACAGGGCGTTGTGATTGACTTTGGAATCTGCTTTGGGAAGGTCATCAGCAGGCAGATTCAACGTGGTGATGAGAGTGATCTTCTTTTGCGAAGCCAATTGGGAGAGCTTCGCATAAGCTCGCTTGGAACCTTCGAGGGTGTAAGCGCCGTATTCGGGAAAAAGGACGGTGGCTCCTTTTTCCTTGAAACCTGATATTTTTAGAATCTCTGCAAGCTGTTCTTCCTCCCGGGCCATTCCAAACGGATGCAGGTCGATCTTCAAGGCCATGAGGACCTCTTTTCAGCCACGAGATTTTCTTAAAACCACCCTGTCACTTTCCAACAAATACAGGTATCTTTTCCAGAGGATCGGAAGTGAGCACCGAATTCACCCCAACCCTTCTATCCTGCGTATTCATCAATTCAAAGCACAATTCCAACTCGCATCGGGACATCTCTTCCAAACCATCAAAATGCTTTCGGTTCACCTCAGGGTGGCGGTCCAGCAATTGAAACACAGAATCCGCGGCCTTCGGTGCGATGGGCCGCCCGAGTTCTTTTAGTTTGCCCTGAACAAACTGGTTGATCAATGGGTCTTTCTTTTCAGTGCTCAACTTATGGTTTTTGAGCTTTTCAGCAGCCTCATCGATCAACGCGCGGTATCGTGTGGCATCGGTTCTGATGGCCACGATCGTTTCGATTTCCTCCCTGATCCTCAATGATTCGATGCTTCTTCCGGTCTCCGGCTGGGAGCACGTGGCCAGATCCAATGCCATTTTAAAGATCGAGTTCTGCGGACCGATTGTGTTCACCAGTCCCGTTTTGAGCATCGCATCTGCATCGATTCTGTCGCCCGTCGCGGCCAAATAGAGCGCATTCTCCCAATTGGAACGCAGCAGGACGTTCAAAATGCCATTCCACCCCGGTATCAACCCGATATTGATTTCAGAAAACCGAATCGCGGCTTCAGGTGTGCATACGCTGAATTCAGCCATCAAGGGCCATTCCACGGATCCGCCATAACGCTCGCCCTGAATCACCGAGACCGTTCTTATATCCGGGGCGAATTGTTTGATTTTCAGATCCAGATCGGCGCCTGCCGCCAAATATCCGTGCACCGTTTCGGGATCGATGCTGCCTTTAAAAAGATTGAGATCGGCGCCTGCATGGATCTTTGCAAAGGCTCCATAGAAAACGATAAAAGACCGGGTGTTTTCCTCTGCAATCACATCCAGGGCTTTGTCAATTTCTTTGAGGGCCTGCAAGGGAACCGAATTCACCGGATTGTCCGGATTGTTGATTTCAACCAATCCGCCCGTCCTGCCGTTGTGCTTTTTTTCGGTCAGTGTGACGTATTTCCCGGTAAAGAGCGTTCCCATGCTACGGACCCTTATTCTTTTCGTATTTTTTCTGTTCCATTTGAGAGATCACTCCCTCTAAAACTTCCGGAACGGCTTCGCCGAAATAATAAAGGAAACTGTCCAGGTAGTGTTTGAGGCTGTGGGTTTCCTTGACAATAGAACTGGCTCCTCCGATTTTCACAAAATGATCGCAGGCCTTTTGCGCGACCAGCGAGGCTTTGAGCTTGGCCCCGTTCGCCGCGATCACATATTCTCTTAAGCATTCCGGATTGGAAGGATCGGAATCATAGCACCCTTTGAGCCAGGCGGCGCGGTAGGTCATGTCGCGGGCCGCATTGATTTCCATGGACATTTCCGCAACTTTTGCCTGCGTGCGGTCGTATTCGATCAGGTGTTTTCCAGCTGCTTTTTTTCCCCCGACGGCGATCGACATGTATTCGTCAAATGCCCTCTGAGCCAGGCCGGTGGCCAGGGCTGCAATCGTGATTCTGCCTGAATTCAGCATCCGGATGCCATAACGATTTCCCGCACCGATTTCACCGACGACATTTTCAAGAGGCACCTTCACTTCGTTGAAAAGGATCTCTCCCAATGAGGAGTTTTCGACGATTCTCTTTTCAAAAATCTGTCCCATTCGGACTCCTTTAATCCCCCTTTCTACCAAAAATAACGACACCCCCTGTTCCGGATGGTCTGAAGTCCGGGCGAAGACCACGAACACGTCCGCCGTTTCTGCATTGGTGATCCACATTTTCGTGCCATTGAGGATGTAATGCGTTTTATCGGGAGAAAGGACCGCTTGGGTACTCATTTCCTTCATGATATTGGACCCGGAAGCGGATCCTTCCGTCAGACAGAACGCCGCCAGCTTCTCGCCGGCGATCAATGCTTTCAAAATCCCTTCGCCATATTCCGATAAACTCCCTGCTTCCCGGTTGAAGCGCAAGCCTTCGGCGCAGGTGTTGGAGATGGCGTAACGAATGGCCACACTGGGGGACGCTTTTCCAAGAATTTCCAAAAGAGCGACGAACAAGGTGAAAGGAAATCCCATGCCGCCCAGTTCTTCTGAAAAAGAAATTCCCGGAAGTCCTCCGCCTGCGATCCCGCCATACACGGCATCGGGTATCTTTTCTTGCTGTTTGAGTTCCTCGGCAACTCGATCCAGAACATCGCAAACCAGGGCAGAAATGATTTCGGCTGAAAAAGGATCTTTGTTTTTTGTCAGAGATGCTTCAATTTTGTTTTTTAAATCAAACCGGTCGCTTTGGAACCGACCGCGAATCTCTTTGTAAGGATTTTTCGCTCTTTGGATCTCGGTTTGCTGCTCGGCGGGAAGAACGTTTTTTTCGACCCACCTTGCAAATTCATCCAGCATGGTTTGAAACGTTTCGTGGTCTGTGTGGTTTCCATAAACCATCCGGATCCAGTCTTTTTGAGCTTGAGTCACATAACTCATTTCGCTACTCCTGGTTCAGAAACCGCGCAACGGCCGGGTTCACTCCCTGGGGTTTGTTGGCTTCCCATCGATAAAACCCGGCTCCGTTTTTGTTGCCGTAAAATCCTCCATCGATCAAGCGGATCAATAAAGAAGCGGGCTTCAATCGTTCACCGAATTCCTGCTCGAGAACTGTGAGAATGAAGTGCGTGGTGTCAAGGCCAATCAGATCGGTCAAAGCCAGCGGTCCTATTGGATGGTTCAAGCAGAATTTCGCCCCATTATCGACATCTTCTATGGTCGATGTGCCTTCTTCCACAACTTTTATGGCTTCATTGATCATCGGCATGAGTATCCGGTTGATGACGAAACCCGCTTTGTCTGAGGAATACACCGGCTTTTTGGCCAGCTGTTCGGCAAACCGCAATGTTTTTTCGAAGGTGTCGTTCGAGGTCTTGGCGCCGCGGATGATTTCCACACCGGGAATCAACGGGACCGGATTCATGAAATGCATTCCGATGCATGTTTCCGGGTGATGTGTGCAGGAAGCGAGATCCGTAATGGGAATGGACGAGGTATTGGATGCAAAGATCGTTTCCCTGCTGCAGAGGTCATTCAGGTTTTTAAAAAGCTTTCTTTTTTCATTGCGGTCTTCAATGATGGCTTCGATGATGAACGCTGACTCCGCCACCGCCTCCAGGCGATCCGCAAAAGCAATATTTTCGCAAATCGCGAGCGCTTTTTTTTCGTCGAGCTCTCCTTTTTCCAAAAGCTTTTGGATCGCGTGCCTTATTTTCAGCACGCTCGCCGCCGCCATCCCCTTCTCGCTGTCATACAGCAAAACCGGGTACCCCGCCTGGGCCACCACCTGAGCGATTCCCCGCCCCATGGTTCCTGCCCCGATCACGGAAATCGTTTGTTTCCCCATCTTGGCACCGGCGATTAAATTTTATAATTGCTGCTGGGGCCATACCCTTCCGGCAATCGGCGTGATCCTTTTCTCACCCACATCACATCACTGGCGGTCGCTCTCGGCTCCTTGCGAAACACCGGCCTCAGTTCGTCCCCTTTTATCAGGGAATCGTAATCCTCGATGGAGACCATTCCGGCGGCAAGCGTGTCGAGTTCGATCTTTTCCGGCAGCACCGCCCGGACCCAGGCCACGGTCACCGGCAGATCGTTCATAAAACTGATCCCCGCCAATTCAACAGCAGTGGATTTGGTTTCGACAAAAAAACCGGTTGCGTCGGGCAGCGTTTTCCATTGGGTTTTTTCATAGCATTCGGCGCAATCCGCGCGGGGCACCTGATAACGAATGGTCCTGAGAATGTCGTGACCTTTTTCATTGCCGCAGTGGGAATAATAGAGCACGGCTTCTTCTTTTCGCATGATGCCCTGAAAATAGCGCGACATGCCGCCGTAACTTTTCTTGTAGCAAATCCGCACATTGCGTTCGGCAATGATGATTTGTTCCGGATGTCTCGATGGCTTGTAGCTTTTGTCCTGCGGCTGTAAAAACCTGTCTTCGACCGTCATGTCACCACCCTTTTTCGACCGTTGTTACCGTGATATCGCTTCCCGTCCCGGCATGGCTGTGGAACAGGGCCTTTTTTACATCCGGCACCTGCACTTCTGCGTGACCGTATTTTTCCTCAATCATCCCCCGCATCTGCCACAACACATCCACCGCCTGAGTGTTTCCGGTGGCTCCGACGCCGTGCATCTGACCGATGAGGCCGCCGGAGGGATTGACATACACGCCGTTTTCGCCGCCGATTTTGGGATTGACCGGAACCCTTCCCCTTTCATCCAGTGGCAGAATATTGAACAGGGATGCCGCCTTGCCGTACGGAACCATGCCCAGATCCTCCATGGTCTGAACGACACTGATGACGAAGGCATCGTGGATTTCGATGAGGTCGAAATGGTGCAGGGGATTTTCGGTGATGCCCGCCATCTCAAACGCTTTTTTGGCAGCCCATCTGCCGGCCCGAAACGAGTGCAGTCCGGGATATTCCAGCTTTTCATAATAAGCAACCAAATCGGGATCGGTCTTCTCGTGCGGCATGAGAAGTTCCTCCTGCACGAGGCCGCCGATGGTCCGCGGCCGCTCGCCCGTTCGCATGCAGTCGGTGCCGTTGCCGATGCCGGTCACAACCACCGGCTGGTCGGTGAATTCTTTTGCCAGATCTTCCGAAGCCACGATGAGCGCGGAGGCTCCGTCCGTCATCAGGCAGCAATCCAGCCGGTACGAGGGCGTCGCTACGATACCGGATTTGGGGATATCGGAAACACCGATGAAACCGCTGGTGGAGGGGGTCGCGTACGGGTTTTCGTGACTGGTTTGCGCGCGCCGGTTGTACTGGGCGTTGTTGCGCATGAGCACGGCGATCTTGTCGAACGCGTCGCGTATTTCTTCGGCAGACACCGTATTGCCGACAAACATGTCGATGTAGGCCTGGGCCATGGCTGCATAATACAGAGGATAAAATCCGCCCTGCGGAAGGTCGGTCACCGTGCAGGAGGCGTGCGCAATGAATTCATTGCCCTGAAATGTGTCCACCTCCGACATTTTTTCATACCCCACGGCGAGAACGATGTCCTGCCTGCCGGAAGCGACTTTTTCGATGGCGGACTGCACCCCCAGGCCGCCGGTGCAGCCCCCTCCCACCACGCGGTAGGATTCGACGGGGTTCAAGCCGATGTAATCCCGCGTCAGCGCTTCGCCGAGCAACTGCCCGGCGAAATGATCGGCGAAATGGGTCACGATGACGCCCCCGCGCTCCCGCATCAATTTCCGGAAGTCCCGTGGCGCCAATCCCAGATCCGCCACCGCCTCTTTGGTGGCCTGCAGCACCATCTCATAGAACATCAGATCCGGATTGGCTTTGGCAAAATGATCCACCTTCCCGCCTGCCAGCAGGACGACCTTTCGATTCAACGTTCCCGCCATCAATGCCTCCCAATCCCAGCCCAAAACGGTTCAAAAACCGCACGAACCCGTCGCTGAAAACATTATAATGATCATACTTTCAACAATATAGGCTATGCCGGGAGCTTTGCCACCTTTTTTCACAGATTGAGGCTCCCTCACTATCCGGTATTAAAATTATATGGGCCGGGCAACAGGACCGGTCCCACTAGCCCCTTTCCGGAAAAAAGGCGATTGAGAGCGCCTAAGCGACCGGTTTTTGCGAATTGGGGCCAAAAAGCGGAAGGCTCCAGATACAGGGGTTAAGTGAAATCACAAGTTGGTTTTTCCCATTTCATTTTATTGACGCGTTCAATTTTTGCTCATGGCGGAAACCTGAGCCGTCATGAATAGAATCCATTGTAATCGTTCTGGCCGAGAGGCCCGCATTTTTTATGGCCGCACGAAAAGAATCGACGTCCCTGCTGCTTGATGCCTCCAACCGGGGGTACCGCCTTTAAAGTTAAGCAAAGACAAGCATTTCTGTTTGGACGACGGCTTCTCTCAGGCTGGAGGAGTGGAATTGAAGAGCCAACCTATTCATTTGTGAAATGTGTTTCGGGAATACCCGGCATTGGATTCAAGATACAAGAAGGGGCACTGACAAACGTTCCGCGATCACCCATTCTTCTGATTGCCAATTAGAAAAAGGTCGGAACCATTTTCATTACGAACAAGAACACTATCAAAAATAAGAATATTCCAACCAAGCAAATTTTGACCTGTTGCTGAGGCCAACCCAACCGTTGTCCTCTATTTTGATGACCCGACTTTCTGCGCGAGCTGATTCCCTTAAAAAGGAATACGGTCATCCTGCGGGGATGACCTGCCCTCCAAAAAACTGCTCGAGATGTTGCATTAGGATTTGGGCCTGAATTAAATAAAAGGAAAACGGTTCTGGATGGATCGGAGGTTCAGCTCAGGTGGGGGAAAAGCAATACTTCGGTAACCATACCAATTTAAATATAAAATAATTATTTTCGATCCTCAGAAAGGTAAGGAGTCTTTTGGAAGTTCAATTTTTGAGATACCCTCCCCCCTATCCAGATTTTCGAGAATATTTGGTATGTAAATGATAAAAATTAACAAGGTACTTGGGAGTATATCAACAGATTATTTTCATGGATCTATATGAGTTTCCCTTATGTCCAATGGTCCAGAAATGGTCCACGAGGCTTTGACGGGGAACATGCCACACACGCATTTTGGGTTAACTGATTGAATGCATGCGCTATAAAATCTTTTTGAGGGCAGTTCAAATTGGTGAAAATCAGACATTTCCTATTGTTTTCAGCATTTTGGATAATAAATAATAAGAGATGATGCCTAAAGTTTCAGATAAAAATTGTCCTGAATTTTATAGCCATGCAAATTAAATTGAATTCCTATTGGGGGCACGCTCTTTTAATTCTTGTCCTGGCGGCAACGTTTTTTTATCTGGACCTACTCCTTCCTCTGGGTTTCGCCGCAGGCATTCCTTATGTTTTGCTCGTTTTAATCGGTTTGTGGGCGGAATCACGCCGGCTTATTATTTTTAACTCCTTACTTGGAACTGTATTGACGATTCTGGGAGCTTTTTATTCCCCGGTTTACCCGGATCTGATCCCTGCCGTTTTTAATCGGCTGATTTCCATTGGAACACTCTGGCTCGTCACCTATTTTTGTCTGATGAGCCTGAAATGGTCCGAGGAGAAGTATCGCGGCGACCTTTTGGAACAGGCGAATCGACGTCTTAAGGAGGAGTCTGGTTATGTTCAACTGCATCTCGAAATCGCTTCGATCGTAAATTTGTCCCGTTGTCTGGATGAAGCGATCACATGTAGTTTGCAAAAAATCTGTGAATTCACGAAATGGCCTGTGGGCCATCTTTATTTGATTTCGGAAGATAGGCAAACTCTGAAACCATCGGGACTTTGGTATCTGAAAAATAAAAAAAGATTTAGAGACTTCTGGAATATCACAGGAAAATGCAATCTGGGATTGGGAGAAGGGCTCCCGGGGCGCGTGATCGCAAAAGGAAAGGCTCAGTTCATCACGGATATAAAATCAGATCCAAACTTCCCCAGAGCCAGCATGGCAAAAGAAATCGAAGTGGCATCGGGTTTTGGATTTCCCGTCCTAATAGAGGACCGGCCTGTTGGGGTCATGGAATTTTATTCCTCGCAAACCATGAAACCCGCCATAAGAATGCTGGAGGTGATGGAAAGCATCGGCATACTTCTGGGACGTGTTGTTGAACGAACTCAGGCTGATAAAAGTAAGCAAGAATACAGCAATCGTTTACGCCAATTGTACCACAAACTTGATTCTATCCGGGAAGAGGAAAGCAAACGAATTGCACGAGAAGTGCACGACAACCTGGGTCAGCTTCTCACATCGCTCAAATTAGAGGTTTCGCTTTTGGAAGAGAAGCTGACAGAGAAAAAAGTTGATGCGAGCGAAAATATCAAATTAATGTTCAATCTCATCGATAAAAATATCGAAGCTGTGAAAGAGATTTCGCAAGAATTGAGGCCGCCTATTTTGGATACCTTGAGTTTTACGGAAGCCATCGACTGGCAGGGGAGAGTGTTTCAGGAGAAAACAGGAATTATATTTAATTTCTCTTTTTCTAAGCCCAAATTTAATCTGGATTCAGCACGATCCACCACTCTTTTTCGAATATTCCAAGAGTGCCTGACTAATATATCTCGTCATTCCGAAGCCAGCAAAATCCAAGTTGACCTTACCAATCAGGAAAATGCAGTATTCATGCGTGTGCGGGATAATGGAATCGGGTTGTCGGAGGAAAAGGTCAATAGCATCCATTCACTTGGTCTTTTAGGAATGAAAGAGCGCGCTCAAATGTTGGGTGGAAACGTGGAAATTCAGGGCACTGAAGGTGTTGGGACCACGGTTTTCATTCAATTGAAATATAGGTGATAGGGGTATGGGTAAACGTAGAGACTATATTCGAATATTAATAGCGGATGATCATCCTGTATTTCGAGAAGGTCTCCATCGCGCATTTTCGAAAAAGAAAGATCTGAAAGTGGTGGCCGAAGCGATCAACGGTCGGGAGCTTATGGACAAGGTCCAACAAACCGAGGTCGATGTTGTCATTCTGGATATTACTATGAATGGCGAATGGAGTTTGGACTATATGAAGCAATTGAAAAATATGTTTCCAGAATTACCGGTGATCGTGTTGAGCGTGTACCCCGAAGAACATTTTGCTCTGCGCTATATCAAAGCAGGAGCCTCCGGTTACGTCACGAAAGAAATTCCTCTGGATACATTGATTCAGGCAGTGCGCAAGGTTGCTGCGGGAGGAAATTATTTGAATGCGGAATTTATGGAAAAAGTGACTTTCAAAAATAAAGGCATTGATAAAAACCCACATGAATTACTTTCCGATCGGGAGTTTGAAGTTTTTCGTCTCATTGTAACTGGAAACTCTCTCACTGCCATTGGTGAAAAATTATTTGTGAGTGTTAAAACAGTCAGCGCACATCGCAGTCATATTCTTCAAAAAATGAAAATGGAATCCAATGCCGAGCTGATTCAATATGCGATCTTGAATCAGCTGGTATAGGATTTCATTACCCCGCCTCCCTCCTGTTTTTCGTAAGCCGCCCACAATAAATATTTGATATTGCATGCTTTATGGATTTGTTTGGGGGCTTTCTTAACCTGTAATAAGAAAAATTCCACCACAAAAAGCAGCCTTATCTCATTTGGGAATAAAGGTCTGCTGATTCCTCCCTTTTGCACAGTTCACTACACTCCATCCAAGGCTGGAAAAGCAATATTTTTTTTGATGTTTTCCCAGCAGTTCTAGAGAACACCAAAAAGTTTAACTGGATTTTCCAAAGCTCAATCAGAGTTCGGGACTTGCCCTCCCTTCCCCGCCTGGTGGCGGGGACTCTGATTGAGCTTTGGAACAGTTCGATATCTTCTAACTTTCCGTTTGTTTTTCAGGCCTGGTGAAAGGAGGTGGATTAAATCAGGTTCATTGTCATGCTTATGTGGCGGTTGGACAGATATGCCAAATTGAGCAAAATCTTACTTCCAGCTATTTGGATAAAAAGAGGGAGATCATCATGAGGTTAAACAGAAGGAAATTCTTGCAGATGAGCGCTGGTGTGGCGACAGCTATGGCCCTTTCCAGCAAGAAAGCAGGAGCTCAGCTAAAGCCCGTAGTGAAGGTAGGAAACCCGTTGGAATCCTATCCCGACCGGCGTTGGGAGGAAGTGTACCGCGATCAGTACAAGTATGAGCGGTCTTTCACCTACTGCTGTTCGCCCAACGACACCCATCAGTGCCGCGTTCGCGGATTCGTTCGTAACGGCATCCTGATGCGTATCGAGCAGAACTACGATCATCACAAAATCCGCGATCTTTACGGCAACCAGGCCGACGCAGCGTGGAACCCGCGCATGTGTCTGCGTGGCATGACCTTTCCGCGACGGGTCTACGGACCTTATCGGAACAAGTATCCGATGATCCGCGTCGGCTGGAAACAGTGGGCGGACGACGGTTTTCCGTATTTGGACAAAGCAAACCGCGAAAAATATAAGTTCACCAGCCGGGGCACGGACGAGTTCGTCCGTATGACCTGGGATCAGACCTTCACCTATCTGGCGAAAGGCCACGTGGCCGTTGCAAAAGCATACAGCGGCGCCCGCGGTGCCCAGCGCCTGAAGAACGAAGGTTATCAGCCTGAAATGATCGAAGCGATGGGCGGTTCCGGCCCGCGTACTTTCAAGTACCGCGGCGGTATGGGTATGGCAGGAGTCATCGGCAAATATGGGCTGTACAGAGTGTCCAATATGATGGGTCTGATGGACGCGATCGTTCGGGGCCGGGGACCGGGGAAGGTATTGGGCGGCCGCGCATGGTCGAACTACACCTGGCACGGCGACCAGGCGCCGGGGCATTCCTGGACGCACGGAATGCAGACCTCCGACATCGACTTCGCTGATCACCGGTATGCGAAGCTGACGATTCAGTGGGGTAAGAACCTGATCGAGAACAAGATGCCGGAAGCCCACTGGTACACGGAGATCATGGAACGCGGCGGCACTTTGGTCACGGTTTCTCCGGAGTACAACCCGCCGGCAACCAAGGCGGACTACTGGATTCCGGTGCGTGCGGGTCTTTCTGATATTTGCGTGTTCCTAGGCTGTGCGAAGATCATCATGGAAGAAGGTCTGGTCGATGTGGACTACGTTAAGGAGTACACCGACATGCCGCTTCTGGTGCGAACGGACAACCTGATCCGTCTGCATCCGGACGATTTCATCCCCGGCTACAAGGCTCAGGCCCTGCCGAAGGATGGCTTCTCGACAAAGTGGATGAAGAACTTCAACCGTGACAAGATGCCCGATTTCGTCGTGTGGGATACCAACTCGGACAAACCGGTTGCGATCAACCGCGAAGACATCGGCGCGAAGATGAAGAAGAAAAACATCGATCCTGCACTGGACGGTGTTTATGACATCAAGCTCGTGAGCGGCAAGACGATCACCGTCATGCCTCTGTACGAGATGTACAAAGTACATCTGAAAGACTACGATCTGGATACCGTCAATCAGATCAGTCACGCCCCGCGTGATCTCGTGCTTCGTGTTGCCCGCGACATCGGCACCATCAAGCCGGTTGAGATCCACTACGGGGAAGGCATCAACCATTACTTCCACGCCACGATGCACAACCGGGCCTCATTTGTGCCCCTGATGCTGACCGGTAACGTAGGCCCGAAAGGCTCCGGTGCCCATACATGGTCCGGCAACTACAAAGCCGGCAACTACCAGGGTTCCCACTGGTCAGGACCTGGTTTCGCCGCACTGGTCGCGGAAGATCCTTTCAATCCAGTTCTTGACGTTTCCAAGAACATCGACTGGAAGAACGTCAAGGGTTACCTGAAGGGTGAGGAAGTCGGATACTGGGCGCACCGCGATAAAGCGCTGGTCGTCAATACCCCGCGGTATGGACGGAAAGTGTTCACCGGCCGCACCCATATGCCGACGCCTACAAAGTTGATGTGGTTCGTTAACGTCAACGTCATCAACAACGCGAAGTGGTTCTACGAGCTGGTGTTCAACACCAACAACAGCATAGACATGATCGTGGCTCAGGACATCGAGTTTAGCGGATCCTGCGAGTACTCGGACATCGTTTTGGCGCCGAACTCCTGGGCGGAATTCGAGTCTTACGAGATCACATCTTCGTGTTCGAACCCGTTCCATCAGATCTGGGGCGGCACCGGCATCAAGCCGATCTTCGACACAATGGACGACAACCTGATCCATCGGGAATTTGCGAGGAGGCTTTCAGAGGTTACCGGTGACAAACGCTTTGCAGATTACATGAAGGTGTATGAAGGCGAAGCGCCCAACCGGACGAAAGCCATGATTCGGCGTTTGTTTACCACATCAACAACCGGTATGGGTTACAACATCGACGACATCATCAACGGCAAGTACGGTGAGCCCGGATGTTGCCTGATGCTGTACCGGACCTATCCGCGGTCTCCGTTCTGGGAGATGTTTTCGGAATCGAAGCCTTTCTACACTCCGAACGGCCGTATCCAGTTCTACAATGACGAACCGGAAGCGATCGAGTGGGGCGAAAACTTCATCGTCCATCGTGAAGGACCTGAAGCGACGCCTTATCTGCCGAACGTGATCGTGTCCACCAACCCCTACATCCGGCCGGACGACTACGGCATTCCGGAAGACGAGCAGGATCCGGATCTGCGCCACGTCCGTAACATCAAGAAGCCCTGGTCCGCAGTGCGTACGACCAAGAACTTCTTGTGGGAGAAGGGATACCGGTTTTACTGCGTCACTCCGAAATCCAGACACACCGCGCATTCTTCCTGGGCCACCACGGACTGGAATATGATCTGGAACAACAACTTCGGCGATCCTTACCGCATGGATAAGCGGGCGCCGGGTGTTGGTGAGTGGCAGGTGCACATGAACCCGTTCCTGTGTAAAGACCTGGGTATCAACGACGGTGACTATGTATACTGCGACGCGAATCCCGCTGACCGGCCGTACATGGGTTGGAAACCGTCGGATCCGAGGTACAAAGTGGCACGGCTCATGCTGCGGGCGAAGTACAACCCGGCATATCCGTACCACACCACCATGATGAAGCATTCCTGCTGGGCATCTACGGAGAGATCCGTCAAGGCCCATGAAGAACGCCCCGACGGCCGCGCCATGTCGATGACCACTCCGTATCAGGCTAATTTTCGATATGGCAGCCAGCAGTCCATCACGCGGTCCTGGTTGATGCCCATGCATCAGACGGACAGTCTGTTCCATAAGGCCAAGTCGAAGATGAAGTTCATGCATGGCTACGAAGCGGATAACCACGCGATCAACGCAACTCCGAAAGAGACGCTGGTTAAGTTCTCCAAGGCCGAGGATGGTGGTCTCCATGGTAAAGGACTGTGGGAGCCCGTGCGAACGGGTTACACCCCGGAGTCACCGTTGAAAGACCGATTCGCGGAAATGTACCTTGCAGGTCAGTACGTCCGCGTGAAGATTTAAATCTGGTGTTGGCGGGCTTCCCTTGTGGGGAGCCCGCCGCATCCGGTATTTAACGGAACTACACACAGCAAGCTAAGGAGGTACGATAATGCCTGAAGTCTATAACTGGCAACTGGGCCGGATGGCGACTTACGTATACGAAGAGAAGCATCCGAAAGAGCAGTTTACGTTCGTGTTCAACACGAACCGCTGCATTGCTTGTCAGACGTGTACGATGGCCCATAAATCCACCTGGACCTTCTCCAAGGGCCAGGAGTATATGTGGTGGAACAACGTTGAAACGAAGCCTTACGGCGGTTACCCGCAGTTCTGGGATTGGAAGATCTTGAAGATGCTTGAGCAGTCCAATCCGGGTCAGAACGTGTGGAACGTCCGCAAGACTTCCAACAAGGCGATCCACGGCGTGTACGAAGGCGTGACGATTTTCGAAGCGCCTGCCAAGATCGGTTTGAACCAGCAAGCGATCGGTTACGTACCGACGGACGAAGAGTGGCGCTTCCCGAACTTCGGCGAAGACACCGCTCACGGCCGCGAGTTCACGCAGTCCCGCGAAGGCACCTTCGGCGGCGACAACGGAACGCGTTCGGTGCTGCCCGAGCACAAAATCTGGTTTTTCTATGTCCAGCGCATCTGCAACCACTGCACGTATCCGGGCTGTCTGGCGGCGTGTCCCCGTAAGGCGATCTACAAGCGCCAGGAGGACGGCATCGTTCTGATCGACCAGTCGCGCTGCCGTGGTTACAAAAAGTGCGTTGAGCAGTGTCCTTACAAAAAGCCGATGTTCCGCGGCACGACGCGGATCTCCGAGAAATGCATCGCCTGTTACCCGAGGATCGAAGGACTGGATCCGTTGACGGAAGGCGATCAGATGGAGACCCGCTGCATGGCCGCCTGTGTCGGCAAGATTCGCCTTCAGGGTCTGGTGAAGATAGGCAGCAACGGCGAATGGGCGCACGATCCCGAGAATCCGCAGTATTACCTGATTCGGGACCGCAAAGTCGCACTGCCGCTGTATCCGCAGCTGGGCACCGAGCCGAACGGTTACTACGTACCGTCGCGGCACGTTCCCAGGGCCTATTCACAGCAGATGTTCGGACCGGGCGTCGACCATGCGATCGATCAGTACATGGTTCCGGACCGGGATCTGCTGGGCGTCCTTCAGCTCTTTAGGACGACACAGCGCATCATCTTCAAATGGAAACGTGAGCCGGGTCCGAAGATCTTCGAGACCAACATTCACGGCAAGAAGTTTGAGATGTACAACGACACGATCATCGGGTTCAACCGGAAAGGAAAGGAAGTCATCCGCGTGACGGTTGAAGAGCCTTTCTACGTCCGGCCCGAGGAGCATGTCGGCGCCATCTAAGGAGTGAAGTGAAGGCGAAAGCCCGGACTCGCTTGCAGCAAGAGTGCATCCTGCAACGCCGGGGCAGGGAGATTCCACTCCCTGCCCCGGATTGCGGATTCCGGTTTCGGGCGGCCTTTGAACGATTCACCAGCAGTCCCGCTAACGAGGAGAGTTTACTGTGAAAAAGAAGATTCTATTCATACTCATCACAGCTTCAATGCTCGGCATGTTCGCTGCCAATTCCGGAGCCGCGACCATTGAGGCGCTCAAAGTAAAAGGGGACATCCCCATTGATCCGACCGATCCTTTCTGGTCCAATTACGGCCCCACCAAAGGGAAGCAGGTGGTCATCGACCTGGATCCGCAGATGATCACCAACCCCATGTGGCCGAATCCCGCGACCAAATGGGTCAATGTGAAAGCCGCCTCCAACGGCAAGGAAATCGCCATCCGGGTTTCCTGGACCGATCCCACAAGAAACGACATCATGGTGCAGTCCCAGCAGTACAAAGACCAGGGCGCGATCATGTTTCCTGTGAACCAGACCGGTGAAGAGCCTCCGTTCACCATGGGGGGTGACGGCGAGCGGGTCAACATCTGGCAGTGGAAAGCGACCTGGGATAAGGAAGGCGCTGGAAAAGCCGGCAACAAGGGAATGCAGGACCTGGAAGATCAGTATCGAAACATGGCGATGGGAGCCGGCGGGTACTACATGTATGAGCCCGACGGTTCACTCAAAGGCCTCGACACCCAGCACGCTTCCGGCAGCAAGTCCAAGCGGAACGCGGCCGGCATCGAGTCCGGCGGAGCCAGCGACATCTCCAAGCGCAACACCTACGTCGATTTCGGCATGGGCAAAGACGAGGGCGTGTACAATCCCGGCCGGGCCACCGGCAACATCCTCTCCGACGCATCCATGCGCGTGTCTCCCATTGAAGACCTGAACGCCGAAGGGTTCAGCACGCTGACCACACAGGCGAACCAGGATGTGGACGGCGAAGGCAACTGGAACAACAACCGTTGGGCCGTTGTCTTCAAACGCGCGCTCAAAACCGACGACCAGAACGACACCCAGTTCGCCAGCGGCAAAACCCCCGTCGCGTTCGCGATCTGGAATGGTCAGAACAAGGAAAGAAACGGTCAGAAAGGCGTCACCCAGTGGCATGAACTGAAATATTGAGTGAAGATCCGTTTTGCGAATTATCGAATGGGAGGTCCACATAAAAGTGGACCTCTTTTTTTTATAACAGACCTCTCCATAAATTAACTATTCCAAATATTGTATTGGGATCTGAACTAAAATTATAAAAAGAAATGAAAAAAGATATGGGTGAAAGATCATTCCTTATAAGAAAGCATAGATTCATATCTCAATACTAAAACCTACCTGAAATAAATATCTGCCCGTCGACACCGTATAAAGAACACCCAGATTCTACATTCCATCGTAATCTAGCTCTATCCATCAATAGGTTGCTAGATATAATGGAGTCGTGCTTGTCGCGTGTAACTCAACTCACAGCATTCCAGATTCAATAGCAAGATTAAGAAGTATTCGAAATTCGATGAATAGGGAGATTGACTTAAAAGGCGAGACATTGGGGAGCTGGATGGAGATATGATTTATTTGATTGAAAAAAAAGATAAAATGTACAACTTCCTACAATAAGAGAGAATTTTATTTCGTGAGATTGTGTTTGTCTGCGGGGCATCAATTTAAGAAACAGGATTGATATAGTTTGTCCACCCTTTTGCTATCGAGTGTGCTGGTGACTTTGGATTTGGGCAGGTTGCCAGCGTCGGGAGGGTGGCCGGCGAGCTTCCCTGAAATGGTTTTACTTGTAAGTTGGGATTCGAGCTGTCGGGTTTTATTGTGTGTACAATATCGTGTTGAGAATCCTGAGGACTTTGGATCGGCACTCGAATGATGCAGTTGGTAGTCTCGATCTGCTTGAATTCGGCAAGCGTTTTGCCTGCCGTAGATTAGGAATTGAGCTTTAAAATTTAAATACGGAGCGAGAAGTCCATCAACACCGTAAAAAATTCGATTGCGGTTGGCGTCACCGGAGCGTCGGGTTTCATCGGTTCGCATCTGGTCAAAACGCTGGAAACCATTCCTGGTGTAACCGTGACCCGCCTTTTGCGGCCGCAACGATCCGGCAATCATGAAGCGGCCCGGCTCAATGAATTCGTAAAAGACAAACAGTTCATCTTCCACCTGGGGGGCGTGAACCGCGGTACGGAGGAAGAGATTAATACCGGCAATGTGCTCGCGACGCAAAAATTGCTGCGCGCGGTTTCGCAATATGGATCGTCGAGGACACATATCGTGTTCGCTTCTTCCGGCCAGGTGTACACACTTCCTGAAGATAAAACACCCCTGCGCGAAACCGATCGAGCGGATCCCATGTCTTTGTACGGCATCAGCAAAAAAGCCGCAGAAGACCTGATCATAGAGTCGGGTCTGCCGCACACGATTTTGCGGCTTTCCAACGTATACGGCCCCGGCTGCCGTCCGGACTACAATTCCGTGATCGCCACGTTCTGCCACCGGGCTGCAAGCCGGCAACCTTTGACGTTGCATGGTGACGGCAGTCAGGGGCGGGATTTTGTTTATATCGACGATGTCATCCAGGCTTTTATTCTTTGCGGGGTGCAAACCGAAACTCCGCCCAACGATTGCTTCAATGTCAGTTCCGGGCGCATCGTTTCTCTCAAACAAATCATCGACACGCTCAATCAGGTGGGTGCAGAGATTCTGGTGACCCGCAAACTTAAAAGCGATCAACGGGATGATTCCTACTGCTGCGACGCCACCCGCATCCGCAGGCGCTACGGATGGGAGCCCAGGACATCGCTTGCAGACGGATTGAAACGAACGTTGTGCGATTTTAAATTGCAATTTCCATCCACGCGATAACTTTGAGATTCTGGGGGTGAAAATGGGATTGCTCCTATATTAAACTCAATCATGCAAACAGAAAGCGTCTCTGACGGGATTGGAATCAGTGGAAGCAATCTCAAACATTCACTGAATGACTGAGAGGAGTGCACATACAGTGATAAAGAGTGTTAAGGGCGTGTTGATTTACACAGGCATTGTCCTGTTTGTTTCGATCGTGTATTTCATCTACGCATACACAATGTATCCGCCAACGCCCGAGCGGGAAACGTTTCTGAGCGAGATAGGCGAGGGTTTTGGTGAGGCAGGGCTATGGGCCCTGCTTATTATATATGCTCGCACCGTATTGAAACTGGCGATCGGCAAAGACTCATTTATAAAGCGTCTTCTCCCGGACGATGCTCCGCTCCCCGGCGCGTCCATCCCCAAGCGGTTGCTTGGTTTTTTAAATCGAACCCATGTCTATGTCGGGATCGCGGCCGTTGCAATTATCCTGCTGCACATCGCGCTGGTGGGAATGTCGATGAAGATATTATTCTTTCCGGCAGTATTGGCGCTGGTCCTTTGGCAGGGATTGTTTGGTTTGTTTCTGACATGGAAGTATTCACCAAAAGAATTGAAGAAATTTTCCTATCTTGTCCACGCTCAGTTCCTGACAGGGATCATGATTGGTATTTTTTCTTATTTTGGACATCTGCTGATTGATGATTGACGAGTTGCACACTCTGAAAAAAAATCGTCACCCCATTCTTTTTTTGAACATCGACTGTGCGCGCAGGACTTGAAGCAGACCGTTTCAACGAATCACAATCGGAATGGCCTGCATCATGATTTCGGATGGCGAAACGAATTGAATTGCAATAGCAGCAATACGCTGATGCCGGTAACGCACCGGAAGATTTTCAGGAATTCAGCGGCCTGCCTGGATGCCTGTCTGCTCCACGTCTGCAGACGTTTTTCTAGTTACAACCCTCGTTGTTTCCTTTTTAAATTATAGTCACCCGGGCTATGGCATCTAAATTGCTCATTAAGGGTATGGGCGTCGTAATGGTTGAAATCCACCACATCTCATGAGCGTTTCTGCAAACCGGGCCGTGTTTTTTGCGGTCCGTTCCGGTGTCCTGATTCGCTATTTATGCCTGTTCATTGGGGTTTTCGGCGTATTGTCCTGTGTCCCTCTTGCGGTGGCGGTCATGACCGGCGGTTGGAAATCGGCCGGACTCCAGTCCGGCGTGGTGGTTGTGGCCCTGCTGATGGGGGTTTTCGGCATCCTTGCCACTCGAAATAAAACGATTCGACTGCAGCGCAACGAGTCTCTCGCTCTGGTGGCTCTGGTTTTCATCGTCCTTCCCCTCATTCAGTCGATTCCGGTCATGGGTTTCGGCATTCCGTTTGTCGACGCCTGGTTCGAAGCGGTTTCCGGGGTCACGACGACGGGCCTGTCCACACTCGGCACCATCGAGGACAAACCCGTCTCCTTTTTGTTTGCGCGCGGCTGGATGCAATGGGTGGGCGGACTGGGCATCGTCGTGCTGGCCCTGGCGCTGGTGCTTCAGCCGGGCCTGGTCACGCTGAAATTGGGGTTCAACTCCCGGGAAGTGGAAGACGTGGTCGGGGGAACCCGCGCGCACGCGCGGCGCATCCTCATCGTCTACGTCATTCTGACCATGGCGATTGTCCTGGCGTTGCTGGCCTCCGGCAGCGGCATGACGGACTCCTGGGTGCACGCGATGGCGGCGATATCGACCGGGGGGTTCGCCAATCACGACGACAGCCTTGCCGGTGTTTCGACGCTGCAGCGCGGCATCGTTCTCGCCGGCTGTCTTGCGGGGGCGGTTTCGTTTCATCTTTATTACCGGCGGCAATTTGCCAACTGGGGCAAGGTGTTCGGCGACGTGCAGTTTCTTCTATTGCTCGGGCTGATCGCTGTGGTGACGGCGCTGCTGTATGTGTCTCTGTCGCACAATCCTGCGCTGAGCCCGCTGGCGCGTGGTGAGCAGGCTTTATGGATGGCGGTTTCGGCGCAGACAACAGCAGGGTTCGCGACGATGCCGCCGCAGGAGATGGGTCCCGGATCACTGGCCGTCTTGAGCCTGGCCATGCTCATTGGAGGCGGGTTGGGTTCGACCGCGGGAGGCATCAAGGTCCTGCGTCTGATGATCGTTTTGCGGGTGGTTCAGCTTTACATGCAACGGTTGTCCGCATCCCGCAACGCGCGCATCGCGGACCGCTTTCTGGGCACGCCGCTCACTAGCAGCGACATCCAGGGCGTCCTGGCGGTGTGCATGGCTTACGCGGCGACACTGCTGGTTTCCTGGCTGATGTTTCTGCATCACGGCCACGATCCTCTGCGCGCGCTCTTTGAGGTCAGTTCTGCGCTTGGCACCGCAGGGCTTTCCGCCGGTCTCACAGGACCGGAACTGGATCCGGTGCTAAAAATCGTTTTGATCGTCAACATGACCATTGGACGGGTGGAGGCCCTCGCCGTTTTTGTTCTGTTGACGCCCAACAACTGGTTGGGAAAGAGGAGGAACGTGCAATGAGAGTGGTGTTCGTGGGAGCCAGCACACTCACCGTGGTCACGGCCCGGCTGGCCATCGAGAAAGGGCACGAAGTGGTGATCGTGGAACTCGATCAGGAAAGGATCGACGCACTGAGCGGGGAGCTGGATTGCGGCTTCATTCAGGGAGACGGTTCGTTTCCGGCGATCCTGGAAGAGGTGGGGCCGGAAAACACCGATTTTCTCATCTGCCTCACAGACAACGATCAGGACAACATCCTCGCGTCCCTGGTGGGGCAGGAAATGGCGTTCGACCGGGTCATCACGCGAATCGAGAATCCGGATTTCGACACGGTCTGCAAACAATTGAAGCTGGAAGATGTGTTCAATCCGGACCGGCAGGTGGCGGACATGCTGCTCGATCGGGTGGAAGGCCACAAGCACGCACGCAACGCGACGGAACTCAAGGGCGACTTGTCGTTTTTCAGGTTTCAGGTCGTCGAGGACACCGCAAAGAAACTCGATGCGCTCGACCTGCCTGAAGACGCGCAAGCCCTCTGTGTCGAGCGGGGCGAGCAGGGCTTTCTGATCGGCGATCTCGAAGCGCTGGAGGAAGGCGATGTCGTGACTGTGATCACCCGTAAGGAACGCATCGAGGAGCTGGCTTCGAAATTCCAGCTTCCTCATCAATCCAGCAACAACCAGAAGGAAGACTGACATGGCATCCCCCCTGTTGACACAGGCGAACGACACAAAAGAGAAGGCCCAGGACGACGCTGCGGAAAAATCCATCATCGAAGCGCCGGATTCGATTGCGGATGTGGCCGAAACGCTGCAGGCGACCCTGGTCAACATCTGGAAAAGCTTTTTGCAGCATACGCCCTATCTCTTCGCCGGGGTGGTGGTGCTGCTTTTGACCTGGATCATCGCGGCGCTGTTTTCCAAGCTCGGGCACCGGTTGTTCGAATACAAACAGATCCGCAGGTCGCTGGAGGATCTGATCATCCGCATCATCACCATCGGCATCTGGATCGGAGGGCTGCTGCTCGCCGCGATGTTCTGGTTCCCGGGACTCACGCCCACCACCGCGCTGGGCGGTCTGGGCATCGCCTCCATCGCTATCGGTTTCGCGTTTCAGGATATCTTCGAAAACTTTTTCGCGGGCATTCTGCTGCTCTGGCGTTTTCCGTTTGAACGCGGCGATTTCATCGAATGCCAGGACATCATGGGGCGCGTGGAATCCGTGGACGTGCGCATGACGCAGATCCGGCTCACCACCGGCGAGCTGGTCCTCGTTCCCAACTCCACGCTGTTTAAAAATCCGGTGCAGGTTCTCACCAACAAGCCGCACCGGCGCATCACGATCACCACCGGTGTGGCCTACGGTGAAGACGTGGCCGAATCGGTCGCGGTGGTCGAAAAGGCTGTCAAAAACTGTGAGACCGTGAAAACGTCGGAACCGGTCGAGATTTTCCCCAAAGCCTTCGGCTCCAGCAGCATCGATATCGAAGTCACCTGGTGGACGGGAAACAAGCCCCTCGACATCCGCAAATCGCGCGGCGAGGTCGTCACCGCTGTCAAGCAGGCGCTGGACGACGCCGGGATTGAAATTCCCTTTCCGTACCGCACGCTCACTTTCAAGGAACCTCTGGTCACGCAATCGCACAATTCCGGCGATGAGTCCCAATGAAGGACCGGCGCTGTAGGGATCGAACCTTAAACCGACAGGACGTTAAAGTGAAAAACTCTTTTCTGTTTTGCCTGATGCTCGCTGGATTTCTCACCGCGCACGCAGAAGCCGGCATTGAAAACCGGCCCCTCAATACCGACGATGCCGACACGCTGCCCATGGACACCGGCACGGTGGCGTTCGGCATGGCCTATGTGAATGAAGCCAACGGCACCGACGTGCTCGATTTCCCGCTCGATCTGGGTTTTGGCGTGCGCGAGAATTTCGAGATCACCGTGAACATCCCGTTTTCTTATGTCAATCCGGAACCGGGACCGGATGTGGCCGGGTTTGCGGACATCTCGATCCGTCCGGAACTGAAATTTATGGAAGAGACGGAAACCCTGCCGGCGCTGTCGTTCGCGACCGTGTTCAAACTGGACAACGGCGACGAGGGCCGCGGCCTGGGTTCCGGAGACGTGGATTACTCTCTGTCCCTGCAGGCGAGCAAGCGGTTCGCACCGGTGATCCTGCACGTCAACCTCGGTTACACTTTCACCGGTGAGCCGCGCGGCGTCGAACGCGATGACGTGCTGTTCTACAACTTCGGCGCGGGCTACACGGTCAGCAAAGCGTTGACTCTGGTCGGGGAGATCGTCGGCCAGACCAATTCGGACCCCAGCGGGGACGACGACCTGTGGGAGTGGCTGGGGGGATTCATCTATCAGCCGGTTAAAAACTATGCATTCGATGCAGGGTTCGGAACCGGACTCACCGGGTCCAGTCCCGACGTGCGCTTCACCATCGGGATGACGCATTTTTTCTAGACCCGGTATGAAACGAGGAAACGGAATGCCGGGCTCACTCGCTCGGCGCATCGGCATCGAGCAAATCGTCGCCTTTTTCTTTGCTGCGTTCCTCCGCCACTTTTTCTTCCATTTGCGTGTCTTTGTCCGTGTCCGAAATCTCGATGGAGCGCGAAGGACCCGGCCTGGAAGGATCGGGTTTGCCGGAGGCGGATTGGGATTTCATGGGAACGATTTTTTCATTGGCGGGTGCGGCGGATTGTTCCAGCCGCAGGCGATAGATCGGTTCCGGAAGCTCCATACCGCCGTTCTCCAATGCCGACTTCGTCAACCGGATCGCCTCACTGCGCGCAGAGAACAGGCTGGTCTTTCTCTGGTCGATCCAGCCCGCGAACCAGAGAATCACACTGGAGTCGCCCACGGTTTCAATCCAGCCCAGCGGCTTGGGATCGTCGAGGACAAACTCCAGCCGTTTGAGCGTGTCCAATCCCAGATCCACCGCCTTTTTGAGGTCGGCATCCGCGTTCACGCCGAGGGTGAATTCGAACCGCCGGTCGGGGTGGCTGCTGAAATTTTTAATCACTCCCTTGAATACCCTGGAATTGGGAATGCGGACGTGATTGCCGTCGAACGTCAGCAGGATCGTCGCCCGGGACGTGAGCCGGATGACGTGACCTTCATATTCCTCAATCATCACGTGGTCGTTAGGGCGAAAGGGCTGCCGAATGCTGAGTAGAATGCTCGCGATGTAATTTTCGATGGTGTCGCGGACGGCAAACCCGAAAGCCAGTCCAACGATTCCCGCCGCTCCGAGCAACGTTCCCAACAATGCGGTGGCCCCCAGGATGTCCAGCGCTGCCACCAGTCCCAGGATGATGAATACCAGCCGCACCAGCTGACGAATGAGATCGGCAAGAAACGCATTGGGTGCGATCCGATTCCAAGGATTGTCGAGCCGGGCGATCCAGAGTCCCAACAGCACACAGGTGAGGAAGGCGGCGACCGCCACACCGAACAAGGGCAGTAGCCGGATGCCTTCCTGCGCCCGGTCGAACAGTTTTTCCAGCGCCGGGGCCAGACGCTCTTCCACAGATGTTTCCTGCCGGATTTCATTGTTGATGGTCGCCACGCCTTCGATGCGCGCGGTGAGTGTTTCCGCCTGACGGATGGTTTCCGTGTCGATGGCGCTTCCTTTTAATGTCACCACTCCTGCGTTCACTTCGACGGTAACGTTACGCAGCGTTTCGATCTCATCGAATATGGAACGGATGCGTTCGTGGATCGCCTGATCCGATTGAGCCGTGTGCTCCAGTTCAATTGCGGGCGGCGCGGGCTCTTTTCCATTTTCGTCCTGCGCGTGCGCGGGGTTAAAGAGAATGAGCGCCCACACTGCTTGAGCCAGAAAATAAGAAAGACTTACGGTGACGGCAAAGCTTCGCATTGAGACCTTCCAGAGAAAAATTCTTTTTTTTAAGCAAGCAAAATCATTGCCACAAAAGATTCCGGATGCAGGAGCATGCCGAACTTGAAACTGAGAATGTATTCCGGATCGTTTGTTTATAGCACACCGAAGGAATCCCGGAGATCCCGCGGATGGCATGAATCCCGGTTCGTTATCGAGATAAATAAGAAGCGATTACCACCATGCCTGGTGCATTTAAACCACTTCGCAAAGCGATCCCAATGGGAGCCAGGCACCCATTGTCTTATTCAAGAACACTTTAAGAAGATGGCACCGGTCTTGCTTTTAGACGGATGACCATACAGGCCAATCTATTTTTTGGGGGACTCCTATGCAAAAGCATGGCTCTCACATTCAAACAAAAGAGGAACACATGGCGGACTTTCTTCGTATTCTGCTGTCGATCCTGCTGCCTCCACTCGGTGTCTTCATGCAGGTGGGGATTGGCAAGCATTTCTGGATCAATATTCTTCTGACCATCCTGGGCTACATCCCCGGGATCGTGCATGCCGTCTGGATCATTGCCAAACGTGGATAATGGCTTTCTATCCTCTTTCCGAATGACATCCAATAAAAAAGTGTGTTGAAGCATCTATCGGTTTCGGCGGCCGCAACTCTGGGTGATTACCACCACGCTGTGGAATACGCCGATACTGCTCTGCATACGAAGCATGAATCAAAAGGGATTAGGCAGACGGAGTTTTTGGCATACCTCTTGCTCTTTTCAGGATTAAAAAAACGAATCTGTCAGAGACGAGTCCCGCTTCGAATGTCTGTATGACCCGATCGGGCACAAGAACAGGAGAGACACCATGCTCAATCTTGCCATTTTGTTTTTTGTCATCGCGCTGATCGCAGGCGTGTTTGGTTTTGGCGGCATCGCCGGAACCGCTGCCGGTATCGCGCAAACTCTTTTTTACATTTTTGTGATTCTGCTTTTGATTTCCATCGTCGTGCATTTTGTCCGGAGACAGCGTCCCCTGTGAATCCATAAACGTGTTTAGAAATATGCAACCTTACAAGAAAGGATGAATCATGAACAAAGACATCGCTGAAGGAAAATGGAAACAGCTTAAAGGCAAAGTGAAAGAAACCTGGGGCAAGCTTACGGATGATGAAATCGACCGGATCAACGGTCAAACCGAACAGCTCACAGGTATGATCCAGGAAAAATACGGCGTATCACGGGAAGAAGCGGAAGAGCAGGCGGAATCGTTTCGAAAGAGCAACGGCTGCGATTGAGAACCGCTTCACACGCTGTCATGCAATCCCACAAGTATTTGAGTGAATCTTATGAACAGGAACAACGATCGAATCTTGTCGGATAAATTCAACAAAATGATTCAGGATACCTGGTGCGAATTCACGGATCAGGAAATTGAATCGATCCAGGGAGAAGTCGACCGCCTGGCCTTGGCTCTTCAAAACAAGTACAGCACCTCGCCTGAAGAAGCAAGACGGCAGGCGGAGTTGTTCAAAAGCCGCTTTTTAACCTGGAATCGTCAACCTTAGATTTAATCAATAAGGAATACACTATGAATAAAAAGATCATCGACAATGCAGGATTTGGTTTTAAATCCGTTCTCTCTGTGGCTTTTGCCGCGATCCTGATCCTGGCGGGTACCGGCGTTCAGGCATCGGACGGGTCCAAGCATGAGAAATCGGACAAGGATTGTCAAACCATGGCGGATAAAGGCAAAGACACCTGGATCCAGGGAAAACTGGAAGCCGCCTACCTGTTGAACAAACATCTCAACTCCATGGAAATCGACACCGTGGTGAAAAACAACACTGTATTTCTTTCCGGCAACGTGGACACGGATGTCGAGAAAGACCTGGCAGGTGAAATCGCCAAAAGCATCGAAGGCGTGGATGAAGTGGAGAACAAGCTGACCGTGCGTCCTGACCGTTTCAAAAAGAACAAGGATAAGACCGCGAAAAGTGAAGAAGACGAAAACGGTGAAAGAGACTTTGCGCAGAAAGTGAAGGACGCCACCATCACCGCTGCAGTTAAAGTGAAACTTCTGACCAACTCCAACACCGACGGCAGCGACATCAACGTGGACACCGTGCGTCAGACCGTGACCCTGCAGGGGAAGGTGCATTCTCCAGAGGAGAAGGATCTCGCGGAAAAAATCGCCATGAACACGGATGATGTTCTCAAGGTGACCAATGAGTTGAAGGTGGACACATCGAAGGAATGAGTGTTCTCCCCGACTCACTGGAGAGGGCCGCCAGTCCAGCCACTGGCGGCCCCCTCTAACTGAATGAATGGGCGTCCTCCCCGACGCTCGGGAGAGAGCCGCCAGACCAGCCCCCGGGCGGCCCACTCAACCGGTCGGGCCTTGATAGGCCCGACCGGTTTTATTCTGCTGTCCGAACTTTACCGGATAGGACGGAATCTGTGCAATTACAGCCATTAATTCGTTTCTTTAGCATTTTGTGGCTGCTTGAACAGCACACCCTTACCCTAACATTCCGCCAATATTTAGACTTACTTTCAAAGTTGAAAAATATTTCTTGCCAATTGCCATGAATCGGATTAACTTCAGGTATTCAAAACAGTGCCATTTCTCTCCCGCTCCCGTTTCAAGCACTTCTGATGCAATAGAAGGAGACGATTGCATGTCCAAAAAAATGCTTATCATCAAGCATGACACGGAATCGGGATCCGGGTTGGGCAAGCACTACCGCGACCGGGGTTGGCTGGTGGAACGCGTGTCCAGCATCGCGGCTGCGAAAGAAACGATGGAGCAGAAGGACTGGGTCCCGCATGTCATCCTCGCCAATGTCGGCCTTTCCGACGGAAAGATCCTCGACCACCTGACGGAACTGCAAAAATACAGCAAATATTCTGAATGGATTTTCCTCGTCGAAGAGGCGGACCAGAAAGACCTGGACCGGGTCAGCGAACTGGCTTACGATTTTCTGCAGAAGCCTTTCAACGAGAAGCGTCTCGATACGCTTGTCGGGCGTGCCCACCGGGCGGCGCTGTGCAACCTGAAGCTGGAAAATTATTCCGCCGCCTCGCGCAAAAAATATCAGATCGACGCTTACATTGGTAAAAGCGAACCGGTGCAGGAATTGAAAAGCATGCTCCGGGACCTGACGAAGGTCGAAATCAGCGCCATGATCATCAACGGCGAGACCGGAACCGGGAAGGGGCTTGTGGCGCGCATTCTGCACCACGCCAGTGAACTGCGCAAGGACGGTCCGCTTGTGGAGATGAACTGCGCCGGGCTTCCCAGGGAATTGATGGAGTCGGAGATCTTCGGCCACGAAGCGGGAGCCTTCACCGGGGCGAAGAGCCGGCACCGGGGCTACATGGAGCAGGCGGACGGCGGCACTCTGTTCATGGACGAAATTTCGGACATGCCGATGGACCTGCAGGCGAAACTGCTCAAGGCCATCGAGGACAAAAGAATCCGCAGGCTCGGATCGGAGCGGGAAATCGCCCTCGACGTTCAGATCATCGCCGCTTCCGGCATCGATCTGAAGGAGGCGGTTAAACGCAAAGAGTTCCGCAGCGACCTGTATCACCGTCTGTCGATATTTTGCCTGAGCCTGCCGCCGCTGCGTTCCCGGAAAAGCGATCTGGTCGAACTGGTGCCGAACATCATCGCGGAGCTCAATCTCAAAGCCGGCAAGCATGTTAAAATCGTCCCCGATGAAGTCTGGAAGGAATTGATGGAATACGACTGGCCTGGCAACATCCGCGAACTGCGCAATGTGATCGAGCGCTGCGTGCTCCTAGCCAAGGATGAAGTGTTTCCAACACACTGGCTGCAGCTTAAGGAATATTGCAGGCCCGTCGAAGAATCCTCTTCCTCCGACGGCGCTGAGGAAGACGGCTATTGCCATGTGGACGATAGAAGCCGCGTCACCATTCCACTGGATGGCTCCATGTCGCTGGAGGAAATGGACAAGCACATCATCCACACCGCTCTGGAAAAAAACGATTTCAATGTTATGGAAACCGCGCGCAGCCTGGGCACCACCCGCGAAACGCTGCGCTACCGCATGCAAAAGTACAACCTGAAAACCGCAAGCTAGTTCTTTCCCTTTTTCACCCTTCAGTTCCTCCCTAATAGCAAGCCAGTGTTGGGCCCCACATTGGGGGATATGCCCCTTATCGGTGGATATCCACCTCCAAACGGACTGTCTGAAGTTTGATTATTTCACTGAGCCATTGAAATCTTATGCACTTCCGGCTTGGCACCGATTCTGCAAATATGTTTCAAACGGTAAGGGGGTGAGCGGCTGTGAAGGATCGCAATGCGCTTATCAAAAAAATGGACACCAGGCTTGCATCCATCGATGCCGAGATCGAAAAAATAGACCGGTATTATGAGGATGAAGATGTTCCCAAGCCGGTGAGAAAAAAAATTCAGCAGTTGGTCGACGCACGCAAAGACATCGCCGACCTGGTACAGCAACTGAAATGGGTAGCGGAAAATTCCTGGGATGAGCTGGAGGTTGGAGTGAACCGCAAATTCGATGAATTGACCCAATCGATCGAAAGTCTGTCAAAGCAGCTGTCCCGTTGACGATCACGGTCTGCCCATCCCGGAAAATCAAATCATTTCATTTTAGATATTGAGGAGTTCCATGGCCATCACGAAAGAAAAGCTGATCGAAGAGTTGAACAAGGATCTGGAATGGGAATACGCCGCGGCGATTCAGTACACCCAGCACGCATCCATGGTGAAAGGCGCCGGGTACCAGTCGATTCAGAAGGAGTTGCTGGTCCATTCCAATGAAGAAATGCAGCATGCCGCGAAAATTTCCGAGCAGATCGAATTTTTAGGCGGCGTGCCCACCATCAAGATAGAAGAACGGAATATCGCCAAGGACAGCCTCGCCATGCTCAAGCAGGATCTGGAAGGAGAAGAAATCGCGATCAATCGCTATAGAGAAAGAATTGCCCAGGCGGAAGAATTGGGGGAATACGGTCTGCGGCGGATTCTGGAAGACATTCTGGTCCAGGAGGAGGAACACAAACGGGATTTGACGGATGTGATCGAAGAATAAACCGTTTGCCAACAAACCATCAACCGGAACTGCATCCGTTTCCATTCACAGAAAGGCAACCATCATGATTTCATGGGCCGTTACATTTCTCGTCATCGCAATCATCGCCGGTGTTCTGGGGTTGTCCGGCATTGCCGGCACCGCCACGCAGATCGCCTGGATTCTGTTCGTCGTGGGTCTGATTCTGGCATTGGTATTCGGACTGCTGGGAAGACGCCCTCCGGTATAGTTTCCGCGTATAGGTCGTGCTCAATCCGCCGTCCCTTGTCCCTGCGGATGCTCCTTTATGATTTGTTTCGCATGGAAAGGGCGGGGTCTGAGTATGAAATCCGGGAGGGCAACCTCGGGTCCGCATCGAAGTTTCCTCACCTCGGGACCCAAAAATCCATCCAGACTGCAAATCGATGCGGGTCTCGTGTTTTTGCACACGCCAGTGTGAAACACATATGACGAGATCAACATCAATGCGGCGTTTTATCTTTTCATCAGGGATGTCTTTAAATCTTCCGACACAGGATCGGCGCCGATCCATTGCCCCAGCAACGCTTCGAACAATGCCGGACCGGGATCGGAAAATTTTTTTTCGCCGTTGAGATAAAATTCCGTTGCCTGTTCGGGGAGGTAGGTGAAGAACAGCACATCTCCCTTGTCCAGTTTGAAGAACTGTTTTTTAAACCGGCTGTACAGTTTGTCGGACACTTCGGGGCGGATGGCGTTCTCCCAGGGATCGGGCACTTCTCCGGGCATTTCGGAAGTCAGCACTTCGATGCGGATGCCCATCGGACGGTCGAGGTTTTGAATTGAGCCCACTTCACCTTCCTGCCCGGAATCCAGATACAACGCACATTGATACACGTCAAAAAAAGCATAATTGCGGACGCCATAAGAAAACAGCGACCAGTCCCGTCCTTCGATGCGGACCGTTTCCGGCGGATTTTCCTGAGCCGATAACGCGCCTGCCGAAAGAACAGGCAGTCCGAACAGGACAAAGGCCAATACAGGGCCGGATGAAAGGCATCCGCGAATGAAAAAGTGGAATTTCATGCGCTCAAACTGAAAGCCATTTCGCTGCATTTTAGAACTTGCGGGATAGTCCTTCCTTTTTACCACAATCCCAGGGAATCAAATTAAATTTGTGCCGGGAAACCGGGAATTCGTTGCCTCAAAGAGGATGATTCGCGTTATCATCCTACGAATGACAACTGGATCCCCGAGAGTTTTTAACAAATGTATTTCCCGCTGTTCCGGCAATGAGCATCACTAAACTTGTCCTGATCGTTTTTTCCCTGCTGCCCATTTTCGCCAGCGTGATTCCACTTTCCGGAAACACACACTGGTCCGTGCGTGCCTTCGACTTCCCCCGCCTCCAGTTCGCGTTTCTGGGCCTGTTCGTGCTCGTGGTTTATGCGCTGTTTTATATCGACAGCACATGGGATTTCGCAATTGTGGCCGCGATGCTGCTGGCCATTGCACGGCAGATGTATCTGATCTTTCCCTACACCCCGCTTGCCGCAAAAGAGGTGCTGGACACACAAAAACCGCACCCGGACAACACCCTGGGTCTCGTCGTGGCGAACGTGCTGAAACCCAACCGCAACGTGCAGGGACTGCTGCAAAGCATCCGCAAAATCGACCCCGACATCATCCTGACGCTGGAAACGGACGAGTGGTGGGAAACTCAATTGCAGGTTCTTGAAAAAGACTACCCGCATACCTTGAAATGCCCGCAGGAGAATCTCTACGGCATGCTTCTCTATTCCCGTTTTGAGATTGAAGATCCGCAAATCCGTTTTCTGGTTGAAGACGATGTGCCCTCCATGCATTGTATTGTGCGTCTGCGCTCGGGACATCCCATCGATCTGCGTTGCCTGCATCCGGCACCTCCCAGTCCCACGGAAAACACGGAGTCCAGGGAACGGGATGCGGAACTGCTTCTCGTGGGCAAAGCGGTTGCCGCCCATAAAGGTTCCGTGATCGTGACCGGAGACCTGAACGACGTTGCCTGGTCCAGGACCACCACCCTGTTTAAAAAAATCAGCGGGCTGCTGGACCCGCGCATCGGCAGGGGCATGTACAGCACCTACAACGCCAAATACCGGTTCATGCGCTGGCCGTTGGACCATCTTTTTCACAGCAACGATTTCACGCTCATGTCGATCGGCACACTGCCGTATTTTGGTTCCGATCATTTTCCCATCCACGTGACCCTGCATCACGAGCCCGCTAAAAAAACCGAACAGCCTGCACCCGAATCGGATGAAAAGGACGAACAACTTGCGCAGGAAAAAATCGAACAGGGAAACGGCGAGCAGCTGCTCTAAATATCCGGCCTCACTCCATCGATGAGTGAAAAAAAAGGGATATTCCAGCGGCATAAAATCGATGCGATTCAGAACTTTTAAACCTGAACATCATCCTAATTTGTAACTTGAAAAATTTATGAGCTAAACCGGGAGAATAAAGGTGGGAAACTCAACGGGAACGGTGGATGCGCTCAACCCCATACGCCCGCAATTCAACTTCGACAACAGCTTCGCCCGCACCTTTGAAGGCTTTTATGTGCCCTGCCAGGCAGACCCGGCGGCCGCCCCGAAACTGCTGCTGCTCAACCATGCCCTGGCCGAAGAGCTTGGCCTCGATCCGGCGGCGCTCGATTCAGAAGCAGGGCTGGCGATCTTCTCCGGCAATGCGACGCCTGATGGGGCGGAACCCCTGGCCCAGGCTTATGCCGGACACCAGTTTGGCGGGTTCGCGCCGCAACTGGGGGATGGACGCGCGCTTCTCCTCGGCGAGGTGATCGACACCAAAAATCGACGCCGCGATATCCAGCTCAAAGGATCCGGTCCGACCCCGTTCTCCCGCGGTGGAGACGGCAAGTCGTCACTTGGCCCGGTGCTGCGCGAATACCTGATCGGAGAGAGCATGCACGCGCTCGGCATCCCGACGACACGCGCCCTGGCGGCCGTCACCACCGGCGAGGAAGTTTATCGGGAAACCGCTCTGCCCGGTGCGGTGCTCACCCGTGTGGCGGCCAGCCACATCCGCATCGGCACCTTCCAGTTTTTCGCGACGCATGGCGGCGCCGACAAGGTTCGCGAACTCGCCGATTATTGCATTGCACGGCATTACCCCGCTGCCGCCGAAGCGGAAAATCCTTATCTGGCATTCTTCGCGGCCGTGTCCGATGCGCAGGCGGCCATGGTGGCGGGCTGGATGAATGCCGGTTTCATCCACGGGGTGATGAACACCGACAATATGGCGATCTCCGGGGAGACGATGGATTACGGGCCCTGCGCCTTCATGGATGCGTATGATCCGGGCACGGTGTTCAGCTCGATCGACCGCCACGGCCGCTACGCCTATGGAAACCAGCCGGAAATCCTGCCCTGGAACCTCACCCGGTTGGCGGAAACGCTGGTCCCGCTTGTCGATCCGGACCAGGACCGGGCCATCCAGTTGCTGACAGATTCGATCCACAGGATCAAACCTCTCTATGAGGGACACTGGCTGGCCGGAATGCGCTGCAAGATCGGATTGTCGACGGAAGATCCTCACGATGGCGATCTGATCGACGATCTTTTGTGGGTGATGAAAGATGGACAAGCGGATTTCACCCTTTTCTTCCGCCGGCTCTCTCAAGTCTTGCGCGGCGGCAGCGACGCGATGGAAAACGTGCTTGAACAGACGGGCGCTTTCGACGTCTGGGCGCGGCGCTGGAAAAAGCGCCTCGAGCAGGAAGGCGTTTCTGTGGAGACCTGCGCGCAGGCAATGGACCGGGTCAACCCGATCTACATCCCCCGCAACCATAAGGTCGAAGAGGCCCTTGCCGCCGCGGTCGATCGGCAGGACATGACACCCTTCACGGAACTGCTCTCCGTTTTAAGCCACCCCTTCGACGAGGTCGCCGGAAACGAAGCCTATGCCGAGGCGGCACCGGCAACGGACGTGCCCTACAGGACGTTCTGCGGAACCTGACTGCCGATCCGAATGTGTTTCAATTTTCACCGATTGTTCACAACATCGTCATAAAACCTTCATAATATAAATGTAAGCTCATGGAGATCGCCGCCGGCGGCAATCCGGGCGGCGGAGTTCCCAGGCCGCCCTTTGACCGTAAACGGACCGGCCGCCGATGCGGGGTCTAACCGACGCAAAATCAATCTTTCGCCGCGGGCCTGCTGTCCGGCGGCGGGGCCGGATCGGAGAATGAACGATTCGGCCGCTAAAAATGGTACAATTCCCTAAACTGATTAAATGCCTGAATTGTTTGGTGCTGTATTCAGGATAACGGCCGGATCCTGAGAAACCGCGGCACACGGCAATCCTGCGATCCAGGCACATCGCAGCATCGGTACCGAACCTCGGTGTTCACCCATGAGCCGGAAATCCCGCATCCTCAGAACAATCCTCGCGCTGCTTCTGCTGCTGGGCGTTTCCACCGTTCTCGGTCTGCTCATTTCAGAGCGTTTCGAAAAAGACAACGCCACCGCCGGCAATCCGGAAAAGGGAATCCAGAAAATCTCGGTGGAGGTGGCGCCCGTGATGCACGGACCGCTGGCCTTGAAGCGGACGTTCAGCGGCACGCTGGAATCTCCGGCGCAGTTCGTGGTGGCGCCGAAAGTGAACGGCCGCGTCGAACGGATCACGGTGCAGCTCTCCGACACGGTGAAGCGCGGGCAGGTGGTGGCGCAACTGGACGGTGAGGAGTTCGCCCAGGCGGTGCACATGGCCCAGGCCGATCTGGAAGTGGCGAAGGCCAATCTCGCCGAGGCGAAAAGCGCCTTCGACATCGCCAATCGGGAAATCGGGCGGATCGCCAAACTGCGCGGTTCCGGGATCATGTCCGAATCCCAGTACGACGCCGCCAAAGCCAAGCAGCTTGCCAAGAAAGCGGAACTCGATGTCGCGGTCGCAAGGTTGAGCCGCGCGCAGTCGGCGGTCAACACCGCGAAGATCCGGCTGGGCTACACGAAGGTGACGGCAAGCTGGAGCGGCGGCAGCGACCGCCGCACGGTCGCCGAACGCTACATCGATGAGGGCGAAACCGTTTCCGCCAACACCGCCATTTTGAACATCGTCGAGCTGGACCCGATCCGAGCGGTGATTTTCGTGACGGAGCAGGACTACGCGCTGCTGAGCCGGGGGCAGGCGGCCACGGTCACCACCGACGCTTATCCCGGCAAGACGTTCCAGGGCCGCATCGAGCGCATCGCGCCCCTGTTCAAACAGGAAACCCGGCAGGCCCGGGTCGAGTTGACCATCGCCAACAAATCCCTCAGGCTCAAACCGGGCATGTTCGTGCGGGTCGCCGTCGTTTTACAAAAAATCCCCCACACCGCGCACATTCCCGAGCAGGCCGTTCACGTCCGCAATGACAAAAAAGGCGTGTTTCTCGTCACGCCGGACGGCAGGTCGGTCACCTGGCGGGAAGTGAAGGTGGGAATCCGCAATGCAGGTCGCGTGCAGATCGAAGGTGACGGTATCGCGGGCCGGGTGGTCATTCTGGGGCAGCGCCTGCTGGATGAGGGATCGCCGATCAAGATCGTGGAAAGCCAGACGGGCCTGGTGTCCCTCGCACCCGCCGAATCCCCATGACCGTGACCGAAGCCAGCATCCGGCGGCCGGTGTTCACCGTGATGGTGACGCTCATGGTGCTGGTGCTGGGGCTGGTTTCGCTGGAGCAGCTCAAGATCGATCTTCTGCCGCGCATCGAACTTCCCACCGTTTCCATTCATACGGATTACGAAGGCGCCAGCCCCGAGGTGGTGGAGCGTCTGGTCACGCAGATCGTGGAAGAGATCGTGGCCACCGTACCGGGCGTCGAAGAAATCACCTCCGAATCCACCGAAGGGGAAAGCACGGTCCGCGCCAAATTCGTCTGGGGGACCGACATCGACACCGCCGCGGTCGACGTGCAGTCCATATTGCAGAACGAGATCACCGAACTGCCCGAGGACATCGTCCGGCCCCATATCCGCAAATACGACGTTGACAGTTTCCCGGTGGTGATCCTGGGCGTGTCGAGCCAGCTCGATCCCGTGGAACTGACGCAGATTCTGGAAGACCAGATCCGCTACCGCTTCGCCCGCATCCCCGGCGTGGCGCAGGTCGATCCCTGGGGCGAATACCAGCGCGAGATCCGCATCGAACTCGACCCCTACCGCCTCAACGCGCTGGGCCTGCCTTTGGACAAGGTTCTCGATGCCATCCGCGATTCCAATCTGGATCTGCCCGCGGGCCGTATTGAAGAGGGCAAGTTCGAGGTGAGCGTCCGCGTGCCCGCCGAATTCACGAACCTCGACCAGATACGCAACACCGTGATCGAGCGGGGCAAGGACAGCGCCGTCACCATCCGCCAGATCGCCAAGGTCAAAGACACCTACGAGAAAAAGACCCGCATCATTCGCGTCAACGGCGACCGCGGCCTGCGCGTGGCGGTGCGCAAGCAGTCCGAAGCCAACACGGTGGAAGTCTCGAAAAATATCCTTAAGGAGATGGATGCGTTCAAGAAGGAGTTCCCCCAGGTCGAGATGATTCCGGTCAAAAACCAGGGCAACTTCATCGAACGCTCGATCTCCAACGTGGCGCAGTCGGTGCTCTATGGAGGCGGGCTGGCGGTGCTGGTGCTGTTTTTGTTTCTGCGCGATCTGCGCAGCACCGTGGTCATCTCGCTGGCCATTCCCATTTCGGTGGTCGCCACGTTCGCGCTGCTGTATTTCTCCGGCTTCACCCTCAACCTGATGACCCTGGGCGGGCTGGCGCTGGGGGTGGGCATGATGGTGGACAGCTCCGTCGTCGTGGTGGAGAACATCTTCCGCCATTATCAGGAGGACCGCGAATCGCCGCACACGGCCGCGGTCAAAGGGACCAAAGAAGTGGCGTCGGCCATCATCGCCAGCACCATCACGACGATGGTGATCTTTCTGCCGCTGATCTATGTGCAGGGTGTTTCCGGGGTGCTGTTCAAGGAACTGGCCTACGTTGTGATGTTCTCGCTGTTCTGTTCGCTGCTGGTCTCCCTGACGCTGGCGCCCATGCTGGCTTCCCGGCTCGCCCAGAAGCAAACGCAACGCACCGGGAATGCTGTGATGGAGGCGGGTGACCCGCACGCCCGCAACCGCGGTGGCCTGTTCCGCGAATTCGAATACGGCTACCGCGACCTGCTGCGCTGGGTGCTGCGCCACCGTTTTCTTACCGTCACCGTTTCGGTGGCCCTGTTCATCGGAAGCCTGATGCTGATACCGCACATCGGCACGGAATTTCTGCCTCCCAGCGACGAAGGCGAGGTGCGGGTGATCGGGGAAATGGAAGTGGGGACGCGCCTCGACCGGGTGGACCGGCAGACGCGCATTCTGGAAGACATCGTGTTCGCGTCGGTGCCTGAAAAAGTATCCTCGATCACCAGTGCGGTGACCGCCAGCCGCAGAGCCGGCGGCGCGTCCCAGGGCGAGATCCGCTTGCGGCTCACGCCTTCCGCAGAACGGGAGCGCTCCAACAAACGGATCGCCGAGGAGCTGCGCCCCGTCGTGGAAAACAGCGTCCCCGGCATGAAGATCAAGACGCGCGCGCCGCAGGGCCAGTTCCTGCTGGAACGGCTGCTCGCCAGCGAGGAGGGCGTGATCGTGGAAATCCGCGGGTTCGACCTGGACACGCTGGACCTGCTGTCCGAACGCGTGGCCGCGGCCATTGCCGACGTGCCGGGCATCACCGACGTGGACATCAGCCGTCAGGCGGGAATCCCGCAGCAGAACATCAGCGTGGACCGGGCCAAGGTCTCCGACCTGGGGCTGAGTGTGCGCGACGTCACCGAAATCATCGAAACGGCGTTGACCGGCACGGATGTCGGCGAATACCGGCTGGAAGGCAACTCCCACCGCATCCTCGTGCAACTGGAAAACGCGGAGAAACGCACGCTGGGCGAGATCCTCGACCTGAAACTGGCGACCCCTTCCGGAGAGCTGGTGTCGCTGCGCAACGTGGTGGACACCTCCACCGACCGCGGGCCGGTTCTCATCGAACGCAAGGACCAGCAGCGTCAGGTGAGCATCGAGGCCAACGTGTCGGGGCGCGATCTCGGTTCGGTGGCGCGGGACGTGCAGGAACGGCTCGACCGGCTGCCGAGGCCGAACGGCTACGATCTGCGCGTCGCCGGAAACTTCGAGGAGCAGCAGAAGGCGTTCCGCCAGTTGATGGTGGCGCTGGTGCTGGCGCTGCTTCTGGTTTACATGGTGCTCGCCTCGCAGTACGAATCGCTGCGCGATCCGCTGGTGGTGATGGTCTCGGTGCCGCTGGCGGCGATCGGCGTGCTGCTCATGCTGTTTCTGACGTGGACGACCCTCAACCTGCAATCCTACATCGGCTGCATCATGCTGGGCGGCATCGTCATCAACAACGCCATCCTGCTGGTGGACCAGGCCGGGCAGCTGCGCAGGAAAGACATGAACGTTCACGAGGCGCTGGCCGAAGCGGGACGCCGGCGGCTGCGGCCGATTCTGATGACCACGCTGACGACGATTCTGGCGCTGATGCCGCTGGCGTTCGGCGTCGGCGAAGGCGCCGACGCGCAGGCGCCGCTGGCGCGTGCGGTGATCGGCGGATTGGGCGCATCGACACTCATCACCCTGCTTTTGATCCCTGTGATCTATTCCTTCTTTCACCCGGAAACGGAATTCCAGGCCGATCCGCTGGAGAGTCCCCGAGACTGGCGGCCTTCGTGACGTTTTAGATTGAGATGAAACTATTTTGGGCTGCCGCTTTTGTCCTCTCATTATTATTTTCCACGTCCGTCTTTTCCAGTTCGCAGGAAACGCCCGAACGGACGTTCGTCTCGCCTTCCACAAACATGGAATTCGTATACCTTCCGGGCGGGTGCTACCAGATGGGATCGGAAAACGGGTTTCATTTTGAGCGGCCGGTGCACGAGGTGTGCGTCGATGCGTTTTACATCGCCCGCTACGAGGTGACGCAGCGTCAGTGGAAGGAAATCATGGGCAGCAATCCCTCGAAATTCCAGGGCGAGGACCATCCCGTGGACCGGGTCTCCTGGCTGGATGCGAGCGCCTTCATCGAAAAACTGAACGAGCGGGAATCCGACACGCTGTACCGGCTGCCCACCGAAGCGGAGTGGGAGTACGCGGCGCGGGCGGGCACGACGACGGAATACTACTGGGGGGATGAGGTCGACAACGACTACGTCTGGTACTACGGCACGTCCGAATTTCAGACGCATCCGGTCGGCACCAAGAAACCGAACCGGTTCGGTCTGTTCGACATGCTCGGGAACGTGTGGGAGTGGACGAGCGACTGGTTCAGCGCCGATTATTACAAGAAGAGCCCGAAAATGAATCCCCCCGGCCCGAAAAGCGGCAAATTCCGTGTGCGGCGGGGCGGCTCGTCAGCGAACCTGATCAGCCACATCCGTTCCGCCACCCGTTACCGGGGAAAGCTCGAGCGCAGGCACCACATTCTGGGAATGCGTGTCGCCCGCACGGTGGTGAAACCCAAAGCCGGGAATTGATGCGTGCCGTTACCATGAACGGGCGGGAATGGAATTTGCCTGAATGAATTTATTGTATTTCGTTTTCCTTGTTGCGCCGCATCCTGTTTAATTCCTGCAGGACTTCTTCCTTACTCAGCAATCCCTTTTTTTCGAGCAGCGCGTTCACCGCCTGGATTTCGGTCCTGTTCGAAGCGGCCAGCTCTTCCAGGGCGGAAGTGGTTTTCTCCGATCTTTCCTGCATGGGTTTCGCCAGGATTTCACCCGCTTTCAGATCCAGAAAAAAACGGGTCATGCATTGCAGGCAGTCCCCGCGCATGTAATCTTTCGGCATGCCATCCTTCGTCTCCGGTTGAATCAGGACAACATCACTCAAACACCTTGAACACTTGTGGGGGATGTGCCGTGCCATCTGCGGTTCCTTTATGCGATCGGGGTCAAAGTCTTTATACATCTATCTACATTTTACACCGTAAATGCGGCCCAATGGCATCGCAACGCCGTATTTAGTATACTTCGCGGACGCATGTTTTTCCCTGTTGAATCCAATTTGAATGAGGAGCGATTCGTATGCCCGATGACGGTGACAGCAAGCAGGTCGATTTTAAAGAAGTGGTGATTGCGTTGATGTTCCAGGTGGAGGTGCTGTTAAATTGCATGGTGGAAAAGGGGTTGATAACGCGAGAGGAATTTGCGAAACGCGTCGACCAGTTGAAGGAAAAACGGAATACCTGATTCCATTGCGACCGGCGCGCTGAAAACGAGCCGGTTTCCCGGCAAAGAACGGGTTTTCCAGAACCGATACATTTCCGTCTGCACGAGGCTGCGGCGGGCTTCGATCCCTTTTGGAGAACTTTGCAAAAGTCAGGCACTCAGTCATGCTGAGCCTGTCGAAGCATGATTCCCTGCACCCTTCGACAAGCTCAGGGTGACAGGATATTCTGTCTTTCCCTGAACGGCGGACTTTTGCAAAGATCTCTTTTGAGATGACAGGGGAATCGTTTCCGCGTCAGGTTTCGTCTTTTTTGTTTCCTTCGTAATAGATGATCCGGACTTTTTCCTCGGTGATCAGGCCTTCGGTGATCACGGCGTCCAGCGTGGGTTTGATCCGTTCGATGTTCTCCTGTTTGTCCACCACCTCGATGACGATGGGCAGGTCCGTGGTCAGCCTCAAAATGGAAGTGGTGTGCAGGTGGCTGGTTTTGCCGAAGCCGGAAATGCCGCGCAGCACCGTCGCGCCGGCCAGGCCCTCCTGTTTGAAATATTCAACGAGGTATTTGTGCAGCGGCTTGCCGTCGTGCTTGTCCGACTCGCCGATGAAAATCCTGAGCAGGATGGCTTCCGATTCTTTTTTCATCGCACTCACTTCCAAAAAGAGTTGACGACGGCGATCTTGCCCAGAAAGACCGCCAGCAGCGTGAGCCCCACCGTCCCCGTGAGGTTGAGACCGAACAGGCCGTATTCGCCGTCCTCCAAAAGCTTGAACGATTCAAAGCCGAAGGTGGACATCGTGGTGAACGATCCCAGAAGACCGATGGTCAGGAAAATCCGCATCTCCTCGGAAAAAAAACCGCGGTACTCGGACAGATAGAGGATCACGCTCACCAGAAAACTGCCGATGAAGTTGACCCCCAGCGTGCCCAGCGGAAAGGTCACGAAACCGTTCTGAATCCATCCGGACACCACGAATCTGAGGATCGCGCCGGCGAATCCTCCGAGACCGATCCATAGCAACAAAGACATTCTCTGGCTCCTGTTTATTCCACGGCGGATTGTACCGCAAAACCACGGATGCGGGGGAGGGCGGTTTCCGTATTCAGCGCATGGGGATTTCGAAGCTGAAGGTCGACCCGGAGCCGACGGTGGTTTCCACCTCCATGCGGCCGTGGTGGGCTTCGATGACTTTCTTGGAGATGGCGAGTCCCAGGCCGGAACTGGGTTCACCGCCGGTGGATTTCGATTTCAGCTTTTGAAACAGCTTGAACAGCTTGGCGCGGTCTTGCGGATCGATTCCCGGCCCGAAGTCCTCGACGCTGACCTTGGCGTGCTTGCCAAAACGTTTCAGGCGGACGTACACCGGATTGCCCGGAGCGGAAAACTTGATGGCGTTGCTCAGCAGGTTGTCCAGCACCTGCGTGATGCGTTCCGGGTCGAAGCCGAACTGCGGCAGGTCGTCCAGATCCGGGTGGATGGATATGTTCTTTTTGGCGGCGAAGGCGCGGTGGAATCCGGCTCTCTCTTCGATCAGGCGGGTGAGCGAACCCGCCTCGAATTTGAGTACCAGTTTTTCGTTTTCCAGAAGCGACGCGTCGAGGATGTCATCCAGCAGAAACAGCATGTTGTTGTTCGCCGTATGGATCATGGCGATGAACTTTTTCATGGTTTCCGCGTCGAGCTCGTCGAAGTCTTCCAGCAGAATTTCAGTGAGCCCGCGGATCGAGGTGATGGGGGAGCGCAGGTCGTGCGACGCCATGACCACGAACTGGTTCATCAATTCGTTGAGCTCGCTCAGTTTCCGGTTTTTCCCGCCGAGCGAATGAATGGTGTTTTTGAGATTGAGGTGGGTGCGGACGCGCGCGCGCACCTCGTCTTTGCGGAACGGTTGGATGATGTAGTCGGCGCCGCCGGCCTCGAACCCTTCGACGATGTTTTCCCCCTCCATTTTCGCGGTGATGAAAAGCACCGGAATATGCTTCTGCCCGCTGTCCTGCTTGATCTTCCGGCACAAGGCGTAGCCGCTGCCGGCGCGGAAACCGGTTTCCATCAGGATCAGGTCCGGATCCAGATGGGCCATTTTTTCCATGAAATCCTGATCTTCGCCCACGGTCAGAACCGTATAGCCGTCCTGGGACAGCGCCTGTTGCAGTGTGCGCACGGTGTTTTCATCCTCACCGGCGATGAGGACGCGCATTTCCTCATTCTTTAAAACGGGAATCTCCATGAATGCATCTAATGAATAGGTATTGGAAAGATCGCTTTCGCTGCGCGGGTGCTCGCAGGTTTCTGGAACGCGGTTTTTTGTAGCACACTCTGTTTTACGGCCGGAATGATCTGAGGTGGATCTGCGAATCGAATTTTTGGAAACACCAAAATAAGGATTGAATTGAGCAGGACTAAAGATTTAATATCAGGTTCAATATGCCGGTTTTTGGGAACAGGTGCAATTGAAATGTCTCAGCCGGAAACGCAAGGACTCACAGTTCCGATAAGAAACATTTCCCCGCCTCAACAAGACGCCTGTTTTCGTTTCTAACTTTCAACGCATCACACACAAACGGTTTCCGTGTTGGACACAAAACCTCGGAGGGCACCGCGCGCAAAGGGTCGAGCGTCCTTTTGGATCGCCCGCTGCGTCGGGATCTGTGTTGCGATCCTGGCTCCGGTTTTCGCAGGCCCGGCATGGGCGCAGTCGAAAGTGTCCAAAGAGATCGCGCTTTCCGACTGGGGGCTCACGCACCCGTCGCAGATCGGTTTCATGTCGCTGGGCATTCTCAAGACAAAGAAAGGAGCCGAGATCATCGTTTACGACATCCGGGACAGCAAGCCGCGGTTCTCAGGTACAGGCGATTCCAAGGGAAGGGCGCCCGCGTTTTCGGGAGACGTGTTTCTCATCGGCCATTTTCATGAGGGCAACGTCAACCGGTTGGGCGGGTATTTCAACGGCTTCAAACGGGCTCCCTCCACGGCATCGCTGGCCATCGACCCGGCTCCGGACGGAACCCCGGCGCTGACCTTTGGCTACCGCAACCGGCCGCCGGGCTTTTCCGGATTCTGGGTGCACCTTTTTGACTTCAAACGGCCGCCCGCCGAGCGGGTGTTTCTCGACGCCACGCCGTTTGAATACCTGACCTTCGCCATCCGCGGGCACACGGGAAGCGAGCGGTTGGATCTGCGCATGGCGGACCGGACCTGGGAAATGCGCGAGGATTCCGTCCGCATCGGCAGCATCGCCTCCTTTTTCGCACGGGAAACGCTGGGGCAGGACTGGCAGCGGGTCTGGGTGCCGCTTGAAAAGCTGCCCGCCTCCCTCAACCGCAGGGAGCTCGCCAGCCTGGTCTTTCAGGTGCCGGGGAAAGGGGAGGGGCGGGTGTACGTGAAGGACGTTGCCCTGACCCGCAAACGGGGCGTGCCGATTCCACAGGCTAAGGCCACGAATGTGCCGCGGCGGCTGCTGGCAAAAGCGATGTGGCTGTGGGAGACGAACAAGGTCGTGCAGAGCGAGGCGGAATTGACGGCGCTGATCGATTTCTGCAAACGCCACGCCATCAACGAGCTGTTCGTGCAGATCCCCTATGAGGCGGAGCTTGAAAACGGGGCGTGGGTGATCGAATGGGATGCAACGCCGATGCGGCCTTTTCTGGCGCGGCTGCACCGTTCCGGCATCCGCGTTCATGCTCTGGACGGAGACCGCCGATATGCATTGAGGAAGTGGCATGGGCGGGTGCTCGGGCTGATCGACCGCGTCGTTCAGTACAACAAAAGCGTGATCCCCGAGGCCCGGTTCGCTGGAATCCGCTACGACAACGAGCCTTACCTGCTGCCGAGCTTCAGCGGCGTGCAGAAAGAGTCCATTCTGGGCCAGTATCTGGAACTGCTGGAGAACTCGCAGAACCGGGCGCGGCAGGGAGGGCTGGTGTTCGGGGTGGACATCCCGTTCTGGTTCGACGATGTGAACGAGTTTTTCGAGCCCACCGCGATGGTGCGCGGCCGGCCGGTGAGCGAAGCGATCCTCGATATCGTGGACAACGTCGGCATCATGGACTACCGCACCACGGCGTACGGGGCCGACGGGGTGATCGCGCATGGAATGAACGAACTGCGCTACGCGGAAAAGGCGGGCAAGAAAGTCTACATCGGGCTGGAAACGGTGTGGCTGCCGGATGAGACGATCTACGAATTCGGCAGCAAGGGCCGGGGTTCGAAAGTGCGCATCGAACCGCTGGATGCGGACCGGATGCGGCTCGACTGGATTCCGGCGGGGGTGCCTGTGGCGGCGGGCGGCGGCAGGGTGCTGCATCAAAAGCGCGCGGTCAACGTGCCTTCGAGCAAGATCACCTTCGACCGCAAAACGCCGGAAGACCTGGAAACGGTGCTGCGCCAGTCCGAAAGGGAGCTGCGCCGGTTCAGCAGTTTTCACGGTTTCGTCATCCACTCCTACGAAAGTTACCGATCCTGGCTCGAAAGGGAACGCCGTTGAGCTTGAACGCGAAGGCAATCCGAACCGGTCTGGCATGGAGCGTGCTGCTGCTTGCGGGTTTTTTGCTCCTGGCGCCGCGGGCGCACGCGCTCGACCGCGAGGCGCAGATCCAGAAGGCGCGGCAGGCGGGCTGGCAGGGCGACCACGCGGGATCGGAGGCGCTGTACCGGGAGCTTTTGGATGAGAAACCGGACGACGTGGAAGCCTGGCTGGGGCTGGCGCAGGTGCTGAGCTGGCAGAAAAAATTCACCGAATCGGCGGAGATCTACCGCAAGGTGGACGGCATGCGTCCGGATCTGCCGGACGGACGCATCGGTCTTTTGCGGCTCAAAGCCTGGGATGGCAAGCACGCCGAGGCCGAGGCGGGACTTAAGAAACTACTTGAACAGTTTCCGGAACGGTTCGACATCCTGTCGCTGCTGGGGCAGGTCACCGCCTGGCAGAAGAAATTTCCCGAGAGCATCGGCTATTACCAGAAACTGCTTGAACTGTACCCGGCGAACCCGGAAGCCCTCAAGGGGCTGGCGCGCACCTACAAATGGATGGAAAACACCGAGCAGGGCATCGCCATCAACAAGCAGATCCTGGAACAGGAGCCGGACAACCTGCAGGCCACGCTGGACACGGGAATCCTGTACAGTCAGGCCGGCGATTATGAGAACGCCATCGACTATCTGGAACAGGCGCGCGAGCTGGCGCCGGAGCGCAAGGACATCCGCGCCATGCTGGGCACGCTGTACAGCTGGACGGAACGGCTCGACGACGCGGTGACCGAGCTGCAGAAATCGCTGGCGCTGGAGCGCGGCGACATCGCGGGCTACATATCGCTGGGGCGGGTGTACAGCTGGCAGAAAAAAACCGAGGAGTCGATCCGCCTGTATGAGGAAGCGCTCAAGCTGGACCCGGAAAACACCGAGGCCCTGGTGGGGCTGGGCCGGACCTATCTGTTCAACGACCAGTGGGACCGCGCCGAGGAACAGTATCGCGAAGCGCTCAGGATCCGCCCGGACGACATCGACGCGCAGAACGCCCTCAAACGGCTGCAGGACATCAAGTCGCCGGAGGCGGTGGTGCGGTTCAATTTTTTCGAGTTCCGGGACCACGATCCCGAAGTGGACCGGCTGAGTTCGGTGGTCACCGAGTTTCGCGAAACGGCGGAGTATTTTCACAAGCTGTCGGCACAGACGAAACTGCAGCTGCGCTACCAGCGCTCCGACCTCAAGCAGGTGGACAAGATATTCAACGATACCGATTACAAGATCGACACCAACACCGTGTCGCTGGGCGCGGAACACAAGCTGCCGGATAATTTCGGCATCCGGGCGCGCTACGACTACAGCCGCTTCGACAACGACGGCGACAATTTCTTCAACCTCAAAGACCCGGAAAACGGCCATTCCGGCTACTTCATCCTGACAAAAGGCATCGGCAAGCATTACGCCAACGTCTCCTACGCGCGGGAGCTGTTCATCAGCACGGAAACGGGCGACGCGACGGTGGAGTCGATCGACCGCTACTCGCTGGCGCACGATTACGATTTCACCGAGCATTTTTCCTGGCTCACGGTGCTCGCCTGGAACGATTTTTCCACTTCGGGCGGCCTGCGCCAGGACTACCTCATCCGGCCGCGCTACCGCCTGCCGTTTTACGAGAACGTGCAGCTGGAATACCAGTTGCGCTACCTATCCAACCCGGATGAGTTTGAAAACAGCTTCATCGTCAACTTCCAGAACCAGATCATGGAGAAGCTGCGCTATGAGGTGGACTATGCGCTGACGTTCAACACGTTCGACGACGCACTGGAAAACCTGACGACGTTTTTCATTGCCTGGGACATTTCCGAATGCCTTTCCTTAAACGTGGACGCGCGCTTTTCCATCGAGGCGCTGGACGACCACGATATTTCCCAGAACTACCAGGCGTACCTGAGAATCCGCTTCTGATGCCAAAAACGGCGGCCCGAAACATCCAGACCGGACGAACGGGCTTGCGTTTCATCGTGTGTCTGTGGATGAGCTGGGTGCCGGTGGCCGGAGCGTTTGCGGGGGTCGAACTCGAACCCTTCGAACGGGCGGCGCTGGAATGCGGAACGGGCCTCGAATTTGCGCTTACCGGCGGCAGCCTCCTGGAAAACAAGCGCCTGAAGCAGGAAGGCCGGGCGGAATTGCAGCTGGCCGGCACTTTGCGCAAAGCCTATCTGTTGTGGTCGGGCGAGGTGAAAGGCGACGCCGGGGCGGCGGGACGGATCCGTTTCATCGCACCCGGTGGCAAGGCGCATGCGGTGCGGGCGGACAAATTGTGGCGGAAAAAATCGGCGGGGACCGTGTACGCCGCGATGGCGGAGGTGACGCAGTGGATCGAACGAAGCGGACGCTACGGCGTGAAGGAACTCGCCGCCGACAATGTGAACCCGCAGGGCAAGGATCCGTACACGGTGGCGGGATGGGCGCTTGCGGCGATCGCGGAAAACCGGGCCGCGAAAAAAGCTTCCTGCGTACTGCTTCACTCGGGGCTGGAACTGCTGCGGCCGGGAGAGATCTATGACCTGGCACTGCCGCCTGGGGATTTGCCGGAAGGGAAATGGCATCTCACCCGGCTGGGCGTGGTGGGCGGGCACGGGCGCGCGGGCAACGGCTCGGGGAACCTGCTGGACGGCCGGGCGGTTTCCGGCGGCGACGACTGGGACGGCTCGGCGGGAAAATTCTGGGACATCGACGTGTTCGATCTGGAATCGCCGCTTGCGATTGGGAAGGAAGCCCCGCCCACGCTCACGGTGGACCCGCTTTTGCAGTGGCTTTATCCTATTGCGGTGGTGCTGCGGCTGAATCCGTTCGAAAACGGCGGATGATACGAATCCCTTTTAATTCGGATATGAATGCGATGGACAAAAAATGTCACACAATGGCGTCCGGTTTGGTTGGATGAGCGGAATTCATGACTTATGGACCTGTCTGGAGGGCCAAATGCTTCCTTAAGCTAAAACCCAACCTGCGAAAAATCAGCCTGTTTCCTATCGATTCGTGTGGGAGCCTCCCCGTAACCGGGCCCTGTGGCCTGGCTTTTGCAATGTAAATGTATAAGAAAAAGGGAGGCTCTATATCATGAAAAAAACATGCAAAATCTCCTTAATTTGTTTTCTGGCGATCGGTTTTTTGGCTGTGGGATTCGGCCTGCCCGGAACTCCGGGAGTCGACGGGACCGTGTCGGTGGCGGAAGCGCACCATAGGCCCGGGCACGGAGGGGGACCCAAAGATGGCAAATGGTGCCGGAAGCATCCGGACAGGTGCAAGCCGCCCACGGTTTCCGAGCTTCCGGTTCATTATATGGTGGCCAGCGGGATCGCGGCGATTCTGATCACCGGCGGCATCGTCTATCAGCTGCGCCGCCGCGAAGAAGAAAACGCATCATCTCTGTGAGAGCCCAAAGCAGACCCATTGAGCTTCATTCAATGTGCCGAGAGGTGACAGTCCATGATTAAAAAATTCAAATTTGGCCTCGTCATTCTGCTGATGTCCGGTTTTTTCGCATCCGGTCTTTTCATTCCCGGAAATGACGGCGGGTCTCTGGCCTACGCGCAGAGGTCGGCGGACGACCGGGAAAAGCGGCGGGAGCTGCGCCGGGAGGAACGGCGCAAGCGCCAGGAAGCCAAAAAAGAAGCGCGAAAAAAGCGCCGGGAAGCCAGGAAGGAACGGAAAAAGCGCAAGCGTTGGTGCCGGAGAAATCCGGATAAGTGCAAACCGCCTACGGTTTCCGAGCTTCCGGTGCACACTATGGTCGGCAGCGGCGTGGCCGCGATTTTGATCGCCGGCGGCGTCGTCTATCAGCTGCGCCGCCGCGAAGAAGAAAACGCTTCCAACCTATGAACCTCTACCTCGCTCCTGTAATGCTGCTGGCGGCGGGGTTCGTCTACTATCAGCCCGCCCGCTGGCTGGTGGAAGCGTGGCAGGTGCATCCTTACTACCAGCACGGGTTGTGGGTGCTGAGCGGCTGTTTCGGCTACGCGGCGTTTGTCGCCGTGCGCTCGAAGCAGAACGAGCCGGTGCACGAAAAAACCTGGATGGCCTGGCTTGCGGCCAGCGCGCTGCTCTATGGCATCGGCTGGATGAGTGGCCTCAATTACCTCAAGACAGTGCCCCTCTTCCTGACGCTGCTCGCCGTTGCGTATCTGCTGGCGGACCGGCTGCCGGCACGGAGGCTGCGGTTTCCGCTGCTGTTTCCGATTCTGGCGGTGCCGATCCCGTTCATTGCGGAGATCACGTCCTTTCTGCAGTTCGCCATGGCGGGAATGTCGACGGGGTTTCTCCAGACTTTCGGGATGGACATCGAAGCGGAAGGCGCGATGATCTATCTGCCCGAAGCCACGTTTCTCATCGCGGAACCCTCCAGCGGCATCCAGTCGCTCATCGCGCTGACGACGCTGATGGTTCCGACGGTGTACTTCACACACACGACGCTGCGCAAAAAATTATTTCTGTACGCCGCGATCGTTCCGGTGGCGGTGTTCGTCAATTTTCTCCGGATCGTCACGCTGTTCGTCGTCGGCGATGTTTACGGCGAAGCCTTCGCGGACCGGTTCTGGCATGACACGGGCAACGTCGTGTACTTCGCGTTCGCGCTCACCCTGTTTTTCATCCTCTGGTATTCAACCGTCTATGGATTCAAATCGGCGAAACCCAAACCGGCTTGAGATCGGGCTCACCGGGGTTTTGTTTTTGATGTTTGCTGTGACCGTGCTTGCGGGCTGCGGCCCGGATGCGGCGCAACCCACCCGACCCAGTGAACCCCCCGTTCCTTCTGCAAACCGCATTTACAAATTCACCTCGGACACATCGCATTATTTTTCCACCTCGCACGAGGGAAAATTCGTCGCCAGCTCGAATTTAGTGAGCGAAGCCAATCTGAACGGCATTCCGTTTGCGTTTTCCGGCTGGCAGGGCGAAGCGATCGCTTCGGACGATCCCAACATTCTCTACCTGCGCTACTACGAAAACGCGGCGAAGGATGCGGGGCTTTATTTCGTGGCGGTGCACGGCACCAACGAAAGCCAGTTCCACACGCCGGAGGTCTGCTACATCGGCGAAGGCTGGAAAATCGAGGAGCGGGATTTTGCCACGTTCTCCCTGCGCGGCGAGCGCTTCGAAACCCGCTACGCGCTGGCCCGCAAGGACGATCTCGAACATCTCATCCTGTACTGGTACGTGTGGCCGGATTCGACGCGCAACATCACCGACGGCATGACCATGCTGCGCGTGTCGGTGCTGGTCGAAGACACTCTGGAACAAGCGGAGCAGGCGGCGCTCGATTTCATCCGCAACCTTTCCTACCTGGATCTCAATGCGGAGGCCGAGCCTGCGATGGAGGTGCCGACGCCGGTGCTGCCGCAGGTGGCGCGCGCGCAACCGAAGCGGAAAAGCGAATGGTCCCCGTTTAAAGAACAGGCGCTGGCCTGGCTCAAGTCGCAGACCGTGCCGAATGATATTGTGTCTCAACCGGTTCAGGAGCGGCGGCACCTGCTGATCAGCTACCGCGTGCCGGAGGATTCCGCCGACTACCCCTACGTGTTCAGCAAGGCGTCTTTGTACGACAACGCGCTGGCGATCCTCGCGTTTACAATGACGGGCGAGCACGCGCTGGCCGAGCGCGTCATCGAGGCGGCGTCGCGGCTGCTTTCGCCGGACGGCGATCTGTGGTTCAGCTTCAACACGCACAACGCCTGGCCGAACCGGCGCGATCATTCCGGCGCCATCATCCGCAGCGGCGCGTCCGCCTGGCTTGGGTACGCGATCGTGCATCACCTGAAAACCCGGCTGGTGGACAATGCCGGATTTCTGAAACAGGATCAGAACGCGATGGTGCATCTGAAAACGGCGATGAAAATCGCCGACCGGGTTCTCAGCCGGCAGGTGCTGGATACGGCCGACCCGCGCTATGGCATGATCACCGGCGGCGAGGGCAGCTACTCCTACCGCTGGAACGAGAAGGCACAGCGTGTGGAAGAATTTTTCAAGCCGGGGCCCGTCGCGTGGGCGAGCGTCGAGCACAACATCGACATCTTCTTTTTCCTGCGCGACCTGGGGCGGATTTCCGGAAACGAAAAATACCAAACCGCGGCAGAGCGGCTTGAGCGTGCGCTGGTCAAGACGGCCTGGAACCCTGAGATCGGTCAGCTCAACCGCGGTCAGCGGCAGGACGGTCCCGACCCGGTTCTGGCGCTCGACTGCGCTTCCTGGGGAGCCATGTTCCTGGCGGCGGTGGGGGAGGATCAGAAAGCGGAAACTGCACTTGCATCGAGCCGGAAATTTTTCCTGCGCTCCGGAAACAAAAGCGGCCACAAGCCCTACCGCGATCTTTTGCTGTATGAGGATGCCGAGATCAACGCGCTGTTTTTTCCCGATGAGCCTGCGAAAAACTGGGACGCCATGCCGCTGATCTGGCCTGAAGGCACGCTGGGTGTGGCGATGGCGCATCTCAAGCTCGGTCAAAAACCACAGGCGAAAGCGCTGATCGAAGCGATGCTCGACCTGCAGGATGACACGGGCGCTCTGCCTTACGCGACCGAAGATCTGCGCTACCAGTTTTCCACCAACCCCTCCGTCGCGGGCACGGCCTGGCTGGTCATGACGGTCGCGGCGTACGAGCAGGAGCGGGTGCGGGATCTGTTCTGGGAACGCTGAGTCTCAACCCTGCTTGAAATTCCTGCGGTCCATCCGGCCCCAGCCGCCTTTTTTTCCGCTCGCGTACTGGATGATTCCCACCAGCCGCCACCAGGTTGTGAGCGGTCGGTAGAAAAACACTTCGATGAGAGACAGGCTGATGAGGCTGACGATTTCGGAGAGTCCTGAGTAGCGTCGGAACGTCAGCTCTTCAAAGATGATCGCACCGATCGAGAGCAGGATGTTCAGGGCGATGGTGGCGAGCAGGAACAGCACCGCGAGCGGCGGGTCCACCAGGTTGAAAAAGAGACTGAGCAGAAAAATAAAGAAGCCGGCAAATTCGATCAGCGGCCCGAACCCCTCCACGAACAGAAAAAACGGAAATCCCAAAAGTCCTACGGCGCCGTATTTTGGGTTGAGCAGCATTTTCCGGTTGCTCAACAGGCTTTCCAGCAGTCCGCGCTGCCAGCGGGTCCGCTGCTTGCTGAGGTCCGGCAGGTTTTCGGGGCTTTGCGTCCAGCAGACGGGATCGGGGATGAACACGATGTTGTAGGGCAGCTTTTTGTCCTGCAGATACATGTGCATGCGCACCACCAGTTCCATGTCCTCACCGATGGTGTTCACCCGGTATCCGCCGCATTGAATCACCGCGTCTTTTCTGAAAATGCCGAAGGCTCCGGAGATGATGATCAGGCTTTTGAACGCGGAGAACGCCATGCGGCCCGCCAGAAACGCGCGCAGGTATTCCATGATCTGAAATTTCGCCAGTATGTTTTTGGGAAGGCCGACTTCGATGACCCTGCCGTTTTTGATCTTGCAGCCGTTGGCGATGCGCACCGATCCGCCGGCGGCGACGGTGGTGTGGTCTTCGATGAAGGGACGCACGATTTTCAACAGCACGTCCGGCTCCAGGATCGAATCGGCGTCGATCGAACAGATGAGCGGGTATTGCGAGGCGTTGATTCCCGCGTTCAGGGAATCCGCCTTGCCGCCGTTTTCCTTGTCGAGAACGATCAGGTTGGAATGGGTGTGCGATTCATAAATGCCGCGAATGTCCCGGCAGGGCAGCCGTTTGCGGAACACGTTTTTCGTTTTCTGCAACTGAAACGCATTTTTGAGTTCTTCCAGCGTGCCGTCCGTCGAGCCGTCGTTGATCAGAACGATTTCAAAGGCGCTGTAATGCAGCTGCAGAATGGATTTGATGCTTTCCACGATGGTTTTTTCTTCGTTGTACGCGGGAACCAGCAGGGAGATGGGCTTGGCGAAGGGAGAGTGGATGACGTTTTTCAATTCCAGCGATTGAATGTGGCGCAGGTATTTCTTCACCGCGGAATAGGAGATGAACAGCATCAGAATGTAGCTGGTATTGATGAATATAAAATAGAAGGTGATGAAGAGATTGTGCGCGTTGATCACCGGCAGCATTGAATTCAATACGGAGATTTCCATCGTTCAGGCGGGCTTGGATAAAAATTGATCGATGATGTCTTTCGCGAACGGATCTTCGGTCTTCCCGTGCAGGTCGTTGAGACACTTCCGGCCGGCTTCCCCCATTTCGAACAGCGATGAAGCGGCGTAGTACCGGCACCACCAGTCCCTGTCTTCGATGAGACTGGCGATCGGCTTGATGATGTTGGGATCTTTGAGCGAGCCGAGCGCCTTCACCGCCTGCGCGCGGATGATGGGGTTTTCATCCTTGAGGTTATCCTTGAGAACGGGGATCGCCTCCTCCACACCCAGATGGCCGAGTGCCTTGATGATGTGGATTTTCTCTTCCTTGTCCTGGGAGTGCTTGAGCAGGCTGATCAACAGGGTCGCGCCTTCTATGATTTTGAAGTAACCGATGAAGTCGATGATCTTGAGCCGGGCCCGCGACGGGTAGCTCAACAGGTTCAGTTCTTCCAGGGTGTCCCGGTTGATCGGTTCGCCGTAGCCCACGATCACTTCAGAAAAAAGCTCTTCGGAAAGCGCTTCCATCTTTAAAAGAAAGACGATGACGTCTTTCAGGATTTTTTTATTGCCCAGGCGCATCAGGGCCGCGGCGGCGTTGAGCAGGACGGTGGTGTTCTTATCCTGGATCGCCTCCATCAGGTCTTCCGTGGCTTCGGCGGCCTTGGCGATCCCCAGCCTGTGCGCCGCGATAGACCGCCGCCAATCCTGCGGGGCATGGAGAAGCAGGTGGCGTTCCCGGTCCAGCATGCCCATTTTTCTAAGAACATCCACGAACTTGCTGAAATAGTCTCCCCTGGTGTCTCGCAGATAGGGCGAGATGAACTCCCAGAAATTCTCGTGATCGTCCGGCGTGACGATTTTTTGAAATTCGGTGAAAGAGATTTCCTGTTCCATGAGCGGAAACAGGCGGTGTTCCCATTCTTTGAAACGCTGGTTCTTGCGTTTTTCCCGAATTCCGAACTTGATGTGCGTGAAGATGATGTAGATCAACAGGAACAGGGTGACGGCGATCAGCAGGAATACCGACAGGATGGCGAGCGCCAGCACCGGCTTTTCCAGAAACAGACCCGGAAAGGGAACCAGGCCGAGGTCTTCAAGGAATTGCAGGAACGAAATTTCGATTCCGCTGTGGTCGAGCGCTGCCCAATCCCTGGGAAGAGTCATCGGTTTCCTTCCTTAGCGTGGGTTTCAGGTGTGATCACAACAGATCGCTGAAATCCTCTTCACCCAGAGCGGAGCGTTTTCCTTTTGTGGGATAGACAAAACCTTTTACGGCGGCAGGCGGGGGGGTTTTGATGTTTTCTTTCTGCGCCATTCTGCGTTTGAGCACCTTGTTCACCCGCAGGATGAGTTCCTCGGGGCTGAACGGTTTTTTGATGTAGTCGGTGGCGCCCAGTTCCAGCCCCTTCAAGACATCTTTTTCCTGCGATTTGGAGGACAGCATGATCACGGGGATTTGCTTCAGCTCCGGATCGCTTTTGATCTCCTGCAGGATCTGCAGTCCGTTCACGTAGGGGACCAGAACGTCGGAGATCACCAGGTCGGGGGATTCCTCGCGCACCAGGACCTGCGCTTCCAACCCGTCCTCGGCACGGATGAGCTCGTGCCCTTCCTTGCTGAGCTTATAGTCGATCACGCTCCAGATATGATTTTCGTCTTCAATTACGAGGATTTTTGCCATTTATTTTGCTCAGATGTTCCCGCGAGTGTTCCTGATCGCGTGACGATTTCGATTTTTAGTGAACATTTTTGCGGTTCCGACGCATCGGCCTCATTGCCGAAAAACGAAGCATATTATTGATTTTAAAGCATAAACACAAATTTTGAAACTTAAATTCCGACAAGGAGGAATATATGTGTAAATCTAATGGTCAGGGCTCCGCGGGCACCAGCTCCCTTTCCGGTTCGGCATTGCGCCGGGGCTTGGAACCGGGTTTTGGCGTTTTCCCGCTTTCGGCGAAGATGCCTTTGTGTTCGAAGTCTTCAAAGACCTGTTCGTGAAGATGCCGCGGCACCGGGGTCTTGCTGAAGCGGATGCGCTTCATGATGTGGAAAATGCAAACGCCCAGAATTCCGGCCGGCGGGAGAAAGATCCAGCCGATGGGGTCGCCGAACACCAGCTTGGTCATGCCCACGATCAGCAGGATGCCCGCCAGCGAGGTGATCAAAGCGCAGGTCAGCCTTTTAACGGGAAACACGATGTGGTGCCGTTCGTGCTTGAAGAATTTCACTTCTTCGGGCCACCAGCCGAAGGGCAGGGCGCGGGCGTAAAAGCGGCGGCGCACCTCCGGCGGCTCGGGGTCGGTCCGGAGCGTGACAAGAATCCAGAACGGCAGCACGGTGAAAACGCTGATCACCAGGCGGAAGGATTCTTCTTCAAGGTACCAGCTGTCGCCGAGGAAATGATCGAACAGATAATGGTAGAGCTTGATCCCGTGGGTCAGCTCGACATCGAACAGCGTCTGCCGGGACCACAGCCAGGCGGCGGCCGCGTCGAGCGGGCCGAACCCGTGCAGGACGACGTACATGATCAGCGAACCGATCAGCGCGGTGAGGATCGAGTAGCTGTTGATGCGCCAGTGCCAGAACATCAGGACGGTGGGGATGCCCGCTCCCGCCAGCAGTTCGATGGCCAGCTCCCAGCCCGTCAGCAGGCTGTCCACATGCGTGACGTAATAGAGCAAGAGAAGGATCAGCCCGGCGATCGCCAGTTTTCCGACCAGGAACTCTTCCCAGGCGGACGGTTTTTTCCGGCGCACCGCCGACCACAGCTCGACGATGTAGGAGCCGCCGTGGAACAGCTGGCTGGTCATGGTGGACAGGTACGCGCCGAACGCCACCGAAACGAAGGCGCCGCCGAAAAACCCGCCGCCCAGCAGCAGAAACCCGGTGATGGCCACGCCCGCCTCGCCGTTCAGGTGCACGCCGTACAAATAGATCGAGGGCACCAGAAACAGCGAGGCGACCCCCAGCACCGTCCAGGGATGGTGGCGCACCGCGAAGGAAAAGGTGGAATGGAACAGCCCGGCGCCCACTGCGTGGAATTCGTTCTTGCAGTCCTTGAGACGCTGCGCGGCGTAGCCGCCGATGTACGAGCCGATCAATGGCTGCAGGCCGAGCAGGACCAGAAGCCCGACGACGGAGTAAAAGATCTCGTTGACGAACGGGTAGTGCAGCATGAGGCTGCCCATCGTGTCCGGGTGCGTCACGCGCTGGCCGGTGAGAAAGGCGCAGATTTCGGTCTTGTCGATCCTGTTGCGGTCGAGCAATCGGATGTAGTCGTCCAGTTCGCTGATGCGGCGCGGCGGAAACAGGTTTTCATCCAGCAGTCCCGCGGTTTGCAGCTGTTTCAGGGTTTCCGGGTTTTTGAAACGGTGCGCCTGCGGGATGAATTTCTGCCGCCACAGTATGTAGAACGGATCGCCGGTGTCGCCGTCCACGGCGTCGAGCACCGCCTGCCGGCTCAGTCCGGTGATGCCGGGCGCAAACAGATACTGGTTCGGCAGGTGCGCGGTTTCCAGCAGAATCTTTTCACGCAGCAGGGCATCGGGGCGCGATGCGTTGTGCGTGAAAAAGGATTTGTCCACCTTTACGAGAGAATTGCGCACGGTGCCGCTGGCGAGCGACGCCTCCCCCCTGGTCACGGTTCCCTTGACGCCGTTGTCGTCCCAGATGTGGACCATGGCGCCGAAGAACAGCGCCGCGGCCAGTACGATCTGGACGTTGTCCGCCAGCACCATGCCGCGGAATCCGGAAAACAGGCTGAACACCATAACGGGAAACAGCATGATGAAAAACACGAACGGGCCCGGCGCGAAGGTGAGGACGGCGTCATCCGGATAAGCCTGACCGTGCGGCAGAAAATGCGGCAGGAAGTCCAGCCCGGAAAAGGTGAAGTACACGCCCGAAATGTTGAAGCCGAGCAGGAACACCATCACCATCGCCTTGGACACGGTGCCCATGACGGCGTTGTTGCGCACGAGGATCTCGATCAGGCTCTGCGTCACCATGAGGATCTTGGCGCGCCGGCCGGAAAAGCGCAGCAGCGGCAGCGCGGCGTCGGCGTACAAGCGCAGCCGCACCCAGATCTCGGCGTAGAGAAAGGTGCCGAGCGAAAAGGCGATGAGACCGCTCTGCCAGAACCAGTTCCAGCCCACGCCGCCTTTGGAGCGGATGAAATCGCCCACGACGAACGGCGTGTCGCTGGCGAACATGGTGGCGATGATGCCGCCGCCGGCGACGAACCAGGTGAAGCGCTTGCCTTCTTCCGCGACCGAGTAGGTCTGCTTCTTGGTTTTCTCGTCGGTGCGCCAGCGGTAATAGGCGTAGCCCATCAGGAGAATCACAAAGCAGACGAAGGTCCACTGCCCGGCCGGGTTCAGGTAGACATCGCGCTCTGGAAGTGGGGCCTGAATCGGATTCATGCTGCCTCAACAGTAGGGTTGAATCGGGTGTCCGTTGCTTTGCATGCACGGCATGGCGCGCGCGCTTTACAGCTTGGGATCCACGACTTCGATGCGGTTTTCTTTTTTCAATTTACGCACCGGTATGTCCGCAATGGGAATCCCTGTTTGTTCACAAGTGAAAAGAGTCTGGGGATCGCCATTGAGTTTCACGCTGCGTTCCCGGCTCTTCCTGGTTTTTTTGTAATCGATGCGGATCTTTTTTTTGTGAAAGCCGGCCTCAAACCGGAACCTTGTGAGCGGGCTCAACGGATCGGGCTGGATCCTGAGCCGGCCGAATTCGGACCGGAACCCGAACACGTAAGCGATCAGGATCTTTAGCAGCACGTTGGAGCTTCCGGTCTGCCAGTCGTTCATCGACTCGCCGTCGAGCCCTTTGTCCGGGTTGTGCAGATAGGAATTGGGCATCACGAAGGGAGTCAGGTTGTAGTTTTCGTGGATGGCGGTGAACGGCAGCAGCTTTTGCAGCTGGGCCCAGGCGCGCTGCGATTCGCCGACGGCGAACAGGGACGCGATCCCGAACAGCGTCGCGTGGTTGTAGGTGGCGCCGTTTTCCGCCGTGCCCGGCGGCAGCTTGGGGATGCGGCCGAACCACTTCTCGGTGCCGCGGGCGAACGCGGGATGAAAGGTCCTGAGGCCGTATTTGTCGTCCAGCGTGTCGTACGCACCGAGGATGGACGCGGTCAGGTCGAGCCCGTTTTTCTCTTTCGCGTCTTTGTGCAGGCCGCTCAAAATCCAGTAGGCGTGGCTGGTGAGACTCAGCCGGGAAGCGCCGTCCGGGTCGTTAAATCCGCCCACTGTGTATTTTGCGTCGTCGCCGAATCCGTGCGCGATGCGTTGCTCTCCCTTCGATCTTAAGACCGCGTTCTGGGTCAGACCGGCATAGAGCTTTCGCTGCGCCGTGCGCCAGCGGCGGATCTCGCCTGAGTGCTTCTTCTCCAGTTTCAAGTGGGACAACAGCGCGAGCATGTCGGTGCAGTTTTTGTAAAGCTGCAGGCTTCCCATCACCGTGGTGCCGGTTCCGAATTGCCTGTCCTTTTTTTGCGTGAGGCCCAATCCGTCGAGCGCGTCATTCCAGTCTCCGTACAGCGCCTTGAGCAGGTTCGTTTTGGCATCGATGTTCCGGATCAGGTAACGCAGGATGCGGAACAGATGTTCGAGCACCGTGTCCTTGAGCGCGGTGGGGCGGATTGCGCCGATGAACGGGTTGTCCTCGACGATGTCGTGATAGCCCGCCTTGCGCGATAAAAAAGTGCGGTCGCCGGTGACCTTGACGTATTCCACCACAGTCTGGATCACCCACAGGCCCTGGTCGATGAACTCGCGCGTGTCGGCGATGCCGCTTCCGGGCAGATACTGCCTCAGGCAGCGGCCGCTGGGGACGGTGCGTTCCAGGGCTTCGAGGATTTTGGCGCGCGCCGCTGCGGGAGCGAAATAGAGATAGGCTTCCAGCGCCTGAAACACGTCGCGGATGCCGACCAGCGAGCGCGGCGCCACCTGCATGTATCCCTTGAGCTCCGAGCAGACCGTCACCTGCTGCTGCACGTTGATCAGAAACGGAAAGAAATCCCGGTCCCTGATTTCGCTGCGCACAGGATCGAACGCGCCGTCCATGCGCAGCGATTTGAGCCGTTCTTTGTGGCAACGGGCCGCCCGGTTCACGATGCGGTCGGTGTAGGCGGGCCGCACCGGACTGGAGAAGTCCGGTTTGTGCGCGCCGCGCGTGCGTTGATAGAGGTAGTCCGCACGCAGTGCGGCGCCGTTTGCGTACTCGAAAAACAGGGCATTGGCGAACACGCCGCGGTCGTTGAACACGGTTTCCGTGCGCTGCACGGGAAAATGCAGCCGTTCGAAGGCTTCGGCGCGGTTGAGGTTGCGGTTGCCGCCGCCGACGAACTCTTGCCTCGATGTGGTGGTTTCGTAACCTGTGATGCGGACTTGAGTTGAATGGATGCAGCTTCCGCGCAGCGCCGCATGGTGGGTGCGGGATGTGAGCCGGTCGGGATCGTCGTGCACGGTGAATGTGCCGGGATAAAACTGCCAGCCGTTTTTTCCATACGCACGCCGCCGGGACCGGGTTTTTGCCGTGAGGAACCAGCGGTCCTCGTCGCTTTGGCCCAGGCCGGATTTTTCGTGCGGGGCGAAATAACTGAGCAGGCGGCACTGGCTGCGGGCTTTTTTCAGTGTGAGAAACAGGGAGAAGAGAAGTTCGTTTTCGGGGCTTGCGGTGACCCGGACGACGCTTACAATGTCCTGCCAACGGGTGATGTAATAGGTCGCATGCGCGGTGAACACGGTGGCGCGGCGGGCGTTCGCGGAAAGATGCGGCACGGGCAAAAGCGGGAGCACCGTTTTGCCGGTGCTGAGAAAAAACGCGATGGCCGGCTCCTCGCCTTCTTTGGTGACCGGGAACAGCTGATGCAGACCGTCGGAAGCGTACAGGTAGCCATCCGCCTGGCACCACAGGGTGAATCCGTTGCTGCCGTAGACGAAACGGCCCTGGGGAGAATCGCCCTGGGTGACGCCGCCGCCTCCGGGGAGGAACGCATAGCCGCGCCGGCCGGGCCTGTGGATTTCGGAGGCCTGAACGGCGGACCGGACATCTTTGGGAAGCAAGGGCATGTTCGCTCCCTACGGATTGCATGACAGCGAGGCCGTGGAAGGGGCCCCTCAGTTTTGTGAAATAAAATTTACCGGGTTGATTTATATCTATAATATCACTATTTTCAATAATTTATGATAAATTCCTGTTGTTTTCAGGAGCCTTAGCCTAGGGGTGGGGTCCGGAAAAAAACGCAGGGCGTGACCGGGAAGGGCTGAAAAAACGGCGCTTTATATCTAAATAGTTGTTTTTAAATGGTTTTATCGCTATTCTGGGGGTTCGGCACCCTATGGCACGGGGTTTCCGGATACCGAACGGATTCCGGGGGCCCTCGGTCCAACCCATCTAACGTTGAGGATTCGACATGCGTGAAGGCAATCCCAGGGTCAAGACGCTGGCGCCGCACGGCAGGGTCAAGGCCCTGGTGGTGGACGATGAGGAAATGAACCGGGTTCTTTTGACCGACGCCCTGGAGGCCATCGGCGTTGAGGTGCGGCAGGCGGCGAACGGCAAGCAGGCGATGGAGCAGATCGGCCGCGAGGAACCGGACATCGTCTTCCTGGACATGCGAATGCCTGTCATGGACGGCATGGAAACGCTGCACAACATCAATGAACGTTACGGCTACCGTCATTTCCACATCATCGGCACCTCCGCCTCGGATTCTCCGCTGCAGCAAAACGAGTTTCTCCAGACCGGATGCATTTCCCTGATGTCCAAGCCGTTCCGCCTGAATCAGGTTTTCGACTGCATCGGGCAGCTTCCGGGCGTGGAATTAGAGTACCAAGACGAAGCGGCGGAGATCGGTTCAACGGATGGCGCCATCGATTACGCTTCGATCCGGGTTCCCGCCGAGCAGTTTCTTGCCGTCAAAGATGCGGTGGAACAGGCCGACGCTTCCGGAGTGGCGACCCTGCTCAGCAGTCTGCAGCTCGAAGGCGATGTCGAGGATCGGCTGGCCGCGCAGCTTGCGGCATTGAGCCGTGAGAACAATCTGGAACCGATTCTCACGACGCTGGAAAAATGTCTCATCGCGGGAATCGGCCACGATTGATACGTTCCCGGTTTTAGGCCGGACCCAGCCCGGGTTCTCGCTCTCCTGCCTGCATCGTTTTCGTCGTTTCCCTTTCGTTCCCCGGTATTTGTTGCCCCTTCCTGCAACCGGCTTTATCCGTATGTCGAACTTATCCTAATGAAGAGAAGTTGAAAGGTTTCTCCACTAGCCAGCCGGTTTTGCCCGCTGCAGTTTGCATTCGAATTCAAAATTTGCATTCAGTTTCGTCCGCGGTTTCTAAAATCAAGGGTGCCAATATGGGCTCATTTCTGTTAAGAGATTGAAAGGAGGACTCTTGCAATGTCCGGGGCAGGCAGATGCACGCATGCGTCGAACAAAGTATTACAAAAAATGGCGGGTTCGAATGATTTTTTATGCTGATAAATCCTATAATGATTAAAAAATCAAATGAATATTTGTCACCGGAGCCTTTTCCTTGCGTTTTATGTGATTGAAGAACCCAACTGAAAAAAATAATAAAAGGATTCAGTTTGGCTGCATTGATCATTCAACCATGAACGAATCGGTGCAGCCTTTTTTTGTCATTTGAAAAAACCAGTCTGGTTGTCCGTGTTTTCCTCCAAGCATACATTCCCTTTATCTTCTCTCTTCTGTGGGATGGTGCTTTTTCTCCATGTACTGCTCGTCCAGGTTTCCTTTTTCAACCCCGCTGCCGGAACGACGCATGCGGAAACGCGCGAATACGTTCTCAAAGCCGGTTTTATTTACAATTTCACGAAATTCATCGACTGGCCTATTGTGACTCAGGCCGAAATCGAGACTTCGGGATACCGGTTTTGTGTCGCGGGAAAGAATCCCTTTGGCGCCATCCTGGAACGGCTGGCGGAAAAATTCAAATCGAAAAACCAGGAATTGATCGTCCGGCGCGATGTTTCTGTTGCGGAAGTCTCCCGCTGCCACATTCTGTTTATCGCAAACACGGAACAATCGCGAGTCGATGCTTACCTCGCTCGTGTCGATGGCAACCCCGTCCTTGTGGTCGGGGACACGCCGGGGTTTGCGGAAAAAGGGGTGGGGATCAATTTTTATATACGTGAGAACAAGATCCGTTTCGAAATCAATCGGGACGCCGTCGAAGGAGCCGGTTTGCAGGTGAGCTCCGAGCTCCTGAATCTGGCGAAAATCGTATCGGGGAGGAAAAGGCGATGACCTCGATCCGGAATCTCCCCATTCAAAAGAAACTGATCCTCATTGTGCTGGTGATCACCGTGCCCGCTCTGCTTCTTTTCAGCGGGATTCTCATATTCAACGATCTCAATAGTTATAAGAAAGAGATGGTGCGAAACCTGACGGTTCTTGCCAGCGCGGTGGGGGCGAACAGCAGGGCGGCTCTGGTGTTCCGCGATGAGACTGCGGCAAGGAATATCCTGTCGTCGCTGAAAAGCGAACTGCAGATCGATTCCGCGGCGCTTTACGATGCCGGCGACGCAAAATTTGCGGTGTTCGTGCCGGCTGAAACGGCGCCGTTCGTTCCTCCGACCCAATTGACGCATGGAAAATTTGTTTATGCGGACCGCATCGAGATCATTCTGGAAATTTCCCTGGATGGCGAGAAAGTGGGCAAAATCTATCTGCGCGCGCATCTGAAAGAATTCGAAATTCGTGCGCGAAACTACATTGTTTTCACGATTCTGATTCTGTTTGCGATCCTTGCGGTGGCGTTTTCGGCGGCCCTGAAATTGCAAAATATCATTTCGAAGCCCATATTGGCTTTGGCAAAGACCGCGACGGATATTTCCATGACTTCGAACTATACCCAGCGCGTGTCGCATCAAAGCGATGATGAAATCGGGACGCTCTACTCGGGTTTCAATGAAATGTTGTCGCAGATCGAGAAAAGGGAAAACGAGCTGGCAACGTACCGGGACCACCTGGAAGAAAAAATCGTGGAATGCAACCTCGCGGGAAAGGAACTGAAGAAAAGGGAAGAATCGATTCGCACCATTTTGGACAATGCATTCGACGCCATCATCACGATGGATGCGAAAGGAAAGGTCCTCACCTGGAATCAGAGAGCGGCTTCCATATTCGGCTGGCATGCGAACGAAGTGATCGGAAAAAAACTCGCGGATCTGATCATTCCATCGCAGTACAAGTCATCCCATGAGAGCGGGCTCAACCGGTTTCTCAAAACCGGGGAGCATGAGATCCTGGATAAGCAGATCCAGTTGACGGCCCTTCACAAAGACGGGCGGACGTTTCCGGTTGAAATCGCCGTCTCGGCGACGCAAAGGGACAACACGTATACGTTCACGGGCATCGTCCGCGACATCACTCAGCGCAAACAGGCGGAAGGTCAGTTGTTCTCTTCGCGCGAACAGCTGCGAAACCTGAGCAACCGCCTGCAATTGGCGCGGGAGGAAGAAAAAACCCGGATCGCCCGCGAGATCCACGATGAACTGGGACAGGCGCTGACCATGCTGAAACTGGACCTGAGCTGGATGGAAAAGAAACTTTCCAGAAAGGATGCGCCTGTGATCGAAAAGTCGCGGTCGATGATGCATCTCATCGAGGACACGATTCAAATCGTGCAGCGGATAGCCAGTGAGCTGCGTCCTCAAATGCTCGACATCCTGGGGCTTTGCGAAACGCTGAAATGGCAGACCAAAGAATTCCAGAAACGAACGGGCATCCCGTGTGAGCTCAATATCGAGCCGGAACAAATCCCGGTCGATCCCGAACGGTCCACGGCGCTGTTCCGGATTTACCAGGAAGCTCTGGTCAATGTGGTCCGGCATGCCCGGGCGGACAGGGTGGAGACGGTTTTCAAGAAAGAACATGGAAATCTGGTTCTGGAAGTGAAGGATGACGGCGTGGGCATGGATGCGGATCTTGTGGAAAATCCGAAGTCGCTGGGGCTCATCGGCATTCGGGAACGGATTCTGGTCTGGCGCGGGGAAATGCAGTTGAAAAGTGAATTGGGGAAAGGCACCGCTCTCAAAATTACCATTCCGGTGGGTGAGGAGACTCCCAATGAAAAAAAATAAAATCAGAGTGATTATTGCGGACGATCACGCATTTTTACGCAGAGGGCTGAGGCAGATCATTTCCGAAACGTCCGACATCGCTGTTGTCGCGGAAGCGGAGAACGGGAACGAATTGCTGGAAAAGATCCGAAAAACCGATCTGGATGTCGTGGTCATGGACGTCGGCATGCCGGAAAAAAGCGGATGGGATGTGATGATTCAACTGAAAGCAGAATATCCGAAACTGCCGGTGATCATTTTGAGCGTTTTTCCCGAGGAAGATTACGCAACCAAATTTTTCAAGGCCGGCGCATCGAGTTATTTGAGCAAAACCAGCGCTCCCGATCTGCTGGTGGAAGCGATTCGCAAGGTGGCAAGAGGCGGAAAGTTCATCAGCCCAAGCCTTGCCGAGCAAATCGCCTTTGAGCTTGGCAAAGACTCCAGCCGCAAACCGCATCAATCCCTGTCCCCGCGTGAATTCCAGATCTTCACGCTGATCGCTTCCGGAAAAACCGTGAAGGAAATCGCTCGCGACCTTTCTTTGAGCGTTCCCACCATCAGCACGCACCGGGCCCGGATAATGGAAAAAATGGATATGAAAACCAACGCGCAATTGATCCATTACGCATTCAAAAACAATCTTGTTGAATGAATCCGGGATTTTGTTAATCCCGGCTTGCTGCCGCAACGCCTCACCCGCCCGCATTCTGATTTTATCTTATGTCATTCAAACAATGACGCTTTTTTCGCTTCCGATTGATAGGGGAAACATGGTTCCGTCTATACCCTCTTTTTTAAAAAAGGGTTAGTTTATCACCATCCCGAATGGAGAGATGAATGTCTTATCTATGAATCCATTCGCAAACAGGGGGACAGGCTATGAACATGGAATCGGTTTTCGTCATCGGCATCCCAGTGGTTTATTTCGTGGTTTGCCTTTTGGTCTTTTGGACTCGATGGTGAAACTTATAACAATGAGTTCAAATCATGCTCCAGGGATTTCGGTTTCATCGGTCTTCATGGAATGCAGGAATGAATCAGACCGTTGTGAGGCAGATCGGATATCACTGAGATGAATGAAATGCGAGACCTGGAATGGGAGAGAGTTTTGTCAGGGGGGACGACGCTTTCCCATTCCGGGTTCTCTTTCCATACAGAGCGAACGGTGCAAGCGGGCGACGCGTTTCACCACGGGTGTTCTCTCCTCATCAATGAAAGGGAGTGCCTCCGAAAACCCGTTCAGGCCAGGAACGGGGAACTATGCCTATCACTTCAGGCCCATGAAATCTTCATTGAAGGGAGAGGCGCCCGTGGTGAAATGGACTGTGCCAAAATAATACAGATGTGCAATGATTTGAAAAAGAGAGTTGAGAGATAATTGCAGGCCATTAAGATCCAAGGATCGTATTGCAGAAAGGAAGGGGAACATCATGCGTCGAAGTAAGATTCTGGTGATCGATGATGAAGAGGATGTGCGTGACATCCTTCAGCATCATCTTAAAAAAGAAAACTATCCGGTGTTGGCCGCGGAAAACGGCGAGGAAGCCATCGCTCTGCTGCGGCAAGAACACAATCGAGAAAATATAGGTTTGATCTTTTGCGACATCCGCATGCCCAAAGTGAACGGCATCGAGTGCATCGATTTTCTGAATAAGGTATTTCCTGAGATTCCGGTGGTGGTGCTGACAGGTTATCCGGACATGGAGCTTGCGGAATCTCTGCTGAACAAGGGAGTGAAGGAATATCTGGTGAAACCGGTGGAAAGAAATATCCTGATCCGAACAACCGGGGAGCTGGTTGAAGCGGGGAGAGAAACCCCCATCTAATTGGTTTTACCATGTCGGGATATCAGCGCCTGTAAATGAGAGGAAATGGAATAAAGCTGCGTCCGGGTTTAAGGCGAAACGAATGACACGCTTTATATTTCCTGTTCAGGTATAAAAATCCATTAAGCACCAGGATCCAGTCTGCAACGGTATTTTGTCAATCAGACCGTAGGAAAAAATTGTGGACATTTGTATAGATCACAACATCCACGCCCACAACATCCATGTCCACAACGCCAGACCTTGTTGTGCCTGCGTGCATGATTCAGCGGATTCCCTGCAAATCCGCGGTATCGGCACACAACTTTCGCAGCAACATGTTCATCGGATATTTCTGGCTCTGGGTTTTAATGCGACGGTCCCTGTTTATCATGGAGTTGTGGGCAGTGCGGCGGCCTACATCACAGACTCAAAAAGCTACATAGTCTACAATCGATTTTTTTTCAATCGCTGGCATCCGATCCATCCTGAAATTCCGGTTACATATTTTGCCCATGAGGTCGGTCACATCGTCGGCCGGCAACAAAACGTCTCCGACTCCCATGTTCGGGAGCTGGAAGCGGACACCATCGCGGGATGGGTCATGAGGAGACTGGGAGCCACTGCGGAACAAACAGTTTTACGGTTCGATCTGTTTCCGGACAACGGGTCGGAAAGGTATCCCGACAGCATAACGCGCAGAAAGGCGACCCTTGAAGGATACTATTCCGCATAAGGCGGGATTTTTTCTCACAAGCGGATCTATCGATCGATCATCGGTACCGCTTTATACATTGTTTGCTCACAAGCTTATTTTTATGAGTATTTATCAACTGATGGAGCGGCTCGGGGAGGGCTCATTATGAATGTTGACGAACTTCGAAAAGCCTTGCATCAATTCCAAACGGATCTGGATTTTCAAAAGAAGGTCAGTGAAGATCCCACAAAACTAGTTGAAAATGTACCTGAAGAGCAGGCTAGGCTGATTGCGCCCATCGACAGGTTCTACGGCTATTTTTATAGACAGAGAAGCAATAATCTAGGTGGAAATGCTTCTTTTGGAGGACCGCCGTTCTACTGGCCGGGTTGATCCTGAGACTTGGTTATTAGATTGATGAAAGCAAAATCCAACTGAGAAAAAAGGGCACCTCTATCGTTTTTTGAGGTGCCCTGCCATTTTGCTGCATAGGGACTGATTCGAAGCTCACGGCTGTGCCGTGAATGCATTGCCTGAAAAGGCAAGACCATGATGGATTTCGTATTCCGATTCCCATTCCCATTCCCATTCCTCAAATGGCCTGCGTTTCCTTAGATCGGATTCCCGAAACTTTGACAGGACTCCTCTCAAGTCATGAATGGATTTACCGCCACGGATCAAACTCAAATACTTCGGCGCTTGAAACGTTCTGTTAAAGTATGAAACACGAAGACAGGTGCTTAGAGGCATAACAATTTGAGAATGAAACGAGTGGAACTTTGAATTCGGAAATATAATCCCAAGCGCAGCCATCAGCGGTGCATTTAGAAAAATATCGATCTGGGAATATGGCGAAAATAATAAATAAATTTCTATCAATATGTTGAAATATTGTCTATATGGTCATACAATTTCCTCGCATAAAAACCCCCCGAATACAAACGAACGATTGCTGGGAACGTCATGCGGCCCATCCATCGGCGAATTCGATCTGTTTTTTTTCTGGTTCCTCTCCTCTGGGTTGTCTCCGTCCACCTGAGTTATTCAGAAACATTAGATACAGATGTGATTTTTGAAATGGGCATCAACCAGTTGATGCAGGTGGATGTGCTGGTGACTTCGGTCAGCAAGCGGCCGCAGAAGCTGCATGAAACCGCTTCTGCGATTTATGTCGTGAGCCAGGAAGACATCCGGCGCACCGGGGCGGTCAATATCATGGAGGCTCTTAGGATCGTGCCGGGTGTCCTGGTCTCGAAAATCAACCAGAATCGCTATGTGGTGTCGATCCGCGGTTTCAACCGCAGGTTCGGGTCGGACAAACTGCTGGTTCTTATCGACGGTCGGTCCATATACAGTCAATCGGAAGCGGGCACGTTCTGGCGGGCTCACGACACGGTCCTGGAGGACATCGACCGGATCGAGGTGATCCGCGGCCCGGGAGCGGCTTTGTGGGGCTCCAACGCGGTGGCCGGGGTGATCAACATCATCACAAAAAGTGCGGATCAGACTCAGGGCATACTTGCATCCGCCGGCGGCGGAACCGAGGAAAAAGCGTTTGGCACCCTGCGGTACGGGGGCAAGATCAGCGAGAAATTCTTTTACCGGATTTACGGCAAATACCGGGACCGTGATGCGGGTAAGAATGTTGACGGTTCCGATGCGTTTGATAACAAGCAAATGGGGCAGGCCGGGTTTCGAAGCGACTGGAAGTTGACCGCTAATGATCATCTGACGATGCAGGGGGATTATTACAATCTGGACTCTCAGTTCGATATTTTCCGTCTGGTTTCCATCGAGGCGGGAAGCTCAAATTTCCAGGGCGGATTGATCCACAAGGGAGGCAATTTTCTCACGCGCTGGACGCATGCATTTCAGGATGCTTCCAAGTTTAAATTTCAGTTTTATTACGATTACGTGCAAAGACAAACCACCGCTCCTTTCAATCAAAGAGCCGATACATTTGATTTTGAAACCCAGTATGATTTCAGGCTCGGAACACGTCAGAAAGTGTCACTGGGTGCGAACTACCGCCACATCAAGTTCAATTCGGAAGAGAGCAACCTCAACCGCTTTGCCGACAGCACGACCAATATCAGCAGCGACCTGTTCGGGTTTTTCGTGCACGATGAAATCACTCTCATTCCCGACCGCTGGAATGTGATTGTTGGGTCTAAATTCGAACACAATATCTTTTCTGGTTTTGAAATCCAGCCCAATATCCGCACGACTTGGACGCCGTACCCGAACCATATGTTTTGGGGGGCCATATCACGCGCCGTGAGGCTCCCCACCGTTCGCGAAGAACGGAGGTTTTCCGATGGTCAGGTGTTCAACGTGCCCGGTTTTCCGAATCCCATTCTGGTCCGACTGCAAGGCGACGGCAGGACGGAGGCGGAAGAACTCTTGGCTTATGAAATCGGGTACCGGCGCCAGTTCCCCGCACAAAAGGTCAGTTTTGATGTCACGACCTTTCTGTTTCAATACGACAACATCATCGACGCGGTGTTTGAACCGCCCCTGTTTTTGGAAACCACGCCGCCGGGACCGCCGCGTCTGGTCAATCTGCTGCGCAATGATAACGCCATAAAAGGTGAGGCCTATGGCGTGGAGATGAGCACGGAATGGCAGGCGTTGGAACGGCTGCGTTTCGCTATCAGTTATACGTTTTTAAAAACGGATTTGCGGCAGAAGCTGCCGGATGCGTTTATCGGGCAGGGAGACTTTGAGGCCGAGGAGGAACCGGAGCACATCGTCACTGCCCGTTCCTATCTGAACCTGCCGCACAATCTGGAATTCGACACGATGTTGTATTATGTGGGTAAGAACGTGGCCCGGGATGTGCAAAACTACCTGCGTCTGGATCTGCGTCTGGGATGGAGGCCCGTCAAAGAGGTGGAACTGTCCCTGGTGGGGCAAAACCTGCTCGACGACCAGCATTCCGAACTCAATGAACTCGATGAGGCGAATTCAGAAACCGAGCGCAGTTTTTATGTAAAGGGCACGTTTCGGTTTTAACCATCGTCGGATAATGCGAGTCTATTTATCATCCAACAATGCTTTCCACAAGTGATAGGCTGCGGCCTTGAATTGCCGAACCGGTTCGGTTACCCTTAACTTTTTGCATCGACCACCGAGCCGCCGCATGGTTTCTGCCGATTCATCAGCTCTTTCGGACCCGTCTTGATCGCCCGCCTCAAAGCAAACGATTTCTTCTGGGTTTGCATCTGGTCGCTGCTCTGCCTGCTGGCTTTTTCCTACAAACTGCATTCGGTCCCGCCTTACGACATCGACGAGTATTACTACGTCCGCTCCGTCAAGTTCATGGTGGAAAACGGCGACTACATCACGCCCCGGTTCCACGACATCGTGGCCTGGGAGGACGTGCGCACCAAACGTTTTGAAAAGCCCATTTTGACTTACTGGGCGATCGCCCTGTCGTACAAGCTGTTCGGCGTGGATTATGTATCCGCGCGGCTTCCCTCGGTGCTGGCCGGAGCGTTGTGCATTCCTTTCCTGTACCTGCTGGGCCGCCGGCTGTTCGGACAGGGGCCGGCGTGTTACAGCGCGCTCATCTTTCCCGGCCTGCTGCTGCATTTTGAAAAATCCCGGCTCGCCCGGCCGGACATGATCATGACGCTTTTGATCCTGGCGTCGATCTACTTTTTCGTGCGCGGCTTTCAGGAACCGGAATCGCGGAAGCGGAACTTCCTCCTGTTTTACCTGTGCCTGGGACTGGGGTTTCTCACCAAGGGGCCGGTGGCGGTGCTGCTGCCGCTTTTGCCCATCGGCCTGTTTCTTACCCTGCCGAAAAACCGCCTGCCGTTCGGCCAGATGCACCTGGGGACCGGTGCGCTGGTGTTTGTCGCGGTCAATCTGCCCTGGTTCGCCGCGGTGCTCGCCATCCACGGCCAGGAATACATCGATCATGTGCTGCAGGTCGAGATCAAGGGGCGCATGCTGCATTCGGATGGGTACAAATTGTTTTACCTCTACATGCCGTTCGTCTACACCCTGCCGTGGTCCGGCTTTTTTTTGGCGGCGCTGGTTTCCATTCTGGGCGGCGGCCGTGGAGAAGAGGTGTGGACATCCGGGGAACGGCCGTTCATTCGAGAGCAATGGGCGCGCGTTGTAAACAGACTGCGAATGCTTGCGGAGCCATCCAACCGCTGGATTTTATTCTGCCTCATCTGGTTCTGCGTGCCGTTGATCTTCTTCACCGTGTTTCAGAATTACCGCGCCCGCTACATCCTCACCGTGTGCGCGCCGCTGGCGATGCTCACCGGGACGTTTCTGCACCGCATGCTGGCGGATTCGGACAGGCTCAGGTCCAGGCTGTTCAAAGGTCCCTTGTACCTGTGCTTTCTCTATTATTTCGGCTTGGCGTTCTACCTGGGTTTCATCTATGTTTTTTTCAGCCAGGTGCTGCATGCGCCGGTCTGGGTGACCGTGTTTCCCCTGCTGCTCGCGCTGGGGCTGTTGCGGCTCATCCATCTGTACCGCAAACGGCGCGGCGTGCCGCTGGTGGTGACCCTGGGCGTGTTCCAGGTGTTGATCCTGGCTCTGGTACACGGCGACATCCTGCCCTACTACAACCACTATCCGCTCAAGAAGCTGGCACAGGCGATTCGCGAGCAGGGGACGGGCGAAGAGGAAGTGTACATCCTGAATCTGGGGAACGACGGTCCCAAGCTGGGCGTGCAGACCCTGCACTGGGTGCGCGTGTTCGGCGATCCCCAGGTGATCGAGCGTGCCATCGAGAAGGATAAAAAGATATTCGTTGTGCTCACGGAAACGGACTGGAAAGCGCATCTGCCCGATGCGCCGCTCATCGAGGTTGCCCGCGATTTCCGGTTGAAGAATATCAAGGTGAATGCCAAGCTGGTCCAGACCGTGCGGGAGCGGGGCTTCGTCGAGACGTTTCAGGATTATCTGGAAGTGCGTATTTTGTTCGCCAACCGCCCTTTGCAACCGGTGGCGGCTTCGCCTTAAATTTTAGCTCTTTGCATAAGTTCAAGTCTGTCATGCTGAGCTTGTCGAAGCATGATTCAATGCACCCTTCGACAGGCTCAGGGTGACAATGTGAGACCCGGATTCTCGTGCGATTGACTTATGCAAAGATCTGTTAATACGAGAGAGCGCGGTGTTTGCATTGAATCCAGAGGCGAAACCATGAGCGTCCTATCGGGCAAATTGATTCTGGTCGCCATTCCCAAAAGCCAGTTTGAGGAAGGGGAGCTGTTGCCGCTGCGCGAGATCCTGATCGGCGCCGGGGCGCGGGTGTTCGTGCTTTCCAAAAGCGGGCAGGCGGCGCGGGGGATGGAAAAAACCTCTTTTCAGCCCGACGGGACCATCGTCGATTGGGACAAGCAGCCGGGAGTGGTTGGGAAATACCATGCCGTCGTGGTGCTCGGCGGCCGGGGCGCGTCCAAGTCCCTGTGGGAGGATCCGATCCTGCCGCAGATCCTGACCGATCACTTCCGGGCGGAGCGGATCGTCGCCGCGATGGGGGAGGGCGCGCCGGTGCTGGTGCGCGCCGGGCTGTGCGGCGAAGACGATCTGCCCGAACCGGGATCGAGCGAGGCTTTGGTGGTGTCCGGCCGGGTGTTGCTGGCGGCGGGAAAAAACGCGATGGCGTCCTTTCTGGCGGCGCTGACCCGCCTGTTGACGGAGTGACTGCTGTGTGCTTTTCGAACCGCTGGATCTGGATGTTCATTTTCTTCGTCGCCGGTGTCCACTGCGCGCCCGCCCCACTGAAAGAGAGCGATTCCGTCCAATTGCCGCAGGTCGTCTTTGTGCCGGGTTATTACGGCAGCACGCTGATCCGGGAACGGGACGCCAGGACGATCTGGTTCACGGCGGCGCAGGCGTTGTTCGGCGATCAGACCCTGGCGCTCGATGACGGGGGAATCCGTATTCCCGGCGCCGCGACCATGCGGGTGGGGGAGGTGTTCCGCTCACTGGGTGTCTTGAAGGAGGTGTACGGACCGGTGCTGGACGGATTGCAGGCGCGGCTTTCCGGCCGGGCCGACGTGGTGCCGTTCGCGTACGACTGGCGGCAGGACATCACGCACAGCGCCGCAAGGCTGGGCCAACGGGTGGACGCGCTGAATGCCAAAGGGGCGCTCAAAGTGGCGGTGGTCGCGCACAGCATGGGCGGTCTGGTCACCGCGCATTACCTGCTATACGGCGGCCAGCCACAGGAAAACGCGCGCCTGAACCTGGCCGGGGCGGACCGGCTGCACGCGGTGGCGATGGCGGCCGCGCCGTTTGCGGGCACGCTGGCGGTGTTCCGCAATATGCAGCACGGCATCCGGTTCGGGCTCAACGCTCGGGCTCTGGAAGGGTTGGCGGTGGCTTCGTTCCCGTCCAGCTATCAGATTCTGCCGCAGTATCCCAATGCTCTGGTTGCGCGCGGCGGTGCGGATCTGTCGGACTGGATCTTCGATGCGGCGCGCTGGCAGGAACGGGAATGGAGCCTGCTGAAAAATGCGGACGCGCTCGATCCAAAGACGCGCGAGAACCGCGAACGCACCACCCGCGCCCTGCTGGATGCGGCGCGGGCGTTTAATGAAAGCATGCGTCCCGCTGCATCGGATAGGGAAAGCGATCTGCCGTTTTTGTATTATTACAGCGATTCGGTGCCGACGGTGGAGCGCGCCCAATGGCACGAAAAACAGCGCACGCTGCTGTTTCCGGGCAGGGATGCAAAGCAATTGCAAGATCCGGCGTCCTATTATTCACCGGGAGACGGCACGGTCACACGGGCCTCGGCGCAGCCGCCGGAACGGCTCGCCGCGCTCTTTCCAGCCCTTGTGATCGAGAAAAAGCCGCAGGAGCATTTAGAGATGCTGCACGATGCGGACAACCTGAACGCCATCGTCGAATTTCTGGAAGACGCCCTGGAGCTTCCCGATGCCTGATTATCCGACCTTGGAGGAGATCGAAGCGGCGCGCGAGCGGCTGGCGCCTTTCATCGTCGAAACGCCCACCCAGCGCTGGACGGACCCGGACGGCAGCGAGGCGCTGGGAGCGGAAGTCCACGTCAAGCTGGAGCTGTTCCAGGTGACGGGAACCTTCAAGCCGCGCGGCGCGCTCAACAACATGCTGCACCTCACGCAGCAGGAGCTCAAACGCGGCGTCACCGCGGTGAGCGCCGGCAACCACGCCATCGCCACCGCCTATGCAGCGAAGGTATTGGGCAGCTCGGCGAAAGTGGTGATGCCGAAAAACGCCAATCCTCTGCGTAAACAGCGGGCGCGGGCGCTGGGCGCGGACATCGTCGAGGCGGACGATTCGCACGACGCGTTCGCCAAAGTGGAAGCGATCGAACGGAACGAGGGCCGGCGCTTCGTCCACCCCTTCGAAGGCCCGATGACGCTTGCGGGCACCGCCACCGCCGGGCTGGAGATGACGCGGCAGGCTCCGAAGCTCGACTGCATGATCCTGCCGATCGGCGGCGGCGGGCTGTGCGGCGGCTTCGCGGCGGCGCTCAAACAGGTGTGGCCGGGCATCCGTGTCTACGGGGTGGAACCGCAAGGGGCCGCCTGCATGAGCGAAAGTTTCCAGGCGGGAAAACCGGTGGCGCTGACGCGCATCGACACGATCGCCGACAGCCTGGCCCCGCCCCGGGCGGAGCCTTACACCTATGCGGTGTGCCGCCGGTTTGTGGACGACATCGTCACGGTGGGCGATGCGGAGCTGAAGGTGGCCATGCGGCGGCTGTTCTACGGCATGAAGCTCGCGGTGGAGCCCGCGGGCGCGGCCGCGGCGGCGGGGCTTTTAGGTCCGCTCCAGGACAGGGTGCGGGGTAAAAAGGTGGGGATCATCGCCTGCGGCGCCAACATCGGCCTCGCCGATTTCTGCGGCCTGGTGGCCGGCGGCGGGTGAATTCATGGAAAATGCGGGAAAAATCAGCATTTTAAATGCCCTGAAACCCCACGCCGAAAATTAAAAAAATTAATTTTTACAACGGCTTGACACTCCCACTGGCCGGTTTTATTTGACTCCCAGAGAGCTTGGGCTTCCTCGTAGAAGTACCCGGCGACAATTCATCAAATTCATTTGAAAGAAAGGAGGTCGTTTATGAGAACGACGCAAATGGCCCCCCATCCTTTGAATGGCAATGGTGAGGCCGCCCGTTCAACCGCCGAGTCGGATTTTTCCTGGTTTTCGAAGGAGTTCGATCGGCTATTCAATCATTTCCCTCCCAGAATCGCCGATTTTTTCAACAAACGGACGCTCCTGGATTCTCCGTCGCTGCAACCGGTCATGGATGTGCGCGAGATGAAGGACCACTGGCGCATCGACGCGGAACTGCCCGGTGTGGACGAAAAAGACCTGGAGGTCACCGTTTGCGACGGCGTTTTGATCCTCAAAGCCGAAAAACGGCCCGTGGACCTGAGTGACGCGGAATGCCGGATTTACAGGCAACAGAGGGTGTTCGGTCCGATTCATTCGACGCTGCCGCTGCCAGCAGAAATCGATCCGGACAAGGTCAAAGCCCGGCTCCATCAGGGTGTCCTGACCGTCACCGTACCCAAAACCAAAAAAGCACAAGAGAGCAGACGAAAAATCGCTATCGGCACCGGCTGATTGTTCGCTGTTCGACTCAATCGTTTAAATCGCATCGCTCCCGGTATGCGCCGCGAGGCGTCCGGCTGCGATGAATTCATATTCAACCTTTGTATTTTTTCGGAGGTGTGTCATGGAACCGACTTCCTTGCTGATGGCTGTTATGGCAGGAGTCGCTGCCATCGGCTTCGTGAGTTTTTTCAGCACGGGTCTTTTCAACGAATGACCCGGACTCAGGCGGCTTCCTGCATGGGAAGCCGCCGCATCGATGCCGCCATTCCATGACATGTTTCGAATCAATAGGAGTCCGATACCAATGCCTATGTCTGCTGAGAATGAATTTCCCGCTCAAGTTGAAAACGAAACCCGCTCCGCGTTCGGCAGCGAATACCCGCAGTCCTTTCGCATCCGCAGACCCGCAGGCTCATCATTGTGGCTCAAGCGCAACGCAAGGCGCAATCCGGCGGGCTACCGGCACTGGAAAGATTATGTCAGCCGGTTTGAAGCGATGGCGGGATGAAGGAGTGCGCGGTCGAACCGGCGTAAAAATGGAGTTCAATTCAATGGGGGCCACCATGAAAACAATCACAGCCATGTTTGCCGGCGTCCTCATCATGATGAGCGCCGGTGCCGTCCAGGCGGAAACCGCACGCCCGGTTGCGTATGGACCGGATGTTTTGTGCCAGGAATCGGGATTCAACGACTCCCTGGCGGGTTTACCGATCGGCTATTTCGGCGGGACCCTGCCTCGCGTCGACGTGAGGGAAACCCCCGAACGCATTCAGGTGTTCGCCGAAGTTCCCGGGTTGGGCAAAGAAGATATCGAGTACTTCATTCAAGACAACAAACTGACCCTGCGCGGTCAAAAGCCACGAGTGCCGGAGTCTTCGTCCGTAGAGAAATGGCATGCCTGCGAGCGGGCGTTCGGAGGCTTCGAGCGGATCGTTCCCATGCCGGTTCCCGTGGATGTGGATTCCATCACCGCTTCCATCGAAAAGGGAGTGATCCAGATAGACATTGTCAAATCCATGCAGGCCCACGCGCAAACCAGGGCGGAGTCCCGGCGGTAGTGCGGGCCGTAAACGTTAAACAGGGAATCCTGTCATCTCATGCCATCCGTTCCGTGAATGAGTGAAAGGAGAGGTGTCATGAAGAAGCGAGCGATTTTATTTTATGCATTTCTGATTTTTTTCTTAATGGCGGGCGCGGTTCAAGCCGGAGGGCCGGATGTGAATCCGGCTGCACAGAATCCAGCGGCTGCCGAGATTGAGCAGGGCAAACCGTGCGCCATGAGTTCTATAAAAAGCGCGTCCTGGGAAAATGTCGATCCCGAACTTCCGTATCTTTTGCAGCAGGATCTGAAAAGCTGCCTGGACAAATGCACTCAGGAATTCAATTCCTGCATGAACGGCGCGGGCGACAGCGATTCGGCGCAGTTTCGTTGCGGTGAAAAGCGCTGGATGTGCACCCGCAGTTGCGACAATCAGTGGGAGTCCAAACTGGAATCATGAAAGCAAGAGCACGCATTAAAACGTTCAAGGGCAATTTGGGGATGACAGGGTTTTCGTTTCACTTTCAAGGAGTGAGAAGCGATGAAACATTTTTACAAGCACATCAATAAATATCTGCTGGGTCTGGTGGTGTGTCTCAGTCTGCTGGTTGGATTTCAGGCGGCGCTGCTGTACAAAAAGCCGGAGCCGCTGGCCGTGGTCACGATGGCCCCGAAGAAAGCGGATGCAGGAATGTCCACGGGGAAACCTCCCTCCATTGCGTGGGACCCCGACCGGCAGTTTGAAATGATGCGGAAACGCATGGACGCCATCCACGAAAACATGGAAAAGATGATGGCGCGTCCGTTCTCCGGTTTCGGCGGCAAGAATGCCGGATGGCAGGCGTTCTCCTTTGAAAATCCCTTCGCCGAGAACCTGCATTTGAAGGACGAAGGGGACCGCTACCGGGCGACGCTGAACATGCCGGGCCTGGATGATATGAGCGTCGACGTGAACGTGGAAGATCAGAGCCTGCGCATTTCCGGGACTCTGGATCACGAAGAGAAGAAACAGGACGACAAGGGCACGCGCATGCAGAGTTTTCACAAGGGGAAGTTCGAACGCTCGGTCAGCCTGGCGCATCCGGTGAAGCCGGAATCGCTCAAGGTCACGCGCGATGGCGGAAAACTCACGATCGAGGTCGAAAAGGAAACCGCTGCGTCATCGAACCTGCCCACCGGCTGACGGTCCGGGGGTGAGCGGCGTCAGTGGTGGTAGGCGCGGCCCGCTCCCTGCGGGATGCGGATGTCGTCCACCAGATCCTGGATGTTTTCAGGCGGCGGCGGGGTGAACCGGCACACCAGAAGCGAAGCGGCGAAGTTGAACACCATGCCGAGGGTGCCGATGCCTTCCGGCGAGATGCCGAACCACCAGTTCTCCGGATTGCTGGCCGCGGGGTTGATGAATTTGAAGTAGATGATGTAGGCCAGCGTGAAGGTGAGTCCGGTGATCATGCCGGTGATCGCGCCTTCGCGGTTCATGCGCTTGTAGAAAATCCCCATCAGGATGACGGGGAAAAACGACGAGGCGGCGAGCCCGAAGGCGAACGCCACCACCTGGGCGACGAAGCCGGGCGGGTGAATGCCGAACCAGCCCGCGATGCTGACGGCGCAGGCGGCGGAAAGGCGCGCGAACATCAGCTCCTGTTTGTCGGTGATGTCCGGCAGGATGACTTTTTTCATCAGGTCGTGCGAGATCGAGGTGGAGATGACGAGCAAGAGCCCCGCCGCCGTGGACAGCGCCGCGGCCAGTCCGCCCGCCGCCACCAGCGCGATGACCCAGGCCGGCAGTCCGGCGATCTCGGGATTGGCGAGCACCATGATGTCGCGGTCGATGTACAGCTCGTTGCCGTTTCCGGTCGGCGCATTGTCGATCAGCCGCTCGCCGTTTTCGCCGCGAACGCCGAGGAACTGCGGTTTCCCCTCGAAGGCGGGTCCGGCGATGTATTGAATCTTTCCGTCCCTGTTTTTATCGGTCCAGGCGATCAGGCTGGTGTTCTCCCAGTTTTTGAACCATTCGGGGGTGGCCTTGTACTCCGCTTCCTGCACGGTGTCGAGCAGGTTGACGCGGGCGAACGCGGCGACGGCCGGGGCGGTGGTGTAGAGGATGGCGATGAACACCAGGGCGTAGCCCGCCGAGATACGGGCGTCGCGCACTTTGGGCACGGTGAAAAAGCGCACGATGACGTGCGGCAGCCCGGCGGTGCCGATCATGAGCGCGGCGGTGATGAAGAACACATCGACGGTGGATTTTTTGCCGACGGTGTACGCGCCGAAGCCGAGCTGCTCGGACAGACCGTCGAGCTTGTCGAGCAGGTACACGCCCGACCCGTCCGCCAGTGGACTGCCGAAGCCGATCTGCGGGATGGGCTGGTTCGTCATCATCAGGGAGATGAAGATCGCGGGCACCATGAACGCGAAGATGAGCACGCAGTACTGCGCCACCTGGGTGTAGGTGATGCCCTTCATGCCGCCGAGCACGGCGTAGAAAAAGATGATGGCCATGCCGATCAGCACGCCGGTGTCGATGTCCACCTGCAAAAAACGCGAGAAGACGATGCCCACGCCGCGCATCTGTCCGGCGACGTAGGTGAAGGAGATGAAGATCACGCAGACCACGGCCACCAGCCGCGCCACGTCCGAGTAGTAGCGGTCGCCGACGAAATCGGGCACGGTGTACTTGCCGAATTTGCGCAGGTAGGGCGCGAGCAGCAGCGCCAGCAGCACGTAGCCGCCGGTCCAGCCCATCAGGTAGACCGATCCGTCGCGGCCGACGAAGGAGATGATGCCGGCCATGGAGATGAACGAGGCGGCCGACATCCAGTCCGCCGCGGTGGCCATGCCGTTGGCCAGCGGGGACACGCCGCCGCCGGCCACGTAAAAGTCATCGGTGGACCCGGCTCTCGCGCGGATGGCGATGCTGATGTACAGGGCGAAGGTGACGCCGACGAAAATGTAGGTCAGGGTCTGGACATCCATCCCGGTTCTCCGGAAACGCAGTGTGCGCGCGGTGGGTTCAAGTCAATCGGCGTCGTGGTCCTCGTCCACGCCGTATTTGTGATCCAGCTTGTTCATTCGGTACGCGTAGATGAAGATGAGCGCCACGAACACGTAGATGGAACCCTGCTGCGCGAACCAGAATCCCAGGTTGAAACCGAAAAACCGGATGGCGTCCAGCTCGTTCGCGAACAGGATTCCCATGCCGTAGGAAACCACGAACCAGACGGCCAGCAGCGACAGCACGGTGCGGATGTTTTCCTTCCAGTAGGCACGGGCGTTCCGGCTGTGCGAGACGTTGTTTCCGGTTTCGTTCATTTAAGAATCGTGGATGCTGTGGCAGGCATTTTGTGTGTTCGCTTGCAGGGCAGCGGTTTTAGAACTGCAGCAGAAAATCGTCATCCTGTTCTTCGTTGAGGTATTCGGGCAGGCGAGTGCTGCCGTCGATGCGCGCCGACTGGATCTGCATGGAGCTCAAGCCGGTGGCTTCGCTGAGGTCGGCGCCCGCGAGGTTAGCCTGGTCGAACAGCACATCCTCGTTGAACTGCGCCCCCGTCAGATTCGCGTTGGCAAGATCGGCGTTTTGTAAATTCGATTCCAGCAGTCCCGCGCCTTTCAGGCTCGCGTCCTTGAGGTTCGCGCTTTGCAGATTGGCTTCCTGAAGCTTGGCCTTGTCCAGCCGCGCCGCCTGCAGGTCGGCGCCGCCGAGGTGGGTGAACTGCAGCCGCGTGCCGGTGAGGCGGGCGTTTTTCAGGTTCGCCTTCTGCAGCTTGCGGCCCCTGAGATCGGCCTGGGACAGATCCGGGGTGATCTCGGGGTTGGTTTCCCGCCAGCGGTTCCAGGCCTCGACTCCCTGTTCGAGGTGTTTGAGATGTGCTTCATCAGCCATGCGTGCGTCCTCGTGCCCCGATGCGATTGTGCCATCGGGCAGCAAAGCGGTCATGATACCATTCCCGGCGGGCTTAAAGAAATCCCTTGTGCCGAAACCGGCTGCGAGAGGATTAGGGGGCGTTCTGCGGAAGGGAAGCGCCTTCTCCGGTGAAGTTGTAGGCGAAACAGCCGCTGGAACAGCGCACCATGTAATGCGGGCAGCTTTTACAGGGCTCCTTGGCCTGCGTGTCTTCGAACACGTGGCTCAGAAAGCGGGTGTGCATCTTTTTGATCGAAAGCTCGTTGACCTGGTCGAAGTCGCGCACGTTGCCCATCTTGAAGTTGTGGAAGGGGAAGCAGTTGAAGCAGTCTCCGTTGGCGTCGATGTCCATCGGGCTGTCGTCGGCGCAGCCAAAATAGAAATCCTTGTCCTGCCACTCGCGGACATCGGGAACCGACTGGCTGCCGTGATAGAGAAAGCGTTCGACCAGCGGGTACTCGTCTTCCCGGATCTCATCGAGCAGGCAGGGCGGAAACGAGCAGTCGAAGCGGAAGCTCAACTGCGGGAATTCGTTGAGCAGATCGAGCATCATCCGGCCCATTTTGGGGTAGTGACGGATCGGCAGAGCGGTGTTGTCCTGCTCGCCCACGATGGGAAAGGCCGGGCTGACCCGCACTTTGTAGCGCTGTCCCGGCGGCAGGCCCATGTACTGGTAGATTTCGTCGATCTCACGAACCTGGGTGAACAGGTCCTGCTCGATCGAGTACAGATTGAGGCTGAACATGAGGCTGTAGCCGTTTTTTTCGATGACCGCCTCGGCCACCTCGCGGCAGCGGGCGTGGTTTTTTTCACTGATGTTTTCCATCGTCTGCCAGTTCAACAGCACAGTGAAGGTGATTTGTCTTTCCAGCGCGCCTTTCGGATCGACGGTATCCAGCAGCAGGTTGAGCGCGGAGTCGGGCATCAGTCCGTTGGTGAAGATCCCCAGATAGGAGAAGGGCTGCATGTTGTCGAGGGTGCGGTTCAAAATGTCGGTGAACCGGGGATGCAGGGTCGGTTCGCCGCCCATGAAATTGATCAGCGTGGCGCTGCGGATTCGGGGCAACAGTTCGCTCGTGAAAAAATCGAATTCCATGGATTTTCCGGGCGTCTTGACGGTCTCTTCCATGTATTCGTCCGCAAAGCAGTAGTTGCACTTCAGATTGCAATAGCTGTTGAGAATGATGTTCAAGGCGATCCTCCTTTCAGGAGGCAGGGTGCGCTGTGTCAGGGCCGGGCCCGAAAGGTGCCGGGTTGTAAATGCCTGCACCCAGGGGCCGGTTCGAAGGACCGCCGGGAGAAGGAATTCTGTTTCATTCATTTTATAAGACTATTCCGGCGGAATGGATGTTTTTTCTTACAAACCGCCGGATTCCCACCGCTTTCGGAATGAGGAACCGTTCCGCATGCCGGCATTTCCGGGTTGCGCGGGATCTTGACTTGCGGCAGGAATTTCAATAACCTTATGAATACCGCTTTACATCCCCGAGCCGGTCGGCAAGGATCGTATCCATCAACGAGGCCATCATGCTAGCGTTCGCGAAAGACATCACGCACAACAATCCGCAGCATCCTGAAGAGGAAAAAAACGACGAGCTGAAGCAATACATGGATTATCAGCGCAAGCTGGATCACGAGCGGCTGGTGTACCATTCGCTGGATCACGCGAAAAGCTATCTGCAGCAGAACATTCAGGACAGCGCCGGAGACGCGGAAAAACTCGGAAAGTACCTCAAGCAGGCGTTCCCCAATTCCCACCGGTTCGCGGACGCCGACAGGCTGATGCTGATGCTGCGCAAGCTGGTCAACGGCCACAACTCCACCAACAACTGGTACCGCATGAACAGTTATTACCTTGCGGTGGTGTACGACAGCATGAAGCGGTTTGTGAAGATCTACAACCGCCTGCTCAATGAGTACCCGGAGAAGGCGAAGGAGTACCGGGTTTCCGAGGGGGTGGAAGTGGATTTCGACGACTGGGTGTATCTCTATTTCCCGGATCTGGATTTCCACATCGGCAAGCCTCTGGAGTACACGCATTACCCCTTCGCCAAGCGCAACAAGGCCATCGAGCAAGAAGTCGACAAAAAAGTGGCCGCGGGCGAATCCCGCGAGGAAGCCCTGAACGCCATCAAGGAAGAATACGAGATCGACAACATGTCGATCCGGCTGTTGCTCAACAAAGCGGCCGGCCCAAAAGAACTGGAGCTGTTTTACACTTCCGTCGAAAACCCCATCTACGAATACCTGATGCCCAAACAGGAAGGGCGCTGGGGATTCATGGACGGGGAATCCCTGCTGGATCATTCCTACTACATGGGCTCGCAGCTCAAGGTCTGGGTATGGAGGAAGCGGGAAGAGGTGGAAGCGATCATGGAAGAGATCAGCAAGGCGCAGAACAAGTAATTCCCCCCTTTAAAATCCACGCGCTCACCCCATCGGGTGCCCCCTTTCGCGACGTGGTATTTCTACGACATCCATAGGAAGCATCGGCCAGCCTGTTTTGGCATTCCCCGCGATATTTTTTTTCCCGCCCAGGGTCTATTTTTAAAGTGTCTCAAGGATGAATGAGACTGCGGAAATGCAAAAGCGAATCCACACGCATCCGGTGCCACACCGGGAATCGTTTCCGGAAAGACACGCAGCACGGTTCACAAGTGCATTTCGGCCGGTAAGGATATCGGACTTTAGCAATGGCAGGGCCCGCCGGTTCCGGTTCTCTAAATAATCCCGGCGGATCTTCTGAGATAAGGAATGGGCGGGTCCTCGCCAGATGAAATTCAATTCATGGATAAGGAGGGCAGCATGGAAAAGGGAAAAATCATGATCGTCGATGACGAGCGGGAATCACGGGAAGCCTTGAAACTGAACCTGATGGAGGACCACTACAACATCATTGAAGCGGAAAACGGCCTGGATGCGGTGCAAAAGCTCGAATCCGGCGACAACCTGGTGAATCTGGGTCTGATCCTGTGCGACATCAACATGCCGAAGGTGAACGGCCTGGAGTGCATGCACTATATGCGCGAGAACGCGCCGGGGATTCCCATCATCGCGATCACCGGGCACCCGGATACAGGCATGGCCACGGATTTGATCGCGCACGGCATCAAAGACTATCTGATCAAACCCGTGGAAAAGGAAACACTGCGCACCACGGTAAAAAAATGGGTGACCGCGGGAAAAGAATTCGACTACTGAGACTCGCGGGAAGTTCCGGTTCCTGCTTTCAAAATACGGGAACCGGGACGTGCCAAATTCACAATGCAGCCTAAATTATAAATAGAGAATTATTTCGGGAGGCTTGAAGACCATGAAATGCAACGTGGGAAAAACCGATCGGATTTTCAGAGTGATCGCCGGCCTGGTTTTGATCGGCGCCGGATTTTACACCGCAGGGACCGTGGGCTGGATCCTGGGCATCGTCGGCCTGGTTCCCCTTTTGACGGGAGCGACGGGGTACTGCCCGGCCTACGCCCTGTTCAGGATCGACTCCTGCAAACGCGGGGGCAATCCCCTGCATCACGCTTGAGGCGCGGTCATGAACATGAACGTATCCGAGCGCAATTTTCAGGAAGCGGAAACCGAAATCCGCCGCAGGACAGAGGAATACAAGGTTCTGCACGAAGTGGCGAAGATCCTGCATCACGCGGACGGCCTTGAATCGATGCTCAAAAACGCCATGATCGCTTTGACCCGGTTCAAGGAGCTGGAAGTGGAGTACAAGGCGGGCATCTTCCTGGCGGATGCGGAAAAAAGAGTGCTCAAGCTGTTCTGCACCGTGGGGGATTTCACCGAGGAGTTTCTTGAGAAGGAACGGGAGATCCCCTACGGGGCGTGCCTTTGCGGGCGCGCCGCGGTGAGCGGCGAAATGCTGATCAGCAACAGCTGTTTCAAGGATCAGCGGCACGAGCACAAATTCGACGGCATGACGGAGCACGGGCATTACATCGTGCCGCTCAAAAGTCAGGACAAACTGGTGGGCGTCCTGTTTCTGTACACCGATGAAAACCCGCCCTGGTACGTGCGCAGCGAGGAGATCCTGCTGTCGATCGGCGGTTTGATCGGCGACGCCATCGTTTCCAAGCAAAGGCAGCAGGAGATCCGCGAGAAAAACGAGGAGCTCAAGGAACTCAATGAAACGAAGAACCGGTTTCTCGGCATCGCCTCGCACGATCTCAGAAACCCGCTGTACCTGATCCGCTCGTTCAGCGAAGTCATGCTGGAGGGCACGGTCGGGGAGGTCAACGACAGTCAGAAGGAGCTGCTGCAAAAGATCTTCAATGCCAGCGGTTTCATGCGCGGGCTGCTGAACAACCTGCTCGACATCTCCAAGATCGAAAGCGGCAAGATCGAACTGGACCGCAAGGTGCAGGATCTCAACGCCACGGCCACGCAGCAGATCGAACTCAACCGGCTGCTGGCGGACAAGAAACAGATCGAGATCGAGGCCCGGCTCGGCGAGGTGCCGCCCGTGGCTTACGATCAGGACGCGATCACGCAGGTCATGGGCAATTTCATCGGCAACGCGGTCAAATTCTCGCCGCCCGGATCGAAAATCCAGGTGGTCACGGAGCATTGCCGGGACCGGATCCGGTTTTCGGTGATCGACGAGGGGCCGGGGCTGACGGAGGAGGACCAGAAACTTTTGTTTCAGGAGTTTCAGACTCTGAGCACGAAACCCACCGGCGGCGAAAAATCGACCGGTCTGGGGCTGGCCATCGCCAAGAAGCTCATCCATCTGCACGGCGGCGAAGTGGGGGCGGTCAGCGAGCCGGGGAAGGGGAGCACGTTCTATTTCACGCTGCCCTTATCGTGAAGCAGGATCGAGGGAGGAAAAACCCTTTCCCCTTTTTTCTTGCGAAAGCAAAGCGATACTGCGATCAGGAAGGCGAACTGAGCAAGGGCTGCGCGGGCGGTTTCCGCGATGCCTGCAGAACCCTAAAAAGACGCTGATTTTCCAGCGGCCTCACCCCCGAGGGGCGCGCGGAAAACAGCCGGGGCCCGTGGAGTGGCATCCACGGGCCCTTTTTTATGCTGACGCGGTGTGGCCGGTGGAGAAATCCCGTTATCGGCTGCCAGATGCCGCGCCGCTGGCGGCAAGGTTGAAAGGCACAATGCGGGTCTGTACATCAGCGCACATCCTCGAGACGAACCGCGATCGCCTTTGCGTTGTTTTTTTGTTCGGACAAGTGATAGAGAAATAAAGAAATAAAAGGGGGGAGCGCAAAAGCGGCTTGAAAATCGCGGCTCAATATTTCACACTAGTCGCTCCGTTTTGACATTGAAACTTTTCATCCGCTTCACGCGCAGGACACTGGTATGGATTCAGCATTGTTTTTTCTTGGAGTCGGCGGGCTGCTGGCCGTCATTTTATTTCTGGCGTTTGCCCGCTCTGAATGGAGGAACGAGACCAAGCGGGTCAACTTCCGCTATTCGCTGCTGCCTCCCGAGGAAAAACTGATCTATCTGGCCGAGCACGGCATGGACATGGGGGAGATGAACCGCCTCGTCAAGGTGGCGAGAGGCGATTACCAGAGCGCCACGGACGGAATTTCCCCGATCATGGCGACGGTGCGCAAGCTTCCCGGACGCAAGCACGTCAACCCGCTCAGGCGCTTGAAAATCCTGTGCAAGCTGGCGCAGAGGATGCCGGAGGAGGAGCTGCGTGAAGCGCTGAACCTGCAGGATCATGAAGGCTACACGGCGCTGATGCATGCGGTGCAGAGCTCGGATGAGGAAGGCGTGCGCCTTCTGCTGTATTTGGGGGCGGACAAGTCCCTGAAAAACAACAAAGGCGAAACCGCTTCCTCGATCGCGCAATTCCATCCCAAAATCTCGGAACTGGTGACGCAGGCCGCCGGCGAGGACCGCTCCGAAATCCTCGACCCCAAACTCGCCAAGATGCTGAAATCCTTCAAGGGCAGTCTCACCAACTGACACGGCCGCCCCCTTCGTTTTCAATCCCTTTCCCTATGCCAGGGTTCCCGGATCCAGCGATCTGCTGATTTTTCTGCACTTTTTCAGCGAGCCCGCAGGTGACCGGTGTCACAGGCAAATGTGATACCGGTCTATTTGTTTTCAAAGGCAACGCATGTATCTTTTAAATGCCGATCTCAGATCACAATCCAAAAATACTTTTACTGTTAAAAAAATCGTATCCCCTTTTGGAATAAGGTTTATGAAGACTTTTGTTGTTTCGTTTTGCTCGGGACTGGCGCTGGCCGCGATGTTTCTGGTCACGGTTCCGGGTTCTTCCCTGGCGGTGGATGCGTCCCTGCAGGGAATCACGGCGCGCAAAGCCACGGATTACCTGCATGCGGTGATCCAGGGGAGCCGGTCGTTCTACACCAAGCAGATCGTGGAGCGGCTGAACAAGGCCTTGTCTCTCAAGGCTTCGGAAAGCTGGAAAGAGGACAACACGCTGCCGCTGCCGGCCCAGTTTCTGCTGCTTTCCGCAAAGAACATCAACGACAAGGGGATGGGTCTGAAGATCCGCCTCATCGGGCTGAACCCGATCAACAAGAACAACGCGCCGGTCAGCGACCTGGAAAAACTGGGGCTGCACGGCCTGGTGTCCAACCCGGAAGAGCCGTTCACCTGGGTGGTGCAGACGGGCGGCCGCTGGAATTTTCAGTCCATCTATCCGGACATCGCGGTCACGGAAGCCTGCGTGAACTGTCACAACAACCATCCGGATTCGCCGAAAAAGGATTTCAAGGTGGGCGACGTGCTGGGCGGGCTGGTCATCAACATCCCGCTCAGGCAGGAGGGGATCTCCGGCAAGGAGGACAATTTCCTGGTGCCTCCGGAAGTGATCTCCGACTACATCCACGCCATTCTCGATTCGGACCGGATGGTCTACGCCACGCTCATCGTCAACCGGCTGAAGCAGAAGAACATCGTCCAGGCCAAGGAAAACTGGCGCGAATCCAATTCGCTGCCGCTGCCGGCCCAGTTTCTGCTCAATTCGAGCGGGGTCGCGAGGAAGAAAAAACTGGGACTGGATTTCCGCCTGATCAGCCTGTGGCCCATCAATATCCGCAACGGAGCGGCGAACGAATTTGAGCGCAACGCGCTGGAGGAGGTGTCCCTGCATCCGCTGCGGCCGTTCATCAGCAAGATCAAGCTGGGAAGGCGGCATTATTTCCAGGCGGTGTATCCGGATTTCGCGGTGACGCAGGCCTGCGTCAACTGCCACAACGAGCACCCGAAGAGCCCGCGGCGGGATTTCACCCTCAACGATCTGATGGGAGCCATTGTGGTTTCGTTCCCCTATCAGTGAGCGCCATCCCGTTGCTGCAAGCCAATCCGATTTTTGAAACTGAAACGCCGCGGCCGCAAGGCCGCAACGGTCCAACACGAGAGGAATGCCGATGAGTCCGGATGAACGTGAACGAGTGAGATGCGAAATCGAAGGTGTGAAGAAACGGCTGGAGGCGACCACGCAGGAATTCATCCGCTTTGCGGTCGAGACCTATATCCGCCAGCATCACGGGGATCTGGACGCGGCGCTGAATCAGTTTCTCTGGGATGTGAAAAAACACCATTCCATGCAGGGGCCGCTTTTCAATTACATGGAGGGCCCGCACCCCAACCCGATCGAGCGGGACATCATCTCCGTGTTCCTGCTGATGAAGGACAGCACCGGACGGCCGCTCTAGGTTCTATTTTCGCGCGGAGGAGATATTTTCTTTGGCAATCGGCATTCGCTCATCGGGTGCGATCGTTTTTCCGCAAATTTCCTCAATCAAGAGAACATCCTCACGCCGTTCCTCGCCGGAGGGGCGGTTCGCTCACATCGTGCAAAATTCTTTGCGGCGCTTCGAGCGTTGCCTTCGCGTGTGTCATTGTTGAAGTGGCGTCCTGCTTTTGCCATTCCCTGTTTTTGTCGAATGTATCCCCGCATTTGCCCCTGAGCCTGCACGCGCCGTTTCCTTCCGCTGGGACTCTCTGAAAAAATAGCCTATAATCATCTGCTTTCAACCGCCGCGTCCGCTTTCGCGAATTGAAAAATGCGGGCGCGCTTCACTCTCATTGCAATCGTATGATGGAAGAAATTCATGCTCTGGCGCCGGTCATCGTGCTGTTGTTGTCCGGCATCGCCGCCCTCACGCTGATGCGGCCGCTGCGCATGAGCCCCATCGTGGGGTATCTGCTGGCGGGAATTCTCATCGGACCGCACGGCCTGGGTTTGATTGAGGAAAGCGGTACGACCCACCTGCTGGCGGAGCTGGGGGTGGTGTTTCTGCTGTTCGACATCGGCCTGCATTTCTCCATGCAGCACATCTGGGACGCCCGCCGGGAGATTCTGGGGCTGGGTCCGATTCAGGTGCTGTTCTGCACGGTGGCGCTGGCGGGGCTGGCTCTGCTGTTCGGCTTCGAGCCAGGGGTGGCCCTGCTCATCGGCACGAGTCTCGCGCTGTCCTCGACGGCGGTGGTGTTCCAGGTGCTGGCGGGCTACAACCAGAGCCAGTGCCCGGTGGGTTCGGGCGCCATATCGGTGCTCATCTTTCAGGACATCTGCGCCATCTTCCTTCTGATCTTCGCCGGTTCCTACGGCGAGGGCAGCGCCTCTCTCGGCGCCACGCTGGGAACCGCGGCGCTGAAGGCGCTGGGGGCGTTTCTGCTGGCCATCCTGATCGCGCATTTTTTCGCGACGCCGGTGTTCAGGATGCTGGCGAAAAACAAGGACGAGGAGATCTTCACCGCGGCGGCGCTGCTGATGGTGCTGGCGACGGCGGCCGCGACCGGGGGGATCGGGCTGTCCCTCACGCTGGGGGCGTTTCTGGGCGGCATGATCATCGCCGAGACGCCGTACCGGCACATCATCAAGACGGAGGTGAAACCGTTCCGCGGCCTGCTTCTGGGATTTTTTTTCATCACCGTGGGCATGGGGCTCAACACGCACACGCTGCTCGCGTCCTGGTGGCAGGTGCTGCTGATCGTCGCGCTGATGCTGTCGGTGAAAATCCTGTTCGTGTTTTTCGCCGCGCTGGCGCTGCGCTCCCCGACGCGCACGTCGCTGCAGCTGGGCTTTCTGCTCTCCCAGGGCAGCGAGTTCGCGTTTGTTGTTTTTTCGGTGCCGGGGGTCGCGCAGGCCCTGGGGGCGGACCTGGCTTCGGTGCTGATCAGTGCGGTGGCGCTCAGCATGGCGCTGACGCCGCCGCTGGCCGAGTTCGGCCACCGTTTCGCCGACCGCATCGCGCTCAAAAAAGCCGAGGCGCGTGTTGCCGAAGCGCGGCAGGAGACCGGCGAGGACCGCAATGTCATCGTTCTGGGGATGGGGCCCATCGGCCGCACCGTCGCCGATGCGCTGGAAGCGCACGAAATCTCCTACCTGGCGGTGGAGATGCGCCACGACCGCTTCATCCAGGCCAACACCGACGGCTATCCGGTGGTGTTCGGCGACCTCGCCGACTTGAGGCTGATGGAAACCGTCGAAATGGCGCACGCCGACACGCTGGTGATCACCGAGCCGAGGCTGGAGGTCGCGAAAGAAGTGGCCCCGATCGCCAAGCAGCGCTACCCCAACCTCAGGCGGCTGGTTTCGGTGAAGGATGAGGAACGGGCGCGGCCCTTCCGCGAGCTGTCGCTGGACCCGGTGATCGACCGCAGTTTCCCGCCGGGGCTCGATCTTTCGGTGGCCGTCCTGATGGCGCAGAACGTCTCCGATGAGAAGATCCAGAAATGGATGCAGCGCCAGCAGGCGCGCGCCCTGGATGAGAAAGCCGAGCTGGAGCCGTTCGCCTTTTCCTTCCAGAAAGCCTGATCGCCCCCTGTGGCGGCGTCATCCCAATTTTGTCAGACAGCACTGTCAAAAAAAAGCAAGTGTGCACAAATTGGTACAGGTGACGGGGTGGCCGGAATGCGGTAAACCTTTGGTAACTTGTTGATTTGTATGTGGTATTCCATTTGGCATGATGTTGGCACCTTTGAGGGTGACTGCCAACTTCAGAAGGATGGAAACCATGAAATGCGAATACTGGTTTATGAATCTGGCCCAGGAGGACAGCGAAATCGACGCCAATTTCACCATCAAGACGCTGATGGAAGCAGGCTGGGAATTTGTGGCCAACGGCGGTGAAGACAGCGGCGAAGTGCTGATATTCAAGAAAAAAGTGGACCGTCCCAACGCTCTGGAAGAGGATCTCAATGTGGGATCGATCAACGAGATGGGCCAGCCCCTGGTCTGATACCCGATTTTTCCGGATTGCGTGCTTTTTTTACGCGATCCGTTGTTCCTGCTGACTGTCCGCTGTTTCGGCTTTGCGTGTGTGTGCAAAGCTTTCCCTTATGCTTCTCTTTTGAACTCCCGTTTGGATCGACGCCGGTTTTTGCGCCCGCCTGTTTCAATGAAAACAGGCACGGGCATTCACCCCGTATCGCGGGCTGAAGCGTCCGGTTTGCGCCGCTCCGTGACCGGCTGCTCTTCGTATTTGAAACCCTCCTCGATGATTCTTTGAATTCCCTGTTCCAGCCAGCGGGTCAGGTTCTCATGCGGGGCCAGACCATCACGGTTCATCTCATACGTCAGTCCCTCGAAAAATTCGTCGTAGCGGCCGCTGCCGTAGAGGCGGTTGGAGATGATGAGCGTGCGCCCGGTTTCGCTGCCTTCCTGAATGAGCGCGCGGATGTTCTTGAGCGCCTGCTCGCGTTTGTCCGGCCAGTCTTCCCGGACTGTCAGCCCCCGGATGTCCTTGAACGGGACTTCGGTGTTTTTTTGAATGTAGTCCGCGTGTATCTGCATGATGGTTTTCCACTCGGCGTCCTTTTTGTCATCGCGCGATCCGTGCGCGATGAGCAGAACGCGTTCCCACGCAGGGTCGCGGCTTACGGCCATCACACGTTCCCGCAGGATCTCGCAGATCAGCGCATCCTCTTCATAGCCGCCGAATGTGGCGAACACCGCTCCGGAGCGCACCTGGGGCGGAGGCTCGGCTCCCCCTCTCTGGCGCGGGGGGTGGGGCGTCGATCCCAGTATGTAATCGACCTGTCCCCTGAACTGATCCTTGAGGGAATACATACGCACCACGACGACCTTGCGGATGCCTTCCCGCTCCAGCGTCTGGACCGCGTCCTGCAGCGTCCAGGCATCGGCCATGCCGTAAGCCATCTCTACGCGGTAATGCCGCTTGAGAGGCGCGATGACTTTTTCCACAGCGTCGTTGTAGGGTTTTTGCGCTCCATGCGGCATGATGACCACGCCCACCTGCTGCGGGGTTGTTGCGACATAAAGGTTGGCGGTTTTTCTCATCCAGTGCATGACGTTTGGATGCTGCAGAATCTCTTCGGAAGCGAAGGTCAGATCGTGGTCTTTGAATTTGTTCGCAAGCCAGTGGGTCAGAGACATGCGGTGAGAAAATTTGGGGCCGAGCGCAAAGGGGATCAGGATCGTATTTCCTTTTTTGGCGGCTGACTCGATGATCCGCCGGTCGGTCTCCTCGTTTTTCTGCTTGCGCAGTTTTTCCTCGGCGCCGTAGTTGTAATACAGCATCACTTCAGCTTTGCGGAACGGCAGCCGGTCTGTGGCGTATTGCAAAATGGGTTGCAGCTCCTTGCCGATGGCTTTTTCGGAGGCTGCGTCCATCGGACCCATTGCGAGTAAAATCAGCCGTTCTTTTTCAGGTTCGCGGCTCCATTGCCGGACCCGGTCGAGAAAAATCTGCGCGGTCAGATAACTGGCGGCCATCGGCTTTGCCCATTGCACTACGGGCTTGAATGCTTTTTTCGCCGCGACCAGCCCCCGCGCCACATCCAGAGCAGGATTGGAGGCGGTCAAATAAAGCGGAACGGCGACCACCCGCTCGACGTTCATGCCTGCCAGCCGGTTCATGGCTGCTTCGAAATAGGGCGCGTAATCGCGGTCGGGCCCCCCGTAGCCCCGGCCCACGTAAGCAAGAGCGGCCGGGTAGTGGCGGGCGAATTCCGCGAACAAGGCGTCCACTTCACGGTTGCCCAGAAAGCCCCGGTCCGGCGCAACGACCAGGAATCCGGTTTTTGCAGGGGGGGCGGCAAATGAGGCACCGGTCCAGGAGAGCAGGACAGCCAGCATGGTGAGAAGAAAGGTCTTTTTCATTGGAAACCTCTAAAAATCAGGCGTGTTCGAGTTCCCTCCGATATCGGGGCCAGATTCTGTTCCTGCTCCCTTCAGGGAAAGCGAGCCGAAACCGGGCCCGTCCATGCTCGGACACGGCAGGCCCCGGGTGGAAGAGGGGGAGGTGCGGGGGGCTTTTTTAAATGAACTTGATTGTCATTTTCAAAAACTAGCACATTCTCTGCTTTTGTCAAACCTTTTTCATTTTCCCGGGCGGACGGCACCCCGCTTCAAAGGTTGCTCCCGGCTTCCAGGTTTGAGACCGGCGTGCGCGCGCCCGAGTGTTTTTTTGCTGACGCTGTCGCCCGGTTTGCGGGAGCCTGTGCGCATCAGCGCGGGTATATTCTTTATTTTTGACTTGAAGGCGGCAGGGATCGAACAACCTTAAATGCAAAAAACGGAACCGGTTCCCGTTTTTTGTTCACAAGTGACTTGAAGGGTTATGCGAAGCGCAAGGCGGCAAAGGCCGTCCTCACTTTCCTGAATTCTCTGGTATAATCCCTCCATTCACAGCCCTTTCAACTCCATTTCTCCACACAGCCATGAACGACGAGACTCCGACCGCCGAGAGCGAGACGACCCACTTCATCAGCAACCTCATCGATGAAGACTTAAAGACGAACAAATACGACGGCCGGGTCCACACCCGGTTTCCGCCGGAGCCGAACGGGTTTCTGCACATCGGCCACGCCAAGTCCATCTGCCTCAATTTCGGGCTGGCGCAGAAGTACGGCGGGGTCTGCAACCTGCGTTTCGACGACACCAATCCGATCAAGGAAGAGGAAAAGTACATCGAGTCGATCCAGCAGGACGTCAAGTGGCTGGGCTTCGACTGGGGCGAAAAACCGTTTTACGCTTCCGACTACTTTGATCAGCTGTACGACTACGCGGTGCAGCTCATCCAAGACGGCCTGGCCTACGTGGACGATCTCAACGCGGACGAGATCCGCGAGCACCGCGGCACGCTGAGCGAGCCGGGCAAGGACAGTCCCTACCGCAACCGCGGCGTCGAGGAAAACCGGGACCTGTTCGAACGCATGCGGGCCGGGGAATTCGCCGAAGGGGAGAAGGTGTTGAGAGCGAAGATCGACATGGCCTCGGGCAATCTCAACCTGCGCGATCCGGTGCTGTACCGCATCCTCAAGGTGGCGCATGTGCGCACCGGGGACAAGTGGAACATCTACCCGATGTACGACTGGGCGCATGGCCAGTCCGACTCGATCGAGCGCATCACCCATTCGATCTGCACGCTGGAGTTCGAAGACCACCGGCCGCTGTACGACTGGTTTCTGGAAAAACTCAACATCTACCGGCCGCGGCAGATCGAATTCGCGCGGCTGAACCTCACCTACACGATGCTGAGCAAGCGCAAGCTCATCCAGCTGGTCAACGAGGGCCATGTGGACGGCTGGGACGACCCGCGCATGCCGACGGTGGCCGGGCTCAGGCGCCGCGGCTACACGCCCGAAGCGATCCGTGAGTTCTGCGAGCGCATCGGCGTCGCCAAGAGCAACAGCACGGTGGACCTGGCGCTCTTGGAATACTGCATCCGCGAGGACATGAACAAAAAGGCGATGCGCGTGATGGCGGTGCTGAACCCGCTCAAGCTCGTGATCGACAACTACCCGGAAGGGCAGGTCGAGGAGCTGGAAGCGGAGAACAACCCGGAGGATGCGGGCATGGGCTCGCGCACAATGCCGTTTTCCAAAACGCTGTACATCGAGCGCGAGGACTTCATGGAAGACCCGCCGAAAAAATACTTCCGCCTCGCTCCCGGCAAGGAAGTGCGGCTCAAGCACGCTTTCATCATCAAGTGCGAAAACGTGGTGAAGGACGATAACGGCGAGGTGGTGGCCGTGCATTGCAGCTACGACCCCGAGACCCGCAGCGGCCAGGCGCCGGCGGGGAAAAAGATCAAGGGCACGCTGCACTGGGTGTCGGCCCAGCACGCGAAAACCGCCGAGGTCAGGCTCTACGACACACTGTTCACCAAAGAAAACCCGTCCGATGAGAAGGAATGTCCGGAGCTCACCTCCTGCCTCAATCCGGATTCGCTCAAGCTGCTCAAAGACTGCAAGATCGAGCCGGGCCTCGCCGCTGCGAAGCCGGGGGAGCGGTTTCAGTTTCTGCGCATGGGCTACTTCTGCGCCGACGCCACCTCGCAGGCGGACGCGCCCGTGTTCAACCGCACCGTGACCCTGCGCGACACCTGGGCGAAGATACAGAAAAAGGGCGGATGATTGGATACAACGTACGCGTAAAGAACCCTCCTATGACTTTCGATCACAAAATATTTTAATAAATCGGGACATCTGGAAAATTTTCATTTCGTAACAGGAGATCGAGGATGAAGAAGTTGGTGCTTTTAATGGGAGTGCTCATGGTATCTGGAACGGTTCACGCTGGCAGCGGAACGCAGTGGGATTATTCTGGCGCGGAAGGGCCTGAAAACTGGGGCAAACTCAGCCCGGAATTCACCGCCTGTTCGCGGGGAAAGAATCAGTCTCCGATTAACCTGAGCGCTTTCGTTGAAGCCGATCTAAAGTCTATTGGAATTCACTATCAGTCTGGTGGAACGGAGGTTGTCAATAACGGCCACACGTTGCAATTGAACTATGCCCCCGGAAGTGAGATCTCCATAAATGGTCGCAAGTTTGAACTCAAGCAGTATCATTTTCACGCCCCGAGCGAGAATCACATCAATGGGAAATCCTATCCATTGGAAGCGCATCTTGTGCATGCGGATGAGGATGGAAACCTTGCTGTCATCGCTGTGATGTTTGAAGAAGGAAAACCGAACGAATCCCTCGCCAAAACCTGGGCTGAAATTCCCGACAAGGCCAACGACAAACACAAACTGTCCTCCCGTGTCACGGCTGAGGGTATTCTGCCTTCCGACAGAGACTACTACCGTTTCAACGGATCCCTCACCACGCCCCCCTGTTCCGAAGGCGTCGTGTGGCTCGTCATGAAGAAGCCCGTGACTGCGTCGAAAGATCAAATGGAGAAACTCATCCGGGTGATGCCGAAGCCGAATAACCGTCCGCTGCAGGCGATAAATGCGCGTCCGGTTTTGCAATGAGACCCTTTATCCAAACAACTTCATCTGCTTTTCATCGGCGTTGACGAAATGTTCGGTGGTCAGTTCCGGGCCCGGTCCGTCCAGCCCCGCCTTGCGGGCGGCCACGTCGAACATGTTTTCGATCTGCTCGGCAAAGACCCCCTCTCCGCGCATGCGCGACCCGAAGTTCGGGTCGTTCAGCTTGCCGCCGCGCAGAGCCTGTATGCGGTGCAGCACTTTGGTTTTTTTGTCCGGGTAATGCGTTTGAAGCCAGTCTGAAAAAAGATCCTTCACGCCGTAGGGCAGCCTGAGCACGGTGAAGCCCGCGGTTTCGGCTCCGGCTTCGGCGGCGGCATTCAGAATGTTCGGCAGCTCGTGGTCGGTGAGCGCCGGGATCACCGGGGCGGTCATGACGCCCACCGGGATGCCGGCCCGCTTCAGCGTTTTGAGGGCCGCCAGCCGTTGCGCGGGCAGCGAGGCGCGCGGCTCCATGTTGCGCGACAGCTCGGGATCGAGGGTGGTGATGGAGACGAACACCGCCACGCAGTTGAACTCGGCAAGCTGGGTCAGCAGGTCGAGGTCGCGGGTGACCAACTGGTTTTTGGTGATGATGCCGACCGGGTTGCGGAAGCGGAGCAGCACTTTCAGGCATTCGCGCGTGAGGCGCCATTTCTTCTCGCCCGGCTGGTAGACGTCGGTGATGCCGCTCAGGCCGATCGCCTGCGGTTTCCAGCGCGGGGCGCTCAGCTCCTGCTCCAGCAGCGACGGGGCGTTTTCCTTCACCAGGATTTTGGTCTCGAAATCCAGCCCGGCGGACAGCTCGAAATACTCGTGCGTCGGCCGGGCGTAGCAGTAGACGCAACCGTGCTCGCAGCCGCGGTAGGGGTTGAGGCCCACTTCTAGGCCCACATCGGGGCTGTCGTTGCGGGTCAGGATGCTGCGGCTGGAATCGGTGATGAAGACGGTTTCGAGGCGGGCGGGGGGCGGCGCGTCGTCCTCGGCGATGCGTTCGCTGGGTTTGAAGCGGTTGGCCGGATTGCCGGCGGCGCCGCGGGCTTTCGGTCGTGGATTCTGGCGAGAATGGCTCATGTCCGGGCTCCTATTTTCGCTATATTTTCGCTTTTTGGGCCGGGCTTGTAAAGCAGAATTTAGCGAAACCGGAATCCCGCACCTGCCAGGCGGCTGGATGGAGATCGCGTGTATCCAGAGGGGGTTGTAATGGAAAACTTTAAGCGGATGTCGCGGAGTGAAGGGGAGCGTTCTGGCAGGCGGATCAGAATCCCGCCACTCCGGTGACGGTGTCGGTGATGAGGCCCAGCGGGTCCTGCAGGAATCCCAGAGGATTGGTGTCTTCGGCGTTCTCTTCGATTTTAGGGTCGCCGCTGTGGATCTTGTAGACCACCTTCTGATTCTTCATGACGATGAAACCGACGAAGATCCATCCGCGCTTGCGGGTCTTGCGGTTGAACCGCAGAACATCGAGGATGATGTTGCCGTGGCGCTCCTTGTCGATTTTTTTCGCCGAAACGACATAGCCGTTGCAGAAGTCCTTCGCGTCCAGGCAATCCGCCAGTTCCGGGTCGAGATCTTTTTTGGTGATCGACGGATTGGGCATGAATTTTTCGATCATTTCCAGGTAGGTGAGGACCTTGATGTTGGGCGTGTCGTAGGGATTGTAGCCCATTTTGTGGAGTTCCTGTTCGGAGGTGCGGTGCAGCTCGATGGCGTTGAAGGCGTTTTCCGCGTCCTCATAGGACTCCCACTGGGATTTATTATTTTCGTTGGTTTTGGGCAGAAACCAGTGCGAGCATCCGGCGGCACTCAGAGTCAGGCAGGCCAGTATGATGGAAACCCCTGTTTTTTTTAAGGTAACCAATTGCTTCCACCTTTCGAGGACGCATTGCGCAAACAACTCCTATTATAGGATAACCGAAGTGATCCTGTTTGCCTTATGAATTTTTTAAGGTGCGCTAGAAAAGCAGTCCGGTGGTGGCGTTGGAAAGATCGGAGAGGATGGATTCCGGTTCCTGCAGAAATCCCAAAGGATTGAAATTTGCCTGGTTTTCCTCGACGTTGGGCCGGCCGCTCCAGATTTTATAGACCACCACGTCGTGCTTGAGCGCCAGAAATCCCTTGAATTCCCAGCCGGTCTTGCGTGTTTTGCGCTGAAAACGCAGGATGTCGAGGACGAAGTTGCCGTGCCGCTGGGAATGGATGCGCCGCACGGCCAGGCTGTACGCCTTGCAGCCCTTTTTGACTTTGAGGCAGTCGGCCAGTTCCTCGTCGAGGTCCTCCTTGGTGAAGCTCTGGTTGGGCATGATGGAGCTGATGATTTCCAGGTGGGTGAGGATGCGGATGTTGGGCGTGTTGAAGGGGTCGTAGCCCATTTTGTGCAGTTCCTCGACGCGCGTGCGGTGCGGGACGATGGCTTCGAAGGCGTTTTTGGCGTCCTCGAAAGTCTCCCAGGAGGACTTCATGTTTTCCTTGGCGGTGGGAAGCATCGTCGCGCAGCCGGAAGCGAGCAGGGCCGCCCAGACGGTGCACGTCAACTTGAATGAGAGACTCACGGGAAAGGAAAGAAGCAAAGCGCTGCCTCAATCAGCGTGATTCGATGGAATTTCAGGATCAGCCGATGATAACAGACCGGATGCGGTCTGACTTTATTATTTCACAAAAAATATGAACAAATGCCGGGTAAGTTCAGGCGTGCTTGCGAAATGAGGGCGAAGTGCGCGGTTCAAACCATCACACGCTGCCGGGGGTTGCGGGCCGGGTGAGGGGCCATTCGCGCGTCAGGACAGGCGGCTTTGCAGGGTCGAGGTAGGCTTTGACGACGATTATCCCCTTCGCGTCGTCGGACTGCACGACCAGCTGCTTTTTCAAATCGGGATTGGATTGGCGCGGCACCAGGGCCACGTTTTTGGGGATGATGGGAGCGCGGATCGAGCGCGCCTGTTCCAGCTCGTAGGGATCGGCCGTGTTCTCGGAAGGCGGCCATTCGGCGGTGCCGAATGCGGAAAACATCCAGTTCACAAACTCGGACGGCCTGCCGTCCGGGTACAGGACCCAGAACGAAGAACGCTGAAGCTGTTTTTTGGCCGAGAGATAACGCACCACATGCGCCGCCCGGTCCAGTTCCGGCGGCGCCGAATTCCCGCACGACGCGATGAAAAAAGCCAGCAGGCAGGCGATGAAACAGCGCGGGTTTCGTTTTAAGCTTAAGGCAATGACGTTCAAAGCCGCTCTCCTAGGGGTTCATGGCGTTCAGGAACAGGGCCTGCAGTCCCATGGCGATGGCGACCAGAATGGCCAACGCCAACAGGGCGTTTTTTCCTCTGCGATCGTTCATGGGCCGTCTCCTACTTGTTGTGCGGGTTTCCACCTATTGGGAAGCAACCCCCGTTCCAAACGGTCAACATTCGGGATATCAGGGATTTTAATTTTCGGCCGGTTGGCACAGACCCGTTCGCCTGGTCACATTTGTGATCACCGCATTGCGTCTTTTCGGATCGGTCGAGCCGGTTTCAAGGCAACCGGCCGGTGGAGGCTGGAAGCGGCGGGTTCTTGCTCGGAATTTCACCGTAATTCCCTAATTTTTTAGTGCATTTTTCAGTTTCATCCATTAATTTAGAACTTAGGAGAAAAGTGGTTGCGGAAGAGAAATCAGGCGGTTCGTTCCTGCCTTTTTCTCACGCAAAGTATATTCGAATCCAATTTCAATCGGAGCTGTTTGCCTTTTTTCGCAGACGGATTGCCGGTTTCCCCCTCATTCTTGAACTTCGTGGTGATCTGAAATGAACAAACCCGAGCTGCCGCACGTGGACGACCCGACCAACGGAAAAAACGCCGAGGCCCTGAAACGGTCCTTCAACACCCACCTCAAATACACGCTGGCCAAAAACAAGAACCGGGCCACCAAACTCGACCTTTTCAAGAGCCTGGCTCTGGTGGTGCGGGACCATCTGGTGGAGAAATGGATCGACACCAAGAACCGGCAGTACGGTGAAGACGCGAGGCGGGTGAATTACCTGTCGATGGAATACCTGGTCGGACGGGTGCTGCGTCAGAACATGGCCAACCTCGGCCTGATGGATGAATTGCGTAAGGCCGTCGCCGAGCTGGGCTACGATTTTGAGGAGCTGGAAGCGATGGAGGTGGAAGCGGGGCTTGGCAACGGCGGCCTGGGACGGCTGGCTTCCTGCTTTCTGGAGTCGATGGCGACGCTCGATATTCCGGCGAACGGCTACGGCATGCGTTACGAGTTCGGCATCTTCCACCAGCGATTCGCCAACGGCTACCAGGTGGAGGAGGCGGACAACTGGCTCAGGCTCGGCAACCCCTGGGAGATCCCGCGGCCCGAGCACGTGTATCCGATCAAATTCTACGGCCGGGTGCAGCACGTCACGCTGGCGGACGGGACCGAGACCTACGAGTGGGTGGACACGCACGACAACGTGATGGCGATGGCGCACGACATCCTCATTCCGGGATATCAGAACGACACGGTGAACAGCCTCCGGCTGTGGGGCGCCCGCTCGATGAACGATTTCGATTTTCAGCATTTCAACGAGGGGGATTACATCCAGGCGGTGAGCGAAAAGCAGGACACCGAAACGATCTCCAAGGTGCTGTACCCCAACGACAAGTCGATCCAGGGACGCGAGCTGCGTCTCAAGCAGGAATATTTTTTCGTTTCCGCTTCGTTGCAGGACATCCTCGCGCGCTACAAACGCAGGCATTCCACGTTCGATGCGTTCAGCGACAAGGTCGCGGTGCAGCTCAACGACACGCATCCCTCGCTCGCCATACCGGAGTTGATGCGCATCTTCGTGGACGAGGAACGCATGACCTGGGACAAAGCCTGGGAGATCACCTGCCGGACGATGGGCTACACCAACCACACGGTGCTGCCCGAGGCGCTGGAAAAATGGTCGGTCGATCTCATCGGCCACGTCCTGCCGCGGCACCTGCAGATCATCTACGAGATCAACCACCGCTTCATGCAGCAGGTGGCCGACCGGTTCCCGAACGATCCCGAACGGCTGGCGCGCATGTCGATCATCGAGGAAGGGCCGACGAAGTTCGTGCGCATGCCGCAGCTTTCGATCGTCGGCAGCCGCGCGGTCAACGGCGTTGCGGCGCTGCACACGGAGATTCTGAAAACCAGCCTGTTCAAGGATTTTGAGGAGATGTATCCCGGCCGCATCCACAACATGACCAACGGCATCACGCCGCGGATCTGGCTCAAGGAATGCAACCCCGAATTGTCCCAGCTCATCACCGACACGATCGGCCCTGGCTGGGTGCGCGACCTCTCGCGGCTCAAGCAGCTTCTGCCCTATGCCAAGGATCTGGCGTTCTGCGAACGCTGGGATCAGGTCAAGGAGAACAACAAGAAACATCTCGCCGCCTACATCGAAAAAACGCAGGGCATCCGCGTCAATCCGGATTCGATGTTCGACGTGCACATCAAGCGCATCCACGAATACAAGCGGCAGCTCTTGAACATCCTGCACGTCGTCACGCTGTACACGCGCATCAAGAAGAACCCGGCGGGCGACCACCTGCCGCGCACGGTGATCTTCTCGGGTAAGGCCGCTCCCGGTTACGCGATGGCCAAGCTCATCATCAAGCTGATCAACAGCGTTGCGAAAACCGTCAACGCCGACGCGGAGGTGGGCGACCGGCTCAAGGTGGTGTTTCTGCCCAACTACTCGGTGTCGCTGGCGGAAAAAATCATTCCCGCGGCGAACCTGTCGCAGCAGACCTCCACCGCCGGCATGGAGGCTTCCGGCACGGGCAACATGAAGCTTGCGCTCAACGGTGCGCTGACGATCGGCACACTGGACGGCGCCAACATCGAGATCCTCGAGGAAGTGGGCGAGGACAACATCTTCATCTTCGGGCTCAAGGCCGGCGAGGTGGGCGCCATGCAGGCGAACGGCTACCGGCCCAGGGATCTCTACCTGAAGTACCCGGAACTCAAGCAGGCCCTCGACATGATCCAGGAAGGGTTTTTCACGCCCGAGGAACCGCAGGTGTTCCGCCCGCTCATCGAATCGCTGCTCGATCACGGCGACCGCTTCATGGTGCTGGCGGATTTTCATTCCTACAGCCAGACGCAGCAGAGGATCGAAGAGGAATACCGCGATCCTTCCCTGTGGACGGAAAAATCCATCATCAACGCCGCCAACATGGGGAAATTCTCCAGCGACCGCACCATCAGCGATTACGCGCGCGATATCTGGAAGGTGCCGGTCAGGCAGCCCGAGACGTCAGATCCATAGCCCACCCCGTGCGCAGGCGCTGCGCGCGCCGGATGGGCCCGCGATCTCTCCTTTGAGGATGCCCATCGCGAAACCGCCGGTGATCCCGTTCGCGATCCCCTTCCGCTCCTCCCGCGCGGAGGGCGCGTTTGCTCACGCCGCGCACCGGTCCCTGATATCAATCCGAACGTTTTCGTTCCGTCCGCAGTCTTTTCGCAGGGCGGATTTTTTTGAATAGCGGATCTGTGAGCCTGGAGTGCTGCCGGGATGCGCTGGCAGCGAACCCGCAATGCCCGCTCCCCAGCGTGGTCATCGGATGTTACAATGTGCGATCGAGGTTTGCGAGACTGCGTGATGCCTGCGTGCCCGTGCGGGTCCGTATTTTCGGAAGGCGTGAATCTGAGTCATGCGATTGAACTAGAGTGTTTGAGGTTGCGATGATCGAATGCCCGTGCGGGTCCGTATTTCCCTACACCGACTGCTGCGCGCCGCTGATCCGCGGCGTGAGCCACGCCGACACGGCGGAGGACCTGATGCGTTCGCGCTACACGGCGTTCACGCAGCAGAACTGGCTGTACCTGCGCGACTCCTGCCACCCGGACGACCGGCCGGAGCTTGCGGAGCTGGAATCGGGAGGCGGCCTCAAATGGCAGCGCCTGGAGATTCTGGAGAGCAAGGGCGGCGGCCGCGGCGATCAGGAAGGCACGGTGCGGTTTCAGGCGTTCTTCAAAAAGGACGGCGAGGAGAAGGTCCTGCGCGAGGCCTCGAAGTTCATCCGGGAAGGCGGCCGGTGGTATTATTCTCCCAAAGACTCGCATGCCGAGCCCCAGCGCACCGAGGCGGCGCCGTCCGGCAAACCCTTCGTGCGGGAGAAAGCCAAGGTGGGGCGCAACGATCCGTGTCCCTGCGGCAGCGGCAAGAAATTCAAGAAATGCTGCGGCAAATGAAAATTCTGTTTGCGTGAAATGATGAAAGACGAGAAAAAGAAACCCGGTCCGCCGCCGGAAGAGGGCGGCAAACCCGGCGACAGCGAAGAGAAGGACGGCAAATCCCCGCCGGATGAAAAGGACTCGCGTCTGGCGCCGCGTTCCGGTCAGCGGCCGGCGCTGCCGTTCAAGCGCAAGCCGCCGTCGGTGAAATGAATCCGTGCGTCACGGTGCGTTGAGCAGGGCGACGATGGCCGCTTCGGTTTCCTTGTAGCGGCCTTCGCCGAAATGGGTGAAGCGCACCACGCCGTCTTTGTCGATCAGGTACTTCGCCGGCCAGTAACGGTTGCGGTAGGCCCGCCACAGTTTGAAGCCGTTGTCCATCGCGATCGGGTACTGCAGTTCGTAATCCTTCACCGCCTTGACGACGTTTTTGGGAATGCGCTCGAACTTGAACTCGGGCGCGTGCACGCCGATGACCACCAGCCCCTTGTCGGCGTATTTTTTATGCCATTTTTTCACGTAGGGCAGGGTGTTGATGCAGTTGATGCAGGAATAGGTCCAGAAGTCGATCAGCACGACCTTGCCGCGCAGTTTCTGCATGGACTCGATGGGTTGGGTGTTCAGCCAGTTGGTGAGCCCGCGGAACTCGGGCGCTTCGTACAGGGTGGGCAGCTTCGCCTCGCCCGAAACGTTTGCCGGCGTCACGGAAAACACCACCGCCAGAATCACCGCCGCCAGCAGGCCGCATTGCAGGACAGGGGTCTTCTCCTGCAATGTTGACAGCAGACCGTTTTGTTTCCCGATCGGTTTGACGGCGCGTTGCGTTCGATTCCCGGGGCTGTGCATGCGTTCCTCCTCTTAGGGTGACGGCGGAAAATTGTCGATCGTTGCGGTTGGTGTCTGGATTCGGCCGCGAACCTTACATCCTCCTCCTGCGCGGAGGGCGAATTTGCTCACGCCGTGCGGCGTTTTCCGGCCTGAGCCACAGATTTTCCGCCGCATTGTCTCCTGCGCGGAGGGTGGGTTTGCTCACGCCGCTCCTCGCCGGAGTGGCGGTTTGCTCACGCCGGGCGGTGTTTTCTGATTGGCTCAAAATATTTTTGCCGCTTCGGCTTCTGCGTGGAGAGCCGGTCCTCCCGACACCGAAATTTAAATAAATTAATTGTAATTTTCTGATTGTATCGCATCGTTGCGGCGGGACAAGGGGTGCGCGTAAAAATTTTTTGTGAGCTTGGTCGGGTTTCATGAAAACGCAAATAAAATCGGCGTATCTTGCAAGCGAGGGGTTTGAGGCGGCGCTGGTCCAGGAGCTTTCCGGCGGGGTGACGGTGCACGGGCGGCTGGTGCTCTCGGACCGCGCGGCGCAGCCGGTCTGCTGGGCGCAGAATGTGTGGCTGAATCCGGAAACGATCGCCATCGACTCGATCTCCGACGCGGCGAAAAAGCTGAAGGCGCGGCAGCGCAACTGGTGCCTGTATTCGTATCAACTGCACCGGCGCGCGGCGCTGATCGAAGAAAAACTGCCGCACGTTTCGGGAAAGGCGCTGCATTTTCCCGCGCCGCTGCCCGCCTCGCCGCTCGGGTCCTGGACGCTGCTGGACGCGGACACGCTGCTGGCGGCGGGCGAGTGCTCCAGCCTGTTTCCCAACGGCGCGCTGCGTTTTGCCGAGGACAAGGATGGGCCGCCCAATCGGGCGTATCTAAAACTGTGGGAAGCGTGGACGCTGCTTCAGCGCCATCCGGAGCCGGGCGCTTTCTGCATCGACGCGGGCGCGAGCCCCGGCGGCTGGACCTGGGCCGCGGCGAAGCTGGGCGCGAACGTGCTGAGCGTGGACCGCGCGCCGCTGGATGCATCGCTATCCGGTCTCGACAACGTGACGTTTCGCAAGGGGGACGCGTTTGCGCTCAAGCCTGAGGATTTTTCCGGCCGGAACGTGGACTGGCTGTTGTGCGATGTGGTGTGCTACCCGGACAAGCTGTGGCAGTGGCTTGAGGCCTGGATCGCATCGGGGCTGTGCCGCAGCGTCGTGTGCACGATCAAGTTTCAGGGCGAAGGCGAATACGGGATCGTTGAGCGGTTTCAAAGTGTGCCGGGCAGCCGGGTGGTGCATCTTTTTCACAACCGGCACGAACTGACGTTTCTGCTGCAGGAAGAGGGAATCACCCGTCCAGGGTGAGGTCGGTCTTGGGCACGGAGATGCAGGTCAGGCAGGAGCGCGCTTCCGGCTTGCTGCCCGGTTCGACGACGTAGCTCACCAGGCCGCGCTTGATCGCGGTGAGGCAGGTGCCGCAGTTGCCGGCGCGGCAGCCGGACTCGAGCTGGATGCCGTTCTCCTCGGCGAAGGCGAGGATGGAGCCGGCGGCGGGGTTCCACTGCAGGGTTTTCTGGGAGCGGGCGAAGGTGACCTTGAGCGACGATTCGGTCGCGGGGTCGCCAGCTGTCAGTTTCTTGATGGTGACGGAGTTGAACGCTTCGTAGTGAATGTTTTTCTCGGACACCCCCCACTGCTCCAGATCCTGGCGCAGGGTCTCGATCATTTTCGGCGGCGCGCAGATGTAAAAGTCGAAATTGTTCGAGGGCAGCACCTCTTTCAACAGGCTGCCGGAAATATGGCCTTCGTGATGGTAATCCTTCCCTTTCGCATCCTCGGCGCGCGGCCGGCTGTAACAGACGTTCAATTTTACATTGGGGTGGTTGCGGGCCACGTTTTCCAGGTGCTCTTTCATCATGTGCTCGGAACGGTTGCGCACTCCGAGAAAAAACCAGGTCTCTCTTTTGGACACGGCGCCGCGGGCGTCTTTTTCCGTGATGGTGTTGAGCATGCTGAGCACCGGCGTGATGCCGACGCCGCCGCCGATGAGCACCACGGGACTGGTGCTGGCCATGTCGAGGTAGAAATGACCGCTGGGTGCCTTGACGTCGACGATGTCGCGTTCGTTGAGCATGTCGTGAAAGAAATTGGAGCCGAGCCCCGGCGGCGCGCTGTTGTTTTCGGGCGGCAGCAGGCGCTTGATGGTGACGCGGTAGTAATCCGGGTGGTTGGGGCTGTCCGACAGGGAATAGCAGCGGATCACCGGCTTCGGGTTGCCGGGAATGTTGAGTTTGAAGGTCAGGTACTGGCCGGGCTGAAACGGCGGCAGCGGTTTGCCGTCGTGCGGCGACAGGTAGAACGAGGAAACCTGATCGGTTTCCTTGACCTTGAGCACGATCTGGAATTTGCGGAATCCGTTCCAGATCACGTTTTCGCTGCGCGAGTCCATGCGGATCCTGTCGACGATCTGGTCCACACGGGCGCGCAGCAGATCCGCTTCCAGTTCGCTGCTCCGCCGGGAAATTTTAAAGAAACGGAAATTGTTGCTGATCAGCTGGATGAGGTAGGCCATGAGGGCCAGAAGAAACGCGATAGCCGCAAGACTGATTGCAGCGTTGAGCAAGGAGCCTCCTTAGAGAGTGTCGGACGCAATGTCACTATATTATAAACAAGGGCGTCGGAGATTCAGAACGAAAAAGTGACTACGGGTCGTTGCGGGCCAGCAGCATTTCTTTTTTGAAGCCCGGTTTGTGGTGGTAAACGTGACACAGCTGACAGTCTTCTCTCACTTTTCCTTCCGAATGACATTCGAGGCAGGTTTTGCGTGTGATGGCGGAGAAGTTGCTTTTGAACACGGCCGGGTCGAACGAATCGAACGCGCCGAGGAAATCGGCCTTGGGATCGAGGACGTGGCAGTTCTTGCAGGTGTCGCCTTTGCCGAGCAGGTCGAGGTGGTTTTTATGGGAATATTTCAGGTAGGCGCGGTTGCGCGCGCCCTTGTAGCCCCAGTCGATGGTGAGCTGGCCGGGGTTTTCCGCGTCCGGTATGGCGGAAACCGCATGGCACTTGATGCAGCCGCCCACGCCTTCCTTTGAAGAGAGCATCAGGTCGCGCATCGCCTCGGCGCGTTCGCGCTTGTCGGGATCGGTCTCGGTGGCGGCGACGGTGAGCGCGAACTCGATCCAGCTTTGCGCCACCGGGTCCTCATGGCCGGAGGGGGTGTAGCGCACTTCCAGAAGGTCCGCGTGCCAGCCGCCGAAACTGGCTTCCGCGGGGGATCGTATTCGACGTTGAGCCCCCAGGCGCAGGCCGCGCGTTTGAGTACTTCCGGGTTCAATCCCGCGAGCATTTTCTCGGCCACGGGTACGGGAGAATGCTCGTTGATCAGATCCGCGATCGGCATCGTGCTTTCGACGGCGAGGTTGAGGATGAGGTCCTGCAGGCTTTCGCTGTAGCTTTCCGGATCGTCCTCGGGCACGTTCAAAAGATAGGCGCTGATCAGGCTCGGCGATTCGGTGGAGATGCTGACGAATTCATCATCCTCTTCCTCAATCTTTTCGCCCCGGGTCCGCGGTAACCGGCAGGCTTCCTTCAGCTCTTCAACATCGATGCGGTTTCTGTCCAGTTCGGGCAGGCGCATGAGGACCAGCTCCTTGCGCGGAATCTGAAATTCGTGGCAGGAGGCGCAGACCCCTTCGAATTTGTCCGGGCTGACGATCTGCTCTTCCTGGGTCACTTTGTGGCAGACCATGCAGTCCTTGGGCGAGCGGTCTTCGAATTTGGGATCGACAAAGTATTTATTCCAGTGCGAGATGTGGTCGAACTTGATCGTGTTCTTGCGGGTGTGCGGGTAGTTCTCCGGAAATTCCGGGTGCCCTTCGGTGAAGCTTTTGAACTGCTCTTCGTGACAGTGGTTGCACTGGGTGTTGTTGAAGGTGCGGATGGCCAGCCCGGGGCCGCGGTGCTCGCGGTGGCACATCAGGCAGTCGGTTTTCTGCAGCCGGGGAAACTGTCCGCGGTCGCCGTTGTGGGCGACGAGGGCCGGGCCGCCGAACAGGTGGCAGTCTTCGCATTTGGCGGAGATGTTGCCGGTGTGCAGCACCGATTTCAGCCACAGCACGGACTTGAGATTGTGGGTGGCGTGGCAGATTTCGCAGCCTTTGTTCTCGGCGAATTTGACGTGCGCGCTCGACATCGGGCCGGGATTGAAGCTCACGTGCCGGTGCTGCGCCTGGTCCACCACCCAGGAAAGGCAGAGCAAGGACACGATGGTGCCGAATGCGAGCAGGATCAGCCGGGCCCGGTAGACGCGCAGCGTGGCTTTGGGGACGCAGGGCGGGTGCCGCTGGGAGCACATCCCCTGGGGCAGCGGACCGTCGCCGCAGGGCCCGCCCGCCGCCTGGGGGCGGCTGCATTCCCAGTGGTTGCCTTTCAGCGTCGGCGCGCATTCGGCGGTGCCGCCGCAGGCGCCGTCGATGTCGGGGCCCTGATGGCAGGGTTTGAGCCAGAGCGCACCGCGGCCGCAGCGGTAGGGGAAATTCGGCCGTTCGTACTTGCTGCGGTTGTGCGCGAATTTTTTCTCATCCATCATAACAGGTAGACGTGCACCACGACCATGTGCCACAGGATCACGGTCATGAGGGCGGTGGCCAGCGGAATGTGGATCATCAGCCAGCTTTTCAAAACCGTCTGCAGCGCGTAGTGCAGATCGATCTTGCGCTTAGTATCGGCCAGCGTGAACAGTTTTCTCAGGTAGCCGCGTTCCTGCACGTTGAGAAATTTTTCCAGGGTGGAAAACTGCTGCCGCACCCAGAATTCGCCCTTGTGGCCGCCGAACAGGTAGCTGGTGAAAAACCGCGGCCGCTGGAAAAACCAGTGCAGCGATTCCAGGTAATGGGTCGCCAGGGTGTCGCGCCCGGTCTCGTGGGTGCAGGCGAGCAGTAGGTCCTTGGCCTTTTTACGCAGCTCGCTGATTTCCGCCGGGATGCGTTCGTAGATGCACTCGAAGCCGCTCTGGGTCAGGCGGCTCGGGTAGATTTTCTGGATCAGGGTGCCGACGATGCCGGAGAGGGCGGAGGCGTAGAACAAGAACGCCAGGATCTGTTCGTACAATCCGTCGGGCCACAGCGTGCCGATGTGCAGCCAGAAAATGCCGATCGCCAGGAAGCCGCCCACGGTGTGGATGTTCAGCCAGTTCGAGGACGGCGAGAGCGGTAAAAACGGCAGCCGCTTGCGCAGATGAAACAGGGCCAGCACGATCAGGATGGAGAACAGGGTCCAGCCGGTGAGCGGCGAGGTGAACTCAAGCTGCTCATCCGCCTGGCTGGTGCGGTAGGTCATGAACACCAGAAATACGCTTGCGAAGATCCACAGGGCCCAGGATTTCACCATCGAATGTCCTATCGGTCTATGCTTCCCTCGGGCCGCACGTGACGGAAATCGACCCGCTGCAGAGCTTCGTGAGAGCAGGCCTGCACGCAGGCGGGACCGGACAGTTGGCCGACGCAAAGATCGCACTTGGTCGCCTTGAGGATCGGCTTGCGCGTTTCGGCGTCGAGGATGGGTTTGCCTTTCTTGTCATTGATCTCCACCATGCGAATGTTCGAGTAGGGGCAGGAATTGGCGCAGGTCTCGCATCCGATGCAGGTGTCGTCGTTGATCACCACCGTCCCTTCGGAAAGGGTGCGGTGGATGGCTCCGGTGGGGCAGCCGATCAGGCAAACGGGATCGACACAATGCATGCAGGCGTTGGCCACCATCCAGCGGCCGAAGGTCTTGCCGTGCCGGATGAACCGGGGGTTGCCCTCATGCGCCGAGGCGCAGGCGTTGACGCAGTCGTCGCAGCGGACGCAGCGGTCCAGGTTGATCAGCATGGCCTGGGTGCCGTTGATGAACCGCTCCTGCACGGTCCATTCTACCAGAGCTTCGTCCGCCATGGTCTGTTTAAATAGATCGGTCATGCGCCTGTGGTTGCCGGTGGGCCTGTCGCTTGCGTGGCGGGTTCCGTGATGGATGGTCTCCCAATAGGGAAAGACGTATTTTTCCAGGATCTTCGCCGGGATCTGCAAAACATCTACGTAACCTAAAGCCGAGATCGACACCTTGTAGGAGACATCCTTTTCCCCTTTCCAGGCGAGGTACAACTCATCGGCGCCGTAGAAATTGCCCATCCCCAGGTAGGTGAGGGTGTGGTCGCCGTCTTCCCGCTTGACCGAAACGCGGGCGAACCCGGCCCTGACCAGCAACAGGTCGTCGGGGTAATCGCCCTGCTTGGCGATCAGCGGCTCGTGCTGGATCCCCGCTTTGCCCATGTTGCGCAGGTTCTTGTAGGAAACCGTCCAGTCGTAGGTGCCGTAGGATTGGAAGCCGGTGTTCTGCGCCACATCGCGGAGCGCTTCTTCATCGAGATGCTCGAACAGCGAGATCTTGCGCAGAAAGGAAATGAGCGCGTTCTGGCTGTAGCGCTTTTCGATCATGCGGCGCCAGTTCTCGTCGTGTTTGCGCAGCTCGCGCAGTCCCTGCCAGCGGATTTCCAGCAGCTCGGAGTAGGTTTCGGAGAAGATCGTCGCGGTGCGCGGAATGCGCCCGAGCGCCGCCAGCTCGCCGAACAGATCGCCGGTTTCCAGGATCGCGGTCTTGTTGGCGTCGAGCACCGCGGGAATGTCCTGTAAAAACACGTGGCTTTGCGTCACGTCGCCGTTGGTGTGGATCGCCTGCTGGGTGTAGCGGGACGGGTCGCGCACTTCCGGGATCTTGCGGTTGGTGAACAGCTGCGACAGGGCTTCGAGCACGCTTTTGCGCGGCGTTTTCTTGCGGCCCAGAAGGTCGCTCGGCAGACCGGGAGACAGCACCACGCGCAGCCGGCCGTTGAGCGCGAGAAACGCGGAGTTGCCGTAGTCGCCCTCGCGGATCACGATGTCGCCGGGCTTGAATCGGACGATGCGGGTGTCGTTTTTGAGGATCCCCTCGAGCGGCGTGTCCGGCGGAAAGCGGTCCTTCTCGATCGCGGCGATCTCCGGAACCGCGAGCAGTTTCTGCACGTCGTATTCCGTCATTTCAGGACCGAAGGGGTTGTTCCACCGGTCCGGCTGTGAAATTTGCGTGACGACTTCCACGGTCGATGCCGCTCCTGTCAGTTTGGGTAACGATTCAATTTCTGCACCGTCTCAAGGCGCAGAACCACCCCACGCGCCTTGGCGCCTGTTTCGCTGCGGTTATTTGTAGTCGTCCTTTTTCGGCAGCAGCTTGCCCACCGCTTTGGACAAATCCTTGCCCTTGATGGCGGCCACCAGCTTGCGGGCGTTCTGATCGGTCGGTTTGGCGATCAGGGCCTGGGCCTCGGGTATGCCTTTCAGATGCGCCAGGGCGGCCTTGGCGTCCGCCACGCGCTTCTGCTGGGCCTGCACGTATTTTTCGTTGTCCGAGCGGGTCAGCACCGAGTTGGCCGACACCAGCTTGGCGGCCTGGCCGATGACGAAAAACTCGGCCAGCTCCTGGGGCGTCATCTCGGCGTTCACCTTCACGTTCGGCTCGTAGTAGCGGTGGCGCACCGTGCCCTGCGAGTACTTGACGATCTCGAAGTCCGGATTGATGGGATGATCGGCCTCCAGCATCTTCGCCAGAAGCTCGGGCTTGAGATCGGGATTGGCCAGCCCGTGGCAGAACATGCAGTTGGCGGCGACGTCGTATTTCATGGTCGGCCAGATGAGACCGGCTTCGGTGGATTTTTTGATGCGCATCGCCTTGTGCTCGGGCGTCTCCTGATCTTTCTCCACATCTTTGCCGCCGTAATTGTCGTGAATCTCCAGGTAATCGGAGGAGGGCCCGTGGCAGCTTTCGCAGGACGTCCCCGATTTGGCCTTGGGTTTGTCACCGGCATCCTTCTGCACCATGGTGTAATGGCACAGGGTGCAGGTTTCGTTCTTCTTCATGTTTTTCGACCCGCCCACCGCCTTGAGGATCTTTTTCGGGGAGGGTTTCTTTTTTTCCTTGTTGTCCTTGGGTTCCCGGTGCGCGTCGCGGAAGGATTCGAAGTGCCGGGTTCCCTTCCAGACTTTGTATTCGGCTTCATGACATTCCGTGCAGACCTTCACCCCTTTGAAAAAGGGTTTGGCCGAAGCCGAAGACGCAAACAGGCAAACCAGAACAGAAAATAGCGCGATGAAAGAAAGTCGTGATGGACTCTTGATTGATTTCATGATTTCAAGCGATTGAATTGAGCGTTTTTGCGAGTTTTGGGATCAGGATCGTCGTTTGCGGGCGGCCGCCGGGATTCCCCTATGTGCTGCCCAAATAGCGTTTTCGGTCATTCCGTACTCAAAGTTCCTAAAAAACCGCTGAAATGACAAGTGATTTTTCCAGAAATATAAGCAATTTCAGATTCGTATTTGTACTAATTTTGACCCCAGACACAAGAGCAGAAAAAGTGCCAAAAAGTGGGATACCGGCGAAAAAATTTTATTCGTGGTAAATCAATCGTTTTTAAAAGCGAGTTAAAATAATTATAGAAAATTTGTTTAAAATCGAATAAATAAGTATCAAACGTTGTCAATGAATACAATGGATAAATGCTCCCATCACAAAGGCGTAAAGCGATTCCAGCCGAGCCTTTGACCTTTTTAAAACCCGGAAAGTGAAACAAAACCGATGCCAGCATTCTGAGATCCGTCCTGTGTGTGGACGAGCATACGACGGTGTTGGCTGGGTCGACAGTCACTGTATGAAATTAAAGACAATCCGGAAATGAATTGCTGAATTTGTGCCACGAAGGATGAAGTCCGCTTCGATTCCCTCGGTTTTCTTGCCGGCAGCAAAGAAAACACAGTTTGTTCTTTAAATTTCAATGGGTGACCCTATTCTAGCATCCTTTTTCCGTGAAACCTATCCCGCTGGTTGTGTTTTAGGTCACAGTCCGTTATTGCATTGATTCATTTCGATGCCAGCCGGGCTGCGTTCATAAATTTACATCTATGGTTAATTTATATGGGGGTTTGCAATATTGTGCGTTGATTCGGGGATGAAACTCTATATAAACCAATTATTTGATTTGTAGTTATCGAAAATTTGGGTAAATGAGTATAAATTCGTTATCATCGTTAAAAATGGGATAATTATCACAAAATTAACGGTGGGAATGGTTCCTGGATTGAGCTAGAATCAGAAAAGTTGATAAATAAAAATAAATTGCTACCTTCAGTGTAATTTTTCATGGCCTTCAAGTTGATGAATTCTAACTTCAACCTGATGGCTGTGGGGGAAATCTATGTTTTTCGTTCGTGAAGTGTGCGGCTATCCGGACAGAAAAAATATTGCTAAGATTTTTAGATTTCTGGTTAAAAAAATATAAATATATTGAAGGTTTGGTTGCCAAGAATTGATGGAAAGGTTTGATAAGCCACGACTTTAAATTTCAATTGATTCTGGCCTGTGTTTTGCTTTGTTTTCATTATGGATACCGGAAACAAGGTAACGGCGGGGACGGGCGTTTCGCCGGTTTTGCCTTAAGGTCATAAAACAGAATCAAAGGGATGTTTTTTTGGGGAGAAAGAAACATGACCGGACAGAACAATACGATGCATTGCAGGTCTTTCATTTTTCGTGTGGCCAGCGCCGTGTGCCTGGCAGCGTTCGCCAGTGTCGCGCTGATTTCCTGTCAGACTCCGCTGATGGAAGCGGATAAGGACAAAATGGCGAACGCCGCGCTTGCCGATGGCGAAAAGAAGATGGATGGCGGGAAAATGATGGCGGACAAGATGTCCGACGGTGAAAAAATGGCCGAAGGGTCCGCAGACTCCGGAAAAATGATGGCGAAAAAGGTGATGGCGGACAAGAAAATGATGAAAGGCGAGGGCGATGCCTGGGAGGACAAGAAGGACGGCGGGAAAAAAGCCGAAACGCTTGAGGATGCGTTCGCGCAGCATGAAGCGCTGTTCGCGGAAAACCGCTATCCTTCCGCGGCCACCTGCCGGACCTGTCACCCGAAACACTATAAGGAATGGTCGGTGTCTCAGCATTCCTATGCTCAGATCAGTCCGGTCTACCTGTCTCTCAACAACAAGATCAATCAGTTGACCCAGGGCACCATGGGTGATTTCTGTCTGCGCTGTCACAGCCCGGTGGGCGCCAACCTGGGAGAATCTCCGTATCAGTCGAACCTCACCCGGCACCCGACCTCGCGCGAGGGCATCACCTGCGTGGTGTGTCACCGGCTGAACTTGGCCTACAACAAGGTCAGCGGCCGGCTGGCGCTGGAAGAGGGCGACCTGCTCACTCCGGTGTTCGGACCGACGGGCAATAAAGAGCTTTCCCGCGTTCTCGACAACAAGGACAAATACCGGGTGGTCACCAAGAAGGAAGGCAAGGGCCGCAAGATCCACACCCAGGCCAAGCAGTTCGCCGGCATCACCACGCCGACGTTCTGCGGTTCCTGTCACGACGTGACGCTGTTCAACGGTTTCCGGCTGGAGGAGGCGTTCAGTGAATACCGGCTGTCTCCCGCGGCCAAGAAGGGCGTGACCTGTCAGGACTGCCACATGGGCAAGATCCAGGGCATCCCCTCCGGTTACGAGCACGGGCCCGCGGCGGTCGTGGGCGGCAAGAAAACCAAGCCGCGCAAGATCACCAGCCACTTTTTCGCCGGTCCCGACTACTCCGTCGTGCATCCGGGCATTTTCCCGCACAATTCCGACGCCCAGGAAATGGCGACGCTGGAAGAGTGGATCCAGTTCGACTGGAAGGCGGGCTGGGGCACCGATGATTTCGAGGACAACGTTTCCGAGGATCACAAATTCCCCGATCGCTGGCGTTCGGCGACGGACCGTTACGACGCCAGGGAGATCATCGAGTATCAGCTCAAGCGGCTGGAGCTCATCAAGGAAAAACGGATGGAAGTCCTGCGCAACGGGTTTCATCTCGGCAGCATCATGACCGAGAAAGCCGATAAGGACGGCATCCGCTTCAAAGTTCAGGTGAAAAACGCCACCGACGGCCACAACGTTCCCACCGGGTTCACCGGCGAACGGCTTGTGTGGCTGCACGTGATGGTGAAAGACAGCGACGGCACCGTGATCTTCCAGTCCGGCGACCTCGATCCCAACGGCGATCTGCGGGACCAGGAATCCTCCTACGTGCACAACGGCGAGGCCCCGCTGGATCACCAGCTGTTCAATCTGCAATCGCGATTTGTCGTCGATAACCTCAGGGGCGGCGAGCGCGAGCGCGTCATTCCCATTCCTTACCCCCAGACCGCGATCCCGTTTGTGCGGCCTTCCATTCAGTCTCTCATCCTGAGTGGCGAGCCGACTACGGAGCGCAACCACCGGAAAGGCATCGAGCCTTTGGGGCATCGCTGGGCCGAGTACAAGATCGACAAGGAAGCTCTCACCGGCAAGGGCCCCTACATGGCTCACATCGAGCTCAAAATGGCTATGGTTCCCGCCAACCTGGTGGAAGCGATCCAGGATGTGGGATTTGATTTTCACATGACCCCCAGAGAAGTGGGCGACGCGGTGGCCGCAGGTCATGCGGTGCTCTGGGAAAGAGAAGTCGAGATCAGCGTGATCGAATAGATTCCTTTAAGCAAATCAAGGGTCTATCACTCACAAACGTCAACGTACTGGGGGACGCAACGCATGAGGTACGCCAAGCTGGAACGGGAATTTCTCTCAAAAACGGTTGCGGCGGCGATCCTGTGGCTCATGATCGCCGCTCCGCAGGCGGCCCAGGCGGATAGCTGGTTCTCCGCGATCGGTGAAAAATCCGAGGTCAGCCGGCTTTCGGACGAGCAGATTCCGTTCGCCGGCGTGGAAGGCCTGCCGCCGCGGCCGGGACTGATCTGGGAGTTCGGCGACAATTTCCTCGACTCGGGGAACCTGTACTCCGGCTTCGAGCTGCCCACCGGAGCGGTGTGGCAGCCGCGCCTCTGGCTGTTCGCCACGCTGCGCAGCGCGGTGCAGACCTTTGACGACGGCGTCAACGACCGCAGCTCGGAATGGGTCAACCGGCTGGATCTGTTCGCCAATCTGCAGCTCACCGGCACGGAAAAGCTGGTGTTCGGCATCCGTCCGTTCGACCGCAACCGTCCCGACCGGTTCTCCGGCTACCAGTTCGAACCCGACAACGACGACGGTTTTCAGGAAGATCTCAACGCGGACATCCGCACCTTCTTTTTCGAGGGCGATCTGGGAAGCCTGTTTCCCAATCTGGACCGGCACGGGTTCACGGCGCTCGACTACGGCTTTTCGGTGGGGCGCCAGCCGCTGCTGTTTCAGGAAGGCATCCTGATCAACGACACGGTGGACGCGCTCGGGCTGGTGCGCAACAACATCCGCCTGCCGGGGGTGTCCAACCTCCGGGTGTCGTTCGTCTGGGGCTGGAACGAGTTGGGGCGCAGCGACGCGGTTCTGAGGGACACCACGCAGATGTTCGGGCTGTTCAACTCGGCGGACCTGAACGTCAGCACCGTCAACCTCGACATGGCCTATGTGCGCGACACCAACCCCAACGGGCAGGACAGCTTCAACATCGGCCTCTCCTCGACCCAGCGCATCGGCCATTTGAACACCACATTCCGCGTCAACAGCTCGATCGCCGAGGACGGCGACACGCTGGCCGCTGCGGACGGGACGCTTATATCCGCGGAACTCTCCTGGACTCCCGAATCGTCCGACGACATCGTGTACCTGAACACATTTTATACCATTGAGAACTACACCCAGGTGGGAAGGGAACCGGTCGTCGGTGGACCGCTGGGAACGCTGGGCATTCTGTTCGCCTCGCCCAGCATCGGCAACTTCCTCGCCGAACTCAATCCCTTTGCCAATGAAGTTGCCGGCGGCGCGCTCGGCTACCAGGCTTTCTGGGACAACCACAAGCGCAACCTGATTCTGGAAATCGCCGGACGCCAGGACACGAGCGGTGACAACAACTCTGATTTCGCTGTCGGTTTTCAGGTGCAGCAGCAGATCCATCAGCGCATTCAGCTGCAGCTCGACGGCCACTACGCCATTCAGGAAGGCCGCGACAACGGCTACGGCGGACGCACGGAAATCCTGATCCAGTTCTGATCAACCCGCCCAGGGACGGGCGCGGCGCAGGAACCCTTTCCTCGAAATCCAATCCAAAAAAATTTAGCGGCGAACCGAAGTGGGCAGGACGCTGCCATCCTGCGGTTCGGCTTTCACCGCATGCGTGTTGAACGCTTATCTGTCGGCCTGTGCTGGCGGTTGCGAGGTTGTGGGATTTTCTGGCCCCCCGGAAAACCGGGGGCCAAAAAATAGATCCCATTCTGATGCGATGCGTTGATGCTTGCTGAATGTGAGGCAATGCCGCGAGGGTTTGTGGGCTCGCACTGCATGTTGAGTGTCGACGTTACATCAACCCTCAACAAAAATCCGGGAACGGTCCGACAACTTGAAACCCAACGCCAAAAGAATTTTTCGTTTGGTGTCCAAGCGGCAGTCGTATCCCTTTTCAATCCGATCGATCGTCTGAACGGTGACTCCGGCTTTGCGCGCAAGCTCAGCTTTGCTCATCATCCTTGCTTCGCGTGTCTGCCGGACCTTGTTTTCCTTCTTGTCGTCCGAATCGACCCCTACTGCATTTTTAGAAAGCGTAGCCATAGTTTAAAACTCCAGTATCAATCCCTCCGGAATCCCCTGAGTTTTGATGGTTTTTGTTAATATTATTGAAAAAATTACTATTAAATATCAACACCCTTTTTGGGGTAATTTTGACATCGGAAACGCGATTTATTTTTCGATTCCGAGGTGCGAAACCCGCGGTTATTCAACCTGAAACGCAGGGGAATGACAGGTTCGCGCCGCCGGTGCGGGCAAAGTCCGCGAGCGCTGCGGAGCCCGCTGTCCGGGCGGGCTTGAGGAATGACCTTAAAAGTACCACCTGTTATAAATTTGGATACATCCTGGCTGGAAGGGGGCGGGGCGGCCGCCGCGCGGGCTGTTTGAAAGGTGTTGAATATTTACCCTTTATTGAAAATCCCCGGCGGGGCTCCGGTTTGGCACTCATTCTGCTTATAACAGAGGGTATTCCAGCAGTTTTTTCTAAGGACATTTCATCGTGTGCGCATTGCAAGCGGCGTGGGTGGTCCACGGCAGAAAAAAAGCCTGAAAAACCGGCTTTTTTGGCTTCGGACCGGATCGGGAAAGTTCTATTTTGCCGCATCTACCCCATTCCGGCGAGTTCGGAAATCCGGTTTCGCAAAAGCGGCTGCTTTGAAAAACTGCTTTTTATCGCTGATTCGATAGGGGAAAGAAGGCCAACATCATGGGAAAAATTCAACTGCGTCCATCTCTTTCCGAGAAAGACACCGAGATTCTTGAGTCCATCGTCTCTCGACTGCAAGTCGCAGAGACGCGCGTTGCGCTCAAGGAAGTGGTGGCTTCACACATTCTGCCGCTCTTGAAAGCCGACTCGGCGCTGTACGCGTGGACCGATTCGAACCTCCTGCAACCGCAACTCATCGACTGCATTCACATTCCGGAAAAAGAGATTCCGGCGATCAAAAAATTCGTCTGCCAGGACCCGATGGCGGGTTACCTGTTGACGCACGAGTCGCCGGTGGTGGCGCGGGATGTCGGGTTGAACAACGGCAGCAAGCCCGCGACGGATCTGTTTTCGAAAGGAAAGTCCCGCATCAAAAAGGGATACAGTTATTTCAGCCTGAGCCGCTCCGAAGTCATCACGCTGGCGCTGCGCGATCTCAACCTGGGCGCGGGTTTCCACCGCAAGCTGTCGGCGGGAAAACCCTGGACGGTGCGCGATGTGCGTCTGATGGAGCTGATCCGCCCGCACCTTTTGATGTGCATCAAGTCGATCGTGCTGAAGGAAGAGCTGGCCAAGCACCAGTCCATCGTCGAGATCCTGGCGGATTCGCCGACAGCGATCGCGCTTGTGGATGAGGACATGCAGATCACTTACAGCAACCGCACCTGGAACGAATCGCTGGTCTACGAATCCGGGCAGAAACTGCCACAGGATCTGACGGTGCTGCTGTTGAAAGAAAGGTACAAAACCGATTCCATGCTGGACCTCGAACCGGCGGGCGAGGAGGCGGCGAATTTCCGTTTCGGGGACCAGGATTATCAATTGAGTTTCACGCCGGTCCGGCATCACGCCACCGGCGTCAACGGGACCTGGCTTTTGCAGCTCAAACCGGCGATCGAGCCCGATTCCAAGCTCGACGACCTGATGCGCAAGGCGGGTCTGACGCGCCGGGAGCGGGAAGCCTGCGGCCTGATCCGTCAGGGAATCGAGCTGGACGAAATCGCGAAACAGCTTTTTATCAGCCCGCACACGGTGCGGACGCATCTGAAGCGGATCCATCAGAAACTGGGTGTCCACACGCGGGCCCAGCTCATGGCCGCACTGAACCCGCGCTGAGCGGAACCCGTTAAGGTAGAGCCTTAAAGAACCTCTGTTTGTCAGAAAGTGAGTGAATCAAGATGTTTACCCCGATATTGAGCCGCAAGTTGAGCCTGAGCATTCTGGAGAAAACCTTCGGACCCGATCATCCCAAGGTGGCCGAGTCGCTCAGCAACCTGGTCAAGTCCTACAAACACAAGGCGGATTACGACAAACTGGAGCCCTTGCTGCAGCGCGCTGTGGAAATGGCGGAAAAGAGCCAGGGACCCGACCATCCGGAGGTGGCGGTCGCGCTCAACGAGCTGGCGGAACTGTATCGCAATAAGGGGGATTTCAACAAGGCGGAGCCGCTTCTGCAGCGTTCGCTGAAAATCCAGGAGAAAACCCTGGGCCCGGATCATCCCGATGTGGCCACGACGCTCAACAATCTGGCGATCCTGTTCGAGGACATGGGCTTTTACTCCAAAGCCTATCCTCTGCTTTTGCAGTCGCTCAAGATCCGCGAAAAGTCCCTGCGTCCGGATCATCCGGCGGTGGCCGAATCGCTCAACAATCTGGCGGAACTGTATTATTACGACATGGGGGACTACGCCAAGGCGGAACCCCTGCTTTTGCGTTCCCTGAAACTGAGGGAAATGGCGCTGGGGCCGGACCATCCCGACGTCGCCTCGACCCTGACCAACCTCGCGGTGCTGTACAAGGCCATGCAGCAGTACGACAAGGCCGAACCGCTGGTGGTGCAGGCGCTCGGGATCATCGAAAAGCAGTCCAACGATCTGGAAGTGGCGGAGGCGCTGAATTTTCTCGGCGATCTTTTGGTCGAGAAGGAGGAGTACTCGAAAGCCGAACCGCATTTTCAGCGGGCGATCAAGATCAAGGAAAAAGTCCTCGGCCCCAACCATGTGGAGGTGGCCGCGCTTCTGACCCAGCTTGCGGAAGTGTTCCGGCTCATGGGCACGTTCAAGAAGATGGAGCCCCTGCTCAAGCGGGCCCAGAAACTGTACGAGGACGCCCAGGGGATGGAGCACCCGGATGTGGCCATCGTGCTCAACCAGCTGGGCGACTATTACAAGAACCAGCAGGAATTCGGACAGGCCGAGCCGCTGTACTTGAGGGCTCTTAAAATCCGGGAAAAATCGCTCACTCCCGACCATCCGGACGTGGCCACGACGGTCAACGGCCTGGCCGGGCTGTACGACGCCCAGGGCAATCACGGCAAAGCGGAGAAACTCTACCTGCGCGGGCTGGATATCCGGGAAAAGGCGATGGGTCCGCACCATCCGGACGTGGCCCAGTCTCTGAGCAGCCTCGCCGCCCTGTACCAGGCGACGGGCGAATCCAAGAAGGCGGAGCCGATGCTGCGCCGCTCGCTCAACATCCTGGAAAAATCCCTCGGGCCGGACCATCCGTTCGTGGTCGAATCGCTCAACAACCTGGCGGAACTGCACAAAAAACTCGGCGATCTCGACAAAGTGGAGCCGCTGCTGCAGCGTTCCCTGAAAATCCAGGAGAAGAATCTGGGCGAAAACCACGCCGACGTCGCGCAGGCGCTGCACAACCTGGCGGAACTGTATGAAGAGAAGGGCGATTTCGCCAAGGCGGAGCCGCTGTACACGCGCTGCCTCAGCGTCACCGAGAAGAACCAGGGCGCGGAACACACCGACGTGGCGTTTGCGATCGACCACCTCGCCGGACTGTACACCGCGATGGGCGATTATGCGAAGGTGGAGCCGCTGTACCAGCGGGCGCTGAGCATCCGCGAAAAAGGGCTGGGGCCGGACCATCCGCAGGTCGCCGAATCGCTGTCCAATCTGGCGGAGCTGTTCCGCAACAAGGGCGATTTCTCAAACGCGGAGCCGCTGCTTCTGCGTTCTTTGAAGATCCGTGAAAAAAGCCTGCATTCAGACCATCCCGAAGTGGCGGTCACGCTGCACGCACTGGCGTCGCTGTACCGCAGCAAGGGCGAGCTGACGATGGGCGAGCCGCTGTTCCTGCGGGCGCTCAAGATCCGCGAGCAGTCTCTGGGCCCGGACCACTCGGACGTGGCGGACACCCTGAGCGGGCTGGCGGAACTGTACCGGCTGGGCCGCGAGTACGACAAGGCGCAGCCGCTGTTCCTGCGGGCGCTGGCGATCCATGAAAAGACGCTCGGCCCGGATCACCCGGAAGTGGTGCGCGCGCTGAACAATCTTGTGGAGCTGTACCAGTCGAAGGGGGACGTCGCGAAAACCGAACCGCTGCTCGTCCGCCTTCTGCAGATCGCCGAGCAGACGCACGGATCGGACCACATGGACGTGGCCGACGCGCTGTACAACATGGCGCAGCATTACGGCGAAATCCAGGATTACAACAAGGCATACCCGCTGCTGCGGCGGGCGCTCAAGATCAAGGAGACGGCGCTCGGGGTGAATCACCTGGAAGTGGCGGCGGTCGTCAGCCTTCTGGGTGTGATGTACCGGGGCATGAAGGATTACAAAAAGGCGGAACCGTTGTACATCCGGGCGCAGAAAATCATCGAAAAGAACAAGGGCACGGATCATCCCGATCTGGTGGACCTGCTCAACGGCCTGGGCGAGCTGTACTACGAGATGGGCGACTACCCGAAGTCCGAACCGCTTTATCAGCGGGCGCTGGCGATCAAGGAAAACCACCTGCGCGTTTTCGAATCGAAGAACCCATCCAACGAAAAAGCTCCGGCCGTGGAGCCGCAAAAGACCATTCAGATCGATTTTTCCGCCACAAAGGAACAGCTTTTGTCCATCCTGCCGGCGCTGGCGGAGCTTGCGGAAAAATCCGACGGCAAGACGATCAGCTTCAAAGTGGGCGCCCGGTCCGAAAACGGGTTCGACCCTTCCTGGTTGTCCTCGGACATTCAGGAACCCCTCCTGACCGCGAAGATCGAGTACGAACTGAAAAACCAGAACGGCGGCAAAGGCAAGAAGTGATCCCGGGCTGGCGTTCGATTTCATTTCACCCATTCCCAATGCGAGGTGTTCTATGATGAAGCGCGCGAATCGAAAGCGGTTGTTCCCTGTTGTGCTGGCGTTCGGTATTTTTATGACGGCGCCTCAACTGAGTCCGGCCACGGCGGAAGCGCAGTGGAGCCGGGCGGGCAAGGCCGATGTGTTCGCGTTTTTCCGCCACTCCGGCGGCGACGACGTGCGGGCGCCGGTGGTCGGAACCCTGGAAGTTTCCGACTTCAATGTGTTCGGCGCGGGCGCGGGGTACAACATCAATTCGCATTTCAACGTCAACGCCAATCTGCATTATGGAGGCGCGGACTTGAAAGGGAGGGTGATCAGCAGCACCATCACCGCCGATTCCGATGTAGTCGGCGGGGATTTCAATGTGGATTTCAATGCGCTCAAAACCCGGTTCACGCCCATGTTCTCCGGCGGTATCGGGTTTCTCAACTTTCATGGCGACGTGAACGGCGTCGATTTCAACGAGACGAACTTTTCCTACAATCTGGGCGGCGGGCTGCGCTGGGATTTCACGGACAAACTGATGCTGAAAGCGCTGTACCGGCTGACCTGGACGGAGCTGGAAGACACGCGCGAAACACTTCTTCTCGACGCCGTCGAGGTGAAGGTCGGGCTCATGTTTTGACCGGAATATTTTTTATACATCTTGCATGCTCCGCTGATCTGGGAAGCATGTTCAAGGAGTGAACGTAAACAATGGCAAACGCCAACTTCAATCGACAGAAAGTCGACCGCAACGGTTCCGACCGCAGGAAGTCGGAGAACCGGAAATCTGACCGGCGCAAGTCCGACCGCAGGAAATCGCGGCGCGGCGCGGCGGAACGGAGGATCGCGGACCGCAGGTCCCAGGAAAGACGGACTTCCGGCCGGAGAAAAAAGAGGGCGCTGCTGAAAACCACGCTCCAGGGACGAAACCTCAGCGGTCTGAACTTGAGCGGCAAAAACCTGAAGGGCGTGGACCTGACCGGAGCGGATCTCAGCTACGCCAATCTCAGCGGACTGGATCTGTGGAACACGGTGCTCAGGGACGTGAACCTCATGGGCGCGGATCTGACCTGGACGGATTTGAAAGGCGCGGATCTTTCCGGCGCGCAGCTTCTGGAAACCAACCTGGCCGAAGCCGATCTGCGCTTCGCAAAAAATCTCACCGCAGAACAGCTTGAAGGAGCGTTCCTCGATCTCAAAACGCAGCTTCCCGAGCGCATGGAGATCCACTGGATCAATGATGCGGAATTTGAAGTGCGGGAAGCCGCCGCCTCGGGAACGTGAATTTTTCCTTTTGTTTTCTTTTTAGATCGTTCTGATTTTGCTTCTCCGATTTTTTTTAATCGGATTCCAGCCTTTTCCTGAATCCAACCCTACCTGCATTCTTTTCATCTTCCTCGTCAAGCGGATGAAGGTTTTTCCCTGAATTCCCAATCCTTGCCTTTTCGGGCATGATTTTTTTTCTGTAATTTTGACTCAATCGTGACACGCGGTTGACGTGCCTGTGACCGTGCGGGCTTATACTTGCGCCTTGGGTCCCGGATGGATGGACGACCTGGATACCCGGATTGGAGCAGGTATGTACCCCAAACAGGCAGCGGTCCTTTTCACTTCCCTCATGTTGCTGGCGGCGTGTTCCTCGCAGGAACCCGTTCTGGAAAACGCCGGCAACCCCGAACCCGTGCAGGCGCTCGCCACGGACGCCCAGCTCCCTGAAGAAGGCGAGGCGGCGGTCGAAACCGAGCTTGCGGCACTGCCGCCCGCGGAGACGGAATCCGTCACAGCGGATACAGAATCCATAGAACTTGAAAAAGCGCTCGATCCGATCGAGACGGTGCGCGCGGAAATCAAGATCCTCGAAGCGGATCTCATGAAAGCGCCGTTCGATGCGGACATCCGTTTCATCCTGGCGTCGGACTACTGGCGCATCGACGAGCTGGACAAGGCGGTGGAGTATTTCAACGAAACGCTCAGGCTCGATCCGATGTACCACGCGGCGCACTGGAACCTGAGCGTGCTGCACGACCAGAGAGGGCAGGGGCCGGAGGCCATCCTGCACATGCAGGCGGCGGAACGGATTTTCTTGGAAAAAGAAGACGTGAAGTCTCTGGCCAAGGCCAGAAGGCTGCTGCGCGGGTATTTCAGCAAGTACGGGTTTGAGCCTGAGGATTTTGCAATGCCGAAGGGTTTTTTCGCGCGGCTTTTCGATTAAGAGCGCGCACTCACTTTACAGGAGCGGGATGTCATGAAGCGTCACACACTGTTCGCCGCGGCTGCGTTCGCCGCGTTCATCGGTATCGGAGTTTTTCTGACCACGGGGTTTGCGCAGGAGAAACACTACGGAGACCGGCATTATGGCTATTCTCCGGATCTTTCCAGCTGTGTGTGTTCGGCTCCCCTGGATCTGACCACGCGGGCGAACCGCAGCGTGGGCCGCACATCGAGCCTGCGTTCGGAGCTGGAACCGAAATTTTTGATGAGCCTGTACAACTGCCAGTGCGGTCCGCTCTACTGCGCCGTTTCGGCCCAGTCGATTTCCTGCCGGAAATAATAATTCATCACGCGGTCATTGCCTGGTGCATGGTCCGGCTGTCAGGGCTGGATGTCCGTTTCAGGGTTTTCGGCGGTGAGGGTTTCTTCCTGGATGTCGTCGTTGGTATTTTCCATGTTCATCCCGATGCCGCTGAACGCGTTCAGGGGAACGTTGGAGGTGAGCGTGGCTTCACCGAAAGAATCGGGCGAGGGTGAAAACGCGTCGAATTCACCGGCCTCATTATCAGGACGTGCCGCGGCTGCTTTTTCTTCATTCTGTCCGGCCTGAACCGTGTCCTCCACGGTTTCTTCGGCGGCCTCCTCAACAGCCGGTTCGGGCGCGGACGTTTCGGGAACGACCGGGTCCTCGGTCGCCACTGCGCCGCTGTCCACAGGGGCGGAACGTGAAAGAACGTCCGTTCCTTCCTTGCTTTCTCCGCTCATATCGTTCTCAACCACAGGCGGTTCCTGCGTTTCCGGTTCCAGCTTCGCCACATCGGCGGTGGATTTCTTCAGCTCGGTCACGATGCTTTTGAGCGCCACCACTTTCGGGTCGTCGGACGGGTGCGACTCTTCGGTCAAAGTCAGCAGGCGCTGGTACAGGGGCAGGGCTTTTTCGTAGGATTCCTGAATCCGGTACAGGTCGGCAAGATTATGAACGGCAATGCCGATGTGGGCGTGCCCCGGCTCCAGCACGCTTTCGAAAATCTCCAGCGAGCGCTGGTACAGCGGCTCGGCCTGGGCGTACATTTTGTTCTGTTTGTACAGCTCGCCAAGGTTGTTGAGGGTGCTGGCGACGCTCTGGTGGTCGCTTCCCAGAGTGTCTTCGCGGATGCGGATGGCCACCCGGTAAAACTGCTCGGCGCGCGAGAACACGCCGGTTTTGCGGTACACGTCTCCCAGGCTGTGCAGCGTGGACGCCACGTGCGAGTGGTTGGTGCCGAGGATCTTTTTAAACAGGTTGAGCGCTCTCAGAAAATAGATTTCCGCGTCGGAGTAGTTGTTGTCCTTGAAATGGATTTCACCGATCTTGTTGATCGTCTTGGCGACTTCAAGGTGGTCGGTGCCGTGGATCTTGATTTTCAGTTCCAGAATGTCCGCCGCGTAGGGAATCGCTTCCTTATAGTTTCCGGTATCGTAATGCCGGGTGAGTTCCGCTTGCAGTTTTTCCAGCCGCTCTGTGTTTGCCTGCACCGTTTGAAGACTGACGAAAAAGAGGAGGATCCCGATTGTTAAAATCGTGGATGTCTGTTTTGTGTGCCGAAGAAGGATGCGGCGGGTCATGTCACTCTCCCTATATAGGATATAAAATGAACCGGTTTAAGGTTGGGGCCTGGCGTTCGCCGGTTGCGGGCTGGGGTCCGGAAAGGCTTGGCGTTTCGGGATGGAATCAGGGTGGAGTGCGCCATGCCCGGGTGTGTCCGGAATTCCCGCCGGTTCTTGGAAAAATACATTAACTTTCAACATGTTTAAGGTTGATTATTGACACTGTATTCCTCAATATAATCCTTGTCAATGTATTCATAATTAAATTTTTTTAAGCATTATCGGAAAGGCTGATATTTAATAAGGTAGCGGGGTTTTTATTTGCCGCCCGGTAGTGAAAATCTAATCCGGTTTTGACAAAACTGCGTATTTTTAATGCTTTTCAATCTATCTTAATGAAAAGGAAAGGAGTGCATGAACCCCTGGCACGACGTTGATCTCGGCAATGAGGTTCCGTATCGGATTCCCGCCATTATCGAGGTTCCGAAAGGATCGAAAACCAAGTACGAGCTGGACAAGGACACGGGGCTGATCCGGGTGGACCGGATTCTCTACAGCTCCGTGCAGTACCCCGCAAATTACGGTTTCATTCCCAGGACGCTGTGCGAGGACCACGATCCTCTGGATATCCTGGTTCTGGGGCAGGAGCCGGTGTATCCTCTTTCCATCGTGGTCGCCAAGCCCATCGGGCTGATGAAAATGGTCGATCATGGGGAAGCGGATGATAAAATCATCGCGGTGCACGAGCACGACCCGGAATACTCGCATTACCAGTGCATGGATGAACTGCCGCCGCACCGGATGAAAGAGGTGAAAAAATTTTTTGAGGATTACAAAGTTTTAGAGAAGAAACTTGTGGTGGTGGAAGACTTTCTCGGGCAGCAGGAAGCGCTGCAGGTGATCGACGAATCGCTCGAGATTTACCGAAACTCGGTCGCTCCATGAGGGGTTGAACGCCCACGCAGGTGTGGTGTTCCGGCGTGGACGGAGCGGCCCAGGATGCCGTTTCGTTCTGTTATTGCGCACACCCGGCCGGCATTTCCGCCGGCCGTTTTTTAAAGGAAGTCAATCGATGGAAGAAAGTTCGTCTGAAAACCGGATCAACGATCCGGACAAGGAGCGGTTCATCCTGAAGTTTCAGGCCGCCACCGGGTTCACGGTGGTGCTGGAGTATCCGGGGCCGAAAAAGCTGGAGGCCGACCGCAAAAGGATCGAGGAAGCGGGGCTCACCTGCGAACGCATCCCGAAATGGCATGCCAAGTTCGACAGCGCCGACCTGTATATGGACATGCGCAGCCCGGTCTGTGCCGGTCAGTTTGAACTGGAAGACTGGATATAACGTCCGGGTCTCGTTTGCCTGCCGGGATTCGACTGTTTGCGGAAACGCCGTTTTCCACTCGCGCAAAGCATTGCATGAATGGATAGCGAATTCAGAATGGATTCGTTCAAACACGTTGACTTCCACCGGGTCGTTTCCGATAATTAATACAGAAGCCCGTTGTTGAGGGATTGTGTTTCCCGCCTCCGTTCTCAACTCCGCGACCGCTCTGTCATCCCTCTCAACCCCTCCAGAACTGAACCCTGCCTTTTGAAGGAGGTTTGCCGTGAAGCGCTTGTCCGGTTTCTTCCGTTTGGGCCTGTGTCTGCTGCTTTTTCCGGTCTGTACGCTTGCCGGGGCTCCGGCGATTGCCCTGGGGGAGGGCATTTCGGTGCCGGTCCGGGATCTCGACCGCAAGGCGGCGGATCTTTTCCGGTCCGGCCGCTACAACGAGGCGCTGCCTCTCGCTTTGCACGCCTTTCGCCTGAAAGAGAAAAAGCTGGGGCCCGGTCATCCGGATCTGGCCGCGCCGCTCATTCACCTGGGCGACCTGCACCGCAAGCTCGCGCAATACGATGCGGCGGAACCGTTGTACCGGCGCGCGCTGGAAGTGCTGAAGCCGCTGTTGTCGAAGCGCAACCCGAAACGCGCCGCGGCGATCAACAGCCTGGCGCTGATCCATTTTCAAAAGGGCGAGCACGGCAAGGCGGAAACGCTGTTTTTCCAGTCCCTGCGCATGTTCGAGCAAATCTACGGCATGCGGCACCCCAACCGCGCGGCCTCCATCAACAATCTGGCGCGTCTTTACGAGAGCATGGGCGAGTACGACAAGGCCCGCGAGCTGTACGAGCAGAGCCTCAAACTGCTGAAGCGGGCGCTGGGACCGGAACATTCTTATGTGGCGGCTGCGTACAACAACCTGGCCCTGCTGCATCGAAAAACGGGAGAGCCGGGCGCCATCGAAGGTCTCTATAAAAAAGCGATCCGCATCTATGAAAACGCGGAACTGACGGAGCACCCGCATTTCGCGACCACGCTCAACAACCTCGCGGACCATTACCTGGCCTCCCACGTGTACGGTCCGGTCGAACCGCTGCTCCTGCGGTCGCTGTCGATCCGGGAAAAGATTCTGGGGCGGGAGCATCCCGACCTGGCGTACACCCTGGACAGCCTCGCCGCTTATTACCAGGACGTCGGCCGTTTTTCGCGGGCGAAGGCGCTGGTGACGCGTTCCCTGACCATCCGGGAAAAAGCGCTGGGCCCGCACCACCCCTATGTGGCGCGCTCTCTGGAAACCCTGGCCGCGCTGCATCAGGAACTCGGCCGCTACGAGGAGGCGGCGCCGTTGCTCACGCGTTCCTTGAGGATCAAGGAAGACGCTCTGGGGGCGGGGCATCCCGAGGCGGTTGAGGCGCTTAAAAAGCTGGCCGGGCTGTATGAGGAAAAAGGCGACCACCAGCGCGCCGAACAACTGCACTACAGCGCTCTCAAACTCCAGCGCGGCAACGAAACTCCCTGACCGGGCCCCGCCCGGTGGGAACGGGTCGGGCGGCCAGGAGCGGTCTTTCCCTGTTTGCATATGGCGAAACGTTCACGCCCACCTGCTCAGCCATCGGCCGGGCCATGCCCGGTGAGGACAGGATGAACCGTGAAGGCTCTTCTTTTTTTACTTCCCAGAAAAAAGCGGGCTTCAACTCCGGGTTCGGCGCTGCGCCGGACTCCGCCCGGTGGGAACGGGTCGGGCGGCCAGGAGCGGTCTTTTCCTATTTGCATACTGCGTAACGTTCACGCTTGCCCGCTTAACCCTTGTACCGGGCCCCTGCCGGTGGCGTGAAGCGGGGCAGGGCGGGCGTCCTGCCTTTTCTCGAAGCAGTTTCTTTTTTTCTTTCCTGATAGTATCGGTTCCCCGATAGTTTGTCCGAATCCCTGCGAAAATTTTACTGTTTTGCACCGTCCCGGTTGCCTTTCCACGCGTGGTTTTCGCTCTGAAATATAAATGTCTTAAAGATTCCTTGGATTAATTTTAATTAATATTCACATTTTTAACTCGACATTCGTCAAGTTTTCCTGCATTTGTGGAAATATTGACGTGCCGATATTGGGATAAGTCTATATATTTAAATAAACTTAAAATTGGCATGAACATTGCTCTTTAAGCATCAATTATTTAGCAGGATGTGTGAATTGACACCCTAAAAATCAAAGGCTTTGGCCTTGATTCGCGGGTGGGCCCTTCATTCATGCGAAACCGGGCATCAGCATGCCGAAGACAATGCCTGATCCGGGACTCTTGCGAATGGCCGGAACGTTTTTTCAGAGGACATCCGGATACGAAGGCAGGAACCGGCGAGCCCAAATTCATTGTGAGGGAGAAGGCTTATGATCAAGGCAGTCACGCAGTACGTCATCGTATGCGACAACGTTTTTTGCGATTCGACGATGCGGGCGGGGGTGGACTTTCACTCGTACGACCGCAGGGAGCAGTTCAAGCAGAAGGTGAGAAACAGAGGGTGGGGCGGAATTGTTGAAGACAATGAGGACACACGGCACATCTGCCCGAGTTGCCGTGACTTTGACCTGGGAGTGTACAAAAAATGAACGCAAAACAAGAAGAAGCGAAAACCCATCAATCTTTGGCGAACAAAGTCCGGCAGGCACGCGAGGACCGGATGATGAGCAAGGCGGAACTGGCGCGCAAAGCGGGCCTGACCGTGCAGACGATCGACCGCATCGAGCGCGGACACGAATGCCGGCTGGCCACGAAGCGGAAGATCATCCTTGCGCTGGGCTACGATCTGGCTGACCGGACGAAGATTTTCGTTCCGTCGGACACGCACGATGACGAACACATTGGCGAAGATTCTTCCGATATGGATTCCTCGGACATCGGTTCGCACCTCATCGGCAGTGAGAAAGAACGGATGCGGATTCTGCGGAAAAAGGCGCCGATGCAGTCTTGACGGTTATGGGGCGTATTCCGCCCTTGCAGACTTTTGCCCGCCTCACTCCGATCCATGCTCCAGGATGCGGGTTCGCATCGCAGCATCGCGCACCGGCCTGCAATCAGGCCGGGTTTGAACGCAGGCCCTTCGGGTCGCGTGCGACAGCGCATTGCCGGAAATATAAGGTAAATTCCGCCAAGGAAGGCGGAGTCGGCACTTGTTTCGATTCCATTTTCGGGACTGTCGTCAATCCGCCGCCTCGTTTTCTACCTCGTGGTGGTAATAGTTGGCAAAGTCCTTGACGGATAAAATCCCGACCACTTTCTGGCTGTCCGTCACCGCAATGTGCCGGATGTTGTTCTGGTGCATGCAGCGGTAGGCGTCCATCATGGATTTTTCCCTGTCCAGGGTGATCAGCGGCTGGGTCAGGATGTCGGCGATCCGGGTTTTTTCCGGGTCGCGTTTTTGGGCCAGCACTTTGTGCGTGAAATCCACCGTCGTGACGATCCCCAGATAATTCTCGCCGTCGTAAACCAGCAACGCCCCCACCTTGTTTTTGAGCATGAACTCCGCCGCTTCGGATACAGAGGCCTTGGGGTTCACACTCAGCAGCGACTCTTCCATGAACTGATGAATCCGATCCATTTTTTCTCCTTTCGAACTCCCTGAAAATCAGAGCGATTGTATCCCGGCGGCGGCAATCCCCTTGAAAAACTGTGTTCTATTTTATAATTTTATGGTACAATATTGTATTAAAAAATATAATTGAGTCTTTAATTGTTTAAATTATTGATGCCGCCGCCGTTTCGGCCTAATGTGCGGTTAATCAATAACTTTAACTTTGATCCCCGGCTTGCCGGGGAGGAGAACGGTCCATGAGCACCACTGGCTTTGTGATTCTGGGAATCCTGCTGTTCGGGGTGGTGGCCATTGTGGGATACGCCTTCGTCATCTACAACGGCCTGATCGCCCTCAAGGAAAACATCCAAAAATCCTGGTCGAACATCGACGTGATCCTCAAGCAGCGCTACGACGAGCTGCCCAAGCTGATTTCCGTGTGTGAGAGTTACGCGGCGTTTGAAAAGGGAGTGCTCGACCGGTTGATGCAGGCGCGGGAAAAATACGTGGGCGCCGGCAGTGTCGGTGAAAAAGCGCAGGCCAGCGGGGAGATCAGCGCGGCGTTGAAAAGCCTGTTCGCCCTGGCGGAGAACTACCCCGAGCTCAAGGCCAACACGAATTTCATGCAGCTGCAGAACCGGATTTCCCACCTGGAGGAGTCGCTGGCGGACCGGCGCGAATTCTACAACGACAGCGTCAACAACTACAACATCCGCATCCAGCAGATTCCGGATGTGTTCGTGGCTTCCTTTTTGCGCTACCAGCGCGAGGAGATGTTCCAGGTTTCCGAGCAGGAGCGTCAGGACGTGGACGTGAAAATCAAACTGCCGCAGATGTGACCTCCCATGTACATCAACATGGAAACGCTACTTTTTTGCACGGCAGGGACCGGTTTCGGGGTCTACTGGTTTCTCTCCGGGTTTCGCGAGCTGAAATCCTCCCGCACCATCCAGAACATCCCCACCTCGCGCATCGCCACCGGCGCGGTGGGCACCAACGTGGAGATCAAGGGAACCCTCCTGCGGCCTGACGGGAACCTTTTGAACGGGCCGATCAGCAACAAACCCTGCACGTTTTTTTCCATCGAAATCCAGAAGCTCGTGCGCAGCAAGAACAACAAGCGCTGGGTGCGGGTCGATCAGTTTTATTCGGACGATCACTTTTATTGTGGACGACGGCAGCGGCGCGCTGGCCCAGGTGTTCGTGCGCGGCGCGGTCATCCAGAGGAAAGGCGGGAACCACACGTTCCGCTCCCGTTCCAGCAATTTCGGAACCATGCCGGGCAGTCTGCGGGCCGCTCTGGAAACGAACAGCGGCCGGCTGCGTTCGTTCCGCCTCAATCCGACCTCCTGGTTTTTTTCCAGCGAGTACCGCTTCATCGAGTGGTGTTTCGAGCCTGGCGAAACCGTTTATGTGCTGGGCTATGCCGATTCGGGCCTCAAGCCGGTAAAAAGGATCAAACTGAAATTCGCGCATTACCTTGCGGGCAAAAAACGGGTCGAAGCCGAGGCCGCTTTGCAGGAACGCTTCGACATCAACCGGGACGGCGTGCTCGATGAACGCGAGATGGAGCGGGGTGCGCAGGTGGTCGGCCTGAAGCTGCAGGAGGCCGCGGATTCCACGGCGGTGGAAGAGGCGCCTGCCAGCGCAAAAATGGTTTTCCGCCAACGCAAACCGCATCCTTTTTTCATCAGCAACATGAAGGAAGAAGACCTGGTGAAAAAACTCTCCTGGAAAGCCGCCCTCAAGCTGTGGTTCGGGCCGGCGGTGGCGATCGGCTGCGCCGCCTACCTGTTCTGGTTTCTCATGCTGGGTAAAGACCTTTAATACCTCTTAAGTGTTCGGATAATGGAAAACTTCAAACAGGAAGCCGTTTCTGAAAACGTATCCCTGCCATTCCTGTCAAGCGAACCGTCCGTCGTTGCAGCCGCAATTTTCTTTTTTCTTATAGGTGTTTCTCCGTTTTTCAATCATGAAATCCACAATATATTTCCAAATTTGCTGGGCAAGGATCTTTAACAGGGCGGGAAGTTCATATTAAAAGCGTGCAACCGCATCGGATATGAATTGCCCGAACTGATTGCGATTTCCTGGATCGATCATCTATTTAAGCAGTAGATTGGAGGTTTCTGTGTTAATTCACGGTGCTTACAATGGACTTCTTGTTTTGTCCTCAAGGATGTGGATGAATTGAAAAACTATGATTCACTGATGACTATGGGATTTTTATGGTTCTCGATTTGGGTTCACGGGAATTGTTTAAGGTGTCACATAAAGTCTTGACTCTTGTGGGAACTCGCTTTATCTTTACAAGGAATTTTCTGCTGCCGGAGCGGAGAATTTCCTTTTGCTGCAATTTCGGGTTTCTTTCTTCGACCATCAGCGATGGCATTGGCGTTGGGAGGCGCTCCCATCCGTTTGCAGTCTACCCGCCGAAACTTGAAACCCGTATCCCGCAATCCGGCGTTTCTTTCCCATCAAATGGCAGCGCTTTCCTATATGTGCCACGCATTTTCAACCCCAGGAATTGAGAACCTGAAACCATGGATATCAACCATCTGTTGGATGGAGAAGACCAGCTCGCCACCCTTCCGGAAGTCTTTTACAAGCTGAACGCGGCGATCGAGGATCCGGACTGCACCTTCGACGAGATCGGCGAGATCATCAGCGTGGATCCGGGTCTGACGGCGCGGCTTCTGCGCATCGTCAACAGCGCCTTCTACGGTTTTTCCACCCAGGTCGAAACGGTGACGCATGCTCTGACCATTATCGGAACGGATCAGTTGACCCAGCTGGTGCTCGCGACCTCGGTGATGAGCCAGTTCAAGGACGTTCCGGCGGATCTGCTCGACATGGAATCGTTCTGGCAGCACAGCATCGCGGCGGGACTGGCGGCGCGCACACTGGCGGCGCTGAGCGGCGAGTACAACGTCGAGCGGTTTTTCGTGGCGGGGTTGCTGCACGACATCGGCCGGCTGATCCTGTGCGTGCGCGCACCGGAAAAAACCAGGGAAGTGCTGGAAGCCGGAGCCAAAAGCGAACGGCCGCTATACGTGGTGGAGCAGGAAAAGCTGGGCTACGACCATGCGGAGGTGGGCGGCAGGCTGCTGTTGAGCTGGAACCTGCCGGAGCGGCTGGCCGAATCGATCCGCTGGCACCATCAGCCTGCCAAGGCGCGCAACCACGTGGAAGAGGCGGCGGTGGTGAACCTGGCGGACGGCATCGCCTATTCGATGGAAATCGGCGGCAGCGGCGAAACCTTTCTGGCGCCTCTGGAGCCCAAGTGCTGGGAGCAGGTGGGACTGCCCGAAAGCCTGTATCTGCCGATGGTGAAGGAAAAGGTGGACCTGCAATTCGAAGACGTGGCGGGCATCCTTCTGCAAACCGCCTGAAACAACCGAAAACAATCACACCCCTTTAGCACCATCCCCGGAATCTTCCTAGCCGGGGTTCGTTCTCTCCTGCCTTAAAAATTCACAAGATCGTCGTCGTCGAGGATGCTTTCCGCGAGGCCTTTTTCGATGATGGCGTCCGCCAGTTCTCCGTGGCCTCCCGGTTCGTAGTCGTCCACGTTCTGTTCGTCGAAATCGTCGAAATAGATGCCGTGCTCGCCTTCAACCCATTCGCGGACCGGATTGCTGAACCGCAACACTTTTTGCACTGCTTCCAGTTTTTCCATGAGGTTTGAACGCGATGCTTCGGGTTTGCGCCCGCATCCGGTCCTGAAAGCTAAAGGGGGTGCGGAAGAAAGGGGGACGGCTCAGTTTAAGGACAGCAGCACGCCGGCTTTGCCGATGCGCTCCGCCAGCTGCGGGTAAAAGAAATAGCCCCGCTCCTGTTTCAGAGAACCGCGGTCGCGCTTCAGGCCGTCCCGCAGCCGGAGCACTTCGCGCAGGGTCAGGGGCCGCGCCCGGTTGAGGAAAGAGAATGCTGGAGCGTCTTGTTTTTTCATATCGCCCATGGGTTCCTGCAGGGTTGGACATTCACCGCAATGATCTTTAGATTCAAAAAATCCGCGAATGTTTCTGGGAAATGCGATTTTTTGACGATTTTTCCTCATTTTCCTGCCAGGAGAATGAAAACAAAGCCCTAAGGTTTGTACCCCTTGGCCCCGGTGAAATCGGCGTCGGTGGTGTCGGAGCCGGTGAGGTCCGCGCCGGTCAGGTCGGCCTGGTCCAGTTTGGCTTCCCCCAGCTTGACGCTCGACAGCCGCGATCCGGATAGATCGGCGCGGCTGAACCGGGAAAACTCCAGGTCGCCGCGGCTGAAATCGGTTCCGCTCAAAGCCGCCCGGCTGAAATCCGCTCTCGAAGCGCGGCAGCCCATCAATTGCGCGTTTGAGAGATCGGCCCGCTTGAGGCTGGCTCTTTCGAGCGAGGCCCCCACCAGTTTGCAGTCTGTAAGACGGGTTTTTTCCAGCACGGCTTCGGAAAGGTTCGCCCGGCTCAAATCCGAACCGGAAAGATCGGCTTCGGAAAAGTCCGCCCCGGTGAGGTCGGCTCCGGAAAGGTCGGCGTTTTTCAATTGCACGCCTTTGAGCTTGGCTTTTTTAAGATTGGCTTTCGGCAGCCTGGCGTTGTTGAGGTTGGCGTCCTGCAGCTTGATCCGGCCCAGGTCCGCGCCGCGCAGGATGACGTCGGTCAGGTTCGCCGCGGTCATGTCGGCGATGTGCAGATTGGCTTCGCTCAGATTGGAGTTTTTGAACTGGGTGCGGCGCAGGATGGAACCGTTGAGATTGGCCCGGCTGAGATCCGCCTGCTGCAGGTTGGCCTCGGAAAGGTCGGCGCTGGTGAGGTCCGCCCGCGGCAGCAGAGCCTCGGTGAAATCGACGCCGACCAGCCGGGCGCCTTTTAACTTGGCCCGGGTCATGACCGCCTTGTGAAATTTGGCCTCGAAAAAGACCGCCATGCTCAGCTTGGAATCGGTGAAGTCCACTTCGGAAAGATCGGCGCCGGAAAACTTGGCGCGGCTGAGGTCGGCTTCCATGATCTTGGCGCGCGACATTCTGGCTTTGGTGAACTCCGCACGGGTGAAATCCACTTCGTTCAGGTTGCAGCCGGTGAGATCGGCCTTGATGAATTTCGACTGCCTGAGGTTGGCGCGTTCCAGGTTCGCCTCTTTCAGGTTGGCGCCGTTGAACACCGCTTCGACGAGAATCGCGTCCTCCAGTTTCGCCGAGGCCAGGTCGGCGTCGGTCATCACGCATCCTTCGAGGTTGGCGTCGGAGAGATTCGCTTTTTTCAGGTTGGCTTTTTCCAGGATGGTTCCGGTGAGATCGGCGTGGGAAAGATCGGTCTCTTCCAGGTTGGTTTCCGTGAGGTTCGCCTTGTGGAAATTGAGATCGGAAAGGTCCAGACCGGAAAGATTCACGCCCCGCAAAGGATGGAATTCTTCCTCCTCTTCTTCTTCCGGTTCTTCTTCGGTCTCTTCAGTCTCTTCGTCCGCTTGCTCTGTGGATTCTTCTGTCTCCGCGTCTTCAGGCTCTTCTTCGGATTCGCCGGTTTCCTCTTCCTCCTCGACAACGATTTCCTCGACGATCTCTTCTTCTTCGAAAACCTCCTCTTCTTCCTCCTCCTTGGCCTTCAACGTCTCCGCAATCTGAGCGAGCAAGGATTTGACCTCCTCGCGAGTGAAATCCGCCATTATCTTCTGAATCCTGTTTCGGGTTTTGCAGCAAACTCAGGTTTCCCTTGGGTTCGCTGCACGTGGAAACCGCGGGGAAAGTTCAAACCTTATGAATGAACGCGCAGATCAACTTATAACACAGAACACCCCTGATCTCACAGGGCTACCGGAGGGAGAGCGTCCCGGCGGTCGCCGTCCCGGATCTCCTTAGCGGCAGGAGTACATATTGCAAAAGAGAGTGACCACTTTTCTCAGCCGCGAGTCGAGGTTTTCGTAAACCTTGTCCTCGATGGATTCGGGGATGTCTCCGTAAAACGCATGCGCGATGCCGCCGGTGATGCAGGCGATGGTGTCGCTGTCTCCGCCGATGGAGATGGCTTTGCGGATGGCGTCTTCAAAATTTTCCGATTCCAGAAAGGCGATGATAGCGGGCGGCACGGTGGCCTGGCAGGAAACGTCGTGCTGGTGGCGTTCGCGGACCGATTCCAGCGGCTCATCCAGTTTGTAAGCGAAGGTTTTGGAAATGTAATCCGCGATCTCGGTTTTGTCTTTTCCGGTCCGTGCCAGGAAAACCGCCGCGGCAATGGCCTGCGCGCCGCGGACGCCTTCTTCGTGATTGTGCGTGACTTCCGCACTCTTGCGCGCCATTTCCAAAACCTCTTCGAGGCTGTCGTAGGCGAACCCGATCGGGCTGACGCGCATGGCGGCGCCGTTGCCCCAGCTGTTGTAAGCCTCCCGTTCGCTGCTGGAAGCCCAGCGGATGAAACCGGTGCCGTAGCCCGCGTTGGGATACAGGTTGTAGTACTCCTTCAATTTATCGGTGTATTCACTTCCGAACAGAATGCTGTCGGCCAGCGCCACTGTCAGCACGGTGTCGTCGGTGAACTTGGACTCCTGGCTGAACAGAGGAAAGGAAGTGGAATTCACATTGTTGTTTTCATAAACGGACCCGATGATGTCCCCAGCAATCGCCCCAATCATGACTTGATTCCCTGAAAAATGGTTGAAAAGTGGATGACCCTATTATACTGAGTCGCACCGGGCTTCGCAGGCAGAAAAAACTCCGCATCGGCATGTCAAAATTTTAGGATACAGGGCTTAAAAATATATAAATTTAAGGTAATTTAAATTTCTTTATTTAGAATTTGCTTTAAGTTGTGGGTGTGGGGATGGGACCCGCGATTTTCACCGGGAATTCCGGAATGATCGGTTTTTTTCACGGTGCGGACGGCCGTGACCCGCGGATTGTTTCCGGTGCGATTTTTTAAAAACGGAGAGCGCTGCGATGAAGGGGAAATAAAAAAGAGGAAAACTGCGGGCTCCGCCCGCGGCTTACAGACAACTCATTCGCTTTTTTTGATGAAGCCCACAAAGGCGATGAGGGCCAGGAGCACGCCCAGCGCGCCGTATGCGAACACGCCGCCGGAGGTGGGCGAAAGTTGCTTCATGAAGTAAACCCGGTTGAGCACAAACGTCCAGTAGTAGAAAAAGCCAAACGAAACCAGAAGCCCCATTTTGTGTTTTCCAAGCAGCAGAAACACGGAACAAAGCAGGGCGAACAATCCCACCTGCGACAGGGGAATGGTGAACGTCATATCCGATAAAAATCCGAAACTATTGGTGATGGATTTCATGTTCTCTCCTTGATGGATTGGAATGGCGCCTGCGGAACGCGGCGCAACTCAAGCCACCCGCTTGTTACCTAGTAATACCTTATTTTACAATAAATTAAATCGAATTTGGTGAAAAATCGGAGGCGCGAACCGGGATCGGTTCGGCTGCCGGGGTTTGCGGGAAAGGGGTAAAACCAGCGGTTTTTCAATTGTTTTTGAGCGGGTTGCGGAGCCCTTTCCCACATTTTGACCGCCTGTGGGTCAGTAAATCGTAAAAATGCCTGTTTTTGGGGCAGAAATTTATGCGTGGACGAAGAACCTCCGAGGCCGGGCTTGAATTTAAAGCATTTTGAGGGTTCCCCGTGGCTGGTATGGAACTTGTAATCAAAATGGGTTTTCGAGCGGCATTCTCCATTTCACAACACGAGGACCCTTCCTGTTGAACAAGATCGAAACCATCAAAGCGGAAAAAGACGCGCTGGCAATCAAACAGGAGCTGCACCGGTTCGCCAAGGAAGGCTGGGAGTCCATCGGCGAAGCGGACCTGCAACGGCTCAAATGGTATGGCCTGTTTCTGCGCACGCCCACGCCCGGTCATTTCATGCTGCGCGTGCGGATCCCCAACGGACACACGTTTTCCTACCAGGCGCGCGCGCTGGGGGAGGTGGCGCAGGGCTTCGGCAACGGCGTCATCGACATCACCACGCGGCAGCAGGTGCAATTGCGGCATCTGAAAATCGACAACATCCCCGAAGTGTTCGACATTCTGCAATCGGCCGGACTCAATTCCATCCAGACCGGCATGGACAACGTGCGCAACATCATGGGCTGCCCGGTGGCGGGGCTGCACCCGAAGGAATGGATCGACGCGTCGCCGCTGGTGTTCGCGCTGACCCAGCACATTCTGGAAAACCGCGAGTTCACCAATCTGCCGCGAAAGTGCAACGTCATGATCACCGGCTGCATCGACAACTGCCTGCACGCCGAAACCCAGGACCTGGCGCTGGTGCCCGCCAGCCGGGAAGCGCAGGGCGAAGTGCGGCGCGGCTTCAACCTGATCGCGGGTGGCAAGCTCGGTTCGGGCGGTTACCGCATCGCCACGCCGCTGGATGTGTTTGTGCCGCCGGAGGACGCGGTGGAGGTCCTGTCTGCGGCGATCCTGATCTACCGCGACCACGGCAACCGCGAGGTGCGCACGCAGAACCGGCTGGCGTTTCTGCTGGACGAATGGGGCGAGGCGGCTTTTCGCGCGGAACTGGAAAAACGGATCGACCGGCCGCTCGAACGCGCGGGTGAGGACGTGCGCCTGAATGAGACTTCCGAGCACATCGGCATCTACCGGCAGAAGCAGCCGCGGATGAACTACGTCGGGCTCAAGGTTCCGGTGGGGCGCATCGAAGGAAACAAACTCATGCGCATCGCCGATCTCGCCGAACGCTACGGCAACGGCGAGATCCGCCTGTCTCCCGCGCAGAGCCTGATCCTGCCCAACGTGCCGGACCGCAACCTGGGCGATCTCCTGGAAGAAGACATGCTGAAAGAATTCGTGTACCACCCGGCGAGCGTGGTGCGCGGGCTGGTGAGCTGCGTTGGCAGCGACTACTGCCACCTGGCCGCGATCGAGACGAAAGAGCGCGCCCGCGAGGTGGCGGCGAAGCTGGAACAGCGGCTGCCGGACACGGCGCCGATCAGCATGCACTGGTCCGGCTGCCCGGCGGGCTGCGGCAATCACCTCGTCGCCGACATCGGGCTTCTGGGAAAGCGCATCAAGCACAAGGGCGAGACCGTGGACGCGGTGGACGTGTACATGGGCGGCAAGGCCGGGAAGAACCCGCGGCTGGCGCTCAAGGTGCTGGAGAACATCCCCTGCGACGAACTGCCCCAGGTGCTGGAGCAGATCGTGCCGTACCACGCGCGCAACAAGATGCACAAGGTGAAGGGAAAGAAAAAAAAGAAACCGCCCGCCGCGGCTCCGGTTTTAAACGTCAAGCCCAGCTCGGCGGCCATCCCTGGTTAGCAGATTAAAGGCGGCTTGAAAGAAACGGAAACGGCGGCCGGATCATTCCAAAAAGGAGGTGATGCTGTGTTCGATAACGAGATCGAGAAAATCGCGGATGCGTCGGAAAAGAAGATCCGCTTCATGCAGCAGACGCCGTTCGGGTATCTATTGCTGTCGGCGCTGGCGGGCGTCTATCTTGGATTTGGCATCGTGCTGATCTTTTCGGTGGGCGGTCCCATCGCCCAGGGCGGGAGCGCCCACTTTTTGAAGCTCGTCATGGGGGCCTGCTTCGGAGTGGCGCTCAGCCTTGTCATCTTCGCCGGTTCGGAACTGTTCACCGGCAACAACATGGTGTTCGCCGTCGGGCGCGTGGCGAAAAAGATCGGCATCGCGCCCATCTGCGTTCTGTTCGTGCTGTGCTTTATGGGCAACCTGTTGGGATCGGTGTTTTTAAGCTGGCTGGTGGTGCAGGGCGGCAGCCTGGGCGGCGAAGCGAAAGAGCTGATCCTCAATGTCGCCGCCATGAAGATGAACCTCTCTGCCAAGGAAGCGTTTCTGCGCGGCATCCTGTGCAACTGGCTCGTGTGCCTCGCCGTGTGGATGGCGCACCGCACCGAGAACGACGCGGCGAAGCTGATCCTCATTTTCTGGTGCCTGTTCGCGTTCATCGCCAGCGGCTTCGAGCACAGCATCGCCAACCAGAGTCTCTTGAGCCTGGCGCTGCTTTTGCCGCACGGGGCGGACGTCTCAATCGCGGGGTTCGTGCACAACCAGGTGTTCGTGACCGCGGGCAACATCGTGGGCGGCGGCCTCATGGTGGGACTCGTCTACGGGTTCGCCAGCGCCGATGCAGCGCGCCGACCGGAAGAAGCCAAACTGGCCGAACTCAAACTCGTGAATGACCGGGAGGGGTGATTACTCTGGGATAAGTTTTTTCCCTGTAAATTTCAAATAAAGAATTTACGATCTATAAATATAAAAATGAAAACTTATGTCAGTTGAAGAATAATACTATTATACTAATTTTTTAGGTTTCGAAGAGTTTCGCGAAAATAGCAAAAACTTGGAGAATTATTATTATCGACGTCCATGTTTTTGCAAATTTTTTCCGCCCACTCTGACTTTATTTTTCCAATAGTTTGCCAACCTAGGGTTTTTAATTTAGCAGAACCACCGGGATAAATTGCATCAGCTAATTTTTCCCATGTCCCGCAAATACTGTCGTTTACATATGAAGTAAGAATGAAATCTCTAGCTGTAGGATAAGCAGATTTTATAGCAGAGATATCTCCCAATAGCCATGCCTCGTTCTCTTCTATGGCAATGCAAAATCGTGTTTCTGGCTTTGGCCAACACTTATTAAGAATCTCTAAAAGCTCAGTTCGAAATTTACTTAAGCATTTTGAATCAAGATCTAATACTACTATGACCGCAACATTGTAAGATTGGGGATATTGGGAGACTGTTTTCCCATATCCTTGTATTATTTTTGGAAGCCGATCAAGAAGAATTCGCTTTGCAGGATCCAATTTGCCTATTAATCCTTTTGGAATTCGACCAATTCCTTTGTAAGAATAAACATTAAAAGTATTCCCTTCCCCAATGATCTTGGGAATTAGAATGTCCAAGGTTTTTTTTCCTGATTGATCTTCTATGAGAATTACGAAATGCATCAATTCTATTTTGAGTCAAGATAATCGCTGTACCATAATCCGCCTAGTGGTAAACCTTCTTCGACCATATTTTTTATAATGGAGTCATTACTTGCTCTTTTTATTTTTGAGAACCCATCTTCATGTTTCTCAAGAATCCATACTTCTTCCGGTTCAAACGCATCTACAAAATAGGGTTGATGAGTTGTAATAAATATTTGAGATCCCCCTTTTTTTCCTGTTGCATGTTCTCGAAACTCATGTGCCAGTGTTTCAAGTAGTTTGTGATACAAACCATTTTCTGGTTCTTCAATGCAGATAAATGGGGGAGGCGTTGGATCTTCTAAAAGGAGAAGATATGCAAAAACTTTTAAAGTTCCATCAGACATCTGCTGTGCATAAAAAGGGTCATTGAAACCTTTATCATTAAACTTTAAAAGTACTCTGCCATCTTGACTTTTATCCGTACTAATTTGCCCTATGCCTGGTATTTTTTTTGCGATTCGTTCTAATACTTTTGAAAAACGTGATTTATGTTCACGTTCCATGAATTGAACAACATTGCCTAGGTTATCTCCATGAATATTAAGATGCTTTTGAGGCCCTGCCAAAGGAAGACTTCGAGCTGCATCAGGAGTAAAATAACTGAGATACCAGCCTTCAATAAAACTACGAAATGCTGATATTCTTGGATGTTGTTTCAAAGATCCTAAAGTTGCAATTCCGAGCTTTCGTTTGTCTTCTAGCTCAATTTTTTCTGTTTGAGTACTTTCTTGTTGGACACTTCCGAACAATTTAGCAAATTGAGGATCATCCAAATCGCCCTCATCTTCTTCAATTTGTAATCCTTCAACATCACCTTTCCAAGCCAAGCCTTTTCCATCATTTAAAATAAGAAACGAGAACGGTCTGCCTGTTGATTGTCCTTTTCTTCTTTGACGAAGACGTTCTCTTTTTACGTATGGTCTATTTAATTTATCTAATGCAATAGACAATTCATAAGTTATGGGGCGAGTATTTGACTCTTGGCGATAATAAACTTCAAACATTATTGGTGCATTTATTCCCTGAGATCGAATTTTTTCGAAACCACCTCTTCCATTTGCATCACATGCTTCTTCGACACCAATCTTTAGGCAATCAGAGAGAAAACCAAACGCGTCAAATAATGTGCTCTTCCCAACACTATTTTTACCAATTACAGCGGTAAGCGGTTTTAAAGGGTCAGCATCTTGTGTATTCCACATTTTGCCAAGTGTGACGTCTTTAAGCACACGGTAGTTTTTTACTCTGAATCCCTCGATTATTGCCATTTAGACCACTCCACTTTGGCACGGGCTATTGATTCGATAGAATCGTATTTAAAATGTTCACTTTAATATAAAATATTATTTTAGTTGAATTGGATGGTAATCATCTTTTTATAAAGTCTTTAAGTATTAAAAATCTTGGGCCCTTTTATACACTACTATCCATTTTCTTGAAAATAGAATTCGATACCAATATTAATTCTTGAATTAAATTATTTTTTTCCTTAACTGAATTGTGGAGTTTAGGGCATGCCGCTGGAAGATGAACTGGGTGACAATGACCTGCGCCTCGTTCGTGATGGCGAGCGCATCCCGCTCGGCAGGCTTGATGTGGAGGTGATGACGACGCCGGGACACACGCCGGGCGGCGTGTCGTTCAAGGTCGGCGAGTCGGTGCTCTCGGGCGATGCGATTTTTGCGGGCTCGATGGGCTGCGCCAACGCGTCCTGGCCGGGGCTGTACGCGTCGATCACCGGGCGGCTGCTGACGCTGCCGGAACACTTCCGCCTGCATCCGGGGCACGGCCCGGCGACCACGGTGGGCGAGGAGAAACGCCACAACCCGTTTTTCTTCGGCACGGGCTGACCGCACCGCTTTCCTTTCCCTGTATTTCCGCGTTTTATCCACGCTCCCGATTCCGCTTGCAGGAATCTGCCGGTGGGCTATATTGGCGGCATGGACCCGGAAAAAGTCAACTACCACTACTGCGAGGACCTGCCGACGACGCCGCTGAAGCCGGGCACGCGCGTTCTGGTGACGGGCGCGAACGGCTATGTGGCGCACCGCCTGATCCCGGAACTGATCGAGCGCGGTTACACGGTGCGCTGCATGTTCCGCACCGCACCATCCTGCCTCTGCTCAAGCATCCAAGAATTGAGAACGTGTTCGCGGACTGCCTGCGCGGCGAGGAACTGACGGCGGCTCTGGAAGGGGTGGAGTACGCCTATTACCTGATCCACAGCATGCGCGCGAGCAAAACCGAGTTTGTGGAGCGGGACAAGCTGGCGGCGTCCAACTTCCTGCATGCGGCGGAGCAGGCGAAGGTGAAGCGCATCATCTATCTGGGCGGGCTGGGGGAAACGAACGAGCGGTTGTCGCCGCACCTGAAAAGCCGCATGCAGGTGGGCGGCATCCTGTCCAGGGGCAGCATCCCGGTGATCCGCCTGCGCGCGGCGATCATCATCGGCACCGGCAGTGCGTCCTACGAACTGCTCAAGTCTTTGGTCAAGCACAACCGGATGATTCCGTTTCTGCCGGAGTTCGATTCGAAATGCCAGCCCATTGCCATCCGCGACGTGATCAAGTACCTGGTCGGCGTCATGGAAATCGAAGGGCTGACCACGCGCGCCTACCACATCGGCTGCCAGGATGTATTGTGCTACACGGAGTTGATCCGCCGGGTCGCCAAAATGCTCGGCCGGCGCGTGCGCCTGTTCAATGTGTCCTGGGTTCCGCTGCCGGCGAACATGCTGTGCCAGGTCTACGCCTACTGGCTGCACCTGTTCAATTCGGTGCCGGTGAACATCGCCTCCCTGCTTCTGAGCAGCCTCAAGACCGATGTGGTGTGCACGGAAAACGACATCCGGAAAATCCTGCCGTTCGAAACGCTCGACTTCAACGCGGCGGTCGAGCGGGCGCAGCGCAAGGAAGCGCAGTCACGCGTGTACTCGCACTGGAGCGACGTGCCGCCGGAGGAGATGAGCGAGCTGCTGCCGATCTGCGAATACAACTCTTCGGAGTTCATGGTCGATGAACATTTCACGGACATCCCGGTGAAACCGGAGGTGCTGTTTCCGGTGATCTGCCGCATCGGCGGCAATCACGGCTGGCTGCACGCCAACATCCTGTGGGAGATCCGCGGCGCCGTCGACCGCATTCTGGGCGGGGTGGGGCTGTCGCGCGGGCGCCGGGACGACAACCAGCTTCGGGTGGGCGACTCGGTGGACTTCTGGCGGGTGGAAAAACTCGTTCCCAACCAGGAGCTTCTGCTGCGCGCGGAGATGAAATCGCCCGGCCTGTCCTGGCTGCAGTTCGAGCTCAGTCCGCAGAACCGGGATTCCACCCGTCTGACCCTGCGGGCGCACTTCATCCCGCAGCCGTTCTGGGGCAATCTGTACTGGATGGCGATGGGGAAATTCCACGACTACATCTTCAAGGGAATGCTGGAATACTTCCACAAAGAATCGGCCAACGCCCAGGATCCGATGCAGGAAACGCCCGCCTACCGCGTTCCCGCCGTCAAGTGAGCGTGCTCTAATTCTTCAGAGCGTCTTTTTATAGGGATTGGGTTTGTAGGGAGTGGACTTCCATTCGGTTTGGCGTTCGGGCGGTGATTTTCTCTGCTGCGGGCGGCGCTGCTTGAGGGGGACTTCCACTTCGAGTGCGTGAATGTGTTTGCGTTCGGCGTTGCCCTTGTAAGCCGGGTAGTGTCCGGTGATGATCTCTTTTTCGATCAGGTACTGCCAGGTGGGGTAATCCGGCAGGAAGCCTTTGTTGATGAGAGATTGAATGTGCTGCCTATTGGCGTAAAAGGGCAGGATGAGCCAGCCGACGCCCGCCGTGATCACGGTGAGGGCGAGGGACAGGAACGTCCAGGTGAACATCCCCTTATAGAGATACCAGAGGAAATTGAAGAACAGGCAGGGCCAGGAAAATCCTTCGCGGATTTTCCGCGGACGCCGGGTTCTGGGATGGTGCATTTTTCCTATGTGCCGGCTGTTCAACACGAAGCACCAGAGTTTTGGTTCTTGGGGGGGAATGCTGCCGGTGAATTGCCAAGACCGTCGCTGCGGATTGCGAGGTAGTTCGGCACGGTTTGCGCGTCCTTTCGGTGTTCTGAAGTTCGATAGTACCCGACTTTTTTTCTCATTGAAACCCCGCTGTGCGTTAAATTGAATTGGCGGTTGTTATTGCGATCATTCCGGGATCGAAAGCGCCGGGCCCAAGCGGATGATCGAGGATGCATAGATGTCTCCCAATTCCGGAAACACCTCCGGATGGGCGCAATACGCAAGGATTTCAATCGAGTCGAGGATCCTCGGGCCCGGCCGGTTGAAGTAGGCGTTGCCGTCCACCAGAAACACATTGCCGTTTTGCGTGGCCTTCCAGTTATCCCAGGGAGCGCAGGCCTTGAGCCGGTCCAGTTCGCGGATGGTCTGGCCGAGCTTGAAGCCGCAGGGCTTGACGATGACCACATCCGGGTTGATCGTGTCCAGCTCGCCGCGGTTCACGGTGCGCGCTTTTTCTCCTGCGGCGGCGAACAGGGCCTCGCCGCCGGCGATGCCGATCATTTCCGGCACCCACAGGCCGCCGACCATCACCGGGTCCATCCATTCCAGTGTCAGAATGCGCTTTTTTTCCTTCACCCCGTCGGCGTTCAGCGTGTCCTCGATGGCGGCGATGCGGCCGTCCACGGATTCCAGGAACCGCTCGCAGTCCTCCTGCCTGCCGAGAACCTCGGCGACGCGGCGGATGTCGTCCCAGATGTCCTTCAGCCGTTGCGGCCGAAGGGTGATGAGCCGGGTCTGTTCCCCCAGAACCTCGCGGCAGGCGGTTTCCACCTGGCCGAGGGGAACCGCGCAGACATCGCAGAGATCCTGGGTGATCACGAAGTCCGGGTTCAGGGTGTCGAGCAGGTCCAGGTCCAGATCGTACACCGACAGTGCCTGCCGGATCAGCGCCTCGACCGAATCGTGAATGCCGCGGCTGGTATCGCTGGCGTTGACTTTCGAAGCGGTGACCCTGGGAAGATGGGCGACTGTCGCGGGATAGTCGCATTCGTGGGAGATCCCCACCAGATACGATTTCAATCCCAGCTCACAAACCACTTCCGTGGCTGAGGGAAGCAGGCTGACCAGTCTCATGGGTGCTCTATTCTCCAGACCGCTGCGGAGCCGTGTTTAATTTCACCTCTTGAGCGGCGGGCATGTGCGCTGTACAGCAGATATGCGTGAATGCATTGTTTGAATTTATTTTATAACGCCTCCGGCATTCCGCCAGAGAAATTTTCAAAGAAATGACGTGGGTTTGGTGGTATAGATAAGAGAATTCCGTCTTTTTTAACGAAATGTGTGACGGGCGTCACATTTTCGGGGAAACGGTTTGCAGGAAAGAGAAAAACAGTGAAAACCACCCATCAGAGGGTGCCGGAGGAGGAGTCAGTAAAACATGATGGGTGGTTTTCACATTCTTTTATGAAACGGCGGCCGTTGCGGCGGCCGAACTCACATTCGTTGTCTTTTTTACGTCACGCACTATTGCCTTCGATGAAAACCTGAGAACGATTGGCGAGGTTGTAACCGAGCGCCAGAATGATTTTGCGTTTGGTGTCGAGACGGCAATCCCCGCCATTTTCTATGCGGTGGATGGTCTGTACCGTGACCTCCGCCTTTCTCGCCAGTTCCGCTTTGCTCATCATTTTCGATTCCCTGATTTCGCGAACATGGTTCATCGCTCATCTCCTTCCCTGGAGTGTCGTCAACCTTAGCAAACGACTCAAGCGGCACCAGCCTGTGCCGGCTTCCTTTCCGGCGGTCAGTTCGTCATGCAATCACGTTCCGCCGTCTGCGGGTAGCGCCCATCACTGGCAGAACCCGCATCGACCCACCCGCGACCCGGCGATCCAGCCGCAAACCGGACTGCAGGCGTGCCTCGAAAACAGATTTACATTAACCGATGGGCTCGAATGTACAAAATTACAAGTCCTTTGGCAACCATGAAATTGCCTTTTTTTACCTGTTAATTCTTAAAATTAAATAAATCAATATACTTATTATTATATTTTTTTTGCACTTCGTTTCTTGAAAATACCTATGATTAGACAGTGGTTGTAAATTTAGAAAATACGCATTGGTTTGGGGGCTTTAAGCTGAGCGTTTTGCGTGGTTTGGTTTTCCTGTAACAGGTGCTGTGAGTTTGAGGCGTCGCGGCGGGTTTGGGTCCTTTTCAGGCATGGGAGATGCGGAAAACCTGGGTTGCCGGTCTTCCCTGTGGTCGGATTGAGGAACCCGTAAAGCTGGATGACACTCCTTAAATAGCAAACTCTTTAAGGAAGCTTGGCCAAGCATAGCTTGGCGACCCTCCTTATGATCTTCTTATAGGGAAGTGCAGAACTTGTTCTGCCACCCGCTTATTAATTTTAATATGGAGGCTTGGTCGAGCCAAGCTCGACACCCGCTCATAAAAAATTATAAAGGTGGCTTGGTCGAGCCAAGCTCGACACCCGCTCATAAAAAATTATAAAGGTGGCTTGGTCGAGCCAAGCTCGACCCGCTCATAAAAAATTATAAAGGTGGCTTGGCGAGCCAAGCTTCATAGGTGGCTTGGTCGAGCCAAGCTCGACACCCGCTCATAAAAAATTATAAAGGTGGCTTGGTCGAGCCAAGCTCGACACCCGCTCATAAAAAATTATAAAGGTGGCTTGACGAAATGCGGGTTTCCCCTTATGTTTTAGGGGAGAACTCCATTGCAAGGCACTCAAATCCAGCGATTTGCGCGTCCTTTGGGAATCATGGACCTGAAACACGGAACCATCCTGAAACGATGAAAATCTTATCTCCGATATTGATCTGGCTCACGGCTGTTTTCCTGGCGGGCTGCCCGCAGCCCAAGACGATGAAGAGAATGCCGCCGCTTTTCTTTCTCGGGTTCGCGCTCGACACCGGATTGGAACCGTCTTTTTTGATCACCGACGATTTCAACCGGGACAAAAAGCTGGATCTGATCGTGGCCAACAGCGGCGACCACTCCTTTTCCTATTTCAAGGGCAACGGCGACGGCACGTTTCAGGATCAGCGGGTCTTCAAAACCGGGCACGACCCGATCTGCATCGTGGGATCGGATCTGAACAAGGACGGCTACCTGGATCTTGCGGTGCTGAACTATCAGGACCAGAACATCCAGATCTTTCTCAACACCCGGCTGGGAAGTTTTCAGAGGATCAAGACCGAGCTCAAGCCGGGAAAAATTCCCATCAACCTGGAGGCGGGCGATCTCAACGGCGACGGATACCCGGACTTGGTGGTCACCATGCGCTACCACAAGGTGATGATCCTCATCGGCAAGGGGAACGGCCGTTTTTACGAGCCCAAGAAAGTTGCGGTCGGCGGCCAGCCGACGGCGATCGTCATGGGCGACTACAATCACGATGACAAACGCGACGTGGCCGTCGCGCTCGCCGGTTCGGGCAACAAGGGCGTGCAGATCCTGTGGGGCAAGGGGGACGGGACATTCCGCGTCTCCAAGGTGTTCAAAGGCGGCGGCCAGCCGCTCACGCTCGCCAACCTCGATGTCAACAAGGACGGCTTCACCGATCTGGTGACGTCCAGCAACGTGCTGCACTCGATGACCACCGTCATCAACAACGGCGATGAGACGTTCACCGCGCTCAAGGATTTCGCTTCCGGGAGCTTCCCCAAATTCGTCGCCGTTGCCGATTTCACCGGCGACGGCAACGCGGACCTGGCGGTGTCGAACGCGACGGACGATTTTGTCTCGGTTTCGCTCGGCAAAGGCGACGGCACGTTCACCTACCCGCCGATCTTTCACGGCGTCGACGAGTACCCGCAGGGCATCGCCACGGGCGATTTCAACAACGACGGGCTCATCGACCTTGCGGTCTCCTGCCGCGACGAAAAGATCATCGACATCCTCATCAAAAAGAACATGGTCAACCCTGTTCCTTCCTGACTCCTGCCCGGAGGGGGAATAGAACCTTGTCTGACATCGGGAAAAGCTCGACCGGGTGCTTTCCCTTTTTTATTTTTTTCTTTTAAATTACCGATTCCGCTTCGGGTGTGAGTGCGAGTTCGATCACACCGCCTTCGGGCAGGACGCCGAGGATGCGGCGGGGGTTGACGTGTTGCGCGACTTCAAGCACGTTCTGGTAGCCGGGCAGGTGGTTGTTGGCCAGGGGCAGGAGCACGCAGTCGTAACTGCGTGAGCGCAATACCTCAAGAAGACCGGAGCCGATGCGTTCGATCGCAAAGAAGCCTTTGCCGTAACTGAAATATTCGTGCACACCGGGCAGGTTTTCGAATTCGCTGGCGACGTCCTGCTGGCCGAGGATGTCGAGAGAAGAGGGCGTCTCTCCGAGTGCGGCGAGAATGCTGTGGATCATCCACGGGCGGACGCAGCGCAGCAGCAATACGTTCGCGCCTTGCGGGACGGCGCGGTTCAGTTCCGATGTGGTGGGGGAGAACGCCGCCGCTTCGAGCTTGCCTCTGTCGAACGCCGCCAGCGCCTCGCCGAACATGGCTTGAATGTCGTGTGCGGGGTAGTGCGGGTACTCGACGACCACGTGGCCGTTGCCGTCATAGTCCTGCCATCCGGCATTCGGGTTCAGGTACGCCGCGTCCACGCAGGCGTCGTAAAAATCGGTGCCGGGCTGCGGCGTGTTGATGGACACCTGGATTTCATCGAGCAGGCCCTGGCGTGTCAGCTCGTGGATCAGGTCCACGGTTTTCTGATCCTCGGCGCGGCTGGAACCCAGCCCGCCTATGCTGAAGGTGGCGTAGAAGGTGAGGCCGAGGTTCTTGCCGAACTTGAGGATCGAATGCAGTTTGTCGAGGTCGTGTTTCTTGCCCAGCGTCATCTTCTCGGCGACGCGGTCGCTCGCGGTCTCGATGCCGAAGCGGATCTTGTAGTATCCCGCCCGCGCCATTTCTTTCAGAGCTTCTTCATCCAGCGAAACGTATTCGCACAGCGCTTCGTATTTGAGCCCGTTCAGGCCAGCGGCGCGGATGGCGCGCGCCAGATCGATGTTGAAACTTTTTTTGATGTTGTGCACTTCCTCATCGAAGAACACGCCTTCCATCTCCGGGTACTTATCCTTGAGCGTTGCGATCTCCTCGACGACGCTGTCGATGCGGCGCGACCGCCAGTTGAGCTCGTCGTAGTACAGCGTCGCCGCCGCGCAGAAGTTGCAACGGCGCGGGCATCCGCGCGAGGCGTACATCTGGATCTGGCGGTAGCGGCAGTTGGGCTCGTGGTAGTCGATGCGGCGGACGTCGTCGTCCTCGGGAAAGGGCAGAGCGTCCACGTCGATGAGCGGTCCGCGGGCGTTGGGATAGACGCCGGGCAGGGTTTTCGGGTCCGCCCCGCGGATGAGATCGAGGACGATGAACTCGTACTCGCCGATCAGGACGAAGTCGGCGACTTTGAGCACTTCCTCCGGTTTCGCCATCGGGTGCTGGCCGGTGAGCACGAGCTTTGTGCCCCAACGCTGTTTCGCGGCGGCGGCCAGGCGCAGGTCCGCAAAGATGGTGCGGGTCGAGCTTTCCAGGATCAGCCAGTCGGGTTTTTCCGGTTCCAGCGCGGCGAGGTAGGCGTCGTGATCCCAGCCTGCGAGCACGCCGTCGAGAAACTTGACGCGGTGGCCGGTTTCGCGTTTCAACAGCGCCGAGGTGTAGGCGAGCTGCCAGGGGTAGTAGCCGCAGTTGGTGAAGTTTTTCACGCCCAGCGACCAGCGCGAGGGCACGTGCACCATGTGGTGGCCGGTGCTGTCGATGCCGACGGAATTGGCGACGACGATGTTCATCGGACGCTCATGCCTGTGTCAGCACTTTGGCCGCTTCGGATGCGGGGGTCTCGGTGCGCGCCTCCCGGGCGGGCGTGGCTGAGGGCGCCGGACGGCGCTGTGTGAGTGCGGCGGCTTTGCGGACGATCCATTCGAGGATGAGCCCCAGCGTGATGGCGGTGAACAACACGGCGGTGGCCAGGAGATTGAGCAGGACAAGAAAGAGGCGGGTGCGTTCGAGCAGCCATTTTTTAAGTACGCTTTTTCTGCTGAGCGGGACGTGCGCGCCGCGCGGGTTGTACCCGCGCACGGACTTGGCTCCGGAAGCCACCGCGAGCGCGTCGATGTTGGAATAGCCGAGGCCGTGATCGACGTTGTACAGCGCCACGGTGAGATCGAAATTGCGCGCGCGCAGTTTTTTGAGGTTGTCCCGGCCGTAGCTATATACGCTCATGCGGCGGTTTTGCCGGATGGTCAGCACGTCCTCGACCAGCGGGTCCCGGCGGGCGGTATCTTCCACGCCTTCAGGTACCAGAAGGGTGACCGTTGAATCCGGGAATTCCTCCTTCAATGCCTTAAGCGTCGGATTGAGAATGCGGGTGGCGGAACGGATGATGAGAATCTTTTTGCGCTCGGGCTGCATGCGGGTCCTTTAACGGAGATGGCTCCTGCCGTGGTCGCCGGGGTTGTCGAGGTCGAACACCTTGCCTTCGATATTGACGGCCACCAGCTTTTTGATGCCGATGCGGTTGGCGATGGCCTTCACATCCGCGTAGCCGTTGCCGGAAATGTTGTTGTAGGGGATCACGCCCATGGAGAACGAGCGTTTTTTCAGGTGATTCATCAACTCCGGCGGAAAGGTGCGGTTGTTGAAATGGGTGTTTTCGTACAGCAGCACTTCGCCGACGCCGGGCATTTGCCGCAGCTCCTGCTCGACCACGGGCTGGGCCAGGGTGGTGATCCGGTTTCTGGCGAACTGGTTGCGGATCGAGCCCACCACGTCCTGCATCTGCTTCATGCGGGTGCTGCGGAACACCAGGATGTCGTCCTCCGAATTGAGGTCGATGGCCTTGAAATTGTCCTTCGCGGTTTTGGAGTAGCGCTTGTTGAACGCGGTTTCATACAGCGTCTCCGCCTCGCGGAAATTTTTCATCACCTGCTCGGCGGGGTATTCGGGACGGTCCACGACGCAGTGGTTGCCGCCGTCGAAGTGTTTCCAGTCTACGTCGCGCAGGTGTCCCTGGGCCTTCATGTGGTTGAAGAACGGGGTTCCGGGCTGCGGCGTGCTGATGGAAAGCTGGAAGCGCCACAACAGGTCGCGGTCGATCAGTTCGCGGATGAGGTCGAGGGTTTTTTTGTCGCAGCCGTCGGTGGAGCCTTCGCCGCCGAAGGTGAAGGTGCCGTAGAACTTGAGCCCGATGTCCGTGCCGTACTGCATGAGCTGCTTGAGGCGCGGCACGTTGAATTTTTTCATCAGCTCCATGCCGCGCGCCGCATGCTCGCCGGCGGTTTCGATGCCCAGCCGCACCATGTAGTAGCCGGCGCTCTTCATGGCGTCGAGCACTTCCTCGTCCATCGGCCACTGGCCGCACATGACGTCGTACTTGAGGTCGTCGAGGCCGTTTTCGCGAAAGGCTTTCGTCAATTCGAGGATGTATTTCTTGCTGCCGTTGTGCACTTCCTCGTCGAAGAAAATGCCTTCGAGCTGCGGGTATTTGGCGCGCAGATTGTGCAGTTCGGCGACCACGTTCATCGGGTCGCGCGGCCGCCAGTTGGGGCGGGCGTAGGAGATGTTGCCGCACACGCAGAAGGTGCAGGAGAGCGGGCATCCGCGCGAGGCGTAGGCCTGGATCTCCAGGTATTCGCTGGACGGCTCGCCGGGCATGCCGTAGTCGAGGCGGGACACGTCGTCGTCCTCGGGGAAGGGCAGGTCGTTCACATCGAGCGGTGGGCGTAGATTTGTGTTGGGATACAGCCCCTGAATGCCGCCGAGGTCTTTGCCCTGCAGAATATCCCGCACCACCAGTTCGTATTCGCGCAGGACGACGTGGTCCGCGTACTGGCTGACTTCCTCCGGAAAGGTGGTGGGGTGGGGGCCGCAGAAAATGAGCCGGGTGCCGAAGCGGCGCTTGATCTCCACCGCGAAGCGCTTGTCCGCCTCGATGGTGCGGGTGGCGCAGTCCATGATGAGATAATCGGGGCCGAATTCGGAGACTTTGTCCACGAAGGCCTGGTGATCCAGCTTGTCGAGGCAGCCGTCAAAAAACCGCACTTCGTGATCGGTGTCCCGCTTGAGCATGGACGAGCAGTAGGCGAGCTGCCAGGGGTAGTAGGTGAAAATGTTGAGATCCTTCGTGCTGTTGGTCCACCGGCTGGGCGAGTGGATCATGGCATAGCCGTCGGCGTCGATGCCGACCGAATTGCACACGGCGACTTTCATCCAAATCCTCTATCAAAGCGGGGCGTCCACTGCTTTGCAGGCGCGTCCCGGAGTGGGGGTTGAGGCTTGTCCGCTGGGGTCGTAAAAACTCAAAAAAACCCAAGTTTCCTAGCGGAATATTTCATTTAAAACTTTAATGATCTGATACGCGCTGTGCGGTGTTCCCGGCGGCCGGGATTCGTCTTGACATCGATCCGGCGTCTTGCAAAGATATCCGGTTTGAGCCCGGCGCCGGTTCCCGGCCGGTACGGGCGCATATTCAGTGAAGGCAACGCGATGACGGAAACGGAAAAAAAGAAATCGGGTTTCTTCTCCCGGCTCAAGGCGGGGCTCTCCAAGACCCGCGACACGCTGGCCGGCGGCATCGACAACCTGGTGCACGGCAAGGCCGAGGTGGGGCCGCAAATGCTCGACGACCTGGAGGAGGTGCTGATCACCGCCGACGTGGGCGTCGCCACATCGCAGCACATTCTGGAAACGCTGAAAAAGGAAGTGGCGAACGAGCACATCCGCGAGCCCAGGCAGATGGTGGAACACCTGAAACGGGTGATGGTCCGCATTCTGGAAGAGAGCGCGAAACCGGATTCGGCGGAGGCGGAAAAACCCAGGGTGATGCTGATCATCGGCGTCAACGGTTCGGGAAAGACCACCACCATCGGCAAGCTGGCGCGGCGCTGGAAGGAAGAGGGCCAGCAGGTGATCCTGGCGGCGGCGGACACGTTCCGGGCGGCGGCCATCGAGCAGATGCTGGTGTGGGCGGAGCGGGCGGGGGTCACCTGCATCCATCAGAAAGCGGGCGCGGACCCCTCAGCGGTGGCGTTCGATGCGGTTTCGGCGGGCGTGGCCCGCAAGGCGGACGTGGTGCTCATCGACACGGCAGGGCGGCTGCAGACCAACACGAACCTGATGGAAGAGCTGAAGAAGATCAAGCGCGTCGCGGGCAAGGTGCTGCCGGGCGCGCCGCACGAGACCCTGCTCATTCTCGATGCGAGCATCGGCCAGAACAGCGTGTCGCAGGCCCGCCTGTTCCACGAAGCGCTGGAAATCGACGGCCTGGTGATGACGAAGCTGGACGGGACGAGCAAGGGCGGGGTGCTGTTCAACATCTCACGGGAGCTGGGGCTTCCCGTGCGCTACATCGGGGTCGGGGAAAAAGCGGAAGACCTGCAACTGTTCAACGCGGAGGATTTCGTCGCGGCCCTGTTCGCCAAATGATCCGGACCGCTCAACAGCGGCTGGACTTTCTTTCCTGCCCTGCGGACTGATCCAAACCTCATTCCTCTTCCTCGACGGTTTCGCTGCCTTTTAGCTGGTCGAACTGGGTCTTGATGATGTAGCGGTGGATGAATTCGCGGTTTTTCTCATCCATGCGGTCGGTGAACTTGAGATGCAGGACCGTGGACTTCGGCAGCGCCCGGGCGCCCTGGCTGATGAGCGTCGATTCCATCTTGAGGATCACCGGTTCGGGCAGCGGCAGGATGAAAAGCGCGGTCACGACCTCGCCTTCGCTGATTTCCATCGGTTCCTGGATACGGCCGCACAGTCCGCTGGCGCTGAGATCGATGAGAGCCATGTTGACCACGGTGCCGTCCTTGAGCCAGAGCGCGGCTTCGATGGCGTCGCCTTCCTCCACCTTCAAGCGGAAAAAATCCCGCCTGTCCTGAAACCGGCTGGAATCCTTCAACCCGTCGCGGTTCCAGGGAAAGATCTTCTGGATCCAGCGGTGGACGGTTTTGCCCCCGGACTCCACCGGGATTTTTGCCTGCAGTCTGCTGATCATGAGTGTCCCCTTGCGGTCTTGGTGTCGGATCGGGATAGCGGCCCGATTATCAGATCGATTCCCGAATTTTCGTTAAGACGCTGATTTTTTGACGCTTGCCGCTCTATGGAGAAAAAGCAAGTTGTGTGCCAGAAAATCCCGAAAAGGCCGGCCGCCGGGCCGCTTGAAAAATGCCGGTTTCGCACAGGGGGCGTTTGAGGGGGGAACGAAAGGTTGGAAATTTTTGCCCACGGGGCAAGAAATTCCCCGCATCCGTGGGTTGTCCACACCGCGCGGGGGGCTTGTTTCAACGCATGGCTTCTTCGATGCGGGCCAGCAGATCCTGAAAATTCGGCGGTTTGCGGAAGTAGTCGAACACTCCCATGTCCTTGGCCTCCTGGGCCGCGGGCGAGTTGGATTCCAGCACCGAGAGGATGATCACTTTGGTTTTGGGGTGGTTGATGCGGATCCAGCGGAGAAAGTCCATGCCGTTCACTTCCGGGAGCACCACGTCCACCAGCGCCAGTTTGGGCTTTTCCTTGGATGCGGCCGCCATCGCTTCATGGCCGTTGTTGGCGGTGACCACCGAATATCCCTGCGCTTCCAGCAGGCGCAGCAGGATGTTCTGCGAGGCGGGATCGTCTTCCACGATCAGAATGCGTTCCTCCATGGTTCGCTCCCTGGGGTTCACCGGGTCCGGCGAACGGTTCTTAAAGGCGGTTTTCCCTGCGGAACCGGGGAGAAATCGTTTGGGATTTCACGCTTTTTTGCTGGTGAATGAAAAATTCCGGCTGGCAGGAGGTGGTTGAGGGACGCCTGTTCACTCTGGAAATGAAGGCACCGGGCGGAGTCGAACCGCCGATAAAGGTTTTGCAGACCTCTGCCTTACCACTTGGCGACGGTGCCCCGCAAACAGATATTAACTGAAAGAAAAAATGGAGCGGGAGAAGGGGGTCGAACCCTCGACTTCAACCTTGGCAAGGTTGCACTCTACCACTGAGTTACTCCCGCCTGCTGTCTTTTTCGGACTGATCCAATGGGACTGATCTTCGTGGAATCATTATATTTCCTCGGCCAGTTTTGTCAAATCAATTTCTATTTTTTCAGAAACCGGGCTTCGGTTCCCTGCAGGATTCTCTGGATGTTCTCGTGGTGCTTGCCGAGCACGATGAGGGCGACGATCACGGAAACGCTGATATAAGCGGCGGGAACGTTGAAAACGATCCCGAAAACCGGCAGAAACAGGGCGGCGACGATGGAACCGGCGGACACGTAGCCGGTGAGCCATAGCGTGACCGCGAACACCGCCATGCAGCACAGGGTGGCCGCGGGCATCAGGTAGAGAAACACGCCCAGGCCGGTGGCGACGCCTTTGCCGCCTTTGAATTTGAGAAACACGGAAAAAACATGCCCGAGAAAGGCCATCAATCCCGAAACGGCGGTCTGCATGGGGTGGTCGAGCAGGTTGTCGGCGATGAACACGGCGAGCACCCCTTTAAAAAGATCGCCGATGAGGGTGAGCAGGCCGAGCTTTTTTCCCAGCACACGGGCGGCGTTGGTGGCGCCGATGTTGCCGCTGCCGTGGTCGCGCAGATCGATCCTGCGGGTGCGCGCCACGAGCACGCCGAAGGGGATGCATCCCAGGAAATAGGACACCGTCCAGACCAGTGCTGTTTCCATTTCAGTTCCCGTTTGGGCGGTTTTTGAGGATCAACTGAGGTGGTCTCCCAGAGCGACGCTGGCGGATTTGATCCTGAGTTTCGCTTTGGCCCGTTTTTCGATCTGCCGCACCCGCTCGCGGGACAGGCCGATCTCCTTGCCGATTTCCTCGAGCGTCTGCGGCGGACCGCCGAACCCGAAGCGTTTTCTTAAGATCATCTCCTCCCTGCGGCTGAGCCCCTTGAGCAGGGTTTCCACCTTGTCGCGCAGCCCGGCCTGCATGATCTGGTCGTCGTAGGGGATGGTGTTGGGATTCTCCAAAAGCTCGATGTACGGGGTGGTCTCGTCGCTGCGCAGAGGCGCGTCCAGGGAAACGTGGGTGCGGTAGGCCTGCATGATCTCGTTGATCTCGGTCTCTTTAAAGCCCATTCCGGCGGCCAGTTCCTTTTGCGTGGGTTCCCGTTCCAGAACCTGCATGAGGTCGTGCCGCTTTTTGCCGATCTGGTACACCTTGCCGACCTGCTTGACCGGCAGCTTGACGGTGCCGGACTGTTCGGCCAGAGAATGCAGGATCGCCTGGCGGATCCACCACACCGCGTAGGTGATGAATTTGACGTGGCGGGAGGCGTCGAAACGCTTGGCCGCCTGGATCAGGCCGATGTTTCCTTCCTCGATGAGATCCTGCAGGGACAGGCCGCAGCCTTTGTATTTGTTGGCGACGGTGACGACGAATTTGAGGTTGCGCCGCACCAGCTCCTGCAGCGCGCCGGTGTCGCCCTTGTTGATGCGCAGCGCCAGCACCCCTTCCTCCTCGCGGGACAGGGGCTGGATTTTGCTGATCTCCTGCAGGTACTGGGTCAGCGGTTCCGGATGCTCGCGCCGGGAATCTGTGGGTCTGGCCTGGGATTCGGTGCGGGATTTCCGGGTGTTGTGTTTGGTGGCCATAGGTTCAAACAGCGCGCTGTCAACGCAGATCACGCAGGCGGTCGCGCGCCTCCTTTGCAAAAAGGCTTCTTGGATATTTGTCCAGAAGTTCCATGTAGGTGTCTTTGGCTTTCTTGAAATTCTCTTCGTTGTAATAGGACTCGGCGATCAGGAAGATGGCTTCATCGATGAACTGCTGATCGGGATAGGCTTCCATGGCGCGGCGCAGTCTCTGGATGGCGGACTGATAAGCGCCGGTGCGAAAATAAAACTTGCCGATTTCAAACACGTTTTCCGCCAGAACGTTCAGGCATTCTTGTCTTTTTTCCACGCCTTTGGCGTGGTACTGGCTGTTGGGAAAATTATGGATGAAATGTTCGAACCCTTCCAGCGCCGCCTTGGTGTGGGTCTGGTCGCGGGTGGAGATCTCCATCATCTTGAAATCGGACATGGCCTTGAAGTAATGGGCGCGGTCCACGTGCTTGTTGGCGGGATACAGCTCGATGAAGCGTTTGTAGTGAAACTTGGACTCTTCGTATTCTTCGTCCCGGTAGTGGGTGTCGGCCAGGAAAATCAGCGCGGCGACGCGTTCCCGGCTGTCCGGGTAATCTTCCAGGATCTGCTGGAACAGTTGTTTGGCTTCGATGTAATCGTTGACCTTGACCTGCTGGATGCCCCGTTTCAGCAATTCGTCGGGAGGCAGGACCACCTTTTCCTCTGTGGACGTGCAGCCGGTGAAAAGGATTAAAACCCAAAGCAGGATGGGCAGCCGGACGCGAAACTCGGGAAAAACGGATTTGAGCATGATTTAGAATGACCCATGAAACGATATTCAAGTAATATATAATATTGTGGCTTATTTTTAAAGGGTTTAAAAGAGGCGTGGACAGGGTTGCCGCTTGCGAACATCGAATTTTTCGTGATATAACAGCAAAAGTGCCTTTCTATTCGACCTCTCTGTTTTAAACTTTGTGCTGGCCTCCATAATTCTTAATTTTTTCCAGACCAAAACATGAACGTTGCGATGAAAATTCTTGCCCTGTTTCCGGCAAGCTGGCTGTTCGCGCTTGCGGCTCCGGCGTTTGCGGCGGCGCCGCCTCCACCGGTGGACACCGGCTGGAAACTGCTCGCCATCATCGAAAAGGGCGGGATCATGATGTATCCCATCCTTTTCTGCTCCATCCTGATCGTCGGCATCGGCATCGAGCGGGCCTACAACCTGAGACGCAAAAACATCATCAACACCGAATTTTTGAAAAACGTCCGCAACCACTGGAACTGGAAGGACGTCCAGCTCGGCCTGCAGATGTGCAGCGCCTACGACAACGCGCTGGCGCGCATTCTCAAGACCGGTCTCCTGCGCGTCGGCGGCAAGCTCGATGAGATCGAGCGCGCCATCGAGGGGGCGGGCCAGCACGAAGCGTCGCTGATGAACTCCAATCTGCGCGTGCTGGGGGCGGTGGCCAACATCACCCCCATGATGGGACTTCTGGGTACGGTGTTCGGGATGATCAAGGCGTTCAACGTCATCTCGCAGAGCGGCACCGGAAACCCCGGCCTGGTGGCGAGCGGCATCTCCGAAGCGCTGATCACCACCGCCGCGGGCATGGTGGTGGGCATTCCGGCGCTGGCGCTGTACCATTACTTTCGCGGCAAGATCGACCGCTACGTGTTCGAGATGGAAGAGATCTCGTTTCAGCTGGTGGAAGAGCTTTCCTACGAAGCGGTGCGCGAGAAAAAAGGCAAGGAGCCGGAGCCGCCGCCTTCGAAAAAATCACGCAAAGGCGTCCGCGCCGCTCTGTGACGCCGGGCGTTTCCCCTCTGGAATAAACAGCCATGCGTTTTCGAAAAGAAGAAGAGGAAAACTTCGGTCTGGACATGACACCCATGATCGACGTGGTGTTTCTGCTTCTGATCTTCTTCATGGTGTCCACGGTGTTCGTGGATTTCAACCGGCGCATGGACCTCACGCTGCCTTCCTCCAAATCCTCGATTCAGGACGAGACGCCCAAGAGCATCGAAATCGAGATGACCACCGACAAGCAGCTGTTCTTCAACAGCAAGAAAACCTCCCTCGCCGAGCTGGAGGCGATTCTGCAGAAGTCGGGCAAGGACAACGAAAAGCGCACGGCGATCATCCGCGCCGACAAGAGCCTGCCTTACGGCGACGTGATCCGTGTGATGGGCGTGATCCAGGGCACGGGCATCACCGACATCAGCGTTGCTGTGAAGTGATGGAACGATTTCGCGGCCGCTTTCAGCGGTGATCCGGGCGTGGCGTCACTTGACGATGGACGGCTTGTTGTGGCGGTTTAAAATCCACTCGTTGAGCATGCGGATTTCTTCCTGCTTGAGAAACGCCATCACCGCGCCGGCATCGGGGTGGTCCTCATCGTTGACGACGACGCAGTAATTGCGTTCGACGTACGCGGCGACGTGGGCCTTGAACTGGGGAAAGTGGAACAGTTCCGAGAACACGTCCGCGTGGTAGGACGGGTCGGGGTTTTTGGGATCGAATTTGGCGAGCCTGGAATTGAGCTTGTTTTTGAAATCCGCTTTCAGCAGCATGCCCATAGCTGGTCCCTCTTTGAATGAAATTCAATGGGACCTTCATTTTACCGCTGCCGGTTTTTTCTGAAAAATAAAAAAACGGACCTCACCCGCGATTTCCCGGTCACGGGGGCGCTTCCTATTGTAACTTGTTGAATAATGGGCTTATATTTCATTTCAGCTCGGTGTGGATCAACAAAATCTGTTACAATAAATACGCCCTGAACGATGAGCCCGGCCGCGTCCCACGGTCAACGGCCGGACCCACGCACCGCGGAGACAATCCATCATGAACACGGACAAGGACACGAACACTACGGTGAGCCGCGCGCTTCTCGAATTCATCGACCGGGCGCCGACGCCGTTTCACGCGGTGGCGGAGACCGCGGCGCTGCTCGAAAAGGACAATTTCACGGCGCTCAACGAAGAGGACGCCTGGGACCTCAAGCCGGGGGCGAAGCACTACGTCACGCGCAACGGTTCCTCGCTGGTGGCGTTCGTGGTGGGCATGGAGACCGCGGCCACGGCGGGGTTTCGGATCATCGGCGCGCACACGGACAGCCCCAACCTCAGGCTCAAGCCCAACCCGGTGTACCAGAATGGCGGCTACGTGCAGCTTGGCGTCGAGGTGTACGGCGGCGTGCTGCTCGCCACCTGGACGGACCGGGACCTTTCGCTCGCGGGCAGGGCGATCCTGCGCCGGGGCGCCGGGACGCAGGCCAGGCTGGTGAAATTCGACGAGCCGCTGCTGCGCGTGCCGCAGCTGGCCATCCATCTCAACCGCGAGGTCAACACAAAGGGACTCATCCTCAACAAGCAGACGCACCTGCCGCCGATCTTCACGTTGTCCGAAGGGCGCAAGAATCCGGAAGCGGCGCTCACGGAGCTGATCGCGGACAAGCTGGGCTGCGCCGCCAAGGACATTCTGGGGCTGGAGCTGATGCTGCACGATGTGCAGAAAAGCAGTCTCGCCGGACCGGCTGAGGAGTTCGTGTTCGCGCCCCGGCTCGACAACCTGGCCTCCTGCCACGCCGCCACCTGCGCGCTGCTGGATGCGCCGGCGAAGACGCCCGCCACGCGGGTGCTGGCGTTTTACGATCACGAAGAGGTGGGCAGCGAAACCGCCCAGGGCGGCGGCTCGCCGTTTCTCAAAAACATCCTCGAACGGCTGACGGCGGACGCGGACAAGCCGCGCGAGGCGTTCATGCGTGCGATGGCCCGTTCGGTCTTCATTTCGGCGGACATGGCGCACGCGGTGCACCCCAACTACGCCGACCAGCACGACGCCCAGCACATGCCGGTGATCAACCGCGGCCCGGTGATCAAGAGCAACGCCGGGCAGAAGTACGCGACGGAAGGGATGTCGAGCGCCGCGTTCGAGATCCTGTGCGAGCGCGCGGGCGTGCCGGTGCAGAAATTCGTGGTGCGCTCGGACCTCGCCTGCGGCAGCACCATCGGCCCCATCACCGCCGCCAACCTCGGCATTCAGACCGTGGATGTGGGCAACCCCATGCTGTCCATGCACTCGATCCGCGAGATGGCGGGCTCCGCCGACCACGCGCACCTCATCCGCGCCTTCCTGGAATTCTTCAAGCCGGAATAGAACGCACGGTTCCCGCCGCAGCGCAGATCCTCAAAGAAAAAATCATCTCGCGCAAAGACGCGAAGACGCAAAGAAAAGCATTGGACAGGATTGACAGAAGAAGGAGTTTTTGGGAACTCCTTGGAATTATCTGTGATTCTTGATTTTACAATCTAGCCGATTTTCTTAATTCATGTGCTTGTTTACAGGAAATGAAGCGAAAGAAAAATAAGACTAAAAAGAGAGAGTTAAACGAAGATTATGGTTCAAATTTTATATTTGGAAATAATCAAAGAGAAATTATTGTTCTCTTGATAATTGTTTTTCTGATAATTCTGATTATTGCTTATTTGATGTACTTAGTAACAGAAAATATTTTTTACAGCATAGCGGCATTATTACTATTTACTACTTCTGCATATCGTTTTGTAAAAAAATCAACTATTAAAGATGGGGTCATCATTGTATGTACCGTTTTGGTCTTTGCATTACCATTTTTGGGTCAACATTTAGAGGAAAATAAGGATATTGAAAAACTTGAAGACAAACTAGAAGGAATAGAGAAAAAAATTGATCGCATTCTTTCGCCCCCTGAAATTAAAATTCAGGAAAGTCTTCCAGGTTTTTCTATTCATATGTATGCATCCTTTCGATCATCGAATGCAAAGCAACGAAAATTTATTTATGATCTTGGATCTCTTAAAAAGGAACGTCTTTCATTATATATAGACCCATTTGATAATTTTACTTTTCAACTTATTGATTCGTTGGACGAGCCGCACCTTTTGAAAGTCCCAATAGGATCAAAACAATTTCCACTAAATAAATACATTTATTTGTCTTGCGAAGTTGCGATTAGTGAAAATTCCACACAGCTTCAGATTATGGTCAATGGACAAGTAGTCAGGACTGAGAATCTTCCATTTAAAATTGATTGGGGAAAATGGAACTTTATAGGATCCGTGCTGGGAGCAAGCTTAAATAAAGAGTTTGGTGCTAGTTTTGATTTGAGTGAATTTATTACGTATGAAAAAACATTGACCTCTGAAAGTAAGCTGAGAATGTATGAATATTTTAAAAGGAAAAATAGAACTCAGGTTATCTCGTTTGAGGAAAATCAATGGATGTGGATTCCTGGTCCCAAAAAAAATCTTCAGCAAGATAATCCTAAATTCCAACCCACGTTAAAAGTAATTGAAAAAAATAAAAAAAGATAAAACTTAAAATTGTAATTTTTATTTATCCCTTGAATCTTTTTATTTTCCTAAGCGTTTCTGAAAGTATCTTTAGTTTGTTGAGTTATTGCCATACTTGTGGAACAGTACGATCAAATATTCCATTGAATTAATGCATGAAAGTCGAAGCCAGCGTTTCTTCAGATAAAAAAATTCCTGGCAACGTCCTTATATATGCGGACGCGGTGTTCCGTTTCGTTCTGTATGTGACGTGGGTGTGCGCGCTGTGGCTGACGGCGGGGTTTGCCTATGCGGCGATCGCCCTTCTGGAACAGGCGGACGCGCCGATGCCGGGACTGGTTTTGCAGGGCGCGTGGTTCGAGGCGGCGCTGTCCGGCGTGCTGCTTCTGCATGTCTGGGGCTTTGTGCCGGCGGTCGTGCTGACCGTTTTCCTGTTTCGAAAATGGAAAACCAGAAAGCGGGACTGGGTGCACTTTGCGGTTTCGCTTTTGCTGCTCACGCTGTTTTCCATTCCGCAAGGATACTGGCAGCGGCCCTTCATTCATCTCAACGGGCTGCCCGAGGAACCTGCGCGTTTCTTCGTCCACACGGCGTCGATGGGCGATGCGGGCCTGCTTCGGCTTTTGCTGGACAAGGGACTCGATCCCAAGCCGGAGCTGTTGAACGCCGCGTTTTTCAATGCGGGCATGGAAGGGCAGGTGGCGGCGATGCGGTTTCTGCTTGAACAACGCGCGGACATCGATTATCAGCACGGCGGATTGCAGAGCACGGCGCTGATGTCGGCCGCCGCCCTGGGGCATGGGGATGCGGTGCGATTCCTGTTGGACAAGGGGGCCGATGCCAGCCTCAAGGACAGCCGCGGCCACACCGCGCTGGACAAGGCGAAGCAGTTCGGCAGGGAGGAGATGGCGGCGCTGCTTAAAGCACAAACACAAGGGCTTTAACACGCGGTTTATCAACTCTTCTAAGCGATGCGGCCGGCCGGAAGCCCGCGAAACGCTTTACCGGGAAGGGTTTTCGTGGTTAGATGGGGGATCGTCCACATCATACAGGGTAGCCCATGAACCGCTCGATCCGTTTTTTTATTTGCCTGTTCACGATCACCTGCCTGTTCACGATCCCCTCTGTGTTCAGCGTGTCGGTGCCCTCCGCGTCCGCGTTCAGCTTTCAGGAATTCGGCGACAAGATTTCCAAGGAGACGCAGAAACTGCGCCGGGGGGTGGGGCTTGCGGATGAAGACGAAGAAAAGACGGTCTGCGAGGCGGGAAGTTACAAGAAAACCGAAGACTCGATGGCCTGCCTGCTTTGTCCCATCGGCACCTACAGCGACGCCAAGGGCGCAACCCAGTGCACCGCCTGCCCGGACGGCACCACCACGGCGAAACTCGGCGCGGATTCGGCGAACGCCTGCTCCGCCCAGCCCACCGCCGAATCCACAAGCGAAGCGGCCGCGAAAGATTGATCCGGTTTCCCGGCACTTCTTTTTTTATTTGACGGCTGCCGCAATTTTCATGCGACCCCTTTTCATTTTTCTGTTGTCCATTCTCGCATTGCCCGTGGATGTGTGCGCGGAATCGTTCGCCGAGCGGCTGGTTCAAGCGGCGAAGGAGCGCACGCGGCACGCGGTGACCTACGACGGTTCCTACCGCGCCATCGCCTATCCGATGGGGGACGTGCCGGACCACATCGGCGTGTGCACGGACGTGGTGGTGCGCGCCTACCGCAAGGTGGGCATCGACCTGCAGCAGCTCGTTCATGAAGACATGAAGGCGAACTTTTCCGCCTATCCCAAAAACTGGGGGCTCACGCGTCCCGACACCAACATCGATCACCGGCGCGTGCCGAATCTGCAGAAATTTTTTGAGCGCAAGGGGAAGTCGCTGCCGGTCAGCCGGGAGGCGGGTGATTACAGAGCAGGTGATCTGGTGACCTGGATGCTGCCGGGCAACCTGCCGCACATCGGCATCGTGTCCGGCGACAAAGCGCCCGGTTCCGCGCGGCCGTTGATCCTGCACAACATCGGCCGCGGGCCGAAAGAGGAGGACGTTCTGTTCGCCTATCCCGTCACGGGCCATTACCGGTATGGGAAGTGATGGATCAGCCGCTGTTGTTCAGGGTTCTGCGGATGGTTTCGATGACTTTGGACTGGATGCGGGACCAGCGCGTGCCGGCGTCTTTGGTGACCTGGATCTCGTCGCCGAGGATCCACACGCCGACGACGCCGGGGATCTCGAACAGGGCGCGGGCGATGGGGTGCCCCTGAGCGAGGCCGGGGTTGGCAAAGGACAGACCCGTTCCCGGGGGGATCAGGGGATTTTCCAGCTTGAATCCGACGAGGTGTTCGTTGCGGGTCGGGACCACTTGAATTTTTACGGTCATGTTTCTTCTCGGGATGGTGTCGATGGTTTCTCTTGCAATCGAATCAGAGGCTGCCGCACTGCGCGCCGCCGCTTTTCATTATAACCTTTCCTGGTAACCGAACTCGGCGATGGCCTGGTTCAGCACGTTCTGCGTTGCCTCTGCCGCCTGCGGCATGTTCTGAAGCCGGAACAGGTTCACCGCTTTTTGCAGGTTCAGGATCACCAGCCGCTTGAACCGGGGGCCTTCGCGGTAGTTGTACAACGCCCAGCCCAGGTTGCCGTGCGCTTCGGCGTCGTTCTGCCGCCGGTGCACGACGATGTTGAGCTCGCCGATCGCCTCCTGCCAGCGCTCCAGCATGTTGTAGGCGTTGCCGAGGCTCAGCCGCGCGTCGAGATGGGTCGGCTCCAGCTCTAGGGTCTTTTCGAATGCCGCCGCGGCCTTGCCGTAGTCCTTGAGGTTCTTGTGTGCGATCCCCAGATTGTAATGGGCGGTCGGCGATTTGGGGTTCTGCTCGATGGACTTTTCGTACGCTGCCGCCGCTTCCTCGAACCGCTTCTGGGCGCTGAGCTCGTTGCCGCGCTCGAACCAGCCCTGGGCGTCCAGCGCCTGGGCGGAATCCGCGAGGACCCAGCCGGTCAAGAGAAATACCGAAAGCAAGCACCGCAACCGTCTCTTCATGGACACGCCCTCCCGACAAGCCAGCGTCCCGGCTTCAAGACAACCCGTTCGATTTCAGGACCGGAAACGGCAGATTTTACCTCATTTGCCCAAACTCTGACAAGCCCCACCTCCCCAGGTGGGGGAATGGGTCCGGCGGGGCAGGTCTGTCGGGCTCGTATCGGCACACGGCCTTTGTCATTCATCCATTTTGCACTTCCACGGTGCGCCTTGGCACGCAAAAAACACGGATATCAGCGCTTTTTTTCCGGCAGGCCGCGCCCGGTCACCCAGTAGCGGCCGGCGTTTTTCTGCAGGCGGATGGGGCAGTCCAGCGCTTCTGAGAGCGTCTTTTCGGTGAGCAGGGCGGCCTTTGCCCCCTGCGCGAACAGGGCGCCCTGCTTGAGATAGAGCAGGTGCGTGACGCAGGGCATGATCTCATCGACGTGGTGGGTGACGTACAGGATGCGGGTTCGCGTGCCCGATAGCTTTTCCAGCGTGTCGAGGAACAGCTCGCGCGTCGGGATGTCCAGCCCGTTGCACGGCTCATCGAGGATCAAGAGCCGCGGCTCGTTGATGAGCGCCCGCGCCAGCAGGACGCGCCGCTTCTCCCCGTAGGACAGGCGGCGAAACACATTTCGCGCCAGGGCGCTGATGCCGAGAAAATCCATCCATTCGAGCGCCCGGGCTTTCTGCTGGCGGGAGACGGGTTCGTAGAGGCCGACCGAGGAAAACAATCCGGAGGCCACCACCTCCCAGCCGGTGAGGTGGTCGGCGTGTTTTTCCTGGTACTCGGCGGAGATGTAGCCCATCTCAGCGCGGATTTCCTCGAGCGGGGTCAGCGCGGGCCGGCCGAACCAGCGCACGCCGCCGCCGTAGACGGGCAATAGCTCTCCGAACACGAGCCGGGTGAAGGTGGTCTTGCCGGAACCGTTGTTGCCCACGAGCGCCCAGTTTTCGTTTTCGCGCTGGGTCCAGTCGATGCCGGTCAGGGCGCGGTGGCCGTTGACGTGCACGGTGGCTCTGCGGATTTCAACCAGCGGTGCGTCCATGATCCGGTCACTGGATGGCGATTTTCCTGGCGGCGGGGGCGGGCAGGGCGCCGGCGTTGCCCGCGATCAGTTCGGCCACAGGTATGCCGTCGTAGTACTGGATGATGTTGAGGGTGCCGTATTCCTGCTGGATGCGGAACAGGTTCTTGACGGGAATGCCGAGGATGTACGCCAGGATGACGCGGTTGACGCCGCCGTGGGCGACGATGACGATCTGGCCGTCTTTGTGGCGGGCGACGATGTCTTCGTATCTGGGGATCACCCGTTCACTGAGCTGGAAGAAATTTTCTCCGCCTTCGACGGAAAACGCGGCGATGTTTTTCAGCCGTTCCGCCAGTTGACCGGGATACTTTTCGTTGACTTCCTCGACGCTCATGCCTTCCCAGGCGCCGAAGCACAGCTCGCGGAGTTCGGGGTACGCGGCCGGTGTGAGGCCGTGGGGTTTGGCGATCAGCTCCGCGCCGATGCGGGTGCGCTTGAGATCGCTGGAATAGACGGAATGGATGGGCAGCGCGCGAAACCGCTCCGCCAGCCGCTCGAACTGGGCGCGGCCCTCCGGTGAGAGATCGACATCGTGGTGGCCGTTGAAGCACACCTTGCCGGCGTTGTCGGTCTCGCCGTGGCGGAACAGGTAGATCCTCAGGCCGGGTTTGCCTTGCATGGGAGTTGTGTTGTCAAAGTGCGGGTTGTGGGCGTGGAGAACCCAAAAAAAATGACAGGCCCCGGAAAGGGCCTGTCATCTTGGAATCGCATTTTAAAACCGCTCAGTGACCGCCTCCGCCGCCGCCACTGGTCCAGAGATAGAAGAAATCCAATCCCTGTACTTTCATCAGGCCGATGTTGATCAGCAGGTAGTAGAAAGAGCAGGCGATCATCGCGATGATGAACCAGATGATCGATTTTGCTGTGATAAAAGGTTTCTGGTCGTCTCTAATTTCGTTCATGGTCCTAGCTTTCTCCTGTCGGGTTTATCTTGAATGGGTTCAGGCACCGCCGATCAACGCCACACAGACGCGAACCAGTAGAAAAACCACAATGAGAAGATGACGGTTGCGATGTAAATCCAGGGGCCTGCTTTTTCCTTAAGCTTTTGAATGTCCATTAAAGTAACGCCTCCGAAAATATAAGCGATTCCAGTTTATTCTTGACAGTTTCAAATTCCGAATGATACTTTCAACCGGTTAAAACTGTTAACCACACAAGAGGTTGGAATGGCCAGCAAGGACGGAAAAATCTTCGATACCATCGTTTACATTGGCCTCGGGGTCAATGGTTTGACCGCGTTGTATCTGCTGCTCATGTATTTTGATATTATCTAAACCCCCGAAACTTAACACAGGGGTTTTAAAAGTGTCAAGAGGAAAACCCCCCTTGTTTTTAGAAATATAAGCCCTCCGAACAACCTTGATGAAAGCCGGTCCGGTGTGCCCGGTTCACTTCGGGTAGATCACGTAGAGCATCAGGTACGTCGCCGTGCTGGTCACCAGCAGCAGGGCGAAAATGACCATGGTGCCCCGCCCCAGGATGCGGTGCCTTCGGGCACCGTCCGGCAGCCATTTCTCGATTCCCTTTTCCAGAGACACCACGCCTGCGATGGTGAGAAATATCAGCGCGTACGCGATGCTGGAAGCCATGGAGATGTTGCGCACCACGCTCTGCAGTATCTGGTTGAGGAGCCACAGCCCGGCGATCACCAGCATCACCTTTTTAAAGGTCTCCGGCCGCATTTTGAGGTTTCCGGCTTTCAGGTGGTACTCCCCGTCGACCGTGGCGCTGGCGCGGTAGCCCTGCACCATCATGTACACGGCCATGATGAGGCCCAGCACCACCAGAACGAGGTGGGTCGTCAATATCGGAATGAAGACGTCCTGGTACACTTCCTCCGGCCCTCCGAAGCCTTCTTCGCCTTCCAGAGTCAGCACGCCTAAATTGCGCGCGTAGTAGTAGGCGACGAAGTAGATCACCATCGAGACCATCGAGACCCCGACCAGCTTGTGGTGCCTGGTGCCCTGGGCTTTTTTCGCCAGTCCCCAGGCGATGAGAAACAGCACGGTGAACACCACCGCCAGCAGGTAGCTGAGGTCCGCGCCCAGGGTGCCGGCGCTGGTGATGAATCCTGGTTTTTCGAGTATTTCTTTCATGATATGGATTTACCGGTGGTCAGAGCGGCTGAGCCGGGGTGCGGCGTCACGGCCTCCAGCGCGTTCATCCTCCGGCCTTTTTCAAAATGAAGGTGCCCGCATAAAACTCCACGATCCCCGCGATGGTGGCGTAGAGCAGCGGTTCCATGCCCATCTGGGTGAAGAACATGTACACCACGATGGTGAGCGTGGCGAGCCCCACCAGCTGCAGGGCGCGTCCCAGAAAATACATGATCTGCCGCATGGAGGGATCAGTTCCCCAGAATGGTCCGGACCTGTTTGTTGGCTTCGATCAGTTGATCGATGTTTTTCCGGCCGTACTCGTGAATTTTTTCGCGCACCATGGACAGCACGATCTTCCCCTGCGGCGTGAAGGCGCTGGGCGCGTTGGGGATGCTGTCCAGCTTGCCGCTCTGGGACAGCTCCTGGAACCTGCGGGTGACTTCTTCGTTGTCGAACAGATTGTCTAAAGAGTAGCGGTAGCCGAGCTTGACGTAGTCCCGTTCCTTTTCGGTTTCTTTTTTGGAGTCCCACACGATGTTTTCGATTTCGAAGGTGTCGGGCTTGTGCTCGCCCTGGCTGAGCAGCTTTTTGATCTCCTCGAAGTAGGTGTTCATCTGGCTGTCGTCCTGGATCTCATCTTCCGGAACCTTCGAGCTGATCTCGAACTCGATCTGGTTGTCCTTCAAGGAGGGGCGGCTGATCTCGTAGGTGATGTTGCCGTGGTTGAACCTGCGGCCCTTTTTGGGTTTGAACTTGCCCTGCATCTCCTTGAGCAGTTCGTTGAGGCCTTCGCCGGCAAACTGGCTGAATAGAAGTCCCTTTAGACTCGACATGAAATGTCCTCCAAAATTGCGAATGGCTGCGTTCCCCGGTGTCGGCCGGGAAGCGGAACTGGGAAAAGCTGTGAATAAAATAACATTCTCTGACCGGATAAAAAACGCCTATGTGCAGGCCGCCGGCAAAAAAACGCCGTCCGGCTTGCTGTCTGCGTGCCGGACGCAGCCGGGGCCGTTCCTTCGCCCGTTTGGGGACGAAGCAGGACACGGCCATGCGGTCTCCGGGATTCCGGCCGGGGGCGCTGTGGTGGCGGTCAGAAACCGGCCGTTTCGGGCGGATTCGAAGCGAGGGAAGGGGAGTTGAACGCGCCGCCGGTCTTCACGAACCGGGGCGAACCGTCCTGCTGATAGCTGAACCGCATCTTGATGCAGCCGGTTTCCTTGTTGTCGCAGTAGAAACTCAAAAACTGCACTTTGGCGTATTTGTTGTCCGCGGTGCGCACGGCGTAGACGTTCTTTTTCGCCGTGAGCTTGTGGGTGAGGTAATTGTACTTGTACCATTTCAGCAGGACCGGGTTTTCCGTTTCGGTCTTGGTTGCGATGTCCGGGATGTAGGGCTCGGTGGGCACTTCGGCGATCTCTTCGAATTTGCCGGACTTGAGATCGATGAGTCCCGCCTTGCCGATTTTGTTGGTGGCGCCGCCGTTGGAGATCACCTTGCCGCGGCGGAATGCCAGATCCCATTCCAGGGACGTCGGGTCGTGGATCTTGACCACCGAACCGCGCGAGAAATCGAAATAGGTCCAGTCCTTCTCGGACGACGCGTTGACGGTCACGTACTGCGTGTCCAGCAGGTTCGCCGGTTTCTGGGCGATGGGCGGATTGTTCGGCTTGACGGCTTCGCCTTTCTGCGGCAGGTTCACGCTCGGCGAATTCCAGAAGTCCTCCATCTGGATCAGTTTCGCCGGCAGCCAGAAAATGCCGATCAGAAGCAGCGACAGGCAGAGATTGAGCAGAAACAGATTGCGCCACATTTTGCGCTTCTTGTCGATATTCTGCGGCGCCTGCTGCCCGGGAGAAGAGAACGGATGTTGGTTGGTGTCTATATTTTCATTCATGGCGATCGAGTTTGAGCGGTCGTCTGTGAGTTGCATTAGGTTTCAGGCCCCCTATTGTACCGCGTCCGGGGCCTGTGCTCACGGATTTTTGGAGATTTTTTGTTCGGCGCCGGAGATTTTGCGGAACTCCCGCAGCACGTTTTTCATGGCCGAGCGGGAGAGTTCCTCCTTGTTCAGCCAGTGGGTCTGCCCGCCGGCGAAGAAATTCCGCAGGTTGGGCGTCTGGGAGCCGACGAAACGGGCGCCCCAGATCACCTCTCCGGTGGTCTTGCTGACCAGAAAGGCGCCGAATTCGACGCCGCTGGAAAGGCTTTCCTTGAGCTTGCCGCGGTTGTCGATGTAATGGTCCATGTACTTGGTCACTGCCCCGATGAGCACCGCGTCCACGTGTTCGTCGGCGTAGGGCAGCTCCGTCAGCAGCACCTCTTTCTTCGGCATTCCGGAGGACGGGGCGGGGCGGCTCTTGGTGATCTTCAGGCGGGCGTCCTCCCGGCCCTTGGCCGGCGGGATGACGCGGAACTGGCCGTAGCGCTGCAATTCCTGAAACACCTGGCTTGCGACCACGTATCCGGCGTTCTCGTCCTTGAACAGGCCTGTGGTTTTGTTTTCAAAACCGGCGACGCCGATATTTCGGGTCTTGACGAACGCCTGCTGGTTGAATATTTTGCTCTGGACTTTGTCCACCGGCGGCAGGGACAACAATTCCCTGTAATATTTAGGGAAATCCTCGCCACGGGCGAAGTTTTTTATATAATCGGGAAAAGGATGCGGCTCGTTGATTTCCGGCGTCAGGTTGGGAAACAGCGATTTGTGAGGCGGCCGCTTGGTGTCGTTCAACGGATTGTAGCCCAGCGTTTCGTCGGTGTCCGAATCGTTGAACTGCTGGAACGCGTCTCCGATGGGAGTCGCCTGGACGGCGCCGGGCCATGTGGAAACGAGGGCCAGGGCGGCGAAAGCCGAAAATCCCATACACAGGGCCCACTGATGCGGTCTGTTGAACACGAGTCTGCCTCCCCCTGATGGTGTGGACGGTGATTTTACAATCCCGATAATTCCAATATAGCACAGGCCCTATTGAATTCAACCGGGTTTGCGTGGACGGCGCGCGGCTTCGATGGCCCGTACGGGGCGGTTTCGCCGTTGGACGCCGAATGGCCTGAAAACGATTGAAAATCCGGACTTTTCTTTTTCATTGGCCGATTCCGCATGGCGGGTTCGGCCGCAGGGCGAAATCAAAGACCCGCAGCCGGCCCGTTCCGGATGGTTCAGTCGGGTCCGGCCTGCGTCCCTTGCAACCCTTTTTCTGATTAGGCGGCGACGATGAATCCTTCCGGCAACCGGGCTTTCGACTGGGTGTCCGCCGGGTCCACGCCCTGGATCCTGGCGCTCCTGACCCTCACGGCGCTGGCGTTTTTCGCCGCGGCGCTGCTGCCCAAACTGAAAGTGCTGCTGAAAGCGGAGAAAGAGAACCGCTTCGATAAGCCGCTGCAGCGGATTGGGCACACGTTCAAGATCGCCTTTCTGCAGACCAAGCTGTTCAAGCACCAGCCGGCGGGGTGGATGCACGCCCTCATATTCTGGGGGTTTCTGGTCCTGCTGCTCAGGGCGTCGCATTTTTTCGTGATCGGCTTTTTTCCCGGCCTGCCGATCCCGCTGCCGGGGTTCGAGGCGGTGCACAATCTCTACATGCTGATCAAGGACGGGTTCGTGCTGCTGGTGCTGCTGGCGGCCACCTATGCGCTGTTCCGGCGGCTCATCCTGCGGCCGCCGCGGCTCACCCTGTCCGGCGAGGGAAACCTCATCCTGGTGCTGATCCTGATCATCATGGTCACGGACGTGGTGTTCGAAGCGGCGTATTTCGCCAAACACCCGGAAGCCGCCTCGATGTGGGAACCGCTGGGACTGGCGTTCGCGCCGCTGCTGGCGGCGGTTCCGGAGGGGGCGCGGGTGTTTCTGCACAACGGCGCTTACTGGGGTCATGTGGTGAGCATCCTGTTCTTTCTCACGCTGCTGCCGCGCAGCAAGCATTTTCACATCCTCACCTCCATCCCCAACGTGTTTTTCTCGCACGTGACGGGACGCGGCAACCAGATCGCACGCATCGATTTTGAAGACGAGAGCAAGGAGAGCTTTGGCGTCACGCGGATCCTGGATTTTTCCTGGAAGCAGCTTCTCGATCTGCACACCTGCACCGAATGCGGCCGCTGCGATCTTGTGTGCCCGGCGCTCTCCAGCGGCAAACCGCTTTCGCCGAAAGAGCTGACGGTGGACCTCAGAAATCACCTGAACCGGGAGAGCGCGGGCCCCGAAAACATGGAGGGCGGCGCGCTGTTGGGAGGCGTGATCCAGGATGAGACGCTGTGGTCCTGCACCACCTGCGGCGCCTGCGAGGAGGAGTGCCCGGTGATGATCGAGTACGTGAACAAGGTGGTGGACCTGAGGCGCGGCCTGGTGCTGAGCGAGGACCGTTATCCCGCCGAGTTCACGCGCGCGTTCAAATCGCTGGAGACCAACAGCAACCCCTGGGGTTTCGGCAGAAACACCCGCGCGGACTGGGCGAAGGACCTCGACGTCAAAATCTGGGACAAGGCCAAGCCCACCGAGTACCTGTATTTCGTCGGCTGCAACGGCTCCTTCGACAACCGCGGCAAGCGGATCGCCGTGTCCGTGGTTCAGGCGCTCCAAAAAGCGGGCGTGGATTTTTCCATACTGGGCATGGACGAAGGCTGCACGGGCGATCCGGCCCGGCGCGCGGGCAACGAGTACCTGTTCGAGATGCTGGCGACGCAGAACGCGGAAACTTTCAAGGCCCAGGGCGTGCGCAGGGTGATCACGCACTGCCCGCACTGCTTCAACTCGCTGCTCAACGAGTATCCCGACTTCGGCGTCGATCTGGAAGTGATCCATCACAGCGAGCTGCTTGAGACCCTGATGCGCGAAGGCAAGATTGCGGCGGACGCGAAGGAAGCGGGGACGGTGGTGTACCACGACTCCTGCTATCTGGGCCGCCACAACCAGCAATACGATCCGCCGCGCGGCGTGCTCGCGCAGGCGGCGGACGCGGATGCGCTCAAGGAAGTGGAAGCGAGCCGCGAGCGCGGCAGCTGCTGCGGCGCGGGCGGCGCACGCTTTCTGCTGGAAGAGAAAACCGGCACGCGCATGAGCCACAACCGCATCGACGAGCTGATGGCCGCCCAGCCGGACACCATCGCCGTGTCCTGCCCCTACTGCGTCCTCATGCTGGAGGACGGGCTCAAGGGAAAGGGATTGCAGGACAAAGTGAAGGTGAAGGACATCGGCGAGATCGTCGGCGGCACGTGACGCCGGGAAAAAACTTTAGACAGGATGGACAGGATAAAAGCGAAGATGAAGGCTGAATAAAAAAGCAAAGACTAGAAAAGGAGTCTCGCGCTAAGACGCAAAGCCGCAAAGGAAAAAACTATTAAATAGTTCCTCTCCCCTGGAGGGAGAGGATTAAGGTGAGGGGGGAAAATAAAATAATAGAACAGGAAGAACAGGATAAAGTCAAAAAACTGTCATGCTGAGCTTGTCGAAGCATGACCCTGTCGCCCTTCGACAAGCTCAGGGTGACAGGATGGAAGAAAAACCATTAAAAACCAGTCTCGCGCCAAGCCGCCAAGCCGCAATGAAAACCGATTCCTGATTTAATTTTCCTTCCCTTCAGTTGTATTCGTTCAGGCATTGCGATGCATTCATTGGCTCGTGCTTCAGCGTGTTGCCCCCTCCTGCCGTTTTATCCGTTTTCCAAACTCGCCACTTCGGGCATGCGATTCTGTAAGGTTTTTCCTTCCAGTGACACTGTGCCCTGACTCCGAGTGTCCGTTCTGAACAGGACTCAATTAATTTTCAGGGATTTTCGCTGCCCGCGGGTCAGGGACGGGTGTGAAAATTTTTGAAAAAACGGGCGTTTTTAAAATTACCGCGATCCGGGGATAGTGCTTGGGGATTGGCTCCTATATCACTACGGAGCTTTGTTATAATGGCGCTTCACGTTTGGCCATGCTGCATCGCGCATCCCCCCGGACTGAACCGGTTGCGAACCTTGTTAGCGTTGGGCTCAAATGAATTCGTTTAACATTCTCTTCACCAGCGTCGGGCGCAGGGTTGCTCTGCTCCGGCATTTCAGAAAAACGCTGCGGGACCTGGGCGTGCCGGGAGAAATCCACGCGACCGATCTCAGAAAGGATTCGCCGGCGTCGTTCGTGGCGGACCGTTATTTTCAGACGCCGCGGGTGAAAAGCCGCGACTACATCCCCTCGCTGCTGGAAATCTGCCGCAAGAACCGCATCAAGCTGCTCATCCCGCTCATCGACACCGAACTGAACCTGCTCGCCTCGAATGCGGAGGCGTTTCGCGATCTCGGGGTCACGCCGCTGGTCTCGTCGCTCAAAACCAATCGCATCTGCGCGGACAAGCGCAACACGTTCCGATTTTTCGAAAAGATCGGCGTGGACACGGCCAAGCTCTACGATCCGGAAGCGGTGCTTCAGGATCCGGACGCATCGTTCCCGCTGATCGTCAAGCCCGCCAGGGGCAGCGCCGGGGTGGGGGTGACGAAGGTCAACAACAAGGAAGAGTTGAAGTTCTTCAAGGACTACATCGCCAACTCGATGACCCAGGAGTACCTGGAAGGGGCGGAGTACACGCTGGATGTGCTGATCGACTTCAAGGGCAGGGTGCGCTCGGTGGTGCCGCGGCTGAGGATCGAAATCCGCGCGGGCGAGGTGAGCAAGGGCATCACGGTGAAAAACCAGCGGCTGATCGAGGAAGGCAAGCGGATCGCGGAAGCGCTGCCCGGCGCGCTGGGGGTGGTGACGCTGCAATGCTTCATCACGAAAAAGAAGCAGATCAAGTTCATCGAGATCAACCCGCGCTTCGGCGGCGGCATTCCGCTTTCGTTGAAATGCGGCGCCAATTTCCCCAAGTGGATCATCAAGATGATGCTCGGTGAGGATCCCAAGATCGCGATCGACGGCTGGAAAGAGGGCAGCGTGATGCTGCGCTACGACGACGCGATCTTCGTCAGCCGCGACGCCATCACGTGATCGCATCGCCTGGGGAGAAGCCGTACACCGCAATCCAAAAACAACCCGGACAGCCTTTCATGATCAACGCGGTCGTATTCGATCTGGACGACACCCTGTTTGCCGAGCACGAATTCGTGCGCAGCGGTTTCTGCGCGGTGGGCGTCTGGGTCGAGCGCCGGTTCGCGCGGCGGGACTTTTTCCCGATCGCCTGGGAGCTGTTCCATAATGGCGAACGCACGCGCATCTTCGACCGCACTCTGGATGCGTTATCGATCCCGCACGATCCGGAGCTGATCCAGGATATGGTGGACGTGTACCGGGACCATTTTCCGCGCCTCACGCTTTTAGAGGACGCGCGCGCGATCCTTGATGCGGTCGAAGGCAAAAAGAAGCTCGGCATCATCACCGACGGGTTTTTGAACGCGCAGAAAAACAAGGTTAAGGCGCTGAAGCTGGAAGAACGGTTCGATGCGATCGTCTATTCGGACCAGTTCGGCCGCGAAGGCTGGAAACCGAGCCCGCAGCCGTATCAGAAAATCATGGAGCTTTTGCGCTGCACCGGTCCGGAGTGCCTGTACGTGGGCGACAACCCGGCCAAGGATTTCGTCACCGCGAGAGCGCTGGGCTGGAAGACGGTTCAGATCAGCCGTGAAAACGGGGTGTACGCTTCGGTGGTCGCCAGGGACGCGGACCACGAGCCCGACGGCAAGATCGCCTCGCTTCTCGATCTCACGCACTATCTAGACCTTCCGGCTGATAAAAAACTCAAAACTCAGTAAAAAAAGGGCGGGGAAAGCGACTGCTTTCTCCCGCCCCTTTTAACCGAGGTCTCCTCCTCGTTTGACTTCAAGCAAGTTTACTGGGTCATGCCGTTGGGTTTTTCGCCTTCCCACCATTTGCCCCATTTGATCGATGTCACGTTGCGCTTGAAGATGGGGGCCTGCCGGTAGTACGCGTCGTAGGCTCCGGACTGACGCATGGCGCCGTTGGCGAACCATTGCCGGTCGGGGAAATTTTCCAGGTTGAGGATCCAGACCGGCTTGTCGTCTTTTTTGGTGATGACGAGGTAGCCCCGGTCCTTGCCGAACTCGGGGTTGCCGAACAGGGTCACGGTGGTTCCCGCCGGGCCGGACAGCACCAGAGTGTATTTGCCCGTGCGCGCGTAGCAGTCGTAGTGGCGCATGTCGACAACGTCGTCGCCCTTTTTGATGTGCATCAGCTCGTCGCAGGCGCTGTCGCCCTGGGAGTAGTGGATGTCGAGCCGGAGCTTGTCGAGCACGAGTTCGCTGTTGTTTTTGGCCAGGGCGGGGCTTGCGAGAAATGCGGTGATCATGATTGCCGCCAGGGTGGTTCGGATGTGCATGTCTCCCTCCAAAGGAAAATGAATTGCGGAGTCTCCTCTCCCAAGAATCTTTGCATCAGTCCTTCGTGTGCCAGCCTGATCCAGTCGTCCTTCGACAAGCTCAGGACGACATGTCCGTGTGGATCGGCGCCCGTCCGGCTCATGCAAAATTTTCCTCTCCCGGGGATGGGGTCTCCCATCCCCCCTCCATCCTTACAACGATCGGGAAAAAAATCAACCGGCGGGAATGGCCGCGGCGGCGGCGTTCAGGCGGGCGCTGGCGGTTTCGCGGCCCAGAAGCTGCACCACGTCGTAGATGCCGGGGCTTTCCTTGCTGCCGGTGAGGGCGACGCGCACCGGCTGGGCGAGCTTGCCGAGCTTGAGGCCCCGCTCGGCGACGATCTCCTTGAAGGCGGTCTCGATCGAATCGTGGTTAAAGTCTTTTAAATTCAATATCTTATTGGATAAATCCTCAAGCAGCGGCTTCGCTTCCGGAGTGAGGAATTTCTGCCTGGCGGCATCGTCGAATTCCACGTCCTTGCGGAAATAAAACGCGGCCTTGTGCGCCATCTCGACGAGGGTCTTGCTCCGCTCGTTGAGCGCCGGGATGACGCGGGCGAGGTCCTCGGGCTCGAACCCATGCCGCTGAGGCAGGATTTTCTCCTGGATCAGCACGGTTTCCAGGGTTTTGGCGAGTTCTTCCGGCGGCGTGGCCTTGATGTACTGCTGGTTGAGCCAGTCGAGTTTTTCCGGGTTGAACACCGCCGCGGACAGGGTGACGTTCTCCAGGGAAAAATGTTCGATCAGCTCCTTGCGGGTGAAGATCTCCTGATCGCCGTGCGACCAGCCCAGCCGCACCAGATAGTTGACCAGCGCGTCGGGCAGGTAGCCCTGGTCGCGGTAGGCGAGGGTGGAGGTGGCCCCGTGGCGCTTGCTGAGCCGGGTCTTGTCGGTGCCCAGGATCAGGGAGATGTGGGCGAACTTCGGCCGGGGATACTCGAACGCGTCGTATAAAAGCGCCTGCCGCGGCGTGTTGGACAGGTGGTCGTCGCCGCGGATGACGTGGGAGATGCGCATGTCGGTGTCGTCCACCACGACGACGAAATTGTAGGTCGGGGTGCCGTCGCTGCGCTGGATGATGAGGTCGTCGAGCTCGGCCACGTCGAACACCACCTTGCCGCGCAGGACATCGTCCACGCTGATCGTTCCTTCGAGCGGCGTTTTGAAGCGCACCACGGAAGGAAGATCTTCGGGAACGTCGGTGCGGTTTCGGCATCGGCCGTCGTATTTGGGTTTCAATCCTTTTTTTTGCGCTTCTTTGCGGCGCGTTTCGAGTTCTTCTGGTGTACAATAACAGTGGTAGGCTTTCTCCTGCCGGAGGAGAAGCGCTATCTTTTCCTTATAGAGATTGGAACGCTCCGTCTGCCGGAAGGGGCCTTCGTCCCAATCGAGACCCAGCCAAAGCATTGCCTGCAGGATTTCATGGATCGATTGCTCCGTGGATCTGGATAAATCCGTGTCCTCGATACGCAGGATGAATTTTCCCTTGTGATGTCTGGCGAACAGCCAGTTGAACAATGCGGTCCGGACGCCGCCGATATGCAGCGTTCCCGTCGGGCTGGGTGCGAAACGCACGCGAATGGAATCGTTCATGAGCTTTTCTGGTTTCCTTTTGTAAAACCGCTGCCTAATTGGCCGGGGCGTGAGTGTGAAAGCGCTACAGTAACAAATTCGCTGAAGTGATTGAAGTATTAAGATAACATATTATAGATGAACAGGTTAAAGGGTCCGCGCCGGTGGTCCGGGGCGCACCCGAGTGAAAGGGAGGAGCCCGGCATTGCGTAAAATCAATCCCGTCGCAGTCATCTTTTTGGTCTTCGGCCTGCTTTTGTTTGCGGCGAACTGGTACATCAAAAACCACGTCGCCAAGCCGCTTCCGGAAGCAGCCACGAAAACGGTCGAATTCACCGGCAAGGTCGAGGTGCGCCAGCAATCGCTGCACTTTCAAACGCCCGGCAAGGTCGGAGACGTTCTGGTGTCGGTGGGCGATGTGGTGGAGAAGGATCAGACCGTGGCGCGGCTGGACAATCAGGAACTGGTGGACGAAGTGGCTCTGTTGAAGAAGAAGGTGCAGGACGCGCAGGCGGAGCTTGAAACGATGCTTTCCGGACTGGCGCCGGAAACATCCGCTCCCGCCGCCGTGACGCCGAAAGACGAAGACCTGGAAACAAAGCACAGGGAGGAAATCTCCGTCGCCGAAACGGCGGTGGCGCACGCGCGGGACGAGATGGAAACCATGCGTCTGGAGGTGGCGCGCTATGAAAAGATGTTCAAAGAAGGCACCGCTCCCGAAAAGGAATTGCAGAAAGCGAAATCGGATTTTGAGACCGCCAAAGCGCAGGTGAAGGAAGCGGAAGAGATGCTGCGCGTGGTGAAGCAGGCGCCGCCGGTGGAACCGCCGCCGCCGACCAAGGTGGCGCTGGTGAAAGCGGCTCCCAAGGTGACAATGGCGCCGGCGGGCAAGGGGGCCGATGTTCAGCAGCGCCTCGCCCAGGCCAAAGCGGCGCTCGCCCAGGCGGAAGAAAAGCTCCGGCTGGCGGAAGTCGTGGCGCCCTTTCCCGGCCATATCATGGAACGGAGCCTCGACCCCGGTGAGTTCACGGTCGCCGGAACGCAGGTGGCGACGATCGGCAAGCTCGACCCGGTCTGGATCTGGGGCTACGTGGACGGCGAGGACGGCGCCGCAATAAAAAAAGGCATGGAGGTGCTGGTCTCCTCGCGATCCCTGCAGGAAAAGGTTTTCTCCGGCAAAGTCGTGCATGTCGCCGCCCCCAAACAGGCTCCGCAGGGCGCGGATGCGAAGCCGTCCGGCAAGAAGGGTTCCTATCACATCAAGGTGGCGGTTCCCAATCCGGATCTGCATCTGCAGCCGGGAATGGAAGCGAACGTGACAATCGAAATGAAGTGACAACCCGCGGGCACCCTCTGACGCAGTTGCATTCTGACTTTTCCGTCAAATTTCCCCCGTCCGTCAATAATCAGTGGCAGCGGACCCGCGCCGCGGCCGCAGGCTGAGTGGACGATCCCTTTATGCACAAAGGATTTTGCGCCGGACTTGCTTTTTTAGAATGACTGGTATATATTTTGCTTTTCCTTCCATGTAATGAATGAATTCCACGGCGGCCTCGCATCCGTCCGTTGGCCATTTTTTTTCAGGAGGGTGGGATGAGCAAAGCGGAATCCTTGCAGGAGGCGTGTCACGACCATTCGTCCAGCGCCGTTCACAAGCGCAATCTGTTGTTGATCGCCAAGCAAAACGCACGTCCGGGAATCTTTGAAGCTTTGGGGGCGTTCGACCGCAAGAAGGACGATGCGGAGCTGTTCGGCAACGACCAGTACCGCCGCATGATGAACACGCTCATCCACCGCAGCCTTTGATCCCGCGTCAAACCACCGTTTCCTGAGAAGTCTCACGCCTGATTTCTGCTTGCGACACGCAAGCATCCATCCGTGTTTTCAATTTAAATTTTAAGGAAACTCCCAGTGGGGCAGGGATGGGGGAAGGCGGTTCTTGCTCGTCTTGCGGATTTGGAAGAAAAGACGCACAAAAAGAAACAGCCGGCCATTTGGCCGGCTGTCCCAGGGTAAGGGCTTCACTCGCCAAAGAAAAAGCCCTAACAGGTAAACCTTATTTGCATTCGACCGTAACCGGAATTGCGCCGGTGTTGGTGATTTTCACGGTGCCGCTGATGTCGCCGATGGAATCGCCACGGCTGAAAGCAGGCTGCTTTTTCAGAGTCACGCCAGCGGGACCCATCGTGCCCATCGGTCCAAGACCGGTGCGGCCTTTGTCGGTCGCGGTGATGCTGCGGTGGTCGTCGTTGGGTCCCAGGGTGATGGGAACCGTGGTGTAGTTGGAGGATTTCCAGATCACCAGATTGGCGGAACCGCGGTCGTTGCTGGTGTAGCCGAATTTATCGTTGTTTTGCGGTGCGGTCTTTACGACCTGGATGTCGATGGCGTTGGCGTCTTTGCAGGAGGTCACCTGATTCGGATTCAGCTGACCCGCGAAAGCGGAAGCGCTGAGGCTCACGACAAAAATCACGGTAAAAAATACGATGCGTTTCATTCCCTGCTCCTTTCAATCATGGTTGAAGTCGGTCTGCGCTGAATTCTCCGGGGGAGGCTAGCGGTCGAGGGTGGAGTCAAACGGGTTTGAGGCCGCCCACATTCAGTTGCAGACACAGGTCCTTGTCTTTATCCGGCGTTCGCGAGTAACAGATCCAGTACGTCCCCTGATGCGAGAACTCGAGCCCGAATGTTTCGCCGGGCAGCAGTCTCTGTATGTGCACCAGTTTTTTACCGGAGGATTCTTTTAAGACCATGAGATCGATCAGCGGATGGCTGAACTCATTTTGCACCTGGATCAAGGATCCCGGTGACACAGTGACGGGATACTCGACGCCCTCCGGTGGATGGAGCGAGATCTTACGCGGCGACGCTTCCGCCGAACCGAGTTTCCATCCTGCGAAAACAACCGCACACAGAAGAGCCGCTGTGAGGGCACCTGAAATGGATTGGATCGATGATTTTCTGTTCCGGTGGATCATTTTCGCGGTTTTGTAAGATGATGGGGCTGCGCGTGCTCAGGGTCCGTCAGACTGAAGTTCTTATAATGATGCCCGTGGATATTGAGAAAACAGAACGCCTTGTAAATTTGGGGCATTTTAGGCGAAGCCGGGTGGATGCGGTATCAGCCGTTCTCTGTATTTTGAGTAGGCTTGGGTCCTGTGGCGTGTCGGAATATTCTGATTCGGTATGCGTGTGTTTCCCGCGTGGACAGGCGGGAAAGGGTTCCCGTGACCGAACAGGGAAAGCGGGGCTTACAGAAGTTTGTGATTGATGGCGTAATGGATCAATTCAGAATTGCGTGTGAGTTGCATTTTTTCGAGTATGCGCGACCGGTAGGTGCTGATGGTTTTCACGCTCAAAGAGAGCTTGATGCCGATCTCAGTGAGCGACTGTCCGCCAGCGATCATGCAGAAGACCTGGTATTCCCGGTCGGAAAGCGTTTCGTGCGGCAGCTTGTCGGTATCGGAATAATGAAACGCCAGCTTTTCCATCACCGCCGGGCTTGCGAATTTTCCGCCCAACGCCACCTTGCGCACCGCCGAGATGAGCATGTCCGGAGCGCTTTCCTTTGTCAGGTATCCGGACGCCCCGGCTTTGAGGTAACGCACGGCATACTGTTCCTCCGGGTAGACGCTCACGACCAGAACGGGCAGTTTGGGATGGCTTGCCTTAAGCTGCTTCATGGTCTCGAACCCGTTTTTGCCCGGCATGGCGATATCGAGGATGACGAGATGAAATTCGTTCTGTTGAACTTTTGTCAGAAGATCGTCCCCGTTTTCCGCTTCGGCAGTCACTTCGATGTCTTCGGTTTCGGAAAACGTGTGCTTGAGACCCTGGCGGAATAAAGGGTGGTCGTCCGCAATCAACAGCTTTATTTTTTCTTTCATGGTTTCGATTCCGTTTCTGGGTTGTGAATGCGTATGGTCACCGTGGTCCCTTCATTGGGTACCCCGTTTATATCGACTTCACCACCCCAGACCAGAGCGCGCTCGCGGATTCCAAGAAGACCCAGCGATCTTAAGTTGAAGATCTGTTCGTGGGTGATTCCAAGCCCATTGTCCTTCACATTCAGGGTCACCAGACCGTCACGCTCATGCAGCTCCACCCAAATCCGGTTGGCGTTCGCGTGGCGCGCGACGTTGGTCAAAGTTTCCTGGAAGATGCGGAACAGCGTCGTGGCCCGGTCCTTGTCCAGAGAAAGGCGGTTTTCATCCAGCTCGATGTGGCACTGAATGCCCGTTCTTCTCTCGAATTCCGCCGCCTGCCATTCGATGGCCTCCTCCAGCCCCAGCTCATCGAGCAGCGGAGGGCGCAGATCCATGACGATCTTTTTCCCCATCTGGATCGAATTGTCGATCAGCTTCAGCATCAGTTCGGTGAAGGAGCGCAGGTCCGACGCTTTGTGGACGAGCTTGTTGTCCAGAAGCGCGACTTCGAGTTTCAATGTTGTGAGGATCTGGGCGAGTTCGTCGTGGATTTCCCGGGCCATGCGGGAGCGCTCTTCTTCCCGCACCAGCTCCAGGCGGTGATACAGTTTGCGCAGCTGCTCGCGCGAGCGTTTGATTTCCTTTTCCGCCTGTTTGCGTTCGGCGGCGACGCTCAATAAATGCGCGAGTCCGTCGATCATATCCCGCTCTTCCTTGATGAACGGGTCGCTGGTGTCGCCGCCGCCCACGGGCCGGCTGTAAAACACATCCAGGCTGCCGTGGACGCCGCCGTGAATGGCGATGTCGCGGGAAAGCTTCCAGGGCGTTTCCTCGAGGGGTTCCTTCGGGAAGGTGTCGCCGTCGAAATTCACTTTGACCTGCGCCAGTTCCGGATACTGCATTCCCGGAATGATGATGGATCCCACCTTTTGCAGAACTTCCTTCATGGTGCGGGAGGTGCCGACCAGATTGGCCACGCCGTACATCGAGGTCAGTTCCTTGACCCGTTCCCTCAGCGACTTTAAGAGTTTTTTCTGTTCTTTCTCCGCCCGCTTGCGTTCGATCACCCTTCCGAGCTGGGTGCCCACCTGTCCCATGATCTCCAGCATTTCCTTGTCGGGCTCGACGGCTTCCGATGAGAAAAACTCCATGACGCCGACCGTTTCCTTTCCGATCAGAATGGGAAAGGCGAATCCGGCTTTCACGCCGATATTTTCCGCAAGCTTGGCGCGTGGAAAATTACGATCGCGGGTCACGTCGATGATCCAGGCGGGCTCTCCGTTCTGCATGACCCTTCCTGGCAGCCCGACGCCGCTGTCCAGGGAAGTCGCTTCCGTGATTTTACGAAAGGTTTCAAACCGGCCGGGATCTTCCAGATACCAGATCGCCGTGGGCTCGAGCTGGTCTAAGGACGCTTCGCTGCGGAGGTAGATGTGCCCCACCGGCCAGCCCGTGTGCTCGCACACGCGTTTCATGCCGTATTCCAGAGCGGCTTCGACAGTGCGGGACTCGTTGGAAGCCACCGCGATGTCCTTGTGCAGCTGCACGTATTCTTTTTCGCGGCGCAGCAGGTTGAGCGTCTGGTTGAGCATCGTGGTCCGTTCTTGCACCCGTTGTTCGAGGTCTTTGTTGGCGTCGCGGATTTTTTGGCTGGCGCGGATTTTCCACAGGCACAGGTACGCCGTGGTCCAGATCGTGAGGACCGCCAGGCCCCGGTTGGCGACCACTTTCCAGGACTCGCCTCCGGGCGGCGACAGGAAATACCCGACGATGGTGAGGACCGTGCCGGTCAAGGCCGCCCATAGCAGGAACGGAAGCGACCGGGCCCTGAGCCCCAAAAGCACCACCGCCACGTAAAGCATGCCGTCGGCGACCCCTAACGGCAGATTCAGGTCGAGAATGAAAATGGTCAGCGCGATGACCACACCTAAAATGGCGAGCGTGCGCGAGGTTGTCTGTTTTTCGGTGGAAAGTTCCATCATTCCATGCTCATGCCCCCGGCGGATCGGGGACGGTGCAACCGGAAATAAAAAACGCAATGGGCTCAATACAGGGTTTTGAATCGCTCGTGAAGACCGGATGGCGTCTCTGGCCGCAACCGGATCCAGCTGAACGGGATGCGGCGGGAGATTGGGGGGAGGCGGTGACCCTGAAAATTGCCAAAGTTGTCCTTTTTCCGAATTTTTCAGTTTATTATAATTGAAATTCGAGGGGAAATCTAAATTTGAATCGGAACCGCCAAAAACACCTCAAGAATCGCGGGTTTTTCGTGGCCGGGGGCTTCCCACCGCACGGTTTTGATTCCTTCTGATCAGGAGGCGGCATGATGAACGGCAAGATCCTCATCGCCGGGTTGATCGCGTTTTTTCTCGCATCTCCGGCGCAGGCCAAAAACGAATTGATGCTTTCCAAGGAACAGCTGTTTGACGGCGGCCCTGCCATCGACCGGCATTCCTTCCGCGACGATTGTTCGGAGCTGTTTTACGTGGATTCGGGAGAAAACGTGGAAGACATGCGGCGGGACTTCCGCAATTACTGGTGCGAGGGGATGTACACCCTCACCCTGGACGGTCCGCCGGGCACCACGGTGACGCTGTTCGGCAGCTACTATTACGGCCAGGAACAGGGATACCTGGTGCTGCGGAAAACCGATAATGAAAAAGTCTGGGTGCTGCATCTTGAGGAGTTCCCCAGAGGCCAGTGGAGCACCATTCAGGCCAGCCGTCAGTCCGGCGGCTACGAGGCGTTCTACATTCCGGCGCCGAATTTCCGCAGGAATGTTTCCTCGGTGCAATGGGGCCAGTGGTGGAGCGGCGAATTTCCCACCAACGGTCCGATCAACTGAAAGCGCCGCCGTGGAGATCACGTCCCTCGAATGCCGCAGCATCCTGACCCGCGCGACCGGGTATCTGAAAGGGGTGTGTTCGCACTCGCTGAATCCCTACGTGGGCTGCGGGCTGGGCCGTTCCGCCTGCGGCGAGGCCTGTTACGTCCGCTTCAACGCCTGGCTGACGAAAGGCCGCGAATGGGGCCGGTTCGTCGATGTGAAGCGCAACGCAGCAGAGGTGTACGCCAGGACGGTGGAGCGGGAGAAACAATGGGCCCGCGGCCGGGGGACTTCCTTCGGCGTCTTCCTGTCCAGTTCCACCGATCCCTGGCAGCCCATCGAGCGCCGGTTCCGCGTCACGCGCCGGCTGCTTAAAGCCCTGTTGGCGAAGCCGCCCGACGCGCTCCTTCTGCAGACCCATTCCCCCAGAATCCTCGACGATGTGGACGCCATCGCGGCGCTCGCAAAATGCTGCGACCTCAGGGTGCAGGTTTCTCTGGAAGGCGACCGCGACCGCCTGCCGGGTCTCGCCGCGCCGCCCAGCTCCTGTGAGGCCAGGATGCGGCTGCTTGAGGAACTGTCCCGCCGCGGTCTCAAGACCGTCGCCTGCCTGGCGCCGCTTTACCCTTTGCAGGAGCCGGAGGCTTTTTTTGCACGCCTTGCGCGCACGGGAATCGCGGCCGTGGTGATCGATCATTTCATCGGCGGCGACGGTTCGGTGAACGGCGCGCGGACTCTAAAAACACCGCTGCCGAAAGCGATGGCGGCGGTGGACCCCGAGTCGGTCGATCTTTCCTATCGCGACCGCGTGGTGGGGATTGCCCGGAAGCACCTTCCTGTGGGCATCTCCGCCGAAGGCTTTGCCGGACGCTACCTCCGCTGACGCCTCCGCACGCGGGAACCCCCTCGATTTTTTCTCTTGTTCAACGAAATCCCTGCAAGGACAGGTGCATTGAATTCCCACTCTGTACTGAACCCTGTGTCTTTCGACAAGCTAGGGATGGCAGGCAGGAAAATGAGTGTGCGTTCTCATAAGATTTGTTTTTTTTACATCGATCTCAGAGCAAAAAAAATCCCCCGCCAAAGGGCGGGGGATCGCATCCGGCTGCAGGCGCAACCGGAAATCAGTTCACACTTTTGTTTTTGTAATTTCTAAGAGGCGATTGGCGGGCCTTGAAGTTTTCGTCGGATCGTTTGATCAGCGCTTTTTGAGAAATCGTTTTTTTCAATTTGCCCGACCGGTCAAAAACCTTTACCTCATACACGCGTATGTCGTTCATGGCTGCCTCAAAATAGTGATGGATGCTCGTGTTGCCTGTGATCTGATATTTTATTAATCCGTCCCAGAAAAGAAGAGGGAAAGGGCTTGTCGTGGCAGCAAGCCCTTTCCCCGGAGGAGGAGAAAGTTATGAACCCATTATAGGGATCGGATATTAAAAGAATATTAAAAGAAAATTAATAAACTTTAATGAAATGAAGGGACTACCGAACATCGCCTTAGGGTTGTCCGGATTAATTCGTGTGCGCGATGCAAATGCCGGACACGGCGGATAGTTCGCTCCTCCCAAGCACTGCCGATAGTGTCTGCAAAGGCGCGGATTGCCCCGCACAAGCGGCGATCGGAATGATGAATCGCTTTGAAAACCGGGTTGTTATGCATTTCACGTTGGTAATCAGGAGGGATGTGGTACCTTAAAAAGACACCAACATATTCAGTATAGGGGGAAACATGAAAAAGAATCTGTTTGCGATTTTGCTCTACCCGGCTGTCCTGACAGCCGTTCTGTTGTTGGCGGCACAGACGGCGCTTGCCGAAGATAAAAAAGTGCAGAAAGGAGACAATGTGACGGTTTCCTATGTCGGTAAACTGAGCGACGGCACCGTGTTCGACAGTTCGGAGAAACACAAAACTCCCCTGGAGTTTGAAGTGGGTTCCGGTCAGGTCATCAAAGGATTCGACAGTGCGGTGATGGGCATGAAGGTGGGCGAGGAAAAATCTTTCTCCATCGCGCCGGCGGATGCTTATGGCGAAGTGAATAAGAAACTCATCCAGCAGGTGTCGCGAAATGAAATGCCGAAGGACCGCGAACCGCAGGAGGGGATGATGCTGATCGTGACGACGCCCAACGGGCAGAAGGCCCGCGCCACCATCACGCAGGTGACGGCGCAGTATGTCACGCTCGACATGAATCATCCTCTGGCGGGCAAAACGCTGAACTTCAAAATCAAGCTCATCAAAGTATCCTGACTCACCTGTGAAGGGGCCGTCACGGCCCCTTCGTCACCAGTGCCGGAGCGGGCGGCAGTTCGTATCCGCCCGGATGAAATGTCTTTCCCAGCCCCACGCTCTCCGGATGCCAGCGGCCCTTGAGCCGGTTGTCGGGCGCCTCCCCCTGAAACACCAGATATCCGTACTTTCCGTAGTGCGGCAGCTTGCGCATGAGACCCGGAACGCTCGCTCCCGATGCGGCGACGATCCAGGTGACGGAGCCTGCGCGCTTTCCCGGCCGCTGCACGGTGAACACGAAGCTGTGGTCCTGCCAGGGAAAGGTCTTGCCTTCGAGGGTCACCGCGTCCTCCCCGAGTTGCACGCCCTGTTTTTCAAGCAGCGGCCTAAGATGCTCCGCGTATCGGTTGTGGCGGCCGAACACCAGAAGGCTGCCCGGCGGCACCGGCTGTTTCGCCGTGTCGGTCAGCATGGGGCCGGGGACCGGGCCGGAATTTCCCAGCGCCTGCGCCAGCTGGTGGTAGCCCACGAGCACGTCGGGATACGTCTCCTTCGCCGGTAAAAGTTTCGCGGGGCTTTTTGAGCCCAGCGTCTCGCCGAGACTGGGCGGCACTTCGCGCCGGTCGAGTTTGCGGAACACGTCGGTGTGCGGGTCCACCCGCACCCGTCCCGGCTCGGCGGGCAGATCGAGTTCGAAGGTCTGGGTTTTGTTCTGCATGCGCAGCACCTCAAGCCGCGGTCCGGTTTCCCCCTTGAGCCACACCGCCACAGGCACATCCAGAGCGAACGCCGGATCTTGCTGCTTCTGCGCAAGCTTGAGCGTCAGCCGGTGACCTTCTGCGTGTTTTGTGTGCCCGGCCTGGGTCATCTCCAATTGCGGCGCGCCTTTTCGCTGGATCCACTGTTTGAAAAAAGCCGTCAGATCCTGCCCTGATACGGCCTGCATCGACGCTTCCAGTTCGCGCCAGCCGGCGAAGCGGAAACGCTGCTTGCTGTAAAAATGCTGGAGCCCCTTGAAAAAGGCGCCGGCGCCGAGCCGGTTTTTCAGCATGTGCAGCACCATGAGGGTCTTGCCGTAGCCGATGGCCTGGGACGCCATGTCCGTCCGGTGCGTGAATGCGGAAAGAGGGAAATCGTTTTCCGCATGCACATAGTTGAGATATTTCATCAGTTCCTGAAAGCGGTACTGCGCGCCCTGGCCCTGCACGTCCAGCAGCAGGTGATCGGCGAGGTAGGCCGTGAGTCCTTCCGCCCAGTTGCCCTGCTGCATGTCGATGTAGACGCTGTTGCCCCACCAGTTGTGCAGGATCTCGTGCGGGTAGGAGGTGTTGAGGATGAAGGGAAAGCGGATGACGCGGGAGCCGAGCAGGGTGAACGAGGCCATGCCGTAGCCGGTTTGGCGGTGGTTTTCCACCAGCGCGAATTTTTTGAACGGGTACTCGGCGATCAGCCGCGAATAAAAGTCGAGGTAGCGGCGCGTCGCATCCAGGTAGCGTTTGGCGAGCGGCGCGTCGTTCTCCAGCAGAAAGGCCTGCACTTCGATCCCGCCGTGCGGTTCGATGAAAACGTGATACTTGTCGGCGATCAGGATGATCTCTTCCATCGGCTCGGGCGATGTCCACCGCACGCCGCCATCCGGCGTTGCAACGCGCGCGCCCTGGCTCACCGCCTTGTAGCCTTCGGGCAGCGTCACCTTTAGATCGAAGGTCACGCGGTCCGGATGGCCTTCGGGATCGATTCGCTGCGGATAAAAGAAACTCTCGCCGGACAGCACCACGCCCAAAGGTTCCGCATCGGGCGTGTCACCGGCCTGCAGATCGAGCACGGGGCCGCTATAGCGCAAACGCAGCGCCAACGTTTCGGGCCAGGATTGGGAACCGGGCCGGATGACGGCGATGCGCGTGAGCGCCGGGCGTCCGTCCGCGGCCGGGAGTTTCGTGTGCCGGATCGCAATGCCGGAAGCGGGATCGGTTTTCAGGATTTCCAGTTTGAGAGCGGCGTTCAGGAAAAAGTCCAGCCGGCCGGGGGCATCTTCCCAAAGACGCAGGCTCACGCGGTCTTCGATGTGCGCGGTGCGTGTCTCAGGATCGAGTTCGATGTTCAACTGATGATGCACCGGCGGCGTTTCCGCGAAACCGGATGCGGGTGCGCCAGCGAGCAGGAGGATCAGCAGCAGGAGCGGGATTGGATGTTGAACGGGTTTCATAATGTACCGAACGGAATGAAGGTTCATGGAAGAGCAGGGGGGTCAGCCGACGACGGCGTCGACGCCGCGGTGGCCGCCGCCTTCGATGCGCACGACCACGCGGTTGGGCAGACAGGCGGCGAGCCGGTCCGCATACTGGATGAAGCCCGATTTGATGCACAGCTTGCCGCTGCACGGTGAGCGCAGGATGCGGGCTTTTCCTTCCCGGATCTCGACTTCGGTGACGCCCAGCGGCCCCTCGACGCGGACGGTCTTTTCCTGCCTGAGCGAGTGGCGGGCGCGCTCGTTTTTGTCCACCTCGATGACGACCCAGTCGCCCGGCTTAGCCGGGGCGGTCCAGCGCAAGAACAGGGCCGCGTTCAGGGCGATCAGGCAGCCGATCAGGATTTTATCGCCGCGCGTCAGCGTCATGGTTGCAGTCGTGCCGATCATAAAAACATTGTTTGAAGCCTCAGGTTAACATATCCGCCCGCTCACAGGATGTGCAGGAGATCGAGTTTTTCGCCCAGAGTGGTTTGCAGCGTTTGCTTGAGCTGCACGTGTTCGGGGTCGCTCAGCAGCGGGTCGCGGTCGATCAGCGCGAACGCCTGCCGGCGCGCCGCGTCGAGCCAGTGCATGTCGCGCAGCAGGTTGGCCACACGCAGAAGCGGCATGCCGGACTGGCGGGTGCCCATGAAATCGCCGGGTCCGCGGATCTTCAAGTCCTCTTCGGCGATCTCGAACCCGTCGGAAGAGCGGTGGACGGCGGCTAGACGGGCCTTGGCGTCGTCGCTCAACGGGTGGTAGGCGATGAGAAAGCAGTGCGAGGGGTACTCCCCGCGGCCGACGCGGCCGCGCAGCTGGTGGATCTGCGAGAGGCCGAAGCGTTCCGCGTGCTCGATGACCATCAGCGTGGCGTTGGGCACGTCGATGCCCACCTCGATCACGGTGGTGGCGACCAGGGTGTGCAGGGTTCCCGCGGCGAAGGCGGCCATGATCTTCTGCCGCTCCTCTTTTTTGAGCTTGCCGTGGATGAGCGCCAGGCCGCCGTCCGGAAACCAGCGCTCTTTGAGGTAGTCGTGCACGTCGATGGCGGCCTTGAGCTCCAGCGTCTCCGACTCCTCGATCAGCGGGCACACCACATAAGCCTGCCGCCCCTGTTTGACTTCCTCGCTCAGACGGGCGTAGGCCTGATCGCGTTTTTCGCCGTAATAGATCTGCGTCGTGATCGGCTTTCTGCCCGGCGGTAATTCATCTAAAAAAGAAACGTCCATCTCTCCGTACAGGGTGAGCGCCAGCGAGCGCGGGATGGGCGTCGCGGTCATGATGCAGACGTGCGGGCGTGCGCCCTTTTTGCCGAGCGCTTCGCGCTGCAGCACGCCGAAGCGGTGCTGCTCGTCGATGACGGCGAGACCCAGGCGCTTGAAAGCGACGGTTTTCTGAATCAGCGCGTGGGTGCCGACGACGATCTGGGTTTCGCCGCTTTCGATGCGCTCAAGGATCTTTTTCTTCTCGCCGGCAGGCGCGGCGCTGGTGGCGAGATCGATCTTGACGCCGAGTTCGCGGCAGTAGGGTTCCAGGGTCAGATAATGCTGCTCGGCCAGAATTTCCGTCGGCACCATGAGCGCGCCCTGAGTGCGGTTGTCGATGGCGGTGAGCAGCGCGGTCAGGGCGATCACGGTTTTGCCGGCGCCCACGTCGCCCTGCACCAGCCGGTTCATGGGCCGGGGCTGCTCCAGATCGTGCATGATCTCGCCCAGCACGCGCTTCTGCGCTCCGGTCAGCTCGTAGGGCAGCAGTTTCACGAAGCGGCGGATCAGCTCGCCGCGGGTCTTGAACGCCATGCCGTGCACGGTTTCGTGGGCGTGCTTTTTGCGGTAGGCGAGTCCCACCTGAATGAGAAACAATTCCTCGAAGATGAGCCGTTTCTGCGCCGCGGTGCGGAAGCCGTCGAGGTCTTTGACGGATGTGTCCTTCGGCGGCAGGTGCGCGTCGCGGATGGCCTGGGCGCGCGGCGGCAGCGCGTTTGTTTTGAGCACCGGTTCGGGAATGAATTCCTCCAGCAGCGGCGCGTAGCGCTCCACCACGTTTTTCATCAGCGCGCGCAGGGATTTTAAGTGCAGCCCTTCGGTGTTGTGGTAGACGGGCAGGATGCCGCCCAGCTGTCCGCCGGCTTCGCCGTCCACCGGCTCCGAATCGGGGTGGATGAGTTCCAGGCCGGAGCCGCCGTAACGGCTCCAGGCGGGTTTGCCGGAGAAGATCCAGCGCGTTCCCGGTTGAAACCGCTCGGTCATGTAAGTCTCGTTGAAGCGGAACCATTTGCCGCGCAGCGATCCGGTGTCGTCTTTGATGAGCACTTCGAAGATCTTTTTTCGCCGCCCGATGCGGGCGATGCCCGCCTGGACGACCTCTCCGGTGAGGGTGACGGTTTCCCCGAGGCCGATCTGGGCGATCTTCACGACCCGGCTGCGGTCCTCGTAGCGGAAGGGGAGGAAATAAAGGCAGTCCTCGATGCTTTTGAGGCCCAGTTTTTCCAGCAGGCGGGCGCGCTTGGGGCCCACTCCCTTGATGTACTGGAGCGGATCTTCCAGGGAGGGTTTTCGGTTGCGGGCCGTCGTCATCGCGGATTCAGAAAGTGCAAGAAACAATTCCATTTCAAACCCGCCGCAAGCCGTATTCTGTACCCGGCATCCGAAGAAGAGGGCGCGGCCGGACGGGCTTTTGTTCATACCATACCCTTTCGGGCAGGGGAAGGGGATTGCCGGATGCGGCTAGAGAGCGCGTCTTGAAAGAAAATCTGCTCCCAAAGCCGTCCCCGTTCATCCAATTCTAAACAGCATATCGGTTTCCTGCTCCTATGCGGTTGACAAAAACAGGCCAACAGAAGTATTCTTAGAATGAGCTAAACCATACTATTTTCGGCATTTTTCGACTAAGTGGCTCATTTTCCACCTTTTTTGCGGACGCGCCCGGAAGCGGGCCGAATCGGAATGCGGAAAATCAAAGACCTCACAGATGCGGTGCTGACGTACCACCCGGAAGCGGATGTGGACGTCATCCTCGACGCCTACCTGTATTCCGCCAAAGCGCACCGCGGTCAGAGCCGCCGTTCGGGCGAAGCCTACATCTCGCATCCTCTGGAAGTGGCCTACAACCTGACGCTGCTCAAAATGGACGAGCAGACGGTGGCGGCGGGCCTGCTGCACGACACGATCGAAGACACGCTGGCCACCCCCGAGGAAATTCAGGACCTGTTCGGCGAGGAAATCTACGGCCTGGTGGACGGCGTCACCAAGATCAGCAAGATGGAGTTTTCCAGCCGGGAAGAGAGCCAGGCGGAAAACTACCGCAAAATGATCTTCGCCATGGGCCGGGACATCCGGGTGGTGCTCATCAAGCTCGCCGACCGCGCCCATAATATGAAGACCCTGCAATCGCTGTCGGAAGAGAGGCAGCGCCGGATCGCCCGCGAAACCCTGGACATCTATGCCCCCATCGCCAACCGCCTGGGGATCGGCTGGCTGCGCTCGGAGCTGGAAAACGGCGCGTTCAAGTACCTCTACCCGGAAGAATACCGGCGCATGCGCGAGAAGGTGAAGGAAGGGGAGGCGGAACGCAAGCAGTACGTCGAAAAGGTCTGTTCCATCATCAGCGAAGAGCTGGAAGCGGCGGACATCAAGGCCGGTGTGGTGGGACGGCCCAAGCACCTGTTCAGCATCCACGTAAAGATGATGGCGCAGAACATCAGCTTCGAGGACGTGTACGACCTCATCGGCGTGCGGGTGCTGACCGATTCGGTCAAGGACTGCTACGCCATCCTGGGACTGATCCATTCATTATGGAAACCGATTCCGGGCCGCTTCAAGGATTACATCGCGATGCCCAAGCCGAACATGTACCAGTCGCTGCACACGACGGTCATCGGGCCGGACGGGGAGCGGGTGGAGGTGCAGATCCGCACGCATGAAATGCACAAGATCTGCGAGGAAGGCATTGCCGCCCACTGGCAGTACAAGGAAAAGGGCGAGCGCAAGACGAAGCCGTTCGACAATCAGCTCTCCTGGGTTAGGCACCTGCTCGAATACCAGAAGGACCTCAAAAATCCCAAGGAATTTCTCAACGCGTTCAAGATCAATCTGTACCCGCACGAGGTCTACGTGTTCTCGCCGAAGGGGGACGTGATCGCGCTGCCGCACGGCGCCACGCCGGTGGATTTCGCCTATGCGGTGCACACCGACATCGGCAATCACTGTCTCAACGCCAAGGTGGACGGCAAGATCGTGCCGCTGCGCTACAAGCTGCGCAACGGCAATCAGGTGGAGATCATCACCAGCAAGCAGAAGCACCCCAGCCGCGACTGGCTGTCCTTCGTCAAGACCTCGCGGGCGCGCAACCGCATTGCCAATTACATCAACCACCAGGAACGGGAAAAGAGCCTCAGCCTGGGCCGGGAACTTCTGGATAAGGAAATCCAGGAACACGGCCTGACGCCGTCGGAACTGCTCAAGGGCAAGCCCCTGGACGACGCGATGCACGCCTGCGGCTACAATTCCTTCGACAGCCTGCTCACCGGAATCGGCGTCGGCAAGCTCTCCGCCCATCACGTGGTGGAAAAACTGCTGCCGCGCGAAATGTTGCAGGAACGCAAGAAGAAGGAAGAGGCGGCGCGCATCAAGCTCAAGGAGAAAAAGCCCCAGAAACCGGCCGAAAACGCCATCAAGGTCAAGTGCATCAACGAGGAAATCCTGCTACGGGTGGGCAAGTGCTGCAACCCGGTGCCGGGCGATCCGATTCTCGGTTACATCACGCGGGGCCGCGGCGTCACGGTGCACCACATGGACTGCCCGAGTGTGAGCGACATAGGGCAGGAATCCGAACGGCTGGTGGAGGTCGAGTGGGACACCGGGCACAAGACGAATTACCCGACGCGGATTTCCATCGTCACCCAGGACAAGCCGGGGCTTTTGGCGAGCATCAGCAGCGTGCTGGCCGAATGCGACATCAACATCATCCGCGCCAACGTGCAGCAGGGGCCGAACAAGCGGGCCTACTTCGACCTGTCGATTGAAATTCAGAACCTGACGCAGCTCAACCAGACCCTGGAAAAGGTGCGCAAGGTGGACGGCGTGATACATCTGGAGCGGGTGAAGGAATACCGGAAGAAAACGCTGAGGCGGGCGAAAGGCAGCGATCAGGAGGATGCGGTGAATTACGACGATCTGGAAGTCACGTTCAACTGATCAGCAGACCTTCGCCACTTTGCCGCCTTTGAGACAGCGGGTGCACACTTTCATCGTCCGCACGGCACCTTCATACATCACCCGGAGTTTCTTGAGGTTCGGGTTCCAGCGCCGCCGGGTGGTGTTGTTGGCGTGACTGACATTGTTGCCGAACATGGGGCCCTTGTCGCAGACCTCGCATCTTTTGGCCATGAAACGCTCCTGTACGAAAATCGTTGTTTGAACAAAGATCCGATGCTACCATACGGAAAATTGAGCGGCAAGAAAATTCAGGGGATCCACGTGATGCTCATCAGCAAAGACACCCGGATCAACGAAATCATCAGCGCCTATCCCGGCGCGATGAAGTTTTTCGCCGACCTCAATATGAGCTGCAGCCAGTGCTTCGCCGTCAAGTTCGACACGCTGGAAAACGGCGCCCTCATGCACGGCATGGACGTGAACGTCCTGATCGACAAGCTCAACCGGTTTCTCGCCTCGCAAAGCACACCGGCTTCCGCCTCAACGCCTCCCGAGTGAGCCGCTTTTTTTTCTCTGACTTGAAATTATTTGTTTGATTTCAGCTATTTATGTGATACTCTCCGGCTGCATGCACACTCTCAGGGTGCATCGGGAACGCACCGGAAACATGCGGCAGGATGAGGCGAGGCTGAGGATCAGCCGAGGAATTTCGATTCGGAGATGATGTCTTTGAGGATCTTCCCGGCCACTTCACGGCTGTCGACATTGAACCGTCCTTCGGCGATTTCCCGCTTGATGCGGTCCACTTTTTCCACGCGGACGGCGTCGGGTTCGGCTTTCACGGTGTCGATGGCGTTCTGCAGGGCCTTGGCCTGAGAAGACAACGCAGTGCGGTCCCCCCCCTGAACGGAGCCGGAAGAGGAGGCGTCTTTATCTCCTTTTCCAACGGGCTGCTTGTTGCCCACGCGCAGCTTGTTTTGAATGGCTTTGTTCTTGATTTCGGGGATTTCCATGACCGTCACCTGAGGGAGCTTTGCAACTCCTGTTAATTCAATAATTTAGCCGAAAACAGCGCGTGTCGCAAGACACCCCGCCTGCGGCCATTCCACGTCAAAATACTCCCCCCGCACAGGATTGTATCGGCAAATTTAGGGAAAACTTAAGTGTTTCCTGCAATAAGAATGGCTCATTTACGCCAAAATATCGGTTAAATCCGGGTTTGTCAAGGCTGGCCGTCCGCGTTGTGGGATGGTATTATTTTTATTCTTCCTGCCGTTTCCCGGCGGGAGCCTAAACCCGTTGACGATCAGCGTCTTATCCGAACTGGCCATGCCGTACAGAAATCCCACACCGACAGTCGACATCATCATCGAGATGGAAGCGGGGGGCGTCGTCCTGATCGAGCGGGCGAACCCGCCGCAAGGCTGGGCGCTGCCGGGCGGATACGTGGATTACGGCGAATCGCTGGAGCAGGCGGCGGTGCGTGAGGCGAAGGAGGAGACCTCGCTGGAGGTGCGGCTTTTGGGCCAGTTTCACACCTATTCCGACCCGGCGCGGGACACGCGCCAGCACAATATTTCGACGGTGTTCGTGGCGCAGGCTTCGGGGGCGCCGAAAGCGGCTTCCGACGCAAAGGCGCTGGGTGTGTTTTCGAAAGACAACCTGCCTGAACCTCTTGCCTTCGACCATGCGGCCATTCTCGAGGATTATTTTTCTATCCGGGAGCGGCAAAACGGAAGTCCGTTTTCCCGGCAGATGAAACCGTGACGGCGCTGCGTTTATTTCTCCGGACCGCACTCCTGCGCAGGCTGGTTTTGCCCGCGGCGGTGATCCTGTTTTCACTCACATGTTTTGCCGAATCCCGCGCCCAGGAATCGGCGCCGAACCCTGCCTGGAACTACCTCAAGACGCTGACCGGCTTCGGCCCGCGTTATCCCGGAAGTCCGGGGCATGCCCGAACCATCGCCTTTCTCAAACAGGTGGGTGAACAATACGCCGATTCGGTGCGCGAGCAGGCGTTCACGCATGACCGGTCCGGTGCGGAACCGCTGGCGCTGTCCAACGTCATTTTCACGTTCGTGGGGACCCGAAAGGGACCGCCGGTTCTCATCGGCACGCATCACGACACGCGTCCGTTCGCGGATGAGGATCCGAACCCGGCCCTGCGCTCGCGCCCGATTCTCGGCGCCAACGACGGCGGTTCCGGAACGGCGGTGCTTCTGGCGCTGGCGGAGCATTTGAGCGCACACCGGCCGGAAAGGACGGTGCAACTGGTGTTCTTCGACGGCGAGGATCTGGGCGCCAAGGGTTCCGGTGAGAATCTGCTGGGGTCGATCCACTACGCCGACAGGCTCAGGGATACGGATGAAAAACCCTATTGCGTGCTGATCATCGACATGATCGGAGACCGCGATCTGGAAATTTACCGGGAATCGTTTTCCGTCAAGAACGCGGCCTGGCTGGTGGATCTGATTTTCAAAGTCGCCAGGAAAAAAAACCTGCCTCAATTCAAAGACAAACTCAAATACACGATCTACGACGATCATTATCCGTTCATCGGGCTCGGCATTCCTTCCGTGGTGCTGATCGATTTCGACTACCCGCACTGGCACAAGATGACCGACACGCTGGACAAATGCTCGCCGGAAAGCCTCGCTCTCGTGTTCGATGTGGTGGTGGAGGTGCTGAAGAAACTCTGACCGCGGCGGTCAGCGGGGGATGCGGGACAGTTCCGAGCGTTTGCGCCGGGCTTCCGGATTTTCCGGGTCCATCTGCAGGATGATGTCGAGCTGCTTTCTGGCTTCGTCCACGTGGCCGCGTCCGTGATGGATCTCGTACAGTTTCCAGTGCAGGGAAAGAAAATCCACGCCCAGGCTGACGGATTTCTGGTAAGCCTTTTGCGCCTCGTCCCACTGGTTGAGGGAAAAGTAGGCGTTGCCGAGGTTGTAATGGGCGATGGCGAATTCCGGATCGAGTTCCAGGGTCTTCTGGATGTGGGGCAGCGCTTCATCGGCGCGGCCGAGCTTGTTCAGCGCCGCTCCCAGATTGGAGTGCGCCTGGATGAAATTGGGATAGTGCGCGATGGCCCGCCGGAACAGCTCCACCGCTTTTTCGATGTTGCCGCTGCGGAAATAATAGCCTCCCAGATTGGAGAGCGCCTCGGGAAACTTCGGATTGAGCCGGATCACCTTTTCATAACTCTGTGTGGTTTTGTCCGGCATGCCCAGATCCCGGTACGCCACCGCGCTGTCGTACAGGGCGAGGATGAATTCCGGGTCCAGGTTCAGGGCCTGGTTGAACAGTTCGAGCGCGCGGTCCGGATCGCCTTGTGCGTAGAGGGCGAAATTGCCTTTGTAATACAGCGCTTCCTTGGCGGTTTTGTCTTCTTCCAGAATCTGACTCAGCGGGATCCTGCTTTTCGCCTTGAGATAGGGTTTGACCTCTTCGATGGGCAGCGCCAGGTTGATGGAACGCCCCTCCACGGTAGCGATGCCCAGCACCTTGTTGTCCTGGTTTAACAGCGGGCCGCCGCTGAACCCCGGTCCGAAAGGCGTGGTGGTGTAGATGTAGGAAAAATCGGGATACGCCTGCGGATGCACGCCGAGCACGTAGCCGAAGGTCTGCAGGATGATCTGTTTTTCGCCGTTCCGTTCCTCACTCACGTTGCGGGAGGGATACCCGAGCGCGCTGGTGTACTCGTAGGGCTTGAGACCGGCGGAGTCGGCCAGTTCCAGGGTGGAATAAAAGCCGTCCTTGAGCTTGAGCACGGCGAAGTCTTTTTTGCGGTCGATTTTGAGCGCCCAATCGACGGCGGCTTTGACGCCGTTGGGGAACAACGCCTCCACAGAGGCGGCGTCCACGAGCACGTGGTAATTGGTGACCAGGGTGCCGCCGGGATCGACCACGAAACCGGTGCCGGTGGAGACGGTGTTTCCTTCAGCGTCCTTTGCGGTCAAGAGAGCGACGGCGCTTTTGTTGGCTTCGAGGCCTGAGGCGCTGACGGGCAGCAACAGGCACGCGAACAGGATGCAGAACCCTGCGAGACGATGGAGGCGGCTGTGCTGGAACCGGTAGCGATTCATGGGAGCGTTTCACTGGCGCCGTGTATTCCGTGCGGACGCCCGAGTGTGCGGTTTCGAAAGATGGTAATGATTCTATAAATTGCGGCTGGCGATTACAACCCCTTTCACTCCAAAGGCAAGATTAAATGATTCAATGGCTTGTTTGAAAGCGCCTGTGGGGGGAGCCGCATGCGGACGGGGGCTTCGGATACGGGGGAGGGCATGCCGAAAAAAAAAACGATGCTGCCCCGAAACCGGGGCAGCACGGATGCAGTCTTTGGCCTGAAACCGGTTACTTGACCGTGATCATCACGGTGTCGGTCAGAGGCGGATTGTAGGGAACATGGTTTCCGGTGGCGAACAGGGTGCGCAGGGTGTGCTTGCCGGATTCCAGCTTGAGTTCCTTGCAGGTGGAACCGTCGCCCATGTGCACGTGGTTGGCGTCTTTGCCGATCGGCTTGCTGAGATCCTTGGGAAGGTCCACGTCCACCAGAATGTGGTGATGGCCTTTGCCTTCGTTGACGCCTTTTTTAGCCGGCTCGACGGTGACGCCGGAAACTTCCATGCACACCTTGACCGGGCTGGAAACGGTCGCTCCGTCTTTCGGCTCGGAAATCTTGACCGAATTGCCGGCGCAGGCCGTGGCCACGATCATTGCAAACAAGGTTCCCACAATCACCATGAACTGAATCGAAAACTTTTTCATAATGCCCAGACTCCTAATAACAAATACGGGTTGTTAATTTGCCTCCCACGCCCGTTGATTAGTGACGTGGTTTGAATCGAACCGCACTGTGAGGCGGATCCTGCCACAGTCATCCTGAAACGAAACGCATTTAAGGGGATGGTTGGATCGATTCGCCCATTCTGACTGCCATCACTGTGCGTGAGGGAATCAATCCCTGTGGATGTTTCGCTCACAATTCGGGTTATCAGTCTGGGAGGATGTTCAGATCAACTTTCATTGACCTTACTATAAAAGAGATTCGATCTGGAAGTTTTTTTTGCGCCGCAGGATGAGCCCAAGTTGTCATGCCTGGCGGCAGCGCGCGTCCTTGCCAGCTTGTGTTCGGAGGCGCTATCCGGCATATCCACATGCTGAACAGAACGGCGTGCGCATTCCGTCCGATGCGTTGCACCCCGGTCTCCGGCGCTTGAGAGCGGGCTTTCCGCGGGTCGGCGGGAATCGCCGCATTTCGCTTGACATGGCGGTGAGAGTTCCCTAACCTCATGTGTAAGCCACTCTATTACTTGTTTTTTGCGGCTCCGGAAAGCATTGTTTCGCTGCCGCGGAAAGCATGAGAACCGGGAAAAAAGCCGGGTACTTTCTGCAACCGAACGTTCAACACGCGCCGCAATCCTTCGCTGGAGTGCTTAAGCGGGGCAGGGCGGCCGCTCCCTGAACGTGAAATTCTTGAATTTTTTCAGATTTTCCAACACCAGGAGGTCATGATGGTCGTAACGGGAGAATGCAGGCTCCTACACACCTGTGAGATGTGTGAATTCAACAACGACACCGATTGCAAGGCCGACAAAAACGAGCACAACCGGTGGCTGGTGAACCACCGGATGAACGATATCAAGCACAAGCTGATCGTCGGCAGCAACAAAGGCGGGGTTGGCAAGAGCACCGTGACCACGAACCTCGCCATCGCCCTTGCGGAGAAAGGCTACGCGGTGGGACTCGCGGACGCCGATCTGCACGGTCCCAATATCCCCAAGCTGCTCAATGCCGAGAGCGTTCGTCTCAAAGCCACCGACGAGGGGATCGATCCCTACGAGACGCGAAACGGGCTGAAAGTGGCGTCGCTGGGCTTTCTGATCGAAGACCCCAACATGCACATCGCCTGGCGCGACGCGGTGAAATACGATTTCATCATCGAGCTTCTGGGTAACATCCACTGGGGCAAGCTGGATTATCTGCTCATCGATCTGCCTCCAGGAACCGGCAACGAGCAGATCACCATCATCGATTTCATCGGAGAAGTGGATGGCGCGGTGGTGGTGACGACTCCACAAGATTTGGCGCTTCTGGACGCGCGCAAGATGATCTCCTTCGCGCGCGACAGCAACGTGCCCATCGTCGGGATCATCGAGAACATGAGCACGCTCACCTGTCCGCACTGTGAAAAGGACATCGACGTGTTCAAAAAGGGCGGCGGCGAAAAGCTGGCGCAGGAGCTGGTGCTTCCGTATCTCGGCAAAATCCCGCTGGATGCGGAAATCACCATACGTTCCGACAGCGGCGAACCGGTCGTGCTGTCGCGTCCCGATTCGGCGGCGGCGAAGGCGTTTCTCAATCTGGCCGATAACTGCCACAAGTTTCTCAACCCGGAACCGTCCATCGCGGCGGGCTGACGCACGGGTCTTATAGCTGTGCCGGCTCCTGCCACGGGTGTGACGCGAGTGCCGGGAACGGGGCCGGAGCGTTTGCGGATTCCGCCGATCCGGCGGGAAAAACGTGTGTCCACAGCGGCTGCACGCTGCCCGGTTTGCTCCCGCAAGATCCCTCTTTCCAGCGATTTTCACGCTGAATTTTTCCGCCCTGCCGCGGAACAATCTGATTGCGCGCAGCCCCTCAAGTGCGAGATAATAAAGTATCAAGGAAAGTGAGGACCGGACTTTCCTGAGGGTTTGATTTTTCCGCAACACAACCAAGACCGCTTCCATGATGTTTCGCCGATTCGTATTTTTTGCCTGCCTGCTGGCTCTTTTCCTTTCTTTTCCGCAACCGGGGATCGCCGATTCCAACAACGGCAAGACGTTCACCAACAATCCCGTGGTGGCCACGGTGGACGGCGAGCCGATCATGATGGACGACGTGAAAAACGCCCAGATCCACGATGCGATGGCGCAGCTGCATAAAATGCAGAACCGGGCGTTGAAAGAAAAGATTCTGCAGATCCTCGGAAAGAAATATCCCGAGATCATCGACGAAGAGCCGCCGGAAGTGCGGGAATCGGACGTCGCCAAGTTCTACCGGGAAACGCCGGGCGTGAAGGATCTCGGCAGTCTGGAGAGCATGCGGGAGGAAATCCGCGAATACCTCGAGCGGGTTTCCCATGCGACCTACATCGAAAAAAAATATCAGTGGGCTTTGGAAAACAAGCTGGTCAAAGTCTATTTGAAACCGCCGAGCGATTTTCATGTGGTGGCGGGGATCGGCACGGCCATGCTGGCGTTCGATCCGGAACCGAAAAAATCCCGCAAGGTGTTCGTGCTGGAGTACTCCGATTTCGAATGTCCGTTCTGCAAGCGCGTGCAGGACACGCTGCGCAAGCTCAGGAAGGAATATGCCAAAGACGTGCAGTTCGGCTACCGGCATTTTCCCCTGCCGTTTCACAAAGGCGCCAAGTACCTGGCTGAAGCGGTGGAATGCGCCCGCGATCAGGAGCGTTTCTGGCAGATGCAGCGGATTCTCTATGAAAAGGTCGACAACACGTCGCCGCTGGCCGGCAAGGAAGTGGTTGCACTGGCCAAGGACGCGGGAGTCAAAAAGCTCGACGCATTTCAATCCTGCCTGAAAACCGGCAAGTACAAGGAGCGGGTGCAGAACGACGTCCGCGAAGGGCTCCGGCTCGGCATCCAGGGCACGCCCACCTTCATCCTCGGCCTGTATGATTCGGAATCGGGCAACGTATCCGGCGAAATGTTTTCCGGCGCGGTTTCCCAGGAAAAATTCATCGAGGCCATCGAGAAATACCTGTCTCTGTCCCGCGCCGAAGCGAAACTGATCCGCTGAACGCACGCGGTTCCCGTTAAGGTTTTCACATTCCCGATGAACCATGATCTATTTCATCGTCCATCCCAAAAGGGAGCGGCGGCCGCGCCCGCATGCGGTGCGTCCGACCCTTCGGCGCCCCCGGTTTCAGATACCCTGGCGGTTGCCCCGAATGCTCAAAGCCGGGCTCTCAGCGGGGCTTATCGTGTGTCTTTGGGGGCAGCCGGCTCCGGCCTTTGACCCCTTCAAGGCGTTCTCACCCACTCAAAAAACCGAATCCGTCCTCAAGGTTCAGACTCTGGTTGAGCCGGAATCCCTGAAACCCAGGGACCCGGTGCGTCTGCATCTCAGGGTCACCCTGGCAGCGGGCTGGCACATCTATTCCCTGAAGGCGACGCAGCCGGAAAGTCTGGCCACCAGCATTCAGCTTGAAAGCGGGGGGCTGCTCGGGCCGGGGAAATGGCGGGAGTCCGAGCCCCGGATCGCGCACGACGGCGCGCTGGACAAGGTCGTTGCGATCCACGAAGACTTCGTGGAATTTGACTGGCAGGGCCGGGTGGCGGAAAATGTCCAGCCGGGCACTCATGCGCTGGCGGGCGAGATCGTGTTCCGCGCCTGCGACAACCGGGTCTGCACGCTTCCCCGGAAAACGGCGTTCACCGCAGAGTTCACGGTCCTTCCCGACTGAACGGGTGAGGGCAAAAACCGATCATGCAAGTCATCACAACACATTTGAACGCGGATTTCGACTGCCTCGCGGCGATGGTGGCGGCGCACAAGCTGTATCCCGAGGCGCGCATGGTGTTCTCCGGATCGGCGGAACGCACGGTGAACCGCTACCTCAAGGAACGCGGCGGCTGGATCGACATCACGAAATTGAAATCCGTCGATCTGGATGCGGTGGACACGCTGGTTTTGGTGGACACGCAGAATCCGGGACGGATCGGCGAATTCGGCAGGCTTGTGAAATCGGCGAAAGTGCATGTGTACGATCACCATCCCGACTCCGGCGGCGCGTTGAACGCGGAGCGTGCGGTGATCCGCAAGCGCGGCGCGGCGACGACGGTGGTGCTGGAGACGCTGCTGGAAAACGGCATCGAGCTGGACGCGGAAGAGAGCACGCTGATGGCGCTGGGGATCTATGAGGACACGCATTCGCTGTTGTCGGTTTCCACCACGGCGGAGGATTTCAACGCGCTTGCCCGGCTCGTGCAATGGGGCGCGGATCTCAGTGCGGTCGTCGACTACGTGCAGCCCAAGCTCAACCCGGAGCTGGTGGAGGTGCTCAACGATCTCATCCGCAACCTGGAAACGCTCAAGGTCAACGGCGTCGATGTGCACGTGGCCACGGCGTCGCCCAACCGTTTCGTCGAAGACCTGTCGTACGCGGTGCAGAAACTGGTCGATCTGGAAAACCTGTCGGCGTTCGTGGCGCTCGTCCGCATGGAACCGCAGATCTATCTCATCGGGCGCAGCCGCGAGCCGCAGGTGGACGTGGCCGCCATCGCCGCGGCGTTCGGCGGCGGCGGGCATCCTTATGCGGCGTCGGCGTCGGTCCGCGACCGGACGCTGGCGCAGGTGCGGGACCAGCTCCAGCAGGAGCTGGAACGTGTGGTGCAGCCCCTGTTTCGGGTCGGGGACATCATGCACTTTCCGGTGGTGTCGGTGAAACCGGGCGACCCCATCCAGGCGGTGGAAAAAAAACTCACCCGGTTCAACCTCAACACGCTTCCGGTGCTCAAGGGCGCAAAGCCGGTGGGGCTCATCACGCGGCAGATCGTGGAAAAAGCCATCCACCATCAGTTGATCAAGGAACGGACGGAAGACCTGATGATCCGGGAATTTTCCGTCACCACGCCGGCAGCGTATTTCAGAACGATCTTGCCGATGGTGATCGAGGACAAACAGAAGCTGGTGCCGGTGGTGGACCCGAAAAAGGGACACCTGGTGGGGATCGTCAGCCGCGGCGATTTGCTGCGCACCCTGCAAAGCGACCTTGCGCGCGACGGGGTTTCCGACGGCACCGCGATGAGCGTCAGGGCCGGCGGCCGCAAAAACATCAAGCGGCTGCTCAAGAAGCGGCTGGACAAGCGCGTGCTGGACCTGTTCGCCGCGATGGCCGCGATCGCCGACAAGGAAGGGGTGGCCATCCATGTGGTGGGCGGGTTCGTGCGCGACCTGCTTCTGGGTGAGAACAACCTGGATCTGGACATCGTCGTCGAGGGCGGCGGCATCGCGTTCGCGAAAAAGACCGCGAAAAAACTCAAGGGCCGGGTCAAGAGCCACGCCAAGTTCGGGACCTCGGTGATCATTCTGGATGACGGTCTCAGGGTCGATGTGGCCACGGCGAGGATGGAGTTTTACAAGCACCCGGCGGCGCTGCCGACGGTCGAGCAAAGCTCCATCAAGGCGGATCTGTTCCGCCGCGACTTTTCCATCAACAGCCTGGCCGTCAAGCTCAACGGGCCGGACGCCTTCACGCTGCTGGATTATTTCAACGGCGAGCGGGATCTGAAAGACAAGCGGATCCGGGTTCTGCACAATCTCAGTTTCATCGAAGACCCGTGCCGCATCTTCCGCGCCATCCGCTTCGAGCAGCGGTTTCACTTTTCCCTCGGCAAGCAGACCGAGGCGTTCTTGAAAAATGCGGTCAAAAAGGGGCTGGTGGACGAGCTTTCCGGCTCGCGGCTGCTCAACGAACTGATCCTGCTCATGAAGGAGGCCGAGCCGGTCAAGTGCATCCGCAGGATGCGCGCGTTCGCGCTGTTTCCCCGTATCGCGCCGGCGATGCTCAAGGACGCGAAGGAAGTGACGCTGCTCGACCGCGTCGCGGACGTTCTGGCCTGGGCCCAGCGGGTTCCGGTGACGCCGCTGCCTGAAGTCTGGTACGTCTACTTCCTCGGGCTGTTCTATGCGCTGGAGCGGTCCGCGTTTAGGCGTGCGGCCGAGAGACTCAAGCTGCCCGCACGGCTCAGAAGGCGGCTGGAGGAGGACCGCGAGCACTGCCGCGACTCGCTCAAGCGGCTCAAGACGCGCAAGAAGCTCGCGCCCAGTGAGGTGTACGATATTTTTTCGCGCATGTCGCCCGAGGCGGTGGTCTTTCTGTTGACGCTCGCCAACAGCGACCGGGTCAACAACCAGGCCACGCTGTATTTCTCGCAGTATCACTGCTCCGCGAAGCTGTCTCTAACAGGCGACGACCTGATCCGCATGGGCATCGCGCCGGGGCCGGTGTTTCAGCAGGTGTTCAAGACGCTGCGCGACGCCCGGGTGAACGGAAACGTGAAGACGCGGCGGGAGGAAATGGCGCTGGTGAAGGAAAAGTTCATTCCATGAGCCGCACCCCGTGTGCCACAGATCCGCGGCCGGCCCGAGTCTTTCCATATATAAAACCCCTTCTTCCTGTATGAACGGTTTCGCCCGCTGGCTGGACCTGCGTTTTTCGCTCGCGGAAAACGGCACCGGCGTCGCCACCGAGCTTCGGGCCGGGCTGGTCACATTCATCACGGCGTCCTACATCGTGTTCGTGCAGCCTGCGGTGCTTTCGCAGGCGGGCATGGATTTCGGCGCGGTGATGACGGCGACCTGCCTCGCTTCCGCGCTGGGCTGCCTGTTGATGGGGCTGTTCGCCAATTATCCCATCGCGCTGGCGCCGGGCATGGGGATCAATTTCTATTTCACCTTCACGGTGGTGATCGGCGAGGGCATCGCCTGGCAGACGGCGCTGGGGGCGGTGTTTCTTTCCGGACTGGTGCTGATCGCCCTGACTCTGCTCAAGGTGCGCGAGGCGCTGATCCGCGTCATCCCGGCCGGGCTCAAGACGGGGATCGCCGCGGGCATCGGGCTGTTCGTCGCGTTCATCGGGCTCACACAGGGCGGGCTGGTGGTGCGGCATCCTGAGACGCTGGTCCAAATGGGCGATGTCACCAGCGTTCCGGCGCTGTTCACGTTTTTCGGCCTGATCCTGATCGCCACGCTGTTGCACCGGAAGGTGAAAGGCGCGATCCTGATCGGCCTTTGCGCGCTCACACTCGCTGCGTTTCCTTTGGGGCTCGCCCGCTATCACGGCGTCGTCGCCGCGCCGCCGAGCCTTGCGCCGACCTTTCTGGCGCTGGATGTCGCCGGGGCTCTCAACCTGGGGCTGCTCACCATAGCCGGGGTGTTCGTGTTCGTCGATCTGTTCGACTCGGCGGGCACATTGGTCGGTGTGGGCCAGCAGGGCGGGTTTCTGAAAGACGGCCGGCTGCCGCGCGCCAACCGTGCGCTCATGCCGGACGCGGCGGCGACGACGGCGGGTTCGCTGCTGGGAACCTCGACCGTGGTCTGCTATATCGAAAGCGCCGCCGGGGTGGCGGAAGGCGGGCGCACCGGGCTGGCCAGCGTGTGCACCGCTTTGCTGTTTCTGCTGGCGTTGTTTTTCTCCCCGCTGGCAGAGACCATCGGCGGCGGGGTCGCCGTGGAAGGCGGCGCAAAGCTCTATCCCATCACCGCGCCGGTGCTGATCCTGGTGGGCTGCCTGATGGCTTCGAATTTGCGCAAAATCGAGTGGGAGCGCTGGGACGAAGCGCTGCCGGCCTTTCTCGTCGCCGCCGGCATGCCGCTCACCTTCAGCCTGGCCGACGGCATGGCGTTGGGTTTCATCGCCTATCCGATGATCAAGCTGCTTTCGGGCAAGGGGGCGGGCGTCCACTGGGGCCTGTACCTGATCGCGGCGGTGTTCATCCTGCGCTACGGGTTTCTGTGAGAAAACGCCAGGCGGCACGCCGATACCGGGATGTGATATAATTGCATCTTAACTCAATGGGACCGTAACAATGGCCAGTGTCGAGTACCTGATCAAACAGTTTTTGACTCCCGATAAGAAAAGCCTGGATCTGAGCAACCAGAACATCGGTGACAAGGGAGCGGTGACGCTCACGCGTTCGAAAAGCATCAAGCGGCTCAAGCAGCTGCGCCTGCCGAACAACAACATCGGCGACGAGGGCGCGATGGCGATCGCGCAGTGCGATTCGTTCAAGAACCTGACCGACCTGGATTTTTACGGCAATGTCATCAGCGACGACGGGGTCAAGGCGCTGGCCGAGTCCGAGATCATGAAGAACCTCAAGAAGCTCAACCTCTACGGTAACCTCGTGGAGGACGATGGCGCGATCGCGCTGGCGGAATCGAAAACCCTGTCCAAGCTCAAACACCTGTTCCTCAACTCCAACCGGATTCGCCGCAAGGGGCTGGAAGCGCTGCTGGAAGCCAAGTGCCGAACGCGCCTGTGCCACCTTTACATCGACGACCTTTCGGATTTCATCTACGAAGACGACGATGACATGGACTGGGACGACGATCTGGATGAGGCGAGCCCGCGGGCGGAACGGGACGTGATGGAAGATTGAACTTCATGCGACGACCGATGAAAAACGGATGGACGCGGATGCTGATTTTAAGCATCCTTTTTTTCATGACTTCGGCGCAGGGCCCCGCCGAGCTGATCGACCAGGCGCCGGAACTGGATTACGAAGCCATTTTCAAGGAAGGGCTGAAGCGGCGCGGCACCTACCTCAATATTTCCGGCAAGAAGATCGGCGACGACGGCTTGAAGGTGCTGCTCACGAAGGACTGGCTCAAGAAAGTCAAAAAGATCGATATCCGCTACAACGACCTCACTGAAGAAGGCGCGAAAATCCTCGCCAACGCGCCGGAGCTGCCCAAGCTGCAGTCTCTGATTTTAAGGCACAACTTCTTCGCCGACAACGGCAGCGTCACGTTTTCCAAAACGAAGAGTTTCCCCAACCTCAAGGAGCTGCAGCTCGGCTGGAACGAGGTGCGGGACGCGGGCGCGCTGGCGATCGGCCGGGCGCAGAAAGAATCGTTTCCCAAGCTGCAGAAGCTAGACCTGCGCGGCAATTTCCTGGCGGACGAAACCAAAAGCGAACTGAAAAAAACGCTCCCCCACCTCAAATCGCTCAAATTGTACTGATTGGGCCATTCCCGGTGCATGTGTGGAAGCCGGATTGTCACAAGAAGTCACTTCTTTCGCCGCCTTTCCTTTATACTGATGGGGAATTTTCAATAAGGAAAACATGGCCATGGAAATCAGCATCAGCACAGCCTGGCTGATAGCCGGAGCGATCCTGATATTGCTCGAATTGACCGTTATTCAGGGCATCGGTTTTCTTTTCGCGGGACTGGGAGCACTTTGCGTCGGCGGCATGCTCATCGCCGGCTTGATTGCAGAGCTTTCCGATCAATTTATCTGGTTTTTCATTTTCACTGCGATCTGGGCTCTAGTATTGTGGAAACCTCTGAAGAGATTCATCGAGGGTAAGGATTCCGGTTTTGACGATATGGTCGGAAGCACGGCTATTGTCATCAATCAACCCCTCGAAAAAGGAAAGTTGGGTGAGGTGAAATGGTCTGGAGCCATTATGAAATGTGAGTATGATAACGAAGGCAGGGGGAAAGATGTCATCGCCCCTGGGGCGGAAGTTGTCATTGCAGGAATTTCAAAGGGAGTGTTGATTGTCAAAGAAAAGTTTTCAGATTGATGAGGCAGATTTTTGTTCTTTAAGCTTATGGAGGAATTATGGAATTTAATCCATTATTGCTTGCCATGGCTTTTATCGTGTTTCTGTTTGTCTGGAACGGTATCAAGCTTGTGCCGCAACAGAGTGCCTGGGTCGTTGAGCGGCTGGGGCGATTCAATCAAACTTTACATGCCGGCCTTCATTTCATCATTCCTTTCGTAGACAGAATTGCTTACCGCCACTCTCTTAAGGAAAGCGCCATCGATATTCCCAGTCAATCCGCCATTACAAAAGACAATGTGACTTTAGTCATCGACGGGATTTTGTATTTGAAAATCACCGATCCGAAACAGGCATCCTACGGGGTGCTCGATGCCAGATATGCAATCACTCAACTGGCTCAGACAACCATGAGGTCTGAACTTGGCAAGATGACTTTGGATAAAACATTTGAAGAAAGGAATACGCTGAACGCGAATATTGTTTTGGCGATCAACGAAGCGTCCAATGTTTGGGGCACGCAATGTCTGCGTTATGAGATCAAGGATATAACGCCTCCGGAAAGTGTTCTCAGGGCCATGGAACTGCAGGTGGCTGCCGAAAGAAAAAAAAGAGCCGAGGTGCTCGATTCAGAAGGGAAGCGGCAATCGCAAATCAATATCGCGGAAGGTGAAAAGAGAGAGGTGGTCTTGAAGTCCGAAGGCGCGCTCACCGATCAGGTCAACAGGGCAAAAGGCGAGGCCGAAGCCATTCTGGCCGTAGCCAAAGCAACCGCGGAAAGTATCGAGCTGGTTGCATCGTCCATTCAGAAATCGGGTGGGGAAAAAGCCGTGGCCCTTAAATTGGCCGAGCAGTATATAGAAGCGTTTTCCAACCTGGCCAAAGAGACGAACACCGTTTTATTGCCGACACAGGCAGGGGATGCCGGATCCATGGTGGCTCAGGCATTATCTGTATTCAAATCCATTCAGGATCAAAACTCCCCTCAGAAAAAACAAGATACGGAATGAGATTTTGAAAATTCTCATTCTTGTAAAAAGTTTAGTTCTATTGAATACGATTGATTCTGAACGAACCGCGCTCTGCGTGGGCATCAGGCTGGCATATCCTAATTCATGACCTGAATCCATTTCTAGATTATTGCCATCTTTGGCACCGCCATTTTTGTGGACATTTCCTGGTAATTTGGCACTACCATAATAATTGGTGACTAAAATGGATATAGCATCACTTGTTATTGCAAAAGCTGATGAGGAATCGGAAAAAGGCAATCATCAAGCCGCTTTTAAACTTTTCCTCGAAGGTGCGGAAAGGAATATTTATGAGTGCAAAAACAGGCTTGGAATATGCTATGAATGTGGATTGGGTGTCAAAAAGAATATCAAAAAGGCTATTTATTGGTACAGAAGGGCCATTGAGGGTGATAATTCTTTGTCGGCGATGAACAACCTGGCTCTTCTTTATTTTAAGAGAAAGAATCAGCGCAGAGCTAAATACTGGTATAAAAAGGCCATCAAAGCGGGTGACTCAGGTGAGCCCTCTCTGGAGTTGGCTAAGATCTACTTGGAATCAAAAAGCAATAAGCACAATATAAAAATGGCCAACCATTATCTGGCTATTACACTCAAATGTAAGCCTTATAATACTATTTCCCAAGATGCCTTTGATGAGGCTAATCGTCTTTGGCAGAAACATTTTGCCTGACATGCCCATCGCTAGAGTTCTGTTGATTGGAGAGTCTCCCAGTTAAGAGATTTAGAAAGAGGTTAAAGGGAGCAAGTTTAGGCTTGATATAATTTCCTTCCATTGATCCCATCACGACTTGGCGGTGTTTCCCCTTTGTGAGTGGAGCAAGGCCGCGCGTTTTAAAACGGTTTCACCCTTCGACAGGCTCAGGGTGACAGCAATTTTATTATCCCGCCTTTATCCTGTTCATCCTGTCAAAGTTTCACTCCTTTGCGGGTTTCCAGGTTCACGGTTTCCAGCGGTTTCTTTCGATCATTCGTTTGAAGCCACGTGTGGATGTGGAGACCGGGTTCAGCCAAGTTAAGATGCGTTCCCGTTTCCATTTCTTTCCGCTTGCCTCTCCGGGAGGCAGCAGTTCGTACCGGTACAACTCGATGCGGATGTGCTTGGGCGGCCGCTCCGGAAACGGATCGTTCGCCAGCAGGCTCAACGCGCCCGCATCGTTGTGCAGCAGTTTCCATACCAGATGAAAGATCCAGGGATGCCGTTCCGGAACGCTCATGGCGGCGAACCAGATCTGCCAGTCCAGCCGGTAATGGTACGGCGAAACGATGGGGTGCGGCCGGTCCACCGCGCCCGGTTTGGCTTTGAACTCGTACGCTCTCCATTGAGTATCGGCATCGATCGATGCGTCGGCGGTTCCTTCGAGGATGAGTTCGTGTCTCTTCTTGCCGACCGCTCCGAAGGCGCCGTAGGTGTTCACCAGACGCAGCCGGTCGAAGGACGTGTTCATGATCTGGCCTGGTGACACGATGTTTTTTACGACCGGAATGCTCAAGACGGCTACCACCAGCACCAGCGCGTAAGACAGCCGGACGGGCCAGGTACCGGGTTTCGCGTTTTTATCGGCCTGCTCCGCTTTCTCTATGATGATTTGCGGCAGAACGTGACGCAGGAAGCTGTCGTCGAAGCAGCCTAGGGTCGCCAGAATGGTCAACCAGTTGAGGAAGGACAGGTTGCCGCCCAGGATGAGCAATATCTGAAAGAACACCAGCAGCAATCCCGCCAGGTGACGGGCGAGGCGGGGGCCGAAGACGAAGAAGGGAACCAGCAGCTCGGTGAAATGGTTCCATAAAACCTCGAATTTATGAAACCAGACCGGCATGAAATGAAACCACGGGCTCAACGGATTGGGCAGAGGCTGGGTTTCGTAGTGATAGAGCATGCAGGTCCAGTCCCGCCAGCACGCATCGCCGCGAATTTTGATCAGTCCCGCCCCCAAGTAGATCCGGAAGGTCAGCCAGCGCAACAGCCAGAAGACAGCGGCCGGTGGCGGCGAGCGGGGAAAGGGCCGCGGGTCCAGCAGCGGACACATGAAAATCCCGAGAAAACCTGTTTCGAGCAGCTGCATTTCCCAGCCGAATCCGTACCAGGTCTGGCCGACGTTGACGAAGGACATGTACACGAACCAGAGAATGAGCAGGATCGGAACGTTGGCGAACCCGATCAAGACCACGAAGGACAGGAGGGTTCCGAGCCATGCGAAAGCCACCAGCATGCTGTCTGACAGATGAAACCAGAACAGCGACGGAATGTTCAGGAAGGCGTCGAAGGTGGATTCGTATCGGGACCCGACGATGCCGGTGAAGTTTTTTGCCGGCAGCAGTCCGTTTTCGCCGATCAGGGGCAGGCCCTGGTTGACGAGAATCAGGAAGCCAACGAAATACATTCCCCCCAAAAATCTCAAGAAAACGAAACGGGTGAGCCAATATGCAGGTGGGGTGTTCACACCGTAACCCAGTATCCGCAACCCTTTTTTGACGGCTTCAACCATAGGGGAGAATGCGTGTGAATGAATTTTGGAATATTGAATATATTTGGTTTCTACCGGAATCCACAGTTAAAAATAGCATATACTCAAAGCATGAAACCCGTGCTCATATATGACGGAGATTGCGGATTCTGTCTCTACTGGATCAAAAAATGGAATCGTAGAACCGAAGACCGCGTGGATTATGCCCCGTATCAGACGGTCGGCCAGGCGTATCCGCAAATTGCTTCAGATCAATTTGAGCGATCGGTTCAACTTGTCAAGCCGGATGGGGAAATCGTGGCGGGCGCCAAGGCCGTGTTCGAAACCCTGGCGTGCCATCCGGATTCTGCATGGCTGCTGAGGACTTACAAGAAATATCCCCTGTTCGCCAAAGTGGCTGAATCGGTTTATGATTGTGTCGCTAAAAACCGCCATGCGCTGTCCACCGTTTTCAGGTGGTTCGGCATTGGAAAGTTACAATCCTTCCTCCTGGTATTTTTATCCTGCCAAATAAAAATGGCCCCGCCAACCTAGCGAGGCCCATTTATGCGTTTCCATGATCCAGTCAAAAACGGTTTGAGTTTTGCGAAACGTTACACTTTCGTGAACCCCTTTGCGGCCTGTCGCTTTTGCATGCAGTTCAGGTATGTGCGTGAGGCTCCCCCTTCGGCAAGCTCAGGGTGGCGGTGGGCATCGAGTGACTGGAAGGGTGGGGAGGGAGAAGGATTATGGTTATTCTGTTTTTTCCGCTTTTACCCTGTTCATCCTGTTCAAGCTATATCTAAATGCCGACGATGCCGGAGTCCTCGTCGAGAAAGAAGCTGGATCCATCGGGACCGCGGTAGGCGATCTCCTTCACTTCCCACAGATGCTTTTTCTTCACATCCGCTTCGGCGGCGTGGAACCGTCCTTTGTCCTCGCGCTGCAGGAGAAGGAATTTGTTGTCGTTGTTGGAGACGATGTCCCAGGTGTGGTACTCGCTTTGAACCTTGCCTTTTTCAAAATCGATGTCGATGATGTTCATGCTGCCTGCCGCGGAGTGAGAAATATTCAGTAGTGGATGTTGGCCGCGATGTCGCGGGCTTTTTTGAGCGTCTGTTTCTTGTTGGCGATGGTCAGGTTTTTCAGAACGATGTGGGCGAACTGCAGGCTGGAGTCGATCTCCTTGTCCTTCGCGGCGCCGCTTTCGAGCAGGTATTTTTCCAGTTCCGCGGTCTCGAGGTGGACGGACGGCGACTGAAAATTGCGGCTTTTTTTCACGCCCAGCGTGTCCTTGCGTTCCTCCGGGGTCAGCTCCTTGACGATCTTGATTTCCGGAACGATGCCGTGCTCGGTGATGTCGATGCCCGAGGGGGTGAAGTATTTCGACGTGGTGAGCCTGAGCCCGGAACCGTCGCTGATGCGGAAAATCGTCTGCACGGAGCCCTTGCCGTAGGAGTTCTCGCCGATGATCAGGGCCTTGCCGGAATCGCGCATCGCCCCGGCGACGATTTCCGACGCGCTGGCGCTGTGCCGGTTGATGAGCACCACCACCGGCATGTGCAACAGGCTGTTGCGGTACTGCGCCCGGTATTCCTTATAGTCGCTCTTGCGCCGGCCCTGGGTGTAGACGATCATGCGGCCGCGGAAAAGGAAATGGCTGGCGACTTTGACGGACTGGTTCAACAGCCCGCCGGGGTTGTCCCTGAGATCGATGATGAACGCCTTGACGCCGTCGCGTTTCGCCTGCGCCAGACCTTCCTTGAGCTGATCGTTGGTCTGCTTGGAGAAACTTGAGATTTTGAGATAGCCGATTCTGTCCTTGCGGGTCTCGTAGGTCACCGTCTCGATGGCGATGATCTCGCGGGTGAGGCTGTACGTCTTGTCCTTGTTGCTGCTGGGACGCGAGAGGGTGACCGACACCTTGGTGTTCGGATAACCGCGCAGCATTTCGGCCAGGTCGTGGATCTGCAGGCCGGATACGTCCTTTCCGTTCACTTTCAGGAACACGTCGTCGGGAAGGATGCCGGCGCGCCGGGCGGGCCCGTTTCGCATGGTTTTCACCACCATGAGCTTTTTGTCCTTCATGGTGACGATCATTCCCAGCCCGCCGTATTTTCCTTCGGTGTCGCGCATGGACTTGTCGAACGCGGATTTATCCAGGTACTGGGAATAGGGGTCCAGCGAATTCATGATGCCGATGATGGCGGCGGTTTCCAGGTCCTGTTTGGAGTGCTTGCCCCGGGATTCCTCGAGCAGGAAATAATAGACCTTTTTGAACGAGGACATGTCGTGCGCCGGGTCGTAGTTGAGGTCGTAGCTCACTTCCAGCTTGGTGCCCTTGATGGACTGGCCCAGCGAGGTTTTTTTCACCACCAGGCTGTCGCGGCCGATCATGGTCAGCATCTCGTCGATCGCCGCGGCGAACAGCTTTTTATAATCGGGAGGATAGACGTATTTTTCCGCGATCAGGTCCACCACCTCGTCGAACAGTTCGAGGTCGTCGTTGAAAAATCCGGCGTGCGCCTTGGGCACCCACGGATTGTCGGACTTGAGGACGGTGGGCGAGAACAGCAGAATGCCTGCAAAAACGACCGCTACGAGGGAGATCCAACCTTTGGACTGGAATTTCGGCATCAAATTTTATCCCCAATGGTATCGAATTGAGACAGCATGCTCAGGTGTGCATGTAATCCTGGTGTCGCTTGGTCTGGATACGATTATCCATTATAGCCTAAAACGTCTTGAAAAATAAGGTCTAAATTATCCGTCATCTTGTCCACGTCGCCGGCGGTGAGACTCGGGGCCACTTTGAGCACATCGTTGATGATGATGGTCGGCGTTTCGTTGGCCTTGTACTGTTTCGCCAGATCCAGTGCTTTTTGCACTTTGGCCTGGATCTTGGGCGACTGCATGCCGTCCTGCATTTCCTGGCTGACGCCGTGATCCTTGGCCAGAAAACGGATGACCTTGGGCTGGAAGATGTTGATGTTCAACTTGAAGTTGGTGTCGAACAGCTCCTGGGTGAACTTTTCCTCGATGCCGAGCCCGTCCGCGATGTAAAACGCCTGGGCCGGGTAGGGGGTCTGGTTGCCCCAGTAGATGGGGTACTTTTTGTGGTGGAGCTTGTCCTTGTATTTTTCGTGCAGCCGTTTGGAAGCTTCCAGGAAGCGGTAGCAGTGGCCGCAAGAATAATTGAAAAATTCGAGCATTTCAATGGTTTTGGCGCCCTTTAACGACTTAATGTCGCCGATCAGCTCGTATTTTCCCCGGATCTTGTCTCCGGCGGCGGCAACGGCCGGAAACAACAGGGCGAGCATGAGGAGGGTCAGAAACGGTTTCATGAGATTCTCCTGATTCGCGTGACGATGTTTATCCCCAGAAAGCCAGCCCGGCTTCGGTGCCTTCCGCCGTCAGTGCCGGATTTTCGGCCAGTAGGTGGAATAGTTGAAATTGGGGCTGTGGTTCTTGACATGGCATTTTTTGCAGGCCTGTTTCGCGTCCGGGCCGAACCCTTTGGACGGGGCCTGGGAATGCTTGAGCGCCGGTCCGTGGCAGACTTCGCACTGAACGTTTTTCAGCTCGGCCGTGTCGATCTCGCTGATGAACCCGCCTTCGTCGTTGAACCCGGTGACATGGCAGACCAGGCATTCCGGATCGAAGGCCTTGTTGATTTTATCCAGTGTCGCGTAGGCGTGTCCGTGACGGGATTCGCTCCAGATCCTGTGCTGGTCCGGATGGCAGGTCTGACACACTTTCTCGGTGGCGTAGATTTTCTTTTTGTCTTTGTTTCTCCGGGCCTTCAAGGATTCGAAAAACAGCGCTTCGACTTCCTGATTGTATTGTTCGTATAACTTTACCATTTCCGAATCGAATGGGATACTGGAATCCAGCCGCACCATTTTCTGCTCGAAAGACAGCTTCCCGTCCGCGCCGATCGCCACTTTGAGCTCGCCCATTTTCTGGCCGCGCGGACCCGGCTGCACCAGGATTTTTTCTCCCCGGATCTCCGGGGTCATGTCGATCTGGTCGGTATCCTTTTCGATATGGCCGTTCACCACCACGTCCACGCCCGCAATGTCCAGGTAGGCGCGGGCGTTTTCCCGGCTCATGTGGGTCAGCAGCACGATCAGATCCGGCTTTTCCTTCTTTTCGATTTCCTCGACCAGCGTTTTCACGGTGCCCTGGGGGCTCTGCACCTGGCCGCCGGAATGGTGCGCGCTGTAGTAGATCGTTGGATCGGCGACGGCGAGCACCGCGGCGCTGCGTCCGTTAGCAAACCGCTTGATGCGGTACTGCGGCAGAGACAGCGGCTCGAGCTTGAAGTTGCTCAAAAGCCAGGGAATGCCCTCGGCGTTTTCGATCAGCTCGTTGCCGTAGACAAAATCGTGCTCGCCCAGGGCCACAGCGTCGTATTGCATCTTCTTCATGGCCTGGATGAGGAATTTGGCCTTGAGGACGCCCTGGCGGGTCGGTTCCTTGAAATTGTCGCCCGTGTCCACGACGAGCAGGTTTTCGGCGCGGGTGCGGACGTCTTTGAAGTAGCTCATGCGGCGCTCGAAGCCGCCCTGGTCTTCCTCCTTGGCGCAGCCGCAGGGCTTGAGCTCGCCCAGGGTGTTGCCGGAATAGACGATCCAGATTTCCGCGGGACCTTTATTAGCAGCAGGCGCGGGTTTGTCCGTCGCGGAAGAAAGCGTCATCTTCCCGGATGTGCAGCCCAGGACGATGCAAACGGCCAGGATCCAGGCGCTGAGTGATTTCGACATGCTTAACTACCAGAAGCGGGAGCGCCGCGAACGGCGCCCGCCGGGTGAACGGGGAAGGTTTCCAACGGGTCCCCGGTTGCATCGGGGTGTCTTAAGATTAACTAAAATAACGCGTCAACGCAACCGGGCCGGCGCATTCCGCGAAACCGCAACACGACTCAGTATGGACAGTCCGGGCGCGATTGCGGACCGCTTGCGGGAAGCGGGTCCGCTGCCTGGCTTCGAGCGCTGCGGCGGGGCGCGGGAATGCAGCGAAAACGGCTGTCCGAAAGCCTTTCATCCCGTTGCCGGGAAGGGTCTGTGCTATGAATTTCCGGTAAAGCGGAGTATCATATAAGTTTGCTCCCATGTGACCGAAAGTCATGAGAAAATCCGAAATCCACATGCATTCCACCTATTCCGACGGCGAATACACGCCTCCGGAACTGGTGCGCATCGGCGTGGAGAACGGGGTGTCCATCCTGTCCCTCACCGACCACGACACGTTCGAGGGGATCGCGGAATTCCTCGACGCCGCTAAAGACACCGGCATCCACGCGTTTCCGGGAATCGAGATCACCACCCGGTACCGCGACCGCAACCTGCACCTTTTAGGCTACTTCGAATCCCTGGAAGTGATCGACCCGGAGCTCAGGACGCAGGTTGCCGAAATGTCGGGAAAACGCGAGACGCGCATGCGGCAGATGGTGGAGAAGATCAACGGCGTGGTGCCGGAAAAATTCCAAGGGGCGATCCTGTTCGAAAACGTCCGCAAAGCGGCGGAAGGGGTGCTCGCCCGGCCGCACCTGGCGCGCGAGATGGTGCGGCTCGGCATCGTGTCCTCGACCGGCGAAGCGTTTGAAAAATACCTGGTGCAGTACAACGTCGAGCGGGAGAACCTCGGCATCGAGACCGTCATCCGCCTCATCCGGCGCTCGGGCGGCGTGCCGGTGCTGGCGCATCCGGGAGAGCGCACCTACTCGCTGGTCAACCCGGCGAAGGGGCGCAGGTACGAGGACGTTCCGGAGCAGCTCGAAGAGTTGAAATCCTACGGCCTGCTGGGCCTCGAATGCGTGTATCCCTACCACGAGAAGATCAACCGCGTGCGCTATTACATCGACCTCGCCGAAGAGATGGACCTCATCGTCACCGGCAGCCGCGACTTCCACGGCTTCACCACCTTTCAGCAGCCCGCTTTGCTCGGGACCACCCCGCTGGACGACGGGTTTTTCGACCGTTTTCAGGAAGTGTGGGCGCAGGCCGGCACCCTTTCCAACTGAAGCGGGCAGCCAATACAGCTACAAACCGCCACCTTGAGTTCTTCTTTCTCCTAATTAAGGTAAATAAAAAAAATCCCTCAAGCCACCTTCTTTAGTTTTTTGAAAAGCGAGTGCCAAGCTATGCTTGGCCTCTCCTGGAAGAGAGGGTGGGGTGAGGGGGATGAAGAAATCACCAATCCTTTTTTCATGCTTCGACAGGCTCAGCATGACAGGGAACCCGCATTTTGCCTTGCCGTTGCCTCAAGGCGTGGCGCGAAACAGCCTGAACATGCGCAGCGCTTCTTTTTTGTTGCCCTCCACGCGCACCGCGCCGGAAGCGATGGCGTCGCGCGGGTCGAGCTGGCCCATACCGAGTCGGGAGAGCACCGCGCCGTAGGTGGCGAGCCGCGCCACCGGGTCGGACGCCGGGCCCAGATCGATGTCGAGCCTGCCGTCGTCCACGCGGATGGCGAACAGGGTTCCGTCCACTTTCAATTCATAATCCGCTTTCACGCCCTTTGCCTTGTCCGGCAGAAACGCCGCCTTCATCGCGACCAGATCCCAGTGCGGCCTGGAAATCTCTTTGGGTTTTTTCAGGCCGAGAAACCGGAACCCCCATTTCACCAGTTCCAGAACGGCGGGCTCCAGCGTCTGGCCCAGAGCCGAGAGCCGGTACACCGTCGCGCCCGCGGGCGGCGGCAGGTCGCCTTTCAGGATCACGCCCGCGGCCTCCAGCTCCTTGAGCCTTGCCGACAACAGGTTGGTTCCCATGGACGGCAGTCCGTCGAGCAGGTCCTTGAAGCGCTTGGGCCCGGTCAGCAGTTCGCGGACCAGAAGCAGGGACCAGCGCTCGCCGATGATATCCAGAGCCCTTGCCAGCGCGCAATGCTGGTTGTAGCTGCGTTTCGCCATCGCCATCTCCGTTAAAAAACGCTTGACGCCCTTCCATTGTAGCTATATATATTTAAAATATAAACTATATATTTTTAAAGTATTGGGAGGTTCGCCATGCAAACGCATTCGAAGCAGGAGCGCGTCCTGCGCACCGCACTGGGCGCAAACGCTGTGTTTTCGGGATTTTCCGGGCTCGCGCTGGCGGCGGGACATCCGTACCTCGCCCACTGGATGGGGCTTTCCTGGCCGTTGGCGCTGATGGGAATCGGGCTGGGGCTCATCCTGTTCGCGGGCCACATCATTTATCTGTTGCACCGTCCGGCGATCGAGCGCGGGGCGGCGGCCTGGATCGTCGTCGGCGATCTGTCCTGGGTGGCCGCGAGCGCCGCGCTCTTGTGGATGGTTCCGCACTGGTTCAACGGCGCGGGCAGGATCGCGGTGGTGAGTGTGGCTGTGATCGTGCTGCTGTTCGCGGAGTGGCAGGCTTTCGGGATGTGGAAGCTCTACCGGAAAGAACCCGCCGCCCCTGCCTGATAAATACCGGCGTGGCGGTTCCTAATTCCGGAGTCACACGGAATTGTGACGCGATCGATTTTTATTTGCGGGCGGCAATGGTTAGCTGCGTGGACATCTTAAAACACGTTGCCCTGAGGAGCCGCGATGATACGAAAACTCATATTCCCTGTTCTATTGATGCTGTTTTTTTCCCAGACCGTTGTGGCTGAAGCCATTCAGCTGCCGGGGATCGATGCCGGCAAGGAGACGAAAAAGCTCAAAGCCGGCGACGCCGAGATCGATATCAATAAAAAAGGCAAGCTGCTGAAAGCCGGAGACGGCGTGAAGATCAAAACCAAGAAAGGCAAAAACAAGGAGTGCAAGCGTCTGAAAGCCGGCAAGGCCAAGGTGAAGCAGGGCAAAATCAAAGACGGCAAGTGCAAATAGTCCGGAACCTCATCAATAAGGAGCGCGTTTTATGTTTAAAAAAATCATTTATCCGGCTCTGCTGGTGGTCGTCTTTTCGCACAACGCCTCGGCAGACAGCGGGCAGGCGCCGGGCGTCCACATCGACGATGAAGGCATCCGGGCTCCCGGCGTTTCCATCAGCAAAGAAGGCGGCATCCAGGCTCCCGGTGTGTCCATCAGTAAAGAAGGCGGGATTCAGGCGCCGGGCGTGACCATCAGCAAAGACGGAGGCATCGAGGCTCCCGGCGTCAGCATCGGCAAAGGCCGGAGCGAGACGCGCAATCACACACGCTCCGGTGAGCGCAAATCGCGTTCCGAGCGCAGCCGCCATTCGAAACGGAGCAGCAGTCACAAGATCGCCAACGAGGACTTCGAGTACCTGGACATGCGCGGCCACGATTTTTCCGGGTACACGCTGGTCAATGTGGATTTCACCAGCACCGATCTGGCGGGCGCGAACTTCAACGGAGCCACGCTCAAGAACGTCGATTTCGAATACACCAACCTCGCGGGCGCCTGCTTTCTCGACGCCAAAGTGACCAACGCCGACTTCGTCAGCACCAACCTGACCGGCGCGGTGTGGATCGGTGTGGATGAAACCAACACCGACTACGAGGACAGCAACCGCTTCGACATGATCCGCGACGGCGCTCCCTCCTGCGGCGAGCATTTCGATTCGGCCCGCAGCCACAGGTAAAAAAACAAGAAAAAACCCACTCCCGTCTGGGAGTGGGTTTTTTTATTGGGTTCGCTTCATAGATTCATCCCGCGTGAGGGAGAAACAATGGAAGCGAGCGTCCTGTTTTCCGTTCAATCGGTGCGGCTGGTGATCTCGATCAGGTGGAAGCCGAACTGGGTTTTCACCGGACCGTGCACCTGGCCGACCGCCTCGCTGAACACCACCTTGTCGAACTCCGGCACCATCTGGCCGGGGTGAAACTCGCCGAGCGCGCCGCCGTCCTTGCCCGAGGGGCACTGGCTGTGCTGCTTCGCCATGTCGGCGAAATCGGCGCCGCCGTCGATCTTGTTCTTCAAATCCTGACATTCCTGTTCCGACCCGACGAGGATGTGCCGGGCGCTGGCTGTGGCCATGGAAATTTCCTTTCCTTAAGTGGCAACGTTAAATGTTTAGCCCGAAGAGACATCTACTAAGAGCGGATAACGCTGGCATTAAAATGCAATGAGTTATCCCGCCACTGTACGCGCCGTTGGAAGGGGTGTCAAGTTCGGGAACATGTTGAAGTAAAGCGGGAGACACGATAACAGGATGGAATGAATGTCTCATGGATGGGGTGATTGAATCCGTTCTTATCTTGGAGAAAAACGGTTGGAAATCTGGAAGACCAGAATTTACCCAGCCATACAACCTGAGAATGCAACCGGAATTAAATATCAGGCAACTTGCCTTATGGTAACATATATGATACTATTGTGATTGAGGTAAAAGAATACCTTCGTGACGATGGACACAGCCCTTTTGCCGATTGGTTTGACAGGCTGGATGTTCACGCCGCTTTGAAAGTAAATACTTATCTCACTAGGATAGGCAACGGGAATCTATCCAGCGTGAAAAGTGTGGGAGGCGGTGTGCATGAATGGGTGATCGACTGGGGGCCGGGGTACCGCGTCTATCTGGGTAAAGACGGTGAAAGGTTGATCATCTTATTGGGTGGCGGTACGAAGAAACGTCAGCAAAAAGACATCGATCACGCGAAAGAACTTTGGCAAGAATACAAGAAGCGGAAGAAGGAACCCTGACCATGGCGATCACACGCGACTTCAAGGAAACCGTTCAGGCTCGCGCGCTGCGCGATCCTGAGTTTCGTGCCGGCCTGCTTAAGGAAAGCATCGAAACCATGCTGGCAGGGGACACGGAAACCGGAAAAATGATTTTGCGCGACTACATCAATGCGACTCTTGGATTTGAAAAACTGGCCGCGGCGACGCAAAAATCTCCCAAGAGCCTCATGCGCATGTTCAGCCCCAGCGGCAATCCCACCGCGAAAAACCTGTTCCGCATCATCCACACCCTGCAGAAAAAAGAAGGCGTGCAACTGGAAGTGCAGGCATTCCGGTAAGACAGAATCAAGCTTCCGATACGTGCGTTGTTTTTCAAATCAACTTCGACAAATTCAGAAATTCACATGAACGTCATGCTGAGATTGTCGAAGCATGAGCCTCGCGCAAAGCCGCCAAGCCACCTTCAGAATTCTGGCAAGCGGGTGCCAAGCTATGCTTGGCCAAGACGCAAAGAAAAACTAAATCCCTCTCCCCTGGAGGGAGAGGGTGGGGTGAGGGGGATAAGTATAGAGTGTACGATTCCGGATGAAAAAAAATTTTTAATTTAAAATTGCTTCTATTCTCTCTGGTAAATTTTCCAAGTCATCAACAATGTAAGTGTTAAATGATTCTTCATATTTTCTAATAATACTGGCGATGAATTTATCAGTTCTAAAAATATTTGAATATGGAGCATATAAAATATGATACGCATCCCCTGAATCGGAGATTTTTACTTTTCTGTCAGTTAACGCATGGTTTTTAATGTAAGCATATATAAACATGTAATAAGCTTGAATAGATGGTGTGGACTCAAAACCCTCTACATTGCACAATTTTAGGCAATCCTGTATTTCAACTCCATTTCTTTTAAAAAGATTTTTATTATTTTCTTTCATTTCGGTATGAAAAATTTTTTCGGCTAATTTGGGATTAATTGATTTATATTCCGAAGGCACGTTTTTCTTTAGAAAATTCTTACTTTCCATTCCAATTAAATTATCTATGATTTCTCGAAATGAGTTAATACCGTTTTCTAATTGTTTGCCCAATCTTTTAATTTCAATTGATAGGCTATTTCCGTATTTTTCTACACGAGGATCATTAGGTAGAAATATATTCGTTGGTCGAGACAATTCTTTTATCGTTTCTTCGATTATCCTTTTTTGTAGGATTTCACCGTTTAAATAGCGGCGAATTACTAATTTAAATATTGGGTTTATTGCTAAATCTGATTTAATTGCTTGTGCCCATATTTCTTTAGTGCCATTTTTCTTTATTTTTGCGAAACAGGCACGCCGATCATGTCTGTTTAAAGCGGTATCGCTTTTTAATTGGCTTTTTACCATTCTTAATAATCTATTTATTCCCAGCAATTCATCCTTCACATTGGGATACCATTTTCCCTCATCAGACTTGTGGTAACCTCGAGGGATATCAAAATTTATATTTCGAATATTGTTTTGAATTGCTGATAAAATTTCAAAAACCCATATGTCCCAAATATAAATAAATGCTTTTTCTCCACATAAATCTTCTATGACTTGTGCCCTAGCTAAATTTTCCTCTTGATATTTTGAGCTTGAGTTAAAGAGTTCTGAAATATGTGCAATTGAGTAACGAAATTCAATTTTTCCTTCTTCTTTTTTAGATAGTAGGTATTCGAATATTTCCTTATTTCGACTTTTTCCAGTACCCCTTCTAACATCAGCGAATCTAGAAAAATCACTAGTGTCGAGATATACCGTTTTCATTGTCTGCGATTCAAAGGAAATGAATGTTGAAATTCTTCATACCTTCTGACAAAAGAAATTGAAAATTTTTTTTTCTGTTTTTGCTAAAACATACTCTCCTGGCCGCTTGACTCGGGGGGCAGGAGGCCGAAGTGGCGGTAGGCGAGGGGGGTGGCGACGCGGCCGCGCGGAGTGCGGTGGATGAAGCCGCTTTGCATGAGGTAGGGTTCGAGTACGTCCTCGATGGTGTCCTTCTCTTCGCTGATGGACGCGGCCAGGCTCTCGATGCCCACCGGCCCGCCGGCGAATTTTTCGATCAGCGTCCGCAGCAGCTTGTGGTCCATCTTGTCGAGCCCGCGGTCGTCCACTTCCATCATCTCCAGCGATCGCTTCGCCACCTCGCGCACGATGATTCCGTCCGCCTTCACCTGCGCGTAGTCGCGCACGCGCCTGAGCAGCCGGTTGGCGATGCGCGGGGTGCCGCGCGAGCGGCGGGCGATCTCGTTGGCGCCGTCCGCGGTGGTCTCGACTTCCAGAATGGAGGCGGAGCGGCTGACGATGGTCTCCAGTTCCTTCTCGCTGTAGTAGTCCAGCCGGTGCACCACACCGAAGCGGTCGCGCAAGGGCGAGGTCAGAAGCCCGGCGCGCGTGGTCGCTCCGATCAGCGTGAAGGGCGGGAGATCGAGCTTGATGGAACGGGCGCTCGGCCCCTGGCCGATGAGGATGTCGAGCTTGTAGTCCTCCATCGCCGAGTACAGCACTTCCTCGATGGCGTTGGAGAGGCGGTGGATCTCGTCGATGAACAGGATGTCGCCCACTTTCAGGTTGGTGAGCAGCGCCGCCAGGTCGCCGGACTTTTCGATCACCGGACCCGACGTGCTCTTGAGGTTCGCGCCCATCTCCTGCGCGATGATGTTGGCGAGCGTGGTCTTGCCCAGCCCCGGCGGGCCGTAGAACAGGGCGTGGTCCAGCGCCTCGCCGCGCAGCTTGGCGGCGGAGATGAAGATCTCCAGGTTGCTCTTCACCTTCTCCTGGCCGACGTAGTCGCCGAAGTTCACCGGGCGCAGCTTCGAGTCGAACTGGACGTCTTCCTGGTCGAGGGTGGGGTCCATCATGACGGCGGCTCCCAATGGGTTTTTATGTTCACGACAGCACGCTCAGGCTGTCCTTGATCAGATCCTGCAGGCTGGATTCGCGTTCGTTCTTCTCCCAGATCGATTTGAGCGCCTTCTCCGCTTCCGGTTTTTTGTAGCCCAGGTTGATGAGCGCCGACAATGCGTCGTCGAGCACGCCGTTGGAGGCGGTGGCCGGGGCCTGCGGGGAGAACTCCAGCGCCACGTCGGCGAGCTTGTCTTTCATTTCTAGGGCCAGCCGTTCGGCGGTTTTCTTGCCGACGCCGGGGATGGTGGCGATGCGGGCGACGTCGTGCTCCATGATGGCGGTCATCAATTCCTGCGGCGGCATGCCGGACAGGATGGCGAGCGCCAGCTTGGGCCCCACCTTGCTGATGCCGATCAGCTTCTCGAACACCATCTGCTCCTCCAGCGTGAGGAAGCCGAACAGCTTGAGCGCGTCGTCGCGCAGATGGGTGTGCACGTTCACGGCGATGGTCTCGCCTGTCTCGGGCAGCGCGTAGAAGGTGGAGAGCGGCACGAACACCTGATAGCCCACGCCCTGCACGTCCACCACGATGTGGACGGGGGACTTGTGTCTCAGCGTTCCGGTCAGATGCGCGATCATGCGTTCGGTTCCTGAATGCGCCGCGTCACGGTCAGCGGCCGGTGCGCAGGCGCGCGTTGTGGCTGGCCGTGTGCAGATGGCAGATGGCGATGGCGAGCGCGTCGGCGGCGTCGAAGGGCTCGGGTTTCTGCTTCAGGCCGAGCAGGGCGGTGACCATCGTCTGCACCTGGATCTTGTCGGCGCGCCCGTAGCCGACGACGGACTGCTTCACCTCCAGCGGACTGTATTCGGCGACGGCGCGGTCCTCGTTCACCGCGGCCAGCAGCGTCGCGCCGCGGGTCTGCCCCAGCTTGAGCGCGGATTTGGCGTTGCTGGCGAAGAACAGGTCCTCCACGGCGACGCAATCGGGCGCGTATTCGCGGATCACCTCCACCAGGCCGCCGTAAATGTGTTTCAGTCGTTCGGGAAACGGCTTGCGCGCGTTGTTGCGGATGCCGCCCCAGTGGACGGCGCGCAGTTGCCCGCGGGTTTCTTCGACGATGCCGTAACCGGTGCAGTTGCTGCCGGGATCGATGCCCATCACGCGCATAGGATTGTGTCTGAGTGCCGGGTTGTTAGAAGCGAAAGTACGAGAGAAAGGTTGTTATCAGAACAAAAAGGAGACTGCGTGCAGCGGAATCAGGATACCACGTTCGCGGAATTTTTGCGCCGGGACGGTTAAAAACTTTCGCCGGGCCGGGTGAGGGTCATTCCTGTTCGAGGGCGGCCAGCACTTCGTCGGGGATGTCGAAGTTGGAGTAGACTTTCTGCACGTCGTCGTGGTCGTCGAGCGCTTCCATGAGCCGCAAAAGCTGCCGGGTGTGTTTTTCCTCAATGGGGACGGTGTTCTGCGGCAGGCGCGTCAGCTCGGCGGTGTCCATATTCACGTTCTGCTCTTCCAGGGATTTGCGCACGGTCTCGAAATTTTCCATCGAGGTGGTGATCTCGTAGTGATCGTCCACGGTCTTCATGTCTTCGGCGCCCGCTTCCAGCGCCGCTTCGAACAGCTCGTCCTCGTTCTTTTCCTCTTTTTTGACGGTGATGAACCCCTTCTGCTCGAAAATCCACGCCACGCAGCCGTTTTCCCCCATGTTGCCGCCGTTTTTGCCGAGGATGGCGCGCAGCTCGCCGACGGTGCGGTTTTTGTTGTCGGTCATCACTTCCATGAAGATGGCCGCGCCGCCGGGGCCGTAGCCTTCGTAGGTTATTTCTTCGTACTGCGTGCCTTCCAGCTCGCCGGTGCCTTTCTTGATGGCGCGGGTGATGTTGTCCTGCGGCATGTTCTGGCCCTTGGCCGCCTGCACCGCGGTCCGGAGGCGCGGGTTGCCGTCGATGTCGCCGCCGCCCAGCCGGGCCGCCACGGTGATCTCCTTGATGAGCTTGGTGAAGATCTTGCCGCGCTTGGCGTCCAGAGCGCCTTTTTTATGCTTGATACTGGCCCACTTGGAATGTCCGGACATCGAAAAACCCTTTGTTGTTCAAGAATCTGAGGCTAATTTAGCATAGAATCGAAACACCGGCAACCGGCGGCCCGGATCCTTTCCGGGAAAGCAGGCAGGACTTGAAAGTGCTTCCCGCAGCCTCTAACATGGTGGGCGTAAACGCTTCATTTATGAGAGAAAAACCCTTGAGCGAAGACAGAGAAACGGTTGAGATCAGGGTCTCCGGCAAACCGGTGCAAGCCAGGGCCGGGGAGACGATCGTCCACGCCCTGTGGGCGGCGGGCCTGGCGGAGGCGGTGAAGACCGGCTGCGTCGGCGGGGTCTGCGGCGCCTGCACGGTCACGGTGCGCTTTGCCGACGGGCGGCCCGGCGGGACGGATCTCGCCTGCCTGCGGCCGGTGGAAGCGGGGATGGAGGTGTTTCCCTGTCCTGTGGAACCGGCGGCCGCGCGCGAGCCGGACCCGGCTACGGCAAATCTGGCGGCGGCGTTTCCGACGCTCAACCGCTGCACCAAATGCGGAAGCTGCACCACGGCCTGCCCCATGTCCATCCCGGTGATGGATTCGGTGCTGCGCATGCAGGAGGGCCAGTTCGAAGCGGTCAGCGAGGATTTCACCGCCTGCATCCATTGCGGGCTGTGCCGGTTCGTCTGTGAGGACAAGGTGCTGCCGCACACGATGGGCATGTGGGTGCGGCGCTCGCTGGGGCAAAACCGGCAAGCGGCGGCTTCGTCATCGGCAGATTCCGCCGGTGCGGAGGATGCGGCCGAGCGGGAATGGGAGTTCCTGTTGAGCGGCGATCCTAAGGAGCGGCTTGCGCGGGCGAAGCATTTCCGCGCGCACGGCTCTGTGGAGGCATGATGGACTGGGCGCAGGAATCGTTAAAAAAACTGGCTGCCAGCCGCGAACGCAGGCTGACGCAAACCCTGCCGCTGCCGGATGAGGCGGAACAGGAAGCGCTGCTCAAAGGCTATCATCCCGACTATCTCGGCAAGGAGCGGACGGTGGCGGTCGGGCCGAACGCCGGGTCGCAGAAATTTCCACCCGAGCTTGCGGCGCTGCTGGAGGCGGACAGTCCCTTGCCAAACGATTTCTCTCCCAGCGTGGATCTGGAAACCGATGTACTGATCCTGGGCGGCGGCGGCGCCGGGGTGTCGGCGGCGCTGGCGCTGAGCGGTTCCGGTCTGGATGTGACGCTGGCGACCAAGCTGCGTCTGGGGGACAGCAACACGGTCATGGCCGAAGGCGGCATTCAGGCGTCCGTGGGGCCTGAGGATTCGCCGCGCCGCCATTTCGCCGATTCCTATGTCGGCGGCCACGGCAACAACGACCCGGAACTGCTGCGCATCCTCTGCGAAAGCGCGTCCGGCAGCATCGACTGGCTGGGTTCGCTGGGTTGCCTGTTCGACCGCAACGCAGACGGCACCTACCGCCTGCGCGCGGGCGGCGGCACTTCGGTGCCGCGCGTGCTGGCCTGCCGCGATTACACCGGGCTTGAGATCATGCGGGTGCTGAAAGACGCGGTGCTCAGCACGGAAACGAATTTTCTGGAGGAACACGCCGCCGTCGAGCTGACCGACGACGGCAACGGCGCGGTGACCGGGGCGGTGCTGTGGAACCGCGCGGCGGGAACGCTCATCACGGTTTCGGCGCGGGCGGTGATGCTCGCCACGGGAGGCAGCGGCCAGCTCAGGCTGCAGGGATTTCCCACCAGCAACCATCTGGGCGCGACCGGCGACGGGCTGATCCTCGCCTACCGCCAGGGCTGCGCCCTGCTGCACACGGACAGCTTTCAGTATCATCCCTCGGGCGCGGCGTACCCGGAAGCGCTGGCCGGGCAGCTGGTGACCGAAGCGATCCGCTCCGCCGGGGCGCAGGTGGTCAACGCCGAAGGCGAGGCGTTCATCGACGCACTGGTCTACCGCGATGTGCTGGCGGCGGCCACGCTCCGTGAAGTGGCCGAAGGCCGCGGCGTGCAAACCCCGGCGGGCCGCAAGGGCGTCTGGCTGGACACGCCGCTGATCGATCTCAAAAAAGGCGAGGGGACGCTCAAAAAACAGTTTCCCGGAATCCGGCACCGGTTCGAACGCTACGACATCGATCCGTCGCGCCAGCCGGTGCTCGTGCACCCGACCCTGCATTATCAGAACGGCGGCGTCCGCACCGACGCGGACGGGCGCACGCAGGCCAAAGGACTGTGGGCGGCGGGGGAGGTGACCGGCGGGCTGCACGGCACCAACCGGCTGATGGGCAACTCGCTGCTCGACATCACCGTGTTTGGCCGCCGGGCCGCGCGGTCGGTGATGGATTCTTTGCCGCAGCGGGGTTCCGTGACGCTCTCGGCGCTTCAGCGTTTCCGCAGGGAACGCGCGGGCATGGCCGCGCCTCCCGCAGACACCGCGCCGCAGTTTTTTCCCACCGTTTCGGGGATGACGTTCACCCTCGCGGCGGCGCCGGAATCGTCCGCGCCGGATGAGAAGGCCGAGTCCGCGCCTTCTTTCGAGCCGCCCGATCCATTTGCGCGTTGATCTTGATCAGGCAAAGTAATAGACAGGATGAACAGGATAAAAAGCGGGATAAACGAAAAAAGATTATCTCGCGCAAAGACGCAAAGGCGCAAAGAAATACAAGAACAAGGGACAGGATAACAGGACAAAAAAACTGGGATAGATTGGGAGAAAAGCGAAAAACGGTTTCAACCGCAAAGACGCAGTGAGCGCAAAGCCCCCCTCACCTCAATCCTCTCCCCCCAGAGTGGGGAGAGGAGGGAAAACGAAAAGGATCGAAGTATAAGGAGAGAGTGAAAAAATTGGAGACGCGGAGAGCGCAAAGAAAAGCAAAACACGAAGATTCAAGATTCAGGCTGGAAGTGAAATAAAGAAACGTTAAAAAAAATACAACCCGCAAGTGCAATCAACGCCGTACTTCGCTCATTATTAATTTAAACAGTTCATGATTCAGGAAATTCTCGCGGTCTATGGTGTGAAAATCGCGGCCGGGCTGACGGTGCTGATCGCGCTGGTGGTGCTTTTGTTCCGCCAGGGCCGCGAGCTTCCCCAGGGCCCGGCTACGGTGACGGAAAAAATCGCCCGGCTGGGGGACGAATATGTGGTGCTCAACGATGTGGTGCTGCCGGGAAAACGCGGCGTGAACCGCATCGATCACGTCGTGGTCTCGCCGTTCGGCGTGTTCGTCATCACGGTGCGCCGTCAGACCGGCAAGGTGCGGGGCAAAGAAGGGGACAGCGAGTGGATGGTGCAGTCCGGCCGATCGAAAGACACCATTTACAATCCGCTTTGGGACAACCGCAAGCAGGTCAATGCGCTGGAAGAGACGGTCGGCCGCTATCCGTTTGTGCCGATAGTGGTGTTCACCCAGGCGAGGCTCAAAGGCGGGTTTCCCGAAAACGTGGTGCCGTTGTCCCGGCTGCCGGGCTTCATCCACAAACACAAAAACCGGGTCCTGTTTTCGGACAGGCAGGAAGACCTGCTGAACAAGCTCCGGGCCCTGAAACAGAATGTCTGATCTGGACGCAAACGGATTTCCCTCCTGTTCTTCGCTGCCGTGAATTGATACCATCTAAGGATTCCACACCATTCACAGATCCCACAAGGAGGCTGTCATGGGTAAACCGGACAAAGACGGAAACAGGCAGACCGTCACGCCGCATCTTGTCGTGAAAGGCGCCGCAGACGCCATCGAGTTTTACAAAAAAGCCTTCGCCGCCGAGGAAACCATGCGGTTTCCCTCTCCCGACGGCAAGATGGTCATGCACGCGGAAATCAAAATCGGCGGCTCCATCCTCATGCTGGCCGATGAGATGCCGCAGATGGAATACTGGGTTTCGCCGGTGTCGATCAAGGGCACGACGGTGGGGATCGCTCTCGATGTGGACGATGCCGACGCCTGGTTCGACCGCGCCGTGAAGGCCGGGGCCAGGGTTTCGATGCCGATGATGGATGCGTTCTGGGGAGCGCGCTACGGCAAGGTGACCGATCCGTTCGGCCACGAATGGGAACTCTCCACGCACAAAGAGGATCTGAGCCCGGAAGAGGTCATGCAGCGGGCGAAGGAGTGCTTTTCATCCTGAGGCGCGGCGAACCGCCGCGGGCTGAGGCGGCAGGCGGGGTCACTGCTTGACCAGCTCCACCCTGCGGTTCAGGCTGCGGCCTTCCTCGGTGGAATTGGACGCGGCGGGAGCGAGCGGACCGACGCCGTACGGAGTGAGACGGTTTCCCGCCACTTCGTATTTGTCGATCAGGTTCTGCACCACGGCCTGGGCCCGTTCGTTGGACAGGCTCATGTTCACTTCCAGGGGGCCGACCGAGTCGGTGTGTCCCACGACGAACAGTTTGAGCGATTTTCTGAGCTGCAGCAGGGTGGCGATTTCCTTGAGAGCGGGTTTGGATTCGGGCCGGATGGTGGATTTTCCCGTGTCGAAATAGATTCCGTAAATCCGCACATGGCCGCGCTGGTCGATGTCTTTGCTCAGGGTCTCGGCGTTGACGGAAACCAGCCCCGTTTCCATGGATTTGATCTCGATGACATCCACCTGGGTGCGGTTGCGCCCCACCATCAGCGAAACGTAGGCCTGCTGGCCGTTCGATTCGATGCGGCCGGCCAGATAGCGGCTTTTGTCGCCGGTGTAAGCCGAGATGCCGTTGAAGCGGCTCCAGCTGTTTACGGACAGGTCGGCGCCGCATTCCTTTCCGGTGCACTGGAACAGGGTTTTCATCCCGCCTTTGTTGAGGGCCATCTCGAAATTTTTGTAAATCTCGAGAACGGAACGTTCCTTCGGATTGGAATAAACGATCCTCGTCACCCTTCCCGCCAGTTTTTTGCCGATGAATTCCTTCTTTTTATGATCGATGCCTTCGATGAAATTGTATTCGTCGAATTCCTTCACGCTGAATTTTTGAATTTCAGAACCGGGGAACCGGGAAACCAGCGGGTGGTCCTCCTGTTCCGCCTGGCTCGTACCGGGTGCGACGATCAAAGGAACCGTGAACAGGGTGTACAGAAACAAAAGCCAAGTGCTGCGCATGAATCGACTCCAGGAGCTGACGATGAACGGGGAGTTTTGTTTCGCCCGCCCGGTGTTGAACATTTCGACTGTACCGCGATGAAGCATCAATTATATCTTTGCATTTTTCCGATGAAAAGAAGGAACCTTGAATCTTTGGAGCTTAGCATAAAATCAGGGCGGTCCGGCAGCGGCTTTGCGATGCCCGGAAAGCTGCCATCGGGCCCCGTCCAAGCGCACCGGATCGTCTTCAGTCTGTTGAAAATGGATATCCAGGGCTTCAAGCCCCGCATGGTGCCGGCCCGCGGCGAAGGCCGCGTGTCCCGGTCCCTGGTAGCGCCGGGAGAACACGGAAAAGCGCTGGGCCGTGCGGATGACAAAATTTCGCTTGAGCGATGCCATCTCGCCGGAAGTTGCGCCGCGGATTGCGGGGAAATGGTTCAGCCGGCTGCGCAGCAGATTCAGGAAACTCTGGTCGGTCTGCCATTTCAAGGGAGGCAGCAGGGTCACGGAGGAAAATTCCAGAATCGGCCGGTCGTCGGTGATGATGGGGGCGTCCTTGAGGTACGCGTCGAGGCGGCTGCCGTCGGTCAGGTAAAAATCCAGGAAGTCGAGGAACGAGCGGACTCCCATTTCGGTGGCCTGCTGCCTGAGTTCGGGAACCTGCATCAGCGTTTCGAACCGCTGCCGGTCCAGCGGCAGCGGCTCTTCGGAGCCCACCAGCAGGACGATGCGGGTGAGAAAGCTGTTCCACACCGTCACCTGTGGGAACACGTCGCGGAACGTCTGGACGATGGCGCGCGCGTCGTCCTCGCTCACCAGGTGCAGCGGCAGCCACTGCATGAGCAGGCCGCCGGGGTTCAGCCGCTGTAGTGCCTGGCGGTAAAAATCCCGGCTGTAGAGATGAACGACTCCGGCCTGCACCGGCGACATCGGCTCCAGCGTGATCACGTCGTAGCGGTTCTGCGTCCAGCGCGTGTAGGTCCTGCCGTCCTGGATCACCGTCCGCACGTTGTCGCGGTCCAGCACGTTGTGGTTCCAGCGGGAAAACCAGGGCGCCAGCGTCAGCACGTTGGGATCGATCTCGACGCCGTCCACCTGGACGCCCGGAAAGCGGGCGACGGACCCGAGCGTGTTGCCGGTGCCGAAACCGATGACCAGCGCGCGCCGGGGGTCGGGGTGCAGCGCCATCGGGACGAATCCCATCGCCTGCATGTAGGCGCTGCCTCCCAGGGACGCGGAAACGGTGGCGGTGCTGAAGCCGTTCACATACAGGGTGCGGGCCAGGGTTTCCTTGTCCTCGACCACGGCGAGGGTGGCGAAGCTGCCTTCCTTATAGGCGAGGGTGCGCATGCGTTCCTCATGAACGTTGATCTCCATGCGGCCGAGCTTTGTGCCGGTACCGGGGTCGACCATCTGCGCTGCTCCGTAGATCACCGCGAGCCCGCACGCCAGGGCGGCGGCGAACCGGGAAGGAGTGTTTTTCAGATGCCAGATCAGGCCGATGCCCGCCAGCACGATGAGCCCGAGCGCCAGGACCACCAGCGAGGCGTGGATGCCGAACGCCGGGATGAGCACGAACGGCGCGAGCACCGTCCCGGCGACGGCGCCCAGGGTGTTGAAGGCGTAGGTGTTTCCCAGGGTGCCGCTGATCGACCCGAACCGGGACAGGTGGACGCGGTTGGCGAGCGGAAACAGCAGCCCGAAGCCCAAAGACGGCACGAACATGAGGCCGAACGCGAACAGCGAGCGCACCGCCAGTGTCCGCGCCGGGGTGTTTTCCAGATCGTAGAACAGCCGGTCGGCCTGCGCGGTCCATTCGGGCAGGTAGGCGAACAATGGCAGGATGGCGAGGCAGGCGATGCCGATCATAAGCTCCAGCAGGAGAAACGCGCGCACCCGGTTGAAGTTGCCAAACACTTTCCCGGATATCAGGCTGCCGAGAGCGATGCAGAACAGGAACGTGCCCAGGATGAGGGCGAACGAATACAGCGTGGTGCCCAGCGGAAACACCAGGATGCGGGTCCAGAGGATTTCGTTTGCCAGGGCGGCCAGTCCGGAAAACACGAACAGGATGAGCAGCAACTGGCTGAGCCCGCGTCCGGGCGCGGCTTCGTCCACAGGTTCGGGCTCGCTGTCTGTCAGAACGGTTTCGGTTTGCGCGGGCTGCCCGCGGTAAGACAGGCAGATGAGAAAGATCGCAAAGTTCAGCGCCACGGCGATTAAGAGCGTGGCGCGGGTGCCGAAGGCTTCGATGGCGAACCACTGGGTGAACAGGCAGCCGGACACGGCGCCGAAGGTGTTGATGCTGTACAGCACCGCGACGCTGGAAACGATCTTCGAGGCGCGGCCGCCGATCGCCCAGCTTGCGAACACCGGCAGCGTCGCGCCCATGAGCAGCGTCGGCGGCAGCATGAGCAGGGTGGCGAGGCCGAATTCCACAAGGTGCAGCCCGATGCCGGAATTGCTTTCGATGACGGCCGGGTAAATCGATTCCAGCAGATCGAGCCCCCAGGGGAAGGCCAGGCCGTACAGGCCGATGCCCGCTTCCATCACGCCGTAAAGAAAGAGCAGGTTGGGGGTGTTGCCGGTGCGCGCCCCCCACTTGAGATAGCGGGCGCAGCCCGCGGCACCCAGCGCGAGGCCGGCCATGAAGGCGCACAGCACGGCGCTGATGGCGTACAGCGTGGCGCCGAACACGAGGCTCAACTGGCGGATCCAGACCAGCTCGTAGATCAGGCTTGCGGAGCCCGAGAGAAACAGGCAGCCGTAGGGCAGGGCCCGGATGCAAAAAGCCCGGTTCATGCGGCTTGCGATCGGGGGCCGGGGACGCGCCGGAGCGCGGTTAAGGAAGACCGAAACCGGTCCGCTGCACAAAAACGGGGCCCGCAGGGCGGCGGGCAGCTCTGAAATCCGGGCATTTTCATCATATTTCCCTTATACCCTTTTCGGGCGGGGTTTAAAAGGGCAACGGAGGATTGCAACCACCCGGCGCAAATGATACCCTGCCCTTTATTATCAGTCCTGTCCGGTGTTTCTGGACGCCTTTATTTGCTGGGAGTTTGGGTATGCGTTTGGGTTTTCGTTGGAGTCCTGTATTCGTTTTTTGTCTTTTGCTTGTCACGGTGTTGTTTGCGGGACCGGAAGTCCGGTTTCTGGCGGCGGAGGACAAACCCGCCAAGCCGGCCGCGAAGGAAGAAAAACTCCCCAATGTGGTGGCGCGCGTCAATGGCGTCGACATCGAGGCCAAGCTGGTTCAGTTTCAGCTCAACCGCCTGATGCGCATGACCGGCCGTCCCATCCGCGGACCCCAGAAGCAGCAGGTCATCAAGGACATCATCGACAAGGAAGTGGTGCGGGAGCTGGTTTACCAGGAAGGCAAATCGCAGAATCTGCTCATCGACGACAGCCAGGTGGACCAGCAACTGGAACTGTTGCGCAAGCCGTACCCCTCGGAAAAGGAATTCGGGCTGGCTCTCGCCGAACGGGGCATCACGCTCGATGAGCTGAAGCAATCCATCAAGGTCGATCTGGTGGCGAAAAAGCTGCTCGACGACAAGGTGAAAGGTAAAATCCAGATCAGCGATGCGGATGTGAAGGATTACTACGAGAACAACAAAACCCAGTTTTTCCGTCCGGAGGCGTTCCGCGCCCGGCACATCTTCATTTCCGTGTTTCCTCCCGAGCTGCTGAAGGAAAAGGAAGTGTTCGAATTGCAGGAGCAGGAAGAAAAACTGCGGGCGGAAGCGGAAAAGAAGGTGAAGGACATCCACAAGCAGCTCAAGGACGGCGGCGATTTCGCCGAGCTGGCGAAAAAATATTCGCACGACGCGGCCACCGCGGGCAACGGCGGCGATCTGGATTTCATGTACAAGGGCGTCTTCGATCCGGCGTTCGACGAGGCGGTCGGCAAGCTCAAACCGGGCGAGATGAGCGATGTCGTCAAAACCGAATTCGGGTACCACATCATCAAGCTGATGGAAACCAAGCCGGGCGAGCAGGCGCCTTTCTCCGAGATGGAGCCCGCGATCCAGAGGCACCTGTTCATGGAAAAGGCGCAGGGCATCGTGCACGATTATCTCGCCGGGCTGAAGAAGAAAGCGAACATCGAAATCCTGTTCTGACCGGGGCCGCCCCGGTTCGTTTCATCTGCGCAACTGTCAGCACGATTGCGGAGTTTCTCCGCACTTCATTATTTCTACTTTAACCACGGATTCATTGACTGGAGATTTTTCAATATGGCGACTTACACGAAAGAGAAGGATGTCGAGACCACGTTGAGCGACGACGCCGACGCGCGCGAAGCGCTGCGCGAGGTGTTCGGCAACACGGCCCGCTGGCCGGCGGGTTTCCCGGGGTTCACGGCGGACGTCACGGTGAACATCGACGGCAAAAGCGAAACCGGCACGGTCACCGTGAAGAACGCGAAAGACATCGAAACCAGCATCGCGGACGAAGCGGCGAAGGAATTTTTGAACGAGAACCTCGCTTCCATCGCCATGCACCGCGGGCCGCGGTCGTTTGAGGAATCGGACGGAAAGTACAAACTGGTGTTCGGCGACGAGGGCACGCATCCGCTCGGGCGCAGCGTCGTCATGGGCGGCGACGGCATGAGTTCGTTCTACCGCATCAAGGGCGGGCGGATTCAGCAGATCAACCGCAAGACGCCTCGCTTTTCCTTTTCCATCAACATCGAGGAGAGCGTCAAGAACCCGGACGGCAAGTTCCTCACGCACAAGTACACGGTGTACTACTTCAACCCGGAGAACAACTCATTGAAAGACGTGGAAAGCTACACCGACGATTACGTCCGCGTGGGCGATGCGGATCTGCCGGGCGTGCGCCGCATCATCAACAGCGAGAAAGGAGAAATCTCGGTCAAGAGCATGACCTTCTCCAACCACAAGATCCTGTAATTTTTTTGCTGCGGTTTTTGAAAATCCTCCGGCCGGTGGCCGGGGGATTTTTTTTGCCTTTTATTCCGCTCAGCCGCTGAGCTGGATGATGGATTCGTTCTCGATGGTTTCGCCGTTGCCCACGGTCACGCCGTCGGCGAGGACGGAGCCGCTCACGGTCGCATTCGCCTCCACCTGAATGTCATTCCAGAGCACCGAATTCTGCACCTTCGCGCCCGCGCCGATGCGGCAGCCGTTGCCGAGCACGGCATAGGGACCGATCTGCGCCTCGGGATCGATGCTGCAGCCGGTGCCCAGCACCACCGGCGGGGTGAGGGTGGTCGAGGCCTGGGCCTGGAGCACCGGCGGGCGCACGGACACGCGGCCGTCGAGGATGTCCTTGTGGACCTCGAGGTAGGTTTCGCGGTTGCCCAGGTCTTTCCAGTAGCCGCCGTGCAGGTAGCCGTACACGGGCAGCCCGTCGCGGATCATCTCCGGAAAAATGTCCTGGGCGGTGCCGGAGAACTGGCCGGCGGGGATGCGCTCGAAGATGTCCGGCTCCATGATCTGGATGCCGGTGAACATGACGCGGGTGGTGTCGTCGGGCATCTCCATCGAGGAGGCGCCGATGAAGTGGACGATGCGGCCGTCCTGCCGCATTTCGATGGGGTCGTACTTTTCCGGCGCGGCGTCCTGCCTGACCACGAGCGTGAGGCAGGATTTGTTTTTGCGGTGAAAGTCGAGCACGCGCTTGAGATCGATGTCCACCAGGATGTCGCTGTTGATCACGATGAAGGTGCCGCCGGTGAGCGTGCGTTCCGCCGCCTTGATGCCGCCGGCGGTCCCCAGGATCTTTTCCTCCCTGGAATAATGCAGGCCGATGCCGAAACGGCTGCCGTCGCCGAAATGATCGGTCACATGTTCGGGCAGATGGTGCAGGTTGACGGTGATGTCGGTGATGCCGGTGGCGCGCAGCAGGTTCAGGGTGTGCGCGAGCAGCGGCTGGTGCATCACCGGGATCATGGGTTTGGGGATGATCTGCGTCAGGGGGCGCAGCCGGGTGCCGAACCCGGCCGCCAGCACCATGGCCTTGGGAGTCGGAGAACGCGGGGATGCGGGCATGGCTTGCCTCCGGTGAGGTGGGTGTCAGGGTGCTTTGTCCACGAGCTTTCTGAGCGATTCGGTGTAAGGCGGTTTGGCGACGCCGCGGTCGGTAATGATGGCGGTGACCAGCTCATTCGGGGTCACGTCGAACGCCGGGTGCGCGACGGATGCGCCTTCGGGGGCGATGCGCCTGCCGCCGATCTGCGCCACTTCCTCGGCGGAGCGTTCCTCGATGGGAATCATCCCGCCCGAGGCCAGGGAAAGGTCGAGCGTGGAGACGGGCGCCGCGACGTAAAAGGGAATGCCGTGGTTTTTCGCCAGGATCGCCACCATGTAGGTGCCGATCTTGTTGGCGACGTCGCCGTTGGCGGCGATGCGGTCCGCGCCGACCACCACGACGTCGATGGCTTTTTTCTGCATGAAGTGGCCGCACATGCTGTCGGTGATCAGCTTGACCGGAATGTCGTCCTGCATCAGCTCCCAGACGGTGAGGCGCGCGCCCTGCAGGAACGGCCGGGTTTCGTTGGCCAGCACGTCGATCTTCTTGCCGGCCTCGACCGCCGCGCGCACGACGCCGAGCGCGGTGCCGTAGCCCGCCGTGGCCAGCGCCCCGGCGTTGCAGTGGGTGAGCACGTGGCCGCCGTCGGGGATGAACTGCTGGCCGAACCCGCCGAGGGCGCGGTTGGCGGCGATGTCCTCCTCGCAGATGGCGCGCGCTTCCTCACGCAGCCGCTGCTTGATCTCGGCCACCGGCCTGCCTTTGTTCTCCTGCGCGACTTGTTTCATGCGCTCGATGCTCCAGGCCAGGTTCACGGCGGTGGGGCGGGAGTTTGCCAGCGTGTCGCACTGCGGTTCCAGTCTGGCGTAAAACGAATCGAAATCCTCTGCGTCGATGGCATCGGCGGCCAGGCTCACGCCGATGGCCGCGGCCACGCCAATGGCGGGTGCGCCGCGCACGATCATGGTCTTGATGGCGCGACCGACTTCCTCGATGCTGCGGCAGTCGACGAACACTTCTTCCGTCGGCAGCCGGGTCTGGTCGATCATGCGGGCGGCGCCGTCGATGTACTCCACGGTCTTGATCATGAACGTTCTTTCAAAAAAGTTGCGGGCCGGGCAAGGTGCGGCGCGAGCTTGTCCAGCAGGGCGGCTTCGCTGAGCCCCTGGATGTGCAGGGTCTTGTTTCTGCTGGTGAGGCCTTTGACGATGCTCACTTTGGCGGGGCTCAGCCCCAGGCATTTGGCGAGAAAGCGGGCGCAGGCTTTGTTGGCGGCGCCGTCCACGGGCGGGGCGGTGAGGCGGATTTTAAGCGCGCCGTCGTGCAGCCCGTCGATCTGGTTTCTGGAAGACCGGGGCTGGATGGCGGCGGCGATTTCGATGCCGTCCCCGGCTTGTTTGATGTGGAGGGACATGGGGCCCTCGCTCATTTTCGCATCTGCTCGAGGCGTTCGCGTGCGCTTTCCTTGATGTTCTGGATCAGGCTGGATTTGTCCTTTTTGAGCCGGTCGATTTCCTGCCGAAGAACTTCGAGGTCCTTTTCCACTTTCTTTTTCTGCAGCTCGGCCTGCTCCTTGGTGACGGTGAAGATGCGCTTGGCTTTTTCCTTCAACACCTGCGGATCGAGCTGAACGGCGCCGTTGTCGCGGCTGGCCTGCAGGGCTTTTTTGAGTTCCTGGATGAGCCTGTCTTTTTCCGCCAGCTGCTTTTTGAGATTCGGATCGGCTGCGGACGCGGGGTTGTAGCCGTTCTGGTAGGCTTTCAACTCGGCCTGCAGTTCATGGACGGTGTTGTTTTTTTCGGCAAGCTGCCTCTTCAGCGCTTCCATCTCATCGGCCATCTCTTTAAAGTCCTGCGAGACCAGGTGCAGGAAGGTGTCCACCTCCTGCTTGTTGTAACCGCGCCACTTGTCGCGGAAGACCTGTTCCAGAATGTCGAGATGATTGAGGCGCATGGTTTCTCTACTGCAGTTGAAGGGCGAACATTGCCAATGATTTTACCAGAAATTCCTGCAGGAAAATGATCGCCAGAAACACTATAATGGGTGAAAAATCGATTCCCACGCCGGACATGGGCAACAGCTGGCGCACCCGCGACAGAACGGGTTCGGTGATGCTGTACAGCACCTGCACGATGGGGTTGTAGGGGTCCGGGTTGACCCAGGACAGCACCGCGCGGATGATGATGATCCACATGTACAGGGTGAGCGCGTAACTCAAAACGGTGGCGGTGGCGCCTAAAAACAATCCTATTACGGCCATGAGATCGTACAGAAGTTCCGGTGCGGGATAAGAAATCTTTGAAAATCAAAAGCTTATAAAAAGATTTTGATTTTCCGTCCAGATAAAGTATCTAAATTTGATTTTATTGTCAAACCTTACTCCCCGCTGGCGCGCGCGCAGCCGAACCGAATATGCGCCCTGCATCGGGAGTTCCCACCTCATTTTATGCCGGATACGACGATGCCCAGAAAAATTCGAGACAAGGTTCAGGATCTTCTAAGCAGTGAACAGGAAAAAGAAGGAGTGACGGTCAAGGGATGGGTGCGCACGCGCCGCGATTCCAAGGGCGGCTTTTCCTTCATCGAGATCAACGACGGCTCCTGCCTCACCGGGATCCAGGTGGTGGCCGACCATTCGCTGAAGAGCTATCAGGAAGCGTCCGGCCGCCTGACCACGGGAAGCTGCGTCGCGGTGACGGGAAATCTGATCCGCTCGCAGGGCAAGGGGCAGAGCATGGAGATCCAGGCCACGGAGATCTCTGTATACGGTTCCGCCGACGCGGAGAAATACCCGCTGCAGAAAAAGCACCATTCCTTCGAGTTTTTACGCGAGATCGCGCATCTGCGGCCGCGTACCAACACCTTCGGCGCGGTGATGCGCGTGCGCAACCGGCTGGCGTACGCGATCCACAAGTTTTTCAACGACCGCGGCTTCGTCTACCTCAACACGCCGATCATCACCACCAGCGACTGCGAGGGCGCGGGCGAGATGTTCCAGGTGACGACGCTCGATCTTTCGAAGCCGCCGCTCGACAACGGCCGGGTGGACTACGCGCAGGATTTTTTCGGCGAGCGGACCGGGCTCACGGTGAGCGGCCAGCTGGAAGGGGAGATCTACGCCATGGCGCTGTCGGACATCTACACCTTCGGCCCCACGTTCCGCGCGGAAAACTCCAACACCAGCCGCCACCTGGCCGAGTTCTGGATGGTGGAACCGGAGATGGCGTTCTACGAGCTGGACGACGACATGGACCTGGCGGAGGAATTCATCAAATACCTGCTGAATGACGTGATGGAGCGCTGCGCCGAGGACATGGAGTTTTTCAACAAGCGCATCGACAAGTCGATCCTCGAGCGGTTGAAACACATCCTCGATAATCAGTTCGAGCGCATTCCCTACAGCGAGGCGGTGCACCTGCTGGAAAAATCCGGCGAAAACTTTCAGTATTCGGTGGAGTGGGGCTGCAATCTGCAATCCGAGCACGAACGTTTTCTCAGCGAGAAGGTGTTCAAAAAGCCGATCATCGTGTTCAACTACCCGGAGACCATCAAGCCGTTTTACATGAAGCTCAACGAGGACAAGGAAACCGTGCGCGCGATGGACGTGCTGCTGCCCAAGCTGGGGGAGATCATCGGCGGCAGCCAGCGCGAGGACGATCTCGACATCCTCAAAAGCCGCATGCAGGAGAAGGAGCTCGATCCCGAGGAATACTGGTGGTACCTGGATCTCAGGCGCTACGGCTCGGCGCCGCATTCCGGCTTCGGTCTGGGGTTTGAGCGGCTGGTGCAGTTCGTCACCGGCATGGAGAACATCCGCGACGTGATCCCGTTTCCGAGAACGCCGAAACACGCCAGATTTTGAAAAGAAGCATTAGACAGGATGGACAGGATCATGGCGGGATAAAGGCCAAGGCTGAAAAACCTAAAAGCGGCCTCGCGCAAAGCCGCCAAGACGCAAAGAAAGGCAAAGGCAAAGAACTAGAGGACGGTTTAAAAAACTCAGGATGGAAAAGAGAAAAGCAAAAGACGGGTGTAACCGCAAAGACGCAAAGAACGCAAAGGAAACCCGGAAGGAAGTATTTTAATTATCCCTCGCCCCCTTGGGGGAGAGGGCTGGGTGAGGGGGACTAAAATTAGATTAATGAATCTTAAACCTCTTTCTGATGCAAAAGACCGATAAGATTATCAGTCCATCAGCGAGTAAGCCAAATAGAAATAACAAAATTTTGATTCCAAAAGAATTTGGAACAACAAGGTTATGTCTTCCAGCAATCCCAAATGGATTTGCCATTGTTTGAAGTTGAAGCAAAAAAGCGCGACTCGCTCTTCCCCAATGATCTTGCTTCAATAACCCAGATCTCCATCCTTTGTCTTTGTAGAACTTGAGTTCTTGCCCTAACTTTCCTTCACATCGCGCAAATAGAAAAGCAAACATAATAAAAAAGAGTAGAGCAAGCCATATCCAAGGCCGGCCTGGATTCAAGCCGTAATTTGAAGATATGCCATAGAATCCATTGAACCATTTATTGAGTCCGTGCTCTGATTCATATTCAGTAGCTAACTCCTTTGCTCGCATTAAGTTGGCGGCGGGAACGTTTTGAAGAGACTCTAAATGGGCTCTCATATTTCGATATTGCTGAGGACCTCCTGAGATTAATGATGGGCTTTTTAAATAAGAAAATTGTACATTCGAAAGAATTACGGAACCTAAAAATGGATTTTCTTTATCTTGTGTTGGGCAATCAACTGAGCATATCCACCCTCGATGTATTTCAAAATTCTTGACCGAACCGCTATTTATAACAATCTCACCAACTAAACATTCATTGAGAAAAAGATCGATACAAGCCTTATGTGCGATAACAAGCTTTTTTATTAAACAATTCTCAAAAATTACTTTTCCGCGCCTACTAAATGAAACATCTTTGATAATTGCTCTTTTTACAGTCAAGTTATGACCATTTACTTTACTTATTGAGAGGAAGTTTGGTGGAGTGGATTTGTCGAATTCGTTAACATTTTTGAACGAGCAAAATTGATTAAAATCAATTACGTGATTGTGATCGTGACCTTCATCTAAATTTATAGCAAGGTTAACCGGACCTTTAGAGGCTTTTTCTACTAAATCTTCATAGAATTTTTTTATTTCTAGCTCTTGATATTGTCTATCAAAATTTAATTTAAGGACTTTGTCATATAATTCCTTATATGAGAACGATTGAGGAATGGGTAAGTTTGGCTCTTCACTTAAGATCCATTCCTTAAAATTTTTTGGAGGGCATGCTTGCCATGGAAGTAACCAATTTCGAAAATTATTCAATTTGAACAAGAACCAATTTTTAACCATATCCCTCTCCTCCAGCTTCTTTTTAATTTAAAAAAGAAACTTCAGGCAATGGTGTAATATTGTCCTTTGATGGTTTTTTGTCCAGAAATTATGCGATAGTGCGATCAAAAAAAATCTGTATTTGATCTACTAATAATTCCTTTGCGTCTTCGCGGCTTTGCGCGAGGCCGTTTTTCTTCCCGCCTTAATCCGGCTTTTATCCTGTTATCCTGTCCAATCTCTTATTCCCGAATCAACGAAACCAGTGTTTCGACGTGCTGGGTCTGGGGGAAGAGATCGACGACGGCGAGGCGTTCGATCTGGTAGCCTTTCAGGTGCGCGAGGTCGCGGGCGAGGGTGGCGGGGTTGCAGGAGACGTAGAGGATTTGCCGCGGCGCGAGCCGCAGGATGGCGTTGAGCGCGGTTTCCGAGCAGCCTTTGCGCGGCGGATCGACGATCACGGTTTCCGGCGTGTCGTCCTCGGGCAGGGCGGGCAGGACGGTTTCCACGGTGCCCTTCACGAACTCGCAATTGGATATGCCATTCAGCGCGGCGCTCGCCTTGGCGTCGGCGACCGCGGGGGCGAACTCCTCGATGCCGATCACGCGCCTGCCTTTGTTCGCCAGCCACAGGGCGATGGCCCCGGAGCCGCAGTAGGCGTCGAGCACCGCGCCTTCTCCCGGCAGCAGCCAGCGCTGCAACAACTCGTACAATCTTTCCGTCTGCTCGGTGTTCACCTGAAAGAACGATCCCAGTGAAAGCTGAAAGGTGAGATCGTCCAACCGTTCGGTGAAGGCGTTTTTGCCCCACAGGGCGCGGCTGCGCTCGCCGAGGATCACGTTGGTGTTCTTGTCGTTCAGGTTCTGCACGATGCCCGTCACCTGAAAGCGTTTGAGGAACTCCGGGTTCTTGAGGTCGTTGAAAAACGGTCCGGGAAATTTCCCCTTCGCGGTGACGAGCCCGACGAGCGTGTCCTTCGTGCGTTCCGAATGGCGGATCATCAGTCCGCGCAAAAAGCCCTTGTGCTTTTTTTCATCGTAGAGCGAGATGCGGTGCTTGGCCAGTAGCAGGCGGATCCATTCTTTCGCCTCGTTGATGGCGGGGTGCAGGATGTCGCAGGTGGGTGAATCCGCCACGGCGTGCGTGCCCTCGGCGAAAAATCCCAGCAGCGGTGCGCCCGCGTTCCCGGCGACGGCGAAGCTCGCCTTGTTGCGGTAGCCGTAGGCGCGCGCGGCGGGCACGGTCTCGATGTTTCGGGGCGGCGCGATCTTGCCGATGCGTTCCAGCGCGTCGAGCACGACCTGCTGCTTGAACTTGATCTGCTGCTCGTAGGCGAAGTGCTGCAGCTTGCAGCCGCCGCAGTGCGCGAACACGGGGCAGGGCGGCTCGATGCGGTGCGGCGAGGGCGTGCGCATCTCGGCCACGCGGGCGACGCCGAAGCGCGGCGTGGTCTTTTCGATCTCGGCGAGCACACGATCGCCGGGCAGCGCGTCCGGCAGGAACAGGGTGTAGCCCTCGTGGCGGCAGATGCCGTCGCCGCTGGCGCCCTGGGTTTCCACTTCCAGTTCCAGCCGGTCGCCTTTTGCCACGGGTAAGCTGTGCTGCGGTTTCGCCATGATGGTACAATCCTTCCGGGTTGAACGCGGAGCCAGGCTCCGTACTTCCTCTCCTGGAAATTGGAGGAAGATCGACCGAACAGCTTAGCACACCCTGAGACTTTGGGTGAAGGAAATCCTGAGCGGGCAGGCTTCTTGTAATCTCATTAAAATCAATGGTATGTGGCGGGTTTTCGCATGGAACACCTGATTTGCGTGCTGGGCGCGGTGAAAGAGGAGATCGCCGGCGTCAAAAAGGAGATGCACGTGCGCGAGCGGATGAAGCTCGGCCGGGCGGACGGCTGGCTGGGCCGCTGGCAGGCTCGGGATGTGCTGCTGGTGCGTACGGGCGTGGGCAAGGCGCGGGCTCAGGATGCGATCGAGCGGGTGCTCAAAATGCAGGCACCCGCGTGCCTCGTTTCCATCGGCTATGCGGGCGGCCTGAATCCCGGGCTCCAGACAGGCGATCTCTTGCTAGCCGATAAATTGTGGCAGCTCGATCTCGGCGAAGGGCAGGGTGAATTGCCCGCGCCGCGTCCAGTGAACGGCACGCCTTATAAAGTCGAACTGCCGGAATTGCCCGGCGGCGCGGCGGTGCATCGCGGCGGGCTGGTCACGGTGGACCGGGTGGTGACGGATGCGAAGCTCAAGCGCCGCATCGGCGAGGCGCACCCGGTTCTCGCCTGCGACATGGAGACCGGCGTGCTGGCCGAGGCGGCAGAGGGGAAGGGCATCCGGTTCGTGTCGCTCAGGGCGATCTCGGATACGGTGGACGAGGCGCTCATGGACGTGTCGCCGTTTCTTAAGGACGGGGAGGTGTCCACACTCAAGGCCGGCTGGTATGTGGTCACGCATCCGGGGTCGTTGAAGACGCTCAAGCACCTCAAGGATGTCGCGCAGCTTGCCACGGCCAATCTGACCCGGTGTCTCAAAGAAATGCTCAAGGAATTGTGAGCCCCTGGGTTCCGAGCAGGTGGCGCGTGCGTTCCTCGCAGGAGCTGTGGTGGATTTTCCCTTTGCGCGCGGTGGTCTCGCAGTAGTAAGCGCCGTGTCCCGGCCGCCAGCGCGTGGATTTCGCCGGAACGCTCCAGACGTGTGCGCCGAAATCGATGGCGGCGTTGCCCTTTAGCGCCGCCTGGTGGTTGATCTCGATGAAATCCTCAGGCAGGCGTTTCCAGCCGATGTAGACGCTGTTCTGCTCAAACTCCACCCACTCGATATCCGGCAATTCGTTCAGATAGGCAAGTTTCTCACGCAGCATGCGGGCGTGGTCGATGGCTTCGGCGGGCGCGAGCCAGAGCAAGGTCAGAACCCCAAATAGCGGCTTTAGGGGAAACCGGGTTGTTCGTGTTTTATGGAAAGGCATCGTCCCTCGGCCGAAAAGGCGCATGCGCTCAATATAAATTAATCGAGGAGGGAGTCCAAGCAAGCCCGATGGAAATCTTTGCATAAGTCTCATCAATTGTCATGTTGAGCCTGTCGAAGCATCATCAAGCGCCCTTCGACAAGCTCAGGGTGACGATACATTTCCATTTTTTATAATTGGCTGACTAATGCAAAGTTCTCAGAAGGGGAGACCGGAAATTTTTGACAGGCTGGGAAGATTTTTCCGCCGCGTTTGCGGGATGTTTTGACGCTTTAAAGAGCGATTCTTTATCTAATTTGTTGGAATAATGTGGAAATTTAAAGCGGTTTCCGGGTTCGGAAAGGTTGGCACAGGCTTTGCTATAAATATAAATGAAGATTCGAAATGGCACTGCCTCCTCCAACGGATTGGGTCCCCTCAGACCCAATCCGTGGCGTGCCTACCCAAGTTGTACGGCCCCTCTCACAAGGGGCCGTTTTTTTTTGCCTCGAATCTGGTTTCAGTTAAGAGGATTGAGGGCTAATTGTTTCCGGGAAGCATTCGAGAGAGCCGAAGCGGGTGAAGGGGTAGTATCTGAATGTCATGATGCCAAGGACTTCATTGACATTCACGAAACCCCAATGTCGGCTGTCCATGCTGTTTTCACGGTTGTCGCCGAGCACAAAGATGTGGTTTTCAGGTACGGTGACCGGTGTTAGGTTGTCCCTGATAGAATGGGGATCTTCGCTGACGGGCTTTGAATGATAGACATACGGTTCGTGAAGCGGCTCTCCGTCGATGTAAACAACCTGCTTTTTGATTTCGATCACTTCTCCTGGCATTCCGATCACCCTTTTAATAAACTCCCGACTTGGATCTTTAGGAAAAGGGAAAATCACAAGATCGAAAGTACCTACTCCCACTGTTTCTGGCGCTTTGAGGTCGGCGAAAACACGATCTCCATTATGCAGGCAGGGAGTCATGGACTTCGAAGCAATTTTGTAGGGCTTCATTTTCAACTCACCGGTTTCGAAATCCCCAAAGATCACGAAAAGAAACAGCGAGAGGAGCCACATTTTTATTTTCAGGACGGACATGCGCAATCCCCCATTAGGAATTGCTTAAAAAGAGCAATTCGGGTGCCAAAAGGCGGGGCTTGAAAAAACGGTCTTTGCGGATGCGGCGGGCTGGACGGTTGGGCGCTAAATTATGAAAATCTAGACACTTTGCCCATTACCGCGAGGGCGGGGATTTGCAGGGGTAAAAGTTTTTTAGTTACTTCACCGCGAACTGCCAGTGGGCGTCGGAGCCGCCGCCGCCGGGGTTGGGGCCGCCGGTCAACAGGTGAATCCTGTCGTTGATGAGGGCGCTGCCGAGTCCGTGCCGGCCGTCGGGCATGTCGGCCCAGGTTTTCCAGGTGTCGGTGGCCGGGTCGTAGGCTTCGTTTTCATCGAAGGCTTTCACACCCGACTCGCCGCCGAACACGTGGATCTTGCCGTTCAGCACCTGCGAGGTGATGCCGCTGCGCGCGGTGGGCAGGGGACTCAGGGTTTTCCAGCTTCCGGTTCTGGGGTCGAAGGCTTCGTTGGCGTCGAGGTTGTTGTTGTAGTTCACGTTCACCCGGCCGCCGATGGCGTACACGGTGTCGTTCACCACCGAGACGGTGAGGTGGTCGCGCGGCGTGGGCAGGGGGGCCAGCGCCTGCCACCGGTCGGTGGCGGGATCGTACACTTCATTGGCGCCGGTGTTGACGAGGCGGAAAAACTTGCGGTGCGCGCCGCCCAGGGCGTAAATCTTGCCGTCCACCACGCCCGACGCCAACGCGCCGCGCTTGGTGGGCATGGGCGCTTTTTCGGTCCACGCGTCGGTGTCCGGGTCGTATTCGTAGGTCGTGTTGGTGGGGCTCCACATGGCGGAAAAGAACCCGCCCACCACGTAGATCTTGCCGTTCACCACCGAGGCTGCCGTGTGGTGCAGCGGCTGCGGCATCGGGCTTTTTTCCTCCCAGCGGTCGCTCACCGGATCGAACACTTCCAGCTTGTTGGTGATGCCCTTGGGGCCGAACCCGCCCAGCACGTAGATCTTTCCCTTGAGCGCCACCACCGAAACCTCGGTGCGGATGGTGGGCGCGGGCTTCATTTCCTTCCAGACGCCGGGAAGCTGCGCCTCTGCGGGCGGAGCGCTTTCCAGCCAGAAGAAAGAGGAAAGAAAAACTACGGCGATGCTGCGGGACGTACGCATTTTAAAACTCCTTGGGCCTTTCGACCCTTCACTATATGGGGGATTCGATGGCTTTGCCGCGGACGAGGCGGTCGATGGGTTTGATCTGTTCGAGCAGTCCGGCCAGGTGATCGAGCCTGAGCATGTTGGGGCCGTCGGACAGGGCGCTGTCGGGATCGGGGTGGATCTCCATGAACAGGGCGTCGCAGCCCACCGCCGCGGCGCCGCGCGCCATTTCCGGGATCAGCTCGCGCTGGCCGCCGCTTTTGTTTCCCTGGCCGCCGGGAAGCTGCAGGCTGTGCGTGGCGTCGAACACCACGGGAAAGCCGTACTGGCGCATGAGGGCGAGGGAGCGCATGTCCACCACCAGGTTGTTGTAGCCGAAGCTGAACCCGCGCTCGGTGAGCAGTAATTTCTCGCTGCCGCTCTCTTTGATCTTGTGGACGACGTTTTTCATGTCCCAGGGGGCCATGAACTGTCCCTTCTTTACGTTGACGGCTTTGCCCGTTCGGGCGGCGGCAACCAGCAGATCGGTCTGGCGGCAGAGAAAGGCCGGGATCTGCAAAACATCCAGCACTTCGGCGGCGGGGCCGATCTCTTCCTCTTTATGGACGTCCGAGAGAACCGGAATGTCCAGCTCGCCGCGGATTTTTTTCAGGACGGCGAGGCCTTCTTTGAGGCCGGGACCGCGGAACGAATCGAGGGCGGAGCGGTTGGCCTTGTCGTAGGACGATTTGAACACGAACGGAACGTCGGCGTCGGCGGCGATGCGTTTGAGCTTTTCTGCGGTCTTGAGCGCGGCCGTTTCCGATTCGATCACACAGGGGCCGGCGATCAGGGCGAGGGGATGCGCCCCGCCGATGGTGACGGACCCGATGGCGACGGTTTGGGTTTCCGGTATCAGTGGATTCATGGTTCTAAAGGCTGCGGGGTGTCCAGCTCGATGCCGATGGGAACGGGATGCGGGATCTGCGTGCGCTCCGGGATGCCGTCGGGCGCGAGAAGCCCCAGCGTGATCTCGCGGGCCTTTTCCTGATTGTTCACCTTGTGCAGCGCCTCGAAGCCGTTTTCCTGCAGCGGGGCCAGGTTCACCTCCGGAAAATCCGGCGTCAAAAACAGGATGAAGTCGAGTTTTTTGAGCTTCTTTTTGATATTCATCAGGTGCTTGGGTTCGGACTTGCCTTTTCTCAAGACATAGATCACCAGGTCGCAGCGGATGAACTGCGACTGCTTGAAGCAGTCGGTGATCGAAACGAAGCTCATGATGGTGAAAAACTCCTGCTTGAGGAATTTGGACAGCTGGATGCGGTCGCTGCGGACCGGATCGACGATGAAGATGGTCTTGTAATTCATTGAGAATATCCCTTTGAGGAACGCATGCGGCCGTTTCCGGTTCCCGGCAGGACGACTGAATCCGGAAAAGCGGCCTGTTTCCGGCCTTGATACTGGCAAGTTCAGTCTACCACAATCAAACCCCGGTTGAAGCCCAAATGGCGGATTTGGCAGGGGGTTTTGGTTTGACTTTGGCGGAAAGCCTGTGAAAAAATGTGAACGGTCTACCGGGCGGGCCGGATGCGTGTCCGGATCCCGCCTTTCCTTCAACGAACCTCTCCGTTTTCAGGAAGTTCCTCGTTCCCGGTGCGCTCTTTTGAAGACTTGGCTCAAATGGACGATCGTGTTGCTGATACTGGTTTTTGTGCCTGTTCAGGCATGGGCCAAGGTGCGCGTCGTGGAAGTGGCGGGCGCGATCAACCCGGTGGTGGCCGAGTTCATCACCAGCGAGATCGAGGCCGCGGAAATGGCCGGCGACGAACTGGTGGTGATCCGCATCGACACGCCGGGCGGGCTCGACACGTCCATGCGCCAGATCATCAAGGGAATCCAGAATTCCCGGGTTCCGGTGGCCACGTTCGTCGCGCCCAGCGGTTCGCGGGCGGCGTCCGCGGGCACGTTCATTTCCTATGCGTCGCACATCGCGGCGATGGCGCCCGGCACCAATATCGGCGCCGCCCATCCGGTCAACCTGATGGGAGGCGGCGGCGACAGCGAACAGGCCAAGACAATGGAGGACAAGGTCACCAACGACGCGGCGGCCTACATCCGCTCGCTGGCGGAGCAGCGCGGCCGCAACGCCTACTGGGCGGAGCTTGCGGTGAAAAAAAGCGTGTCCATCTCCGCCGAGGAAGCGAAAAAGCTCAATGTCATCGACCTGGTGGCGGCGGACCTGGACGCCCTGGTGCTGGCGGTGGACGGCCGCGAAGTCAAGATGGGCTCCGAGACCGTCGTGCTCAAGACCAAGGACAAGGAACTCCTGTTCAGGGAGATGAGCCCGCGGCAGAAGATCCTCGACACGATCTCCAACCCGAACGTCGCCTACGTGCTGATGATGCTGGGGCTGGTCGGGCTTTATTTCGAGCTTTCCAATCCGGGGCTCATCCTGCCGGGCGTGATCGGCGGCATCAGCCTCATCCTTGCGCTGTACGCCATGCAGACGTTGCCCATCAATTATGCCGGGTTGCTTTTGATCCTTTTGGGCGTGGTGCTGTTCATCGCCGAGATCGGCATCATGAGCTACGGCCTGTTGTCGGTGGCGGGAGCGATCTCGCTGTTGCTGGGCTCGGTGATGCTGATCGAAAGCGACGACCCCGCCATGCAGATTTCCAGAAGCGTGCTCGTGCCGACGCTGATTTTCTTCGTCCTGGTGTCGGCGGGCATCGTCTACCTGGCCGCCAGAACCGTGCGCCAGCAGGCGGTTTCGGGGATCGAGGCTTTGATCGGCGCGAAAGGCGTGGTCAAGGCGGTGCTGGATCCTAACGGGACGGTGCTCATCCACGGCGAAATCTGGAACGCGGAAAGCGCCCAGCGCATCGAAGCAGGCGAATCCGTGGTGGTGGAGGCGGTTGAAGGGCTGAAGCTCAAGGTGGCTTCCGCCAAGGAACCCCGCCCCGCTTGAACAAGGCCGTGATCCACGCGGGCAGGCTATTCCCTGTGTCCTTTTCCGTGATTCGATAACCACGATGCGTTTTTTTCCTTCCGGCAGGTCCCGGTGAAGCGAATGTCCATATTGCAGACGGCGGGGTTCGTTCTTCTGTTTTTCGTGCTGTACGGAGTCCTGCTGGTGGCATGCGAACGCAAGATCATCTTCCACCCCAACAAATACCCGGAAGGCATCTGGAACCCGGAGAGCTTCGGCGTTCAGGTGGAGGATGTGTTTTTCGAAACCGAGGATCGGGTGAAGCTGCACGGCTGGTTCGTGCCGGTGGACAACCCGAAGGGCACGCTGCTGTGGTTTCACGGCAACGCCGGGAACCTGTCGCACCGGCTGGACAACATCCGCAGGCTCAGGCCGCTCGATCTCAATATCTTCATTTTCGACTACCGCGGCTACGGCAAGAGCGAGGGTGAACCGGACGAAGCGGGGATCTATATCGACTCGCAGGCGGCCTACGACACGCTGGTGAAAGACAAAAACATCGATCCGGACTCGCTGATCCTGTTCGGCCGTTCGCTCGGCGGCATCTGCGCGGTGCACACCGCCGCCAGCAACAAGGCGGCGGGGCTGATCCTCGAATCGGTGTTCACCAACGCGGAGGCGATGGCGAAGCAGATGTTCCCCATCCCGCTGGGGTGGGCCATTTCGTCGAAGCTGGATGCGATCGGCAAGGTCGGCGGACTGACGCTGCCGAAACTGTTCCTGCACGGCACGAAGGACGAGGTGGTGCCGTACTCGATGGGGCGCGAGCTGTTCGAGGCGGCGGGGGAGCCGAAGACGTTTTATGAAATCCGGGGCGCCGGGCACAACAACACCTATTTTGTCGGCGGGCCGGCCTACTTCGACGCGTGGGACCGGTTCGTCAACGAAACCCTGGCGCGGGCCCGTCCGGCCGGGACGTGAACGCGCTGAATCCACTTTAAGGAATTCGTATCCAGAAATGCCAAACCAGGTGCGCCAGAAAATCGTCCGCGGTCTCAAGCGGGTCGTGATCAAGATCGGCAGTTCCGTCCTCGCGGTGCGCGAGAACGGCAGGCCCGATCCGACGCAGGGCCTCAACCCGGACAAGGTGCGCGACTTCGCCAAACAGGTGCAGCGGATCGTGGACGGCGGCACGCAGGTGATCCTGGTTTCCTCGGGCGCGATCATGGCGGGCCGCGAACGGCTGGGGCTGACGCGCACGCATCTCACCATCCCGGAAAAGCAGGCCTGCGCGGCGATCGGCCAGAGCCATCTGATGCACGCCTACGAGAAGAAGTTCGACAAGCTGGGCCTCAAGGTGGCGCAGATCCTGCTGTCGAGCGGCGATCTGGCGAACCGCAAGCGCTACCTCAACGCCAAGCACACAGTGGAGGCGCTGCTCAAGCACAAGGTGATCCCGATCATCAACGAGAACGATTCGGTGACGGTGGACGAGATCAAGATCGGCGACAACGACACGCTCTCCGCCACGGTGGCCTGCCTGGCCGACGCGGAGCTGCTCATCATTCTCTCCGACGTGGACGGGCTGTATTCGCGCAACCCGTCGCTCAAGCCGGGACGCAACGACGGCGAGCCGCCGGAGCGCATCGCGCACGTGGACCGGGTGACGGAGAAGATCGAAAAGCTGGCGGGCAAAAGTGGCAGCAGCGTGACGGTGGGCGGCATGGTCACCAAGGTGATGGCGGCGAAAAAGACCATGCACTTCGGCATCCCCACGCTGCTGGCGAACGGGCTCGATTCGAAAGTGATGGACAGGGTGTTTGCGGGCGAAGCGGTGGGCACGCTGTTCTGGTCCGGGAAAGAAAAAATCCGCAACCGCAAGCACTGGATCGCGCACACGCTCAAGCCCTCGGGCGTGCTCACGGTGGACGCGGGCGCGCGCAAGGCGCTGCTGGAAGGCAGAAAGAGCCTGCTGCCGGCGGGCGTGGTGGGCGTGAAAGGCGCGTTCGAGTTCGGCAACGCGGTGTCGATTCAGGATGAAGCGGGCGCGGAGATCGGGCGCGGGCTGGTCAACTACAACACCGCCGACCTGGAGCAGATCCGCGGGCTCAAAACCACCGAAGTGCGGAAGCTGTTTCCGCGCAATTTCTACGAAGAGGTGATCCACCGCGACGACCTGGTGATCCTCGATCCTTAAACGGCGCGCGCCTGATGAGCAAGTGGTGGAAAAACGAACCGCTGCGTTTTGAATGCCAGCCGGACTGCTTCAAGTGCTGCGAAAAGCCCGGTGAGGTGTACTTCGACCGCGAGGACATCCAAAGCGCCGCGAAGCACCTCAACACCACGACCAGGGCCTTCAAGGCCGCCTACCTCAAGCGCGAAGACGGGCACCATTCCCTGCAGGTGACGCCCGGCGAACCCTGCACGTTCCTCACACCCGAAGGCTGCGGCATCCATCCCGCGAAACCCAAGCAGTGCCAGGCGTACCCGTTCTGGAAGGACAACCTGGAATCGAAGAGCATGTGGCAGCTGGTGGGCGGGTTCTGCCCCGGCATCGACCGCGGCCCGATGGTGCCGCTGGAGATCATCAAGGACTATCTGAAAAAATTCCGGATGTGAATAAAGCGGGGTGGAATAGTTGATATATTTTTTTTTAAAAAATAAATTCGATTAAGTTGAACATGCGCTTTTCTGATGAGTTTAACAAATAGAGGACTATGAATTCCGATAATCAAGTTGAGCTCCAAAAAGAAAAAAATAAGCTGCAAGTATACTTAATTGGCGCCGATATAATAAAAGCGTTGATTCGATGTTGCGCTGCTGTAGCAATTTTTTACTTTGGATTTGATGCCCTAAAAACATTTGCTGGTAAAATTTCAATTGCAGATATAGAATTTTTATCAACAATAAAGATTAATAAGTGGGTTCCATTAGCTATAGGGATATTGGTTGGATATTCGGGCTTTCAATACGGTTTTAGACAAAAAAAATTGCGAAAAGAGTATATAGATAGATACACTGATAGAATACAAAAATTAGAAAAACAAATAGATCCCAACAGGTCGTCAAGTGGATTAACTTCCACAGGCGATTCTCACCCCGAGGATTAATGAAATTATGAGTATTTACTGGGGAATATTTTTTATTGTACTTGGGATATTTTATTTATTATGGCATTGGTTATGGGTCCCCTTTTATTTAGATAATTTTCGATCTAAGTTATTTAATTTACGAGACGAACTCTTTGATTTTGCATGCCAGGGAGGAGTATCTTTTTCAAGCACTGAATATTGCAGGATGAGAGAGTGGATCAATAGTACCTTACGTTTTGCACACCGAATAACTGTTACGGATATTGCTTTTATATTTTTTGCAATGTTGAAGTTAGATAATTCAGAAAGTGAAAAAGACCAATTTAATATCGAATCAATAGTTGGTTCGATTGAGGACAAGAAAACAAAAACTTATTTTATTGAACTTAAAGATAAAATAGGTTTGGAAACAGCAAAATTTTTTATATTAAGAAGTCCTTCTCTTTGGTTTGTATTTGGTGTTTTTGTTATTTGTTTTGCATTACATTATAAATTAAAGCAATCTGTAGATAAGGCTTATAACTGGTTTTTTAATAAAATTGAACCAGAACTTTCGGATATAGTTGGAAGGCCAATTTATTGATTTTTTATATTGATGCTTAGTTCGTTATTTTGATGTTTATTTGAAACATATTTGGTAATTCTTGCTGTATTAAAAGCGCCTATTATAGGCGCTTTTTTATTTCACTCCCCGCGTGGTTTCTGCAATCCCAGTTTTTTGATTCGTGAGGTGAGGGTGGTGGGCGGCATCTGCAAGAGTTCCGCCGCGCCGCCGGGGCCGAACACTTTCCAGTTTGTCTGCGTGAGCGCCGCGTGCAGATTGGCGCGTTCTTCGGTTTTCATCTCCGCTTCGGTGCGGATGTGCGTCGCGCCGCCGTTTTCCGGGATTGCTGTCCGCGCCGCGGGGGAGGGGGCCTGCTGCGCTTTGGGCAGATCGAAGCTCAGCCGGGTTCCGCTGGCGGTGATGACGGCGCGCTCGATGACGTTCTGCAACTCGCGCACGTTGCCGGGCCAGTCGTGTGTTTGTAATTCCAGGATGTTGGCTTTGGTCAGGCGCGGCGGGGGCCTGTGGAATTTCTGCGCGGCGCTTTCGGCGAAGTGCGCGGCGAGCAGGGGAATGTCCTCGGCGCGTTTTCTCAGCGGCACCACCTCGATGGGAAACACGCTCAGCCGGTAGTACAGGTCGCGCCGGAATGCGCCTTTTTCCATGTCGGCCTTGAGGTCGCGGTTGGTCGCGGCGATGATGCGGACATCGACCTTCTTGGTTTTGTCCTCGCCCACCCGCTCGTAGGTTCCTTCCTGCAGCACCCTGAGCAGCTTGCCCTGAAGCTCCAGCGGGATCTCGCCGATCTCGTCGAGAAACAGCGTGCCGCCGTCGGCCAGCTCGAACCGGCCGGCGCGGTCCCGCACCGCTCCGGTGAACGCGCCCTTGACGTGGCCGAAAAACTCGCTTTCGTACAGCTCGCGCGGGATGGAGGCGCAGTTGACGCGGATCATCGGCCGTGCGCCGCGCTGGCTGCGCTTGTGGATTTCGTGCGCGATGAGTTCCTTGCCGGTGCCGGATTCGCCGATGATCAGGGCGCTGGCGCCGGTGGGCGCGACCATCTCGATCTGTTTTAAGATCGCGCACAGCTCCGGGCTCTGGCCGACGATCTCGCCGAAGGCTTTCAACTGCCGCACTTCCTGGTGCAGGTATTCGTTTTCCAGCTCGAGCTGCTGGCGCAGCCGCTGGATTTCCTCGAAGGCGCAGGCGCGCTCTTCTTCCAGTTTTTTGCGCTTGGTGATGTCGCGGGAAAACCCGACGGCGTATTCGTGGCCCTCGAACTCGATGTGGTTGACGGTGACTTCCAGCGGGATCGGTTTGCCGTCACGGGTGCGGTGCGTGTCCTCGAAGGTCACGGTTTTCGCCTGCTTGAGCTTAGCCCAGAAACGCCGCCAGGATTCCGGTGTCGAGTTGGGGTTGATGTCCTGAATGGTGAGGCCCACCATCTCCTCGCGCGCATAGCCGAACTGTTGGCAGGCGGCTTCGTTGACGCGCACGATCCGGGCCTCCGCATCGTGCCAGATGATGGCGTCGGCGGCGCTCTCGATGGTGAAGTTGGCGAGGCGGAGGCATTCGGCGTATTCTTGATGTTTGAGATCGTCCATGGAGTTGTCTTTGCGAGTGGACCGGAGTCCGGATTGAGCGGTTTTGTTCTCCCATGTATTTTAATACGAAAATTGGTAGCAATTCTACTAAAAGTCATGAATTACTATATTTGGTAATCTATCCGGTTGGGGTGAATATCGATTAACTGATTGATATTTAATGGATTAATTTAGTTCCGGCTGGCGGCACGCTCGCTGCAATGAAGTCGGGTGATGACGGCATTCACAACTCTTTTCATCAAGGAGATTCGATAGATGAACACGCAAAGCAAACAATCGGGATTTAAAGTGCAGCTTAAAGGCATCGACCATTTCGGCATCAACGTGCGCGACATGGACCGGGCCGTGAAGTTTTACCGCGACGTGCTGGGCTTTGAGCTTGAAGAAGACTACAAGCCGGGGCAAGGGCATGTGGAGTTGTTCGCGGGTAACGTGTATCTGGCGCTGTTCGAGACGCCGGAGCTGGATCTGGACGCGGGGCATGAAATCCTGACGCGCGATGGCTACCTGCACTGGGCGTTCGAGGTGCGGCCGGAGGATTTCGACGCGACGCTCGAAGCGCTCAAGGATAAAGGCGTGCAGTTCAACGGCAAGGTGCGCCAGCACGGCAGCGGGCCGTCGGCTTACTTCTACGATCCGGACGGCAATTATCTCGAGATCCACGCCAACAAACCAAAATCATCGTGAAGGGGCATCCCTTTAAGCATAGCGAAAGCGAGGCAAAGAAAATGATGACGCAACCAAAATCTCTGGACATCAAGTTGTACCCGCCGGAAGCGCAGGGCGTCGGGGCCTTCGACGGCGGCAGGATCACCGAAACCAAGCCGGTGGCGTTCCCGCACGAAAACGCCGCCGTACCCCACCTGGGTCCGCTGTTTTACTGGGCCTGGGCCACGGCGGAAGGCTACGGCAAGATCGCGCTGCACCCGCACAAGGGGTTTGAGATCATGAGCTACGCGCTCACCGGCGAGATCGGCCATTACGACACGCTGGGAAACAAAAGCCGCGTCAAGGCCGGCGGCGCGCAGGTCATGCAGACCGGCTCCGGCGTTTCGCATGAAGAAGAAACCGTCGGGGACCGCACCGAGTTTTTCCAGATCTGGTTCGAGCCGGATCTCAAGCAGGCGGTGCAACGGCCCGCCACCTATCGCGAAATCGACGATGCTGCGTTTCCGGTGAGCGAGCGGGACGGCGTGCGCGTCAAATCGGTGCTGGGCGCGGGATCTCCTGTCGAACTGGTGACCGAGGCGGCCATGCAGGATGTGACGGTCGCGGCCAACCGCGAACACGCGCACCCGCTCCAAGCCGGAAAGACTCTGGCGGCGGTGGTCATCGAAGGGGACGGGACGCTGCTGGATGCGGAATCGGGCGGCAAGACGCACATCCGCAGAAAGGACTTCGCGGTGGTCCACGCCCAGGCAGCCGGGACGGTTACCTTCAAGGCGGGTTCGCAAGGCGCGCTGCGGCTGGCCCTCGTCGAGGTGCCCGCGCGGGTGAAGTATCCGCTGTACCGCGACGGCCGCGTGGCGATTTAGACAACCATTCCACAGACTGCAATTTAACAGCGATACTACACAGGGAGGATTCCATAATGTCAAAGAAACTTTCCGTGCTCATCATGGGTGCGACCGGCAACCAGGGCGGCGCCGTCGCCCGCAATCTGCTGCCCAGGGGGCATCGTATCCGTACGATCACGCGCAACGTCGATTCCGCGAAAGCCCGGCAGCTCAAGGATAAAGGCGTGGAGGTGGTGAAAGGCGATTTCTCCGATCCGGGCTCGCTGGTCGCGGCCATGCAGGGCATGGACGCGGTGTACGCGATGACCACGCCGTTCGAAGCGGGCATCGACGCGGAGACGCAACAGGGCATTGCTCTGGCCGATGCGGCGAAACAGGCGGGAGTGGGGCATTTCGTGTTCGGCTCGGTGGCGAACGCCGATCAGAACACGAACATTCCGCATTTTGACAGCAAGTACAAGGTCGAGCAGTATCTGGCGGCGCTGGGCGTGCCGTATTCGATCAGCGCTCCGGTGTACTTCATGGACAACCTGCTGGGACCCTGGTTTCTGCCTTCGGTGCAGCAGGGCGCGTTGAAATTCGCCATGCCGGCGGACCGCGTGCTGCAGCAGGTCTCGGTGGACAACATCGGCGCGTTCGGCGCGGCGCTCATCGAGCGGCGGGAAAGCGTGTTCGGCAAGCGGTTCGACATCGCCGGCGACGAACTGACGGGAACCGAGGCGGTGCGCATCGTCTCCGAAGCCAGCGGCCGCACGATCGGCTACGAGGCATTCGATCCGGAGATGATGCGGGCGGACAATCCCGATTTTGCGGAAATGTTTTCCTGGTTCAACCGCGTCGGGTACTCGGCGGACATCGCCGGGCTGCGCCGGGATTTTCCGGAAGTCGAATGGGACAGCTACAAGGACTGGGCGCAGCGCCAGGACTGGAAGGCCATTCAATGATATCCACCTGAAGCGAATCCACGAAAGAATGAGGCAGCATGAAAACATCGTCTGCAAAAATCGGCGCGGTGATGTATTTCATCTGGGGGCTCCTGCATCTGAAGGCGGCTTTCAGCGTCTATCAACTGGGCAGCGGGCTGGATGCGGGAATGGTGCAGGGCCGTGTGTTTCAGGATGCGTGGAACCTGTTGTTCTTTGCGCTCATCGGCATGATCGTGGCGGTTCGATTCAACTGGCGCAACAGCCGGCTGGGATACTGGATCAACCTGATCACGGTGAGCGTCACGGATATCGGGTTCATCGCTTTCGTCCTGATTCCCGGATACATTGCATTGTTCCCCGGTATCCTGGGGCCGGTTTTCTGGGTGCTGGGAGCGGTGTTCAGCACCCTTGGCCTGCGGGCCGAGATCAAAACGCCCGATCGCCCGGTTTAAAAACATGCAGAACATAGCTATTCATTGCGGAAAGGATGGAAAAATGAATCGACCGTTAAAACGGAAGTTGTTTGGACTCTCCCTGCTTGCATCGTTCCTGCTTGGGATCGGTGCATCCATTGCCGCTGAACAAAAAGAAGAAAAGAAACAACAGCTGGTCTGGGACGCGGGCGCGGTGCAGCTTCAGATGGAGAAGCTGGCCGAGGGCGTGTATGCGTACTATCCCACCGATGCGAAGGAAAAAAATCCCAAGGGCTATCCCGTCGCCACCTCGGGAGGTTTCGTGGTTGGAGATAAGGGCGTGCTCGTGATCGAGTCGATGGTCAACAAGCGGCTGGCGGAGCAGGTGATGGGGTTTGTCAAAAAAGTCACCGACAAGCCGATCCTGTATGTGGTCAACACCAGCTACCACGGCGATCACGCTTACGGGAACTACGCGTTTCCCAAAAGCGCGAAGATCATCCAGCACAGCAGGACCAAAGCGTTCATGGAAAACAAAGAGGCCTTCGAGGCGGACAAAAAGTTCATGGCGCAGTATTTCGGCGCCAACCGCGGCATCGAGGAGGTGGTGGCGCGCACGGCGGACATCGTGGTGGACGATCGCAAGATTCTCGACCTGGGCGGAAAGAAGGTGGAAATCCGGCATTTCGGGTTCGCCCAGACGGAAGGCGATCTGTTGGTCTGGGTTCCGGACGCCAGGGTGATGTGGACGGGCAACCCGCTGGTCGCCATGCCGCCGGCGCTGCCGTGGCTTCTGGACGGCAGGCATCAGGAAGTCCTGGCGACGATGAAAAAGGTCCGCGCCTTCCTGCCCGAGGACGCGGTGGTGGTTCCCGGCCACGGCATTCCGGCGCAGCCAAAGGATCTCGATTTTACCATCCGCTATCTGGAGACGCTGCACAAGGAAGTGAAGTATGCGGTGGACAGCGGCACGAGCCTGGAGCTGGCGCAAAAAGAAATCACCATGAAGGATTTCCAGGGCTACGCGCTCTGGGGCTGGGTGCATTCCGGCGTCAACGTGCCCAACACGTATAAGGAACTTTCCGGAAAGCGTTGAGTTTCGATTAATGTGAATCAAGGTTCATTCATGAAAAGGGGAGAAAGCATGGAATTTTCACAGTTGATTCAGGAACGCCGCAGCGTCAAATCCTACGATCCGGAGCACAGCCTCAGCAACGCGGAACTCAGGGAGCTGTTCGAGGAAGTCAGGATGAGCCCCAGTGCGTTCAACCTGCAGCACTGGCTGTTCATCGCGGTGACGGACCCGGATACCAAAAAGAAGCTCATGGAAGCGGCGTGGGGCCAGCCGCAGGTGGGGGCGAGCTCGGTGGCGTTTTTGGTGTGCGGCAAGCTCGACGCTTTCAAAGACGCACCGCGCATCTACGAGGCGACCCCGGCCGAGGTGCAGGAAAAGATGCTGCCGATGATCGAAAATTTCTACGCGGGCAAGGAGCAGATTCAGCGCGACGAGGCGATCCGTAGCGCGTCGTTCGCCGCCATGACGCTGATGTATGCCGCGAAGAACCGCGGCTACGCCACCGGGCCGATGATCGGTTTCGACCCCGACGCGGCGGCCAGGCTGCTCAAGCTCACACCCAACGTCATTCCGGTGATGATGCTGGTGCTGGGCCGTGAGAAAGACGCGCCCCGGCCGCGGGCCTACCGCCGCCCGGTCGAGGAGGTGGTGCGGCTGAACGCCCTGGACGGGCCGGGGCTCACGGACTGAACCCGGATACCCGCTTAATCCGCAAGGGCCTGCCGGGTGCTACCCGAAAGCTGGTTGACAAGGCTTGAGGCGGTCCCCATAATAGCCAGTTGGCCGAACATACCAGGACGGATTCCCGCCGGGGCTCACCTAATAGAATCAATCGATCGGCTCTGTCCAGCAACGCATCGGCTCATCGCCCCGGCATCGCACGATCCAGGAGAACCCATGCCGGTTGCGGTGGTTGTCGGAATGCAGTGGGGCGATGAGGGCAAGGGCAAGATCATCGACCTTTTGTCGCAGAAGGCGGACGTGGTGGCGCGCTATCAGGGCGGGCACAACGCCGGTCACACCATCTGTTTCGACGACAAGCAGTACGTGCTGCACCTGATCCCTTCGGGGATCTTCCATCCGGGAAAACTCTGCCTCATCGGCAACGGCGTCGTGGTCGATCCGCAGGCGCTGCTCGAAGAGATCCGGCAGCTGGAATCGGCGGGCATCGACCTCAACGGCCGGCTGGTCTTGAGCGAACGCGCGAACATCATCCTGCCTTACCACGGCACCTCCGACGTCCACCGGGAACGCGAAGCCCGCTTCACCAAGATCGGCACCACGGGACGCGGCATCGGCCCGTCTTATGCGGACAAGATCGCGCGCGTCGGCATCCGCACCTGCGATTTTCTCGATGTCGAGCGCCTGCGCGGCCAGTTCGAAGCCAATTACAAAGAAAAGCAGCAGATTTTAAAGCACCTGTACGGTCACGAACTGCCGCCTTTCGAGGGCCTGTTCGAAGAGCTGCTGAGCTTCCGCGACACGCTGCTCAAGTACATGGGCAACACCCAGTCGCTGCTTAAAACGCTGATCGCCGATGGCAAGAAGGTGCTGTGCGAGGGCGCGCAGGGCACGATGCTGGATGTGGACCACGGCACCTATCCGTTCGTCACCTCGTCCAACGCCACGGTGGGCGGCGCCTGCACGGGGCTCGGCATTCCGGCGACAAAGATCGACCGCGTGGTCGGCGTGCTGAAGGCCTACACCACGCGGGTGGGGGAGGGGCCGTTCCCGACGGAACTCAACGACGCGGATGGCGAAAAGCTGCGCGCGGAGGGGCACGAATTCGGCGCCACCACCGGCAGACCGCGCCGCTGCGGCTGGTTCGATGCGGTCATCGCGCGCTACGGCGTCGACATCAACGGCATCGACGCGCTGGTGCTCACCAAGATCGACGTGCTCGACAAGTTCGAGACGATCAAGGTCTGCACGGGGTACAAATATAAAGGAAAGGTGTACGAGGAAATGCCCGCCAACCTCGACTGCCTGGAAAAGGGCGAGCCGGTGTACACCGAGTATCCCGGCTGGATGGCGAACACGGTGGGCGTCGAGTCGTACGAGCAGCTGCCGGACAACGCCCGCCGCTACATCGAAGGGTTGAGCGATCTGCTCAAGGTGCCGTTCCTGATGGTCTCCACCGGGCCGTCGCGGGTGCACACCATCTGCCTGGGAGAGCTGTTTTGAAGATCGCGCTGGAGGAAAAGGCGCGCGCGTTTCTGCGCGAAAAGGATCAGTCCGAGGTGACCATCGACCTTGCGGAAATCGAGTCGAGTTGCTGCGTCGGCAGGCTGCCGGAGGTGCTGATCCGCCGCGACCCGCCGCGAAACCCCCGGAATTACAGGAGCTTCACCGTCGATGGGGTGCGTGTCCACCTGTCCAACCTGCTGCGCACCAAAGAAACCCTGACGCTGTCGCTTTCGGGTCTGGGCCCGTTCCGCAAACTCGAGGTCTCGGGGCTCAATCTTATATTATAATTGTAAGAGCGGTTACCCCCTCTTGGACCCTGAACGCAAAAGGTCTTGAGCGATGTTGACGGTATTCATTCTGGTGGGCTCCTGCCTGTTTTTCTATTTCGTCGGCTATCGCCTGTACGCGGGACGGCTGGACCGCGACGTGATCCAGCCCGACGGCGGCCAGTCCACGCCCGCGGTGCACCAGAACGACGGCGTCGATTTCGTGCCCAGCAAGCCCTTGGTGCTGTTCGGGCACAATTTCGCCTCCATCGCCGGGGCGGGGCCGGTGATCGGGCCGATCATCGCCATGCACCATTTCGGCTGGGCGCTGACGATCTTCTGGATCCTGATCGGCAACGTGTTCATCGGCGCGGTGCACGACTACATCACCCTCATGGTTTCGGTGCGCAACCGCGGCAGCTCCATCGCCGACATCGCCGAACGCACGATGGGCGTGCGCGCCAAGGTGGTGTTCGCGGTGTTCCTGGTGCTCGCGATGCTGCTGGTGGTGGCCGTGTTCGGCGTGGTGGCGGCGAAAACGCTGGTGGCGCAGCCGGAGATGGTGTTCCCCACCCTGGCCATCATCCCGCTGTCGATGCTGCTCGGCTGGTTCATCTACAAGCGCAACGCCAACCTGGTGCTGGCTTCCACCGTCGCGGTGGGCATCCTGATCCTCAACATCTACATCGGCTTCAAGTTTCCCATACCCATCGAGGGTGAAATCTTCGGATTGAGCCCGCTGATATTCTGGTTCGTGGTGCTCATGCTGTACGCGGGCATCGCTTCGGTGCTGCCGGTGCAGATCCTGCTGCAGCCGCGCGATTATCTCTCCACCTACGTTCTGTTCGGTTCGATGGCGCTCGGCATTCTGGGATTGCTTTGGGTGCAGCCGGAGATCCAGACCCCGGCGTTCCGGGGCGCGTTCTCCGACGTGCAGGGCCCCGTGTGGCCGATGCTGTTCGTGCTGGTGGCCTGCGGCGCGGTGTCGGGCTTTCATTCGCTGGTGGCCGGCGGCACCACCTCCAAGCAGCTTGCCAGCGAGGCGCACGGCAAGCCGATCGGCTACGGCGGCATGCTGACCGAAGGCGTTGTGGCGGTGGTGACAGTGCTGCTGGTGGGCGGCGGCCTCTACTGGGTGGCGCCCGCGGGCGGCGGCGTGGACATGGCGGCGCTCGGCTTCCGCGAGACGCTCAATTCCGGCGGCTGGATCCTGGCGTTCGGCAACGGTTTCGGCAACGTGGTGCACCAGATGCTGCCGATGCTGAGTTTCACCTTCGCGTCGATGATCGCGGTGCTGGCGCTCAACACCTTCGTGCTGACGACGCTGGACACGGCGGTGCGCATCACCCGCTTCATCGTGCAGGAATCGCTGGGGCAGAAAGTGCCGGTGTTCCGCAACAAATACGTGACCACGACGGCGGTCATCCTGCTGGCTTATATGATCGGCGCGACCGAGGGCTGGCAGAAGATCTGGCCCATCTTCGGCGCGACGAACCAGCTGATCGCCGCGGTGGCGCTGATGGTCGGCTCGACCTACCTGATCGCCATGAAGAAACCGACCGGCTACACGCTGTATCCGGCGATTTTCATGGTGATCACGACGATCGGCGCGCTGGCCTGGCAGGCCTACCGGTTTTTCACCGCGCCGGAGCCCAGCTATCTGCTGGGAATGTCGTCGCTGGTGCTCATCGGGCTGGCGGTGTTCGTCGGGCACGAGGGCGTGCAGGCGCTGCGCGGCCGCGGTATGGGCACGCTGAAGCCGGTGCGTTCGGAGGCCTGAGCCCGCATGCGGTTGGATTTACGGGCAAACTGTACTATCATGGGGCAACCTTCCAGAGGCAATGAGAGAGGCAAGGCATGAAGCTCAGTGAAATTCTCGCGGCGCGCGAGAAAGCGAAACAGCAGGGAGCGCAGGGCGCGACGCGCGTGTCCACCGCGCCGCCTGCTCCGGCGGGCAACAAGGCGCTCAAGGTGGTCCGTACGCGCGAGACCCCCAACGACGACGCGCTGCAGTTCGTGGTCAACGCCGTGATCCTCGACAAAGGCAACCGGTCTTATGCGTCGAAAAACGACTGCGAGGACGATCCGATGGCGCAGGCGCTGTTCGCGCTGGACGGCGTGGACAATGTGTACGTCATGCAGAATTTCGTGACGGTGACCAAGCGCCCCGGCACCGGCTGGTCGCCGCTCAAAGACAAAATCTGGAAGGCCATCGACTGGCACGTGACGATCTACAAGGTGATCGACGAGGTGGTGGCGGCCGAGATCGACGTCACCAATTTCCCCAACCTGTCGGTGGAAGACAAGATCAAGGGCGTCGAGATGGTGCTCAACCGCTCGATCCGCACCAACCTGGCGCGCGATGGCGGCGGGGTGGAAGTGAAGGGGATGGAAGGCAACACCGTCCGCATCCAGTACCACGGGGCCTGCGGCAGCTGCGCCACCTCCACCACCGGCACCCTCAAGTACATCGAAACCCAGCTCAAGCAGCAACTCCACTCCGACCTCACCGTTCAGCCCGTTTGAATCTCAATAAGTAGATGAAGGCTCGATTCCGGAGTGGCGTCCACAGCCGCTTGCGGCTGGAAGCGGACATTCGATAAAAGGGAAAGCGTATCGGTTCACACCCCGGCGATCAGGGAGCGTTGTCATTGAGCCAGTCAAAGTCAGACGACAATTGGGTGCAGGAAGCGTTGAACGAGTCGGCTTCCAGGGCGTACAGGTTGACTGTGGAAGAAGCCAGGGAAATTAAAAAATTAAGGCGAAAAGGGTTCCATGATTTCGCGGACGCCTACCACGAATACCTGCAACTGGAAAAACAAAAAGGTTCGCTCGATTTCACGCTGAAAGAATTTTGTGAAAAAAAGGGAATTCAATACCGGCTCACGAAATGAACAATGCGAAGAGACAGGCGCTGTTCGCGCACGACGGGGCGGCGTGGAAGTGAAAGGGATGGAGGGCAACACGCTCCGCATCCAGTACCACGGCGCCTGCGGCGGCTACGCCACCTCCACCACCGGCACCCTCAAGTACATCGAGACCCAGCTCAAGCAGCAGCTCCACTCCGACCTCACCGTTCAGCCTGTTTGAATTTCGACCTGTTAATTGAAGATTTTTTTCGCTTGCATAATTCTTTATTTTTGATTATTCAGTCAATAAATTTTCAAATAGGCGAATTAGCACTATCAATTATAAAAATATCGGCCTAGAAAAAAATTATATAGAAATAGAAAAAATTAAATTATTTCAAATGGGGCGCTTGAAGTATTTGGATTTTATGTCTTCCATCTGAAGGCGTTTTTTACAAGGATACCTGCTAGCTGCTTCACTATAACTACTATTATAGTAGCTATGGTGAACATATCTTTTGGGCAAAAGTAGCAATAACTTCAAGCGCTCCAAATCCTTTTAATAGTCTTAAACTTATCCAAATAAGTGAATATTTATTTAGCTACTCCAAAACATTTGGCTAACTTAATTGGAGTAGATATTAAAAAACTTAATTATATTGCATTTCATTTAACTCCATCCAAGCGCTATCAAAGTTTTGTCATCAAAAAAAAATCTGGGGGAGCACGAGTACTTTATACCCCTATAGGATTATTAAAAACTGTCCAAAAAAATTTAGTTCCGATTTTTGAAAATTTATATGAACCTAAGCAATGGGTGCATGGGTTTACAAAAACGAAAAGTATTGTTACGAATGCCGCTTGCCACACAAAAAAGAAATATGTATTGAATATTGATTTATTAGACTTCTTTCCCTCAATAAATTTTGGTCGAGTACGTGGATTATTTATGGCTCGCCCTTACAATATTCCCCGCAAAACAGCCACCTTGCTAGCTCAATTAGTTTGTTTTGAAAATAAATTACCACAAGGCGCTCCTACTTCTCCAATAGTTTCAAATATGATTTGCGCTAAAATGGATAAAGAACTATCAAGGTTAGCTTATAAAAATGGATGTTTTTACACTCGATTTGCTGATGATATAACAATGTCAACTAGCAATACTAATTTCCCATCTAATATTGCAATTTTTATAAAGACTGAAGGAAAGATCGATTGGAAAATAGAAATTCAACAAGATCTTTTAAATATTATTAATAATAATGGCTTTATAATAAATGATAAAAAAACAAGGTTATATACTAGAAAAATGCGCCAAGAAGTAACAGGCTTAATCACAAACAGATTTGTGAATATTCGGCGTACTTATTTAAGGAAAGTATCAGCAATGCTTCATGCTTGGGATAAATTTGGTTTAGAAAAGGCAGAAATAGAACATTATGATAAATATAGAAATAAACACACTCCGCCATTCAAAGAAGCTCCTTCATTTCAAAATATTGTTAAAGGGCACATTAATTTTATAAAAATGGTGAAGGGGGAATTAGATCCGACATTTATAAAATTTTACAACAAATTCGCTGTTCTCTCACCAGAGCATAATTTGCAGCCGATCAAATCCACAGAAACTAAAATAGAGGAATCGCTTTGGGTTTTAGAAACATTGGATGGGCCAGATGTTGAGGATTGGGGAAATGGAACAGGATTTTTATTAGAGGAAGTTGGAATAGTTACCTGTAATCATGTGATTACGAAATTTGTCAAATTATTCAAAACAAACAATCCGGGTGATAAAAAGCTGGTAACTAATGAAATGATTAAATTTAGCGATCCTAACTTGGATTTAGCGGTAATTAAAAACCCGTTTCAAAATGTTTCAAAGTTAAAAAAGGGTAACTCTAAAGATGTGAAGATTGGGGATCCTGTAGTAGTTTGGGGTTTCCCAAATTACGAGGCTTTGCATAATCCCTCGAAATTAGATGCAAAGATTACATCAATAAAACCTGTTAAATTTGGTAATAAATCTCAATATAGAATGTTTATAGATAAAACAATTTGGGGAGGCTACAGTGGTGGACCAGTATTAAACGAAAAATATGAAGTGGTAGGAATTGCAGCTAAAGGTGGTAACCAGGTTGAAAATCAAGCAATTTTTATAGACGATTTATTTTTGTGAGTCGACTATTTTGAAAAAACCTTTCTAAAGCGTTGGTAAACTTGACGTTCTCTGTTTTTCCTCTTCGTGGTAAACTCCAATTTCCCTTCCCCATCAATTCAAGGTCTCCACGGCTCCATGCGGTAGGCGCTGTCCCAGAACATCCATTCCAGGCGGGTGGAGACGACGAACGCGTCGAGCATGCGTTCAGTCTGTTCCTTGCTGGACCGTGCGGCCACGCGGTCGGTCAGGTCGATGGCGTTCTGGACGACCTGCTGGAATTCGTCTCCGGAATAGGTGTCGATCCATTTCTGGTAGGGGTTGTCTTTCGCCGCGCTGCGGTGGATGTGCAGGCCCACTTCCCGGTAAATCCAGAAACAGGGGAGCAGTGCCCCCAGGGCTTCCTCGTAGGTTGCGTGAACGGCGGTGGACATCAGAAAGTGGGTGTAGGAAAAGCATCCCGGCGCTTTTTCGACGTCCAGTTTGATGCCGTAAAATTCGAAATAAAATTCGTGCAGGCCGCGTTCGGCGACGATGGCGCCTTTGGAAAAGTCGAGCAGCAGGACCAGGTCGTCCGGATTTTGCGCCTTCGACGCGGCCAGCGCCAGCGCACGGGCAAAATCCACCAGATACAGCGAATCCTGCTTCATATAAAACTGAAATTTCTCTTTTGCCAGCGTCCCCTGAGCCAGTTCCTGATTGAAGGGATGCTCGATGATCGATTGGTACAGCGGCGCGATCGCTTCCCACGCCGTTTTGGAAAAAGACATGCTTGCTCCTTTATGGTTTCCAGGTCTGATAAAAATGCTTCACGGGGCCTTGCCCCTTGCCGAGTTGGTAATGGGCTCCAGCTTCCAGCGCGCCGGTGAGGTACTCTTTGGCTTTGATGACCGCTTCTTCAAGGGAGAAGGAACGCGCCAGTAACGCGGCGATCGCCGCGGAGAACGTGCAGCCGGTCCCGTGTACGTTGTTTGTCTGCACCCGTTTTTGCCGGAGCCAGCGAACGGGTTCCTCCCGGATGGACAAGCAGTCGTCGCTGGATTCCTTTAAGAGACTGCCGCCTTTCACCACCACCGCGCGCGGCCCCAGCTGAACGAGTTCGTTCGCGGCCTGTTCCATGCCGTCGCGGCTTTCGATGGGATGCCCCAGTATGGCCTGCGCTTCCGCAATGTTTGGCGTGAGTACGGTTGCCAATGGAACGATCTCTCTTATGAACAGTTCGGTGGCGTCTTCAAGCAGCAGGCGGTCGCCGCTTTTGGCGAACATGACGGGATCGACCACAAAGCTGGTGTCGGGATTTTGCCGCATGAACTCCGCCACCACGCGGATGACGGGCTCGTTGAACAGCATGCCGGTTTTGACCGCGTCCACGCCCACATCTTCCAGAATCGTGTCGATCTGTTGGGCGACGAATTCAGCGGGGATCTCCTGAACGCCGCGGACCCCCTGCGTGTTCTGGGCGGTCAATGCGGTGATCACGGACATTCCGTAGCAGCCGAGTGCGGAAAAGGTTTTCAGGTCGGCCTGGATGCCCGCGCCGCCGCTGTTGTCCGAACCGGCGATGGTCAACGTGCGAATGTATTCTGATTTGCTGATCGGGAAATCCTGAAAAAGGGTTGTATGAGATTTTAAATATTCAATTTAATAACGAAACATAACAGAAACAAAACACATTCCTGACTTCAAATTTCATTCTGTCCTTTACTTTTCTTTGCGTCTTCGCGGCATTGCGCGATGCAGCTTTTTGTTTTTATCCTGTTCATCCTGTCCCGTATTGTTTACTCTGCATCACTTTGCGCGGCTCGCTGCATGAACCAGCCGGGGACGCCGAGAGTGACATCCTGCGCGATCACTTCGAAGCCGAAGCGCTGGTAGAGCCGGACGTTCTCCTCTTTTTCGGCTTCGAGGTAGACCGCCGCGCCTTCCGCATCCATCTTTTCGCAGCAGGTTTTGAGCAGGGCGCTGCCGATCCCCTTACCCTGAAAGGGGCGGTCGACGGCGATCGGTCCCAGGTGCCAGTGCGCGGTTTTCGGATCGTGCCGGTTCCAGCCGGACTGCCAGCGCGCCACGCGCGGGATCGCCCGCAGGCCCGCTCCCGCCAGCAGCGCCGGCAGGACGCACAGTTTTTCGAAGAATGTGGCCTGGCAGCGTCCCTGTTCCAACAGGGCGCACACGCCGGCGAGCGTGTTTCCGTCAAACGCTCCGAACACCACGCCCTTTTTCCGGTACTGCTCCAGCACGACGCCGAATTTGCGAATCAGTGCCGCCTCGCGGCGTCCGGGATCGCCTTTGTACACCTGAATGAATATGGGGTTGTCGCGCATGCCCCGGCCCACAATCTTCGCCGCGGCGGGAATCTCGGTCTGTGCGAGCGCGCGGATCTGGGGCGGATTCATCGTGCGGGCTTCAGCGGATCAGCTTGAACTTGGGATCTTCGAGGGAGCCGGTGACCTTGAAATGGGTCTCCAGCGGCTGCTTGCGCTTGGGGTTTTTGAGCCACTTGTCGAGGCCGGGCAGGGCGTTGGCCATGTCCTTGATGAGCTTGAGCGGCACGGCCTTGACCTTGGCCTGCACCTTGCCGGAGGGCAGGTCGGTGTTGCCCTTCACGTCGAGCGTCAACTGCGGTCCGTCGAGGGCGAGGTTGTCGGTGGCCACGAGGCCGTTTTTGATGTTGAAATCGCCGCCCAGGCGGTTGAACTCCAGCCGCGACTTTCTCTGCTCCTTCCTGGAAAACAGGTTGAGCACGGTGAGCAGCTTCTCCATCTCGCCGACCTTTTCGATGCTGCCTTCCATCATCCTGAGCGTGAGGCTGCCCGACAGGCCGCGCGCGAAATGCGGCCTGGCTTTCGGCTTTTGCGGCGCGTTGAGGCTGCCGTCGAACACGCCCTCAAACTGCGCCGGGCCGGTGACGGCGGTTTTGAGGAAATCCTCGGCGCGCAGCTGGCTGCCCTTGAGTTTCAGGTGATAGGTTTTCGCGGGCGGTGCGTAGTTGCCGGAAAAATCGATCTCGCCGTGCTCCGGCCACAGTTTCCCTTCGCTGAGCGTGACGGCCTCCGGACTGGCGCGCACGAGGGTGCGGGCTTTCTGAAACGGGATGCCTTCGACGTTGAGATTGCGGATCTCGACTTTGCCCTCGGGCGCAAGCAGCGGGCCCTCGACGACCCGAAGCGTCGCTTCCTCCCACTGGTGGCGGGTGTGGTTGACGTTTATGAAAATCCGTTTGGCGGTGAGCGTGCCGGAACTCTTGAGCGCTTTTAAGTCCTCGGTCTTTGCGTCGAGCGGCAGGCCGCCGTGCACGCGCACGCTGCCGGACACCGTGCCGCGCAGGAATTTCCAGTCCGGGCTTTTGAGCGCGTCCGCCCTGGCGAGCTGCACTTTTTCCAGCGTGAAGGTGGAATCGAAACGCGCGCTTTCCCCGGTTGCGTCGAGGGTGGTCTTGCCTTTGCTGTGCAGCGTGCCCTGATACAGGCTGCCCTTGAGTTCGTGCGTCCACGCGGGGTGCGCCCACGAAGCCTTGCCGTGCAGCACGGCGAAGCGGACGTTCTTTTTCTCGACGCGGAACCCGGCGTTGTTGATCTTGAACACGGATTTCGCACGGGCGCTGCGCCGGAGCGAGGCGAAATCCCGCGTTTCGCGCAAGGGCGCCTGGGCGTTGAGCGTCATCCATTCGAGCTGGCCTTCGCGCAGCACACCGGGAAAGACGATTTTCGCCAGCTCGGGATGGGTGGATTCCAGCTTGTCCAGTGCGATCGGCCCGGCCTTGAGCTTCACCGTCACCTGCGCCCGCGGCGAGAACACGTTGGCAAGCCAGGCGGTGCCTTTGAACACGATGCCGTGCACATCGATCTCCACGCCCTTGAGTTCCGCGTCCACGTTGGGAAACGCCGGGGCCACGCCGGGCTTGAGCGACACCGGGAGCGGTGCGGGCCGGTCGGCCGCGGGATGGAGGTTGAGGCTGTCAAAGCGCACCCGCACGTTGTGCCATCCCAAATGATCGAGCGCAAGCCGGATGGCATCTTCCGGTGCCAGCGTGCGTGCGGTTTGCAATGCGGGCGTTGCCGAGGGAAACCATTTTTCCAGGCTGCCGCCGGCGGCCAGCAGGCAAACAGCGGCCAGCAGGCCGAAGAAAAGCGGTTTTCGTTTGTACAAGGCGGTTCGGGTTCGCTGCGGTGTGGACAATGAATTTCTCCGGTGCGTGGGTTGGGGCGGCGGGCAGGGACGCGTTGACTCCATCCACCATACCTTTCAATTTACCGCAAAGGGAAGCGGATTTCAGTAAGCTTTATAATAATCAATATGTTATGATTGTGCCAACGATCCCGAAAAAAGTTCCCCCGCATGGAATTTTCAGGCACGATCCGCAAAATCCTGCTCGTTCTCGTGGCCCTCACATTGGTGGTGTGGGCCTTCACCGTCGGCCCGCTTTCCCCCCTGTTGAAGAAATTCACCGGCAATCCTACCCGGCCTCTGCAGGCTGAAAATTTCAAGTTCACTCCGGTGACGCGGCAGGACATCCACCGGAAAGTGCTGGCCACCGGCTCGGTGACGCTCAAGACCGGCGCCGAGGTGAAGATCGGTGCGCGCATTTCCGGCAAGGTGAAGGAGCTCAAGGTGCAGATCGGCGATTTCGTCAAGGAGGGCGACCGCATCGCCGTGATCGAGCACGAAGACCTGCTGGCGCGCGTGGCGCGGTTCAAGGCGGACCTGCGCGCCGAGCAGGCGAGGCTCATCAAGATCCGCGAGGAAGGCCCGCTGGAGATCAACAAGGACAACGCGGAGCTTGAGGAGCAGCGCGTTCAGCACGCGATGGCGCAAAAGATGTACAAGCGCAACCTGGAACTCAGCGCCAAGGGGTTCGTCTCCACGACGGCGGTGGACGAATGGCACGAAAAGGTCGAGGTGCTGAAGGCGAAGATCCGACTGGCGCAGGAAGAACTGAAACTGCAGGAAGCGCGGCTGCAAAACGACATCCGCCTGGCCGAGGCGATGGTGGAAAAAGCCCGCGCCAACCTGAAAGAGGAACAGACGCGGCTCACCTACGCCAAGATCGACGCGCCCATCTCCGGCGTGGTGGCGTTCATCTCCACCCAGGAGGGCGAGACCGTGGTGGCGAGCCTGAGCGCGCCGACGTTCGTGACGCTGATCGATCTGCTGAAACTGGAAGTCACGGTGTTCGTGGACGAGACCGACATCGGTCAGGTGAAAGTGGGGCAGCAGGCGCGCTTCACGGTGGACGCCTATTCGGACAAATTCTTTGACGGCGTGGTGCGCGACATCCATCCCAAGGCGGTGATCAAGGACAACGTGGTGAATTACGAAGTGATCCTCGACATCGACCCGGAGAACATCGCGCTGCTCAGGCCGGAGATGACGGCGAACGTGGTCATCACCACCGGCACGCGTAAGGATGTGCTCACGCTTCCCAAGGAAGCGGTGAAGCGCAAGGGCAAGCAGACCTTCGCGGTGGTGCAGGCGGGCGGCGGGCTTGCGGAAAAAGCCATCGAGACCGGCTGGCGCGAGGCGGGCCGGGTGGAGATCGTCAGCGGCCTGGAAGAGGGCGAGCAGGTCGGCGTGCCCGTCAAGCCCAAGGTGGACGAACGACGGCGCGGCCGCCCGCGGCGGCGGTGAGAATTGCTAATGACTCACGGAATCTTCAGCAGTTCCTTGTACTTCACGCCTTTGGCGTAGTCGATGATGGTGTCCCGGTCCACCTGCCGTCCCTTGACGGTGACCATGTAGCGCTTCTTGACGACGACGTTGGCCTCGCCGCGTTCCCGTTTATCCTGGTACTTGACGACGGCCTTGTGTCCTTTGATGCGCTCCAGCTGGCCCTGGCCGTCGCCGCCCTGGGCGAACATGGGGTTGGTCAGCATCATCAGGGTGCTCTGGATCATCGGCGAGTCCGCGGCGATGGTGATCTCGATGTTGCTGCGGTCCTTTTTGTATTTCTGGGTCACGATGATGCCGCCGCCGAGAAAGGCGGCTCCCGCCGACTGCACTTTGGCCTTCTCGGCTTCCCATCCATCCAGCGCTTCGGGCATGCCCACGAGCAGCAGCTCGCCTTTTTTCTGCCGCGTCTTCTGGGCGGCGTAGCCGAACATCTCCGCCGCTTCGGTGTACTGCTCGTCCTTGTACAGCTCGATCGCTTCCTGGACGGCATCCAGCACGTCGTCCTTTTCTTTCTTCTCTTCGGCGGCCGGGAGCGCGGCCGGCAGTGCCAGCAGCAGTATAACGAAGGACGCAATGATTACGGAATGGATGGGGGATCGCATGGTCGCTCCTTACCTTTCTTGTTGAGCCGGGGCCGCCTCGTGGAACGCGACACGACTCCGGGACGATGCAGGCTTGAATCCATCAGGGCCTGTGTTCAATTGGGTTTTCGCTGTTTCCGGTGTGTGTCAAGATACCGTTTCCGGAGCCTTGAGACAACCCTTTTGCTCCGCTATTTGGACCCCGCCGCGCATTCAAAATGAAATTCTCCAGCTTCGGATAGGCGGAGCGCGCATCCCGAATCCGATAGTCTCTGAAAAACGTGCGCTCCCTCGAAAGAATCGGCCCCCTATGCCGTTTGGGGTCCGGAACCCCGCCCGTATTTTTTGAAAAGAAATTTCTGTGTGCCGCGGCCGCTCCCGCGCGTTCCCGTGCCGCGCTTTCTGCAAGCACGTGGGTTATACTGGAACGGCCGGTGTCGTGAACCTGAGCAGCGAGTTTCGATCCATGCCCCTCATCGAGATGATCTCGATCTCCAAAGTCTACACAAACGCCGAGATGGAAGTGCCGGTGCTCAAAGACGTCTCGCTCACGATCGAAGAGGGCGAGTACGTCAGCATCATCGGTCCTTCGGGCGCGGGCAAGAGCACGCTGATGACGATCATGGGCTGTCTCGCGCTGCCGACTTCGGGGCTGTACGTCCTCGACGGCGAAGAGGTGGAACGCGTGGGCGACAAGGAACTGTCGCGCATCCGCAACGAAAAGATCGGTTTCGTGTTTCAGGCGTTCCACCTGCTGCCGGGCGTTTCGGCCCTCGACAACGTGATGATGCCGCTTCTGTACAGCCACCGGGTACCGAAAGACGCGCGCGAGCGCGCCGAGGCAGCGCTGACGCGCGTCGGGCTTTCGCACCGGCTCAACCACACGCCGGGCCAGCTTTCCGGCGGCGAGCAGCAGCGCGTGACGATCGCGCGCTCGCTCATCAACCATCCCAAGATCATCCTCGCGGATGAGCCGACGGGCAACCTGGATTCGAAAAACGGCGCCGAGATCATGAACACCTTCGATCAGCTCAACCGCGAGGGCACGACGGTGATCCTCATCACGCACGAGGCGGAGGTGGCGCAGCGCGCCCGGCGCATTCTCACCATCAAGGACGGACAGATCGAATCGGACCGGAGCCATGCGGATCTTCAGGAATCTCGGCCAGGCCCTGAGCGGACTGCGCTTCAATAAAGCCAACACCCTGCTGATGACGCTGGGCGTGGTCATCGGTATCGCCTCGCTCACGATCATCGTCGCCATCGGCGAGGGCACGAAGGCGAGGGTGCTCAACCGCATCACCAACCTGGGTTTCGGCCCGGATTCGTTCTCCGTGTACGCGGGCGCGGGCCGTCTGTTTTTCGCGCGCGCCAAAGCGCCCACCAGCCTCACGCTTCAGGACGCGGACGACATCCGCGCGCTGTCCTCCGTGCGCCTGGCGGTGCCGCGGCAGCGGGTGCGCACGCGCGTGATCCACCGCAGGGACTTCACCGACACGCGCGTCTACGGCGCGACGCCGGAATGGCAGATCGCGCGCGGCTGGGCGCTCAGCGACGGCGCGTTTTTCACCGACCGGGACATGGCGCAGAAGCGGCGGGTGGTCGTGCTGGGCGCGACGCCGGCGCGCAAACTGTTCAAGGGACAGGACCCCATCGGCAAGACGATCCGCATCCAGGGCGTGTTTTTCAAGGTGATCGGGCTTTTGGAAGAAAAGGGGCTCACCGAGAGCGGCTACGATCCGGACGACCGCAGCATCGTGCCGCTCACCACGTCCATGTCGCGGCTGCTCAACCAGACCCACCTGCACAGCATCAAGGTGATGACGTTCGACCCCGCGCTGGTCCCCGAGACGATGGACAACATCCGCGCCATCCTGCGGGAGAATCACAACCTGTCGCCGCTGGCGGAAGACGATTTCCGTTTCGTCACGCCGCAGGGCATCATGGAATGGGTGACCGAATCGAAACAGGCGCTCAACCGCATGCTGATCCTCATCTCCACGGTGTCGCTGCTGGTGGGCGGCATCGTCATCATGAACATCCTGCTGGTCTCGATCCGCGAACGCATCCGCGAGATCGGCATCCGCCGCTGCTTCGGTGCGCGGCGCTCGGACATCACGCAGCAGTTCCTGTTCGAATCCATTTTCGTTTCCCTGCTGGGCGGTGTGCTGGGGATCGCACTGGGGCTCGCGCTTTCGTTTGCGCTCAAACGGTTCGACATCCTGCCGACGCAGATCACCTGGGAGCCGTTCGCGCTGGCGTTTTTGTTTTCCACGCTCATCGGCCTCATCTTTGGCATTCAGCCGGCGCGCAAAGCGGCGCAGTTGAGTCCGGAGGAAACTTTGCGGGGATAGGAAAACAGGGGACAGGATGAAAAATGGATAAAACCGGGAAAGCGGGTCTTGCGCAACACCCGCAGGGTGCCGCCGCAAAGCCGCCAAGAAAAGCAAAAGTCAGGGTAAAAGAAAAGTATGAAATAGGTTGGATGGAGAAAGGGAAAAGCAAAAGATGGATTGAACCGCAAAGGCGCAAAGTACGCAAAGAGTCGAAGGGCTTTCGCAGTACGTTATTCCATAATTAGAAATTTTGAAAGTTCTCCTCACACTCCATCCCCCGGCAAACTCAAGGTGAACTTATTTCGGTTTTATCCGATTTCATCCTGTTCCCTGCTTTTCTTTGCGCCCTTTGCGTCTTGGCGGTTCAAATTTCTTTGAGTTTTTTGACTCATCGAGAGGACCGGTGCTTGTTTTAAAGATTTTTAAAAATCGGGTTCAACCGCTGGAATATTGATGAAACACGATGAAACTCACCACTTCCATTGAAATCGTGATGATGGCGCTGAAGGTGCAGAAGAGCCGCACGTTTCTGGCGTCTCTGGGCGTGATGATCGGCATCGCCTCGGTGATCGTGATGGTGGCGATCGGCAAGGGATCGCAGCAGGAGGTGATGCAGGTGATCGCGCGCATGGGGGAGAACCTCATCACCGTCAGCGCCGGCGAGATGAAGCGGCGCGGCGGCCGGCTTTTGCTGACAGGCGTGGTGACCACGATGAACCTGAAAGACGTGGACGCCATCGTCCGCGATGTGCCGGGAGTCGCGAAAGCGGCGCCGTTTCAGAGCCAGCAGATGCAGGTGAAATTCGGCAACCTCTCCGCCGAGACGCAGGTCTCCGGCTCCTCGCCGGATTTTCTTGCCATCCGCAACTACCGCATCGCGCGCGGCGAAGCGTTCACCGAAGAGGATTCCCGTCTCACCCGCCGGGTGGCCATCCTCGGCGAGACCACGGTGAAGAACATCTTCGGGGAAGAGGACCCGATCGGGCAGACGGTGAAGATCCATTTCATCCCGTTCACGGTGATCGGGGTGTTCGAACCGAAAGGGCTCGACACCAACGGCACCGATCAGGACGACATCCTGCTCATCCCGGTCCGTACCATGATGCGCCGCATCCTCAACCAGAAGCACATCACCACGCTTTATGTGCAGGCGGCGTCGCGCGATGCCATCGATCCGGTGATCGCGGGCATCCGCGCGGTGCTGCGCGAGCGGCACCGGCTGCGCGGCGAGCAGGAAGACGATTTCACCATCGTCAGCCAGCTGGAGATGGAAGCGCTGAAGCAGGAGACCACCGAACTGTTCACCCGGCTGATCGTCGGCGTGGCGGCGATCTCGCTGGTGGTGGGCGGCATCGGCATCCTCGCGGTGATGCTGATCTCGGTCAAGGAACGCACGCGGGAGATCGGCATCCGGCGGGCGGTGGGGGCGACGCGGGGCAACATCGTGCGGCAGTTTCTGCTGGAATCGGTGACGATCGCGCTTTTGGGCGGCGGCGTCGGCGTGGCTTCGGGCGTCGGCATCACGCTGGCGCTCACCCACTGGGGGCCCTGGACGCTGGTGCTGGACTGGTTCTGGGTGTTCCTCGCGGTGGCGATCTGCGCGCTGATCGGCATGCTGTTCGGGATCGCACCCGCGGTCAAGGCGTCGCGGCTGGACCCGATGCGGGCGCTGACCGTCGAATGATCTTTCGATATCAATTTTTTGTCATGCTGAGCCCTTCGGCAAGCTCAGGGTGACTGTTCGACGAATAGGGAGAAAAGACGGCGGGGGAGGGGATTCTTCCGCAGTAGCCAAAAATAAAAAGCCCTTCCCAACTGGGGAAGGGCTTTATTTCGAACCGTGACGGTTTAAATCAGAATCCCAGTCCGCCGTGGTTGGCGGCCACCATACAGACCAGCATGGGCAGCGACAGCCAGGCGTTGGTGCGGCTGGCGAGAAACGCATGGCGTTTCGCTTTGTTCAAGGCGTCGCCTTCCAGCTCGCCGGCGATGATCTTTTTCTGGTTCGGCCAGATGATGAACCAGACGTTGCCGGCCATGATGATTCCCAACAGCATGCCCACCATGATGAGCCCGCTGGGGATGCCTTCCACCACGCCGCGGCCGGCGATGTAGTAGGCGATGCCGGTGATGACGGTCCACAATGCCGCGTGCCTGAACAGAAACAGTGCTCTCGGAAGGATGATCTGGGTGTAGGCTTTGGCCGCGCCCGCTTCGGTCATTTTGGGCATGGACTGAACCTGAACCAGATTGAAGAAATACAGCAGACCGATCCACAAAATTCCGAACAGTACGTGAAGAAATTCGTATACCCACATAAAGATTCCCGTGCCTTTCTATAAAATGGTTAATTTCCGTTTTCGATCCGCGAATGCATTGGCGAGGCGATCCATCAATCGTTTCAGGCAATTCTGGATTAAAAAATTGGATGAAGCAAATAGATCAAGGATTCAGCAATTATTAAATTTTTTTCATTTTACCGTCAATTGGCCCGGAAGGCCAATTTTTTGAAGTGCTTTTCCCTGAGCGAGCGGCGTCGAGAACGGCGGCGCTCATTTGAGAAGAAGAAAATACAGCAGCACGCTGAGGGTGACGATGTTCAATATCAACAGAAACAGGGTCCATGCGAACACCCGCGGGCGCGGACCGGGGGCATGGGGGCCTGCGGCGTTTGCGGGTGCGGGTCCGCGGGTTTCGGCCTGTGCTTTGAGCTTTTCGTTTTCCTGGATGAGCGCGGCGTTTTCCGTCTTCAGGGTTTCGAGGCGGTCCTGCAATTGTAGCCGCTCCACCTTGAGCTGCTTGGACTTCTGGATTTCGCGCTGCAACGCGGCTTCCGGACCCAGGGTGACGCCGTCGTCGTCCATCGGTTCGTTCCAGGAGTTGTCGGGTTCCATGCGCCCATGATAGGTGTTTTGCCCGCGGCGCGAAAGGGAAAACCACCGGCCCTGGACGTGCGGGTACCAGGCGGTATTTTGCTCGTTCGGGCGCGAGCGCGGGCCTCAAACCGTGTGAACCCACCCCCTCACCTTAATCCTCCTCCCCACTGGGGGGAGAGGGGGAAAACCATTTTGCAGGTGAACGCTCATCTGTATACAGGGCCTGACGCCGCTGCGCTCGTGGTGTGAGGCAAGGTGGCTGTTCTTGCTGAAGACTTCCGGAACTTCGGGCCGTAAGGGATGGGATTTGTTCAGACCATGACTTTCTGGAAGCGGTCGCTGGCTTCCTTAAGCCGGTCTAAGTGCTGGTGGGAGAGGACGAGATCCCCGGCGGGAGCGAATTCCTCGATCTGCTCGGCTTTTCTCGACCCGACGACGGCGGTGAGGATGTTCTCCTGGGCGATCACCCAGGCCAGCGCCACTTCGATGGGATTGCGGCTCAGTTCGGAAGCGATCTCGCGCACGGTTTCATACACTTCCATCGCCGGCGTGTGGAGGGGTTCGTTGTAGAACTTGTTGTTGCGGCGGACGGGAAAATCCTGCGCCTCCTTGCCCAGCCGTCCGGCGAGTAGTCCCTGCGCCGTGGGGGAAAACGCCATGTAGCCGAGGCCCGCCTCTTTGCACAGCGCGCGGGTTTCGCCTTCGTACCTTCTTTCCAGCAGGCTGTAGGGCACCTGATTGACCGAATAAGTTTTAAGCCCGTCACCCAGCAGCCTGAGATCCCGTTCGTGGAAATTCGAGAGCCCCACCGTTTTGGCCTTGCCGCTTTCCTTGAGGCTCTGCATGCATTCGGTGAGCCGGGCGCTCTTTTCGGCGCTGTCGAAATAGCCTCCCGGCCAGTGGATGAGATACACGTCCACGTAGTCCCGGCCCAGCGCGCGCAGGGTGTCTTCCAGATGCTCCGCGTAGCTTTCCGGTGAAAGCGCGGCGTCGGGCCAGATTTTCGAGATGATGACGACCTCGTCCTTCCTGCGGCCCAGCGCCTTGCCGAGACGGCGTTCGGATTCTCCGTCGCCATAGCCCTCGGCGGTGTCGAAGGCGGTGATGCCGCTGTCGAGGGCGGCTTTCACGGCGGCGTCCGCCTCGGCGGGCGTGCACACGTCTCCCCATCCCGCGCTGGGGGCGATCTGCCAGCAGCCGAAGGTGAGCACACTCCAGGGTTTGTCCACGCCGGGACAGGTGTTGTGCTGCATGCTACCTCATGATGAAGGTGATGCGCCTGCGCTGGACCCGGCCGGGCGCGTCCTGCTGAAACGGGGGATCGTCCATTTCGTCCACCCATTCAATCGGACGGGGCTGGTCTTTGAGCTTCCAGATGCGGTAACTCAGAACGAGGGCGGAGACCCCTGCGAACAGAATGAAAAACGCGATCAGAAACGCGATCAGCGTCGGAAAGACGAATATCAGCACCGCCAGGGCCGTCAAAAAGGCGCCGGTAAAAAACACGCCTCTTCTCAAAGACTTGTAACCCTGATCGATTATATCGTTGGAATGACCCCAATTGTGGCTCATGACAACTCCTTTCTGAAAGGCTACGAGCCCTTCGCTAATATATGGGATCGGAAAGGGGTTTTGTCAAGGGCCGGTGCCGCGCCGCTTTTTATACAGCAGGGTGGGGATCTTATTGAAATCGCGTTTCTGCAGGGAGAGCGGGCGGCGCCAGTTGATGACGCGCGGGCTGGGATGAAACAGCGGCAGCCAGGTGAAGGCGCCGGTTTCCACCGGTTTGCACACGGTCTCGGAAAAATCCCGCTTTAGCTCCAGCAGCCGGTTGACGCTTAGAAAGCCCGCCCGTCCCAGGGTCACCACCACTTTGGGCGCGAGGATGTCCAGCACCGCCTGCAAAAACGGCATGCAGTTTTTCATCTCGGTTGCGGTGGGGGGACGGTTGCGGCCGTCCTCAAGCGGATTGCACAGGGCGGCGTTGGTGATGAACACATCGCGGCGGGTGAGCCCCGCATGGGCGAGCAGCGTCTCGAAGTTTTCCCCGGATTTGTCGCCGGAGAAGGGGATGCCGGTGCGTCCCGCTCCCAGCCGGCCCGGCGCTTCGGCGACGAAGACGATCCTGGCGTCGAGCGGGCCGTTGTTGGGGCCCAGCACCGCGGGCTGGTCCGCCATGCGCGGGCACAGGCGGCATTCCGCGGCCCTGGCCGCCCAGGAATCGAATCGCTGCTGGCGCGTGGGCATGGCCTAGGGCGGGTCCTTGCGGACTTCGTCCTCTTCGTCTTCGTCGTCGCTGGCGCGGCAAATGACGAAAAACCCGATGATGAGCAGCACGCTCGCGATCAGAGTGAGAAAGATGTCCATTTACAATCTACCGGGCCCGGCCCTGTGCGCCGGCGCCCCGCCTCAAAACGGTTTGATGGTGGCGAGATAGATCATGCCCGCCCCGACGATGAAGATGGCGATGTGAACCATCATCGCATATTTTTTCGGCAGCGCGTCTTTGGGAATCTGCAGGCCGTTCAGAAATCCCAGCCCGATCAGGGTGAGCAGCAGCACCATCTTCACCTTGATCCAGTCGAACTCCCTGAACACGCCGGTGGTCTTGGCGAGGTAGACTCCGGACAGGATGGTGACGGCGAGAATGGGGTAGTAGATGAATTTGTGGATGCGCGCCTGGGTTTTTTTCAGCCCCGCCACTTCTTCGTCGCTTTTCAGGCGCAGCCGGAACACGACGGTGAGCGATTGCAGAAACAGGGTGCCGATCACCAGGCACATGGAAATCATGTGCAGTGTGAGAAAAAAGTTTTTCATGGTCTTTCTGGGTACGGGGTCTGGGTCATGAAGATTCCTCGAGGGCGGCCGCGGCGTCCCGGCTCCAGTAGATCCGGCTGCTGATGATGAGGGCCGCGCCCACGGCGCAGTAGATGCCCGCCACCACCAGGTAGCCTCCGAGGTATTCGTTGAAGGTTCGCAGCAGGATGCCGAGCGCGATCATGCCGGCGATGAGTCCGTAATACGGTCCGGAAAAGATGTGGTGCAGCCGGATGGGCGCGGGGAGGTCCTGAATCCGGGTTTTGTTGCGCTTTGCGGACTTGCTGAGGACGAAATGCCCCTTGGCCAGGCCGACGATCAGGCCCGCGGCCAGAGACAGGATCACGGCCGTGCGTGTGGCGCTCTGCTGGTCCACGGCGATCTGGTACATGAGCGCGCCCCGAAACAGCAAAAACGCGCCGATCATGACCCACAATCCGCCCGCGATGAGAATGAGTGTGTTTTTATTCAAAGGCTTATCCGTCCAGGATCGGCTCTTTCGTTGAGTTTTGGATGTCCCGCCTGCGTAAAGGATTTAAAAAATCACGCTTTCCGGCCTGGTTCCTCATTTGCCTTTGCCGCCGCGCACGGGCCGGACGGCCATCCTGCCGCTTTTGCTCTTGAACAGGGGGCGGACCTCGCCGTCGCGGAAATCGAAGATGAACCCTTCGTTGCCGGTGAAATCCTCATGAATCCACACCGTGGGCAGGGGCCCCGATGGAAATGCGGGATCGAGGTGGATGTCCTTGCCGTACTTGTCCTGATTTTTCACGCCGGTGTCGTACAGGGATTCCACTTCCAGCCGGGTGGGCAGCCGCCAGTCCGAGTGCCCGCAGAATTTATGGTTGCTCAGTTCGCGTGCGTGCTGCAACGCCTCATCCCAGGTGACCCACACGTTTTCTTTCTGCCAGGAGTCCTCTTTCGTCCAGGTGAGTCCGGTGGCGGTGTCGAGGATGGAGCCGTCGCCGTTGTCCTGAAACCGGGGTGTTGCGTTCATCGGGAAACTCTCATGCCAGTTGCGCGTCGGACGCGACGGTGTCCAGGGGGATTTTTTCCAGCCGCGCTTTCAGATGCTTGAGGTTGAACCGCGGTGGGTCCGCCAGTTCGCGGATATTGAGGGTGTTCCCGAAAGATCGGGTCAGGAGCGTGTCGGAGAACACGAGGAAAGGCGTGGTCCGTATAATCCGCTTCACGGTGGCGCGGGAAATCTTGACGGCGGCGCGCGAAGCCAGCAGGTCGGGGTTGTTGTGCAGCACGGCGACGGTTTCCCCGGCCATCCACAAAGGCCAGATGCAGAACAGGCGGATGCAAGGATGCCTGCGCGGGATGGCCAGGGTGAACGCGAGCGCGTCGCGCAGGTGCCCGGAGGTTTTATGCAGCAGCGTTTCCACGATTTTGAGATTTTGTTCCATCGACTTGCCGGCGTGGAATTCCTCCACCGTGAGGCCCTTTTCGCGGATGAGCCCTTCGGGGATGTAGGACCAGCCGCGTTCCCGGTCGACGACCACGTCTTTCGAGATGTTGGTCATCTGCAGACCGAGCCCGAAGGACACGGCGTTCTGCCGGAGTGTGGCCTCGGCGTCTTTGGAAATGCCGGGCATGTGCAGCAGAAACAGGTTGCACAGCATCTCCCCCACGGCTCCCGCGACGAAGTAGCAGTATTCCTCAAGTTCCTCTTCGTTCTTCAAGGGAACGAGACCGCCGCGGTGGAAGCGTTTTTGAAAATACGCCATCCCCATCGCCATCTGCGAGACGGAATGGACGATCTTTTCCCTGTGGCTTTCGGGCAGCGCGTCGAACACGCGAAACACGCGCTGGTTCTGAGCGATCAGGTCGAGATCCTGGGGGCTGCCGTCCACCTTGCGGCAGTCTTCGATCCATTGGCCGAGATGTTTGCCGCGGTGGGCGGGGTCCTGGATGAGGCGGGCGAACTCCAGCAGCAGCTGGATCTTGAGCCTCGGGTCGAGTTTCGACGCGTCCTCGACCGTGTCGATGGTGCGGCAGAACAGGTAGGCGGTGAGCACGCTGCGGTGCAACCCGCCTCTCAGGACGGCGATGTTCAGCGCGAAGGTTCTGCTGACTTTAGGCAGTGTGTCGAGACAGTATTTCCAGTCGTCCATGATGCAACCCGATCGCAAAACGAACGCAGCAAACGCCGCCGTTTTGGGCGTCCCGGAATCGGGACCGCCCGGACCGTTCCAGTTCAGGGTGATTCCGGCATCTTAACACGAAACAGGAGGGAACCCAGCGTTTCCACCAGGATGAAAGCCGATGGCACGGGTCAAAGCGGGGACCCGGAAGGCACCGGCCCGGAATTCAGTTTTTTCATCTCCTGGGCGATTTTCAGGATCTCGTCGTGCACCTCGTTGATCACGTTCTCCGGGGTGCTGGTGCCGGCGGTGATGCCGACGTGCTTTTTGTTCTGAAACCAGGTCCGGTTGAGCTGGGACGAGGACTCGATGTGGTGCGATTCGATCTTTTTGGCGTCGCAGACCTGCACCAGCTTCTTCGTGTTCGAGGAGTTGTAGCCGCCGATCACGATCATCAGGTCCACCTGGTCGGCCAGCTCCCAGACGGCGACCTGGCGGTCGCGCGTGGGCTGGCAGATGGTGTTGACGAAAGACACTTCGTCGACGCAGTCCATCTCGCGGATCTTTTTCACCAGCGCCTCGACCTTGTCCACCTGCTGGGTGGTCTGGCTGACGATGCCCAGTTTGCGTTTGCCGCGGTCTTTGATCTTGACGAGGTCTTCTTCATTGTTGACGACGAGGTAATCCTCCAGGTCGCCGACGATCCCCTTGACCTCGACGTGGTCCTTCTGGCCGATGACCACCGGAAAATAATTTTTCTGCACCAGCGACTTGATCGTCTTGTGGACCCGCATGACGAGCGGACAGCTGGCGTCGTAAACGATGAACCCTGCTTCCAGGAGCTTGTGCTTGGTCTTGTCGGCGGCGCCGTGGGCGGTGATCATCACCTTTTTGGTGGTGATCTTTTCGATCTCCTCGATGCCGGCCACCAGGGAGACGCCGTTTTGCTTTAACGATTCGTTGACCTGCGGATTGTGGACCAGCTGCCCGATGATGGTGAGATCCGAGCGAAATTCCGGAGCCATGGCCAGGTTGATGGCGTCCTGGACTCCGAAGCAGGTACCGAGAGCACTCGCGAGGGAAACTTTCATTGTCGTGTCCTTTTCGATGGGATTCGCCCTTTCCTGCAGTAGAGAGACATTGAGACAATCAATCTCACATCATAGCAAAAGCTCAGGAGCATTGAAAGCCCGGTTCATTTGAGCACCCAGTTTTTCAGCATCTGCCAGGAGGTCTGGCGGCCGATGTCGGCGATCGACTCGGTCAGCGGGATGTTTTTCGGGCACACTTCCACGCACACCTGGGCGTTGCCGCAGTCGGCGATCCCGCCTTCCCCCATGAGGGTTTCGAGCCGTTCCTCTTTGTTCATGGCGCCTGTGGGGTGCAGGTTGAACAGGCGGACCTGGCTGAAGGTCGCCGCGCCCATGAAATCGTTGTCTTTGGTGAACTGCGGGCAGGCCTCCAGGCAGCAGCCGCAGGTCATGCACTCGGAGAGCACGTAGCGCTTGGCGCGGATCTGGTCGGAGATGACCGGGCCCTCGCCGATGTCGTGGGTGCCGTCGATGTCGATCCAGGCCTTCACCTTTTTCAGGTTTTTGAACATGCGGGTGCGGTCCACCTGCAGGTCGCGCACCACCGGAAACTTGGACATCGGTTCGAGCTGGACCGGCTGCTCGAGCTGGTCGATCAGCGCCGTGCAGGACTGGCGCACCTTGCCGTTCACCAGCATGGTGCAGGAGCCGCACACTTCCTCCAGGCAGTTGCAATCCCAGGTGACCGGGTTCACGGTTTTGCCGTCGGCGGTGACCGGGTTTTTCTGGATGCTCTGCAGACAGGAAACCACGTTGGCGAACGGTTTGTGCGGGACGGTGAATTCCTCCCAGTAGGGGGCCGTCTTGGGCGTGTCCTGCCGCTTGATTTTGAGGGTGACGGTTTTATTGGCGTCCATGATCAGTCGTACTTTCTCGGCCGGGGCGCGACGAGGGAGGTGTCCACCTCTTCGTAGGTGATCTCCGGCTGGTTGTTTTTGTATCGGGCGATGGTGGTGTTGAGCCAGTTTTTGTTGTTTTCCTCGAAACGCTGGATGTAGTCCAGATGGTCCGGCGCGATGCCCTGCTCGGCGGCCTCGCCGTAGTTTTTCTTCTCGACGTAGTCGATGTACTCGTGCGGATCGAATTTTTTGGGCTGGATCAGGTCGAAGTCGGGTTTGTAATGCGCGCCGCGGCATTCGTCGCGCATCAGCGCGCCGCGGGTGATGATCTTGGACAGCTGGATCATGCAGTAGAGCTGGTTGATGAAGCTGAACGTGGGATTGGCCCAGTCGCTGGAATCGACGCAGCGCACGTTGCTGAAGCGCGACTCGATCTCGTCGATGGCGTGGACGGTTTTTTCCAGCGTCTTGTTGTCGCGCACGATGAGCACGTTGGCCATCATCAGATCGCCCAGTTCCTGATGCAGTTTGTACGGATTTTCGCTGCCGTTCATCTTCTTGATGGCGGCGAAGCGCTCCACCCAGTAGGTGCGCGCGCCGTCGAACACGCTGGAGGCGATGTCCTCGACCGCATGGCTCAGGTTCTCGGTGTGGCTGAGCACCCCCGGCGCCATCATGATGCCGGTGTAGATGCAGCTCAAAAGCGAGTTGGCGCCCAGGCGGTTGGCGCCGTGGAACTGGTAGTCGGCCTCGCCGGCGGCGTACAGCCCCTGGATGGAGGTCATCTGGTTGCGCGGCGAGGCGTGGTCGATCAGGCCGCGGCTGTCGGGCGCGAAATCGGTCCACAGGCCGCCCATGGAGTAGTGGACGGCGGGGAAGATCTTCATCGGCACTTCGCGCGGGTCGTCGCCGGTGAATTTTTTGTAGATGTCGATGATGCCGCCCAGCCTGTCGTCGAGGTACTCCTTGGATTTGTGGGTCAGGTCCAGGTAGACCATGGGTTCGCCGCCGATGCCGAGGTTCTGGTTGTAGACGATTTCGTAGATTTCGCGCGACGCCACGTCGCGCGGCACCAGGTTGCCGTACTGCGGGTACTTTTCCTCGAGAAAGTACAAGCGTTCGCCTTCCGGGATGGCCTGCGGCAGCCGTTTGTCGAAGCGCTTGCGCGGCACCCAGATGCGACCGCCTTCGCCGCGCGCCGATTCGCTCATCAGGCGCAGCTTGTCCTGTCCCGGAATGGCGGTGGGGTGGATCTGGATGAACTCGCCGTTGGCGTATTTGGCCCCCTGCAGGTAGGCCATGGTGGCGGCGGCGCCGGTGTTCACGGTGGAGGCGGTGGAGCGGGCGTAGACCTGGCTGGGGCCGCCGGTGGCGAGGATCACCGCGTCTCCGGCGAGGGAGAAGATCTCGTTGGTGCGCAGATCGTGGATGATGGCGCCGCGGCAGACGCCCTGGCCGTCGAGCACCGCTCCCAGGTATTCGTGCCACTCCATCGTCTGCACCCGGCCGTCGTGCTCGTGCCGGCGCACCTGCTCGTCCAGGGCGTACACCAGCTGCTGGCCGGTGGTGGCGCCGGCGAACGCGGTGCGCGAGTACAGGGTGCCGCCGAAGCGGCGGAATTCGAGGTGCCCTTCCTTGGAGCGGTTGAAGGCGACGCCCATGCGGTCGAGAAGGTGGATGATCGCCGGGGCCTGGTGGCACATGTCACGCACCAGAGGCTGCTGGGCGAGGAAATCGCCGCCGCGGATGGTGTCGAAGAAATGTTTTTCCGGCGAGTCGCCCTCGTCCTTGGCGTCCATGGCGGCGTTGATCCCGCCCTGGGCGCAGACCGAGTGGGAGCGCTTGAGGGACTGGTAGGCGACGAGGATCACTTCCGCGTTCATCTCGCACAGCTTCATGGCGGCGGACAGGCCGCCCAGGCCGCCGCCGACGATGATGATGCGTTTTCTCCGTCGGGCCATGCTCACCCTCCCTCTGTGGCGGTGACGGGCACCGGGTGCAGGGAAAATTCCAGCACCGTGGCGAATCCCAAAAGGACCAGGCCCAGCCCCACCAGCGTGAACAGGATGCTGGCGTTGCGCTGCGCGGTGCGGCCGATGATGATTCCCCAGGACATGCAGAATCCCCACAGGCCGTTGCCAAAATGAAACGCCGCCGCGGCGATGCCGATCAGGTACAGAATGCGGCCGGTCCAGCCGCCGAATTGCGAATTGAGGATGTCGATCAGAAACGGCGCCGCGTCGAACCCGGTTTTACCGTAGAGCAGTTTGGGCACGACCGTGGTGCCCATGTGGTAGATCAGAAACATGAACACGATGACGCCGGTGATGCGCTGCCAAAGGTACATCCAGTTTCTCGGATAACGGTAGCGCAGCACATTGGGCCTGCCGGTGAAGGTGATGTAAAACCCCATGAACGAATGGATGAGCAGGGGAATGTAGATGAACAGGATCTCGATACCCAAAAGAAAGGGCAGGTTGTTGATCACGTCGATGCTCAGCTGGTACTGCCAGGCTCCGACCGTGCGCAGGGAGTTGACGGCCAGGTGAAACACCAGAAACACGCCGACGGGCACGATTCCGGTCAGGGAATGGATTTTGAGCAGGAGAAAGTGGATCTGATCTTTAGAGCGTTTATCCATAAATCCGTGGCGCGGCAGCCGCCTTGTGAGGGAGGCGGTCGTCCGGATTGAATCAGCAGGAACCCGCCCGGCGTTTCATTCGGACAGAGGCGCGCGGGCTGAGAACTGGAGCGTGCAACGGGAAGCGTGCACGGAATCGGAAAAGCCATGCGGATTCCGGCGCACATTCATTTTGATTCAAAATGGACGTATAAACAAGGATATTCAGTAAACGGAAATGAATCGGAATGCGTTTGCCGCTATCGGGCGGGAATTAAAAATCGTATTCCAGAAGCGGGCGCTCTTTGAAGCCGGGGTCGATGGGTTTGTCGTCCGGGCCGATTTTCAGATTCTCCGGATTCTGCACGAACAGATCCACGAATCCGCATTTGCCGCAGACTTTGGGCTGGAGCGGGACCTTCTTCTCGACGCCGTGGTCCCGGCGCACTACCATGATGAGTTCCAGGTCCTTGCTGGTCCTGAGTCCGATATCGCCTTTGGCGATGCCTTGTTCTCCGCATCGGGCGCAAACGTCGGTGTCTTTTCCCATGGCCTCGTCCTGAAAAGAAATTTACGTTTAAGGTCTGCAGCAGCGGGCAAAAAAAACGCCTTTCTCCCTGGTATTATAACACCATTGGAGAAAGGCGCGTTGCGGAGTGCGGATTATTTCGTCAACGGCATCGACTGGGGCACGCCGTGAACGGAGCTGTAGGTGCGGTCTTCCTTCACGCGCTTGGAAGGGCTGGAAGAAGCGCCGCCCTCGGAGTCGTCGCGGTTGATGAGTTCCCGGAGTTCCTTGCCGGGATGAAATACGGGTTTTTTGCGCAAGGGCAAATAGAGCGGTTCGCCGGTGATGGGCTTTTTGGCCACACGGGCTTTGTGTTCATTGATCCGGAACGAGCCGAATCCCTGGACCACCACACGGCCCTCTTTCTCGAGGTTCTGCATGATGGCGTCCAAAAAGGCGGTCAGGTATTTGTCCGCTTCCTTTTTGGAGACATTCATTCTCAAGGACAATTTCGTGGTCAAATCAGATCGGGTCATTGTACGCTGCCTCCCCCCCAAAGTTGTGGTTTTGAAGATATGACAGGAAAGGGGAGCAAGAATCAGGCCAAAGCTTGCCAGGGTCATGTAAATCTATATATTTCAAATTCTTAATGAACTTTCAGTAAATCCCGGCCCTTCAACGGTTTGCGATTTTTGTCAACATTAGTGTCCACATCTGTGCACAAATATGACCGAAATTTCGGCTCTCCAAAATTATGGATATTTCAGCAGTTGGCCGCCGCAAGCGGGGCCGTCCCGGATACCGGGGATGCGGAGAAGGGCATTGAATTGAGTGGGTTGGGGGCGGAGGAGGGGGATGAAACCCGCCGGATTCCCTGTTTTGCATGCCCAATTATTTAAAATTTCGCTTTATTTCCGCCTAAAGAATCCCGTACAATAAACCGCCATTTTTACTAGAAGTCCCGGTAAAACGGCTGTTTGGGGACATCACTGAACCGAACCACGGGGAGAAAGAACGTGAAAAGGAAGAATGGAGCCGTGCTGGTCTTAGCGATCTTCCTTACGGGGATCGTGGCCTGGGGAGAGGCGAACGCGGAAAACGCCTCGGAGGTCATCTTCCAGGCCTTTCACGAAGAAATGAATCGCTCATTGCGGGATCTTAAAACAGAGGATTTCCCGGCACCTTATTATATCAATTACCAGATCCGTCACAACCGCCACGTCGAAGTGACGGGCAGCCTGGGCGCCCTGGTGGATTCCAGGGAAGAGGAAAAGCGCCACCTGTTCGTGGACGTGCGGGTGGGCAATCCGAAATTCGACAGCTCCACGCCGGGCAGCCACGATCACAACGTGCGGCAGCTGATTCCGCTCGACAACGACCTCAAGTCGCTCAAGCGCGCACTCTGGTATGAAACGGACATCCGCTACAAGCAGGCGGTGATGAACCTGCTGCGCAAAAAAGGCCGCCGGTTCAGCGGCGTGGAGTCGTTCACGCTGGCCAATTTCTCCAGCGGCAACGCGCCCACGGTGCGCGTCGATGCGGTGGAGCCGGTGCAGGTCGATGTGTCCGCGTGGGAGGACACGGTGCGCCGGGTCTCCGAGCGTTTCACCCGATACCCGGGTATCGAAAAATCCAGCGTCCGCATCGCCTTCGACCGCAACCTGCGGTATTACCTCGACTCGGAAGGCAACCGCATCGAGGACGGCCAGCACCATTACAAGGTGGTGCTGGAAACCTGGACCAAATCCGATTCCGGATCGCAGATCCACGACCAGGACACGATCTATTTTTCCTCGCCGGAGAATTTCCCTTCAGAACATGAATTGAACGCGCGCGCCGATGCGCTGATGGAAGAGACGCAATCGCTGCGCAAAGCGCCGCGCATGGAACCCTACGTCGGGCCCGCGGTGTTCAGCCCGGAAGCGGCGGCGGTGCTGTTCCACGAGGCGATCGGTCACAGGCTGGAAGGGGACCGGCTGCGGCTGTCCAGCGACGGCAAGACCTTCATCCGCAAGATCGGCCGGCAGATCCTGCCGTCGTTCGTGAACGTGATCGACGACCCGAGGATGCGGCAGTCCTTCGGTGAAGACCTGCTGGGGCATTACCTGTACGACGATCAGGGGCAGAAAAGCGAGCAAGTGGTGCTGGTGGAAAAAGGCGTGCTGAAAAACTTCCTGCTCTCGCGCACGCCGGTGGCCGGGTTCAGCCGGTCGAACGGGCACGGCAGAAGCGACGGCGTCAAGTACCCGTTTTCCAGAATGGGCAACGTCATCGTGCGTTCGGACAAGACGCTGGACGCGGATGCGCTGAAGCGGAGCCTGCTTGAGGAAGTGCGCCGGCAGAACAAGCCCTACGGGCTGATGATCCGCAAAATGATCAGCGGCGAAACGATCACCGACACGAAGCAGTTTCAGGTGTTCAAGGGCAAGCCGCTGACGCTGTACAAGGTCTACCCCGACGGCCGCGAGGAACTGGTGCGCGGCGTGGAGTTCGTGGGGACGCCGCTGTCCATGATCAGCAAGATCATCGCGATGGGGGACGACCTCACCGTCACCAACGGGTTCTGCGTCGCCGAGTCGGGAGCGGTGCCGGTTTCCAGCCAGACGGCGAGCATCCTGCTTTCGGAGGTGGAGCTGCAGACCGCGCACGAGGTGCCGCTGCGCAAGCCGATCCTCAACCCGCCGCCGCTTTAAACACAAATACACCAACCGGATGCGGCGTGCGCGCCGCACTTCCGGCGGGCGTGGGCTCCCGTTGTTCCGGAGCCGCCAAAATAAAATGCCCCCCGCCTCTGGCCCGCCGGTTCGATCCGGCCTATATTGAAGACAACATCTCAAACCCTCCGGTCCTCACAAACCTTCTTATAAGGAGGATGGCCATGAGGGAACGCATTCGCATGAGTTTCGCCCTGATCTTCTTCGCAGCCGTGGTCTTCGCCTGGGTTCCGGCGGCCGCGGAAGTGCCACCGGAAGACAAGGAACTGATCAACGGTACGCTCATCCTGCATCCGGGGATGTCGGGAAGCTGCCAGAACGATTTCATCGTCGAGAACCTGAACGCCGATGAGGCCGAACTCAAACTGGTGCTGGGCGAGGAGGAATTCCTCAAGGACCGCATCGACGGCAAGAAAGCCAAAGCCTACGGTCTCAAGGACACGCTTTCCACCGCCTTCATCCAGGGGAAACAGGTCCGGCCGGACGACATCGCCACGATCCTGAACGTCGGCGACAAATCCAACCTCCGGCTGCATTGCATGGAATGAGCCGGCGGAACACGAATAATTTTGAAAACCCGATCAGGAAGCCGGGGACGCAGCGCGTCCCCGGTATTTTTATGGCCCTGCAACAAGGTGATTCGTGCTGAACCGCATCGTCGTCTACCTCACCCATCCCCACGTGGACACCTGGAACTTCAAGCCCGAGCACTGCGAGATCCTGCAGGACGCGGCGCCGGGGCTGGACGTGGACGTGTGCTACCGCTCGGCGGAATTTCTCGAACTGCTGCCGGAAGCGGAGGCGGTGGGGGTGTGGTACTTCAAGAAAGAGTGGCTGAAGCACGCGCCGAATCTTAAGCTCATCGCCACGCCCGCGGCGGGCAAAGACTGGATCGACGTGGAAGAGAGTGAAAAACTCGTTATCTCGCACGGCGGTTTCCACGGGCCGATGATGGCCGAGTCGGTGGCCGGGGCGGTGTTTTACTTTCTCAAAGCGTTCAGACAGAGCGCCGGGTTTCAGAAGCAGAAAAAATGGGCGCTCAAAAAAATCTCAGACCAACTGGGAACGCTGTACCAGGCGCAGGTGACGATTCTGGGATTTGGCCGCATCGGGCAAATCATCGGCCGCGCCCTCAAGCCGTTCGGCTGCCAGATCGCCGGGATCAAACGCACACCCGTCGCACCGCCGGATTATTTCACCGAAGGCGACCGCATCGTCACCGATGCAGATTTCACCGACGTGTTGAGAGAGACCAACCACCTCGTCGTCGTGCTGCCCGGCGGCGCGGGCACCGACGGAATTCTCACGTGCGAGCATTTCCGCGCGCTGTCCGACACGGCGTATCTCTACAACGTGGGGCGCGGCAATCCCTATCAAGAACGCGATCTCGTGGAGGCGCTCAAAAACGGCGAGCTGGCGGGCGCGTACCTCGACGTGTTCGAAACCGAACCGCTGCCGGAAACCTCCGCCCTCTGGGGCATGGACAACGTGCTCATCCAGCCGCACCTCTCCGCCGCGGCACCGCAGTACCTCGAACTGTTCGCCCGCGAGTTGGGGGAGAAGATTAAAAATGGGGAGGTGTAGCTGTACTTGATCGCTAATTGTTGTAAAGTTCGGATTTACAACGATTTATTATTGTTCTCACTTGCGTTTTTCTTTGTTTTTTAAAGACCTTTTCTTTGCTTGCGCTCATATTCGGAATTGCGAAGTTAAACCAGAGAATAGTATTGTAGTGTGATGTAACATTTTGATACACTGCTTATGTCTCCCAAAAACATAAAAAAACTCCATCGAAAGAGGAAGCACGGAAGATTTTTTACAACGCTTTTTCCGATGGGAAGGTCCGATATAGCAAGCATTCTCGCGACCGAATGGCAGAAAGAGGAATCGATGCCAATGACTTGATTGAAATTTCAAAGGCAGGACTTGTTTATAATGAGCCGGAAATTGATATTAAAACAGGGAGAGATGAAATATTTAATTGAATGCCAAAAAATGAAACTTAAAGTAGCTTTTATTATTCAAGATGAAAAAACGATTCGTTTGGTCACCGTAATAGATTGAATTTTTGAGGTCGGGTCATGAAATGTTTGGAATGCGGTCCGGGAAAACTAAAAAAAAATAAAGGGAATTACTTATATAAAGAGTCTGGCCTAAGTAACATTGTGTTGGTCAATATTCCTATGTATCGATGTGATGCATGTAAGGAAACAGAAGTAGAAATTCCCGCTACTGAAGAATTGCACAATATGCTTTCGTTCATGTTGTTGCTCAAGCCTACCCAATTGAATGGAGAAGAAGCACGGTTTTTGAGAAAGAACATGGGGTATACAGAAAAAGATTTAGCAAAAAAGCTGGGAGTTACACGGGTAACTCTCTCTAGATGGGAAAATGCAAAAGGCGCTTTAAAGACAGATAGAGATAAACATTTGAGGTTATTTTTCTTAAGCAAAAAAGGAAATGATCTTCAAAAAACTCCCGGAGTCGTTCAGCTAATTAAATCTTTGGTAAGCTATTTGCCTTTTCAGGATGAAAAAGATCAACTTAAACTGTATCCAGAAGATTGGATGAGCTTGTCTCCTGTATGAGTTGAGAGGAGTTTACTCATACGTTCCTCTTATCGGATAGTTGGTTTCCTGGATCCACTCGACGGTTTCGACGAGTTCGTTGAGGTCGGCGCGGTGGAACGGGGTGTTGGAGATGTCGATGAGCTGGACTTTGCCTTCGGCGTTCACGGCGAACGTTCCCGGCTCGGCAAACGGGCGGTCGGTTTCTTCCGGCGAGCGCGGATTTGAGATGTAGAGCCCCAGCTCCTGCATCTGCTCGATGCTGAGACCGTAGGCCACGGGAAAGGTCAGCTCGTTGTCCTCGACCATTTTTTTGGCCTTCGCTTCCGGGTCGCCGGACACGGCGAGGATCTCCGCGCTGGTTGCGTGGAATTTTTCCTTCAGGGTTTCCAGTTTGGTGAGGTACTGGTTGCACACCGGGCAGTGCTGGCCGCGGTACACGAACACCAGCTGCCAGTTGCCTTGTTTTTGCGGCTTGCCCAGCGTCGCTTCCCCGCCTCCCACCAGCGGAAAGGTGAACCCCGGCAGCCGGCTGCCTGAGGAAAGTTTGGTCGTGGCCATGCCGTTTCTCCTATAAGAGGAAAGTTTTTTTATTTCTCCTCACCCCAGCCCCGTCACCCTTCGACAGGCTCAGGATGACACAGGGGCTGTCCTCTCCCCCAAGGGGGCGAGGAATTTTTCTCTCACATTTTTCTCCGTTTTCTTTGTGTCCTTTGCGTCTTTGCGGTTCTCCAACTTTTTTAATTTGTAAACTCTTACATTGCTTTCATAACCGAAGCAAACTTACCTCCTCTCCCCACTCTGGGGGGAGAGGATTGCGTCGAGCATAGGTGACACCCGCTCATCAAATTACTGGAGGTGGCTTGGGTGCGTCCTCGCGGCTTTGCGCGAGGTTCGCTTTCAGGTTTTTTTTCCTGTCACCCTTCGATAAAGCCTACAAGCTCAGCATGACAGTTTTTCGGTTTGCTCTTGTTCATTCTGCCTGAATTTTTTTCTTTGACGTCTTGGCGTGACAGCCTCTGACCATTTTCCCAAACCGAAACGCCTTTTGCGTCACAACTCCGGGCTTTGGGTGTGGAACTCGGTGTTCTGCTGGAAGCGGTGGCCGACGGCGAGCAGGGTTTCTTCGTCGAAGTGGCGGCCCATGAGCTGAAAGCCGATGGGCAGTTTCTTATCTTTCGAAAAGCCGCAGGGCAGGGCGAGGCCGGGGATGCCGGCGAGGTTGGCGGAGAGGGTGTAGATGTCGGACAGGTACATCTGCAAGGGATCGTCGAGCTTCTCGCCGAGTTTGAAGGCGGGCACCGGGCAGAGCGGCGCGGCGATCAGGTCGCACTGTTTGTAGGCTTCCTCGAAATCGCGCTTGATGAGCGTGCGGACTTTCTGTCCTTTCAGGTAATACGCGTCGTAATAGCCGGAACTGAGCACGAAGGTGCCGAGCATGATGCGCCGCTTGACCTCCTCGCCGAACCCTTCCTCGCGCGTGTTCTGATACATGTCCATGAGATTGGCCGACTGCTCGGAACGGTAGCCGTACTTCACGCCGTCGTAGCGGGAGAGATTCGTGCTGGCTTCGGCGCAGGCCAGGATGTAATAGGTGGCCACGGCGTACTCGGTGTGCGGCAGCGACACGTCCACGCGTTTCATTCCCAATGATTCCAGCGTCTGGATGGCTTGCTCGACCGCCTGTGCCACGTCGGGAGCGAGCCCGCCCGCGAAATATTCTTTGGGCACGCCGACCTTGAGCCCGCTCACGTCCTTTTCGAGCGCCTGCATGAAATCGGGCAGCTGGATGTCGGCGGAGGTGGAATCCTTGGGATCGTGGCCCGCGATCACGTTCATCAGCAGCGCCGCGTCGGCGACGGTCTTGGTCATCGGGCCGATCTGATCGAGCGAGGAGGCGAAGGCGACGAGGCCGAACCGCGACACGCGGCCGTAAGTCGGCTTGAGGCCGGTGATGCCGCAGAAGCCCGCGGGCTGGCGGATCGAGCCGCCGGTGTCGCTGCCCAGCGCGGCCAGGCATTCGTGCGCCGCCACCGCCGCGGCGGAGCCGCCGCTGGAGCCGCCGGGCACGTGCTCCGGGTTCCAGGGGTTGGCGGTTTTGTGGTGCCAGGCGTTTTCGTTGGAGGAGCCCATGGCGAACTCGTCCATGTTGGTCTTGCCGACGATCACCGCGCCCGCCGCTTTCAGCCGCGCCGCCACGGTGGCGTCGTAGGGGGCGGTGAAGTTGTCGAGGATCTTCGAGGCGCAGGTGGTGCGCGCCCCTTCCATGCAGATGAGGTCCTTGAGCGCGATGGGGATGCCGAGCAGCGGCGCGTCCTCGCCGGCGGCGATTTTGCGGTCCGCTTCCTTCGCCTGCTGCAGCGCGAGGTCGCGGGTCAGGTGGATGTAGGCCTGCACCGTGTCCTCCACCGCGTCGATGCGGTCGAACACGGCCTGGGTCAGCGCTTCCGAGCTGTAGCGGCGTTGCGTGAGATCGTCTTTCGCCTGAAGCAGGGTGGCCCGGTGCATGTCAGATGATCTTGGGAACTTCGTAATGGCGTTTCTTCTGCGCCGGAGCGAGGTCGAGCAGGTCCTTGTCGGGAAAGGCGTTCGCGCCGGGTTCGTCGTCGCGCAACACGTTCCGGATGGGAATCACGTGCGAGGTGGGTTCCACGCCTTCGGTGTCGAGCGTGTTGAGCTGGTCGATGTGCCCGATGATTTTTTCGAGGTGGCCGCCCAGGCGTTCTTTCTCCGCATCGGTGAGCTTGAGGCGGGCCAGGGCCGCGATGTGGTCGATGTCGAATTTTCCGGACACAGCGTTTCTCCGCAGCCGGGCTGTGCCCGGACGGGCATTGTCATCAAATTAGGGAAACCGTCACGCCGGGTCGGCGGCGTTCCGGGTCGGCGTGGATCAGGAAGCCTCGGCCTTGCGTTCCTTCTTGGGCTTTTTTCTCAGCTCCGCGTCCTTTTCGTATTTCACCAGTTTGCTGACCTTGCGGGTCAGCCGCTTGACTTTTTTCTTCAGCGCCCGCACTTCGGGGCTTTTCTTGGCGTCCTCGGCCTTTTTGAGTCCTTCATCCAGGGCCGATCTGGATTTTTTGACGTGGTCCTTCAGCTTTTCGATGGTTGCCATGCGCGCCTTTCCAAAAAAGGATTTGAATAAACTCCCCTCTATATCAGATTTACGGCCATACCTCAAGCCCCGCGCCTAGCCAAGCGGCAACAGGGCAGGGTGGGCCTTTGCCAGCGGGGTGCATGCCGCCGTGGTATCCGGCCAGGGCCAATGTCCCGCCTATCTGGGCGAAACCCAGACTTTGTCCTTCCAGTGGCCGCCGCCGTTGGGGTTGTACATCATGCCGGTGCCGGTGTTGGGGTTGCGGAAGCTCCAGGAGCCGTCGCCGTGGAATTCGGTGGCGCCGCCGCCGGGGGTGTTCTGGATGTTGGGATTGCCCGCGCCGCCGATGCGGCCCTGCGGCGGGCTGCCCACGCGCCCCCACAGGCCGGTGGCTTCATCCAGCCAGTAGCGGCCGCTCGCCACCTGCAATCCGGTGGTGGTCTCGATCTCGCGGATTTCCTCCGTGCTGAGCCGCTTGCCGTTGACGATCACTTCGCGCGTTTTCGGCGTCCGTCCCTCCGGCATCACCGGGTTGGTGATGCGTCCCCAGCGGCCGGAGGCGGGGTCGTACCAGTAGTCGCCGCTTTGCACCTGTGTGCCGCGCAGGCGGTCGAGGTGAACGATCTCCTCCTGGCTCATGCGCACGCCGTTGATGGTGACGCTGCGGCTGTCCGCATGAGCGGCCGTTTGCGCTGTCAAGACGAAGACGCCCGCCAGCGCCCCGACGGTGAACGCCGTTTCCCACTTTGAATTGGTTTTCATCGTCTCTCCCCTTTGAAGTCGCTTGCAAAATTGTACCGCGGACCTGGCGAATTCGCAGGCTTTTTTTCTTTGCCGCGAAGCCGGGAAAACTTCGTTAACTGGTTGAAATAATTTGAGTTAAATAGTTTTTTCGGCGGCGTCAGGAAGCTGTGGGGACGGCGGATTGAATCAAAAGACGCGCCGCCTCTTTGGCCTGGGCGGCGCTGACGGGAGAGCGCTGGATTTTGGCGATGCTGACCGCGCCTTCCAGAAGCAGCACCAGTTGCCGGGCCAGTTGCACGGGGTTCTCCGCTCCGGCGGCGGCGGCGAGTTTCGTGATGTAGATGAGGAGGGACTGCTTGGATTCGCTGCAGGTCTGCCGGATGGCGGTGTTGGCGTCCGGGTATTCGCCCGCGGCCCCGACGAAGATGCAGCCGTGAAAGTCGTCCTGGCGGAACCAGTCCTCCGCGACGTCGAACAGGGCGAGCAATCGCTCCACCGCGTCGGGCGTTCTGGCTTCCACCGCGCGCATGAAGTGGTTTCGGAAGCGTTCGTCGTAATAGCGCAGGCAGGCGAGGATCAGCTCGTCCTTGGATCTGAAATGGTTGTAGAGCGTTTTCTTCGCCACGCCGGACCGTTCGATGATGGTGTCGATGCCGACGGCGTGAAAGCCGTGCTTGGCAAACAGCTTCAACGCCGTTTCGATCAACTGTTCGCGTTTGGATGGCGTGTGCATGCCGTTCCAGCCTCAAAAAATGTATACAATATTGTACCCTTTATTTTGTCTCCACTGCAAAAATTTTCTTACATAAAATCGCCTTATCCAACCCATATATTTAAATAAAAATATATAAAACATATATTTATATGATTTTTGGCGGATCTGTAAGGATTCGCGAAATTGGTAGACAGATCAGTGTATATGTTTTGCGGAGCGTCTCGCGCTTCCATCATTAAAAAACCCAGAATAAAAGGAGTCCAAAAATGAAACGCCTATTTCGCAGCAGAATCTATGTGTACGCCGTGGCCACCTTCCTGGCCGTCGCGATGGCCCAGCAGGTCCACGCCCACAGCGGCCACAGCCAGTCCCCGGTGGCGATCGGCGGCTACGACCCGGTCGCTTATTTCGACGCCGGCCAGCCCACCCCCGGAACCGGCCACCACACGGCGACCCACAAAGGCGTCACCTACCTGTTTTCAAGCAAACAAAATCAGGAACGCTTCAGCGCCCATCCGGAGAAATACGCACCGCAGTACGGCGGCTTCTGCGCCTACGGCGTTTCGGTCGGTAAAAAATTCTACTCCGATCCCAACCGCTGGAAGATCGTGGACGGCAAACTTTACCTGAACCTCGATAAAGACATTCAGAAAAAGTTCAACGCCGATGTGGCGGGCGCCATCGCCAAGGCCGACCGGAACTGGAAACGCATTCAGGACAAGGCTCCCTCCGAGCTTTGAGCGGCGGCAACGAAATCGTAAAGGCGTGACTGAAAGGGGGAGCCGTTGTGCCGGATTCATACCGGAACCCGGCTCCCTCCCGGTCCCCTCAATCCAATAATTCACAACGGAAAGGATAAACAATGAAAACGCTTGCAACCAAACTGGCCTGGATGTTTTCGGCGGCGTTTCTGGCCGCGACCGTCATCGGCTTCCTCCCCAATCCGCTGGTCGGCGAAGGCGCGCTGTTCGAAGCCAACACGGCGCACAACCTGGTGCACCTGGCGACGGCGATCGGCTTCGCGGTGGTGGCGGTGATGGGTCCGGCCGCTTCCCTGAACTTCATGCTCGGTTTCGGCGTGGTGTACCTGCTCGTCGGGGTGATCGGCTTCACGGTCACGGGTTTCAGCTCGGAAGGCATGCTGCTGGGATTCATCCACATCAACGCGCTGGACAATTTTCTGCATCTCGGACTGGGAGCCGCCATTCTCGCGGGCGGCCTGTTCGCCAAAGGCGCGGCGGCATCCGGCGGCGTGCCGGTCGAAGGCTCGCTCAATGTCCGCTCCCATTAACCGCGTACACTCTAAGGAGTTCATCATGAAAGCAAAGGTCGTGACCCTCTTCCTGCTGGCCCTGGCGGCCGTCGCCACGATGGCGGGGACGACAGAAAATAAACCGTTTGCGCCCAATGTGGAGATGCAGACCGGCTCGATCCATGTTCCCAAAGACTACCGCCTGTGGGGGACGCTCGGAACCTGGTCGCACGCCAGAACGGAAGGCGAGCCCGGCGCGAAGGAGTACCACGTCGTCTATACGCAGCCCGAAACCATCGCCTACCACCAGAAGCACGGCCGCTACCCGGACGGCGCGGTGTTGGTCAAGGAGCTCATCAACACGAAGACCATGCCGATGACCACCGGCGAGGCGGTGAGCCACGCGACCACGGTCAAAGGCTGGTTCGTGCTGGTGCGCGACACGCAAGGGCGTTTCCCGCAGTCGAAACTGTGGGGCGACGGCTGGGGCTGGTCGCTGTTCAACGCGGACGATCCCGTAAAAACCGTGTCCACCGATTACCAGGCGGACTGCATCGGCTGTCACCTGCCGGCGCGGCAGATGGCGCGCCCGGATGCGGTGGATGCGGACAAGTGGATCTACACCCTGGGCTACCCGGCGCTGCAGGAATCCCGCCGCGACGGTTGAACGCAGGATGACAGGGCGGGGCTTCAATTCAAACCGGAGCGCCCGCCCTGGCAATCTCTAGGCAAGCTCAGGACAGGCTTTGTCGAAGAGCGCTTGATCATGCTTCGACAGGCTCAGCATGACGATGAACAAAACTATATGTAAAAGGTCTCCGGAAAGGAAAATACGATGAACACGCTCGGTATCAAATCGGCCTGGATGTTCTCGGCGGCGTTTTTCGCGGCCACGCTGTTCGGTTTCGTCCCCAATCCGCTGCTGGGCGGCGACGGGGTCTTCATCGCCAACACGGCTCACAACGGGGTGCATCTGATCACTGCGGCGGGTTTCCGGGCTGCGGCGCGCAAGGGCAACCTGGCCAGCATCAATTTTCTGCTCGGGCTGGGGATCGTGTATCTCACGATCGGCATCGCCGGGTTCTTTGAAACCGGATTCAGCTCGGAAGGCATGCTGCTGGGTTTCATCCACATCAACGACATGGGCAACTACCTGCACCTCGGCCTCGGGATGGGCATCCTTTTGGTTGGATACGCCGCCAAAATCCTCGAGGATGTGTTCTGCGAAGACAATGCGGATGCATCGCTCAAAGCGGGCTGCCACTGAAACGCGGAAAAAAATTGAAACTCTCAACAGGATCGTTATGGAAGCCCATTCAGCGGGAGAGTGTTCCGAATGTTCGGGAACACTCTCCTGATCCGTTTTGCAGGGTTTCTTTGCCACGGTTCGCAGCGCCGTTTACCACTTTTCATAAAATTCCTTCCCCGACTCAACCCGTCCTCGTTCCCCCGATTCCGATAAACAATTTTTACTAAAGTTTCACGCCGGCTTTTTCGTTGAGCTTCACAAGGGCATAACGAAATTTCTGTCAATGATGAAGCGGGACTGAATCAAAACCCTTAGAAACTACTTTAAACCTTTTCCGGTTCGGGTTTTTCAGGCTCCCGCGTTGCGCTTTCACCCAAAACAAAGGATGAAATCATGGTATCCGGCGAGCGTTCCTGTCCCAGGCGGGCGGCGGTTTGGTGCTCTTTTTTTCTGGCGGTCGTGTTCTGCGTTCCCGTGCAGGCGGGAGAGCGGTTTTCGGAAACGGACCTGCAAAACCTGCTGCGCTCCGTTCCGGAAAAGTACAAACGCCAGCCGGGTGCGCCGCCGAAAGTGGGAGAGGCGCTGAAGCAGTTGCATGCCGATTTTCTTTCATTCCAAAACCGGAAGTCCCAGAGCGGGACGAAACCCTTCCAGGCGCGATCGCCGATGACCCGCCTGTCCAACGGGCACGTCGTCATCGACGCCATCGCCAAGGACGATCCCGATGCGCTCAAAGAGGAGCTCGTGGGCCTCGGCCTCAAGAACGCGGCGGTGTTCGGACAGGTCGTGTCCGGACTCCTGCCGATCGAAGCCATCGAGCGCCTGCCGGAATGCCGGTACCTCAACGTTGCGCGACCCTCACTGGCGGCGACCAATGTCGGCGATGTCACCACCCAGGGGGATATTGCCCAGCGTTCGAATGTGGCCCGCGCCGGTTTCGGCGTGGACGGCAGCGGCGTGACCGTGGGCGTGCTTTCGGACAGTTTCAACTGCCTGGGCGGCGCCGCGGCGGACGAAGTGTCCGGTGACCTGCCGCCGCTCGCCGGGATCGCTGTATTGGACGATTCGGCCTGCCCGGCCAGCGACGAGGGCCGCGCCATGATGCAGCTGGTGCACGATGTGGCGCCGGGGGCGGATCTTTCCTTCCACACGGCGTTCGGGGGGTTGGCGAATTTCGCCAACGGCATTATCGATCTTGCGGCCGCGGGAGCGGACATCATCACCGACGATGTGATCTATTTCGCCGAGCCCATGTTCCAGGACGGCATCATCGCCCAGGCGGTGGACATCGTGCGCGGCGCGGGGGTTGCCTATTTTTCCTCGGCGGGCAACGACGCCCGGCAGAGCTACGAAGACGACTACCGCAGATTCGAATCGACGGGATTGGAATTCCACGATTTCGATCCCGGCGCCGGGGTGGATGTTTCCCAGAGAATCTTCATTCCCGCCGGCGGCACGCTGCTGCTTTCGTTTCAGTGGGACTCGCCGGCGGCGTCGGCGGGCGGGCCGGGCTCGCCCAACGATGTGGACATCTTCCTCACAGACGATCCCGCCAACATAATTCTGGCGAGCGCGACCGGCAGCAACACCGGCCTCGATCCGGTGGAGATCCTGTTTTTCCAGAACACCAGCGGCGTGGGGCAGTTTTACAACCTGATCATCGTGAAATTTTCGGGGCCGAGCCCCGGCAGGGTCAAGTACGTGCGTTTCGCCGATTCGATTCCGCTTGAGTTCGACACGCAAAGCTCCACGACCTACGGGCACGCCAACGCCGCCGGCGCCGAAGCGGTGGGCGCCACCGCCTGGTTCAACACGCCGGCGTTCGGTGTCAACCCGCCGGCGCTCAATTTCTTTTCCTCGCGCGGCGGCACGCCGATCCTGTTCGACATCGCGGGCAACCGGCTGCCCGCAGCGCAGATCCGCGCCAAGCCCGGCGTCGTCGGGCCTGACGGCGGCGGTACCACGTTTTTCGGCGGCGCGGACATAGATAGCGACGGCTTTGAGGATTTTTTCGGCACCTCCGCTTCGGTGGCGCACGTCGCCGGGGCGGCGGCGCTTTTGAAGCAGGCGAATCCGGGACTGACGCCGCCGGACATCCTCGCCGCGCTGCGTGACAGCGCCATCGACATGGACGATCCGGACACGGCTGGCGCCGATGCGGGGTTCGATTTCGCCACCGGGTTCGGATTCGTGCAGGCCGATGCGGCGGTTGAGAGAGTTCTGGGCGGCGACTGCGAACTGATGGTGGATACGATGACGCTGGATTTCGGTTCCCGCACGGTCGGCGTGACGGGTTCGCTGCCTGTGGAACTCAGCAACACGGGCAGCGGCGACTGCGAAATCCTGAGCGTGGCGCTGTCGGGCAGCGGCGATTTCCAGTTGACACCGCCCGCACCAATGACGCCGTTCACCATCCCGCCAGGGGAGATGACGACGCTGTCCGTGGACCACACGCCCTCGGATGCGGGCGGCGACGCGGGCGTGCTGACGCTCACCAGCAACGATCCGGACGACGGCACGATCGAGGTCGTTCTTCTGGGCTTGGGAGTGGCGGCGCTGGATGAAAACGCCGATCTCAAGGTGCGCAATTTCGCCAACCGGCGGCGGGTTCCGGTGGGTTCGCCGCTGATCTACACGATCAAGGTGAAAAATCGCGGGCCGGGCAACGCCACCGGCATCGTCGTCGAGAACACGCTGCCCTCAATGGTGGATTTCGTGTCCGCGTCCTCCGGCTGCACACCTTCCGGCGGCACGGTCACCTGCATGCTTTCTTCCCTGATGGACGGCGACAGCATGCGCTGGAACATCACCGTGCGCCCGACCGAAAAGGGGCGCATCGTCAACCGGGTGAGCGTGGCGGGCAACGAGAACGATCCCAATCTCAGAAACAACCGGGCGAAAAAATCCACGCGCGTGCGCTGAAGCGCTATTCGCGCATCCTGGCTTTTTTGAGCGCGTCGAGCGGATAAAACGTTTCCCGCCAGGTGACGCCGCCGCGTTTCAAGGCGAGGATCGTCGAGCGCCACAGGGTCCAGAGATGCACTGCCACGAAAAAGGGCAAGGGCAGGCTGATGAGCCAGCCGCGCTGGTTCTGCACCATCACCTGGCCGTGAATCGCGTGCAGCAGTAAGACCGTGGCCGCATATCCGAAGATGCGGCCGTCGGGAAACAGAAACAGGCCCGCGTAGGGAAAGAAAAACAGCCCCGCCATGAGGGCCGATGAGGTGACCAGAAAGAGCGGCGAATAATTCATTCCCGCGAAGGCGTTTTTCTCCATGCCGCGCACCAGCCCGCGCAATCCTCCCTGCTGCCACTTGACCCGCACCAGGTCGTCGGCCATCAGCACGTCCTGCGCGTATCCCGCCGACTTCACCGCTTTCCCCAGCTCGATGTCGTCCACGACTTCCAGGCGCAGGGACAGGTAGCCGCCGATCGCATCGTAGACGCTGCGGCGCAGCAGGTTGAAGGCGCCGATGCCTAAATGCTCCTTGCGCTTTGGGTTTCGCACCAGCCAGGGCTTGTAATAATACAGGAACATCCAGCCGATCATGCCGAGGTAGCCGTTTTCCCAGAACCCGCCCGGAATCTGTCTGGGAAACAGGGAGAGATGATCCCGGTTTTCCTTTTGCATGAAGGCGACGGCGCGGGCGAGCGCCGGCGGTTCGAATTCCACGTCGCCGTCGGTGAACAGCAGAAATTCCCCGTTCGCCTGCTGCGCGCCGCAGTGCAGGGCGTGGTTTTTGCCGATCCAGTCGGCGGGCAGGGTTTTCACGCGCAGCACCTTGAGGCGCGGGTTCTCTTTTGCAAGCCGGTTGAGGATGGCTCCGGTCGCGTCCTGCGAACGGTCGTTGACGGCGATGACCTCAAACTTCGGATAATCGAGGGCGAGCAGGGAACGCAGGCAGGCTTCGATCTTGTCTTCTTCGTCCCGCGCCGCGACGACGACCGACACCGAAGGCGGATTGTCTCCCAGGGGCGGCGCCAGCAGCGACAGCCTGCGCTGCTTGAAAAACGCAATGAGCGGGGGCAGCGGAGCGAACCAGATGAAAAACAGCGCCCATCCCGCGATGAAGGTCAACCACCAGGCCATATTTTCTCCTGAATTTTGTTCATTCGAACCTTGCGCGGCAATGACGCGGATATTTTAGAACATAAATAAGGGAATAAATTTTTACTACGAATATATTAAACATTAACATTCTTTGAAATATTAATGAGGCGGCTTCTGTTGCTCTTTAAATTTTAACGAGAAATTTCAGTTTCTCTTTATCCCGAACCCCCCGGTTTACCGGTTGCTTTTTTTAAAAAGTATCCACTGTGAAAACCACCACGATCAAGACCAAAAGGAGACGGATATGGAGAAAAAGACCCCGGTTGTTCCCCCCAAGTTATCTTCCCTGGAGAAATCCGCCATCGATTCCATCGACCGATCGGGAGGCGATGGTGAACTTTTAGATCAGCTTTCCGGACTGCGGGCCAGCCTGGACAGTCTGGGCACCAATGTGTTCATAGCCGATCCCGATTTCAATCTCATCTACATGAACTTCAAGGCCAGGGACACCTTGAAGACCATCGAGGCCGAAGTCTACGAAAATTTTCGCGTCCGCATCGAGGACCTGCTCGGCGGCTCGATCCACCGGTTTCACACCAATCCGCAGCGCGTGGAGCGGATCCTGAAAGATCCCTCGGCTCTGCCGCACCAGGCGACCTTCAGTTTTGGAACGGTGTCTCTGAAAACCAGCATCAATGGAATCCACGGTCCATCCGGAGAGGTGTGGGGTTACATCGTGAACTGGGAGGAAGTCTCCGAACAATTGAAGCTGGAACGGGAAAATAAGGCCATGATGGAACGGGAACAACAGCAGATGCAGGAAATGAACGCGAAAGTGGATGAGCTGCTTGCGGTTGTGGACGCCGCTTCCGACGGAGATCTGACCCGCCAGGTCAATGTGGTGGGAGCGGATGTCTGCGGGCGTATGGCGGACGGGTTGTCCGGTCTGTTGATCGGGCTGCGCAGCCACATATCCATGATCGGAAAGACCGATAAGCGCATCCAGTCGAATTCCCAGACCCTTCTGGGGCTCAGCCAGCAGTTGAGCGCCGCCGCGGAAGAATCCTCTTCGCAGGCCAACGTCGTCGCGTCGGCGTCGGAAGAGATCAGCACCAGCATACAGACGGTGGCCACGGGTGCGGAAGAGATGAGCGCCAGCATCAAGGAGATCGCGATGAATTCTGCGGACGCGGCGAAAATGGCCCACACCGCGGTCGAAATCGCGGGAGAAACCAACAAGACCATCACGGATCTGGGGGAAAGCAGCAACGAAATCGGCGAGGTGGTCAAGGTCATCACCAACATCGCCAAGCAGACCAACCTGCTGGCTCTCAACGCCACCATCGAGGCTTCGCGCGCGGGGGATGCGGGAAAGGGTTTCGCGGTGGTCGCCAACGAGGTCAAGGAGCTGGCCAATCAGACCGCAAGCGCCACCAAAGACATCAGCCTGAAAGTGGACACGATCCAGTCGGCCACGAAGGATTCGGTGCAGGCCATTCACAAGATCAGCGGGGCGATCGAAAAGATCAACGACATCTCCAATTCCATCGCCAGCGCGGTCGAGGAACAGACCGCGACCACGAACGAAATCGTGCGCAACATCAGCGAGGCGTCTCAGGGGAGCCAGGAAATCTCAGCGAACATCACCGGTGTCGCCGAAGCCGCGCGGGAGACCTCCAGGGCCGCGCTGGAATCGCAGCAATCCGCGGAGGCGCTGCAAAAAATGGGCGAGGACCTGGGCGAGATCGTCAGCCGGTTCAAATACCAGGACGACGCCATGACCCTGATGGTGTGGAACGACAATTTCAGCGTTAAGATCGAGGAAATCGACAATCAGCACAAGCGGCTCATCGATCTGATCAACGATGTGTATCAGGGCATGATGTCGGATAAGGGCAAGGAAACGATCGGCAAAGCGCTGGAAAGCCTGATCGAATACACGCGCAGCCATTTCGGGTATGAAGAGAGGCTGTTCAAACAGCACGGCTATCCGGAAACCCGGGAGCACCTGGACAAGCACGCGAAGCTGGTCGAGCAGGTGATGGATTTCTACAAAGCGTTCCAGGAAGGGGAGTCCCGGCTCGACAACGATCTGTTGCTCTTCCTCAAAAACTGGCTGACCCACCACATCCTGGGAACGGACAAAAAATACTCCGAGTATTTAAACGGCTGCGGCGTGTATTGAAACCCGGCTCTGCCTTTTCCCGTCGCAAGGGCTCAGCGGAATTCCTCGACGAAGAACCCCCAGTTTTCCGCGTTCCGCTTCGCCCGGTCGGGCTGGCTGGAGGCGAGCATCTCCGCGGCGAGCGGCTGGTAGGCGAAGTCGTAGGTGTCGAGAAGAAGGTGACTCGATTCGTGCACGAGCGTCTGGAACTTGCTTTGCACCGGCCGCTTGAAGGGCCGGTAGAGCGGCAGGGTGTTCCATCCCTGGTTGAGCGTGATGCTGAAATTGCGGTTCTGGGCCTCGTTCAGGCTTGCATAACGATGAAAATCGCCTCTCGGGGGCCAGGCGGTGGCGTTTTCGTCGCTGTTGCGCTGAGACAGTTTTCGAAATGAAATGCTGATGGGCGTGGTGTTGATGATGCTCGCCATGCGATTGAGGTCCTGCTGCAAAGCGGATTTCCAGTTTGCGCTGTCGTCACCGAACCATTTGAGGCATTCCCCGTCGGCGGTCCCTCTGCGAACCCGGTCCGACGCTTTGCGCAAAGTCTGGATGATTTCAGGCTGCAGCTGCGAGATGGTGCCCCGGTCGTGTACTCCCAATCCCGTCATCATGAATCCCATGATTCCCTCCTCGATCGTGAGTGGAAAAGACGCCGCCGCCTGCTGGCAAGGCGCACGCGGCGCGCGGGTGCGCGGCCGGACCCTCCACTGGGCCAGCCTTTAATAACTTCTTGACTTTAAACGAGAGTTCGCCATATCTATAGCACGCTTCGGAGATGCGAAGCAAGCGGGAACTGAAAGCCTTAAAGGTTTTTCCGGTTAGTTTAGGATTCCGCGGCCGAAGATAATTCGAGCTCATGGGAGTCCGGTTTCTGTGCCCGGATGCGGTGGTGGTGTCCGTCGGTTTCGATGTGGATGGAGCCGTTGAGGTCGGTGCGGAAAATGACGCTGCCCGCTTTTTCGTAGCGCTTGAGGACTTCGGGGTGGGGGTGTTTCATCCAGCTCAGGTAACCGCTGGAGAACACGACGGCCTTCGGGTTCACGGCCTGGATGAAGTCTGCGGAATTGGAAAAGCGGCTGCCGTGGTGCGGGCTTTTCAATAGGGTCGCCTGTATGGGCGCTGCGTTTTCGATCAGCCTGCGCTCGACGCGGCTGCCGATGTCTCCGGTCAGCAGCATGCTGAACTGTTTGTATTCGAGCCTCAGCACCAGCGAGCGGTCGTTGCCTGCTCTTGGGTTTTCGCTGAACGCCGCCAGGCGTACGGGTTGCGGGTCCGGATGCAGGGGCAGCAGCGTCACGTCGCCGACGCTGAAGGGCACTCCCGGTGTCAGCGGGATGCGGCGCGCGCCGTTTGCCAGCGCGTCGGCGCGCAGCGCGTCGATGCGGGCGTCGGGGATGCGCGTGAAGCCGTCGAGAAAGTGGCCGACCGGAAACAGGGTCACCAGCGATTCGAGGCCGCTGATGTGGTCGTTGTCCGAATGGCTGGGCGCGAGGTAGTCGATGCGGCCGATGCCCCGGCTCCAGAGAAACGGCGCGACGACGCGCCGGCCCACGTCGAGGGCGTTCTTGTAAAACCCGCCGCCGTCGAGGATCATCGTCTCCCGGTTGGGAAACTCGACGAAGATCGATTCGCCCTGTCCCACATCGAGGATGGAAATCCGCAGCGTGTCCGTCGGCAGCAGATGCAGGCGCGGCGCAACGAGCCAGAGGATCAGCACCGGCGCCGCGAGGGGCAGGCTGAGACGCAGGATCGTCAAGCGCCGCGGCGGTGCGGCGGTGTTGTCAAATACCCAAAGCAACACAACGGCGGTCAACGCGGCGGCGTAGAGCAGAAACCAGAAGTCCGGCGGCGTCGGCACGTGCAGGGAAGCGAAGGGCAGGCGGGCAAACACCTCCGGCACGAATAGAAATCCTTTGAGCAGCGCGGTCACCGGAAAGGCGAGGAGATGCGCGAGGCCGGGAGCCGCCATGCCGATGAGCACGGTGGCCAGCGCCAGCGGCACCAAAAGCGAGGCCAGCGGGATCATGAGCAGGTTCAACAGCCAGCCGATCAGGCTCACGCGGTTGAAGTGGACGATGAGGATGGGCAGCGTGGCGAAGAGCACGGCGAACGAGACGACCGCACCGCAGGCGGTGGTCTTCTGGATCTGAAACAGCAGCCGCCGCCAGAAGGGCAGGTCGTCCGGCTGGCGCAGGATGCGCTGCCACCACGCGGGTTCGCCCATGCGGTTCACCGGGTCCTGCATGAGCCGGGTCAAAACGTGAAACACGCACAGCACGGCGGCGGTGGCGGCGAAGGAGAGCTGAAAGCCGGGGTCGAGCACGGCCTTTGCGTCCAGGATCAACAGCGCGAAGGCGGCCAGCAGCAGGGCGTTGAACAGGTTGCGCTGCCGGTCGATGCAAAACGCGATCAACACGACACACACCATGATCCCGGCGCGCAGGGCGGATACCTTCTGCCCGACCAGGATCAGGTAGAACAGCACCGGCCCCAGGCAGAGAAACGCCGCGGCTTTGCGCGCCGTTCCGGATTGAGCCCATTCAGGCCGGTAGCGCAGGCAGGCCCGGAACAGCAGCGGCCAGAACAGAACGAATCCGGCGGCGGCGACGAAACCGACGTGCAGACCGGAAACCGCCATCAGGTGCGCCAGTCCCGTGGCGAGGTAGCTTTCGCGGGTGGTCTCGGAAAGAGAGGATTTGTCGCTCAACAGCAGCGCCTTGAGCAGCGCCGCTTCCTCACCCTGAAACAATTCGCTGAGGGAGGCGAGAAACCGTTCGCGCAGGTGAATTCTAAAAGCGGCGGCGAAGGGCAGGGGGGCGGCGCCCAATTTCTCGATGGCGCTGGCTTTGGACAGGTTGCCGGTGACGTCGATGTCGTTTGCGCGCATGTAGCGCTCGTAATCGAAGCGGCCGGGGTTTTTGAAGTTGCGCGGCCGTTTCAGCCTGAGTTTGTGAACGCGCAGCTTCTCTCCCGCACGGAATGCAGGGGGCGCTGTATCGTATAGCGTGATCTGCGCCCGCCCGGTGACCGGTGTCCAGTTAACGCCGTACCGGATCTGTTCGAGCTCCACCTGCAGGCGCACCCGCTCGGCGTTTTTCTGCGGGATGGCGATCACGCGGCCTTCGACGGCGGCCCTTCGGGTTTCATCGAGATGGTATTCGATGTGGCTTGCGGGGCGAAAAAAATCAGCCCAATCGGGCGCGAGCAGGCCTGCCGGGACAAGGCAGACGAACGCGATTTTCTTCGCCCAGCCGTTGTTGCGTGAGCGATGAAAGAAAAAACAGGCTGCGGTCAGCGCGCACACGGTCAGCGCATGCGGGAGAAAAAAACCGGCTGTGGCGGGAAGCGAAGCGAGGACCCCGCCCAGGTAGGCCAGGAAATAGGGGAGCAAGGGGGCCATGCGACCCTTTCGGTATCAGCGGACCCAGGTGAGTTCGATCCGCCGTCTCGCAATGTCCACGTCGTGAATGCGCACCGTCACCGGATCGCCGATGGTGAAGGCGCGGTGGCGGCGTTGTCCCTGAAGCTTGTGCTCGGTCTCGAAAAAGATGTAGTAATCGTCGGTGAGGGAGGACACCCGCACCAGTCCTTCCACGAACACTTCCGAAAGCTCCACGAAAAACCCGAAGGCGGTGACGCCGGTGATGAAGCCGGTGTAGGTCTGCCCGATCTTGTCCGCCATGAACTGGGCGCGGCGCAGGTCGATGATCTCGCGTTCGATCTCCATGGCCTTGCGTTCCGTGGCCGAGGACTGCACCGCCTGGTCGGCGATTTTCGGCAGCAGGCGTTTTTTCTCCCTCTGCGAGCACTTGCGTTTTTTGAGGAACGCCTTGAGCAGCCGGTGCGTGATCAGGTCGGGATAGCGCCGGATGGGCGAGGTGAAATGCGTGTAGTGGTCGAACCCGAGGGCGAAGTGGCCGGGGTCCTTTTCCGAGTAGACGGCTTTCTTCATGGTCCGCAGCAGCAGCAGGTTGATGGTGCGCTCTTCTTTTTTGCCGCGCACGCGTTTGAGCAGGTTCTGCAGATCCACCGAGCGCACGTTGCGCACGCTTCTCAGCCTGAGCCCGAACGAGGCGATGAACTGATTGAAGTCGGCGATTTTTTCCTCGTCGGGTTTTTCGTGAATGCGGTGGATGACGGGCACGTTCTTTTCGGTCAGGTAGCGCGCGATCTCCCGGTTCGCCGCCAGCATGAATTCCTCGATCAGCTCGTGCGCGTCGTTGTGCTCGGCGAGCTCGATGCCGGTGACCTTGCCGTTTTTATCCACCTGGATTTCCGGCTCGGGAATGTTCATGTCCACGCTGCCTTTTTGGAAACGGTTTTTCCTCAGGGTCTGGGACAGGGTGTGCATCTCCTGCAAGACGGGCAGGGCTTCGGAGAAGGTTCCGTCCTTATCGCCGTTTTTCAACAGTGCGGCGACCTGCCTGTAGGTGAAGCGGATGCGGCTTTTTATGGTGGAGAGGAACGGTTTCGCGCCGAGCACCTTGCCCTTCTTGTCGAAATCGATCAGCACGCTCACGGTCAGCCGTTTCACGCCCGGCTTGAGGCTGCAGGCCTCGTTGGAGAGCTGGAACGGCAGCATGGGGATGACCCCATCCGGGTAGTAGGTGCTGGTGCCGCGCTGATAGGCTTCCTTGTCGAGCTTGGAGTCCTCGCGCACGAAATGGCTGACGTCGGCGATGTGCACGCCGAGCCGGTAGCCGCCGTTCACGATCTCCAGGGACACGGCGTCGTCGAAGTCCTTGGCCTTCTCGCCGTCGATGGTGAAGATCATCCAGCCGGAAAGGTCCTTGCGGTCCTCGTCCGCGCCGCCTTCCGCCAGCGTCTTTTCCACGCGGTCGGCTTCGCTCAGCACCTTGGGTGGAAAGTCCTTGTGCACGCCGTATTTGCGGAAGACGGACTTGATCTCCACTTCCGGGTCGTCGGCGAAACCGAGGACTTCCGTGACGCGTCCCTGCGGCGGCTGGTGATTTGTGGGCGGTGCGTCGATCTTAACGGTCACCACCTGGCCGGGCTTGGCGCCGCTCTTGTGCCTGGCGGGCACGAACACATCGTGCACGTATTTTTCCTCCATCGGGATCACCCAGCCGTTGGTGCCGAATTTCTCGAACACGCCGACCAGCGATTCGGTGTTGCGCTTGACGATGCGGATCACCCGGCCTTCCGGCCGCTCGCGGCCGCGCCGGGTTTCCACCCGCGCGATCACCTTGTCCTGGTGCATGGCCGTGCCGGTCATGCTGCGGGCGATGTAGAGATCCTCGCCGTCCTCTTTATTGTCCGGCGCCACGAAACCGTAGCCGTTGGGATGGCCGAGGAAGGTGCCGGTGACGAGGTTCATGGCGTCGGGCAATCCGTAGCGGCCGCCGCGGATGCGGATGAGCGTCCCCTCCGCGGCCATGTCCTTGACCTTGTTTCTGAATTCGCGCCGCTGCGTGTCGGGGATGCCGAGCTGCTTCACCAGTTCGCTGACCTTCATCGGGTGGCTGGACTTTTTGCGCAGCAGGTTGAGGATCGATTGTTCGGTGAGTTTCATGCAGGAAGAGATGTGTTTATAGTAGGAAATACTTAAGAAATTGTGGTGAGGTAAGAATTAATTTTGTAAATTAGCAAATACGTTATAAATAGCATCTAACTTTAATGCGATCTCTTGATCGATTAAATCATTTGGTACAAATAGTGCCAATTCATGAAAATTCTTTTTTGCCATATCATTATATAGCTCCATTTTTTTGTAGAATTCTTCAAACACAGGTACTAAAAAATCATCGCTGACTTTGACATCGCTTTCAGGGTCCCAAGGGGAACCTTTCTTCAAAGTTTTTAAAGCCGATTCTACTTTTTCAATCGATTCTTTCATGGCTTTAAGCCGACGACTCACTTCATATTCATCATATAAAGGTCCTGCAGAGCTTTCCATACCGGATTGTTTTGCAAACTCTTCTAATGTTTCTCTTTGACATAGATAATTTTCGATTTCTTTTCGCGTCCACATTAATATATGCAATGGTGGTTCTGCCGAGGGGCTTTCTTCGAGTCGATCAAAAATTGCTATTCCCTTTAAATGAGGCAATGCTTCTCGTAAACCATAAAAATGACTTTTGACTGCGCCAGGGTTATTGCCAACATATTTAACAAAAGGCCTTTGAAGAGCACTTAAAGCGTTTTTATGGTTTAATTTTTTTGCAAATGCTCGAAGTATTGCTAAATCTGTTGATCCTTCTAAATAAACAACCCAACCATTTTGTTCTCCTTGATAATATTGGTCCCACCCGATTTCGTTTAAAGATTTTTTTACTTGACTGCCTTGGTCATTGATACGATGTGGCTTCCCGACAAACGCTACAACTACGTCTCTCCCTGCAGCTTCATTAAGCAATACTTCAGAATGACTTGCTGCAATAATTTGACTTCCAGTTTCTTTTGCAACATCGGTGAGTAATTGATAAATTTCTTTTTGTCTTAAAATTTCCAAATGAGCATCTGGTTCATCCAGCAATAGAACAGTTTCTCTATTTGCGTACATATATGAAAGAAGAAGTAGAGTTTGTTGAAGACCCCTTCCGGCTGATGATATGTCTAAATGGGCAGACTTTTCAATGTATCCCATGGTGATTTCTCCACGTTCAGGAATATATGAAGGAGTATCCAAAGTAACACCAAATAGGGACATTGCTTGATCTACTAATTTTCCCCAAGAATCATTTTGTTCATCGTAAATTATGTAACATAAGTTCCTAAGTACTTCAGCGGTTCTTCCTTCTCCTATTCGAACATCAATTGCCCCTTTATCAAGTTTTGTTTCATTTGAAGTTAAACCTGACATTGGAGGAAGAAAAGCTACTTTTATATTGCTTGCGATTTCGGGAATAGGGAATCTTTCTATAGGTGCTTTTTCTGACTTTCGAAGGGGGCGACAAAAAAAAGATTCCTCGTTTGCATAATCAAATTCCAGTCCACATTCCCAATTCACATTTTTTGTGGTTCCTTCGACAATAATATCTACTCGAATATTTTTAGTTTCCTGTTTTCCATTGAGCTTCTTCACATCTCTGACACGCAAATTCCTCCATAAAAGATTGGCACTGGAGATTGGGATAGAGACTAAATCACGTCTATTGATAGTGACTCCAGGGCGTTGTTCGGGAGTTTTTTTCCCTTTTCGCTTTTCCGACCAACGTTTTAGCCCCATTTCCCAAAGAGCCAGCGCTTGAAGAGCCGTGGTTTTTCCTGAATTATTTGGGCCGATCAACACAACCGGATTGCCAAGCTCAACTTCGACCGTTTCAAATCTTTTGAAGTTTTTTATCGTAATTTTTGTGAGCATATATAGAAGGTATTGCTGAGATATGAAATGTAAGCAGATTATTCATAAAGTTATTGAGATTCTTGATCCAAAATTTCCTAATAGGTAATTTAAGTAACTATCGATGCAGTATATATATGAATCTTTAAAGCCATTCAATATTTATACTATCCGAGCTGGGAATATTTAGTTTTAAAAATATAATTGGGAAATTAGGCAATTTGTAGAGAGGCTGCACAGCCCGGATTTTTGCTTTTTCGCCGCAGGTCTCTTATAATTCGGCATTTGTTTCTAATGATATGGAGTGGTTGTGCTGATCGAGCTGGACTGGTTGAAAGAGTATGTCGAGGTGGATCTCGACGCCGGGGCGCTGGCCCACGCGCTGACGATGGGCGGGCTGGAACTGGAATCGCTGGAAGCTGTGGCCTTGTCCGACGGCGCGAAGCGGGAGGTGCTGGAACTCAACGTGACGCCCAACCGGGGTTACTGCCTGAGCTACCGGGGCGTGGCGCGCGAGACGGCGGCGCTGCTGAATCTCCCCTTGAAGCTCGGCACGCCGGAGCTTGAGAAGCACTGGGGCGAAACGCCGGTGGAAAAGGCGGTCACGGTGCTCAATCAGGAACCGGAGCTGTGCCCGCGCTACGCGGCGGTGGTGATCGAGAACGTGACGCCGGGGCCGTCGCCAAAATGGCTCGCCGACCGGCTGACTTCGATCGGCCTGCGTCCCATCAACAACATCGTCGACATCACCAATTTCGTGATGATGGAATACGGCCAGCCGCTGCACGCGTTCGACCGGGAGCTGCTCACCGACAAGGCCATCGTGATCCGGCGCGCCTATAATAACGAAGCGTTCACCAGCATCGACGGCACGAAGATGACGCTGAATGAGGACGCGCTGGTCATCGCCGACGCGAAAAGAGCGGTGGCGCTGGCGGGGATCATGGGCGGCGCCAACAGCGAAGTTTCCAACGACACCCGCAACGTGGTTTTAGAGAGCGCCTGCTTCGATCCGGTGACGGTGCGCAAGGGCTCGAAGAAGTACGGGCTGCGCAGCGATTCCTCCTACCGCTTCGAGCGCGGCGTGGACATCGACGGCGTGATCGAGGCGCAGGCGCGGGCGGCGCTGCTGATCAAGGAACTGGCGGGCGGCACCCTGTGCCGCGGCCGCATCGACGTGTACCCCAAGCCGCGCGCGGCAAATACCGTCGCGCTGCGGGTGGACCGGGTGAACCGGGTGCTGGGCACCGGATTGACTTCGGATACTCTGCGCGGTTATCTCGACCGGCTGGGAATGCCGTGGCAGGAGAAAGCGGGCGATCTAACCGTGACGCTGCCGAGTTTCCGGCCGCAGCTTACAAGAGAAATCGACCTGATCGAGGAAATCGCCCGGCTGCACGGCTACGACAACGTGGCGGTCACCTCGCCGCGGGCGGAAGTCTGCCCGGTGCGCTTCACGCGCAAAAAAGAAGGCACGCGCACCGTCAAGGACACGCTGTCCAACCTGGGTTACGCGGAGACGATCCATTACAGCTTCATCGAGGAGAACGCCGCCAGCGATTTTCTGCCGGCGTTCGGCGGCAACGGCGCGCAGACGATCCCGATCAGCAACCCGCTCAGCAGCGAGTGGTCCACCATGCGGTCGAGCCTGCTGCCGGGATTGATCGCCACGGCGGCGCGCAACGTGAGCAAAGGGCAGAAGCCGGTGCGCATCTTCGAAGTGGGGGAGGTGTTCTACCGCTCCGGGAAAAACGGACCGGCGGTGGAAACGACCTGCATCGCCGCGCTTTTGAGCGGCCAGCACGAAGCCCGCCTGTGGAAGGACCCGGCGAAGCACTATGATTATTTCGATCTCAAGGGCGCCCTGGAAACGCTGATGGCGCAATTCAAGGAACGGCTGGAATTTGCCGATGCGAAACGGCCGTTTCTGAGCGCGGGGAAATCCGTCGACCTTAAGCTCAACGGCGACACGGTGGGTTATCTCGGCGAACTGTCGCCGCAGTGGGGGCGCAAGTTCGGCCTGGAGCAGCCGGCGCTGGTGTTCGAGATCGATTTCGACGCGATGGTGGCGAAGCTGCCGGGACCGCCGCGCTTTGAGCCGATCCCCAAGTTCCCCGGCGCTTACCGCGACATCTCCGTGCTGGTGGACCGGTCGGTGCCGTCTAAGGCCGTCCAGGACCTGATCGCGCAAACGAGCGCGCCGCTTTTAGAGAGCGTGGACCTGTACGATCACTTCGAAGGAAAAAAAATCGCCGAGGGAAAAAAGAGTCTGACCTTCGCGCTGCGCTTTCAGTCGCAGGAGAAAACGCTCACCGATGATGAAGTGAACCCTGTGTTCGAAAAAATCGTCCAGGCGCTTTCCGAAAAACTGGGTGCGTCGCTCAGGCAATGACAATATTTAAAAATCCCTTCATGAGTTGGACGGACAAAAAAAGGGATGTTCGCACTGTCTCCCTGAACTCGTTGAAGGGGGCTGCATCCTGCTTAGACCGGCTCCGCGTCAATGATAAGAGAACATGCCAAAGTTCTTTCACGGGTTGATCATTGACACCTCATAATGCCGGTGCTACGATTCTGATATGAAAGCGGAAAAGATTGAAAAATTGTCTTTCCTGGTCACATCCATCGTCGAAGAACTGCATCAGCTCAAAACCGAAAACCAGAAATTGAACGAACGGATCCTGGAACTCGATCAACAGTACCAGGCCGCGCACGCCGTCCAGGAGCAGGCCGAAAAGGAGCTGGGAGTTCTCGGCAACCTGAGAGCGATGAACCAGAAGATGGAGAAAGATCAAACCCTGATCCGCGCCAAGGTGCAGACCATTCTGAACGATCTCAAGCAGATGGACTGCTCCTGAACTTGCCCGAGCCGGACGAACGCCGGATGCCCGGCCCCACTCACCACCACGATGAATTCAAGCACAGAGATCAAAGTGCACGGCAAGACCTACCGCATTAAAAGCGGTTCGTTCTCCGTGGACCCGCAACAGGTCGCCAACCTGGTCGATTCCAAGATGCGCGAACTTTCCGGCCCGAGCGGCGGCACGTCCACGCAGGATCTCGCGGTGCTGACCGCGCTCAATATTGCGCACGATTATCTGGAACTGCGGCGCAAGATGGCGGAGACGGAAACGTCCGATGAAACGCAGCTTGACCGGCTCATCGCCATCGTGGAAAAAGAGGTTGAAAAGATTAAATCCTGAGCGTTTTCGCGGTTTGAATAATTCTTGAGAGGCCGGGGTGTTTGTGATAGGATTGGGGTAAGAAAAAGAAAAAGGTCGCTTCCCTGTTATGTGCGTATAAGAATTGTATTTTTTGAGCCAACATTTTGTAAAAGGGGTTGATGAATCTGTTGCGGTGAGCAGGCCTTTCACGAGGAAGCCTAAAGCAGCATACGGATACCCCACCTGTCCTTGACAGGTTCAAAAAATGGTTTTTGTACGGCATGAACGGGGAAGCTTCTTTTTGCAGTGAACGTGCAAAGGGGCTGAAACGGCCAATTGCGAACGGTATGATGACAGCGGGGACATTGGCAGCGCTGATTGTGGATTGGGTGTCGCGCTTGTTCGCGATGCCATCGACGGCTGGAAGTATTTTGCGGAGCGACGATTCTGAACGGAACCTGGGTTCCGTTTTTCGTGATAATTGGTTTATCGGTTCTTTTGATTCATCCCGCCTGAATGTCCGGGGAGGTCTTATGCCTCTTCGCGTGCCATCCGTTCACCGCCCCCGCAGATCGTATCCCTTCTGAAGCAGTCCGTTTTACCGGTTCCATTTCCGGTGATTTCACCTCCTTGGCCCGATTCGTCTTTACCCCGCGCAACGTGAATTTTTGAGCGAAAATGAGTGCCTGGAGGCGGATTTTCGCGTTTCAGGGCGAAAAACGCCCCCAAAAGCCGCAGATTCAGGTAAAAGCTCTTTTAATTCAGGCGCTTATTTAGTAAGTTCGAATAGGGCCGGTGCGCGCCGGACTCAACCGCAATCCCCGGATGCCCTTGTGACGTCCATCAAGGAGAGGAAAGCTGCGATCCGCTCGGAAATGAAGCGGATGCGCAAGCGGCAAAACCCGGAAACCGTGCGGACAAAAAGCCGCGCGATCGCGCAGAGGCTTTTCGGGCTCGACGCGTTTGTGGCGAGCCGGAACCTTCTTATATATATGTCGCTTCCCGGTGAAGTGCAGACCGGGGACATGATTAAGGAAGCCCTCGATCTTGGAAAGCGGGTCTGTGTTCCCGTTCTCGCCGAAGGCGGCAGGCTCGATGTGTCGGAGATCCAGAGCCTGGATCTGGATTTTGCGGTGCGCGCGCTGGGCGTGCGGGAACCCAAAGATTCCGATCGCATCGCGGTGGACCCGAAGCTTCTGGATTGCATCGTCATTCCGGGGCTGGCGTTCGATGCGCAAGGCGGACGGATCGGTTTCGGCGCCGGTTATTTCGACCGGTTTCTGGCCGGGGTTCCCAAAACGGCGCAGCGGGTGGCGCTGGCGTTCGACTTTCAAATCCTGGAGTCGCTGCCGCAAACCCCGCAGGATGTTCCGGTGCACTGCATTTTGACGGAGACTACCACCATAAACTGCTGAACCCGAGAACGGGTTGAGGGGTTTATTTCATATAGAAAGGTCAGGGAAATGGATTTTTTCCTCAATGTGAATGTCAATTTCATCACCCTGCTTGTGGGGATGTTCGTCGCCCTTGTGGCGGGTTATATCGCGGGTTATTTTCTCCGCAAACTGCTCACCCAGTACCAGATCAAGGAAGCCGAGGAAGCCAGGCAGAAAATCCTGCGCGACGCGGAGGATGAGGCTAAAAACCGCCTCAAAACCGCGGAGATCGAAGCACGGGAAAAACAGCTGGCCGCGAAAAGCGAATTCGACCGCGAGATGAAGGCGCGGCAGGACGAGCTGCGCCAGCAGGAGATGAAGCTCATTAAAAAGGACGAATCGATCCGCCAGGAGTCGGACCGGGTGCGCGGCCGCGAACGGGAAGTGGACAAGCAGTTGAGCCAGCTGTCCTCCCGCGAAGATATGGTGAAGCAGGAAAAGGAAAAATACGAAAAGTTGATCCAGGAGGAGCTGTCCAAGCTGGAAGGGATCAGCTCCTTCACCGCCGAGCAGGCGAAAGAGGAGATCAAAAAGAAGATCCTCGACGAGGCCAAGATGGACGCGGCCCGCGAGGTGAAAAAGATCGAAGAGAAGGCCAAGTCCACCGCCGAGGAGGAGGCGCGCAAGCTGATCACCATGGCGGTGCAGCGGATCGCCTCCGATCACGTGGCGGAAAGCACGGTGTCGGTCGTGGAGCTGCCGAACGACGAGATCAAGGGCCGCATCATCGGCCGCGAAGGCAGGAACATCCGCGCTTTGGAGCAGTGCACCGGGGTCGATCTGATCATCGACGACACGCCGGGCGCGGTGGTGCTTTCCGGCTTCGATTCCATCCGCCGGGAAGTGGCCAGACGCTCGCTGGAAAAGCTCACGCAGGACGGCCGCATCCACCCGGGGCGCATCGAGGATGTGGTCAAAAAATGCCAGAAGGAAGTCACCCAGCAGATCAAGGAAGCCGGCGAGCAGGCGATTCTGGACGTGGAGATCGACAACGTGCATCCGGACATGGCCCGGCTTTTGGGCCGGTTGAAATACCGCACGAGCTACACCCAGAACGTGCTCGAGCACGTCAAGGAAGTGTCCTGGATCTGCGGCACAATCGCCGCGGAGCTGGGGCTCGATGTGATGCTCGCGAAAAGGGCGGGGCTGTTGCACGACATCGGCAAGGCCATCGACCACCAGACCGACGGCACCCACACGCAGCTGGGCGTCGAGGTGGCCAAGCGCTACAACGAGCACAAATATGTGGTCAACGCCATTGCCGCGCACCACGAGGACGTGGAGCCCGAGTCGATGTACGCGGTGCTGGTGGCGGCGGCGGACACGATTTCCGCTTCCCGGCCGGGCGCCCGGCGCGAGATGCTGGAAACCTACGTCAAGCGCATGTCCAAGCTCGAGGAGATCGGCGACTCCTACAAGGGCGTCGAGAAGACTTACGCCATCCAGGCGGGACGGGAGGTGCGCATCATCGTCGTTCCCGACGGGATCACCGACGAGGAATCGCATCTGCTGGCGCGGGACGTGGCGAAACGCATCGAGAAGGAAGTCACCTATCCGGGGGAAATCAAGATCACCGTTGTCCGCGAGCGGCGCTTCACGGAAATCGCCCGCTGACGGGCCCCTTACCTTAAACCGGGCCGGAGCGATCCGGCCCTCCTGCAGGATCGCGGATCGAATCCGCGTGCCGGTACATGGAAGATTCAGGTCAACTCATCAAGCAGCGGCGGGAAAAAGTGGACGAGCTGAAATCCCAGGGGATTTCGCTGTTCAACAACCGCTTCAAGGTCGACGCCGCCATCGGCAGCCTCATCGACAAGCATTCAGAGCAAACGAAAGAAGAGCTGGATGCGCTGGGCGCGCAGCACACCCTCTCCGGACGGGTGATGACCCGGCGCAAGCACGGCAAGACCACGTTCGTCCACATCCAGGACGGTTCCGGCCGCATCCAGGTGTATGTGAAAAAGGACGACATCGGCGCCGATGCCTACGAGCTGTTCAGCAAGTTCGACATCGGCGATTTCGTCGGCGTGTCCGGCAAATTGTCGAAAACCCGCACCGGCGAGCTGACGCTGTTCGCGAAGGAAGTGCACCTGGTCACCAAGTCGCTGTTGCCGCTGCCGGAGAAATGGCACGGTCTCAAGGACATCGAGCTGCGCTACCGCCAGCGCTACGTGGATCTGATCGTCAACCCGGAGGTGAAGCAGATCTTCATCCACCGGAGCCGCATCATCCAGGCGATCCGCCGGTTTCTCGACGAGCGCGATTACCTGGAAGTGGAGACGCCGATGATGCAGTCCATCCCCGGCGGCGCCACGGCCAAGCCGTTCAAGACCCATCACAACGCCCTCAACATGGAGCTTTATCTGCGCGTCGCGCCGGAGTTGTATTTGAAACGGCTGGTGGTGGGCGGCATGGAACGGGTGTTCGAGATCAACCGCAACTTCCGCAACGAGGGCATCTCGACCGAGCACAATCCCGAGTTCACGATGCTGGAGTTTTACACGGCCTACGCCGACTACATCGACCTGATGGACCTGACGGAAGAGATGTTCCGCTACATCGGCGAGACGGTGTTCGGCACCCTTCAGTTTGAGTACACGCACAAGGCCGGCGGCGAAGAGGTGAACGATGCGTTCGATTTTTCCCAGCCCTTCAAGCGCATCCCGTTCAAGCAGTCGCTGGTTGAGATCGGCGGCGTGCCGCAGGAAGCCGTCGACGATCCCGGCAAGGCCGCGGCCTACGCGCTGGATCATAAAGTCGCGCTGGAGAAAAAAGACATCCACGAAAAAATCCTGGCCAAACTGTTCGATTATTTCGTGGAGCCCAAACTGATCCAGCCGACGTTCATCACCGACTACCCGTTGGCGCTGTCGCCGCTGTCGCAGCGCAAAAAAGACGACCCGGCGCTGGTGGAGCGGTTCGAGCTGTTCGTCGGCCGCAAGGAGATCGCCAACGCCTACACCGAGCTCAACGACCCGATCGACCAGAAGCAGCGGTTCGAGCAGCAGGTGGCGGAGCGGCAGGCGGGAGACGAAGAGGCGCACTGGATGGACCACGACTTCGTGCGCGCGCTGGAATACGGCATGCCGCCGACGGCCGGGGAGGGCATCGGCATCGACCGGCTGACGATGCTGTTCACCAACTCGCAGTCCATCCGCGATGTCATCCTGTTCCCGCAGCTTAAAAAAGAAGCGTCCCAAGGCGATGGAAAAGGGGTGGACCGTTGACGGCGGCGTTCGTTTAAAAAATTCTCATCCGGTCCGTGATGCCTGCCGGCCGGCGCTTTCTTTTTCATAGGACATTCCCGCATGGCTTACGAATTGTTCGTCAGTCTCAGGCACCTGCGCGCCAAGCGCACGCAGAAGTTCATCTCCCTCAACACCTGGATCTCCATCGGCGGCGTGGCGCTCGGCGTCATGGCGCTGATCGTCGTCATCGCCGTCATGTCCGGCTTCGGCAAGGACCTGCGCGACAAAATCCTCGGCACCAACAGCCACGCAGTGGTGACCAACGTGCACCGCACCGGCATGGAAAACTTCGAGGTGATCGTCGATCAGATCAAGGCGTTTCCGGGTGTGGTGAGCGCGGCGCCGTTCATCATGAACCAGGTGATGGTGACGTTCGGCGACACGGTGTCGGGCATCGTGGTGCGCGGCGTCGATCCCACCCGCGAGAAAGGGGTCTCGGACCTGGAGAAAAACCTGAAACGCGGCGACCTGGAATTTTTAAAGGCGGAAATGAAGGCCGCCGCCTCGGAAGCAATCGAATCGCCGGCGCGGGCGGGGGTGATCCTCGGTCAGGAGCTCGCCCTGCGCATGGGCGTGACGATGGGCGATGTGGTGTCGATGGTGTCCCCGGCGTCGCGCATCACGCCGGTCGGGCTGATCCCCAAGATGAAGCTGTTTGAGGTCAAGGGGATCTTTCAGTCGGGCATGTACGAATACGATTCCAACCTGGCGTTCGTCTCCATCCCGGCGGCGCAGAGCTTTTTCTCGATGCGGGGCAAGGTGACGGGGGTGGAGGTCTGGGTGGAGGACATCGAGCAGGCGGCGGTGATCGCCACCGATATCCAGAAAAAGCTCGGCTTTCCCTATTACGTGAAAGACTGGATGCGCATGAACAAGAATCTGTTTTCCGCGCTGAAGCTGGAAAAGATCGTCATGTTCATCATCCTCATCCTCATCATCCTGGTGGCGGCGTTCAACATCATCAGCACGCTGTTCATGGTGGTGATGGAAAAGACCAAGGAGATCGCCATTTTAAAGTCGATGGGAGCGACGAGCCAGAGCATCGTCAAGATATTCAGCTTTCAGGGGCTGTTCATCGGGCTCATCGGCACCGCGCTCGGCTGCGCGCTCGGGTTCACCATCGTGCCGAACCTCAACCAGATCGTGGGCGGCATCGAGCAGATCTTCGGCATCACCGCGTTTCCCGGCAACGTGTACTACCTTGACAAGCTGCCCGACGACATCCAGTGGATGGATTCGCTGCTGATCGTGGTCTTTTCCATCATCATCTGTTTTGTGGCCTCGCTGTATCCCGCCTGGCGGGCGTCCCGGCTCAACCCGGTGGATGGGCTCCGCTATGAATGACACCGCGCCCGCCACCGTGAAAGACCGCATCCTCGAAGGGGTGGGGGTGCACAAAAGCTACAAGACCAAGCGGGAGACGCTGCACGTGCTTGCGGGCGCGAACATGCAGGTGCGCACCGGCGAGGTGCTGGGCATCGTCGGCGCTTCCGGCGTGGGCAAGAGCACGCTGCTGCACGTGCTGGGCGGGCTGGACCGTCCCGATTCGGGCAAGATCCTGTTTCGCGGGGTGGAGATCTACAGCAAGAACAGCGGCTACCTGGACAAGTTCCGCAATCTCAAGGTGGGGTTCGTGTTCCAGTTTTTCAATCTGCTGCCGGATTTCACGGCGCTGGAGAACGCCATGTTCCCGGCGCTGATCCGCGACGCCAACAAAAAGACCGCCCAGGAACGGGCGGAAAAACTGCTGGCGCAGGTGGGGCTCAAGGACCGGATGCACCACAAGCCGGGCGAGCTTTCCGGCGGCGAGAGCCAGCGGGTGGCGCTGGCGCGCTCGCTGATGAACCAGCCCGACCTGCTGCTTGCGGACGAGCCGACGGGCAACCTGGATGCGCACGCGAGCGACGCGCTGATCGATCTGATCCGCAAACTGAACGCGGAGTTCAACCAGACGTTCGTGATCGTGACCCACAGCCAGCGGGTCGCCGGGAAAATGGACCGCGTGCTGCAGCTCAAGGACGGCAAGGTCGCGCCCATCGACCGGGAACTGATCATCTGAGCCCATCCGGCCACTTCCCGGGCGGACGGATTGCATCCCTCCAAAGTCTCGTACGAAGGAATCGTCATGAATCTTGAAAAAATCACGGCGCTGGTGGGCGGCACGTTGAACGGCGACGCTTCGATTGAGATCACAGCACTCAACGGCATCGCGGAAGCGGGCCCGGGGCAGCTCACCTACGTCGCGCAGCGCAAATACTTAAAGCGGCTCGCCGAATCCAAAGCGTCGGCGGTGCTGGTGAGCGAAGCGGTTAATGCGCCCTGCGCGCAGATCGTGGTGCGCAACCCGGCGCTGGCGTTCGCAAGGCTGCTGCACGAATTTCATCCGGCAAAACGGCCCGCGGCGGGCGTGGACGCGCGCGCTGTCGTCGGCAAGGATGTGCGGCTGGGAGAAAACGTAGTCGTGTCGCAATTCGTCTCGATCGGCGATGGCACGAAAATCGGTGACAACACGGTGCTGCATCCCGGCGTCGTGGTCGGTGAAAATTGCACGCTCGGCGCCAACTGCGTCCTGCATGCCAGCGTCACGCTGTATCCCGGGACGGTGCTGGGCGAAAACGTGATCCTGCATGCGGGGGTGGTCATCGGTGCGGACGGGTTCGGTTACACGCCCGATGAAAAAATGGAACACTTCAAGATCCCGCAGGTCGGCAACGTGGTGATCGAGGACGATGTCGAGATCGGCGCCAATTCCTGCGTCGACCGGGCGGCGCTGGGAACCACCCGGGTCAAGCGGGGGACCAAGATCGACAACCTGGTGCAGATCGCGCACAACTGCACGGTGGGCGAGCATTCCATTCTGGTCGCCCAATCGGGCGTGGCGGGAAGCAGCGATCTGGGGCGTTACGTGGTGCTCGCCGGGCAGGCGGGCGTGGCCGATCATGTGACCGTCGGCGACCAGGCGATTCTGACCGCCCGGGCCGGAACCTTCCGCAATCTGGACGGCGGGCAGGCCTACGGCGGCAATCCCGCGATTCCGCTCAGCGAATGGAAGCGCTATGTCACCCTGTTTCCCCGGCTGCCCGAAATGGCCCGAAAAATGAAGGATCTGGAATCCCGCCTCGAGGCGATGGAAAAAAAACGCCCGCAGGAGCCCTAAACGATTGCAATCAAACCGTTTTCAAAAATTGCGGAAGCATGTGCAAGACAATTGAAAAATCGGCGGCGGCCCGCTAAAATATTTATATATTCCCGATTCGCTGGAAGTCCACTCAAGAATCCAAGGTTGGCCGTCTATGAAACCGTTTATCCGAACCGCATTCGGTCTGAGTTGTGTTTTTCTGTTGTCCGCCGCAGCGCCTGCGCTGCAAGGCGACGCGCTTCTCAAGTACGTTGAGAAGAAGCTGCGCCGCAATCCGTCCGTCCTGCGTATCAACGACAAGCACATCGGCGATGCCGGGATGGAGCTGGTTGCCCAGTCCCCGCTGCTGAAATCGGTGTCCACGCTGGTGGTCTACCAGGGCGACGTGGGAGATGAAGGGGTCGCGGCGCTGGCGCGGTCGCCCCATATCGGAAATCTCAAGGAGCTGTACCTGGAAAGCAACCACATCACCGATGCCGGCGTCAAAGTGCTGGCGCAATCTCCGGCGTTTTCCGGCCTCACGGTGCTGAACCTCTACCGCAACCGGATCAGCGACGCGGGTGCCATCGCGATCGCCGAGTCGGACGTGCTGACCAATCTGCACACGCTGAACCTCAACTACAACGGGATTCACGACGAAGGCGCGATCCGGCTGGCGACGTCGGAAAAGCTGATGAACGTCCATACACTGGGACTGGTGTACAACCGCCTGGGCAAGGACGGCCACCGGGCCCTGCACCGCTTCGAGGTGAAGCAGCAGCTCAAGAATCTCCACCGCAACGACCGGCTCAAGAACATGGGCGAATATTATCTGGGAGAGGACGGGGTGTTCGCGCTTTTAGACCTTCCCTACGCCAAGGAGCTTAAGGAGCTGGACCTGCGCAACAACGATCTGTCGGACAACGCCGTGGTGGCGCTGGCGAAGTCCTCCAAACTGAGCGGGCTGGAGTCGCTGAATCTGTCCGAGAACAACATCACCGACGTGGGGGCGGAAGCGCTGGCGGGATCGAAAACCCTGTCCAACCTGAAAACGCTGAACCTCAACTTCAATCGCATCGGAGATCCGGGCGCCAAGGCCATCGCCGTTTCGAGTTTCCTTTCCAACCTGGAATCGCTGAAACTGGGGCAGAACCGGATCGGCACCGAGGGGGCCGTCGCGCTGGAGCAGTCGAAGACCTTGACCCAGCTCATCCATCCTATTTTCGGGTTTTACTGACGCCCTTTCGCATCGCTAAACCCTTTCCTCCTTACGGTTTGGGAGCCTGGGCCGCGTTTCCCGATACGAGTTCAGGTGGATCTCTGTAAGCGTCTATGTTACAATGGTTTATGCGTTAATCCCTGTTTTTAAACCCCGGTTTTGAGATCGCATGCAACAGATTCTCGATTTTGAAAAAGAGATATTCGCCCTGGAAAACCAGATCCAGGAGCTCATTTCCCTGTCCCACATGTACGACAGCGTGGGGGACATCACCCATGAGATCGCCAAGCTCAAGAAAAAACTGCGGCGCATGAAGCACGACGTGTTCGCGAATCTCAAAGGCTGGCAGAAAACCCAGGTGGCTCGCCACCCGGACCGCCCGTATTCGCTGGATTACATCCAGCAGGTGTTTCACGACTTTCAAGAGCTGCACGGCGACCGGCACGGCGGCTACGGCCCGTCCATCGTCGGCGGACTGGCGAAGTTCGAGGACCAGTCGGTGATGATCATCGGCCACCAGAAGGGGCGGAACACGGAAGAGAAGATCTCGCGCAATTTCGGCATGTCCCAGCCCGCCGGTTACCGCAAGGCGCTCCGGCTCATGCGGCTGGCGGAGAAGTTCGACGTCCCCATCGTCACCCTCATCGACACGCCCGGCGCGTATCCGGGAGTGGACGCGGAGGAGAAGGGCCAGTCCGAGGCGATCGCCACCAACATGTACTCGATGATCGGGCTCAAGGTGCCGATCATCGTCTGCGTGATCGGCGAAGGCGGTTCCGGCGGCGCGCTCGCCATCGGCATCGGCGACCGCATCCTGATGCTGGAGCATTCGGTGTATTCGGTGATCTCGCCCGAGGGCTGCGCGTCGATCCTGTGGGGTGACAAGAAAAAGGTCGAACAGGCCGCCGAGGCCCTGTGCATGACGGCGGACAGTCTGCTCAAGCTCAAGATCATCGACGAGGTCATCCGCGAACCATTGGGCGGCGCGCACCGCAACCACAGGCAGGCCGCCATCATGCTGAGAAAATCCCTCCGCCACAACCTCACCACCCTGTTTCAGAAATCCCCCGAGCAGCTGGTCCAGGACCGCTACGAGAAGTTCCGCGGCATGGGCGTCTTCACCAACGGCGTGGGGTGAGCTCCGAAGGCCTTGCCGCATATTGAGACGGAATTTCTTGCCTGGCTTCTTGCTGTGTCTTATTATAGGTGTTTAAGTGCATAGGTGTATATGTGTTTATTGGGAGAGGAGTCATGACACGTTGGAATTTGAGCATACCCGAAGAAACGGACCGGGCCGTGCGTTCCTTTCTTGCCCGTAAAGGCGGGAAAAAAGGCGACCTTTCGAAGTTTGTCAACGATGCGACACGGCGTGAAATTCTACGTCAAACGGTGCGGGATATGCAGGAGCAGAACGCCGATCTCAGTGAAGAAGAAGCCCAAAAACTCGCTGAAGAGGCCGTAACGTGGGCTCGTGCGAATCGTCCTTGATACCAATATTATTGTTTCAGGATTGCTCTCTGAAACGGGTCCGCCGGCTTTATTGTTAAAACTCTGGTTGCAGGGTAAGTTTGAGCTGGTCACTTCGAGGGCCCAACTGGATGAATTGAGCCGCGTGTTTCAATACAAGAAGATCCGGGAACGAATTCCTTCAGATCAAGCAGAGACCATTCTCGGTCAGATCGATGCGTTTGCCACCGTGGTCGATGTTCTTCCTGCTATAGATCTTTCACCCGATCCGGATGACAATGTCATTCTTGCCGCAGCGATTCAGGCCCAAGCGGATTGTATTGTCAGCGGTGATAAATCCGATTTGTTGACCATCCAGAAAGCGGAAAAGATACCCATCATCACCGCACGTCAAGCCGTCAAACGGATAGACAGGAAGTAGCCAGCCTGTTGAAAACTTTCCTCACTTCCTAAACCCGAAAACCCGACGCAGATCACATTTTCCTGTGACGCGGGTTCTATTTTCCGCCCTGCATCCGTGATTGAATGGGAATGACCCCTCCACTCAAGCGCCGCGTATGATTCCGCGCTGTGTTTCATTTTACGGATTGTAAGGACGTCGTTTGCCGTCCGGGTCCGTGCATCGAAAGCGTTCTTTGATCTTTGATCGGAAGGCGTTTCCTCCATTCGGTCTGCATGCGGTTTCCGATTTCAAACATATTTCAGGCCGTGGCGCTGTTGTTTGCGGCGCTCGTCCTGTTGAGCGCAAGCCCTACGGTGAAGCGGGATGCGCGCTTTTTAGGCGTGCAGCCGCAGGTGGCGACGGATTACATCTATGCGGTCGTCGCGGCGGGACGGCGGTTTTACGCCAACCAGATCGTCGAGCGGCTGCAGAAAAACATCGGCCTCAAAGCCTCGGAAAACTGGGTGAAAGAGGACGCGCTGCCGCTTCCCTCGCAGTTTCTCAAACTCTCCGCGGAAAGCACCAATGCCCGCAGCACGGGCTTCAAGATCCGGCTGATCAGTAAGAAGCCGCTGAACCCGGCCAACGCGCCTCTTACTGTATTTGAAAATCACGGGCTGCAGGGGCTGGCGGCGAAACCGGAAGAACCGTTCGCCTGGGTGGTGAAGACCGGAGGGGGCTGGAGCTACCAGGCCATCTACCCGGACGTGGCCGTGTCGAAGTCCTGCGTCGCCTGCCACAACGCGCACCCGCGTTCCTCAAGGCGCGATTACAGGCTGGGCGACGTGCTGGGCGGGCTGGTGATCCAGATTCCTCTGAGACGGGTGCACATCGGCGACAATGAGCGCTTCGTCATCACGCCGCAGTCGGTCTCGAGCCACATCCACACGATCGTCGAATCGGACCGGATGGTGTATTCCAAGCACATCGTCAACCGGCTGCGCGACAAAGAAGTGGTGGGAGCCTCGGAAAACTGGCGCGAGGAGAACGCCCTGCCGCTGCCGGCGCAGTTTCTCGCCCGCGCGCGCGAGCTGACCCGGCGTTACCGGCCGGGCCTGGATTTCCGGCTGATCAGCCACTGGCCCATCAATTACCGGAACGGCGCCGCCAACGAGTTCGAGCGCAACGCCCTCGATGCGGTGCGCGATAGGCCGCACCGGCCGTATTACGGGCAGAAATCGCTGGGCGGGTCCCAGTATTTCCAGGGCGTGTTTCCGGATTATGCGGTGAGCGCCGCCTGCGTGCACTGCCACAACGCCCACCCCAAAAGCCCCAAAACCGACTTCAAACTCAACGATCTGATGGGAGCGCTGGTGGTGTCCTTCACCTTCCAGTGAGGCCCGGTTCCCCGCCTGGATTGCTGCCTTTCAAGTTTCAGGGGAATATTGCCGCGGGCGCGGGATCTTTCTTTTCAGGATAACTCTGAAAAGGAGGGTTCGGCCATGAACGCGCGCGCGGTATTCCATCTTCCCACGCCCCCCGAGACGGTGTCGTTCCTGCAAAAGGCGCTGGTGACGGCGCTGTTCCTTCTGGCCTGGATCGCCGTTTTTGTCTTTCTTTGAATTCACTCCGCCCGGGCGGCGGCCATCGGTGCGGTTTCCTTGTGGGTGTCGGGCCCCATCGGCTTGAACACGACGATGAGCAGCGGCAGCAGCACGAGGTTGTTGATCAGCGCCACGATCATGGCGAAGCCGGTGAGCAGGCCGAAATAGATGGTCGGGATGAAGTTGGACAGGGTGAGGATGGAAAATCCCAGCGTCACGGTGATGGAGGTGTAGTACATGGCGCGCCCGGTGCTGCCGTGGCACACGCGCACGTTTTCCAGGTAATCGGGCTTTTGCGCGAACTCCTCCTTGAACCGGCAGATGTAGTGGATGGTGTCGTCCACGGCGATGCCGATGGTGATGGCGGCGATGGTGATCGTCATCATGTCGAGCGGAATGCCGAGCCAGCCCATCAGCCCCAGCACGAACCCGGCTGAGAGGAGGTTGGGGACGATGCCGATGAACGCAAGGTAAACGCTGCGGAACAGCACCATGAACATCAGCAGGATGGCCGCGAACACCATTCCCAGAGTCAGGATCTGCGACTGATACAGGCTCTGCAGCATGTTGTTGTAGAGCACCGCCATGCCGGTGAAGCGGATGCGGCCGCCCTCGATGCCGATTTCATCTTCCAGATGGCGGCGGATCTTTTCCACCAGTTCGCCGCGGTTGAGGTTCGGGTCGGCTTCCACGATGCGCATGTTGATGCGCACCTGATTGGCGTCTTCCGACAGGTACGGCGTGATGAAGGCCTTTTTCGCCTCTGCGGGGAACAGCCTGCGGTACAGGGCGAGGTCGTAATCGTCCGGAACCAGGCCGTCGTTGAGGAGTTTTACGACCTTGAAGGTCGTGGCGATGGAAACGACCTTGCCGATCTCCGGCAGCGATTCGAGATAATCGTGGATCTCCTCGACGACTCCGAGCTGCTCGGCGTGGAACCAGTAGTTCTCCTGGTTGTCGTCCTGCTGGGCGAACGGGTCGTCGGCGAAGGGATCGTCTTCCTCCGCTTCCCGCTGCTGTTTCATTTCCTTTAAAAATTCGAAGTAATCCCGATCGGGATCGATGACGATGTCGAGCGGCGTGGTGCCGCCCAGCTTGCGGTCGATCAGGTTCATGCCCTGATAGATTTCCGTGGATGTCTTGAAGTAGTCGATGAAGCGGTTGTCCACCTGCAGGCGGAAAATCCCGATCAGGCTGGCCGCGGTGAGGATCACGGACAGGATGAGGATGCGGGTTTTCTGGTTGAGCGTCAGGCGGGCGATGGACAGGGTGAAGTTCTTGGTCCGGTCCTTGCCGTACACGGAGGGCTCGGGATTCATCAGGGCGAGCAGCGACGGGAAAAAGATGAACGTCAGGATGAACGCGAGCGAAATGCCCATGGTCATGATCCAGCCGAAATCGATGACCGGGCGGATGCCGCTGACCACCAGCGAGCTGAACGCCACGATGGTGGTGATGGCGGTGTAAAAACAGGGCCGGCCCATGTGGCGGATGGTCTCCCGCACCAGTTCGGTCTGCCGGGCGTTGGGATTGGACGTGTACAGTTCGCCGTAACGCACGATGAGGTGGATGGTCCAGGAGATCGTGATGATGAGCAGGATGGAGATGAAGTTGGAGGAGATGACGGTGATGCGCCAGTCGAGAAATCCCAGAAACCCGACCATGCTGACCGCCGCGATGAAGCAGCAGCCCATCGGCAGGATGATCCACCGCTTGCGCCGGAAAAAGAACCACATCACCGCGATCATGAACAGCAGCACGCCCCAGCCGAAGATCGCAAGATCGCTTTTGATGAAGGCGATCATGTCGGAGGTGATCATGGACACGCCGCCGAGAAACATGTCCGCCTCGCCGCGGTATTTGTCCATGATCTGCCGCACCGCGATGACGTCCTGCGCCTGATAGTCGTTGTAGTGGGCGAGGTATTTTTTGAACTCGCCTTCGGCTTTATCGAGCGCTTCCTCTTCCTCCGCAGTCAATCCCGCGTTTCTTTTTTTCTCCCTCAAATCGTTGCGTTGTTTCAACAGGTCGAAATAGGTCTCGTCCCGTTCCAGATAGGCCAGCACCGCCGTGGTGTTTCCGTCCGGGCTCACCAGCAGCTTGTGGTAAATGGGGCTTTCCTGAAACTCCCGCCGCGCCATTTCCTTGTCGAGTCCCGGCGTTTTCAGCGTGCGCACCTCCTCGCCCAGATCCGCTATGCTGATTTGCGGGCTGTTGAGCAGGGGAACGTCGAGGATGGTCACCACCGAATCGACCCGTTCGAGCTTGGCGAGGTCGTTTTTCAGCGCCTCGAGCGTGTCCAGGGAATCGTCGGAGAGCAGGTCTCCCCTGGGTGTGAAGGTGATGATGAGAAAATCCTGCGAGCCGTATTTTTTGTTGATCTCACGGAAAAAGCGCAGGTCCTGGTCGTTTTCCAGGACCAGCGAGTCGGCGGAGGCGTCCAGTTTGAAATGCTTGGCGAACGAGCCGATGAGGGCGACGCCGATGATCACCAGAGCCAGAGTCAGCAGCGGTTTTTTAAGTACGCATTTTTCGTAAGCGCGAAGGATGAGCATGGGGACGGATTTCCGGAGGAACGATCAGGATTGAACCGAGGAAGGGTTGATGTTTGTTTCCCTGTCGATCGGGAAACGGCTTCCTTTCAGAAACAACCTTCACATTGTAATTATTTTTCGCTGTATTACAAATGCCAATCTTTCCAATGTCTCTTCATTTCGGTGCGATGACAAGTAAAAATTTGGCGGCATCGTTGATGATTCATTTGAGGGAAGGTTTCGCGTTCAGGATCGCATGCAGCCAGGGGTGTGAATCGGGCAGGCCGGGATCGAGCGCCAGGGCCTGCTGGTAAGCCCACGCTTCCTCGTCGAAGCGGTTCATCAGTCCAAAATTCAAACCCATGCCCAGGTACGCGAGCGCGAAGCGCGAATGCTGTTTGATGAACGCTTCAAACTCCTGCAGCGCCAGTGGGTAATAGCGGTCCTCCCGGTAGGCGATTTTGCCGAACGCTTTGTTGAGGTTGTACACCCTCCGGGCCTGATAGGGCTGGTAGGGCTTGAGCCTTTTATACAGGCGCACCTGACGGTGGTAGATGGATTGCGCGATGTGCTTCCGAGAGACGGTTTTTACGTTCATATAAAAACCCGATCCGGAATTGTGGGGGAAGCGTTCCATTATAGCGGCAAGGGCGAAACCGGGACAAGGGGGGAACGCGTTTTCCGGATGCGCAAGGACCGTTGGGTCCACGATCCCGCCGCATAGGCGGGATCAATGGTGACCGGTGACGGCCGCCGCAACCGGGGAGGGCTGCGGAGTGGAGTCCGTGGACCGGAAACTGGCGGGGAACAGGCCGGAAGGACTGTCGTAAAAAGTCTCGTTGCCATTGAGGCCGTCCTCGTTCCGGTCTTTATAGATCAGATCCCAGTGTCCATCCTCATCGACATCCATCACGTAAAACAGGGGTTCTTTGGCGGCGATGTAGTAAAACCGCGTGGTCTGGTAGTTCACGGAAAAAACCAGGCTGCCGGGATAGTGCCCGGTGACGGATTCCACCGAATAGCCGGAGAAATAGGACGTGGTGACGACACGCAGGGTGTGAAAATTCTCTTTTCCGTTGTGGTTGGTGTCGTAGCCGACGAACAGCATGCCGTTCGGGGCGACGTGCCACGAAGTCTGCTGCGCCAGAGGCGGTTCTTTGAGGGGAGGCGGCTGGCTGTACACATCGGCCGGAGCCAGAGCCAGCAAGGCAAAAGTCAGGATCAGAAAGCGTTTCATTTGAAACACCCCCTTTCGCTTGGGAGGCATTCAAACGGGCTGGAGTCAACGCCTCCTAATTAAATTCTGCGGTCATGATGTTCTTTTCCGTTCTAATAAGGTGACCGGCCTGGGGCCGTATTTCGTTCACCAGTATTAATTTGCAAGCGCTGTGCCCAGGTGTTTGAAAATCATGGGTTTCCATATAACTCTTTTAAAAACAACTGGATAGTATTTCTGGGAAACTCATTTTCTGTGCATTTTTATGAAAATGAATCATTGAGTGCGCACTATTTTATAAAAATTAGGCATATTTTGTCAGTTTTTTTGTTGAAAGCGGTCCTTTGGGTGGATGGCGCGTCCTGGGTCCGTAAAGGAAAGGAATGCGGCGGGAATCCGACCGATTGAAACCGGGGGGCGGCTCAAAGGGGATTTGCAATGGATGCGGAAAATAAGGCCGGTGAGGAAACATCAGGCGGAGCGGCCTGGATCAAGCCGGCTCTGCTGGTTCTTCTGATCGCGGCGCTGGTGGTGCTGGCCTGGACGAGCGGCGTGCAGGAGTGGCTCGATCCGGAGATGATCACGCAGACGCTGGAAGAGCTGGGCATGCTGGCGCCGTTCGTGTTCATGTTGACGATGGCGGCCGCCGTGGTCGTCAGCCCGATTCCCAGCCTGCCCCTGGATGCCGCCGCCGGCGCGGTGTTCGGCCCGTTCATGGGAACGGTGTACGCGCTCATCGGCGCCGAGGCCGGAGCGCTGATCAGTTTTTTCATCACCCGCAAGCTGGGCAAAGAGGCGGTGTCGCGCTGGCTGAAAAGCGACATCGGTTTCTGCTCGCAATGCAGCGAGAAATATCTGTTCCTGCTGATCCTGGGCGCGCGCCTGCTGCCGGTGTTCTCGTTCGATATCATCAGCTACGGGGCGGGGCTGACCCGCATTTCGACGCGCGGCTTCGCGGTCGCGACCTTCATCGGCATGATCCCGCCGACCTTCGCGTTCAATTATTTCGGCAGCGGCATTTTCTCCGGCTCGCGCACCGCCCTGATCCTCGGCGGGATCGTCGTGCTCCTCTCGCTTTTGGCGCCGCACTGGCTGAAACGCCGCAACCCCTGGGGGCTCTACGACCGTCTGGAAAAACACATGGAGTGAGGGCGCTGAACCGCGCCTGCGATTTGCCGGAAAGTGTGGATGCGGGTCAGGCGGTTTTTTCCTGCACGGAGGACGCCCGTTTTGACTTGAATCCCCGCCAGAGAAACCACGCCCAAACGGACATCATGCCGATCCAGCCCACCGCGGTTGTCTTTGCGGCGATGGCGGTGTCCTGCTCGATCAGTCCGAAGCGGAAAAACAGATTGCGCCAGTCGTGCGCGTCCTCTCCCAGCCCGCCGATCAAAGGCAGCGCCAGCGCGCGGGCGTCCGCCATGTAGACCGCCACGTCGATCAGGTTCTCGAAACACCAGAACAGGCCGAAGGCGAAACCCGCCGTGTCGCGGCGCGCCCAGAACGAAGCGGCGACGAGGGCGGGGATCAGGACCTGGTTGAGGCTGCCGCCGAACACGGTGAGCGTGCGGTTGCCGAACACCGCGAAGATCCAGTGACCGGCTTCGTGGAACACCAGATTCACCGTGTGCAGGAAGTACAGCACGGTGGAGTCGGAACCCATGGGGTCCTTGACAGCCAGCAGAAACACCACAAGGCCGAAAGCGAGCGAGAGACCTGCGAGTGCCTGCGGAGACACCGGGTTCCAGGGCGCCGCGGCGCGCTCAAGCAGCCATTCGACCCACCTGGGGTGACGCGCTTCTTCTACATAATTTTCCCGGCCTGCGGGCGGCGCGGAAGCTCCGACCGCTTGTCTTTTCCGGACGGCGAAATACTTTTCGAGCACGATCCCGCAACGGAGACAGGTGTCCGACTTTTTCTGCTCAAACGCACATTTGGGGCATTGCATGGCTTTCGATGGACAGGTTTTTCATGAGCTTTCATTTAAAAAGCAAGAGCGGTGCCAACTTAAAGTCATTGATTTATTGTAAGGTATCTGGGGCATGCGGTGTTGGGGTGTGTGAAACTTCAGACGTTTTCATTGCGGCGGGCACGGAAAGAGAAAGGGGAAAATGCGTGAAAAAGGGGACCTGCCCAGACTTTCGGTGGATTTGAAAACCGGATTCGGGAAAAAATTTTGACAAATGTGGATGTTGTAATCTTTTTAAAAACAATGCACTGAATATTTTTAGACAAAAATCTAAAATTTGTATAGATATTTTCTTGACAAATCTATACAAGTGTCGCATATTTGCTCCTAGATATATGACTCACTCACTGAGACACGAACCGTATCTGACAGGAGAAAACAAAATGAAAACGACACAAAAATCCATCGTCCTCGCCGCCGCCCTTTCTTTGACCCTTTCCGCTCCCGCAACGGTGCTCGCGCATTCCGGCCACAATCACGAAGAGCTGCCGGTAACCTGGCAGTTCACGGATGCGACCCAGGATAAAGTGAAAACGAATTTCAGCGCCGCTTCCGGAAAAATCATCACCGGCCTGTCGCAGTTCGAACAGAAAAAACTCGACCGTTATGGAATCCAGGTGGGAGCCACTTTCAAGTCGGAGATCGCCGGCCATCCGGTGAAAGTGAAACGCACCACGATGGGGCTCGAGGTCCTGGGCGTGCAGCCTTTCGATCTCACTTCGGTGTGGCAGATTCCGATCCGCAAAGCGCATGGGGTTTCTCTTGTCGCCACCGGTTCCGTTCATCATGAAGGCCACGATCATGCGGTGAAACCGTATGAATGGGAATTCACGCAGGCCACCCAGAACCTCATCGTCAAACGCGTTGCCGAGCGCAAAAGCGCCTTCATCGGTCTGAATGAATTCGAACAGAAGCTGATGGACCGGTACAGTCTGAAAATCGGCAACATCTTCATGGCGGACGTTCAGGGACAGAAAATGCGGGTGGAGCGGACTTCCGGCGGCATCCGCGTGCAGTCCGTGGACGATAACCCGACTCTGGCCAGCGCGACCGGCATGAGCCGCATGTGAGTCCCGCTTGCGAATCGGTAACACGCTGAGCAAGCCGTCAACGCAAACGCGATCACCCAACCCAGGCCGGGAGGGATTTCCCTCCCGGCTCCGTGCGAAAGGCGCCATGAACGCAACCCCCAAAGACCTGCTCACCATCGGCGAGCTTTCCCGGCTGACCGGGATCAGCACCTACACGCTGAGGATGTGGGAGAAACGCTACGGGATGCCGCGCAACCAGCGCCTGCCTTCGGGGCACCGCCGCTACCCGCGCGAGGAAGTCCCGCGGCTGCGGGCCATCGCCAAGGCGCTGGAGGAGGGGTACCGCGCGAGCAAGGTGGTGTGCGGTTCGTTGGAAGAACTCACCCATCTGCTCGGTCTCCATCTTCCGCTTTCCGCCACGGGAGAGCCCGAGACAGCCGAAACGCAGGACACCGCCAGCCTGGTCCAGGTGGAAAAGTGGATCGAGGCGGTGCACCGGTTCGACGAGGCCACCCTGACGCAGGAGTTTTACGATGCCTGGGCCCGCATGGGGCCGATGGAGTTCATCCAGAACTTGGCGGCGCCGTTCACCACGCAGGTGGGGCTGTGCTGGGAAACGGGGGAGCTTTCGGTCTCGCACGAACATTTTGCTTCGGAACGGCTGGAGCATTTTCTCAGCACGCAGTGGCGCCGGATGAACGAACGCAAGCAGGGCCCTTGCGTGGTGCTGACGACGCTGCCGGGAGACCCGCACCGGCTGGGGATCGCCATGTGTGCGGTGGTGACGGCGCTGACAGAGCGCAAGGTCGTCTACCTGGGGCCGGACACGCCGCTGGACGCGGTGGCGCTTTCGGTCCAGCGCTGCGACGCCCGCATTCTGGCCCTCAGCATTTCCCCCACGATGGATGCGGACGAAATCGACCGGCTGCTGTTGTCGCTGCGGAAACAGGTGCCGCGCAAAATCGAAATCGTGGTGGGAGGGGAGGGCGCCCCGGAAACGATCACGGGCGTCACCCGCTTCGACCGGTTTCCCGATTATTTCGACTGGCTCGGCAATCATTGAGAGCCGTTCTTCCACCCGTCCTTTCTGGAAGGAATCGATCATGAGAAAAAAAATCCTGGTGGCGGGCGCCACCGGTTACATCGGCACGCATCTCGTCGCGGCGCTGCGACAGGGCGGTTATCCGCTGCGCTGCCTGGTGCGCAATCCGGACGCGTTTGAGAACGGGCAGGGCTGTGAGGTGGTGCGCGGGGATCTTCTGGATGCAGCCAGCCTGCGCACGGCGTTCGAGGGCATCGACACCGCGTTCTACCTGGTGCACAGCCTCGACGCAGGGGCGGATTTCGAACGTCTGGAAATCGAGGCCGCTGCCCATTTCGGCGAGGCCGCCCGCACCGCGGGCGTGAAGCGGATCGTCTATCTCGGCGCGCTCGGCAGCTCCGAACACGGGCCGTTGTCGCCGCATCTCAAAAGCCGGAAAGAAGTCGGCAACGTGCTGCGCGCATCGGGCGTGCCGGTGCTGGAGTTTCAGGCGTCGATCATTCTGGGCGCGGGCAGCCTGTCGTTCGAGATGATCCGCAAGCTGTCGGAACGGCTGCCGGTGATGCTCATGCCGCGCTGGGTGCGGACGCCGGCGCAGCCCATTCACATCCGGGACGTCTTGCACTATCTGGTTCAGGCGGTCGAACTGGACTTGAACGGGCATGAGATCTTTCAAATCGGCGGCCGCGACCGGGTTTCCTACCGCGACCTGATCACGGAGTACGCGAAGCAGCGCGGACTCAAACGCTGGCTGATCCCGGTGCCGGTGCTGACGCCGCGGCTTTCCAGCCTGTGGCTCATGCTGGTCACGCCGTTGCATTTCAAGGTGGGACGCAAGCTGATCGAGAGCATCAAAAACCCGACCTGGGTGCAGGACGAAAGTGCGGCCAGGCGGTTTCCCGGCATCCAGCCCATCGGCGTCGCCGAAGCCATTGCCCAGGCGCTGCGGGAAAATCCGGATCAGCCGGTGTGGGAACGTCAGCCGAACGGGAATGCGGCGTCCCCGGATGCGACGCAAACCACGGAGAATGAAGAACCCCTTCCTATCAGTTCGCGCAAAATTTATAAAAATTCCGGCATCGCGTACGAGAAAGTCGAAGGCCGCATCAACCCTTGATCAATTGGGAGTGCGGGTAGGCGGAAAACCAGCCGAACCAGAACGCGCGGTAGGCCGGCAGCCGCGGCAGTTTCTGTTTCCCGTCCTTTGAGATCAGCGCGTCTTCGGTCACCTGCCAGCGCCGGCCTTTCGCATCGGTGGCGGTGAATTCGCGGTCCCAGGATTGGAACGTCACGCCGCCCGCGTTGTACACCCGGTTGGCGCCGGAGGCGTCGGTCAGCACCACGTAGTTCACCGTGCCAAGCGCGTTCTGGTACACCGGGTTGTCCAGCAGGTGGGCTGCGGCGATGGCCAGCGGCTTGTCGGGATGCTGCGGAAACAGAAGCGCCAGGATTTCCGCTTTGTTCTTGAGCCGCTTGTCGAGTTTGGGAACGTTGAACATCAGTTCATCGGTCGCGAAATACCGCCGGTAGGCGGCGCCCTCGCTGTAATCGCGGAAATGCCCCGTGTTGAGGGACAGCACTTTCGAGTCCGGATGACGCTTTTTCCATTCCCCCCAGGTCGAAGTCACCACGCCGCGGTACTTGAGCTCGATGCCCTTGCCGACCAGCGGCCCGATCACCGGTTTGCCCCAGAACGTGTTCCATAAAGACTGAGTGGCCTTGTCGTACATGAGCTTGTTGGAGCGGTATAGAAATCCGCTGGTGCCGAGCCTGTGGTTCGTGCCGTCGAGCGTGGTTTGGTAGAGGATCATGGAGCCGCACAGGGTGCAGTAGACGCCCGCGACCGGCAGGCCGCCGACGGTGTCCACGAACATCTCGTGCCAGGCGAGGATGCGCTTTGGATAAGCGCGCGCGTCGCCGTTCACGGTCAGGCCGAACACGACGTGATCGTCTTTCAGGTAGTCCGCTTGAGCGGCCGGGATCATTTCCGGATCGCGCAGGGGCGGGATGCCATCTTGAAGCACGCCGCCCCAGCGCACCTCATCGAGCCGGATGGTCACAGGATGGCTGTCCGCAAAGTAGGCGCCGAACTTGGGGTCGATGCGCTTGTACAATTCTCCCTTGAAACGGGCGTAGTGCGGGTGCTTGTTCTCCTCGCGGTTCCACAGCCACTCGTACCAGGCGTTGACGTCGTAGCCGAATTTCCGGCCGGTGTGTTTTTCCAGCAGGCCGATCAGTGCGCGGGTCAGCCCGGGATCGCGGCTGAGGTGCATGGTTTCCAGGATCATCGGGACGAAGGAAGGCTGCCAGTGCGCGTCCACCCGCTCGAACGCCGCCGAATCCGCTCCCTCGGACAACAGGTCGAGCACGTCGTCGATCGTGGCTTTCTTTGCCGAGGCGCAGGCGGAAACAGGAAAGGCAAACACCATCAGCAAAAAAAACAGGGCGGCTCTCCGCATCGTTTCGGCTCCTTTAATACTTTGGGAAAAGATCGGAATTTCTTTCAACAGCGGCCGCGGTGAACGGGCGCTGTCTAATCGAAGTCGGAAGAAGGCCGGTTTGCTTACGATGTCTGTGCGGAGAGCCGCCCCGGTTTCAGCGGAGGCCCTGGAACTACTGTAAAACAAATGCTTTCATGCCATCCGGCGCGATGCCGGGGACAGCGGTATCCGGATTCGCCAGCGCCATGGTCCCTTCACGGAAAAACTTGGTCAGCATCAGGTTTATGTGGATCGTCTGTCCGGCTTTCAGCGTTTCCGTTCCCAGCCAGCGTGCGGGAAGGAACGCCTCGAAGGCGATGTGCGGGTTGGTTTTTTCCAGTTCCTGCACGTGCCCGCGGACCGGAATTTCCTTTGCCGTCTGATCCGGCGCGTAGCGGACCAGGCGGGGGGCGATGCCATCGCCGGAGGTGTCCGCACCTGTGTGTGCACCGGATTTTTGCGGAACCATGTGAATGGCGTGGTGATGCGTGTTCTCTGCGTCGTCTTTCACCAGGATGTGCATCTGAAAGGTTTCAGACAGAGGGAACCCGTCCTTGTGATCGAGCAGGGCGCGGTCGAGGTAGTTCTGCGCGTGGCTCGCCAAATACAGGCCTTCCGGACGCCACGCCACGTGCACGTCGGCAAATTGCAGGGTCTCCCCTGTGGTCTCAAAACCGGTCAGGCGCGTTTTGAGGTGATCCCAGTCGGTCAGCGACCGGTCGTCGACCTGGATGGGATTTTCCGCCCGGTGCAGCACGCGCTCCGGCTTAGGGGTTTTTCCGGTCTCGCCCCAGCCTTCCCGGTGGATGGTTTCCAGATGCGGGTTGAGGTTGCGGAACACCTGGGCGACTTTCTGATAGGGGCGGTTGGCGATGTCGATGAGTCCCATGTTGTAGTCCTCGCCGTCGTAGCGGCCGCCGGTGGGCTCGTCGGTGAATTGAAACCAGTGCATCCCGACGATGTTGGGAATGCGGGCGAAATGGATCAGCGCGTTGGCCAGGCCGTAGGCCCGTTCGGTCTGGGTTTTGACTTTCAGGAAGGGCCCCGGCTTGTCGTTGATCCGGTTGAGATTGCCGCTGCGGTTTTCGTCGGCGGCCAGATAAAACTCCGTGATGAGGACCGGCTTGCCGGTCAGCCGCTCGATGCCCTCAAAGTAATAGGGCGTCACCCATCCATCCTGCGTGTTGACATTGTAGTTGAGGGAGATAACATCGACATACTCCCTGGCCGCGCGGACCGCATTCTCATGGTAGTAGATCGGGTAGCGGTCGCCGAGGATCAGGGCGCCCGGATGCGCTTTGCGCAGCGCATCGTGCACCACCTGATAGTAGCGGCGGGCGCAGAGAAAGGTGAAGCGGTTGACGACCTGGATGCCCTGTCCACCGGGCCTGAGCTTGAGCCCGGCGCCGGCCTGCTTCAAATCCTCGAAACTCTTCTCGCCACCCTGCGGAACCCAGTCCCACAACAGGTGTTCCCACCGGCCTGCATAGGTTTTGTGCAGCAGCCGCCACAGGACCTGCTTGGTCTGTATGTCCCATCCCTTTTTCAGATACCAGCTGAACAGGGGACCGTTCCACCATCCGACTTCGTTGTCGGTGAAATAGCCGACCAGCCAGGGATCGTTTTTGTAGGGCGCGGTCAGCTCTATGGCTTTTTCGTGAGCTCTGGCGTCGTTGACCGGGTCGAACACATCGTCCCAGATCAGCTTGATGTGCTCGCCGAGATGCAGCGACACCATCAAGGGAAACTCAAGGTCGGAAGAGGGGTCCGACCAGCCCCCGCGTGTGTTGAATCCCCAGTCCCGCATGCGGCTGCTGAGAGAGGAACGCCAGTGTTCGATCGTGGGGAAATGGTTGTCCCAGTAGTAGGCTTTACCCGCAAGGCTTTTGGGATTCGGCTCGCCGCCGTCGATGACGTTGATCCCCTTGGAATAAAACGGGCTGCCGTTGGGGGCACGGAGCCAGTGGACGCCGTCGCGCTGCATGACGCTCCAGGTTTTTTCGGAGCTGGAGCCGGCAGCCGAATTCGCGGCGGACACGAGGATGAATGTGTGAACCAGAAATAGGACTGACGAGAATAGCCGGTTTGGGTGCATGGACGTTTCCTTTGGTCAAAGAAAGTGGATGGAATGGGGCGAATCGCGGAAAAGGCAGGTTGGAGTGATTCCGCCCCGAGGCAATGCGGCAGCGTGAAGTAGATAGACTCCTTTCAATCCCGGTGTGGGATTGAACCGCTGTTATGCAACACGAGAACTTTGCAGATGCCGTGATCTGTCATGCCGGGCCCTTCGACAAGCCCAGGGTGACAATAGCGCTCAGTTTCTTAAACGCAAGACGTATGCAAAGGTCTCAAAATGTGAGCGGGCAGGTCTCACAACAGCCGAAACAATAAACCACATAATTCGTTTAAAATCAATAATATTTATATATTATTTATGTAAATTTAAACAAATTTAATGTGCATGGATGTCGCATTGACTTGGGGTGTTTGCGGGAAGAAACGGGGCGGGGGAGATGCCGTTCAATCCGGGTTTGCCGTTTGCTCTAAAGGCGTTTCGGCTGTGCAGCCGAGGGTTCTGCCGATGCAGAGAAGAGAGCGAGTGGGATATCGATTGAGGGGAATTCCGCGGGGTGTTTTTCAGGGATCGCGCAGGTGCGGGGCGAGCAGGGGGATCAGCCTGCGTGTGAATTCGGCGGCGTCTTTTTTTGTGAGGTGCGACCATTCGGGACAATCGAACCCCCTCAATTGCGGATGATCTTCAAAATGAATGCCCGGCGCGCCGGTGACCTGAAGGATCCGGTCCCAGTATTCGGCGCGCGGCGTGTGTTCGTTTTCCAGCGCGCGCAGGGTGCCGGTGGAAGGCAGGCGCAGAAAGATCACCTTGCCGCCGCGGCCGTTGATTTTGTAGACGTGCGATTGGGTTTCTTTCAGGATGCCGTCGATCATTTTCTTCTTGCCCGCGGCGGCTTCTTCCCTGGTTTTGCCCGGAGGCGGCGGTCTGGGGGTGAACAGGGGAATCCAGATCTGCTGAATGCGTTGTTGCAATGCGGTGTCTTTCTCGGCCTGGTCGGTCATCCCTCCCTGGCGCTCTTCGTCCACTTCGTAGAAATAGGGCGGCAGCTCCGGCGGCCCTTTGACTTTCCCGCGGTCGGGGATTTTAAGCTGCGACAGCAACTGGTTCAGGGTCAGGTCTTCCTGATTCAAAAACGCCAGCCTGCGTTCGAGCAGCATGCCGAGCCGGTGCCCGATGCGCTGGGCCGGGGTCCAGTCGCGAAAGCGTTGCAGATGGTCGTTGGGCCGATTCACCGGCGGTCCGCCGGGAGCGAAAAAGAGGCCGGGCACCACGCCCACGATGACGGTTCCCGAAAACTCCGGATGCTCGGCCAGGTCCTTGAGATAGGGGCCGGGGTTGGTGCCGACGGTGGAGAGCTGCAGCGGACGTTCGCCCATCGCCTCTTCGTACACATCCATGTTGAAATCGAACAGCATGCGCGACGAGCCGATGAGCACGGTGCGGTCGGGTTCCGCATCGACCAGGGCCCGGCGGCTGGCCCACAGGTCTTCCGTGTCGTTCAGCGTGGGCGCATACCCGAGATGGCGGCAGTACAGCTCCCAGCCCAACGTCAGAACGGCGGTGACCGCCACGCTCACGAGCGCGAGCAGGACCCAGTGGTGCCGGGGGATGATCCTTTTCAGCTCATAGGTCTTAAAACTGGAAGTAGATGAAGGCATTGGCCCCTCCCTGCATCATGATCAAAGCAAACAGCATCGAAGACCAGATGGTCACCACCCACCACGCGGGCAGTTCCTGCATGGCGTGTTCCAGGCGTTTTTCGTGCAGATACCAGTGGGTGCCAAGCAGCGCGGTCACCACCACGCTCACCTGCAGGATCTCCAGAGTGGAAAGAATCTGCGCTCCGCCGCCGGAAACCGCAAACAGCGATTGCAGCAGTGCCCAGGCCGCCGGAAAATCGGCGGCGCGGAAAAACACCCAGGCGATGCTGACGAGTAAAAATGTGAGCAAGCCCAATATAAAACGACCGGCAGCGGTTTTCACCCACGCGGCCGCGGAAAAAAACTGCCGCAGCAGATGCTCGATCACCAGGAATGCGCCGTGCAGCAGGCCCCAGACGACGAAGGTCCAGGACGCGCCGTGCCACAGGCCGCCCAGGAACATGGTGAACATGAGGTTGAACAGCGTGCGCCCGGTGCTGTGGCGGCTGCCGCCCAGCGGGATGTAGAGATAATCGCGCAGCCAGCTGGAAAGGCTGATGTGCCATCGCCGCCAGAAATCGGAAAACCCGACGGCGGCATAGGGCGAACGGAAATTGTCGGGCAGGATGAACCCCAGGCACAGCGCGGCGCCGATGGCGGTGGTCGAGTAGCCGGCGAAATCGCAGAAAATCTGCGCGGAAAAAGCCAGGACTCCGAGCCAGGCGTCGGCAACAAAAAGGGATTCCCCTTTGTGACCGAAAACGCTGTCCGCGGCGGAAGCAAGCAGGCCGTCCGCCAGCACCACTTTCTGGAACAGGCCCAGGGTGATGAAGTAAAGCCCCCAGCCGAACTGATCGCGCGTGGCGCGTTTGGGTTCTACGCACTGCGGCAGAAAATCGGTGGAGCGCACGATGGGGCCGGCCACCAGCTGCGGAAAGAACGTCACGTACAGCGCGAAATCGAGGAACGACTGGCAGCGTTCGGTCTTTTTGAAATACACGTCGAGCGTGTAGGAGAGCGTCTGAAAGGTGTAGAACGAGATGCCGACGGGAAGAACGATGCTCGGGGCGGCCGCCTCGAACGGAATTCCGGCGAGGTGCATCAGCGCGACGAAGTTTTCCAGCAGGAATTCCCCGTATTTGAAAAATCCCAGCAGTCCCAGGTTGACCGCCAGGCTCACCATCAACAGGCCGCGGCGTTTCGCGGGCGCCTCCTGCACCGCGAGGCCTTTGGCGACGTGCCAGTCGACCCAGGTTGAGACCCAGAGCAGGATGACGAAGGGGGGATTCCACGCGGCGTAAAACAGATAACTGGCGACAAGCAGGATGGATTTCTGCGCGCGCCAGGAGGAAACCGTGTGATGCAGCGTCAGGACGACCGCGAAAAAAACGAGGAACGTGAGCGAGTTGAACAGCATGAACGGTCAAAAATCGGTCTTCTTGTGCAACTGCAGATAGTACTTTTCCAGATCCTTGACGGAAAACATGCCCACGATTTCCCCGTTTTGGGTCACCGGAATGTGGCGCACTTTATTTTCATCGATCATGGCGCACACTTTCGCAACCGGTTCGCTTGCATCGATGGTGTGTTTGATATCGGTCATGATCGTTGCCACCTTGATCGCCTTGGGGTCGCATTCGCCCTTCAGGACCAGAATCATCCAGTCCGTCTTGGTGATGATGCCGGCGTACCCGCTGTCATCTTTCACCAGAAGCGCGCTGATGTTGTTCTGGTACATTTTATCGATGGCTTCGTGCGCGAATTTGTCGGGACTGATGGTGAACAGCTGCGTGCTCATGTGCTTGCCTACGGTGCTCATGGTGAAACTCCTTCTGCCGGATTCAGATATATTTTGAAAAAGGGTCGGTGATTCTGCACGCCTGGAACATCACTCCACCGGACTGGATGAAGGCCTTGCCTATGCATAAAAGGCCGCCCGTCAGAGAACAGATCGGCCTGTTGTACCAGAATTTCGGGAAATTGCCAGTCCGGGCCCGATGGGGTGGAACGAAAGTTTGTACTATAACAGAGGTTTGGGCTTAAAGATGAACCTGGTTGCGGAACAGGCTGCCGTATTCGGAATCGATGCCGATCAACTCGTCGTGGACGCCGGTTTCCACCAGTTCGCCTTCCTTGAGCACGAGGATGCGGTCGGCGCCTTCCAGCGTGGACAGCCGGTGCGCGATGACCAGCGTGGTGCGCCCGGCCATCAGGTCGCTTAAGGCGTCCTTGATCCTGGCTTCGGTCTCGGTGTCGACGGTGGCGGTGGCTTCGTCGAGGATCAGGATGGGCGGGTTTTTGAGAAACGCGCGCGCGATGGCGATGCGGTGCTTTTCCCCGCCGGAGAGCTTGACGCCGCGTTCGCCCACCAGCGTGTCGTAGCCGTCGGGCAGCCTGCGGATGAACTCGTCGGCGTGCGCCGCCTGCGCGGCCTGCCGCACCCGCTCGAACGAGGCGTCCGGGTCGCCGTACAGGATGTTCTCGGCCACGGTGCGGTTGAACAAAAACGGGTCCTGCGAGACGAGGCCGATCTGCTCGCGCAGGTAGGACAGCTTGAGATCCTGGATGCGGTGCCGGTCGAGCCGGACGACGCCTGTGTCCACGTCGTAAAAGCGCATGAGCAGTTTGACCAGCGTCGATTTGCCGCTGCCGGTGTGGCCGACCAGCGCGATCACCTCGCCGGGCGCGATCTCGAAATCGATGTCGCGCACCGCCGTCTTTTCCGGGATGTAGGAAAACGTCACGCGCTCGAACCGGATCCGTCCTTCGAGCGGAACCGGGGGCAGGACCGCATTTTCCGCTTCCTTGACGTCCGGCGCGGCGTCGATGATCTCGAACAGCCGCTCGCCGGAGGCCAGCGCGTGCTGCAGCATGTGGTTCACCGAATGCAGCTGGTTGATCGGCGTGTAAAACAAAGCCAGATAGCCGATGAACGCCACCAGCGACCCGACGGTGATGGCGTCGGCGCGCACGAGTCCGATGCCGTAAAACAGAATGAACACCGTGCCCAGGGATCCAAGAAACATCATGGTCGGCGAGTAGATCGCCCACAGGCGCATGACCTTGAGGGTGCCGTTGCAGTAGTCCTGGCTGGTGCCGTCGAAGCGCTTCACCTCGTGCGGCTGGCGGTTGAAGGACAGGGTCTCGCGCACGCCGGAGATGGAATCCTGCAACATGGCGTTCATCTTTGCGGCGCGCTGGCGCACCATGTGGTAGAGGCTGTGCGCCTTGACGGTGTACTTGCACGCGCCCCAGATGAGAAACGGGATCGGCAGCAGCGAAACCAGCGCGAGCTTCCAGTGCAGGTAAAAGAGAATCGCGGTGATGCCGATGAGCGTGAGCACGGCGGTGACCACCTGCTCGACGCCGTCGATGAAGATGCGCTCGACGTAGTTCACGTCGTCGTTGACGCGGCTCATCAGCTCGCCGGTGGAGCGGTTCTCGAAATAGCGCATCGAGAGCCGCTGCAGCGCCCGGTACACCTCAGAGCGCATGTCGAACACCACTTTCTGCTCGACCTTGTTGTTGACCATGATGCGCAGATGGTTGGAATAATTGCGCGCGAAGTAAACGAAAAGCAGACCGCCGCTGGCCCAGTAGACCCAGTCGGTGCCGCTGTCCGCCACCAGCTCGTCGATGATGACCTTGATCAGCCAGGGCGGCACCAGATCGAGCAGCGTCGTCAGGATGGCGAAAAACAGGGTCAGCGTGACATAGCGCCGGTACGGCTTCAGATAACTTAAGACTCGGCTCAGCGATTTCATGCGTTGTTTTTATAGAGGGAATGCCGTGAATCGGAAACGAGGTCAAACCGGAGGGATTGAGTCACAACTCAAATCAGCCGCGGCGCGCGGCAAAGGAAATACCCGGTTGGCGGCGGAGGCGTCCGCCTTCTCGATTTTCTCTGCAAACGGTGCTTTTATCATGGTATTTTGCGGGCTGGCGGAAGTCAAGCCCGGCGGCGCGTTTTCGCCGCGGGGAGCCATGCAACGGGAAAACAGCCATTTGAGGAAGGGATATGAAATACCGAAAACTCGGCGGCAGCGACCTGGAGGTTTCCGTGATCGGATTCGGGGCCTGGGGCATCGGCGGCGCGCCGTTCTGGGACAACGAAGGCGATGAAAACAGCGCCCGGTCGATTCTCAAGGCCTACGATCGGGGCATCAATTTTTTCGACACGGCGCCGGTGTACGGGTTCGGCCATTCCGAGACGCTGCTCGGCAAGACGCTGAAGCCGGTGCGCGACAAGGTCATTCTGGCCACGAAATGCGGGCTGGTCTGGGAGAAGGAGCAGCTCGGCGCGATTTCAAAAAACGCCAAAAAGGATTCCATCCTGAAAGAGATCGACCAGAGCCTGAAACGGCTGGACACGGACGTGATCGACCTCTACCAGGTGCATTGGCCGGACGAGAGCACTCCGGCGGAGGAAACGATGGAGGCGCTGCTCAAAATCCAACAGCAGGGCAAGATCCGCCATATCGGCGTGAGCAATTATTCGCCCCAGCAGATGGCGGACTGCCTGAAATACGGACCGATCGTGTCTTTGCAGCCGGAATACAGCCTGCTCAACCGCTCCATCGAAAAGGAAACGATGCCGTTCTGCCGCAAGCACAACATCGGCATCATTGCCTACAGCCCGCTCGCCTCAGGCGTGCTGACCGGAAAATACGACAAGGACACCAAGTTCACCGACTGGCGCAGCAAGGGAATCATAGGAACCTTTACCGGCAAGGGCTATGTGCGCAACATCGAAAAGGTGGATCAGCTCAAATCCGTGGCTCAGGGTGCGGACATGACGTGCGCGCAGTTGGCGGTGAACTGGGTGCTCAGGCAGCCGGGGCTCACCACGGCGCTGGTGGGTGTGAAGAACGAAAAGCAGGTCGAGGAAAACTTGCCCGCCGTCGGCTGGACGCCGAGCCTGCATCAGGTCGAAGAGATCGAGGCCATCTTCACGACGGGCAAATCCGGTTGGGGTTGATGGAACCCGCCCAGGGTGGACTGCCTGGCAGCGCCACCCTGGGTGAGTCCGTACGATTCCACTATTTGTTTGCTGTGTCCATCGACTGCGGACCTGCTGTTACCGTCACCGGACCCAGGGAGACTGGGAAGTGAACGGCTTTTTTCTGGCAGCGAGTCCGCTCACAGGCGGGTTCCACGGCCGCGCAGGCTTGCGGGTTGCACCGGCAGCCGAAGCTGTGGATTTTCTGCCGTTGTTCTTTTTGCGCGTTCCATTTTTGGGACCGCCCCGTCCTCCGGCGCTGGCCGAATGAAAGGGATGCGCCGCGTCCACGTCCACCACCCGGTTGATCTCTTTTTCGATTTTTCGCAGATAGGGGCGCTCGCCCGCATCGCAAAACGAGATCGCCACGCCCAGGGTCCCGGCGCGGGCGGTCCGTCCGATGCGGTGCACGTAGCTTTCCGCTTCTTTGGGCAGTTCGTAGTTGATCACGTGCGTGATGCCGTCCACGTCCAGCCCGCGTGAAGCGAGATCGGTCGCCACCAGCACGCGCGCTTTGCCGGAACGGAATTTCTCCAGCGCCTGCAGCCGTGCGGATTGCGATTTGTTGCCGTGGATCGCTTCGGTGCGCACGCGAATGCGGTTCAACGTCTTGGCCAGGTTGTTGGCGCCGTGTTTGGTACGGGTGAACACCAGCACCCGTGCGATCGTCTCATCCTGAAGCATCGATTCGAGCAGGGCTTTTTTGTTCTCCCGGTCGACAAACAGGATCTTCTGTTCAATTCTTTCAACGGTGCTGGACGGAGGCGAAACGGTGACCTGCGCGGGGTTCCTCAGAAACGTACGCGTCAGTTGACGGATTTCCTCGGGCAGGGTGGCGGAAAACAGCATGGTCTGCCGGTCGGACGGAACCGCCGCATGGATCTTGCGCACGTCGGGAAGAAAACCCATGTCCAGCATGCGGTCGGCTTCGTCGAGAACGAAAATCTCCACTTTGTCCAGCCGCAGGCAGCGCTGGTTGAGCAGGTCGAGCAGCCGGCCCGGCGTGGCTACCAGGATGTCGACACCCCGCTTCATGGCGCGGATCTGATTGTTGGGATTGACGCCGCCGTGCACCAAAGCCTGAGTGAATTGCAGGTGGCGCCCGTAGATGCGAAAACTCTCGCCGATCTGCACCGCCAGTTCGCGGGTGGGCGCCAGAATCAGGGCGCGCGCCGCTTTGGGCGTTTTGGCTGTGCGCGATTCCGCCAGCCTCTGCAGAATGGGCAGAGCGAACGCGGCGGTTTTGCCGGTGCCCGTCTGGGCGCAGCCTAACAGATCGCGCTTTTCAAGCAGGTGCGGGATAGACTGGATTTGTATGGGCGTGGGAGTCTGGTAGTTCTCTTCCTCGATCGCACGGAGCAGGGAAGGGATCAGGTTCAGGGTTTCGAAACTTTCGGATTGTGTCGCGGTTGTGTTCAAAATGAATTCCTTTAAAAATGCTGGATAAAAGCAGGCAAGCGGGTCCGGCCTGTTGAAAAGGCGCAAAGACGCAACTTAAGCCCAGAGTTTGAGATTGATTGGGTATTTATTGAGAATAAAGAGGGAAGGGATACAGAAACGCGCGAAGGAAGGAATCCGGGAGTTTCAGAACCAGAACGGCGAGCCTTCAAGCTCACCACCACCAATTCTCCAGTAAAATCAATCAACTATACTGAAAGCAGTCTACCTCAAAGCGGCCGGGGAAGCCAGAAAAATCGGTAATTCAAGGGGAAAACGGCATTTGAGGGCCTGAAACGGCCTGTCGGGGCAGCGTCCTCCAACCCAAACCTGGGTTGCAGGTGAACGGTTCAAACTGCGGCCCAATATAAAAATGCGCCCGGATGAGGGTTTCCGGTACGGTCCTTCTACGTTCAATCCACCTCGTTCTGGGCGATCACGTCGGCGGATTGGGAGTTCTTGGCGCTGGCGGCGGCCTGTCCTTCGTAGGCGGATTGCAGGGCGCGCGAGTGTTTCAAGACGTCGTTGATCAGCGCCGCGGTCTTCGCGTCTTTCGGATTCAGCCGCGAGATGGCGCTGTTCATGCGGTCCAGCGCCCCGTGCGCGTCGTCCACCGAGATATCATCGATGCGCCGGCCCATGTTGTCCAGGCGGCCGTGCAGGTTCTTCTCCATCGCCACCATCTCCTGGTTCATGCGCGACTGCAACTGGTTCATGTGGGTTTCCACGCTTTCCGTCTGCGCGCGCTGCAGGGCGGAGTTGGTGTAGTAGGAGCCCAGCACCAGCACGATGAGGCCGGTGTACACGAGGATCTTGAGCGTGGTGTTTTCACTTTTGCGCTTTTGCAGACTGGTTTTCAGCGATTCGATTTCCGAGGAGAAGGTTTCCAGCGTTTTTGTCAGATTCACGATCCGCTCTTCCAGCATGGCTGCCGGTTCGCCGGAGGAGGCGCCCGCCTCGCTTTCCTTGATGTCTTTTCCCATGAATCTCACCTCGCAGATTGTGTCGTTGGCCGATTGCGGCGATCTGTATTCTTATAAGGGCGGGATCAGAGATCCAGGCCCACCGATCTGAAATAGGTTGCGATAAGGCCGTCGCCCCAGAAGATGGCGATCGCCGTCCCCGCGGCGAGGAACGGACCGAAGGGGATGAGGCTTTTGCGGCCTTTTTTCTTCACCGCCATCAGCGCCAGGCCGATCACCGAACCCAGCATGGCGCCGGCGAAGATGACGAGCAGCACTTTCTGCCAGCCGAGCAGCGCGCCCGCCGCGGCGATGAACTTGATGTCGCCGCCGCCCATGCCGCCGCGGCTGAGGACAGCCAATAAATAAAACAGCCCGCCTCCCAGAAGGAAGCCGAACAGCGAATCCCAGACGCCGTTGAGATAGGTCCCGGCGGCGAACCCCAGCACGATCCCCGGCAGGGTGATTTTGTCGGGGATGATCTGGTGCTGGATGTCGATGACGGTGATGATGACGAGCGTGAAGCAGACCACGCCGTAAATCAGGGCTTCCAGGGTGAAGCCGAATTTCAGGTACACCGCCGTGAGCAAAAGTGCGGTGACCAGCTCGATCGCGGGATAAATGATGGATATCGGTTCGCCGCACTGGCGGCATTTCCCGCCCAGAAACGCGTAGCTCAGCACCGGGATGTTGTCGATCGCCCGGATGGGCGTGTTGCAGGCGGTGCAGTGCGACGCGGGCAGGACGACGGATTCCTTGCGCGGCATCCGGTAGATGCAGACGTTGGAGAAGCTGCCCAGAATCAAACCGAACATGAATACGATGGCCATGTCCACAGGATAAGGGATGGATGCGGGAAATTCCACCGTCAATCCTTGTATCTATTTGATTTATTTGAATTTTTCTTCAAATTCCGTTGAAATCCCGCAGGTTTCGGTTGGATCCGCTCATCCCGTCCTCACCGCCCGGTACGGTTTCCCGGAGGACGGCATAAACCGTGTGGGTGTCGAAGCCTTTGCCGTAGAGGTGCTGCGCCAGCCTGCGCCGCTGAATTTCATGGCCGAGGCCCCGCATCGTGGTGAGTTTTTTGTCGGCGCATTGCCGGGCCAGGGCGGTTTCATCCATTTCGGCAAACAGGGCGTTCACGGTGTCTTCGATGATCCCGGCATCGAGCTGTTTTTGATACAACTCCTGGCGCAGCCTGCGCGCCCCGATCTTGCGCGCGTTGATACGGGAGCGGCCCCAGTTGAGCGCGAAGCGGGCGTCGTCGATGTGGTTGCAATCCTTCAAGCGTGCGAGGGCTCCCTCAACGGCGGCTTCGGAAAATCCTTTCACACGCAGCTTGTCCTTGAGCTGCGCCTCGCTCAGGTCGCGGCGGGACAGAATTTTCATCGCCTGGGAGTGGGCCCGCTTCACTTCCTCTATGTCGGGCATGCGGCCGGTCCGTGTTCACGCATGGAGTTGTTTTTGGTCGACGGTGCAACGTGTACCCGCGCCGTCCGGCATTCCATCTTTCGTTTTGCCGGGCTTTACGCGGAAGCGGTTTTCGCGGCCTTGCGTCCGCGGCCGCCCGCGTTTTCTTTTTCGGGTTCCTTGTCCGGGGCCGGTTCCGCGTTCTCCGGCGCGTCCGATGCCGGGATGAGGCCGAGTTTTTCCCGCACCTGCCGCTCGATGTCGGTGAACATGGCGGTGTCCTCACCGAGGAACCGCTTGGCGTTTTCGCGTCCCTGCCCGATGCGCGTTTCGTTGTAGGAGAACCAGGTGCCGCTTTTGGAAATGATGTTGTGCGTCACGGCGAGATCCAGAAGGTCGCCGGTTTTGGAGATGCCCTCGCCGTAGCGGATGTCGAACTCACAGTCCCGGAAGGGCGGGGCGACTTTGTTTTTGACCACCTTGACGCGGGTGCGGTTGCCGATCACCTGGTCGCCTTCCTTGAGGGCGGCGATGCGGCGGATGTCCATGCGCACCGAGGAATAGAATTTGAGCGCGTTGCCGCCGGTGGTGGTCTCGGGATTGCCGAACATGACGCCGATCTTCATGCGGATCTGGTTGATGAAGATGAGGCAGCAGTTGGATTTGTTGACCACGCCGGTCAGCTTGCGCATCGCCTGGGACATCAGCCGGGCCTGCAGGCCCATGTGGGAATCGCCCATGTCGCCGTCCAGCTCCGCCTTGGGCACCAGCGCCGCCACCGAGTCCACCACCACGACGTCCACGGCGCCGCTGCGCACCAGGACTTCGGCGATCTCGAGCGTCTGCTCGCCGGTGTCCGGCTGGGACAGCAGCAGGTCGTCGAGGTTGACGCCGAGCGCGCTGGCGTATTTGGGATCGAGCGCGTGCTCCGCGTCGATGAAAGCGGCGACGCCGCCTTCTTTCTGCGCCTCGGCGATGATGTGCAGCGTGATGCTGGTTTTTCCGGACGCTTCGGGACCGAAAATCTCGATGATGCGTCCTTTCGGGACGCCGCCGACACCCAGCGCGTTGTCCAGGGATATGGACCCGGTGGAGATGACCGGAATGCCTTTCTGGCTTTGGGCTTTGCCCAGTTTCATGATCGAGCCCTTGCCGAACTGCTTTTCGATCTGCATGAACGCCAGTTCAAGAGCTTTGTCTCTGTCGTCGGACCCCATTCGGCCTCCTTCTGGTTGGTGTGTGCGCTGGTTGTGTTTACGGGTTGTGCATTGTCGGGCCCGCCAAGGGAAATTCCTTGAGCGGTGTGTAGACGGCCCCCTTTGGGGTCAACTCGCTTTGATACAGCTTTATGCGATCGGCGCGGAACGGGGCGGTGTCCACGGCCGGGCCGGTTTTGAGTTTCTGCTTCAGCTTCCGGTTGTCCCTTGAGGATTTGAACCGTGCCAGGGTGAGATGGGGGATTGCCTGTTTCTTCTCTCCGGCAAACCCCAGGGAACGCAAGCGGGCGTCGATCGCTTTCATAAGGGAAACCAGGATGCCCTGAGTGTCTTCAACGCCCAGCCACAGAACCCGGGGCCGGTTCGGATTGGGGAACACACCGGGCGGACCCAAAGACAGGAGCGGAGGCGCGAACAGCGGGGTGATTTCCTGCATCTCAGATTCAATTTCCGGGATGGTCTGGGGGCGGGTGTTTCCCAAGAATTTAAGGGTCAAATGAAAATTCACCGGTTCGACCCACCGTGCGTCCAGGTTCAGGGTTTTGAAGCTGTTCTGGACCTCTGCAATCGTTTCCCGGGTGCCGTTCGGAATATCAATAGCGAGAAATAACCTCAGAGCGTCCACAGTCTATCAAGGCCTCCGAAACGTTGTCAAACGCAATCCCTTGGTATCAGTATTCCCGTGTTTTGCAACAAAATTATCGACATCGAGTTTTGAGCGGCGTGCGGTATTTCAAAGATCGCGCGGCGATGCACGTGGATGACTCACTCCATTTGCCTGCGGTTGTGAAACCGGCAACCCCCCGGTTCGCCTGTTTAGACGCAATCCGCTTTTTCGCGCGGCGTGGCAGAAAATTCGTTCGGCGCACGGAATTCCAATGATTATATGGTTTTCGGAATTTGAAACTGTGATAGGATCGATGCATGCACATCCAACAATCAGCAGGAGAAAAGTGATTTTCTCCAGGAGGTCAGAATGGAGTTTTTGAAGAAAGCGGCGGTCGTTCTCATTCTTTCACTGTTCGTTGCGGCGTTCGTGGGCTGCAAGGAAAAAGGCCCCGCCGAGAAAGCCGGTGAAAAGATCGACGAGACCATGAAGAAGGCCGGCAGTGAACTGGACAAGGCCGGTGAAAAAATAGGCGAGACCGTGGAAGAAGCCGGAGACAAAGCCAAAGAGGCGATGGAATAATCTTTTCGGTCTCCACATTCCAGACCGCTCCGTTCCGGTGTCCCGCACAGGGGCGGGGCGGGTTTTTTTTTGCCCCCAGAACGCTCGCACCCGCTGTCTTTTGTGATTTTATGTCTTGCTGCGCCTTGCCGCCGGAGCAAACCTGTTGTTCCGGTCCTTCCTGAATGCGGCCGCTGCGTTATTCCTCATTAAAACCCCTGAATGCCGCTTTTTTTGCCCGGTTGTGAGAAAAAAACCACCTCCCTGTAATTCGGAAGACTCCCATTTTCTTCCGCATTTGGTATAATTGATTTAAGTATGTGATTTTAAATAAGTTACTAACGGGGAGGCTGGCGCGATGCGGGATGTTTGCACCCGAAACCGGTGGCGAAGGGTCTTTATCATTGTCTCAGCGCTTGCGCTTTTAGGCTGCGGAGCGCCCAAGGCCGAGGTGGACACGGCGATGAAGTTCCGGTCGGGTATGGACAAGCTCAAACCCGAAAAGGTGGTGGAGCTTGAAACGGTCCCCGTCGATTTCACCGACGACAATCAGGAGCGGGGGGATTTTGACCGCGACGATCTTGAGGCGCGTTTTGAAGACGCCCCCCGAACCACGGTGTTCAAGGGATCGTTTTTCGTCATGAACAACGACCAGCTCGACGACGTGGATGAAAAAAAGGAGGCCATGGCGTGGGCAATGCACGGGAACTGGTGCGGCCAGAACCGGCCTTTGGGGGGCAGCACGCCGGAGACGGTGGACGATCTGGATCTGGTGTGCAAGGCCCATAAAATCTGCCTGCGCAAAAGCTGGGACAGAAACTGCAACTGCGACGACCGCCTGCTGCAGCACCTGCAAGCGCTGGACTCGATCGAGCCGGAAACCAGGGCGAACATGATCGAGTATTACAGCCATTCACGCTGTGTGTTCAAATGCCGGTATCTGGTGAAATGGAAGGACGGCTACCTGTTCCATAAAGGGGACGGCCGGGTTCCGGACAACATCAAGGAGCAGTTCGGCGGGCTCTCCTGGAGCGTGTCCAAGCTGGGCGGTTCCGGCGCGGAAAAATACATGAGCCTGTCACGCGATTTCAACAATTTCGTCTGCATCGAGGACAAAAAGGTGCTGGATGATTTTCTGCAGTGCGCGCGCAACCGGCCCGGCTCGCTGTACCGCCTTGCGTGTCTCAAAGACAGCTACATCAAAAAAGGCATCGTGATGGATGTGGACCTCGACGCGGAAGCGGTGCGGGACACGCACATCGCCCGGTGACGTTTCTCCATGACGGCACACGGTTGTTAAAGCGACGGTCGAGGGTTCCGCAGTTGCAGAGCCCTGCCTGGAAAAATCAGCTGACAACAGTTCCGGCCGGTTTGAATTCCGGCTGCGGCGGTTAAAACCTGCGGGTGCGAACGGTTCCGGCCAGTTCGTCGTACCCGATCGCGGGTTCCGCATCCGGTTTTTCGAAATGCTGGTCGCGGTGGTTGTCGAACCAGCCGAGGATGCCGTTCATCTTCGCTTTGAGTTTCTGCGGCAACGGTTCCACCTGCTTTCTGTGATACTCCCGCAGCATCATCTCCTTGATCACTTCCTTGCATTCCTCCGGAGAGATTTCGTCCGCTTCCAGTTTCTGTTCCAGAAAATTCACCAGTTTCGGATTGAGCAACTTTCGCAAATTCCTCTGCACTTAGGACCTCCTGACCCGTGCGGGTCTCTTGGATGGGGATGGCTTCATAATACGCCTGTTTTCAATGAAAAACCCTGAAAAAAACTTGAGCAATTGCCATGCCAGGCTTAAAATGTTCATATTAAAGGAGTTATGTCTCAGATGAGCGTCAAAAAACGGGCATCGGCAGGATAATTGGCGCTTAATTTTCAAATACTTGTAGGTGAGGCCGGCGATGTTGAAAGAAAGTCCGTTCAGGCGAATGATTGGAGGCGGCGCTGCGGTCCTGGTGTTTTTGCTGGCGGGCGTTTTTTTCACCTATGCGGAAGCGGGGCAGGGGATGACCGACGCGGCGCAGCGCCGGTCTTTGCTGTTCGAAAAGAAAATGCTCCCCATCGAAGCGGAATCGTTTCCCGCCACCTCTTCGTACCCGGATGAAGAAGAAGCACCGCGCGCCGTTCCCCGGAAGACGGAGACCGCAACGCACGACCCGGTGGCGGTGACCGACAAGCCGCTGGTGCTGGGCGGCCGCGGGCTCGCCGTCGATCATTTTCAACACGCCGCCGAAGCGGAGCGTCTGCCCGATTTTCTAAAAAGGCTGGAGAATCCCTTTCCCTATCCGCCTCCGGCCTTGCCAGCCGCGAAGCTCGACCCGCATCTGACCGACGTTAAAAGCACAAAGCATCTGGTGTTCCGGATCTTGCGGCCGGCGCTGGGCCGGATTCCTGACGTGGACCCGGACCGCGACGCGCGCGTTGCGATCGAGCGCAGGGCCGATCTCGATGCGATCGAAGAAACCCACCTGGACTATTTCAATCAGGAGCAAACCGAAATCCAACTGCTGCCCGCGGCCAGGCAAATGGACATTCTGATCGGCAACGAAAACGTCAACCGGGAGGATTTTAATATCGGGGTGTGGTGATGGATCTCTGTTGCAGGGTATTCAAGCAAGGAAAACAGAACCGTTTTTTGCGTGGAGGCAGTTTTTATTCCGCGGGGGTGATGACACTTCGCTTTGTTGAGGAGGTTTTCCGGGGTGAGCGCAGCAGCAGGGCGCCGATGAAGATAAACGCGACGGGCAGGATGAACTTCACGACTTCCGCGATGCTCTCCAGCAGCTTCAGCGCCTCGGCTTTCCAGACGGAGTGGGCGCCCGGCGGATAGGTCATGTAGGTATTGTTCTCGCGGCTGGCGATCATTTTCACGAACTTGGCGCCGTACTCGCCGATGCCTTCCCGCGTGTAGGCCTGCATCGCCAGCGCTTCCTGTTTCGCGGCTTCCTCGACGCTCAGCACATCCCCTGTGTCGTCCGTCAACACCACTTCCATGTCCGGGTCGTAGAGATGCCAGTCTCCGTCGTACCAGGCCTCCATCACGACGTGGCCGTACAGTCCGACGTGGCGGGCGGTGATTCCCGACTTCAGCGCCAGATGAACGAGCACCAGCGACACGCCGCCGCACATGGTGGAATGCCCGTTCTTCAATAAGAGTTCCGGGTCGAAAATGGCGGAAAAGTTTTTATGAATCTTGCTCATGCCCCACAGGATCCAGTTGCTGAACAGGTTGTGATCGTCCTGGTTGCCGTGAGTGAACCGCGCGGCTGCGGTTTCATAGAGCACCTGCATTTTTTCTTTCGGCGGCAGGGCGTCGAAGGGTTTCGCCGAACGGGCTTTGGCGGCCTCAAGCAGGGAGTCCAGTCCGGGTGTGCTTTGAGCCAGCTCCAGATCGAACAGCTCAAAGCCGCGCGGCGGGTGGTTCACGTATTTGCCTTTGCCGAACCAGTGGCCGAGGATCGTGATCAGCAGCAACACGCTGCCTGAGATCAGGAACCCCCAGCCGGTCCTTTTTTGCGACGCTTTCATGCCAAGCTTTCTGCGCGGCCGCATTGAATGGATTCTCTTGAAAAAACCGTTCCCGGATCCCGTGATCCGTGGCTTTTTCTGGAGCGATGCGGCCGGTATTTTTTTAAAGGATCTTTGACTGTACAAGAATCATATGAGAATTCAAGGGGAATCCCGGGCGCCGGTGCGGGTGTTCTTTATCGCATTGAATGCAGGGAAGCTGGCGGGAGGGCGCGGCTGTATTTTTTATCCCGTGTCCGGAGGTTTGGGCTGCGTTGCCAATGACGCGGCTGGATCGCGATCGAGTGCGCATAGCCGATTGTTTTTATTCGATCAATCGGAAGGAGAGGATGCGGGAGAGGCGGATGATTTTTGCTCCAGCGGAGCGGGGGGAGGTGTTCCGGCGGGCGATTTATCCTGGCTGGTGCTGTACCAGAAATAAAAGATCCAGAACCCCAGGACGAAAGCCAGCAGCAGCACTTTTCGCAGCCCGCTGATCGGGTAGCGGCCGGTGGGTTCGGATTCGGGATCGTGGACCGGTTCGGATTCCGGCGGCGGCTGCGCCATGAAAGTCTCCGTTCGATGCGCTCTGCCGCATCATACAAAGGAGCTGCATTGAGGGCAAGCCCCTTGCGTCGCGAAAAGGGTCAGGGCGATTTGGCGCAGCGGAAGCCGAAGCTGTTGTTGCGCACTTCCGGGGTGAAAAAGCTGCGGTTGAAGGTCGGGGCGCTCAGCCCGCAGCCGTAGGAGAGGCAGTCGAACCAGGAGCCGCCTTTGAGCAGGCGCTTGTCTTTGCCGTATTCCGCCCGCGGCACGGTGTTGCCGGGATGCGGCAGGTAGAACGCGTCCACCCATTCCCACACGTTTCCGGACATGTCGTACAGGCCGTAGGGGCTCCTGCCTTCCGGGTAGGAGCCCACAGGCTCGGTGCCGGTGGAGTATTTATAAGGGTTGTTGGATTTGTCGAGCGACCACTCGTGTCCCCAGGGATAGGTGAGGCCTTCCTCGCCGCGCGACGCCTTTTCCCATTCCTTCTCGTCGGGCAGGCGCTTTCCCTTCCATTTGCAGTAGGCGTCCGCCTCGAACCAGTTCACGTACACCACCGGGTGGTTTTCCTTGCCCTTGGGGATTTCGCCGCCGGGCCAGTGGTACGGCGGCTTGATGTTCGTGGCGTCGACGAATTTCTTATAATCCGCGTTGGTCACTTCGTAGAGATCGATCCAGTAGGCCCCGGTTTCGGCGATGTGCTCAGGCGCTTCGTCGTCCCAGCGTTCGTTGGAGCCCATGATGAATTCGCCCGCTTCGATGAACACCATGTCCGGTTGTTTCGCGCCGGTTTTTGGTTTGGCGGGGGCTTTTTTTTCGGCGGGTGTGGCTGCGATCTGCACCGGCAGGACGGGTTGCTTCCGGTCCGCCGGAGCCGTGAACGGCGAGCGCGCCGCTGTTTCCTGAACGCCCACGTGGCATTGACGGCATTCCTCTCGGCCGCGTTTGTCCGCGTGCGACTTCATTATGTTTTCCGGCTGATGGCAGGTGGTCTGGCAGGTCTTTTTGGCGTTTTTCGGCACAAAGCCCTCGTAGGCCCAGGCCTGTACGGGAATCGTCAGCGCGACAAGCAGCGCCGGAATCCAGGATGAAAAAACACGTTTCATGTATTTGGGAGAAGTTGAATGATATTGCGGCGGAGGACCGGAGCCTGCCGGAATGTCACCGGGCTTCGCCTCATGCCGGTCTGGACGCCGGCACGGGCCCGCCCCAGAGGAAATGCACTCTTTTTGTTGTATTATAGCATCGGAACGCATTCTATAAAAAGCGGTTTGGCTGGAGGCGGCGGTGGCGACCTGGAGGCTGATCGAAGAGGGTCCTCTGGACGGGGCCTTGAACATGGAGCGGGACCGGGAATTGCTTCGCGCCTGCGAACAGGACGGCGCGCCCGTCACGCTCCGGCTGTACGGCTGGTCGCGCCCCACGGTCACCACCGGTTACGCGCAAACGCCGCGCGATGTGGACCTCGATGCCTGCCGGGCATTGGCGATCCCGGTGGTGGCGCGCCCCACGGGCGGCCGCTCGTTGTTGCACCACAATGAGCTGACCTACAGCCTCACCGCTCCGATCCCGCATCCGCAATTTCCCTCCCGGCTGCTCGGCACCTTCCAGGCGGTCTCCGGGGCGATCCTGCATTCCCTGGCGCTGCTGGGTGTGCGCGCGGCGCGCGTGGCGCAGCCCGCAAGACGTGACGCCGCTTCGAAGCCGGGGCTGAAAAACGCGTCCTGCTTTTCCTCGCTCAATCATTATGAGATCGCCGTGAACGGAAAAAAACTGGTGGGCAGCGCCCAGCGGCGCACGCAGCGGGCATTTTTACAGCATGGATCGGTGTGGATCGACTGCGACCGCGAGCTCGTCAACCGGCTTCTGCGTTTCGACGACGAGGCGGAACGGCTGCGCCATCTGGATGTGCTGAACCGCTCGACCGTCACGCTGAACGAGATCCTTGCAGCGCGTGTGGCGTTCGCCGATGTGGCGCGTGCGTTCCGGCAGGGATTTCAGGAAACCTTCGACGTCGACTGGCGCGTTGCCAATTTCGACTACCGCCCGGCAAAGGGATTGGTTTAAAATGCCGTTTCGCGTAGTTGTGCGCGGCGCCGTTCAATCCACTCTGAAAGCCATGACGCCTCCCCCAGACACAAAGACCCGCTGCGCCGCTGCGGTGCGGCTCGCGATCGCAGCCGCCGTAACGCTCACGCTCCTGGCCGGTGCGGGCTGCAACAAGAAGCGCCTGATCAAGAAAAACCCCAACCGGCAGCATTTCGTCGACATCTCCGCGAAATACCTGCCGGCGATTCCCGGCGACGTGCAGGAGATCCTGTTCTCCTGGGTGGACCGGGATGCGCTCAAGGACGTGATCGTGCACGTGCACGACAACAAGCGCGAATCGAAATTCATCCCGCTGCTCAACCGCGAAAAGGAAGGCTTCGCGTTCAACCGGGCCGGCAAATGGGCGTCGCCGGGCGGCGGCCGGGTGCGCTTTCTCGCCGTGGGGGATCTCAACGGCGACCGCGCGGAAGACATCGTCTTCATCCGCGAAGGGACCGGGCCGGGCGGCGCCGGTCTTCTTATGAACAACAAAAAAGGGTATTATTATAAAAAAATCGAACAGGTGCTGCCGCGCACGCACGCGGGCGTGGACCGGGTGACCGTGGCCGACATCGACCACGACCGCGATCTCGATCTTCTGTTCACCGGCCGGGAACTGCTGAATGCGGAAGGCCGCCCGCACAAGCACCAGTTGCAGCTTTGGATCAACAACGGCCAGGGCGATTTTCAGGACCAGTCCGCGCTGCTGCTGCCGCGCGTGCCGCCGGGGGCTTCCGGCGCTTCCATCGCCGATTACGACGGCGACGGGGTGGTCGATCTGTTTCTGACCTACGCCACCGGGCAGAACCGGCTTCTGCTCAACAACGGCGTCGGCAAGTTCGCCGATAAAACCCGCGCCGGGCTGCCGGTCCTCCGGGATGAAAGCCTGCACGCCGACTGGGCGGATTTCGACGGCGACAAGGACAACGATCTGCTGGTGGTCAACCGCGCCATCGAGGCGGCGTTCCGCGATCACGGCAAGGAAACCAGTTATTTTCTGATCAACGACGGCACCGGCCGGTTCACCAAGCTGTCGCACAAAAAGCTGCCGGCGGAACCGGCGCGCCGGGTCTACCTGCTGGACGCCAACGGCAACGGCATTCCCGATGCGCTGATCCTCACCGCCAGCGGGACGCTGTACCTGCAGGGCCGGGGCAAGTGGAAGTTTTCCGACGAAACCGAGCGGCGGCTGCCGCGGCTGCGCCGGTTCACGGAGATGAGTTTCGGGGACGTCAACGACGACAGTTATCTGGACCTGGTGGCGCTGTATCCCGAAAAGAGCAGCGCCCGCCTGTGGCTCAACCGGTTCAAATAACCAGCGCCACTCCGCGTGGGGCGAATTTGCACAGGTATTTTGTCCGTCATGCTGAGCCTGTCGAAGCATGACTCATCACCCTTCGACAAGCTCAGGGTGACATTGAAAAACTTTGAATTGCCGTCCACCTGATTTGTGCAAGGTTTCTTAGTGCAAAGGGCCACGCTGTATTTTTAATCACTGGTATTGGTGAGTTGATTTTCAGTATTTAATATTTTCAATCAGGATGTTTTCATGTCTTATTTCAAGAAGCTGACCTTCATCAAGGTGATGACCACCGTCGCCTGGGCCGACGGCGAAATGACCCACTCGGAACTCAATCTTTTGAAATCCTTCATCCGCAAGTTCGGCCTGGATGAGAAGGACATGGAGGAGCTGCAGCCCTACCTGGAAGCGCCGGTTTCCAAGGAGCAGCAGGAAGAGCTGTTCAATCAGCTGATCGCCGAGCTTTCCACGGCGGAGGAAAAACAGGAGGTGCTGACGGCGCTGCACACGATGGCGGGTGGACAGGAACAGAAGTCCGAGGAAGAAAAGGCGCTGCTGGACCAGTTCACCACCTGGCTCAAGGAAAGTTCGTTCACGCAAAGGTCTTTCGGCAAGATCCGCAATTTTTTCACCGGCACGCTGTTCGCCGGTGCGCGCAGGAAAGACCCGGAGCTGGAGCAGTATTTCAAACGCAAGGTGCTGCACAACATCGAGCTCAAAAGCGGCAGAAGCGGTCAGGACGTGGAGCTCCCGGAAGAGGAGCTGTATTCGATCTGCCTGTTCGGCACGCTGCTGGCTTCGGTGGCGGTGGTGGACGGGAAGTTTGAGGATTCGGAACGCGAGGCGCTCAAAGCTGTGCTGACAGACCGGTTCGGCTACCAGGAAGACAAACTGGCGATCCTGTACGAGGTGGTCGAGGAGCAGGCCAAAGGCGGTTTCGACTTTCATGAAGTGGTCACCGAACTGAACAATCAGATCAGCTACAACGACCGGGTGAAACTGATCGACTGCTTTTTCGCCATCGCCGCCGCGGACGGGGACATTTCGCAAAAAGAGTCCGATCAGATCCGCTTGATCACCAAGGCCATGTACATTCCGCACCAGCTGTTCAAGGAGGGCAAGGTCAAAGCCCTGGACGCGTTGAAAGGAAATTCCTGAGAGCCGGTCATGAGCGTCCACGTCCAAACCAGCCGCTTCACGCTTTCCACCAAAGGCTTCGGCGACATCAAGGACATCACCGAAGAAGTCGCGCGGGGATTGCAGCAGGCGGGTCTCATAGACGGCATCGCCACGGTGTTCGTGCCCGGCTCCACGGCGGGCATCACCACCATCGAGTACGAGTCGGGCGCGGTGGCGGATCTTAAAAAGGCGACGGAACGGCAGGCTCCCGCGGATCTGCATTACGATCACGACGCCCGCTGGGGCGACGGCAACGGATTTTCCCATGTGCGCGCGGCGCTCATGGGCGCGTCGGTGACGATCCCGTTTCAGTCCGGCAGGCTTGAACTCGGCACCTGGCAGCAGATCGTGCTGTGCGATTTCGACAACCGCCCGCGCACGCGGGAGATCGTGGTTCAGTGCATGGGGGAATGATGGCGGAGAAGAAGAAATTCCTCGGCATCCTGTTCGAATGCTGCAACGTCTACCGGAGAGTCTACATCAACAAGGAAAAAAACGCCTACGAAGGCCGCTGCCCCAAATGCGGCGGCGAGGTGCGCGTGCTGATCGGCAGCGAGGGCACCGACGCACGCATATTCCGGGCGCGGTGAAGTGGAAAGTACGAGCCCGCTGACTGGTGGCGATAGAGGAAAAAATGAGTTGGAGATATGTTGATGTCATTCGGGAAGTTGTCCAGCTGAAACAAAGCAGAGTCTATTTTGTGAACGTTGCCTGCAAGAATGCGCTGGAGAAAAAACTTTCGAATTTAGGGTTTAAGATTTATGTGTTGGATGGTGAAAAGATCAATTCTGAAGAGAGTTTTTTTACTGAATTTTATCGATCTTTGAATTTTCCTTCTTATTGCGGAAAAAATTTTGACGGTCTTTTTGATTGTCTTGGAGATTTTGAAGCTGAAGGAGCAAAAGCTGTGGCTATATTGTGGAACAATGTTCATTCCTCAATCGAACAGAGTTTGTATACTTTCTCCCGATGTTTGCCTGTTCTTATGGAAATACCTGAAGATTATAGGAGATCTAAAGATCCTGATGGTATCCAGCAAATTGAAATATTTTTTCTGGGAGAGGGGGAAGAGTTCATCAAATTAGATTGACCTTTTTCTTCATATTTTTCCTTTTGTGATAGACCTTTTGACAAGTCAATCCCATGATCCGGCACTTTGATCTTATCGATCCCAGCATCAAATCCGAGGTTCGCTCCCGGCAGACCAATCTTTCATGAAACTGGTGCTGCAACGGGTGCGCGAGGCTTCGGTCGCGGTGGACGGCGAAACCATCGCCGCCATCGGGCGCGGCCTGCTGGTGCTGATCGGCGCAGAAAAGGGCGACGCGATGAAGGACAGCGATTTTTTCGCGGAAAAAACCGCGCACCTGCGCATCTTTCCCGACGATGCGGGCAAGATGAACCGCTCGCTCAGGGACATCGGCGGCGAGGCGCTGGTGGTGTCCCAGTTCACGCTGGCGGGGGACTGCACCAAAGGACGCCGGCCGGGATTCGACCGCGCCGCCGGCCCCGAAGACGCCGAGACCCTGTACCTGCGCTACGTCGAGGCGCTGCGCGGTACGGGGCTGACCGTGGCGACGGGGAGGTTCCGGGCCGACATGCAGGTTTCCCTGGTCAACGACGGCCCGGTGACGTTTTTGCTCGGATGAAAGCGCGGGACGCGCGGGGCCCGCTAAAAATTGAAATCCTTTCCGGCGGCCACCAGTTCGTTCACCGTTTCCAGCAGCTTCTCCTTGGCGACCGGTTTGACGAGGTAATGCTTGACGCCTTTGGCCAGCAGGTTTTTCGACATCTGCATGTCCGGGTATCCCGTGATCACGACGATGGGGATGCCCGGCGCTTCCCGCCTCAGAAAGTCGATGCATTCGATGCCGTTGACTTTGGGCATGCGGATGTCGCACAGAATGACTCCGACGTTGATCATGTTGTCGCCGCTTCGCAGGATCTGGATGGCTTCTTCTCCATTCGCGGCTTCCAGGGTGTGAAATCCGCTGTCGCTCAACTGCAGCTTGAAAACCTCCCGCACTTCTTTCTCATCGTCCACAATCAGAATCTTTCCAGAGATCATGGTGCCTCCCTCGGGCTTTAAGCCCGGCTTGGACGCCGCGGCCGAAAATGCAGGCCAGAGCGTTGATTTTAAAAGGCGATCGGAATTTAATGAGGCTGTCTTTTCCTAAAGATAGGTCCGGGAGGCGAAAACGGCAACCGCAAAGCGGCGATTTCGATGCGGGCTGGAAGAAACGGGTCTGATTCGTTATTAAAACGGAATCGAATCGACGGCGAGCTGCATGAGGCCGGAGGGGTAAAAGCCGATGACGAGGATGGCGATGGAGCTGGCGGCGATCAGGGTGCCCATGCCCTTGCTGATCTCGAAGGTCACGGGCTGCTCCTCTTCGTGGAAGTACATCATCACGATCACGCGCAGGTAAAAATACACCGAGATGACGCTGGCGACGACGGCGAGCACGGTGATGAGGATGTAGCCGGCCTTGATGGCGGCGACGAACACGAACAGTTTGCCGAAAAAGCCCGCCGTGGGCGGAATCCCGGCGAGCGAGACCATGAACAGGCTCATGGACGCCGCCAGCAGCGGGTGGCGCTTGGCGAGCCCCTTGAAGCGGTTGATGGAGTTGCCGTCTTTGCCTTCGCCTTCGAGCAGGAACACCACCGCGAACGCGCCGACATTCATGAACAGGTAAACGGCCATGTAGAAGATGATGCTGGCCATGCCGTCCTGGTTGTTGGCCACGATGCCGATCAGAAGGTAGCCCGCGTGCGCCACGCCGGAGTAGGCGAGCATGCGCTTGACGTTGTCCTGAAAGATCGCCGCGATGTTGCCGATCAGCATGGTCAGCACCGACGCGCCGAACAGAAACGGCATCCAGATCTCCTGCAGCCCGGTCAGGCTGATGTAGAAGATGCGGGCGATGAGCGCGAAGGCGGCGGCCTTGGTCGCCACCGACATGAAGCCGGTGATCGGCGTCGGCGCGCCCTGGTAGACGTCGGGCGTCCAGGAATGAAAGGGCACCAGCGACACCTTGAACGCCAGGCCGGAGAACATCAGCCCCATGCCCATATAAACGAGAGTGTTCTGGCTGTACGGGTTTTCCTGGATGAGTTTGCCGATGAGCCGGATCTCGGTGGTGCCGGTTCCGGCGTACATCAGCGCCATGCCGTAAACCAGGATGGCCGAGGCGAACGCGCCGGTCAAAAGGTACTTGACGGTCGATTCCTGCGAGGACTGGCATTCCCAGGAGAGCTGGGGCGTGTCCGAGGGAACTTCCTTGCCGGTGCCGTGCTTGGCGGAAAAGCCGCACAGGATGTAGAGCGAGATGGAAAAGATCTCCAGCGACACGAACGCGGTGATCAGGTTGCCGGATTTGACGAGAAACATCATGCCGAACACGGTCATCAGGATGAGCGAGAAGTATTCGGCCTTGTTTTCGTGGTCGGCCTGCGGGTAACGCACCGATCCGAACAGGACGAACAGCGACATGATGAGAAAGATGATGTTGAAGGTCTGGGAGAAGCGGTCGTGGATGACGGCGTTGCTGAACAGGTCCGGGTTGCCGCCGTTGCCGGCGGTGGGCGCGATGGTCCACAGGTAGCCGGAAAAGACCAGCGCGACGGCGACGCCGGTGAGCGCGGTCATGGACAGGTAGCCGTTGGAGTTGAAGGCTTTTTTCAACCCCATCATCAGGAGGAGCAAAGCCGTCAACAGGATCGTCAGCTCGGGCGCCAGGGCGATCCAGTCCTTCACTTCAAAATTGATTTGAAATTCCATTCTTAGTAAGCTGGAAATCAGTAAGAAAGGATATACGTCATCATATCGTCAGAGGTGTTTTGTAAATCATTTCCTCTTCGTTTTCAAGGGAATGTTTTCGCCTGCGCCGGGGAGGGCGGCCGCCCGATTCCGGTGAAATTGGCAGGACGGCGCATTCGCCGTCGCTTTCGATTTCAGGAAGACCATTCTGACCGCCCCGGTTCCGGTGGAGGAGGATATAAATAATGACAGCAAAAAGGGTTACTGCCCCACTCGTTTTCATCTTCCTGCCGATATTCTGGATCCTGGCCGTGATTCCGGCTGCCGCCGCCGTCCGCTTCAACGTTCCGGTACAGGTAACGACCAATCCGGGAGAGGATTTCGCCGCGACCCTGTCGCCGGACGGGAAATCGATGGTTTACGTTTCCGACCGCTCCGGCAATCTGGATCTCTGGCTCAAGCGCCTGGGAAAAGGCATCCAGCCTCCGGACGAGCCGCTCACCAACCACAGCGCCGAAGACAACGCGCCCCGCTTTCACAAGAGCGGCCGCAAGCTGGTGTTCGTGTCGCACCGGTCGGACCCCAAGGGGGATCTGTACATCCTCGACCTGGACAGCAAAAACGCGGAAACCGGGGAATACGCGCTAACGCGTCTGACTCAGGACGATCTGCCGGAACTGGACCCGGCCTGGTCCGCGGACGGCAAGGCGCTGTACTTCACATCGATTGCAGGCAAGTTCCGCGAGCAGGCGATCTTTAAAATCGACATTGCTTCCGGCACGAAAACCCGGGTGGTGGAATCCGGCGGCAATCCCGCGGTGTCCCCGGACGGCAAATACCTGGCCTACGTATCGCGCGACCGTGACGCCGATCTGTGGGTGCAGGAACTTGCGACGGGAAACAAGGTGCAGATCACCTCGGGCCCGGAGATCGAGGTGTCGCCTGAATGGTCCGCCGACGGGACGCGCATCTACTTCAACCGCTACGAGAACGACACCAACTACGACGGCGATCTCACGATCGACGACAACCCCAATATCTGGAGCGTGGCGTTCGCTGCGTTCAAAGGCGGCGTGCAGCGGCAGCTCACCGACAGTTCGACCTACGATCTTTTGCCGTCCGCGGCCGGCGACGGCAGGCTGTATTACACCTCCAACCGCAGGTCCGGCATCGACGTGTGGTCCATCCCGCCGGAGGGCATCTTCCCCAAAGCCAAAAACTACGGGCTCTCGCTGCAGGTGGCGGACGACAACTGCGGCGGCAACGAGAAATACTCCTATCCCTGCCTGCTGGCCTACCAGAACCTGATCCGCGAGTACGACGGCGAGGAAGGGCTGTCCCGCATCCGCTACCGGCTGGCGAAGGGCTACGCCGAATCCGGCTATCCGGAGGAAGCGGCGCAGTTTTTCACGCAGATCGTGGAAAAGCACCCGGAGCGGCCTGCCTATCAGGGGTTGTCGGAGATCGAGCTGTTGCTGCTCAGACTGGAGCGGGCGCGCGAGGAAGGCCCGACCGTGCACCGGGAAAAGGTCAAGGACGGGCTCGACACCCTCGATGCGATCGCCCGGCGCTACCAGGAGCATCCGCAGGTGGTGGCGCGCGCGTATCTGGAATCGGGAAACCTGCATTTCATGCTTGAGGATCAGGCCAAGGCGCTGAGCTTCTACAAGAAGGTGATGCAGGAATACCCCAGCCAGCGCGTGCTGTCCGCGGCGGCGGCGTTTTCGCAGAGCCAGATCTATTCCCTCGTGGGCGATCAGGAACGGCTGGTGGGTTCCTACGTGCAGGTGGTCGAAGACTATTACGATGTGGACCTGTGGTCGGACAGCGCGGTGGAGGAAATCCTGAGCCTGTTCGAAAAGCAGCCGACGCTGGAGAAGAAAGTTTCCAGCCTGCAGGCGCTGACCGCGAAATACAAGGACCTGCCGCGCCTGGGTGCTGCGGTGCAGAACAGAATCGGCCAGCTGTACCACGAAGCCAACGAGAACCTGCTCGCCAAGGAAGCCTACCGCCGGACGCTTGAGAAATACCCCAAGGCCGACACGCAGACCTTCCGGGCGAAAATGGCGCTCGCCAACATCTATTCTGAAGAGGAGAATTTCGAGCAGAGCCTGAACGTCCTGAAGGAAATCTCCGACAACCCGGTTTTTGACGAGCAGGAACTGGAGCGGGCGCGTCAGGGATTCGTGCGCAAGACCCTGGAGAAGGGCACCTGGGAGCTGCGCGTGGGGGAGATCAAGCTGGCGCGCAAGACCTTCCGCCGCCTGATCGACACCAGCCCGGATACGGTCGAGGCGCACCGCGGCTACCTGCAGGCCAGCGCCATCCTCAAGGAAGTGGCGAAGACCATTCCTTATTATGAAAAGCGCGTGGCGGCGCGGCCCGATTCCGCGACCGATCATTACGCCCTCGGGCTGGCGGTGACCTATCTCGATCCGCCGGATCTGGACCGCGCCGAAAAGGAGATCGGCGTCGCGCTCGGCCTCGATTCGCAGCAGGTGTTCTTTCACCAGACGCTGGGATGGATCTACGAGCAGAAAGAGCGCAGCAACCCCGGCAAGGATTATCTGGAACGGGCGCTGTACGAGTACCAGACCGCGCTGGCGCTGAACGACGCGTCGCGCAACGCGGAAAACGAGGCGGACCTGCTGCTCAATCTCGGCAACGGGCATTACCTGCTCAAGAATCACTACGCCGCCTACCAGTACTACGACAAGCGCAACGCCCGCACCGAACCGTTCTTCGATGAAAACCGCGAGGCTGTGTTCCGCCAGCGCTACGGCGAAAGCGCATTCCGGGCGGGCTTCCACGACGTGGCGCTTACCCAGTTGAAAAAGGCGCTGACGCTGGTTTCCAAAAAGAAGGATCTGAGCCGCATGGCCGAGCTCAACGACCGCATCGCGCTGGTCTACCAGGACCAGGGCGACCACGCGCCGGCGGTGGAGTATTTCTCCAAGACTTTGGAGCTCAATCGCGAGGCGGGCAACCAGGCTTCGCTCACCCGCTCGCTGAGAAACATCGCCAACAACCTCGTCATGCTGAACCAGTCGCAGGAAGAGCCGGACATCCCGTCCCTCAACCAGGCGCTCAACAATTATTTCCAGGCCATCGACAACCTGGAAAAGCACGGCGTGGTGCAGAAAGGCAAAGCCAAAAAGAAAAGTGGGCTGTTCGGCGTGGCGGTGGAGACCGGTCTGGACGCCGACGCCTCCTCGGCGGCGACCGGATTCGACAAGACCGGTGAGGAAAAACTCATCTTTCACTATATCGGCAAGATCTACGGCGATTTCGGCGAATACGGCAAAGCCATCGAATACTTCGAGAAGAAGCTGGCGTTGATTCCCGAAAACCTCGATGTGCAGAAGAACATTCCCGTGTTGCTGGAAAAAGCGCTGCTGCAAAACCAGATCGGCAATTTTTATTACAAATCCGGTGACGCCGACGCCAGCCGGAAATATTTCAGGGACTCCTACGCGGTTTCCAAACAACTCAACAACAAGCACGGCATCGCGGTGAACGCGGCGAACATCGCCCGCACGGTGTTCAGCAAGAGCCAGACCACGCCACTGCCCGCGCTGCGCGGCGAGATCGAGGACACGGTGCGCCTGCTGGAGGAGGCCGCCGAAGCACTGGAACCCGTGGAGACGCTCACGCGCACGGAGGATCTCGCTTATCTGAAAAACTATCTGGGCATCTTCACCCATGCTTTGGGGTACCGCCTGCCGGCGCCGGTCAAGGCCTCGATCGATCCCAGGCAGCCGGACGGCGGCCTGAAAGCGCAGCTCATCGCATCGACCGAGGGGCTCAAGCGGCAGGCGGATTATGTGAAGCGCTCGCAGGCCTATTTCAACGAAGCCGAGGCGCTGCTGGATAAAGCGGAAGGCGATCATCAGGAACTCAAGCGGGCGATCGCGCAGAATAAGCTGCTGGCCGAGAAGCTGACCGGCAGCGCGAAAAAAGCGCAGGCCGCCGCCGGGCCGCCGCCCTGGTACCTGGACTGGCGGTACCGGTATCAGGAATCGCTGGTGGCTCCGCCGAAAGAGCGGTTCCGCCTGTTGATGGAAGCGGAGTCTTTGTTGAGCGGCCTGCCGTACGGGCTGGTGGAGAACACTCCCTCGACGCTGATTCTCGTGGAGGATCTGTACCGCACGCTCACACAGTTTCTTTTCAACGCCGAGCGCTATGACGAAGCGCTGCACTATTCCGAGAAAGGCCGGCAGCAGCTCATCATTCTGCTGCGCCCGGAGGTGCAGCTAAACAACAACGAGGAGCGCCGCACGTTCTACGAAGACCTTTCAGCCTACGCGGAACGGCTGAAAGAGGCCAGGGGCGAGGACGCCGAAGAGGAGCGCGAAGCGATCATCGAGGAATACCGGGAGATCCTGTCGATCCTGCAGGAGGAAGACCCGGCGCTGGCCGCGCTGTTCGCCCCGCACGTTCCGGATCTGACCGCGATTCAGGAGAACCTGAAACCGGGGCAGAGCATTGTGAAGTATCAAAAGCTGCCGGACGGAATCAGAGTATGGGACATCCGCCCCGCCGCCGTTCGCGGCGCGCGGCTGAATGCGGACGCGGATCTCAACCGCATCATCGTCCGGCTGGCGCAGGAGCAGGCTCCGCTGCAGAACACGGACGTGAGCCGGCTGTCGCAGGCGCTGATCGCGCCGGTTTCCGCCTGGCTCAAGGACACGCGCTCGCTTTACCTCATCGCCGACGGGGCACTGGAGTTTCTGCCCTGGGCGGCGTTCAGCGCGAACGGACGCACGCTTGCGGAGTCGATGCCGGTGACGTTTCTGTCCTCACTGTCGCAGCTGGCGCTGGCGGAGCGGAAAAAGAACCTGTACAACTCGCGCTTCCTGGGAGTGAACGCTCCGGGCGCGCAGGCGTTCGCGCCGCAATACGCCACGGTCGTGAACCTCACCGGCGAGAAAGCCACGCGCGAGGAATTCCGTTCCCTGTGGGCGCATTACGGTGTCGTCCACATTGAAGGCAAAACGCACCTCAACGCACGCCAGTTTTCCGGCTCCTATTTCAACCTGGACCCCAACCCCAGGCAGTTTCAGCGTGTGAGCCTGAAAGAGCTGTTCGGCGATGCGTTCGAGCCCAACTTCATCGCGCTGACCGACCTGGCCATGGAATTCAAGCCGGAGATTTCGCTCTCGCCCACGGCGCTGTTGATTCAGGGCCTCACTTTCAAAGGCTATCCGGGCATCCTGCTGCGCAGCGGCCCGAAGGACGCCGCCCTGCATGACACGCTGATGCGGCATTTCTATGAGGATTTCAGAAACGGCAATCCTTCCGAATCCCTGCGCAAGGCGCAGGTGGAGGCGGCCCGGCTGCATCCGGGGTCGCTGGCGTGGACCGGCTACCGATATTACGGGTTTTCCGGCATGGACCCCGAGGAGAAAAACCAGTTCGCCGAAACCCATTTCATGAAAAACGCCCAGGGGGGCGCGCGGGCGATTCTCGACAAGGACTGGCTGAGCGCCATCGACCGGCTGGAAAAATCACTGGCGCTTTTGGATTTTCTCAAGGACAAATCGCTCGCGCCGAAGATCTACAAATCGCTCGCCCAGGCGGCGTACAACATCGAGGATTATCCCAAGGCCATCGCGTACCAGAAAGACCTGCTGAAATTCGTTGAAAACAGCGAGGACCCGGAGGAACGGGCGGAAGCGCTCTACTTTCTGGGCATCCTGTATTCCAGGGCGGAGCAGTATCCGACGGCGGTGGACCATCTGCGGCAGGCACTCAAGATTTACGAGGAGAACGAGATCCTCGACCGGCTGGCGGAAAATTACAGCACGCTGGGCATCGTCGAGGAGAACGCGCTCGATTACGATCAGGCGCTGGAAGCGTTCAACGCCTCGCTCAAGATCAACGAAGAGATCGGCGAAGACCTCAACCGCGGCCGCGAGCTTCGGCGCATCGGCAGGATCTATTATCTGAGGCTCAACCAGTACGGCCAGGCGCTGCGCTACTTCTCGGCGGCGTTCAAACTGTTCAAGGAGCTCGACCATGCGGAGCAGATGGTGGAGACGCTGCTGGAGCTGGGACTGGTCTCGGAAAAGCAGGGCGATTTCGCCAAGGCGCTGGAGTTTTACACGCAGGCGCAGGCAATGGCGACGAAGCACGATCTGAAGGGCGGGCTCTCGAAAGCGCTGCTCTATCAGGCGAACTCGTACTGGTTCCAGGGCGATTACCAGAAGGCGTTCCGCTTTCAGCGCGAATCGCTGGACATCGCCGAAGCCATCGAGGACGTCCGCCAGCAGGCGTTCATCCACAACACGCTGGGACTCATCCACTGGACGCTCAACGATTCCGAACGCGCTCTCAGAAGCCTCAACCGCAGCCTGGAGCTGGCGAAGCAGATCCATTCGCCGCTCGACATCGCCTCGGCCAACAACAACATCGGCCTGGTGCACCGCAAGGACAAGCGCTACGAGGAGTCGATTGAATTTTTCAACAGGGCGCTGGAACAGGACATCAAGCTCAAGTCCAAATGGGGGCAGGGCTACACGCACCGCAACCTGGGCATGAGCAAGATGCGGCTCAAACGGCTGGACGAGGCCGAGCCGCACATCGACAAGGCCATTGCGCTCAGCAGGGAGATCGGCAACCGCACCAACCTGGTGAAGTCCATGCTGGAGTCGGGGCACCTGGCACTGGAGAGAAACCAGTGCGAAAAGGCGGTGCCGATCTTTGAGGAAACCGGCACGCTGGCCGAAACGCTCAACATTCGCGAAGTGCTCTGGCGCGCGCTGCGCGGGCAGGGGGTCTGCCTGAAGCGCGCCAACCAGCGCGCCGAAGCGGTGGAGGTGTACAAGAAGGCGGTGGACGTGGTGGACAAGATGCGCGCCGCCATCAAGGTCGAGGAGTTTCAGAACGGCTTCCTCACGGACAAGCAGGATGTGTACAAGGAGTTGATCCTGCTGCTGCTGGATATGGGCAAGGCGGAGGCGGCGTTCAATTTCGCGGAGAAAGCGAAGGCGAGGAGCTTCATCGACCTTTTGGGCAACCAGAAGATCAGCCTCAAAAACGACGTCAGCCAGAAGCTGTACGACGCGCTCACCGAACAGAAAAAGACCATTCGCATGGTCGAGGACGCGCTGGGTGCGGCGCGCTCGCAGGCGGATGAAGAAAAAATGAAAACGCTGTCCGCCCGGCTGGTGTCGGCGCGCACGGCCTATCAGGATCTGCTGATCCGGGCCAAGGAGCAAAGCCCGGAGATTTCCAGCTTCGTCACCGTGGAATCGATCACTCTCAAAGAGCTCGACGCCTATATGGAAGAACCGATGGCGCTACTCGAATACCTGGTGACGGAAAACGAGCTGGTCATCTGGGTGGTGGTGAAGGGCGGCATCGATGTGGTGCGCGTGCCGGTGAAGGAAGCGGACATCAGCCGCGTGGTCAAGGATTACCGCAAGCGCATCCAGCAGCTCGCTCCGGTGGAGGATCAGCTGTCGCAGCTTTACAACTGGCTGATGCGTCCGGTGGAGAAGTTCACCTCACAGAAGCGCGTGCTGGCGATCGTTCCGCACAGCCACCTGCATTATGTGGCTTATGCGTCGCTGAAAGACGGGGAAAGCTATCTCATCGAAAAGCACCCGCTGTTCTACTCGCCCAGCGCGTCGGTGCTGCGCTACACCTTCAAGCGCAAGTTTGAAAAGAGCGCCCAGATCAAGGTGCTGGCACTGGGCAACCCGGATCTCGGCGATTTCAACTACGATCTGCCGCTGGCGGAGATGGAGGCCAAATCCATCCGCTGGGAGTTTCCGCGCATCGACATCCTGACGCGCGACAAGGCCACGGAAAGCTGGCTGCAGAAACACATCAGCGATTATCAGATCATCCACATCGCCTCGCACGGTGAGTTCGATCCGATCAACCCGCTGTTTTCCTCGCTGAAGCTGACGAAGGACAAATCCGAAGACGGCAACTTCGAGGTCAACGAGGTGTTTTCCCTGCAGATCAACGCCGACATCGTGACGCTCAGCGCCTGCCAGACCGGGCTGGGAGAGATCACCGCCGGGGACGATCTGGTGGGGCTGAACCGGGCGTTCATCTACGCGGGCACGCATTCGCTGTTGTCCTCGCTGTGGCGGGTGAGCGACATCTCGACGGCAGTGCTGATCAAGCATTTTTACCGCAACTATGTGCAGAACGACAAAGCCGAGAGCCTGCGCAAGGCGCAGCTGTTGGTCAAGAATCTCTATCCGCATCCCTCCTACTGGGCGGGCTTCAACCTGACAGGGGATTTCCGCTGAAAAAGAACCGGCCTCGCGCCAAGACGCGAAGAAAAGAATGGGACAGGATTAACGGGATAACAGCGGAAAAAAAGAAAAACTGCTTTAACCGCAAAGACGCAAAGTTCGCAAAGCCCCCCCCCTCACCTTAGTCCTCTCCCCCCGGAGGGGGGAGAGGAAGTAAAAAAGATTTCAAATTCTTGAAGTGCATAAATCTTTTTTATTGCGCATTTGAGTATTGATGATTCCCCAAATTTTCTGGATAGAAGATTTTAATCAGGCGCGGATAGGAACGATGGCACGTTCTCGTGGCGGCGATTGGCTTGACGATGAAATGAAAGGTTTAAAGAAGGCGGGTGTATCGGTTGTCGCTTCCGGGCTGACTGATTCAGAAATGGTGGAACTGGATATACAGGATCAGCCGAAACTTTGCCTCAGACATGGAATCAAATTACTTCGTCATCCGATAGAAGACAGAAGGTTCCTGAATCATTGTCTGAATGGGCGAATTTTATCGAAGTTTTAAAATGCGAAGCAATGAATGGGAGAACGATCGTAGCTCATTGTCGAATGGGCATCGGCAGGGCATCGTTGATAGCAGTGTCCTTGATGATTTCTTATGGAATCGACTTAAAGACTGCGTTTGGTTGGGTTGAAAAAGCACGTGGTTGTCCGGTTCCAGACACGGACGAACAAAGAGAGTGGATTCGAATGTATGAAGACTCCGTCCGTTAACCCGCTTCGGTTCTGGTGGGAGAGTAGGCGGGGAACACCTGGCCCGCTTCCAAAAGCACCCAGCGTTCCGACGTGTCGCCGAGAACCAGGTCCATCGAGTCGTTGAGCCGCACCAGATTGATGACCGGTTCGGGCAGACGCAGCCGCACCAGGTCCTCGTCGCGCTGTCCCTTGAGCAGCGCGGTTTCCCGTTCGATCTTCTGCACGGTGAACACGTCGTTTAAGGTGTTGATGATTTCGGGCGGGTCGTCGAGGATGCGGCCGGATTCCTTGTCCAGAAGGTGGCTGAGCTTCAGGCAGCGCTCCTGCATGGCGCACAGTTCCTTGAACAGCACGGTGCGGTCGATGCCTGCCAAGCCGTGGGAGATGTTTTTCTTCTCCAGCCATTTGAACCAGGAATACACCTCGAACAGGACGTGGTTGACCTCTTCCTTTCGGGTCACGGAGTTGAACGGCAAAAAGCCGACGATGAACTGGCTGATGTGAAAACAGTCGATGTCCAGCGGCAGCGCGGTGAGGCGCTGCTTGCCTTCGGGGCCGTCGTGCTCCAGGCCCGATTCCACCAGGCTCGTGTGGAACAAGGACAGGCTGTGTCCCAGTTCAGGGTGGACGGACGCCGGGTCGTACTTGATTCCCGAGTTTTCAGCGTAGTCACGCAGCGTGTCGTATATAGCCATGATTCAACCTCTATCTTTATGCGCTGCGGAGAAACAATCTTCCATGACTTCCAGACAGCGGTCGATTTCTTCATGAGTGATGTCGCCCATATTGGCGATGCGGAAAATCCGCTCGCTGAGCGCGCCCTGACCGGCGTAAATCACAAAACCTGCTTTTTTGAGCTGCCCGTGCAGCGTCGAATAGGTCATGCCTTCCGGCAGGCGGAGCGCGGTGAGTCCGTTGGACCGCTGCTCCGGCGCGATGAGAATGTCCAGGCCCATCGCTTCAAACCCCCTGCGGAACCGGTGCGCGGCGTTTTTGTAGCGCTCGATCCGTGAGGACACCGTTTCCTCGATCAGCTCGTTCAAGGCTTCCTCGAACGCGTAGTGGATCTGCACCGAAGGCGTGAACAGCGTGTCGCCGGCTTCCTGCGCGCCGTGGTGTTTCACCAGATTGAAATACACCGAACGCGCGGGAATCTGCGCCAGGCGGCACAGGTCTTTTTTGCGGAACAGCACGAACGAAACGCCGGGCAGACCCTGGATGCATTTGTTGGCGGTGCCGGCGGCAAAGTCGATGCTCAAGGCGGAAAAATCGATCGCATCGCCGGCGAGACTGCTGATGCAGTCGACGAGCAGTTTCTTCTCGTATTTTTCTGCGAGCGCGCTCACTTCTTTTAAGGGGTTCAGCAGCCCGGTGGTGGTTTCGTGGTGGACCATCGCCACCACCTCGATATCGGGATGGGCCTTGAGCGCTTGTTCGACGTCGCCGAGGCGGACGGTCTCCCCCCAGGCGTGCTTCACCGTGTGGCGCGGCAGCTCGTAGGTGTCGGCCATGGTGCCGATGCGTTCGCCGTAGACGCCGTTTTCGATGACCAGCATCGACCGGTCCGGTTTCAGGCAGCAGGACACGGCCATTTCCAGGGCTGCGGTTCCGGATCCCGATATCAGTACAGCCGTGTATTCCGTTTCGATGCCGAACGCCCGGATGAGCTTTTCGCGGATCGATCCCATGAGTTGGGAAAACTCTTCTTCCCGGTGGCAGAGGTCGGCTTTAAGCAGGGCTTTTCGAACCCTTTCGGTGACGTTGACCGGACCCGGATTCAACAAAACGGTGCGCTGCATATTCGATGCGATTTCCAAATGTAAATTTTCTGGCCTGGAGGATTGAGGCTCAGTCTAACGCCACGGTCGAAAATAGGCAAAAGAAATTGAACTTCCCTGCGTAAAAAAATCGGGCCCGATTTTCAGGCCAGTGGCGGAAACCCGCTTACTGATTGAAAACGGGGAAAATCCTGTTTAAACTCAAATCATGCGCTCATTGCTTTTCTTCATGCTATTGGCGGTGGCGGTGCCCGCGATGCCTACCGAAGCGCCGGCGGCGGATTCCCGTTTCACCATTCCCATTGTCAAGTACCGGGGCGGCAATCCCAATCCGCGTCCGCAGGCGCTTCGGAGCCTGCTCGCGCAACTGGCGCGCCGCACTTCGGTGGAGATCAACCGCGAACCGTTAGAGATCACGCTCACCGATCCGGACCTGTACCGTTATCCGTTTCTTTACCTCTCGGGAAACGCGGCCTTCGAGCCGTTCACCGATGAGGAGCTTAAAATTCTCAGGCACTATCTTGGATTCGGAGGTTTTCTCCTGATCGACGACAATTCCTCGAAAGCCAACTCGGAGTTCGACGGCTCGGTGCGCCGGATGATCGAGCGTCTGTTTCCGAAGATCCCGCTGCAGAAAATCCCGCGGGACCATTCGATCTTCCGCTCCTTTTACCTGATCAACCGGGTGGTGGGGCGCGTGGTGCTCAACCCGTACCTGGAGGGGATTTCGGTGAAAGGGCGGACGGTGCTGGTCTACTGCGCCAACGATCTGGGCGGGGCCTGGGCGCGGGACAAGCTGGGGCACTGGAATTACGACATCATCGCCGGCGGTTCGGCTCAGCGGCAGGGCAGCATCCGGCTGGCGGTCAACATCGTGATGTACGCCCTCACGCTCGATTATAAAAAGGACATGGTGCATCTGCCGATCATTCTCGAGCGCCTGCGCCGGTACAACGCGCGATGAATTTCATAAAGGAACAGTTCGGCCTTTCCGGATACAACCAGTGGGAGGTCCACTGGGGCCCCGATCAGGCGATGTGGATCCTCATCGTTTTGGGGTTGGTGGTTCCTGTGGCGCTGTGGTTTTTCTGGACCAGCCTCAGGCGCATCCGCTCCCTGTTCAAACGGTGCTTTTTGTTCGCGCTGCGGGTGACCGCGTTCGCGCTGCTCATTCTGCTTCTATTGCAGCCGCAGCTGCAGTTCCACCAGAGCGAGACTCAGAAAAACTCCGTCGCCGTTCTTCTGGACAACAGCAAAAGCATGTCCATCCAGACGTTTCCCTCGGAAACGCCGCGCATCGACGCGGTGCGGAAAACCCTCGAGGCGAACCGGGAATTTCTCGATTCCCTGAACAACGATTTTCAGGTGGACACCTACCTGGTTTCGGACCGGCTGGAAGCCTGGCCGGGCGTAGGCGACCTGTCCGGCTATCATCCGCGGGCGCCCAACACCGACCTGGGGCAGGTGCTCAAGGAGCTGACCCGGCAGTACCAGGAAAAATCGCTCAAGAGCCTGCTGCTGTTTTCCGACGGCGCCGATCTCACGCAGGCGGAAGAGGCCATCTCCGGCGAGCTGATGCAGACGCTGGCCGCGTTCGAGGCGCCGATCCACACGTTCCAGGCGGGCAGCAACGACGCGTTCAAGGATCTTGCCATCGACACGCTGGACACGGCGGACTTCGGCTTCGTGCACCAGCCGATCCGCGTCGCGGTGACCCTGTCCGCCTCGGCGATGGGCGACAAGAACGTTCCGCTGGTGCTCAAGGAAGACAACAACATCCTGGTGTCGAAGGTGGTCGAGCTGCGCGGCGACCGGCGCGACTACCAGGTGGAAATGGAATTCACGCCGCGGGAGCTGGGAAAAAGGGTGTACACCCTGTCGGTGCCGCTGTTCGCGGGCGAGTCGATCCAGAGCAACAACCGCAGGAGTTTTCAGGTCAACGTCATCCGCGACCGCATCCGCGTGCTGCATCTCAACGGGCGGCCCTCCTGGGACTCGCGTTTTCTGCGCGAGGTGCTGGTGAACAATCCCAAGGTGGACCTGCTGTCGTTTTTCATCCTGCGCACGCTGGGGGACGACGTGGCGGCCTCGACGACGGAACTCAGCCTGATCCCGTTTCCCTCCAACCTGCTGTTCAGCGATTATCTGAATTCGTTCGATCTCATCATCTTTCAGAACTTCCGCTTCGAATCGTTCATCGACAAGAAGCTGCTGAGCAACCTCAAGAAATACGTGCAGGAAGGCGGATCGTTCATGATGATCGGCGGCGAGCTGTCGTTCGCCGGCGGCGGCTACAAGCGCACGCCCATCGAGGACATCCTGCCGGTCAATCTCAGGGACAACGCCCCCATGTACCTGTATGAAGACTTCAAGCCGCAGTTGACACGGGACCTGATCCGGCATCCCATTCTGCGCCTCGAAAAAGACGCCGCCGCCAATCGCAAAATCTGGAAGTCGCTGCCCACGCTCAACGGGGTGAACCTGGGGCTGGTGCCGAAACCGGGATCGCATGTGCTGGCGAGCTTCAACAAGTCCGGCCCGTCGCCGGCGTCGCATCCGCTTTTGGTGGCGCAGCGCATGGGCAAAGGCAGGAGCCTCGTCCTCGCCACCGATTCTTCCTGGAACTGGAACTTCCTCAGAGTGGGGGAGGGCGGCAGCGGGCGCTACTACCAGAGGCTGTGGAACAACCTTCTGGCCTGGCTCACGGGCGATTCGGAAACCCAGCTTCTGCAGCTGGAGACCGACCGGGAGCGCTACCGGGAGGAGGAGCCGGTGTTCCTCAAGTTCAAGGTCCTCAAGGAGAACTACCAGCCGGCGGCGGAGCATCCGGTGACGCTGACGATCACCACGGTCTCCGGCGAGTCGAAGACGCACGACCTTGCGACCGACGGCAATGGGGACGGCGGGTTTCAGTATGTCCCGGTGCAGGAGGGATTCTACACGGCGCGCGCGGAAACCAAGCTGAAGGACCGCACCCTGAAAAAGGAGCTGCGCTTCGGCGTGTTCGCCGAAACGGCGGAGTTCGACCGGCCGCGGGTCAACGAGTGGCTGCTCAAAAAGATCGCCGCGGTCACCGGCGGCGTCCACACGGTGCTGGATGCGAACACCGATCTGAGCGCTCTCAAGTTCGACAATCCCGAATTCCGCGTGAAAACCCGCAGCAAGACCCTGTCGCTGTGGGACAACTGGTGGTCCTATGGGCTGATCCTGGGATTTCTCATGCTAGACTGGTGGATCCGCAGAAAATCCGGCCTGAGCTGACCCGGCGGCCTGTGCCGGACCGTATTGATGATTGTGAAAACGTTTGAATTCAGGTAAGATCGATCCCGTATCCGATATTTTTCCTCTGTACTTGCGGTTCTTTCCCGTATCGACCCACCGAGTCTCATGCCCAAATCCTCAAAAACCGTTCCCAACATACGCCACTGGGTGCAGGACCGCATGGCGTTTCTGGCGCTGGTCATCTTCCTGCTCGGCGCGGGCGCCTACATCGCCACGGACATGCTGTTTCCGCCGAAAAGCATCTGGATGCACCCGGTCAAGGAGTTTTCACTGCTGATCGCGCTGATCGGCATCGTGTCGTTCGGCTACGAGGTGTTCCTCAGGGAGCTGACCTTCCGTGAATACAAAGAGGCGCTGGAGGAGATCGTCAACCCGGACGCAGTGCGGCTGGGGATTCAGGGCATTTATAAGAACCGCTCGGAACTGGGCCAGGCGTTTTCGTTCGACAGCCTGTTCAAAAACGTCAAGCACGAGATCTTCATCGGCGGCACGTCGCTGCTTTCCATCTCCACCTCGACGCGCGAGCTGCTCAAGGAGCGCATCCTGCACGGCGTCAACGTGAAGCTTTTGCTCATGGACCCGAACTCCCCGGTGGTGGAGCTGATCACCAAGCAGGGCGGCGGCAAGTCCACCTTTCTGAACGAGATCAAAACCTCGCTTCTGCTGTTGCAGAAGCTGCAGGATGAAATCGAAGCGGCCGGATCGCACCATAAAAAAGGCAAGCTGATCGTGCACACGTACGACAGCATTCCGTCGCATTCGTTCATTTCGGTGGACGCCAGCGACCCCAACGGCATGATCATCGCCGACATCGGGCCGTATCTGGGGCGCTCGACGCCGCGACCGAGCATGTCGGTGGTGAAGAAGAAGAACGGCATGTACGACTACTGGGTCGGCATGAACGACCTGATGTGGCAGAACAGCCATCCGGTGGACATGAAAACCGGCGATCCGCTGGTCGCGAAAACGCGGACTCTGGTGTTCACCAGCGGCCCGGCGGAGACCCAGTACTACGATGCGCAGAGCGACAACTGGCAAAACGCCTCGATCTGCCAGATGGACGACGACTGGCGCTCGATGAAGGGCAGCCAGTGGGTCTGGGTGCGCAGCATGCCCACACTGGAAGAGGCGCGGACGGGAAGCCAGAACCGGTTCCGGCTGCCGTTCACCCTGCCGGTGCAGAAAAAAGAGGACATCCTGAGGGGGGAGTTGTTTCTGCGTTCGGACGACACCTGCCGCATCACCGTCAACGATGTCGGGCTGCAGCAGGAATTCAACGGCGCCGGGTATCCCGACCCGTTTCTCATCGACATCGGCAGTTACCTGGTGCCCGGCGAGAACACGCTCTCCTTCGAGCTGACCCAGTTCGCCCAGCCGGACGCCGAACAGCCGGAGGACAACCGCACCGGCCTGATCTACCGGCTGCACCTGGAATACCGCGAGTGACCGTCCTCGTTTCTGCCCGCCTTGGCGCCGTTATTGTTTTATGATTTTGAGTCGCAAGCGGCCGCCACATCCGGATGGAATGGCTTTAGGTCTGCTTTCATCCCTGCTTTTTGCGTGACCCGGCATGCGATGGAATCCGCACCGGGTGCGGTCCCGGTCTGGACGGGGGAACCCGCAAACTCCCTCCGGCCGGGGAAGGGCGTTGAAATTCATAATTTTAGCGATCCGCCAAACGCCGCGCAAAGCGGGTTTATCCCTTTCAAATCAAACATTGACAGGGTTAAGAAGGCTGATATAATCGCCACTTTCATTCGATCCACCCCTTTCTCCGCACCGGCGGGCTCACGATGCTACCATGGAGACTGCGGGGAATCGGGGCGGCCGGTCTGATAACAACCTCAGTCCGGTTTTGGCCGGTACGGGCCCATGCCCTGGATGACGATGACACGCGGTGTGACGGGAATTCCATGACCGAGTATTTTTTCATATTGGTGTTTGCCGGGGTGGCCCTTGTGGTGGTGGCGGGCTGTCTGATCCTGTCCACGATTCTGGGACCGAGGAACCCGACGCCGCAAAAATTGATCCCCTATGAGTGTGGTATAATTCCTACAGAAGAGGCCAAGGGACGCTTTCCGGTCCGTTTCGCCACCATCGCTATGCTCTTTATCATTTTTGATATCGAGGTGGTGTTCATGTACCCCTGGGCGGTGGCGCTCGATGAACTGGCCCTGTTCGGCCTGATCGAGATGCTGGTCTTTATTTTCATTTTAGGGATCGCCTACGTTTACATCTGGGGGCGGGGAGGTCTGGAATGGGATTGATCGATTCGGCGGTGGATGCGTTTGAAACCGAAGTCAACAATATAAAACTCAATATCAAAGACACGGTCGACGCTCTCGACTACGAATACTCCGGCGCTGTCTACGACAGCATCCTGACGACAAAACTCGGAAAAGTGGTCGGTTGGGCGCAGAAGAACGCGCTGTGGCCGGCGACCTTCGGGCTGGCCTGCTGCGCCATCGAGATGATGGCGATGGCCAATTCCCGCTGGGATGCGGCGCGGTTCGGGGCGGAAGTGTTCCGCGCGTCGCCGCGTCAGGCGGATCTGATGATCGTCTCCGGCCGGGTGTCGCAGAAAATGGCGCCGGTGCTGAAGCAGATCTACGATCAGATGCCCGAGCCCAAATGGGTCGTTTCGATGGGCGCCTGTGCGTCCTGCGGCGGGATCTTCAACAATTACTCCATCGTTCAGGGTGTGGACCGAGTGGTTCCGGTGGACGTGTACGTTCCCGGCTGTCCCCCGGGCCCGGAAGCCCTGCTGTACGGCATCATCAAGCTGCAGGAAAAGATCATGCGCGAGGCCGGGACCGACAGCGCCAAAAAGAGGCTGGCATGACCCCGGAAGAGGTCATCGAGACCGCGTCGCAGGCTCTGGGCGACAAGCTGCAGAAAGGCGAGGTCCATCTGGGCGATGCGCTGCTGTTCGTGGGACCGGAAGCCCTGCATGAAGTGGCTGAGTACCTGAAGACCGACCCGGCCATGCGGTTCGAATACCTGTCCGACATCCGCGGCGTCGATTACCTCGACCAGGACCGGGACCCCCGGTTCGAAGCGGTCTACGAACTGCAATCCTTCGAGCACAACCAGTCCGTCCGCATCCGCGTCGGCCTGGAAGAAGAAAATCCCTCCGTTCCCACGGTCTCCGATCTGTGGAAAGGCGCGCTGTTTCCCGAACGCGAACTGTTCGACATGTTCGGCTTCGACATTCCCGGCCATCCCAATCTCAAGCGCCTGATCATGCCGGAAGAGTGGGAAGGCCATCCGCTGCGAAAAGATTATCCCCTGACCATTGAGGATGTGGCGTTCTCCCACAACCGGGAGTACAAATCCGAACTGGTCAAATCCAAACCCGAGACCCGATAGAACGAAGTCATGAGCGTCACCGAACAAGGCCTGCTGGAGCGCGATAAAGACACAATGACCCTGAACATGGGTCCGTCGCATCCCAGCACGCACGGGGTGTTCCGGGTGGTGCTGGAAATGGACGGCGAGGTGGTCAAGACCGCCGACCCGGAAATCGGTTACCTGCACACCGGCATCGAGAAGACTTCCGAGAACAAGCGCTACGTTCACGTCATCCCCATGACCGACCGGCTGGATTATCTCAACCCGCCGGGCAACAATCTCGCGTTCTGCCTCACCACCGAAAAGCTGCTGGAGTGCGACATCCCGTTGCGGGCGCAGTATCTGCGCGTGATCATGTGCGAGCTGGCGCGCATCGGCAGCCACCTGGTCTGGCTGGCGACGCACGCTCTGGACATCGGCGCGATGACGGTGTTTCTCTACTGCTGGCGCGAACGGGAGATGATCCTCGATCTCAACGAGGAAGTGTCCGGCGTGCGCATGATGACGAGCTACATCCGGGTGGGTGGGGTCATGAAGGACGCGACGCCGCAGTGGCTGAACAACGTGCGCAAGTTCATCGACTATTTCCCGGCCAAGATCGACGAATACGAACGGCTTTTGACCAAAAACCCCATCTGGCTCGACCGCACTCAGGGGATCGGCGCCATGACGCGGGAAGAGGCGCTCGACTGGAGCCTGAGCGGCCCGGCGCTGCGCGCTTCCGGGGTGAATTTCGATTTCCGCAAGCAGCGGCCGTACTGCAGCTACGGCGATTTCAAGTTCGACGTGCCGGTGGGAAAAGACGGCGATGTGTACGAGCGTTACCTGTTGCGGGTCGAGGAGCTTAGGCAGAGCCGCCGGATCATCATGCAGGCGCTCGACAATCTGCCGGAAGGGCCTTACAAGGCGGAGGACAACAAAGTGTCGCTGCCGGACCGCGACACGCTGCACACCAGCATGGAGGCGTTGATCCACCATTTCAAACTGGTGTCCGAAGGCGTCAGCGTTCCCAAGGGAGAAACCTACGTGCCGACGGAAGGGCCGCGCGGGGAAGTCGGGTTTTACATCGTGAGCGACGGCAGCAACACGCCGTACCGCGTCAAACTGCGCGCGCCGTCGTTCATCGCGATCCCCGGCATGTGCAAGATGATGGAACGGGCCTACATCGCGGATGTGGTGGCGGTGATCGGCAGCATCGATATCGTGATGGGGGAAGTGGACCGCTGATGTTTGCGTTTTCAAAAGACAACGAAGTCAAAATCGAAACGATCCTGAAAAAGTATCCGACGAAGCAGTCGGCATTGCTGCCGCTTTTGACGCTGACGCAACGGCAGGAACGTTACGTGAGCCCCGAGGCGATGAAGGAAATCGCCCGCAGGCTGGACGTTTCCCCCGGCTACGTGCAGTCGGTGGCGTCGTTTTACACGATGTATTCGTTCAAGCCGGTGGGCAGGTACGTGATCCTGTTCTGCATCAACATCAGCTGCCAGCTCAACGGCTGCGACGCGCTTTTGGCGCACACGGCGAAAAAGCTCAACATCCAGCCGGGGGAGACGACGGCGGATCAGAAATTCACGCTCAAACGGGAAGAATGCCTGGCGGCCTGCGCCGGAGCGCCGATGATGCGGATCAACGACACGTTTTACGAAAACCTGACGGAAAAGAGGATCGACGAGATCCTCGATTCTCTGGATTGAGGCGGCCGGGATGACCCAGATCCTGTTCAAGAACATCGACACGAAGGACCTCCACAAGATCGAGGTCTATGAAAAGCAGGGCGGCTACCAGAGCCTCAAAAAAGCCTTCGCCAAAAAGCCCGAGGAGATCGTCGAGATGGTCAAGGCTTCGGGCCTGCGGGGCCGCGGCGGCGCCGGATTCCCGACCGGGCTCAAGTGGAGCTTTCTCGCCAAGGACGTGTTCCCGCGCTATTTGTGCTGCAACGCGGACGAGAGCGAGCCGGGCACCTGCAAGGACCGCGAGCTGTTGCTGAAATCCCCGCACCTGCTGATCGAGGGGATGATCCTCTGCTCCTACGCCTGCCGCATCGAGACGGCCTACAATTACCTGCGCGGCGAGTTTTACGACCTGTGCGAGATTTTCGAAGTGGCGCTGGAGGAAGCCTACAAGAAGGGCTACCTGGGAAAAAATATTCTGGGCTCCGGGTTCAACCTGGACATCCACACGCATCTCGGAGCGGGCGCTTACATCTGCGGCGAGGAATCGGCGCTGCTCAACTCGCTCGAAGGACGGCGCGGCGAACCGCGCATGAAGCCGCCGTTTCCGGCGGTGGAGGGGCTCTACGGCAAGCCGACCGTCATCAACAACGTGGAAACGCTGTGCGTGGTGCCCTACATCGTCAACGAAGGCGCGGAAAAGCACGCCGCGCTGGGAACGGAAAAGAGCAAGGGCACGAAACTGGTCAGCGTGTCGGGGCACGTCAAGAAACCGGGCAATTACGAAGTGGTCCTGGGCACGCCGACGCGCGAGATCATCTACGGCATGGCGGGCGGCATCCGCGACGACAACCAGCTCAAGGCGTTCATTCCCGGCGGCTCGTCGGTGCCCATGCTGCCGGCGGACCTGGTGGACACGCCCTACGATTACGAATCGATCCAGGCGGCGGGTTCCATGCTGGGATCGGGCGCGCTGATCGTGATCGATCACACGGTGAACGTGGTCGAGTCGGCGCTGCGGCTGGTGAGCTTTTACATGCACGAATCCTGTGGCAAGTGCACACCGTGCCGCGAGGGCACGCGCTGGATGTGGCAGATCCTGAACCAGATCCAGACCCGCAACGGCGCGGAAAAACAGGTCGCGGAGCTTGAGGACATCTGCGACAACATCAGCTTCAAATGCTTCTGCCCTCTGGGCGATGCGGCGGTGGCGCCCGTCGCCAGCTCGATCAAGAATTTCCGCGCGGATTATGAGGATCTGTTAGGCCGGGTCGCCGCTTCGCAGCAGGCGGGCTGATTCGAATCCAACGGCAATCGGGAATCCGGGAAGGTTTCCCAGGAGTTTTTAATGTCTGACAATGAAGTCACATTGACGATCGACGGGAAAACCGTTTCGGTTCCCAAGGGCACCAAGGTCGTGGACGCGGCCAAGCTGGTGGACATCGAAATTCCCGTGTTCTGTTACCACGAGAAGCTGGGGTCCCTGGGCTGCTGCCGCATGTGCCTGGTGGAAGTGGAAAAGATGCCCAAGCTCATGACCGCCTGCACGCTGGACGTGGGGCCGGACATGGTGGTGAAGACCGAAACCGATAGGGTGGAAAAAGCGCAAAAGGGCGTGCTGGAGTTCACGCTGCTCAACCATCCGCTCGACTGCCCGGTGTGCGACAAGGGCGGCGAGTGCCCGCTGCAGAACAACACGTTCAAGTACGGCCCCGGCGACACGCGCATGGAGTTCACGCGCTACAACCAACTGAAGGCGGCGCCGCTGAGCCCGGTGATCACGCTCGATAGGGAACGCTGCATCGCCTGCCAGCGCTGCACGCGCTACAGCGATGTGATCGAGCAGGAGCGGGCGCTGGTGATGCTCAACCGGGGCTTCAACAACGAGATCGGCACGTTCAACGACGAGGATTACGACACGCGGTTTTCCGGCAACGTGATCGACATCTGTCCGGTGGGCGCGCTCACCAACTCGCAGTTCCGCTTCAAGGCCCGCACCTGGGACCTCACCAATTCGAAGACGCTGTGCGCGCACTGCGGCATCAACTGCAACATGACGATGGGCGTGCGCACCAACGAGTTCATGCGCATCGAGTCGCGGCCCAACGACCATGTGGACGACGGCTGGATCTGCGACAAGGCGCGCTGGGGCTACGATTTTCTCAACGCGGGCCACCGCATCCGCGAAGCGCGCACGCAAAGCGGCGGTTCCCATTCACCGATTGCCATTCAGGATGCGGTGAAACAGGCGGCGGAGACGCTCAAAAAGATCGCCGAGGAGCACGGTCCCGAGAGCATCGGCTTCATCGGCTCGCCTTACGGGACGAACGAGGAGCTGTATCTCTATCAGAAACTGTTCCGCGAGCGGCTCGGCACCAACAACCTCGATCACAAGACCTATGTCAACGCGCCGGGCCTGCCGGTGGATCATTTCGACCTCAGCGATCTGGAAGACTCGAACCTGATCGTGCTGATCGCCAGCGACCCCACCGAGGAGCTGCCGGTCCTGGATCTCAGGATCAAAAAGGTGGCGACCCGCATCGCCGTGCCGAGTCAAAAGGTTCCGGTTGCGGTGCTCAACGATCAGGCCACGCGCATGGACCGCTACGCCGAGGTGTCTTTGCGCTACGACGTCGGATCGGACGGGCGCGTGTTCGCGGCGCTCGCGGACTGTCTGAACGGCGGCAAGGGTGCGGCGGCGAAAGACACCGGCATTGCCGCCGAAGCGATGCAGGAACTGGCGGACAAGATCCGCGCCGGGGGCAAAATCACCGTGATCTACAACCCGAAGGCTTTGACCGGCGATTCGGTGTTCGCGCTCAAGCGCCTGCTGGCGGCGATGGATGCCCTGGATGGCGTGCGCTGCGGCGCCATCCCGGCGGCTCCGGAGACCAATGCGGTCGGGGCGATGGACATGGGCGTCATGCCGGATCATTATCCGGGCGGGGTTTCCCTTTCCAGGGAGAGCGATGTCAAAGAGCGGTGGGGCGAAAACGCGCCGGTTCAGGCGGGGCTTTCTGCGCAGGCCATGATCGAAAAGGCGGCGAAGGGCGAGATCAAGGCGCTGCTCGTGCACCGGGCCAACCCGGCGGTGGATTTTCCCGGCGGCGCAAAGGTGAAGGAAGCGCTCGAAAAACTCGAATATCTCGTGGTGCACGACATGCTGGAGACCGAAACCAGCAGGCTGGCGCATCTCGTCCTGCCGTCCAACGGGCCGGGCTACGACGAGGGCACCACGACCAACATCGGCGGCCGCGTGCAGTTTCGCGTGGGCGGGCTCAAGACCCAAAACCCGCCGGACTGGAAAATCATCTCTCTCATGGCGCGGGCCCTGGGGGATGAAACGAGTTACAGCACCTCGTTCGCGGTGACCGATGAAATCGCCAAGAGAGTTCCGGGATACGGGGAGATCGGCAAGCGCTCGATCAAGCAGACCGGCAAGTGCCGCGAAACCGTCATGCTGAGCAGTGAGGCGCTGCCGGAACCCGGCGCGTCGCCCGCGCTGACGGATTCGGGCCGGCTGAAGCTCAGGGTCGCGTCGGTGTTGTTCGCGCATGACAAGATTTTAGACGCGTCTTCCCGGCTGGCGCACCATTTTCAGCATTCGGTGGTGCACCTGCACACCGACGACGCCAAAAAGCTGGGGCTCAACGACGACGACGATGTGGTGGTGACCGCGGGCGGCGCGGAAGTACAGGCGCAGGTGGAAATTTCCAACCGCTGCAACCCCGGCGCGGTGGTGGTGCCGCGGGTGTCGGATGAGCAGGGCGTTTTGGGGCTTGCGGATGGCGCGGAGCCGATTCACTGGGTGGAGATCCGCAAGGCGTGAGTATTTTGAATCTGGCAATGAACCTGATCGGGAGACGGCATTTTGACATTCGGTGAATTCTGGGATGCGACGCTGGAATTCATCCAGCCTGTCCTCGAACCGGCATTTCTCATAGGCACGATCAAGGCGGCGGTGATCGCCGGCGCGCTGCTGGGCATCGTTCCGGCTCTGGTGTGGCTGGAACGGCGGCTGATGGGGCGGTTTCAGGTGCGCCTGGGACCCAACCGCGTGGGGCCTTTGGGTCTGGGCCAGCCGTTCGCCGATTCGTTGAAGCTTTTGTTCAAGGAATCGATCATCCAGAAATCGGCGGACAAGTTTCTCTATCACCTGGCGCCGGCGGTGGTGGTGTTCACGGCGATCGTCACGTTTGCGGTGATTCCCTTCGGCGAGCCGTTGAAAGTCTTTGGTCAGGAGATCGCGCTGTGGGGCGCCAACATCAATTCGGGACTTCTGTTCGTGTTCGCCATTTCCGGAATGGGCATCTACGGCATGGTGCTGGCGGGCCTGTCCTCGAACAACAAGTACTCGCTCATGGGCGGGCTGCGCTCCTCGGCACAGATGATCAGCTACGAGCTGACGCTGGGGCTTTCGGCGCTGAGCGTCATCGTGATGACCGGGTCGCTCAATCTCATCGACCTGGTGAAAAATCAGGAGTCGGCCTGGTTCATCTTCAAGCAGCCGCTGGCGTTTCTCTTGTTCTTCATAGCCGGGGTGGCGGAGACCAACCGGGCGCCGTTCGATCTGCCGGAAGCGGAGCAGGAGCTGGTGGCCGGGTTCCATACGGAATACACGGGCATGAAATTCGCCATGTTTTTCATGGGCGAATACATCAATATGATCACGATGAGCGCCCTGGTGACGCTTCTGTTTCTGGGCGGGTGGGACGCTTACGGCCTGCCGGTCTGGCCCATCATCGCGTTCGCCGGCAAGGTGTTCTTGCTGTTGTGCGTTTTCATCTGGCTGCGGTCGACGTTTCCCCGCATCCGTTACGATCGGCTGATGACGTTCGGCTGGAAGGTGCTGCTGCCGCTTTGTCTGGTCAATCTGCTGGTCACGGCCACGGCCGTGGTTCTGCTGTGAGGTTCATATGCTGAATGCCTTTTCAGGAATCAAGAATCTGTTGATCGGCATGGGGGTGACCTTCAAGAACATGGTCTCCAAGCCGGTCACGGTGCAGTATCCCGAGGTGAAGCGGACGATGCCGGAACGCTACCGCGGACGGCATTTCCTCAACCGCGACGAGAACGGCCTGGAGCGCTGCGTCGGCTGCAGCCTGTGCTCGATCAACTGCCCGGTGGGCTGCATCCACGTGGTCTCGGCGGAGAACACCGAGGAAAACCGGGTGTCGCCGGGAGAACGCTACGCGGCGGTGTACGAGATCAATCTTTTAAGGTGCATCTACTGCGGCTATTGCGAGGAAGCCTGCCCGGTGGACGCGGTGGTGCTGCGCGAGCATTACGAATTGGCCGATTACGACCGCGACAAGTACATCGCCACCAAGGAGGACCTTCTGGTGTATCCCGAGCCCAACGAGTTTCGGGTGAACATTCTGGGAAACACCGAAAGGGTCAAAAAATAACAGGCCGCATTGTTCCGGACGCGGGTTTCGAGTCCGGTTTTTTCACGCGCCGGATTCCGCCGTTCTGGAATCCGCCGCGCAGCAGGAGGGAAGGTTTCGTGTTTGAAATCACCTATGATATCGCGGTGATCGTCCTGAGCATCACCGCCGTGCTGGCGTCGTTCGGAGTGATCCTCTGTTCCTCGCCGATTTACTGTGCGCTGTATCTCATCGGCAACATGGTGTGCCTCGCCCTCTTGTTTCTTCTCTTCAACGCCGAATTCATCGCCGCGGTGCAGATCATCGTGTACGCAGGCGCGGTGATGATTCTGTTTCTGTTCATCATCGCTCTTTTGGGCGGCAAAAAGGAAATCCAGGAAAACTCCGTCCAGAAGGCGTTCGCGTTCACCTTCATCTCGCTTCTGTTCGGCGAGCTGCTGATGGCCGCCACGGTGGGGCCGACGCGTCCCGTTAAGGGGGAGATCGACGTTGCCGTGCTGGATCAGGTCGGCAGCGCCAAGGCGGTGGGCCTGGAGCTGTTTTCCAAGCACATGATCGCCTTCGAGCTCGCTTCGGGTCTTTTGCTGGTGGCGGCGGTGGGGATCATCTGTCTGGCGAAATTTTCCTTCGCACCGCTCAAAAGGCGGGCACGGTAATCATGGAAACCCAACTCGTTCTGATCGTCAGCGCGACCATTTTCTGTATCGGCGCGGTGGGATTCATCATCCGTAAAAATCCGCTCATCATGCTGATGTCGGTGGAGCTGATGCTGAACGCGGTGAATTTCCTGTTGATCGGCTATTCCAAGTTTCTGCATTCTCTGGACGGCCAGATCTTCGCCCTGATGATCATGACGGTGGCGGCGGCGGAGGTGGTGGTGGGCCTTGCGATCATACTCACGATATTCCGCACCCGCCGGGATCTCAATGTGGACCATATTGACGCGTTGAAGGGATAAGTACTTTGTTCGTCTACACCTGGCTGATCCTGATCATTCCCCTGCTCGGCTTCATCGGGCTTTCCTGGTTCGGGGACCGGTTTCCCAAAAAATATGTGGGCTGGACCGGCTGCGCCACGATCCTGCTTGCGTTCGCGGTCAGCTTCGTCGCCTTCATCGACCTTGCGGTGATGGAACCGGAGCAGCGGACGGGGCATGTGGTCCCGCTTTACCAGTGGATCGCATCCGGCGGCTTCAAGCTCGACCTCGCCATTCTGATCGACCCGCTCTCGGTGTTCATGTTCCTCATCATCACCGGCGTCGGCTTCGTGATCCACGTCTACTCGGTCGGCTACATGGAGGAAGACCCCGAGTACAGCCGGTATTTTTCCTATCTCAATCTGTTCGTGTTCTCCATGCTGCTGCTGGTGGCGGCGGCGGATTTCTTTTTCCTGATCGTCGGCTGGGCCTTCGTGGGATTGGCGTCGTACCTGCTGATCGGGTTCTGGAGGGAAAAGACCAGTGCCGTGCTGGCGGCGCGCAAGGCCTTCGTCATGAACGTGATCGGCGATGTGGGCATGGTGATCGCCGCGTTCATCATTTTTCAGCACTTCGGCACCATTCAATACCTGGAGGTGTTCGCCGCGGCTCCGGATAAATTTCTGCCCAACGACGACGGAATTTTACTGATCACGCTGCTGCTGCTGGTAGGCGCGTTCGCCAAATCGGCGCAGCTGCCGCTGCACACCTGGCTGCCGGACGCGATGGAAGGCCCGACCCCGGTCAGTGCGCTGATCCACGCGGCGACGATGGTCACGGCCGGCGTGTACCTGGTGGCCCGCTGCCACGTGTTGTATGAACTCGCGCCGTTCACGATGTACTTCATCGCCACCGTCGGCGCGCTGACGGCGCTGTTCGCGGGCACCATCGGCATGGTGCAGTACGACATCAAGCGGGTGATCGCCTATTCGACGATGAGCCAGCTGGGCTACATGTTTCTCGCGGTGGGGATCGGCGTGTTCAGCATGGGCATGTTTCATCTGATGACGCACGCGTTTTTCAAGGCGTTGCTGTTTCTGAGCGCGGGCAGCGTGATCCACGCCCTGAACGGCGAGCAGGACATCCGCAAGATGGGCGGTCTGCGCGCCTCGATGCCGCTCACGCACCTGACTTTTCTCATCGGCGCGCTGACGCTGGCGGGATTTCCGCTGACCAGCGGATTTTTCAGCAAGGAAGCCATCATCATGAGTTCCTGGCACGCGGACATGGGCAACTTCGCGTTCTGGGGAATCGCGGTGCTGACGGCGGGGATGACGGCGTTTTACATCTTCCGTGTGTATTTCTACACGTTTCTCGGAAAATCCCGCAGCCCGGAGGCGCATCCGCATGAAGCGCCGCCGGTGATGGCGGGGCCGCTTCTGCTTCTGGCTTTCTTTTCGCTGGTGATGGGGTTCGCGGCGCACTGGGTGGACGGATTTTTAGCGCCTGTATTCGGCGGCGTGCCGGTGCACTACGAGGATGCGGTGCTGGAGACGTTCGCGGTGGGCGCCGGGATTCTCGGCATCCTGGCGGCGGCGGTCATCTACATGACCGGGCAGGACCGCCTGGAGTTCGCCAAGGAGGCGTTCGCTCCCATTTACGATCTGATGTACAACAAGTTTTATGTGGATGAGCTGTACGATTTTCTCATCGTCAAGCCGGTGCGCGGCATCGGCGGTTTCCTGGCCGACAAGGCGGAAAGGGACGGCATCGACTACGCCGTGGACGAGGTGGGCGCGCAGGTGAAAGGCGTGAGCCAGGGCATCAGCGTCTGGCAGTCCGGAAAAGTGCGCACCTACGCGCTCAACATGATCGTCGGCGTGGTGACGATCCTCTTGTTTGTGGTGTTCCTGTAATACGTTGACCGAACTATGCTGACACTGACTGTATTCATACCTCTGATCGCGGCGTTCCTCCTTCAGTTCATTCCGAAGGACAACAAGACCGCTATTCAGATGACGGCGACGGCGGGCGCGGGGGCCGGTTTCGCTCTTTCACTGGCACTGCTCTCCCTATTCGACCGGGCGCAGCCGGGCATGCAGTTCGTGGAATCGTTTTTGTGGGTGCCCATGCTGGGAATCCGCTACGAAGTGGGCGTGGACGGGGTCAGCCTGCTGCTGCTGGTGCTGACGGCGTTCTTGGCGGTCGTCGCGGTGGTGTTGTCGCAGGGCGAAAAGAAGAACCTGCGCAATTTCCTTTCGCTGCTGCTGGCGCTGGAAACGGGCACGCTGGGCGTGTTCGTGGCGCTGGACACGATCCTGTTTTACGTGTTCTGGGAGCTGATGCTGGTGCCGACGTATTTTCTCATCGGCATCTGGGGCGAGGGGAAGCGCATCTACGCGACGACGAAATTCGTGATTTTCACGCTGGTGGGCAGCCTGTTGATGCTGGTGGCGATCATCGCCATCACCGTCGTGCATTACGAGGCGACGCACGAGCTGACCTTCGACATCCAGAAGCTGGTGCACACGCATTTCGATCCGGCCTCGCAGGTGTGGATGTTCGGTTTCTTTTTCCTGGCCTTCGCCATCAAGGTGCCGGTGTTTCCGCTGCACAGCTGGCTGCCGCACACCTATGTGTCCTGTCCCATTCCGGCGCTGGTGCTGCTGACCGGCGCTATGTCCAAGACCGGCGCGTACGGTTTCATCCGCTTCTGCCTGCCGTTGTTTCCCGAAGCGGTGGCGGACATGGGGACTCTGATCGGCGCGATGGCGGCGGGCGGCATCGTGTACGGCGCCTGGATCGCCGTTTCGCAGAAGGACCTCAAGGCGCTGGTGGCGTATTCCAGCATCAGCCACCTGGGATTCATCGTGCTCGGCATCTTCGCGCTCAACAGTCAGGGCGTGGGCGGCAGCGTGCTGCAGATGGTCAACCACGGCATCATTGCCTCGGCGCTGTTCATCATCGTCGGGATCATCGAGTCGCGCCTGGGGACGCGCAACATCAGCGAGTTTAGCGGGCTGGGACAGTCGATGCCGGTGCTGTACGGCATCTTCATGCTGGTGACTCTGGCGGCGCTGGGATTGCCGGGGCTCAACGGCTTCGTGGGCGAGTTCATCATCCTCATGGGGGTGTGGACCTCGGACCTGCTCGCGGACTGGTCCGGCACCTATGTGCTGATGGCGGCGCTGGCGATCGTGTTCGCGTCGATCTACATGATGTACATGTTCCAGGGCGCCATGCAGGAAAAGAAAACCAAAATTCCCGACGGCGTGAAGGATGTCGACAGGCGCGAGGTGGGACTGCTGCTTCCGGCCTGCATCCTCATCGTTCTCATCGGGCTCTATCCCAAGCCGCTGATGGAACGGGTGACGCCCTCGGTCGATTCCCTTCTGGCGATCGAAAAGACCGTCAACCTGGACGCCGGGAAAGACGCGGGCCATCACTGAGCCGCGTTTTCACACGCACCGCGAAGACCGTCGTTTTCTTCTCCATTCCTTTCTTTATATCCTGAAAGCATGAAACTGGGAGACACGCTCGTCGACGGGATCTTTTTGCGCCGTCCCAATCGCTACCTGGCGCACGTGACCGTCGACGGGGTGGAGACCACAGCGCACGTGCCCGACCCGGGCCGGCTGCCGGGGCTGATGATTGCAGGCCGCAGTGTGCGGCTCATTCACAATCCCGGTCCCACGCGCAAAACCGATTACACCCTGGCGCTGGTGCGGCACGGCTCGATCTGGGTGTCGGTGTACCCGGTGTTCGCCAACAAGGTGGTGGAAGAAGCGCTCGCGGCCGGAAAGATCGACGTGTTCGGCAGCGTTCAAAGCCATGCGAGCGAGGTGAAGGTGGGGAAAAGCCGCTTTGATTTTGAATTGACGACCGCGGGCGGTCGCATCCTGGTGGAAGTGAAATCGGTCAGCTTTGTCGAGGATACCGTCGGGAAGTTTCCGGACGCGCCCACCGAACGCGGTGTGAAGCATCTGAAGGAACTCATCCAGCTCAAGCAGGAAGGCGTGCGCACGGCGGTACTGCTGGTTTCGCCGCGATCGGACACGCGCTCCATCGCGCCCAACGACGCGATCGATCCCAAGTTCGGCACGTGGTTGCGCAACGCGCACGCCGCAGGCGTGGAACTGTACGGCTACAACTGCCGGGTCACACCCTCCTCGGTTTCGCTCGACCGGCGGGTGGAGATCGTGTTCCCAGATCAGCGGGACTCTGTGGGCTGAAAGAAAAAATCGATGTCCGGGTCCACGCGCCAGCCGTCCTCTTCCTTGTGCACCCATTTCTGGGTCACCATCTGGGTCCTGAGCTGCGTGCTCGGCCTCACCGTGTACTGGTAGCGGATGAGCACGTCCGCCCGGTTGAACTCCTTATCGGGGCCGTCGCTGGTGATGCGGACGGGCGTGTCGTTGTCGAACAGGCGGACGTTGAGGATGGAGGTTTTATAAAAGGTGACGTCGTTTTCCACCCGCAGCGATTTTTTCAGAAACTCTTCCTGCTTGTCCAGAATGACAAAGGGGGAGCTGATGTCCATCATTTTCCCTTCGAACCTGAGGTTGAACGCGCGGATGCTCTTTTCCAGATCCTCATGCGACTGGCTCTGGGCGTAGGACGCGCAGGCGGCGAGGGCGAAGAGCGAAAGGGCGGCCAGCAAACGGGGCAATGCTGAGAAGGGCGATCGTTTCATGGAAAAACCTCGTGTGGTATGATTGAAGCCGGTTGAACAGGAAGGACAGAAAACCGAAGATGTGACGCTTTCAATTATAAGGCATTTTCCCTTTTCCCACCAGTCCCATCCATTTGAATCTGAGTAGCGCCGACCGGCCCCTTGTGCAGGACACTCTCTTGAAGAAAAAAAACAGAACCCCGCGAACCCGAAAAAAAGCTGCGTCACCCCGGAGTGCGAAAGAACGGACGGTCACGGTCTGGGATCAGGCGGCGGCCTGGTACGACAACCTCGTGGGGACGCGCGGCACCGACTTTCACAAAAAAATAATTCTGCCCGGCGTGCACCGGCTGCTGGCGTTGAAAAAAGGCAGCCGGGTGCTGGATCTGGCCTGCGGCCAGGGCGTCCTGTCCCGCTTTCTCGCACAGAAGGGAATGAAAGTCGAAGGGGTCGATGCTTCCGAAGAGCTGATCCGCTTTGCCCGCGGCCGCAGCAAAACGGGCGTGCGCTACCACATCGGCGACGCGCGCGATGAAGCCGCGGTTCCTGAAAACCGCTTCGACGGCATCGCCTGCATTCTCGCGCTGCAGAACATGGAAGAGCTGGAACCGGTGTTCGACAATGTCTTTCGCGGCCTCAAACCGGGAGGGCGTTTCGTGATGGTGGTGACGCATCCGTGTTTCCGCATTCCCCGCCAGAGCCACTGGGGCTGGGACGAGGAAAAGAAGCTCGAGTACCGCCGGGTCGACCGCTACGCGTCGGAAATCTCCATTCCCATCGTCACGCCGCCCATCGCCACCTCCAAGGTGTTCACGCTCACCTACCACCGGCCGCTGCAAAGCTATTTCACCGCGTTGGCCGAAGCGGGGCTGCTGGTGGACGGGCTGGAGGAATGGGTGTCGAACAAGACCAGCGAGCCGGGCAAACGCGCCAAGGCGGAAAACCGGGCGCGCAAGGAGATCCCGCTGTTTCTGGCCATCCGGGCGGTGAAGCCGCAAGAAGAGACTCAGACAGGATAACAGGATAAAAAAACAGAAAAGCAGGTTTTGCGCAATGACGTAAAGGAAAAAGCGAGACAGGATTAACGGGACAAAAGTGGAATGGGAGGGGTAAAAAGCGAAAATCGGTTTTAACCGCAAAGACGCAAAGGACGCAAAGAAATACTAGAAACGAAAACTCAACTATCCCTCAAGCCACCTCCAGTGTTTTAATGAGCGAGTGTCGAGCTATGCTCGACCTCCCCTGGAGGGAGAGGGCAGCCCCTGAGTCATCCTGAGCCCTTCGGCAAGCTCAGGGCAGGCTTGTCGAAGGACGAAGGGGCTGGGTGAGGGGGATTTGATAGGATTCTTCCTCGTTTATGGTGATCTCCTTGAGGAATGACTTTTTTGTACCTACCTTAGCTTGTCGGAGAACGAAGTGGACGGGAGAAGGACATATCCCTCTGCGGATGAATCCTTTATGGCGGGTAGTCGTCTAAACCTTTATTCATAAGGTTTGTTTCATTTTCAGGGATCGCGTCGCATGCCCAGCTACACCTACGAATTGCAGGAGCCCGACATCCTGCTGTCCAACATCCGCCAGGGGCTGGTGGCCCTGGGAGGCGACTGGCATGAGATCGCGCCGCTGATGCGCGAGGGGCACGTGGAGTACCGGCCCATCCGGGCGAACCCGATGCGCTCGGGCTACCGCTACGAGTACAAGCGCGCGAAGCTCGATCTCAACCTGTATTTCCCCGAACCGGTGTTCGAGACGCTGCACGCCTTCCTCGACGGGGAAAAGCTGGAAGTCCTCAAAGCCGTGGTGCAGGGAGCGCTCCCCAAACGCTCCGGCTATGACCTCCACACCTTCAAGATCCTCGGTATCATTGAGGAAACGGGGAAGGGCGGAGAAGTTTCCTAGTAAAGCAATTACCAAACGCTGTTTCTGATTTTCTTGATCTGTTCCCAGATTACATCCGGCATGTCGTTCTGCCACACTCCTCCTAAAAGAAGGTTGAACCTCGGGTTTTGTCTGGCTCGTGTCACGACGCGCTCTATAAATCGTTCACCGTGATCGGCCAGTAAATCTTCCAAAGGTCCCGCCGCCAGGCAACCAAAGGCCCGATCACTGAGTTCGCACTCGCTGATCTTCTTGATCAATTCCCAGCCAATCTCAGGTTGTTTATCGACTAAATCAAACATTTTCTTTTCTGCCCACCAATGCTTTTCTTTTGTAACTTTATCGTCCGCATCCTGGTACAGAATCCACGATTGGATCAACTGCTCATCATTGTCATTTTCCATTTTCATCCCCCCAATCGGTCCACACCGAATCGAACGGCACATCTTCCTCGATGGCTTTTCTGATTTTGCGCATGAGGTTCTGGTAGAAGGCGATGTTGTGCAGCGAGTTGAGCTGCATGGCGAGGATCTCTTCCGCCTGGAACAGGTGCCTCAGATACGCGCACGAATAATTGCGGCAGGTGTAGCAGTCGCATTCGGGGTCGAGCGGCTTCGGGTCGTCCTTATACTGTGTGTTCTTGATGTTCACCTTGCCGCGGCTGGTGAACAGCGAGCCGTTGCGTGCGTTGCGCGTCGGCATCACGCAGTCGAACAGGTCCACGCCCATCGCGCTGGAACGCGCCAGATCCTGCGGCGTGCCCACGCCCATGAGGTAGCGCGGCTTGTCTTTGGGCAGCAGCGGCGCGGTGTATCCGGTCATGGCGTACATGGTTTCGATGTCCTCGCCGACGCTGAGCCCGCCGATGGCGTAGCCCTGAAAGCCGATGTCCGTCATCTGCCTGGCGCTCAGCGCGCGCAGGTCTTCGTGCATGCCGCCCTGCACGATGCCGAACAGGGTCTGCGCGCCGTCTGTGTGCACGTCGCGGCAGCGCCTGGCCCAGCGTGCGGACAGGTGGCAGGATTTCTCGACGGCGGAACGCTCGGCGGGGTAGGGCATGGGCTCATCGAACGTCATGATGATGTCGGCTCCGAGCGCCTGCTGAACGTTCATGGAGTGCTCGGGCGTGAACACGTGCGTGGAGCCGTCGATGTGGGACTGGAAGGTGACGCCTTCTTCGGACACTTTGGCGAGCCGGGCCAGGCTGAACACCTGAAAGCCGCCGCTGTCGGTGAGGATGGGGCCGTCCCAGTTCATGAAGCGGTGCAGGCCGCCGAGCTTTTTTATGATTTCGTGGCCGGGCCGCAGATACAGGTGGTAGGTGTTGCCCAGGATCATCTGCGCGTTGCATTTTTTAAGATCCTCCGGGGTGAGCGCCTTGACGGTGGCCTGGGTGCCCACGGGCATGAAGGCGGGCGTGTCGATGACGCCGTGCGCGGTGGTGATCCGGCCCAGACGGGCGGCGGAATGGCTGTGCTGCTTGAGGCACTCGAAAGCGAACACGGTCAGGTCGCCGGTTGCAGGGGGTTGGCGGCGCTGCCGTTGGCGAGGTCGATGGTGAGGCGGTTGAACGGGATGGTGAGGTCGTTCTCGTTGCAGATGCGCACGAGAACGGACTGGATCTCGCGTTTGTTTTCCTCAAAGCGCGCGGCGCAGCGGCCGTCCACGTGCACGATGATCATGAGATTCAGCGAGCTCGATCCGGCGTGGTCGAACGAAACTTCGAGAAAGGTGAAATCCGGCGGGCTGCCCTCGAAATGGCGCGCCAGGTGTTTCTGCAGGCCTTCTTCGAACAGGCGCGGCAGGGCGTCGATGACTCTCTCCTGCACCCCGTAGTCGAGGCCGAACTCGATGGCGTAGCGGAAACCGTTGGAGATGTTGACCGGGTTCAGGGTGAGAAAATCCGGCGTCGGGTAAAACTTCAGCGCGCCGCCTTTGAGTTTCAGCACCACCTGCTCCATGGTCTGGCTCTCGACCCGGCCGTAGCTGGAGTCGGAGAGGATCACCCAGTCGCCGGTGCGCGTCGGAAACCAGGGTTCGTGATCCACGACCGGGCGCGAGTGCTGGCCGATCAATTCGTGCAGCGGCAGCTTCAATTCACCGCCCTCCAGCCGTTCGTTGATGAGCGTCGCCTGCAGGCGGATTTCCTCGACCAGCCAGGGCACGCCTTTCCAGATGAGGCGCTCGTTTTCCTTGACGGTGCCGAGATTGACGATGAGCCTGATCTCCTGCAAAAACTTCGGAATCCACTGGCGCGAAGTCCACACCAGCAGGAAGAGCCCCATGATGATGAGGGTGATGAGCAGCCAGTCGTTGAAGAAGTACAGGCAGGCGAGCCCCACCAGCAGGCAGAACAGGAGCACGACGAAGTTGTAGGCGGCGCTGAACAGCTTGCCGATGGAGGACGTGCGGCTGGAAAGGAACTTGCGCGCCAGGATCCATTTGCGCAGCCGCGACAGCACCCACCACAGACCGATGAAGGCGGCGATCGTGACGAGCAGGTTGCGGCCGCGGTTTTTGACGAAATCCTTGATCGTTTCGGTGGCGGCGTCGACGACGGATTCGTCGGTGGACAGGATCTGTTCCAGGTTGCGTCTCGCCTTGATGAGGTTGAAGCGCACCAGTTCCGGGTCGTATTTGGTGCGCAGCCGCTCGATGCGGTTCTCGAATTTCTCCCCGGCGGGCGTTTCGGGGGGCGGGTTGGCTTCAAGATCGGCGAGCAGCTTTTTAAGATTTGCGGTGGCCTCTTCGTGCAGCGCGAGCTTCGATTCGAGCGTCTGGATCTTTTCTTTCAGCTCTTCGATCATGCGCGGTTTTTTGGTCAGATCGCGCACGGCGTTGAGCAGCGGCTTGGTCAGCTCCTGCAGCTCTTCGACCCAGTCGAGCTTCTTTTTTTTCTGCAGCGAGGGGTCATCCAGCGGAAGCTGGGTGGCCATGGCTTCGAAGTCCAGCAGCATCCTGTCGATCTGCGCCTGCAGGTCGCTGATCTTTTTTGAGTCTTTCTTGCCGGGGGCTTTTTTCAGATAGTCGTCGATTTCCTGCTGCAGGACCATGATCTGGCGGGTGATCAACAGCATGTGGCGGCGGGAAGTTTCCTCATCTTTAATGGCTTCCTGGGCGTGGAGCATCGCCGGTGCGGACAGGAACGCTGCCAGAGCCAGGCACAGCAAGAGAAAGCGGGAAACCCGCTTCGCGGCGCCGCGTTCGTTGTTCGTGTCTGCGTTCGAAGGATGGATCGTCATCGATCGAAAGGTCCGTGTATCTGGAAGAGGGAGAGTGTGCGGCCCGGACTGCGTGCGGAGAGCCGTTGTGCCGGAATTGAAACTGCGTTCTCTTTCGGGCCGATTCTTCCCCGGTCCGAAGAGTTCGATCATATCATTGTTTTGACGGGCTTAACAATGCCTGCAGGATGGCTTTTTGAACATGCAGACGATTTTCCGCCTGATCGAAGACGATGGAGCGCGGGCCGTCCATCACTTCGGCGGAAATCTCCATGCCGCGGTGCGCCGGCAGACAGTGCATCACCCACACGTCCTCGGCGGCGGCGTCGACCAGTTTCCGGTCGATCTGGTAGGGCTTGAGCTTCTCGTTTTTTGCCTGCGCCTCGCCTTCGTGCCCCATGCTCACCCACACATCGGTGTAGAGCACATCGGCGTTGTCCGCGGCGGCCAGCGGATCTTCGAGCACATCGATGCAGCCCGAAATTCCCAGCTCCTCGGGCCGCCTGGGTTGACAGCCCGGCGGGCTGGCGACGGCGACGTGGAAACCGAGGGTCGCCGCGGCGATCATCCAGGAATGCGCGACGTTGTTGCCGTCGCCGATGTAGGCGACCTTGAGATTGTCCAGATGGCCGCGCTTTTCCTGAAGGGTGAACAGGTCCGAGAGGATCTGCACCGGATGGTTGTGGTCGGTGAGCCCGTTGATCACCGGGATGCTGGCGTGTTTTGCGAGCTCCACCACTTCCTGATGGTCGTGGGTGCGGATGAGGATCGCGTCCAGGTAGCGGGACAGCACCTTCGCCGAATCCGCCAGGGTCTCGCCGCGGTTGAGCTGCATCTGCTCGGCGCTCAGAAACAGGGCGTGGCCGCCGAGCTCGAACATGGCCACCTCGAAGGAGATGCGCGTGCGGGTGGACTGCTTGCCGAAGATCATCCCCAGCGACCGTCCCTTGAGGGGATGGTGCGTTTCCCGGCGGGAACGGTTGCGTTTCAATTCGGCGGCGGATTCAAACAGCGCGAAGATGTCCTCGCGGGTCAAGTCGCTGACGGCGATGAGGTCTTTTTTCATGAGCACCGCCTCAGGATTGCCATTGTTTCAGGCAGGCTGTCAGCACCCGGATCAACCGGCCGATCTCGGCTTCCGTCACGGTCAGCGGCGGGATGAACCGCAGCGCGTTCTGCTGCACGCAGTTGATCAGGAATCCTTTTTCCATGCAGGCGGTCACCAGCTCCGCTGCCGGACGGTCGAGTTCGACCGCGAGCATCAGGCCGAGGCCGCGCACTTCCTGAATGCAGTCGAAGCGGGATTTGAGATCCTCGAGCCGGGCGCGGAAATGATCGCCGGTGCGGCGCGCCCGGTCCATGAAATCCACGTCGGCGTACACCTTGAGCGCGGCGAGCGCCGCGGCGCAGGCCAGCGGGTTGCCGCCGAAGGTGGCGGCGTGGGTGCCGGGGACGAAGGATTTCATGACCGCGTTTTTGCCGCCCAGCGCGCCGATGGCCATGCCCCCGCCCAGCGCCTTGGCGAGGGTGATCGCGTCCGGCGTGACGCCGAAGTTTTCATAGGCGAACAGCTTGCCGGTGCGGCCGAATGCGGTCTGCACCTCGTCGAAGATCAAAAGCAGCTTGTGTTCGTTGCACAGTTTCCGAAGCTGTTTGAGAAACGCTTTGTCCGCAACGTTGACGCCGCCTTCGCCCTGCACCGGTTCGATGAGGATGGCGGCGGTTTTTTTCGTGACGGCTTTTTTTACCGCTGTGATGTCGTTGAACCGAACGTGTTTGAATCCCTTGAGCAGCGGATCGAAGCCCTGGTGGAATTTTTTCTGCGCCGTGGCGGAAAGCGAGCCCAGCGTCCTGCCGTGAAACGAGTTGTCGAATGTGATGATCTCGTTTCTGTGCGCCTCGCCGCGGCCAGAAAAATAGCGGCGTGCGAGTTTGATCGCGGCTTCGTTGGCCTCGGTGCCGCTGTTGCAGAAGAAAAACTTGCCCGCGAAGCTCAGGTGCACCAGCTCTTCGGCCAGATCGGCCTGCGGCTCGATGTGGTACAGATTGGAAACGTGCAGCAGCTGTCCGGCCTGCTTGCGGATCGCGGCGACCACTGCCGGGTGGCAGTGACCGAGGTTGTCCACGGCGAGGCCGCTGACAAAATCCGTGTAGCGGTTGCCGGACGCGTCCCAGACCTGGGTTCCCTTGCCGCGGACGATGCCGATGGGGTAGCGTCCGTAGGTCTGGGCCACGTATTTTTGCGTCCGCGCTGCAAGCTGCTGGTTGTCGTTCATGATCGGGGGCGTCCTCAGAAGGCTCCGAGCCTGGGCCAAAGGGGAAAATTTATCACAATTTCAGGTTGATGAACATAACAAATGATTTCATAATTCCCGCGTGTCCACATTGAATTTAAACGGGTTTGCGGCTGCCTGCCGCGGTTTCGGAGGGCTGAACAAAGGAGAAAGTCCGAATCCGGCAATGCGGCCCTAAGGCGGCGCCGGCAAATTCGCTCTCTGAAGAGGAGTGCGGAAGCGCGGCGCCGAAAACCGTTGCGCAGGAAAAATCGCATGCGTGTGCAGGATCTGTTTTTAAAACCGCACTGGGGGACAAAGGTCCTCAAAGCAGTGCTTCAGGCGCTCTTCCCGAGAAAGTGCGTTCACTGCGGAAAAAATGCGGTGGACGGATACCTGTGTGAATGGTGCCGCAAGGACATCGCCTTCATCGAGGCGCCTTATTGCAGCCGCTGCGGTTTTCCGGCGGACGTTGATTATGAATATCCCACGGGGGAATTTGAATGCGGTCCCTGCCGCAAACGGCCGTTCGCGTTTGACCGCGCCCGTTCGCTGGGTGGATACGATGGTGTGCTCAAGCAGTTGATCCACCATTTCAAATATGAAAAGCAGATGGGAGCGGTGGCGGAAATCGTTCCGTTATTGGCTGTGTATTTTTCATCTCAGGATGCGAATTTCTGGCAGGGGTTTTCGGTGTCGCCGGTGCCGCTGCATTTTAAGAAGATGAAGGAGAGGGCGTTCGATCAGTCGTTTCTCATCGCGCGGGAAACGGCGCGGACGCTCGGCCTGCCGCTGGCCAACGGACTGTTGCGCCGGGTCCGGGAGACGGAGCCGCAGGCGATGAAAACCAGGGCGGAACGGCTGCGCAACGTGCGCGGGGCGTTCGCTGTGGACCGTCCGGACCGTGTCGCGGACCGGGACATTCTGCTGGTGGACGATGTGATGACGACCGGCGCCACCGCCAATGAGGCGGCGCGGGTTCTGAAACGAAACGGCGCGAACCGGGTGCATGTGTTCACCCTGGCCCGCGCCTGATCGGTGTGGCGGTGTCTGAACGTTTTACCTGAGACCGGCGGTGAGAAACCACCAGGAGCTGATGCTCAGGAAATAACCGACCGCGATGGCCGGCGCCCATTTGAGATGCGACATGAATGTGTAGTTCTCGCGGTCGACGCCCATCACGGCGACCCCCGCAGCGGAACCGACGGACAGCAGGCTGCCGCCCACGCCGCAGGTCAGCGTGATGAGAAGCCACTGGTCGAGTCCCATGGCCGGGTCCATCTTGAGGACCGCGTACATGACGGGGATGTTGTCGACGATGGCGGAAAGCACGCCCACGATGATGTTGGAGGTGGTCGGCCCCAGGGTGCCGTACATGTTTTCGCTGACCATGGCGAGGTAGCCGATGTACTGCAGGGCGCCCACCGCCGTCAGAACGCCGAAGAAAAACAGCAGCGTGTCGAATTCCACGCCCTCCACCTTGCGGAAGATGTCGAATCGCGGGGTCTTGCGGCGGCATTCCTCAACTCCCAGCTCTCTCATCATGGGCATGTCCCCCCAGCGCTTGAGGTAAAACCCGTACAGCATCAACGCGCCCAGCCCCATCATCATGCCCATGAACGGGGGCAGGTGCAGGACCTGGTGAAAGCTCACCGCGGTGGCGATGGTGAGGATGCCCAGGCCGATGATGACCTTGGCGCCGTGTTTCAGCTTCACTTCCTCAACCTTGCCGTCGGGTTTTTCATCCGGCACGAAAGGATACATGATGAGCGCCGGCACGATCCAGTTGACCACGCTGGGGATCATGAGATAGGAAAATTCCAGGGTATGCACTTTGCCCGCGGTCCACACCATGAGGGTGGTGATGTCCCCGAAGGGGCTCCAGGCACCGCCGGCGTTGGCGGCGACCACGATGTTGACGAACGCCGGCACGATGAACTTTCTGTTGCCGCCGCTGACAGCCAGCGCGACCGTGGACATGAGCAGGGCGCTGGTCAGGTTGTCGGCCAGAGGCGACAGGAAAAATGTGATGATGCCGGTGGCCCAGAACAGCTTGCGAAATCCCATTCCTTTTCGCAACAGCCAGGACCGGAGCGACTGGAACACGTTGCGTTCGTCCAGCGTGTTGATGTAGGTCATCGCCGCAAGGAGAAAAAAGAACAGCTCCGCGATTTCGGCGATGAGTTCCTTGATAAAGTCGTGCGCGTGCCCTTGGCCGTGGCTCGCCTCATAAAATCCGATCAGCATCCACATGAAGCAGCCGATGAAGATCACCGGCTTGGATTTCCGCATGTGGATTTTTTCTTCGAAGATGACCAAAATATAGGCTAAAGAGAAGCAGATCAGCGCTGCGTAGCCTGCCCAGGTGGCGGTTAGATTTGACATAACATCCCTTATATCAATTAAATCGAAAGATTGGTTCGTTGGACGAAAAGACGGGGTCTGGAGCTTGAGTATATAGATTAACAGCTATTTTCATGGAATAAAAGCCATTATCTCCTTAATTTTGAATAACATACGGCCATGTTCGCATATCTGGCGGCTGGGCTGGCCGGTCCTGCTGCTGTGAACGCTTGAAAATCCGGCGCATTTCCCAGATCGCGCCCCTGCTCAGCCCGTCAGCGCGTTTTACACGGCGTTTTTCTCACTAGCGCAGAATTGTTATCTGTTCCTGTGTGGATGGGGCTGGAAACCGTGGCGGAGGGGCTAAAACGGTAGGACGCCTTGACCGCAGACCCCCAACTCATCAAATACGGCCGCATTATATAGTAGAGATTCTCCGGGGTGAAATGTTTTCGCTATGGGGAAGCAGATCGATTCGCAACCGTTTCCGGTGTAGAAAGGATGCGGGGAGCCATTGATCTGTATTGGAAAAACTTGATTGTAATTCATTGGAAATTGTTAAAAACTTAACTGAAATTGCTGGTTCGCATTGGGGACGAATTTCGCCTTAGTGCCTAAAAACTAACGGCTTTTTAGGACTTTAGGGCTCAGAAATTAAGTTGACTGTGTCAGGATTTGTGGTACCATTTGCGCTGTTGCCATTGGGCGAACCATATCGATAGAAGTGAAAACTTTTTTGAGTTCAATAGGATAATTGCAAGATTTTGTCTTAGCGCAATATCTTTCTGATGGCAAAAAGATCATTGACAGCGCAATAGCTGATTTATTGCCCGCGGAATATAGCTATCCCGAAAGCATTCATAAGGCGATGGCTTACAGCGTTCTCGCAGGCGGAAAGAGATTGCGTCCGATACTTGTAATCGCGGCAGCCGAAGCCGTTGGAGGAGACCGGCGAGCTGTCCTGCCCTTTGCGGTTGCTGCCGAATTCATTCACACATACACCCTGATCCACGACGATCTTCCTGCGCTGGACAACGACGACACGCGCAGGGGAAAGCCGACCAATCACAAGGTTTTTGGAGAAGCCCTCGCCATTTTGGCGGGGGACGCGCTGCTGACCGAAGCCTTTGTATTGATGACGCATTCCCGGCTTATGGATGGGGTTTCTGAAAGGAATATATTAAAAGCAACGCATGAGATGTCGGTGGCCCTGGGTTCGGGAGGCATGATCGGAGGACAGGTGGTCGATCTGGAATCCGAAGGAAAACCCATCGAACCCGAGACCCTGGAGTATATTCATATATACAAAACAGGTCACCTGATCCGGGCGTGCATCCGTTCGGGCGCGATTTTATGCGGGGCAGAGCAGCAACAGCTCAATGCCCTGTCCCGTTACGGCGCGCATATCGGTCTGGCTTTCCAAATTGTTGATGATATTCTTGACATTACCGGCGATGAGGCCAAGTTAGGAAAAGACGTTGGCAGCGACCTGGGAAAGGACAAGGCGACGTATCCTGCGCTTTACGGGCTGGATGAATCGAAGAAGAAAGCGGAAGAACTTGTTGAAGAAAGTATTGCCTGTTTGGAATCATTCGACGATCGGGCCGATCCTCTTCGAGAGATAGCTCGGTTTTTTGTCCAACGTTCATTTTGACTGGGTACACTATGAGCAAGATTTTAGAACAAATCGACGGTCCCGAAGATCTGAAGCTGGTCAAACGGGAAGATTTGCCTCACCTTGCAAAAGAAATCCGGGAGATCCTGCTACAAGTGATTTCGAAGACCGGTGGACACCTGGCGTCCAACCTGGGAGTGGTGGAACTCACTCTTGCGATGCATTACGTCTTCGACAGTCCCAGGGATAAATTCGTCTGGGATGTTGGGCATCAAACCTACGTTCATAAACTTCTCACCGGAAGAAAAGATAATTTCAACACCCTGCGCCAGTACAACGGGCTGTGCGGGTTCACGAAACGGGATGAGAGCATCCACGATCACTGGAACTGCGGTCACGGGGGCACCTCCATTTCCGCCGCTCTGGCTTTCGCGAAGGCGCGGGATCTGAAAAAGGAATCCCACGATGTGGTGGCGGTCATCGGCGACGGTTCGCTCACGGCCGGCATGGCGTTCGAAGGCCTCAACCACACGGGCCACATTCAAAACGACATGATCGTCGTGCTGAACGACAATGAAATGTCGATCTCGGCCAATGTGGGCGGCATGTCCGCGCATTTGAGCAAAATCCTCACCGGCCAGGTGATGACGAAGATCAAGCAGGAAGTGGACGAACTGCTGCTCGCCATCCCCGGAATCGGCAAGGAGATCTCCCGCTATGCCCACAGAATCGACGAGGCGATCAAAGGCGTGTTCATCCCCGGACGGCTTTTCGAGGATCTGGGTTTTCGCTATATCGGACCGGTGGACGGTCACGACGTGGACACGTTGATCGACACCTTCTCTTCGCTGCGCGGGCTTCATGGGCCGACGCTGCTGCACGTGGTCACGCGCAAGGGCAAGGGCTACGAGCTGGCCGAGGAAAAGGCCGACGTGTGGCACGGCGCCAAGCCGTTCAACATCGCCACCGGACAGTTCGTCAAAAAGAAAGCCAATCCGGCGTACACGCAGGTGTTCGCCGAGACTCTGATCGAGCTGGCCAAAGAAGATGAAAAGATCATCGGCATCACGGCGGCCATGCCGGATGGCACCGGCATCAGCAAGTTTGGCAAGGTGTTCCCCGAGCGCACGTTTGATGTGGGCATGGCGGAGCAGCATGCGGTTTCGTTCGCCGGCGCGCTGTCCATCGAGGGGTTCCGCCCGGTGGCGGCGATCTACTCGACCTTTCTGCAGCGGGCGTACGATCAGGTGGTGCACGACATCTGCCTCATGGATCTGCCGGTCACGTTCGCGATGGACCGGGCGGGGATCGTGGGCGAGGACGGGGCGACCCACCAGGGTCTGTACGACATCGCATTTTTGCGCACCCTTCCCAACATGGTGGTGATGGCGCCCAAGGATGAGAACGAGCTGCGCCACATGCTGAAAACCGCGATCTACCATCCGGGACCCGCCGCTCTGCGCTATCCGCGCGGTTCGGGACTCGGCGTGGCCGTCGATGCGGAGATACAGTGTCTGCCGATCGGCAAGGGAGAGGTGCTGCGCGAGGGCACCGACATCGCGATTTTCGCGTACGGCCACATGGTGGCCCCATCGCTGGATGCGGCCGACCTTCTGGAGAAAGAAGGGCTGAGCGTGGCGGTCATCAACGCGCGCTTCGCCAAACCGGTGGACCGGGAGCTGGTGCGGCGGTTTGCCGAAATCACGCCCTGTCTGATCACCGTGGAAGAGCATTCCCTGAAGGGCGGGTTTGGTTCCGCCATCCTGGAAGTGCTGCAGGAGGAGCGGCTCACCGAAAGCGCGGCGCCCAAATGCATCGGGCTGGAAGACATCGTTCTGGAGCACGGCGCGCCGAATCTGCAGCGCAAGGATCTCAAGCTGGATCCGCAAGGCATTTTCGAAACCATCCTGGCTCACTACCGGCAGGTCAACGAGCTGGTTCCCGTGGACAACGGCCACAAGGCGTACGCGGGCAACGGCGGCAAAAAAGCGGTCAACGGCAAGAAGGGCCATCTGAAACTGAAGCATTCTGTGAATGGGTAGAACGTCTCAAGTTACGCGTGCGACACGGGAAACTGAAATCCAGGTCGAGGTCAATATTGACGGAACGGGAAAGCAGGACATCCAGACTTCCATTCCGTTTCTCGATCACATGCTTTCTCAATTGGCGAAGCATGGCTTTTTCGACCTGAAGGTCGCAGCAAAAGGAGACATTCACATCGATTACCACCACACGGTGGAGGATGTGGGCATCACACTGGGGCAGGCGTTCGACAAGGCCCTGGGAGATAAAAAGGGCATCCGCCGCTTTGCCCAGGCGTCGGTTCCGCTGAACGAGGCGCTCGCCAATTGCGTGGTCGACATTTCCGGCCGCGCTTTTTTCGTGTTCGATCTCGATCTGCCCAAATCCAAAATCGGCCAGTTCGACGTCGAACTGGTGCCGGAGTTTTTCCAGGCGTTCTCCGCCAACAGCGGCCTCACCCTGCATTTTCATTCCTGCTACTGGAGCAACCTCCACCACATCGTCGAAGCGCTGTTCAAATCCTTCGCCCGCGCGCTGGACCAGGCCTGCGCGCTGGACCCGCGTTCCCAGGCCATACCGTCCACCAAGGGAAAGCTGTGATCGCCATCATCGATTACGGCATGGGCAATCTGCGTTCGGTGCAGAAAGGATTCGAGTCGGTCGGCGCCGACGCGGTGGTGACGCACGACAAAGACACGATCCTGGGGGCGCGGTCCGTGGTGCTGCCCGGTGTGGGCGCGTTCAAGGACTGCATGCGCAACCTCACACAGCTCGATCTGGTGGATGTGGTGCACCGGTCGGTGCAGAGCGGAAAGCCGTTTCTCGGCATCTGCCTGGGTCTGCAGCTTCTGTTCAGCCAGAGCGAAGAGTTCGGTCAAGTCCCCGGACTGGGGATTCTGCCTGGCGAGGTGGTGGGTTTTTCGGGCCGCACCGGCGGCGCCGGGCGCCAACCGGGGCTCAAGATCCCGCACATGGGCTGGAACACCGTGCAGGTGCGCGGCGACAATCCGCTGTTCCAATCGATCCCGGACGATTCGTATTTTTACTTTGTGCATTCCTATTACGTGGTGCCGCAAAATCCCGAGGATGTCGCCACCACGACGCAATACGGCGTGGAGTTCGTTTCCAGCGTGCACCACGAGAACATCCACGCGTTCCAGTTTCACCCGGAAAAAAGCCAGAAACTGGGCCTCGCCCTGCTGAAAAACTTCTCCCAACTGAACTGAAGCGCCGCAACGCGACATGAGCTGCGTGGCGGGTCCCGGTTTTTTAAAGCTCAAGGCGTGAGGGATGGAAACCTCTTCCCATTATCTGCGCGGGGTTCTGCTGGCGGGGGTGACGACGGTCCTTTGGGGCGTCCTGCCGATCTTTCTTGAGATCGCACTCAACGAACTTTCCCCCGGAACCATCGCCTGGTTCCGCTTCCTGTTTTCCTTCCTGCTGCTGTTCGCTTTGCTGGCGCTCAACGGCTCGGCGCCCACGCGCATCCTCAGCCGGCCGCCGCTGCTGGGACTCTTGGCGGGGGCGGCGCTTTCGGCCAATTACTTCGGCGTCACCGAGGCGATCCGTCTGTCCAGCCCCTCCAACGTGGCGATCCTGATTCAGCTGGCGCCGGTGATGCTGGTCATCGTCGGCGTGGTCTTTTTCAAGGAACGGCTGGCGGCCCTGCAGGCACTGGGGTTCGCCGTGGCCGCCGCCGGTTTCGTGCTGTTCTACCGGGATCAGCGCGGCGGCGTGGTGGATCTGGGAGCCTATTCCACGGCGTGGTGGTACATCCTGATGGCGACCACGGTGTGGGTGCTTTACATTTCCTGCCAGAAAATCCTCAGCCGCTCGTTCGGCGCGCAGTCGCTGAACCTGCTGGTCTACGGCACGGCTTCGATCGCGCTTTTGCCGCTGGTGCGCTGGGCGGAGTTCGCGCCCCTGAGCGCGGCGGGGTGGGGGGTGCTGCTGTTTCTCGGGCTCAACACGCTGCTCGCTTACGGGGCGCTGGCCGAGGCGGTGAAGCACATCCCGCTCACCGTCATCAGCCCGCTCATCACGCTCAACCCGCTGATCACGCTGGCGGGGATGTGGGTGCTGCCGCGTTTCGTGCCGGATAGGCTGGCCGTGGAAGCGATCGGCCCGCTGGGGTACGCGGGCGCCGTCGTCGCGGTGGCCGGCGTGGCGCTTGTGGTGATGAAAAAGTGACTCAGATTCTGTTCCAACTGCGATTTATCGACTGCTAAAAAAACGGGTCCCGAAGGACCCGGCTCTTGGTTGCCCTCGAACAAAAAATAATCGGACCGAATATCAAAGCTTGCTCATAACGTGTTGAGCCACGGCCCTGGTCCGCTCCAGAGCCACTTCGTCATCTTTTAATCCATTTAAAATGATGTTCATCTGATAGTGTTTATTCCAGAAGACCCAAAGTTGAAATGATTTCGGCATGGTCATCTTGACCGCAACGTCTCCTAGACCAGGAACTTTCTCCGCTTTCATCTCGATTCCTTCAAATTGCTTTTGCTGCGTTTCGAGGAACGCTTTAGCGGTTTTGGGATTTTCGACTTTTCCCACATGCTTGACCATCAACGATACGAATTTGAAGAGTCCGGATTTCTTTCCGGTAAAACCGCAATGCGAAATGGTCACGCTTTTGGCTTTGACCTTCTGCAGCAGATCGTGAGTTTTGCGGTCCGGCTCTCCAACTTCCTCACCCAGAAGGTTTGCGGGGTCCGCTTCGGCCAGCAACGCACACGCATCGAACTGCACTTCTGAGGAAGCCGGGCTCGCTGCTAATTTTGTTTGCGATCCCTCCTCCGATTTGCCGCAGGCGGTAAACAGGATTGCAAAGAGGAAAAAGAAACATGCCGTGAGTGCCGGAACGGGACTCTGTCAGCTGATAGTGCTTTGTTCAGGAACCGGTTCGGTTGTGTGTGCGTTTTCATGGCCGGTTGCGATGTTGAGTGAGAAGGGGAGCGGGCCGCATCTGCGCGGAGCGTTCGCTCAAAGCCTTTTTGCGTATGAGGTTAAGATACCTGATTTGCGGGAATATTCCAGCAAAGGCGGGTGCGTTTTCCCACGGGCATTGAAAAACCGCCGTTTTCAGCCGCCGGTTTGTTCCGCGCCCCAGGGGTACAGCCGGGGAATGCAGATCGTCAGCGCCGCGGCCAGAGCGATCGCGATGGCGGAACCGACGAAGAACAGCGTCCAGGTGTCGGGTTTCATGGAGCCCAGCGCCACGATGAGAAACAGCATGGGCAGGTCGAGGTAATGGGTGAAGGAGGGGAGGGTTTTGGCCCGTTCGTTTTCCAGTTCCGGAGTGATGTTTCCCGTTTTCAGAGCCGCGTCCGTCAGCCTGCGCAGCCGCATGAAGTAGAGCCGCGTGATCGTGTTGCCTTCGATGAACTCGAAGGCGAACAACAGCACCATGCCCGCCAGCCAGGGGCTTTGAAGGAAGGACCAGCCGGGAAAGAGATCGACCACCATCCAGGTTCCCGATATCAGCAGCAGGATCGCGCCGGGAACCACGACGCCGTCGTAAAACACCGCGATGTTGCGCACCGATTCGGCGAACAGCTTCAGGTCGCGGTACTGGCGGGAGCGCAGGTCGCACAGCCAGACGCCGATCAGGCCTGCGCCGATCAGGATGGCCCCGAGCACGTGGATGAAGTTGAACAGCGTGTAGGTCATTTGCAGTCCTGGTTCAGTTGATCCGGTAATGCCGCACCAGCTCGATCAGGGGATTGACGAGCTCCGATTCCGGCAATACATGAAAAATATAGCGGGGCACCTGGCGGCCGACGGTGCTGGCCATGAAGGGCTCGCCCCAGAAACTCAGCAGGATTTCCGATTCCTTGTCCGAGCCGATGTTGGAAACGATGACCGATACGTTTTCGTCGATCTGGGTCCAGCAGGGTTCGCGGATCTTGTCTTTTTCGGGGCAGGCTTCCAGTTTCGGGGCCAGATCCGACTGCCAAAGCTCTTTCTGTCCGGAATCCATCACAAACTGAATCGAATCGACGCGCGGGTTCTCGATGGCCGGCCGCAGCAACAGATCGAACAGCTCCTGCCGCCGGAACATCAACGGGCAGATATGAAACCAGATCATTTCCCCCTGCGCGCGGACGGAGAAATCCTTCGTCACCGAACGCAGTTTTTTGGGGCCGACGAGCACCACTTCTGAAGGGACGATGTTCGCCTGCACCGACTTCACGCACTCGCGCGTGTCGAGCAGGTGTTCCTCCATGCGTTCGTAGCTGCTCTCGCGGCGCAGGTCGCGCAGAAACAGCAGCGCGATCAGAACCACGGCGACGCTCAGCAGGATGCTGAGGTCCACCACATGGAAAAAGTGCAGGATGATGGCCGCCACCGCGGCGACGATTCCGGCGATCGCATCCCAGTCGATGCGGGCTATTTTTTTCATTCCGGTCCCCAGGTTGGTCGTTTGCGTAGAAATGTTGCGGCACGGGTGCCATGCCCGCCGAGTTGTAACACTTTTATAGCGGCAATGGCGGAATTTTTAAAGGAGAGCCACGCTGGAGACCGGGGGTTCCGTATGCCGGATCGGGCCCGTGCGCGATCCGTCACCGGGGTTTGACGCCGGTGAGCACGCCCGTGGGAATGGCCTGCACGCGGAAATGGCGGATGTCCTTGATGCCCGCGTCTTGCAGCCAGCCCGTTTTTTCCTGCACCGGGTGCGCGCGGCCGCCTTCGGTGAGCATGCCCATGTTGAGGTTGAACAGCGCGTCCTGGACCGGCGCGGTGTCGCCTTCGTCGGTGCAGAAGCCGTGGATGACGAGGCGGCCGCCCGGCTCCAGCGCGTTCACGGCTTTGGCGATCAGCGCCTGCCCGGCGTCGGGCGGGTACATGTGCAGCACGTTGGCGAGGAGCACGAGGTCGTAGCCCGTGATCGTCCTTGTTGAAATCGCCCGGTTGCGTGTCCACCCGGTCCGCCAGCCCGTAGCGCTCGATGTACAGCTTGGCCACCTCCAGCACGGGCGGGATGTCGAACACGGTGGCGTGCAGGTGGTTGTGCAGCTTCGCCCATTCGAGCGCATAGGTGCCCGGCCCGCCGCCGACGTCGAGCATCCGGGTGGCCTCGCCGATGGGCAGTTCGCGCGCCAGCAGCCAGGTGGCCTTGAGGCCCTTGTCGTGCATGGCGTCGATGAAAGCGCGCATGTTGTGCGGGTCGTTGCCCAGCATGTCCATGATGCTTTTCACCATGTTGCCGTAGCGGATGAACTCCGGCAGCTGGTTCCACACCGGCTGCAGGTCCATCGAGAGCTGGATCCACTGCTGCATCGAGTGAGCGCCGTCGCGGCAGAGGTAGCTCTGCCAGTCCTGCGGCAGGTGGAACTTGTGGCTGTCCTTGCTCACGATGCCGAGCGCGGTGAGCGCGTTGAGCAGCCGCTCGGTGCCCTTGACCGAAAGGCCGAGCTTGTCGGCCACCGCTTCCGCCGATACGGGTGCCTTGAGTTCGTCGAAGATCTTGAGGTGGTTCGCCGTCATGAGGACGCAGGCCGGCTGGTAACCGTGCAGCATCTCGCCGATCGTCTTTTCGATTTCCATAACGCTTTCCTGATAGGGGGTTGTGGGTGCGGAACCATTGTACCAGCGCCGCCCCGGCGCGGGGGAAGGAATTTTATTCCCGGATAAAGGCGGGAATCCGGAGAAAATTTTGAGGGGAATTAAATAGTAACTGATAAATCAATTGAAGAAAAAAATTTAGACTATGTAGGTTTCTTGATAAGTGTTCTATTTCCTGCCCGAAATGCTAAAGGATCTTCATCTGTCAATGTTGTTGTATATCTTCTATGATCAAGAAGTTCCAAAAAATTCATTTCCGAACCTGTCTTAGGTTTTATTTTATCTTCTCCAACTTCTTCTATTTCGACACCAGTATTATGAGCTGCTTCAATCAGTCTTTCTTTAGTAATCTTTTCTAAATCATTCCGAACTTGTAAGCCTGAAATTATTCTTGCGGCTCTTTTTTTGCCAGAAACGAATTCTGCTAAATCTGTAAACTCCACACAACTAATTCGTTCTCCTAAGCCCAAGGTTTTTTCCTTTGCTTTTTCCATTACAATATTTTCCAAGTCTGCTACAAATTCAAAACTACTTGGCCTTAAAATGTAAACATTTTTTGAGGTGATGATAAAATCAAAATCTTTGTCGATGGTAAATAAATCTTCATTTAATACTTCAAATGTATTATCAACTAATTTGATAAATCTTCCTTTTTGTTTAAGAGTTCTTTTAAAAACTGTAGCCTTTCTTACTCCAATTATTTTGTTTTTTTTATTATCTCGAAAAACACAATAGTAAAAAACCATTGAACTTAAGTCTTCGAGAATTTTTGTGTTTTCTTGCCAACCTTCTGAATTAAAAATTTCATTTATTTTTGACATCTCGGATTGATCAGTGGAGATGATTAAGCGTTCCTTTTTTTCATACTTCTGAGAAAGTTCAAAATTGTCCCAAGTATCAATTTCAAACTTTAGTTGTTTTATTGTATCTAAAAGCGTAAGTTCAAAAAGTTTTTGAGCCTCTTTGTCAACAGGAACGAAATACTGATCCGAGTCATCTTCATTTTCAATGCATGCTATAAATTCTACTGATTTAATTTTCTCTAAATTAAAGCCTTCGAGCATTTTAGCTATTATCCTTTTCTATGAGGACATTGTCGCTAAGTCTATAGGCATTGATATGTAAGTCTTTGCTGAGAAATGGTTTTTTTGAGAGAACAACAAATAGTACGGGATGATTAAGGTCATTCGCGGTGCCTGTTGCAGCAAATACTGTAAAAACTTTATAGCCAAAAACTGCAAAACTAAGGTTCATGTAGTGCAGTTTCATGTGCCAAAAAATAAAAATAATAAATCCAAACGCTAAAACTAAAGCAGGGGAATAATTCTCTGGTAGAACTCATGTCTGATTGATAAAGAGGAATCAGCATTGCAAATAAGTACACCAAAAGATGATCGCTATGATCTGAGGCTTCAGCAACTATAATAGTTCTTTTGTCATTATTTTTTTTTGCTAAATAAACTCTTAGCCAAAGTATAAAGTTAGGGATAATAATTAGAGAAAGACATATTTGAGTTAAGAGGCAATCATTAATAGCATTAGTTCCTTTAGCCCACCATAAAACGAATAAAGGGGTAAAGCTACTAAGTACCATCATAAATCGAGTAAACCCTAAACCTGATGTCATAGAATTACCCAATTTCTTATTCAATTATATATATTCGCATTGGGTAGTAATGTATTCCCAAATGCCGAAAACTACCGATTCCGCGACTTCATGGCCTTGTCGATTTCGCGCTGGGCTTCGCGTTTCTTGAGGGTGGCGCGCTTGTCGTGCATCTTTTTGGCTTTGGCGAGGGAGAGCTCGACCTTGGCGCGGCCGTCCTTGAAGTACATCTTGAGCGGGATCAGGTTGTAGCCTTTTTCCTGCGATTTGCCGATCAGCCGGTTGATCTCGCGCTTGTTGAGCAGCAGCTTGCGTTTGCGCAACGGGTGGTGGCTGAACTGGCTGGCCGGGGAGTAGGGGTTGATGTGGCAGTTGTGCAGCCAGACCTCGCCGCGCTCGACGGTGGCGTAGCTGTCCAGCATATTGGCCTTGCCCTCGCGCAGCGATTTCACCTCGCTGCCCTGGAGCACGAGCCCGGCCTCGATGCTCTCTTCGATGAAGTAGTTGTGCCGGGCTTTCTTGTTCTGGCAGATGATCTTGATTCCGTCTTGTTTATTCATGCAAATAATGTATATCGGAATTTGAAAAAGGCGGATCGCGCAAAGGCGCAAAGACGCATTAGACAAGGATTATTCCTCAAGATTATTGACCAATCGGACAATTCCTTTTGATTTCGATCAGCGCTTCTCCGAAATTGATCAACAAGCCCCACTGCTTTTCCTGTCGGCCAATCGCAGATAGGTCAAAAGCTGCTTTTTATGAACCTGGGAGAGGCTCCACAGATTTCAACTCGATCAAAATAGAATCGGTTTTCCACGAGGAGATCCGCCACAAAGCCTTCGTCGAACGGGCGAGTTTTCATCAAAACGGATATTGATGGGTTTTTGCGCTTTCAATATGACAGCCCTCTGTTTCGTCAAGCTCATGGAATCAAGACATTTTTCATACACAGATTCCAGCAGCCCAGGACCCAACGTGGAATGTACACTTTATAGGCCGCAACCGACGATTATTTCAGTCAATTCCTTGAATTCCATGGCATTGAATTTATCGGGTTTTATCCTGTTATCCTGTCTGATTTTTTAGCTTTAAAGTCACCTTTGTCCCCACCCTGGCCTTGAGCTGGTTGGCGGCGTGGCCCTCGCGGCAGAAGATCTCGATGGCGTCCCAGCTGTTGATAAGCCAGCCGATCTCTTCCTCTTTGCAGGCGGAATAATTTGCATATGGGCCGCCGATCTTCTGCTTTCCCAGAAAAACTTCATACTTATCAATTGGTTGTGGCTTGCCGCCCGATGCGTTGCCTTTAAGGTTGCTCATGAGGTTGCCGAACCGGTCGATGTGCACGATCTCGCCGCGCGTGCCGGTTTTTGTGGTCTCGGGCCGGGGCAGGGCGAGTGTTACGGGGTCGGTGATCTTGTTTCCCATCTGGGCCAGGGAGGTGCCTTTGGCGATCCAGGCGGCGACGGGGGCGAACACGTCGCGGCCGTGGAAGGTGGCGGACACGTTTTTGAGGAAATACTTGCGGTTCGCCAGCGCGACGGCCTTGCTGCGGGGGGTGAGGACCGGGGTCAGCACGCCGTTGTCGGGCGCCACGAAAAACGCGCCGCCGGACTGGACGGCGAGGGCGCGCCGGCCGCTGCCGACGCCGGGATCGACGACGACGCAGTGCACGGTGCCGGCGGGGAACCAGGGATGCGCCGCTTCCAGCACGTGCGCCGCCTGCTTGAGGTTTCCGGGCTCGACGGCATGCGTGATGTCCACGATCCGCGCTTCCGGCGCGATGCCCAGGATGACGCCCTTCATGATGCCGGCGAAGGGGTCGTCGAGGCCGAAATCGGTTGTCAGGGTGATGACGGGAGCCATGCCACCAGTTTAAAGGAAGGCGCCGGTTCGGGCCATTCTTTTGGGTGGGAGAGGGATTATAACGGCGTGCCGGAAACCTGCTCGCCGGAGACGGCGTCGATGCGGACCGGCACCAGCCGGTTTTTCAGCGAGTCCGGGCCGGGCACGGCGACGGGGATGTAGTGCTCGCTGTGGCCCTTGAGCCGGCCCTCGGCGTCCCGCTGGTTTTCCAGCAGCACGGTGGCGCTGCGGTCGATGAACTTTTGCCGGAACGTGCGGGATTTTTCCCGCGCCAGCTCGGTGAGGATGCGGTTGCGTTCCTTTTTGACGGCCTTGGGCAGGTTTTCCTTGAACCCGTGGGCTTCGGTGCCGCGGCGCGGCGAATAGCTGAACACATGCAAATAGGAGAACGGCAGCGAGGCGATCAGAGTGCGCGTGTTCTCAAAGTTTTGGTCGCTCTCTCCGGGAAAGCCGACGATGACGTCCGCGCCGAGGCCCAGATCCGGCACCGCCTCCAGCGCCCGGCGGGTGACGTCGAGATACTGCGCCGAATCGTAGTTCCTGCGCATGCGCGTGAGGACCGCGTCGTCGCCGCTCTGCAGCGGGATGTGAAAATGCGGGCAGAGCCGTTCGTGATCGGCCATCATGGCGATCAGGTCGCGGTCGATCTCCATCGGGTTGATGGAGCTGATCCGCACGCGGAAATCGCCTTTGAGCCTGAGAATATCTCTTACAAGTGAGGAAAAGGTTTCCTTCGGCGTCAGGTCCATGCCCCAGGTGCCGAGGTTGATGCCGGTGAGGGTGATCTCGCGGAATCCGGCGGCGGCGGCTTCCTTCACGTTGTGCAGGATGTTTTCGCGCGAGTCGCTGAGCGAGCGGCCGCGCGCGCGCACCACAGTGCAGAAGGAGCATTTCTCCTCGCATCCCGTCTGCACCTTGATGAAGGCCTTGGTTTTGCCCAGAAACTGCGACACGGGCAGTGTGCGGAACACGCGTTTTTTGAGAATGTCGGTCTGGTGGATGTGCGCCGGGCCGGGCTGCTTGAGCGGATTGCCACTATCGATGCGGTTTTTTATGACGCGCGCGATCTCCAGTTTGTTGGCGTTGCCCAGCACGATGTCCAGACCCTCGATGCGGGATGCTTCCCCGGGCGCGAGCTGGGCGTAGCAGCCGGTGAACACCACCAGCGCGTCCTCGTTGATGGCGAGGGATTTTTTGACGGCGAGCCGGGAACTGTAATCGCTGCGCTGGGTTACCGAGCAGGTGTTGATGACGTAGATGTCCGCGCGGTCTTTGGCGCCGACAATGGAAAAACCTTCCTCCTGCATCAGCGCCTGCATCTCCGCGGTGTCGTGCTGGTTGGTGCGGCATCCCAATGTGGCGAACGCGACTTTCATGGCGTTGGGTTTCCTGTGGTCCGGATCGGCTCAAGCGGTTTGAATCAAATCGATTACAAGCTCACATCCTAGCCTCGGCCCGGCTGCAAAGCAACCTTTTTAAACAGCCCGCCCCCGGTTTCGGCCTGTTTTAAAGCGGTGCGGCGCGGTTGTGGGGTCTTGACCGCCTACGGGGAGTCTGTTACTATCGCCGCCTAAACCAGTCATGATGAAATCGAGTTCTTCTTGTCCTGCCGGCAACCGGCAATCCGATCCCTCACCCCCCAATCATGAACCGAGTCAAAAAGAAAACCACGACGTTTCTGGAAAAATGGCTGCACAAAACCATCAAGGATTACGTATCGCATATGAACGGCGATCAGAACGGCCACCTGCACGAGTTGATCATCGGCGGTGTGGAAAAACCCCTGCTGGACCTGGTGCTTTCTGAAACTAAAGGAAATCAGACCCAGGCGGCGAATATTCTGGGAATCAACCGGAACACCTTGCGAAAAAAGATCAGCGACTATAAGATTAAATGCAAAGAAAAAGCCTAGCCGTCCTCATTCTTGCCGCGGGCAAGGGGACGCGGATGAATTCTTCGCTGGCGAAGGTGCTGCAGCCTCTGGCGGAGAAACCGCTTTTGCATTATGTTCTCGATACGGTGGACGCGATCGCGCCCGCCCGTTGTGTCGTGGTGGTCGGATTTCAGGCGGAGGACGTCAAGGCGCGGTTTCAAAACCGCAGTGTGGAATTCGTGGAGCAGAAGGAGCAGCTGGGGACCGGTCACGCGGCGATGCAGGCGGAATCCTGCCTGGCGGACTTTGACGGGGACGTGCTCATTCTGTGCGGGGACATGCCCCTGATGCGGGCGGACACGCTGAAAAATCTCGTCCAGACACACCAGCAAACCGGGGCCGCCGGAACGGTGCTGACTCTTAAGGCAAATGACGGAAAAATCAGAGATTTTGGCCGCATCGTCCGGAATTCCGAAGGCGCGGTGCAACGGATCGTCGAGCACAAAGACGCCAGCCCGGAGGAGAAAAACATCCAGGAATACAATTCCGGTGTATACTGTTTTGATAAAAGCCTGTTATTTAAGGCGTTATCGGGGGTCGGCCGGAGCAACGCCCAGGGCGAGTACTACCTCACCGACACGATTCAATTCATTGTAGAGAACGAACTGCGTCTGGAGTCGGTTCAGACTGCGGATGCGGATGAAATCTTCGGCATCAATTCGCGCGAGGATCTGGAACACGCGGAAGCGCTGGTGGCGCAGGGGCGTCCCTGAAGCGCGTGAGCGCCGTTTTGTGATTTCGATTCAGGAGAGCTGATTCATGAAAGCCGTTATCTTGGCCGCGGGGAAGGGATCGAACCTCAATCCTTTTTCCTCCACGCGTCCTTTGCCCATGCTGCGCGTGGCCGGCCGGACTCTGTTCGACAATTCCCTCAATCTGTTGCAGCAGTCCGGCGTCAACGACATCTTCGTGGTGGTCGAGCACCAGAAGGAAAAGCTGATCCAGGAGATCGGCGAGCACGTGAATAACGGCTTCAACCTGCATTACGTGGAGCAGGGTAAAAGCTCGGGCATCGGCAACGCCGTGCTGAAGGTGAAAAATAAGATCGCGCCGGGCGAGTATTTCCTGCTCATCTACGGCGACACGGTGACGGCGGCGAACATCTTCACCAAGATCCAGCAGTCCTTCCACGCGTTCAAGTGCCCGGTGGCGTCGATCTGCCTGCCGCCGTCGAACGAGATGTTCGGCAACGTGTTTCTGAACGCGCACATGAAGATCACGCAGATCATCGAAAAGCCCAAAAGCGAGGATCTGGGAAATTACGTTCTCTCCGGGGTGTACATCCTGCCCAGCTCGTTTTTCAAGACGCTGGAATCCAGCAAGGGCTCGATGGAGAAGGCGCTCAAGAAAATGGTGGAGACCGAGGGGCTCATGGCCTCGATGTGGGAAGAGGAATGGCTCGACATCGTGCACCCCTGGGAGATCCTCAAGGCCAACAAGATCATCATGGATTCCTGGCAGTCCTCCTCCATCGCCCAGTCGGCGGTGCTGGAATCGAACGTCACCATGCAGGGAACGGTGGTCATCGAGGACGACGTGGTGGTCAAGGCGGGCGCGGTGCTGGAAGGGCCCTGCTGCATCGGCAAGGGCAGCTACATCGGCAACAACTCGCTGATCCGCAGCTACACGTCGCTGGGGCAGAACTGCTCGGTGGGCTACGGCGTGGAGATGAAAAACTGCGTGGTGCTCGACAACTCCCACATCGGGCGGCTGTCGTTCATCGGCGACAGCGTGCTGGGAGAGAAAGTCGATGTCGGCGCCGGCTGTATGACGGTGAACCGGTCGATCGACTGGCAGCCGATATCCGTAAAAAACGGAACCAAAAAGGTGGATTCGGGAAACGTCAAACTCGGCGCCTTCATCGGCGACGAGGTGGTCGTCGGCGCGGGCAACACGATCCAGCCGGGAACGGTGGTGCCGCCGGGCAAGGTGCTGCCGGCGTTTTATTCGGTCAAACACAGCTAATTCTGATTCGAGTCGAGCTATGTGCGGTATCAGCGGTGTGGTGGGATTGAACAACATATCAGAGACGCTGCTCGAAGGCATCCGCAGCCTGGAGTACCGGGGCTACGATTCCTGCGGCGTCGCCATGATGAACGGGAAATCGCTCCTCATCAAGAAGAACATCGGCGGGGTCGAGGAATGTTTCCGCAAGGAGAACATCCTGTCCCACAGCAGCAAGATCGGCATCGCGCACACCCGCTGGGCGACGCACGGCAAGGTGACGCGCGACAACACGCATCCGTTTCCCTCCTGCGACGGCCGCTTCGCGGTGGTGCACAACGGCATCATCTCCAATTACCGGCCGCTGCGTGAAAAACTCAAGGCGGACGGGCACACGTTCACCTCCGACACGGACACGGAGGTGATCCCGCACCTGCTGGAAAAATTCTATAAAGAGACCAAAGATCCGGAACAGGCCCTGGTCAAGGTGCTGCACCTGCTGGAAGGCACGTTCGCGCTGGCGTTCATCACCTCCTACGCTCCGGGACAGATCTTCTGCGCCAAGCGGGAATCGCCGCTGATGCTGGGGATCGGCGACGAGGCCAAGTACATCGGTTCGGACTTCAACGCCTTCATCGACCAGACCAAAAACGCCATCATCATCGACGACGGCGAGTACGCCATCGTGTCGCGCGACTCCTACATCGTGAAAAACGCGGTGACCGGACAGGAGATCAACAAAGAGATCACGATCATCGCCTGGGACAGCGAGACCTCCAAGAAGGGCGGCTACCCGCATTACATGCTGAAAGAGATCTACGAGCAGCCGCAGACCGTGACCACCGCGCTGGAGCAGGACCCGGCCCCGATGGAAGAGGTGGCCGAAATGATCCTAAAGAGCGACAAGACGCATCTTGTCGGCGTGGGCACGACGTTTTACGTGGCCAATTACGGCAACTACATTTTCTCCAGCCTGGCCGGCGAGTACCTGCCGACCATCAGTTCCGACGAGTTCATCCAGCTTGCGAACGTGGACAAAAACAGCATGGTGATGGCCATGTCGCAATCGGGCGAGACCTACGACACGCTGTCCGCGCTCAAGCACGCCAAAAAGCAGGGTGCCAAGACCGCCGCCGTGGTGAACGTGATGGGCTCCTCCATCGCCAGGATGGTGGACAAGGTCATCCTGCAGGGCTCGGGCCCCGAGATCTGCGTCATCAGCACCAAGGCGGCGCTGTCGCAGATGCTCATCCTGACGCTGATCGCGCTCAAGCTGGCGGTGAAGAAAAAGGCGATGACGAAAAAGGTCTATCAGAAGCACATGGCCGCCCTCAAGGAGCTGCCCAGCATCATCCAGAGCATCCTCAACGAACGTTCCGGGTTCATCCACCGCATCGCCAACCGCTACAGCAAGACCCGGCACTGGCTGTACCTGGGGCGCGGCATCTACTACCCGATCGCGCTGGAATCCGCTCTCAAGATGAAGGAAGTGGCCTACGTGCACGCCGAGGGCATGCCCGGCGGTTTTTTGAAGCACGGCACGCTGGCGATGATCGATCAGGACATCTACTCGATCGTGTTCATCCCGCCGAAAGAGGACAAGCAGCTCTACGAATCGACGCTGCACAGCGTCGAGGAAATCCGCGCTCGTGCGGGCTTCGTGCTCGGCATCCATTTCGATGAGCGCGGCAAGAACAAGGATCTGTTCAGCGAAGAGCTGATCCTGCCGACCGTGCCGCCGATCATCGCGCCGCTCATCCAGATGGTGATCGGACAATTGTTCTCCTACTTCACCGCCACCAGCCTCAAGCGCAACGTCGACAAACCCCGCTCGCTCGCCAAGTCCGTGACCGTGGGGTGACACGCTGCGTCGTCACCGGCGTTGCTTTTTCGCTTGACGGATTAGCCTGCCGTTTTTACAGTGAGCGTTCCCATTCACCTGGAAACGAGGCCTTTGCATATTCCCGCCCGAAGAGAAAAATATAATTTATTGTCGTCCTGAGCTTGTCGAAGGGCGCTTGATTGTGCTTCGACAGGCTCAGCATGACAACCAATGAGACATGTGCAAAGGTCCCAAAAACGGAGGCGAGATATGAGTTCCCGCAAAACCCTGGCCTGGATTCTTTCGATCGGGCTGCTTTCCACTTCCTGCGCCACGAGCACGGTGACCAGCGACAAACCGGATCTCATCCCCGAACCCCGTTCGGACGCGCGCGGGCCGAAAAGCTACTGCCGCCGCAGCGGCGACAACGAACTGGTAGTCAAAGTGCGCAACCAGAGCGACGTGGACGCCCGTAAAACGTCCAAGACGCAGGTCAAGTATTCCTCCGGCGGCGATTTCAAAAAGCCCACCGACGCGCTGCCGGGCGGGGTGTCGGACGGCGTCGTGTTCCCGCTGCCGGGAAGTTGCTTCAATCCCGACTGCAAGTTCACGATCCAGGTGGACGCGAACGACGACATCCAGGAGAGCCACCGCGACGTTCCCGATGAGCACGAGTTCAACAACAAGGTCGAAGGACTGTGTGAGGGGTGATTTCTTTCACGGGTCATTTGTTGCACTACGCACGGTAAGAAAAGAGTGTTTTGCAATGAATGAGGTTTAATGGGAGAAAAACAATCCATGGGTCTCGTTCAAGACCCCTGGATTGCTTAAGCTGGTTAAAGCTCGGCGTCGATGTCAACGAACGCACTGTCTGAAGTGCTTTGCAGGGCGGAAGCGTCCCCATTCACTAAAGTGGCACCTCCTGTTCGTGTGAAAATGAGCCGCCCGTTGAAAGAGGTGGATGTATTTGAGGCTAAAGTGCCTTGAGCCGCGGAGGTCAGTGTGGCGTCGAAAACCTGGTAATGCGAGTTGGAACTCACCGTAATATCCAAAGGGTTGGGAGCCACTCGTTTTTCAAAATAGGGGAACACCACGTCCACCCGGCCATTGGACACGCCCACCTGCCCGACGGCAACATATGAACCGTTGAGGTAATTTTGTCTTTCAAAGTACCGCTGCGCCAGAGACGTCTCCATCCCGAGGGTCCGGTGCTCGTAATCGGAAACCTGCGAACCTTCTTCCAACTGGATTTGCCCCAGATACAGCTCGTCGTTCACGGCCGCGTCCGCATCGTCCACCCAGATGAAGACCGCGCAGTTCTTCATGTCCGAGTTGATGGAAATGTCTTCGATGCTGAACTTCTGATAGCTCGTGGAAAGGCTCAAGTTTACTGGGTCGTTTTGGTAAGACCAGTTTGTGGCCAAAGTGGGATTCGTCCCTTCGGCGTTCCAGGCGGAGACCACATCCGAAGTCACTGTGTCGGCCGTTCCGTTCCAGGACAGGACCGCGGCGCGGATGTTGCGGACCGCTCCCGCTCCCGTCTGAGCCTGAAAAGAGAGTGAGGCGGCGGCATCGACGATCTGCTGGCAGTTGGCGTTTTCGATGATCTGCACGAAGCCGAATTTCTTGCTGGCGGTCTGCACCACGGCTTTTTGAGCGTGGCCGGATCCTTTGGGAGCGTCGGTCACCTGCGACACGTCCACCACGTCGTTGCCGTCGGAAAGCAGAATCCAGCGGTCGAGAAGATAGGTGTCGTCGTTGTTGTTGGGTGTGGTGGATGCGTCGAAACTGGTTCCACGCTGCGCGATGTTGAATTCTCCGTTGATGAGCATGTTTTTGTTCATCATGATGCGTCTCCTTTTTTCGAGAGTTGAAAAAGACCCAAAAGGGCCAGTGGGCACAAAAAAACCGGACCCATGCGGTCCGGTTGCTGTGAACACTTAAATTGAAAACGTGTGAGGCGGGTTTCATGCAGGGAAACCGGTCGTGGATTTCCCCGCTAAAAAGTCAAAGGTCTATACTAAAGGTGGAGAAGACAAGGTGTGAAACTGTCAACCCGCATTCCCAAAAGGATTTAGGGAACGCAAACGTTAGGGTCTCCGAAAAGCAGCCATGCTCGGGGTACTTTTCGATGGAGTGATTGCTCGCCCCCCACGTTGCTGTTAAAAACTCACTGGCTCAGACATTCCGATTCTTTTCAACAATTTGTTGCGGGGGTGACGGCGTCTCTGCTAGAGTGGCCGTTTACTCAATTGCAATGCAAACGCCGCATTCCCGCGCCGGGCAAGGAGACGGGCCTGGGGCAGGAACGGGCGTCTGCTTCAGGGAATTTGTATGAGCAAAAAAAGGAACACAAAAAATGAAATCCAGACCGCACTGACGATCGCGGGGTCGGACCCGAGCGGAGGCGCGGGGATTCAGGCGGATCTCAAGACCTTCGCGGCGCACGGGGTGCACGGCCTGTCGGTGATCGCGTCGATCACCGCGCAGAACACACGCGGCGTGGTGGGCACCCATGACCTGACGCCGGAGGTGGTGGCTGATCAATTGGCGGCGGTGTTCGCGGATAAAAAACCGGATGCGGTCAAAACGGGCATGCTGGGAAACGAGGCCGTGGTCGAGGCGGTGGCCGGGAAACTCAAGGCCAGCAGGGTGAAAGCGCTGGTGGTCGATCCGGTGATCCTTTCCTCCAACGGCAAAACGCTTCTGTCGCCCGCAGGGGTGGAGATGCTGTGCAGGCGTCTTTTGCCGCTCGCGGAACTGGTGACACCGAACCTGAAGGAAGCGGAAGCCCTTTCGGGCGTGTCCATCCGAAAACCCGCCGACCGGCTGAAAGCGGCGAGAGTCATTCTTAAAATGGGTGTCAAGCGGGTGCTCATCAAGGGCGGGCATCTGAAAGGCGACCCGGAGGATTTTTACACGGATGGCAAGATGTCGTTGACGCTGAAATCGCCCCGGCTCACGGACGAGGACCCGCACGGGACGGGCTGCGTCCTTTCGGCGGCGATCGCCGCGGGACTGGCCTGCGGCAAAAAAACCGAGGATGCGGTGCACGTCGCCAAGGCGTTCATCGGTGTGGCCATCGCCGGCGGGGTGCGTTCGGGCGGCGGGGCGTTGAACGTGAATCCCCTCGCGCCCCTGTACCGGAACGGCGAGCGGCTGGACCTGATGCGGCGGATGGCGGAAGCGGTCGCGGTGTTAAAGCGGGAACGCATCGGCAGCCTGATTCCGGAGGTGCAGTCCAACCTGGGCATGGGGCTTCAAGGTGCGCACACCGAGGCGGACGTGATCGGCATCCCCGGACGCATCGTCAAGCTGGGCGAGGACATCCACACGCTGGCGGCGCCGGAGTTCGGCGGCTCACGCCACGTGGCGCACATCGTGCTGACGCTGATGCGGCACGATCCGGCAAAGCGGGCGGTGATGAACATCAAGTACACGGACGCGCTGCTCAAGATCTGCCGCAAGCTGAAGTTCAAGCTCGCTTCTTTCGACCGCGCCGACGAGCCGAAGCGGGTGCGCGAGGTGGAAGGCTCGTCGCTGGAATGGGGGACGGACCACGCGGTGCGGGAGTACGGCTCGGTGCCGGACATCATTTACGATCTGGGCGGTTTTGGCAAGGAGGAGATGATCCGGGTGATCGCCGAGGATCTGGAGTCTCTGGTGGAAAAAATCCTCAAAATCCACCGCCTGCACCAGAAAAGCCAGCGGAAGTAAACCGGCGCCGGAAAGTGAAGCCGTTTTAAAGCAGGGTCTTGTCGATCTTGATGGTGGACTTTTCACGCAGGTTGCGAAACCAGTCCAGAAACACGATGTTGCCTTTTTCCCGTTTCAGCCGTTCGGTGATGGTTTTGATCTGCTCTTCAGTGGGTTCCCCGGCTTCTTCACGGTCCGCCAGCTTGATGAGGTAGTGCTTTCTCAATGCCGACACCGCGGCGGTCTGGCCCTTGTCCATCAGGAAGGCCTTGTCCTTGATTTTGGCGATGTCGCCGATCCCCGGAATGGAATCCTCCATGCTGAAATAGGGCGTGCGCTGCACATACAGCTCGTTGTCCTTGGCGATTGTTTCCAGATCCGGTTCTTTTTCCAGCTTTTCCGCCAGTTCCTTGAATTTTTTGGCGGTGTGCTTCCTGTCCATGTCTTCGGCAAGTTTTTTCTCGATTTTTTCCCGCACCGCGTCCATTTCCGGAATGTACGCCGGTTTCCGCTCCACCACCTTCACCAGGTAGGACCCGTTGGGCGTCAGGATGGGGTCGCTCACTTTGTTGTCCGGCAGGATGAACGCGGCGTTGAAAAACTCCGGCACGGTGCCGATGTCGGGGAGGTTCCGATTCTGGCGGGAGAAGAAGCCGGAGGTCTTCACTTCCACCTTCTGCGCGGCGGCGGCCGCAGCCAGGTCCTTGCCTTCCTCAATGGATTTGTGAATCCGCTTCACTATCCGCCGGGAGCGCTGCCTCGCCTTGGTGGCCTTGATGGCCTGAACGACGGTGTCCTTGACTTCCGAGAGCGGCTTGGTGCGTTCCTCAATCTTTTCGTCCAGGCGGATCAGATGGTACCCGAAGGGCGTTTTTACCGGTTCACTGATGGCGCCGATTTCCAGTTTTTCCAGCTCCGCTTCGAACTCCGGCGCCATGGTTCCCACCGGAAATTCGCCCAGACTGCCGCCTTTGTCTCCGGAAGCGGGGTCGTCGGAGATTTTTTCCGCCAGCGTCTCGAATTTTTCACCTTCCCGGATCTTTTTCAGCGCCGCTTCGGCTTCCTTTTTCGCCGTTTCTTCGGAATCTTTTTGTTTTTCCTCAACCGTTGCGTCCTCCAGTTTGGAGGGTTCGAGCTGGAACAGGATGTGGCTGGCGCGGTATTTCTTTTGCACTCGATATTTGCCGAGGTTTGATTCATAATAGTCTTGGATGTCCTCATCCCGTGGCTCGATGCCTGCTTCCAGATCCTTGGGCGTCACTTTCACATACTCGACCTTGATTTGGTCGGGGACTTCAAATTGGATCTTGTTCTTTTCATAATAATCCTTTAAATTTTCTTCAGAGGCCTTTTCAGTGCTTTTGAAGTGGTCCTCGGCAAAAGCGATGTATTCCAGTTTCACCGTTTCCTCTTCCCGCTTGAACGCCTCCATCACTTCACTTTTGGAAACCAGCGTGCTGTTTTTGATGATATTTTCCAGTTTCTCCAGGGTGAGGGATTCGCGGATGCTGCTTTCGAAATCGAGGGGAGACAGGCGCTGCGACTGCAGGTAGTTGTTGTAGTAGGTTTCGTTGAACTGGTTGTCTTTCTGGAACAGGGCGGATTGTTTGATGTTGGCGATCACCTCCGCGTCGCTCACGCGGATGTCCTGGTTGTCCGCTTCTCTGAGCAGCAGCTTCTGCTGGATCAGGCTGTCGAGCGCCTGGGTCTTGAGGTCCAGCCGCTGGATCATGTCTTCCGAGAACTGGCTGCGGAACTGCTGCCGGTAGAAATTGACCAGGTTGTTGAAGCTGCGATCGTATTCGCTGAAACTGATTTTTTGTCCATCGACGGTCGCGACCACGCCGCTGCGGGTGCCCGTGGCGCCGCCCATGCCCCATGAATAGAAAATAGTGCCCACAAAGGCCAGAATTATCACCCACAGAATCGTCTTGATCAACCAGGAACTTTGGTGCTGCCTTATCAAATTCAGCATTCATCGGTCTCCATGCAGTATGCGGCGGTGTTTGTCAGCACCTACTATAAAAAACGCCGGGAGAATTGGCAACCGTTTATGGCGGAGCGGGCAAACGGGTTTTCTGCAAAGCTTTTCAAGGATTCTTCCGATAATGTAAGGAGTCTGTATGCAGGGGGCGCGAACGCTCGCGTTTCCTCCGGGGCCGCACTCGCATTTGCCTTGCAAATCGAAACCCTCCTTGCTATAAAACGAACGCCATGAAATACAAGGGGTTACCGCAACAGCACCGGCCCTGAATCCGCTCCACAAAAAAAGGGAACAAACACTTGTTGAACCTATTCTGGGATTTTTTTTCGAATGATCTGGCGATCGATTTAGGTACGGCGAATACCCTCGTCAACGTGAAAGGCGAGGGCATCGTGCTGCGCGAACCCTCGGTGGTCGCCATGAACCACCAGAGCAAGGAAGTGCAGGCCGTCGGCATGGAGGCGAAACAGATGCTCGGCCGGGCCCCCGGCAGCATCGTGGCCATCCGTCCCATGAAAGACGGGGTGATCGCGCATTTCGAAGTGACCGAAAAGATGATCCGGCACTTCATTCAGAAAGTGCACAACAACCGCAAGACGCTGGTGCGCCCGCGGGTGGTGATCGCCGTGCCTTCGGGCATCACCCAGGTGGAAAAACGCGCGGTGCGGGATTCCGCCGAATCGGCCGGCGCGCGCGAGGTGTTTCTGATCGAGGAGCCCATGGCCGCCGCCATCGGCGTCGACCTGCCGGTGCAGGAACCCACGGGCAACATGATCATCGACATCGGCGGCGGCACGACGGAAGTCGCCATCATCTCCATGTCAGGCATCGTGTACAGCAAATCGATCCGCATCGCCGGCGACGAGATGGACGAGGCGATCGTCAACTACATCAAGCGCAAGTACAACCTGTTGATCGGCGAGCGCACGGCGGAGGAAGTGAAGATCAAGATCGGCTCCGCCTATCCCATGGAAAAGCGCGCGTCGCTGGAAGTCAAGGGCCGCGACCTGGTGGCGGGGATTCCCAAGACCCTGGTCATCTCCGACGAGGAGATCCGCGAGGCGCTGACCGAAACCTTCGGCACCATCGTCGAGGCGGTGAAGATCGCCCTGGAACGCACGCCGCCGGAGCTGGCGGCGGACATCGTCGACAAGGGCGTGGTGGTGGCGGGCGGCGGTTCCCTCATCAAGGGCCTGGACACCCTGCTCAAGGAAGCGACCGGGCTGCCGATCACCCTCGCCGAGGACCCCCTGTCCGCGGTGGCCCTCGGGGCGGGAAAAGTGCTCAAAGACCCCAAACTCCTTAAAAAAGTCACTTTCTGATTGTGGCCAGACAGGGAATCAAAGGCAAGCGGCTGGTCGTTCTCCTGTCTCTCATTGTGCTTTTGTCCTTTGCACTGATGACCATCAACAGCAAACGGGAAGAAGGCCCCTTTTTCCTGGAATCGCTGGTGGTGTGGGTTTTTTCCCCGTTTCAGGCGCTGTTCACACACACGGTGAACTCGATTTCCGGCGTGTTCGACCATTACGTTTTTGTGGCCGACAGCTCGCAGGAAAACGAACGGCTGAAAGCGCATATCGACCGGCTGGAACGGCGCAACAACGCGCTGATCGAAAAAATGAAGCAGCACGAGCGGGTCGCCCGGCTGATCGGCTCCGGGGGCAGCCCGGCGCTCGACGCCATTCCGGCTCCCGCTCCGGCAGGTCCGGCGGCGGAAGCTGCCGGAGATCCGGCCCGGGAGAGCGGCCTGGCCGATGAGCCGCTGGCCAGCCCGGCTGCCGCGGAAAACGGCTTCGCTGAACAACCACTCGCCCCTCCGCCCCCGGCGGAGGCGGCCGCTGCGGAACCGGATGCGTTCGTGGTGGCGACGGTGATCGGCCGCGACGCCACGCAATGGTCGAAGGTGGTGATCCTCAATAAGGGCACGCGTGACGGGGTGCGGCCGAATCTTGCGGTCGTCACCGACGCGGGGGTCATCGGGCATGTGATCCAGGCGTCCGGCGGGACATCGAAGGTGTTGCTGGTCACCGACGGCCGCAGCGCGGTGGATTCCCTGTTCCAGGAGTCGCGGGTCAGCGGCGTGGTGGTGGGGACCGGCGAGGATCACGGCGAGATGAAATACGTTCCCAAGGAAGCGGAGGTGCACGTCGGCGATAAAGTGCTGTCGTCCGGTCTCGGCGGCACCTTTCCCAAGGGGCTGCGCATCGGCGTCGTCACCCATGTGACCAAAAAGAAGCAGGGCCTGTTCCAGGACATCCTCATCGCGCCGAGCGCCGACCTGACGCGGCTGGAGGAGGTTCTCGTCCTGCTTTCCTGAGAGCGGTCATGTTCTTTCTGACGCAATCCATTCTGATCCTGTTCCTGTTCTGTACCCAGACGACCCTGCTCGCGCCGTTCGCCGTGGCCGGGATCACACCGGATCTGGCCCTGATTTTCGTGGTGTACTGCGGGTTTCATTTCCAGGGCAACGGCGGCGTGGCGATGGGATTCGCCGTGGGGCTGTTGCAGGACTGCCTGTCGGGCGGGATTCTGGGGGTGAACACGCTTTCCAAGAGCCTGATCGGCACGTTCTTTTCCACCCTCAAAGACAAGATCCTGGTGGAGGGATTCGTTCCGATTTTTTTCTTCCTCATTGTGGCTTCTTTGGTGGATGGCTTTATTTTTTATCTGCTTCTGGTTACCTTATTGAAAGGGAGCCTGCCGGGCCGGTTTCTGTTCGCCGAGCTTCCGGTGTACGCCTTGTACAACGCCTGCGTGGGTCCACTTTGTTTCTACTTTTTCGACATCGTGCGCAAATGGACCGTGCGCCGGTTTCCCAACGCCTTTGTGCGGACGACCTGAACACAACTGATGCAGCGCCGTACGGACGCAGCCTGATCCGTACCGGCGGGATGCCCTTCGACTCATGAGTGTCTTTCGCTACAGTCCCGACGTTTCCGAAGGGGTGCGCAAGAAGATCAAGTTCTTCGCCATCCTGGTCGCCATCTCGTTTCTCATCCTGTGGATGCGGGTGTGGTACCTGCAGATCCTCAAGGGGCAGTACTTCCGCGAGCTGTCGGAAAACAACCGCATCCGCCACGTCTCCCTGTCGGCGTTCCGCGGCACCATCAAGGACCGCAACCACGAGACCCTGGTCAGCATCCGGCCTTCGTTCAACCTGTACGTCACGCCGGAGGACGCCAAAAACCTGCCGCTCACCCTCGATTACATCTCCGACCGCATCGAGTTCGACGAGGACCGGCTGTACGAGCGGATCGAGGAAACCCAGTCCTTCAAGCAGGTGATCATCAAGTCGGACATCAGCCGCCAGGAAGTCGCGTTCATCGAGGAAAACAAGATGCGGCTGCCGGGGATCAGCATCCGGGTGGAGCCCACCCGCAGTTACGTGTACAAGGATCTGGCCGCGCACCTGCTCGGCTACCTGGGAGAGATTTCCAAGTCCAAGCTGGAGCGGATGGACGACCCGCACTACCAGCAGGGCGACCTGATCGGCCAGGACGGGCTGGAGAACATCTTCGAGACCATGCTGCGCGGCAAGAAAGGCTACAGCGAGGTGGAAGTGGACGTTTCCGGCCGTGTGCTGCGCACGGTGCGCAAGCTGCCGCCCAAAAGCGGCAACGATCTGATCCTGACACTGGACCTGCGCGTGCAGAAGGCGCTGGAGAAACTGATGACCGGCACCGAGGAGAAGCCGATGAACGGCTCGGTGATGATGATGCGGGTGCAGACCGGCGAGATCATCGCCGCGGTGAGCAAGCCTTCCTTCGACGCGAACCTGTTCGCGGCGGGCATTTCCCAGGAGGACTGGAAAAAGCTGATCCAGGACGAGCTGCACCCGCTGCAGAACCGCACCATCAACGGCCAGTACCCGCCGGGCTCGACGTATAAAATCGTCACGGCGCTGGCGGGCCTGGAAGAGGGCGTGGTGACGCCCGACACGCACATCTACTGCCCCGGCCATTTCAAGCTCGGGCGCGGGCGCTACCGCTGCTGGAAGCGGGGCGGGCACGGCAGCGTGAACCTGCACGACGCGCTGGTGAAATCCTGCGACGTGTATTTTACACTGTCGGCAACCGGCTGGGGATCGACACGCTCTTCAAGTACGCGCAGAAGATGGGGCTGGGGGATTTTTCCGGCATCCAGCTGATCGGGGAGAAACGCGGGCTCATCCCCAGCTCGCAGTGGAAGCTGAAAGCCAGAAAGCAGGCCTGGCTTTTGGGGGAAACCATCTCCGCGTCGATCGGCCAGGGCTACAACCTGGTGACGCCGATCCAGCAGCTCAACATGGTGGCCACCGTGGCCAACGGCGGCGCGCTTTTGAGGCCCTATCTGGTCAAGGAAATCCAGGACCCCAACGGGCGGGTGCTGAAAAAGTTTTTCCCGCAGGTGCTCAAGACCGTCGATGTGAACGAGCAGCACCTCAACCTGGTGAAGGAAGCGCTGCGGGGCGTGGTCAACGAACAGGGCGGCACCGGCGGCCGGGCGCGGATCAAGGACATCCAGGTGTCCGGGAAAACCGGCACCGCGCAGGTGGTGCACATGAAAGTGACCGAGGAGATCGAAGACGAGGACCAGATTCCCTACCAGTTCCGCGACCACGCCTGGTTCGTGGCCTTCGCGCCGTATGAGAAACCCGACATCGCCGTGGTGGTGCTGGTCGAACACGGCGGCCACGGCGGCGCGGCGGCGGCGCCCGTCGCCAAGAAGATCATGCAGACCTATTTCGAGTTCTACCCGCCGCCCGCCGATACGGTGGAGAAAGCCAGCCTGCCGGAGAAGACCCAGCCCCAGAGGACTACCGAACACGCTCCCGTGGAGTGATTTAAAGCGTTTTCAACTTCAACTGCCTTTCTTAAATCCACAGCTTCAGGTCAGGACTCGCCCCTTTTCTTTTCGCCAGTGAAACGCTTCGCAGTTTCATCACTCGCGTGGAGACTTTGCTTTACCCAACATCCCATCGATCTAAGTGATTCATAGCCTTTGGAACCCTCGATTAACTCTCCTCGGGTTGGATTCACGCTAACAGCAGCTTCCAAGGAAAACCAGCCCTAGCAGAATATTGTGATTTCCCATAAACCTGCATGTCAACCTTTGCATGGATATATGTATTTTTTTTGTCTATTTAATTGATTTTATTGATGTGTTATTAAGTGATTGATTTTAATGCCATTTTATTTTGTTTTATGAATTGGAAAGAAATTTTTACTAGTATTTCTATCTCTAAGTTGTTTAAATTTAATATTTTGTGTTTTAATTTCTTTTATTTCTATTTATTGTAAAATAATATTTTTTGAGTTGGTTCTGGGTGGGTAAGGCATGCAGGATAGGAGGCCCTTATGACAATTAAAGATAGTTCGCAATACAAACAGCTAAAGGATGCTTTGGAGGCTTTGAGTGAATTGAGTATTCCCGTAAACCTTCAGAAGGCCGCGTTGGAACACCTTCTCTGGCAAAACCCAGGAGGTGTAAGTGTTCCTTCAATCCCTCCAATGACTGGGGCTAGTGCAGGTCTTTTGCTTGCTGTTCCGACTTCAAGCTTGAGAGACTTTATTGCTGAAATGAAGCCGAAAGGGGCAGTTTCTAGCTTCCAATTTTAAAAATATTGGTTTTGTTTGCAAGAAAATGTATGATCTCTATTTATTAAGTGAATTTTTTAATTGAATATTTGGTGTAAAATATTTTTCTTGCTTTCTATTTAATTTGTATATAATATTTTTTGAGTTGGTTCTGGGTGGGTAAGGCAAACAGGATAGGAGGCCCTTATGACAATTAAAGATAGTTCGCAATACAAACAGCTAAAGGATGCTTTGGAGGCTCTGAGTGAATTGAGTGTTCCCGAAAACCTTCAGAAGACCGCGTTGGAACACCTTCTCCGGCAGAACCCAGGAGGTGTAAGTGTTCCTTCAAACCCTCCAATGACAGGGGGTAGTGCAGGTCTTTTGCCTGCTGTTCCGACTTCAAGCTTGAGAGACTTTATTGCTGAAATGAAGCCGAAAGGGGCAGTTGCTGAAATCCCATGTTTGCTATATTGGAGTAAAACTCAAGAAAATGTGGAATCGCTAGATGAGAGAGGAGTTGTTGATCTATATCGTCGTGCAGGATTGAAACCGCCGAAAAATGTTGCGCAATCATTTAGAGATCTCTGCTCAAAAAGGTATGGCCGTCTTGAATCCGTGGAAGGAAAAAACGGTCATGTAAGACTATCTAGAGTTGGAGAGGATTTCGTTTTACACGACGTAAGAGGATCTGCATAAAAAAAGGAAAAAAATAATGACCGAAGATCAAAAAGCAAATATCTTGGTAAAAATTGTAGATTTACTTTCCCCTTTAAATTCAGAGGAAAGGCAGAGGGTTGTTAAAGCGGCGTTAACCCTATTGGGTGATGAGTCGGTGAAACTAGCAGAAGAAAAATATAAGGAAAATAATTATCAAGGAAATTTTGATTTTTCTCCCCGCGCAAACAGCTGGATAAAACAAAATGGAATAACTATTGAAGAGTTAGAGCAAGTATTTCACTTTGATCAAGGCGGAGTGGAATTCATTGCATCAGAAATATCTGGTAAAAACGGTAAGGAAAAAACACAAAACGCATATATTATATGCGGTGTTCAAAAACTTTTATCTGAAGGTGGCCTTACTTTTGAGGATAAAGAAGCAAGAGGGTTATGTGAAAATCTTGGCTGCTATAATCAACCGAATCACTCAGTTTATTTAAAATCTATTGGAAATGCGATTACTGGATCAAAAAGTAAAGGCTGGACATTGACAGTCCCGGGACAAAAGAGAGCTGCTTTGCTCATTAAAGAAATGGGTGGAAATAAATGACAAGCTCTCAGCAAATCCTTAGTGGGATTCCTCAAGGTTTGCGCAAACCTTTATTGCAAACCTATCAGGAAATTGCATCGAACTTTATCGAACATAGATGGGAGCCTTCAGAGTTAAATGGTGGTAAATTTTGCGAAGTTGTATACACAATACTCGACGGTAGTTTAAAGTTTAAAAGGAGCGTTCCCCAGTAAACCTACAAAACCAAGAAATATGGTAACAGCTTGCAGAAGTCTTGAGAATTATCCGGCTAACACTTCACGGGTGGGAGATACAAGTATTCGAATACTTATTCCAAAAATGCTTTTACCACTATATGAAATTAGAAATAATCGTGGTGTCGGACATGTTGGGGGAGATATAAACCCTAATTTCCTTGATGCAACAGCTGTATATAGTATGGCTAGCTGGGTATTGGCTGAATTAATTCGCATATTTCATGATATTACGACGGCTGATGCTCAAGAAATCGTTGATACGATAATTGAACGTAAATTACCACTGGTATGGGAAGTAGGAGATGTCCGCCGAGTCCTTGATACATCTATGAATGCAAAAGATCAAACATTGGTCTTGCTATTTGGAAAGATTTCTTGGGTGGATGAAAAAGAATTGTGTTCTTCGGTGGAGTACAGCAACCTAGCTATGTTTAAAAGACGAGTATTAAATCCATTGCACGAAGACAGAAAAATTGAGTATGACGAGGTAAATAATCGTGCTCAGATTTCTCCCTTGGGCAGCAAGGATGTTGAAGAAAGAATATTGAAAAATAAAATAGCTCAGCTTTAGTTATATTCACTGGGTGAGCATCAGGTCTTTCTCTCTTAGGTGCTTGATGCGGTCGCGCAGCTGCGCGGCTTTTTCGAATTCCAGGTCCTTGGCGGCGGCGTACATCTGTTTTTCCAGCTTCGCGATCCTTTCCTGTAAATTGCCACCCGCGTTGTATTCCTCTTCCTCCTCGGCAACGACGGGCAGGGCGTCTTCCTGCTGACCCGGTCCGAGTGTGTCCTCGATGGCCTTGACGATGCCCGCGGGCTCGATGTTGTGCTCGCGGTTGTATTCCTGCTGGATCTGCCGCCGGCGCTCCATTTCCGCGATCGCCTGCTGCATCGACTGCGTCACGGTGTCGGCGTACAGGATGACTCTGCCGGACAGATTGCGGGCGGCGCGGCCGCAGGTCTGGATGAGCGAGGTGGTGGAGCGCAGAAAGCCTTCCTTGTCGGCGTCGAGGATGGCGACGAGCGACACTTCGGGGATGTCCAGCCCCTCGCGCAACAGGTTGATGCCGACGAGCACGTCGAACTCGCCCAGGCGCAGCTCGCGGATGATCTGGCTGCGTTCCAGCGTGACGATGTCGGAATGCAGGTACTTCACCTTCAGGCCCATTTCGGCATAATGCTCGGTCAGGTCCTCGGCGAACCGCTTGGTGAGCGTGGTCACCAGCGTGCGTTCGTTGCGCTCGGCGCGCTGGCGGATCTCGTTGTATAAATCGTCCACCTGTCCGGCGACCGGCCTGATGTCGATGTCCGGGTCGACGAGCCCGGTCGGGCGCACGATCAATTCCACGACGTGGCCGCCGGACGCCTCGATCTCGTATTGCGCCGGGGTCGCCGAAACGTACACCACGTTTTTGACGAACTGCTCGAACTCGGGGAATTTGAGCGGCCGGTTGTCGAACGCCGAGGGCAGCCGGAAGCCGTAGCGCACCAGGGTTTCCTTGCGCGAGCGGTCGCCCTTGTACATGCCGCCGAGCTGCGGGATGGTGGCGTGGCTCTCGTCGATGATGAACAGCGCATCTTCCGGGAAATAGTCCAAAAGCGTCGGCGGCGGCTCGCCCGGCGGCCGCCCGAGCAGGTGGCGGGAATAGTTTTCCACGCCCTGGCAGTAGCCGATTTCCTTGATCATCTCCAGGTCGAACAGCGTGCGCTGCTCCAGCCTTTGCGCCTCCACCAGCTGGTTGTTGCTCTCGAACCAGGCGACGCGCTCCAGCAGCTCCTCGCGGATGTTGCGCATGGCGCGTTTTAAAGGTTCCTCGGGAGTGACGTAGTGGCTCGCGGGGTAGATGGCGATGCGGTCCAGCTCGCGGATGTGCTTGCGGGTCAGGGGGTCCACGGCGAGGATGCGCTCGATCTGGTCGCCGAAAAACTCGATGCGCACCGCCTCGTTGCGCTCGTAGACCGGCAGCACTTCCACCACGTCGCCGCGCACGCGGAAGGTGCCACGCTGAAAGTCGATGTCGTTGCGCTTGTACTGGATCTCGACCAGCTTTTCCAGCACCCGGTCGCGGTCGAAGGTCATGCCCTTTTCGATGAACAGCAGCATGCCGTGGTAGGCCTCCGGCGAGCCGAGGCCGTAGATGCAGGAGACGCTGGCCACGATGACCACGTCGCGGCGCTCGAACAGGGAGTGGGTGGCGGCGTGGCGCATCTTGTCGATCTCGTCGTTGATCGAGGCGTCCTTCTCGATATAGGTGTCGGTGTTGGGCAGGTAGGCCTCGGGCTGGTAGTAATCGTAATAGCTGACGAAATAACCCACCGCGTTGTCGGGGAAAAAGGTCCTGAATTCATTGTAAAGCTGGGCGGCCAGGGTCTTGTTGTGGGCGAGCACCAGCGTCGGTTTCTGCAGCTTCTGGATCACGTTCGCCATGGTGAAGGTTTTTCCGGAGCCGGTGACGCCGAGCAGGGTCTGCCGGGTGATTCCGGCCTGGAAATTGTCCACCAGCTGCTGGATCGCCTTGGGCTGGTCCCCGGAGGGAGTGAAATCGGCTTTCAGTTGAAACGGGGTCATGGGAACGCCTGTTTAGAATCAAACAGAATTTAAAATAGCACAGATTTTATGTTAAATTAAATAGCTCGGTGAATCAGCAATCCGGCTGTTTCCCGCCTTCCTTTTCCCTATCAGCCGACCGTTTCGTCCCTCATCCGAACGGACGGGAAGTGCCGTTTTGGGCCTGCGGGTTCCGGAACGGGTTTTCGGCCGGGGGACTCCAGGAACGGGCATCCCTGGGATGCCGGAATCACGACAGGAACGCGCTTCTGTGGAAACCGAACAGGAAATCATCAAAACCATTCAACGTGGAAAGACCACCATCACCCTGATCGGGACGGCGCACGTGTCCCGGCACAGCGTGCAGATGGTGGAAGAGCAGATCAACAGCGGCCAGTACGACTGCGTTGCGGTGGAGCTGTGCGACCCGAGGCTGGAGAATCTGTCCAACCGCTCGTGGTGGAAAAACCTGGATATCTACCAGGTGTTCCGCCAGCGCAAGGCCACGCTGCTGCTCATCAATCTGGCCCTGTCCGCGTACCAGCGGCGGCTGGCGGAGAAGATCGGCGTCGAGGCGGGCAAGGAGATGATCCGCGCCATCGAGCTGGCGAGCGAGAAAAACATCCGGCTGGAGGTGATCGACCGCGACATCACCACGACGCTGCAGCGCATGGTCACGCGCGTGTCGTTCTGGCAGAAGCTGCGTGTGTTTTCGGGACTGGTGGCGGGCATCTTCGTCGGCGAGGAGGTCACCGAGGAGCAGATCGAGAACCTGAAAAAAGGCGACATGCTGCACAACGTGGTCGAGGAATTCGGCGAATCGCTGCCGCAGTTCAAGCAGGTGCTGATCGACGAGCGGGACCAGTACATGACGGGCAAGCTGGTGCGCCTGGCGGAATCGGACAACCCGCCGCAGAACGTGCTGGCCCTGGTGGGCGCCGGGCATCTGATCGGCATGGAGCCCGCGTTTTCCAACCCGCCCGACGACGCCCGCATGCAGGAGCTCGATGAAAAGCCGGCGCCGGGGCGGTTTGCGTTTTATTTCGGCTGGGCCGTCTGCCTGTTCATTCTCAGTATGTTTTATGTCGGCTTCAGCCGCTCTCCGGAGCTGGGCACGCAGCTGGTGGTCACCTGGGTGCTGGTCAACGGCGGCTTGAGCGCTTTGGGCACGGCGATCGCGCTGGGGCACCCGATATCGATTCTGACGGCGTTCGTGGCCGCGCCCCTGACGTCGCTGGTGCCGACGATCGGCGCGGGCATGGTGGTGGGCCTGATGGAGTCGTACCTCAGAAAACCCAAGGTCGCCGATTTCGAGGCGCTGCGCGAGGACATCGGCACGCTCAAGATGTGGTGGCACAACCGGGTGCTGCGCGTGCTGATCGTGTTTTTCTTTTCCAGTCTGGGGTCGATGTTCGGCACCTACATCGCGGGCGCGTCGATGATGACCCAGATTTTTTAGGGCATCCCAATGGGGCAACCGCACATCGCCGTGACGCCGCCGGCGTTCTGCCGGTCGCAGGTCCTCAGGCAGGAGCTGACCGCGTGTTTTCCCGGCGCGCGTTTCAACGAGCGGGACCGTTACCTGACCGGCGGCGAACTGGTGGATTTTCTGCGCGGCGCGCGGGGCGCCATCGTCGGCCGCGACCCGGTCGATGAGGACGTGTTGAGCGGACTTTCCGAACTTGAGATCATCGCCAAATACGGAGTGGGCCTCGACAACCTGGATGAGGCGGCCTTGCAGCGGCACGGTGTCCGGCTCGGCTGGACGCAGGGCGTCAACCGGTTGTCGGTGGCGGAGCTGACGCTGGGGTTCATGGTGGGGCTGTGCCACAACGTGTTCGTCACGGGTCCGGCTCTGAAACGCAACGTCTGGGAAAAAGACGGCGGCCGGCAGTTGTCCGGCAGGACCGTGGGCATCGTGGGCTGCGGCCATGTGGGATCCGAGGTGGTCCGCCTTCTGGCGCCGTTTCAATGCCGGGTGCTGGTGCGGGACATCCTGGACAAATCCGAATTCTGTAAAGAACATGGGGCGGAGCCGGTGGGCTTCGACGATCTGATCGCCCGTTCCGACCTAGTTTCCCTGCATGTGCCGCTCACCGAGGCCACGCAGGGTATGATCGACCGCACGGTGATGGGCCGCATGCGCGACGGCGCGTTTCTCATCAACACCAGCCGCGGCGGCGTCGTCCGCGAGGACGACCTGAAAGCCGCTCTCAAGGCGGGAAACATTGCGGGCGCCGCGCTGGATGTGTTTGCCGAGGAGCCGCCGGAGGATGCGGAATTGTTGGGTCTGCCCAATCTGATGGCGACGCCGCACATCGGCGGCAACACGGTGGAAGCGGTGGAGGCGATGGGACGTTCGGCGATCGCGCACCTTGTGGAGCATTTCCAGACATGAAACGGATCGGGCTGGCGGTGTTTTTCGTCATCACTTTGAATGCTGTTGCGGCCGGGGCTGAGGCGCCTGAGCCTCTGAAATTGCTGGAAGAAAAAAAGCAATGGGAGGAGCGGCAGCTAAAGCGGCTTTCCCAGATGGTGCGCATTCCCGCTGGCGAATTCGTGATGGGATACGCCGATGGCAATAAAGATGAAGGGCCGCCGCACACCGTGAAGGTGGATGCGTTCGACATCGACAAATTCGAAGTGACGCAGCTGGAATACCAGTCGGAGATGGGAAGCAACCCCAGTTACTTCGGCAACTGCCCGCTCTGCCCGGTGGAAAAGGTGACGCACACCCAGGCGGAGGACTATTGCGCCCGGCTCGGCAAACGGCTGCCGACGGAAGCGGAATGGGAGAAAGCGGCGCGCGGCGGTCTGGAAACGGTCACTTACTGGGGCGGGGATTTCCCGACGGAGTTCGCCTGGTACGGCAACAATTCCGGCCGTAAAACCCATCCGGTGGGGGAGTTGAAGCCGAACCCCTACGGATTGCACGACATGGCGGGGAACGTGCAGGAATGGGTGCAGGACTGGTACGATCCCGATTATTATCAAAGCGCTCCAACGGACAATCCCAAAGGCCCGGCCACCGGCGCAACCAAAGTGCTGCGCGGCGGTGGATTCGGTCATGTCCCTGAACTATTGCGCCACACGCTGCGGGAGGATCAGGAGCCGCACACACGCTACATCACCGTCGGGTTCCGCTGCGCCGCGAACCCGAAACCTGAATAATACGATGTCGACGTGACTGAAGATTCCGGATACACGCAGAAGGACTGGCAGGGGCACTACGATTCCGACGATCTGAAGTGGGACCTGGGAAAACCGGCGCCGCCGTTCATCGAATTCTGGGAGCAGACCCCTCCGGCACCGGGCGAGGCGATCGTTCCGGGCTGCGGCCGTGGCCACGAGGTGGTGTTTCTGCTGGAACGGGGGTTTCGCGTCACGGCGGTGGATTATGCGGCGGGAGCGGTGGAACGGCTCAGGCGGTCGCTCGATGATAAAGGTCTCGCCGCCGATGTATTGCAACATGATTTTTTTGAGCTGGATGCCAGCCACGATCTCCGCTACGACCTGATGCTGGAGCACACGTTTTTCTGCGCCATTCATCCTTCGCGCCGCGGGCAGTATGTGGACACCGCCGCGCGAATCGTGAAACCGGGCGGTCTGCTCGTGGCGTTGTTCTACGAGACGGGGGAGGAAGGAGGGCCGCCGTTCAACACGCCTGAAAGCGAAGTGCGGCGGCATTTTTCCGAACGATTTTTGATCGAGAGGCTGGAAAAATCGCTCAACTCGGATGAGCGGAGAAAAGACAAGGAATGGTTCGCGCTGCTGCGTAAAACCTGAGGCGGATTTTTCGCGATGATGCGCAGATGGTATAATTTTTTATCGCGCGCCCAAAGCGGCTCTCAGGCGGGAGGCGTTGTGGCTGGACAACTAAAAATGGACGGCGAATGAAAACGGTCAAAAAGAAAATCTATTCCGGCATATTCCGTGACGGCGGCGCGGGCGCGCAGGCCAAGCGGCGGTTCCGCGAGCGCCGAAAAAAACTGATGCAGCGCGAAAACAAGCTGATGGCCATCACGGGCGTCCCCTATGGCCCCGGCGGGGAGACGGTGTGGGCGTACGCGCACACGCCCACCTACCAGGAGCCCGCGATCATGTACCTGACGGGCATCAACCAGACCAACGTGATCCTGCTGCTCGACCCGCATTCAAAAGAGTCCGACGAAATTCTGTTCGTGGACGAGAAGGACCCCAATAACGAATTCTGGAACGGCATCCGCTTCGGCGTCGGCGACCCCAAGAGCGTCAAGGAAGTGCAGCGGGTGACGGGCATTCAGGATGTGCGGAACATTCTCGATTTCAAGATCGTTTTGGAGGAACGGTTTCGCAAGCAGAAAAAGAAGCAGCTTGGGACGCTGTGGATGGAGGGGACGCGCAACGGACGCAAAAAGATCATACGCACCGACCACAACTGGGAGTTCAAGGCGCAGCTTTCGCGCTGGGTGCGGTCGTGGAATTCCGGCGGCGGCGAAGTCGTGAACATCATGAAAAACCATTTCGACCTCCGGCTGCCGCTCGACAAGCTGGATGAGGCCAACACGAGAAAGGCCAACGAGATCACCGGCCGCGCGTTTCGCTCGACGCTGGCGAATTTCCATGAGTTTCACAACGAGGCGCAGGTGCAGGGGTATCTGGAAGGCCAGATGCTGATGAACTCTTCCTACGGGCTGAGCTTTCCTTCCATCGTGGCTTCGGGCCGCAACGCCACGGTGCTGCATTACATGAAAAACGACGACGATTTTTCCCGCCACGAGATGGTGCTCATCGATTTCGGGGTCCGCTGGATGACGATGCACGCGGACATCTCACGCACCGTTCCCGCGTCCGGTAAGTTCAACCCGCTGCAGAAGATGCTGTATGAAATCGTTCTCAACGCACAGCTTTCCGTGCAGAAAATGGCCAGAATGGGCGTGACCATCGACGCGCTCAACGATCACTGTTGGGAGACGGTCAACGCCGGCCTGGAAACCATCTTCCACGCCGCGGGCGGCACGTGCAAGCTCCGGTACAAGGACCGGCCGCACGGCGTCAGCCACCTCATGGGGGAACAGGAACACGACGGCGATCCTTTCCGTAATTATTCCAAGCAGCCGATGAAGCCGGGCTGGCTGATCAGCAACGAACCGGGTGTGTACGGCGAGTTCAAGATCAAGCTGGACGGCAAGACTTATGATGAGGAAATCGGCATCCGCATCGAGGACAACCTGCTGATCACGGAGAAAGGCTGCCGCAATCTGTCGCGTTCGGTGCCGAAGTCGGTTGCGGAAATCGAAATGCTGATGGCGGGGCCTTCGCGGCGAAAGTAGGGGAGGACCGCCAGCCTGCGGGCTGGGGCGAGTTTGCTAAGAAGGGCAATGTTTCCTGGTTTCGGTTTGAACTCTTTCGCCGCCTCCACCTCATAGGGCGGGTCGGACTCCAGCGGGCTTCTGCAAGAAGGATCTTCCCTGTGCGGGAGATGGCTGGGAGCAACGAGGTCTGTTATAATTCTTTGACCGCCGAAAGAACTTCGTCGACGTGTCCTTTCACCTTCACCTTGGGAAAAATTTTAGCGATTTTTCCCTCTTTGTCGATGATGAAAGTGCTGCGGACGATGCCCATGAACTTTTTCCCGTACATGCTTTTTTCCTGCCACACGCCGTACTTCTCCACGATTTTCTGATCGGTGTCCGCGATGAGGTCGAAAGGGAGGTCGTATTTTTCGATGAACTTCTGGTGGCGTTCGGGCGGATCGATGCTGATCCCCAGCACGACCGTGTCCTTGAACTTTTTGTGACTGTCCCTGAAGTCGCAGGCCTCGGTCGTGCAGCCGGGTGTCATGTCCTTGGGATAAAAATACAGGACGACGTTTTTTTTGCCTTTGAACGAACTGAGCTTTATTTTCTTCGAATCCTGATTCAACCCTGAAAAATCCGGAGCCTTGTTTCCTTCCTTCACCATAGTGCGCTAAGATTTCCTTTAGAAGATCGCTCGCCCAGTTTCGCCAGTAACGCCGAAGCCTTGTCGTTGACGGCTAGAAGATCACTCGCCCAGTTTCGCCAGCAACGCCGAAGCCTTGTCGTTGACGGCCTTGACGCTATCGAGAATTTTTTTCGGCGGTGTCCGGTCCGGATTCATGTTGAAAATCAATCTTCCATCCCCGATCAGGCTCCGAATTTCATTGAACAGTTCGGGTCCCGGTTTTTTTCCGTTCTCGCACATGTTCTCGAAAATCGTGATGGTGCGCCGCAGTTTCCCGTCTGCCTGCAATCCGATAACGGACTTGTCCTTGAGGCCGGGCGTCTTTTCCATGAATCCCCACAATCCTCCTTTGGTTTGAATCACGTCGAAGCTGCCAACCAGTTCCTTGCCGCCTTGAACGCACCTGTCGGCTGCGTGAACGGGAATGGCCCCCAGGAAAAGAAGGATCAGACCGGCAAATGCGAACATAACATAAGGGCGGGGGGTCCCGCGTAGGTGCGGATCAGTGAACATGTTCCTTTCTCCTACTTTCAAGGTTGGGCCCTTTTGCTCAGGGCAACACTATTTGCAGTGTGGATATATTTTTTTGGAAGATATTCTCATTTAACAGCAACGGTAAAACAAAGTCAAACCTAATATTTTTACAGGCGTTTTTTGCTGTGGGTGCAATGGAAGGTGGATGAAAAAGGGTGCCGGGGTTCGGGGAGAGGATAAGCGGGGATCAAGGCATCCGCTTTTTATAGCTTTCTGAATTTCTTAAACTTTCAAATACCGGATCGGATTCGATGCGGGATTTCATGGACGGATTGATCTGAATGATTTTCTCGAGATTTTTCAGGCTTTCGTCTTCGTTGCCGTTTTTCACGTAAGCCTGGGCGAGCAGGAAACGGTGGGCCAGGATATTATCGTGGTTGGGATGAGCGATGAGCGCCCGTTCGAGGATGGATATCGCCCGGCCGTTGTTGCCGCTGTTGTAATAAGCCGTGGCGGTGTTCAGCAGGCTGTCCAGGTGGTCCGGGTCCATGCGGATCACCATCGAATAGATGGCGATGGCGCGGTCGTACATTTTATAATGCGCGAAGATCTCTCCCTTGCGGTTCAGTGCCCGTGTGGGCTCGATGAAGATCTCGTCGGGGCTGTGAAGCACCGCCGGTTTCAGATCTTTGGAGAACTGTTTGAGCGTGATTTTGGCCAGGTTCCCGGGATCTCCGAGGGATTCGGCTTTTTCGTAAAATTCCCGTGCCTGATCCAGTTTTCCCTGAACGATCCGTATGTCCCCGAGCTCCTGATAGCCGCGCGCCTTTTTGGGCTTGTTTTCTCCGGCCAGTTCGATGAAATGCCGGACGGCTTCCTCCGCCGCGTCCAGCCGCAACAGCAGGCTGCACATGCCGACATGGATTTCATTGATGTGGGCATCGTCCGGCTTGATGCGGGACGCTGTCTGGATTTCGATGAAGGACAGTCCGTACTTGCCGGACTGGTAATAGGCTTTCGATTTGCTCAGATGGTACTCGTGGGGCTCGATTTTGAGCGGCAGTTTTTCGAGCGCGTTCTGGTTGACCAGTTTGAGCAGGCGGTTGGCGGATTTCACCTTGGGAGTTTCCAGCCTTGTTTCCAGCACGCGGAAGATATGGGTTTTGGCTTTCTCGGCTTTCCCCTGTGCGGCATAGAGGTAGGCGATCTCGTAATTGGCGTCGAGGTTGTTTTCATCCAGCGCGATCGTTTTTAAAAACGCCTGTTCGGCGTCCGCGATCCGGTTGAGATAATAGTAGTACATGCCCATATCCAGAGGATAGCGCGGATTTTTGGGGGCCAGCTCGTGCGCGGTGTTCAGGGCGTCGATGGCTTCTTCCATTTTTCCCAGCGCCGCAAGGGTGAGGGAAAATTCATAATGCGCTGGGGCGGATTGTGCATGCTGCTGGACCGCGATTTCGCAGCCCCGTTCCGAAAGCCGGCCTTTGCCCAGGTCGCGGTAGATCTGGCAGAACCCGTAATGCAGGGCAGGGTGCTGGCGGTCGATCGCATGCCCCTGAAGCAGGGATTTGAGTGCGTCCTTGTGCCTGCCCATTTCGTTGAGAACCAGGCCCGTCAGAATGTGGGCGGTGCTGTCGGATGAATTTTGCTTGGTTTTGTTCTCAAGAATCTGCAGGGCGTCCGCGGTTTTGTTTTCGCGCATCAGGTCGTGGACCTTGAGGTATTCGGGATCCCGGCTTTCTTCGTTCACGGAGAGGTCCCAGTGGGCGATGGATTTGTCCGGAAAGACCGCGTGCGCAGGCGAGGCAATGCAGATGCAGAGAATCCAGGACGCGATCGCGGCGGCGCGGGCGGTGTTCTGATATTTCATGATTCGACCTTGAGTTGAACGTTTATTGGGCGGCCTCGCGAACAGCGCGAACGGCGCGCCGGCCTTTTGATTTTTTGGAGCTGCTGAACCGGTCCCCGGTGTTGAACACCACGCCGAAGGCGTTGTAACGCCCGTTCGCCTGGTCGGCCCACAAGGACCCGCTGCCTTCGGGGGCGAAGATGGGATCCATGTGCAGGTTCATTTCACTGCCCATTTGGGCGCTGTTGTATTTGTCCGGATCGAACAGGGTCTTCAACTGCTCCACGGTCGGCACCTTCCAGTCGCGGTACTGGGAGAAGCCTTCCTCGTTGAGCTTCTTCACATATTCGAAAGCCTGGTACCAGTCCTTCCAGTGGCCGGTGTGCTGGTAGGAGTCCTGCTTCATCCACATCAGCCCGGTCCGGGTGTCGGTGATGGTCCCGTCGCCATGGTCGATGAAGCGTTTGTCGGCGGAAACCCGCGGGGTCTCCGGCGCCGGTTCCTGAATTGCCCATACGGGCCAAACAAATGCGGTCAGAAAAACCAGCGCCAAAACAAAAAACATTCGCCGCCGGCCGATGGAAATTGTGTCCATTTCTCTATTCATATTGCGTGCCTGGTTTCAGGATGCGCTGAGTTTTTCTTTCAGCAACTGGTTGACCAGAGCCGGGTTGGCCTGGCCTTTGCTGGCTTTCATGACCTGCCCGACGAAATAGCCGAACAGTTTTTCCTTGCCGTTGCGATAGCCTTCCAACTGTTCCGGATTGGAATCCAGGACCTCGTCGATCCATTTTTCGATGGAGGAATTGTCGGTCACCTGGGTCAGTCCTTTTTCCTCGACGATGTCCGAGGCGGCTTTTCCGGTCTTCACCATGTCCTCGAACACGGTTTTGGCGATCTTGGCGCTGATGGTTCCCGATTCAATGAGCTTGAGCAGGCCGGTCAGCCCCTCCGGGTCCACGGGCGCGTGCTCGATTCCGCGGTCGCCGCTTTTCAGCTCACGCAGCAGCTCGCCCATGATCCAGTTGCTGATGAGCTTGGGTTTGTTCAACAGCGCGATGCAGCGCTCGAAATAATCCGCCAGCGGCTTCGATGCGGTCAACACGCCCGCGTCGTATTCGGGAATGCCGTATTCGGAAACGAAACGTCCGCGTTTCTGTTCCGGCAGTTCCGGAAGCGTCTTGCGGATGCGGTCGATCCAGGCGTCCTCGACCACCACGTGCACCAGATCCGGTTCAGGAAAGTAGCGGTAGTCGTGCGCTTCCTCCTTGCTGCGCATGGAAAAGGTCACGCCCTTGTCGGCATCGTACAGGCGGGTCTTCTGAACCACCGCGTCGCCCTGTTCGAGGATCTTGGTCTGGCGTTCCACTTCGTGTTCGATGGCTTTCTGCACGAAGCGGAAAGAATTGAGGTTCTTCAGTTCGGTGCGCGTGCCGAACGCTTCCTGGCCCACCGGCCGCAGGGAGACGTTGGCGTCGCAGCGCAGGCTGCCTTCCTCCATGTTGCAGTCGCTGACTTCGGAGTATTCCAGAATCGCCTTGAGCTGGGTCAGGTATTCGCGCGCCTGTTCCGGAGTCCTGAGATCGGGCTCGCTCACGATCTCAACCAGCGGCACGCCGGTGCGGTTGAAATCGACGTAGCTTTTGCCGGGGTTGCCCAGGTTCTCGCCATGGATCAGCTTGCCCGCGTCTTCTTCCATGTGGATGCGGGTGAGGCGGATGCGCTTTTGCTCGCCGTCGACGGTGATGTTGACATGCCCGTCCACGCCGATGGGCAGATCGTACTGGGAAATCTGGTAGCCTTTGGGGAGGTCGGGGTAGAAATAGTTTTTGCGGGCGAACTGGCTGTACGGCGTGATTTTGCAGCCGGTGGCCAGGCAGGCTTTGGCGGCGTACTCGACCGCCTGCCGGTTGAGCACGGGAAGCACTCCCGGCATTCCCAGACACACCGGGCAGGTGTTTTCATTGGCGGGACGCCCGAATTCCGTGGAGCAGGAACAAAAGATCTTCGTCCGGGTTTTGAGCTGGACGTGAACTTCCAGGCCGATGACGGTTTCGTACTTCATGAGTGGACAACCTGCGATTTTATCAGGGCAATCCGCGGCGCTTTTTGCTGGAAGGCACGGTCAACCTGGGGTGGGTCGGTGGTTTCTGGTTAACCGATTGTAATATCCCGCCAAAGTCCAGTCAACCCCCGGCTAGCGCAGGGTTTTGCCGCCATCGACCGGCAGAACGGTCCCCGTCACGAAGGAGGATTCGTCGCTGGCCAGGAACAGGCAGGCCCGCGCCACATCCTCCGGAGCGCCGAAGCGTCTGAGCGGATAGGTTTTCAGCAGCTCTTTTTCGCGGGTTTTGTCCTTGCGGATGTCCGCCGTCATATCGGTTTCGATCATTCCCGGACAGATGGCGTTGGAGCGGATTCCCCGCGGCCCGTATTCGATGGCGATGGAGCGGCTGAAATGGGTCAGGGCCCCTTTGGAGACGCTGTAAGCGGCGGTTCCGGGTGCGGATATGAGTCCCAGGATGGAGCTGATGTGCACGATGCTGCCCCGGTTGTTCTCCAGCATGACGGGGATGACCTTCTGCGTCAGCTTGTAAACGCTTCTCAGGTTGAGGTTCAGCATGTCGTCCCAATGCGCCTCGTCCATTTTCTCGAACGGGGCGGTGTCGAACATGCCGGCGTTGTTGATCAGGATGTCGATGCCGCCGAACTGCTTCACGGTCGTGTCCACCAGGTTTTGGATATCCTGATTGCGGGTGAGGTCGCCGTTCACGGCGTGGATGTTTCCTCCGATCTCCTTCACCGCTTCATTGAGCTTTTCCTTTCGCCTTCCGAATATGACCACATTGGCACCTTCCCGGCAAAAGAGCGAGGCGCAGCTGCGCCCCACGCCTGTCCCGCCGCCGGTGATGATCGCAGTTTTATTTTTCAGTCTCATCGCGTCCCCAGGATGTGTGCTCGCACAAAATAAATTGTATAATGTTAGGTTGAAGTCCGATGAAGTTGAATTTTCCGACAGGTTGCGCTGAAAATACTTGGATTTCCGTTCGTTGTCCGTTTTGGGCGCTTCCCCTCGGCGAAGCGACGAAAGGTGTTAACGCATGACAGTGATGAAGGGCATTTATTATGGTTTTGGAGCCTTTATCGGCTTGGTGTGTGGCAGTGTCATCAATCTGATCTTTTTCTGGGTCGAAAAATCCGGAACTCCGTTTGCCGAAAACCTGGTGCGAAATTATGGCGCTTTGGGCAAGTATATACTGGAGTTGATCAACGCGCTCCCCTTTTTCGGAGCCGCGTTCGGGATCATTCTGGTCAAAGTGCTGTTCGGCAAAGAGCTGGAAAACAAATGATCGCTTCTCCGATGAGGGGTCCGGGGAGGAGCGAAAACGCCTTTAAAAGCGGTGCTTTCCTGGTTTCCGGCCAGGGGCTTCTCTGCATCAACAGCAAAAGGATCAGGACCACATTTAATGTTAAAATAGATTGTCGAATGTGCAAAGGGAAAACTGGTACCGCGGATGGCGAAAAAATTCAATGAGAATCTGAAAAAAGCTCTGGGCAAGACTCAGGAAGCGGTGGAAATCTGCAAACAGGCCATGATCGACGCCAACGATGAAAGCTGCCGCGCCATGTACCAGGCGATCCTGAAAGATTGCGAAAAGCACATCAAGATGCTGGAAGAGGAAATCGACCTGCATAAAGTGCAGAAGAAGTGGGAAAAATGAATGCGTATCCTGATCATTGAAGACGAAAAGAAAGTCGCGGGCTTCATCAAAAAAGGCCTGGAAGAGGAGACGTATGCGGTCGATGTGGCCTATGATGGCGAAGAAGGCCTGTACATGGGGCAGCAGAGTCAATACGACCTCATCATCCTCGATCTGATGCTGCCGGTGATCGACGGGCTCGAAGTGCTGTCCCGTTTTCGAAAAGGCAAGATCGACACGCCGGTGCTGCTGCTGACGGCGAAGGATTCGGTGGAAGACAAGGTCACCGGCCTCAATACGGGCGCCGACGATTACCTGACCAAGCCGTTCGCGTTTTCGGAACTGCTCGCCCGCATCCGCGTGCTTTTGCGCCGCGGCAAGGCGGAAACCAAGACCGTGCTGCAGATCGACGGACTGACGCTCGATCTGGTGAGCCACAAGGTCAAGCGCCACGGCGAGGAAATCGATTTGACCGGCAAGGAATACAGCCTGCTGGAGTACTTCATGCGGAATCAGGGCAAGGTGCTCACGCGAACGATGATCGCCGAGCATGTGTGGGATTACAATTTTGACACGTTCACCAATGTGATCGACGTGTACGTCAACCACCTGCGCAAAAAAATCGATAAAAACTATCCTAAGAAACTCCTGCACACGCTGCGGGGCGTGGGGTATATCATGAAAGAATAGGCGTCATGGTATTCAACACGATCCGATCGCGGTTGACAGCCTGGTACGTGGTGCTTCTCGGCATCATCCTCATCCTGTTCAGCGTGTTCCTGCACTACTTTCTCTCCAAGCGGCTTTACGAAAGCGTCGACAATTCCCTGAAAGTGTCCGCCACGGTGGTGGCGCAGTCGGCTTCGATGAAGTTCAATCAGGTGCCGCTGCCCGGACTGGAGCGTTTTTTCGAGCAGTTTCTGGGATATGAGAACCTCAACAAGTTCTACCGCATCTACGACGGCTCCGGAAACGTCGGTTCCCGTTCCAAGGGAGTCAACGCGTCCAAGTTCCCGCTCACCCAGGAAGCCTATTCGGATGCTCTCAAAGGCAAGACGACGTACGAAACCATCACCATCGACGGGGTGTCTCCCATCCGCATGATCACCATGCCGGTGCTGCGCGAGGACAAGCTGGTGAACCTGGTGCAGGTCGGGACGTCGCTGGAATCGGTGCAGGAGACGCTCAAGAATCTGCAGATCTTCATGTTCGCCGCCATCCCTTCGGTGCTGCTGATCGCGACGCTGTTCGGGCGGTTCATGGCGCGGCGCGCGCTCAAGCCGGTGGCCAAAATCATCCAGACGGCGCGCGAGGTGACCGACGGCGTGGATCTCAGCAAACGCATTCCGGTTCCGGAGGTGCAGGATGAAATCGGCCAGCTGGCCACCACCTTCAACGACATGCTGGACCGGCTGGACGGCTCGTTCAAGCAGATCCAGCAGTTCAGCAGCGACGCGTCGCACGAACTGCGCACGCCGCTCACCGTGCTGCAGGGGCAGAACGAACTGATCCTCAACAAGCAGCGCAACGCCAAGGAATACCAGGAGGTGATCTCCAGCAATCTGGAGGAGATCAACTACATGTCGAAAGTTTTAGAGGATCTGTTCGTGCTGTCGCGTTCGGACGAGAACCAGATCCAGCTCGACTGCAAGCCGATGGACCTGCGCGAGATCATCGACGAGGTCTACAAACACGCGGAAGCGCTGGCGGCGGACAAAAACATCCGCATCGCCATCGCCTTTCTGGAGCCGGTCAGCATCAACGGCGACCCGGTGCGTCTCAGGCAGATGGTGTGGAACATCCTGCACAACGCGATCAAATACACGCCGCCGGGAAAGCAGATCAAGATTTCGTTGGAAGACCAGGGGGAATCGGCGTATCTGACGGTGCAGGACACCGGCATCGGCATTTCCGAGGAGGATCTGCCCCACATCTTCGACCGGTTCTTCCGGGTGGACAAGGCCCGGTCGCGCAAGGAAGGCGGCAGCGGACTGGGGCTCAGCATCTGCAAGCACATCGTCGAAGCCCACAAAGGCCGCATCGACGTGGAGAGCGAACTCGGCAAGGGCACCAAGTTCAAGATCCGGCTGCCCAAGATCGCCTCGATGAAATCCCTCACCGCGTGAGCGCACGTTCACAAAATCGTCGTCATTCCACCCGGACGCCCCGGATAAAACAACAAATCGATGATCCTGGAAGATCAAATTGACATTCAAGCCTCAAAAGAACGGGTCTGGCAGGTGACGATCGATGTGGAGTCCTGGCCGCTATGGTCGCCGGCCATGGAAACAATCGTTCGCCAGGATTCGGGAGAGTTTAAAGTCGGCAGCTCTGCTTTGGTCAAACAAAAACTGATTCCTGAAACTCGGTGGGAGGTTGTGGAATTGAGTCCAGGTCACGGCTTTGCATGGAAAACAGAAGTTTGGGGAATGAAAATGCAGGCGACACACTTGCTCGTTCCCGGTGATTCCGCCGTCACCAGCGTTCTTAAAATTGATATCAAAGGGGGCGTCGCGAAGGTTTTGTGGCCTCTGCTGAAACCTCAGGTGCTGCGGGCATTGAAAGAAGAAAATCGCGGACTGAAAAAATATTGCGAATCCAAAAGTTGAATGAATCCGGACTTTTCATCAGCGCGTGCGCGCGTTGCCGGGAATTCCCCCCTCTACATCTTTTAAAGGTGGGAATTGATATCAAAGGGGGCGTCGCGAAGGTTTTGTGGCCTCTGCTGAAACCTCAGGTGCTGCGGGCATTGAAAGAAGAAAATCGCGGATTGAAAAAATATTGCGAATCCAAACGTTGAACAAATCCGGATTTCTCATCAGCGCGTTGGTTTAATCCGTCAGCGCGATATCGAAATGCAGCACTTCCTCCCGTTTTCCCAGTTTTGAGTACAGCGCTTCGGCGGGCGCGTCGCCGGCATCGGCCTGCACGATCAGGACATGGGCTTTGCGCGTCACCGCAATTTTCTTCACTTCCAGGATCAGGGCCGTTGCGATTCCCTGACGCCGGTGCGCGGCCGCAACGGCGAGATCGTAAATGTAGAATTCGCTGCGCTCCTGTTCAAACTTCTTAAATTCATAGGCCGTGATCCCGCCCACGACCTTCCCGTTTTTCAGCGCGGCGAGGGCGAAGAAATGTTCGCTGCCGAGCAGGCGCTCAAGGTAAGAGGAGCTGGGCTGAGCGCCGCAATAGGTCTCAGCTTCGCCGAAAGCCTTGCCGAATGTGGTCAACATCGCGCGCATCAGCGCCACGTCTTCAGATGAGAGCGAATGGATGCGGAAAGATCGGGAAGTGGGCATGACTCAGTTTGACCCGCGGCGTTGTTTGACAACACAGGGACATCCGCTGCGGGTCGATAGCGGCCGCAACACCGTTGTTCTTAGTGGATCTGGATGATGACGTTTTTCACCTGGGTGTAGGATTCCAGGGCGTGCACGCCCATTTCCCGGCCGTAGCCGCTGCGCTTGTAGCCGCCGAACGGCGCCGCCGCGTCGAAAATGTTGTGGCAGTTCACCCAGACGGTTCCCGCCTTCAGTTCGCGGGCCACCTTGTGGGCCTTATTGATGTCTTTGGTCCACACGCTGGCGGCGAGGCCGTAGGTGGTGCTGTTGCCGCGCTCGATCACTTCATCCAGATCCTCGAACGGCGCCGCGGCCAGCACCGGGCCGAAGATTTCCTCCTGCACGATGCGCATCCCGGTCTCGATGCTGTCGAACACCGTGGGCTCGACGAAGCAGCCCTGTTCCATGTCGCCGCCGGGCGTCTTGCCGCCGGTGAGGGTTTTGGCGCCTTCGGATTCGCCCGAGCGGATGAATCCCAGCACCCGTTCCTGCTGTTCTTTTGAGACCAGGGGGCCCATTTCCGTTTCCGGGTGCAGGCCGGGGCCGAGTTTGATCTTCTGCGCGTGGTCGGACACCCGCTCCACCAGTTCCTGGTAGATTTTCCGGTGCACCAGAAGCCGGGATCCGGCGGCGCAGCACTGCCCGTGGTTGAAAAAGATGGCGCCGGAGACGCCGAGCGCGGCGGTTTCCAGATCGGCGTCGGGAAAGACGATGCTCGGCGATTTGCCTCCCAGCTCCAGGGTGACGCGCTTGAGGTTGCCGGCGGAGGCCTTGACGATCTCGTGTCCCACTTCGGTGCTGCCGGTGAAGGCGACCTTGTCCACGTCCATGTGCTGGGCGAGGTGTGCCCCGGCGTCGCCGAACCCGGTGACGATGTTCACCACGCCGTCGGGAAACCCGGCCTCGGCGAACAGGTCCGCCAGCCGCAGCGCCGAGAGCGGCGTCTGCTCGGCGGGTTTGAGTACCACGCAGTTGCCCGCGGCCAGCGCCACACCCATTTTCCAGGCGGCCATGAGCAGCGGAAAATTCCAGGGGATGATCTGGCCGACCACGCCCATCGGCTCTCTGCGGGTGAAATCGAAAAACTCCGCGCCCGGTGCGTACGGCACGGAGATGTCGATGGTCTCGCCGTGGATCTTGCTGGCGAGTCCGGCGTAGTAGCGGAAATGATCGACGACCAGCGGGATGTCGGCGGCGCGCGAGATGGCGATCGGCTTGCCGTTGTCCAGCGTTTCGAGCTGGGCGAATTCCTCCAGATTGGCTTCGATGAGGTCCGCGAGTTTCCAGATCAGCTTGCCCCGCTCGGAGACGGTGATCTTCTTCCAGGGGCCGCTTTCGAAGGCGCGGCGGGCGGCGGCGACGGCGCGGTCGATGTCCTCCGCACCGCCCCTGGGGACGGAGGTCAGCCGCTTGTTGGTTGCGGGGTCCAGCACTTCAAAGGTCTCTCCGCTCGCGGCGTCGACGCGTTTGCCGTCGATCAGCAGTTTCTGCGGGCGGTTCAGGAACGTCTGGATGGCGCTTATGGGTTCGGGTATGGTTGCGGTGGTCATGGTTTTCTCCCAAACTATGAGGCTTTATCGGTTCCGGCCGGGCCGGAACGGGGTCGTCTTTGTACGGGGTTCGATGGCTTCATTATTATATGGAATGCAGCAAAATCAAACCCCTTTTTCGGGGCCGGGGGCGGCTGTGAATGGGGGTTTCAGATGCGGCAAGAACCTGGAAACAGGGCGGGTCGGGTGCGGGCTGCGCGCAGGGGAGGCTGCCGGGGCAGCGGCAGAAGCGTCCGGGTCAGTTGATCCAGATGAGGGGCTTGTGGATCCAGGCGACATCTCCGGCGCTGTCCTGGATCTGCACCCAGTTGCCTTTCTCCTTGATGACCTTCATGGAGAAGTACTTGTCGACGGGGCTCCAGGCGACCTGCGGATAGTCGGTGCCGGGGCCTTTTCTCAGGTTGGTCTCGTTTTCCTTGATCACCGCACATTTGTACTTTTTGGTGATGAGCTTCTGGTGCACCCAGTAGATGTCTCCGTCGAGATCCTGCACGCGGTACCACTTGCCTTTTTTCTTCAGTTCCTTGAAAGGCATGTACTGGAACACCTGCCACAGCTTTTCAAAGTGGGTGCCCGGACCCTGGCGCAGGTTGGCTTTCTTGTTGCTGATGCACAGGGCCTCGGACTCCGCGCCCAGGGATAGAAGGAAGAAAACGGAACCGATGACGATGGCGAAGAAGGGTCTGTTCATGGTCTGCATCCGGCGTTTCCGATGAAGAACAGTTTTGTATTGTGTCGTCCTTCAAAAAAGCAAAAGGAGAAAAAGCAAACGTCCGCTTTATCTCCTACACACAATGATATCAAATAATTCGGACGAATTCGAGGTTTTCTTTCCGCTCGCGGCGCCCCGCGCGGCGGATTTTTTTGATCTGCGGAGGAAGGCGGCGTTACAATTCCCGCGCCAGAATGTTCGACGGAATAGCACAGGGGCTTTTCTTTTTCAAGGCGGAAACTCCGGCAGGGCCTGAGCCCGGATGTTTGCGCCCGTTGCGAGCCACTTTTTTCATCGGGGCCAGGCATGCTCCTCGCACTGACATTCATGCAGTTTGCGGTACTCTTGGCCGTGGCCGCCTATCTCACGGTCAACCTGCTGCACCTCGTGCGCCTCACACCGGCGACGGAAGCGGTGCAGCCCGCGCCGCTGGTGTCGGTCTGCGTCCCGGCGCGCAACGAGGCGCGCGACATCGAGCGCTGCCTGATCTCGCTGCTGGCGCAGGATTACCCGCGCTTCGAGGTGATCGCCGTGGACGACCATTCGACCGACGGCACCGGCGCCATCCTGGAGCGGTTGTCCCGGCAGGACGCAAGGCTGACCGCGCTCAAGGGTGCGGCGCTGCCGGAAGGCTGGCTGGGCAAGCCCTTCGCGCTGCACCAGGCGCAGGCGAAAGCCAAAGGCGAGATCCTGCTGTTCACCGACGCGGACCTGTTCTTCGAGCCGCACGCCCTGACCAGCTCCGTGCACGTTCTGGAGCAGCGGCAAGTGGATCTGTTGACGCTGATGCCGGGCTCCCGGTTCGTGTCGTTCTGGGAGCGCGCGGTGCAGCCGGTGGTGTTCGGGATGATCGCGGCGCTCAGCCGCTTTCGCAGGATCAACCGGCCGGAGTTCACCACCGCCGTGGGGTTCGGGGCGTTTCTCATGTTCCGGCGCGACGCGTATGCGAAGACAGGCGGCCACGAGAGCGTGCGCCTGGAGGTGGTGGAGGACATGATGCTGGCGAAACGCGCCAAGAAGATGGGGTTTCGCCTGCTCGCCGCCGAGGGGAAGACGCTGCTGTCGCTGCGCATGTACCATTCGCTGGCGGAGATCTGGGCGGGCTGGCGCAAGAACCTGTTTCTCGCGCTGAAACGCTCGGTGCCGCGGACGCTGTATTACGCCGCGGTGCTGGTGGTGTTTCTGACCACGCCGTGGGTCCTGCTGGCGGCCAACCTCATAGCCGGGAGCGGCTGGCTGGGCACGGGCACCGCCGTCTGCGGCGTCGCGGTGTCGCTGGCGGCGTCGTTCAAGCTGTGCCGGGAACTGAAGATGGGGCTGGCGAACGCCCTGCTGTTCCCGCTGGGCGCGCTGGTGGCGGCGGCGATCATGCTAAACTCGATGGCGCAGGCGCTCCTCTGGCGGCGCACCCAATGGCGCGGCCGGACCTACGAAGCCTGACTGAAACTGTAAAAGGAGATCGCATGGAAAACTACCCGAGACTGTTCATCAAGGCCGGGCTGATCTACGCGCTGATCGGCGCGGTGCTGGGGATTGCCATGAGCGTCGACCCCGGCCTCGCCGGGCGCATCCGCTTCGTCCACATCCACCTCAACCTGCTCGGCTTCATGACGATGTTCATCGCCGGCGTGGCCTTCCACGTGCTGCCGCGTTTCAACGCCAACCCGGTGCCCTGGCCCGCGGGCGTGAAATACCAGTTTTATCTGCAGAACGTGGGCCTCATCGGCATGGTGGCGCTGCACGCAACCGGCGGGCCGCGGCCGCTGTTCGTGCTGTCTGCGGCTCTCGCAGGTGTGGCGATCGCGTTCATGTTCTACAACCTGTATTTCGTCCTGCGCCCGGCGCAGCCCGCCAGCCCGAAACCCCAACGCATCACCGGCGACATGAAGGTCTCGGAAGTGCTGGAACACTTTCCCCAGTCGATGCCGCTGTTTCTCAAGGCGGGCTTCACGGCGCTCAACAACCCGGCGGCGCGGCAGACCTTCGCCAAAGTGGTGACGGTCGCCAAGGCCTGCGAAAAGCACGGCGTGGACGCCGGGGAGTTCGTGCGCGGCCTCAACGCGGCGCTTCTGGGCAAGGCGCAACCGCCGCCGCAGGCCGCCGCCGCAAAACCCGAAGCGGCGGCGGGGCAGGGCAAGGAGATCGACAAAGGCGAACTGTGCGCCGGAGACACACGCGTCGGCAGCCTCATCAAGGTGTATCCCGCCACCAAGGCGGTGTTCGAGAAGCATTACGGCGAGGGCTGCTTTTCCTGCCCCGGCCAGATCTACGAAACCGTCGGCCAGACCGCCGAGATGCACAACATCGACCCGCAAGTCATCGTGCGCGAAATCAACGCGGTGATCGAGAAAGAGAATGAGAAATGATTCGACAGGATGGACAGGATAAAATACGGATAAAACCGGAACCCCTTTGTCTCGCGCCAAGCCGCAAAGAAAAGAATGAGACAGGATAAAAACAAAAAACCGTCTCGCGCAAAGACGCGAAGCCGCAAAGAAAAGCATTGGACAGGATTGACAGGATAAAAACCCAAAACCAACAAAGGCCGCAAGTTTAAAAATTCCTCTCCCCTGGAGGGAGAGGATTTAGGTGAGGGGGAATAAAAAAATGCTTCCTTAGCGTTAGGTGAGAGGGGAAGGCGTAAACGATGAACCGCTCCGGGGAAGACAACGCGTTCGTGGATTTCGTGCTCGATCAATTGAAGGGCCTGGGGGCGGTGCACGCGAAGCGGATGTTCGGCGGCTTCGGGCTGTACCACCGCGAACTGTTCTTCGCCATCGTCGCGGACGAGCGGCTGTATTTCAAAACCGACGCCACCACCACCGCCGAATACAGAGAGTGGGGCATGCAGCCGTTTCAGCCCAGTGACAAGCAGACGCTGAAAAACTATTACGAGGTCCCGGCCGACATCCTGGAAGATGACGAACGCCTGACCGCATGGGCACAAAAGGCGGTTGGGGTGAGTTTGAAGGGGAGGTAAGTATGAATATGAAAAGGATCGAAGTTGAAAAAAATGAGTAAAAATGGTGCTTGAATAGTAAAAGGATAGTTTAGATCAAAATTAAGCAATAGTCGATGTGTAGGAGTTTTAGTTGGTCAATATAAAACTGCTAATTGATCCAAGTATATTTCTTGTTATCACAGGATTTTTAACACTAGTATGGTTAATATATAAAGAATTTTATTTTAGAGCTAGGGTAAGCGTAGAATTTTATTTAGGATCTATTGAGTTAACCGATTCTAGTATTCCTACATGGGCAGAAGATTCACCTGCTGTTATTAGTGGTGGAGTCGTAAATTTAACCTTATCAGCTACAAATAAAGGGCCTGGAAACGTAAAAATCACTTCCATAATTCTAAAAAAGTCTTCTTTTTTTCGAAAACTTTTTAGGAAAGTAAAATATATTTGGCATCCTTTTGGATATGATTATTTTTCCACAAACGAAATGCCTGTTGAAATTAAGGAAACAAACACTGCAACTTGGAGTATTAATTATGATCAAACGGTTGAGAATTTATTAAATGAGTATACACATATTGGAGTAAGCGATTCTTATGGTAGGAAGCATTGGGCTTCAAGAAAAGAATTTAAAAAAGTAAAGAAAGAATTAAAAAATTTAATAAATCAAAGATAAAAAAATTCTTTTGCGTCTTTGCGCGAGGCCGCTTTTGCTTTTATCCTGTTCATCCTGTCTATTTCTTCTTCGCTTCCTGCCAGAGTGCCTCCAGTTCGTCGAGGGGGGTGTCTTTCATCTGTTGGCCTTTTTGGGCGAGTTGCCGTTCCATGTGCTGGAACCGCTGGATGAATTTGTTGTTGGTGCCACGCAGGGCTTCTTCGGCGTCGATCTTCTGGAAGCGGGCGAGGTTGACGAGCACGAACAGCACGTCGCCGAACTCGCTTTCGATGTCGTTTTCTTTCCCTGACAGCACCGCTTCCTTGAATTCGGCGATCTCTTCGTCGAGCTTGTCGAACACGGCGGTGATCTGATCCCAGTCGAAGCCGTGCTTGGCGGCTTTCTTCTGCAGCTTCTGCGCGCGCGCCAGGCCCGGCAGGTGGTGCGGGATGCCGTCGAGCAGCGATTCGCGTTTTGATTTCCCTTTCTCGTTTTTCTTGATCTCCTCCCACTGGTGCACGACGGCGTCCGGCGTGTCGGCCTCGGCGTCCTTGAAGACGTGCGGGTGCCGCCGCACCATCTTGTCGGCGATCGTGTTTACCACGTCCTGTATGGCGAACTCTTTGTTGTTCTCGGCGATCTTGGCGTGGAACAGGATCTGGTAGAGCAAATCGCCCAGTTCCTCCTTGATGGCCTCGGGGTCGTTGCTGTCGAGCGCTTCCAGGGTTTCGTAGGCTTCCTCGACGAGGTAGGGCTTGAGGGTCTCGCGCGTCTGCACGCGGTCCCAGGGGCAGCCGTTCTCGCTCATGAGCGTGTTGACGATGGCGACGAGTTGTCCGAACGCCGCGGCCGGGTCTTTGCTTTCGTGTTTCATAAATTGTTACAGTGTCTTCAGGGTTGATGTTGGATGTGCAAATTCAATCCGCCTCGATGAACTCCAGGATGACGGAATCGGCCAGGTACAGGCCTTCGGGCGACAGGGCCAGCCGCCCGCCTTCCCGCGTGATGAGGTTTTTCGCTTCCAGCCCGCGCACGGTGTCGCCGTACGCCGCGTCGAAGGAGGTGCCGAAGCGCCGCTCGAACGCGTCGATGGGCACGCCGTCGAGCAGCCGCAGTCCCAGCATGAGCGTCTCGCCCATCGCCTGACGCGGTTTGAGCCGTTCGGCGAATTCGACGGCTTCTCCCTTTTGCTCGATGTCGCGGATGTAATGCGAGGGCAGGGCGGTGTTCTTGAAACGCGCGCCGCCCAGGTGCGACACGGCTCCCGCGCCGAGACCCAGGGTGTCGCCGTTGTGCCAGTAGGTCAGGTTGTGGCGGCAGGCGAAGCCCGGCTTGCCAAAATTGGAGATCTCGTAATGCTCGTACCCCGCATCCTTGAGCACGGCGAGGGTTTTTTTGTAGAGCGCGAGCTGGTGCTCCTCCGGCGGCATGGTGAGCTTTCCCTGTTCGTGCAGTCTGTGAAACGCGGTGCCCGGCTCGATGGTGAGGTTGTAGGTGGACAGGTGCGGCGGATCGAAAGCCAGCGCCTTATTTAGATGCCCCTCCCATGTTTCCAGCGATTGGCCCGGAAGGGCGAACATGAGATCGAGGGAAAAATTGTCGAAGCCCGCCTCTTTGATGGCCGCTACGGTGCGGTGCACGTCGGCGACGTCGTGGATGCGTTCGAGCAGTCTGAGTTCGTCTGCGTCGAAGGACTGCACGCCGACGCTGATGCGGTTCACCCCGGAGCGGCGCAGGGTTTTCAGGGCGTCCGGCGTCAGGGTGGCGGGATTGGCCTCGACGGTGATCTCGCAATCGGGATCGATTGTAAAATGGTCGCCGCAGGCTTCTAGGATCGCTTCCAGGGAAGCCGGGGGCAGGGTGGTGGGGGTGCCGCCGCCCAGAAAGATCGAGTGCAGCCGCGGGCGGTTCTCAGTACCCTGCGCCCGGTGCGCCATCTCGTTCACCAGTGCGGCCACGTAGGCGCTGGTTTCCCCGTGATTTACGGGATGCGAGTTGAAATCGCAGTAGCCGCATTTGTGGACGCAGTAGGGAATGTGGATGTATAAACCCAGCGAGTTCATGGTAAAATTTAAGTGTCGGCCCCTTTCTGCCGGGAAGCGGGCCCTTTTTCCGTGGTTTTTTCGATCGACTCCGCCTGCCGGAATGCGCCCGAAACGGCATCCCTGTAAGGGGTTGGGCCCGCCGGATCAGTGTACACTGGATGGCCTGGAGCGTGCGAATTTTAATGGACACTCTGTGATAAGGGAAGCGGTTTACAGATCCGGATACGTCAGCATCATCGGCAAGCCCAATGTCGGGAAATCCACGCTGCTCAACCGGCTGGTGCCGAGGAAGATCGCGGCAATGTCCGGCAAGCCTCAAACGACCCGCAACAAGATCACCGGCGTGGTGCACCTGCCCAGAGGGCAGATCATTCTGCTGGACACGCCGGGAATCCACCAGTCTTCGGCCAAGCTCAACCAGTTGATGGTGCGGGCGAGCCTCAGCACGCTCAACGACGTCGATCTGATCGCGTTCGTGATCGACGCGAAGGACGGGTTTCGGCCCGAAGACGAATTCGTGCTGGCGGAGCTTGAGAAGGTGCCGGCGCCGAAGATCCTGGTGATCAACAAGATCGACCTGGTGCCGAAGCCCAAGGTCCTGGGGCTGATGGCCGAGATGAACGATCGCGCGGCGTTCGATGAGATCGTGCCGGTCTCGGCGCTGCACCGCGACGGGCTGGATCTCCTCGGCGAGGTGGTGCTCAAGCGCCTGCCGGAAGGGCCGCGCTATTTCCCGGAGGATATGATCACCGACTGCCCGGAGGAATTCCTCATGGGAGAGATCATCCGCGAGAAGATCATCCATCTGACCCATCAGGAGCTGCCCTATTCGGTGGCGGTGGTCGTGGACTCGGTTGAGGAGAACGAACGCGGCGTGCTGATGCTGGACGCGACGGTGATCGCCGAGAAGCCGTCGCAGAAGAAGATTCTCATCGGCAACAAGGGCGCCATGCTGAAGAAGGTGGGCACGCTGGCGCGCAAAGAAATCGAGAAACGTTTCGGCATCAAAACCTATCTAAGATTATTTGTGAAGGTCCAGTCCCGCTGGCGCGAGGACGACCGGTCCATTCAGGAGTTCGGATACGCGTATGATTCATATAAAGAGCGATGAAGAAATCGAGGTCATGAAGGAATCCTGCCGCCTGGCGGCGGAGGTGCTGATCATGATCGAGCCCTATGTGAAACCGGGCGTGACGACGGACTACCTCAACAATGTCTGCCACGATTACATCGTGTCGAAGGGCGCGACGCCGTCCCCGCTCAATTACCGGGGGTTTCCCAAGAGCATCTGCTCTTCGGTGAACGACGAGATCTGCCACGGCATTCCCTCGGACCGCAAGCTGCGCAACGGCGACGTGGTGAACCTGGACATCACCACCTACTTCAAGGATTTCCACGGCGACACCAGCAAGACGTTTTTCGTCGGTTCGCCGCGGGCGAAAACCTCCAAGCTGGTGGAGACCTGCCGGGAAGCGCTGCAGCGCGGCATCGAGGCGGTGAAACCGGGCGCCCGCACCGGCGACATCGGCCACGCCATCCAGAAATTCGTGGAGCCCAGGGGCTACTCCATCGTGCGCGAATTCTGCGGCCACGGGATCGGAAGGAACTTTCACGAAGAGCCACAGATCCTGCATTTCGGCCGGCCCGGCGAAGGGGTGGAGCTGAAACGCGGCATGGTGTTCACCATCGAACCGATGATCAATCTGGGGCAGCCCGATCTCAAGATCCTGCCGGACAAATGGACGGCGGTCACGAAAGACGGTTCGATCTCTGCCCAGTTCGAGCACACCCTGTGCGTCACCGCGGAAGGCGCGGAGGTGCTCACCCGCCTGGACGGCAAGACCAGTTTCTGAAAACCATCATTTTCTGCGCCGCCGCTTGTTGATCGGTGTTTTCGAAACGGCGGCCGCAGCCTGCATGGCAAGCCCTGCGGAGCCTGTCTATTCAGGCTTTAAAGCCCCCGCAGGGTTTTCGTAATTCCACTGCGTGTTCCCTCCTGATATTTGTTCTCACTTTGAAAATCATGAGTAAGTCTTTTAAAAATAGCGCTTTGAAAAGCTATTGCGTTTTGTTAGCTTGATGCTGACACCCGTTATTAAACTGCCCGCAACAGGGGTGCGTTCACTTTTACCATTCAGGAGGAAACACCATGCAAGGGGATGCCAAAGTCATTGAAGCGCTGAACGATGTTCTGATGGCGGAGCTGACGGCGATCAATATTTATTACATTCATTACAAGATGCAGGAGAACTGGGGCTACAAAAAGCTCGCCCACCATTCACGCGAAGAATCGATGGGGGAGATGAAGCACGGAGACCAGATCATCGAGCGCATCCTGTTTCTGGACGGGACGCCGAACATGGCGCGCTACGACGAGATTCTGGTGGGCGACACCTGCGAGGAGCAGCTCAAGAACGAATACACGATCGAGACCAAACACGTGAAGCGGCTGCAAGGTCATATTCAGCTCTGCATCGATAAGAAGGATTTCGGCACCAAGGAGATGCTGGACAGAATCCTGGAAGAGACGGAAGAGAGCGTGGACTGGCTGGAAACCCAGTTCCAGCGCATCAAGGATGTGGGCATCGAAAATTACCTGGCCGAACACATGCACGAGTGACCGCAAAAGACACGCGCGGGAACCGTCCGCGGACGGTTCCCGCGTGCGCCGCTTTTACTTTCTTCTCTGTTTGCCGACTCAAAGGTCCCGAGCGTTTTCTTCACGGCATTGCGGACAGATTCCGCTGATGTCCATGCGGTGATGGCTCAGGGCGAAGCCAAAGGACTGGCAGACCTCCTGTTGGTATTTTTCGATGAGCGGGTGCTCAAACTCCACAATTTTTCCGCACCGCACGCAGGTCAAGTGGTCGTGGTGCCCCTGCCTGTAGAGTTTTTCAAAGTACTTCTTGCTTTTCGGCCCGGCGCCGTCGTGCTCGCGCACCAACCCGCATTCGGTCAGGAGGTTCATGGTGCGGTACACGGTGGCGATGCCGAGGGAAGGATCTTTCTTTTGCACCGCATTGTGCAGTTCTTCGATTCCCACATGCCCCTTGAACTGCAAAAACACCTCCAGCACAATTTTCCGCTGCAGCGTCCACCGCAAACGGTGCTCCTTCAGGAAATCCCTGAAAATCTGGGTCTCTCCCAGCATGGGGCGCTCCAAAAATATAAATGAGATTCATTATCATTATTTTGGTTCCGCACGCAATGAAAAACTGGTGGAAGCTGCGATGCGCAGGGAATTTTGCGGGGCTGGCAGGGGAGTGGTGTCTAAACCCATGATTTTGATGATATAAAAAATTTTCACTTCGGCATTATTTTTTGTTGACGAATTCGGAGAAAGTGGTTATTATTATTGAAAATCGTTCTCAATAAAGATTTCCGGGTAAAAAACAATATGTCTCGAGAAAACAGAACCATTCGAATTTGTTCCGGGGCGGGGTGCAAGGCCTGGGACTCCGAAAGCATGGCGCGCCAACTGGAAGGGCAGGCGGGCGGCAACGTCCGGGTCTGCCGGGTCGCCTGCATGAAAAAATGCGGCGGCGGGTTCAACGTGCTGGATTCCACCCGGCAGCAGGTCGTCAAGATCCGTCAGCCGGAAGAAGCGCTGCGTCTGTTCAACCTGCAGGAGCCGCAGGTGGCGATGGCCTGAGCGCCAATCCGCTTTTTTTTCTCATTAAATTGAGAATGGGTATCAAAATCATAAGCTGTGAAATGGTATTAATCGCAAAGGGTTGGGGCAGTTCGGCTCGAACTCGTCTCAGGTCCATCCGGTTTGACGTCCGCTTTTGCGGGCAGGAAGTGTGACATGCCTCTATCACCGAAACGAATTCTATTGATCGACGGCGAACCGTTGAAGCGCGTTCCCATCGTCAGCATGCTCAAGCGGTTCGGCTACATCGTGCAGACGGCGAACCGGAGCCGGGAAGCGGACGATCTGCTGCGCAAGCAGCGGTTCGATCTGATCATCGTGAACGACCGCCTGGCGGACATTCCCGGCATGGAATTTCTGAAGCGGACGCAAAAAGAGAGCAGCGGCCGGGTGATCTATCTGTCCAGCAAGGGCAGCGTTGAGGAATTCGTGCAGATCGTCCAGCTCGGGGTGTACGAATACGTCCGCAAACCCATCAGCCCGGTGCAGTTTGCGGTGATCGTCTGCGACTTTTTTATCGAAAACCTGCGGGAATTCCAATTGCCGCCGGAAACGGCCGGTCCCACGCGGAGCATCGGGGCATGAGGATCGTCTGGGCGTTCAACGTCATCCTGGCCTTCGCCGCCCTGATTCTGATCGTCTCCGCCCTGGTCCGGCTGCTGTATTTCACGCTGCTGTCTGGAGAATTGTCGATCGCTGTGGGCTGACGCGCCTGCGTTCCCCAGCGCATAAGAAGTTTCACATTTGGGTTTTCAGCGTTCTAAAAACACGGGTGCGGGGAACTGCTGGAAACCCGAAGGGTGGAGGGGGGTTGCGCCCCCTCCGCTTGCTTTCTATCCGCACTCTTGCAACTCAGTTGTCAACGGATTCCCACTCACAAGGGGTTGTGGCCGGAAACCCATCCCTCAGGGAATCCTTGCAAACTCACACACAACCGCTCGAACGCAGCTCGTTTTTTAAATTTTGTTAATGAGATTTATTATCAAAAAAACGGTCCCGTTCGGGGCGTGCGGGCATTGTTCGCGCTCGATCAGGCAAACCGCAACTATCTGAACTCTATATAGTTAAAGACTCTCACTCGTTTTTTCTCCCGGTGGCAGCGGGATTTTCAGGTTAATTTCCTGAATCTCCTGATCTTTTTTAATTGAAAAAATATTTGACAGGAAGGGCATTTTAAATATAATGACAACCATTCTCAAAATTGATCGCGCGTCGTTAGGTATTAATATTTGGATTTTAAGAACTTGAGCCTTTCAAAGGACTGAAGGAGGGAGGGGTGATGAAACGAAACTCCATTTTATGCACGATGCTGACCCTGTTGTTTTTATTGGGGACCACGCCGGTTTTCGGGCAGAGCGTCAGCGACCTGGAAAAAAAGATCGATCTGTTGTCCGATGAGATCGAAAGCCTGAAACTCGGTGGCGGCGGATCGAGCGCGCCCGACCGCGTCAAGATTCACGGCTACGGCGAGGTGCACTTCAATCACAAGCCGGGCGGCGGCCAGACCGAGATCGACAGTCACCGGTTCGTCATCGGCGTGCACGCCCAGCTGGCCGACTGGATCCACCTCAATGCGGAGATCGACTTCGAGCACGCGGCGCAGGAGCTGGAATTCGAGTTCGGTTACCTCGATTTCCTGTTGAACCCGGCGGTCAACGCGCGGGCGGGTGTGGTGCTGGTGCCGGTCGGATTTTTGAACGAATTTCACGAACCGAACCTGTTCTGGTCCGTGGAGCGTCCGTTTTTCCACAACCGGATCATCCCCACCACCTGGTCCGCCGGCGGTGCGGGTATCTTCGGAACGCCCGCGGAAGGCATCAACTACCGCCTGTACGGAGTCGCCTCTTTGCAATCGTTGCGGCCCGCGGGGTTTGATGCCGGCGGCGGCAACGGCGGCGGCGGCAACTCCGGCCAGTTCACCGGATCGAGCGGCATCCGCAGCGGCCGTCTGCAGGTCAACGAGCGCATCGCCGAGGACTGGGCGGCCACCGGCCGGCTGGAAGTGGCGAAATGGGTTCCGGGGCTGCAGCTCGGCGTTTCCTTCTACGCGGGCAACACCACCCACGACATCATCGAGGAAGGCGGGTTCCTGTTCCTGATCGAAGGCGACATGAAATACCGCTTGAAATGGTTCGAGATGAACGCCAGCATCGCCAACATCGACATCAACGATTCCGAGGCGATCAATGCGTTCTGCGCCAGCGCGGTGGGCAATTGTACGTCCGACGTCGCGGACAACATCTTCGGCTGGAACGTGCAGGCCGGCGTGCACCTGCCGCAGCTGATGGGCTGGAACACCACGCACGATGTGGTGCCGTTCATCCTGTACGAGAAGATCCGGCCGCAGGACAGCCTGTCGGGTGTGGACAACCCCAACCGGGCGAACAACTTCGACGTGATCACCGCGGGTGTGTCCTACCTGCCGATCCCGGCCGTCGCTTTGAAGATGGACTACCAGCACTTCATGCTCGGTGACAACACCACCACCGACCAGTTCAACGTGGGGATCGCCTACATGTACTAGGCGTTTCTCCTCTCGGTCCCGGTATCTTGTGCCACGATTCTCCTCCAAGGGGCACAAGATGCCGGGATTTTTTTTCTCCCTCCCAGGTTTTCCCCCTATAATGAAGGGCTGTGGCTTTCTGGAAAGGGGTTTCGTGTTGAATTTCAGACAATCCAGGCGCGGCGCGGGGATTTCCGGCGTCCTGCTTTTCCTGCTGCTCTGGGCCTGGCCCGGCTTCGCCGAAGACGAGGAGAAGGTTCTCGACGTTCAGGTCTACCTCACCAAGAAGCAGGCCCTGGAGATCGCCTTTCCGGGTGCCGACAAGATCGACAAGGAACGCAAATGGCTGGATGAGAGCCAGGCCAAAGCCATCAGCGCGCTGCTGGGGCAGAAGATCCACGAGAACCGGTTCACTTATTACGTGGGCAAGAAGGGCGGCAAGCCGATGGGCTACATGGTGATCGACCACATCATCGGCAAATCCTTCCCCATCACCTTCATGGTGGTGCTCAACGTGGACGGCAGCGTGCGCGACGTCGAGGTGATGGTCTACCGCGAGCCGCGCGGCTGGGAAGTGCGCTACCCCAACTTCATGAGCCAGTTTTTCGGCATGAACGCGGGCTCGGATTTCAGGGAGATCAACTCCATCACCGGGGCGACCCTGTCCGTGCGTTCCATCACCCTCGGCGTGAAAAAGGCCGTTTCCGCCTACAAAGTGCTCTACCTGGATGCGGGCAAATAGCGCGGGCCGCGAATCCGCATCCGTCCGGATGCCCCAACCCCCCACAAAGAGGACGGCATGGCGCAGGATGACAACGATCCGGCAAAACGCAAAAAGGAACGGCTGAACTTTATCCTGCTCTTTATCGGTCTCGCGGTGGCGGGGTTTTCCTTCGCCTGGCACATCGTTCCCCTGTTTCTAGGGCCCTGACCCATGAAACCGCGATCGGTCTCCATCGAAAAGGCGTCCGGCGAGCCGGAACGCTTTTCCGTCGAAAAGCTCAGCCAGTCGCTCAAACACGCGGGCGCGTCCAAAAAGGCGGCGCGGAGGATCATCGAGGAAGTGCGGCGGCAGATCTACCCCGGCATGCCCAGCCGCAAAATCTTCCGGCTGGCGTTCAACCTGCTGCGCAAGGAATCGCGGCAGGTGGCGGCGCGCTACAGCCTGCGGCGCGCCATCATGAGCCTGGGGCCCAGCGGCTATCCGTTCGAAAAATTCATCGGCGCGCTGTTTTCCCACAGCGGTTATGAGACCAAGACCGGCGTGACCCTGCCCGGCGCCTGCGTGTCGCACGAAGTGGACGTGGTGGCCACCAACGCCGACCACCGGCTTTTGGTGGAGTGCAAGTACCACAACCGCGACGGCGTGAAATGCGACGTCAAGACCGCGATGTACGTGTACGCACGCTCGCTCGACCTCAAAAACAACCTCGACGGCGAAACATTCTCCGAATTCTGGCTGGTCACCAACACCAAGTTCACCACCGACGCCACCGACTACGGCCGCTGCGTCGGCCTCAAGATGCTGAGCTGGACCTATCCCGAAGGCGACACCCTGCAGCACTGGATCGAGCGGCGGGAGGTGCATCCCATCACCTGCCTCACCACGCTGAAGCGGCAGCAGAAAAAGGCGCTGCTCAAGAACAACGTGGTGCTCTGCCACGAACTGCTCGACAACCCGCGCCACCTGGAGGAAATCGGCGTCAAGCAGAATCAGACCCGCCGCATTCTCAAGGAAGTCGAAGGCGTGATGGAGATATGAATTTCAGGGAAAAGAATTGGACGGGATGAACAGGATGAAGGCGGGATAAAATCAGAAAAACTTGGGTTCGCGCTAAGCCGCAAAGGCGCAAAGAAAAGCAAAGGCGATAGAACCGTAAAGACGCAGAGGACGCAAAGAAAAACAGACAAAGGAAAGTTTTTCCTAAATAAGCAAACGAGGGAATTTTGAGCGCCAGCAATGAAAGATTGAAACTATTCTCTGTTCCATCTAGAAAAATGATTTTGATGTCTTGTTCTACATGTACTATGTATTGTTTTTATTGGATATATAAAAATTGGCAAAGTATCCTAAAATTTAAAAATACTCAATCCACCCCTCTTAACAGAACATTGCTTTATCCTTTTTATAACTTCACTCTTTTTAATGAAATTAAATCTATAGCAAACAAAAATAATATAAACGTTTGGTGGACCTCGCCATTAATCGCAATTTCATTTCTCATAATCCTAATTGGATTTTTTTTCCCCTACACATGGATGATTTCAATTTTTGCGGGGGTAATATTTTTGCCGGTAAATAATGTTTGTACGAGGATAAATGAAGTTAATGGGTTTGGAGAACGTTCTCAAGAGGGTTTTCATAAAATAGATTGGATCATTTTATTTTTAGGTGGAATAAATGTAGTAGCGGCAGTTATTAAAACCATTCGACTTTCTGGAGTTTTACCTGCTTTAATCTAAAGTTATGTTGACAGAGGGTTTCCCGGTTAGGAATTCACTTGCACTAAACGGAAATTTTCATTCCCCCTCACCCAGCCCTCTCCCTCCAGGGGAGAGGGTTTGTTTTTATCTACCAATTTCGGTAATCGCTAAAGAAACATATTATCACAGAGTCTCACCATTCTTCCTCTCCCCCTCTGGGGGGAGAGGATTGAGGTGAGGGGGGCTTTGCGTCCTTTGCGTCTTTGCGGTTATCCTATTTTTTTTCTGTTCATCCTGTCTGATTCTTTCCTTCCAGCAATTCCTCGATCGCGGTGGCGACGCGGTGGATGCCGCGGCCGTCGATGCACTGTTTCCCCTTCCGGCTCAGGGTTTCCCGTTCTTCCCGTTTCAGTTTGAGCAGCTCCGGGATTTTTCCGGGGTCGAAGCTGTCGGCCCGTCCGAGGTTGAGGCAGGCGCCTTTTGCGGCGAGGCCGCGGGCTTTGTCCTCCTGGTGCGGCACCTGGCTGATGGCGAACGCCGGGGTGCCGCAGGCCAGGGCTTCGTGCAGGGTGACGCCGCCGGCGCAAAAGATCGCGTCGTGCGCGTGAATCAGCTCCGCCATTTTGTCGGTGCCTGGCTCAATGTGAAAGCGGGGCCGGGCGGCGGTGGCGGTTTCCAGGGCCTCCCGGTCTTTGTATCCCGGTCCGGCGAGGAAGGTGACGGCGAGATCCTTTCCCGCTTGCGACAGAATTTCCGCCAGTCGGACAGTGAGGTGTTTGGGATCGGTGCCGCCCATGCTGACGAGCAGTGTTTCGATTTTCTCTGGAAAGATTTTTTCCTTCTGGTTGAACTCGGCGAACTCGGGCGCGAGGACGCTGTAGGGCAGGCCGAACAGGGTCTTCACGCCGGGTTCGACCTTCGCGTTCTCCGCTTCCTCCAGATTGCAGTCGATCAAAAGATCCACTTTGTTCCTGCCGCCCTTGAGGTCCTCGAAAGTCACGATCTTGTCCGCGTGCGCGCGCAGGCCGGTGATGAACGCCGCATCGGTGTCCTTCATGTCGAGGATGACGCCATCGAAACGCGCGCCCTCCGGCAGACCGGTCTCGGCCTGCACGGTGTGGACGGAAAACCCCGCGAGTTCCAGCAGCGTTTTGGAGGGTACGTGCGGCGGGATGAAAAATGCCACGTTCCAGCCTTTGCCGCGCAGCACACCCGCCAGGTGGCGCTGGCGCAGCACGTGGCCCATGCCCCAGGCGGTGGAGGCGTTGCAGCGGACGGCGATGTCAGGCATGCGGCGTCAGGGTTTCGCGGCTTTCGGCGGCGTTGATCTTCGCCAGAATTTCACGGTCGGAATATTTGACGGCGGCTTTTTCCCGCTTGCGTCCCTTGAGCGCTCTGGGCAGACGGCCAAGCGCCTTGAAGAAAGCGATCCAGAAGCGGGATTTGAAGCGCAACAGGTCGCGCAGCAGAAACGCCGGGATGAAGATGAGAAATTCCAGCGTGTAGTCGGGATCAAGAATGTTCTTCCAGACGAACAGGTAGTTGTTGCGGGCGGAGATGAGACCGATCTGGCGGCGTTTTTCCTGGCGGGTGATGGTGGACTGCACCTTGTGGTAGGCGATGGAAGCCGGTTCGTAGACCACGCGCCAGCCGCGTTTCTGCGCCCGGTAGGACAGGTCGATCTCCTCGTAATACAAGGGGTGGTAAAGCGTGTCGAAGCCACCCAGTTCCAGATAGCGCCGCTTTTCCACCATGAACGCGCCGCCGCAGGCGAACAGGGTCTGGCTGGTGTCGTTCGGCGCTTTCTCATACAGGTGGAAGTGGCCTTTGCGGAAATAGCCGCCGCGGTTGCCGTAGAGAAAGGTGGTTTCGTCGAAGGCGTAGATTTTGCCGCTGGCCGCGAACACCTCGCCCGCTTGATCGAAATGCCGCGCGAGATGAAACAGCGCTTCCTCGTGCAGCTTGATGTCGTTGTTCATCGGCATGACGACGGGCGAATCCGCGAGCTTCACGGCGTGGTTGTTGGCGCCCTGAAAGCCGAGGTTGCGCGGCGTCTTTTCGCGGCGGACGCCGGGGAACTCGCGCTGCAAAACCTCCAGGCTGTCGTCCGCGCTGCAGTCGTCGATCACCATCACCTCGTAGTTGCGGGCGCGGTCGTGCGCCACCGCCGCGAGGACGGAAGGCAGGCATTCTTTCAACAGTTCGCGTCCGTTCCAGTTGGTGATGATGAGGGTGATGTCCGGTCTCATAACCCGGTCAGCATGCGGTCGATGGTGTCCACCACCTCCACGTCGCCGTCCAGGCGCACCTTGCCTTTCATGGGGATCGCTTTGGCGGTGTCGATTTCCTCGCGCCAGTCGCAGCCGTAAAATTTGTCGGAATCGAAGATCAGCCCGACGCGGTTGTCGTACAGGAACCGCTTCATCACTTCGAATTCGTAAAAATGCTTGCGCGAGCAGGAGAGCACGGGCTTATCGTGCGCGAACGCCGAAGCCAGGGTGGAGTAGCCCGCCTTGGTGAGGACGATGTCGGATGAGGCGATCAGGTCCTGGTATAAAAAGCGGTCGGTGAGCACGTGCAGGTTGGGGATGTTTCTGGGCAGCGGATCGCGGGTGAGGAACACGCAGTCGTCGAGTTTTTTCAGGTTTTTCCAGTCCAGATTCTGTGCGCCGCTGTCCCCGAGATAAATAAAGACGAGCGTCTTATGCTTGAGCGAGGTGGAAAAGGCTTCCTCAAGCTCGTGCCGGCGGTCCTTGCCCTTGCGGGATATGAAACCGACCTCCTGCCGGTTTTCGATCAGCGGCGTGTCGATGTGGCATTGCGGCAGGATCTGAATCGTCGCCTGCGCGTATTCCTCACGCAGCGCCTTGATGAGCGGTTTCCACTTTTCCGCCTGCGGCAGGCGCGAGTGGATGTCGTACCAGGTGAAATTGGCGATCAACAGCGTGGGAATGCCCAGCGCGCGCCCGGCTTTCAACGGGGCGCTGGCGATGTCGGTGACGATCAGGTCGATGCGGTTGTCCTCAAGCCAGCGCGATTCGGCGTCGATCCTCTGATCCGAGCATTTGAAAAACCGTTCCAGCGCCTGGAAGGTTTGCGCCACGTCGATGCGGATGAAATCCTGCTGGATGCAGCCCACATCGATCGGTTCGGCGACGTGCTCGTAGCCCCCCTTCAGGTAGATGTCGAAGTATTCGGAGGGGATTTCGGACTTGATGCAGACGCGGTACCGGGCGAGCAGTTTTTCGAGGATCACCGTGGAGCGGGCCGCGTGCCCGTATCCGTGCGCACTTATATAATAAGCGATGCGTTTGATGGTGTTTCCTGATGAAGGGATCCGAGGCGGGACGGGGACGTCCGGGGAGCCTCAGGATTATTTGGATTCCGGTTTGACGGCTTTGTACTCGAACTGACACATCTGTCCCAGTTTGCGGAACAGGTTGGTGAGCTTCAGGTTCACGTAGTCCTGGCGCGCATTCCAGGGAATCTGGTCGAACATGCAGGCGGTCTCGATGTAGTCGGTGCGGCCGAAGCGGATGAAGAACTCAGCGAACCAGCATTTTTTCATTTTGTAGTGCCACTGCTTCTCGTCGACTTTTTTGTGCTCCAGCAGAAAATTCCGCCAGGTGTAGTGCTCATCGACGATCGGCTGCTGGTTCTCCACGAACGCCTTGAACGGATTGTCCGACGCACGCTCCGCCTCCACCATCTTGTCCCGTTCCGGTTTCTGCCAGGCCGTGAGTGCCGCGATGATGTGCTCGCGCGCCTTGTCCACGCGGATGTTGTAATCGTCCAGCAGGTTGTGGCAGGCGTACATGAAGATCCCGACGGTGGTCAGGTACTGCTCCTCGGGGGAAAGCGTGTCGCCGTTTTCGTATTTCCACAGCTCGACGAAGCGGGTGCGGAACAGGTTTTTGTCGATGTCCGCGTCCGCGACCTGCAAATGTTCGAGGATGGGCTCGAATCGCGCTAAGATTTCAGAGTCCTGGGCGGTTTCGGTGGTTTCGGTCTTTTCGTTCATGGTCGGGATGCGTGTTTGGAAGAAGCGGCGTAACGTGTTTAAAAAGTTTTATTTCAAAGATTTTATTTTTTAAAATAGCATATCCCCAATTTGCGGATCAAGCACAATAGCGGCGCGCCGGGCTTCGGAAACTCCCCGCATGTCCTTGAAAATAGGGCCTGATTGGGTGCTTTCGAATCCATTTCGAGCAAAATCGATCTTATTCACTCCGGGACACAGCAGGAATCACGCGCAGCGAAACCCGCGCACGATGAGAATATCCGAGCGATGAAGCAGAATCCATACGATGTGGTGGTGATCGGGGCCGGTGTGATCGGCCACAGCACGGCGTTCCGGCTCAAGCGGAGCCAGCCCAAGCTGACGGTCGCGGTGCTGGGCGATCCGGTGAACTCGCTCATGGCCTCCAGGGCGGCGGCCGGGATGCTGGCCCCGTTCGGTGAATGCGACCGGGCGGACCGGTTTTTCGACTTCTGCCGCGCATCGCTGGATAAATTCCCCGCCTTCATCGAGGAGCTGTGTTCGGTGAGCGGAACCGCCGTGCACCTTTCGATGAAAGGTTCGCTCATGCCTTCCTTCATGTTCGAGGGGGTCTGGGAGGAACGGAAACGGTTTTTCAGGGAGCAGGGCATTCCGCACGAGGTGTGGGGGCCCGAAACCGTGCGGGCGCGGGCGCCGCACCTTTCGGAACAATGCGGCGAGGTGCTGTGGGTGGGCGAAGGCCAGGTGAACAACCGGCAGATGCACGACGCCTTGGCCCAGGCTGCGGTACGGATGGGCATCGAAGTGCTCGCAAGCCCGGTGACCGGCTTCCAAAAAAACGGCTCCAGCCTGGAGAGCGTGTGCACCGATGCGGGAGAGGTTGCGGGGCGGGAATTTCTGCTGGCGTCCGGCAGCTGGTCCAAAGAACTGGGCGACATCCTCGGGGTGTCGATGCCGGTCAAGCCCATCAAAGGGCAGATGTGCCGGGTGAAGGCCGAAGAGGACCGGCTGGAATACACGGTGCACGGTCTTTTGACCTACATCGCGCCCTGGCGCGAGGGACACGGGTTCGTGCTGGGCTCGACGATGGAGGACCGCGGATTCGACCCCGCTGTGGAGGCGGACGTGATCCAGAGACTGATCGACAACGCGGCGGCGATCCTGCCCTGTCTCAAGGACGCGCCGCTGATCGAGTCCTGGACAGGGCTCCGGCCCGCCGCCGAAGACCTGATGCCGGTGATGGGGAAGAGCGCGCGCTATTCGAATCTGTATTACTCGACCGGGCATTTCAGAAACGGAATTCTGCAGACCCCCAATCAGGCGGACTACATGGCCGGGATCATTCTCGGCAGCCTGAAAGAGGAGATCCCCGAGTTTTCTCCGGGACGCTTTGACCTTTGACGGAAATGGAAACGCGGCGGCGATGACGATGGCCTTGAAAACGGATACGGACCTGGTGCGGGATTTCCACACGGTGTGGCATCCCTGCACACAGATGAAGGACCATGAAACCACGCCGCCGCTGCTCATCGAGCGCGCGGAAGGGGTGTATCTGTACGACCGGGACGGCAAGGCCTACCTCGATGTGATCGCCTCCTGGTGGGTGAACCTGTTCGGCCACAACCACCCGCGCCTCAACGCCGCGATCGAGACCCAGCTCAAAAAGGTGGCGCACGTGATGTTCGCGGGCCTGACGCACAAGCCCGCGATCGATCTTGCGGCGCGGCTGGTGGAGCTTTCGCCGCCCAACCTGGGCAAGGTGTTCTTCTCGGACAACGGCTCCACCGCCGTCGAGGTGGCGCTCAAGATGAGCCTGCAGTACTGGCTGCAGACCGGGCAGCCTGAGCGCAAGCGTTTCGTGTATCTCAAGGGCGGATATCACGGCGAAACGCTGGGCGCGCTCTCGGTGTGCGGGCTCAACCTGTTCCGGGAAAAATTCGAGGCGGTGCTCACGCAGCACATCGAGGTGGAAGGGCCGGACTGCTTCCGTTGCCCGTACGGGCTCAAGCCGGAAAGCTGCGACGCGGAATGCTTCGAGCCGATGGAAAAAACGCTTGCGGAAAAGCACCGCTCCATCGCCGCGGTGATCGTCGAACCGCTGGTTCAGGGCGCGGCGGGGATGAAGATGTATCCGCCGCGTTATCTTAAAAAGCTCACCGCCGCCTGCGACGCCTACGGCGTGCACAGCATTTTCGATGAGATCGCCGTCGGCTTCGGGCGTACGGGCGGGCTGTTCGTGTGCGGAGAGCTGGATCTCAAGCCGACGTTTCTCTGCCTTTCAAAAGGGATCACCTCCGGCTACCTGCCGCTGGCGGCGACGCTCACGGAAGATGAAATCCACGCGGCGTTTTTCGACGATTTCAAGACGATGAAGCTGTTCATCCACAGTCACAGCTATTCCGCCAACCCCCTGGCTTCGGCCTGTGCCAACGAAACACTGGCGCTGCTGACGGAAGACGGTTTCTGGCCGGGCCTTGAGCCCAGGATCCGGGCGCTTGCCGAATGCGGCCGCGTGTTCGAGGGGATGCCGCATGTGGGTGAATTCCGGCAGACCGGAATGATCGCGGCGGTGGAGCTGGTGCGCGATAAAGCCACCAAAAAACCGTTCGCCTTTGAAGAGCGCGTGGGGTATCGAATCTATCTGGAAGGGCTCAAGCGCGGCGTGTTCATGCGTCCTTTGGGAAACGTGATCTATTTCATTCCGCCGCTCACGATTACGGTTGAACAAATCCGGTTCATGATCGATACTGCCCGCGACTGCATCCGCGCCGTGCTGGAGAGGTGACCCATGTATGAAGTGAAGGTGAACACGAAATTTTCCGCGGCCCACCAGCTCCGCGGCTACGACGGCAAGTACGAAAACCTGCACGGCCACAACTGGGGCGCGACGGTGATCGTGGAAGCCGAATCGCTCGATTCCATCGGCGTCGGCATCGATTTCATCGTGCTCAAGGAAAAGGTGGAAACGATTCTCGCCAAACTGGATTACAAGAACATCAATGAAATCGCCCCGTTCGACACGCAGAACCCGTCTGCGGAAAACATCGCGCGCTGGGTGTTTGAGCAGTTGAGCGCCGACATCAATTCCGATCACCGGCGCGTCAAGCGGGTGGAGATCCGCGAGATGGACGAATGCGGCGCGGCCTACTACGAGTGATCCCCGCGCTTCGATGCGCCGCGCATCCTTCCTTACATATCACTCACACAGCCGTTCAGTTCAAGGGAAAGGTCATGACGATGCCGCCCATGACGTCGTTGAGCTTGAAGTCCCGTTTCGGGCTTTTGGGATGCTTGTTGTGGCAGCTCACGCAGGCCTGGGTGATGGCGAAATCCGGATACACCGCCTGAAAGTAGGTCTTGCCGCCCACCGTGCGGTGGTCGTGGAACGGGCGCGTGGGATGGCGGATGACGTATTTCAGTCCATTGCGCTCGAATTCATTGGCCGGGCCGTTGTGCTTGTTGATGGGCCAGGAGCTGATGAGCTTGAAATCCAGGTCGATGTCCTTGTTGAGAATGAGGTCGGACGCGTTGAGCAGAAACTGCGCCGGCAGAAGCAGCGCGTTGTCCTCCCACCAGTTTTCCGAGGCGAAGACGATGTTTTTTTCCTGCAGGCGGTTGACGATGACTTCCGAATAGACCTTGCGGTCCGAATCCAGAACCGAATGGATGTAGTTCGCCACCACTTCCGGAGGGATGAGGATCTCCGATTCATCCTGGATGTCTTTGGTGTTCTCAACCGGCATGGTGATCACAATGCCGCCCATGACGTCGTTGAGCTTGAAATCCTTTTTGGAGCTTTGCGGGTGGTTGTTGTGGCATTTGACACAGGCCTTGGTGACCGCCTTGTCCGGATAAAGAGCCTTGAAGAACGGCTTGCCCTGGATGACGACCGTCTTTGCGTAGGGCTCATCGGGGGTTTTCGCCACTTCCTCAAGCCCCTTTTTTTCAAACTGGGTGTGGGGGCCGTTTTCGGGATTGATCGGCCAGAGACTCAACAGCCGGTAGTTCATCCCCACTTCGCGGGCGTTGGAGGTCTGCGAAGACAATAGAAGAAACTGGGCGGGCAGCGGCAGGGTGTTTTCTTTATCCCAGTGCTCGGTGGCTTTCAGGTCGATGGTCACGCCCATGCGCTCGACGATGACTTCGGAGTAGATGGTCCTTCCCGCCTCGATGACGGAATGGATGTAATCCGCGGCCACCCGCGCGGGGATGCCGTTTTTTTCCTCAGAGGCGAAAAGCGTGTGCGGCAGGCAGGTCAGGGTGAACAGCGTGAACAGCCAGGCCGAGATCCAAGATCGTGTGCGCATGGTTTTTCCAGATCGATGTTTGTCTTGAGAGCTTCGGGCCGCAAACGCGGACGGAGCCGCTTTGAGTGAACGGGGGCCTCCCTGCCGGTTGGCCCCATCAATATTTATCATGAATTGCCGGTGTGCGGCTCACTCAATGTGCTTGCGAGTGAAAAAGAAGATGGCGATGCCGATCACGGCGATGCCCGCCACGATCATCATGGCGGTCATGTCGCCGCCGAAATCCAGCCATTCCATGGCTCTTTCCGGTTTCGTATCCAGTTGGTTCACGGTCTCGGTCCTCCCTTTGACTAAAATGAATGAATGATTTCAATGGCATTTCTGTCAAACTGTCATTGAGGCGGACTATCCTGACAATTTCGTACCCGGTCCGGGTTTTGTCAATAGACAATGGCCGGATTTGGCCGCGGAACCGCAGGCCGGCCTTCGCAGCGCTCCGGGGCAAAAGCCGCCCGGTGTTGCGGAAAGGCATGATTTTATTTTGCTAGGCCATTCTTTGCGGTTGGCTATAATAGGCGGGGCGCAGCGCCGGCCGCGCTTTTCTGCCGCCCGCACCGGGTGGCGCGGCGAGCGATTTTAACTTTCTCGATTCGGGTTGGATGGACCACATCATCAAAGACCTGGCGATCCTGCTGCTGGTTTCGCTGCCGATCAACATCCTGTTCCACAAAATCCGCCTGCCTTCGATCATGGGCTTTCTGGTCGCGGGGGTGATCATCGGTCCCAGCGGGCTGCAGCTGATCGACGCCGTCGAGTCGGTGGAAAAGCTGGCGGAAATCGGGGTGATCCTGCTCCTGTTCGTGATCGGGCTGGAGTTTTCCCTGCGCTACCTGCTCAAGAATCTGACCGTGGTGCTGGGGGTGGGGATGCTGCAGCTGGGGTTGACGGGCGCGATTTTCTTCTTCGTGTTCGATGCGCTTGAATACCCTCTGAACCAGAGCGTGCTGATGGCGCTTCTCATTCCATTGAGCAGCACGGCGGTGGTGCTCAAGATGATCACCGACCGCGCCGAGATCGACACCCTGCACGGCCGCATCTGCATCGGCACGCTCCTGTTCCAGGATCTGTGCGTGGTGCCGATGATGCTCGTCATTCCGCTGCTGGCGCAGTCGGGAGAGCTGTCGCCGGTGGATTTCGGCATCGCGCTGACCAAATCGATCGCCGCGGTCGCCGTCATCTTTTTTCTCGCGCGCCTCCTGGTTCCGCGTTCGCTGGAAGGGATCGCGCGCATGGGCAACAAGGAGCACCTGACGCTGTTCGTCATTTTCATCATCCTGGGCACCGGCTGGGTTTCCGAGAGCATGGGGCTGACGCTGGCGATGGGGGCGTTCATCGCGGGGATGATCATCTCCGAATCCGAATACAGCCACCAGATCGTGCTCGACATCCTGCCGCTCAAGGATTATTTCGTCAGCATCTTTTTCATCTCGGTGGGAATGCTGCTGAAGGTCGACGTGTTTTTCGCGTCGGCGGGCACGTTTTTCATCTGGGCGCTGGCGGCGGTCGGCATCAAGATGGCGGTGGCGTTCCTCGCGGCGCTCATCTTCAGCCGCTCCTTCCGCAACGCCTTCATCGTCGGCGTGCGCCTGGCGCAGGTGGGGGAATTCTCCCTGCTGCTCGCGGCGCTGGCTTTAAAAAAGGGACTGTTCCCGCCGGATCAGTACCAGTCGTTTCTCATCGTGTCCATCCTCACGCTGCTGGCGGCGCCGCTGCTCATCCAGGTTTCGGCCGGAGCGGCGATGGCGCTGCAGTCCCTGTTCGGCGGGAAACCCGACGCGGAGGTGGATGCCGCCCAGGCGGAAACGACACCGTTTTCCGATCACGTCATCATCTGCGGTTTCAGCCTGGTCGGCCGCAATCTGTCGCGGGTGCTCAAGGAAACCAACACACCGTTCGTGGTGGTCGATCTCGACGGGGAAATCATCCGCCAGGCGCTGCAGCAGGACATCAAGGCGCAGTTCGGCGACTACACCCACCGCGAGACGCTGATCCGGGCGGGCATTCGAACGGCGCGGATGATCGTGTTCACCATCCCCGATACTCGTGCGGCGGAGCAGGCGGTGCGCCTGTCGCGCAGCCTCAATCCGGATGTCTACATTCTGGTGCGGGTTCCCTACGCGTCGCAGGTTGAGGAAATGAATGCCGCCGGGGCGGACCAGGTGATCCCGGAGGAATTCGAGACGTCGGTGGAGATTTTTTCCCGCGTTCTCCGGGAGTACCACATTCCCAACAACGTGATCGAGCAGCAGGTGGAGCTGGCGCGGCTGGAAGGGTACAGCATGTTCCGCGGCCTGTCGCTCAACATGGAAAGCCTGCAGAAGTTTTCCACCTACCTCACGGCGAGCCTCACCGAATCCTTTCACGTGCAGGAGGATGCGTGGTGCAACGAAAAAACGGTCGCCGAACTGAAACTCAGCAGCGGCGCCGACGCCAAGCTGATCGCGGTGGTGCGCGGCAACGACATCCACGCCAACCCGGAGGAGGCGATGCGCCTCACGACCGGGGACATCCTGATTTTATTCGGCAGGCACGCGCCGCTCAACCGCTCGATACGCACGCTGCGTTTGGGACACGAAGAATCCAGGGACCAGGAAGAAGAATCCAGGCGTAAAGAATCCGGAAAGGGGAGGGACGCATGAAGGTGAAAGAGTTGATGACGAAAGACGTGCTGACGGTTTCGCCCGATGACAAGGTGGACAAGGTGTTTTATCTTTTCAATTTTGAAAACATCCGCCACGTTCCCATCGTGGAGGGCGGGAAACTGGTGGGCATCCTGTCGGACCGGGATCTGAAAAAGATCCTGGGACCGTTGAAAAAATCCGTGCAAAAACAGGACGGCACGTCGATCACCATCTCAGCCAGGAAGGTACGGACAATCATGAGGCGCAATCCGGTGACGGTCGAGCCGGAGCAGCGGGCGGCGGACGCGGCGGCCATCATGGCAAAACGCAAGATCGGCGCGCTGCCCGTCGTGCACAAGAACAAGCTGGTGGGCATCCTGACCTCCACCGACATCCTCAAGGCGTTCGTCAAGCTCTGCAACCTTCTGGAGCCCTTCGGCAAGGCCGTAAAAGCGAAGAAGTGAGCGGCGGTCAGTTTCTGTTTTTCGGGTCGAAGGAGAAGCGTTCCATCAGGTAGCCCAGGCAGTCCTGATGCACGATCGTTTCGTTGGTGGTGAACATCGAAGGCACGACGGAGCGTTTCAGGCGGATCTCGCCATTCTGGTATTCAATGTATTTCCCTTCCACGTCGCGGTCGTTTTCGTCGAGCACGGTGAGCCGCATCCGCTCGTTGTGGCGCCAGCCCAGCAGGCTGTTTTCCGGCAGTTCGGCGAAATTGTTGCCGTCGATGTCCTCCAGGAAGGTGAAATCCAGGCCGTCGGGGGCGTGGTTGAACCCGATGCGGCTCTTTCGGGGAACGTGGATGCGGGCGATGCTGTGGTAGATGTACAGTTCCTCTTCGTGCACCGGAAAATCGGGAACCGTGTCCAGCTTCAGGCATTTTTCCAGAAATTCGAACGCGTGCTGCACGCCGTAAGCGTCGTCCGGCTTGCCGCTTTCGATGGTGATGGCGGGGCAGTGATCGGACATGGCGAGGGAGAGCACCTCTCCCGGCCGGGTGAAGTACACCAGGGTCGGGCTGTACAGCCGCGCCAGATGCACGAAGGGGGCGTCGAGCCGGTTGAGGCAGGCGTAATGAGGGTTGCGTCCGGAGGTGTTGTGGATGTCGATGCAGGCGAACACGCGCTCGCGCTTCAACCGGCGCAGCACCTCCCCGGCCATGGCGTGTTCGGGCAGATCGCCGCCGGTCCAGATGCGGTTGTAATCCGGCTGCCAGGAAAACCGCCTCTGGTTTTCCCGCGCCGCCAGTACGTTGCCCACAAAGATCAACAGGCTGCGGGGCAGGGGATCGCCGCCGGGCCCGTATTTTTTCAGCAGCTTCTGCAGCGCCGCGATGCCCGTCGGTTCGTTGCCGTGCAGCAGGGTGGCGACGAACAGCGGCGGGCGCATATTTCCTTCCACCTCAATCAGCGACGGCCCCGGCAGCACCCGGTGCAGCTCGTTGACGGGCGTGTCGAGAAAACCCTCGGGGACGGAATCGAATGTGTGGAGCCTTGTTTCTAGATTTGCCATCGGTACACCGGTAGATTCTGTTTCTGGTATTCGTAATAGCGCTGCGTCATTTCCTGAAAATCCGATCCGTTGGCGGCGATGAAGGCGCGCTGCCAGCCGGCTCCGTTCTGACCGCCGCGCAGCCGGTTGGTCATGACCTCGCCGATGTAAAAGTCGATGTCTTCCTGGTCGATGCCGGCCGCTTGCAGGCCCTGCCCGGCGGCGGGAAGCAGATGGTCTGTCAGGACGGTGCGGATCGGTACCGGCTCCGCATTACCGGGCCAGATGATTTCGGCGTCGAGGCCGAAACGGGCGGCGCGGTAAAAATTCTCGCGGGCGTCCTCGAAAGAGAGGTCGCACTCCAGCGGCCTTTCCCGCGACACGAAATGGTGCACCAGGCCGACCAGGAACGCCACGTTGGCGATGGTGTCGCACAGGCTGGGACCGGCGGCGGGCACGCGGTGCTCGATGCGGATATGCGGCTTGCCGTCGCTGCTCAGGCCGATGAGCGGGCGGGTCCAGCGCCAGATGGTGCCGTTGTGGAGCCGCAGATGGTTGAGCCAGTTGGAGTCTTCATTATACACCAGCGGCAGCAGCACCGGAAATCCGTCCAGGTTTTCCAAAAACGGCTCGAGGATCGATTGCTTGCAGTAGCCGGTGCCGAAGGTGACGCGGCCGATGCTGCGCCCCTGCGGGTCGGGAAAGCTGGCCACCGAAACCGACTGCTCGAACGTGGGGATGCGGGTTTCGTCCCACAGGTCCTTGCCGAACAGGTAGGGGGAATTGGCGGCGGCGGCTACCATCGGCGCGGACAGGATCTGTGACAGGTTGTAGTGACGCACCGCTTCGTCCGCATTCACCTGCAGGTGGATCTGCAGGGAGGTGGCGGCGGCTTCCAGCATCACGTTGTTGTGCTCCACGCGCAAGGAATCGCGGCCGTCGATCTTGAGGTTGAGCGGTTTGCCGCCGCGCAGTTTCAGCACCTGCCGGTTGAGCGCGATGTAGCGGTTGAGCGAGGACATGTTGTCCATGTTGAGCACCTCGCCGCGGATGGTGGGCAAGATGCCGATGGCCATCACTTTGGCCTTCAGCTCCTCCGCGTGGCGCTCGCAGGTTTCCCACACCCGCGACAGCTCGTTTTCCAGGCGGCGGAACAGCGGCCCCGACACGGGATGCGGCGTGCTGTTGATCTCGAAATTGAATTTCGCAAGCTCCGGCACCACCAGATGGCTGTTGACGTTTTCCAGAAAGGGTTCGTTGAGCGGGGCGGGATGAAAGTGCTGGTCCACCAGCCAGGCTTCCAGCTCGAAACCGCAGCGGGTTCCGGAGCTTTCGAAATCGCCTTCCTGAAACCAGTTCATCAGAACGCGGGTTTCATCGCGCAGTCTCAGCTTGAACTCGCGGATGTCCTCGCTGGAAAAATCGCAGCTCGTGATTTCATCGCCCATAAAACGATTCCTGTGTTTGGCGCAAACGGGGTGTCTGGAATGAAGTGTGATAACGGAAAGGCCGGGCGGTCCTCCGGACCGGCCGCATCCCCTTTATTATTATGAAGGTACGCCGACGGGGGAGCAACCGTCAATTGTCAGGTTTCCGCTGCGGCGGCGCCCGCCATAGCGAGATCCTCGAAGTCCTCGATGTGGTCCTGGATCCGGTTCACCAGATAGGTTCTCTGGGCGGGGGTCAAAGTCTGATCGATTTTGACCAGGATTTCCTTCCACTCGGCGTTGCGGCGGCGCACCTGATCCATGAATTCCGGGCTCCAGCGCAGCTCCGGCTTGCGCGTCCACTCGATCAGCTGCGCATCGAGATCGGCCGCGGAGGGGGCGGATTCGAGCAGCGCGGCGAAGTTCTGCTGAAATTTGCGGCGGTTTTTCAGGCGGTTTTCGATCCAGGAACGCTCGAGCGTGATCCAGGGGCGGATCGTTTCTTTCTGGGCTTCTTCCAGCGGCCCCACCCATTTCGCCATGACCTTGAGCAGCCAGTCCTGTGCGTCGGCCACCATCTCCGCGTCGGTCATGGCCAGCTGCTTGATGAGAAACTCGTTGCCTTCCGCAAGCTGAACTTTGAGATGGTCGATCTGACCGGGTTCGAGGCTGGTGAGAAATTCGGCGAAATCCGGCGAAAAGCGGATAAAAAACCGCTTGAAATAGTTTCTGTGATCCTCCTGCAGCCAGTCGATGTCCCCGGCCGTGAGCCCGCGCCCGATACGGGCATTGAGGTCTTTCAGGGTCGCGACGATGTCGGGCAGCTCGTTTTGCCGGTGCCAGACGAACAGCCGGTCGATCTTCTCTTCCAGGAAGTCGCGCTGGGACGCGTTGACGTCGAAATACTTGTCGATGGTGCGCAGGATGAACCAGTCGGAAAAGTGGTAGGCGATCTTGGTTTTGCTGCAGCCCGCAAGCAAAAGCACAAGCAGTGCGATGCAGACGGAGCGAGGATGATTTTGCAGGATCTGTCTCATCTTCCTGAAATCAAGAACGGCAAGCGCGTGGCTTGATGTTTTTATTTGCGCCTGCATTGAAATTTTTCAAGTCACGGTTCGCAAAAATTATAAGCGACTTCACAACAATTTCGCATGAATTTTCTTTGAATCCCGAGCCGACACAGGATGCGTGCAATGGAAGGGCGTTTCTCGAATTGGAAAATTTCAGATATCGTTGTAAACTGTCCTCGCCGGAACCATTCTTCGTTTTATTTTCTCTCCTCTTCTTCTTAAGGAACACGTTATGCTGGGTCAAACCCTGAAAGTATTCAAGGCTTTGAACTCCGACGCCAAACCCTGGCAGTTGAGCCTGGGGATCGTGTTCGGCGCCTTTCTGGGGCTGACGCCTCTGTTGAGCCTGCACAATGCCGTGCTGTTGTTTCTGGCGTTCGTCATCACATTGAACATCGGGCTCATGCTTTTGAGTTTCGCGTTTTTCTCAGGCGTGGCGTACCTGCTCGATCCGTTGTTTCACAAAATCGGTTACGCGGTGCTGACGAAAGATTCGCTGCACGGGTTCTGGACGAATTTTTTCAGCTCTCCGCTCGCGGTGCTGGGCAACCTCAACAATTCGATCGTGATGGGCAGCCTGATCTTCTCGGCGATTCTGGCGGTACCGCTGTTTCTTGTGAGCAACGTGCTGGTGAGCAAATACCGGCAGAACATTCAGGGTTTCCTCGACCGGATTCCGCTCATCCGATCCCTGAAAATCGTCCGGGCCTATCAGGCCGTTGGCGGAAATTGAGCGGGTTTTTGTACACATTGCGGCTGGTGTTCTCGCCCTTGAATGCGTTTTTTCAAACGACCGTTGGAGCTGAACGATGAAATTTCTGAGGTGGCAGGGCCTGGTGGCGTTTCTGATACTCGGCGGACTCGGCTGGGCGTTTTTTGCGCTGTTTCTCGACGGGCTGATCGAGCGCGGGATCGAGCAGCAGGGATCGAAAGCGATGCAGACCCAGATCGACGTCGGCAAGGTGGACACCTCCCTGCCCAATCAGGCGGCGGCCATCCATGCGCTTGCGGTGGCGGACCCGGACGATCCGATGAAAAACACGGTCGAGATCGGCGCCATCAAGTTCAATGTCGATGCCGGCCGGGCGGTGTTCAAGAAGGTGATCATCGACGAGATGGTGGTGGACGGCATCCGATTGAACCAGAAGCGGGAAACACCGGCGAAATCCTTTAAGAGAACGGAAAGCGCCGAGGAGGAAGCGGGCGCGCCCGGCGAGCCCGGCAAGAAAAAATCCGGCCCGTTCGATTTTCTCAAGGACCTCTCGGTGACCTCACCCGAGGAAATCCTGAAGAAGGAAAAACTCGCATCCCTGGAAGCGGTGCAGACGACGCGGCAGGAGATCGAGGACCTGAAGGCGAAATGGGAGAAGAAGCTGGAAACGGAGCTCAATCCCAAGGTGCTGGAGGAAACCAGGAAAAAAATCGAGGGGCTTCAGGGCAAAGCCGGGTCGGGGGTCGGCGGTGTGGCGGAATCGATCCAGGAAGTGCAGAGCATCAAGCAGGAGATTCAAGGCAACATCGAAAATATCGCCAGCCTCAAGGAGGAACTGCAAAAGGATGTGGAACGGGCGAAACAGCGCGCCGCGGAGCTGAAGGACCTGCCGAAAAAGGATTTCGAGCGGCTCAAGAACAAATACTCGCTCGACATCAAGGGCGGCAGCAACATCCTGGGGACGATCTTCGGCGATGAGATCAAGCAGAAGATCGATCTGTTCTGGCATTACTACGGCAAGATCAGCCCCTTTCTGAATAAAGGCGCGGATACCGAAGGCGCTGCCGATGAAGAGAAGGAACAGGAAGAAATCAAATACGAGCGCGGCGAAGGCGTGTTCGTGAAGTTTCCGGAGAAAAACCCGTTCCCGGATTTTCTTGTGCGGCACGCAAAATTGTCCATGGATTTGTTCGGCACCCAGGTCGCGGGCGACATGAAGGACCTTTCGGACAACCAGCGGGCGTACGGCAAACCGGCGGTGATCGACTTCAATTCCGGGCAGAACGACGTGTTCGGCAAATTCGACCTGCAGGTGAAGCTCGACCGCACCAAGCCGGTGTCCAGCGATCTGGTGTTTCTCGACATCGCGGCTTTGAAGCTCACGGACATCGCCGCCGGGGAGGACATCACCGTGTCCCAGGGCAACGCCGATATCAAAAGCTCGTTCACCATCGCGGATGAAAAGGACCTGACCGGCGTGCTGAAAGCGGATCTCAGCGGGCTGTCCTTCCTGATGGCGGAGAAGAAGGACGACGAGATCTCCAACATCATTTCCTCGGTGCTGGATTCGGCGAAACAGTTTTTCGTGCAGATCGGCATCAAGGGGACGCGCGAGGATTATTCGCTGGACATCAAGTCGGATCTGGACGGCATCATCGCGGGCGCGGTGAAGGGCGCGCTTTCGGGCAAGATCGCCGATCTGGAGAAAGGGCTGAAAAAGTCCATCGCCTCGGCGACGGACGGGCCGATGGCGAAGGTGAACGAGGCGCTGGGCGGCGTATTGAAATTCGAGGATCTGCTGGGCGATAGGTCGTCGGCCTGGAAGGACCTGCTGGCGCAGGCGACGAAAGGCGCGGTGCCGATTCCCGGCAAGGACAAGCTGCCGATCCCGGACGACCTGAAGGGGTTCAAGCTGCCGTTTTGATGCACTTTGCGGTTCTGGTACAATAAGCCGTACCGTTTCAGTGCGATGGACCTTTTTGAATGGCGATCCCCGGCATTTGCACTGAACACCGGCGGTGACGGAAAGACGGGATCGCGGCCGTAAAAGGAGCGCTCATGCGGACCTGGGTGATGGCGGGCTTATTTCTGCTGGCAGGCTGCGCTTCGGTGGTGGCGCCGCTTGAGAAACTTTCCATCGAGCCTTCGGAGTTGACGCCCTGGGCGGCCACCGAGGCCTGGGGCCGGGTTCTCGATTCGGCGGTGGACTGGCGCGGGCAGGTGGACATCGTGAACATCGCCGAACAGCCGCGCGACCTGCATCTGTTCGTCGCTTTCATCGGACAATACAGCCCGCAAAGCCATCCTGAGCTGTTCCCCACGCCGGCGGACGCGACCGCGTTTCACATCAACGCCTACAACGCGCTGGTGCTGTACGGCGTGGTGCTGAACGGGTTTCCCCGCGATTTCAATTCCGCCTACGCACGCAACCGGTTTTTCCGCAACTCCCGTTTTCTGATCGGCGGCGAGGACCTCTCTTTACTGGAATACGAACAGAGCCGCCTGCGGCCGCTTGCGGACGCGCGCATCCGTTTCGCCCTGTCGCCGATGGTGCGCTCCGCGCCGCGGCTGGCGAAGACGCCGTACCGGGGCAAAACCCTCGATCGGCAGCTCGACGCCGCCGCCCGCCGCTTCATCAACGATCCCGTGAACGTGCTGACGCTGGAAAACGAGGAGGTGGTGCGTCTTTCGGAACTGTTCCAGATCTATGAGGAGGAATTTCTGCAATCCGCGAAAGCCCCCTCGCTCATCGCCTATGTCAACCGGTACCGGAAAAAGAAGATTGAGGAGCCAAGAAACGTCCAGTTCATCCCGTTCGACTGGATGGTCCGTTACTGGTGACAAAATCGCGATCCTGCTCTTCCTGCTGCTTGCGGTCCCGGCCGCGTCGTCTTATGTCTCCGCGGAACCCGCCCGGATGATCTCCATTCCCCAAGGACCGTTTGTCATGGGCGGCCCGCCTGATGAGGCGCGGCGGGTGGAGCTTGCGGCGTTTCTGATGGACCGCACCGAAGTCACCAACCAGCAGTACGGCGCGCTGGTCCCCGAACATGCGTATCGATCCGGCGCCGAGATGCACCCGGTGACGGACGTGAGCTGGCGGGAAGCTCGGCGTTACTGCGAGTTAGCCGGAAAGCGCCTGCCCACCGAGGCGGAATGGGAGAAGGCGGCGCGCGGCACGGATGCGCGTGTCTACCCCTGGGGGGCGAAGCCGCCGAAGAGAAAACCGCATCCTTTTTATTCCGGCCTCATCAAGCGCCGGGTCGGGCTCAACCGCAAGGACGTGTCCTTTTACGGGCTGCGGGACATGGGCGGGTCGGTGTGGGAGTGGACGGACAGCCAAGTGGATGAGAAAGTCGCGGTGCGGGGCGGGTTGTGGAACCTGCACCTGGATTACCAGTACAGCAAGACGTTCGAGCGGATTGCGATCGCGCCTGAAAGCCGGTTTCCCTTTCTGGGGTTTCGCTGCGCGCAGGCGCAACCCTGAATGGATGACCAACGATTCGTTGACGGGCAACGCTCAAAACACGGATCGTGAAAGGAAGGCATGATACGGATGTTGTGGACACGCCGGTTTTTTCTGACGCGCGGGCTTTCGGCCCTGGGCGCGCTGGCGCTGTCCCTGTTTTTCAGACCGGCGAGGGCGCTGGCTGAGACCGATGATTTCGCCGGCACCGACTTTGTCGGCAAGACGCGCAAAGGCCGCTATCAGAAGTTTTACATCAACTACTGGAAACCGATGCGGCGCATCCGCCCGGAGCGCTGGCGGCTCGAAGTTTCCGGGTTGTGTGAAACGCCTCAGTCCTTCGACCTGGCCGCGGTGCGGGCGTTTCCAAAACGGGCGCGCAGTTCGCGGCTCAAATGCGTGGAGTGCTGGTCCGCCCGCGCGCTGTGGCAGGGATTCGAGTTTGCGGAGATAGAAAAACGGGTGCGGCCTCTGCCCGAGGCCAAAGGCGTGGTGTTTCACTGCGCGGACGCCTACGTGGAGCATCTGTCCCTGGATACGTTAAAGCGCGAGGAAGTGCTCCTGGTGACGCACATGAACGGCAAGCCGCTGACCGATGAGCACGGCTTCCCGCTCCGGGTCATCGCGCCGTTCAAGTACGGCTACAAAAACCCCAAGGCGATCCTCAGGATGGAGTTCGTCGCCGAGGTCCGGTACGGGACCTGGAGCAAGATCGGTCCCTACTCGCCGGACGGCACCATCCTTCCCGGCACCGACCATCCTCTGGAACGGGACAAGAAGCCGCACCGCATTCCCGGCGGGGAAGTGCTCGACTACTGACCGCAACGTATCTTCGCGGCCGGAAACCGGGGATGTTCGGACATTTTCGCGCGGCCCGTCACAGGGTTTTCTTTACGATGAGGTAGGACTTGTAGGGATCGGCATTGAGAGATTTTAAGATGTTGATCATGACCTTGTTGTCCTCGAGGATCCAGGACATTTCCAGATTGCGCATCTGATCGCTGGTTTTGGTCAGGGCGTTCTGGATCATCCGCTGGTAAAGCAGGATGTCGAGCCCCTGGTTGCGGAAGCGGCTCTTGACGCCCATGAGCAGAATCCTTCCCGTGCGGATGTATTTGCGGAAGTTGAGCAGCTTGAACACACCGGTGGGAAAGAGCCTGCCTTCGGGGATCTGGGCGAACACTTCGTTGATGTCGGGCAGGGCCAGGAGAAACGCCGCCGGTTCATCATCCTTATAGAGAATGTAGATGAAATCGGTGTCGGCGAATAGCTTGAGCTGGCTGGCCATCAGGTCGATCTCGGCGTCGGTCATCGGGACGAAGCCCCAGTTTTTATTCCAGGCGTCGTTGTAGATATCCAGAATGATCCGCAATTGCGCTTTGAGGTCCCCCATGTCGAAATTGCGGATCTCAACCGAATCCCCCTGTTCCTTGGACACCCGGCGCGCCATGGTGGTGAACAGACCGGGAATTTCCGTGTCCTTGTCCACGAAAAAGGCCAGCAGCTCCTTTTCCTTCACATACCCCAGGTCCCTGAGCAGGCCGGGGTAATAACCGTGTGTGTAAGGCATCATGATCGCCGGGGGTCTGTCGAACCCGCGTATGAGAAACCCGACTTCATGGTTGGTGGAGAAGTTGAACGGGCCGAGGACGGACTCCATGTCGCGGGAGCGCAGCCAGTCCTCGACGGATTGCATGAGTACCTGCGCAACCTCTTTACTTTCAATGGCCTCAAAAAAGCCAAAAAACCCCTGACGGGTGTCGTAATGCTTGTTGAAATTTTTGTCGATGTGCGCGGTCACCCTTCCCGCGGGTTTGCCGCCGTCATAAGCCACGAAACAGGCGACCTCGCTGTGCTGCATGAACGGGTTGTCCGGGCTGAAAAATTTTTTTCTTTCGATTCTCAAAGGAGGGCACCATTGCGGCACATTCCGATAAAGAGAATAGGGGAGGCCGATGAAATCTTTCATTCCTTTTTTATCGCCATCGACCTGCTTGACAATCACCATGCAAAGGCTCCAAATGTGCTACATTGCTTGTAGGATGCTGCGGATGGGTTCAAATTTATAAGACGGACTGCATTTTCCGGGAACATTCGACAAGGGGCGGAGAAAAGCTAAATAATTAAAATGTCTTCAATAATTAATTTGATTTTCAGCAGTTCGAACATTTAAAATATGCCCCTCATTGATCCGGAGGTTCCTGATTCGTGGCAGGAAACATTCCAGTGATGGAAAAGCGATGAGATCGAACCTTCTTATCCGAACGGTTTCAAGCATATTGGATTTGTGATCACTCCTTGCTCAGGGCAGAACTTCCCGGAGGAAAGCCATGCGCCCGCACCCCGAAAATTTTATCGCATCGTGACCGGTCTTCAGAATTCGGATACGCCCCCTTTGCGCGGGCCGATCGGATATCCGGGATCAGTGCCCCATACGGGTGACGCATCACAATGAAAACGGTCTTGTTTCCAGTATGAGAGCTGTCAATCCATGTCTTTCCGGAGACAACCGGAGCCGGTTTCAGATTCAAATGGAGCGCTGCAGGCAATCCTGGGGTCTCGGTTGAGAATTTGGGTCTGCGGGCCCGCAACGGGATGGCGATGCCGCTCACAAAGAAGGAGACTTTGTTACCGTTAAACGAATCGGAAAAAAAAGTAAAGCGAAAATTTCCGGGAGGACCCGCATCTTCCCCTCACGACTCAAAGAATATCAATCCGTTTCATTTCCGGTCTCATGAATGCGATCAATAACAAGAAACACGATGGCGGTTTGAAGATGGAACCCATTGCCATCGTCGGGATGGGCTGCCGTTTTCCCGGCGGCGCCAACAGTCCCGAAGCGTACTGGGATTTGCTGGCCAGCGGCAAGGACGCCATCACGGAAATCCCTGCGGACCGGTGGAACGCACAGGCATTCTACAGCCCCAATCCCAAAGCTCCCGGTAAAACCGTTTCCCGCTGGGGCGGCTTCATCGACAGCATCGACCGGTTCGACGCGCGTTTTTTCGGCATTTCCCCGCGCGAAGCGGTGCACATGGACCCGCAGCAGCGCATTCTCCTGGAATGCGTCTGGCAGGCTCTGGAAGACGGCGGCCTGGTGCCCGAACAGCTCGAGGGCTCCGCAACGGGGGTGTTCATCGGCATCTCCGGAATGGAATACAGCAATCTGGTGAAGCTCGACCTGCACCGCATCGACGGCCACACCGGAACCGGGGTCGCCCTCAGCGTGGCGGCGAACCGTATTTCCTATTTATTCGATCTTAAAGGCCCGAGCATGGTCGTCGATACGGCCTGCTCCTCGTCGCTGGTGGCGGTGCACCTCGCCTGCCGCAGCATCTGGAACGGGGAATCGACGGCGGCGCTGGCGGGCGGGGTCAACGCGATCCTGGCGCCGGACGTCACGGTGACGCTGGGAAAAGGCGGCATGCTGTCGCCGGACGGCCGCTGCAAGTCCTTCGACGCGGAGGGCAACGGTTATGTGCGCGGTGAAGGCGCGGGCATCGTGGTGTTGAAGCCCTTGAGCCGGGCTCTCGAGGACGGCGATCCGGTTCATGCGCTCATCATGTCCACGGTTTCCAACCAGGACGGTCACACCACGGGCATGCCGGTCCCGGATGCGGACGCGCAGAAGCGCATGCTGCGGGAAGCCTGCCGCAACGCGGGGATCGCGCCGCACCAGATACAATACATCGAAGCCCACGGCACCGGAACGCCGGTGGGCGATCCCATTGAAGCCAACGCGCAGGGAGAGGTGCTGGCCGAAAACCGCGACGATCAGCAGCCCTGCTTCATGGGCAGCGTCAAAACCAACATCGGCCACCTGGAATCCGCTTCCGGCATCGCCAGCCTCATCAAAGTGGTGCTGGCTCTCAAGCACAAGCAGATTCCGCCGAACCTGCATTTCAAACGCCCCAACCCCAACATCCATTTCGACCGGCACCGGCTCAGGATCCCCGATGCCCTGATGCCCTGGCCCAATGGGTCCGGCCCCTGTCTTGCGGGCGTCAACTCGTTCGGCTTCGGGGGCACCAACGCCAACGTGCTGCTCAAGGAAGCGCCGCAGCCGCCCGGGCCCTTTCCCATGCCGGAGACGCTGCGCAGCCGGCCGGTGCATTTTTTGCCGATCTCCGCGCGCAGCTTCGAGGCGCTCAAGAATTTCGCCGCCCGCTACGATGCTTTTCTCGGCGATGCACAAAACCAGTCCGATTCGGCGCTGTACAACATCTGTTACAGCGCAGGCGCGAGACGCGGGCATCAGGATTACCGGCTGACCGTCACGGGAGAATCGGCACAGGCGATGCGGGAAGCGCTCGCCGCGTTCGTGAAGCAGGAGAAGCGCCCGCAATGGGTCTCGGGGCGGCGGCCCCGCGGCACGGTGTCGCGGCCGGCGTTCGTGTTTTCCGGTCAGGGCCCGCAGTGGTGGGCGATGGGGCGGCAGCTTTTGCAGTCGGAGCCGGTGTTCAACGACGCGGTGCAGCAATGCGATTCCCTGTTCCGCCGGCATGCGGACTGGTCGCTGTTACAGGAATTGAACCGGGACGAGGCGTCTTCCCGCATTCATGAGACCTGGTTCACGCAGCCCGCGATGTTCTCGCTGCAGGTCGGACTTGCGGCGTTGTGGCGCTCCTGGGGCATCGAGCCGGGGGCGGTGGTCGGACACAGCGTCGGCGAAGCGGCGGCCGCTTACGTGGCGGGGATCTACAGCCTCGAGGATGCGGTGCGCATCATCTATCACCGCGGCCGGTTGCTGCACGCCATGTACGGCAAAGGCAAGATGGCGGTGGTCGGGCTGCCGCCGCAGGAAGCGAGGCAGGCGCTCAAGGGATTCGAGAACACAATTTCCATCGCCGCGGTCAACAGCCCCAAATCAGTGACCCTGTCCGGCGATCCGGAAGCGCTGGACAGCGTGATCCGCCCGCTGGAAGCCAAAGAAGTTTTCTGCCGCTACCTAAAGGTGCATTACGCCTTCCACAGCCACCAGATGGAACCGGTGCGCAAGGGGCTGCTGGAATCGCTGAGCGGCATCCGCCCGGAATCGGGGAACATCCCTTTTTATTCCACCGTGCGCGGCGCACGGCTCGACGGCAAGGACATGGGACCCGGCTACTGGTGGGAAAACGTGCGCCAGCCGGTGCTGTTTTACAAGTCGGTGGAAAACATCATCGACGACGAGAGCGAGGTGTTCCTCGAAATCGGCCCGCATCCGGTTCTCGGTGCCAACATCTCCGAATGCTTTTCGCGCATGAAGCGGCAGGGCACCGTCCTGCCTTCGCTCCGGCACAACGAAAACGACCGCAAGGTTCTGCTCGGCTCGCTGGGAAGCCTGTACTGCCGCGGCCATGCCATCGACTGGAAAAACGTGTATCCGCACGGCGGCCAAAGCGTGCCGCTGCCGAATTACCCCTGGCAGCGGGAACGGTTCTGGCATGAACGCGACGAAAAGGGCGTGGACCCGTTCGCGGAAAACGTGCATCCGTTTCTCGGCCGCAAGATGGAAAACGCCGAGTCGTCCTGGCAGGCGCGCGTGGACCGCAGGGAATACACCTACCTGGGCGATCACGTCGTCAAGGGGGCGATGGTGTTCCCCGGCGCCGGTCTGATCGAACTGGGGCTCGCCGCCGCGGGCCATGTGTTCGAGGACACGGCGTGGACCCTGGGGGCGGTCGAATTCCACAACGCCCTGATCCTGCCGAGGAACCGGGGATTGAAAATCCAGACCACGCTCGACCCGGTGGATTCTTCGATCAAGATCCACAGCCTGTCCGACAAAAACCAGTCCCTCTGGACCCTGCATGCGACGGCAACCGTCGAGACGCTCACCGGTCCGCGCGTGTGCACCGTGGATCCGGAAGAAATCCAGGCCCGCTGCCCGGAAGCGGTGGCGACGGAGGATCTCTACAGCCAGTTCGACCGTATCGGGTTGAGCTACGGCCCGGCCTTCCGCGGCATCGCCCGTTGCTGGAAAGGCGAGGGCGAGGCTTTGGGGCGCATTGAGAAACCGCCAACTCTGGAAAAGGAAAACAGCGGTTATCACCTGCACCCTGTGATCCTGGATGCGGCCTTTCAGGTTTCGGCGCTGCTCATCTCCGGCGCGGCCGGTAAAAAGCTGTTTCTGCCGGTCGGCGTCGAAAAAGTGCATTACTACGGAAGTCCACCGGAATCCCTGTGGGCGCATGTGAAAAAGGTCCGGTTTAGCGCCAATCAGGCGGAGCTCGACATCCGCCTGTACGACGATTCGGGCAGGGTGTGGGCCGAATGTCTGGGATTCAAGTGCCGGGCGCTGGAGGGACCGAAGACCCGCGACCTCGACGATCCTGAGAACTGGCTGTACGAATGGCGGTGGGAACCGGCCGATGAAAAAGAACGCAGCGAAACTTCGCCCGCCGGCGCGGTGCTGCCCGCGATCGGGACGCTGGCCGGTTCGATCGAGACCGTGTCACTGAGATTGGACAACTCCTACCGGGAGAAGGTGAAACCCGAACTGGACGGGCTGGCGGCCGCCTACATCCAGAAAGCGTTCAAGGACCTGGGAGGCAGTCTTAAAGATTGCGCCGCGTATTCCAACGGCACGGCGGACCGGTTCCTGATGCTCGATCAGGCGGCGTCGGCGGTGCTCGAGCCCGGCATCAAGATCCTCAAGGACGGCAACATCCTGGTGTTCAAGGGCGACCGCTGGACGACCAACGGATCGCACGCACAGGAAGACCCGGAAGCGCTGTGGCGCACCCTGATCCGCAAGTTTCCGGGATATCTGCCCGAACTCAACCTGATTCGAACGGTGGGCGAGAACTACGGACGCATTCTCAAAGGCGAGGTCGAGGGTGTGCTCAAGCTGTTGCCCGGGACCGACCCGGTCTGGGAACATTTTTTTCAGGATGCGCACAGCGTTCAGCTCAGCAATCAGCGGGTGCGCAAGCTGGCCGCCCGGCTCGCCGATGCGCAGCCTGAGGGCCAAAAGCTCAAGATACTGGAACTCGGCGGTGGCGCGGGAGGGCTCACCACCCACATTGTGAGCGGGCTGAATCCCGACAGGGTGGAGTACGTGTTCTCCGACGCGGACGAATCCTGGGTGGAAAAAGCGCGCCAGAAGTTTCGCGCGTATCCGTTTGTGGATTGCCGGACGGGGGACCCCGGCGCGGAATCCGGCGGTCTGGAGACGCATGGTTTCGACCTGATCGTCGTGTCCTTCCTGAAGCCGGGTTCGGACCCGAGCGTGGAACATTTGCAACACATCAAGCAGCTGCTTTCCTCGCAGGGCGTGCTGCTCTGCCTGGGCAAGACCGAGGCTGCGGGCTGGCAGGACTGGGTGCTGCGTACCCGGTCGCGCAAGTCCGATGCGAAAGAATGCGAAAATCTCGAAGAGAAACTCAGGCAGGCGGGTTTTGCGGACGTGACCCGCGTGGGCGGCGGCACGGCGAATGAACAGGAACAGGCGGTGATCCTTGCTCAGGGACCGAAGCTCGCCGAACCGGTGAGCGCCAAAAAGCCGGGCGGCTTCCGGCCGAAATCGCCCGGCGGCTGGATTCTGTTCTGCGACCCGCACGGGCAGGGCGACCGGCTGGCCGAGCTTCTGGAAGAGGCGGGAGAACGCTGCCTGCGCGTGCGGCCTGGAACTTCCTTCAATAAGGTGAGTCCGCAGCTTGTGGAAATCCGTCCGGATTGCCTGGAAGACATGGAGCCGCTGTTTGAGATTGCCACTCAGGAGGGAAAACGCATCAAAGGCATCGTGCATCTGTGGGGCCTGGATGCGCCCGCTCCGGGAGAACTCACCCCCGCGTCCCTGAAAACCGCGGAAACCGTGGGAAGCCTCAGTGTGGTGCATCTGGTCAACGAGATGGCGCACAACAACTGGGAGGAAGCGCCGCGGCTGTTTCTCGTCACGCGCGGCAGCCAGGATGCCGGTGCACCGCAAAACGGACTTTCTGTGGCGCAGGCTCCGGTCTGGGGACTGGGGCAGGTGGTGCAGTCCGAGCATCCCAACCTGCGCTGCCGGTTGATCGATCTCGATCCCGATGAATCGTCCGTGGAAACCCTGTTTGAGGAACTGTTCGCGGAAGAAGCGCCCGAGGAAATCGCGCTGCGGGAAGGACGGCGTTATGTGCGCCGGCTGGTGCGGCCCAGGCCGGGCACCCGCACGATCGACAACCTTCCGGATGCAGGGATAGAAGCGCCCGCCTACCGGCTGGAAACCGGCTCGCCGGGGATTTTGGACGATTTCAAGGTGGTGAGGCACAGCCGCACCGCACCGGGACCCGGTGAGGTCGAGATCTGCGTGGAAGCGGCCGGTCTCAATTTCCGCGACGTGATGATCGCGATGGGGCTGCTTCCGGGAGAGCTGGAAGGTGTGGAGCAGGCCTGGGAAACCCTGGGGCTCGAATGCTCCGGGCGCGTCAGCGCTGTCGGCGAAGGCGTTGCGGAATTCAAGGTGGGCGATGCGGTGGTGTCTTTGTCCGGCGGCGGGGCGTTCGGTTCCTACGTCATCGCGCCGGCGTTCGCGACGGTGCGCAAGCCGGAACGCATGAGCTTCGCGGAAGCGGCCACCGTTCCGGTGACGTTTCTCACCGCCTGGTACATGCTGCACCGGGCGGGGCGGCTGCGTGCGGGCGAACGCGCGCTGATCCACGCGGCGGCGGGCGGCGTCGGCCTGGCGGCGGTGCAGATCGCGCAGCTGGCAGGAGCGGAGGTGTACGCGACCGCGGGAAGCCCGGAGAAAAGAGGGTTCCTGCGCGCGCTGGGCGTCAAGCACGTGTTCAATTCGCGCACGCTGGAATTCGCCGATCAGATTCTCGAGATGACGCAGGGCGAGGGCGTGGACCTGGTGCTCAATTCGCTTTCCGGCCCGTTCATCGCCAAAAGCGTCGGCATTCTCAAACCGTTCGGCCGGTTTCTGGAAATCGGCAAGCGCGATATTTACGAGAACAACAAGGTCGGGCTCAAACCCTTCCTCAAGGGACTGTCGTTCATCACCATGGTGGACATCAAGCAGGGTTTCGCCGAATTCGGTCAGGAGTTTCGGTCGATATTCCTCGAGATCGTACGCCACATCGAGGAAGGCAAACTGCATCCGCTGCCGCACCGGGTGTTTCCGCTGTCCAACACCGCAGGAGCGTTTCGCACCATGGCGCAGGCGCGCCACATCGGCAAGGTGGTGGTCTCCCTGCGGGAAACCGACCTCAACGTGATCTGGGATTGCGAAGAACCGGCCCGGTTCGATCCGGAGGCGACCTACTGCATCACCGGCGGTCTGGGCGGCTTCGGACTGGCCACGGCGGCGTGGATGGTGCGTCAGGGTGCCCGGCATCTCGCATTGGTGGGACGCAACGGCGCCGTTTCCGACGACGCGCTGGAAGCGGTGGCGGGCATGAAAGAAGCGGGCGCCGACGTTCAGGTGATCGCCGCGGACGTCAGCCGGGCCGAGGACGTGGAGCGTGTGTTCGAGCGTATGGCATCGGTCATGCCGCCGCTCAAGGGCGTGATCCATGCGGCAATGGTGCTCGACGACGGCCTGCTGGTCCACATGACGCCGCAACGGCTGCACCGGGTGACGGCGCCCAAGATTCTCGGGGCCTGGAACCTGCACAGACAGACGCTGAATGCGCCGCTGGATTTTTTCATTCTGTTTTCCTCGATCGCCAACGTGATCGGCAGCCCCGGTCAGGGCAATTACGTGGCGGCCAATGCGTTTCTCGAAGCGCTGGCGCAGCACCGCCGACTGGAAGGGCGCGCCGGACAGGTCATCAACTGGGCTCCGCTCACGGAAGTGGGCGTCGCGGCGCGGCAGAACCTGAACGAACGCCTGGAGGCGCAAGGGGTGCTCAGCCTGACGCCGCAGCAGGCGGTGGACATGCTGGGACGCCTTATCCAGAAAAACCCGGTGCAGACGGCGGTGTTCCCGGTCAAGTGGGGCAAGCTTCTGTCGCTCACCCGCTCATCGAAAGTGCCGGCGAAATTCGCGCATGTGCTGGGCGAGGAATCGCAAAAGGAACTCGGCGCCGATGCCAACAGCGAGGTGGAAGAACCGTTCCGCCCCAAACTCATGAGCGCCCCGCCGGAAGAACGGCCTGCCATTCTGGCGGAGCATCTCAGAAAATCGATCGCCAAGGTGCTGGGACTGGCGCCGGACAAGCTGGAGCTGGATCAGCCGCTCACCGATGTGGGGCTCGATTCGCTGATGGCGATGGAGTTGATCGTGCGCATCGAGATGGATCTGGAAATCACCGTGCCGGTGGTGCGGTTCCTCGGCGGCCCGAGCATCGAGCAGATGGTCCCCTGGCTGATCGAGGAAATGAACCTGAACGAATCCGAATCCCTGGAAGATTCGATCGACGGTTTCGACGCCTGCGAGGAAAAACTGGAAACGGAGCGGCAGACCCAGACCGAAGAGGTTTGAGCTTCGCAATCGCACACGCACATTGAGACACCCGCTGCAGCCGGATTCGCGTTTGACCGGCGTTTCGCGGGTGCGCTATCCTTTTATGAGGGGCCGGTGCCGGACCGGTTCTCACCCGGTTTTAGACGGTACGGGCTCAAGCCGTTTTAAAACGGAAATTTCCCTGAATTGAGATAAGGTTCGCCGATGGCTTCTTTCGGATTGCTGAGCGAAAAAAGCAAGGCGCTGTTTTCCAACCTGGTCGCGCCCATGAGTGGCACGCTGAACCGGATGGGCGTGGGTGCCAACGCGTTGTCGCTTTCCGGGCTTCTGCTCAGCGCCGGAGCGGGCTGGGTTTACGGCCTGGGTTCGTTTTTCTGGGCCAGCTGGCTGGTGGTGCTCGCGGGGATTTGCGACATTCTCGACGGCCAGGTGGCGCGTCGCAACGGCACGACCTCTCCCTATGGAGCGTTTTTAGACAGCACCTTTGACCGCATCAGCGAACTGTTTATCTTTCTGGGACTGGCCTGGTATTTTGCGCAGGTGCAGGGATGGGCGCCGCCGGCGGTGTCCGCGCTCGGGCTCAATCTCAAGGCCTGGGCGGTGGTCCTCATCCTGTGGGCGCTCGCCAGTTCCTATCTGGTCAGCTACACCCGTGCCCGCGCCGAAGGGCTGGGCGTCGAGTGCAAAGTGGGTGCATTGCAGCGGCCGGAGCGCATCGTGTTATTGATCCTGGGCTCATGGCTCGCCTGCATTCCCGATGTCGGCCCGTTCATGATGCTGGCCTGCATTTTTCTCATCGCCGCGTTGAGCACCTTCACGGTGGTTCAAAGAATGGTTCATGTCAAGCGGCGGTTGACCCCCAAGCCCTGAACCGCGGGCTTTCTCCCACAACGACGGCAGTTTTCCCACCAGCAGGATCACAACCCCGATCAAAAGCGCGTTTCTCGCGTTGAGCAGCAGGATCATCGGTGGCTTGAACTGCTGCAGAAACACGTAGAGATGGGGAAAGATCGCCTGGGTCATCGCGGTTGCCGCGAGCAACAGCCAGCCGGTCCGCTCCAGTTGCGGGTGCACCGCCACCAGCGCCGCCATCAGCGGCCCCACCCAGAGCAGGTATTGCGGCGAAAACACCTTGTTGGTCAAGATGAACAGCAGGAGAAAAATCAGGCTGAGGGCGTAGACGGGAACGACGAGATCCGCATCCGCACGGCCCGCCCTGCGCCAGACAGGGCCGATTCGATACACCCGCCAGGCGATCCACGCCGACGCCGCGAAAAACAGCGGCAACGGAAGCTGTCTGAACAGCTCCGAGTGCGCGAACTTCAGATTGCTGGAACTGAACGTGAACACTTCCGTCACTGCGTAGCCGGTCCACCAGTGGGCGAGCAGGATGAGACCGGCGTACAGCGATTCGAGCTGAATGCCGCGCCGCATGTGGTAGGCGAAGCTTTCCCAGTAGCCGTCTCCCCAAAGCCACCAGAATCCCAGGTTCAATATCAGCAGGCCGGCTGTCAGTCCTGCAACCGAGGCGCTGGCGGCGCGCCAGTCCGGTTTCCTGAGCAGCAGCAATGCCAAAAGCGCGGCCGGGATCACGACGCCGGGCACGATTTTGGTCAACACGCCCAGCGAAGCCACCGCACCGAATGCCGCGTACAAAAGCAGCGCTGGGTTCCCTGTGCTGCGCGTTGCCGCGCGGAAGATCACAAGCGAAAGCAGGACCGCCGTGACGACGGCGTGGTCGAAGCGGGTGACGGCGATGCAGCCGAAGCACAACAGAAATGCCAGCGAGCCCCAGAGCGTGCGGCGGATTTCGGCCGGTGTGGGGCGGCCTTTGCACAAAAGCTGCAGCGCGAGATAAAGATTCAGTCCGTACAGCAGCCCCAGCCAGGCGGCCAGCCAGAACCGGTATTCGCGAAAATCTTCCGAGATCAGCAGGGGCGGCACGATCACCAGGAACGCACCCGGCTGGTATTCGACCGGCACGTCGCGGTAGGGTTGCGGGCGGGCGGTGTCGAGAGTTCTGCCTTCGTTCCAGATCCAGTGCGCGGCTTCTCCGCGCAGCAGGAGCTTCGCGTAGCGGTAATACAGGCGGGCTTCGTGGTGATGGTGAAAGAAAAACTTGATGAGCCCGATGTGCCCGTGTTCCTCGATGATGAAATCGTAGGTCTTGAGATAGCCTTCCATCGACTGGCTTTCGAGGCTGGCGTCGATGGACTGCATTTCCTCGATCGTGAATCCGAGCTGAAATAGCCACAGAAACACGAGGGCGTGGAGAAAGCAGGCGAATTTTGAGGATTTCAATGCGCCACGGATGCGGGCCGGTCTTGCGATTTGTGCCGCGGGGTCCAATCGGTGGTTTCTTTTAATGGATGCCGCTTTTTTTGTCGCCCAGCGGACCGGTGTAGGAAGGACTGTAGGTTTTCAGATCGCCCAGCTTGTCGGGGTTGCGGTTTTCCCAGGCTTTGAAGAAGCGCGCGAAGCCGAGGGTCAGCACCCGCAGTGTGGCTTCGAGAACGATGGCGAGGGAGAATTTCGATTCGCCGTCGCGCCGCTCGGTGAAGATGATGGGGATCTCTCGGATGTCGAAACCGCTCTGGTGGGCGAAAAAGCTCACCTCGATCTGAAATCCGTAGCCGTCGCTTTTGACTTCGTCCCAGTTCAGCCGCTCGATGACGTTTTTGTGGATCGCCTTGAAACCTCCGGTCGGATCGGTGAGCGGCAGGCCGGTGATGAATCGGGTGTAGACGCCCGCGCCGACGCTCACCATCAGCCGCCGGAGCGGCCAGTTGATGACGCTGATGCCGCTTAAGTAGCGCGAGCCGAGCGCGATGTCCGCACCCTGTTCGATGACCTCTAAAAGCCGGGGGATGTCTTTGGGATCGTGGGACAGGTCGCTGTCCATCTCCAGGCACACGTCGTAGCCGTTCTCAAGCCCCCACTGAAACCCTTCCTTGTAGGCCGTCGCCAGCCCCATTTTTCTGGGGCGCAGTTTGAGAAAAATCCGTTTTTGAAATTCAGGGTGGGTCTTGACTTTATCAGCCGTTCCGTCGGGGGAGGAATCGTCCACCACCAGCACATCGAGAGGCCGGGGCAGTTGCAGAATGGCGTCCAGAACCAGAGGCAGGGAAACCGCTTCATTGTACGTGGGGAGGATCACCACCGCACGGTCTGTTTTACGCGGGGCAGGGTTCATGCTTTGTCAGAAAGAGAGGGAGACATGCGCCACGGGTGAAGCAAAGGCTTTCATTATACTATCCGCCGGTAAAATGTCACCCAAAAAAGCGGACGGCAACTCTTTGATTTGCCTTGAGATGTTATGATCGCGCTGGCGTTTACGCGGCCTTGCGTTTCTGCACCCAGCGGTCCATCGCCCAGGCCACGGCCAGCGCGTACGCCGAGCCCCAGAGGATGTCGAGGATGTAATGGTGGTTGAGGTACACGGCGCCGAAGCAGATGAGCAGGTAGAAGGCCACGCAGAACACCCGCAGGGAGCGCAGCTTGAACGCGAAATACACCGAAAGCAGCGGAAACGCCACGTGCAGCGAGGGGATGGCGCCGAACACGTTGGGCGTGCGGGAATAAAATTCCGCGAACAGCGTGACGCCGAACAACGCGTCGAAGCGCGCGGCGCCGGCGGCGCTGGGCGGCGCGTCCAGCCGCACCGGATCGAGCAGGCCGTATTGATCGACGTACCAGGGCGGCGCGGCGGGATACCAGTAATAGGTGGAGCAGCACAAAAGATTGAGCCAGAACATGCCCCACATCAGCGCGTGCGTCTGTTTTTGCACTGCGTCGGCGCTCAGAACGGAGGTGCCGCGTTCGCCCAGGCGGTAGCGGAAATACAGCGCCACCGCGAGAAACACCGGCACGAAGGTGATGTAGGACAGGCTGACGATGACATCGAGAACCGGGTGGGTGTGGTTTTGCCACCATTGGGTCGGCAACAGGCGGCCGGCATCGGTTTCGATGCCGAAATAGATCATGTCGAAGAGATAGGGCTCGGCGACGCGCACCTTGCCGCGCAGGGCGTCGTCGTAATAACCCTGGCTGTCGTACAGGATGAGATAGAGCACGAAAGGCAGGAGCAGCAGATACAGACTGCGGGTGAAGGGGCCGCCGTAATACAGCAATACAAACAGCGCCGTCGCGAAATGGTCGATGCGCAGTCCGCCGAGCGCATAGTGCGCCGCCCAAAATGCCGCAAGCAGAGCGAGCGGCAGCCATTTCTGCACGGGGGAGCGGCTTTGCCACCACTTGAGCCAGGCGTCGGCCGTCGGGCGGGGCAGGGCGCGAACGTCGATGGGCATGGGTTGAGGATATAAGAGGTTAAGAAATCAATGAAGTCGGCCCCAACCGGGGCGAACGTCAGGGAATCTATAGAAAACGGCGGGGCAAGTCAAGCGCGCCCAGGGACAGCAAGGCCGCAGGATCAACCGGTTCGGGTCAGCGTGTTCTTGTCGATGTGATGAAACAGCGCGTCCTGGCCCTTGATTTTCATCTGCGTGTCTTCTTCATAGCTGAACCGGGATGCGTCGTGGAGGGTGACGGTCAATTCGTAGCGGACGGTCTTGAACTCCTTATCCAGAAAGCGGTTGGAGCAGATGCCGTAAGTCTCGGATCCGGCGTCGGCAGAGAGGGTGAAGCTCCTGGCGTCCGGCTCCACGGTGCCGCCCGCCAGCACGGTCACGCCGCGCGGCACCAGAAAGCAGCGCAGCACCTGCTTTTCATTGGCGTCCCACAGCCAGTAACCCAGTTCCTCGTGGAAAGGACTGTCTTCGCCCAGGCGCCAGGCGGTGGTGGAATAGCGCAGCCCGTACAGCTTCTGTTCGTGATTGTCCACGCAGCCCATCGGCTCGAACACGATGCGCTCGCGGTATTTGTTGGTCTCGACGCCGCGGTCGTCGGCAGGGGCGGTGTCGTCGCCTTTGTCCCCTTCCCAGGTTCCCATAAGCGGCGCCAGCGGGCCCAGTTTCCGGATTGAATCTTCAGTCATGGTCTCATCCCGTTAACGTATCTTCACGTGATAAAAAGGCCTTTTGTAGCATTTTCCCAGCCGGTTTGTCGAGTTAAGAACGGGGAAAAGGGGGATGGGGCGGGAAATGGCCGGAGGTTTCTGAATGCAGGATCAGTTCAGCAGAATTTCGGCGGTTTCGTTCACGTTATCCTGCACTTCCTTTCTCAATGACCTTAAAAACTCCACGTCCAGTTGCAGCAGTTTCAGAACACCCGGTTTGGCGCTTCCGACAAATCCCTCGCCGCTGTTTCCCAGCTTCATGTTTACGGAAACGATGTCCGCCGCGTGGATGGTGGCGGCCTCTTCTTTAAAGCGGGGGGCTTTCAATGGATTGTGATGGTACTCGACGCCCTCGACGATTCGCTCTCCCAGGTTCCACTCCTCCAGCAGGATTTGGCCGACTTCATCGTGATTGAAGCCAAAGGTTTCCTTTTCCACTTCCGACAGGGGTTTTTTGCTTTTGACAGATTGAACCACGACCTGTTCCGATTCCTTGGGCAGTTTTTTCAAAATAACGAGCCGGCCGATGTCGTGCAGCAGCCCGGCCAGGTAAAAACTTTCCGGGTTGACGTCGTTTCTGTGGGCGGCGATGGATCGGCTGGCAATACCGCAGGCGATGCAGTGGATCCAGAACAGTTCGGCGTCGAATTTGGGGAATTTGACATCACGGAATTTGCTGACCACTTCGGTGGACAGCGCCAGATCGACCAATTGATCCAGGCCGACGACGCTGATGGCGTGGGATAGCGTGTCGATGCGGGTGGTGAGGTTGTAATACGGACTGTTGACGAGTTTTAATAGACGGGTGGTGAGGTTGGCGTCGGACTGGATGATCTCCGTCAAGTCGTTAAAAGAGAAGTCCGGGTTTTTTAACGTCTTTTGCAGTTTGTGGTAGATGATGGGCGGGGATTGGGTGAATTCCGTGAGGATGACATTGATATCCAGCGTGTCCATGACGCTCTCCAGTGGCAGGTTATTGAGGGGAAGGAATGTATTTTATATATACATATATAGTATATGAAAATCTATTTGTGAATTCAAGAAATTTTCAGATGTCAACGATGTGGCAGGTGGAATCTGAAATTTGCAACCGCGGCTCTGAATTTTGGATTGCCGCTTGCGGGATGTGGTTTTATTTTCTATTAAAAGAACACGGCCGCAGGCATTCCTCCGGGATGAATTTTTTTTCAGAGTGCAATAACGGTTTGACTCTGCGGTGCAAGCGGAGATAGAGTTGCATTTTGAAGTGTGTTTTAGAAAAATGCATTCCAGCCTGTAAGATTTTACCTGCATCTTGATTTCAGACACGCGGTTTCCGCAAAGAAAGCATGAATTCTACAGAGCCAATGGTTTTAAAGAAAAATGAACTGCCGCGTCTCGGCACGGGGGCGTTTCTCAAGGCGTTTTTTTCCCATCCCTCGATTCCGTTCTACCTGGTGCTCGCCGTCCTGACAGGGGCGTGGTCGGTGCTCCTGGGCGGGTTCTGGCCGCTTGCGATCGGCGTCGCCGCGGCGTTCCCGATTTATCCTGTGGTCGAGTACGTCCTGCACCGTTTCATTTTGCACGGGAAATTCATGTACCGGTCGCCGTTGACGTCGCGGCTGTGGAAGCGGGTGCATTACGATCATCACAGCGATCCCAACGATCCTGGCGTCCTGTTCGCGGCGGTGTACACCACGCTGCCCACGAACTTTGCGATCACCGTGCCTCTGGGCTGGCTTGTCATCGGCGGTCCGGCGGGCAGCGCGGCGGGATTTTCGGTGGGGCTTGTGTGCACCCTTTATTACGAATTCTGCCACAGCCTGCAGCATTTCAATTACACGCCCAAATCGGCGTATCTCAGAAACATCAAAAAGCTGCATCTCGCGCATCATTTTCACAACGAGAAGGGCAACTTCGGGATCACCAGTTTTTTCCTCGACAAATGGCTGGGAACGTATTACCCCGGCACCGAGCAGACGCAACGAAGCGCGACGGTGTTCAATCTCGGCTACGCCGGGGACGAAATGAAGCGGTTTCCTTGGGTGGCGCGCCTGTCGCAGGCCGCCGACACGGCAAAAACCGCGAACGAAACTCCCTGAGCGCCCCGCTCCCAACCCCTTTTACAATATTCCATTGCCTATGAAATCCATCGTCCTCGTCCGTCCCGGTCCCGCGCACAACGCGTTTGAAATGCGCGAAAATAAAACTCCTGAGCCTAAAGAGGGAGAGGTGCGCATCGACGTGCAGGCTTCGGGTCTCAACTTCGCCGATGTGCTTGCCCGCATGGGCCTGTACCCGGATGCGCCGCCGTTGCCCTGTGTGCTGGGCTACGACGTTGTGGGAACGGTGAGCGCGGCCGGCGCGGGTGTGGAGAAAATCCGCCCCGGCGACCGTGTGGTGGCCTTCACCCGCTTCGGCGGCTACGCTTCCAGTGTGATCGCCCACTCCGAGGCGGCGGCGCTCATCCCGGAGGACATGGAAGCGGGCGCGGCGGCGGCTTTGGCGACGCAGTACTGCACGGCCTGGTACGCTTCCGATGAGATGGTGCGGCTGCATCCGGGAGACAGGGTGCTGGTGCAGGCGGCGGCGGGCGGTGTGGGGCAGGCGCTCGTGCAGATGGCGAAACGCCGGGGCTGCGTGGTGTTCGGCACGGCAGGATCGAAGGACAAACTCGAAACGCTGGTGGAGTTGGGCGTGGACCACCCGATCCACTACCGCGAGCAGGACTTTGAAACGGAGGTACGCCGCATCCTGGGCAACGGCGGGCTGGATGTGGTGTTCGATTCGATCGGCGGCAAGACCTTCCGCAAAGGCTGCCGCCTGCTGGCTCCGGGCGGGCGCATCGTTACGTTCGGCATCGCCCAGGTGGCCGGAAACAGCCGCAATCCATTCCGCGCGCTCAGGACGCTGATCGGCTTCGGCCTGCTGCATCCCATTCCGCTGCTGTCCCGGTCGCAGGGCGTGATCGGCGTCAACATGCTGCGCATCGCGGACGAAAAGCCGAAGCTGCTGCGCCACTGTCTGCAGGCGGTGGTGTCGCTGGCGGTCAAGGACGAGCTGAAGCCGCGCGTCGGCGCCGTGTTCCCGGCTGAAGACGTGGCCGACGCGCACGAACTTCTCGCCAGCCGCAAGTCGACCGGCAAAATCGTGCTCGAATGGACGCCCGGCGGCTGAACCGTTATTTCCTGCCTTCCTCCAGATCGATCAGATCCACCCAGGTGCCGATGTCGGCACGGTGCGGGTTCAGCCGGTCCAGCTGCTCGATGAAGTAGTCCATGCTTTCGCCCGGCTGCGGGCTGTTGGCGATGAAGCGGATGTTGAACAGCCTGCGTTCCCGCTCCGAGCGGGAACGGGTCTGCTCGAGCGCCCACTCGGAAATGCGGTCGTCGTCCTGCGCCGCGGCCCGGTCTGCGAACGCTTCCGCGTCGGCGCCGATGAAATCCAGAACCCTGCGGTCAAGCGGGCAGGGGTAGATGTATTCCCCCAGCGTGCCCTGCCGGTAGGCGCGCGCCTTGTCGATCATGCGCGGCAGGTGCAGGATGCCGGCCATGATTTCCCGCGGGCTGCGTGGCGGCTGCCGGTTCAAGTCGAGATGGGGTATGGTTTGCACGGTGGTCATGATGTTCTCCTTTCGTATTTATTTCAGCGGCACGATGCCGTGATGATCTGGTTTTTTTATTCAGACCGGCAGCATCTGGCCGATCTGTTTTTCCTGCGACTTGGCATCGGTCCGGTAATCTTTTTCAAATTGCACGGACATCGGGTCGATGAAGATGTCTTCCCGGCCGCGTTCGATGGCGTCGAGCGTGCCATTGGCCAGTTCCGCAGGAGAGGATTTTTCCATCTCGACGTCCTTCGCCATGTCGGTGTCGATGGGGCCGGGATACAGGCCGAACACTTCGGTTCCCTGCGCCGCCAGTTCGGCGCGGATTCCCTGGGTCAGCGAATGCAGCGCGGCCTTGGAGGCGCTGTAGGAGCCGAGTGCCGGGAAATTGGCGAGGCTCGCCACAGACAAGACGTTGAGGATCGCGCCGCCGCCGTTGCGTTTGAGAACGGGGGCGAACGCCCGGCTCATGGCCAGCGTGCCGAAATAATTGACTTCCATTTCCTCGCGGGCGGCGTCCATGCTTTCAGCGGCGATGAGACCCTGAAATTTCGCGATGCCGCCGTTGTTGATGAGCAGGCCGACATCGCCCGCGGTGTTGGCGGCGTCTTCCACCTGCTCCGGGCGGGTGATGTCCAGCCTGAGCGGAACGATGGCGTTGCCGTTGCGGGCCAGCCATTGTGATTCGTCGCGGCGGAACGCTTCCACATCCCGGACGCCGGCGTACACTTTTTTCGCGCCCCGTTCGATGAGGGCCGACACCAGGGCCTTGCCGATGCCGCGGTTCGAGCCGGTGACCAATGCGATGGAGTCCTTGATTTTCATGATGGTTTCTCTCTTTTACAGGTTTAATATGTCAGTTAAATAACTAAAATCGGGTGAAAAAATTTACAGGGACTCAATCCAGGCTTTCAGCCGGGCCGCTTCCCATTCGATGGTCTTGCCGTCGTTCAAGGCGCTGGCGACGACGGCGGCCCCCTGCATCGCGGCGATGAACTGGATGCCCGACTTTTCGGCGTCCTTCAGGCCCAGGGCGCGAAACTGCTGCGTCACCCATTTCAACTGGCGCTTGAGCAGGGCGTCGGCCTTTCGGGAAAGGGCGGTTTTGTCCTTGTCCAGCTCCTGGCACAGGCTTCCCACCGGGCAGCCGTACTGCCGGGTCTTGTTTTTGTGCTTGAGAAAGATGCCGAGGAACCGGTCCAGCCGTTCTTTGGGGTCGGAAATTGCATCCCATTCCTTCATGCGGGCGTTGAAATGTTCCAGCCTGCGGTCGATGACCGCTGCGGCCAGATCGTCCTTGGTCTTGAAATAATAATAGACGTTGCCCAGAGGAACGCCGGAATCGCCGGCGATGTCGGCGAGCGAGGTCTGGTTGAACCCGGCCTGATGGAACAGCTTCCCGGCGGAGTCGATCAGCATTTCTCTTTTGTTCGCGGTTTTCGGCATGGCCTGAAAAATAAGTTAATCAACTGACTTAATGATAGGGCCTGTTGTCGCCGATGTCAAGCGGTTCGGGTGTTTTTTTCAGTGAAAGTTCACCGCCGGGCCGGACTCATTTGTAGGAGCCGTCTCTCCGCTTCCACAGATAATGCAGAATGCCCTGATAAATCAAGGCGGCCGGGCTTGCGAAAAACAGCCACAGCGGCCACAGGTTGGAGCCGGAGATCAAGGCGTAGAGCGTGATCGCCAGAACGACCGCCATGACGCCTGCCGAAACCAGGGAGGCTTTTCTCCACCCTCCCTCCATGTTCTTCAGGCTGTGCCATTGCACGTAGAGGTAAGCGAACACCATCAAATAAAAAAAGGTGATCATGAACATGGCAGGCTCCGGACTCCTTCCTCATCCCGGCCAGGGGATGGAATGACTTCAACGGTGAACTTGGATGAACCATCGGGGCCGCATGCGGCCGAAATCGGTGCGGCGGTTGGTTTTCAGCGCTTTTTTCGGATCCAGCACACAAGGGTCTCCGCCGTCGCGGCTGAACAGGACCCAGTGCCAGAAGGGAACGCCGTTTTCCACATGCCATTTTATCGCAAGCAATGCGCAATCGGGCAGCGCATCCCAGCTTGTGAACGGGGTTTCCTTTCCCGCGACCTTTATGTTGAGCTGCGCCAGCAGTCTGCGCAGGGGCCGGGTGCTCGACCACAGTGCGGCATCACCGGCGCTGATGCCGAGCGCTTTGGCGCTTTGTCTGGCCTGGTTGTAGGTGAGGCCCGCCAGCATGGCGGCGCAGGCGAGGGCGCAGCCCGTGGGCTCCTGCTGAACGACCGGCCGTTTGAGAGCGGCCGTCATCCCGTCTTGACGGATTCGGCCATCTCCTGCACGCTCTCATTGATGGCCTCGGTCTCGGCGGAGGTCATCTTTTTCGAGGTGTTTTCCTTGTGGTCCGGCCGCACGATGCGGTTGTAGAGGGTGAAGTCTTTATCGAAGATGAACCTCAGCACGACTTTCGTCCACGAGTGGTGGAAGAACAGCGTGTCGTAGAACTCCGGTGCGATTTTGCGGATCTTCGGCAGCCTCGACCAGGGAACCATCATGAAATCGTGGTGCTCGTTGTGGTAGCCCATGTTGAAGCACAGCCGGTTGAGCGGGCCGTAGTAGGAGTAGGTCTCCTGGCCGGGATAGAACTGGTAATGTTCCTGAATCCAGCGGCCGCCCAGAGGATGCAGGCCGAGTCCGAACAGGCAGGACAAAAGCAGGTAGATGAGCGAGCCCCAGCCGAAAAAATAAAGCACCAGCAGGCCGGCGCCGATGGAGGTGATGCCGTTGACCACGCTCCAGGGTTCGAGCACGTTGATCTTACCGATGCGCATGGGCCGCACAATGCCCTGGACGGCGGTGAAGAACAAAAGGCTCAGGAATTTGCGAAAGCTGCTGTTGCCCACCCATGCCGCTTCTTTGGGACCGGCGATGTCCGCGTCCCAGCCCATCTCGGCGAGGTCGCGGTGGTGCAGCAGGTGGTAGTTGCGAAAGCCGATGGCCGAGGGAAACACGCCGGGCAGGTTGGCGGTGAGCGCCAGCGCCTTGTTCCAGAAAGGCTGCTTGAACACCAGGTTGTGCGTGCATTCGTGGATGATGACGTACAGGGCGTGCTCGCACACGGCGCCCACCAGCCAGGCGCACAGCAGGATGGCCCACCACGCGGCGTCCTGCAGGGCGGCGGCGATGCCGAACTGCAGCGCGACGATGCCCAGCGTCCACAGGGCGGTGGACGGCGTGGGGCCGAACAGCTCGCGGATCTGCGGATACTTCGCGAGGATGGCCTTGCGCCGCGCGATGTGCGGCTGCGGCGTGGTCACATGGGTGTAGTCGAATTGCGGCATGGTCTGAATTCCGGGATCCGGTTCGTCCCGGTTATCATACAACAAAATCGCTTGCGGGCCGCGCGGCTTTTATCGGGGCTGCGCTTTGGCGGGACGCAGCCGCGTTTCCCGGGCCGGCTCTTTTTGGATTTTTTTCTGCAGATTGTTCAACAGCTTGTCCGACCAGTTTTTGGTCTGGGTGTTGAGAAACCAGGTGGGCAGCCAGCCGCCGGGGTTCACCCGCATCCGCACTTCCACGAGCGTGCGGGAGGGGTCGTCCTGGAGCGCCTTGAGCAGGAAGTGGCTTTTGCGGATGGTGCCGCGGATCTTGCCGCCGCCGTCGTAGGGGTAATCGTCGATCGAGTCCAGCGTCAGCAGGATCTCGTCGCCCCGGTCGTACTCCTGGCGGGCGTGGTAGATCAGGTAGCGGTCCTTGAACGGCCAGGCGAGCTTGTAGTGGTCGAAGTCGATGCGCTCGGTGGAAGAGATGTCCTTGAGCACCACCTTGTTTCGGAGTCCGGGGGTGATGGCGATCGACTTTTGCACGTCTTTGAGAAATTCGGCCACAGCGGCGACGGGGGCGTCGATCACCGCCTGATTTTCGATGACTACCCACACCGGCGTCTGTTGCTGCTTCTTCTCCGCCTCAGGGTCTCCGGCGCTGGAGTCCATCCAGTCGTCGACAAAGGCAAAGCCGGGAGCGGCGAGACAAAGACAGACAATGAGCATGAGAAAGAAGGTGCGTGTTTGACCGGGAAGCATGGAGTCGTGTCCTCGTGCGGTGCGGGCTGGTAATAGATTGAAATTAATAAGATAAAACTATGAAATTTTTTAAAATTTCGACATTCATAGATTAAGAAAATTTTGCTCCGGCATCAAGAAAGAATGAGGGTTGCGGCCGGGGCGGGCGCCTAACCCGGTATTTTTTAACGGTTCTGTGGGTTTCCGCTGTGTGCCGCCGGTCCGGGCTCACCGGCGTTCAATTAAGCATTGCGTTTCAGCGCATTCTAAGCATACACTCGCATCTCGCCGGGCGCAGCGCACCCGCGTCCATCCGCACAGAAGATCCCAAACCCCTGCCGGACAATCCGATGTCGTCTCCTGAAATTCCGGAAAAACTCAAAATCGCCCTGGTGTGCGACTGGTTCCTGCCGCAGATGGGCGGGGTGGAGATGCACCTGGGGGATCTGGCTCCACGGCTCGCGCGGATGGGCCACGACGTGCACGTGATCACGCCCATTCCCGGCCCGGATTCGGGCGACGGCTACCGCGTGCACCGGCTGGATGCGCCGCTGTTCCCCAAATTCCGCTTCGTCTGGACGCCTTCTGCGTTTCGCGCCATCGAGGGTATCTTGCAAAAGGAGCGATTCGATGTGGTGCACTGCCACGGCAACATCTTCTCGCCCACCGCTTACGGGACCTTGTACCTGGCGCAAAAACGGGGGATTCCGGCGCTCATCACCTGGGCCTCGATCCTCGGGCCCTACCGGTGGGCGCTCAAACTGCTGGATGTTGTATTTCGCTGGTCGCAATGGCCGGTGCTGTTTTCCGCTGTGAGTGACGTCGTGGCCCGCGGCGTGCGCACGCTGGTGGATACGGTGCACTGGCTGCCCAACGGGCTGGACGTTTCCGCCTGGCGCGTGGAGCCGGAGCCGAAGCCCACAGGAGAGATCCGGCTGATCTCGGTGATGCGGCTGTACCGCAAAAAGCGCGCCAAGGCGCTGGTGCGCATGGTGCCGGAAATCGTAAAGGCGATGCCTGTGGGCCAGCGTCTCCGGCTCACGATCGTGGGCGAGGGGCCGGACCGTGAGGACCTGGAACGTCTGATCGGACAACTCGATCTGAAGGACACGGTGGAACTCACCGGCCACAAGGAACGGAGCGAGTTCCTAAAACTGTTTGCCGGGTCGGACATCTACGTGCAGCCGACCATCTGGGAGTCGTTCGGGCTGGCGGCGCTGGAAGCGCGCTGCGCGGGCCTGCCGGTGGTGGCGAGAACGCAGGGCGGCGTGCCGGAGTTTGTGGGGGAGGGCGGGTTGTACGGCAAAAACGACGCGGAGGTGCAGGCGCATATCCTGCGGCTCATCGAAGATGTATCGCTCAGGGAGTCCATCGCGCGGCGCAACCGGGAAACGGCGCCGCCGCTGGATTGGAGCGTGGTGCTCGACAGGCACATCGAGCTTTACCGGATGGCGATTGAGAAAGTGCGGGGATGAACCCGTTCACTCCGCAGGGGTGGTGGCCGGGACCGGGGCGGGGTAGAAGTTGCGGAACAGCAGGATGCCGTAGCCGACGACGAATTTGGGAAGCAGATACAGAATGTGCTGAAACAGCGCCAGCCCGAGGGACAGTTCCGGCGACAGGCCGAGGAACTGGTAGATGAAAAACACCGTCGCCTCGTAGATCCCCAGGTTTCCGGGCGAGACAGGCACCATGGTGGCGAGGCTGACACCGGCCATGACGAACAATGCGGTCCAGATCGGCAGGTCGAGCCCGAAACTCTTCTGCACGCAGTAGACCAGGCCCACTTCGCCGCCTTTCATCAAGAGGGCCAGCAGCAGGCCGACCGCGAACACCTTCCAGCTTCGAAGCGCTTCCAGGTGGTGGCCCCAGCGGGAGATGAAATGCCAGAGTTTTTTCCAGCGCGGGCTGGAATGACTGCGCATGAACCGTTTGAGTTGCCGGTAGCGGAAGGCGCAGAAGAACAGCAGCGTGGTGAACAGGAAGATCACGGCGCAGGCGGCGAGGATGCCGGTTTTCATCCAGCCGGGCAGCGGCGTGAACGCCGCCACCAGGATGAACAGGCTGAGCTTGGCGAAGCCTTCGGCCAGTTGATCGAGCGCCATCACCGAAAGCGCGACCGGGGTTCCGGTCTTTTCCCGCTTGGCCAAAAGGACGATGCCCAGGGCGTGCCCGGCCAGAAAGGGCAACGTGTTCGCGGTCATGGCGATGAGCGCGTTGATCTCCAGCATGCGGCCGAAGTGGACGTGGTAGCCCTTGGGCAGAAACACACGCCATTGCAGCGCCCAGAACCCCAGCACGGACAGATCGGCCAGCGCCGCCAGCAGCAGCCAGCCCCCGTGCACGCTGGTCCACTCCGTCAGCGCCTTGTCCCAGTCGATCTGCCGCACGCAGAAGTAGATCGCCGCCGTGGCGATCACCCAGGCGAGGACCCAGAGCCATTTTTTGTGCGGGTGCTGAAAGAGCGACATGTTCTGTGAGTTGAGGGTTTGAGTCCGTGTCCGGCGGTCAGGCGGCCAGGGAAGGTTGGGGATGCAGTTCGTTCATTCTCACAAAGGTGAATTTTTTTCTTTTGAGCTGCCTGAGCACGCTGCGCACGCATTCGACGGCGGTCTCGCCGGTCTTGAAGCGGCAGTCGTAGCGCAGGTTTTCACGGGTCAGGTCGACGAATTCCCACGGATGCACGTACAGCACCAGAGGCGACGCCAGCGCCGTGAGATAAGGCGTGCGGATCCAGTGCGGCAGCCTGAGCGCCGATGAGGTGAGGGACACCGGAATCCGCGTGAGCCCGGAGGACGCCGGGGATTTTTTATAATACGAAAGTTTGTACTTCGCCTGCGAGGAGTCGAGCAGAAACCCCGAATCTTCCAGCAGATGCAGATACGTGTCCGGGAATTGCAGATAGGGCGCGCGAAACGAGGTCACGGGCGCGAACTCACGCAGGATTTCGGCGGAAGTGCGGATGTCCTCGCGGGCGGCGTTCTCGTCCATCGTCATGAAATCCCTGTGGGCGTGGCCGTGGCTTGCGAGTTCGTGGCCCTCGGCGACGATCTTTTGCACGCATTCGGGATAATCGCGGGCGATCTGGCCGGTGGTGAAGAAGGTGGCCGGCACCTTTTCCTGGCGCAGCAGCCGGAGCAGCGGGTCCATGCCTTCCTCGATGCCGCGGAACGTTCCCATGTAGGGAAGGCAGTCCGGTTCCACGTCGATGGTGAAGCAGGCTTTCATGATGTCGCTCCCTCGGATTGATTCCCGGATAGAGGCGGGACCGGTTTCGGGCGCCGGGCTGGCGGTTCGGGACCGGGCGGTCCGGGCCGCACGGCCCAATTACTATAGCATTGTTTCACGTTTGCATCCACATCCACGGCGGGCGCAACTTCCAGCGGCGGCGAAGCCCGGGATCTGTTAAGATTCAGGCCGTTTGCCAGCGGTTCGCTGGCTCAGTCCAGGTCCTTATCCGATGCTTTCTGCAAGACAGTTCGGCGTTGCTTTTCTTGCCATTGCGGCCGTCGTGGCGTATTTCCTCCGGGTCTCGGAAAACAAGCTCGGCATCCGGGTGCTGGACGGCTATCTGACGTTTTACGCCTTGAGCCTGTTTGGCGCGTGGGGCGTTCTCGGGCGGCCGTGGACCCTCAGCGCGGCGAGGAAAAACCGTCCGTGGCTGCGCTGGCTTGAGCGGCTTTCGGCGCGATCGCTGCACATCGTGGGTGCGCTGTCGCTCGCGTTTTTCATCGTCTGGACGCTTTTGTTTTTATTGAAGCACCACTCCTTCAACACGGACATCATCGATTCGGGCGTTTACAGCAATGTGGTGTTCAACTCGAGCGAAGGGCGGTGGTTCCATTCCTCCCATTACGGCTACCACTCGCTGGGGGAGCATTTTTCGCCGATCGTCCTGATCTTCGTGCCGCTGTTCTGGATCGAACCCAGCCTGCTGTGGATGATCGTGGCGCAGGCGGCGGCGCTCGCGGTCTGCCCGGTGATCCTTTTTTTCATCCTGCGCGAATGCGTTCCCGGCCCGAAGACGGCCGGTATTTTCGCGATGTTCGCGGCGCTGTTGTGGATTGCGTTCCCGGCGCTGCTCAACGCGCTGGGCGGTTTTCATCCCTCGACGCTGGCGCCGCCGTTCATCCTGCTGGCCTTTCTGTTTCTGCTGCGCGAGCGCTGGCTTTGGTTCTGGGCCACGATGGCGTTTCTGCTTCTGTTTAAGGAGAATCTGTCACTGGTGTGGATCGCCTTCGGCCTGTACGCGCTCCTGATCCCGAAATGCCTGCGGCTGGGGGCGGCGCTTCTGATTCTCGGCGCGCTGTGGGGCATCGCGGTGACCAAAGGCATCATCCCGTATTTCCGGGGCGGCGGCTGGGAGCATCCGGGACGGCTGGGGCCCACGGCGTTTCCTCTGCTCAAGCTCAAATACCTGGCCCTGTACGTGTTTCTGCCTATCTGGTTTCTGCCGCTTGCGGACTGGCGCACGCTGCCGATGGTCACGCCGCCGCTGGCGCTGAACCTCGCGGTGAAGTACAAAAACCAGTTTCTCGGCATCTATCATTACGACGACATCGTGGTGCCGCTTTTGTTTCTCGCGGCGGTGTATGGAGTTTTGCGGCTTAAGGAAAAAAAGTTCTGGCAGCGGTTGTGGCGGTTCCAGGCGCGGTTCGTGATCGGGTGGCTGCTCATTCCCGTTGGCTTCGCGGCCGCGTACCCGCTTGTGCATGCGGTGATGTTTTTTCCCGGCGAGACGCAGCGGGCGGTCGCGCGCGAGGTGGCCGCGGTCGATGAACGCTGGCCCAAGCGCAAGATCCACATGCAGTACGCGCTGGGAGCGCACCTGAACCTGCGGCCCGAATCCCAGCCGCTGAAGGGGGACTTCAGGGACTGGAAATTCGCGCCCGGCGACCTGATCGTTCTGGCGCCGGAGCTGAAATCGTTCCGCACGGCGCGCTATTGGGAAATAGAGGATTATGCCGGCGCGCTGCAATTTTTCGCGGACCGGGCCGGAAAACGCTTTAAAAGAATTGATTCCGGGTTTCGTTTCCTTATAATTTACGAGGCTTTGCCGGACCGTGGCCCGGCTTGAGCCGCAAACGAACGCCGCGATGCGCTGCCAGGACGGGGTCCGATAAGAAATCGCACCCAGAATCAATTAGTTGCGGAAAAATTCCGCAAACTGATTCATAATGGTTGTCGCTGTGTTCGCGCGCGCAAACCTGCGGACGCTCTCTATCTCGAATTCCCTCCCGGACCTGGGGTGACCTGTCTATGATTTTCAAGCTCTACCACCGGTTGAAACCGCATTTTTTTCACCCCATCGCCCTGACCATCCTGATCGTTATTCTGGCCCGGTTTTTGAGCATCCTGCTGCATTGTTTCGGCACCGACCCCGGCGGGCACAAAATCGTGGCGTCGTCGTTTCAGACCGCCATCCTGGCCACGTCGCACCACCTGCCGGAGCTGATGCTGATCGGGGTGTTCTTCCTGATTTTATGGAAGCTCCTCGTTCCGCTGCGGCCGCTGGTGACGGCGGGCGCGCTTCTGGTGTTCGGCGCGATTCTGCTTTTAGGGCAGATCGATTTCGGGCTGCTGCGGTTTCTCGGGCAGCGCTTCACGCCGACGATGATGCAGACCTACGTCGGTCCGGAGATGGTGTCCACCCAGCTTTACCGGCCGCTGCTCAACGATATCGGCTACGTGGCCGTGAATCTGGGCACCGTGTTCGTGGCCTGGCTGCTGATGGGCTGGAGCGCGGTCGCGCACTGGCGCAAGCAGAAGGACCACGGGATCTCGAAATCGCTGATCGCGGCGCTCATCGTGAGCGCGGGCATCCTCTACATGCCGGCCTACGCCCTGGCGCACTCCAGGGGAGAGATCTTCAAGCCGGCCGAGTGGCTGTTCGTGGAATCGCTGTTCAAAAAACAGGAGACCGCCGCTCCCAAAGACATGCAGGCGGCGCGCGCCGACCTGCGCTCCGTCATTGACAGCGGCGGCGCCTATCAGTGGTCCGACCCCGGCTACCCGCTGATGAAACGCGCGCCGCAAGCCCGGCCGGTTTCCGTCAAATCCGGCCGCAAACTGCCGAACATCATCTTTTTCGTGGTGGAATCGCTGCGCGGGCGGGACGTCGGCTACGGGGAGCACCGCAAGGAAAAAAGCCACACCCCGCGCCTCGATCAACTGGCGAAAGAGTCGGTGGTGTTTCCCCGCTACATCGCCAACGGCAGTCCGAGCACGCGGGCGTTTTTTGCGATCAACACGTCCGTCCTGCCGCACCGGGAAAAATTCGTCATCTCCAGCTTCATGGACCTCAACGTGGACGCGCTGCCCAAGCGGCTGAAGGATTTCGGCTACGCGACGTTCGCGCTGTGGGGCTCGAATCCGAGTTTCGACAATCAGCTCGACTGGGGGCGGCGCTGGTACGACCATCTCGATTTCGAGCTGCCGGAAAACCAGGTTCTGATCACCAAGCGGATCAGCGACGAGCTCATCATGGACCGGCTGCTCCATCAGATCGACGCGCACGACGCCAAGCAGACCGGACAGCCGTTTTTCGCTTACGTCGCCACCACGGGAACGCATTATCCGTACACCAAGGAGGATTCGTATTACGTTCCGCTGTCGGCGATGGGGGACGCCAGCGAAGTGAGCACCGGCGGCATCGAGGATGTGCAGGAGCGTTACAACATCACGCTGAAAAACCTGGACTATCACATCGGCCGGGTGCTGGACGCGCTCAAGCGCACCGGCAAGCTGGAGAACACGCTCATCGTGGTGGTCGGGGATCACGCGGACAACACCGATGAAAGGGTGCCGCCGGGCCTGCGCGGCATGCCGGTGGACTACCGCGTGTGGACGTCGGCGCTGATCTACGGACCCGAGTGGCTGATCGGCAAACCCAGGGTCGAGACCTTTCCGGCCAGCCATGTGGACCTGATGCCGACCGTCCTCAATCTGATCGGCGATACGCGCACCAATGCGTCGATGGGGATGGACCTGTTCGCGGACATTCCGCATTCGAAACGGCAGGCGGTGGCCATCCGGGAAACCGGATTCAGGGTCGACAAGGGCGGCTATTCCCTGTTCGTGCGCACGGGAGATCCTTCTGCATTTTGGGTCTCCAAATCCTTCGAGTGGGAAGGCTCGTTTTCCACATCTTTGGAAGGCACGCCGTTTTCACCCGACGAACCCGGTCAGTGGAACGACCGGATTCATTTTCTTTCCTACCTGATCGAGAACAACCTCATCTGGAGCGAGCGCAAATTCCAGAAGGCGCAAAGCGGGTGAGTGTCTTTGATTCGAGAGGCAACGGCCGCAGCGTTCAGTTGAATGGAGGCAGCGTTTTGCGATCCATTTCCCGGGCGGTGAGATGCATTCTCTGCTCGATGCGCTGCCGCTTGCGGTCCGCGATGGAGACGGCGTGCGCGTCGTTTTTTTCCTTCCCGAGTTTTGAGGCGACCGCCACTTCCTCAAGGGCTTTGTCCCATTCCTGCAGGCGCTCGTAGACGCTGATGAGGTTGAGGTGCGCCTGAACGTGCTCCGGCTCGATGGCGATCGTTTTGCGGTAATATTCGGCGGATTCGGCGAGCTTCTGGGCGTACCAGTATTCCAGCGCGATTTTGAAATGCAGCCCGGCATCGTCGGGGCGGGTTTGCGTGGCGAGGATGTATTGCTCGGCGGCGGCCTCATTCTGGTTCATTTTGCCCAGCACCTCGGCGAGGCCGAGGCGGGCGTCGAGATGGCCCGCGTCGAGCTTGAGGGTTTTTTCGTACGCGGCGACGGCTTCCTTGCGCTTGTCCCATTCCGCGTACACCGCGCCCAGGCGGTGGTGCGCGCCGGTGTGATCCGGATGTTTCTGCAAAACCCGGTTCAGCATATCGACCGCTTCCTGAAGCGCCCCGACTTCCTGCTCCTCCTTCGCCCGCTGCACCCAGTAGTCCGGATCTTCGGGTTCGCCCGTTTTGGCGCTGTCGGTGTCCGCACCGGTGCCGCATCCCAGGAAAAGCAGGGCGGTGAGGGTGAAAATGATCAGGTATCGAGGATACGCGGTCACGGTCGTTCTCCGGGGCGGGACGCCGCGTGAAAATCACGGACACACCGCCGGTTGTGAAAGCATCAAGGGTACCGCAAATTCTTTGAGATTATAATAAAAAGAGCGGGCAGTACTGAAAACGCATTCGGCGCCCGGATACCGCGGGGATACCTCTGCATAAGCCGTTTGGCAAAATAAAATCGTACATTTTGTCACCCTGAGCCCTTCGGCAAGCTCAGGACAGGCTTGTCGAAGGGTGCCGTTGAATGCTTCGACAGACTCAGCATGACGAATTAAATGACTCATGCCATGGTCTCTAAGGAGCCGGGCTTTATGGATAAAGATCAGGTGCTGGCGGACATCGACCGGGTGTTCGGGGATCTGCCCCGGCCCGAGCCGCTGTGCCGCAACCCCAATCATTGCTGCGAGTGCGCCGAGCACGAAGAGGTGCTGCAGTCGGTGACGCCGCAGACGATCGGACTCGAACAGGTCGGCAGCCCGGCCTGGGACCCGATCTGCTATGTCTCCGACGCGGGGTTCCGTTATTTCATGCCGGGGCTGTCTCGGCTGGCGCTCGGCTCCGGCGACGCGTATTATCTGGATCAGTTTCTGTTCCACCTCGACTCCGGCCGTGTGGATATCCTGAACGAGGAGGAAAAAAAGGCGGTCGCACAGCTTTTGGACCATGTGCTGGAGGCGATGTGCGATGAAGTGGATCGCAATATGAATCTCAACGATCTGGGGCGTGTGATCGACAAGCTGGCGGGAACGTGGGCCTGATCGTCCCGATTTGCGGCCGGGTGGCTTCGCTCCGGTGTTTTTATTATAATGCGGCGGTTTTTACGGACCGGGGTCCTGCCTTTGCGCTCATGGTCCACGACGATGCCAACCCGCTGCCGGCCTGTTGAGCGTGCCTTTCCCACCGAATCCCGAATCTCAGCCGCACGATTCCGCAGCTTCGTCCGCAGGATGGCCGCGCCGGCTTTTGATGCTGGCTGCGGCGGCCAGCGCGATCAACCTGATCGGTCTCTGGATCTGGTTTCACCCGCAGTCGATCTCCCTCGGCGCCACCGGCGGCGTGTGGACGGCGCTGGCCTACGATTATTCCCAGGGCATCCTGTACCGCCCGCTGTTCGATGCGGCGGGATACGGCGGCACGCGCTACCTGTTTCTGTTTTTCATGCTGCACGGGTTCTTGATCCGCGTGTTCCACGACCCGGTGCTCACGGGTTTTGCGCTGGTTTCCGTGTTCGCGGTTTCCTGGAATCTCGGCCTGTACTTTCTGCAGCGCCTGCCGGGCGTTGCGTGGCGAACCGCGATGGCGTTTTCCCTGATTGCGGCGGCGCCCATTTCGTACCAGGTGTTGACGCTGGAAATCATGGGCGAGTTCCTTGCCGGTGCGCTCGGTGTCTGGGGGCTTTATTTCGGCTGGCTGTACCTCCACCGGGGCGGCCGCGCGCTTTGGATCGCAGGCTGTGTCTGTTTCGCGGGCGCGTTTTTGACCAAGTTCAGCGCGGTGGCGGCGCTTTTGGCGCTCTGCCTGTTTTTCGTCAAGCGCCGGCCGGGAGCGGTGCTGCGTCTTTTGGCGGGAACGGCGGCGCTGGTCCTGCTGGCTTTGTGGTGGGCGCAGGCGGCGAGCGCGGGCCGGATGCTCGAATCGTTCGAGGTGTTCGCGGCCGTTCCCATGCAGTGGGACTACGCCGTGAAGTTTCCGCTGTGGTTCGGCTGGATTTTATTGCGCGATCCTTTTCTGCTGGCGCTGTTCGGCGGCGCGCTTTTTTTCGTGGTGCGCGGCGGAAGGGCGGGGCTGGGTGATTTTCCCACGGTTTATTTTTGCGTCGTGCTGCTCGTCACCTGCGTCATCCTGACGTCCCCCGGAACCGACTACAATCATCTTCTGGACCTGATCGGCGCGAGCGTCTGGGTTCTGGCAATGCGGTTTGAGCGGGCGGAACTCCGCTCACGTCTTTGGATTCCGCTTCTGGGATTCGTTTTCGGAGGGCTGCTGTTCACCTGGATTCCCGGCACGATTTCCGTGAAGCAGGTGGTGGAGGCGAGGGGCAATCCCCCGCGCGCTGAGATCATGCAGAAGATCGAGGCGCTCAGGCTCAGGCAGGCGCCGGTGCTGAGCGAAAACCCGCTGATCCCCATTCTGATGGATCGGCGGCCGCGGGTGATGGACCCGTTTTCCGTCCGGCTTCTGGCGCAGGTGCTTCCCGAAGTGCGCGAGGATTTCACGAAAAAGATCCGGGAACGTCACTACGGCGCGATTGTGCTGCAGGATTTTTCCGGCGCGCCGGATGACGCGATGATGCAGGCCCTGGAAGATCACAGCTCGCCGGGGGCGGCGCGTTTTTACGGCGATGTGCATTTCCCGGCCGGGTTTCTTGAACTGCTGCAGGAAAACTACACGCTGGGCGCGGTTCTCAAGCCGCATCTGTTCTTTTTCCCGAAAGATAGGAAAGTCGGTTGAGCGGGGACCTGGAGGCGGGTCAGGAAACCTTTTCCACTTCGCGTTCCATTTCGCGCGGCGTGCGCTCCCAGCGGATCGGCGGTTCCTTTTTACTGGATTTCAACGGGGTGAGTTTTTTTCTCAGACCGGTGTAAACGTCGCGCAGGGCGTCGAATGCGGTGTACAGGGCGTCGCTGAAACGGGTGAGCCAGGTGAAGGAGTTTTCCTTCACGGTTTTCCAGACCATGAAGTACGTCAGGAAAAACAGCGCCACATTGGGCATCCACATGGCGAGGCTGGGGTTCACCAGGTTGTGCTTGCCCACGTTCTGCGAAAAGATCATGCCGATGTAATACACGCCCAGGACCAGGGCGCTGACGATGATCCCTCCGGACCGTCCCGAGCGGCTGGACTTGATCCCCAGCGTCGCGCCGGCAATCCCGAACAGCAGGCAGGAAAAGGGGATGGCGAATTTCTTGCTGACCTGCACTTCCTCGCGCGCGGTTTCCTGCCCCTGGGCTCTTTTTTTCTGGATGATTTCCTTCAACTCGCCGTAGGAGATGTCGCGGTTGCGTTCCACCAGCTTGCTCAACAGATTCTGGTTGTCGGGCAGCTTGAGCAGCCGTTCGTAGCGGTCGAAGTTGAGGATGTTGTAGTTGCGTCCTTCCTTGGTCATGTCGTGGATCGTGCCGTTCTGAAACTGCAGGGTGATCTGGTAGGTTTCCGGGTCGGACACGATGACCCCCTGTTTTGCGAGGATGATCTTGTTGGCGCCTTGTTCGGACTGGTCGGCCACGAAGATGTCCTTGAGCAGGGTTTCGCCGTCTTTACTCTGGGCGTACAGGACCAGGTCCTTGAAATCGGAGTTGAAGATCTTCGGCTGAATGTTGATGTGGGCCCGGTTCTTCACGATGTCGAACAGCGTTTTCTTGAACTCCTGATTGCCCCAGGGGATGGCGAAGAACACCACCACGTTGGTGAGGATGTAAGCGGCGATGGAGAACGCCATGATGGGCCTGGCGAGGAAGGTGAAACTCCATCCGCTGGTTTTCATGGCCACGAATTCATTGTCGCCGGAAAACTGGTTGAAGGTCGAAACCGTGGCGATCAACAGGCTCAGGGGGATGCTGAGCAGCAGAAAGATCGGCGAGGTGTAGACCATCAGCCGCAGGCCCTCGATGAAGGTGACGCCCCGGTTGGCGATCATTTCCGTCATGTACAGGGTCTGTTCGAGGAGCAGGATCAGCGTGAGGAAGGAAACGCTGATGACGAAGATCTTGAGGATCTCCATGAAAATGTATTTGTGGATGATTTTCATGAAACCTTCGAGTTGCCGCACGCCGCGGCCGCCGGATGCAAACGCATTGAGCGGAAGATGCGCCGGTGCCTCAAAACACCGTTTCCGGGATGAAACCGCCACGATTCCGGAAGTTGCGCCGGATCGCTGATCCGGCCGGTCCCGGCAACCGGAAACGCTTGCTGTGCCACGATTCTCTTTGGGCCGCGTCCCACAAGGAGGCGAGCGGCTTGCATATCAATGCTATTTTACTCTATTCCCCGGTAAAAAATGAACGGCAATTGCGGAAAGCGCGCAAGAAACTTTGTTTATCCGCAACCGGAGACTCGAACAGAGCTGCCGGTTGCGGGCGGCGGAAGCCTCCCCGGCAAGGTTTTGCGCGCGGGCTGTGATTCTTCTTTCCGAACACGGATTTTTTGAGTATGCTTTGCGCAACGCAATCCCCCGAAGGGGCCAGCGCCTGGGCTGAAACGTCATTCACGAGAGGAGTCAACATGCTTGAATCACCAGACATCGGCAATCTGTTTACCAAGTACGTCATTCCCTGGGCCATCAATATTTCTCTGGCGGCGCTCGTTTATGTCGTCGGGCGCTGGATATCTAGGCTGGTGGTCAACATCGCGGAGAAACTGCTCAAGCGTGCCAAAACGGATCCGATCCTGGTGAATTTTCTGCGTTCCATTCTGAACGCGTTGCTGCTTCTCGTTGTCGTCATCGCCGCGCTCGATCAGCTCGGTGTGGACACGACCTCGCTGATCGCGGTTCTCGGTGCGGCGGGCCTGGCGGTCGGTCTGGCTCTCAAGGATTCGCTGCAGAATTTCGCTTCGGGAGTCATGATGATCATCTTCCGGCCGTTCAAGGCGGGGGATTACATCGAAGCGGGCGGGACCGCGGGAACGGTGGAGAACATCACCATCTTCAATACGATTTTCAAGACGCCGGACAACTGCGAAGTGATCGTTCCCAACAGCGCCATATACAGCGGCAACATCAAAAATTATTCAGCCAAGAAAATCCGCCGCGTCGACATGGTGTTCGGCATCGGTTACAACGACGACATCCGCGAGGCGCGCGAGATCATCCAGTCGGTGCTGGAATCGGACGACCGGATCCTCGAGGACCCGGAGCCGCTGATCGCCGTGGGCGAGCTTGCGGACAGCAGCGTGAACTTCAACGTCCGGCCCTGGGTGGAAAGCGGCGATTACTGGCCTGTGAAATTCGATCTGACCGAACGCATCAAACTGGCGTTCGACGAGAGCGGCATCTCCATTCCCTTCCCGCAGCGGGACGTGCACCTGGTTAAAGAGGAAGATGAGATGGACTGAGTGCACCTGCGTCGTTGCATTCATGCTTCGATTCCCGTTTTTCCTGAGTGGGGCCGCCGCAGCGGTGCGTTGCGGCGGCCTTCTAAAGGTTCTGAAATTTCGCCTGCCAGCCAGCGCCGGAGGCAATGCGCCCGCATATGTGGTCACCAAATCACAAACGGTTATAAAAAAGCAGACTGCCTGATACCCCGGTCCCACGGCGCCGGACGGACCTCCGGAGTAATTTCCCCGAATACAATCCTTCTTCCCGATTCAAAAAATACCCTTGGCATTGGCAAGGTAATTGCTTCTTGCCTGTATGTCTGGATCACCATCCGCTCATTTTCCTGATTCCGCAACAGAACGTGGTCCGAAGCCACTCACCCTTTATCAAAGCAGGGGAAGGAGGACGTTGTGACAGTCAATGATTCTTGGGTCATCATTCCCGGCCAGCCCTGGCTCTCGATGAGCATCTGGGTTTTTCTGGTCATGATCGCGTTGTACATGGGCCGCGGTATCGTGCATTCCGCGATTTCCGTGATCCTGCGCATCGTGTACTCCAGCTTCCGCTTTGCGGCCCGCTCTCTGTCTCTGACCGAGAAAAAACTGGTGGCGCGCAATAAGGAAGTGCTGATGGAGCTGGGCCGTGAGCAGATGGAGCGCCAGCTGGAGCGGGAGTTTTTCCGTGTCAACGCGGTGGTGGAAAAGGATCTGGGCGGCTATCCCAAGCTGCAGCGGGTGATTTCCGACCAGATCACGCGCATCGAGGAAGATTACAAGCAGAGCGGCCAAGTGGCTCCGCCGCCGCCGGAATGGATCGAGGCGGTGGAAGCGGTGGCCAAGCTGCATCTGGACGGGAAAGGCAACGGGGTTGCCGTGAAAGTGCTGAAGAGCATCCATGAGGCTTCCATCCAGCAGCAGAAGGAAGCGCTGGAGGAATACCGCGACACCATGAGCGCCCGCCATAAGCTGCTGCACGGCATGCTGCCTTACTGGCGCAAACTGACCAACACGATCGACGAGGTGGGGACCACCATGCAGGGGCTGGTGGAACGCGCCAAGGACATCGACGACAAGATGTCGCGCTACGAGGCGATCCGCCAGGGCACCGACAAGGCCGAGCGGACGCTTAGGGCTTCCTCGATCACGCAGTTTTTCGTTTCGCTGTTCGCGGTGGCGATCGCGGTGGGCGGCGCCATCATCAATTTCAATCTCATCGCGCTGCCCATGTCCGAGATGGTCGGGGCGGCGAGCCGCATCGGCGCTTACAAGATCTCCGACATCGCCGCGCTGGTGATCATTTTCGTCGAGATCTCGATGGGGCTGTACCTCATGGAGGCGCTTCGGTTCACGAAACTGTTTCCGATCATCGGCGCGATGAACGACCGCATGCGCCGGCGCATGATCTGGATCACGTTCAGCATCCTGTTCACGCTGGCCTGCATGGAGTCTTCGCTGGCGTTCATGCGCGACCAGATCGCCGCCGACCTGAGCGCCCTGCGCCTGTCTTTGACCGAGGCCAACGGCGCCGCCGTGCAGGCGGAATCGGCCGTGAATTCCTGGATTCCGATGGTGGGGCAGATGATCATGGGCTTCGTGCTTCCCTTCGCGCTGACGTTCGTCGCGATTCCGCTGGAGTCGCTGGTGCACGGCGCGCGCACGCTGTTCGGGGAGCTGCTGGTGATCCTTGTGCGGTCGCTGGCGTTCGTGCTGCGTCTGATCGGCAACATCGTCCGGCATCTGGAGATGTTCGTGACGCGGGTGTACGACCTGTTCATATTCGTGCCTCTCTGGGTGGAGGGGCTGCTGCGCGAGCGGGCCTGGAAGAAGCAGCTCGCGGAGGGCAACGGAACGCAATCGACGGCTCCGGTTCCGAAAACGGCCTGGGCCGAGGAGGTGGCGCAATGAGAAAACGACTGGCCTGGGTGGTTTTGACGCTGTCGCTGATGGCCTGCACGGACAGCGTGTCCAATTCCAAGGGGGTCTATCTGCTGCTGGACACCTCCGGAACTTACACGAACGAGCTCGACAAGGCGCAGCAGATCATCAATTATCTTTTGGGGACGCTCGATCCGGGCGATTCGTTTGTGGTGGCCCGCATCGACAGCGGCAGCTTCAGTGAAAAGGACATCATCGCCAAGGCCACGTTCGATTCCCGGCCTTCGGTGGCGAACAAGCAGAAGCGGGCGTTCGCGAAAAACATCGGCCATTTTGTCAAGACCATCAAGGCCAGCGCGTACACCGACATCTCCGGCGGTCTGCTGCAGGCGGTGGAATTCATGAACGAGGCGGGGGTGGGCAAAAAATACGCCTTTATTTTCTCCGATCTGAAAGAAGAACTGCCGGAAGGCTTCAAGCGGGATTTCGCGCTGACGCTGGACGGGTTTTCCGTCGTGGCGCTGAACGTCACCAAATTGCGCAGCGACAACGTCAATCCGCAGGAATACCTGGACCGGCTGGAGCAGTGGAAGCACAGGGTGGAACGGGGCGGCGGCCAGTGGCGGGTCATCAACGACCTGGACCGGGAGGACCTGCTCACCGAAAGCTGAGATTATTGGGCGGAGACAATCTGTGAACTGCAAGAACTATTTTTTATCGGAAAGCGAGACACAATATGGGCGGAAAAAAAACCGATCTGCGCGAACTGGAATCGGCGAAATACAACCTGATGGGAGCGCAGCTCATCCGCGCGAACCTGGACGGCGGCAATTTCTCCAAGGCCAACTTTAAAAACGCATACCTCACCGGCGCTTCCATGCAGCGGGCCAATCTGATCCGGGCGAACCTGATGGGCGCGGACCTGTCGCAGGCGAAGCTGACGGGCGCTCATCTTTCGGAGGCCAACCTCAAAGGCGCGGACCTCAACGACACCGAAATGACCGGTGCGCATCTGATGGGCGCGGACCTGAGCCAGGTGCGCAACCTGACCAAACGGCAGGTCGAGTCCGCCCGCGTGGACAAGAAAACCCGGCTCCCCAGCGGCCTCAAGTGATGGGAGCCCTGCATTCCTCTCCCACTTTGAACCGGCGGGCCGGGGGGAATTCCTGAAGGCGGGTGAACTGAAAATGGAGAAACCATGAACTGGTACAGTGCAGGTTTGGCCGGACTCTCCGGGGCCCTGGCGGCGCTGCTGGCGGGGCTTATTGTGAGAAATTCGAAAGAGAACGGGACCGCTTACACCGCAGTGGCTGTGGCTTTGTTTGTGGCGTTCACCGCACTGTCCAAAACCTTTTTGCTTCCCAAGATCAACGCCTGGCGGTTCGCTGAGGAAATCAACACCGTTCTTCTGCAAGTGCCGGCGTTTGAGACCATAAAAAAGCACGAACCTGAAACCTACAATAAGCTTGTCGAGGATCTCGGGAATTTGAAAGAAAACGGTTCGAGCCGTCAGGAAGGCATCGACCGGGTGCGGCAGCAAATATCAAAAGTGGTGATCCGCCGGCTTCCCGCTGCGTCCGATGAGGCAATTCTGGATTATATGCAGGTGACCCTGGATGAAATGAAGTACCTCAACGATCAGAGCGGTGCGCTCTGCTTTCGATTCCTGTACACCGAAGTGGAAGGCGGCGTGGATGGGAGCAAGGTTTTTCCCAGGGAAATACAGGAGCGCGATTTTGACGCTTTGAATCGGGTGATCGAAACGTCCGTGGGTTCTGAGTCCATCGTGCCGCAGGAAAGCGATGTTCTGGCGAATCTGGAAACGGTTTACAGGGAAATCTATCACCGTTATGGAGACGATGCGCGCGAACTGGAGGACCCGGTCAACAGTTCCTTACCGCCTTCCCGGATTTGTGACATCACCCATAGCCTTTACACACGCGTCATGACCCTCCCTCCCGATGAATCTGCTGATATTTTCAGGTGGATGTTTGCGCAGGCTGCCGGGACCATGGCTTGAGTCTGCCGGTTGCAAATCCGGCGCGGTTCGGGCCGCGGCTGTGCCGGGGAATTTTTGAACAAGTCGGCAATCCAACTTCGCCATACCCATTTCCCACCTCTCCCAGTGAAATTGTGCGTTTTCCTTTCCGGCAGGGAAAGTGGTATATTATCGATCTTTGATTGAATCTTTGACCACTCTGCATATACGGTTTCCGGACTGCTCCATAGACTCGCCTTTTCATGCTGAACGCCATTAAAGAATTTCTTCGTCTGGAATCGGCCAGCGGCCTGTTGATGATCGGGGTCGCGTTTCTTGCGCTGATCGCGGAAAACTCACCCTTTGAACCCATCTACGATTCCCTTTTGAGCACGCCTGTGGTCATTCAGATCGGCGCGTTTAAAATCGCCAAACCGCTGCTGCTCTGGATCAACGACGGTCTGATGGCCGTGTTCTTTTTTCTGATCGGCCTGGAGGTCAAGCGGGAAGTGCTGGAGGGAGAGCTCTCGAGCCCTCAGCGGGTGGCGCTGCCGGCGGTCGGGGCATTGGGGGGCATGATGGTTCCGGCGGTGATTTACTCCACACTGAACTGGGAGGACCCGAATGCGCTCAGAGGCTGGGCCATCCCCTCCGCCACCGACATCGCGTTCGCTCTGGGGGTGCTTTCACTGCTTGGGCGGCGGGTTCCCAATTCCCTGAAAATTTTCCTGCTGACTCTGGCCATTTTCGACGATATCGGAGCCATCGTCATCATCGCGGTGTTCTACACCGAAGATATGTCGTGGGAGTCTCTGCTGACGGCGGTGATTCTGCTGGGTGTCCTGTATGTGTTCAACCGCAGGGGCGTGGTCAAAAATGCGCCCTATCTCGTGGTGGGCCTGATCATCTGGGCGGCGGTGCTCAAATCCGGGGTTCACGCGACGCTGGCGGGGGTCGTGGTCGCCTTGTTCATTCCCCTGCGCGTGCCCACAACTTCCGGAAAACCTCCCTTGCTGCAGATCATGCACGATCTGCATCCGACGGTTTCGTTTTTCATCCTGCCTGTGTTCGCGTTTGCCAACACAGGCGTGTCTTTGGAAGGATTTACCTTCAACTCGCTTTTGCATCCGGTGCCGCTGGGAATCGCGCTAGGCCTGTTTCTGGGAAACCAGGTCGGCGTGTTCGGCTTCTGCTTTGTGGCCATCCGGATGGGATGGTGCCGGCTGCCGAAGCGCGTGAACTGGCTTGAGCTTTACGGCGTGTCCATTCTGTGCGGGATCGGTTTCACCATGAGCCTGTTCATCAGTTCTCTGGCTTTCGAACAGGGAGGGATCGACAACTCCGCGAACGACCGGCTGGGAATCCTGACCGGCACTCTGATTTCTGCTGTCACGGGATACTCGGTGCTGCGCTATGCGTTGTACCGAAAGAAAAGAAAAAAAGCGATCGCCGCGAAAGCCGCCGCCCGCCTGTAAATTGATTTTACCTGCATACGTTTTTTAATCGGTTTCCTGTTCAACGGATCGCAACGGGCCATAAAAAAGTTTGCCCTGATCGTGCTGCGGGAATATAGTGTCTGTAATGCCAAATTTTTTACGGGAGTCGGGACGATGCATTGGAAAAGATGGCTGCTGGGCGTGATGGTTTTGAGTCTGTGTGCCGGTGTTACCGAGCGGGCGTCGGCAATGGAGAGTCTGATCCTGAAAAAATCCCTGCTCGATGAATCGGTTCTGGTGCAAGGGGTGCGCGGCGGATTCCGCGGCGGTTTCGGGCTTCGCTCCAAAGGATTCGGGTTTTCCTTCCGCCTGGGCCGGGGACTCAAAAGCCACGGGTTTCTGCACGGGCGTCACGGGGTGTTTCTGGTGCATCCGCGGCAGTGGGGGGTGTTCGACGGCAAACGCTTTTTCCCGGTGAACCGGCGGGATTTCTGGAACCGCTGGAACCGGCGTTCGGGCATGGCCGTGCATGGGCGCGGCGGTGCCTATGCGGAACAGGGCGGCTGGCAGACCCGGGCCTGGTCCCGGGACGATCTGGGCTCTCCGGGCTGGGAAGAGGACCTGGGGCCTTCCGGATGGTCGGAAGACCTGGGCACGTATTGAACCGCGCTCTCCATTGAATACGGCTGCAACGGCCGAACGTTTGCGGAGAGCCGGAACGGATTTTTAATTTACAATCCATCCGCAACCCGGACCGGGGTTGCGCTTTGCTCTGGACCGGCTGAAATCCGCTTTGCATGCGTAAGGCGCGGGTGTGACGGCCTGCCGCAAAATTTTATCCCTGCCATAAGCGCACCTTCCTTTTGTTTTTTACTCCGTTAGAATTCAGCCGGCAATTTCCTGACGCCGTTGTGACCAATGTTTTTTGACCTTCCGGCATTTTTTGATACATTTAGCTTAATTCAAATTTGCGTAAAAAATGGGAATGTTCGCCCCTAAAAGGGGCGTTGTTTTCGTTTTATGGGGATGTCCGGATGGTGATCAGTCAGAGGGAACTGCTTGATAAACTGGCCTGGGGGGATTCTCTCAAGGAGCAGGAAATCGGCGACGTGGATTTTTCCGGCTACTGCTTCAAGGAGCCGATCAATTTTTCCGGCGCGATTTTCACACGCCGGGCGGTGTTTCAGAAAGTGCAGTTTTTAAAGGGGGTGGATTTCTCCGGCGCGCATTTCATGAGCAAAAGCGGGGTCAATTTCCGCCAGGCCCAGTTTCTCGGTTCGGCCGGCGCCAATTTCAAGAAAGCCCGGTTTTCCGGCGACGCGGGCGCGAATTTTTGTGAGGCCCGGTTTGCGGGGCCGGGCTCGGCGTGTTTCATCATGGCCCAGTTCACCGCGCGCGGCAAGGCGGATTTCAGCCAGGTGCGGTTTGAGTGCAAGGGCGGGGCCAATTTCAGCGAAGCCAAATTCACAGGCGAGGGCGGCGCCTATTTCAATAAGGCGCAGTTTTCCGGCGAAGGCGGCGCGGATTTCATCCTGACTGAATTTTCCGGCGAGGGCGGCGCCGATTTCTGGGGCGCGCAGTTCTCGGGCAAACGCGGCGCGTACTTCTTCTTCACCCAGTTTTCCGGAAAGCGCGGCGCGGACTTCTGGGGCGCGCAGTTCACCGGCGAAGAGGGCGTGAACTTCAGCGAAGCCAAGTTTTCCGGGGAAGCGGGGGTGCATTTCAACGGCGCCCTGTTCTCCGGCCGGGGCGGGGCGGATTTCAGCAAGACCCAGTTCACCGGCGATGGCGGCGCGGATTTCAGCGAGGTCCGTTTCGCGGGCGAGGGCATCGTGAAATTCTACAGCACGGAATTTCCCAAAAACCGCCTCATCCGCTTCATCGACGTGGAAATGGACCGCCCGGAGAACGTGCGTTTCCTCAATATCGACAATCTCGGCGACACCTCGTTCCTCAATATGGACATCGAGAACGTGGTGTTCGAAAATGTGACCTTCCGCGCGGTCGGCAACAGTTTCGGCAGCCGGGAAATCCTCGCCGATGAAGTGTGGAGCGAGTTCGCCACGGACACGAAAAAACGGGTCCACGACCGGGACTACTTCCGCACGGTGGAGATCCTGTACCGCAAGCTCAAGCTGAATTTCGAGGCCAAGCGCGACTACGAGCGCGCCGGGAACTTCCACTACGGGGAAATGGAGATGCGGCGCAAGCAGCTCAACCCGTTTTATCGCTACGTTTCCCTGATCTCGCTGTACAAAATCCTCACCGGCTACGGCCAGCGCTGGTTCAACGGCGTCACCAGCTTCGCGGTTCTGATTCTGCTGTTTTCATGGATCAACTGGTTCGGCATCGAGCCCAAGGTGCCGATTGTGGATTCCTCCCAGGAGGCTTCGACGGCGGAGCAGCCTTCCGGCCTGCCCACCTCCCTGTGCCGGCAGGAGCTTTCGCGGTGTTCCGGCGTGGACTGGAAGGACGCGGTGCTGTTCACGTTTCAGACCATGACCCTGCAGCGGTCGGAGGATTTCCGGCCGAAGCCGGATCTCTGGCTGGGGCGGACGCTGATCGCCCTGCAGTTTTTGATCGGTCCGGCTTTGATCGCTTTGACGATCCTGGCCGTGAGACGGGAATTCAGAAGGTAGGGGAGGGGAGAAATTCCGAAGGCAGGTGCGTTGCCTTCAGAAGATCTGCAACTCATGCGGGAATCGATGAATCCCGCGGAAGTTTTAGGTCAGAACTCAAACCTCAGACCGCCGCTGATATTGTGCGATTCATATTCCGAATCGAACGTCGCTCCGGTGCTGTCGCTGAATTCCGGATCCTCAGTGGCGAAATACCTGTAATCCGCCGTCAGAAACACGTTCTGAGCGAGCGCGAGGCTCACGCCTCCGCCGAGCTGATAGGCGAAAACAGTGTCTCTGTCGTCGACGATCTCGGTGTTCCCGGCGTTCACATTTTCAAGAGACACCTCCGACACGCCGGCCCCCGCCATCACATAGGGGGTGATGGGCAGAACATTGGCAAATTCCCAGAAAATATTGCCCATGTAGGAGCGGGAGTGAATGTCTCCGGACGCGTCGAGCGTGAGTCCGTTCAATCCCGGAAAGCTGGAATTGATCACTTTGAGCTGGTCCACGTCGTTTCTCCGATACGAGAATTCGAATTCCGCCCGGAAAAAGGGACTGAATCTCCAGCCGACGGCTCCACCTGCATTCCAACCGTCCCGGTGTTCGCTTTCAATGATGATGCCGGAGCCGATGTTGTCGGAATCCTGCAGAATGGTCAAGCCTCCGTGGCCGGCAATGTAGGCATTCTGGGCCGACGCCGTCTGTGTTGAGAGTAGAAGCACCATCGCGGTGATCCCTATTAAGGATGCACGTTTCATAGGTTGTCCTCCTTGTTTAGGATTAAATTTTACGGTAATTTCAGCTTACTAATAAATTTTCACGAAGATCAACCTTAAAGGAAAGAACGCACAGGCAACCCGAAAGAGCTCCTTCGAGTACTCAAATAAGTCTAAAAATATCTGTTGGTTGCATTGACTTTGAACGAGGGGGCTTAATGCGGGGGCTGGTGTGGATTGCTTTTGCCATTCCCGCCATCCGGCGTGAATTCCGGAGACCGCCTTTCTATTCGTCTACCGGCTGGATTCTCCGACATCCCTGACCCTAAAGAGCGGTCTTACAAGGGGTTTCAAATCGGCGGCCCCTTGGGTTCCGGTTTGTGCGGATTATGGCAAAATTTAAATAAATTATATTTAAGCTATTGAAAAATAATGGTATAATTTAGAATCGCCGTTGGTCGCACTCGGCCGCGGCCCCGGCGTTGTTGAATCGTGACGGAAACAGAAGCGGCCGGTTGTTTCTATATCTGTCCAACAAGTGATGGGAGGTCGATTCGATGGAATACTGGTTGATTGTGGTTACGCTTTGGTTTCAGGACGGGCAGCAGGCGATCATGAAGCAGAACGAGAAATTCAAAACCGAAGCTCAGTGCGTTCAGGCGGCCGGGAAAGTGACCAAGGATCAATATCCGGTTCCATTGAAAGACCTCAAGGCGACCTGCGCCAAGTTCAAAGGGGACGGTTGATCCGGCGGGTGTTTCCCTCCTGAAAGCAGAATTCGATCCCGATTGTACGGTGTGATGAAGCCGAAATAAAAAAAGGCTGGCGTCTCTTGCGAGAGCCAGCCTCTTTTTTTTGCGCAATCAGCTTCCCGTGTTCATCTCCTGCATCATCTTTTTTTCCAGCTCGAAATTTTCCACCTGATCTTTGAGAAACCAGCCTTTGGTGCGCATGCAGCCCAGAAACGCGGGAACATGCGGCTCGCTCTCCTGGCCGCGGACGGTCTCGACGCAATCGTTTTTGTCGATCGTCCAGGGCGTCAGTTCCGTGGTCACGGTCTCCGGCTGGTGAAACCCCTGGCCGCGCGTGTAGGGATAAATCGTCGCTTCACGGCTGGGGGGCATGGCGATTTCCGAAATGTCGATGTCGTCGTCTTCGTCGATGGCGCCGCGTTTGACAAAGCCCGCGCCCGCGAAATCGTTGAGGTCGTCCGAGGACTGACTGGCGGAGAGGCCCGTGTCTTCGGCGATCGATCCGGCGGCGCCGGCTTCCGTGTCCTCGTCCATGTCAAAGCTCGCGGTGGGGACCGGCGCGGGCTCGGAAATCCGCAGCGCGTCTCCGGTCACATCCCAGTTCGTGCAGCCCAGGAGCGCGGGGAGGACCAATAATTCGTTGATGAGCGAATAAATGTTTTCCTCGGCTTTCACGTTGGCGGCCGCATCCGCATCGAGTCTCTTGAGCTCTTCCCGGATGGCGGGGTTCATGATATTGGCATCGATCTTTTCCGCGCTGTAATCGCCGCACCCATACGCCTCCGTCTTGAAGGAAGCGATTTTTTCCGCACGGTTATCGCTGTCCGCCTGGTTCACCTGCGATTGTGCGTGCTTTTCGGAATAGAATCCTTTCCCGATCTTGAAGGGGGCTGAGGGTGCGCATCCACCCGCCAGCCAGGAAACCGCAAAAACGACTGCAAGGATTTTCTTCATTCTTTTTGTCTCCCCGGAAATGGATGAATCCCCATTGATTCGTTGATGCAAACGGCATCGGACTCCCTATATATCATACTTCGGCCCGGCGAATCAAAAAAAGTTGCTGAAAAAACAGTGCTTTATTCTTTGAAATCGGGAATTTGGAAGCAATCGGAAGGGGATGGAGGCTGAATATATCGGAGGAGGAAAGGCTTCATGGACTCTGCCGGCGGTCGAAACCACCGGCAGAGCCTGTGAATGGGTTCCGGCTGAATCGCGGCCGGGTCAGTTGCCGAACACGCGCTTAAAAAACGCCTGCATGGTCTTCCAGGAACGCTCGTCCGCCTGTTTGTCGTACTTTAAGGCGTCGATGCCGAATTTTTTCCGGAATTCGTCCGCCTGCGGGTTGGTGAAGCTGTGCCGGACCCCTGCGAGACTGACGTAAGAAAGGTCCGCGTTCGCCGCCACCATGTCCTGCATGAATTTGGCGACCACTTCGGGCTTCAGGAAGGGATCGTCCGAGCCGTTGATGACCATCACCGCGGCTTTTACCTTGTCTTTTTCAGCCGGGGGAGCGTCGGGCAGGGCGCTGTGGAACGCCACCACGCCTTTCAGGTCCGCGCCGCCGCGCGCCATTTTTAGAGAAACGGCGCCGCCGAAGCAGAAGCCGATCGCGCCGATGCGCGCCGGGTCGACAGTGGGGTGTTCGGAAAGCAGCTTTTTAGCGGCGTTGAACTTGGCCTCGCTGCCCGCCCAGTCCTTGAAGGCGGCGTTCATGAAAGCGCCGGCCTTGTCGGGGTGGTCCGCCAGTTTGCCGTCACCGTACATGTCCAGCGCCAGGGCGGTGTAGCCGAGTTTGGCGAGCATTTCCGCGCGGTCGCGGGCGTGCTTGTTGTGGCCCCACCATTCGTGGACCACCAGGATTCCGGGCCGTTTGCCCTTGACGGCGGGATCGGTGGCCAGATAGCCTTTCAGTTTCGCGCCGCCGGCGGAATAGGCGACCTCTTCGGTCTTGATGTCCGCGTGGGCGGCGGTGGTGAGCGTGAGAAACAATGCGATAGAGATGAGCGTTTTCATGATCGGGATCCCGGTTTGCGTTAAATGGGTTGATGGATCGAACGTCCGTAGACAACGTGCCAATAAACACCGATCCCATGCCGCGCAAACCTTTTAAGTACAAGGCCGGGGAATCCAATCCGCACAAGATGCGCAAGACAGGGGATCGCATAAAATAATAGCACAAACCGGCAGGTCCGATCATCCCGGGCTGGGAATCGGGAAAAATGGCGGTATAATTCTTCAATTCAACGGAAAATCCGGTCCCCATTGCAAAGGCGAGCCGATGGAATGGAAGAACGCAGTCCCGTGGAACGGGCTCGGGATGGAGGTCAGCGGCAAGCTGTCTCCGCGCGAGATGGTGCACCTTTTGAAGCTCGATTTCGAGACGGAGCGGGTGCCGTCGAACCGGCCCAAATCCTACGCCAACCAGGAGACTTTCCAGTTCTTCAAAGCCTTCTCCGAACATGGCGAGGCGGTGCTTGAGACCATCGGCATCCTGGATGGCGGCCGCATCCTGTGGGCGCTCGCCGATCTTAAGGCCGGATTCACGCTGCAGGAAGCGGACAGCCTGAAACCCTGTCTGCTTTTCGCCTCGCGCAACGAAAGCCGGGACCGGGTCGAGGTCCATTTCGTGGCGCTGCGGCCCGCCGCCGGCATCCTGATTCCCGTGGCCTCAAAGGCGCGGACGTCCTTCAAGAACATCTGCCGCAAGCCGTTCAAGGTGCAGTTCCCCTTCATCTCGCACGACACCAACCGATTCGACGACCTGATGATCAAAAAGACCAGAGAGGCCGTCGCTTTAGGAAGGGAGGCGCTCGAGGCGTTCGCCGCCGATGCCGAAACGCTGGCGGATAAGACGGTGGATGCGGACACCGCGCGCCGCTACATGCAGGAGGTGTTCCAGGCGGACGCGGCGGACAAGTCAGCCGACAAGAAAATCCGGACCGCGATCGAAGCCATCGAAAACGCGCCGGGGCAGGATCTGAAACCGGCGCACGGGACGGCCTGGGGATTGCTGAATGCGGCGGTCTACACGATCGACCATTGCCTCGGCGGCAGCGCCGATGCGCGCCTCAGGCTGGGCTGGTTCGGGCCCAACGCGAAGATCAAGAAACGGGCGCTGGAGCTGGCATTAAAACTGGTTTGAGAGAAAATTCTCCCCTGCCGGGCTCGCTCAATACCGGGAATCCAGTTCGACACGAAGCGCGGTCATTCCACATTGCAGCCCTGATCCCATCATTTGGCCAGGTGTTCGAAGGAAAAGACATGATGGGTGTTCGATAAGGGGGCGTGACACGCCCGGCATGCGTTCAAGTCTTTATCCGCGACAGAGCCGTCGGGTTTGAACGCCGCAAAATCCCAGTCCCCGGTTTTCAACTCATCCGGGCGGCCTTCACCGAAGCCTTTCTTGCGCTCCATCACACCGATCAAGGCAAACTTGTCTCTGATTCTCCGGTTCAGGACACTTGTGACCACATTGCCGTCCTTGTCTTTTTTGGCTTTGTACACTTCCGCGACCAGAATGGATCCGTAGGGCAATTTGCCGTCTTTGTCCGGACCCTGCATGGCTATGTCGTTCGCAAACAAACGGACGGTTTGATCTTCATTCTGAATCCGGTCATTGCTGACGTAGTTGGTGAATTTGGTTTTATAGTCCGCTGGAAGTTGAATTTTATTGTCTTTACCGTGTGCTATCGAAAACGTGAACAGACCGATCACCACAATTCCCGTTAATACTTTTTTCATCGTGTTCTCCCTGGATTTTCTCTTTAATTGCAAGTGCTTGTAAAGGCTTGTGTCGAATCCAATATATCATGAAGGAAAAGCGGGCGCCGCACTTCGTCTCCCGTTCCTGGTTCGAGAATCACATTAAAATAAATTAATCTTAATTTGATTGTATTCCGCGGCACAAAGCGTACACTGATTTCACCTTCCTCAAGATGATCAGGTTGAGGCAAGGCTTCAAAGCACTGTAAAGGACATCATATTTTCGCCACTCCTTTTTGGAGTGGTTTTTTTTTGCCCATCGGTTGCCGGGCGGATACTCAAATTGAGGTGAATGATGCATGAGGTCAAGGTTTACAACAGCGCGGGAGTATTAAAAAAAATCATTTCGGAGAAAAAATTGATCCTCCGGTCGCAAAAGCTGCTGGAAACGCCTTCCATTTTCAAGAGAAAAAAACGAACCGGCAGGTCCTGGCTGAAACCGGTTAAAAACCCGGAATGACGCGACGCATCCCGGTATTAACCATTTGAGCCTGTTTTTATCGGGCAATCGCTTGCCTCAATCGGGGTGGCCGGACACCCATCCTTCCTTCCTGCCCGCTCGCCGCGGTTCAACGCCTCACCCATATTGATGGAGAAAACCATGATCCTGGATCGAAACACAAAATTTCTGCTGGCTGCTTTCACGATCGCGCTCTTGTTGAACGGGCTGAATCCCTGGATCCAGCCTGACACCGTGAATGCGAAGGAAAATATGGCGGTCTCCGAAGGCGGTGCCGATGCCAAATGTTCCCCGGCCGTCTCGACTCAGAGCCTCAAAGGTGTGAACGATGTGGAACGGTTGCTGCGATACATCGAATCCTCGGTCAATGACATTCAATTGACCGTGAAAGGGATGGACCGGAAGATGAATCAAATCCCCATGTTTAAAAATATCGATCGCAGATAGGGCGAGAAACGGGGCCGGTCTTTAAGGCGCAATTTGAACACCGGCGGCCCCGCGATGGACTTGGTGACTATCCCCCCGATGCGTCTCCCTCCTTGCAAGGGGGCCGATTGGAATTGCGGCCCCTTTTTTTACGAAATGGATTCTTCGCCGCGCCGCCGGTACACGGTTTTATAAAGTGTGGGCAGCACGAACAGGGTGAGGACGGTCGAGGACAGGATGCCGCCGATCACCACGGTGGCGAGCGGCCGCTGCACTTCGGCTCCCGTTCCGGTGGCGATGGCCATCGGCAGAAATCCCAGCGAGGCCACCAGCGCGGTCATGATGATGGGGCGCAGCCGCGTGAGCGCGCCCTGTTCGATCGCCTCGTCCAGAGCCACGCCTTCTTCCTCAAGCTTGCTGATGAACGACACCATCACGATGCCGTTGAGCACCGCCACGCCGGACAGGGCGATGAACCCCACCGCGGCGGAGATGGAGAGCGGGATGCCGCGCAGCCAGAGCGACAGGAACCCGCCGGTGAGCGCCAGGGGCACGCCTGAGAACACCAGCAGCGCGTTTTTGATGGACCCGAACGCACCGAACAGCAGAACCAGGATGAATCCCAGCGCGATCGGCACGACGACCCACAACCGTTTCCCGGCGGACAGCAGGTGCTCGAACTGGCCGCCCCAGCGGATCCAGTAGCCCGCGGGCAGGGTGATCTTGTCGGCAATGGCGTTCTGCGCCTCGTCCACGAACGATCCGAGGTCGCGCCCGCGCACATTGGCGGTGACGACCACGCGCCGCTTGCCGTTTTCCCGGCTGATCTGGTTCGGGCCTTTGGCCAGGTCGAACGCCGCAACGGTTTCCAGCGGGACGGTGCGGGTGCGGGCGTCTTTTCCCTTCATGTCCACCGTCGAGACGGAATGGCCCTGTCCCGTGTTTTCCGGAATCGGGATGGGAATGCGTTTGAGCAGATTGAGGTTGCTGCGGATGTCCTCGGGCAGGCGCACCAGAAGGTCGAAGCGCCGGTCCCCCTCGTAGACCTGGCCTGCGGTCCTGCCGCCGATGGCGATCGCCACCACTTCCTGCACGTCGGACACGTTGAGGCCCAATCGGGCCATTTCCATGCGGTCGAGCTTGAGAGACAGGATCGGCAGGCCGCTCACCTGTTCCACGCGCACGTCGGAAGCGCCGGGGATCTCCGGCAGCAGGTGCTCGATTTCATCGGCCTTGGCGAGCAGCACGTCGAGATCGTCGCCGAAGATCTTGACGGCCACGTCGCTGCGCACGCCGGCGATCAACTCGTTGAAGCGCATCTGGATGGGCTGGGTGATCTCGTACTTGTTGCCCGGCACCTCTGCCAACTTCTGTTCGATTTTGCGGGTCAGCATCGACTTGGGCATGCCGGGGTCGGCCCACTGCTCGCGCGGCTTCACCATCGCGAACACATCGGCGACGCTGGGCGGCATGGGGTCGGTGGCGATGTCGGGCGTGCCGATCTTGGCGAACACGTGGTCGATTTCCGGGATCTCGCGCAGCGTGCTCTCCAGCGTGTCCTGCATGCGCACGGCCTGCGACAGGCTGGTGCCGGGAACGCGCAGCGCGTGCAGGGCATAGTCGCCCTCGTCCAGCGTGGGCAGAAACTCGCTGCCCATGCGGGTCGACAGCAGCAGGCTCAAGGCCACCAGGACGGCGGAAAAGGTGATGACGACGGGCCGGTTGCCGAGCGACCAGCGCAGCGCCGGAGCGTACAGGGCGCGCAGCCGGTCCATCAGGGTGCTTTCCTTTTCGGTGACGCGGCCGCGGGCGAACTGCGCCATCATCGCGGGGATGAAGGTGATGGACAGGATCAGCGCACCGGCCAGGGCGGCCAGCACGGTGAACGCCATCGGCTTGAACATCTTGCCTTCGATGCCGGTCAGGGTGAGGATCGGCAGGTACACCACCATGATGATGAACACGCCGAAGATGCTGGGCCGGGAAACCTGGGCGGCGGCTTGGCGCACCACGGCGAAGCGTTCGTCGCGTTTGAGCAGCCGGCCCAGTCGTCTCTGTTCTTCCGCCAGCCTGCGGCTGCAGTTTTCCACGATGATGACGGCGCCGTCCACGATGATGCCGAAATCGATGGCGCCGAGGCTCAAAAGATTGCCGCTGATGCGGTTGCTCACCATGCCGGTGACCGCGAACAGCATGGACAACGGGATCACCAGCGCCGTGATGATGGCGGCGCGGATGTTGCCCAAAAGCAGGAACAGCACGGCGATCACCAGCACCGCGCCTTCCAGCAGGTTGTTGCGCACGGTCTTGAGCGTCGCGTTCACCAGCTTGGTGCGGTCGTACACGGTATGGGCGGTGATCCCTTCGGGCAGCGTGCGGTTGATCTCCTGCATTTTTTCCGCCACCCGCTGCGAGACGGCGCGGCTGTTTTCCCCTTTCAGCATCAGCACGGTGCCCAGCACCGTTTCCCTGCCGTTGCGGGTCGCGGCGCCGGTGCGCAGTTCCTTGCCCAGCGCCACTTCGGCCACGTCGCGGACGTACACGGGAACGCCGCGGTGCGTGCCGATCACGATGCGGCGGATGTCCTCCATGCCCTGCACCTGGCCGGGCGTGCGGATCAGGTACTGCTCGCCGCTGTGCTCGATGTAGCCGGCCCCCTGATTGTCGTTGTTCGCCGCCAGCGCCTGCATGACCTGCCTGAATGAGATGCCGTAGGCGATCAGTTTCTGGGGATCGGGCGCGACGTGGTACTGCTTCACGTAGCCGCCGGTGCTGTTGACTTCGGTGACGCCCGGCACGGTCATCAACTGCGGCTTGATGATCCAGTCCTGCACCGTCCTGAGATCCATAGAGTCCAAATGGGCGTTCTCCGGCGCAGCGGATTTGTCCGGGTCCTTCTCCACCGCCCACATGAAGACCTCGCCGAGGCCGGTGGCGATGGGGCCCATCACCGGCTCGACTCCAAAAGGCAGCTTCGCTTTCACTTCCTGCAGGCGCTGGCTGACCAATTGCCTGGCGAAATAGATGTCGGTGTCGTCCTCGAAGATGGCCGTGACCTGGGACAGGCCGTAGCGCGAGAGCGAGCGGACATGCGCCAGTCTGGGCAGTCCCGCGATGACGGTTTCGACGGGAAAAGTGATGCGCTGCTCGACTTCCTGCGGCGTGAACCCCGGCGCTTCGGCATTGATCTGCACCTGCACGTTGGTGATGTCCGGCACGGCGTCGATGGGAAGGACGTTGAAATTGTAGATTCCCAGAAGAGCGACCGCCAGTGTGGCGAGGATCACGAAGACCCGCTGCCTGATCGAGACATGGATTATTTTTTCCAGCATGACCGTGTCACCTCAATGGGAATGCGCCGCGCCCGATTTTTCGATTTCCGCCTTCACCGCGAAACTGTTGACCGCCGCGTAGACCTCGCCTTCGGTCAGCCCCTTAAGCACTTCCACGTGGGTGCCGTCGTTCTCGCCGAGTTCGAGCGGCCGCGCTTCGAACTGGTTGCCGTAGCGGACGAACACCACCGACCAGCCGCGCATCGTCTGCACGGCATCGGCGCGCACCGCCACGGGCGCTTCGCGGTCCTTAAGAACCAGCTCGACCGTCACGAAGGTGCCCGGCCGCCAGGACCGGTCGGCGTTGGAAATGACGACGCGCGCGGTCACGGTGCGGGTGTTCTCCTCGATGATGGAACCGAGAAAGGTCAGTGTACCCTCGGCTTCCTTGTCCAGGTGCTCGCCGCGGACTTTCACGCGCTGGCCCAGGCGCACGTTTTTGACTTCCCTCGCGGGGATGTCGATGTTCACCCAGACGTCGGTCAGGTCGGCGAGCAGGAAGATGTCGTCGTCCTTTTTCACCGCTTCGCCGGTGGTCAGGTGTTTTTTGATGACGGTGCCCTTGAGCGTGGAGCGCAGCTCGTACTCAGTGAATTTCTGTCCGCGCTCGTTCGCGAGCCCTTTGATCTGGCGCCGGCTGAGCCCCAGGGCCAGCAGCTTCTGGGTTGCGGTCTGCAGATTGAGGGATTCCATCTCGGCGTTTTTGGTCTTCTGCCTGAGTCCCCAATCGCCGTCGTAGGCGATCTTTTCGCGCAGAGCCAGGTAGGTCGCCTCAGCGCTCTTGACATTTTCCAGAGCCTGCAGGTATTCCGATTCGGAGGAGATGCCTTTATCGAACAGCCGTTTTTCACGCTGGTGCACCGACCGGGCGAGCTGCACCCTGGCGTAGGCCGGGAGCAGCCGCTCGCGGTTTTCACCAATGGCGAGATCCTTGAGCCGGGCGTAGATGGCGTCGATTTCCAGCTTCTGCTCCAGAAGATCGAGCATCTGCCTGGTGTTTTCGTAAATGAGTTTTTCCCGTTTGAGGTCGGCCTGGATGAGTTCGCTCTGCTTGACCGCGGCGAGGTAGTTGATCTTCGCGTCCGCCAGTTCGCGGCTTTCCAGTACGGCGATCAGTTCGCCTTTTTTCACCTGATCGCCCATGTCCTTGAACACTTTCTTCACGACGCCGTCCAGACGCGGAACGATGTGAACCACCTTTTCTTCGTTGAGGGCGATCTCCCCGGTCAGGCGCAGCACGTCCTGCAGCCGGGCGGGCCCGGCGGAGTCCAGCTCGATGCCCGCGGCCCTGAGAGACGCTTCGGTGAATTCCGCCCGCGCTTCGATCTGGGAAAATTCCCAGTCGTAGGTGCTGCCTTTCCAGTGCGCCTGGACTTTTGCGACGAAGGAATGCGGTTCATAGACCTCCTGGTCCCCCAAAAGATAATCGCCCGCGGGCTGAAAGCCGATGACGTCGGTGCGGCCCAGACGGTGCAGCTCGATTTTCAGGAGAACCTCGGCGGGATCGATCGGTTCGCCCGAGGCGCGGCTCACGTACACGCGAAACTGCGGCGGCACGCCGGTTTCGTAAATCGTGACCTCGGTCTGAAAGCCGCGCGAGGAAAACAGCCAGCCGCCATGCGGTCCTCTCGGCACTTCCTTCTCATCGCCCGCGTGCCCGGACGCATCGGCAGGGTCGTGACCGGATTCGCCGTCATGGGAATAGCCGGAGTCATCGGCATGAGAATCGCCGGACTCGTGCGAGTGGGAATGGCTCTCGCCGGACATCCGCGGCTCCAGGGTCCAGATGACGCCGGCGATCAGCGCTCCGGCGATGAGGATGGCGATCACGGGCCGGGAAAAGAAGCCGTTCATCGCGCACCGCCTTGGATCTCCTGCTGGAGATTCGATTGCAGAGGCACTGCCGTCAGGCGTTCCACCTCGGCCACCGCCTTGTGGTGATCGGCCAGCGCTTCGAGATACTGCTCCTGTGACTTGAACAGGGTTTTCTGACTGTCGAGCACGTCGAGCAGGGAGAATTTGCCGAACCGGTATCCTTCGCTCACACCGTCAAAAGCCCTCTGCGCACCGGGCAGGATGCTTTTTTTAATGGCGGTCACCTGCGCATGGGAAAAGGACAACCGGTGGAATGCCTGGGTCAACGCGTTTTTGGTTTTCAATTCCGCCGCGCGCCGTTCCTCCCGGGCTTTGAGCATTTCATTGCGGGCGCGGGCGATGCCGCCTTGGTTGCGGTTGAACAACTGCAGCGGCAGCGACAGACCGAGCACCAGCGCGTTGTCGTCGGTTGCTTCCAGGCGGCGGTAGCCGCCTTTGACTTCCAGGTCGGGAATCCTTCGGGCCTGCTCCAGATCCAGCACCGCCTGACGCTTCTGCTGTTCGGTCTGCCAGCGGGCGAGGTCGGGATTTAAAATCGCATTGGCCTTGAGCTGCTTTAAGGATGGGATCGGGGAAATGGAATAAAGATCCCCCACCACGGTGCCGAACGACGGCTCGAGCTCTCCGAGATTGAGGGCCAGTTTGCGGCGTGAGGATTCCAGGTCCAGCCGCACCCGTTCGCGCGCGACCCGGCTGGACGCGACAATGACTTCGCCTTTGGTCTTTTCAATGCGCGGGACCTTGCCCGCCTCGATCCGTTCGGAAACCACCAGCAGGAACCGCTCTTCCAGCCGGGAAATCTCGTCCGCCAGGGACAACCGGTGCTGATCTTTCAGCACGTCCACAAAGGATTTAGTGACCTGCGCCAGAACGTCCAGCTTTTTGCTTTCGTAATTCCATTCGGAAAGCTCCTGCGACAGGGCTCCCGATTTTTTACGGGCGCTCCGCTTGCCGCCCAGTTCGATGAGCTGGCTGAGCTGAATGGTGGTTTCGACACTGTCGGAGGGACCTATGTTCTCAACGTCGACACCCAGTTTCGGGTTGGGTAGCAGCCCGGCCTGCAGGGCCTCGGCTTCCTTCACCCGCCGGGCATGGGAAAACGCACCCAGTTCCGGGTTTTTGACGAGGGCCTGCTCGACCGCCTGCGCCAGTGTGAGAGGCCGGTCGATTTTGTTCTCGATTTTTATTTTTCCTTCCTGTTGCGCCCAGCCGTTCGAGGCCCACAAAGCCCAAAACGAAAACGCCAACGGAAAGAAGCGCATCGCTCGTTTCATATCCGTCTCCATAGAAGGGCGAACGAAATCGCGCCTTCAAAGGATGTTCCAACGCGCACGCGTCAAACAGCGTCGTGACACGGAACTCACACGCGTGCCGTCTTTAAGGTGATGGGGAGATTAGTAATTCAAACGAGCGAAACGGGGGGCGAACGTTCCTGAGGCAGGGATTGCGGTGCGTTGATGAAATGCGGACTGGTGTTGCGATCCTGTCCGGACGCCGAAGCCGGATCGGCGTGGGGCGGACCGTCCATCACGGCCGGGTGCTTGGTGAACTTCAGGGTGAATTCGGATTTGAGGCCGTCCTTGTCCAGTTCGACCTTGATGTGACCGGATTCGGGGCCGCCGCAATCGCAGTTCTGCGCGTGCCCGGAATGGGACTCCTCGGAATGCAGGGCGATGGCGTGCGCCAGCTGGTCGAGCTCCGGGCTGTGGATGCGGGCGTCGTGCCGGTGTGCTTCAACGTGTCCGCCGTGATCGTGCACCGACGGCGGATGGTAATGAATGAACGGGGAAAAGAAAAAACCGAACACCCACAGAAAGATGCATGAAAAGAAAACGAACGGTCTTGTTTTCAGTCTCTGGGCCATCGGTTCGCGCACATGGAATGAGGGTATTTAATTTATTAAAGCAAATTCAGCAAGTTGAGGCAAATGTTTTTTGCCGGACCTGAAAATGTCTGAAACGGGGAAGGGAAGGGGGCCCGCGGCTTAGGCGCAACCCGGAACATTGTTCATCTACAAGACTCTGTGGACGAACGGGCGGGATGCGTGGGGGATATTGAGGCAATCAAGGATCGGGCAGGGCCGCCCGGCGCCCGGTATTTACACTCAAGGGGGTGCGGAAAACGGAGGAAATCTCGTTTAAATCAGACGCGTTTTCACTCTGCGATATTGAGTTTGTCGATGGTTTTTTTGACTTTGTGGGTGTTGACGAATGTGGCGATGTGGAATAAAGCGTCGCCTTTGTTGACCAGAGGCAGCTGGGCCATGCCGATGATGATGCCCGCGTCTCTCGCCGGAACCGGCACCTCGTGCTTTCCGAACGGGTCGCGGATGAAGCCCAGTGTTTCTTTGGCTTCCACACGCGCTCCCAGGTGTTTGTCCGGTGTCAAAATCCCGGATCCGGGAGCGCGGACCCAGACGGTTTTTCTGGAAATGAACGCTTCTTTTCGTTTCCTCTGGGTTTTGGACGGCAGCATGCCGATGGTCTGCATCACCGACTTGATCCCGTTCACTCCCATGCGGATCACCTGTTCGTCATAACGCAACGCTTCGCCGCCTTCGTAAAGCAGGATCGGAATGTTTTTCTTGCGCGCCTCCGCGCGCAGCGAGCCGTCCCTGGAATTGGCGTTGATGATGACCGGAACGCCGAATTGAAACGCCAGCCGGCTGGTGTCCCGGTCGTCAACGCAGCCGCGAATCTGCGGCAAATTGCTTCGATGCAGGGCGCCGGTGTGCAGATCAATCCCGTGGGTGCATTTTTCCAGAATCTCTGTCGTGAACAGATGCGCCAGTTGCGCGGCCAGGGAACCTTTGCTGGAGCCGGGGAAGGAACGGTTGAGGTCGCGGCGGTCGGGCAGGTAACGCGACAGGTTGTTGAAGCCGAATATATTGACCACGGGAATGGTGATCAAGGTGCCGCACAACCTGTTGAGCGGTTTGTGCTTGAGCAGGCGGCGGATGATTTCGATGCCGTTGATTTCGTCTCCATGAATGGCGGATGAAATGAACAGGACGGGACCGGACTTTTTTCCGTGGATCACCTCAATCGGCAGATTGACTTCGGTGAAATCGTACAATTTGGAGACGGAAAGGCTAATCAACCGGCGTTCCCCGGGTTCTATCTTTTGACCTCCGATGGAAAACCCTTCCGGCATGCCTCAACCTTCCCCGCTGGTTCGAGTGTTGCCGGGGCGGGCGTCTTTTTCAATGAACTCGATGATTTTGCTGGCCACGTCCACGCCGGTGGTCTCTTCGATCCCTTGGAGGCCAGGCGAGGAATTGACTTCCATGAGCACCGGGCCGTGGTTCGATCGCAGCAGGTCGACGCCGGCCACGTTCAAGCCCATCGCCTTGGCGGACCGGACCGCGGTGCTGCGTTCCTCGGGCGTGATTTTGATGCTCTTCGCGCTTCCTCCGCGGTGCAGGTTGGAGCGGAATTCGCCTTCTTTCGCCTGCCGCATCATCGAAGCCACCACTTTTTCCCCCACCACGAAACAGCGGAGATCCGCGCCGCCGGCCTCTTTGATGAATTCCTGAACCATGAAATTGGCCTTCAGACTCTGAAACGCGCCGATCACGCTTTCCGCCGCCTTGTGGGTTTCCGCCAGCACAACGCCCTTGCCCTGCGTTCCTTCAAGCAGCTTCACAACCAGCGGCGCCCCATTGCAAAGCTCGATCAGCTCATCCGTCCTTTGCGTCGAATGGGCGAACCCCGAAATGGGCAGCCCGATCCCTTTGCGGGACAGAATCTGCAGGGAACGTAATTTGTCGCGTGAACGCGATATGGCCACCGATTCGTTCAGGGAATACGTGCCGCCCATTTCAAACTGGCGCACGACGGCGGTTCCGAAAAAAGTGATGGAAGCGCCGATGCGGGGGATGACGGCGTCCACATCGTTGAGCACCCGGTCCATATAATGGACGGTGGGTTTGTGAGAGGTGATGTTCATGAAGCATTTGAGCGGATTGATGACCTCGACGTCGTGACCCCGGTTTTTAGCCGCTTCCACCAGCCGCTTCGTGGAGAAAAGTTTGGGACCGCGGGATAAAATAACGATATTCATTTTTCAGTGGTCCTTTTTTTAGCTCTCTTGTTTTTTGACATGAGATAGGATTTCCCCGAATCGACGAGATAATTATTTCTGATGGCTTCCCTGCCAAGCAACAAGCGAAACCCCATCATGTCGCGGTTGACCAGGGTCAACTCGATGGTGTGCTCGATACCGCCGAGCTTGAGATTGGTTTCGATGACCGGACGCAGACTGGATTCGCCATTTGAGCTTTTTACCGACCTGTGTTCTTTGATCCGCGCGGATGCCTTGATTTCCGGCGTGTTGCTCCTTTGTTTGGGGTGAATCAGAAACTGTAAAATTTTTGACTTGTTGTTCAGTTCGGATTTGGAAATGTGAAGGGAAGACGTGCGCGCGCCGGTATCGATCTTTGCCTTGATCGATTTTATTCCCAGATCAGGAAAAGAGACCCATTCCCTCCAGCCGATAACGGGGAGGGATGCTTTGTCTTTCTGAGATCGTTTGCTTTTTTTCAAGATCGGGCAGGCCGGAGGAAGCCAGCCTGAAACGATTTAGGGTTTATAAATTTCATTCGGCCGATTTAAACCGGCGTTATTAACAGGGCATGGAGGAGCCGGATTCAAGACGGAATCATTTTAGGAGAAAGGGAGAAAAATAACACAAAAATAGTGACGGTTTGTCATGGGGCTGCGATTTCTGCTTGTCCATTCTGACTAACATAACAAAAGGTTGTACCTTTACGCGCAGGAAGTCATCCGGCCGTATTCCCCACAGGCTTATGGGATAAAATGGGGAGCACTTTCCTGAGTGTTATAATCTGGATTTCGGAGAAAGCAAGGAGTTCTTATGAGTTTCAGGCTGTCTCTCATGTTATCGTTGCTCATCATTGTGGTGGTTTTCACGATCCAGAATGTGGAGGTCGTCGCGATCCGGTTTCTATTCTGGGAACTGGCCATATCCCGTGCACTGATGATCATTCTGGTATTGACGGTGGGCATCTTGATCGGCTGGTTTTTATCCAGCTTTTACAGAAGAAACCAGCGCAGGCGATTCTGAAACTCTGAGCTGAATGGATACTATATTAATGGGTCATTTGAAAAAGGTTATTTCGTGCTTTCTCGCGCTCCTGTTGCTGTTGATTTCGTTCAAGCCTCTGGTTTTTGCCCAGCAGGGAGGCATCTATTCCCAGATGGACGTGTTCCATCCCGTGGTGGGGCGCAACGGCATGGTGGCGAGCCAGGAAGCCAACGCGACCCGCATCGGGCTTCAGATCCTGGAAGACGGCGGCAATGCGATCGACGCGGCGGTGGCGGTGGCGTTCGCGCTGGCGGTGACGCTGCCGCGCGCGGGCAATATCGGCGGCGGCGGGTTCATGCTGGTGCACGAGGGCGAGACCGGAAAGACCGTGGCCATCGACTACCGCGAGAAAGCGCCGCTTGAGGCTTCGTTCGACATGTACCTGGACGACGAAGGCGATGTGGATGAGGAACTGGCGCAGTCGAGCTTTCAATCGGTCGGCGTTCCCGGTTCGGTGGCCGGGATGGCGTATGTGCTGGAACGGTTCGGCACGCTGCCGCTCAAGACGGTGATCGCGCCCGCCATCAAGCTTGCGGAAGGCGGCATCCTGGTCAACAAGGATCATGTGTTCACGTTGTCGAAGGGCAAGGAACGCATGCAGCGCTGGCCGGAAACCAAAAAGATCTATTACAAGCCGGACGGGTCGGTGTATCAAGTGGGCGAGCGCATGTTCTTCAAGGACCTGGGCTGGTCCTTGCGTCAGATCGCGGAAAACGGACCGCGCTCGTTTTACGAGGGAGCGATCGCCGAAAAAATCCTCGCCGCCATGAACAGGCACGGCGGGCTGATCACGCGGGAAGACATGGAAAACTATCGCGTGGCGGTGCGCGAGCCGGTGAAGGGAACGTACCGCGGTTATGAGGTTATCGGCATGCCGCCGCCCAGTTCGGGGGGCGTGCACATCGTCCAGATGCTCAACATTCTGGAACCCTATTCTCTCCGGGAAATGGGCCCCAACAGCGCGCAGGCTCTGCACCTGATGGCGGAGTCCATGAAGCTGGCGTTCGCCGACCGCAGCAAGTATCTGGGCGATCCCGACTGGTGGCACATCCCCATCCGCGGGCTCACGTCGAAAAACTACGCGCAACGGCTGCGGGGACGGATTCATCCCGAAAAGGCCCTGGCTTCCAAAGAAATCCGTCCGGAATCTCCGAGCCCCTACGAAAGCAATGAGACGACCCATTTTTCCATCATGGACCGGTTCGGCAACGTGGTGAGCAACACCACCACGCTCAATTTCAGCTTCGGATCGGCGCTGGTGCCTGAGGGGACGGGCATTTTATTGAACAACGAGATGGACAATTTCGCGGCCAAGCCGGGTGTTCCCAATGCGTACGGGCTGCTGGGCGGGCAGGCGAACGCGATCCAGCCGACCAAACGCCCGCTGAGTTCGATGGCGCCGATGATCGTGTTGAAGAACGGCAAGCCGTTTCTCGCCACGGGAAGTCCAGGCGGGCCGCGCCTGATCAACGCCATCCTGCAGGTGATCATCAACGTGATCGATCACGAAATGAACATCGCCGAAGCGACGAACGCGCCCCGGATCCATCACCAGTGGCGTCCGGACAAGCTCAGGGTGGAGCGGGGGCTGAGCCCGGACACGATGCGCCTGCTGGGTGAAATGGGGCACAAGGTCAGGCTGGATAAATCCATGGGTTCGACCCAATCGGTGCTTCGGCGCGGCGGCGGGTTTTACGGGGCTTCCGACCCCAGGCGGCCGGGAGCGCTGACCCTGGGCTATTAGGAAAGGCGGTGCCGCTTTGCGGCGGCTCCCAATACGCCCGGCAATATGCTAGAATTTTTTTCAACCGGGTTTCCGCTCCACAATCGGGCTGCTGTCCCCGGTTGCATTCGTGACAATGAAATTATCAGATCATACATCCAGGTGATTTATGAAAGTAGCGGTCATTTACAATAAGAAAGAAGACGCGGAAGGCGTCATCAATGTATTCGGGATGCAGAACCAGGAAACCTACAACCCCAAGACCGTGGAGCGGGTGGCGTCCGCCCTGGAGCAGGGCGGCCACAATGTGCGCGTCATCGACGGCAACATCAATGTGATCGAGCAGCTCACCGCTTTCATGCCGCGCGTCATCCAGGGGGAAACCCCCGGCATGGTGTTCAACATGGCCTACGGCATTCAGGGGGTCAGCCGGTACACCCATATTCCTTCGCTGCTTGAGATGCTGGGCGTTCCCTATGTGGGCTCCAGCCCGGCCGGACACGGAATTGCGCTGGACAAGGTGACCACCAAAGTCATGGTGGAGGCGGCGGGGCTTCCCACCGCACCCTATTGGGTGTTTTACAACGCCGACCAGATTCCGGACGATCTGCCGTTTCCGCTCATCACCAAACCGAAAATGGAAGCGGTGTCGCTGGGAATCCAGATCATCCACGATCTGCCGACGCTCAAGAAGGCCATCACCGATCTGGTGGAGCAGTTCAAGCAGCCGATCCTGGTGGAGCAGTTCATTCCGGGGCGGGAGTTCGCCATTGGTCTGCTGGGTAATAACGATCCGGAGATTCTGCCCATCCTGGAGATCGACCTGGGCGGCGACCCGTTCGCCATTCAGAGCCTGGAAGACAAATTGAAACGGCCGAAAGAGAAAATCTGCCCGGCCAGGGTCAGCGACGAACTCAAGCAGGAACTGGGCCGGCTCACGCGGGAAACGTTCCGCGTGCTCGGCATTTACGATTTCTGCCGCGTGGATTTCAGGATGGACAAGGACGACAATCTTTATATCCTGGAACTCAATTCGATGGCGAGCCTGGGTGTCACGGGTTCCTACGTGCATGCGGCCAAGGTGGGCGGCTACTCCTACGAGTCGATGATCAACCGCATGCTGGATGTGGCGGTGGAACGGTATTTCGGCGGGCAGCAGATCGATCAGGTGGCGGTCGGGCAGACGGAAGACAAAACGAAAAAAGATCCCCTGAAGGTGCGGCTGCGCAGTTATCTGCGCGGCAACCAGGCGACGATCGAGGACTTTCTTTCCAGCATGGTCGATATCAATTCGTTCGTGGAGAACATCGACGGGGTCAATTCCCTCGGCCGCTGGATCGCCAACAAGCTGGCTCCGCTGCAGTTCAACCGGCAGGTGCAGACCCGCGCGGAAGTGGGGAACATCCTCTATTTTTCAAACCACATGGATGAAAACAATGATATCCTGATCATCGGAAATCTGGATAACTCGGTGGACTACGAAGATTTCTTTCCTTTTCAAGTCGAGCGCGGCCGCATCTACGGAACCGGCGTGTCCCTCGGCAAAGGCGGCCTGGCCGTGATGCTCGCGGCGCTCCAGGCTTTGCGCCACACCCGCTCTCTGAAAAAAATCAAATGCGGCATTCTGCTGATCAGCGACGAATGCAAGGGAGGGCGTTCTTCGAAGTCCCTGGTCGTGGAATATTCCAATAAATCCAAATACGTGGTCGGGCTCAGCGGCGCGGGGCTGGCGGGGGAGGTGATGACCTCCTGCTATGGCACCATGCTTTATGAGGTGGAGATCCAGCGCCGGCAGATTCAGAACAAAGCTCGGTTCACCCTGGAGTCGGGCGATCCCATTCTGTATGCGGCGCAAAAGATCAACGGCCTCAAGAAAATGCATTCCGAAGAGCAGGGGGTGTTTGTCTCGGTCACCGAAGTGCAGAGCAAGGGCATCAAAAACCATCCTTCCCACCATGTGACCCTGGCGTTTTTGATCCGCTACCGCAATCCCGACGATCAGAAGAAACTGGAGACCCAGGTGCTGAAGCTGTTTGAAGCCGGAAACCAGACGCCCATCCGGACGCACGTCAGCAAGCCGCAGCACCGCAAACCGTTCCAGGAAAACGACAATTCCCTGGCATTTTTTGAAAAAGTGGAAAAAACCGCGCAGTCCATCGAAGTGCGGGTGAAAAAAACGCAGGATGGCACGTCCACCATGCTGGCCCACGTTCCCAGGGGTGTTCCCGCGATCGACGGATTCGGTCCCGTCACCGGGGGGGTGGGGACGCAGAATGAGTTTGTCGTCCGCGACAGCCTGATCGACCGAAGTGTGCTTTTGTCTTACCTGATTTTCAAGACCTCCAAGGATTTTCAGTCCTGATCCCGAAAGGGAACCGGGCTGCTTCATCTTTCCATTTCGAGTCTCTTCTGTATCTTCCCGGCACTTGAATGGGAGTCCCTGTTGAACTCGGTGCATTCTCATGAATGATCTCGCAAACGGCCTGAAAGCACTTCCCCAGATTCTGTCCGAGTGGGTGGATCGCGTCGTCGAATTTTCACCCAATCTCATCGGCGCTGCACTGCTGCTGATATTTGGCTGGCTGGTGGCGATCGGCTTCAAGCGGCTGAGCGTCCGGATGGCCACCATCGTCAACAAGTTTCTGATCCGCGCTTTCCCGAAAGCCGGGTTCCGCTTTCCGCAGGTGTTCATCAAGCTGCTGAGTCAGGTGGTTTTCTGGATCACGCTGCTGTTTTTCGTGACCGCGGCCTCGCAGATTTTCGGCCTCACGGCGTTTTCCACCTGGCTGGACCACCTGGTCGATTTTTTCCCGTCGCTGGTCGCGGGGGCGTTGATCATCGTCGTCGGCATCCTGCTCAGCACGCTAGCGCGCGATCTTACCATTTCTGCCAGCACCGCCGCCGATCTGGGCTATTCCCGCATCCTCGGCGGGTTGATCCAGGGGACCATCCTGATCATCGCTGCGATCATGGGACTCGATCAGATCGGCGTCGAGGTGGAGTTTCTGGTGACGCTGCTCGCCATCCTGGTGGCGGCGGCCGTGGGCAGCCTGGCCCTGGGACTGGGCCTGGGGACGCAGGATCTGGTCAACAACCTGATCGGCGGGCATTACCTCAAGCAGTACTACCAGCCGGGGCAGCGGGTGCGGCTGGGGGATATCGAAGGCACCATCCTGGAGCTGACTCCGGTGGCGGTCGTGTTGTCCACGGACACCGGCCGGGTGCTGGTGCCGGCCAAAGTGTTTCAATCGCAATCTTCGATCCTCATCGTCGAGAACTGACCGGATGGAAATATCGCTGGAGTTCACGCTCGGATACGTCACAGCGCATACGGGAGAAGCCGCGAAGGTGCTGCAGGGGTTGCCGGTAGAGCAAACCTCGGCGCTGCTGGAGGAAATTCCTGCAGACACCGGCGCCCGGCTGCTGGAAAAGATGTCTCCCGCGTACGCGGCCCAGTGCCTCATGGTCGCGAGAACGGAAACCATGATGGAGCTGCTGCAAAAGATCCGCATCGTGTCCGGGGTGGCGCTGTTGCGTCTGTTTCCTTACGCTCTGGTGCCGCCGCTGATCAAAAGCCTGCCCGCCGAACGCAAGTCGGCTTTCAAAAAAAGACTCAGCTATCCGCAGGATTCGGCAGGCGCCTGGATGGATTCGGACTGCCCGACGCTGCAGGAAGGCGGGACCGTCGGCGCGGCGCGCAGTTCGCTCAGAAACTCGGGCAAGCCGATCGATCATTCTCTGTGCGTGCTGAAGGCGGACGGGACCGTCGCCGGGCTGCTGCGGTTGTCGAAGCTGGTGGTGGCGAGGAACAAGACCGACCTGGCAAGAATCCTCACGGTCGACCTGAAACCGGTTATGGATCAGGCTTCGCTGCAGACCATCGCGTCGTATCTGAACTGGGAGAATTTCGACGCGCTCGCGGTCACCAACCGCAAAGGCAGCTATCTGGGGATCCTGTCCCGCACCAACCTGGAAAAGGGGCTCGAATTCATTCAGGAGAACTACACGCCGGTCAACACCGATTCCATCGTCCTGGACGTGGTCAAAACCTATGCGACCACGCTTTCCGGACTGGTTCAAACCATCGCGGGCAAATCCCGCCAGGGCACGCCGAATGATTAACAGCAAAGCCGCCGCTGCGTGCGAAGCGCTCAACCGCCGGTTCATCCTCGATCACCCCCTGGATTCGGTCAAAAAAATCGAGAGCATGGAGCCCGAAACCGCCGCACGGTTTCTGGAGGGCCTGGAGCCCCTGCTCATTTCGCGCATCCTGGACCGGCTCACACCGGACAACGCCACGCGCATCTTCAGTCATCTGCCCGAGACCATTGCGGGAATGCTCCTGCAAGATGGCAGCTCCAATGTGATGGTGCAGATTCTGGGGCACCTGCCCGAGGAGGACAGGAGCCGGCATCTTTCCAACCTGCCGGATACGGTGCAACGGGAATACAAGCGGCTCATGGCGTATCCGCCCGATTCGGCGGGCCGGCTGATGGACACGAATTTTCTCGTGTTCCGCGAATCGATGACGGTCAAACAGGCGATGAAGCGTCTCAGATTGCCGGGAAAACGGACCTCGCGGACCTTATACCTGGTGGATGCCGGCAACGTGCTGAAAACCCGGATGGAGATTCAGGACCTGGTGCTTGCGGATTACAACAAAGAGCTGCGCGAGTACGCCCGTCCCGTGCGGGTGGTCCTGCATCCCGAAGACCCCCGGGAAGAGGTGGTGCAAAAGCTGGAGGAATTCAAACTGACCAGCCTGCCGGTGGTGGACATTTCGGGGTACCTGGTCGGGGTTGTGCGCCACGATGCGCTGATCAAGGCGGCCGAGGAAGAAGCGACGGTCGACATCCAGACCATGTTCGGCGTCGGCGAAAACGAGCGCGCGCTCTCCGGGCCCGGCGTGGCCATCCGCAACCGGCTGCCGTGGCTGGAAATCAACCTGTTGACGGCGTTTCTCGCCTCGGCGGTGGTCGGCCTGTTCGAGGGATTGATCGCCAAGTTCACCGCGCTGGCGGTGCTTTTGCCGGTGGTGGCGGGGCAGTCGGGCAACGCCGGCGCGCAGGCGCTGGCGGTCACCATGCGCGGGCTGGCGCTCCGGGAGATCAGCGTGCGCCACTGGGGCAAGGTGGTGGTCAAGGAGATGTGGGTCGGCTTCGTCAACGGCATCGCCATCGCGGTGACGACAGCGGCCGGAGTGTACGTCTGGAGCCGCTCCATCGGGCTGGGGCTGGTGATCGGCCTGTCCATGATCCTGTCGATGGTCGCCGCGGGCATCGCCGGAGCCTCGGTGCCCATCGTGCTCACCCGCCTGGGCAAAGACCCGGCAACGGCTTCCTCGATCATCCTGACCACCGTCACCGACGTGGCGGGGTTCTTCTCCTTTCTGGGGATCGCGATGATGCTTTCCAGCCTGCTTTGAACCTGGGAGCCAATTTCGCGTTGCTTGTCATTCCCCTTTATCCTCTTTAAGATCAATTTGGTACGTGCCTGGGTTGGGGCAGGGGCCTGGGAAGCCGTTTGAAGATCAAATGCGGGTATTCTGGTATATAATTTCCCCATTCTGATGCGGGAGGGTGAACCCGCTACACAGCAAACGATTTTTATGAAAACGTCATGAAGCCGGTTTTATCTTTCACATTCAAGGTGATTGGGGTGGTTTGGTTGCTGTTGTTTTTTACGGCGACTGGCATGGCGCAGCAAAATGCGGACACGCAGTCCAAAATCGAACTCACTTCCGAGGCAAAACAGCAGCGGCAGCTCGTTCAGATTCTGGAAAAAAAGCTCATTCTGGAAAAAGAGCTGGCGAAGGTTTCCAAAGACAAGCCCAGTCCGGAGGAAACCAAACGGGCCGAGGAAATCCATGCCGAACTGGATGTCTTGAACAGCAAATTCGATTCGCTGGCCACCCATGTGCAAAAAAGCGATTTCGTCGTTGAGGAGAAGCGGGACACCACCTGGATGGAGGAACTGCGCGAAATCACCCGTCCCGTTGCTTGCGGCTCTGCGGGATATCACCGAGCGGCCGCGCAAGATCGAAAACCTGAAATCCCGCATTCAGTACTTGAAACAGCAGATCGCCACCTACGAAAAAGCCCGCAAAAACCTGGAAACGATGCTGAAGCTGGAGTTTGAGCGGCCAAACGGAGGGGATCCGCAGGAAAAGCCTGAGATCACCACGGCGGAATTGAAAAAATCGTTTCAGGCCCGGCTGAAAAAACTGAATCAGAAGTACAACCCCGAGTTTCTCGTACTGGATCTGGAAGAAGCGCGAAAAAGCCTCCAGATGCTGCAATCCTCGGAGAACTTCAGCACGACATTCATCAAGGAATTTTTCCAGGTGCGGGGACGCAACCTGCTCATCGCACTGGCGGCATTTCTGATTCTCTGGCTCATCCTGACGTCGCTGTACCGGTTCTTTGCGGTGCGGATGCGGATGCTTTCCCGGCTCGATCCGCATTACCAGAAGGTCATCAAGGCGGCATACAGCCTGTTCATCTTCATTTTCTGCAGCACCGCCAGCATCGTGGCGCTCTATCTTCTGGACGACTGGCTGATTCTGAGTATCGTGATCCTGGTTTTAGCGGGCATCGCGCTCGGTTTCCGCGAGTTCATCCCCAAGTTCATCCGCGAGCTCAGGCTGATTCTCAACCTCGGCACGGTGCGTGAGGGAGAGCGCCTGATCTGGCAGGGCATCCCCTGGAAAGTGCAGGAGATCGGCGTGTACGCCATTCTGCGCAACCCCCGGCTGCAGGGCGGGTTGATCAAGCTGCACGTGGGAGAGCTGGTGGGGCTTCATTCCCGGCCGCTGGTTCTGGAGGAGCCCTGGTTTCCCACGAAGGTGGACGACTGGGTGATGCTTTCGGATAAGACCTACGGCCGTGTCGTCAAGCAGACCTCGGAACAGGTCGTGATCGAGAACTACGCGTCGCAGAAATTTTACAAGACGACGAAGTTTCTCGAAATGGATCCGCGGAACATGTCGACAGGCTACCGCATTGTCATTACGTTCGGTCTGGATTACGGCATTCAGGACCGCATCACCCGTGAAATTCCGCGCATGTTCCGCAGCCGCCTGGAGGAATTGTTTCAGTCGCGGCTGGAAGGGGACGATCCGGACATTCAGGCCATCCGGGTGTTTTTCGACAGCGCCGGGGCCAGTTCGTTGAACCTCATCGTGCTTTTCAAGATGCACGGCCGTTGCGGCGGTGATTACTATCCCCTGAAATGGGACATCAACAAAAGGCTGGTGCAGATCTGCAACGAGAACAATCTGGTGATCCCGTTCACGCAGCTCACCGTCAGCCCTTCCGCGGATTTGAAATCCTGGGTGAACCCCAGTCTGGACGGAGACGCGAAAGCGTCCAGCCCGCAAACGGATTGACTCTCGTATTCCACACGGATCTCAACTTCCTGACCACTCGCAGGTAGACCTTTGCACGCACTCACCGCCACCATAGAATTCCAGATGAGCCTGCTGCTGTTCGTCGCCCTGGCCGGCTATCTGGTCGCCTCCCGCGTCGGGCAGCCTGCCGTGGTCGGGGAAATCCTGGTCGGCATGCTGATCGGCCCGAGCCTGCTGGGCTGGGTCACCTACACCGAATTCGTCAACAGCGTCGCCCATCTCGGCGCCATCATCCTGTTGTTCGTCATCGGCCTGGAGTTCAAGATCCGCGATATCGCCAAACCGGGGTATGCGGTGATCGCCATCATGGGGATCGTGGTTCCCTGGATCGGCGGGTATTTTCTGGCCACGGGATTCGGGTTCGACACACACCGCGCGATCCTGATCGGCGTGGCGCTCACGGCCACCAGCATCGCCGTGACCGCGGACACGCTGAAAGAAATGGGCAAGCTGCAGTCCGAAGCCGGCAAAGCCATCATCGGGGCGGCGGTGATCGACGACGTGCTGGCGCTCCTGGCGCTGTCCATCACGGGGCAGATGTCGGAGGGGAGCCTCACCGCGGCGGCGGTGGCGTTTTCCGTGTTCAAGGCGGTGGGTTTCCTGGTCGCCGGTGTCGCGGTGGGTCTTTGGGCGGCCAGCCGCTGGATCGCGAAGCTGGACGAGTCCGCGCTGGCGCGGAAATATCCGGAGTTCGTTTTCGTGTTCGCCATGATGACCGCTTTTTTCTATGCGCTGATGGCGGAACTGTGCGGTCTGTCCTCGATCGTCGGCGCTTTCATCGCCGGCGTGACGATGGAAGGCGTCAATCTGAAAAACAGCAAAAACCTGAAAGAAGGCGCCGAATATCTGAGGATCATCTTCGCGTCGATCTTTTTCGTTTCGCTCGGCATCATCGCGGATCTGAAAGCGCTGCAAACGCATGTCATCGGCTTTCTGCTGGCGCTGACGGTCGTGGCCGTGCTGACGAAAGTCCTGGCCTGCGGCATTCCGGCCCGGCTTCAGGGTCTTTCCTGGCGCGATTCCTGGGTGGTGGGTTTCGGCATGGCTCCGAGGGGGGAGGTCGTGATGGTCATTGCATTATTGGGCCTCAATCAGGGCATGATCGAGCAGCCCCTGTTCGTGGCGCTGGTCCTGATGAGCCTGCTGACCGCGATCATCACCCCGCTGGTGCTCAGGTTGTGGCTTTACCGCAAGAGTTGAATTTCTGGATTCCACAATTGAGCGGCTTGCGAAATTTTTCTTATTAAAAAAGAAGAATCTGGACCGGTGTTCTTAAAATCACACAATGATCGAAAATATTGTTTGCAAGTTTTCAAGGTTTGGGAGTAGATTGATTTCAGCTGCTTGCTTATCGAAAGGAAGTCCCAAGATGGGCGCGATGATCCTGATCCAGACTGCTTTCTCTCTGCGCATTCAGAAGAAGCCTTCTTCACGAAATTACCGTCCCCGGTTTTCACTGCAGTCGGTGTCCATCACCGACAAGATGGAACAGTCCTTTTTCTCCAAAGGTTACATGTAATCCCGCCTTGCCGTTTTGATTTTCCTTCCCGGCCGGTATCCGGCCCAACCGTATCCGTGTGTCCTGGGGAGGGTTCCCCCTGACTTGAAACCTGAATTCGTATTCTCGTCATCCGAAAGGAAGGTGATGTGAATATCTTTGGGTTCGTACGTCCAACAACAACTGTTTGCTAATTCAGGAGGTTCATCATGAAAAAATCATGGCTGGCTGTCATGGTTGTGTTGAGTTCGTTCCTCGCCTGTTCGCCGGTTTCATTTGCTCAAACGGAACAACCGCAATCAGAACATTTTGAGCCGTTCACGAAGGAGGATTTCAATGTCACTTCGGAAAATGAAGGAGGTGATTCTATTCACAGGGATGAGATTCCTTTCCTGGAAGAAAGTCAGGAGGAAATCTTATCCGAAGAAGAAGCTGCCTTTGAAGAGTTTCATAAAGACGCCATGACTCAGGATGAGGTCCCGGAGTCTGTGGAATCCGAAGAAGAGGAACCTGAAAAAAGAATGTAACACCTTGTGAATGATTCCAACCCAAGAAGGAATTCGCACGGAATTCCTTCGCCACTCATGAAAGGTCGATCCATGAAAAAAAATAGCTTGTTCTTCGTGGCCCTGTTGGCGGTTCTTGCGTTGATGTTGGCTCAGGCGTCTTTCGCGGAACAAAAGCACAAAAAAGAGTTGCCCGCGAAAATGCAGAAAGCGGAAGCGAACAACGGCTCTGGAAAAGCCACGAAAATCTGCAGAAGGGAAATCATTCAGGCGAAAAAGGAATGCCTGAAAATGAAAGGTGTGGAAAGGATGGAGTGCCGGATGCAGGTTCAGGAATTGGCGAAGGGCTGCCCGGATAAAATGGCGATGAAGAAAAAGAAAGGCAATGATAAAAAAATGTCCGATAAAAGCAACAGCCGGTAACGCTTGATTGCAAAGGATGCCTCCGGCGCCTGTTTTCAGCGCCGGAGGCATCCTCAGGTTCATTGCCGTCCCCGTCCACACGCTTGTCGATCCAGCCCAATATAGTCCCGGCCCGTTTGTTCGTTTGTGGTATGATCTTCATCGGCATAACTCAAAACTCCTTTATATTTATGGAATTAAACAGAATCGAAGGAAATTTTTCTCCCACCGAGGACAAAAAGTGTTCGGTTTCTGGCAAGGGAATGGTCTCCACGGCGTTTCCCGAAGCCACCGAGGCGGGTGTGGAAATGCTGAATAAAGAAGGCAATGCGATCGACGCCGCGGTCGCGGCGGCGCTGGCGCTTTGCGTGTGCGAGCCGCAGGCCAGCGGTCTTGGCGGCCAGTCGATGGCGCTGCTGCACTACCAGGGCAAGACCACCGCCATCGACGGTTCCAGCCGGGTGCCTTCCCTGGCGCATCTCGACAGCATCGCGGGCAAGATGGAGCGTTTCAACGGGCACCGCGCTTCCACGATTCCCAGCACGCCCGCCGTGATGGGCTACCTGCATTTCCGCTACGGGAACCTGGACTGGGGGGACGTTTTACAGCCTGCCATCCGCATTGCGCGGGAGGGGTACCGCATCACCGACCTGCAGTCGCGTTTGCAGGAGCGGGAGACCGAATCGTTTCGCAGCCAGAATGCGCAAAGCGGCGCAAACTATTTTTTGAAGGACGGGAAAACTGCCTACGCACCGGGAGACAGGTTCGTTCAGCCGGATCTCGCCGATCTGCTCGAACACCTGGCGGCGCACAGCGCGAAATCGTTTTACACCGGAAAGATCGCAAAGCAGATCGATGCGGACATGCAGGAAAACGGAGGGTTCATCCGCAAAGAGGATCTGGCGCTCATCCCCTGGCCTTTGGAGCGCAAGCCGATCAAACGCAAATACCGCAGGGTGGACGTGTTCACCAGTCCGCCGCCCGCCGCCGGGAGGACGCTGCTTCTGGTCCTGCAGATGCTGAAGAACCTGCCCTCCAAATTTCTGCGCGGCCAGTCGCCGGAGTCGTATCATTTCATGGCGGAGATTTTCAGGAAGGCGCTGCTCAACAATAAGGAACGGCCTTTCGAGCCCAACATCTATCCGCAGCTTCCGGACGACAAGCGCATTTTAAGCCGCGAATACGCCCGCTCGCTGTCCGCCACGATCCGCGACGTCATCGATCCGATGCTGCCGCTGACGGACCCGTATCCCGCCGTCAACGACACGACGCATCTTTCCGTGATGGACGATCAGGGCAACGCCATCGGCATCACGCAGTCGATCGAACGGGTGTTCGGCGCCAAGGTGGCGGCGCCGGGACTGGGATTTTTATACAACAACTACATGAGCGCGCTGGAAACCAAGGACCCTTCGCATCCCTACTATCTGCGGCCCAACGCGGTGCCCTGGAGTTCGGTGGCTCCCATCATCGCGATGCATGAAAAACAGCCGTGGCTGGTGGCGGGCAGCCCTGGGAGCGAGCGCATCTTTTCGACGGTGAGCCAGTTTTTGTCGCATATCGTGGACGGCAACCGGCCCATCAGCGAAGCCATGATGCTGCCCCGTTTTCACTGCTCGATCGGCGGCAACCTCAGCATGGAGGTGGAGCGTTTCGATCCGGCCATCGTCGATTACCTGCGCGAGGTCGGCTACAAGATCGTGCCCAAGGAGTCCTTCTCGTTTTACCTGGGAGCGGTGCACGCGGTGCTCAAAACCCATGATTCCGGAGTCTATCAGGGTGTGGCCGAGATCCGCCGGGACGGGTCCGCCGCCGGACCGCAATGAAAAAACTGCCCTTCCTGCTTTCCATTCCGCATGGCGGCGAAGCCGTCCCCGAGGAGATCGCCGGCCGCTTTCAGCTGGATCTCAAGGGCATCCGGCAGGACGGCGACAGCTTCACCCGCAACATTTACGGGCTGCACGATCGGGTCGAAACGCTTCTGGAAACGCCCATCGCCCGCGCCGCGGTGGATCTGAACCGCGACGTTTCCGACCGGCCGCCGCGGAACCCGGACGGTGTGATCAAGTCGCGCACCTGCGTGGGGAAAACCATCTATCGTTCCGATGCGCCTCTGGATGAAGCCACCATCGCGCTGCTGCTGGAAAAATACCACGAGCCCTATCATCAGAAAATCCGGACGGTGCTGGACGATCCCGGATCGATTCGCATCGCGTTGGACTGTCATTCGATGGAAGCGGTGGGGCCGGAAATTTCTCCCGATCCCGGCGAAGCGCGGCCGCTTTTTTGCCTCGGGTCGAATTTCGGCAAAAGCTGTCCCCACGATCTCGTCGACAAGCTGGCGGCAAGCCTGCGCCAGGCGTTCGAACTGAAACAGACGGACATCGTGACCGACCGGCCGTTTGCGGGCGGGTTCATCACGCGGACCTACGGCGGGCGCCCGATTCCCTGGATTCAGGTGGAGATGAACCGGATATTCTATCTTTCTCCACCCTGGTTCGATGAAGCGGAGTTCCAGGTGTCCGAGGACCGGCTTGCGCATCTGAACCGCTGCTTTTTGAGCGCGCTGGAATTGTTCGCGGCGAAATTGTGAATGGTGCGAGCGGCGGGGCCGTCCTGACGTTTGAACACAATGGAATTCGATCGTTTCTCGCGTTTCTGGTTTTTGCGTGGCCGCTTTTCTTGAGTTTTTTCGCGGAGGCTTTCGAGCGGGAGCACCGTGAATCGCACGCCGGGTATCCTTCCGGTACGCTCACCGGCGACTGGGGCGGAGCGCGGTCCTCGCTGTTTGAAAAAGGCATCGTGCTGGAGCTCGAATACACCGCGGATGTGTTCGGCAACCTTTCCGGCGGCAACGACCGCATTGCAACGATCACCGGCCTGGCTCAGCTCGAAGCGCACATCGACACGGAAACCCTGCTGCGATGGAAGGACAGCGAACTTTATGTTTCCCTCATCGCGCCGCACGGTGGCAAGCCTTCGCGCAACCTGGGGGCAGTTCACTCGGTCAGCGACATCGAGGCGCCCAACACGGTGCGGCTGCTGGAAGCCTGGGGAGAAAAACGGTTTTTAGATGAACGGCTTTCGATTCTGGCCGGTTTGTATGCCGTGGATGGAGAATTCGATGTGCAGGAAAGCGCGAGCGTGTTCATCGGCGATGGTTTCGGAACCGGCCTGGAACTGGCGGGCAGCGGCCTCAACGGTCCTCCGGCTTACCCGGTCGGCGCGCTGGGCGCACGGGTACAGGCGGAGACGCCGGGCGGCGTTTATCTGCAGGCCGCGGTCCTCGACGGTGTGCCGGGAGACCCTTCCGACCCCAATGGCATCCGCATCAAGCTCAGTGCGGCAGACGGTGTGTTTTTCATTGCGGAAACCGGACGATCCTGGATTGCATCGGCAACGCGGCGCAGCAAGATCGGTTTGGGAGGCTGGTTTTACTCGGCCGACTTCGATGATTTGAACCGGGTGGACGAAAACGGAAAACCGCTGCGGCAGACCGGGACGTTTGGCGTCTACGGATTCGCCGATGCCATGCTGCTCCCGGAAACGGGGGATCCCCGGCAGGGGCTGGCGGGATTTCTGCGGCTCGGTTATGCGGACGACAGGGTCAACCAGACCGAATTTTATTTCAATACGGGGGTGACCTACACCGGCCTGTTCTCCGGGCGCGATGAAGATGTTCTGGGTTTCGGTGTCAGTGTGTCGTCCAATGGAGAACGGTTCATCGCCTCGCAAAAAAACTTCGGCGCCGAGGTTGAGGGGAGAGAGATCTTTCTGGAGATGGTGTACCGCATCCAGGTTTTGTCCTGGCTGGTCGTCAAGCCGGACCTGCAGTACATCGTCAATCCCGGAACCGAATCGGGAAGGGGCGATGCGTTCCTGATGGGCACGCGGTTTATGGTCGCGTTCTGAACGGATGCGTCAACCGTGAGGTCAAAGATTTATTTAAATTCAATGGGATAGGTTAGGGTGAACCGTCCAGGCCGGGTCCGCTTGCAAAAACGCCCACGCTGTGCGAAACGGGACGCGCACCGGCTGTGCAAAAAGTTTCGGGACTCTGTGCGGCAATCTTGTATAGTGGGCTCTGGCCTGGCATGCGGGATCTCGAAAACCAACGGGTTTGACGTTGTCCAGGGTGAGCGTGGAATAGAATTGAACATGGCTTTTCATGAATTTTGATACTTACGATCCAGGGGACTTTTACGACGAGTTTTTTGAAGCACCCGGGAAGCCCCACCCCTGGGTCCTGCCGCTGGTGGACCGGATCAATCAGTTGCCCGATCAGGGCATCCTGAACCGGCAGGCCACCGCGGAATCGACCCTCATGCAGCTCGGCAGCACGTTCAATGTCTATGCCGACTCCCAGGGCGTGGAAAAAATCTTCCCGTTCGATATCATTCCCCGCATCATCGAGGGCGTCACCTGGGACCGTCTGGTCCCCGGACTCAAGCAGAGGATCTACGCGCTCAACCTGTTCGTCGATGACATCTATCACGAGCAGAAGGTCATCAAAGATAAAGTCGTCCCCAGGGAAGTCATCGAAACCTGCAAAGGATTCCTGCCGGAATGCGTCGGCATCGATCCTCCCAAGGGAATCTGGTGCCACATCAGCGGCGTCGACCTGATCCGCGACGCTTCCGGCGAATTCATGGTGCTGGAGGACAATCTGCGCTGCCCTTCCGGCATTTCCTATGTGCTTGGGAACCGCCAGATCATGAAACAGACGTTTCCCAAGGTGTTTGAAACCCTGGAGATCCAGCCCACCGAAGATTACACGAGCCGGCTTTTGGACCTTCTGTACTTTCTTTCCTCGGACACCGTGTCTCATCCCAGCTCGGTTGTGCTGACGCCCGGAATTTACAACTCGGCGTATTTTGAGCATTCCTTTCTGGCGCAGAGCATGGGGGAGGAGCTGACGGAAGGGCGGGACCTTGTCGTGAAGGAGGGTTTCGTGTACATGCAGACCACCAAGGGGCTGTCCAAGGTGGATACGATTTACCGGAGAGTGGACGATGAATTTCTCGATCCGCTGGTGTTTCGCGCCGATTCGCTGCTGGGCGTGCCGGGGCTGATGCGTGCGTATAAAGAAGGCAATGTGGCTCTGGTCAATGCTCCGGGCCTCGGCATCGCCGACGACAAGCTGGTCTATTCCTTCGTGCCGGACATCATCAAATACTACACGGGGGAGGACGCCCTCATACCCAACGTTCCGACTTACCGCTGCATTGTGGAGACGGAACGCCGTCATGTGCTGCAGAATCTGGATTCCCTGGTGGTCAAGGCGGTGGGGGAGTCGGGAGGATACGGGATGCTCATGGGGCCGGGCTCGACCGACAGGGAACAGGAAGTGTTTGCGGAAAAAATTCGGGAAAATCCCAGAGACTACATCGCGCAGCCGGTGATCTCGCTTTCGCGCGCTCCGGTGATCGTCGGCGATCATTTTGAACCCCGGCATGTCGATTTTCGTCCCTTTATTCTGTACGGGAATGATATCCACGTTCTTCCGGGCGGACTGACCCGGGTGGCTTTAAAAAAAGGTTCGCTCATCGTCAATTCCTCTCAGGGCGGGGGCAGCAAAGACACATGGGTGCTTTACTGAAAGCGGCTGTCCCGCGATGGGCCTGTGATTTGCCCGAAGGGCGGGGAATGTTCGGGAAGGAGTGCGGCTGAAACATGCTCTGCCGGGTTGCTAATTCATTGTTCTGGATGAGCTGCTATCTGGAACGGACGGAAAATGTGGCGCGGTTCATCGATGTGAACCTGTCCATGCTGCTGGATCTGTCCTGGGAATCCCAGCTGGGGAATCCCTGGCAGCCGCTGGTGAACATCACCGGGGACGATGAATTTTTCCGCGAGAAATACAAGGAAGCCACGGCGGAGAACGTCATCCAGTTTCACACGTTCGACCTGGAGTACCCCAACTCGATACTGTCCTGTCTGACCGCCGCACGCGAAAACGCCCGTTCCATCCGCGAGATCATATCTTCTGAAATGTGGGAGCAGATCAACAAGCTGTATCTGATGGTCAAGTGGGCGGCCCGCAACGAAACCGGCATCGAAGACGCGCCCCACTTTTTCAAGCAGGTCAAAATGGACTGCCATCTGATCTCGGGCATCACCAATGTGACGCTGAACCAGGACGAAGCCTGGGATTTCATTCAGCTGGGCCGGTATCTGGAACGCGCGGACAAGACCTCGCGCATTCTGGACGTGAAGTATTTTCTCTTGCTGCCGCGTGTGGATCTGGTCGGTTCCTCGCTGGATAAAATCCAGTGGGCGGCGCTGTTGAAATCCACCAGCGGGCTGGAAGCGTACCGTAAAAACTTCCGTCAGGTGCTGCCGAAAAACGTTGCCAAATTCTTGATCCTGGACCGTCACTTTCCCCGGTCCATCCTGCATTGTCTCGCTCAGGCCTACCGCTCCCTCTATTCGGTGGTCGCGGTCACTGGAGGGCCGCACAACAATCTTCCGGAACGCCGGCTGGGGAAACTGCGCGCAAAATTGAGTTACACCACGATCGATGAAATCATTGACATTGGCATGCACGAATATCTGGACGGGGTCCAGCACGATTTGAATCTGGTCATGGATGCGATTCACGAAGCGTATTTTGTACCGCAAATGTTAATTTCCAAATAATCAGAGAGTGTTTCGATGACATTTTGCATCGCTATCAAAGTGGAAGGGGGGCTGGTCGCCCTTTCGGACAGCCGTCTCACATCAGGATCGGAAGTGGCGACGGCGCGCAAGGTTTCCCTGCACCAGCAGGGCGACCATTCCCTGTTTCTCATGACGTCCGGATTGCGATCCGTTCGGGACAAGGCCATCACGTACTTTGATGAGCAAATGGATAATTCCCAGCCGCACCTGACCAAGGCTTACAAGGCGGTGAACCGTTTGTCGGAGCAGATACGCAAGGTCGCCGCGGAAGATAAGGAAGCGCTGTCAGAGAGCGGGCTGGCGTTCGATCTGCACTCGATCGTGGGCGGGCAGCTTGAGGAGGACGACGAGCACCGCTTGTACCTTCTGTATCCTCAGGCCAACTGGGTGGAAGTCACGCCCGAAACGCCGTATCAGATCATCGGCGAATCGGGTTACGGCAAACCCTTGCTGGATCTTGTGCTCAACTACGATTCCAGCATGGTGATGGCGGCCAAGGCGGCATTTCTCGCGTTCGACGCCACGCGCCGCTGCGCGAGCAATGTGGATTTTCCGATCGACTTCGTGTTTTACAGGAAGAATTCGCATCAGATGATCCTGCATGGATACGAAAAGGAAGACCTGTTGAATGTCTCGGAATGGTGGCACAACCGCGTGCGCCATTCGCTCGATGATCTGCCCGGAGACTGGATCGACGGGGTTCTGGAAAAGTCCTGACAAAGGCGATCGCCCTGCATGCGGTTTGCAATCGAACACAAACTCGAATTTTCCTATTCCCGCCCCGTGTTCCTGGAGCCGCACACGGTCCGCCTGTGCCCGCGAACCGATGCCTGGCAGCAGCTCGTCCATTTCAAAATCCAGGTGCAACCCGATCCGCAGGGCGCCGCGCAGGTGGCGGATCTCGACGGGACGCCGGCGGACATTCTGTGGTTTGAGGGGATGACCCGCTCTTTGACTCTCACCGCGGTCTCCCGGGTCGAGACGCTGAAAAGCAATCCCTACGATTACATACTTCCGGGCAAGGATTTTCAGACGGTTCCGTTTGCGTATCCTGGCCCGCACGCGGACGCGCTTGCGGTTTACCTGACGCGTCCCGAACCCACGGCCCATGTGGATGCCTTCGCAAAAAGCGTGCTGCAGGAGGCCGGCCGCGATCCGATCGCCTTCCCGCAGCAACTGGCGCAGGCGATCCACCGGAACGTGCAGGTGGAATTCCGCGAAAAGGGCGAGCCGGTGCCGCCGCAGCAGGTTCTGGAACACAAAAAAGGCGCCTGCCGCGACCTGTCCGTCCTGTTCATGGACGCCTGCCGGGCGGTGGGGCTGGCCAGCCGTTTCACCAGCGGCTATTTCTATCTGGAAGAGGAGACGGACAAACCGGAACTGCACGGCTGGGCGGAGGTGTATCTGCCGGGGGGAGGGTGGCGCGGATTCGACCCGACCCACGGACTGGCCGTTTCCGACCGTCACATTGCCCTCGCTTCCGGGGCGCACCCGGCGTTGGCCGCGCCGACCAGCGGAAAGCTGCGGGGTACGGGAGCGGAATCGTCATTGACGTACGCGATCTCCATTCAGACCGCGGACGGCTAACCGGTTCCCGTTAAAGATGTTTTCCGACTTCCCGGGCCCAGTCTTCGGGAATCAGCTCATCCTGGCAGCGGAGGTACGCTTCACTCAGCGACGCCAGTAAATCCTCGCTGTCCGCCAGCCGTTCCACCTGCACCCAAAGATTCCATTCCTTGCTCAGACTCCATTCCGCATCGTTCAGGCGGCAATCCGGCAGCCGGTAATGGTAGGTCGGCCGGGCGGAGGTCAGGTCGTCTTCCAACTGACGCTGCACTCTTTCCCTGTCGATATGCGAGAACAAGGGCAGAAGGTCCAGCTCCCGGTTGCGGGTGGGGTTGTCCGCAAGGTAGTCGTCGATCAATGCCTCCATGCCGGGCCGGTATCCGGAATCCAGTATTTTCACGGCATAGGAGGGAGGGAATGCATTGATGTAGGGTGAGATTTTCCGGGCGAGGTCGACCTGAATCTGCTCCTTGAGCCAATCGCTCATCAGGAGAAAGGAGCGCAGATGCGCGAGAATGGAATCGGCTTTTAAAGACGGGGCCTCCGGATTGATGTGCACCCCGAAAGCATACAACAGCGATTCGTCGGTGCCTTCCACACCCAGCTCGATCAGGCTTTCGGTCAAGGCGCTGAGTTCATCGAGGCGGTCGAGGGGAACCGGACCGGTGATCACTTCGTAGGGCACGACCGATTTGCCGATGTCTCCGAGCCATTCGCACAATTTCGGCAGGGCTTCGTTTTTCAGGAACTGTTCCAGATCGTTTTCGGGGACGTCCTGCTGGTCCGGCATGTCGGGATGGACCCACTGGGTGTCGAGCTGGACCGAGAAATCGCCGAGGCTGGAATCGAGTATTTTATAAAAATGCGGATTGATTTTTTCGAGACGCCCGCCGAACCGGCTCTGCACTTTTTTTGCAACCTCGACGCAGTCCTCAGCGGCGAATTCGATTTCAAATCCGACGGTCCGGGTCTTGCCGGCGTCGTTGTGCGGGCAGGGCGGTTGCAGAAAATTGGCTGTCATGGTCGAAAATGAGGCGGTTTGCGCGTTGGGTCGAATGGGCCGTTCAGCGTGAGATTATACCGGAATCCTCATGCAGAATGCTCGATTCAGGAGGAGATGGGACGTATTCAGGACGTAAAACTGTGGTTTTTCAGCGATTTTACTTCTGAGTTCACATATTACATTGATTTAAATGGTTATTCTGTTGAACGGGCGTGCCCAAAGACCTATACTGGTAGAATAAACCATTGTATTAAAAGAACATTTCCATATCCACCCTGTGGAGTTTCCGGGTTTCCCAATTATGTTGTCCCATTCCAAAGTCCATCTGTTTAAAAAGACGGATCTGTTCGAGACGCTGTCGGAAGCCGCGATTCAGCAGGTTCTGCAGGGCTGCCGGGAAATCTTGCTCAAACCGGGGCAGTGCCTCTTTAAGGAAGGGGAATCCGGTGATTCCATGTATCTCATTTACTCCGGAGAGATCGTGGTGCACCGTCAGGGCAAGCAGCTCGCCAAACGGGGACCGGGCGAATATTTCGGCGAGATGGGCATGATACAGGCGGACCGGCGCTCGGCTTCCGCAAAAGCGGTTGGCGAGACGCACCTTCTGGAACTGGACCGGGAAAAGTTTTACTCGAAGCTGGCCAACCGGCCGCAGACCCTGAACGCCCTGCTGAAAACATTGTCTTCCAGATCCCGCGAAGATCTCGAGTCGTTGGGGCAGGATCAGGACAAGCTGCAGTCCCAGACCAAGCTGAACACCTGGTTGAAAGACCTGCTCGACAACACGAGAGAAGAGATCTACGTGTTCGACCCTAAAACCTGCCGCATCAAAAATGCCAATGCTTGCACAGAAAAGAATCTCGGCTACTCCATCCGTGAACTGATCCAGAAAACCCCCTTCGACCTGCTGCGGGACCTGACCCGGGAAAAGTTCGAAAAAATGGCGGGATCGTTGACGGCGGATAAAACCGCCTCCATTCTCATTGAAGATTTCAATGTGAGAAAAGACGGGTCGAGCTACCCTGTGGAAACCCGGGTGCGGATGTTGAAAACCGGCAATCACAGCGTGTACGTCGCGGTCACGCAGGACAAGTCGGAAGTGAAGGAACTGGAGAAGATCAAGGATCAGGCTGTGAAAGCCAACCAGGCCAAGTCCGAGTTCCTGTCCAAGATGAGCCATGAACTGCGCACGCCTTTGAACGCCATTCTGGGATTCGGCCAGCTTCTGGAATTCAGCAATGAAGAGCCGTTGAGTCAGGCGCAGCGGGAGTGGCTGCAGGAAATACTCAGGGCCGGAAATTTCCTGCTGGAAATCATCAATGAGATCCTGAATCTGGCGCACATCGAATCGGGAAAAATTTCGCTTTCCCTGGAATCGTTCGACCTGGCCGAACTCATTCAGGAGGTCCTGCCCCTCGTTTCACCGCTGGCGCAAAAGAGCGGCATCCGCATCGACAACGACACGATGAAGCACGGAGCCTTGATTGTTTGTGCGGATCGCACGAAGTTGAAGCAGGTCTTGCTCAATCTCATCTCCAACGCCATCAAGTACAACCGCAAAAACGGCTCGGTGACGCTGCGTGCCAAACGAAAAGAAAATGGAAGCATCCATGTGTCGGTCACGGACACGGGAATGGGCATCCCCGAAGAGAAGCTGGGGAACCTGTTTCAGCCGTTCGACCGTCTTGGCGCCGAAGAATCCGAAGTGGAGGGGACCGGGCTGGGCTTGGTGATCGCCAAACAGCTGGTGGAAAGGATGCAGGGAACGATCAGCGTGCAAAGCACGGTCGGCAAGGGCACCTGTTTCACGATCGGGCTGCCCGCTCCGAAACAGGCCGCGGAACCAGTGAAACCGCAAAGCAGCGCAGAGGAACTGGAAAGCGAATCCGATGCTGAGGAGAAAAGATCGATGGTGTTGTACGTCGAGGACAATGCGGCCAACAAGAAACTGGTGGAGCAGATTGTGAAACCGGATAAGACGATCGACCTCATCACCATGGGAGATGCGGAGTCCGGCATCCTGCTGGCGCGCCGTCAGCGTCCCGATCTCATCCTCATGGACATCAACCTGCCGGGCAAGGACGGGGTCGCCGCTTTGAGAGAATTGAAATCGCTGGAAGAAACGAAAACGATACCGGTGATCGCCGTGACCGCGAACGTCACCACCGCCGACATCCAAAATTACAAGCTTGCCGGATTCGAGGCGCACATCGCCAAACCCATCGATGTGACAACCTTCCTCAAGACCATTCGAACCCACTTGGATCAAGAGCAGACCGCCGCCGTTTAATTGGAAATCTGAGCCGTGGCGGGAGCAGGCGTCCGCAGCTCAGGAAACGCAGCAGGTCATTTAGAGGTGAGCGTGTACACGCCGTCCCAGGATGGCGAGAGGTCCCGGTCCTTCAGTTCCCGGCAGCGCTTAAGCAGGGTCTTTGACGGACCGTCGTCCGGCCGGATCGACAGCACCTGCTCAAAAAGCGCTTCCGCTTCCTGAAAGTTCTGCCGCTTGTATTGCTCCAGCCCGCGGTTGTACAGGGGAAGCAGGGTCTGCATGGTTTCATCGAGCAGGCCTTTCTTGCCGAGCAGTTCGTAGATTTTGACGGCGTTCTTGCGTCCCACCACGCGGATGGAATCCAGCTCCCGCACCTCGATGAAGTCTTTCGCCTGCGCGTAGGTGGTTTCGCTGATCAGCGAAAACGTGCCGTACACTTTGTTGGCCCCTTCCAGCCTTGCCGCCAGGTTGACCGAATCGCCGTTCATGCCGTAGGCCATGCGGGTTTTCGTGCCCATGTTCCCCACCACCATCAGGCCCGTGTTGAGCCCGACGCGCATGTGGATATCCGGTTTTCCCGCCTGTTTCCACTCTTCCCGCATCACGGCGAGCCGTTCCTGCATTTCGATGCACACATAGCAGGCGCGGACGGCGTGGTCTTCGAAGTAGACCGGCGCACCGAAAAACGCTTTGATGGCGTCGCCGTCGTAGCGGTCCAGCGTGCCTTCATAGCTCAACAGGATGTCGGTCATTTCTGTGAAATACTCGTTGAGCAGGGACACCAGCTCCTGTGGAGTCAGTTTTTCGGAAAAAGTGGTGAAGCCCGCAAGATCCGTGAAAAATGCGGTCAGCTCCTTTTGCTCGCCGCCCAGCTTGAGCTGGTCCGGGTCCTTCATGATCCGCTCGATGACCTTGGGGGACAGGTACTGGCTGAAGGTTTTCTGGATGAACTGCTTTTGTTTCTCTTCGGTGACGTAGCGGTACACCATCAAGCCGGAAAAGATCAGGAAATGCTCCAGGTGCGGAAACACGTTGGTCAGGAAAATCCGCTGCTTAAGAAACATCCAGTGGTTGAACCCGAACAGCGCCGCCGTGATGAGCAGCATGGCACCCGCCCCGTACAGCGGCCGCACGCGCCCGTAAAACCACACCAGCCCGATTCCCAATACGACAAGCAGCAGCGTGTCGGCCACCGGCACCCACTGCGGCTGCAGCAGCGCCCGGTTGCGCAGAATGTTGTCGATGACGGTGCCGTGGATCTCGACGCCCGGCAGGATGGGATCGAACGGCGTCACCTTGTTGTCGCCCAGCGCCGTCGCCGTGGCGCCGATGAGGATGATTTTGTCCTTCAGTCCCCCCGGCGGGAAATGTTCTTTGCGGTCGTGCACGATGTCGGTGATGGAGACATGCGGAAAGGTCTTCCTGCCGCCGAGGAAATTGATGGCCAGCTCGCCGCGTTCGTTGGCGGGGATGACGATCGGCTCGCCGCTGTCGAGGATCACGCTCTGCACCCCGGCCGGCGCCACTTTGAAAAACAGGCTGCCGCCGAGGTATTTTTCCAATACGCGCACCGAAAGCGGCGGGAAATAATGATCCGCACCGGTTTTATCATCGCGGTAGCGGACGATGAGCGCCAGTTTTCTCAGCGATCCGTCGCTCTCCACATCGAAGCTGATGAACCCGGAGCGGCGCAGCTTTTCGGACAGGATCTCCACGTTGGATTCCACCGCGTAGGCGGTGCGAAAATCGATCGCGGCCAGGTCGAGGTCCGGATCGGACTGGATGAAACCGCCGAACTGGGCGGGACGGATGTTCTCAAAGTAACGGTGGCGCGTTTCAGCGTCCAGGTGCCGCACCGCCTCCTGCTCGAAATGAAAAAAGTATCCCAGCACCGCCCGCCGGGATTTTCTGAGGACCTGCGCCAGAGCGGCGTCCGGGTCCTGTTCCTGAACGTAGCGGTCGATCAGAGCGGCGGCGGGGGTTTGCGGGCCGGAGAGGGACTGGATCTCCTGTTTCAATCGGTCAAGCGTGCGTTGGGTGGCGGTCTCCTCCGGCGAGGAAAACACCAGGTCGAAGCCGATCACCTTCACGTCGTTTTCCACCAGCTTGTCCACCAGTCGGGCCACCGTTTGTCGCGGCCAGGGCCAGCGTCCCAGCTCATCCAGGCTCTTTTCGTCGATGGCGGCGATCACCACTTCCGGTCCCGGCTTCACCGGTCCGCGCCACAGGAAATGGGCGTTCTGGAACAGGATCTCCAGCCGGTGCAGGGCAGGGGGATAGGCCCAGTACAGGGCCGCCACTGATATCGTGATCAGGACGCCGAGCGCCCAGATGAGGACTGTTTTTTTTGTTTTTTCCATTGGTGGACCCATCGGAACCCGCTTTCCATGAAAAACCTTGAAAAACCGGGTGTTTTTGCAATGCGGCTGTGTTTGGCCTCATTTTTGTTGAGATAACTATAATTATAACAGGTATTTATGGAATATTAAGATTGAATTTTAGTGTAAATATGGTTAGCCTGAAGTTATCCATTTTCACAAACCCCGGGCCCCAAAGCGGTTGCCGAAGCGGCTATAAACGAAGGCGCTTGAAATCATGGAACTGTCCAAAAAAGTGAGTCAATTGCAGGCCGTCGACTGCCTGAGCTCCCTGCCGAAGGAAAGCATCGAGAACCTGGCTTCGCAATGCGAGGAAGTGAACCTGGAACCCGATAAAACGGTGTTCGAGGACGGCGAACCGGGAGAGTCGATGTACATCGTTCTCTCGGGAATGGTGGGGGTGTTTAAAAAGAAGAAAAAAATCGCCACACGCGGGCCGGGAGAATTCATCGGCGAGATGGCGCTATTGCAATCCGGCCCCCGCTCGGCCACCGCCCGTGCGATTTCCGACACCTGCCTGCTGGAAATCCGCAAAGACCACTTTCATTCGTATCTGACGTCCAATTCGCAGGCGCTGTTCACGGTGCTCAAAACCCTGAGCGACCGCTCGCGGCAGGATCTCGAAAAGCTCGACAAAAGCTACGTCCAGCTGCAGGTTCAGGAAAAACTGTCCAAGAGCCTGATGCAGATCCTCGACAATTCCACAAACGAAATCTACATCTTCGATTCCGCGTCGCTGCATTTCGTCCAGACCAATGCCTGTGCCCGGAACCACATCGGCTACAGCGTGGACGAATTGAAAAACATGACCCCGGCGGACCTCATCGAGGACATTCCGCTCGAGGAATTGAAGGGGACGCTGGATCTGCTGCTGAACGAGATCAAGACACAGCACACGTTCAAGGCCACGCACCGCAGAAAAGACGGCACGACGTATCCGGTGGAAATCCGTCTGGCGATGGTGCCCTCGGAGACCCTGCCGCTGTTCGTGGCGCACGTTCAGGATCAGACCGAGCGCAAGCTGATGGAGGACAAGATCGACAACATCACCTACCGCGATGCACTCACCGGGCTGCCGAACCGCAAGTATTTTGTCGACAGCCTGAACCTCGCCATCGAGGACGCCGGGCGCAGCAATCAGGAAATCGCCGTCATGTGCCTCGATCTGGACAATTTCCGGTCGGTCAACGACGCGATGGGCCGCGAGGCGGGCGACCTTCTGATCAAAGAACTGGCCCAGCACTTGCAAAACCATTTCCGCAAGCTGGATCTGGTCGCCCATGCGGGAGGAGACGGGTTTCTCGTCATGCTGCGGGAGACCCGCGGCGAAGCGCAGGTCACCCAGGCCGCGGAACGCTTTATAGAAAGCCTGAAAACGCCGTTTGAGATCCTGGGGAGCAACATTCCCTGCACCTTCAGCATCGGCATCGCACGCTTTCCCGACCAGGGCATCACCGCCCAGGACATCCTGATGCAGGCGGAAACCGCCCTCTACGCCGCCAAAGATAAAGGCAAAAACACCTTCCTGCATTTCGATTCTTCACAACTGGTGCAGGCGGCGAAATTCCTCGATATCGAACGGGGCCTGGTGCACGCACTGGAAAACGACGAGCTGCTGCTGCATTATCAGCCGACTGTAGATCTCAAGACCGGCAAGATCATGGGGTTCGAGGCGCTGTGCCGCTGGAACCATCCGGAAAAGGGCATGATTTCGCCGGCAGAGTTCATTCCGGTGGCGGAGAAGAGCCAGCTCATCCTGCCCATTGGAGACTGGGTGCTCAAAACCGCCTGCCAGCAGTTTCAAACCTGGCAGGAGATGGGCATCGACCTCGAATACATCGCGGTGAATTTTTCCGGCGTGCAGTTCAACAGCGAAAACCCCGTGCCGCGGGTGTCGAAGATCATGCAGGATTTGGGCATGAACCCCCGGCATCTGGAGCTGGAGATCACCGAAACCGTGTTGACGGGCAACTCGGAAGCGGCCATCGCCACGCTGCAGGAACTCAGCGATCTGGGAATTTTCCTCGCCATCGACGATTTCGGCACCGGCTATTCCTCGCTCACGTATCTCAGCCGGCTGCCGGTGGACACCCTGAAGATCGACCTTTCTTTCGTGAAGAACCTGCAGGAGCCGACCAACGCGATCATTGCAAAGACCATCGTCGCCCTGGGCAAGGGGCTCAACATGAAAACGGTCGCCGAAGGCGTCGAGACCGAGGACCAGAAAGCCCACCTGCAGTCGTTCGGCTGCGATCTGATGCAGGGCTATCTTTTCAGCAAGCCCCTGCCCGAAGAAGAAGCCACCCGGCTGCTGCAGGAGAATGCCGACCGCTCCGCACAGCCATCCCCCTGAGCGTCATCTCAGGGCCCGCAACCGGCCGCAAAATCCTTCAAAAAGCGTCCCTAAATATACCCCGTTTTGGGTATCAAGTTTGTATCGCCCGGTTTACAAAAAGTGTCCATTTTCACCTCTTTCTTTCTCTCCTTTTTTTAAGGTGCGTTTGCGGCACCTGAAATTCCCTGAAAAACGGCCTTCAATTTTTGCCCTTTCGGGCGTCGAACTTGGCATTGCAATTGCACTAACCATAGGTGTGAATCTATGACTTCACCTCAGCTACCCCGTCGTGCGGGGAGCCGGGGTTTCGAGTTTTTTTAGCCGATTTTCGAATCTTTATATAAAACGCAGTCTTTCTTGGAGGAAGAAAGCAATGAAAACGCAAGCGAACCACAAACAGAATTTGAAGGCGGCGGGGCTTTTGGCCCTGTTCTTCTTCGCCCTGACCCTGGTGCAGCCTGTGCCCGGGGCCTTCGCTGCGCTCAGCAGCGACGATCAGATCAACCGCATCGATTTCGTGCACATGATGGTGCAGAACCAGCCCGAAAGCCCGCTGCTTCCGGATGGTGTTGCGAGTCTTTCCAAGCGCGAGATCTATGAGGAAGTGAAGAAAAGCCTGGATATGCTCGGTGTGAACGTCCTGAAGGACAAATCGCCCCTTATGCCGGTGACGCAGCAGGAATTCGTGCGCCTGGCGTACGCGTTTTCCGGTGGCGAATCAGGCAAAAACCTGTATGAGCAGAAGATGTATCTCAAGCAGGCGGGCTTGCTGAAAACCGCGGACGTCGGTCTGACGACCGGCCTCGACGGCAAGCTGTACCAGACCCACAAGGGACAGTCCGGTAAAAAGGAAGCCGAGCTGGCTTCGCCGGTGTTCATGAGCGACCGGCTGGAAACCGACTATTCGTCCAAAGCCATCTTCACCTTCGACGATCAGAGCACGCTCACCATGAGTGAGGACGCGACGGTCAACATCAGCAAGCACATCTACGATCCCGATGTGGACCTGCGCCAGACGGTGCTCAAGGCCACCGAGGGCGCGGTGCGGTTCGCCGTGACCAAGGGCAAAGCCAAAGGCTCCATGTTTAAAGTGGAAACGCCGACCGCCACCGCAGGTGTGCGCGGCACGGAGTTCGTTGTTCTGCTGGATGAAAACGGCAAGACCACCTTCGTGACCCTGGAAGGGCAGATCGAGACCAAATCGAATCTCCCCGGGAATCAGGATAAATCCTTTCTGGTGTCCGCCGGCCAGTACCAGGAATTCCTTGAAAACGGAACCGTGACGCCGGTCCGCAAGGCGCCTCCTGGACTCATCAAGGAAGTCATGCGCAAGACCACCAAGCCCAAGCGGATGGCGCTGGCCAAAGGTATTGGCAAGAACATCGCCAAGCAGGCGGCCAAAAACGCTGCCAAGCAGGCATCAAAAGCCATCAAGGATCAGTTCAAGAGCGACACCAGAGCTGCACGCGATGCGTTCAAGGCCGAAAGAAAGGCTCTGCGTGCTGCCATGAAAGCGGAATGGGAAGCGCTCAAGGACGCGTCTCCGGAAGTGAAAAAAGCGTTCCGGCAGTCGTATCGGGAGAAGATGAAAGGCTCCCGTGATACGTTCAAATCCAGCATGGATTCGGCGCGCATGGCTAAAATGTCGGCCAAGAACGCGGCAAAGGATGCAGCGAAAGGTGCCGCCAAAACGGCAGCGAAAGGCGCTGCAAAAAATGCCGCCAAAGTAGCCGCTAAGGATGCCGCCAAGTCGGCCGCGAAGGATGCGGCTAAAGGTGCTGCAAAAGATGCCGCCAAAGGCGCTGCCAAGTCGGCTGCGAAAGATGCAGCAAAGGATGCGGCGAAACAGGTGGTGAAAGAAACCGGAAACGGCAAGGGCAAAGGCAAGGGATTGGGAGGTTTGCTGTAGTTCCCGGCTCTTCCGTTTTTAACATTTTAAACGTTGAGTTTGCTTGCGACCGGGTCCGCTTTGGCGGGCCCGGTTTTTTTTCGTTTTAGCGAAACGAAAAGCATTGGTAGAGGGATATTTTACGGTATAATGCCGCAAAATCACTGAGATAACTAGTCTTACCCAATGCCTCCTGTTCGTTTCGTCCGTGTCGCCTTTATTGGCACAGTGATAATCATCCTGCTCTCATTGGGCCTGCTTCCCATCTGGGCGCAGGAATCCGCCGAGGATTTGTATTCCCGGGGGCTCGGCCACCTGGACGCGAAGGACTTCGAAAAGGCTGCCCGGATCATCAACGATGCGCTGGCCCTGAAAGACAATCTGGAAGGCGCCCGCCTCAACCTCGGCATCGCCTATTTTCAACTCGGCAAATACGAGGAAGCCCTCCAGATCCTGAACGAAGCCCTGGTGCAACGTCCCAGCGGCACGCTGCATTTCTTTACGGCGCTGACCTACCAGGGCAAGAAGGAACACACGCAATCCATCCATCATTTCGAGGAAGCGGCGCGGCTGGACAGCGAGTACGACCAGCTTTCCGCCTACAACATCGGGCTGGCGCATTTTCATCAAGGCAACCGGGAGCTTTCCGCCAAGGCGCTGAACGACGCGATCCAGTACGATCCCAAGACCGAGATCGCCAAAGAAGCGGAAAAAATGCTCAAGGCGGTCGAATCGAAAAAAGAGAAGAAACGTCTTTCCTTATCCGCCTCGGTCGGTCTGGAATACGACGACAACATCACGGTGGATGAGCTGGACCAGACCACCAATCTCGACGATTTTTCCACGGTGTACGAATTTTCCGGTGCGTACAAACTGCTCGCGGGCGAGAAATACGAAGTGGAAGCGGGTTACGATTTTTACCAGAGCATCCACGACGACCTGTCGGCATTCGATATGCAGTCGCACCTGTTCACCCTGACCGGTTCGCGCGAGGTTTGGGGCGTGGATCTGGGGCTCAATACGATCTACAACCGCACCATCCTGGGAGGCGACAAGCTATTGGAGATCCATTCCGCTTCCCCCAGCGTCGGGGGCTTCCTGCTTCCCACCGTGTACACGACGCTCAACTACGCCTATCGGGACATCAACTTTTTCGATTCTCCCGACCGCGACAGCCAGAACCACGGCGTCGGCATCAACAACTACCTGTTTTTCATGGGCAGCAAGGGCTTCGTGAACGTGGGCTACACCTTCGAGAATGAAATCACCACGGGGCGGGAGTTCGGCTATTTCGGCCACTTCGTGACGTCGGGCGTGCGCACACCGATACCGGGAACCGACTGGGACACGCGGGTGAGTCTGGGCTACCGGTATTTTTTCAAGGATTACAAGAAGGTCACCGCCAGCATCGGCGAAGAACGCGCCGATCACCGGCACACCATCCTGTTTGGCGTCGAGCAGCCGCTGTTTAAATTCCTCAAACTGAAGCTCGACTACCAGTACATCAACAGCACCTCCAACCTGGCTTCCTCGGATTTCGACGAGAACATCGTCAACTTTTCCCTGTCCGCGCATTATTAGGCAAAGCGAATTCCGCCTGTCGGAACTTGGCTTGAGCCGTCCTTTATATGCAAAAATCTGAAAAGGGAATGCTGCAGGGGGGAATTGCGGGAAACGTTGTGCTTTGCGGTGAAGCGGTTCGCGGTGTGCGCAACCGCCTTTCGAATAGAGTAGCCCCAAGGGGAATCGAACCCCTGTTTCCGGCGTGAGAGGCCGGAAACCTAGCATAAGGACGCTATATTAGAAACCAGAAACCCCTGTCTTTTTAGTGATTTAACTGTTTTTGGATTTTGAGGATGCCCAAAAATACGGTTGCCCTTTGGTTGCCCCCGGTTCTCAAAATGGTTTGGTAGGCCGAAAACCCCCCCCCTCACGCCCTCTACACCGTTTTCCTCATCCCCGTTGAGGGAACGGAATCATGTTTGACGGTGTCATTTTTGACGGTTCCTCCTGCACTTCCTTAATGATTTCCTTAAATGCCTTCAAGCCCGCGTGTGCCGCCAGGACGTTTGTATTCATGTACACGGCAAAATCCTCGTCCGGGGTATCGTTAAAAAATTTTGACGCATTGTAGGACAACTCTTCCGCTAAATGTGTCGTCAACAAGGCTTCGTTTTCTAAATACAAATAATCCTTTTCCCTGAGATCATCCATAGGGACCGAATCAAAATCCATCAATTTTCCTTTTTCTGTCAACCACTGCTTCTTTAACGCCCTTTTGGGGGATTGCTGTAGTTTATCCTCCCCCTTCAATAAAATAGTTAAATCCGTCAGATCCAATTCAATCGTCGTCCGGAACTCAGACGTCCGTTTAAATCACTCCCTTCTCTTGACTGTCAGATCCGCTCCTTGCACACGGAGATGGAGATCACAGAACGGGTCACGCGGCTTCTACCCAGATAAACGGTGACGATCAGCCAGAGCGCGGATAAAACCAGCAGCGACTCCGGCTGACCCAGTTGCTCCACGCCCAGAGCAAGCGCGATCGGAAACGGTTGTGGGGGAGATGCCGCGAACACCGTGGCGAAGCCGAGCGCGATCGCCGCCAGAGGCAGGATCTGATAGACGTTCCAATTGCCTGTGCCGCGGTGATCGGAACGGAAGAACTCCGACACGAACCGCCAGGCCTGGGACACGGTCAGGCTGACTAAAAACGCCGCAGCAAAATGGGACAGGGAAAACAGAATCCAGCCGGCGAACGCGCCCGCCAGGCTGATTCCAGCGGTCAGTGCCTGGATGGGCACTACGGGAATGTCATCCCATCCGTTTTCATAGGCGATCTTCTTGGTCTCACCGTGAAAAACAAAGTGAAACTGCGCGAACAGTCTGCGCAGCAGGGGAGGGCTCTTGTCGAGCGGTTTGCCGTAGCAGCAGCCGAAGCTGATGCAGGCCAGCCTTCCCAGACCCTCGCCGACGCAGTAGCTGATGGTGAGCGCGGCGAGGATCGCCAGCATTTTGCCCTGTTGTCCGGCGAGCAGGATGGCGGGGTAGCTGGCTAAAAGTCCGGCGAACGAGGCAGCTCCGGTTGAAAAAGTGTTATCTTTCTTTTCGATCCAGCCAGCGAGAATGCGCGCGGCGGGCAGGCTGAACAGCAGGACGGCGGTCAAAATGAGCCCTACCGCGGCGGCGGCGATCCCCACACTTGCGGTCAACACCACAAACACCACGGCGGCGGCCAGCACGCTGTTGGCCACCAGAACGCCGTACCAGGTGAGGTTGATTCCCTGCCAGCTGCCGCAGTCCAGCTTTTTGACCGGGAACACAGCCAGGAACTGCCGGTTCTCTTTGGGCAGCACCCGCACGCCCCAGACGAGATAGGCGATGCAGGCGATGAAAAAAACCGCGGTGATGATCGCGTTCATGGTTTTGCCTCAGTCAAGGATTTTTTCGGCGACCGGGGAGCGGGTTTTCACGTCGGTTTCGACGAGCGTGCGGTCGAAGTTCAGCGAGAAGCGGCTCTGCGCTTCCGGATGGCGCAGGTTTGCCAGAATGGTGGCGTCGAACCGGACCCTGCCTTTCTGGAAGATGAGGACGGTGGTGCTGCTTCCCGGCCGGAACAGGCTTTTCGGCTGCCCCCGGCGCAGGAACAGGCCGCGCTCCAAAGGACGCGGGTCTTCGTAGCGCTCCCCGCTATAACACTGCCGGATCTCGCCGATCATCAGGGCCACCACCTCGATCATCGCCACGGGACCGACACCGCTGCCTCCGGGAGCGTCGGTGTCGATCACGGTCACCATGCGCTTGTTCTTGGAAAACGGCGTGACCAGCCGGACGATCGCTCCCGGATTGCAGGAATGGTAGTCGCCGTCGATGGCGTAATGGTCGATGACGATTCCGGAAACGGGAGCGTGATTATAATGATACTTTTCCGGCGTCAGGCGGAAGATGGCAAAATCCCCGCCCTGGAATGCGTTCAGCCACTGCCGCTTGTCGCATCCCAACAGCTCGTTGAAATGGAAGAATTTTTCTTTCAGCCAAAGATCGGAGGTTTCGCGGAAGGACCCCACCAGTACCCTGGAGTCGGCCGGAGACACGACAACGCTCTCTTCGCGCGGCATGGACCGGGTGTCCCAGTAGCGGATCTTGCGCTCGAAGATCTTTTCAGGCGTGTCGTAGTACGCGCGCGGCTTGAGGCATTCGTCCCAATCGACGCCGCCGTTTGAAAGCATTCTGGAATTTCCGGACAGCCGCGCGCCGAGGCGCGTCCGGTAATTCAGGAAACCCAGAACCGTGGAGATGCGGGGGCCGGTGAGAGCCCTGAAGACGAAGGGGGCCTTTTCCCGCACGGCGGAATAGAGCCAGCGCACGATGGGGTCCCCAAACAGTTTTTCATCCACCACCTTACCGGTGGTGCCGTCAATATACTGATGCGTCGTCATGGAGCTCCGTGTGTCTGCGGTCGATCCAGTGCTCGAATTTTGAGGTTTTGTAGGCCGTGTGCATCAGAATCATTTCCAGCAGGACGCGGATCGTCGCATACGAAGGTGGATGCTGTCCGGCGTCCTCAAAAAACCGGTTAGGAGAACCGTCCAGGGTTTTTAGAAATCCGGGAAACCGTTCGGTGATGAATTCAACGAAATCCCGGTCGTTTGAAAATGCCTCTTTGAGTCCGTCGAGCCCTTCCTGAATGTGTTTGCGGCGCAATCCATTGCGGTAGTAGGCCTCGGCGGCGGAATTCATCTCCCAGGCAGACAGCTTGAAGGGACAATGGGTCCCCGCTTCATTGAGAATTCCCTGCGTGATGCGGCCGGCTGCCGAGCCCGTCTCAACATCGTTAATGCGGTGCGCCAGTCCGCCCAGCGTCTCCTGCATGTTGAGCAGGGAAACCAGATCCCCCGCTTCTTCCTTCAGATAGATCAGCAGTGCCTTCTTGTATTCCTGTGTCTGCACCCGGAAATAACCCGGATACCGGGAACTGGCGCGCACTTTCGCGGTCCGGCGCACGAGGTTTTTCAAAAAAAGGTTGCCGGTGTCGCCGCGCACGTAAAACGTGGGAATGCCGATGGCGGCGCCGAAGGCCACCTGCCGCCGTTCGCTTTCGACAAACGGCGTGTCCGGAATCGAGGCGTGGGTCACCCTGCCTGTGGCCACCAGCTTGAACGCCAGCAGCGTGATGAGGTTTTGCAGATCCGCTGCCTCACCCATGTCCTCCGTGATGTTTTCAAACAGCGAATAATACCGTCCCTCGAAACCGGAATAGCCCATTGAGGCGAACTGCCTCAGCCGGTAGAACATGTAGGGCGACATTTTTTCGTGAAACACGCCGAGATGCATCAGATCCTTGGCCAGGCGTTCCAGGTTGCCGGGTTTTCCGTCCAGCATGGGGCAGCCTTCCGTGCTCAACAGCGCGACCATGTAATCGACGAGGCGGAAATCGGGAATGACGTCGCCGCGAAAGCCGAACACATCGTTGATGATTTTATCCAGCCACCTGGGACCGAACGGTGTGATTGGTTTGTTGAAAATTTTCAGCTTGGCTTTTTTGTGCCAGCGCCGCCAGATCATGCGCAGATGCGTGTAATGAAGCTGGTGCGGCAAAAAGCCCAGCGCCGTTTCCGGGTGGAAGTCGAAAAACTCCATCCGATAAGGAGCGGCGCTGTACTGGCCGACGAACAGGCTGAGAAAATGCTCGAACACTTTGATCGCCAGATCGCCGATGTATTTTTCATGGCGCCCGGTAAAATCCTTTGTCTGCGCCTTGAGCGCCGCGGTCATCCGCTGGCTGCTCATGCTCAGGTGCGTGCCGTTGTTGGCCAGGCTGATATTGGACGTGTTGGGCAGCGTCACCAGATTGCGGGTGATGAGCCCGGCTTCGCGCAGCTTGGCCAGCGTGTTGAGCTGGCTGCGGCTCAGCACCTCGTGGCACAGCGACATGTAGGCGTGCTTTTCTTCGCCCCGGTCCCAGCCCGAAAGACAGGGGCTCATGAACAGCTCGCGGTAAAACGAATCCGGGATGCACTGGTTGAGCTTTTTCTGCCGGATCGGCGGATGCGGCGAATGGAAAACGATGGCTTCCTGGCCCCGCTCCTTGAGGCCGAAGCGGAGGTTGGCGTACTGAATCAGAAGCTGGGTGAACAGGAACCGCTGGCAGGTTTCGCGAGCGACGCTTTTGCCGTTGCCTTCGTCCGGAGCCAGCGCGGAAATGTAAAACGAGTGGGTCTCGGGTGAGGTGTTGTCGTTGAGAAAGTGGTCGAGCAGCAGGATGCCAGTCTGGTACAAAGCCGGTGGCAGACTCTTCCGGCGGTCGAGAAAATCCGCCAGCGCCAGCTTCAACAGGTAGCTGACCGGCAGGCGGCAGAACGCTTCGCCATGCTGCTTGAAGAAGAAGCGATCGAAATCACCGCGCAAGCCGGAATGCGGGTCGTTCTTGTTCGCTCGCAAATCCTGGGACAGAATCTTTTTCGCCAGCGGGCTCAAGCGGTTGTGCGGGAAGCGCACCCAGCTGTTTTCCCATACCTGCTCCGGATTGGAATCGAGATAATCCTCAATATCAGTGAGAAGCCGTTTCGAAGTCTCGCCGGTTTTCTGCCGCTGGATGGCGTTGGAGAAAAAACTCGACGTGCGTATGGCGAGCGCCATGTCCACATTCGCGGCGTCGCCGATCACCGCCGCCTGCAGCTCGCTTTCTGAACCCGCGGTGACGTCGCCCACCGAGAAAGGCAGGGTTTCAAGCAGCCTGTCGTAGTTTTTAAAATCCGTGCCCAACGCTTCCAGTGCGGCTTTTACAGACACCGGTTCCAAGGGGGCGGCCGATCGAGGGGCGTGCTTTTTCCCGGCGGGAGCCGGTAATGCGGAGGAATTGTTTTTATTCAAAGATAGGTTCCTCAATAGGAAATCCAAATGGTGTCTTCCTCACATTAATCCCGGTTTGTTAGGCCGCTGGATTGTTTCTGTTATAAATCCGCTAGGTTTTTGAATCTGCAAGCGTGAAGCAAGCCGGGAGAGGCGCCTCCGGGAAAATTGTGATTTTCTGTGATCTTCATTGGATTCAAACCGAAATCTAACCAAGTGAGTATAGAATCATTCCCACGTTTCAAGTCTGAGTGGCGATGCAGGCCGAATCCCGAACTGCATAGAAGTCGTATCAACAAAAAACAAGGCTGAACGATGACAAAGTCTCTTCAGGACGTAACCCTTCCCCTTGGATCGTTTGAAAATTCTTCCCCGGTCAAAGTGCATCCGAACATATTTCGTGAGTCCGACATCCGAGGGCTGGTGGGTGACCACCTGACCGCGGATACGGTGGAATTGATCGGCAAGGCCATCGGCACCTTTCTCAGGCGGGGGGGCGGGAAATTCCTGTGTCTCGGCCGTGACGTGCGCGAAAGCTCAGACCTGTTCCGCGCAGCGCTGTCGGGCGGTGTGACCTCGACCGGCTGCCATCTGATCGATATCGGACGCGTGCCCACACCGGTGTTTTATTTCGCGTTGTACCACCTGGAACTGCACGGCGGCGTGATGATCACCGGCAGCCACAATCCAGCGGACTACAATGGATTCAAAATCAGCCGGGGAACCCGGACGCTGCACGGCGGCGCGATCCAGATGCTGCGCCGACTGATCGAGAACAAGGACTTTGAAACCGGACACGGCAGGATCTGGGAAACCGACGTGCGGGAAGATTACCTGGAAACCATAATTGGTCTCACGTCCCTTTCCCGCCCTCTGAAGGTGGTCGTGGACGGGGGCAACGCCTGTTTCGGTCTGGTGGGCCCGCGGCTTTTAAAACGGCTGGGCCTGGACATCGTGGAGCTTTTCTGCGAACCGGACGGAAGTTTTCCCAACCACCACCCGGACCCGACGGTGGAAAGAAATCTGGTAGACTTGCAAAAGAAGGTTATCGAGCATGGGGCGGATCTGGGAATCGGTTTCGACGGCGACGTGGACCGGATCGGTGTGGTGGATGAAACCGGCCGCATGATCTACGGCGACGAACTTCTCATGCTGTTCGCACGCGATGTGCTCAAACGCCATCCCCGGGCCCGGGTCATCGGCGAGGTCAAATGCTCGCAGCATCTGTTCGACGACATCCGCAAACACGGTGGCGTTCCCATCATGACGGCGGTGGGGCATTCCCTGATCAAGAAAAAAATGTGGGAGACCGGGGCGCTGCTGGCGGGAGAGATGAGCGGCCACATTTGTTTCGCGGACGAATATTTCGGCTATGACGACGCCATTTATGCCGCCTGCCGCCTTATGCAGATCCTTTCAGCTTCCGATTGCAGCCTTGGAGACATGGTGGAAGCGCTTCCCAAGGCGATAGCGACTCCGGAGATCCGGGTAAATTGTCCTGATGAGAGCAAGTTCGAGGTGGTCCGCGAACTCAAACGCCATTTTCATGAACTCTATCCGCTGGTGGACATCGATGGCATCCGCATCGACTTCGGCGACGGCTGGGCGCTGGTGCGCGCGTCCAACACACAGCCGGTGCTGACGCTGCGATTCGAGGCCGACAATCGGAAACGGCTGGAGGAAATTCAAAAGATCGTTCAGGAACCCCTCATGGGCATCGACTCGAACCTCAACTTCTACCTGCCGGGAAAGCCCTAAAAACAGAGACGCGCGGCGTGCCGAACGCGCCGCTTTTTTAACGCAAACACAACTCATTTGGCGCGTGTGGCCAAACCGGATTCAAGAGGGTTGCCGTGGCACAAAATCAAATGTCGCTTAAAACCAAAATGGTGTCTGCGGCGTTCGTCGTTGCTCTGCTGTCACTGGGGTTTTACATGACCGGCACGCGGTCGCTTCCCGATGAAGTCACTTCCGGTTTCACGCCGGGACTGTTTCTCAAACCGAACAACGACAGCGACCGCGCAGTGGCGATTCTTTCCGCCGGGCAGGATTTTTTCGGTTACCGCATGGCGGGCGTTCCAGACGGGCTGGGTGCGCTGGACAACGGCGATGGCACATTCACGCTGTTCATGAATCACGAGCTGCCCCGGACCAAAGGACGCGTCCGCAAACACGGGGGCCGCGGGGCGTTCGTCTCCCGCTGGGTGCTCACCAAGCCGGGGCATCCTTCGGGTGATTTTCGCGTGCTGGCCGGGGAGGATTGGATCCAGCGGGTGATGCTTTGGAACTCCGGCACGGGAGAGTTCGAATCCGTTTCCGGTGCGGCGTTTCAAAATTTCTGCTCAGCGAGCCTGATGCCGCCGGGGAGCCTGAGCTTCTCCGGACTGGGCACCGATGCGGGCATCTTTTTCACCGGCGAGGAAAGCGATGCGTATTCGGATGACGCTTACGGGCGGGCCTTCGCCGTTCTGGTGACCGGCGAGGACGCGGGCATGGCGTATGAGCTGCCGCGTCTGGGTGACATGGCGTTTGAAAACGTCGTGCCGAGCCCGATGCCCCAGAAAAAAACCGTGCTGATTGCGCTGGACGATGCGGACGCGAAAACTGCCGACACGCTGGGTGAGCTGTACGTGTACATTGGCGAAAAAACCGATCGGGGCAGCGCCATCGACAAGGCGGGACTGAATAACGGAAACCTGTACGGCATTCGGATTGTGGGGTTGCCGGTGGAGCACGCGCCGCTCGGCATTCCCAAAGGCGACACCGCGCCGTTTGAACTGGTCGACCTGGGAGACCAATCCGGCGACGACGGCAGCCGCCTGTTTGAAGAAACGCGCGCCGGCAATGCGAAAGGAGTGACCAAATTTCTCAGGCCCGAGGACGGTCACTGGGACCCGGCGAATCCGAACGTCTTTTATTTCACCACCACCGGGGCGCTGTTCGATTCCGGCGGTTTCGGTTTTCGCGACCGCTACGGTCCGGGCCGTTTGTGGAAACTGGTGTTCAGCGATATTCAAAACCCGCAGGCAGGCGGAACGCTCGTGCGGTTGACCACGGGCTGGGAAGGGATGACGTGCCCGGATAATATTACAGTGGACCGCCAGGGACGTGTCTACATTCAGGAAGATCCCGGTAACCGGCCGCGGCTGGCAAAAATATGGAGATACGATCCGACAGACGCTTCGCTGGTTGCGATCGCCGAGCACGACGCCACCTGGTTCGGGATGTGGAGCTCGCACGCACTGACGCAGAACGAAGAATCCTCGGGCATCATCGACATGGAACCCATTCTGGGTGAAGGCTGGTTTCTCGCGACGGTGCAGGCGCACATCGAATTGAGCGGGAAAAAAGGCGCGAAAAACCGCAGGCGGATGGGGATCGATCCGGAGACCGGGAATGAAATCGTCGAATCGGGCCAGCTGGTGGCGCTTCACTTTCAGACGGACACTGTAAAACAGGCTATGGATATCCGATGAAAGCCGCGGCCCTTCTTGCGAAGGGCCGGAACCTTATTTTTTGGACTTTTTCTTCTTTTTGTCTTTGCTTTTGGAGCTTTTTCGGGGAGGTTCTTCCTCCTCTTCATCCTCGTCTTCTTCTTCGTAGTCTTCCTCGTCCACTTCTTCTACTTCTACAGCAGCCGGTTCGGAAGAAAGGATGCGGAATTCTTTTTTATCTTCATTTTCTTCGAGCGCCATCCACGCCATTTCCAGCGACAGTTTTTCCTTGCCTTTCTTGACAGCGGCTTCCAGTTCCATGCTCACGTGAGAACCGGGTTTCAATGTCACCAGATCGTCTCCGTGCTGAATGCAGATGGTGCCGGCTCTCAGGCTTTCCACCAGGTCTTCCAGAAACGCGACGACCTGATCGCTTTCCATTCTTTCGTTGATGACCACCGATTTCTTTTCCATGTCGTTTCTCCGCTTGATGATACTTTGCAGACGGACCCGCTTGGGAAAATGGATGATCCGTCCGCTTTCCGCCTCAGCACCCTCTGTTTTCGATTTTTGAATGAGCCGCATTATACGCGCACTTTGCACCTTTGCTAATAAGTTTAAACAATTTAATTGGTTAATTTGATAAAGTCAGGTTACCGGTCTCCAAAATTTCCAGGCAGGTCTCACTAACAATCTGAAAATCCTTGCCACCTGTGATCTCCACCGCCGGGCAATCTGCAAGGTGCTTGAGGTAGTCTTCCACGCCGGGCTCGTCCGTCACCCTGTCGGTCTCCGGGGAATAATAAAGCCCCAATGACTTGATGAAGGACTGCAGCAGTTCGGGCCTTTTCTGCAAATCGACGGGGTGCACTTCCGGCGGTTTGTCCATGCCGGCCCAGTTGAACACCGCGACCAGATCCAGCTCGCCTTCCAGTGCATACTTGTTAGGCCCGAAGCATTCGTCGATGATGGCGTCGTATTTTTCCTCCAGTCCCCACAGTTCTTCAGGGGGCAGCTGGGAATATGCCCTTTTCTTTTCCTTGCCGATCAGGTTTGCAAGGTCGGGATTGTGAATGATGGTTCCCGGATTGATGCGCGGATGCTTGGGGACGCCGCGCATCTGGATGGAATCTCCGGTCTTTTTGAGCAGGAGCCGGTCGTTGGAGACGAAGGTGGCGCCGCGGCTCATGAAGTTCAGAGACAGGGTGGACTTGCCCATGCCCGAGTAGCCGGCGATGCAAAGGCCCTTGCCTTTCCACTGGATGCCGGCCGCGTGGGCGAGGATGTAGCCCTGATCGAGAAACCAGTGCATGTACTGGTTGTTGATGAAATTGATGACCTGATTGGAATACGTCTTCACCGGCCCCACGGCGAGATACTGCCCGCTGCCGAACAAAAGGTGCACGCCGGTTTCGCGTTTGCGGATCAAACGGCCGTCGGCCAGATCGGCGAATTCTTCCTTGATCCGGGTTTTTCCCGAATCGGGAAGCCGCTGGGTGAGCGCAAGATCCAGCCTCGGTTCCGGGGTTTCCAGCGCCTCGATGGTGACGTTCGGCTTGCCGCCCTTCGATGGAAACTCCTTGAAGTAGTTTCTCAGATCGTCGATGAGCCCGCTGGAATTCGTGCGCACTTCCACTTCAAAACCGCTGAAGCAGAAATTCGCTTTGTGCCCGGGGCTCTCGCCATTGGTGAGTTGGGCGCGGATTTGCGCGATATCAAGATCTTTGTAATTCATGGCCCAGTTTTTTCAGGATGTAATCGGCCACCAGCTCGGCGGCGTCGATGTTGTGTGCTTCTTTGAGACCGCGGAACCCGCCGAAAGCGGAAACCTCGAACACCATCGGCCCCCGATCCGTTTCCACCAGATCCACACAGGTGAAATCCAGATTGAAGATCGACTGCGCCTTGTCCGCAAGCTGAATCCAGGCCGGGTCCGGTTCATGCGGTTCGTATTTCCCGCCGGAATGGATCGTGGTGTTCCAGGCGGATTCACTTGCCACGCGGGAATAGGTGGCCAGGTACTTGCCGCCCAGAAACACGAGCCCGTAATCGCGGTCGGGGATGGGCAGGAACTTCTGAATGTAGATCACCGGATTTCCCGCCGCCTGAAATTGTTCCAGCGCTGCTTTCACACCCGGTCCATCTTCCAGCACCTGCATGCCGCGCGCTTTGGTGCTGTACAGGGGCTTGAGCACGACCTTGCCGAATCGCTGAACCGCCTCGGCGGCGCGTTCGATGTTTTCCGTGATCACTGTGGGCGGCATGGGGATTCCGCCCTGGCGCAGCCGGACGGTACAAGCCAGGCGGTCGAGCAGCGCTTGAATGCACTGCGGTCTGGAGAAGATGCGCACACCCTGGTTCTGCAAAAACCCCAGGACTTCCAGCCGGTCCAGCAAATGCGGACTGTATTCCTGACCGAGTTTCTTGACGAACAGCGCGTCCAGTTTGGCAAGATCCTGTCCGTCCTGCAGCACGGCGCCGTTTTCCAGATCAAAGCTCACTTTATCCATCTCGACGAGGACCGGATCGTCGATGCGCTGCCGGAGCGATTCCATGAGATGGTCGCAGGACCAGTTGTCCGGCAGCCCCACCACACCGATTCTCGGCTGGTTCGTGTATTCAGTCATTAGTAGTAAAGCACCGATTCGGGAAATTTGAAATCATCGTAACTCTCGCTGTTGTGATGGACGATCTTCTCCAACAGGTACACAGCCCTCAGCAGCATGGCTTCGGCGAAATCATCGTGAATCTCAAACCGTGTCGAGGTGAACAGGGAACGGGTCACTCCCAGCGCGAGCCGCGCTTCAAACGTCGAATCCTTGTGTTTTTTGGCGAAAGTTTTACCAAACTGGAAAAATTCTGAAATGACGTGATTGACTCGCTTGCGAATGGCTTCGTCGAAAATGGGCTGCCTGAAATTGGAAATGAGAAATACCGAAAGGTCCTGAACGTAGTCCTGTTTCGCCGAGCGGTACAGGTCGATGAAGTGGATCTTCTTCTCGTGCTGGTTGTAAATGACGTTGTCGATGTTGAAATCACCATGAATGCGCACGCTGAACGGCGCTTTCAGCTTTTTCTCGATGGCGCCTGCCTTTTCGAGCAGCTTTTTGAGGGAGGCGGTGTTCTGGTCGCCGATTTGTTTTTCCAGAAGCTCGAAGTCGGGATGGGCTTTGAGAATGTCCTTGATCCGGGACTCGATTTGCTTGATGAATTTGGCGGATACTTCACCTTCTTTGTAGGTCCGTTCCCATACTTCCGCAAGTGTCTTTTTGGTGGCGTTGAGTGTTTCCTTGAGCGGGCCTGTCTTGGGTATGAGAAGCACCTGCTGGATGGTGCGTCCGTCCAGGAATTCCAGCAGCAGGGAGGCCAGTTTGCCGCTTTTGGTCAGGCCGTATACTTTGGGCGGCAGGCCGGGTTTGATTTCCTCCCAGGCCAGGATGCTGTCCCGTTCTTTTTCGAGCTTGTTGGCCCTGCCTTCTTTGAACACCACACGGGATTCAACACCATTAGGGCCTTTATCCCGGATACGGCGGATGCGGCAGCCGGATTTGGTTTCCCAGAATGATTCGATGGTGAGGTCGGTGACCGGGCCTTGCATGTTCCGGCTGGCCATCGTGTCCTCGAGCTCCTCGAAATCGTGGATCTTCAGTTTTTCACCCAATACGGCGAAGATGATGGCCTCGCCGATGTTGAGGATGGCGTCGCCCAGGCGCTCCAGGTAATTGATCACGAAAATCATCGTGACGTAGTTTTTGATCTCCTGGCCGTCCTCAAGGTCCTTGATGATGCTGTTCAGGTTGCGTTCAAAATGGCTGTCAATGTTGAACTCGGTGCGGCAGATCTTGAGCGCCAGTTCGATGTCCTGGGCGGTCAGCGCATTGAGGATGAGTCCTATGCCCTTCAGGGCCTCGTCGAAAAAATCCTTCAGCCTGAAGCGCCGGATGAATTGGGGATTGTCGAAATAAGTGATCTGGTTGACGATGGAGACTGCATAATCAGCGATCCGCTCCAGGTTGGAAGCGATGACGTTGACGGCGCGGATGAGGTCCTGTGCCTTTTTGTCAACGTCGGGATTGTTGATGTGGTGGCTGTAGCACTTGTTCTCGATAGCGTTTTTGAGGTTGTCGATGTAATCGTCCCGCGCATCGATTTTGGTCACCATGGCCTCGGTGGGATTGTCGAACACTTTCTGCGTGTCCTCCACCTGCTTGGTGACCTCGATCACCATCAATTTCAGATTGCGGTCGATTCCCTTGCGGGCCAGGACTTTTTCACTGAACTCCATTGGAATCCGAACCTTTGTGACCCGCCTTTATCTCCAAAACCTCCTTGTCGGATTCATCCGATTCGTTCTGCTGATTCCAGCTGATCTTGATCTCCATTTTGACCTTGCCTTCCTTGCGCTTGGCCCGGACGTCGAGTTTCAGCAGTCCATTGGGTTCGAAAATCAGCTTTTTTCTGCGCGTTCCGAAAAGCAGCCGGCCGTTCTTGATGCCTTCGCTGATGGCTTCCATGTATTTGACGATGGATTCGGGATCCTGAATGGACTGATAGCTGAATTCGTCGTTGGATGAGGCCACGGTTGATTACCTTCAGTTTTGGGTAGGGCTGGGCGAACCCAACCGCTCCTTGTATTCCTGGATCAGCCGGGAACGGCTCCAGTTGGCGAGGGAAAGGCTTTTCCGGATCGCCAGGTCGTCCCAGGCTGGTTGATATCCCACCTGACGGCGGGCCTTTTCGGTTCTTTGCAAATGCGGGGGCTTGACCTTTTCTCCCATGTGGGTGTCGTCGCCCATGAAAATGAGCAGCGGCCGGTTCTGGTTGCGGCGGTGCCGGTTGTGACGGTTAACCACGTTGATGAGAAATTCGGTGTAGTTTCTGGATTGCGGGTTCCACACTTCGTAACCGTCCACGTCATACTCCGCCAGCAGGATGGGCCAGAACTGCTCCGGATGCGGGATGATGATGCCGGCTCCCAGAGCGCGCGCTTCCTCGATGATCTCCTCGGTCTGGTGAAAGTATTCGGGGCTGAAATTTCGTTTGACGATTTTTTTGACCTTCTGAATGAACGACTGGGCCCGGTGGATCAGGCGGTCGTCGTATCGATCCTGAAGTTTTTCCACGAAATTCGCCAGCAGCTTGTTCTTGACGTGGTAAACCGGAATCCGGTCCGGGTCTGCGAAAAACAGCTTCTGCACCTTGCGGGCGCAGGACTGCACGAAGTGGATCATCTCGTCTTCGGTTCCCAGTTCATTTGCGGCTTCCTGCAGGCGCGCATCGTAACGCGGGTCGATGATGGAGTCGAGCAGCTCGAACAACTGGCTGGAACGGTACTTGAGGGTGTGGTTCAACATCGATTTGAGCGTGTCCGCATGTTCGAGGCGTGAATTCTCCATGTGAATCAAAAGCTGCACCTTGCGGTTGAATTCCCGCGAGAAGCAGTCCACTTCCACACCGGTGTAGCAGCCGTCGTAGGATTTCAAGATGTTGTGGTCGGTGGGGATGATCAGCTCCCGTTTCTTGTTGGGGAACATATTCTGCACCCGCTGTTTGACGAGATCGATGGGCACGAACTCGGGATGCCAGTGCATGGCGACCACTTCTTCCTGCTGCGGGTACACCTCGGCCGGCGTGACGATGTTTTTGACCTGCGATTCGTTGAGCTTGTCCGAGATCAGCTCGTTGAAGGTATTTTGTTCCCATTCCAGGACCTCTTCAGTGAGAGGCACCGGAGTGTTGAGTTTGCTGTTTTCCGGAAGGGCCGATTCCAGAGTCCTCGCTCTGGCCGGTTTTTGAGAACTTACGTAGGGCATGGGGTCTCCTTAATGGGTGCGGGTATGATGGTTGGTGAACCGCTCCGCTATGCCAAATTCCAACGCTGTTTACGAGGAAGGTTCCTGCGCAAATCACGTTCGAACAATCATATCTCATCGATTGTTAGAAAAGGATTAGGATCGAATTAGAATTGGCGGCCGCGATCCCTGTGAATGAAATTCAATGTATGCTTTTGGCAATAAAAGTAAAGTCTTTGGAAGGGAACAGCCTGATTTACATCAATTTCTAATGAGGACTCAACACGATCACAATCAATTTTTGGGTTCATGAAAGAGTAAACTTTTGTTTATCAAGGAGAACAATTGCCATGACCCCAAAAAAAGCCGATTTGCACCTGCACAGCAAAGCTTCCAACAAAACCCCCCTGTATGCCTTAAGGAAAATCAATTGCCCGGAAAGTTTCACCACACCGCAATGCATTTATGAAACAGCTAAAAAGCGCGGCATGGACTACGTCACGCTCACCGACCACAACACCATCAACGGGGCGCTGGAAATTGCGCACCATGCGGATGTGTTCATCGGCTGCGAGTTCACGGCGAAATTCCCCGAGGTGGACACCAAGATCCATGTGGTGGCTCTGAATCTCACAGAAAAGATTTATCAGGAGGCCAATCGAATCCGGCGCAACGTCTACGAACTGGTCGAATACTTGAGAGCGCAGAAGATCGTCCATTTCATCGCCCACCCTTTTTTCGATCACAAGGGCAACCTGGATCTGGACACCTTTGAAAAAATCCTGCTGCTGTTCAACGTGTTCGAAGAGGTCAACGGCACCAAAACTCCCAAGCTCAACCAGTTCAACGCCAGGGTGCTGGACGCGGTGACACCGGAGCGGATCGAGCAACTCGCCAATAAGCACGACATCGCCCCTTTCGGAGAAAAGCCGTGGATCAAGGGGCGTGTGGGCGGTTCCGACGATCACGGCGGGCTTTTCATTGGCAAGACATTCACTTCCGCACCGGCAAACGATTTAAACGGTTTCCTCGACGCTATCGAAAACCGCAACAGCTGCGCCGGCGGCGATAACGGTGACCATTTGACGCTGGCGCACGCGATCTACAGCATCGGCTATCAATTTCTGAAGGACAAACTGACACCCGGCAATGGAAAATCGCTTCCCTTCATGAAAACGCTGCTCAACACCACGTTCAATCCGACTCCGGAAAAACTGCGGCCCTCGGAAAAACTCCGGATCCTGTTCAACAGATGGCTGCCCGAACCGAGCAGCACGGCTTCCGATTTCAGCTTCGAAAATATCCTCAACCGTGAAGCCAAAAAGATTCTGGACAACCGCGAATTCCAGAATTCCCTTTCTTCACAAGACCTGAACCGCAAGATCTTCACAGTCACCTGCCACCTGGCCAACCGGCTGATGTACGTCTACACAGAACGGCTCACCCGCATGCCGGGCCCGCTCAATCTCGTCAGCTCGATCGAGGCTTTGAGCAACCTGGGTCTCGTGCACTTGCTGGTCAGCCCGTATTTTGTCTCTTTTTACTACAGCCACCGCAACAGCGAACTCATTCGCGATGTGGAACAGTCGCTGCTGGGCATCGCGGAAAAAGACAAGCCGCAGAAAATCGCTCTGTTCACCGACACGCTGGAAGAGATCAACGGCGTCGCCATCACCATGAAGCGTATGCTGAAATACTCGCGCGAAAACGGGATCGATCTGACGATCATCACCGCTTCGAAAGGACCGACCGGCTATAAAGACGGCGTGATGAATTTTCAGTCCACAGGCGATTTCTCGCTGCCGGAATATCCGGAGATTCAGCAGCACTTCCCGCCCATCCTGGAAGTGATGGATTACATCGAACGGGAAAACTTCACGCGCATCCATGTGAGCACGCCGGGCTCGCTGGGTATACTGGGACTGGCGATTTCCAAACTGATGAATTTCCCGCTCACCGGCACCTATCACACGGACATTCCGCAGTACGTGAAAAACCTCACACACGATGCCGGACTGGAGAAGACAGCGATGAATTACATGATCTGGTTCTACAACCACATGGACGAAGTGACCGTGCCCTCACTGAGCACCCAGCAGCAGCTGATCGACAACGGGCTGGAACCGGAGAAGATCAAGCCGCTGCCGCGCTGGGTGGACCACGAAGAATTCACGCCCAAAAAACAGGACGCGCAGTTCTGGAAAACGCTTACTCCCAACGATGCAGTCAAGTTCCTGTATGTAGGAAGGCTCTCTAAGGAAAAGAACCTGCAGGTTCTGGCAAAATCGTTCAAGCAGATCATCGATTCGGGTGAAGCGGCGAACCTGATTCTGGTGGGAGACGGCCCCAACCGGGAAGAGCTGGAGCGGATGCTTGCGGGCACCCCGGCGGTGTTCACAGGGGTGCTCACCGGAGAGAATCTTTGCAAGGCCTACGCCAGCGCTGACGTGTTCGTCTTTCCCAGCACCACCGACACCTGGGGCAATGTCGTTCTAGAGGCGCAGGCATCAGGATTGCCCGTCATCGTGACCGACCAGGGCGGCCCCAGGGAACTGATGGAAAACGGCAAGACCGGCTTCGTGGTGCACGGGGACGACATCGAGGATCTGGCCGGGGCCATGCGCTTTTACATCAAAAACCCGGCGGAAATCGGCGGCATGGGTTACCACGCCCGCTCGTTCATCCTGAAAAACAAAGTCAGCACCCGCGACACCTACAGCAGCATCTTCAACTTCCGCTATGAACTCCGGACGCAGGCGCCCGCCCGCCCCAGCCAGGCGGGCAAGGGAGCGGATCTGCAACCGGCTTGACCCCCTCCGGGAAACGGACCGTCCCCTCTCGTGATACGGGGACGGTCCGGCTCTGCCAACAGAGTGAATAGAAAAAACTTTCTTTCCTTCCCCTTGAAACTCTAACCAAGCCCGCATCGGAGCCAATAATGTATTGAAATGCTCCTGCTTCCAGTTGTAAAATTTTTAGCTTTCCCGGGATTCAATTTTTTCCAACTCTCATTAACATAGAAAAATGAAGCCGCTCTTTCCAACCCGGCTCCGACGGGCCCGCTGGACGCTTGCTTTCTCGATCGCTGTAATTCCCTTGCTGGTAGGGGTTTACGCTTCACCCACGCTGGGCAACATCCTGTATTACAACTTCGCCGATCACGACGATCACAAAAAATTTCCTTCTCGGCCGCTGACGGCGAGCCCGGTCCCGTTTCACTTTCAGGAAGCAAAAGGCAACTGGAAGCCTCCGGCGACCCTCCACTTCCAGTCGGGTGAAACCCAAGGATGGGATGCGCTGCTCGATGCCACCGAAACGCTGGCGTTCCTGGTGATTCACAAGGACCGCATCCTGTACGAAAACTACCGCAACGGCCACGCACAAAACGCCCACTCCATTTCCTTTTCCATTGCGAAATCGTTCCTTTCCGCCCTTGTCGGCAAGGCTCTTGAAGACGGGCACATCGTCTCGCTCGATCAGCCGGTGACGGATTACGTGCCGGAATTTGCAGGCCGCGAGCACGCGGATTTCACCGTCAAGCAGCTGTTGCAGATGACCACGGGAATGGACTACACCGAACGGGCGCTGATCAACAATCCCTTCGGCATGCACGCACGGCTTTATTACACGCCTTCTCTGGAGCGGGAAATTTTGTCCCTGAAATTCAAGGAGAAAGCGGGGCAACGGTTCCAGTACAAATCCGGGGAATTCGCGCTGCTCGGGCTGGTGCTGAGCCGGGCGCTGGGAGACGTGACCATCACCGAGTACCTGCAGGAAACCATCTGGAATCCCATCGGCATGGAATCCCCCGGTCTGGTCAATGTGGATCGCAAAGATGCCGACGGCATCGAGAAGATGTGGTGCTGCATGGGCGTCACCGCACGCGATCTGGCGAAGTTCGGCAGGCTGTATCTGAACGGCGGCAGTTGGGAAGGCCGGCAGGTGCTGCCCGGACAGTGGGTGCGCGATTCCACGAAGGTGGACGATCGGGACGGCAGCTCAAAGGAATACCAGTACGGCTGGTGGATCCTTCCGGAAACAGAGGGGGTCTTTCAGGCCGAGGGCTTGTACGGCCAGTACATCCACGTCAATCCGAAGACCCAGACGCTCATTGTCCGTTTGGGCAAAAGTCGCGGTCCCATCACCCGCGAACAATGGATCGAGGTGTTCGCCTCCGTTTCAAACTCCCTGTGATTCCCGTCCCGCTGTGCGGGAGATTGAATTGATCGTGGGATTTTTGAGATGGAAGCGGCTCGTCCACGGCATTTCCAGTTAAATCCACCACAGAAAAACCATTCGAGTTTGCAGCTTGCCCAAACGCGGCCGCATCGTGGCAGGAGTGCGCGGCATGCAGCTTTTGTTGAGAGAGTAGCCCCAAGGGGAATCGAACCCCTGTTTCCGGCGTGAGAGGCCGGCGTCCTTACCCCTAGACGATGGGGCCCTGTCGTGCATTGAGGTTGGCTGTCCGTCAAGGCCGGACGGCGGGCCGTTTCAGAATCCGGGTTTGTCCATGATCGGCGGTCCGCCGCCTTTGGAACGCCGCTCTTTCTTTTTCTCCTCGCGCAGCCGGTGCTCTTCATCCAGGTCCCGCTTGTTGACTTTGGAGATGAGGTACACCATGAGCGGGTAGGCGGGCAGCGACATGATGCCCCAGGTGGCGAAAAACATGCCCTGCGGCGACATGGGGCTGGTGTCGGAGCCTTCTTTCGCGCCGGTGAACGCGAGAAACAGCATCAATCCGAACAGCATTCCCAGCAGCGAACAGATGGCGGTTTTGTGCACCACTTCGTTGGGGTACAATCCGGGAAGCACCGGAAACTCCGTGACGTAAGCCCCAAGCAGGCCGAGCGTGCCCATGATGAAGATGGCCGCCATGAGAAAATCGGTGGTGATGGCCCAGGTGGCGACGACTAGGTAGATGGGCGCCCACAGGCCGACTATGAAAGGATTGCGGTAAATGTTCATCAATGTGACCGGGTTGATAAAATTGAAAAAGGAAGGAATGGCTCGGGCACAAGGATTCGAACCTCGACTTTCAGGGCCAGAACCTGACGTCCTACCATTAGACGATGCCCGAGCGCTAATTCCTTTGGATTCAGGTTCATGATAGTTTTATATCTTTTTACTGTCAACCACAATTCATTTGTTAATACGGGTTGCGCTGACAGGATTGTATTTCATGTGCAAAGAGGGTTTTGAGCCATGCGGGTGATCGCGGGCAGCGCCCGAGGGACGCGGCTTACGGGACTGAAGGGCGCGGATGTGCGGCCCACGCTGGACCGGGTGAAGGAATCGTTCTTCAACATGGTGGGTCCGGATCTTTCGGGCCAGTGGTTTCTCGACGGCTTCGCGGGCACCGGGGCGATGGGCATCGAGGCGTTGAGCCGGGGCGCGGACTCCGCGGTGTTCGTGGAAATTCAGCCCAGGGCCGTGGATGTGATCCACGCCAATCTGGAAAAATGCCGTTTCGGGCGTGATGACGATTCGGCGGCGCCGGGCCGCGGGGACGTTTTGAAAATGGGTCTGTTTCAGGCTCTGCCATTGCTGGAGCGGCGGGGGCAGCGTTTCGACATCGTGTACCTCGACCCGCCGTTCGTGCTGGACTGCTACGAACCCTGCCTGCTCACCCTTGCGGCATCGGCCGTTGTGACCGGCGCCACCCAGGTGGTGGTCGAGCATTTCCGCAAAACGGAACTCAAACAAAATTATGGTACACTGATCCGCATTCGGGAAAGACGCGTGGGGGACACCACATTGTCCTTTTTCGCGCGCGATGCGGCCTGAAGGGCAGGGGCCGTTTGTTTCAATCATTGAGGGATCATGCTGCCGGACGCTTCCAGTAAAGAAAAGATCGTCATCGCCATGAGCGGCGGGGTGGACAGCTCCGTCGCGGCGGCCCTGCTCAAGGAGCAGGGTCACGACGTGATCGGCATCTCGCTGCAGCTTTGGAATTACAGCGCCGAGACGGACGACCGCTTCGGCACCTGCTGCTCGCTGGACGATCTCGCCGACGCCCGCCGGGTTGCGGACAAGATCGGCATCCCGTTCTACATCCTCAATCTGGAAAAGGAATTCCGCCGCGAGGTGGTGGACACCTTCGTGTCCGAATACATGCAGGGGCGCACGCCGATTCCCTGCACGCTGTGCAACCAGAAGCTGAAGTTCGACGAAATGCTGGACCGGGTCGCGGCGTTCGGCTATCAGCGCGTGGCCACGGGGCATTACGCCTCCATCGTGCGCGATGCATCGGGAAGGCTCACGGTGCGGCGCGGCCGCGATCGCAACAAGGATCAGAGCTATTTCCTGTTCAGCCTGTCGCAGGCGCAGCTTGCACGGCTGGAATTCCCGCTGGGGGATCTGGAGAAGCAGGCGGTGCGCGATCGGGCCCGGTCGCTGGATCTCAACGTCGCCGACAAGGACGAATCGCACGAGATCTGTTTCATCCCCGACAACAACTACGCCAATTTCATCGAGCAGGAAGTCGACTCCGGCGCCTTTAAAGAAGGCGCGGTGGTGGATTCCGAAGGCAGGACGCTGGGCACGCACCGCGGTTATCCCGCGTTCACGGTGGGCCAGCGCAAGGGGCTCAACCTCGGCGGGCTCAAGGAACCGTATTTCGTGACCAAGATCGACGCCGCAAAAAACCAGATCACCGCCGGGCCGAAGAGGGAACTGTACCGCGACAGCCTGACCGTATCCGATGTGAATGGGTGCCTGCCCGCAGATACGCCGTTTGAGGCCGAGGTGCAGATCCGCTACCGCCACCGGGGTGCGGCGGCGCGGGTGACGCCGCTTGAGGGCGGCCGGGCGCGGGTCGATTTCGCCGCTCCGCAGATGGCAGTGGCGCCGGGCCAGGCGGCGGTGTTCTACGTGGACGACTGCGTGGCTGGCGGGGGCTGGATTGAATGAAGGACGCACTGGATGTTGCGGTGGAGGCGGCGCTCGCCGCGGGCCGCATCCAGACCGAACGCAGCGGCGACATCGGCAAAATTGAATTCAAGGGCAAGTTCGATGTGGTCACCGAGGTGGACACCCTGTGCGAGCAGGAGGTGATCCGCACGATCCGCAAGCGCTTTCCCGACCACCAGTTTCTCGCCGAGGAATCCGGCGCCAGCGCGGACGCGGATTCACCCAGCAAATGGATCATCGATCCTCTCGACGGCACCATCAACTATGCGCACGGGTTTCCTTTCTACTGCGTGTCCATCGGGCTGGAGCACGAAGGCGAGGTGATCGTGGGCGTGGTGTACTGCCCGCGTATGGACGAGCTGTTCGTGGCGGAAAAAGGCAAAGGCGCGACGCTCAACGGCGAGCCCCTGTCCGTCTCCACCATCCCCCGGCTCAAGGACAGCCTGCTGGTCACCGGCTTCACGCCGCAGGTGGCGCATTCCAAGGAAAACAATCTCGATCATTTCAGCCATTTCATGCGCGCCTGTCAGGCATTGAGAAGGCCCGGCTCGGCGGCGATGGACCTGTGCTACACGGCGGCGGGACGGTTCGAGGGTTTCTGGGAGTTGCGGCTGCACGCCTGGGACGTGGCGGCGGGCAAGCTGATCGTCGAGGAAGCGGGCGGCACCGTCACGCGCCTGAACGGCGAACCGCTCACGGTTTATGACCGCGAGATCCTGGCGACCAACGGTCTTGTGCATGAAGAGATGGTGCGCGTGTTTGTGAGCGGCGGCGCGGACGATCCCGCCCGAGTGGAGAAAGCGCGAGCCGACTCCAAACCCTGATCAAACCCAATCGCAGGATGAAAGAGACCTTTGCAGAAGTTATTTTCTGTCATGCTGAGCCTGTCGAAGCATGATTTCCTGGCACCCTTCGACAAGCTCAGGGTGACGGTAAATAATAAATTTCTTTAGTGCTTTGCCTATTCCTAGGTCTCTGAAAGTGAGACGCGATCGTTGAGGTGACAGCATGAAGCAGACCGTGAAGGCGTATGCCGCCAAAGAGGCGAAAGGCAAACTCGAACCGTTCGAGTACACGCTGCCGGAACTGGCTCCGGAACAGGTGGACGTGAAGGTGGACTATTGCGGCGTGTGCCATTCGGACCTCAGCATGTTGAATAACGACTGGGGCATCAGCCGGTATCCCCTGGTGCCCGGACACGAAGTGGTGGGCACGGTGGCCGCGAAAGGCGAGCGCGTGCGCGGCCTGGATGTCGGGGATACGGTGGGACTGGGCTGGTTCACGCAAAGCTGCATGCACTGCGGCCAGTGCGTTTCGGGCAATCACAACCTGTGCGCCGAGAACGAACAGACCATCGTCGGGCGGCACGGCGGCTTCGCCGATCGTGTGCGCTGCGATGCGGCCTGGGCGGTGCCGCTTCCCAAAAAGCTGGACGCGTCCAAATGCGGGCCGATGTTCTGCGGCGGCATTACAGTGTTCAACCCCATCGTGCAGATGGGCGTCCGGCCTACGGACCGCACCGGCGTGATCGGCATCGGCGGACTCGGGCACCTGGCGCTGCAGTTTCTCAACAAATGGGGCTGCGAGGTCACGGCGTTCACCTCCTCGCCCGACAAGGCGGAGGCAGCCAAAAGGCTGGGCGCGCACCACATCGTCAACTCCCGCGACGATCAGGAGATGCAGGCGATCGCCGGTTCGCTCGATTTCATCCTCAACACCACCAACGTGAACCTCAACTGGGAAAGCTACTTCAACGCGCTCGGACCGAAAGGGAAGTTCCACACCGTGGGCGTGATCCCCGACCCGATCCCGGTTCCCGCGTTTCCCATCATGGCCACGCAGAAGTCGATCTCCGGCAGTCCGCTCGGCAGCCCGGCGGTGATCCGGCAGATGCTGGAGTTCTGCGGCCGGCACGCGATCGAGCCTGTGACCGAGGAATTCGCGCTGCGCGACGTCAACGACGCGTTCGAGCATCTGGAAGCGGGCAAGGCGCGCTTCCGGCTGGTGCTCAAGGTTTGAGCCGCGCACGAAACTGAGTTTGTGCGGCTCGCTTCCTCTCTCCCCATTTCCCGCCTTTTCCTGAAATAAAGCATGGCTTCGTTGAGAGCTTTATCGCTCTTCCTATAATAATTCGTTTGATAAAACACTTTTAACATAAAAAACTTTTAAAAGTGTTTTTATTGTGCTAAGGTCGGGGAAAGTTGCTGGTTTTGGGAAATCCGTTTTCCCGATGCGAGCAAAATCCATTGAGTTTATGAGCATTCATGTACAGGAGGTGCAAACCATGCCGCCGCTCAAAATTTTTAAGAAAATGGGTGTTTCCCTGATCTGTCTGTCCATCGTCGCCTGTGTCGGGGCTTCCGGAGCATCCGGACCGAAAGAAGCGGGATTGACTGACGCCAACATCGCAGCGATCGTGGTCGGGGCCAACAAAATCGATATTTCCGCCGGGAACATCGCGCTGGAACGCTCGCAGAACGCCAAAGTGAGGGAGTTCGCCCAGCGCATGGTCACCGACCATCAGTCGGTGCTGGATTCGGCCGTGCAACTGGTCACGCGGCTGGGGGTCACACCCGTGAACAACGACCTGGTTCACACCCTGTCCAAACAGTCCGCCGAGCACGAAGCGAACCTCAAGACCCTGTCCGGTGCGGCGTTCGACAAGGCTTACATCGATCACGAGGTGGCGTACCACGAGGCGGTCATCGATGTGGTCAAAAACCAGTTGATACCGGGCGCGCAGAATGACGAGCTGAAAGAAACGCTCATTTCCGTGGCGCCTGCCTTCGACGCGCACCTCAAGCACGCCAGAATGGTTCAGGCGACGCTGTAGCCCATGAATGGATACCAAGGCGTGGCCCGGGGCACCGGGTCATGCCGATTCATTCTGCTTTCGGGTTTGCTGCTGCTGGTGGCCTGTGCTCAGGGGGGTGCCGTGCCACAAAGGGAAGCGCCGATTCCGAAAACGCATGTGGTCGAAATCAATAAGTTTCGCTTTCACCCGGAAAAAATGATGGTGCGCGCGGGGGACACCATTCGCTGGGTTAACAAGGACATCGTTCCGCACCGCGTCGCGCACACGATACGAAGAAAGTGGGAATCGGGAGATTTGAAGCGGGACGACGTGTTCAGCCAGCGGATTCAGACTTCCACGGCTTATATCTGCACGCTGCATCCGGGCATGCACGGGGAGATCATCGTCGCGGAGGAATAGCGTTTTTCAGGGAGCGCGGGTCTTTCGCGGCTGCCCTGTCGCGCCGTCCGGACGGACCCGGAACTTGCAGACCTCTCCATCGCGCACCATGCATTCTTCATGAACCACTTCCTTGTCGAGAAGCGATTCCAGCAGAGCCGTGTCCAGGTGGCAGACTTCCTCCACTTCTTTGGCGAGGTGATGGTAGATGCAGTTGTGGGCCTGGATCACGGGCAAGGATCCGTCCTGTTCGGTCACCGTTTCCGCCTTGTAGCCCAGCTCCTGCATGATTCTTGAAACTTCCTGAATTTTTTCGGCAACGCTCAGATTCTGGAGTCTGGACTTCACGCTCTGGGCAAGGCTGCGCCCGATTTCGCGCATTTTCGCCTCCAGCCCGGGGCCTCCCAATTCCGTTTTCATGGATTTGAGCAGCAATTCGGAGAACCAGGAATACTGCTTGGGAAACAGGTCGATGCCTTTTTCACTCAGCACGAACACCTGGCCCGGACGTCCGCCGGTGTTGGTGAGACTGCCTTTTTCGACGTAGCCAGCCTGTTCGAGGGACAGGGCGTGCTGCTGCACCGCGGTGCGCGTGATGCCCAGTTCCTTTGAAAGCTCGTCGATCGTCATCCCTTTTTTATGGAACAGCAGGGTCTCCAGAAATTCGTGCTGACGGTTGCCAAACCCGTAAAACATACCCACCTCACTTCGATGAAAACAGGATCGCAGTCTTAATAATACCAGTAAATCCGGCCGGTTTCCCGAATATGATAGCGCGTGCACGGCGCATCGCAGGGCGGGCAGCGCGTGAGCGGTATTTTGTCCCCTTTTTCAGCATTTTTCATGGGTCCGGAGTATCGGCATTTGCGGGAATGCGTGTGCCGGAAGTTGTGCGGGCGGCATCCAGACGGAACCTTGTACCCTGGCACGCCGCAGGGGTATTCTGAGACTTCAGCGCAATTCACCCATTCCCCTGTGAACGGCTCTCTCCAATCCCCATATCAAGTGAGGCATCATGGACAACAAAAATCAATCCGGCGGTTTCGTTCTCGGCCTGTTTCTGTTTCTCGGTCTCGCGGTGCTCGGGTATCTGCTTAGCGAGGGCGCCATCCGGTTCAAAGAGTACGAACGCACGGTGCGCGTGAAAGGGCTCTCGGAAAAGGAATACCCCGCCGACATCGTGCTGTGGCCCATCGTGTTCACGGAAGCGGGCAACGATCTCACCAACCTGTACGCCTCGCTGGAGAAGAACGCCGGCAAGATCCGCGAGTTTCTCAAAAAAGCCGGCATCGAGGATGCGGAGATCACCGTGTCGCCGCCTTCCATCACCGACAAGCTGGCGCAGCAGTACGGCAACACGCAAAAGGCGAAGTTCCGCTACACGGCGATTCAGGCCATCACCGTGTATTCGAAAAAAGTGGAGCCGGTGCGCGACATCAACAACCGGCTGACGGAGCTGGGAAAGCAGGGCATCGTGTTCACCGAAGGCGGCTACCGCAACACCACCGAGTACATCTTCACGAAGCTGAACGAAGTGAAACCGCAGATGGTCGAGGAGGCCACCACCAAAGCGCGCGAGGTGGCACAGAAATTCGCCAAGGATTCCAACAGCACGCTGGGCAAGATCAAGCGCGCCACGCAGGGGCAGTTTTCCATCTCGCCGCGCGACCGGCACAACCCGCACATCAAGAAGATCCGCGTGGTCTCGACCGTGGAGTATTACCTGTCCGATTGATTCCCTGGGTTCAGTTGAATGCGTCCCCACCCGGTTCGGGTGTGATGCGGTACTCGCTGCCGGGCAGGGGCGGTGCGGGGGAGGCGGCGTCCATGTCCTCGTGGGCGTGGGAGTGGCTGTCCTCGGGAAAGCCGAACTCGTCCGGGTTCTGCGTGTGCAGGTAGCCGTGCATCTGCATCAGAAAGAGCAGGGCGCCCGCCAGGATGAGGCCGTTGTTGGAGACCGAGGAAAACTGGAGAAACGATTGGGTGCGCCGGAAGCGGTAGAGCAGGGCGACCATGACGCACAGGGCGGCGATCTGTCCCAGCTCGATCCCCAGGTTGAACGAGAGGATGCGCAGCACGATGCCTTCGTCGCCGAGCGGCAGCTGCTGCAGCCGGGTGGACAGGCCGAAGCCGTGGATGAAGCCCAAAAGGAAAATCGCCGCCAGCAGGTTGGGGGATTTTTCAAAATATTTACGGAAGCCGCCGAGGTTTTCGAAACCGATGTAGCAGACGCTGAGCGCGATGATGGCGTCGATGAGATAGTAGTTGGCGGTGATGCCCATCAGGGTCGCGGCGATGAGGGTGATGCTGTGGCCGATGGTGAATGCGGTGATGTACTTGACGATGTCTAAGAAAGTGGTGAGAAAGAACACGATGCCGAACACGAACAGCAGGTGGTCGAACCCGGTCAGCATGTGGGTCGCGCCCAGCCAGATGTACTGGCCGTAGCCGCCTTCCAGCATGGCCTGCTTCTGCGCCTCGGTCATGCCGTGGCCGAACGCCGATTGCGCCCAAAGCAGCAGGAGCGCCGCGCCTGTCAGTCTGCAAACGAGTTTTGCTTTCATGGCGTCCTTTGGGCTGCAACCCTTGTCATGCGGTTTGGATGGCGTCTTTGGATGCCGGCCGCTTCATTCTTTTTGCGGCGGCGGTTTGACGAGATAGGTGTAGCCGTTGAGCCCTTCTTTGTACAGCTTTAAAAAGTCGTCGGCTTCCTGCTGGGTGACGACGCCGTCTTTCACGCAGCCGATGAGAAAGCCGGCGATCCTTCCCGCCAGCTCGTCGGCGCGGAACTGCACGTAGTCGAGCACGTCGGTGACGACCTCGCCTTCGATCACCTGCTCGTAATGGAGGCTGCCGTCCTTGTTGAGGGAAACGTGGAAGGTGTTGGTGTCGCCGAACAGGTTGTGCAGATCGCCGAGGATCTCCTGGTAGGCGCCGAGCAAAAAGATGCCGAGCTGGTAGGGCTCGCCGTCTTCCAGCGGGTGCACCTTGAGGGATTTTTCGGTGCCGCGCTGGTTGCCAATGAACAGGTCGATGCGTCCGTCGGAATCGCAGGTGATGTCCTCCACAGTGGCGGCGCGCGTGGGTTCTTCGTTCAACCGCTGGATCGGCACCACCGGAAACACGTGGTCGATGGCCCAGGAGTCGGGCACCGACTGGAACACGGAAAAGTTGCAGAAATACTTGTCGGCGAGCTGGTGCTTGAGCGATTTGATCTCATCGGGCAGGAACTTCAGCCGGGTCGCCAGCTTTTCGATCTTGCGGCTGATGCCCCAGAAAATGCGCTCCACCAGCGCACGGTGCTCCAGCGAGATCATGCCGAGCAGAAAGTGGTTCTGGGCTTCCTCCTTCAGGTGCAAGGCGTCGTGCCAGGACTCGGTCAGGTTCTTGTTGGAGGTGTGGTTCAGCACGTCGTGGATTTCGTGCACCACGTCGGGAACGTCGTCGGGGATTTCGAGCGTGTCCTGCCATTCGGGAAACGAAGTGACGTCGAGCACGTTGACCACCAGCAGGGAATGGTAGGCGGTCATCGCGCGCCCGGACTCGGAGATGATGTTGGGGTGCGGCAGGTTTTCGTCCTCGCAGATTTCCATGAGGTGGTAGACCACGTCGTTGGCGTATTCCTGCACGGTGTAATTGGTGCTGGAATGAAAAGTGGAGTGGGAGCCGTCGTAGTCCACGCCCAGTCCGCCGCCGACGTCGATGTACTGGATGTTGCAACCCTCGCGCATCAGTTCCGAATAATAGCGGCCCGCTTCCTTGAGGCTGTTCTTGATGCGGCGGATGTTGGTGATCTGGCTGCCGAGGTGGAAATGGATGAGCTGGATGCAGTCGAGGATTTCGTGCTGGCGGGCGATCTTGAGCGCGTCCACCAGCTCCATCGGATTGAGACCGAATTTGGAGTACTCGCCGCCGGACAGCGCCCAGCGCCCCGAGCCCGCGCTGACCAGCTTGACCCTGAGGCCGATGTTGGGACGCACGCCCACTTCGTTTGCCACGCGCACGATCAGCTCCAGCTCGTCGAGCTTTTCCACGACGATGAACACGCGCTTGCCCAGTTTCTGGCCCATGAGGGCGAGCCGGACGAAGGCCTCGTCCTTGTAGCCGTTGCAGATGAGCAGGGCCTCGGGGTTGTCCATGATGGCGAGGATGGCGTGCAGCTCCGGCTTCGAGCCCGCTTCCAGGCCGATGTTGTAGGGGCGGCCGAATTTCACGATTTCCTCAACCACCTGCCGCTGCTGGTTCACCTTGATGGGATAGACGCCGTGGTATTTGCCTTTGTAGTTGTACTCCTCGATGGCGTTCTTGAACACGGTGGCCAGGCGGTGGATGCTCGACTTCAGAATATCGGAGAACCTGAGAAGGACCGGCAGGGAGTATCCTTTGGCCTGGATGTCGTCGATCAGGTCCTTGAGGTCGATGGCGTGCCGGCTCTTGCGGCTGGGCTTGACGACCATGTGGCCCTTGCCGTTGACGTCAAAATAGCCGGCGCCCCATCCATAGATGTTATAATGTTCCCTCGATTCTTCGATCGTCCATTTCCGCATTTTCTGGGCTCCGGCGGCGGCCGTGTGTCGGGTGCGCTGAGGAAGGTCGCCTGAATTTCAAGAATCATTAAAATCAGCGAAATCACGTTAAAAGTCAAACAAAAATCATTGCGGTGGCAGCAGAATGTTCAACCCGCGGGAAAGCGTCCGCGCCCGCGGGTCGAAGCCGTTGAGAGCCGCGGTTTTATGGAGAAGCCAGCATGACCTCTGCCGGGACCCGGTTGCGGGAACACACGAAAATTGAAAACGTCGATGTGCGGGAGATCGCGCGCCAGTTCGGCACGCCGCTCTATGTCTATTCGCTCGGCGCGCTGAGACAGTCGATCGCCGAGATCAAGCCGCTCGCGCCGGTGACCCGCTATGCGATGAAAGCCTGCTCGAACGCGGCGGTGCTGAAGGAGATGCTCAAGCAGGGCATCAAAATCGACGCGGTGAACATCTATGAAGTGAAGCGCGCGCTCAAGGCGGGATTCGCCGCGAAAGACATTCTGTTCACCAGCGATCTGTTCATCCAGCCCGCCGACGTGCGGTTCTGTCTCGACAACGGGATTTTCGTCAACTGCGGCACGCTGGGGATGGTGGAGGAGTACGGCCAGGCGCTCAAGCAGAACGGGGTCGGATCGAACAAGATCTCCATCCGCATCAATCCCGGTGAGGGCGTCGGCCATTCGAAAAAGACCAACACCGGCGGCCCGTACAGCAAGCACGGCATCTGGTTCGAGAACCTCGACGCGGTGCAGGCCATCGCGGACAGCTACGGCCTCACGATCTCCGGGGCGCACATCCACATCGGCTCCGGCGGCGACATGGAGCACTTGAAGCGCATCACCGGCAAGCTGGTGGAGTTCGCCAAGCGGTTCGACGGGCTCGAGGTCATCAATTTCGGCGGCGGCCTGCCGTACCAGTACGACCCGAACCAGCCGCAGGAGGACATCTCCGGCTACCGGGCGATTCTGGAAGAACGCACGGCGATTCTCGAACAGCACTTCGGCCGCAAGATCGTCTGCGAGATCGAGCCGGGACGGCGGTTCGTCGCGGGCTGCGGCACGATTCTCGGGGAGGTGCGCTCGCTCAACCACACCTTCGACGAGGACGGCAAACGGCTGGACTACGTGCTGGTGAACGTGGGCTTCTGCCATCTGATCCGGCCGATGGCCTACGGTTCGTTTCACCCCATCCAGTTCGTCGGCGACGAGCTGGGACCGGAACAGGATCTCATTGTGGCCGGACCGGTGTGCGAGTCTGGCGACGTGCTGACGCAGAAGAACGAAGAGCCGGTCCCGCGCAGGCTGCCGATGCCGAAAGTGGGGGATCTCATTCTGGTGGGCGGCGCCGGCGCGTACGGTTTCGCCATGGCGTCCAACTACAACTCGCAGCCGCTGATCCCGGAGGTGGTGGTGGACGGCGACAGTTTCACGCTGACTCGCAGACGGCAGACCCTCGAAGATGTGATGCGGGAAGAGCAGGAGATCTGAATCACTCCAAAAAGCCGGCACCCCTCATATAAAAGATGTCTGAAATCACACCCCTGCTGCGATTTCCGGGCGCCAAAAGACACGATCCTGACATAGACGCCTGGCTTGAAAATGACTTAAACCAACTCTACGCGGTTGCGCGATTCTGGTTTAAACGCATGCGTGAATGCGGCGGCGATGTCCGCGAACTCATGCATGACGGATGTCCGACCGCCTGCGTGGGCGATGCGGCGTTTGCCTATGTGAATGTCTTCAAGGCGCATATGAATGTCGGGTTTTTCCTGGGCGCGTTCATGGAAGACCCGAACGGTTTGCTTGAAGGCACCGGAAAACGGATGCGGCATGTGAAAATCAGGCCCGGCAAGGAGGTGGATGAAGAAGAGCTAGGAAAACTCGTGAAAGCGAGCTATGAGATTGTCAAAAAGCACTCCTGAGCCTTGATGTCTTCCCCTGTGTGGAAATTAAATCTTGTTCACTCGCAGGCGGCAGATGCTCGACGACGCGCTGCGCGAGGAAACAGAGTGGATTCTAAAAAAAGAATTGGACAGGATTGACAGGATAAAAAAGCCGAAAAGCAGTGGAATCGCGCAAAGCCGCTAAGCCCCCCTCACCTCGATCCTCTCCCCCCGGAGTGGGGAGAGGAGAAAAATGCCAAGGGGACAGGAAGCGGGAGTTGAAAACGGGAAGAGCTTCCAGAATATCCTTCTTCTCTAAACGGAGAGTTTGTGCAAGGCTCGACACCCGATTGTTTTATACGGGATGAGGTTCGAAGATTTATCCTGCCTGCCTTTTGGTTTTCTTTGCGTCTTCGCGGCTTTGCGCGATGATTTATTATCCGCTTTTCGTCCTGTCTGAATTTTCTCAAATTCGCCGGCCTTGATCATTTCAAAACAGCGCATCCACCTTCTGGGCCATCTGCACGTCGGCCAGGGTGACGCCGCTTGCGGTGTGGGTCCAGTAGCGCACGGTGACGCGCTTGTAGTGGATGAAGATGTCCGGATGATGATTGTTTTCCTCGGCCAGCTCCGCCACCTTGTGGACAAAATCGATGCCTTCCATGTACTTGCGGGCGTGCTTGACCCGCTCGATGTAAGGGACGCCCTTGTCGTTTTTCCCGGTTTTCCACTCCGGCGCCATTGCCTTCAGTTTTTCGTCCAGTTCGGTTTCGGTCAATGCGGTCTTTTCCACCATGTTCGCCACTCCTGATCGTTGCGTTCGCAATGGGGATATTCCGCATGAATGATTGCGGGAAACCCCTTTCGTCGTTTGATTTTGAGAGGATCTTTGTTAAGTTAAAAAATTATAACAGAAACGCGCTCTCGCACCATTGCGGCGCCGGATTTTCCGCGTATGCGGTTTCCTTCCTGGAAAGCGGATGCAGCGACGCCGGAGACGGAACGAACCTTTTGGACCCCAAGTTGAGGAAACCCATGAAGACCATCAAATTCCTGCTATCCATCGCTCTTATTCTCACCGTCGTGTCCGGTGTTCAGGCTAAAGAGGAAGGCGTCAGAATGTTCGGCATCGAGGAGGCGACCATTCATTATAAAATGGAAGGGTCGATGAACGGCACGCGCGTTCAGTATTTTAAGGATTACGGCAAGCAGCTCGCGGAAGAGATGAGATCCGAAATGAACATCATGGGCATGTCCGTGAAGCAGCACAACCGGACCATCACGCAGGGACCCTGGGTGGTGAGCATCGATCTGGAAAAGAACACCGCGTCGCGCATGCGCAATCCCATGTACGAGCAGATCAAGAAAAGCGCCGCGGCCGGGAAGGGCAAAAAAGCCTCGGAGCGTTACATGAAGGCGATGGGCGGCACGGACACGGGCAAAACCGCGAAATACGCCGGTGAGAAATGCCGCATCTGGGACGTTCCCCGTTTTGTTTCGAAAATGTGCGTCACCGACGACGGGCTGCCGGTCTGGCATGAGAGCAACGTCGCGGGCATGAAGAGCACGCACGTCGCCACGAAGATCATCAAGGGCGATCCGGGGCCGGCCAGCGTCTATGAAGTCCCCAAGGGCATGACGGTCACGGAGGAGAAAATGCCCGACCTCAGCCAGCTTCAGGAGATGCGCAAGCACCGCGGCAAGGTGATGCAGGAGATGCAGCGGGAGCGGGAAAACAACCCGGATGCCGCGCAGATGCCCGATATGAGAGATATGCCGGACATCAACAAGCTGATGGAGATGTTCAAGCCCAAGGGACAGAACTGACCGGAGAAAACCTGGCTGAAACCGGAAAAGATGCCGTCCGCAAACTGATCTGGAAGCACCTGCGCGAGGCCAGGCTCGCGCGCTTTCCGTTTCCCGTTGATCACCGCATTCCCAATTTCAAGGGCGCCGAAGCCGCCGCGCAGCGGCTCGCGGAAGAACCGTTCTACCGCGATGCGCGCATCCTGAAGTGCAATCCGGACAGCCCGCAGCGGCCGCTGCGTCTTAAAGCGCTCGAGGACGGCAAAACCGTGTACATGGCGGTGCCGCGCCTGCGTGCAAGGGAATGCTTTGTGCGCCTCGATCCCGATCGAATCGACCCTGAAAATTTCAAATCCGCCGCCAGCATTGCCGGAGCGGAAACATTCGGCGAGCCGGTGCGTCCGGATCAAATGACCAAAATCGATCTCATCATCGCGGGTTCGGTGGCGGTGCGGGAAAACGGTGCGCGGGTGGGGAAGGGCGGCGGTTACTCGGACCTGGAATTCGCCATCGCCGCGGAACTCGGAATCGTGACGCGGGAAACGAGGATCGTCACCACGGTACACGACGATCAGGTGGTGCAGGAAGACTGGCCGGTCGCGCCGTATGACATCCCGCTGGATTGCATCGTCACGCCGACGCGGACGATCGCGTGCAAGGACCGTCATCCGCGGCCGAAAGGGATCCTGTGGGATCTTCTAAAAGAAGAAATGCTGAACTCGATTCCGATTTTGCAGGAATGGAAAAAATAGTATTCAGCCTGGCTTTGTTGCTTTGAAGGCGATGGCCTGCAGCGGAATTTTCAGCGGGCGCGGACCGAATTCGTCTTCGATGGCTTGAGCGACGGCTTTCGTGACCTCGCTTGCTTTCGCAATCGCCCGTTCGTTGATCTCGATGATACCGGGATTGCCTTCCACCAATCCCCTGGCGACATGAACGGGGTCCAGTCCCTCTATCGTTTCAGACACGATATCAAACTCGATATTGTTGAACCCCGCCTGGGCCAGCAGATTTTTTATGGGATCGATATCATAAAAACCGAAGGGGGTTTTCAAAAACTTCGGCGGTTCGTCGTCAAAAAATCCGGAGATCGTTTCGTGAGCGATCGCAACGCATTTATTCTGTTCGAATGAATCCCATACATTGAACGCCAGCCGCCCACCGGGCTTGAGGACCCGGCTCATTTCGGTCAACGCTTTCAGCTTGTCGGGAAAGAACATGATGCCGAACTGGCACAACACCAGGTCGAATTCTAAATCCTCGAACGGCAGCGCCATCGCATCCGCGATCTCAAACGTGACCCCCGGTAAATGCCCCTGCTTTTTTTGGGCGTGTTCGATCATGGCGCCGTTGAGATCGGTTGCCAGGATCACCGCCGTTTCGGGCGACGCCTTGCGGAAATGGTTTGTGGCGATACCGGTGCCGCAGGCCACTTCGAGTATTTTGCTGTGGGAAGCGATGTGGTCCCGAACTCGTGAAGCCAGATCCTTCGCCGTGAACTCGAACAGCAAGGGGCCGAGATACGTGTCGTAGATTTCCGGAATCGTTCCTGTGAATTGTGAGTGGGACTGACTCATGACTTTCAATGGCAGTTGCAGATTCTGCAACCGCAACGGCTCCTGCGTGGTTGTGACCGGGAGTGGAAATACTACACCAAAATCCGCACCGGTGCAAAACCGACGCGGATGACGGCCTGCTGCATTTTCTCATTCCGTCCCCCCTTCATTCCTTGATCAATAAATCCAGTTTCTTGCGCAGGGTCACGGGGTGGACTTTGTAGACGAACGTGTCCTCGCCGTTGATGCGCAGGACGGGGATCTTTTCCTTGTAGGCCGCGAACAGTCCGGCGTCGGTGGTGATGTCGGTCAGGGTGAGGTCCGCCGGGTAGGCGGGCAGGACCTGACGCACGACGTCTTTGGCGTGGTCGCAGAGGGGGCAGTCGTCTTTGGTCAGGATTTCAAGCTGGATGCGGCCGGCCATGCGGCTACATGGTGTGGGTCATGGTGGTGACTTTGCCCCAGATGATGAGCCCGACCATCAGCACCACCATGAAGATCACGAACGCGGTGGCGATGGGGCGTTTCTGCCAGCGGCGTTCCTCGCTGCGGTCGATGAAGGGAATGATCACCAGGATGCCGACCAGCGCAAGCGGCGCCACCACGAGAAACGGCACCCACAGGTTTTCCAGCGCGTACAGCCACACGAACTGCCACGGCGGCTTGGTGACTTCCAGCCCCGGTATCGGCTTGTCTCCAAGCGGCGGCGCGATGAGCAGCGCCAGGATGCAGATGAGCAGAAACACGCCGGCTCCGCCGCGTCTCAGGTACGCCATGTGCTGGGTGAACTTGATGGTCCGGCCGCCTTCGGGTTTGTCCGGCAGCGGCGAGAGCTTGTGGTACTTGATGTAGAACATGTGCAGGCCCAGCAGCATCACGGTGATGAGCGGCAGCAGCGAGATGTGCGCCATGTAGATGCGCGAGAGCAGCGGCACGCCCTGGGCGAATTTTTCGGTGAACGGCGCGCCGAAAATGCCCATGCCCTCGACCACCCAGAGGAAGTGGTCCAGCGCTTCGTAGGCTTCCTGGTCCCACTTGAGCACGGTGCCGGTGAACAGCAGGTTCACCATCATCAGCAGCAGCGCGACGCCGATGAGCCAGTTGACCTCACGCGGTTTTTTGTAGGCGGCGGTCCAGAACACGCGCAGCATGTGCAGGACGAGCGTCACGGTGAGCACCTCCGCCGCCCAGAAATGGATGCCGCGCACAAACCAGCCCAGGTAGATCTGATCGTTCAGGTAGTGCAGGCTCTGGTTGGCGCGCTCGGGGTCGGGGATGTAAAACTGCGCCAGCAGGATGCCGCTCAGCACCAGGATGGTGAAGGCGGAGGCGGTCATGCCGCCGAGGGAATACGGGATCGTGTTGGCGTGCTCCTCGATGTCGTATTCGAGCAGTTGCAGGCCGAGGCGTTCCTTGATGATCTGCGTGATGCCGTTCGCCATCGCTGTATGGGGTGACCCGGCTCGCCGGGTGATGGATCAGGTTCAATCCCGGAGACCGGGAATCATTCGTTGGGCCGTTTGAAGCTCAGAAATCCGAACAGCAGTCCGGACAGCACCGTGATCGCCGCCGCCACGCCGTAGCCCTTGGAAGCGGGGGAAACCATCTCGTGCTCGGCGAGCTCGACTTCCGGCATGTTGTGATCCGCGTGCCCGCCGCCGCTGTGATCGTCGTGCTGCATCAACTCCATGTCCATCGCCGGCGCTTCGCCGCCCAGAAGATCCTGCCCGGAAAAAAGATCCGGGCTGTCCATCGCTTCGCCTTCGGCGTCCGCGGCATAGATCGAATCGGCTGCCGGGCCTGCGTCTTCTTCTCCTGCAGCGTAGATGGAATCCATCGCCGCGGGCGCTTCCGCTTCCACGGCCGCGGCCTCTTCCTCCTCGTGCTGGTGGCCGCCGTGCGCGAAAGCCTGCGCGGCGGTGAAAAACAACGCGATTGCCAGAGCCAGAGTGCAGGGTTTCATATCAGCTCTCCAGGACGATCCGCGCGAACGCTTCCATCATCTCGTCGGTGGCCCAGTCGTCCGGACCGATCTTCTTGTAGATGATGAGCCCGTCGCGGTTGACGATGAAAGTTTCGGGAACGCCGGTGGTTTTGTAGCGCTGCTTGGCGATTTCGCTTTCCGGGTCCAGCAGCACCGGGAAGGTCAGGTTGTATTTGTCCATGAACGGCTGGATCAGCGATGGGTCCTTGTCGATGCTGATGGTCAGCATCTCGAAGCCGTCATCTTTGTAGCGCTGGTAGAGTTTTTCCATCGAGGGCATCTCCACCTCGCAGGTGCCGCACCAGGTGGCCCAGAAATTGATGAACACCACCTTGCCGCGGTAGTCCAGCAGGTTCACCTTGCCGCCGGTGAGCGATTCCAGCTCGAAATTGGGCGCGAGAAAGGACACCGAGGGGTATTCCGTCTTGCCCGGTTCCAGCGGCTGCTTGTTCAGCGTGATGATGAAGATGGACAGCAGCGCCGTCACGAGAAAGGCGTAAGGGATGTAGATGCCGACGGGTTTCTGTTCGATTGCGTTTTCCATGGTTCTATTATAACGCCTTATGCTTTTTGTAGGGGCGGTAGAATTTCTTGTCGATGGCGATCACGATGTCGTCGAGCGTGTAGCCCTGTTTGTACAGCTCGTAGGCATACAGCACCTCGTTGATGCAGATGTCGCACTTGGCGCCGTGCCTATTGGTGAAGCAGGTCAGCAGCGTCTTGTGCCCGTGCTCCTTCTTGCAGTAGCAATAGCAGAACTGGCTGTCGATGACCTTGGGGATCTCCGCCGCGATGCGGTAGGCCTGCGCCACCTTGCCGGTGAACAGCGCGTCCGAGAGCACTGGCCGCGTTTCGATGAGCGTTCCCGTCGCGGGCGCCACCGGCTGCACGTCTGCGGGCGGCTTGGTGGCCACGTACACCCCGCCCAGGGCGATGACCACGGCCAGAGCCAGGCCGATGAGCTTCGCCTTGCCTTTGGATTGCGCTTTCGGGGCGGAGGATTTGGGTTTGTTGCGGGATTTTTTCTTTCCCATGGGAATTTCAGTGGTTTTGACCGCACGCGGTGTGGGAAACGTTCATGAATCTAACATTATAAGAATTGCCCGGACGGGATTCAAGGGGTTTGGGCTTTGGCGGGTAAGATAGATGCACAGTAAATGACCAGTTATTCAACGGCACTCCCTGCGTCCCGGCTGGATGCGGTTGCTGCGGTTCAATAGCTGAGGATTTCTCCAGAAGGGGAAATGGTGAGACCGCCCTTGTATCCGGATTTTGATAAACCTTTCTTGATGTCGTTCAGATCCCACTTCAAAACGGGATTGCCCAAATATCCATTCAGAACCATGTTTTGATCGGGGAAAACCAGCCATGACGAATAAACGAAGCGATCGACTCTTATTTCAAAGTGAACAATGTCTTCAGAATAAGGTCTGTTAAGTGGAGGCCAGCCGTAGTCCGCACGTTTCTCAAATTTCTTCAGAAAATAATTCTGATACCAAGATTCACTCACGGATCTCCCTCTTTTAAAACTTATGGAATACTCGTAATCGGGGTATTCATCCATGAAATTTTTCAACCAGGGGATCGAAGTCATCCGATCAATGTATGAATTTACTTTTTCGATCGTATACCCGGTGAGATCCAGTTTTCCTTTATGGATCGGAGCGCTCCAATTGACAAAGATGTTTTTGGGCCCAGCTTTGGGTAAGAGTGTCGCATCCCAATCTTCGTTTTCTGTTTTACCGCAGCACTCGGAATCGGTTATTAGACTGTTGAGGATCGTGAAATGCTCCGAGACAGGAGAAATCTGATCGCCCAGAGCTTTCAGTTTCTTTTCATGAAAGATATACATGCTCATATCTGATAGGGCATCTTCCCAAACGTCATGGTAGAAAAAATCTTTTTTCGCTTTTGCAATCTTCTCGAAAGCGGGGCAGCGGGGAGGCAGGATTTTATTGATGGCCTTGGTAATTCGGAGATCATAGGATTTTATAGTTTGCGACTCCGTTTCGATTTGCCAGGGGACCATGTAAGTGTGCTGTGCTTTGGAATTTATTTTTAAAGTCTTTCCATCATTAAAATGCACTGTCAGCTTGATGATCGGATGATCGTCCGTCCATTTCCCTGAATAATACAGGTGTATGTGTTTCTGTTTTATCAATTCCGGCACCAGTTCTTTTTTCTTGATCTCAATGTCCGGAAACTCATCCGGTTTAAAATCCTTCAGCTTTTTCTCCAACGCCTCTATGGCGTTTTCTCTCAACCATTCTTGAGTCAATCCAAACTGAGCGATATCGAGTTTTGGAATCGGCTCCGCTCGAATGATTTGCAGTAAATGCTCGATCTTTTCCGCATCAACCGGCATGTTTTCGGTGATCTGTTTGTGATTGGTCACAAAATGAATCAATTCTTTGTCCGTGATCCCCTCAAACGGGGTGGGGACCAAGCCTCTTCGTTGCAGTTCCTCGACATTCCAACTCATGTCGAATTGAACCAATTTCCCCTGGTAGTTTTTTTCCTTTCGATTGATTTCAAAATTACAGTCACCTTGGAAACCACCGATATCCCCATGAGTGGAAAAGATATGGATCGACTCCACCTCAGCCGCGGAGGCCGGGGTATTGACTGACGATAGAATCAGGGCAGCTATAAGAGCGGTAAGGAGGTACGCGGGCTGGGAATGGGTTTTTGGCTGCTTTTGCAACGGGCACATGGCGGTTTTGTCACCTTTCGGATCTGTGGGCGGGGAGCGGTTTCAGTGACTCATTCCAGTATAAGCCAAGAAGATGGGCCTGCCAGTGCCCGAAAAGGGGGGTGATTTCGGAACGCGGGGAATTACAGTGCTTTCAAAGTCACCCAGAGGGCACTCTATTTGTCATGCTGAGCCTGTCGTCCTTCGACAAGCTCAGGATGACAGGCGGATGTGTGGTTTATCCAACGGCCGTTTTGAAGGCGTTCCATAAGAGGAGGGCTCAGCGGATCACCAGGTACCATTTGCTTAAGGTTCGCGGCGAAAACCCCAAAAGGAACAGGCCGGCGATGACGGAATTGCGCAGGGTGGTGAACCACACGCCTTCGGTGAGCCAGCGGCGCGGCGAGGTGCGGGCCTTCTCCTTGAGCACGACGGTGGGGCCCTTTTTTTTGAGGCGCTTGTAAAAGTCCAGGTCCTCGCAGATGGGCAGCGAGCGGAAGCCGTCCAGCTCTTTGAAGGCGCTGGACTTGACGAAGATGGCCTGGTCGCCGTAGACGAGGTTCAGGTAGCGGGAGCGCAGGGTGGCGAGCCGGGCGATGAGCCGGAGCGACATCTTCTCGGATGCGATGGCCAGGCTGAAGGCGCCGCCGACGCGCCCGTTTTCCGCCATGACGGCGACCATCTTGCGGTAGCTGTCGCGGTCCACCTCGCTGTCGGCGTGCAGGAACAGCAGCAGGTCGCCGGTCGCCGCCTGGGCTCCGGCGTTCATCTGCCGGGCCCGCCCGGGCGGGCTTTCGACGATTTTCGTGGCGTAGGATTCGGCGATGGCGCGGGTCCCGTCCTCGCTGCCGCCGTCGGCCACGATGATTTCGTGCGGCCGGTGCCGCTGGACGGCGCTGAGCGTTCGTTGTAAGACTGTGGATTCGTTGAGCGTGGGGATGACGACCGAGACGTTCACTAATTTGAGATCCTCAAAAGGGAAAAAGCTCCGTCCAGGCGAAAGAAAAGCGGTATTTTTTGCGCTGCGATCGTGAAAGCGGGCTCAGTTAATCATAAAAGCCGCGACTTTGCAACGGCGTTCGCAATTTCAAATCAAGGGGAAACGCACCCTCTGCCAGGACTGAAAATGTGGCGGGTTCGGAGCGGGGAATTCCGTTTGACTTCGATCGTCCTGATGCGAAAGCCTTTAAGGTGGATTTGAAAAATAAATGATTTACAATAGAAGGCATTAGGGATATACACGGGAAAACCGTTGATGGCGGGTCCCCTTTTTCTTTAGAGCGATGCTGGCCCACTTTATCGATTCCAAGAAATTTCAATGCGGTTATTTCAAGGATCGCGAGTCGCTGTTCGAGGAATACCTGCTGGAAGACGTTTCCGAGGTGGAATTCGAATACCTGCTGGCGCACGGCATGCGTCATTTCGGCGATTATTTTTTCCGGCCCCGCTGTCAGGACTGCTTCCAGTGCATCCCCATCCGCGTCCGGACGGACGATTTTCACATCACACGCAGCCAGAGACGGGCGCTCAAAGCCTGCAAGGGCATCAAAATCAAGGTGGGAGCGCCCAAATACACGGACCGCAAATTCAAGCTCTACCTGGAGCACAAAAAGCGGTTCCAGTCCCTGCAGGACGACGTCGAGGACGAGCAGAACTTCCGCCTGTCCTTTTACGTCAACACGCCGTACGGGATCGAGTTCGAGTATTACTGGGGTGACACGCTGATCGGCGTTGCCCTGGGCGATTTCACCAGCAACACGTTTTCCGCCATTTACACGTTTTACGTGGCGCCGCATCCCAAGATGAGCCTGGGAACCTTCAGCATCTTAAAGCAGCTTGAGTTTTCCAAACGGCAGGGAATCAAGTATTTCTATCTGGGGTACTACATCGCCAACAACCAGTCGCTGATGTACAAGGCGAGCTTCCGTCCCAACGAAGTGTACATCGACCGCGAATGGCGGCCCTTCCGCAACACCCAGGGCGATTTCCTGATCCACAAGGACAAGCTGAAGTGGAGGAATCAGGAATTCCTCGTCAAGGCGGCCGCTCCCATGGAGCTGGCCTGACCCGCCGCTAAATCACATCGAAGAACACCAGAAAGATCCAGATCACCAGGCAGATGTTGAAGATCACGCCGATGTGGAAGATCCAGTTGAACAGCTTGTTGTAGGTGAATTTGTAGTCCATCGTCTTTCGTCGGGTGCGGGTGGGCTCAGTCCATCACCAGGGTTTTCAGCCGTTTCGCCAGGCCGGAGCCGCGGATGATTTTACGCACCGGCCGGTCGATGAGATTGAGGCTCATGTAGAGCCGTTCCAGTTTGCTGAAGGTTTCCGAATTGGCGATGGCCTGGCCGCCGGCGTCGCGGATTTCGTTCCGCCAGATGCTGAGCACCTTGAGGTTCGTCAGGTGCGGCGAGCTGGCCAGAGCGATGGCGCCTTCGTTGCCGATCCGGTTGGAACACAGATACAATTTCACAAGCGGCGCGAGGCGTTCCGCATTCGCCAGCGCCACGGCGCCCGCATCGCCCATGCCGGTGCTGTCCAGGTGCAGCGCGGTCATTGCCGGAAAGGCGCTGGATGCGGCGATGGCTTCGGTGCCTTCGGCGCCGATGGGGTTGCTGTCGAGATACAGGATTTCCAGTTCCGGGAAATTTTTCGAATCCGCCAGGTGTTTCGCGCCTTCAGGGCCGATGTTGTTGGCTTCCAGCATGAGGCATTTGAGCCCGCGCATGCTTTCGGACTCGGCCAGCAGGGCCGCCTCATCGTCACCCAGGTTGTTGTGGTTCAAGTACAGCTTCTTCAGGTTGGGAAACGCCCTGAGTCCGGTGAGGGCCGCGACGGCGTCGCCGGACAAGTGGTTGTGGCTTAGATACAACTGCTCGACCGATGCCAGACCCTCCATGTCGTCGATGAATTTCAATTCCTCAACGCCGATGTCCCGATCGTCCAGATCGAGCAGCGTTTTGTCCGCGTTCAGGCGCGAGCGGATGCGTGATTCCAGTTCCGATTTTGCGACTTTTTCCAACTGTGGGTTCCAGATATAATTTGCAAGACGGCAGCGGCATCAATCTATAAGATTATACCTGAAAGATCAAACCCGCTTAAGTCCGCGCGATAAAAATTCAGGTGAGGACGGCGGCGAATTTCGGTATAAATGATACCGTCCACACCGGGTCGTTCCGGTGCCCGGAATACCTTCCCAAAGCGGCGCAATCCACCTGTTAAAGCGGAATCGAGGCGTATCCATGATTATCGGTGTACCTAAGGAAATCAAAGAGGACGAGGACCGCATCTCCCTGACGCCCGCCGGCGTGCACGAGCTGGCGTCGCGGGGGCACGAAGTTCTGATCGAAAAGGACGCGGGCATGGGCAGCGGCCTGAGAGATTTGCAGTTCGAGGAACAGGGCGCGCGCATCACCAGCCGGGACGTCATCTACGCGCAGGCGGAGATGATCATCAAGGTGAAGGAGCCGCTCGAAGAGGAATACGGCCTGCTGCGGGAAGGACAGATCCTCTACACCTACCTGCACCTGGCGCCTGCCAAAAAGCTGGCGCAGGCGCTGCTCGACCGGAAGGTCATCGGCATCGCCTACGAGACCGTGCAGCTGCCGGACCGGTCGCTGCCGCTGCTCATCCCGATGAGCGAGGTGGCGGGCAGGATGTCGATCCACGAAGGGGCCAAGTGCCTGGAAGGGGAAAACGGCGGCCGCGGCATCCTGCTCGGCGGCGTGCCCGGCGTCGATCCGGGGCACGTGGTGATCATCGGCGGCGGCATCGTCGGCAGCAACGCGGCGAAGATGGCCATCGGCACCGGCGCGATGGTGACCGTGCTGGATATCGACCTGGCGCGGCTGCGCTACCTCGACGACATCTTCGGCGCGCGCGTGCGCACGCTCATGTCGAACCGCATCAACATGATGGATTCGTTGCGCTCGGCGGACGTGGTGGTCGGCGCGGTGCTCATCCCCGGAGCGAAAGCGCCGAAACTGGTGACGCGCGAAATGATGAAGGCGATGAAACCCGGCTCGGTGGTGGTGGATGTGGGGATCGACCAGGGCGGCGTGTTCGAGACCTCGCGGCCGACGACGCACAGCAATCCCATCTATGAGGAAGAGGGCGTCGTGCATTACTGCGTCGCCAACATGCCGGGGGCGCTGGCGCGCACTTCCACGTTCGCGCTCACCAACGCCACGCTGCCTTACGCGCTGGAGCTGGCGGAGAAAGGCTATGAGCGGGCGTTCCGCGAAAACCCGGCGCTGAGCCTGGGGCTCAATGTCTGCAAGGGGCACGTGACCCACCCGGCGGTGGCGGACGCCCTGGAAATGGACTACGTCCCCATCGAAAAAGTCTTGAGCTGAAACCGATGACGCAACCGGCCAGTTTCGTACACCTGCACCTGCACACGATGTACAGCCTGCTGGATTCCTCGATCCGGCACGACGCCCTGTTCCAGCGCGCGGCGGAATACGGCATGCCCGCGGTCGCCATGACCGACCACGGCAACCTGTTCGGCGCGGTGGAGTTTTACAACGGCGCGAAAAAGCACGGCCTCAAGCCGATCATCGGCTGCGAGGTGTACGTCGCGCCCGAGAGCCGGACCGAAAAATCCAGCAACCACCGCCTGCGCGACGCCTCCTACCACCTCATCCTGCTGGCCGAGAACGACACGGGCTATAAAAATTTAATGCGCCTGGTCACTTCCGCCTACCTGGAGGGCTTTTACTACAAGCCGCGGATCGATAAGGAACTGCTGGCCGAGCACGCCGAGGGCCTGATCGCGCTCAGCTCCTGTGGGCGCGGAGAAGTGGCTTACAACCTCAACAAGGAGAACTTCCCGCGCGCGGTCAAGATCGCCGAGCAGTACCGCGACATCATGGGGCCGGACAATTTTTTCCTCGAGCTGCAAAACCACAAGCAGGACTACCAGGACAAGATCAACCGCGACCTGATCCGCCTGGGCGAGAAGCTGTCGCTGCCGGTGGTGGCCACCAACAACTGCCATTACCTGGAACGCAAGGATTTCCGGGCGCACGAAATTCTTTTATGTTTGCAGACGGGAAAGACCATCAGCGACCAGTACCGCATGCAATACCCCTCGGACGAGTATTATTTCAAGTCTCCCGAGGAGATGATCGAGCTGTTCAAGGAAGTGCCGGAAGCCATCGAGAACACGCTCAAGATCGCCGAACGCTGCGACCTCCATATCGAATTCGACAAGCTCAACCTGCCGGAATACCCGGTGCCCGAGGGCTACACGCTGGAAACCTATCTCGAGGAACGGGCGCGCGAGGGGCTCAACGAACGGCTGGAATGGATGCGCGGTCAGGGCGCCGAGCCGGGCACCTCCGCGTACGAGGCGCGCCTGGACGAGGAACTGGGGATCATCCGCAAGATGGGCTATCCGGGCTATTTCCTCATCGTGTGGGATTTCATCCACCACGCCAAAAGCCAGGACATCCCGGTGGGGCCGGGGCGCGGCTCCGCCGCGGGCAGCGTCGTCGCCTACGCGCTGCGCATCACCGACATCGATCCTCTGGAGTACGGCCTGCTGTTCGAGCGGTTTCTGAACCCGGAGCGGGTGAGCATGCCGGATATCGACATCGACTTCTGCATCCAGGGGCGGGACGCGGTCATTCAGTACGTGACGGAAAAATACGGCGGCAACCAGAACGTGTCGCAGATCATCACCTTCGGCAGCATGAATGCCAAGGGCGTGCTGCGCGACGTCGGCCGGGTGCTCGACATGACCTACGGCGAGGTCGACAAGATCGCCAAGCTGGTGCCCAACCGGCTGAACATCACGCTCAACGACGCGTTCAACGAAGAGCCGCGCTTCAACCAGATGCGCAAGGAGAGCGAGAAGGTGGCGGAGCTTCTGGACATCGCCAGCGCGCTGGAAGGGCTGCCGCGCCACTGCTCGACGCACGCGGCGGGGGTGGTCATCTCCTCGCAACCGCTGACTCAGTTTCTGCCGCTCTACAAAGGCGGCAACGACGAGGTCGTGACCCAGTTCTCGATGGGCAGCGTGGAAAAGCTCGGGATGCTCAAGATGGATTTTCTCGGGCTCAAGACGCTGACGGTCATCGACCAGGCGCTCCGGCTCATCAAGGAGGCGAAGGACATCGACCTCGACATTCAGGCGATTCCCTACGACGACGCGGAGACCTACAAGCTCCTGGGCGAAGCGCGGACTCTGGGCGTGTTCCAGCTTGAAAGCTCGGGGATGCGGGATCTGCTCAAAAAGATGAAGCCGGACTGCTTCGAGGACATCATCGCGCTGCTCGCCCTGTACCGCCCCGGCCCGCTGGAGTCGGGCATGGTGGACACGTACATCAAGTGCAAGCACGGAACCGAGAAGGTGCAGTACGAACTGCCGCAGCTGGAAAAGATCCTGAAAGAAACGCACGGCGTCATCCTGTATCAGGAGCAGGTGATGAACATCGCCAGCGTGCTGGCGGGATTCACGCTGGGCGACGCGGATCTTTTGCGGCGCGCGATGGGCAAGAAGAAGCCCGAGGAGATGGCGGCGCAGCGGGAAAAATTCATGCAGGGCTGCGGCCAGAACAAGATCCCCGACAAGAAGGCGGACAAGATCTTCAACCTGATGGAAAAGTTTTCCGGCTACGGCTTCAACAAGTCCCACAGCGCCGCCTACGCCCAGGTTTCCTATCAGACCGCGTACCTCAAGGCGCACTACCCGCTGGAGTTTTTCGGCGCGCTGATCACCAGCGACATGGACAACACCGACAAGGTGCTGCGCTACATCCACGACTGCCGCGAGATGGGCATCCGGGTCCGGCCGCCGGACGTGAACGCCAGCACGAAGGATTTTTCCATCGTCGAGAACCAGCTTCTGTTCGGACTGGGCGCGATCAAGAACGTCGGCTCGGCGGCGATCGACTCGATCATCGAGACGCGCAGGGAGCACCAGCGGTTCGCTTCGTTCAAGGCGTTCTGCGAGTGCGTCGATCTCAGGCAGGTGAACCGGCGGGTCATCGAGAGCCTGATCAAAAGCGGCGCCTGCGATTCGTTCGGCGAGAGCCGGGCCCTGATGATGCGCGACCTGCAGGCGACGATGGAAATGGCGCAGGCGAAGCAGCGCGACCGGCAGCTGGGGCAGTCGAGCATGTTCGAAGTGTTCGAGGAGCAGATGGAAGCCGAGCCGGAAGCGGCGGCCGAGGCTGAAGAGTGGAGCGAGCAGGAACGGCTGAAGTTCGAGAAGGAAACGGTCGGCTTTTACATCACCGGCCATCCGCTGCAGCGTTACGCCAGAGACATCACCTGGTTCACCGACGCCACCTCCGCCAGCGTCGGCGAGTTGTCGAGCAACGCCAAGGTGCGCATCGCCGGCATTCCCATCAAGGTGCTGCCCAAGACCACGCGCAAGGGGGACAAGATGGGCATCGTGACGCTTGAGGACCTGCAGGGTTCCATCGACGTCATCCTGTGGCCGGAGACCTACGCCGCCTCGGAGGAGCTGTTGCATGTGGAGGAGCCGCTGCTGGTCACGGGCACGGTGGACTCGGAGGGCAACCTGCCCAAGGTGATCGTCCAGGAAATCGGCCTTCTGTCGGATGTCAAGAGCCAGTGGAAGGGCAAGGTCCACATCCACCTGCGCACGCCGGGGCTGGAACGGCAGACGCTGATGGAAATCAAAACCATTCTCTCGGCGCACAAGGGGAGAAACGAAACCTTTCTGCACTTCATGTTTCCCGACAACAAGGAGAAGATCCTGAGCGTGGACCCGGACCTGCGCATCCAGCCTTCCGACGGCGTGGTGGAGGAAATCGAAGCCCTTCTGGGCGAAGACACCATCCGCTTCGAATGAATTTTGCGGCTCAGGCGGCCGGGGCGGCCCGCCGCATGGTCTTGATGTGCTCGCGAATGGCCGCTTCCAGCGCGCCGCCCGCATTGTGGGCGGGGTGAAAGGGAATTCTCAAAACCGCGCCTGAGTGCGAATCGAGCCTGAGGGCCGGGACCCAGGGGGTTCCCAGGCCCAGCGCCGGAAGGAAGAACACCCGGTCTGTGGCGATGGATTTCACGTCCGGCCAGGACAGGGCGGTTTTGGCGGCGCACAGGGGGAGCTGCCATTTGGCGAAGTGCATGGCGGCGCCGCGCGGACTGAGGGTGACGAAATGCCGCCGCGGAAACAACTCGCGGCTGCGCCAGAGCAGCTTGAGCGCCCGGTAGAGGCCGTACAGCAGGGCCACGGCGAGCAGGCCGATGAGCGCGCGGTTGAGGTCCGGAGCGCTGCCTCCCCAGAGGATGGCGGTGAGCAGCCAGACCAGGGCGGCGGTGAACAGGAGCAGCGGGGCCGTCATGAACCCGCCGTGGAAACTCAGGCCCAGGGCCGGGAGGCCCGCGGGCAGGATCACGGTGACGCCGTTTCGGGTCTCCAAAATGGCGGAAGAGCGGGCTTCGGTCTCGTTGTCCTGCACAAAATCCAGAGCGATTTCATGGTCTTTCGCCTGCCAGCGATCCGCGGTCATGACGGTATCCCCGAATAACAGGCGCGTTGGGCGCCGGGCGGGCGGCCCCCGTGGCGGGCTTTCGAACGGTTATTGTGCGATTTTCGAACGGGTTTCACGGTGCGTGACTCTTTGTTTTCTGGAAATTGCGGGCCCATGCGATAATGGTTGAAGATCATAACGGCAAACCGCACAAATGAAAACCCGGGAAATTCCTGCATGAACCTGACCCTCGCCGAAGTCGCGGCGCAAAATCACAAGGACATTTTAAAAAACGGACTGACCGTCGTCACCGTCGAGATGCCGTACATCCACACGATGGAACTGGTCATGTTCGTGCGCGCCGGGCTGCGTTTTGAAAACGAGGACAACAACGGCATCTCGCATTTTCTCGAACACATGATGTTTAGGGGAAACCGCGAATACCCGACCTCGCTCCTGCTCAACCGCAAGTTCGAGACGCTGGGGACGGATCTGCGCGCTTCCACCCTGAGCGAATACACCAGCTACGGGTTCAGCCCGCACCGCACGCAGCTTAAGCCCGCGATGCAGGCGTTCGCAGGATTTTTTACCTATCCCACGTTTCCGCAAATCGAGCTGGAACGGGAAATCATCCTAGAAGAGTACCTGGAAGAGCTGAACGAAAACGGCGAAAATGTGGACATCGACGATCAGGCCTGCCGGCTGCTGTACCGCGGCACGCCGCTCGCCATGCCGACGGTGGGGACCGAGCAGACCATCAAGGGAATCACCACGCCGATGCTGGAGGAATATTTCAGGAAGCACTACATCCCGAAAAACATGGTCCTCGCCGTGGCGGGGCCGGTCGAGCACGGAGAGTTTATAAGGCTTGCGGAAAAATATTTTTCCGGGCTCACCAACGGCGGCACCGTCGTTGCGGCGGATCATTTCCAGAACTCGCTTGTGGAAGAACAGAACGAGCCGCAGTTTCTGTTTCAGCACGACTCCGACAGCCAGATTCAATTGCAGCTTTGTTTCCGCGCCCTGTCCTACAACCATCCGGACTACTACACGCTGTACCTGCTGAGCCGCATCTTCGACGACGGCTTCAGCTCCCGGCTGCAGCGGGCGCTGCGCGAGGACCGGGGTCTGGTGTATTCGGTGGACTGCCGGGTCACCTGCTGGTCCGATACGGGAACGATCGACTTCGACGCGTCGGTGCGCCCGGAAAAAGTTCAGGAGGTGGCGCGCATCCTGTTCCAGGAAATCCGCGCGTTCATCGATGCGGGCCCGACCGAGGAAGAGGTGCAGCACGTGAAGAAGCGCAGCTTCTACGATCTGGATGTGGACCGCGACGATCCTTACAAACAGATCGTGCGGCACGGATTTCCCCTGCTGTATTCCTACGAAGTGTCGGTGGAGGAGGAGTGGGCGATTCTGGAAAAGATCACCCGCGAGGACATCCACCGGCTGGCCCGCAGTCTGTTTGTGCCGGAGAAACTCAACCTGGTGGTGGTGGGCCCGCACACGCCGGAGATCAAGCAGGGCCTGGAAGACCTCGCCCGTTCGTTTTAAACAATCCTTTGAAAATCCCTGATTCGATGCCCTTCGACGTATTTCCATTTCGCGGTTTTTTTCTGCTGTCCGTTTTCGTGCTCTGTCTGGCGGCGGCGGGCTGCGGCGTCAGCGGCAAGGATGTGGAGGCCTGCCTGGACAGCGGCGAGTGCATCGCCGTGGTGGAGGTCCCGGAAGTGTCTCAGGCGCTGCCGCTCGATCCGGCGGCGGCGCTGTGGAACAGCGGCGCGCAGGCGGTGTCGATCGATCTCGGTCCGCAGATGATCACCAACCCCAAATGGCCCGATCCCGCGGTCAAGTCGGTGCGGGTGCAGGCGTTTCGCACGAGACAGGAATTGGCGATCCGCATCGAGTGGCAGGACGCCACCCAGGACAGCCGCACCGATCTGACGGATTATTACTCCGACATGGCGGCGGTCATGTTTCCGGTCAAGCCGGGCAAGGAACCGCCGGTCATCATGATGGGCGCGGAGGACACGCCGGTCAACATCTGGCAGTGGAAAGCCATCTGGCAAAATGGGCTTGAACCGCAAAAGCCGCGCCGCGGCCCGGATGCACCGGCTTCGCAGCGTAGCTCACCGGTGGAGGATCTGAACGCCGAGGGTTTCAGCACGCTCACCACGCAGGAGGTACAGAGCGTGCTGGGCCAGGCGGACCGCAAGGACGGCCATTGGCGGGTGGTGTTCAAACGCTCATTGACCAATGCGGACGAAAACGACGCGCAGTTTGAGCATTCGATGCCGATGGCGGTGGCGGTGTGGAACGGCTACAACCGGGAGCGCAACGGCCAGAAGGGCATCGCGGGCTGGATCCTGCTTCGCTTTTCCTAGCGGATTCGCGGGAATGCGGCCCTATCCGGCTGTGGCGGTGTGAGCAGTGAAACGCCCGCACAGGCAGCCGGCGTGATTCAGGGCATCCGGATCAGTCGGTCACCGCGCCGCGCGACGCGGAGGAGACGGCTTTCGCGTACTTGGCCAGAACGCCGGACGCATACTTGATGGGCGGCGGCGTCCAGGCGGCCCTTCGCTTTTCGATTTCTTCCTCAGACAGATCCGCTTCCAGTTTGTGGTTGTCGAGATCCACGGTGATGCGGTCTCCCTGCTCCAGTAAAGCGATCAATCCGCCCGCCTGCGCCTCCGGAGCGACATGGCCGACGACGATGCCGTAGGTGCCGCCGGAAAACCGGCCGTCGGTGATGAGCGCCACCTTGTCCCCCAGGCCTTCGCCGACCAGCGCGGAGGTGGGCGCCAGCATCTCCCGCATCCCCGGCCCGCCTTTGGGGCCTTCGTAGCGCACGACGACCACGTCGCCCGGCTCGATCTTCTTCGCCAGGATGGCTTCCAGGCATTCCTCTTCCGAGTCGAAAATCTTCGCGGGTCCGGTGAGCTTGCGGGTCTGAATGCCGGAGATCTTGGCGACCGACCCTTCCGGACTCAGGTTGCCCTTGAGCACGGCGAGGTGGCCTTCCGGCGACTTGGCCTTGTCGAAGGGCAGGATGACGTCCTGGTTCGCGTCCGGAAGATCGGGGACGTCTTTCAGGTTCTCGGCGACGGTTTTTCCGGTCACGGTCGGACAGTCGCCGTGCAGCAGTCCGGCGTTGAGCAGCATCTTCATGACCTGAGGGATGCCGCCGGCACGGTGCAGATCGACGGTGACGTATTTGCCCGAAGGTTTGAGGTCGCAGAACAGCGGCGTGCGTTTGCGGACCGCTTCGAAATCCTCGATCTTGAGATCGACGCCGACGGAATGGGCGATGGCCAATAGATGCAGCACTGCGTTGGTGGAGCCGCCCACCGCCATGACCACGGCGATGGCGTTTTCCAGGGCCTTGCGGCTCAGGATGTCTTTCGGGCAGATGTTTTTCTCCAGCAGCGGGAACAATGCCGCCGCGCTGTCGCCGGTGTTGATCTCTTTTTCCTTATCTTCGTTCGACATGGTGGAGCTGTACGGCAGGCTGAGCCCCATCGCCTCGATGGCGGAGGACATGGTGTTGGCGGTGAACATGCCGCCGCAGGAGCCGTAGCCTGGACAGGCGTTTTTTTCGATCGCCGTCAATTGCGTTTCGTCGATGGTGCCGGCGCTGTGCTGCCCCACGCCTTCGAACACGCTGACGACGGTGAGGTCCTTGTCCTCCAGGTGGCCGGGCTTGATGGTGCCGCCGTACACGAAAATACTGGGGATGTCCAGACGCGCCATGGCGATCACCGCGCCGGGCATGTTCTTGTCGCAGCCGCCGATGCAGATCACCGCATCCAGGTTGGCGGCGCGGCAGACGGTTTCGATGGAATCGGCGATCACCTCGCGGCTGACGAGGGAGCATTTCATGCCCTCGGTGCCCATCGAGATCCCGTCGCTGACGGTGATGGTGCCGAACATCTGCGGCATGCCGCCGCGGTCGCGGATCGTGGCGGTGGCGACGTCGGCCAGTTTGCCGAGCCCGGCGTTGCAGGGGGTCACGTCGCTCTGCCCGTTGGCGACGCCGATGATGGGTTTGTCGAAGTCGCTGTCGGTGAAGCCCACGGCGCGCAGCATGGCGCGGTTGGGCGCGCGTTTGCTGCCCTGGGTGACGACGCGGCTTTTGCGGTTGAGTTTTTCGGTCATGATCGTTTTATGGGTTGGATTGAAAGTTCAGGACCCTAAATATTACCTCACGTTGCGGGATATGAACATCCTTTTTTGGGCCTCAGTGCGCGACTTTGTGCAGCGCGGGCTCGGCGATGTAGCCGGAAGTGTCTTTCGGATGGACGATGGCGTAGTAGCAGGGCGCGTCCGAGGCGGTCATCCGGGCGGTGGAGCCGGCGATCTCGATTTCGTGGTGGAAGACGACGCAGGGGGTGGCGTTGTCCCCGTCCCAGGTTTTGCCGGGAGGGTTGGCCGGTCGGGCAGCGTGGTTTTTGAGAAAGCCCGGCAGGTGGTGCACGCGCTGGGCAAAAAGATAATCCAGTTTCAATAGATCCGAGCCGAGCGGATCGTCCGCAAGCTCAAAGGCGTCATAGAAGATCCGGTACTGACTATCGAGGGAATGCGGCCGCAGCAGCAGATCCTGGTTTTCCATGTATTCGAACAGGCGGTGGAACACGCGCGCCGGTGCCTGCGCCGCGAGCAGGCGGTCCAGGGAAAAGCGGAAGCGTTTGGAATTATAGAAAAGATCGAACACCTCGGCGAAGTGTTTGAGGTACAGCAGCTGTCCGGCAGTACAGTCGCGGTTGGAGATCATCTCGTAAGGCGGCGTCGATTGAAACTCGTAGCGGTGCGATTCGATTTTATCGCGGATGGGCGCGCCGGGGAGAAACTTCAAAAAGCCGAGCTGCAGCTCGTGCGGCCGAAGCCTGACGACCTCCTCGAAGGATTTAAGCATCCGCTCCGGCGTTTCGCCCGGCAGCCCGAAGATCAAATCGCAGTGAAAGTGGATGCGGTTCTGGCGCACCAGCCGCTCGATCGCGGCGAACAGTTTTTCGTTGTTCTGGCGGCGCTCGATGGTGCTTTGGGTTTCGGGGTCGGTGGTCTGGATGCCGATCTCGAACTGGAACATGCCGGGACGGACGGTTTCGAGAAAATCCAGCAGGTCCGGTGTCAGGATGTCGCCGACGATCTCGAAATGAAACGACGCGCCTTCGTGCCTCTCCAGCCGTCGCATCAGGGTTTTCATCCTGCGGGGGTTGAGGTTGAAGGTGCGGTCCACGAACTTGATCCGACGCACTCCGGATTGGACCAGCCGCTCGATCTGGCCGTGCATCGCTTCGTCGTCGAAGTAGCGCACTTTTTTATCGAGCGCCGACAGGCAGAACGAGCACAGGTAGGGGCAGCCGCGCGAGGTCTCCAGATAGGCGATGCGGTTTTTCAGCTGCGGCCAGTCTTCCTCGATGTAAGGCGGATCGAGTTGCGGCAGGTCGGTGCCGTAGGTGTTCCAGCGCGTGCGCGTTTCCGCCGACGGCGTTTCGCCCCTTTGGACGTGTTTGAGATAGTCCACCCACTTTGTTTCGCCTTCGCCCGCGAGGACCGTGTAGCCGTCCGGGAATTCCGTCTCGAAGGAGACTTCCGGTCCGCCGACGGCGATCTTCAATTCCGGGTTCTGCTTTTTGAGCCGTTCGATCAACTCGAAACTCTGGGCGCGGTTCCAGATGTAGACGCTGATCCCCAGAACGTCCGGCTTGTGTTTGAGGATCTGCGCGGCGGTCTTCCAGACGGGTTGCTGGATGACGTGCTCCTGGATCCAGGTGTCGGCGAACCCCGCCCGGCGCGCGGCGTTTCTGAGGTAGCGGATGCTGAGCGAGGAGTGGATGAATTTGGCGTTCAGGGTGACGAGCCCGACCGAAAGAGCCATGAGTTTTGGTGGCGGCGGTTTATAGATATTTTTGCCCGTTATGATAGCAGGGGCGGTGCGCGAAAAAGCTATTTTTTCTGGCAGACCGCGCAGTAGAACGTGGAGCGGCCGTAATGGACCGCGCGGGCGATGGGCGCTGTGCAGGCGGGGCAGGGCGCGCCTTCTTTTCCGTACACCGAAAGCGCGACGGCGTAGTAACCTGGCGTGCCGTCGGTGGTGAAAAAATCCCGCAGCGTGGTGCCGCCGGAAGCGATGCTGTTGGTCAGCGCTTCGCGCAGCGAGGCGAGCAGCCGGTCCCAGTCGGCGAGGGTGAGCCTGCCGGCCTTGCGCCACGGTTTGATGCGCGCCAGAAACAGCGATTCGCAGGCGTAGATGTTGCCGACGCCGACCAGGCGTTTCGCATCCATGAGAAAGGATTTTACCGGCGCCTTGCAGTTTCGCGCCAGGGTTTTCAGCGCCTCGGGCGTGGTTGCATCATCGAGCGGATCGAGCCCGAGGCCGTTCAGCAGCTTGTGTCCCTGTGCTTTCGGCGCCCAGACGATGCAGCCGAAACGGCGCGGATCGATGAAATGCAGGTGCGTTCCCGGCCCGAACTGAAACGCCGCGTGGGTGTGTTTTTCCACCGGCTCCATGGACGGGTGCTGGATGACGCGGCCGCTCATGCCCAGGTGCCACACCATCGCCCCGTTTCGGGTGTGCAAGAGCAGGTACTTGCCCCGGCGGGTGATGTCGATTACGGTCTGCCCGTCCAGTTCGCGGCTCAGCGTTTCCGCGGGGATGGGAAAGCGGATGTCGCCGCGGAAAAACCGGACCTGGGTGCAGGTTTTGTTGCGGACGACGGGCAGCAGCGCGCGTCTCAAGGTTTCCACTTCCGGAAGCTCAGGCATCGCGGGCGGGCGGCGTTTTAAGACATGCCGAAAGGGGTTTGTGCTGCGGCCTTAAATTTCGACTTCAGGTAGCTTTTGCATCGCGCGGGGGCGGCTTGCGGTGTCATTCCGGGGCGGGTTCCGGCGGGGCGGCGCCGTTTTCCCCGGCTTCGGGGGAGTCGTTCGCATCTTTCGTGTCATTGCCGCCTGCGGGGGCTTTGGAGATCACCACCTTGGAGGGGCGCAGGATGCGGCCGTTCAGGTGGTAGCCCTTGGCGTATTCTTCGGTCACCGTGTTTTCGTCGTGGTCTTCGGACTCGACCTGACATAAAACCTCGTGCCGGGAAGGGTCGAAGGGTTTTCCCACCGCTTCGATCGACTCCACATTCTGCTTTTCCAGCAGCGCGTCGAACTGCTTGAGGGTCATGGCCACGCCTTCTTTCAGGGTGTCGACCTGGGGATTCTCGACAGAGAGGGCGCGCTCCAGGTTGTCCTTGACGGTGAGAAGCTCTTTGAGCAGCTTTTCATTGGCGAACTGGATGGAATCCGCCTTTTCCTTCTGCAGGCGTTTTTTGTAGTTTTCGGTGTCGGCCTTGACACGCAGTGTTTCGTTGCGCAGTTCGGCAAGCTCTTCCGTTTTTTCGTCCAGTTGCTCTTTCAGAATATCGAGAGGGTCCTTGAGCGGCTCGTCCGGATCGATTTCGTTCTCCGGGATATCCGCATTGTCGGCGCTGCCGTTGGTTTCTTCGCCGGTGGCCTCTTCGGGCATTTCTTCGGTGTTTTCGATGGAGTCTTTCAAGGCGGTTATTTATCCTTCGAGATCAAAGTGGAGACCGACTTGGCGGTCTGGTTGACGATCGCTATGATTTTTTTATAGTCCATGCGCTTGGGACCGAAAACGGCGACGGTGCCGAGTTTTTCGTCCCCTTTGCTGTAATTCTGGGCGATCAGGCTGCAGCCCTGCATCTCTTCGTTGCTGTTTTCCTCGCCGATGAGGATCGTCATGCCGTCGTGCTTGAGGCAGAGATCGAGCAGCTGAACCAGCTTGGTTTTGTCCTCCAGCGTTTTGAGCAGGACCTTGATCTGATCCAGATCGGTGGTGAATTCCGGATGGTCGAGAAGGTTCATCGCACCCTGCACCAGCAGCGAGCCTTCTTCCTCCTCGGCAAAGATCCGGTTCGAAAGATCCATCGCTTTTTTCATCAGCTGGTTGTAATGTTCGCGTTCGTGCTTCAGCCGGTGCAGCAGTTCGGCGCGGATCGACTGGATCGATTTGCCGGTGAATTCCTCGTTGAGGAAATGGGAAATCGAGGTCAGCTGATCCTGGCTCATCGCCTTTTCGATGGGAATGATCTTGTTCTGCAGCACGCCCATTTCCGAGTAAAAGACCGCAAGGGCTTTGTCCGCATCGACTTTGATGAACTCGATGTGCTTGAAAATGGTGTTCTGGAACGACGGCAGCATGACGAGGCCGGTCTGATGCGAGCTTTGCGAAAGATCGGAGCAGGCGTTTTCCAGCACTTTCTGCAGATTGCGGTCGCTGGGGACGCCGCGGAGCGCTTCGGTCAACGCCTCGGCATCCTTGAGAAAATGCCGGGGAGCGAGCAGCGTGTCCACGTAAAACCGGTAGCCCTGGTCGGTGGGCACCCTTCCGGCGGAGGTGTGGGGCTGGTGCAGGTAGCCCAGTTCCTCCAGATCCGCCATCACGTTGCGGATCGTGGCGGGGCTCAGCTTCTCGGAGTGCTTTTTGGCGACGCTGCGCGAGCCCACCGGTTCGGCTTTCTGGATGTAGTCGTTGACCACTTCCAAAAGGATGGATTTTTTGCGTTCGTCTAGCTGAAATGCGTCCATTGGGGGTCCGGGCCGTTGCGGGCGGGCTAACCTTCTGTTTTACATAACTTATCAGTCCATCCGCCGGTTGTCAATCGCGGGACGGGCAGGCGCATTTTTTCAAACCCTTGTGAATCCGGGTTTTTAAACGAAAGGATGAAAATCGCGGATTGCGGGCGGCGCAGGTGCGGTTCAATACTGGTGGGGCGAACCCTCGAAAACGTTCGCGGTTTGAGAGGAAAACGGGCGCCGCCGGGAACGGTCCGGTACGGCGCCCGATATGGATGGTTTCCTGGGTCAGCGGTTCAGCCTGTCCGGTCAGGTTGACTTTGTTCCCGCCGGTTTGCCGGAATCGTCCATTTTGAACTGGCTGACGATCGTCTGCAGATCCGTGGCCATTTTCGAAAGTTCGGAAGCGGCCTTCTGCGAGTCGGAGGCGCCCTGGGTGGTGCACTGGGCGGCCTCGGCGACGCCGGTGATGTTCTGCGCGATCTCCTGGGTGCCCTTGGCGGCTTCGGTGACATTGCGGCCGATCTCGGACGTGGTGGCGGACTGTTCTTCCACCGCGCTGGCGATCGTGTTGGAGATGTCGTTGATCTGGTTGATGATCATGGTGATCTCACCGATCGCATCGACCGAGCTTTTGGTGTCCTCCTGAATCGCCTCGATCTTCTGGCTGATGTCCTCGGTGGCCTTGGCCGTCTGGTTGGCCAGCTCTTTCACCTCGTTGGCGACCACCGCGAAGCCTTTGCCGGCCTCCCCGGCGCGCGCCGCCTCGATGGTGGCGTTCAGAGCCAGGAGGTTGGTCTGCTCCGCGATGGAGGTGATGACTTTGATCACCTGGCCGATCTCGGCGCTGCTGTCTCCCAGCTTGGACACCGTGGCGTTGGTCTTCTCCGCCATTTCCACGGCGGACCGGGCGACCTTGGCCGCCTGCGTGGAGTTCTGCGCGATCTCCTTGATGCTGGCGCTCATCTCCTCGGAGCCGGTGGCCACGGTTTCCACGTTCTTGCTCACTTCCTCGGAAGCGGCGGCGACCACATTGGCCTGGGCGGAGGTCTCCTCGGCATTGCCCGCCAGCTGCTGGCTGACGGCGGTCAGTTCTTCCGAGGATGAAGCCAGCGTGGTGGCGTTGTTGCCGATGAGCTGCAAATTCTGTTTCAGGTGGTTCAGAAAATTGCCCAACGCTTCACTGATTTTCCCCAGATCGTCCGACCCCGTTATATCCAGGTCCTGGGTCAGGTCACCCTTGGCGGCTTTGGTCACCACGTTCATGATTTTGGAAACCTTGAACACCTTGTCGGTGATGTCGCTGGCGAATTTGACGACTTTGAAAGGCTTGCCGCTCATGTCGAAGATGGGGTTGTAGCTGGCCTGAATCCAGATCTCCCTGCCGTTTTTGCCGAAGCGCTTGTATTCGCCGGAGTCGAATTCGCCGCGGTTGAGCTTTTCCCAGAACTCCCGGTACTCCGCGCTGTTGGCGTACTCCGGCTCGCAGAACATGCGGTGGTGCTGGCCTTTGATCTCGTTGAGTGAGTAGCCCACGGCGTTGAGGAAGTTTTCGTTGGCGTTGACGATGGTGCCGTCGAGGTTGAAAGAAATGACCGCCTGGGATTTGCCGATCGCGGCGATCTGGCCTTCGTACTCCGCGTTGCGCAGTTTCTGTTCGGTGATGTCGCTGGCGAATTTGACGACCTTGAAAGGCTTGCCGTTCATGTCGAAGACGGGGTTGTAGGTGGCCTGGATCCAGATCTCCCTGCCATTTTTGCCGAGGCGCTTGTATTCGCCGGAGTCGAATTCGCCGCGGTTGAGCTTTTCCCAGAACTCCCGGTACTCCGCGCTGTTGGCGTACTCCGGCTCGCAGAACATGCGGTGGTGCTGGCCCTTGATCTCGTTGAGTGAGTAGCCCACGGCGTTGAGGAAGTTTTCGTTGGCGTTGATGATCGTGCCGTCGAGGTTGAAGGAAATGACCGCCTGGGATTTGCCGATCGCGGCGATCTGGCCTTCATCCTCCAGGCTCCTGAGTTTTTGCTGCGTGACGTCCTGCGCGAGTTTGATGACCCGGATGACCCTGCCGGACGTGTTGAGCACCGGCATGTAGGAAGCGCTCAGCCAGATCGGTTCCCCGCTTTTCTTGACGCGCTTGAATTGACGGACCTGGCTTCGGCCCATGCCCAGCTCGGCCCAGAAATTGCGGTAATCCTGACTGTCGGCGGTTTCTTTGTCACAAAACATCCTGTGATGCTGGCCTTTGATCTCATTGAGGCTGTAGCCCATGGTTTGAGTAAAATTTTCATTGGCGGTGAGGATGGTGCCGTGGGGATCGAATTCGATGACCGCCAGCGCATTGTTTATGGCATCGAATTTACTTTGCAGGTGATTCCCGTTGAGATCGCTTTTCCTGAAGATTTTAAACAGACTCAAACCGCTTGAAGTGGATTCCTGTGTGGCTGGCATTGCAATGCTCCATGAAGTTAAAGCCGGGTGTCGGGCCTGGGGCGCTTTCGATGATCAGAGGGCGGATCGGAGAATTGGGGAACAGATTGCACTCTCCATGCATCCGCTCGAATTGCGCAGCATGAATTTTACTTTATGAATCAATGTAATTTTTAATGGCAAAAAAAGGAAGTTCTGAAGTTTCCGGTATTAGGGATGTAAGTGCTCAAAAATCATAATATTACTGAACTATGGTGATACTGAATATATTTAAAGTCAATCTAAATTTTTTAAATTTCAATAAAACCCAATTGAATTAACTGAACTTAATCATGGAGAGACAGCTCGGACTTCGGGTTGTGTGAGATTCGGAATGCAAATTCTGAAAGAATATGGGCATTTAGGGGATACGCGTGAAACGGGAAGTCCATATTTTTTCCTACAATCGGCATAGGAAAAACAAGGGAGCGGGCAATCAGGAGTGGTGCGGTCACTTCTCCACGATCTGGGTGCCGATGCCTTTTTCGGTGAAGATTTCCAGGATCAGCGAGTGCTTGACGCGCCCGTCGATGATGTGGGTTTTGTGCACGCCTTTTTTCAGCGCGTCCAGGCAGCAGTTGACCTTGGGCAGCATTCCGTCCTTGATCACGCCGGATTGGATCATCTGCCGGGCTTTGCGGCGGGTCAGCCCGGAAACGAGGGCCCTGGTTTTGTCCAGCACGCCGGGGGTGTCGGTCATCAGGATCAGCTTTTCCGCTTTCAGGGCCGAGGCGATCTCCGCGGCGACGAAATCGGCGTTGATGTTCAGCGTCTCCTGTTTTTCCCCTTTGCCGATCGGGGCGATGACCGGGATGAACTCGTTGGCGTCCAGCACTTCCAGGATGCGGGGGTTCACGTTGGTGATCTCGCCGACCAGCCCCAGGTCGATAATTTCCGGCCGGTCGGTCTCGGGGGACTGTTTCAGCTTGCGGTGGCGCCTGGCCTGAATCAGCTCGCCGTCCTTGCCGGTGATGCCGACGGCGTTGCCGCCCTGGCGGTTGATGAGGGAGACGATCTCCTTGTTCACCTTGCCGCCGAGCACCATTTCCACCACGTCGAGGGTTTTCTCGTCGGTCACCCGCTGGCCGCCGACGAAGTGGGAGGGAATGCCGAGCGCGTCGAGCGTGTCGCCGATCTGCGGGCCGCCGCCGTGCACGATGACGGGATTGATGCCGACGTATTTCATCAGCACGATGTCGAGGGCGAAGTTTTCCTTCAGGTCCTTGGAGACCATCGCGTTGCCGCCGTACTTGATCACGATGGTCTTGTCGTAGAACAGCTTGATGAAGGGCAGGGCTTCGAGAAGGATTTCCGCTTTCTGGATGCTTTTTTTCATTCCGCGTTCACGCTGGGGGAAGCTGCATTACAGGATGTACCGGCTGAGATCCTCGTTCTGGATGATGTCGTCCAGCTTGCGGTTCACATAAGCCGCGTCGATGGTGATGGTTTTGTCCTCAAGGTCCGGCGCGTCGAAGGAGATTTCCTCCAGCAGTTTTTCCAGGATCGTGTGCAGCCGGCGCGCACCGATGTTTTCCGTCCGCACATTGACCGTTTCGGACATGGACGCGATTTCCTCAATGGCGTCCTGGGAAAAAGTCAAATCGATCTTCTCGGATTTCAGCAGGGCTTTGTACTGCTTGATGAGGGCGTTGTCCGGCTCGGTGAGGATGCGGACGAAGTCCTCCTTGTTCAGGGAATCCAGCTCCACGCGGATGGGAAACCGGCCCTGGAACTCCGGGATCAGGTCCGAGGGTTTGGCCGAGTGAAACGCGCCGGCCGAGATGAACAATATGTGGTCGGTCTTGACGATGCCGTGCTTGGTGTTGACGGAAGAGCCCTCGACGATGGGCAGAAGATCCCGCTGCACGCCCTCGCGCGAGACGTCGGGACCGCTCTGGCCGGACTGCCGGCCGATGATCTTGTCGATCTCGTCGATGAAGATGATGCCGTTCTGCTCGGCGCGTTCGATGGCCTCGAGGGCGACTTTTTCCGGATCGACCATTTTTTCCGCTTCCTGCCGCGCCAGCACCTTGAAGGCCTCGGGCACTTTCATCTTTTTGCGCTTCACCTTGTTGGGAAACATGGAGCCGAGCATGTCCTTTATGTTGTTGCCCATGTCCTCCATGCCCGCGCCGGAGATGACATCGACCATGGGCGTGACTTTTTCCTGCACCTCCACTTCCACGGTGCGGTCGTCGAAGCGGCCTTCCTTGAGATACATCGCGAATTTTTCCCGCGTCTTGTCCTGCTGCTCGCGGCCGAGGGAATCCAGGTTCAGGTTGTCCCGCTGGGCTCCCGGAGAGGGCGGCAGAAGCAGGTCGAGCAGGCGTTCCATGGCCACCTCGCGGGCCTTTTCCTGCACCTCATCTTCCTTTTCCTCCTTGACCATGCTTTTGCTGATGTCCACCAGGTCGCGCACCATCGACTCGACGTCGCGCCCGACATAGCCCACCTCGGTGTACTTGGACGCCTCCACTTTGACGAAGGGGGATTTGGCCAGCCGGGCGAGCCGGCGCGCGATCTCGGTCTTGCCGACGCCGGTGGGGCCGATCATGAGGATGTTCTTCGGCGCCACTTCGTCGCGCATGCCCTTTTCAATCTGCTGCCTGCGCCAGCGGTTGCGCAGGGCGATGGCGACGGCGCGCTTGGCCTTGTCCTGGCCGACGATGTATTTGTCCAGCTCCCGCACGATCTGTCTGGGGGTGAGGGAGGCGACGTATTCCGCGCCGTTTTTCTCATCGGCGGGATTTAAAGAAACGCTTGTATCCATGAGACTACAACTCCTCGATGGTGATGTTTGAATTGGTGTAAATGCAGATCGACTGGGCGACGTCCATCGCCTCCTCGACGATGCGGCGGGCGTCCAGGTCCGAATGCTTGAGCAGCGATTTCGCCGCTGCCAGCGCGAACATGCCGCCGGAACCGATGGCGAGAATGCCGTCGTCGGGCTCGATCACGTCGCCGGTTCCGGAAACCAAAAGGGAATGGTCCTTGTCCGCGACGATGAGCATGGCTTCCAGCCGGCGCAGCAGTTTGTCGGTGCGCCAGTCCTTGGCGAGCTCGACGGCGGAGCGGGGCAGGTTGCCCTGAAACTTTTCCAGCTTTTCCTCGAAACGCGCGAACAGGGAAAAGGCGTCGGCGGTCGATCCGGCGAACCCGCCGATGACCTTGTCCTGGTGCATTTTCCGTACTTTACTGGCTTTGTGCTTCATGACCGTGTTGCCGAGCGAAACCTGCCCGTCGCCGCCCATGGCGATTTTGCCTTTGTGTCTCACGGATAGAATGGTGGTTGCGTGCATCATGAATTTTCAGATCTTTCCGGTAGAGGTCGTGATTGTTATCAGAATCCCGGGGAATCCGGCTCAGTCTTTTCGCTCGGGCAGAGCCCTGGGGTGCGCTTTGTCGTAGGTTTCCGTCAGCCGGTCGATGGTCAAATGCGTGTATTTCTGGGTGGTGGATAAACTCGCGTGTCCGAGCATTTCCTGGATGGACCTCAGGTCGGCTCCGGCGTCCAGCATGTGGGTCGCGAAGGAATGTCTCAAGGAATGCGGAGAGATTCCGCCCGGAAACGGGTGCTGCCTGACGTATTTGTCGACGATCTTGCGGACACCGCGGTCGGTGATCGCCCCACCGCGCAGATTCAGAAACACAAAGTCTCCGGAGCGCGGCCGTTTCGCCAGAGTCCCGCGGATCTCAAGATAGGCCCGCATCGCTTTAAGGGCTTTTTTGCCCATCGGCACCATCCGCTCCTTGTTCCCTTTACCCAATACCTTAACCATTCGCTCGTTGAGGTGCAAGTCCTTCATGCGCAGCCCGACCAGTTCGCCGATGCGAATTCCGGAGCTGTAGAACAGCTCCAGGATGGCGCGGTCGCGGATGCCGCCGGGGGTTTCGGGTTCGGGCAGCTTCAGCAGCCGGAACACGTCGTCGACCGACAGGTACGCAGGCAGTTTTTTCGCTTTGCGCGGCGACGGAATCGCCCTGGCGATGTTGACGGCCATTTTCCCTTCGCGGCAGAGAAACTTGCAGAAGGAGCGCAGTGTGGACAGCTTGCGGGCCACGGTGGACGCGCTGTGCGAGCGGGTGTAGAGATGGCTCACAAAAGACCGGATCGCGAGCCCGTCGATCCGCTCAACCTCGATATTGCCGCTGCGGACGGCATGGCCGGATTCTTTCAGAAACGCCTCGAACTGGCCGAGGTCCAGCAGGTAATTCGTCACGGTGTGGCGGGATGCGTTTTTCTCCGCAATCAGGTATGATTGGAACGCCTGAATGTCCTTTTCCAAGGAGAAACTCCTTTTATATCAATATTGTCAATCTAACTGACTGGCTGGGCGAAGTCAAGGCGCGCCGCCGCCGATTGTGACCGGCGCGCGGCCCCGGTGCGGGGCGGCGATGATTTTTTGCAATTTATCGGCGGCGGCGACATCCTAACCCAAAAGCCTACTCACTCAAAAGGAATCCGTCATATGGCCGTTCAAGACCCGAAGGACGATTGGGAAGGGCAGATCAATCAGGCGCGCGAGCATTTCAAGGTCATCACCGAATTGCGCCAGAAGCTGGAAATCCTGATCGAGCATGTGGATTCGCGCAAGGAAGCCCTGGAAGAGGAAATCGAGGAGAGCCTGCACGAGGCCATCCGCAACAGCCGCGACTGCCTGGAAAAAATCCAGGAGAACGTCGAACCCAAGCTTGAGAAGGTGATCCGGGAAAAGCTTGCGGAAATCGACATCAAGATGAACGTCTGGAAGGAGGAGGGGCTGCTTGCGGTGCGGGAGGAGCTGAAAAAAGAAACCCCCGCGATCACCAAAACCGTGCTCGCCGAGCTGGAAACTATCATCGTGGAAAAGACGAAAGCGGCGCAGGTGCAGCTTGCATCCACCCTCAAGGAAGAGGTGCGCCCGGAATTCGACGCCGCGCTGGCGAAGCAGCGCGAAAGCCTGGGCGAGGAAATTTCGCGCAGCGGCAAACTGACGATCTTCTCTCTGCTTCTATCCTCTTTGGCGCTGGCGGCGGTGGCGATGCTTCTGCTGCGTTGATGAAGATAACGGTCTTCAGGTTATCAGCCAGAACAGGAAAAAAAACAGGATTCCCGACAGGATCACCTGCCAGATGAAATCGAAGCCCGGACCCGTGAACAGGATGAGCACGGTGCAGATGCTCAGGATGACGAAGGCGAGGATCAGCCGGGTGCGTTTTTTAAGTATCGACTTGGGGGATTCTTCCATCCGTGGAATCCTTCCGTTTGAGTGGGCGTCCTCCGCTGGCGCGGCACCCGGACCGGCGCGGACTATTCAGCGGCAACGGAGAAACGGCCAATCTCACCGGAACAGTTTTTTCATTTCCTGAACCAGCAGAATGTCCTCGGCTTCGGAAATCACGCAATCGGCTGAAAACTGATTGTCTTCCAGCACTTCCGGTTCCTCGTTGAAAATGGATTTTTTCGGGATTCCCAGCCGCGGATACGTGTCCAGGTAGTCCTGGATCGCATCGACGCTGAAGGTGTCCTTGATTTGTTCGAGGAACACGTCGTGCACCTTTTCCAGGTGGTAGATCTTTTCCAGCATGTCTTTGTAAGTCGAGCCGAGCGTCAGCGCATAGCTTAGTTTGTATGCGTTTTCCTGGTAGTCCGGAGCGTGTTTGTTGTTGCCGTTGTTTCCGTGATACAGGTATCTCAGCTGAAACTGGAATTTGTTCAGCTTGTAGAGATTGCGGGAAAATTTTTCCCCGAGCAGGTAGTCCAGACCTGCCTGAATTCCCTCTTCCTGAGCGATCTCCCGTGCTTCTTCGCAGTAATTTTTAATCTGTTTCTTTGTCATAAGACAGCAGTTTCCTCTCGACGGACTGTTGTTGCTTTCCGGATGGGGGTCTTCCTGGAAATTTAACTTGGATGGTGTCTTTTGTATCTTTTAATGCCTCCGATGTAAACAACATTTTTTTCCTGTCAGCGGAATCCGCTGTGAATAGAGGGGAAAAAAATTTGCCCTGCCGATTTAAACGAACTCACAACCGAACGAACCGGTTCAGGAGTTCCAGTTGCGGAAACTTTCGCGGGAATGCACGCGGGCGCACAGGTAGGCGAGATATCGGGTGAAAGAATGGAAAAAGCCTTCGTTCCCCTCGATGGGCTTGACGTAGATGAACCGCATTCCGGCGGACAGGGCGCCGGCGTCGGTGACGTAATTGTCGCCCACCATGCACACTTTCGCCGGGTCTGAAAGGTGCAGGTGGTTTTTCATCGCCGCCTCGAATCCTTTGGGGTCGGGCTTGGGGGCGGCTTCGCGCACGATTTCGACGGGGTTGAACTGCTGGAACCGGTCCTCGCTGGAATTGGTGTAGATGGCGACCTTCAAGCCTTTTTCTCGCATTTGCCGCACTTTTTCCACCACCGCATCGGGATACACCCGGCAGTGGTGCATCCCCAGCGTCCCGTCTGCATCCAGCAGGACGCCCTCGACGCCGTCGGCGATCAGATCGTCCAGCGGCAGGTCCTCGATACGCTTTATGGCGAGGTCGGTCTTGAGGTGCGCCGGACAGAAGGGAAGGGTGAGAAAGCGCCAGACCTTGCCGAACGTCAGCCCTTCGCGGCTGGGGTGGCTTGCAATTGTTTTGGGCATGGGATTGTGCGATTATTGGCAGGATCCAAGGGTTCCAACCGGGTGATTATCTGTTCTGGCCGGGACAATAGCAATGAAAACCTTCCTGACCCTGGTCTGGATCGGGCTTGTGTTTGTGTCCGCCGTTCCTGCGCAGGGTGCGAAATCCGCGCAAGACTGGTACGCCAAAGGCTTCGAGCAATCGTTGAACGGGCAGACCGATCGGGCGGTGCAATCCTACCGCCGGGCGCTGAAACTCAAACCTGGATGGGCGGAAGCCCACCACCAGCTGGCGGTTCTGTATTACCGGCTGAAGGACGGGGTGCGTGCGGTCCATCATCTGCGGCAGGCGGAACGATTTTATCTGAAGGACGGCGGCGATCAAAGTCAAAAAAACCTCGCCATCGTGCGCAAAAATCTCAAAAAGGCATACGCCGACTTCAACTTGAGCGAAGGCGACTTCGCCGAGATGGATGCGCTGCACCCGCCGCCCGCCGGGGAACGCTGGCAGCGCGCGGGAGCCGGGTTTCTGTTCGGCGGCCAGGGGTACCTGCTCACGCTCAACCATTTCGTCCAGGGGGCGAAAGGCCTGCGCGTGCGTTTCGCCGACGGCGGCACGGCGGGCGTCAAGCTGGTGAAATCCTACCTGGTTTACGACCTCGCCCTGTTGCGGCTCGATCCTCCGCCACAGTCTCCCGCCAACGCGCTTGAGTTCGCCGGCGCCCTGCAGGTGGGGCAGCCGGTGTTCGCGGTGGAGTACGACTTCGAAAAAAACGCGGCGCGCGGGGTGAAGCGGGGAAGGCTGCTGGCACTCAAAGCCATCAAAAAGGATAAAAACCTGCTCGAATCGGACCTGCCTTTTCAGAAAACCCAGCTGGGCGCGCCGCTGTTCGATGCGGCGGGCCGGGTCGCCGGCATCCAGATTTCCAAGACACAGGCCATGAAGGCGTTCAAGACGCACGGCAAGATGCCGGATGGGGAACTGGCGCTCAATGCGAACTACATCCGCCGGGTGCTCGCACACGTTCCCGGAGTCCGGCTTGCGGCAAAGCAGTTGAAACGGGCGGCCATGCCGTCCGCCGATGCCGCCGCGAACATTGAAGAAACAGCGCGACGCAGCCTGCTTCAGGTCGAGGTGGACCGGTGAAGCGCGCGACGGCGGTTTCGCTGCTTGCGGGGTGGCTGCTGCTTTTTGGGGCCGCGGCGGGGCAGGGCGTGGAAATCACCGTGGGCCTCACGGGTGATCTGGAATATCCGGGCCTGTTCACGCTCAAGGGCGAGAGGCAGGAAGCGGGACGGCTGTGCTTTCTGAGCGAGGAGGCGCACGGCAACCTGGACCCGGAATTTCTTGAGATCCTGTCCGGGCAGGGGGTGCCGGAAGGCGTCTACCGGGTGTCGCCGGCGCTGCCGGAGGAGCAGTGGCCGGTGGGGGAGTTCGTGAAGTTCGGCGCGCTACGGCTGGTGCCCGAATCGGAAACAGCGGCGCGGCAGCTCAACGCGCTCAACAAGAAAGGCATCGCGGTGCACGGGCGGGATTTTTATCCGCTCGCGGTGCGTGTGACGGAAAACTCCAGGATGGTGCGCTTCGTCAGCGACCGGCTGTTCGAGCAGCTGGCCCTCGGCTGGGGGGCGCTGCGCATCTCCAACTGGGACATGGGACGGCTGTACGACTTCTACTCGAAAACCACCGCCGCCAAAGAACGCTGGAACGTGCGCGTGAAACGGGTGGAGCTGGAAAGCGTCCGCAGGGTGTGCGAACCGCTGAAAGTGCAGCGCCGCCTGGGCATGCCTCCGGAGTGATCGTCCCGAAAATGCTCAGTCTTTGAGAATGAGTCCGAGAGAAAACGTGAAAATCGCCAGCAGGGCGATCGCGAAGATCTGGAGCATCGGTTTTTACCCACTGTGAGTCCTCAATCCCTTCCAACCTATGCCTTTAAGACGGGTTTCCGGCAAGATCGCGGCTAGAAAAACGAAAGGATGCAGTGAGGTCTCCGCGAGGATGCAAGCGAGGTGAACACTTGTCTTGAAAGCGTTTGCGGATAGACCTTCCCCGATTCCGCCAGCGGCCCGATATCGGGCCCGGCGCGGCAGATTCGGAAGTTTGACGAAGCGGGGATGAAACTCAGAGGCTCATTCTTTCGACAGGAATCCGCCGATGAACGCAGCCAGCGCCAAAAGCACCATGAACATGATTTCGAGCATGGCGAACCCTCCTATTAAATCCGGCAATACCTTTATTGTACCGCTTTAAATCCGGCCTGGGGTGAGAAACGCGGGGCGTGCCGCTCTGGAGAAAGAGAGCGGTTTGGCGCGGATGGGGATCTTTGCATAAGTCAGCTTGTTACAGAGATAGGGACTTATTGTCACCCTGAGCTTGTCGAAGGGTGCAGGGAATCATGCTTCGACAGGCTCAGCATGACAGGTCATCGACTTATGCAAAGATTTCAATCGGGTCAGTCCAGCCATTTGTACATCACGAACGCGTCCACGTAGCCCTTTGCGGGGTGGGCGAAGGCTCCGGGCAATCGGCCCACGGTGGCAAAGCCCAGGTCCTGCCAGAGCTTGAGCGCGTTTTCATTGGTCGAGACCACCAGATTGAACTGCATGGCCTTGTATCCCAGCTCTTTGGCAACGGCCTGCGAGTGCTCGCACAGGGCGCGGGCGATGCCTTTGCCGCGGGCTTCGGGTGCGACCATGTAGCCGCAGTTGCAGACGTGGCTGCCCAGACCCGGCTGGTTGGGCTTGATATAATAGGTGGCCACGATCTTCCCGTTTTCCTCCCCCACAAAGGTCTTGTGCGGCGTTTCCATCCAGATTCGCTCGGCCTCGCGTTTCGTCGTTTCCCTCGGATAGGGATAGGTTTCCCCCGCCACCACGATGGGCTGGAAGATCGCCCAGATCGCTTCGAAGTCCTGTTCCGTGGCGGCGCGGATGTTCATAGCGAGCTGTTGAATTCGGATATGTCGATGGGTTCACTCCTCATAGCGGTAACCGGCGCCGTGGACGGTGCGGATGATTTTGGGATTCTGCGGGTCGATCTCGATCAGCTTTCTGAGTTTGGAGATGTGCTGGTCGAGCGTGCGGCTGTTGGGCAGGTAGCGCTGGCCCCAGCAGTGGTCGAACAGGGTGTCGCGGTCCACCACTTTGCCGCGTTGCCTATACAGCAGTTCGAGGATGGCCACGTCGCGCAGGCTGAGATCGATGCGCGTGTCGCCGCGGCGGGCGCGCAGTTCTTCGGGGTGGATCTCCAGATCGCCCATTTTCACGACGCGCGGCCGGCCGCCGTCGTTTGGCTGCGCGGCGAGGCAGCGGCGGGTGACGGCGCGGATGCGCGCCACCACTTCGCGCGTGCCGAAGGGTTTCATGATGTAATCGTCCGCCCCCAGTTCCAGGCCGACGACGCGGTCGATCTCCTCCGATTTGGCGCTGAGAAAAATCACCGGCACCTGGCTGCCCTGGCCGCGGATCTCCCGGCAGACGCTGTAGCCGTCCTTGTTGGGCATCATGATGTCGAGCAGCACGAGCTGCGGCGCGCGGCTGTGGAACTGCCGCACCGCATCCTCGCCGTCCACGGCGGCGAAGGTCTGGTAGCCTTCGCATTCCAGTAAATCCTGCAAACCCTCGCGGATGTGCTTGTCGTCTTCTGCGATGAGGATTTTCATGCGTTTCCTTTGTGAGCGGGGGTGTCGAGTTTGATTTTAAAGCAGGCTCCCGTGTCCGAAGGCTCCAGCGTGAGATCGCCGCCGTGCAGGCGGGCGAGGTCGCGCGCGATGCTGAGGCCGATTCCGGTTCCGGCGACGCCGTCGGTGGTCTTCGAGCTGATGCGGACAAAAGGCTGAAAGATGCGCGCCGCGTCGCGTCGGGGAATGCCGGGGCCGTGATCCTGCACGGTGATTTCGGTGCGCCCGTTTTCGCTGCGGCTTGCAATGTGAAGCTGTCCGCCGGAGGCGGCGTACTTTTCGGTGTTGCTGAACAGGTTGTTGAGGATCTGCTCGAGCGCGTCCGGGTCCACCTCCACCGGCGATTCCGCCCCGGCGGAAAATTCGACGGCCACGCCCTTGTCCTTGAGCGAGGGGGTGAAGTTTTTCAACGTGCCGCGGATGACGTCGTCCACCACCGCCGTCTCGCGGCGCAGCACCAGCCGGTTGCGTCTGGCGCGGGAAAAGTTGAGCACGTTGCCGATGAGCCGGGAGAGCCGCTGGCTTTCGGAGGTGATCACTTCCAGGTAATGCCGGAAGCGCTTCTGCTCTCCGGTTTTTTCTGTGTCTTCCGGCAGGTTTTCATCCAAGAGCTCAGCGTAAAGCCGGATGTTGGTGAGCGGTGTTTTGAGTTCGTGCGACACCTGGTTGACGAAGTTGACGCGCTGCTCGGCGAGCTGCATCTCGCGGCTGTGCTCGCGGTACAGGTAGTAGGCCAGCCCGAACAGTGCTGCGCCCACCACGATCAGCGCACCGGCCACGTTGAACCAGCCCAGGCCGCCGCCCGCGCCGAGAGCGGAGCCGAAATATTCGAGCTTCCAGCTTCCCAGCGGCGGGCTCAGGGGCAGATGGTGATCGGGAGACGCATCGGGCTCAGGTTCGAAACGGCCCCACTGGTAGATGACCGTGCCTTTGGAATCTGTGAGGCGGATGCGCGCCTCGCCCAGATGATCCTCCGGCCCGCCGGTGCCGGGCAGCCGCTCGATCAGGTCCGACTTGAGCCGCACCGGGTCCAGCTCGAAACCGACCAGCGCCTTGTCCGGGCCGCGCCACCAGAACAGGTGGTTCGTTCCCGTGCCCGCATACCACACGTGCCAGCCCGAAAGGTCCGGCTTCTCGTCGCGCACCGGCGCTTTTGCCAGCGCCTGCTGCGGCGCGGAACGGCCGGCTTCAGCGGGGGCCGCCGGGATCACGGGGTCCGGTTGCAGGCGCGCCAGCACCGCGCCGGCGCGTTCGAGGAAACGGCGTTCCATCTCGTTGAGGGGCGCGTTGTCGGGCGGGAACACGCGCTTGAATTCGGCGTCGAAGATCAGCATCTGGCGGAGGTCCGGCCGGGTGCGCAAAAAGGTGCGCACCGCATCGGCGTCACTTGCGAGCTGTGACGCCTGCGCGGACAATTCTTTTTCCAGCGATTGGAAGTGGTCGGCGAGAGTGGCGTCCACGGTACGCAGCTTGGAAGCGATTAGGGTCTGGATCTGGTGATCGTGCAGTTTTTTGTCGTCGCTCAAAACGCGCACGCCCAGCCCTCCCAGCAGGATCAGGGGGATCACCACGATGAGCAGCAACAGGGCGAGGGGTTTGGTTTTCAAATCGGGAATTTACCTTCTTCAAGCCGTGTCCTCCAAGGGAGACCTTTGCATACAACGGCTATAGGGTTCGTAAGCCGTCACCCTGAGCTTGTCGAAGGGTGTGGATGATGCTTCGACAGGCTCAGCATGACAAACAAAAGATTGAATGCAAAGGTCTCCGAAGAAGGCGAACGGGTTCAGTACTGCTGCTGGCTGTCGCGCTTGAACTGCCGTTCACGCAGGCTCTTGCGCTTCTGGTTCCAGCTCTTGCCGCCGCTCATGTCGTCCTCGTCGCGGCGCAGTTCCTCTTCCAGCCTCTGCGTTTTCGGCGAGAACAGGCCGAGCTCGCGGTTCTTCTTGATGTAATCGCCGCTTTGCTTCAGGACTTCCTTGGCTTCTTCGTCGCGTCCCGCATCGCGCAGCACGACCGCGTCCTTGCTCATCTCGTTCACCACCTGCTCGGCGGCGGAATCCATGACCGGCTTGTTGACGTTTTTCAGCACCTCTTCCTTAGCCTTGCTGAAATTGACCTGCACGGTGCCGCGCAGCGAATCCGCCTTGCGCGCCAGCAGGTCCTGGTAGGACACATCCACCGACGCCACGTCGCGCTGTTCGCCGGCGGTGCCGGGCGGGACCTCGATCTCCAGCATGACAAATTTTTCCTGGCTGCCGGAAAGCTGGTTGAGGTTCACGTGCACGTTCTGGCCGATGATCTCCGCGTTGCGGCCGAGCACCCGGATCGGGCGGATCGAGTCGGCGCAATGGATGATGATGCGAAGCTGCTTAGCCACCACCGTGAGCGCGGTCTTGAACTCGGCGGCGAAGATCCTCGCCAGGTCCGAGGAGTTCTCCACGAAAGCGTGGTGGCCGTCGCTCATGCCCGCCAGCCGGGTCATGAGGTCTTCATTGTACCCCAGACCCAGGCCGATCGTCGTCACGCTGATGCCCTCCTTGCCGAGCGACGCGCCCAGTTGTCCCAGCTCGCTGGGCGTGCTGGGGCCGACGTTGGCGAGGCCGTCCGAAAGCAGGATCACCCGGTTGACGCGGTTGGCGTCGAGGAACTTGCGCACTTCGGCGGCGCCCTTGCTGACGCCCGCGAACAGGGCGGTGCGGCCGCCGTCGGTGATGGCGCGGATGGCGGCGTAGATCGATTCCTTGTCGTGAAGGCGGGTCGCCGGGACCGCGACGCGCACCACGTCGTCGTAGGTGACGACGGAAACGATGTCGTCTGCGCGCAAAAGATCGATGGCGAGGATCGCGGCCTCGCGGGCCTTTCTCAGCTTTTCGCCGCGCATCGAGCCGGAACGGTCCAGGACGATGGCGAGGTTGACCGGCGCGCGGTCCGTTTCCCCGGGCAGGTCGAAGCCCTTGAGGCCGACCTTGAGAAAGGTCTTCTGGTTTTTCCCCGCTTCCAGGACGGGGGTGCCGAGGTTCACGTTGAGGTCGATCGTGCGCGCGCTGGCAAGGCCTGTGAACGCGAGTAGAAAAAGCAGCGTCCACAAAAAGAGGGTTGGTTTACGAAAGCGGGTCATCGCCGGACTCCTGAAGGTTGTGGGTTCTGGTTTGCGGCGGGGCGGCTCTGCCCCTCCGCTGTCTTGAACCCAATGTAGAGAACACGGCGTTTTCAAGGGTCAGACCGGTTTGAAAGTTTTGTAAAAAATTTGTGAATCCGGCCATCGTAGAAAAAATAATCCGTTTTTCAAAGCTCCCTGTCGAGCGAGCGGTACTGGATGGCCTCGGCCATGTGCTCGGAGCGGATGGAATCCTCCCCGGCGAGGTCGGCGATGGTGCGCGCCACTTTGAGGATGCGGTCGTGCGCGCGGGCGCTGAGGCCCAGCTTGTCGATGGCGAGCGCCAGGATCTGTTTGCTCTCGGCATCGAGCGCGCAGTGGGTCTTGAGCTGTTTTGCGTTCATGCCGGCGTTGCGGAAGTTTTTTGCGTTGGCAAACCGATCAAGCTGCACTTTGCGCGTGCGCTCGACGCGCTGGCGGACAGCGGATGAAGTCTCACCGCCCGACTGGCTGGCGAGGTCCTTGTATTCGAGCGCCGGGACTTCGATGTGCAGGTCGATCCGGTCCATGAGCGGGCCGGATATTCTGGCGATGTAGTTTTTCACCTGCAGCGGGTTGCAGCCGCACTCGCGCCGCGGGTCGGTCCTGTATCCGCAGGGGCAGGGGTTCATGGCGGCGGCGAGGATGAAGTCGGCGGGGTAGGTGAGCGACGCCGACGCGCGCGAGATGGAGACCTCTCCATCCTCCAGCGGCTGGCGCAGCACTTCGAGAACGTGGCGCTTGAATTCGGGCAGCTCGTCGAGGAACAGCACGCCGTTGTGCGCCAGCGAGACCTCGCCCGGCATGGGGATGCGGCCGCCGCCGATGAGACCGGCGTCGGAGATGGTGTGGTGCGGCGCGCGGAACGGACGCAGGGCGACCAGGCCGCAGCCGTTTTTGTTGAGCCCCAGCACGCTGTGGATCTTGGTGGTCTCGATGGCCTCTTCCAGAGCCAGGGTCGGCAGGATGGTGGGGATGCGCTTGGCCAGCATGGACTTGCCGCTGCCCGGCGGCCCGATGAGGATGATGTTGTGCCCGCCTGCGGCGGCGATCTCCAGCGCGCGCTTGACGTGGTGCTGGCCCTTGACGTCGCTGAAATCCAGTTCGCTGTCCGCGGCGCCGTTGAGGCTCGCGGCCGTGGGGGCGGGCGCCGGGGCGATATCCAGGTTGCCGTTTAAAAACTCCATCGCTTGCGGCAGGTTGTCGATCGGGATGGTGGCGAGGTGTTCCACCACCGCCGCTTCGCGGGCGTTGGCGGCGGGCAGCAGCAGGCCGTCGAGCCCCTCCCTGCGGGCCATGGCCGCGAGCGATAAAGCGCCGCGCACCGGTTTGACGCGGCCGTCGAGCGACAGCTCGCCGAGCAGGGCGTAACGGGACAGCCGTCCCGTGTCCACCAGTTCGTTGGCGGCCAGGATGCCGATGGCGATGGGCAGGTCGAAGGCGGAACCTTCCTTGCGGATGTCGGCCGGGGCCAGGTTGACGGTGATGCGTTTCTGCGGCAGGTCGAGCTGGGTGTTGCGGATGGCGGCGGTGACGCGGTCGCTGGATTCCTTCACGGCGGCGTCGGGCAGGCCGACGATCGCCATGCCGGGGATGCCGGGGGCGAGGTTCACTTCCACCTCCACCCGGTAGCCGTCGATGCCCAGCACGGCGCCGCTCAGAATGCGTGCAACCATGACGCTCCCCCTTCGGTGATCCGAATTTCCCGGAAACCTTAACCCACTCCAAAGGGGCGGTCAAGCCCGGAAGGCTGCCAAGCTCCCGATTTTTCATTGATTTTGTTAAAGCCGCGTTCCCGGCCGGTCGATAAGGAAACGATTGGGTTTCCTGCAACCGTTTCTGATACGGAATCTGTCTTTGGATACAACGAAACGTCTTTGCGTCATCGGCGGCGGCCTGTTTCAGGTGCCGCTCATCAAGACCGCCAGGTCCCTGGGCCTGGAAGTCGCGGTGACGGACTACAACCCCGAAGCGGAAGGGATGCGGCTCGCCGATCATCCGCTCGTGGTCAGCACCCGCAACATCGAACTCACCCTCAATGCCGTGCGCGAGCTGCACGCCACCTGCCCGCTGGACGGGGTCCTGACCGCGGGCACCGACGCCTCGAAAACCGTGGCCGCGGTGGCCGACGCCCTGCACCTGCCCGGCATTCCCTATGAGGTGGCCGAGCGCGCCACCGACAAGATCAAGATGCGCGAGCGCCTGTTGCAAAAAGGCGTTCCGGTGCCGGGGTTCCGCCCGGTGTGGAACCTGGACGACGCGCGCCGGGCGCTTGAAGAACTCAAGCCGCCCTGGGTGATCAAGCCTTCGGACAATATGGGTGCGCGCGGCGTGCGCCGGATCGAAGTGGCCCAAGACCTGGCTACGGCTTTCGAGGAAGCCAAGGCGGCTTCGGTGAGCGGGCGGCTCTTGGTCGAAGAATACATGGACGGGCCGGAACTCAGCCTCGATGCGCTGGTCTTCGACGGCCGCTTTCAGGTGACGGGGATCGCCGACCGGCACATCGAACGGGCGCCGTATTTCGTCGAGGTGGGGCACACGATGCCCTCCAGCCTGCCGCAGTCCGTGCAGGATGCGGTGGCAGAGGTGTTCGAGCGCGCCGTCCGTGCGTTGGGCATCGACCTCGGCGCGGCCAAGGGCGACATCAAGTGGACGCCGGAGGGGCCCAAAATCGTGGAGATCGCCGCGCGGCTGAGCGGCGGCTGGATGTCGGCGCATACCTATCCCTTGTCCTCGGGCGTCGATGTGATGAAAGCGGCGATCCAGATCGCGCTCGGCGAAACACCCACCCACCTGACGCCCAAATTCGAAAAGGTGGCGGCGGAACGGGCGCTCATCCCCGAACCGGGCAAGATCCTGTCCATCCGGGGCGTGGAGCAGGCGCGCAGGATGAAAGGCGTGCGCGAGATCATTTTCCTCAAGGAAGCCGGTGACACGGCGGAGGCGGTGACAAGCAATATGGGCAAGACGGGTTACGTGATCACCGTCGGCAGGACGCGCGAGGAGGCCATCCGCATCAACGACGCCGCCCGCGCGGCGATCCGTATCGAGACCGGTTCGCCGCAGGCGCTGACCTGGGAGGTGATCCGCAACAACGCGCGCAAGAAATTCTACATCGCCTGCAAGGCCTGCACGGTGTGCGACGGGCATGAATGCGCCGGGCGGGTGCCGGGCATCGGCGGCATCGGCACCGGCGAATCCTTCACCGAAAACCTGCGCGCGCTGGCGCGCTATAAAGTGAACCTGCGCACCATCCACAACGTGAAAGACCCGGACCTTGCGGTGGAGCTGTTCGGGCGGAAACTCAAAATCCCCATTCTGGCCGCGCCGATCACCGGCATGGAGACCAACCTCGCGGGCGGCATGGACGAACGCGCCTATGCGGACGCGGTGCTCGACGGCTGCCTGGATGCGGGCGGGCTCGGCATGGTGGGCGACGGCGCCAGCCCGAAAAAATACCAGATTGGCCTGCAAGCCATCGAAGACCGGGGCGGGCAGGGGATTCCGGTCTTCAAGCCGCGGGAAGACAATCAGGCGATCCTCACCCGGTTCGAAGCGGCGCAAAAAGCCGGCGCGGTGGCGGTGGGGATCGACATCGACGCGGCTTCGTTCAAGACCATGTCTTTAAAAGGGCAGGCGGTGGGCCCGAAAACCGTGGAGGAGCTGCGCCGTCTCAAATTCCACCTTTCGGTGCCCTTTATATTGAAGGGCATTATGAACGTGGAGTCGGCGCTGCTGGCGCTCGAAGCGGGCGCCGATGCGATCGTCGTTTCCAATCACGGCGGCCGGGTGCTGGACACCATGCCCGGCACGGCGGACGTGCTGCCGGAGATCGCAAGCTCGGTGGCGGGGCGCGCCAAAGTGCTGGTGGACGGCGGCATCCGCGAGGGGGTGGACGTGCTCAAGATGCTGGCTCTGGGCGCGGACGCGGTGATGATCGGGCGTCCCGTGTGCATCGCCGCTTTCGGCGCGGGCCGGGAAGGCGTGCGGTTTTATCTTGAACAGAAACGCGACGAGCTGAAAAAAGCCATGATCCTCACCGGCTGCGCGGACACCGCGCACATCGATCCTGCTGTCATATTCCGCGACGCCAAGGGAGAACGGCGATGAACATCCGTCATAAAAACTTAAAGGTGCTGCGCGGCGGCGCCTCGGACCTGGACCGGAATCTTCGGGAGGCGCTCAACCGTTTGAAAACCGAATTCGGCGCCTGCTGCGTCAAGCTGTCCACGGAAGACGCCGGCATGAGCCTGGAGCAGATCCGCTTATGGTCCGAACTGGCCGGCGGAATCCTGCCGGTGCTGGTGAAGATCGGCGGTCCCAACGCACGCAACGACGTGCGCCAGTTTCTGAACGTACCCAATATCGACGGGTTGATCGCGCCGATGGTGGAATCGGTGTACGGGCTGGAAAACTTCATGGCCGCGGTGCGCGATTTCACCACGCCGATGCGCATGCAGAGGCTGAAAAAGCACATCAACATCGAAACGGTCACCGCACTTTTGCAGCTCGACGCCATCCTCGAAGCTCCGGAAGCGGGACTCTTGGATGAAATCACCATCGGCTGCAGCGATCTGTCCAAGTCCATGAAAAAAGACCGCATGGACCCCAAAGTCCAGGCGGAGGTCCGCAAAGCCGTGGCCGCCATCCGCGAATGGGGCATCTCCGTCTCGATCGGCGGCGGCATCACGCCGGAAAACATCGACGCGCTCCTGGCCGACCTCAGGCCGCAGAAATTCAACACCCGCGTCATGACTTTCGCCGTGAAGCCGGACACAGCCTACGGCCCGGCGGTGTTCGAGAGCCTGGAATTCGAGCTCATGATGCTGGAAAACGACTGCCGGCTGGGCTTCATTTCCAAAGACGAGGAGAAATTCCGCGCCCGTGAACTGAGAAAACGCCTCGCCCGGCTCCCCTGAATCCTTTCTTTATATACGCCTCTGAATTTTCGTGTGTTTTTTCGCGGATTTTGTCAAGGATGTTGTTGACAAAAGCGATAATTCCCCTAAAATATTTTGCCGCATTCCATATAAATTCAGATTTCAAAGGTACATTCAGGCGGGGCGGCCCCGACCCGGACCAGTTAAAACTCATTGAGTCTGCGATCTCTCTCGCCTGTACCGCGCCCAATAATTACAATCGTATGCAATTCAGGAGTGGAAAATGCAAATAACCGGCATGCTCTGGGGGAGAAAATTACTGGACCTTGTGGAATTCCCACATTCCGAAGTTCGGGGTCCGGAACTCAGTGTCGATGACATCAAGGATATGATCAAAAGGCATGGAGAGGTCTTCATCAAGCCTGTCTTCAAAGGCGGTGTTGGCAAGAAAGGGAAATCCGGACTGATCGGACGCGCCAAGAACATCACCGAGGCCCTCAAGGAAAAAGAACGCCTTTATTTCGCCGAGCACAAGGATGGCCACAGCACGACCAAGGCGGACGGCGTCACGTTCGAAGGTGCGGTGCCGGCCGAGCACGAAGTGTATTTCTCCATTTCGGAAAGCACCGTGTTCCGCGCGCCCACGATGACGATCACCCATCACGGCGGCGTGGACATCGAGGAACTGCCCAAGGACAAGATCGCCGAGGTGCCGTTCGATCCGCTGACCGGGCTCAAGGCGTTCCACGTTTCCAACGCCCTGTCCAGCCTCGGCTGTCCGGGGGCGCTCATCAGCCCGCTGGTGCAGAACCTGCCGCGGCTCTGGGACCTGTACAACAATTACGGCATGATCATGCTGGAACTCAACCCGATCCGCATGATGCCGGGCAAGGGCGGCCGCCTGACGCCGGTGGCCTGCGACTTCAAATGCATGTTCGACCAGGACGACCCGGCGTGGAAGCGGCTGGGGCTGCCGTCGCACGTGTTCGCTTCGGACTACTCGGAATTCGAGCAGGAGATCAACCAGCTTCGCACCTACCAGGGCCAGAGCGACGTCTACGTGATCAACGACAAGGGCACCATCACCTCGCCCACTTTCGGCGGCGGCGCCAACGCGATGGTGACCGAGCTGCTCGGCGAGGACGCGACGATTTCCTCCGACTTCGGCGGCAACCCGCCCTACGAAAAGATGAACGACATTTCCAAGATCACGTTCAAATACTGGCTGGGGCAGTCGAACGTGCTGTTCATCATCGGCGGCAAGGCGAACAACACGGACATCTACGAGACGTTCCGCGCCATCGCCGACGGGCTGCGCGCCTTTTTCCAGACCAACGGGCCCATTCCGCTGTTCGTTGTTGTTGGCCGCGGCGGCCCGAACCTCATCCGCGGAATGGCGTACCTCAGGGACACGCTGGATTCGCTGGGCGTGCCCTACCGGTTCTTCGGTCACGACAGCGCCATGTCCGAGGTGATCAACTACACGCTGAAAGTGAACCAGTGGATGAAAAACGGCGGCAAGGAAAAAGTCAAAGCCAGCATGGGAATCAAATGACCATTGGATCCAACCGATCCAGGGAGCGGCGAAGCGGCCGCTCCGTAACACCAACTAAGGACACAACGGATCCGAACAGGAGGATTTGAATGCATAAGAAAGGTATTGGAGATTTTCCCTATTATGTTGGCGTCAATTCGCTCTCGGAATTGGCTACCAAGGACGACCGGGTCGTCGTTTTGAATATTCTCGGCAAGGAAAGTTCCGGCGTCACGCCCATCAGCCATGAATATTCCGGCGGCAACGTGGTGTTCGGCACCGGGCCGGGCAAATCCGGCAAGTCCCTGCCGACCAAAATCGGCAAGATCCCGGTTTACAATTCCATTAAAGAAGGCATGGAGGCGGGCCACAAGTTCAACACGGTGGTCGTGTACCTGCCGCCCGCGGGTGTGAAGGACGGCGTCGCGGAAGCGGTGCGCCAGAACCCGGATCTCAAAAAAGTCATCGTGCTCACGGAAAAGGTCTCGGTCAAGGACGCGCGCATCATGCGGGCGATCTGTCAGACCAACGGCGTGGACCTGTTCGGCGGCAACTGCCTGGGCGTCGCGGACGCGTGGAACCACGTGCGCCTCGGCGGGGCGCTGGGAGGCAGCCATCCGGAAGAGTCGCTCATCAAAGGATCTGTGGCGATCTTTTCCAACTCCGGCAACTTCACCACCACTATCGCCGTCTACCTGGCGACGGCGGGCTGGGGCACCACGACTTCGGTGTCCAGCGGCAAGGACGTGTACATTCAGTACGGTCCGAAAGAGTTCCTGCACGCGTTCGAAAACGACGACCGCTCCAAGGTGGCGGTGATGTATTCGGAGCCGGGCGGTTATTACGAGTACGGCCTTAAATCCTCCAAGCCGATCATCGCCTGCGTCGTCGGACGCTGGAAAGCGCGGCTGACCAAGGCCTGCGGCCATGCGGGCTCGCTTGCGGGTTCCGGAGACGACGCCATGGCCAAGGAAAAATGGTTCATGGATTATTTCGGGGTTGAGGGGATTTACACGCCGGAGAAGCCGATCTTCTCCAAAAAGGGCGCGCTGGTGACCAATATCGCGCACATTCCCGAAGCGCTTACGAAGGTCATGGACGCCAACGGCATCAAGACCGATTTCGAGCCGAAGGGCAGCCTTTCCCTCAAATGCTGGTTCGGCAACAACGGCGGTTTGAAGCTTCCCAAGGAGCTGGACGTGCCCGTGGTGGAGGCGATCAGCCCCTACAACGAGCAGATCCAGGCGCTGGAAAAGCATGTCGGGGCGCAGCTGCGCCGGGAGACGCTGAAGGATGCGAGCGGCGCTTCGATGATGGACCCGAAGACCCAGGTCTCGAAGATCCACAACGTGTCCATTCTCGACGCGTCGAAAAAACCGTTCGAGTCCAATCTGGTGTTCGCGCTGACCAAGCAGTACCCGAGCGAATACGGCGAGAAGATTGCCAACATCGCGCTCAACCTGTACGTCAACCAGCACGGACAGCCCACGATCGCCTCGGCGGAGGCCTCGCGCGAAGCGGGCAACTCGCCCAACACGGTGGTGGCGGCGGCGGTGAGCATCGTCGGCAAAAAGAAGGTCGAGGAGGCGATGAACGCGGCGCAGGTGCTGCTCGATCTGTTTCAGTACTCTAAAATGACGAACCCGGAAGAGAATTTCGACTACGCCCAGCAGTTGAAAGACGCCGCGCCGCATGCGGACGCGCTGTTGACTTCCGACAAGGACAGCTGCGGCGGCAAGATGGTCGAGGGCCTGAAACAGGCCGGCAATTCCGTGTTCGTGAATTTTCTGGCGGATTTCGCCAAGGCGCAGAACAAGACCCCGACGACAGACGCGCTGTTCGCGGCGGTGTGGTTGACGCTGGGCTGGAACTCGCTCAAGACCAAGAAGATCACCAAGAGCACGCTGGTGCGTCTGCCCTGGTACTCGCGCATCTTCAGCACCATCGTCGGTGTGACGGCATCGCACGACAAGCATCAGAAAGACAGCTTCTGCGGCGTCAGCCTGGAAGAGCTGATCGGCAAGACTTCTTTCACCAAGACGGCGTTTCTTGCGCTGCTCGGGCGGGAGCCGTCGGAAAGCGAGCTGTTCGAGTTCCAGGTGCTTTTGGGACTCATCATCACCAACGGTCCCGGCACCATTTCCGCGCAGGGAGCCAAAGGCGCGGTGAGCGCCGACGGCCCGGAGCAGCCCGACCGCGTGCAGGTGAACAAGAGCGTCATCGGTTTTCTCACCCACACCGGCTTCGCGCACGGCGGCAACGGTTACGAGGCGGCGGCGTTCCTGATCGAGAAGTTCAAGGACTCAGGTCTCAAGAGCCCGTCCGACAAGAACCACGGACTCGATCTGGATAAGATGGCGCTGGAGATCGCCACCGAGTACGGCAAGTACAAGGGGCAGCAGAAGGCCATCGGCAACCTCGATTACGCCAAGATCCCCTGCGTCAACCATCCTGTGTTCAAAGGCAAGGACGTGAACGTCGACCCGCGCGAGGAATTCGTGCGCAAGCTGTTCGAGGAAAAAGGGCTGAACAACGTGTTCCTCGATTTCTACCACAGCCTGGTCAACGGCCTGTTCAAGGCGAAGGTGAGCAAGAACGTCTACTGCGTGAACATCGACGCGGTGATCGCGGTCATCCTGCTCAAGATGGTGTGGCAGGACTTCAAGGACGGCAAGATGAAGGAAGAGGACATCGAGACGGCGAGCTTCGCCACCTTCCTGTTCGGCCGCATGATCGGCTGCGCCGCCGAGATCGACGACCACACCAGCCGCGGCAAGAACATGGACACCCGCACGCCGGCGAGCAAATGCGTCTACGTGGGATGACGGTGCGGCGGCAATAGCTGGCTGCTTGCAGGTTTACGGGCGGCCCCGGATGGTTGGGGCCGCCTGACTTAAGATGAGAGCATCAAGAAGGGTCGACGTTACGGCGCACCCCTCAGGGATGAAAAATCCCCTCCCGATCCGGGAGGGGATTTTTTTTGTCCCGCAATCGGCGTGGAGGGAGCGGCGATCGCTTCTGCCACCGCCTGCCGCACGGCGTTGCCGATGAGTTCTCCCAAAACAGTGTGCATGCCGCAGAGATTTTCCGGCACGTCGCCCGATGCGGCGATGACGATGCAGTCGGTTCCGGTTCCCGTCGCCGGACGGCCGGTTTTCGGGCTGACTTTTCCGGCTTCGATGAGGACGGCGGTCTTGGCCATGCCCGCGGTGTGGACGGCTTCGGTCATGCCGTCGATTCCGGGCAGGGCGTTGGTGGCGAGGATCAGGTTGATGGTGCCGGGTTCCCTGCTGTCGAGCGGCGCGTCGGCGGGATCGCCCGCGGCGCGCAGGTTGTGCAGTCCGGCGGTGGCGACGGCGTGCACCCACAACGGACCGTGGGTGAGGACGCTTTCGCGGTAGCGCTCGATGTCCGCACCGGTGAGCAGGCCCACCGCGTCGTTTGGCAGATCGAATGCGCGTTTGACTTCGGCAAAGATGCCGGCAAGCTCCTCATCGGCGAATTTTCCTTTTCGATGGTTGAACACGCAGGCCGTGCGCGTGAGGCCGCCGTTGTGCGGCGCCCAGCTCAACACCGGCCAGGGGGCGGGCAGGCGGACGAGCAGGGTGTCGCTCTCAAGCGTCACACAGAGAGGCGAGGCGGATTTTGCGGTTTGCGGCGCATGGGACTTCATGTGCCGGGAGTGTGCGTCGAATCCGTACGGATTGCAAGCGGTTTTGCGTTTATGGCAAAGCGGCGTTTGCGACGGGCTTCAGCGGTAACGGTGGACGAGAAACCGGTGCATTTCGTAGGCAGCGCCGGGGTCGATGCCGGCCTTTTTGAGGCAGACCCTGAGCTGCTCTTCGACGGTGTCGATGCCGTCCAGATTGGGTAAAAGCACGCCCTGTTTGTCTTCATATCTCACGGCGAGGCCAAATTGCTTGCAATCGAGCTGCGCCGGATCGTCGATTTTTTCCAGCGGGCTCAGCACGTCGATGGAGATGGAGAGTTCGTCGAGTTCGTCGGCTGCGATCGCATCGAAACGGGGGTCTTTGGAGGCGGCCTTGACGGCGTTCTGGATGATCTCGACGGCGAGGCTGTCGTGCTGCGGCGTCAGGCTGCCGATGCAGCCGCGCAGCTGTCCGTTTTTTTTGAGAGAAACGAACACGCCTTTTTTCTGGCTGAGTTCGCCGCTCAGGAGATCGGGGCAGGGCAGTAAATGACCGCTGTTCAGGAAATGACGGATCGAATTGAATGCCAGAGAAATGTAGGGGTGGGCTTCCATGCGACTCCCATGCCTTTCTCCCTCCTCAATGACAGGATAAGCCGGGTTGTGCCGGGGCGCAAGAAATTTGCGGAAAATGCGGCCCGTGCGGGCGAGACGGGGATGCGGCGGCGAACGGGAGCGCTCAGTGGCAGGATTTGGCTGCCGTGTGGCGGTCGATGGTGTAGTCGGCCACGGCGATGAGGCAATCGGCGTATTCCGGGCTGGGGAACTGCTGACCGCGCAGGGTGGCTTTGGCGCGGTCGATGTATCCGCGCGCCAGTTCGAGCGTGTAGTCGATGGATTTTGCTTCGCGCAGCCGCTCCAGGATGAAGGTGAAGTCTTTCTGTGTGATGTTTTCGTTTTTCACGAAGGCTTCGATCTGCTTTTTCATGCGGCGGTCGCTGTTCTGGTACAGGTGCAGGAGCGGCAGGGTGACGTGCCCTTCCTTGAAATCGGTTCCCGGCGGTTTGCCGAGCAGTTCCTCGTCGCCTTCATAATCCATGGCGTCGTCCACCAGCTGGAACGCCATGCCGAAATCGTTGGCGAAGGAGACGATGCTGCTTTCCTGGTCTTCCCCGGCGTCGGCGAGCAATGCGCCCATCTGGCAGCTCACGGCGATGATGGAGGCGGTCTTTCTGTGGATCACATCCAGGCAGTGCTGCTTGCTGACATTGAGCTTGCGGGCTTGCGTGAATTCGAGGATGCCGCCTTCCACCAGGATCTTCGTCGCCTCGGCGATGGCTTTGATGATCCGCTCGTCGCAGTCCTGCGCGAGCAGCAGGATGGCGCGGGAGATCAGGAAATCCCCCACTAAAATGCTGGCGTCGCTGCCCCACTTGGAGTTGACGGTCTCGTTGCCGCGGCGCACGGTGGTTTCGTCGACCACGTCGTCGTGCAGCAGGGTGGCGGCGTGAATGTATTCCACCACGCAGCCGTGCTTGATCACTGCGGCGTCGCCTTCCCGGCCGCAGAGCCGGGCGGAAATCAGCGTGAGCAGCGGCCGGATCCGCTTTCCGCCCCCTTCCATGAGGTACCCGGCGATTCCCGGAATGAGAGGGACGTCCGAGGTGTAGTTTTTCTTGATGGCTTCCTCGACCTTAGCCAGATCCTCCTTGAAGAGTCTTGTGACGCCGCTGTATTCCATGGTTGGGTCCACTTTTGATTTAGAGATAAGGACGGTTGGGGGAAGATCCGGGAGGATCGCCTTTTTGGGTCCTGTTTTTGGCGTAAACGATTACTTTTATGGGAAAAACTCCATCTTGTCAAGCCAAAACCCAGAACCCGCGGGCGGACAAATCGGCGTTGGAATTCCCCCTTTCGGGCAGGTAAGGTTTTATAATAGCAGGGGCTCGGGTGCCTGGACGGCTTTTTCAGGAATCTCAGGCGCCCTGCCAGGGTTGGTTGTATAACCTGTGGTATATCAAGCTTTTTTCATGTTCCCGGCGGGCGGACTGCGCGGGATCGAAATTCGTTTCGGGAAAATCATGGACCGAAATCATCCCCGGTTGAGCGTGGTCGTTCCCACGTTCAACCGGGCCCATTGCCTGGGCGAAACGCTGGAATCGATCGTGAGCCAGAGTTACCGCGATTTTGAGCTGATCGTGGTCGACGACGGCTCCACCGACGCCACCGGCGAGGTGGTTCAGCGCTTTGCAAAGGCGCGGTACCTGCGGCTTTCGGAAAATGCGGGCGTTTCGCACGCGCGCAACCGGGGGATCGCCCTGGCTTGCGGTGAATTCATCTGCTTTCTCGATTCGGACGATCTGTGGCTCAAGGATAAGCTCGAGCGGCAGATCGAGTGGATGGACGCGCACCCGGAATGCACGGTGTGCTACACCGATGAGATCTGGATCCGCAACGGGGTGCGGGTGAATCCCATGAAAAAGCACGGTAAATACAGCGGCGATATTTTCCGGCACTGCCTGCCGCTCTGCATCGTCAGTCCCTCGTCGGTGCTGATGCGGGCGTCGCTGTTCGAAGAGGTGGGGCGGTTCGATGAAAGCCTGCCCGCCTGCGAGGATTACGACCTCTGGCTCCGCATTGCGCTCAGGCATCCGTTTCATTTCATCGACGCCAGGCTGATCGTCAAACGCGGCGGCCATGCGGATCAGTTGTCGGCGAAGCACTGGGGGATGGACCGGTTTCGCGTGCGGGCCCTGGAGAAACTGCTGCAGCGCGGCGATGTGCTGAGCCCTGAGCGGCGCGGCTGGGTGCTCGACACGCTGAAGCAGAAATGCGGCGTGCTGATCCAGGGAGCGCTGAAGCGGGGAAACCATGAACGGGCGGACGAGTACCGCGACCTGTTGCGGCGTCACGGGGCCGTGCCGGACGTTGTTGAAGAAGGAAGCGCTCAATTTTAAACTGTATGATGGCAGACCCGCGATCGAACATAATAAATTTCAGCCGCAGGCGCACCGGCATGCTTTACGCTGTGGCAATGTCTGTGCTCGCCCTGTTTTTCGCGTCCGCGGCTTTGCAGGCGGTGGAGCGGCCGCAGGCGGCGATCGAGAAGATCCGCGCACGCAGCCTGGCAGTGCTTGAGGAAGCGCTCAAAAGCGAGAATGCCTTCGTGCGCGGTGCGGCGGCGCGGGCGGCGGGGGAGTCGCAAGATCCCGCTCTGATCCCGCTGCTCAAAAAAGCCGCCAAGGATGTCTACCACACGACGCGCCTGTTTGCTTTGAAAGGGCTCAACAAGGTTTCCAAAGAAGAAGCCCAGGCTCTGGCGGAGACGATGGCGAAGGACGCCAATGTCTGGGTGCAGGGCGCGGCGCTGGAAATTCTGGGGGAGGGGGGAGCACCCGGGGCACGCGAGCTCATCGTTCCGCATTTGAAATCGCCGGACCGGCCGGTGCGCCTGGCGGCCGCGGCGGCGCTGGTGAAGCTGGGTGAGAAAGAGTACCTGCCGCGGGTGTTGAAGGTGGCGAGCGACCCCAATGCGCTCGAGCGCTACCAGGCGATCGGCTATCTGGGAACGATGCCGCGGGAGAAAAGCCTGCCGGCGCTGATGGCCCTGCTGGTCGACGAGGAAGCGGAAACGGTTTATTACAGTCTGCAGGCGCTGGGCAAACGCGTGCCCAAAGAAATGACGCCGCGGCTCAACAAACTCACGCAAAGCGAAAATCCGTCGGTGCGCACTCAGGCGGTGCTGCTTTTGGGCTACCTGCCTTCCAAGAGTTCGCGCGAGCGCATCCACACGCTTTGCGGCGATGCGGACGCGATGGTGCGCGTGTCCGCCGCGGTGGCGATGACGCGAATGGGGCATGCGGACTGTGTCGGGGTGTTCGAAAAGGAACTCAAGCATCCCGACTACGGCGTGCGCAGCACGACGGCGCGGATACTGGGAGAGCTGCCTTTGGAAAGCAAGGCGGATCTGCTGGCCGGTGTGCTTTCCGATGCCAACACGCGCGTGCGGACCTCGGCGGTGCGGGCGGTGGCCATGATGGGCGGCGCGCGCGCGTTTCCGCTGCTTGCCGGGATGCTGGACGATCCCCAGCCGGCGGTCCGCGCCTACGCCGCCGGGGGGCTGATGAAACTCACCCGGTGACGCTCTGTCCGGAAAAGGAAGGCAGACCGACGATGCGTCCCTTGCGGCCGGGTTGCTTGAGCACGCCGGGCAGCGCCTGCACGATCGCGCTGGAGAGGGCGTCCTTGATGGCCTGTTTGTGGAAGGCGCGGCTGCAGACGATGCTGACCTCGCGGGTGGGCGCGGGATCGGTGAAGCGGCGGATTTTTTTCTTTTGCTCGGATTCGCGCATCTCCTGAATCGCCAGATAAGGCAGCAGCGTGTAGCCGAGTTTTTTGTCGACCAGCCGTTTCAGGGTTTCCAGGTTGCCGCTTTCGAACACCAGGTTTTTGTGCTCGGCCTTCACGGCTTTGCGTTTCCGGCACAGATCGACCACCTGATCGCGGAAACAATGCCCTTCGTTGAGCAGCCAGATGTCCTTGAGGTTCAATTCGTTCTCGGCGATGCGCTGCTGCTTGTGCAGGGGGTGCCTGGGAGAGAGGTAGACGACGAAGGGTTCGTAGAACAGGACCTGCTCCACGATACCCCGCGTGTTCAAGGGAGTCACCAGGATGCCCGCGTCGATCGCGTCCTCTTTGAGCTTGTCGATGATCTGCCCGGTCTGCAGTTCTTCGATCACAAGATCGACCTGCGGGTGTTTAGTGATGAACTCTTCGAGAAACAGGGGCAACAGATAGGGAGCCAGAGTGGGGATCACGCCGAGTTTGAATTCCCCTTTGATTTCCTCTTTTTCGCTGTGGATGATCTCTTCGATGCGCGACACCTCCCACGCGACGGTCTGCGCCTGCTCGACGATCTTTCTGCCGATCGCCGTCGGCTGCACGGGTTTTTTCGTGCGGTCGAAGATCAGCACACCGAGGTCCTCTTCCAGCTTCTGGATCTGCATGCTGAGCGTCGGCTGGGTGACGAAGCAGGACCGCGCCGCGCGGCCGAAATGGCCCTCGCGCGCCACCGCCAGGATGTAATTCAACTGTGTGAGAGTGATAGGTATCATCTATGTTATTATAAATTTAATAGATTAGACTTATCAATGAAAATCGCTATCATGGTTTCAGTAAGCACGTTCACCTGATTGAACAAGGAGAAAGACCATGAATATCGACATCGGAATCGCTGAAAAAGAACGCAAAGAGGTCGCGCAGGGGTTGTCCCAACTCCTCGCCGATACCTATACTCTGTATCTTAAAACCCACAACTTCCACTGGAACGTCAAAGGCCCGCATTTTCATGACCTGCACCTGATGTTTGAATCGCAATACAATCAGCTGTCAGAAGCCGTGGATGAGCTCGCCGAACGCATTCGCGCCCTCGGGTTCCCGGCGCCGGGCACGTTCCGCGAGTTCGGTCAGTTGAGTTCCATCGAGGAGGCGAAGGGCGTGCCCAGGGCCGGCGATATGATCCGGGAGCTTTTGCAGGGGCATGAAACGGCAAGCCGGACGGCACGCGGCGTGTTCCCCGCGACCGATCGTGGAGAGGATGAGGTCACGAAAGACCTTTTGATCGAACGGATGAATGAGCATGAAAAAACCGCCTGGATGCTGCGGAGTCTTCTGGATGAGTGAACGCACACAGGTCCAACCCTAAACACTAATAAAGGAATGGAGCGATGAAACGAAGAAAACAAAAGTTCTGCGAACATACGCCACGAACGGGAGCGCTGCTGATGATCGGTGTGTTTGCCCTGGGAATGGCCTTGAGCGGCGCACCGGTCCACGCGGAAGATTCTTTTTACGAACCGCTTCCGGAGATGAAGCACCCGAAAGACAACCCGTGGTCGGAGGAAAAGGAGGAACTGGGAAAATGGCTGTACTTCGATCCCCGGCTTTCGGGGAGCAACTGGATCAGCTGCGCCACCTGCCACAACCCGGGACTGGGCTGGAGCGACGGACTGCCCCTCTCGGTCGGACACGGCCAGAAAGAGCTGGGCCGGCATTCGCCCACGGTCATCAACAGCGGCTATTTCGAGCTGCAGTTCTGGGACGGCCGCGCCAAGACCCTGGAAGAGCAGGCCAAGGGCCCCATCCAGTCCTCCGTGGAAATGAAACAGGATTACGATGGGCTGGTTAAGGAGCTGAAGGCGATCCCCGGGTATGTGAAGCGTTTCGAGGAGGTGTTCGGCAAGAATTCGATCAACATCGACAACATCGCCAAAGCCATCGCGACGTTCGAGCGGTCGGTGGTTTCCAACAACGCGCCTTACGACTATTACTGGGGTGGAGACAAATCCGCCATGTCGAAAAGCGCCATCAACGGCATGAACCTGTTTTTCGGCAAGGCAAAATGTTCCATCTGCCACAACGGCCCGGCGTTCACCGACAGCAAGTTCCACAACATCGGCGTCAAGCCGCAGGGTCCGCTCAAAGACGACCCCGGCCGCTTCAAGGTGACCAAGGAGGAATTCGACCGGGGCGCGTTCAAGACGCCGGGACTCCGGGACATCACCAAGTCCCCGCCTTACATGCACAACGGCAGCTTGAAAACCCTGGAGGACGTGATCGCGTTTTACAACCGGGGCGGCGATGTGGAAAAAAACCGCAGCCCGTTCATCACGCCTCTGGGACTCAGCAAACAGGAGGAAAAGGACCTGGTGGAATTCATGAAGGCGCTGGACGGCGAGCCCATCACCGTCACGGTGGGTCAACTTCCTTAAGTATCGAACGGGCGCAAGCAAAAACCCTCTCTCCCGCGGGAGAGAGGGTTTTTTTTATACGGTTCGACAGCCTGTTCAGCAGCGGTCGTAATCGTCCTGGTAGCGGGTGATGTCGTTTTCGTCGATCGTCTCGCCGATCTGCACTTCGATCAGGATGAGCGGCGTGCTCTGGCTGTTGCCCAGGCGGTGGCGGGATTTTTGCGGGATGAAGACCGATTCGTTGGTCTGCAGCGCAAAGGTCTTGTCGTCGATCTGCACGTCCGCGGTCCCGGCCACGACGGTCCAGTGCTCGCTTCTGTGGTTGTGGGACTGCAGGCTGAGCTGCTCGCCCGGATGCACATCCAGCCGTTTCACCAGGTAACCGGCGCGTTTTTCCAGCACCGTGTAGGAGCCCCAGGGCTTGGGCACGGTGGCGGGCAGGTGCGCTTCGGGGCGTTTTTCCTTTTTCAGGCTCTCGACGATTTTCTTCACATCCTGGGCGCGTTCCTTGGAACAGACCAGCAGCGCGTCGGGCGTGTCGACGACGATCTGGTCTTTCAACCCGAGCGCGGCGACCAGCCGTTCCTCTCCCTGCACCAGGGTGCCGGTGCAGTCTTTGAGGATGGCGTTCTCGGTGGCCACATTGCCGTCGGCGTCCTTCGGCAGCACCTCATCGAGGGCGGTCCAGCAGCCCACGTCGCTCCACTGGATGCCGGCGGGGATGAGGGCGACGCGCCTGGATTTTTCCAGAATCGCGTGGTCGATGGAGATCGACGGCAGCTCCTGATACAGGGCTGCACCCTGTTTGTCCAGCACGCGGTAGGGAAATTTCTTTTTGTTCCCGATCGTGTGCGCGGCGATCGCGTCGAGCCTTTCGTGCAGCTCCGGCAGGTGGGCGAGGATTTCATCGAGGATCGCCGCCGCCTTCCAGACGAACACGCCGCAGTTCCAGAAATAGCCCCCCTGGGCGATGAACGCTTTGGCTTTTTCCACTTTGGGTTTCTCGACGAAGCGCTGCACCTTGTACGCTTCCGTTTCGCAATCGAGCGGTTCGCCTTTCAGGATATATCCGTATCCCGTTTCCGGGCGCGTCGGGGCGATGCCGAGCGTCACCAGGTGCCCCTGCTCAGCCACCTCTTCAGCGTTTTTTAGAACGGCGCGGAAGTTTTCCGGATCGGTCACGATGTGGTCCGCCGGGAACACGGCCATCACCGCATCGGGATCGTCTTCGATGAGGACGCGGGCGGCGAAACCGATGGCGGCGGCGGTGTTCCTGCCGACCGGCTCGGCCAGCAGCCGCTGCGGCGAAAACCCGGTGTCCGCCAGCTGGCGGCAGGCCTCGATCGCGTGCAGGGCATGCGTCACCAGCCACACCCGCTCAGCCGGGATCAACGGCTCAAGCCGGCTCAGGGTGCCCTGCAGCAGGGTCTCGCTGCCGGTGATGTTGAGAAACTGCTTGGGGACCTGTTCGCGGCTTTTCGGCCAGAACCGGGTGCCGCTGCCGCCTGCTAATATGACGCCGTGCATGGATGGACTCGAATTGGAGGTGGGTTGGGAGATGCCGGGAAATCCTTGAGATTAAAAAGCTTGATCGCACATTGAATTTGTTTATGATAGGGTTTCCGCTTTACAAGCGCGGTGGCATCCCGATCATGGCTCCGGAACGTGAGAGGAACGGAATCGCTGTGCGGAACTCCGGAGGTGGAATCCATTCTAGCGGAATTGACATCCAAGCACTAGTAAAAACCCGATTGCGGACGGAGACCCCCCCGTCCGTTTTTTTAACGAATTTTGAGTCACAGCAGAAAGCGCCGGCTGAATGGAAAAAGCGGTTTTTTATCCCTTCCTGTTTTTCGTGTTCCTGATCACCATGATCGGCGGATGGATTCCCACGGTGCGGCCGTGGTCGCAGTCCACGTTCCGCATGATCATCAGCTTCTGCGCGGGCGTGCTGCTGGGAGCGGTGTTTTTCCACATCCTGCCGGAGATCACCTCGGTGCTGGGCGGCACGGTGGGGTATTCGATCATGGCGGGATTTTTGATGATCTTCGTGATGGAAAAATTCATCATGGTGCATCCCTGCGAGGAAGGCGAATGCGATTACCACTCGATCGGCCTGTCTGCGTATGTGGGGATCGGCTTTCACAGCATCCTGGACGGCATCGCCATCGGCGTCGGCAGCATGATGAACCTGAGCCTGGTGATCATCCTCGCGGTCACGGTGCACAAGTTTCCCGCGGCGCTGGCGCTCAGCAGCCTGTTCGTCAAGGGCGGGACCTACAACCGGCAGAAGATCCTCACTTCGATGTTCATCTTTTCCCTGGCCACGCCGCTCGGGGCGATCGCGTCGCTGTTTCTGTTTCAGGGGCTCGATCCCACGGTGCTCGCGGTGGCGCTGGGCATCTCGGCCGGGACCTTCCTGTTCATCTCCACGGCGGACCTGCTTCCCACGGTGTATGAGGAGCACGACAAGAAAGAGTACAAAAACCTCGTCTGCCTCTGCCTGGGCATTCTTTTCATGATCCTGTCGCACGGGCTCGTGTGACCCTCCCGCCCCGCGCGGCCGCCGTCCGATCAATCGGCACTGGGGATCGCGGCCGCTCTGTGATTCAATAGAGAAAAAATGGATTTTTGAGGACGATGAAGGACTTCTTCCGGGCGCTTCTGCCCTATATGAAACGCTACCGGCGCGAGATGGCCATCGGCATGATCGCGCTCTTGGTGACCGACGCCGGCTCGGTGGCGATCCCCTGGCTGCTCAAGGAATTCGTCGACCTTTTGCCGAAGGAACCCTCGGCGGCGACGCTGCTCAAATATTCCGGGCTGCTGTTCGCGGTGTCGGTGGTGCTGGCGATCGGCCGCTACGGCTGGCGCAAGTACATGTTCGGTCCTTCGCGCAAGGTGGAGTTCGATATCTTGAACGGCCTGTTCGAGCACCTGCTGACGCTGGACCGGTTCTTTTTTCAGAACCGCAAGATCGGCGATCTGATCTCGCGCGCGACCAACGATCTGCGCGCGGTGCGGGATTTCGTCGGGCTTGCGCTTCTCATCCTGGTGGACACGACGGCGGTGATGATTGCGGCGGTGGCGCTGATGCTGGTGATCCACCCCATGCTGACGCTGTGGGTGCTGCTGCCCCTGCCGCTGGTTTCGGTCATCTTTTTTGTGCTGATCCGCGAGATCGGCCGGCGGCATCAGGCGGTGCAGGAGCATCTGGCGTCGCTCACGGCGCGGGTGCAGGAGAACCTCGCGGGCATCCGCGTGCTGCACGCGTTCGCGCAGGAAGAAATCGAAAAGCAGCGATTCGATGCACTCAACCGCGAGTACATCCAAAAAAACCTCAGCGTGACGCGGCTGTTCGCGCTGCTCTCGCCGTCGCTGGTGTTCGTTCTCGGCGTGTCGGCGGTGATCTCCATCTGGCTGGGCGCCAAGGCGGTGATCGCGGGCGACATGACGCCCGGCGAGTTCGTGGCGTTCAACGGCTACCTGATGATGCTGTCCTGGCCGATGATGAGCATCGGCTACGTGACCAACCTGACGCAGAAGGGCAAGGCCGCGATGCGGCGTATCCAGGAGCTGTTCGACGCTAAGCCCGTGGTGCGCGACGGCGCCGAACCGCACGGTTCCATTCAAGGCCGCATCGAAATCCGCAACCTTGTGTTTACCTATCCGGAATCCGAAGCGCAGAGCTTGAGCGGCATCGACTGCACCGTCCCCGCGGGGCAGAGCGTCGCCATCGTCGGCAAGATCGGCTCGGGAAAAAGCACGCTGGCGCAGATGCTGCCCCGGCTGTGGGAAACGCAAGCAGCGGACAGCGTGCTGATCGACGGCAAGCCGGTGCGGGCGTTCCCGCTGACCCGGCTCAGGCAGAGCATCGGCTATGTGGATCAGGAACCGTATTTGTTTTCCATGTCGATCCGCGACAACATCGCGCTGGGGAAGAAGGACGCCACGGACGCGGAGATCGACCGCGTGGTGCAGCACGCCGGTCTGGTGCCGGACCTTGAGCGCTTTCCCGAAGGGCTCGACACGATGGTGGGGGAGCGCGGCGTGTCGCTGTCGGGCGGGCAGAAGCAGCGCATCGCCCTGGCCCGCGCGCTGATCAAACAGCCGCGCATTCTGATCCTCGACGACGCATTTTCCAGCCTGGACGTGGAGACGGAAGAGACCATCCTGAAAAGCATCCGCGACACCATGAAAACCACGACGACGGTGATCATCACGCACCGCCTGTCGATCGCCGCCTACGTGGATCAGATCCTGGTTCTGGACGCGGGCAGCGTCGCCGAGCGTGGCACGCACGCGGAGCTGCTCAGGCAGAACGGACGCTACGCGCAGATGCACCAGAACCAGGCGCTGGCGCGGGAAATGGAAATCGAGCTGCAATGAACGAAGCGCACCGCGAAAATCTGGGCGACCGCTACCTGGACTGGGCGATCTTCAAGCGCATCCTGTCTTACCTCAAGCCGTACCGGCTGCTGGTGGCGCTGGCGATCGCCTTTTTGTTCGCGGTGTCGCTGCGCGATCTGGCAGGCCCGTATTTCACCAAGATCGTGATCGACGATTTCATCATGCCGGGCAAGCTTGCGGGGCTCGACCGGGTGGCGCTGATCTTTTTTACGATCCTGATCCTGGGATTCGTGCTGCAGTTCGCGCAGATGCTGCTCATGCAGTACATCGGCCAGAGAGTGATGTACGACCTCAGGACCCAGGTGTTCGCGCACCTGCACCGCATGTCCTTCAGCTTTTTCGACAAGAATCCCATCGGCAAGATGGTCACGCGCGTGGTCAACGACGTGGAAGTGCTCAACGAGATGCTGACCTCGGGCCTGATTCTGATCTTCAGCGACCTGTTCACGCTGGGCGGCATTTTCATCGTCATGCTGTTTCTCGACTGGCGGCTGACGCTGGTGGTCTGCGCCGTGTTCCCGCTTCTGTACATGGCCACCAAAGCCTACCGCACGCGCGCCCGCGACGCGCTGCGCAAAAACCGCGCCCACATCACCACGCTCAACACCTTTCTGGAAGAGAACCTCTCCGGCATGTCCACGGTGCAGCTGTTCAACAAGGAAAAGGATCATCTCGACCGCTTCATCCGCATCAACCGCGACAAGCTGAAAGAGGACCTGCGCTCGCTGCACTACAACTCGGTGTACCTGCCTTCGATCGACCTGTTCGCCTCGCTCGGCATCGGCCTGGTGATCTGGTACGGCGGCGGCCGCTACGTGCAGGACGCCATTCAACTTGGCGTGCTGGTGGCGTTTTTGCAGTACCTGGGGAAATTCTTCGAGCCGATCCGCGATCTGGCGGAAAAGTTCAACATCATCCAGACGGCGATGGCGTCCTCGGAGCGGGTCTTTGAACTTTTGGACACGCCGGAGGAAGTGAAAAACCCGGATCAGCCGGCCCAGGTAAAAAAAATCAGGGGCAGCGTCGAGTTCAAGAACGTGTGGTTCGCCTACAAGGGAGACAACCACGTGCTGAAGGACGTTTCGTTTTCGGTGCGCGAGGGCGAGAGCCTGGCCATCGTGGGCGCCACGGGATCGGGGAAATCCACCATCATCAACACGCTGTGCAGGTTTTACGACATCCAGAAAGGCGACATCCTGATCGACGGGGTGCCGGTGCAGTCCGTGAGCAAGCACGAGCTGAGAAGGCAGATCGCCCTGGTGCAGCAGGACGTGTTCCTGTTTTCCGGCGACATCCTCGACAACATCCGGCTGGGCAACCACCACCTGGGGCAGGAGGAGATCGAATCCATCAGCCAGGCGGTCAACTCGCACCACTTCATCGACAACCTGCCGCTCAAGTACGCGCAGGACATCCGCGAGGGCGGCAAGCTGCTGTCGCTGGGGCAGAAGCAGCTTCTGTCGTTCGCCCGCGCGCTGGCGGTGGACCCGCGCATCCTGATCCTCGATGAGGCGACCTCCAGCGTGGACACCAAGACCGAGCAGGACATCCAGACCGCCATACGCGAGATGATCCGCGGCCGCACGTCGATCATCATCGCCCACCGGCTGTCAACGCTTCGGCATGTGGACAAGGTGTTGGTGCTGAAAAAGGGCGAGGTGGCCGAATTCGGCACACAGAGCGAACTGCTCAAGAAAAAGGGGATTTTTTACAACCTGTACCAGCTGCAGCAGGGAAGGGCGGAGACCGCCTCCGCCGAAGCAAAAAAATCCGCGGCGGACCCGCCCAATCCTTCTTCCTGAAAAACCGCTTTTTTCCCGCCTTCATCCACCCTGGTTTGACGTGGCGCAATCGGGGTTCCGCTTTTCGTCGTTGCTTTGAAGGGAATTTCTGTTACTCTGGAAAAATACTCAAAATCTTATTAAATTCAATGGTTTAAGGATAGATTATGGGCGTCCACCGGCAAGTTCCCCGCACCCGCGGCCACCTGATGAAAACCCTCGAGAGCATCCCGTTTTTCAACGTGTTTTCGCCTGAGGAAAAAAAAGAGTTCGCCTCTTCGGACAACTACATGCTCGACTGCGACAACGGCACCGTGATCGTGGAGCAGGGGGACGTGGATTTTTCGCTCTACATCCTGATGAACGGCGAGATCATCCTGACGCGCAAGGAAGCGCCGGGGGTCACCATCACCACCCTGAAACCGGGCGCGGTGTTCGGGGAGATTTCGCTCATCCACCGCAACCCGCGTTCCACCAACGCGATCGCCAAGGGCAAGGTCAAGCTGTTCCGGCTCGACGGCGAGGTGTTCAACAAGCTGAGCCTGCCGGTGCAGATGAAGTTCAAGGACCAGTTCATCCTGGTGCTCATCAAGCGGGTGGAAGAGGTGAATCACACGCTGCTGAACCTCAAAAGCGAACTCGACCGGGTCTCCAGCGCCAGCAACAAATTCCGCGCCGACTACCACAACATCCTCAAAAGCGGCGCCCGCCTGGAAGGGGTGTTCGAGAACATGGGCGAGATGATCGACAAGCTGGTGCGCTGAACGTTCTCCATTTCCCGGTCCAAATCCCTGTTGCATTCAGCCTGCGCTTGACAATTCATCGTGTGCGGGCTATTATTCAACCATATGGTTGAATATAGGGAGGCGCAGTTGAACCGTGTGTTTCACGCTCTGGCCGACCCGACCCGCCGGCGCATTCTGGCGCAGACGGCGAAACGGCCGCAGCGGGTGACCGCGCTGGCGGAATCGTTTGCGATGTCGCTGAACGGGGTGTCCAAGCACATCAAGGTGCTGGAGGCGGCCGGTCTTTTGCTGCGGCGCAAAGAGGGCCGGGAACACCATTGCCGGATGGACCCGCGGCCTCTGGCGGAAGCGGAGAAATTCATTCAGCGTCACCGCAAATTCTGGAATCAGCAGCTGGATTCTTTAGAACATTTTTTGAGCGAAACGAAACGAGGAAAGAAAAAATGAAAAAGACCACCGTCGTGCTCAAGCGGACGCTTCCGGCTTCCCCGGAGCGGGTGTTTCAGGCCTGGTCCGATCCTGCAATGGTGCAGCGCTGGCTGATTCCGGAACCAGGCATGCGGGTGACGATGGAAGCGGAATTTCGCGTCGGCGGCGCCTACTCACTTGTAATGCAGAACGCCGAGGGAAAAACCTTTCCGCATAAAGGGATTTACAAAGAGATCGTTGCCAACGCGAAAATCGTGTTCACCTGGAGTTCCGACTGGGTGGAGGATTCTCTGGTCACCGTTGAACTGAAACCGGCGGGGGAGGGGACCGAACTCACGTTGACCCATGAGCTGCCCGACCGCGATGGATTGGCTAAAGAGCATGAAGGCGGCTGGACCGGCGCGCTGGACCACCTGCTGGCGTTTTGCAAACAGGGTTGATCCTCATTGCCACTGCCTGCCCGTGCGGCCGCCCTGGCCGCATTTTCTTTGATCTTTCCTGTATATTTCAATAAAATCAATAAGTTAATAATTTCTTCCCGTTGTCCGATGAAAGAAATATCCCGTCGTTTTTTCCGGCTTGTCCTGGTGCTGGCTCTCGTGGTCCTGTGCGGCTGCTCGGTGCTCAGAACCACCTACCGGGTCGGCAAGGGCACGGTGAAAGGCACGGTGTGGGTGGTCAAGGGGGCGTACCACCTGACCGCGGGGACGACGAAGCTGGTCTATAAAATCGGCAAGTTCACCTTCGATGTGGTGCGGGCGCCCATCGAGTGGCCCCTGATGAACGAGGACATCGAGGAGATCGGCGGCATGCCGGTGAAGGAAGCGATCAAAAAGGGCAAGGTGAAAAACTCCCCCTACACGGTGAAGGGCAAGCGCTACTATCCGATGACGGTGGCGCAGGCGAATGAGTACGACGAGAGCGGCATCGCCTCCTGGTACGGCAACGAGACATTGCGGCAGAAGGACGGCCACATGACGGCGAACGGCGAGGCGTTCAACCCGAAAGGCCTGTCCGCCGCGCACAAGCTGCTGCCGCTGCCGACCAACGTGCGGGTCACCAATCTGGAAAACGGGCGCTCGGTCATCGTGCGCGTGAACGACCGCGGGCCGTTCCCCAGCATCCACAACCCGCATTCGGGCAAGCGCATCATCGACCTGTCCGCGGGCGCGGCGAAAAAGCTGGGCTATTTCCGCAAAGGCACGGCCAGGGTGCGCGTGGAAACGATCCAGATCACCGAGGTGGGGTGATACACTGCGTCATTCCTCATTGCCTGCATTCAGGAAGCCACCGGGTGGATTCATGGGGTTGTCAAACGTAAGAGCATAAATTGGGAGGGATCATGTCGCAGACCGTTGTGATCACCGGTGTGGGCTCGGGACTGGGAGCGGCGCTGGTGAAAAAATTTGCCCGCGAGGGTTGTAACGTGGGGATGCTGGCCCGCTCCACCGGTTTTATAACGAGCCTGGCTGAAGAATTGCAGAAAGAAGGCTACACGGCTTTGCCGGTCCAGGCGGACATCACCCGGCCTCAGGATGTGGAGCGTGCGTTCGCCCAGGTGCGGGCGCAACTGGGGCCGGTCGATGTCCTGATCAATCACGCGGGCAACGCCGCCTGGAAAGCGTTCACGGATCTGGCGCCGGATGATTTCGAGCGTTCCTGGCGGGTGTGCGCCTACGGGTCGTTTCTTTGCAGCCGGCAGGCGGTGGACGACATGCTGAAAAAAGGCAAGGGATCGATTCTGTTCACGGGGGCGACCTCAGCCATCCGCGGCCGCGCGCAGGCGCTGGCCTTCAGCAGCGCGAAATTCGCCGTGCGCGGTATGGCGGATTCTCTGGCGCGCGAGTTGTGGTCGAAAGGCATTCACGTGGCGCACGTCATCATCGACGGGGTGCTCGACACACCCTCCGTACGAGAAGGAGACCCGGTCATGCAGGAGGAGCCGTTGATGGACATCGATGCGGTGGCGAATCAGTACTGGACGCTTTCGAATCAGGAAGGGGTGTGGAGTTTCGAGGTGGACTTGCGGCATCACAAAGAAGAGTTTTTTACCTGAGTAGGGCATCGATGCCTTCTAAAGCGTCAAGGCGTAACGATAAAACGCCTCGTCCCGGACATAGCCCATCGATTCGTAGAGGTTCTGCGCCGGGCCGTTGGTGATCTGGGTGGCGAGCTCGATGCGCAGCGCGCCGGTCTGGATGGCGTGCTTTCTTGCCGTTTCCATGAGCTGCCTTGCGATCTTCTTCCTCCTTTGGTTTTTTTCGACGTACAGATCGTTCAAAATCCAGATGTGGCGCATGCTCACCGATGAAAAGCCGGGGTAGAGCTGCGTGAAGCCATAAAGACGTCCATCCTCTTTTGCCGTGAAGAGAACCGAGTCCTTCTTTTCGAAACGGTCCCGCAAAAATTCCTGCGACCCTCGCCGGTCGGGAGCCTGCCCGTAAAACACCCGGTACCGATCGAACAGTTCCGCAAGCGGTTCGATATCCTCCGGGCTGGCCGCGTCTATCTGCATGGCGCGCCTGCCTTCCTGCTTCGGCATACGTTGAGGCACGCGGTCACTTTTTGAACCCGTACACCGTCTCGACGCGGGCGATGCGGACTTCGTAACTCTCGTAATACTTTTCCTTGCCCATTTTCTTGGTCTCCACGTGCTCGGCGTCCTTGCGCCACGTGTCGATCGATTCGAGGTCCTTCCAGTAGGAGATGGCGATCCCGAATCCGGAAGCCTCGGCGGCTTCGACGCCCAGGTACCCCGGTATCTTGGAGGCGAGTTCCAGCATGCGCATGAGCCGGTCTTCGTACCCTTCCAGGTCGTCGGTGGTCTTGGCGGTGAAGATGGCGGCGTAATAAGGGGGCTGCGGCGTTTCGGCGATCTGGGTCATGACGTTCCTTTCGAGCGTGATTTCGAGTGGTTGTGCGATGAATGTACGGGATCGCCTATTTTAGCAGATGGAGAGATCGAGGCAAGATCGGACAGGATGAAAAACTGGATGGTTCGCGCAACACCCACAGGGTGCCGCCCTGGGACGTAGAGAAAAGCAAAAGCGGGGGGACAGGATGGACAGGATAAAGGCGCAGGATGGAAAAGGGGAAAAGCAAAAAGACTGATTTCACCGCAAAGACGCAGAGGACGCAAAGACCCCCCCTCACCTCAGTCCTCTCCCCCCTATGGGGGAGAGGAAGAGACACAAACCGCCGAACAAAACGAAATCATCCTTCGACAGGCTCAGGATGACAGACAACCATTTCAGAACAACAACAATATGGAAATGCGATCCGCGCAATAGCGCGGTCAATGGTGGTTTTTCGGATTTATTTCTTCTTCTTAAATTCGATCACCAGCCGCTCGACGATGCGGCCGTTCAGGATGTGCTCGGTGAGGATTTCGTCCATGTCCGCATTGCTGCGCGGGGCGTACCAGACGTCGTCCGGGTAGACGACCATGGAGGGGCCGTGCTGGCACGCGTCGAGGCAGCCGGCCTTGTTGACGCGGACTTTTCCCTTGAGTCCGGCTTCGTGCACGCGGCCCTTGATGTAGTCGATGAGCTCCGGCGATCCGGCTTTCGTGCAGCAGCCGCGCGGATCGTCGTCTTTGCGCTTGTTGTTGCAGATGAACAGGTGCTTTTCGAAGCGGGACATGCTGGGGGGATTCCGGTGGGTCCGGAACGTAAAGATTAAATTTTATCGCCGGCTTTGGGTATCCGCTGCGGGTGCGATTCGAAGTATTCCTTGAACTTGCCGAAGTTGATGTAGCAGCGCTCGCAGCTGTCGGGAAACACGGTGACGATCACGCCTTTTTTGATGCGTTTCGCCAGCTCCAGTGCGCCCAGTGTGGCGGCGGCGGCGGAATGCCCGACGAGGATGCCTTCTTCCTTCTCCAGCGTTTCCACCATGTTGTAGGACTCTTCGGTGCTCACGCTGATCTTGCCGTCGAGTTCCTCTTCTTTATAGATGCCGGGAACGATGGAGGAGGCCATGTGCTTGAGGCCTTCCAGCCCGTGCAGCTCTTCCGCCGGTTCCACGGCCAGGCACTGGATGTCCGGATTGAGTTCGCGCAGCCCGCGCGTGTTGCCCATGATGGTGCCGCCGGTGCCGATGCCCGCGAGAAAATGCGTGATCCTTCCCTCGGTCTGCTCCCAGATCTCCCTGGCGGTGGTCTCGTAATGGGCCTTCCAGTTGGAGTCGTTGTTGTACTGGTCGGGCATGAAGTAGAGGTCCGGGTTCTCCTGGTAGATCTTCTTGGCGAGAATGATGGCCCCGTCCGAGCCTTCGAAGGGGCTGGAGGTGACGATCTCGGCGCCGTAAAAATCCGCCATCAGCCCCTTGCGCTCCTTGCACACGTTGGCGGGCATGACGAGCTTGACCTTGTAGCCCTTCACCTTGCCGATCAGGGCGTAGGCGATGCCGGTGTTGCCGGAGGTGGAGTCGAGGATGATCTTGTCCTTGGTCAGCCTGCCGTCTTTCTCGCCGTCCTCGATCATCTTGAGGGCGGGGCGGGACTTGACGGAACCGCCGGCGTTGCGCCACTCGGCCTTGGCATAAATCTCGACGCCGGGAACGTCCTTGCCGATATTGTTGAGCCGGATCAGCGGCGTGTTGCCGATGGCCTCGAGCACCGAAGGATCGGTGATCACGGGACAGGACGGCGCCTGGACTTCTGCGGGAATCGGTAAATTCATAGTGCCGGTGCTTTCACTCGTTATTCACTCATTAGATGGAGTTTAGCGTCAGAGGATTCCTTTGGCGCCGCAAAAGGCGGCCGGTTTCAGAAAAAATCCCCGCGGCTCGTTCCTTTCACCGCGACATGCCGCAAAACTCTTCATAATCAATCAATTCTGTAATAGTGGGGCTGTCACTGCACACAGGGCAGTGGACATCCCGCTTGAGCTTTAGCTTGCGAAATTCCGTGTTCAGCGCGTCGTAGATCAGAAGCGATCCGATCAGCGAGCTGCCGGTGCCGAGGATCAGCTTGACGGTCTCGACGACTTGAAAGTTTCCGATGACTCCGGCGAGCACACCCAGCACGCCGCCTTCCTGGCAGTTGGGCACCAGCCCCGGCGGCGGCGGTTCGGGATACAGGCAGCGGTAGCACGGCCCTTCTTTGGGCTTGAACACAGTGGCCTGGCCTTCGAACCTGAAGATGCTGCCGTGGATGTTGGTCTTTCCCATCATGACGCAGGCGTCATTGATGAGGTAGCGGGTGGCGAAGTTGTCGGTGCCGTCGAGGATGTAGTCGTAGTTTTCGAACAGTCCCTTGATGTTCTGCGAACTCAGCCGCTCGTTGTACAGCGTCACCTTCACGTCGGGATTGAGGGCCTGGATGGTCTTTTTGGCGGACTCGGTCTTGAGCATGCCGATGCGCTCGGTCGAGTGGATGATCTGCCGCTGCAGATTGGACAGGTCCACGACGTCGAAATCGACAATGCCCAGGTTGCCGACACCCGCCGCGGCCAGGTAGTAGGCGGCGGGCGAGCCCAGTCCACCGGCGCCGATCAGCAGCACTTTCGCGTCCAGCAGCTTTTTCTGCCCCACGCCGCCCACCTCGGGAAGCATGATGTGGCGGCTGTAACGCTCGATCTGCTCGTCGGTGAAGTCGGTCATGCAGGGACCCCGCCGGCGATGGCCGGAATGATGGAAATTTCGTCTCCCTCCTTGACGGCGGTTTTCTCTCCTTCGAGGAAGCGGATGTCTTCTTCGTTCACGTATATATTGATGAACCGGCGCGGGGTGCCGTTTTCTTCACAGATGCGATCCTTGATTCCGTTGAACTGGGTTTCCAGACTGTTGAAAATGTCGGAAATGGTCGCCCCTTCCGCAGTGACCTCGCTCTGGTTGTTGGTCAACTTCATCAGGGGTGTCGGAATCCTGACTTTCACTGCCATGACTTGCTCCTTTAAACCGTTAGACTGTTGGAAAACATTTCTTCAAAACTGCTCAAATGCGGTTCGATCACCGCCGGCGCCTCGTGGCGTCCCTGCAGGGCTTCCTGGGTCTTGAGCCCGTTGCCGGTGACGCAGATGACGGTGGGCTCGTCGGGCTGGATGCGTCCCTGCTCGACCAGCTTGCGGGTGACCGCGAGGGTCACGCCGCCCGCGGTCTCGGTGAAGATGCCCTCGGTTTCCGCCAGCAGCTTCATGGCCTCGACGATCTCTTCGTCGGAGGCTTCCTCGCCGTAGCCGCCGCTCTCGTTGGCGGTCTTGACGCCGTAATAGCCGTCGGCCGGGTTGCCGATGGCGATGGACTTGGCGATGGTGTTGGGCTTGACCGGGGTGATGACGTCCACGCCCTTCTTGATGGCGGTGACCACCGGCGAGCAGCCGTCGGCCTGGGCCGCGAAAACTTTGGTGTTCACTTTGCCGATGAGGCCGAGATCGGAAAACTCGTGCAGCGCTTTCCAGATTTTGGTGATGAGCGAGCTGCCTGCCACCGGTACGATGACGTTGGCCGGGGCTTTCCAGCCCAGCTGCTCGGCGATCTCGTAGCCGTAGGATTTGGAGCCGTCGCCGTAATAGGGGCGGATGTTGATGTTCACGAACGCCCAGTTGTGGTTCGCGCCGATTTCGCTGCACAGCCGGTTGACGTCGTCGTAGCTGCCGCGGATGGCGATGAGCTGGCTGCCGTACACCAGGGTGCCGAGGATCTTGCCCGCTTCGAGATCGTCCGGGATGAAGATCACGCTCTTGAGGCCGGCTTCGGCGGCGTGCGCGGCGACGGAGTTCGCGAGATTGCCGGTGGAGGCGCAGGAGACGGTGTCGAAACCGAACTCGATGGCCTTGGAAACGGCGACGGAGACCACCCGGTCCTTGAAGGAGAACGTGGGGTGGTTGACCGAGTCGTTCTTGACGTACAGTTCCTTGAGGCCCAGGAATTTGCCGAGGTTCTTCGCGCGCACCAGCGGGGTGAAGCCGGTGTGCAGGCCCACTTTGGGCTCTTCGTCGATGGGCAGAAACTCCTTGTACCGCCACATGGACGGCGGCCCGGCCTGGATCGACGCTTTGCTGACCTTTTTCCCGATCGCTGCGTAATCGTAATCGACTTCCAGCGGGCCGAAGCAATACTCACAGACGTGGATGGGCTCTTTGGGGTATTCCTTTTTACACTCCTTGCAGCGCAATCCTTTCACATGTCCCATCAGAACTTCCTCTTCGTATTTGTATGGTTGTTTTAGCCGGGCGGGATCTCTTCACATGTCCCATCAGAACTTCCTCTTCGTATTTGTAAACTCAAGCCCGGCGATGGTTGTTTTAGCCGGGCGGGATCTCTTCGCGTGTCCCATCAGAACTCCTTACTCTCTTATCTGAAATCTTTATGCCCGTCGTCCGGGGCTTCAATTGAAATATTTGTAAAAACTGAAATAGCGTTCGCCGGTGTCGGGGAAGATCACCGCGACGTTTTTACCGGGCCCCAGTTCTTTCGCCATCTCGTAGGCCGCGCAGTACGCCGCGCCGCAGGAGATGCCGACCAAAAGCCCTTCTTCCTTGGCCAGCCGCTGGGCGAACAGGAACGCGTCCTCATCGGAGACCGGACGGATACGGTCGACGATGTCCATGTTCAGCACCTTGGGCTTGAATCCGGCGCCGATGCCCTGGATCTTGTGCGGCCCCGGCGGGTTGCCGGAAAGCACCGCCGAGGTGGCGGGCTCGACGCCCACGATCTTGATGTCGCTGAAATTCTGTTTCAGCACCTCGCCGGCTCCCGTCAGGGTGCCGCCGGTGCCGATGCCCGCCACGAACGCGTGCAGCGGGTCGCCGTTCATGGAAGCGACGATCTCGGGCCCGGTGGTCTGCCGGTGCACTTCCGGGTTGGCGGGATTGTTGAACTGCTGCGGCATAAAGTAGTCGGGGTTTTCCGCCAGCAGCTCCTCCGCCCGCTCGATGGTGCCTTCCATGCCGAACTCGGCGCGGCTCAGCTCGGTCTGCGCACCGTAGCTTTCCAGGATCATCCTGCGCTCGGCGCTCATGTTCTCGGACATGACCAGGATGACGTTGTATCCCTTGACCGCCCCCACCAGCGCCAGGCCGATTCCGGTGTTGCCGCTGGTCGGTTCGATGATCGTCGATCCCGGCTTCAGCAGGCCCTTGTTTTCCGCGTCTTCCACCATGGCGAGCGCGATCCGGTCCTTGACGCTGCCGCCCGGATTGCAGAACTCCATTTTCGCGTAAATGTTTGCGCCGTTGGGTGGAATGACCTTGTTGAGTTTAACCAAAGGCGTTCCTCCGATCAACTCTAAACTATTCTCAAATCTGGTTTTAACTTTTTCCACCGTCTGGGGTCTGGAGGGCATGGCGTTCGTTTCCGCGCTGGATCGAAAGGATCAATTTTAAGGGATCTTGAAAGCCCCGTCAACCGGGGCGAAAAACCTCATCGGGGTAAAAAAGGGTATTGATTACAATGCGTTCCGGAGGGATGCCTCCACAGGGCCGAAGAACGGGCGGTTTGATCCGCGCCACACCGCGGTCTGTCCTGAAAGGGTTGATTTTAATGCCGTATTTCCGGGACAGTATGCGGTAGATTCCGGCCGAATTCAACTGGAATTCAGCCCTTCGGACCGGCGATCCCGGTGCGGAAAGACGCTGTCTGTCAACTTTGCGGGGTGAGCTGTTTCAGGTTGCCGAGCCGGCGGCGGAACTGCTGGGTCACGAACTCGGAATCCTCGGCGTTGGAGATGATGTGCGGAGTGATGAAGATCATCAGCTCGGTCTTGCTGGTCGAATCGGTGTCGGTGCTGAACAGCTTGCCGAGCAGCGGGATCTTGCGCAGCACGGGAATGCCTTCGTTGGAATCGATGACATCGGTGCGCATCAGGCCGCCCATCACCAGCACCTGGTTGTCCTTGAGCACGACCTCGGTGTTGAGCAGGCGGGTGCTGAACGAAGGGGTCGAGCCGACGAAGGGGCCCTGACTGGAAATCTCCTGGCTGATCTTGAGATTGACGAAGTTGTCGGAATTGATCTTGGGCACGATGTCGAGCTTGATGCCGACGCTGCGATACTCGATGGTCGTCTGGGTCAGCGGCTGCCCGGCGGTGGGCGTGGTGATGGTGGAGCTTTCGATGGGGATCTCGTCGGCGATGGAGATGTTCGCCGCCTTGTTGTCGGAGGTCACCAGGATGGGATTGGCGAGCACGTTGGCCTTGGAGTCGGTGGCGAACGCCTGCAGCAGGGCGATCAGCTTGTTGGGATCGCTGGCGAGCAGGCTGCCGCCGGGCTGCAGCAAAGACGCGGTGGCGTTGCCGATCTGCGAGCCGAGCGTGGCGCCGCTGCCCGGCGTCTTGCTGACGCCGCCGATGAAGGTGGTGCCGCCGGTCGAGCCTTTCAGCGCCCATTCCAGCCCGGCGCGGGTTTCCGCATCCAGGGTGAGGTCGATGATGAGCACTTCGATCAGCACCTGCTGCGGGAACAGGTCGAGTTTTTTGATCAGCTCGAGCAGGGCGGGGTAGTTTCTCGGGCTGGTGCGGATGATGAGCGAATTGGTGTCCTGGTCCGGCAGGATGGTGATCTCGCCGTCGAAGGCGTCCGCCAGCGGTTCGGCCGCGCTCAGCAGCGGCGGCCGGGATTCTTTGGGGTCGGGCTTGGACGGTTTTTTCTGGGTCGGCTTTTTCTTGTCATTGTACTTGGCGGACGTTTTTTTCACCTCGCCCAGCGGTCTGGGTTTGCCCGGTTCGCTGTTGCGCGACTGGAACATGGCGGTGAGCAGGTCGGCGAGCTGGATGGCGTCGGCGTTCTGCACGTAATAGACGAAGGTGCTGATCTCACCTTCGGACACGGGCTGGTCGAGCTTTTTGATCCAGAACTCGATGGTCGGCAGGATCTTTTCGAAGGCGTTGACCACGAGGATGGAGTTCAGCCGTTCCAGCGCCAGGAAGTTGAGGGCGCTGCCCAGCGCGTCGTTGTAGCCCATCGAGGCGAAGATCTCCAGCAGCTCATCCACCACGACCAGCGAATCGGCGTGGTTGAGCCGGAACAGCTGGATGTCCGAGGACGCCAGCTTGTCGATGTCGAGCGCCTCGACGATCTTTAAGATGCGCTTGACGTTGGCGGCCATCTCGATGAGCATCAGGTTCTTGGTTTCCGGCACGTCGAGGAAGGTGGCGTTGGGGGACATCAACGGCTGCAGGATTTTTTTCATCGACTCCACGGAGATGTACTGCAGCGGGATGATCTGGATGATCATGCGGTCGCGGTCGGGGATGAAGGGATCGTTGCCGTAGTGGATGCTCATGGGTTTCTGCGACGCGTCCGCGGCGGGCAGAAAGCGGTAGAAGTTGCCGCTCTTGACCACGGTGATGTTGTGCAGGGCGAGGATCTGTTCGAGCAGCACGTACAGGTCGCGCACGGGAATCTTGTTGAAGGTCTGCAGCGTCACCTTGCCCTTGATGTTGCCTTCGATGAGGTAGTCGATCTTGAGCAGTTCGCAGAACGTGGTGATGACGTCGTACACCTCGGTGCCTTCAAAGTTCAGTGTGATGTGCTTGGCCTTTCTGAGACCGGAAGGCAGGGAAGGGGTGGGGTCGAACACCGAGCGGATGTGGGAACGGTTTTCGCGCGCGTGGATGACTTCTTTTTCGACTTCGTAGGGGCTTTTTCCCAAAGCCGGATCGAACGGCCCGGAACCGTCGGTGATGGTGGAGACCAGCTCGGAGACGAAGAACCGCTTGCCCTCGTCGTTGTTCACCAGATACCAGGCGCGGCGGTCTTTGGGGTTGCGCTGGACGCTGAGCAGCTTGAACCGGTCGCCGCGGGCGGCGAGGTGCACTTTTTTGTACTGTGGACCGGGGCCCTGGCGCAGCGGGACGTTGTTGCCGGAAATTTTCACGTAGCGCGAGGGCGCCGGTGATTCGGGAAGGCGGTTGATCTTGTTTTTGTCGATCACCTTGAACGGAACCGCTTCCACTTTTGCCGGGACGATGTTGGCATCGCCCTGCGCGCGGATTTCGATGGTGGGACTGGCGGCGGCGTTTTGTTTGCTTCCGCTCTCCCGGTCGGGCAGCTTCATGGCGTCGATGGGGTTCACATGCGCCTGCAGCTTTTTCACGGCGGAGGGTTCCTGCGTCGCGCACGAGGAAAGGAACCACAGGCAAACGAACCCGATCAGCATGTGTGGTGTTTTCATGTCTTTTGCGTTCCTCGCGGCTGCATGATGAATCCCTGAACCCGCAGCTGGGTTTCCAGGGTTTCCGGTTCGGTTTTGTTGGTCCTTCTCGTGAGCAGGTTTGCCACCACCAGAAGTTTTTCGTGATTTTCGATCTGGTACAGGAAGCGGGAAAGTTTTTTGAGCGAGGAGCGCAGCGTCAATTCGATAGGGATGGCGGTCATCGTGTCCATCGGTTCCGGCGGCTGCACCCGCACCCGCTCAACCGCCACTCCCGCCTGGCGGGCGAACTGCTCCAGGATTTTCTGCAGTTTCGCGGTGGCCAGCCCCGGCTTGTCCTCGCTGAGAAACCGTCTGCCGATCTGCGCGCGCGTGGTTTCGACGGCTCTGGCTTTCGCCTCGTAATAGGATTTGCGGCTCAGCACCTGCTGGTATTTCTGGATGAAGCGGATTTTATTTTCAATCTGCTGGCTGGCGCTCTTTTGCTGCGCGGTGAGGGGCTGGATGCCGAACGTGATGAGAAGGTACACGGCGAGGACCGCGCCTCCCGCCCAGAGGAATTTTTTATCCCGTTCGGTGACGTTCATGGCTTCACCTTGAGGCCGGTGCGCAGAGTGAATTTTTCCCCGTCCTTCTGATTGACGATGCTGCCCACGAATCCGGTTTCCCTGAACACGTGCGAGCGCTCCAGAAGCGGCACCAGCTTGGACGCGGTGGAAGAGTAACCTTTGATCTCCACTTCGTTCTTCGCGATTTTCAGGTGTGTCAGCCAGGTGTCCCTGGGAAGGCTGCGGCTCAACTCGACCAGCACCGGCAGCTTGGACGGGTACGCCGCCTGGACGGCGGCGAACGCGTCGGTGAACTGCTTTAAGGATTCGAATTCGAGATCGATTTTTTCCAGATCCTTTGTCTGGATTTTGATTTCATTCAATTGCCGGTTGAGCTTTTCGAGCGTGAGCTTGTTGTAGACGATCTTGTTGATGAACAGGCCCGCGAGGATCACCACGGCGGCCGCGGCGATGCCGAGGGTGGTTTTCATCGGGAACCCCTTGTTCGCCGGCGTCTGTGCCTCGGGCAGCAGGTTGACCTCGATTTTCCGGCGCTGGATTCCCCTGAGAGCCAGGCTGAGCGCGGTGGAGAGGTAGGCTTTGGGAAAGCGCTTGTCGCTGTCGGCCATGACGATGCCGTCTTCGGCGGCGCGCACCGTTTCGGTCTCGGCCGCTTTTTGAAGCTGCCGTTCGAGAAACGGCGCCAGCGTGCCCGCATTGACGAGGTGCATGCGCTGAATCGAAGCGTCGTCGGGCACGTTGCGGCACAAAGACAGGGTCTCGGCCAGCTCATCGACGATGATTGCGGTCAGCCTGCCGGATAGCGCGAGGGTTTCCTTCTTGTCCAGCTTGCCCTGGAAAAAAACTCTTTCAAACTCGGGCAGGTTGAGCGGGACGTAGCGGGAGAGTTCCAGCGATCGGTCCTTGAGGATGGTGAGGTCGATGCCGCCGGGCGTCAGGTCGATCACCGCCTCGAGCCCTTGCTGAGAATCGGCCTGCGCCAGGGCGAGGCTGGCGTTGGCGAAGGGCGGCGCTTCCAGAACCGCCGGTTTCAGGTTGAGCCTGTGCAGCAGGCTCAGGTGGTATTCTGCGATTTCCTTTCGCACCGCGGCGGCGATGACGTGAAACTGTTTGCCGCCTTTGGCCGCGGTGTGCGTGCCGAAGTACAGATCCTCCAGTTGCGAGGAGAAATGCCGTTCCAGCTCAAAGGGGATCATGGGTTTGAGCGATTTGAGGTCCGGCGCGGGCAGCTCGAAATTCTGGAAAGTGAAGTGGACGCGCGGCAGGCTGACGGCGACGTTTTCCGGCCACAGGTTCCACTGCATCAGCGCCTGGTTCATGCGTTCGAGAAATTCCGATTCGTTTTTTTCATCGCCGGGAACCAGAGGCCGGGTGCGGAAGAAATGCGTGCCGATGATCTCCACGGAGCGCAGCTTTTTCCCGACGAGCGCAAGCCCGATGCAGTCCTCCCGGATGTCGATGCCCAGTGCGTGGTCCAGATAGATCGGTTTCATGGCTCAAAAAAGTTGTCGTTCCAGTACTGCGTGAGCAGGGCGGGTTGTTTCCGCGTCCCGGTTTTCTGAATGACCGCGGCGATGCTGTGCCGGGTGCGGCCGATGAAACCGGTGGATTCGATGCGGAAATGGCTCGACACGGTGTCGTTGTAATAGCCTTTTTCCTCGCGCAGCCTGAAGATCTCTTCGAGCTGCGATTCGTTGTATAAAATTTCAAGAACCTCCCGGCTTGCGGTGTTGGGATTGACCGCGGGCACCGCGTAGGCGGTGAACAACGATTTGAGGCCGGGACGTTTGTCTTCATCGTCCTCACCGGTTCCAAAAAGAATTTCCTCCGTCATGCCGCGCACCTTGAGCAGTTCGTCCATCGATTCGATGGGCGCGTTCTTGCACCGGTAAGGCGGGTTGAGCCCCTGGTAGTGCTCGTCCTCGGCGCCGTTGATGCGGTGGTTGGAATCGGCGTCAATCCAGTCGAGGATGGAATCGGCGATGGTGTCGCGTTCCTCACCGATCTCCACGCCCGCCAGCGTCAGCGCCTTGATGAGCACCGCGCGCGGGGCGTTGTTGATGCCGATTTTGCTGTTCTCATCGGTGATCGCGTAGGAGAGGGTGCCGTTGCCGAGCGGCAGTCCGGTGCGCTGCACCGGCACGTACTCGAGTTCCTCCTCCTGTTTTTCTCCGCTGGTGAAACGGCCGGCCTGTGCGGCGGGATTTTCCGCGGGTTTCGGCAGGCCCGCGATGAAGCCGTGTTCCGGATGGCGGGAATGAAACCGCGCGGGCGTCAGCATTTCCGCCTGCGCGAGGGCGATTCCGGCGCGGGCCAGGTGGTAGGCCTCGATGTCCTCCTTGTGATTGCGCGTGGTGTTGACCTCGGTCTTCATGGAATAGGCGAACTCGGTCGCCAGCGCCATCAGGAGCACCAGCACCCAGAGGACCACCATCATGGCGAGGCCTTTTTGATTGCGCTCAGGTTTCGGCATCTTCCTCCGATTGCGCCAGGGTGAACTGCATGCCCGTGTGCAGGGGCACGACGATCGGCGGCGCGTGGCGGAGTTCCGATTCCGCCTCCTGTTTCCAGCCGATCACGATCTCCACCCCTTTGGGCAGCGTGGTTGCCTGTTTCCGGTCCGCCGCTTGCCGCTTACCGTCTTTACCGGCGGGGTCCTGAATCTGCGGCGGCTGATACCGTATTCGGGACACCCAGGACCCTTTGGCCGGGGCGTCGTTGTGCGCGTTTTCGTTTTGAAACGGCGTTGCCCGTTCTTCTTCCAGTGCGTAATAGCGGAAGCGCAGGTCCTGCACGCCGCTTGCGAGCAGATAATGACGGGCTTCTTTCGAACGCGCGGGGTCGGGTTCGAACACATCGCCTGCGCGGATGTCCCGTTCCATGAGGATGACGCCGCGCTCGCCGGTGCGCGGGTGCGCGCCGAGGTACACCTGAGTCTCGTGCGCCCAGGGCGGGGAGCCGCCCGCGGTGAGGGGGACGGCGAAGCTGATGAGCCGGATGGAATCCGGCTCGCCCTCAAAAGCCAGTATTTTCGTGTCTGCGCCCGGCTTTGTGTCTGAGGCGCGGCCCGGTGCGGTGCTGACGAACACGGGATAGGCGGATTTGATCTTCTGCGACAGCTGCTCGCCGATGATGCGGAAGCGTTGAAAGGTGTCGGCCTTTTTCACGCCCGCCTCGCGCGCCGACATGCCGAGACGCACACCGCCCAGCGCAATGCCGACGATGAACCCCACGATGCCGAGAGACAGGATCAGCTCCAGCAGGGTGAAACCATGTGTGTTTTGGATGCGTGCCGTCATGCGTTCAATTCCCGGAGATATGCTGCTTGGGCGCGCCGCAGCCGAACGACGCGCCGGAGACGTGCTGTCTTCCCTCGCAGGGATCCGCACCGGAACCCGGCGGAGCGAACGAGGGGGCTTCCGGCTTGTCGCCGGGTTCTTCCTCGGGCGGCGTGTCCGCGGGCGGCGCGGCGCCGCCGCTGAACACGGCGAGCAGGGTCGCGTCGCTGCCGGGGCGTTTCGTTCCATCCATCTTCAGTGTGGCGAGCTGCACGGACCGGTTTTTTTTCCCTTCCTGCCAATGGACGTTCATCCGCACTTCCGAAAGCCGGATGTTCGCCTGCGGATCGTTCAACGGCGTGTCGTGGGGGCGGACCGTCATATCCCAACGGAAACGGGATTCCTTTTCGAAGACGCCCGATGTGGTTTCGGTTTTGAAATCGAGCAGCTCCATCTCGCTGAGTTTCGAGTTGGCCAGCGTCACCGCCTGGAGATACTGGTCGGACATCCCCACCGAGCGGATGCTGCTGGAGAACAGGTTGAGCACCGCCGTGAAGCCCGCCGCCATGATGGCGAGCGCGACGATGACCTCGAGCAGGGAAAAGCCGTGTTCACCGCTCGCCCTTGCGGATGCGCGGGCTGCCCGTAACGGGGTCGATGTCGATTTCATAAAACGTTTCCGCCTTTTCATCGGATGCCCTTTCGATGCGCACGCTGCCGCCGCTGGAATTGCCGCCCGGATAAAACCGGATGGAAAACAGGCCGTCCTCGATGCGGGGGCTTCCTTCCATCGTGTGCGCCATGCGCAGACCGGGATGGAGGCTCTTGTTCACCGAGGAACGGGTTTCGGTCTCGTCGGTGAGCCAGTAGTTTCCGGTCTCGGCGTCGGCGTTGAACGAAAACACGGTTTTGAGCGTCACCGCCTCGCTGCGTGCGTAGCGCAGGGTGGCGGCGATCTGCCGCACGCCGGACTGGAGCCGCATGTTCTCCAGTGTCGTCAGCGCGAACGGCGTCGCCAGCCCGGCGATGACGCCGATCAGAACCAGCACCAGGACCAGCTCGATGAGCGTGAATCCCGCTGCGTTCCGATTCATTTTCATTCAAAGTTTTTCCAGCTGACGATGTCCTGATTGTTGTCCTCGCCCCCTTCCGCGTTGTCCGCGCCCAGCGAGATCAGATCGTAGTCCCCGTGCTCACCGGGCGAGCGGTAGATGAATTCGTTGCCCCAGGGGTCCTTGGGGATGTCCTTTTTCAGATAGGCCTTGATGGCGTTCAGGCCTTCGTCGGAGCTGGGGTATTTGTGGTTTTCCAGCCGGTGCAGATCCAGCGCCTGGCCTAAAAGTTCGATCTGGGCCTGCGCCTCCTGCTGCATGGCCTTGTCCACGTGCCCGAAAAACTTGGGCACGACCAGGGCGGCCAGGAGCCCGATGATCATCATGACCACCATCAGCTCGATGAGAGTGAACCCCCGTTCCGCCTGTCGATTGAGATGCGTGTTTGCGTTCATGGCTTCCGTTTGAAAAAGTGGGTGGAAAATTAAAACGACACGTCGTTGATGCTGAAAATCGCCATCAGCATGGAGATGACGATGAATCCGATGATCGCCGCCATGATCAGGATCATGAACGGTTCGAGCAGCGTCAGGATCTGCTTGACCGCCTGCTCGACTTCGCGGTCGTAGGTCTTGGCCACTTTCTCCAGCATGGCGTCCAGCGAACCGGAGGTTTCGCCGACGGTGATCATGTGCACCGCCATGGCGGGGAACACGCCGGTTTCCTGCAGCGGGCCGGAAAGCCCCTTGCCGCCCTTGAGGCCCTTCTTCAGATGGTCCATCGCCGAGACGATGACCCGGTTGCCCAGAATCGAGCGCACGATCTGAAGCGCCGGCAGGACGGGCACGCCGCTTTTGAGCAGGGTGGCCAGCGTCAGGCTGAAGCGGGACACTTCGATCTTGCGCACCAGCGTGCCGAACAGGGGCAGCCGCAGTACGAGGGCGTCTAAGAGCAGGCGGCCGCGTTCGTTTTTAAGCAGTGCAACCAGCCCCGCAGCCGCCGCAACGATGAGAAGCAGAACCGCCCACCAGTATTCGACGACCGCTCCGCTGACGCCGAGCATGATTTTGGTGGGCAGCGGCAAAGCCTGGCCCATCTCCTCGAACAGCTTGGAAAACTGCGGGATCACCACGGTCAGCAGCACGGCCACGGCGGCGCCGCCCACGAAAAACAGGATCGCGGGGTAGACCATGGCGGAGCGCATGTTGTTTTTCAGGTCCTCCAGTTTTTCCAGATAGTCGGCGAGCCGGGTGAGGGACGTGCTGAGCGTGCCGCCGGTTTCGCCGGCGCGCACCATGTTGATGTAGAGTTTGGAAAAGACTTTGGGATGCTCCTTGAGCGCCTCGGCGAAGGTGCTTCCCGAATGCACACGGTTCTGCACGTCCGCCAGCACCTCGCGGGTGCGGTCGTTTTCCGCCAGCTTCACCAGGCTGAACAGGCTCTGGTCGAGGGTCAGCCCCGAATCCACCAGCGTGGCGAGCTGGTGCGTGAGGGTCATCAGTTCCTTGTTGGCGATTCCATTGAACCAGCCGGAGTTCAGCTTGAGGTCGAAGGAGAAACGGTTTTTGCCGGATTTTCCCTCGGATATCTGGATGGGAAAATAATTGAGACTCTGGATCGCCTTCACCGCTCTCTGGTAATCGGGCGCTTCCACGTCGCCTTCGACGCATTGCCCCTTGAGATCGGTGGCTTTGTAGAAATAAACGGTCATGCGTGTTTTTGTCTCCGTATCAGGTGCGTTCGTTCAGGGTGACGCGCAGGATTTCGCCCACGGTGGTGATTCCCTTGAGTGCCTTGTTCCAGCCGTCCTCGCGCAGCGTGGTCATTCCCGTGCCGCGCGCTGCATCGCGGATGGCCTGGGCGCTGGCCTTTTGCAGAATGAGCCGGCGGATGGCGTCGTCCACGATGAGCAGCTCGTAGATGCCGGCGCGGCCGCGAAAGCCGGTGTGGCTGCAATGCTTGCAGCCTGTGCCCTCGTAAACCCTAACGCCCGGACGGGCGAAGTCTCCCATTTCCTCGAGCAGCGCCGGGCTGAGTTCGGCCGGGACCTTGCACTCCGGACAGATCACGCGCACCAGCCTTTGCGCCAGCACGCCGAGCAACGCCGAGGAGATGAGAAAATTCTCGATGCCCATGTCCAGGAGCCGTGTGATGGCGCCCGCGGCGTCGTTGGTGTGCACGGTGCTGAACACGAGATGGCCGGTGAGCGCCGCCTGGATGGCGATCTCCGCCGTTTCCGGATCGCGCACCTCGCCGATCATGATCACGTCCGGGTCCTGGCGCACGATGGAGCGCAGGCCGCTGGCGAAGGTGAGGCCGATCTGCGGCTTGACGTGGATCTGGTTGATGCCGCGCATCTGGTATTCGACCGGGTCCTCGACGGTGATGATTTTCTTGTCCGGCGTGTTGATCGCGTCGAGCGCGGCGTACAGCGTGGTGGTCTTGCCGCTGCCGGTCGGGCCGGTGACGAGCAGCTTGCCGTAGGGTTTGCGGATCAGCGCCTTGAGCTGATCGAGCTGGGTTTCCGGAAAACCCAGGTGATCGAGATCCACCTTCAGGTTGCCGCGGTCGAGCACGCGCATGACGACGCTCTCGCCGTGCAGGGTGGGTAACGTGGAAACGCGCAGATCGACGTCCTTGCCGAGGACTTTCATCTTGATGCGGCCGTCCTGCGGCAGCCGACGCTCGGAGATGTCGAGCTTGGCCATGATCTTGATGCGGGTGCCGATGGCGGAATGCAGCTTTTTCGGCGGCGATTCGAATTCGTGCAGGATGCCGTCGATGCGGTAGCGCAGGATCAGATCGTCGGCGAACGGTTCGAGGTGGATGTCGCTCGCGCGCATCTCGATGGCCTGGGTGAGGATGTGGTTGACCAGCTTGATGACCGGCGCTTCCGAGGCCATGTCGCGGATGTGTTCGGTGCTGTCCGGGTCCGTCCCGCCGTCCTGGATGTCCTCGTCCTGTATCTTTCCCACCATGCGCGCCATCGCCGAGCCGCCTTCGCCGTAGTGCATTTCGATGTTCTGCACGATGTCCTCTTCGCTGGCGAGGACGATGTGGATCTTGCGGCCCAGCGTCACGGTCAGGTTTTCCAGCGTGGCGCGGTCGAAGGGATCGAACACGGCGACTGTGAGAGCGCTGGCATTCAGTTCCAGGGGCAGGAGGATCTTTTCACGCAGAAAGGTTTCCGGGATGCTGAGGCCGCTCACGGGCAGCGGGTAGCGGGCGAAATCCTCGCCTTTGAGAATGGGCAGGCTCAACTCGGCGCTCAGGGTTTCCAGCAGCGTCTGCACGTGGATGTAGCCGTGGTCGGCCAGGGTCTTGCCCAGGTATTTGCCGGTGGACACGCAGGTTTCCTTCGCTTCCTTGAGCGCCTTTTCGGAGATCTTGCCGTGGCGCAACAGGATGCGCTCCACCGGATCTGTTTTCTTAAGCTTCGACATGGTTCTCAAATTCGCTCTGCATGTTCCTCATCGTCCCGATATGCGCGGCCGCGGGATGCCCACGGGGATCGGCTGTTCGCTGTTGGCCGGCATCGGCGCTCCGGAGATACGGATCGAACGCGGCGCCGGGATGCGCCGGGCCTGCTGCGTTTTGACCGGCTTAGGCGCTGGTTGTTTCCGGAGCTTTTTTTCCGGGATGAGCGCCCGCGGATTGAAGGATTCGCTTTTCTGGGTGAACGCGTTGCCGTTCCGCTCGATGGGGGTGCGGCCTTTTTTCGCCAGCTTGAGGCGCAGCGTCGCGCCGCGTTTATTGTCGAGCACCGCTTCGGTTTTATCGATGCGGGCGATCTGGTATTCGCCTATTTGGGCGCCGATCGGGTAGCCCCTCCGCTTGACTGGTTTTTTCGCGACGGTGCGGTCGCCCTTGAGCACGCTCATGCTGCCTTCGAGAAAAGCCAGCGGCTTGCCGGGCAGCAGCATCACGCCGGTGAGCCTGAGATCGGGCGGCGGCACCTGCGGCGCGGGCGGAGCGACGGGCGATGCGGGACGCGGCGGCGGAGGCGGGGGGACGTAGTCGCGCCGGTCCTTGCGGAACAGGTTGGACTGCACGACGGCCTGGATGACGGCCGCATTGTACGGATGGTTGCGCACCGGGAGGGCCTGCGGCTGTGCGGGCGCGTCCAGAACGGAACCGGCGGTGATTTCGCGTGGGTATTTGGGATGCGTCCAGGTGCGGACGGCGAAAAACAGCAACACTCCGATGACTCCCAATAGAACACAGTTGATCGTGGTGGCGATCTTGCGCACGCAACGTCCCCGCTTTGAGATTAAAACAATGATATGATGGCTGTTTCCGTCCAGTGTGTGAAAGCGGGCGCGCAAAACGGTGTGTGCGGGCACAGCTTCACACCCTTTTGTCTCGGAAGTTCGGAGGAAAAACTTTACTTTATTTTCAAGGGGATGCGAGGAGATTGCGGGATTGAAAACGGGAAAATATTTCCGCTTTTGTTGCCCGAACAGGAAAAAATGTTTTCTTGAAATTCAGAATGTTATTAATTAAATTTTCTTTGTTTAAATTTAAGTGAAATTAATTTTCGGGAGGCGGTTGTGAGCGAGCAGCAGTTGCTGGTGGAAGTGAAAAAACAGGTGCCGTTTCGTGTGTACGGCAAGGGGCCGGTGCTGGATCTTTTGCGAGAGATGGGGCATTTCGTGAATAAAAAAACGCCGCTCACGGTGACGGACGCGTTCCGTTCGGACGAATCGGGAGAGATCGTGTGCGAGTTGTCGCTGGAAGGCGGCGGCAGCTGCACGGCGGCGATCACCAATCTGAAACTCGATATCACGCACCCGCTTTACCGCAGGGTGAAAAACTACCGCGCCGAGGTGGTGGATGAGTTGCAGCAGCAGGAAGCGCCGGATGTGAACAAGGCTTCGTTCCGGGTGGGCGATTTGTATAAGAAGAATAAATGAGAATATTAAGCATCAGAATAGAATTTAAATTTGAATCCGTATTCTGTCGCAAACCATTCTGCGAAGCCCTCATGTTTTTTTAGATTTTTTGAGAAATGCTTGTCCACATGGTGGCCAATCTCGTGCACAAACACATCTCTTAAATAAAACATTTTGAGACTTTCCTCTGTGAATTCGATGATCACTCCTTGTTTGTCTGCTTTATGGATCTTCGCTCCCACTCGTTTGTAATCATTCAATATATGTGGGGCGGGAGTGGGCTTAAATTGAATTTTCAAATGATCTTTGAGGAATGGGTGGATGAAGATGCAATCTTTCCAGTAGCAACCGTAACAAAATAATCTGCCATAAAATGTTTTTTCCTGTTTTTTGGAACCGCCAAGCAAAATAATACCCTCCAGACCAGAGGTGAACTCTTTTGGTATTTTGGCATATTGAGTTTTCAAATCGGCAACGGTCACGGGCATAAAAAAACGGGGGTGGAGGTCTTCTTGAAAGTATTTGGGGCAGCTTCCTGAATCTTCTAGTTCTTCCCAATGTTTCCAGTAGAACTTCGCAACCGCACTTCCTGCGGGATCAAAGGGGGCCCAATTCGACATTTTCGATTCACTGTACATATTGGAACGCGTGCCTTTGCTGGTAGCGGATTGTTTTTTTCGCATGATTGTAAACCGGGAAAGGGGTGATCGGCTGGAGGTTGCCCTCTGTCAAGCGGAAGGGGCTTTCGAGGCTTTTATCCGAAGAAATTCAATTTTTTGCCTTCTCGGAGTTGATGAACTTTTTGAGGAAGGGGAACATGGCGCCGCGTTTGGTGATCATCTCCTCACGCGATTTTTTCACCACGTCCTCGTCGATCAGCGCGATGCCGCGTTCCTGGGCGAAGCGCTCGATGCCTTTCACCACCATGCCGCGCGCGAACGAAGGAATGCGCTCCAGCCGCTGCTTGGCTTCGGGGGTCCACTGGGTGTGGAACTCGACTTCCAGGCCGAGGGTGTCCTCGATCTTGAGGGTGATCTCCTTGCCGCCGAATTTTCCAGGCTCGTAGTCGCAGGAGGTGTCCGGGGCCATGTAGTTGCCGGTCTCGGCGAACGCGCGCGCCCGGCAGCCGGAGCACATGGCGGAAAACTCGCAGGTGCCACATTTGCCTTCCAGGTTCTTGCGGTCGCGCAGCTGCCGCATGAGCGGCGCGTTTTCCCACAGGTCCTTGAAGGTGTTGGTTTTCAGGCTGCCCACCGATTCCTCGATGAACGGGCAGGGCGTCAGGTTGCCTTCGGGCGAGATGCGGCTGTAATGGGTCGCCGCCGGGCAGCCGCCGGAGTAGGTGCGGGTGTACACGGAGTCCGGATCGTTCTCGTACACGACGCGCTTGTACTGGGGCGCGCACTTGGAGTTGATCATCAGCCGGCCCTTGTACTTCATCTGCTGATCGTAAAGGATCTTGAGCGCCTGCTCGTAGGCGTCGTTGGAGATGTCGGTGTTGCCCTGGCCGCGGCCGGTGCACACCAGGAAGTACAGGTTGAACGCCACCGCGCCGATCTTCTCGGCGAAGGCGACCACGTCCGGAATCTCCTGGTAGTTCATGTCGGAGACGGACATCTGAATGAGAAAGTCGATCCCCACCTCGTTCATGACGTTGAACGCTTCCATGGAGCGTTCCCAGGCCTGATCGACGCCGCGGAACTTGTTGTGCTTGAGCGGTTCCATCGAGTCGATGCTGATGCCCACGCCGTGCGCGCCGGCGTTTTTGATCTTGATGGCGTTTTCCCGGTTGATGAGGGTGCCGTTGGTGCCGAGCACCACCATGAATTTCCTGTCCGCCGCGTAGCGGATGATCTCGTAGATGTCCGGCCGCAAAAGCGGCTCGCCGCCGGTGAGGATGAGAAAGGCATTGGGGTTCACTTCGGCGATCTGGTCGATGACGTTGAAACACTGCTCAGTGTTCAGCTCGTCGGTGCGGAACCCGCCGCGGAAATCCGCGTCCAGATAGCAGTGGTCACAATTGAGGTTGCACCTCTTGGTGAGATTCCAGGAGATGGAATAAGCCCGGAAATCCATTTTCTCGGGGCTGATTTCAAAGGTGCCGGAATTGGGTTCCATGATCGCTTTCAGCTTTCTGTTTGAAAATGCCGTTCTCCCGCTTTCCGGCCGGTTGAAAGGGGCGGAAAGGCAGGAATTTAAAAGGCGTATTTGACCTGTGACGTTTTATCATATAGGGTTTTTTATTATGAAACAATTATTTTGCGGCAGATGGGCGGCGGCGGTCCTGATTCTGGGCCTTCTCGTTCTGGCGGCGCAGGCGGCGGGCGGCCACGGCATGGATTCCGGGCCCCGAATCTATTGGATTATCGGGCCGGGGGAGACGGACCCGCCGCCCCGAACGCTGGAATCGCTGGAGGCTTTCGGGGCGGAGATCGTGGGCAGCGCGTATTTCGACAGGGCGCTGGATTACAAGGGAACGCAGTTTCGCGCCATCTCCTTCGCCGATCTCATCGACCGGTTCGACCCGCTGGGGCGGACGACGGCGGTGCTGCTCAACTGTTTCGACGATTACCAGGGCATCCTGTCGATCGAGGACATCGGCCGCTACGATCTCAGGCTCGCCACGCGCATCGAGGTGCTGCCGGAATACGAAAAACCGGACTGGCTGCATCCGCTTCTGGTGCTGGTGCCCGACGGCAGCGACGCGCCGTTTCAGGAACGGTTTCTCACCGCCAACATCCGCGAGCTGGTGTTCGTGGATCTGGATGCATATTACGCGCCGCTGCGCGCGGCGGCTGGCACGGATGAAAACGCGCTCGCGGGCTACGCGGCGTTTGTGGACAACTGCCTGTTCTGCCATTCGCTGGAAGGGGTGGGGGGCAACAAGGGGATTCCCTTGCTCGAGAACTACGATTTTTCATCGGCTGCTGCGAAGGAGCGGTTCAAGGCGGATTTTTACGGCTTTCACCACGCGGACAATCCGGATAAGCAGAACGTCGAGCAGTTCGTGACGCCGGAGCTGCTGGAAAACATCGCCGGCTTTCTGGCAAGGGTCGGCGGGCGCTGAGCGGGTTCAGGAAGTTTTGACCTTAGGCTGCTGTCTGAGATCCATGACCTCGCGGATGGTCTCGTACAGGCGGTCCTGAAATTTTCTGCCGTCGTGGTCCTTGGCCACGAATCCGTCCGCGCCGCTGCGCTTGGCGTATTCTTTCGCCAGCGTGTTGTTGATGGCGGTCGCCATGATGATCCATCGGGCGCGATCCGCCGGGTTCTCTTTGTCAGGTTGCAAGCCTCCTGCCGAAATGGTTGTTTCCCTTAATGAAAGCCGGATTATAAAGGGGCGGCCCGGATTTCCGCGCGGGACAAGACCCGCAGACCGCATCGCGGTTTTGCGGGCGGGTTCGCCTGAAGAGGGGCGATGCCGGACGCCGGGATATTGTCCGGAAGCGGTGACAGGCGGACGCCGGCTTTGTGCGGGTTTTGTGCCTCATGTTTTCAATTGACAGCGACCTCAAGCGTGCTATTTTGATAGTTTCAACCAAGCGCCGTCATCGGGTTCCCCATGCCGAAATGGAAACGGAGCCCTTTGCTTAAGAGGACGATTCCGTGAATCTGACGATTTCGCTTTTCTTCGCCCTGGGCACCGCCCTGGAGCTGTTCGGTCTTAAGGTCGTGAGCGATGCCATCAGCATCGTCAACACCCTCAACCTGATCATGCTCAGCTTTCTGATTGGCGTGGTGGTCGGGCGGAGCTGGGGCAAGCACTATTTCGAAAAAATGCAATGGCACCTGAAATCCCGCACTCTGCCCAACGATGAGGTGTTGAACGGCACGGTGATGACCATCGCCAGCATGCTGCTGATCACGCCCGGCGTGGTGACGGACTTTCTGGGACTGCTGATCCTGATTCCGTTCACGCGCGGTATTTTCAAGGAAATCACGCTGGATCTGGTGAAAAAGAAGATCTCGCGGGGAGAGCTGTTCTTTTTCTTCCGAAACTGAGGGTCCCGCCTTTCGTTTCCGCCGGGCCGGAAATTCCGCATGATCTTTTCGCCGCCACCCCGTAACTTCCGCGCCGAGCTTCTGGATCTGGATGAAGCGCCGTTCGAGGAGGTGCGCGACAGCCTGTCCGATGTCCGCAAGGTCAACCGTTACCTGAGCGGCTACCGGGTGCTGCTGACGCACGCGGCCCAATTCCTTCGCAGTCACCCGGAGAACCGTCCGCTGACCGTCCTGGATGTGGCGACGGGCTCCGCCGACCAGCCCGCCGCGCTGATACGGCAGGCGCGCCGCATGAAGGTTCCGGTCCGCGTTCTCGCTCTCGATATCAATCACAAGATGCTGCTGTACGCGCGCGAGATGACCGCGCGGCTGCCGGAAATCCGGCTGGTGCAGGGCGACGTGTTTTCCCTGCCGTTCGCGGACAACAGCATCGACCTCATCATCAACTCGCTGTCGCTGCACCATTTCGCCTGGGACGACGCGGTGAAAATTCTCAAGTCCATGCACCGCATCTGCCGGATGGGATTCATCGTCAACGACCTCAACCGCAGCCGGGTGGCGCACGCCTCGATCTTTCTTCTGACGCGGCTGCTCACGAAAAACCGGCTGACCCGCTACGACGCGCCGGTGTCGGTGATGAACGCGTTCACGCCGGATGAATTCAAAAAGCTGGCGGAGCAGGCCGGGATCGAACGCTATGAGATCCACCGCCATTTCCCTTACCGCATCGCCTTCGTCGTGAAAAAGGATGCGGCCGCTGCCACGCCATGAAACCCACCGACGTTCTGATCATCGGCGGCGGCCCCGCCGGAGCCGCATCGGCCCTGTTTCTCAACCGGCTGGGCTATCGGGTGCGGCTTTTGGAGCAGGCACGGTTTCCGCGGGACAAGGTGTGCGGCGAATTCATCAGCCCGGCGGCGGACCCTATTTTTGAAGAGCTGGGCGTGCTGTCCGCCCTGGAGGCGGGAAAGCCGGTGCGGCTCAAGGGCGTTGCGGTTTCCTCCTACGAAACGGCGGAATTCGCCGTGGAATACCCGATGCAGTCCGGGCGGCCGATGACCAGTCTGTCGGTGCCGCGTTCGGTGCTCGACCCGCTTCTGCTGGACACGGTCAAGGCGGCGGGGGTGGAGGTGCTGGAAGGGTGCAAGGCGACGGATTTCATCCTGGAGTCGGGCAACGTTGCCGGCGTCCGGGGCCGGGACGACACCGGCAAGGCATTCGACGCGCGGGCACGGGTGGTGATCGACGCGGGCGGCCGGAACTGTCTTTCGATCCGCAGGTTCGGGCTCAGAAAAAAAGCGAGGCCGGGCGCCAAGATCGCGCTCGCCGCGCACTGGCGGGGAACCCGGGCGCTAAAGGATTACTGCTACATGCACATCAGCCGGCCTGGATACACGGGCATGGCGCCGACGGGCGCGGACGAAGCCAACATCGTGCTAGTGGTGGACCGGGAATGTCTCAAAGGCGAGGACCGGCAGGAATTTTATGTGCGGACGGTGCTCAAAAACCCGCTGCGGAAAAAACTTCTGCAAGGCGGTGAAGTTATGGAGACGGCGAGGGCGGTGGATTCTCTGGAATATTCAGTGCGACCGCTCAAGGTGGGAGGGTTGCTGCTTGTCGGGGACGCGACCGGGTTCATCGATCCGTTCACCGGAGAGGGGATCTATCTGTCGTTGCGCAGCGCGCAGATCGCCGCGGCTGTGCTCGACAGTGCGTTCGACGCAGGGGATTGTTCCCGCAGCCAGCTCAAACACTACGATGCGCTGCGGCATCGCGAGTTCGACCGCAAATATCTGTTGAGCCGGATTCTGCAGGCGCTGATCACCAGGCCGGACTGGTGCAACCGGGTGGTCGGGACTTTGCAACGCAATCCCGGCCTGGCCGCCACGCTGGTGGGGGTGATCGGCGATTACGTGCCGGCCCGCAAGGTGGTCTCGCTCTCATTTCTCATGCGGCTGCTGCTGCGAAGCGTGGTGACGCCGCGCAGGCTGCCTGCATTGCCCCGGACCGGAGCGCGGCAGGAGTTGTGACCGCGTTTCAGTGCAGGCTGGAATGGTATTCGTGCAGGATGGCTTCCAGCCGGTCCTTCATTTTGAGCTTCTGTTTCTGGTGGTTCTTCTTTTCCAGTTCCTGATCGGCTGTCAGGAACTTCATTTTATTGAGCTCATCGACTTTCTGCTTCAGCTCAGCGTGCTCCTCATAGAGTTTTTTGAATTCTTCATTTTCTTTCTGAAGTTTCTCAAGCAACTCCGGATCGATCTGCATATTTTCGCCTCCCTGTTTATGTATTTCGGGATAAGTTGAGTTCCGCTTCCGGTTTTCTCACATAATTCAAGGTCAAATCGTTCAGACGGCTGGGTTCCACAACGCAGTTTTGCGCCAGGCGTGCGGCACTGGCGGCGACGGTCCGGTGCGGGACCTCCTGATTGCGGATGAACCGGGATTTCAGCTCGCTTGCAAGAAAACCACCATAGGTTTCGAGACCGCTGCCGATGAAAACCGTCGGCTCCGTGACCTCGCCGCACAACTGCGCCGGAGACAGGGTCCGGTCCGGCGAGGTTCTCACGATGCGTCCCGCTTCGTATCTGAAAAAAGCACAGTACACTTCTTTTTTTCTTGCGTCCAAAAGGGCGCAAATCGGTTCCGACACAGGCTTGGCGCAGGCGGCCAGAGCCTCGAGCGTCGCAACCCCCGCGAAGGGCTTTTCCGTTGCCAGAACCAGCCCTTTGATCAGGCTCAGGCCGACGCGCAGGCCGGTGAACGAGCCGGGTCCCGTGGTGACGCTGAACGCGTCGACGTCCTCAAGCTCCACTCCCGCTTCGGAGAGCACTTCGTCCACCATACGCAACAGACAGCCTGAAAAGCTGGCGGATCCTGCTAGCAATTTTTGGGAAAGTATGTGGTCGTGTTCAAGGAGGGCGACACTGCCTCGGGGGATAGATGAATCAATTCCCAGGATTCTTTTCATGCCGTGAATGACCGGAATTGGTTTCCACCGTAGCCAACGTCACCAGTGTAGTCCTTTATCGATTGCAACGCAAACTTAGATCATCGCGCCTTTATTGTCAATTAAAAAGCCCTGTTCAAAGAATCTGAAACCGCCCGACGGGAAAGGAATAAAAGCAATCAAAATAAGCGGTTGACCGTTTTCTGCGAGCGCGCCGACGCGAAGCGGCGAACCCTTTGCGACGGGAGAAGACCGGGAAACTTTCCTATGCGTTCCGAGTGGGGATATGGAAATCTATTCATGAAAAAGAGATCCGTTCTTGTTAAATCGGTTAAGGTAAATCTGTTTTTGGGTGCTAACAATTGAATTTATTGAGCTTATTTTCTTGACAAATTTACAAGATGCAATTATTTTGATATGCACGGTAAACCTTGATAGTGCCCATTATTCGAGATACCAAAGAGAATTGAGGAAATGAGTAGAGAAAATCAAAATCATTATCGCAAAGGGGATGGCCATGTTTTTTGAGGTTAAGATTTTCAATGCCGATGGAGAATTGAAGCGGATCGTTTCCCCGAAAAAACTGAGCAAGCAATTCTGGAAGGAAAGCGAGAACGCCCAGCCCGACTTCACAGACCAGGAGATCCCCGGAGAGGACTGGGGCATGAAGGGCCTGAGCGGAGAGAAGGTGCGCATTCAGGTGGACGACACCGTATCCTAGCTTTGAACTGGAAAAACCGGCCGGTTTTTCGGTATCACTGACTCATTCGAATCCAGATCCGAACCTTTCCCCTTTCCGGATTCCCACCCGTCACAAGAGGCATCTCCCGCTGCGGGAGTCCGGTTGTATTTACGCCCGTTTCGAGTTTTATCCCCCCATGCCGCGAAAATTATGCTACTAGAATTGTTACCCTTGGACAGATGAGCCCGGTTTTCGGGTTCTGCGCTTTTTAGAATCAGGAGTTTGCCGTGTACATCACGACCGCGGAAGAACTTTCCGCTTTGTGCGAGAAACTGAAAAAATGTACCGTGCTGACTCTGGACACGGAATTCGTCCGCGAAAGGACCTATTTCCACAAGCTGGGCTTGATCCAGGTCGGCGGCGACGGGATCTGCGCCGCCCTGGACCCGATCCTGCTTCCCTCGCTCGACCCTTTCCTCAAGCTGATACAAAACCCGGATGTGGTGAAAGTGTTCCACGCATCCAAGCAGGATCTGGAAATTCTGTTCCGCTTGTCCGGAATCGTGGCGCGTCCCGTGTTCGACACCCAGGTGGCTGCGTCCATCGTGGGCTGGGGGTCGCAGATATCCTTCGCCAAGATCGTGCAGAAAGTCACCGGCAAAAAGATCCACAAGACCGAGACCTACACGGACTGGTGCCGCCGGCCGCTGAGCGACAATCAGGTTGAATACGCGCTGGACGATGTGCGTTACCTGTTTCCGGTTTACGAAAAGCTGCTCAAGGTGTTGACGCGGCTCAACCGGCTGGACTGGGTGCAGGGTGAATTCGAGAAACTGGAGAACCCGAAGACCTTCGCGCTTCCCGATCCCCGGCGGCAGTACCTCAAGATCAAGAACATCCGCAACCTCAAGCGGCGCAACCTCGCGGTCATGGTCGAGCTGGCGGCCTGGCGCGAAGAGGAGGCGGTGAAGCGCAACTGCCTGCCCAAGGCGGTGGTGCGCGACGAGCCGCTGTTAGAGATCGCCCGCACGCTGCCGAAAAAACCGGACGCGCTGTCCGCCATCCGCGGTTTCCACCGTAAAGAGGTGTCCAAGAGCGGCGCGTCCATCATGCAGGCCATCGAAACCGGTCTCGCCGTGCCCGAGCAGGACATTCCGGAACTGCCGGAATACGACGGCTACTCCACGCGCAAGGGGGTGGAGGAACTGCTCGCGGCCTATGTGCAGATCCGCTCCGAGGAATTGAAGATCGAACCCAGCGTGCTCGCCCACCGCAAGCAGATCCACGATTTTGTCAAATGCTACGAGCAGGGGGAAAACCTGGAGGAACATTTTCTGTTTCAGGGCTGGCGCAAGGAGTGCATCGGCTCGCGGCTGCACGCCCTTCTGGAAGGAGAAAAAGGGCTGGGCATCGACAAATCCGGCCGGGTCACCCTGATCGCATCCACCCGCAAGGAACCCTTTACCTGATCCATCCCGCCGTCTTGTGGCGGCTCAGGCTTTCTCGTGCTGCTCTGTCCGCCATTCCTTGAAGGATGAATCTTTCCGCAACGTTTTCAGATCCGGGTCGGTATCGATCGTGCGCCAGTTTTTGTAGCCCCTGGCGACGGCGTCCTTGAGAGCGGCAAGACTTTCCTCCACGTTTCCTGTCAGCGAATAATAGCAGGCGAGGTTGTAATGCAGATGCGGGCGATCCGGATTGATGGCCTTGAGCGCGTTCAGGGTTTCGAGAGCCTCGCCGAGTTGCCCGGCTTTGAGATAGGCGGTGCTCAGGTTGATGTGGGCTTCCTCAAATTCCTTGTTGTGATGCAGGGCCATCTTGTAGTTGCGCACGGCCTCATCCCATTCGTTCTGCTTTAAAAAGCGGTTCCCCTCGTTGTAGTGAAAGATCCCCATGCGGCGGTTTTTTTCAGGGTCGTCGTGCGGGTCGCCTTCGCCTTCATGGGAGTGGGCGTGCGGTTCCGCCGCGTGGCCGTTTGCGGAAGCGGCTTTGGATGGCTGCGGGGCATCGCCGGGCCTCGGGCCTTGGGAGGGATGGCGGATCCAGGTGGTGTCCTCGATCCAGAACACGACGGCGGCGAGGATCAGGAGGATCGGGGTCCATTTCTTGAGCGTGCCGGGGATCTGCATGCCCCATTGTAAACTCAGCCGCTCAGCCCGGGGAAGAAAAGTTTCAGCTCGCTGGCGGAGCCTAGAAACCCGACGTTTTCGATGGCGGCGCCGTGCGAGCACAGATTGTAGAGGCGCACCTCCGGGTGGCGCTTCGCGATGGCCTCGATGGTGCGCTTGTAGCTGAACAGATTCTGGTGGGTGGTCAGTGTTTCACCGAAGGCGCCCCGGACCGGCACCTGCTTTTTTTCGCCGGTCTTTGCCTCGTGTTCTGCGCTAAGGGGGAGGCTGTGGTGGATGCGGTCGATGAGCCTTCGGTTGTTCAGGGAGCGGCTCGAATAAGTGCGCTGGCCCGAATGGGCGAGATCCTGACCCAGCAGAAAAACCGGATTGCAGCCCATGCGAATGAGGCCGTCGAGCGCCAAGCAGGCCACCGAACCGCCCGCCTGCGTCGCGCCTTTTTTCTCAAGCTCCGCCGGGTCGGCGGTGCAGAGCGAATGGCCCTCCTTGTACACGACGTAACGCTCCCCCGTATGCCGGTCCAGGATTTTCGCCTGTGCTGTGGGTGTGAATACCAGCCGGTACGTTGCATCTCTGTCGGCTGCGAAGTAGCGGCAGCTTTCCTCCTGCGGGTCGAGGGTGAACACATAGTCGGGGACGACGCCGTCTGCGATGAGGATCGGCAGCGCCGTATCGACGCAGGCGATGACGCCGTCCAGCCGTTTGAGGTGCGGCAGCAGATCGTCGAGCGAAGGACCGGCGCTCACCAGGATGCCCGGCCGTCCGCGGTGCCGGTCCTTGAGGGCGTTGATGCCCGGCGCGGCGGCGGCGATCTTTTGGTTGTGATGCCAGTTTTCCTGTTCCAGACTGCCCATGAGCGCCGGGAAGCGCCGCTCCATGCGCAGGATTTCCAGGGCGTTGGCGAGGCCGGGAAACTGCGGCGGGATGCAGTTGAACGAGGGCGCGTGAAACAGCACCTGCATGGCATCCGCGTGCGTTTCATCGGCGAGGCGGCTTGAGATCGCCTGCGCGGCGGCGGTTTCCCCGCGGTCGAATAGAAGATGAAAGTTTTCTTTTTCAAACAACGCGGTGTGGTCCATGAGGATGAGCGCGGCGGACAGCAGATCGGCGTTGAGTTCGACCACGCACAGCGATCCTTCAGGGCCGATGCGATTGAGCAGCGGGGCGACGTGGTGGCCGAGGCCGAAGCCATAGAGGAAAACACGGCTTCCCGGCGGGATCGATTCGGCAAACGCCTTGCCTTCGCGCACCGGATCGTAGCTGCTGTGGATGAGCGTCTTGTCGAAACGCACGCTGATCGCGCCCGTTGCCGTGGTCACCACGTCGATGCGGTCCGAAAGCTTGGGAGACAGCGAAGCCGCAGCGGGGGTGCGGGATTTGAGGGCGGCGAGGTTCTTGTCGAAAAAAGAGTGCATGCGTGCCTGAGTGTTTGGGCGGGGACGGTTTTACGATGAAAAATTTTGTTGCCTTGCAATCATTGCGGTTTTTATTTAATAATCATGAGTGTGAACCGGCTTTCCTTTTAATGACCGTTCTCATTTTTCCTTCCTCAAAGTGTCCGACCCGTCTGCTGCAAAAATCCGCGTTCTTTCCGACGATCTGGCCAACCAGATCGCCGCTGGAGAGGTGGTGGAACGTCCCGCTTCGGTGGTGAAGGAGCTGGTGGAAAATTCCATCGACGCCGGCGCGACGCGCATCGAGGTGGAAATCGAGTCGGGCGGAAAAAAGAGCATCCGCATCCGTGACAACGGCTCGGGCATGGGTGCTGAGGACGCGCAGCTCGCGTTTTCCCGGCATTCGACCAGCAAGATCGCCAAAGCCCAGGATCTTTCCGGCATTCTCACGCTGGGGTTTCGCGGCGAAGCGCTGCCGAGCATCGCTTCGGTGGCGCGGGTGCGGCTGAACACGGCCGCGGATGAGAGCGAGGGCGGCACGCAGGTGATGATCGAAGGCGGAAACGTCGTTTCGGTCAAGGACGCCGCGCGCTCGCGCGGCACCGACCTGGAAGTGGCGCAGCTTTTTTACAACACACCGGCGCGGCAGAAATTCCTCAAGGGCGACGGGACCGAGTTTTCCCACATCGTTCAGGGGGTGACCCAGCAGGCGCTGGCCCGCCCGCACATCCATTTTACATTGAAGCACAACGGCCGCGAGATCCTCAACACCCTTCCGACCGACCAGCTTCTGTACCGCATCGCGGAGCTGTTCGGCAACGAGATGGCGAAAGAGCTGCTCGAGGTGAAGATGGAAGAGGGGAGCTACCGCCTCACCGGGTACGTGTCCAGCCCCATTTTCACGCGCTCCAACCGTTCGGCGCAGTACTGTTTCATCAACGGACGCTGCGTGCGCGACAAGGTGATCCTGCACGCCACCCAGCAGGGATACAGCCACCTTCTGCCCAAAGGAAGGCACCCGGTTATTTTTCTCATGCTGTCGATGGATGCGAAACTGCTGGATGTCAATGTGCATCCGAGCAAGGCGGAGGTGCGCTTCGCGTATCAGCAGGAGGTGCACCGCCTGGTCAGCGAGGGCGTGCGCCGGGCCCTTTCGGTGAAAGCGGGCGGGGATATGGCGCCGCCGCCCGAAATCCCCGAGCGGGAAAATCCGGCTGTGGCCGAACCCGCGGCGGCGTACAACGTTTCCGCCTCACCCGCCTGGCGGCACGGGTCGCGCCCGTTTGAAAGAGAAAGTCACACGCCTGAAAAGAGGGAAGATCTCGCCCGCGCGCTGAAGATGATGGCTCCCTCCTGCACGACGGCGGCGTCGCCGCGCCCGGTGCCGGCGGATGAATGCCGCCAGCAGCCGGTGTTTTATGACGCCGCGCCGCAGCCGGTGTCGCGGCTGATCTATTCGGAGTATGAACCCCTGGGCCAGCTCGACCGCTCGTTCATCGTCATGCAGGGGAAGGGCGGCATCGTGGTGGTGGACCAGCACGTGGCGCACGAGCGCATCCTGTACGAACGGTTCCGCAACGCCGCGCGCGACCGGAAAATCGAAGTGCAGAAGCTGTTGTTTCCGCAGAATGTGGAGCTTTCCCCGGCGGAGGCGGCGCTGCTCAACACGCAGCGGCAAAGGCTTCTTGAACTGGGGCTGGATTTCGAGCCGTTCGGCGACAACGCCTTCGTGGTGCGGGCGATGCCGGCGGTTCTGAAGGACAACGATCCGGAGGCGATTTTAAAGGAAATCGCCGAGCTTCTGCCGCGCAAGGACGATCCCAGGGTGGTGGAGGAAAAATTCGAGGACATCCTCATCATGATGTCCTGCCGCAACGCCATCAAAGTCAATCACACGCTCAACCTGGAGCAGATCCGGAATCTGATCGCCGACCTGGAGCAGACGGAGATGCCGTTCACCTGCCCGCACGGAAGACCCATCGCGCTGTTTTTCGACATCAACGACATCCTGAGAAAATTTCTGAGAAAGTGACCGGCCGCTGATGGCCGCCGCGCTTCAGCCTTTGACGGTGATCTTTTTGATCGAGCGCGCCATCTGCTTCAGACGCGCTGCGTTTTTGGCCTTGACCACTTTCTTGGCGACTTTTTTGCCGCGTTTGGGCTTGGCGTTGGGTTTCGTGTTGTTGAGCGCCCATTCCAGATCGAGCAGGTATTTGCCCCGGGTCATCCGGTCCATTTTGCGGAACGTGGACAGCAGTTTTTTCTCGCTTTTACTGGTGCTGATCAGAAAATCCGGCTTGAGGCCCTTGAACATCAGGCGTCCTTCGTCGAGGCCGCCGCTGATGACTTCCAGCTTCCGGGAGTTTTTCGGAATGGATTCGGTGTCCGGGATTTTCAGGTCGTCATCGTCGATACGCGTGGTCAAAAGCCGGTCCAGGGACACGTTTCCCAGCTTGGCGAGCTTGACCAGGAGCGAAATGGGGGCGTCCCGCTCGCCCGCCTCATAGCGGACATAGGTGCGAAACCCGATGTCCAGCACTTCGGACAAGGCCATTTGCGTGCAGTTGAGGTTTTTTCGAATGGTCTTGAGGTTTTCTGACAGAATGGTCATCGCTATTTGGGTTTTGAAATGTTTTATGTCGGAGTGAAACCCAAATGTAGCAGAAAAAATCAGGCGAGTTCAATGCCATTCTTTTTGAGAAATTTGTAAGCCTCTTCAATCCAATAACGTTCCTTTTCCAATTTGTATTCCGGCAGGTCCTTGGAAGAACCGATGAGGCTTTTCATCTGGGCGATGGCTTCCTGTTTTTTGCCGAGCTTGTCCAGCAGCCGTCCGTAATGGTAGTAGGCCTTGAAGAAGGCGAAGGAGTTGATCACTTCGCGGTACTTTTCCAGCGCCTTGTCGTCCTGGCCCGCCAGGCGGTAACATTCCGCCAGGCCGAAGATGGCGTTGCCGTAGTCGTATTTTTTGTCGATGGCGACCAGCTCTTCCAGAATGGCCGCCGCTTCCTCGTAATTGCCCAGGGCGTGGTGGCTTTTGGCCAGGCCGTAGCGGGCCTCGTTCATTTCCGGGTCTTTCTTGACCGCTTCCTCGAACTGAGGGATGGCGAGCTGGTATTTTTTCTGGTCCAGATACGCCTGCCCGAGTTTCTCGTAATGGTAGGCTTTCTTGTACTTTCCGATCAACTCCTTGAGCTGCAGGGTCTCCTCGGTTTCCACTTCCTTGGGCGCGGACGGGGGCGCGAAGATTTTGACCGGCTTGGCGCCGCCAGCCTGACCGGCCTTGGCCTTGACGGCGAAGTAATACACCACCGCGCCGATGGGAAACAGCACCACCATGATGATGATCCAGACGAAGTGTTCCTTCCTCTGGATGCAATCGAGGCACATCCATACCATGAACGCCAATGCGAGAATGATGATTACATCCATAGATCGATCGACTTTATGCGAAGTCAATAAAAAAGGAAACCCCTCTGCGGCAATCGGGCTTCGCGGGATTGAGGACGGTTTCCATTGGGACCTGAACGCGGCACGCGGTCACTTCTCAACGACTTCATTGTTTTCGTCGAGCAGCACGACCTTAGGCGCGTATGTGTCTGAATCTGCATCCATCATACCATAAGCCACAATGATGATGCGATCATTTATCTGTGCCATCCGGGCCGCTGCCCCGTTCAGGGCAATGGTTTTGGAGCCGCGCTCGCAGGTGATCGCGTAGGTGATGAGGCGGCCGCCGGTGTTGATATTGAACACGTGAACCTGCTCGTAGGGCACGATCCCCACCCGGTCCATGAGATCGGGATCGATCTCGATGCTGCCCTCGTAGTCCATCCTGGTATCCGTGACGCGGGCCCGGTGAAGTTTGGATTTTAACATTATTCGCTGCATTTCGCCCTCCAGACGAGGCTGTTGTCGATCAATCGGGTGTCGCCGACACGCACGGCCAGTGCGATGAGAGACGGGTCCTGAACCGTGTCGTGCTCGATGAAGGTTTCCGGGTCGCAGATGGAAAGGTAATCCACCTGGGCGCCCTCGCGGCTTTCAAGAATCCGCGTCATCGCGCCGCGGATCGAAGAAGCGGAAGTCTCTCCCTGTGCCACGAGGTCTTTCGCCGTTTCCAGGGCTTTCGAGAGGGACAACGCAATGACGCGCTGTTCCCCGTTCAAGTATTCGTTCCTCGAACTCATCGCCAGCCCGTCCTTTTCCCGCACCAGGGGGCAGCGGACGATGGCGACATCGAGATTGAGGTCGCGCACCAGCGTTTGGACGACCGCAAGCTGCTGCCAGTCCTTCTCGCCGAAAAACGCCTTGTGCGGCCGGACGATGTTGAACAGTTTCAGCACCACGGTGGCCACGCCGCGGAAAAAATCCGGACGGCTTTTGCCGCACAGCGCATCGGTGAGGGTCTCCACGTTGACGAAGGTCCTGTATCCCTCAGGATACATGGCCGCGGTTTCGGGACAGAACATCACGTCCACCCCGGCGAGCGCGAGCCTGGCCTCGTCGCCTTTGAGGTCGCGGGGATAGGTGTCCAGGTCTTCGTTTTTGCCGAACTGCGCCGGGTTGACGAAGACGCTGACCACCGTCACGTCCGTGGCGAGCAACGACCGCTCCACCAGGCTCATATGCCCCTGGTGCAGGCGGCCCATGGTCGGGACGAAACCGAGGGTCTTGCCGTCGCGGCGCGCGGCCTCGGAAAAGGCCCGCATTGCCTCAATGGAGGTGATGATTTTCATGGGCGTCTGTCTGCTCACCGTTCGTCCACTTTTTTAAGCGGTGTTTTTTCCATCGTGTACGAGTGCTCCTCGCCGGGGAAGGTTCCTGAGCGCACTTCCCGGATGTAGGCGTCCACCGCCTGGGTGACGTCCTCGGCCAGGTTCGCGTATTTTTTGACGAACTTGGGGGTGAACTCGGTGTTGAGTCCCAATAGATCGTGCATCACCAGGATCTGGCCGTCGCAGTCCGGTCCCGCGCCGATGCCGATGGTCGGAACTTTCACGTCCGCGGTGATCTCGGCGGCCAGCTCGGAGGGCATGCCCTCGAGCACGATGGCAAAGGCGCCGGCTTTTTCCAGGTCCTTCGCGTCCTGTTTGATCTGCCGGGCCTTCTGAAAGGTTTTCCCCTGCACGCGGTAACCGCCCATCTGGTGCACCGACTGCGGCGTCAGGCCGATGTGCCCCATCACCGGGATGCCCGCCTCGACCAGCGCGCGCACCCGTGCGGCCATGTGGGAACCGCCTTCCAGTTTCACCGCGGCGGCGCCGCCTTCCTTGAGGAAACGGCCGGCGTTCTCGATCGCCTGCGCGTCGGAGGTCTGATAGGACATGAACGGCATGTCGCCGACCAGCAGGCTTGCACGATTGCCACGCCCAACAGCGCGCGTGTGCAGGATCATTTCGTCCAGCGTGACGGGCAGCGTGTTTTCGTAACCCAGAGACATCATGGCGAGCGAATCCCCCACCAGCAGGATGTCGATGTCCGTCGTGTCCAAAAGACGCGCGAAGCTGTAGTCGTAGACCGTGAGCGAGGTGATTTTGTTTTTGGAATTTTTTCTTCCCAGAATGCCGGGAACGGTCCTGAGTTTCTTATCCTGGGTGCTCATGGCAACGGTGACCGAGTGAAGCGAGGATCTGAAAGGCGGGCGGCGCGCTCTGCGGCGGAGCATAAAAAAAGCCCGCCGACAGATAGCCGGTGGGCAAGGGTCAATCGCATCCATGACGCGCCGTGTTTCTTATCGGCCTGCGGGCAGGTCCTTCAGAGACGCAATGGTTGCAATGGAATTTGGAATGCCCCGTCCCGGTCCTGTCAGGATCCAAGCGGATTGTAGTATTCTCGCCCTATTTTATGGGTATTGATTTTTTTTATCAACTCTTCCAGGTCGCCTTTTCTTTCCACGAAATCGATCTCGTTCGTGTTGATGACCAGAAGCGGTGTTTCGGAATAATAAAAAAAGAAGTTGTTGAACGCCTTGTTGACCGCCTCCAGGTATTCCAGGTCGATGAACGCCTCGTATTCGCGGTTGCGTTTTTCGACCCGCTCCCGGAGGACATGGGTGTCTGCCTGTAAAAAGATGACCAAATCGGGCTTGGGGATTTTTATTTTTATCAGATTGTAGATCTGGTTGTAGAGCTGGAGCTCGTGGCCCTTTAAATTCAATGCCGCAAACACCGGATCGCGCTGGAACAGAAAATCCACGATGACCACGGAATTGAACAGATCCCGCTGCGCGAGGCTCAGATAATGGTTGTAGCGGCTCAGTAAAAAAAAAATCTGCGTCTGGAAGGCGAGGGCTTCGCGGTCGTCGTAAAAATTGGGCAGGAAGGGGTTGGCCTCGTCGTTTTCCAGGATCAATTTTGCATCATATTGTTTTCCAAGGAGTTTTGAGAGCGAGGTCTTGCCGGCGCCGATGGCTCCTTCCACGGCGATGAAGCGGGGCTCGATCAGGGGTTTTGTCATGGCGGCAGCGGTTCAACTCGTTGGGATGGTCGGCCGGTTTCGAGACCCCGGGACCTGCTTGAGAAGTCCTCTGGGAGGCGTCAATTCTGATTCACGGCCTGCAGGATTTCCTTGATAGTCAGCTTCAGTTCGCGCAGATCGGCGGATTTGACCACATACGCGTCGGAGGCCCAGACTCTGAAATCCTGCTTGTAGCGTCCGTAGGCGGAGCACAGCACGACCGGGATTTCGCTTTTATCCTCTTTGAGCTTGCGCATGAACTCGATCCCGTCCATCCCCGGCATTTTGATGTCCAGGGTGATGAGGTCGGGTTCGATCTTTTCGATCTGCTTCATTCCCTCCTCGGCGGTGGCGGCCACGTGAACCTCATACCCTTCATCCTGCAACTCTTCCTTGTACAGGAGCCGGATGTTTTCTTCATCGTCGATGATCAAAATTTTTTTCATCGCACCCTCCAATAGGAGAACCATTGTTAGATTGCCACGAGGGTGGTGCCCTGCTTTCTTTTCTCCAAACTCGTTGAAACGGCGGGGACGGTCTTTGAAGCGGAAGGGTTCGAGAGACTAATTTTTATAACAATCGGAACTGTTTTGCAATGGTAAATGGATGTACACGGTCACGCCGTGGCCGATGTTGTTTTCAAAACGGATGGTTCCTCCATGATGTTCAATGATTTTGCGCGATATGGAGAGGCCGAGCCCGGTCCCCGAAGATTTGGTGGTGAAGAACGGATTGAATATGTTGTCGAAAATCTCCTGCGGAATGCCGCCGCCGGTGTCTTCCATGCGAATGGTCACCACTTTCTGGCCCAGGATGTATTCGCCCTGGTAGGTCTCCACATTCAGATCTCCGCCTTGCGGCATCGACTCCATGGCGTTGAAGAACAGGTTGATCAAAACCTGCTTGATCTTCTGCCGGTCGAGGAGGAGCTTTGGCAGGCCGCCGGCTTTTTCCAGGTTCACCGTGATGCTTTTTCCGTAAAAGCCGGAGCGGAACAGGTAGATCGCTTCCTCGATGACGTCGTTCACCTGCACCTCCTCACGTTCGAGGACCGCGGCCTTGGAATAAAACAGGATGTTTTTCAGCAGTTTTTCGAGACGGCCGACTTCGTCGATGATGATGTTGGAGTAGGTGATGAGGTTTTTGGTTTTATTTTCCTTGTTGTCCTTTTCTGTGGAAACGAATTTTTTAACGGTGTTCTGCAGCCGGCGGGCGAATCCGCCGATGGAGACGAGCGGATTTTTGATTTCGTGGGCGACTTCCGCGGACACTTCTCCCAGCGCGGCGAGTTTCTCCGACTGCACCAGCTGTTCTTTGGTGGAGAGCAGCTCACGGTTGGCCTCCAGCAGTTTGGTGAACAGGCGGGAATTTTCCATCGCCCAGCTTGCGTGCGTGGTGAACCGGGTCAGCAGGCGCAGCTGATCTTCGGTGATGGGTTCGTGGTTGTAGCGGTTGTCCACCAGGATCACGCCCAGCACTTCCTTGTGGGTGATGAGCGGCACCGTGGCGAAGGCGTTGACGCCGACCGCCTCGATGAACTCTTTGCTGACCAGGGGGTGCTTGCCGGCGTCGGTGATGTTGAACACTTTTTTCTGCACCACCGTTTCCGTGAGGATGTGCGCGCCCGGTTCGATGGGAAAGCTCAGACCGCGCACGAATTGATTGAAAGCGGAATTTTTATATTCCTCCCGGTCCGCTTCGGAGATGATCCACTGCAGCATGTCTTTTTCCGTGCTGCCCCATTCGCGCCAGATGCGCGAGGCGTCTTCGGGGGAGTCCGGCCCGACCCCCATGATGCCATCGAGAGTGCCGCTGTCTTCGTTGACCGCGAACAGCATCGCCCGGTTGAAGCCGCCCGCTTCGCCCATGGTGATGCCGCTCAGGATGATCCACAGACCGTGCTCCAGCTTGAGGGAGGTCTGCACGGCCATGCTGATGTCATAAAGGATGGTCTGTTCCTTGAGCAGCATCTGGCTGGCGTTGTAGAGCATGGCGTTGCGGATGCAGCCGGAGACCTGGTTGGCGATGGTCTCCATGATCAGCACTTCCGCCGGTGAGTAATTGCGCTGTTCGAAGTTGTGCACGTTTATGACGCCGATGCACGCTTCCTTGAAGATCATGGGAACCGACAGCATGGACTGAAACCGTTCTTCCTGGATTTCCGGAAAATACACGAAGCGCGGGTCGTGAAAGGCGTCGCTCAGGGCGAGGGTTTTTTTCTCCTTGGCCACCCAGCCGGTGATGCCCTGGCCGATCTTCAGGCGGATGGACAGGGAGACCTCCTTGGGCAGACCCTGCACGCCTTTCAGGTTGAGATACGGTTCGGTTTCGTCGGTGAGATAAATGGAACAGGCATCCATGTGCATCTGGTTTTTGATGACTTCGATGATGCGCTCGAGGGTTTCGTCCAGGTCGAGGGTGGAGTTGGCGATGCGGGCGATTTCCTGAAGCAGTTTCAGGCCGAGCTTGTCCTCATTCATGACGGACTCTCCATGAGAGTGCGCACCACGGCGGGATCTGCAAGGGACGGCCGTGCGGGGCAGGGAAGACGGCCGGGCGGGTCATTTTTCCAGAGCCTTGAAATAGAGCTGGGAATACTTGCCCGCCGTCTTGCTCCAGCTGAAGTTTTCCTCCATGCCATTCTGCACCAGCCTGTTCCAGAGAACCGGATTCTTAAAAGACGAGAGGGCTTTCTCAATGGCGTCCCAGAGCGCCGGGCCGCTGAAATCCTCGAAGCGGAAGCCGGTGCCTGCATGCGTTTTGGGATCGAATTCGGTCACGGTGTCGCGCAATCCGCCCACGGCGTGAACGATGGGAACGGTTCCATATTTCATGGCGTACATTTGCGTCAGGCCGCAGGGTTCGTATTCGGAAGGCATGAGCAACAGGTCGCTTCCGGCGATGAGCTTGTGAGCCAGGCCTTCATCGAAACCGATGACGGCGCCGCACTGCCCCGGGTGGTTCAGGCTCAAGGTGGAGAAAAACTGTTCGTGGCCGGGATCGCCGGTTCCCAGAAGCGCGAACGCCGCGCCCGCCTGCATGAGCCTGGGCATCGCCTTTTCGACGAGGTGGATTCCCTTTTGTTCGGAGAGCCGGGTGACCATGCAGACCACGGGGGTTGTTTCGTCCACCTTTAATGAAAATAAATCCGCCACCGACTTTTTGCAAGCGCGTTTTCCCGCCAGGTCCCCGGCGTTGTAGGTTGCGTCGAGCCAGGGGTCGGAAGCGGGGTTCCATTCTTTGTAGTCGGCGCCGTTCAAGATTCCGAACAGGTCTTTGGTTCGGTCCGTCAGGATGTGTTCCATGCCGAATCCGAATTGCTTGTCCTGAATTTCCTGGCTGTAATTCGGGCTCACGGTGGTCAGAATGTCCGAATAGACCAGGCCGGATTTTAAAAAACTGAAATGGCCGTGGAACTCGGCTCCCTCTTTTGTGAAGCATTGCGGCGGCAGGCCGGACGGCAGGACCTCGGACGGCTTGAAATTGCCCTGGTAGCCGAGGTTGTGGATGGTGAACAGGGTGCGGGTGTCCTCAAACCAGGTGTCCTTGGCGTACAGCGTTTTGAGGTAGGCGGGCACAAGCCCGGTCTGCCAGTCGTTGACGTGGATGATGTCGGGCTTATAGCCTGAAGCTTTGCAGGATTCGAGGATGGCGCGGCAGAAAAAAGTGAACCGGTCGGCGTTGTCCGGGTAGTCTTTGCCGGCTTCCCCGTAGATGCCGTCGCGCAGGTAAAACCCGTCGTGACCGATGAGGTAGACGGGAATGCTTGTGTGGATGCGGCCTTCAAACAGAAACCCTTTGAGAGTCTTTGCACCCAGGGGCACGTCGATGTCGAGGCCTGAGGATTGGAATCCCTCTTTCGCCTGCACGGCGGATTTGTATTTGGGCATGATGACCGCGACTTCGTGTCCGAGCTGCTTGAGCGCGTCCGGCAGCGAGCCGGCGATGTCGGCGAGGCCGCCGGTTTTGGCATACGGGTGCACTTCGGATGCGGCGAGCAGGATTTTGAGTTTTCGATCCATTCGGGGTCTGCGCTTAGAGTTGGACGTTCCTGAGGGTTTCGGCCGCCGCTTCGGGCAGCACGGGATTGATGTAGAAACCCGTGCCCTGCTCGAATCCTGCCATTTTGGTCAATTTGGGCATGATTTCAAAATGCCAGTGGAAGCGGTGCTCGTACTGCCCGGTCAAAGGGGCGGTGTGCAGAAAAAAATTGTAGGGCGGCGCGTCCAGGGCGATCCGCATGCGGCTTAAGGACTCTTTGAAAATCGCGGCCAGGCGCTCGAGCACTTCGGGATCGCCGCTTTCAAAATGGGCGGCGTGGAACCGGGGCAGGATCCACATCTCGAACGGAAAGCGCGGCGCGTAGGGGCACAGGCTGATGAAGGTTTCGTTCTGGGCGACGATCCTCTGTCCGTCCCTGATCTCCTGTTCGATGAGATGACAGAAAATGCACTGCTCTTTTTCATCGAAGTGACGGGTGGCGCCGGCGATTTCCTCGTGGACCAGATCGGGGACGATGGGCAACGCGATGAGCTGGCTGTGCGTGTGTTCCAGCGTGGCCCCCGCCGCTTCGCCGTGATTTTTGAAGATCAGCACGTACTGGAAACGGGAATCCTGTTTGAGATCGAGAATGCGCGACTGGTACGCTTTGAGACAGTCCGTGAAACCGGACAGCGAAAGCTGGTCCAGATCCAGGGCGTGTTCGGGGGATTCGACGATCACTTCGTGCGCGCCGATGCCGTTGCGTTTTTCAAACAGGCCGTCGGTGGTGGCCTGCATGTCGCCCTCGATGCGCAGAGCGGGAAATTTGTTGGGCACCACCCGCAGACTCCAGCCGGGGCTGTTCGCGGGGGAATCGGGCGGGCGCAGCGCGAAAATTTCCGGCGGCGTGGTGGCCTCGTTGCCGGTGCAGAAAGGGCACGTCCCTTTTCGGGTTTTTTTGACGGGGCTGGGGAAATCCTGCGGCCGCTTGCTCCGCTCTGTGGAGATGATCACCCACCGGTTGACGATGGGGTCCTTTCTCAATTCGGGCATGGGGGATGGTCTCCAAGAGGGCCGGCTGAGGGTGAACGCGGGCAGAAAATTCAGAATGGCAATACTAATGAAAGGCCCCCAAAATGTCAATGCGCCAGGGAGGGGGTGGAATTTGCCCCGCGGCTGCACGGAAATGCCATTGAAACCAATAAGATGAGGGCCTATAATCGGATTACGACTCTGAATTTTATTCTTTATTAAGACGCGCGCACGGGCATTGCGCCCATCGCGGGTCGAATTGAATCGGCCGGGAAGGTTAGCCATGCCAGGATCCCTTGATGGAAAGATCATCGCTCTGGGCGTTTCCGGAGGGATCGCCGCGTACAAGGCGGCGGAGCTGCTGCGGCTTTTCACCGCGGCGGGCGCCGAGGTGTTCGTGGTGATGAGCGCCAACGCCGGGCGGTTCGTGACGCCTTTGACCTTTGAGGCGCTTTCGGGCCATCCGGTGTACCACGAGGTGTTCGACTCTCCCGATGCGCATGCGATGCGCCATATTCAGGCGGCGGAACAGGCCGACCTGCTGGTGGTCGCACCGGCGACCGCCGGAACGATCGGCAAAATGGCGGGCGGTCTGGCGGACGATGCGCTGACGAATCTGTTTGCGGCCTACCGCGGACCGGTGATCCTCGCTCCTGCCATGAACGACGGCATGTACGCCAACCCGGCGGTGCAGGACAACATCGCGAAGATGAAAGCGCGCGGCGTTCAATTCGTGGATCCCGAACACGGGGAGCTGGCCTGCGGCTCGGTGGGGCAGGGCCGTCTCGCCGATCCGGCGCGGATCTTTCAGGCGGCGCGCAACCGGCTGCAGGCACGGCAGGATTTAAAGGGGCTCAAACTCCTGGTGACGGCGGGGCCCACCCAGGAGCCGCTGGACCCGGTGCGGTACCTGACCAATCCTTCGTCCGGCAAGATGGGATTCGCCGTCGCGGCGCAGGGCAGGGCGCGCGGGGCGGAGGTGGTGCTGATCAGCGGGCCCACCCGGCTCGATGCGCCGGACGGGGTGGAGTTGCTGCCCTGCCAGCGGGCTTCGCAAATGAAGGAGCTGGTGCTCGAGCGTTTTCCCGATTGCGACGCGCTGGTGATGGTGGCGGCGGTGGGGGATTTTGCGCCGGAGAAGATCTCCAAGGAAAAGATCAAGAAAAAAGGCACCGAACCCCTGGTGCTTCGGCTCATGCCCACTCCCGACATCCTGGGAGAAGTTGCAAAGCTCAAAAAACGTCAGGTGGTGGTCGGGTTTGCGGCGGAATCGGAAAACGTCCTTGAAAGCGCAAAGACCAAACTGCGGAACAAGGATCTGGATCTGATTGTCGCGAACGACATCAGCGCACCCGGAATCGGTTTTCGTTCCGACAGCAACCAGGTGACGATATTGAGCCGGGAAGGCGGCGTCGATGCGCACCCCCTGCTCAGCAAAACGGAAATCGCCGATGTGATTCTCGATCGCATCCGCGAACGGCTCACCGCTTGACCCACTTTTGACCTGCGCGTGCGCGGGTCTTCCCCACGTCTATTCCAAATCTATTTCAAGATGGTGATCAGCTTTGTGCGGTTTGATATTTTGAATTTTCTGTAAATGTTTTTCAGGTGGGTGCGTATGGTGTGGATGCTGAGAAACAGTCCCTCCGCGATTTCCCGGTCGCTCAACCCGTCTATGACCAGCAAGCGGGCGATTTCCATTTCGCGTTTGGAGAGTCCGGCTTCCTGCATTCGCTGAAGACTGTCTGGAGTGAGCCGCTTCACATTGTGGGCAATGGATCCGTTCTGTACTGTGGTGTTGCTTCCTGTCAATTCCCTCACGAGACTGACGATGGTGTCCTTTTGCCCGCCTGGCGTGCGCACGCTATGCAGAGTGTGGCAGGTGAAGATGGTCTTTCCCTGCTTGGACAGGCAGCGGATGTCGATTGAAAAACCGTTGAGCGTTCCGGTATGGATCTGTTGGGAAAGGAAAAAATAATTCTCGATGTCCTCCGGATGGATCAGCCGATTCCAGTTGAGAGCCAGCATTTCATTGCGCGAGTAGCAAAGGATGTTGCACAGATGCTGGTTGACTTCGTTCAGTCTGTGGTCGGTGGAAGAAAATGCGATCCCCAACGGTTCCCTGAGATTGATGGTCAAGTCGGAGTTTTGTGAAACCGTCTGGTTTTTCAGCAACCGTTCGCAGATATTGACTCCAAGGTTGAGGATCTGCAATTCATCGTACTTTGAAGGAAAAAAGGTGTCGGGATTTGCTTCTTTAAAGGTTGACGGCGCCTTTGAGGGTGCGGGCGGACGAGCCTGTTTGCTTTCCGGAACGCCGAGTTTGAATTTTTTAATGTGAATCAGATCAGATTTTGCGGGGTGGTTTTTCAGATGATCCGATTTGACGGATCGAAGGTTCTGAATGGATTGCTCTGGCTGCAGGCCGATGCCTGACTGCTTTCCCCGTGATTTTGCGCCGGCCATGAATGGCTCCTCGAGTTAACAACAATGTCTTTCCCGCAACTAAGGAGAAACGGGAATCTTCCGCATGGATCGACGGGGGGAGCGGAAGTCAGGATTATTGATGACGCATTGTCTTTTCTTCATGGACGATATGGATTGCAGTCCAGAAGTGTTTTCGCGTGTTTCTCGTATTTGTGAAGATGACCTTATAGGCTAGCCGGTCATTATGCAATACCTAATTCAAGGGATATTGTCACTCTTTTAAATGATAAATGGATTGGTTCTGCTGAATTAAAATTGTGAGTCTTGTGTTGCATGGCGGGATTCATTCTTCTTATTTGGAATGCCAATATGGACCAAAATATAAAGCTGAATTCAGGAATGATCATTCCGGGCAGAAAAGAGAAAAAAGTTCTTTATATAAAGATTGAAGGAACAGATTCGACAGAATAGAAATCGTCTCAAAAAAGCCCGGTTGATTTTCAGTGAAATTTGCATCGCTTCGAAGTGACGAAAACAATCAATTTATGTCTCATCATACTCCCTGTGTTTTTTAAAAAATGTTACGCTTTTTGGTGTGTATCTAATCAAATTTAGGGAAGGCTTGAATCAAACACCGCATTTTTATTTCCCTCCTTTTAAAATTTCCTCGAAATTCCATCTATAAGTTTCAAAGCGTGTCTGAATGGAGACAAAAAGGTATGCCGGAATCGGGGTAACCCTTCCAACTCCTTTGCAAATCACTACTTTTAGGTATTGTAAAAGGCATGTCCCGCGCGTAATGTTCCATCATTCCTAAAAGTATCTGTGATGCGGATTGGCTAATTTTGTGATCCATATCACATAAAAATTCAAGAAAGAAAATGTAAGTCTGAAAGCACTCTGGCCGGAAAGTTTTCAGATAGATTCACATCCATACATTTAAGCATATGCATTCAAAAATACAGGAGACATCCGCTTTCTCGAGTTATTGGAGCGGAAACAATTAAAGAAGGGGGAGGTTTTTATGGCTGGCAATTCTTCGGATTCAAAATCTCATCTTTTTCATCTCACCCTGATTCCCGTTTTTACGTTTCTTGCCTTTGCTTTTCTCATTGCCAATCCCCTGCAAAACGCCATGGCAGAGTTGGTCGAAATCCAGCAGGACGGAAGTGAAAACGCGGTCATAGTAGATACAAACCCCACATCTTCTCTTGAGGCACTTGTTTCCATCGAGCAAGTCGGTGACAGCAACTCGTTTCAACTGACACGCGAAGGCGATGGCCACATATTGGATTTGAGCCAGGTCGGGCCTGATAATTTCGGCAACTTCACACAGACCGGTTTCGCCAACATCATCCGTCTGGCGCAGGTCAGTCTTGGCGAAAACGCAGGCAATTCCGCAACGATCGAGCAGAGGGATGGCACCGGCAACGAGGCGACGGTTGAACAAGACGGGCTTTCCAATCTTCTGGTGCTGGCCCAGGTCGGCAACGGCAATATCGGATTCGTCACTCAAAACGGTTTTGCCAATCAGACCACCGCTTCCCAGACGGGAGACATCAATACTCTGAATATTTCACAGACCGGTCAGGAGCAAGTGGCTTCGGTGGTGCAGGATGGTTCCAGCAACAGAGCGACCGTCACACAGAACGGCGGCCCTACGAACCTGGCATCGGTTCTGCAGGTTGGACAAGGGCATGAAGCTACGGTCAATCAGGATGGCAGCAACCTGACCGCAAATGTCACGCAAAGCGAAGGTGATTTCAATGTCGCGAATGTCACTCAGATTGGGCAGGAACATCTGGCGACGCTGCTGCAGCAGGGCACGAACAACCAGGGGACGATCACGCAACAGGGCGGTCTGACGAATGTCGCCTCGCTGGAACAGATCGGCCAGAGTCATACCGGAATTATATTCCAGGACGGCAGCAACCTGACGGCAAGCGTCACGCAGACCGGCGGCAGCTTCAATGTCGCATCCGTCGAGCAAGTGGGTGAAGACCTGCTGGCAACGATTCTGCAGGACGGCAGCGATAACACCGGAACAGTGATCCAGAGCGGCACGTTCAACGTCGTGGCTCTCCTGGAGCAGATCGGGGACGGCAACAACGCGACCATCACCCAGAACGGTGACAACCTGGATGCGAGTGTGATTCAGAATGGCAACACAAACACCGCTGATGTGACCCAGGACGGCAGCAGCCTCACCGCAAGCGTCACGCAGACCGGAGACAGCAATGCGGCTACGGTCAATCAGGATGGCAGCAACATCGTCGCCAGTGTGACGCAGAGCGGCAACAGCAACACGGCTACCGTGAGCCAGACGGGTGACGGACTGGATGCCAGCATCACGCAGACGGGAGACGGCAATACCGCCGGTGTGACCCAGGATGGCAGCAGCCTCACCGCAAGCGTCACGCAGACCGGAGACGGCAATACCGCCACCGTGGACCAGAATGGCAGCAACCTGATCGCGAGCATCGATCAGGATGGCATCGATCATGAAGCCTCCATTCTGCAAACCGGCAATGATCTGGATGCGAGCATCGATCAGAGTGGTTCGGGGCAGACGGCTCTCATCACTCAGGATGGCAGCAATCTCAGTGCGAGCATTCTTCAGTCCGGCAGCGGAAATATCGGAGAGATCGCTCAAAACGGCAGCGACCTTGCCGCGGGAATCATTCAGCAGGGCGGATCCGGAAACGTGGGATTCATCCAGCAGGGTGGCAGCGGAAACATTGCCAACATTTTCCAGGACGGCAGCCTGAACCAGGCGTCGATCGTCCAGTTCGACAACAACAACAACGCCACCATCAATCAGCTGGGCAACAACAACCTTGCCGGCGTCATTCAGAGCGGCGGCAACAACTCCGCAATCATCAACCAGACCGGAGGCGGACCTCCGGTCATCGTGAATCAAGCCGGCAACGGATTGTTCCCCTTGCCGATCGTTCCGGGACCCTGAAACATTAAGGGTTCCTTAAAATAAGAAGTGCAATGAATGTTTTATCGTTCGATCAAGAAAGGAGGGTAAAAAAACCGTTTGTTTGGAAGTGACGCAGTAACAATTAGCTTTAACGCAGTGGTTGAAAATTCTCTTTATTCACAAAGCTAAGGGAGAAAAACAATGAAACGGTTTCATATGAGTATTATCGCTGTTTTCGCGGCGGTATTGCTGACCGGAAGCCTGGCGATGGCCCACAATGTGGCCAACGTCAATCAGGATGATTCCAATGACAATCAGGCTGAAGTTGAGCAATTGGGCAACAGCAGCATCGCCAATATTGACCAAAGCTACAGCGAAGGCAATACGGCTTCGGTTTATCAGAAAAATCGGACTGGTTCTCATCAGAACGCCAATATCTATCAAAGCGGCAAAGCTTCCAGCTGGAACAGCGGTCAGATCGACCAGGTCTTTTCCCAGGGAAGCAACGCGACGATCGATCAGAATTGGACGGAAAGAAGCGTCGCTTACATCGGTCAGGAAAATGTCTGGTGGACGGATGCCGAAATCGAGCAGCATGGCGGCGATCACATGGCCAGCATTCACCAGAGTTCTTTGAATAACAATTTTGGCGATCATTCCCACGCCCGGATCGAGCAGCACGGCTGGTTCCAGAGCGGTAAAATCACCCAGAAGGGCAGCAGGTACACAAAAGCCCATATCCTTCAGACGGGTGATTACCACAAAGCCGAAATCGTCCAGTTCGACGCCGATGACAGCAAAGCTAGCATCAAGCAGAGCGGCGTTGTGGGTTACGGCAATGGCAACAAAGCCAAAATCACCCAGACCTATGTCGATTATTCCGAGGCTTCCATTGAACAGTGGGGCGAAAGGAACCGCGCATGGATCAACCAGTTTGATGGCGATGGCTTGAAAGCTGAAGTGATCCAGAAGGGCAAGGACAATAAGGCAACTGTCGTGCACCAAACCGGTGATGGTCATGATGCCAAAGTGCATCAGGGAGCTTTCGGCAACGGTCCTTGTCGGTTTTGTAACGCCGTTGTGTATCAGCATGGTACCGGTGGACATAACGCTCACATTGACCAGAACGGTTACCAGTTGACGGCATATGTTGCTCAGACAGGCCAATTTGAAAACAACGCTAATGTCAGCCAGATTGGCGGTTCTCGGAATCTCGCCATCGTGATTCAGGGCGAGCCTCCGGAACTCATTAGAGGTGGTTGTGAGGGTTGTAATGAGGATGGTCCGTGGAAAGGCGATCATGCCTGGAAGAACGGAATGCCGATGGATCCGGATATGCCCTGGATTCCTTTCAACCGGGAAATCAGAGATCCGAAGTTCGTCAACTGGACTGGGGACAGCCCGCATGGTGCTAATCCTTATCGCTCCAGTAGGAGTGTATTCCCGGGTGGCGGCGTCTTCCTGGGACCCAACTAATGCTAGTTGGTTAAAGCCATTGTTTGAAGTCGTGGGTGAAGTTGCTTGATTGACTTCTCCTTAGGTTCGAATGGGAAGGGGGAGGTTTTCCTCCCCCTTCCACGGCTTTTTTATTAGGGAAGTGGATATGGCTGAGAAGCAAAAATACAGTTCCGGAGTGAATGCGATTGAAGCCCGTGGTGAAGGGTTCCCTGTGTCCGTGAGATCTCATCACCAAGTGCTTCAAACGATCCTGTGTTTTGCACTTTGCCTGGTATTTGTTTTTGCAATGCTGGTTTCTCCGGCGGCGGCTCAGAGGGATCTTGGAGAAGATTCCGACGAATGGCTGGGAATAACCGGACTCATCGTCGATGAGACGATGACGAAAGCCGGACGGGATTTTTACGAATATTTCAGTACTTATTGGCAGCCCATTCGCGGCATGGATTACACGATCTACATCGAGGAGCGGGCGGATGTGATTCGCGGCAGCCAGTTCTGGGTGAAAGTGGATGACGATGTGGTGCATCAGTTCCGCCTCAGTCCACGGCAAGGGCAGATCGAAGAACTCGCTGGATATACCGTATCGAGAGTTTATGGCTATCTCATGCAGCGTCTCACGGTTAAAAAACAACTCGAAGAGCTTTATTAATTTAATTTGAGGAACATCATGAAATCATTCATTGGGTTTTTGGGGCTGGCTCTGGTGATGAGCTTTTTTGCGATCGCAAAGCCCGTTATCGGAGCGGAGCTGACACATAGTTTTGTCAATCCGAATTTCGGAGGCAGTCCTTTCAACGGGGCGCATCAACTGGCCAACGCCACCTCGCAGAACAAGTTCAAAGAACCGCAGGATGCTTTCAGCAGCTCTTCTTTTATTCAGTCTTTTGCAGACAGGCTGGATAGGGCGATCGTCAACCAGCTTGCTTTCAGCCTCGTTGACAATGCTTTTGATGGTGTCGATGAAATCGGCGACGGTGTTTTCGACACGGGAATCAATACCATTACGGTTGAGAGTCTGGGTGATTCCACGCTGGTCACGATTCAGGACAACGCAACGGGTGAGTCTTCCACTGTGGAGATTCCCACTTTTGCACCCTGAGCTTCAGTGAATTCATGTTGGCTAACTTCTCTATTTTCTAACGGAAGGGATAAGGAAATCTTTCTGCTTTTTTCTGGAGACAGACGGGACCGGGAGTGGAAAGAAAATTCTTTATAGGAAAACAATGACAATATCTATTAAGAACCGTGCATTCATTGTTGTGTTGCTTGGTATTCTGATTGCTTCGGCTGGGTGTTCCGCTAAAATCCAGCCCATCCGGTCCAGTGAAGCAGTTGTGGGATACAACTCCCAGGTATCGGGTTTGCTCCATTCCCTGCCGGCACCGGAAGCAAAAATCGTGGTGGGTGTGTACAAATTCCGCGACCAGACCGGGCAATACAAGCCCGGCGGCGCCATCACGCAATATTCCACTGCCGTGACCCAGGGGGCGACTTCCATGCTGGTCAAGGCGCTGGCGGATGCAGGAAACGGGAGATGGTTCACGGTTCTTGAGCGCGAATCGCTGCCCAATCTTTTGAACGAGCGGAAAATCATCCGGCAGACGAGAAAGCAGTATCTCAATAAAGATTCGGCGAAAAACGTTCCCCGGTTGCCGCCTCTGCTGTATGCGCCCATCATGATGGACGGCGGCGTCATCGCCTATGAAAGCAATCTGCTCACAGGCGGCGCGGGAGCGCGGTATTTCGGAGCCGGCGGCAACACGCAGTTCCAGCGGGATTCGGTGACGATTTATCTTCGGGCCATATCCGTTAAAAACGGACAGATCGTCAAATCCGTCCTCACCAACAAGACCATCTTCTCCCTGGAAGTGGATGCCGGTTTGTTCCGGTTTGTGAGTTTCAAGCGCCTGCTGGAAATCGAAACCGGGTTCACCACCAACGAGCCGCCGCAGATGGCGGTGCTGGAAGCGATCGAAAAAGCCGTGTACGCCATGGTGATCGAAGGGGTCATGGAAGGACTCTGGAATTTCCAGGATCCACAGGCTGGAAAGCAGTTTATCGAGGAGTACCTGAAAGAAAAAGATCCCAATCTGGTTGCCAAGTTTGACGAGAAGGGCAACTACATGGGAGAAAACTATGTCCGTCCCGTCAGCGTGAACAAGCCTTTAAAGAACGGACAAAATGTCGGCAACAAGAAAGTCATGAAAGCTGCTCCCCCAGCTCCACCAGCTCCGGCGGCTTCTCCATTGGCGGACTCTTCAGAAATGGTGAAGGACTCGGGAGCACCTCCGTCCAACGGGAAACCCATCAGTCGTGGCAAACCGATTTCTCCACCCCGAGCGATTGAAGACAGCATCCAAATCGAACCTCGCCCGCAGGATTACCGCAGACAGGGATTCAATTAACCGGCTCAAAATTTAAAAAGATACTTTGAGCAAATAACGGGTTCCATTATAAAAAATTACAATAATGGTTATGGTTAAATATAATGCCTGGATTATCAACGCCGCGTGGATGCTTTGGATTCTTTCAGGATGCTCGATTTCTAAAAATTCAAGAACGGCGCAAATTGTGGATCCCACGGTCGTGAAAAGACACATCGATGCGGAATATTCCACCGCGTTCAATGCCTGCGCGCATGCTCTTTTCACTCTGGGATACAGAATGCGGCAATACGATCGACAAAAAGGGATTCTTGTGGGGGCGAAGAATTCGGGCACTGTCGATAAACGGGCATCCCGGGATGCGCTGTTTCAACATGCGGGCGGAAATGGAGAGGCTCTAGTTATGGAGAAGATCCATTTACGCCTTGTGAGAACGGACAAGGCCGATGCCACGGCCGTTTACTTTCAGGTTATCGTGAACGGCAAGCCGGAGATTCAATACTCCATTGTCGAGTCGTTCTGGATCGTGGCGCAAAAAGAGGCCGTGCTGGAAAAGGGGGGCAGGGCTCCCGCCTCGTATGAGCCGGACTACCGAGCCATGCGAAACATGGCACTATCCAGAGTGAATTCATAACGGAATACGGGAAGGTGTGAATTCCGGTCACGGTGTTTCATCGTTACTGCAAATTCACTTTGCATCCTTCACGCAGCGGAAGCCGAGGGTCTTGCTGCGCAGGTTGGGGACCGTGGCGTTGCGGTACGTCAGGCTGATGTCCTCGGCGTTGTTTCTCCAGTTGCCCCCGCGAATGACCTTGTACTTTCCTTTCTCGGGGCCGGTCGGATTCTCTTTCGGTGAAAACAGGTAGAATTCCGCCAGGTGCCAGTCGTGCACCCATTCGGACACGTTGCCCGAAAGGTCGTACACGCCATAATCCGATTTGCCGGTTTCGTAGGAACCCACCGGCGCGGTTTTGTTCAAAGTTTCGTTGAAGTTCACCCGCGTGGCGTCGGGCGTTTCGTCGCCCCAGGGGTATTCGATGGGTCGTTTGCCGCGCGCCGCCTTTTCCCATTCCGCTTCAGTCGGCAGACGTTTTCCCGCCCACTTGCAGTAGCTGTCCGCTTCTTTCCAGGACATGCCCGCCGCGGGTTGACGCTCTCCGCTGAAATCCGGATCGTTCATGGAAACGGGTTTGCGGGCTCCTGTGGCGTCCACAAATTTCATGTACTCGGCGTTGGTGACTTCGTATTTATCGATGTAGTACGCATCGACGTGCACCCGGTGCGCCGGGTTTTCCGGGCCGAGGGTGTGCCGGTCTGTGTTCAATAGATCGACCGGATCCAGTTCCAGCAGGGACTTGCGGTTTCCCATCTCGTACATGCCAGCGGGTATCAGCACCATCGTGTCTTCGCCCGCGGACGCATCCGCGGATACGGTGTCCGCCGCCGCCATCAGCAGCCCGAACAGAGCGATTCCAATATAAGCCGTTCTTTTCATGCTTTCCTCAAACAATGAACCATTTTACAAGTGTTTTGATTTATACACCCGGTTTTGCCTTGGCGCACTACCATAAACAGGGGGTTTTGACCCGGCGCAACAGGCTGCGGCCGGTTTGATTTGACACACTATTTTATAAGGTATAGAATTTTATCATATCGTTGAAGATTTGTAATTTCATTGGGATAGAGCCAAAGCCGCTGCGTTTCTTTGGAATTTCCCGCCGCCGACCATGGACAAGCCCAAAAAAGAAACCCTTCTGAACCAGAATACAGACTCGAAGCTGTGTCTGAACTGCGGGTTTCCCAACAGGACCAGCGACGCGCACTGCATGTACTGCCACACCAGCTTGCGCGAAGACGACGGCATCCTTTCCTGGATTCGGCAAACCTATTACATTCTCAGGTGGCGCTGGGAGCTCAAGCGCAAGCAGAAGGAAAAAGCGGCAAAACCCCAGGGCATGTCGGTTGCCAAATCCGTGGGGTATTTTCTGGTGGGCGCCGCTCTGAGCGGTGTGGGCATTTTCGTGTTCACCGATGCGGTCGGCAGCCATTCATTCACACGCGCCATCATCGCCCTGCTGTTCCTCTTCTACGGGTTCTTCACCCTCAAGGCCCTGTTCAACAAAAAATAGTTTCCTCTCTTCCAGCGTTCCGTTCACTCTGCCAGAATTCAATCCGCCTCCATCCGCCTTAAGGATCGGGATCGATTTCCGCTATGATCCTTAAAGGACCGCCGCTGCCCCGGCCGATCTTCATGGGCAGGGCGATCACACGGAACCCTGTGGGCGGCAGCTGATTCAGATTGCAGACGTTTTCAAAGCCGGGAACGTTGGCCTTGCCGAAGATCCGGTGCGCCATAAAATCCCTGGATTGCCCCCTGTCCAGGCTGGGTGTGTCCAGACCGACGGAGGCGACGTTGCGTTCCGCGGTCAGAAATCGGGCAGCTTCGGCGCTGTATCCGGGAAAATGCAGGTTCGCCACGTCACCGGGCAAATCCGTGCCCAGGTATTTCTTTTTGTCCGGCCAGAACTCCTCCCAGCCCGTGCGCACCAGAACGATGGCCCCTGCCGGTATTCTGCCGTGCTGCGCCTCCCAGGCGGTGAAATCCTCCTTGCGGATCAGATAGTCCGGCCGGTTGCGGGCGTTCCCGCTCACATCGACCACGATCCCCGGCGCGATCAGCCGGTTCATGGGGATGTCGTCGGTGTGCCATTTCCCCTCGGCGAAATGGGCCGGGGCGTCCAGATGCGTGCCGCCGTGTTCGGAGGCGCTGATGTCGTTCGATTCGTACCAGTAGCCGCCCGGCGTGGGGCCCTCGTGGGTTTTCTCCAGCTTGAACGGCTTCCCGGTGGGCCAGTAGATGGTGGACGCGTCGAAGGCATGCGTCAGGTCCACCCAGCGTGGGCCCGCCTGCGCCAGCGGGGAGTTCGCCAGGAGGAACAGGGCCGCGGCGAGGGCGAGCCGGTTTTTGCTGAATAACGCCAAGACTTTCACGTCGCCTCCTCAAGCCGGAAAGAGGGGAAGAATCTTTTTGTGAACCCGTGTATCCTAATATAACACGATTGTATTGATCGGCCTTAAGCCATGTCCACCACACAGACCCCCATCTCGAAACACATAAAGCTCCCCGTCAAAGGAATGAGCTGCGCCAGCTGCAGCGCGCGCATCGAGAAAAAAGTGGGCTCCCTCGCGGGGGTCGAAAAGGCCAGCGTCAATTTCGGCGCCGGGCAGGCCGACATCGACTTCGATCCCGCAACGGTCTCCCCGCAGCAGATCACCGGCACCATTGAAAATCTCGGCTTTGAAATTCCCGGCGTGCGCCGGAGTTTCGCCGTGGAGGGCATGACCTGCGCCTCCTGCGTGTCCAGGGTCGAGAAAGCGCTCGCAAAGCAGGAGGGCGTGCTCGACGTCCAGGTCAACCTGGCTTCCGAAAAAGCGGTGGTGCACTACCTGCCCGCCCTGGCGGATGTGCAGGACTTTCAGGACCGCCTTCAGGAGATGGGCTACACCCTGCGTATCGAGGAGGCCGAAGAAGGGGCCGGGGAGCGGCCGGACCCGGCCGAACAGGAGCACGCGCTGCTCAAGCGCAAGCTCATCGTCAGCGCCGTCCTGAGCGCCGCCGTCATGGTGCTGAGCATGCGGCCGCCCGCCGCCCTGCAGCCAGGCTCCTTGCCGCATTTTTTGCTGCTGTTCGTGCTGGCGACGCCTGTGCAGTTCTGGGCGGGCTGGCAGTTTTACCGCGGCGCGGCCGCGGCGCTCAGGCACGGATACTCGGACATGAACACGCTGATCGCCGTGGGCACCACCGCCGCCTACGGGTTCAGCGCCTTCGCCACGTTTTTCCCGGACACGCTCAGAAAACTCGGCCAGCAGGCGGTGGTGTACTTCGACACTTCGGCGATGATCGTGACGCTGGTGCTTCTGGGCCGCTGGCTGGAAGCCAGGGCGAAAAGCCGGACCTCCGATGCGATCAAAAAACTGATGCAGCTTCAGCCCAAGACCGCACGGGTCGAACGGGCAGGGGAGGAGACCGAGATTCCCATTGCCCAGGTGCAGCCCGGAGACACGGTGGTGGTGCGGCCGGGAGAAAAAATTCCGGTGGACGGGACGGTCCTGGAAGGGGCGACGGCGGTGGACGAATCGCTGGTCACCGGAGAGAGCCTGCCGGTGGAAAAACAGGCCGGCGATTCTGTAGTAGGTGCGAGCCTCAACACGACCGGTTTTTTCAAGCTCAGGGCGACGCGGCTCGGCAAGGATTCCGTGCTGGCGCAGATTATAAAGATGGTCGAGGAAGCCCAGGGCTCGAAAGCGCCGGTGCAGCGGCTCGCCGACAAGGTCGCGGGCATCTTCGTGCCTGTGGTCATCGCGTTTGCGGTCCTGGCGTTCGCCGTCTGGTGGGGCTTCGGCGAGAAGCTCGCGGTGCTGCCCGCCACGCCGTTTCTGTTCGCGCTGATGATCTTCGTCGCCGTGCTGATCATCGCCTGTCCCTGTGCGCTGGGGCTCGCCACGCCCACCGCCATCATGGTGGGGACCGGCCGCGGCGCGGAACTGGGCATCCTGATCAAGGGCGGCGAAACGCTGGAGCAGGTGCAGGCGCTCGACACCGTGGTGTTCGACAAGACCGGCACCCTCACCTGGGGGCGGCCGGAGGTGACCGACGTGTTTTTGGAAGGGCAGGCGGATCTGTCCGCGGACCGGCTGGTGCAGCTCGCCGCTTCCGTGGAGAAGGGATCCGAGCATCCCCTGAGCCAGGCGGTGGTGCGCGAGGCGGAGCGCCGCGGTCTCAAGCTGCTTCCCGTCGAGAACTTTGAGTCTAAGCCCGGCTTCGGCGTGCGCGGCCAGGTGGACGGACTGGACCTGCTGCTGGGCAATCCCAAATTGATGCAGCAGGAGGAAATCGATTATTCGGCGCTCAGGGAACGGATCGAGGAGATGGCGCGTCAGGGAAAAACCCCGATGATCCTCGCCCTCGGCGGCAAAGCGGTGGGCGTGCTGGCGGCGGCGGACACGGTGAAACCCAATGCCGCGGCGGCGGTGCAGCAGCTCAAGGACCTGGGTCTCGACGTGGCGATGATCACCGGCGATCATGTCCACACGGCGCAGGCCATTGCCCGGCAGCTCCACATCGACACGGTGCTCGCGGAGGTGCTGCCGGAAGGCAAGGCGGATGAAGTGAAGCGGCTGATGCAGGAAGGCCGCGTGGTGGCGATGGTGGGCGACGGCATCAACGATGCGCCCGCACTTGCGAGCGCGCACACCGGCATCGCCATGGGCTCGGGCACCGACGTGGCGGTGGAAGCCTCGGACATCACGCTGATGACCCAGGACCTGCACGCGGTCGCCGACGCCATCGAGCTGAGCCGCAAGACGCTGGGGAAGATCCGGCAGAACCTGTTCTGGGCCTTCTTTTACAATGTATTGGGAATCCCCCTCGCGGCGGGGGCGCTGTTTCCCGCCTACGGGATCGTCTTAAAACCGATCTTCGCCGCGGCGGCCATGTCGCTGAGCTCCGTTTCGGTGGTCGGCAACGCGCTGCTGCTCAAACGGTTTCAACCCCGCAGGTAGACCTTTGCATAAGCCGGGTGTACCCGAACCTGATTTTTCCCATGTCACCCTGAGCTTGTCGAAGGGTGTCGAATCATGCTTCGACAGGCTCAGCATGACAGGGAAACGACTTATGCAAAGATCTCCAGGGGGGTGAAACAATGGGGCCGTCTGTCCATTCCTGTCGAAAATCGCTTGATTTGTGTGCCTGTGTGGGGAATGATAGGCGCATGAGAAAGCGTTTTTTCCTGTCAGGCGTTCTGCTCCTGGTTCCGCTGCTTGCGGCGGGCTTGGCTTATGCCGGCGGGCATTCCGGCCACCATCACGGGGATGCGGTGTCTCCGTTTGAAAAACAGGGGCTGCCTGTGCATTGCGCCCTGATGGGCCATTCGGTGAACAAACCCTGTCCCCATATTCTGCGTTCCACCGAACGCACCGGCAGCAAGCCGGTGTTCCTATCGGCCGGCTGTGAAGGCTCGCCAGGCGCTGCCGGCGGCACCGGTTACGATACCGTGACGCCGATGGGCGAGATCGTTCCCGACTTCCACACGCAACTGAACGCAACGCCAGCCGGATTCAAGAGTCCGTTTTCTTCTTCCTCAATTCCCACTCGCATCGAGCACCCGCCCCGCTCCGTCTGACCCAGACTCACGTTTGACTCAAAGCCCGGTTTTGGGAGAACCGCCCGTGGATGATTCCGCGTTGCGTCAGCCTGTGCCGATCCGTATTTATGGCCGTCCATGACTCTCAGAGCATGCCTGATTTTCCCGAACACGGGTAAACGTTTTCGTTTGTGGGGAGGTCATCATGAATAACCGATATGCGCGGGCACGGGTTCTGTTTACCATTGCAGCCCTGCTCGTACTGGGATGGGGTGCCGCTTCCGATGCCGCGGTGCAGCGGGGGCCTTTCAAGAATCGTCCCGTTAAAGTGTATTTTGTGGAAAGCGCCGATCTTAAAGCGTTGAAAGAGGCGTTCGTCAGCATCAACCTGCATCTGCGGGAAGAAGGCCGGTCGGGCAAAATCGATTACAAAGTGGTGATCCACGGACCCACCGTCCGCTGCTTTGTGGCCGAAGGCATCGACCCGGAACTCTTGTACATGGTGCAGTGGTTTCAGGAAGAGGGCATCGGGATCGCGTTGTGCGCGGAATGCGCCGAACAATACGGCGTCGCTCCCGGCTCGGTGCTTCCGGGGGTGATGTTGTATACTCCCAGGACAGCCGTGAGGCCGTCGGCGGCGCATTGACGTTTTTGCGCGAAACCGGCGTCCGGGCTTGAAAACGGAATTCACGTCCCGGCTCGCCGGTTTGTTCGGTTTGTAATTTTGCAGAGGATTTCAACTATGAAATCGAAATGGATTCCGGCACTGGCATCTCTCACCGGTGCGATGCTGTTTTTTGCGTTGACCGTGTTCGCGGAAGACTTCAAAGTCAAAAAACCGCCTGCGTCCCTCGATTCATTGTACCGGGATAAGGGCGTGGAGTCGAAATGGATTGAGCAGATGCGCCGCATCTCGGGCGCGTTCGACGGCGTGCGGGTGGCGGCGGAACAGAAGGACTGGACCGGGGCCGAAGCGAACGCCGGTGCGTTTTTGAAGCATTATCGCAAAGCCGCCGAGTGGGTTCCCGAATGGAAGGATTATTTCGATTTTGAAGCGGGCGAACGGTTCGTGGAAGCGGTGAAAACCCGTGAAGCGGCGCGGGTCGGGGAAGCGGCGAAAAAAGTCGCGGCGAGCTGCGACCGCTGCCACCTCGACAACAGCCTCGCGGTCTGGGTGCGCTACACCTGGCCGGAAACGCGGCGCATCCGGATCACCGATCCCGTCGAAGATGCGGAGATGGAGTACCACGACTACATGCGGGTCCTGTCGAAGTCGTTGCGGGGGATCACCTACAATTTTGAAAAGGGCGACCACAGCCGTGCCTGGAAGCACGTCTTTCAATTCAAGAAACGCCTGGTGGAGCTGCGCTCGGTGTGCTCGAAATGCCACGTTTCAGAATGGACCAAGAACGGCGGTTCGGTGAAACAGTTTTTCGTGGGTGATGCCGTTGTCGACGCGGTGGACCGCGTCAGCAAACTGTTCGCCACCGGCGAACCGGACCCGCAAAAATTCTGGAAAGAGATCGGCGGCATCAAGCGGCACTCCTGCCGGATGTGCCACCTGATCCACCAGCCGGCGGTGCACATCCGCAAAGCCTGGAAAAAAGAGCCGTGAGCGTTTGCCGCTTCAGTTTCCTCCGTGTTCGGTGAATCCCGGCTGGGAGCTAAATTCCGCTGAATAGCGGGTGGAGCCGGTGTCCGGAATCACCATGCCTTCGACTTCGGCAAGGCTATCGATCCAGGCGATGCCTTTCTCCGCGCCCATCACGAACAGCGCCGTCGCGATCGCGTCGGCGTCCATCACCGATCGCGCCCGCACGGTGGCCGAGACGACCCCCCGCACCGGCATTCCGCTTTCTGGATTGAGGATGTGGTGGTAACGCGTGCCGTCCTGGATGAAATAACGCTGGTAGTCGCCGGAGGTGGCGACCGCGCCGCCGCTCAGGGAGAACGAGGCGATCATGCGCTCGGGTTTTCTCGGATGCTGCAGCCCGATGGTCCAGGACTTGTCCGTTGCGCGTCTGCCGAGGGCGATCAGATCGCCGCCGGCGTTGATCAGGGCGTGATCGATGCCTTCCTGCTGCAAGACGGCGGCCGCCCGGTCCACGGCGTATCCCTTGGCCACCGCGCCCAGATGCAGCGCCATGCCCGAACGGGCGAGCCTGACTTTTCCCCCTTCGATCTCGACATGCTTGAGTCCCGTGGCTGCGAGGGCCTGCTTTATGTCCGCATCGCCGGGAGGCGCGGGTTCCGGCGCGTCGAAATGCCAGAGCGCCACAACCGGTCCGAGCGTGATGTCGAGCGCGCCCTTTGATTGTTCCCCCCAGTGAAGCGCGCGTTTGAGGACGGTGAGCGTTTCCTTTGAAACCGCCGTGAATTCGCCGCCCGCGGCGGCGTTGATGCGGGAAAGCTCCGAATCGGGTTTGTGCGTGCTCATCAACCCTTCCAATCGCGATATTTCATCGAACGCACGGCCGATCGCCTTTTGCGAGCGTTGCGCATCTTCTCCGCGCACGGTGATTTCCACCAGGGTGCCCATGATGAACTGGCTGCGCCGGGTCAGATCATTGCCGCCGGGGCCGCAGGCCGAAAGGCATGTGGTCAGGAAAAGCAGCAGGGCCGCGGTGGAGGAGACGGGAACACGCAGGCTGAATGCAGCGTTGTGATTCGCAAGTTTGCTGTTTGGTGCGTTCACTCGTCCGCCTTGATGCGGCCGTCCTCGGTGAACGACCAGAAAGGATTCCAGGACACTTCCCAGGGGTGGCCGTCCGGATCGGCGAAGGTCCCCGAGTAGCCGCCCCATTCGGTTTTTTCACCGCTTTTCAGCAGGGTGGCGTCGGCGCGTTCGGCTTCCCTGAGGATTTTGTCCACGTCGCCGCGCTCTCTGACGTGGAAGGAAAGCACGATGCCGCCGAATCCGGTGAGCTGGTTGTGCAGATTGTTCTCGCGCGCCAGTTTGTCCCAGGGAATCAGGGCGAAGACCGTGCCGCCGGCGTGGAAAAAGATGAAATCCTTTTTGCTCTCTGGCGAGGCCTTCCAGCCCAGCCCTTCTTCATAAAACCGGCGGGCCCGTTCCAGATCCGCGACGCCCAGGGTCACCCTGTGGATTCTCTGCTCCATGTCGTCCTTTGCGGCACGCTGCCCGCGCTCAACGGTCGAAGCCGGAGACCAGCACTTCGCGGTTGTAGGTGGCGACCACGTCGCCCCGGTTGATCATGCCGATGACCTTTTTCGAATCGCCGGATTTCACCACCGGAAGCTGCTCCACGTCCAGCTTGGCGAACAGCTCCATGGCCTCGTTGAGGTTGTTGTCGGGCAACAGGGTCATGACTTTCTTGGTGGACAGTTCGCTGGCGATGACCAGATCCTCCAGCCCTTCTTCGAAGATCATCTCGCGGATGTCGTTGAAGGAGAGAACGCTGGTCATGTCGCCTTCACGGTTGATGACGGGAAAGTAAAAATTCTTGGAGTAGGAGATGGTCTCCAGAATTTTGCGGAACGGCATTTCCTCGGAGATGGTGGTCACCTCCGTGCGCATCACGTCCTTCACCTTGATGCGGTTGAGGATGGAGGTTTCCCGCCCGTGCTCGATGTTGATGCCGTTGTTCAGCAGGTACTGCATGTAGATCGAATGCTTGCCGAACGCCCGGTAGGTGTAGGCCGACACGATGCCGGTGACCATGATCGGCAGGATCAGGGTGTAATCGTTGGTCAGCTCGAACAGCATGATGATGTTGGTGAGCGGCGCCTGCATGACGGCGCCGGCCACCGCGCCCATGCCCACCACCGCGTAGGTCGCGGCGGAGGCGGTCCAGTCCGGGAACAGCGTGTGGACGCCGGTGCCGAAGGCGGTGCCCACCATCGCGCCGATGAACAGCGACGGGGCGAAGATGCCTCCCAGCCCGCCGGAACCCAGCGTGACGGAGGTGGAGAGCATTTTCATGAACACCAGTATCAGCGCCAGCCCCCAGAACATCTCGCCGGTCAGCGCCTTTTCCATGGCCCCGTAACCGTTCCCCAGAATCTCCGGCAGGAAAATGGAAACCATCCCCACCAGAAATCCGCCCAGCGCCGGTCTGGCGATCGGGGAAACTTTGACTTTCTTCTCGAAGATGTGCCGGGTGCGGAAATAGATCACCACGAACAGCCGCGCCGCGAGGCCGCACAGCACGCCCAGGATGAGGTAAAAGACGATCTCGTTGTAGCTCACCAGCCGGTGATACGGCACCTGAAATGTGATCTCGTTGCCTTCCAGCGCCCGGCCGGTCACGGTGCCGATGACGGACGCGATGATGATGGGGCTGAAGGTGTGGATGGTGAAATCGCCGAGGATGATCTCCAGCGCGAACAGGACCCCGGCGAGAGGCGCGTTGAAGGAGGCGGCGATGCCCGCGGCGGCGCCGCAGCCGACCAGCACCTGAATCCGCTCCGAGGACATGCGGAACAGGGAACCGATCGCCGAGCCCACGGCGGAGCCGATCTGCACGGTGGGGCCTTCCCTCCCGGCGGAGCCGCCGGAGCCGATGGTGATGGCCGAGGTGGTGGCGCAGCTCACGATGGTGCGCTTGCGGATCTTGCCGCCGTTCAAGGCCACCGCCTGCATCACGTTGTGGACGCCGTTTTCCTTGACGGCGTTGGGGAAAAAATGGCAGATCCAGCCGATCAGCCAGCCCCCCAGCATGGGCATGAAGGGCAGGAGAAACGGGTACAGAATCGGTGAAATCCCAATCAGGGAAAAGCCTTTGACGGAGAACAGGGTTTCCACGAAATGGATCATCCAGCGGAACACGGTCGAGGCGAAACCGGCCAGAAACCCGATCAGGGCGGCCAGCAGCAGCAGGTTGTGGTCCTTGGTCAGAAAATCCCGGACCAAGCCTCGAATATGCTCGATTTTTAATTGCATAGGGTTGATTTTAAAGGGTCAACTCGATTATTCCATTATAAAGAATGTGGCGCGGGATGACCAGCCGGAGTGGTGGAGCCGCTGCGGCGCAAGCGGTCCAAAGCCTTCGGAATCCTTATAATTGCTTACCATAATTCAACGCCGTTGTGTTATTCTCAACGGCGATTTTGCGGCGGTTGTGGTGCTGAACGACCCATGAGGAGCCTGAAATGGTAAAAATTGCCCCTTCGATCCTGTCCGCGGATTTCAGCAGGCTGGGCGATGAAATCAAGGCGGTGGAGCAGGCAGGCGCGGACTGGATCCATGTGGACGTGATGGACGGGCATTTCGTTCCCAATATCACGATCGGTCCCGGCGTGGTGGCGGACATCCGCAAGGTGACCGGACTGCCTCTGGACGTGCATCTGATGATCGAGGATCCGGACCGGTATATCAAGGATTTCGCCGAAGCGGGGGCGGATATTCTCACGGTTCACGTGGAGGCCTGTCCGCATTTGCACAGGACGCTGCATTATATCAAAGAACAGCAGGTGCGCGCCGGGGTGGTGCTGAACCCCGCGACCCCGCTTTCCAGCCTCGAAGAAGTGCTGCACGACATCGACATGGTGCTTCTGATGTCGGTCAACCCGGGATTCGGCGGCCAGGAGTTCATCCCTTCGCTGCTGGACAAGACCCTCAACCTCAAAGAGATCATGGAGCACTACGATCACGAGTTCGACCTTGAGGTCGACGGCGGCATCAAGGCCGACAACGCGGCGGACATCAAGCAGGCGGGGGCCAACGTGCTGGTGGCGGGTTCGGCCATCTTCGAAAGCAAGAACTACGAGGACGCCATTCAGAAGCTGCGCGATGCCTGAAACGCGGGGGACTTTGTTTTTCCCTTCGTTTTGAGCAACGGGCTTGGTCACGGGACACCGCGGATTGAAATTGGGCGGGCGTTTCCGTTCCCCATGCCTATAAATTTTTCGCCGCATCGGGCCGCCCGGCCGCTGCCCGGAAACGGGGTTATTTCCCTTGTATTCTCCGGTGCAATCACGCTACACTGTCCCCACTTTAAAAAATTTCTTTTTTAACAGATAATTAGAGGGATGCATTTCCTTTTAGAGATAATCTGAATTTTTTCGGAGGGTTTGGGCCATGATGGGAATCGGATTTCCGGAACTGATGATCATTCTGATCATCATCATGATCATCTTCGGCGCGGGAAAGTTGCCGGAGATCGGCAGCGCTTTCGGACGCAGCATCAAGAATTTCAAATCGTCCATGAAGGAAGCGGAAGCGGAGGATGAAGAGGCCAACAAGGAAGGCGACCCCGCGGCGATCGAGCAGGGAACCGGTCCTTCCGAGGAAGACGACGCCAATCTGAGCGATGAAGAAAAAGAAGCGCTGGCCCGCAAGAAAGCTCAGGAAGAGGGCGAGGCCAAGGACCGCGCCATGAAGGAAACCGCCGATGCGTTCACGTCCTCTCTGCCGAGGAAGGGTTCCTACGATTACTCCAAGGACCAGGAAAAAAGCTGAACCTGCCGTCAACAATTCCGGTTGAGGCCCTCGCCGGCCAGTCCGGCAGGCGTTGCGGAAGCGGGGAGCGTGTGTGGACCCTGCGGCCGGAAGCCGGATCTCTCAATACGACCAGGGTTCTTTCAGGTTGTCCACCGTCCACACCGTCCAGCCATCCACATCTTTGTACACCCCGCTTGTGTAGAAGTTGAACGGATCGAAAAACCGCACTCCCTTTTCCGCATCCATCTCGAAGCTCACTTTATCCTTCTGCATGTCGTTGCTTTTGCATTCCAGATATTTTTCTCCGTCCATTTCAGAAAGCGCGAAAATTTCCTGGTACTTTTCCTGATCGTCCGATTCGGTTTCGACCAGAATTTTTACTTTTTCCATGATCTGTTCCACTTTTTCCTTGGACAGGTGGTGCATTTTCATAACTTCACCGACGAGTGCGGGTTGCCGAATGAGAATCCATACATTCAAATTCCGATGGAGAAATTATACCGAAAATACGCGCCGTTGTGGACCGGAAAGGAAGGGGGTCAATTCTGCGCCAGCGAGAGTATCGGGTCCGGAAATATCCCCAGCTCGATGGTGCCGATCACGGACAGGGCGACGACGAACAGGGTCATGGGGGAGGGGGCGATCTTGAACTCGGCCACGGGTTCCTTCATGTACATATAGACGACGACCTTGAGGTAATAGTAAAAGGAAATGGCGCTGTTCAACACGGCGATGATCACCAGATAGAGGTAGCCTTCCTGCAGGGCGGCGTTGAAGATGTAGAATTTTGCGACAAAGCCCGCGAACGGCGGCAGGCCTCCCAGCGACAGCAGGAAGATGGTCATGGCCAGAGCCAGCACCGGATGCTTGTAGGCGAGGCCGGAGTAATTCTCGATCTCCAGGTTTTCGTTGCCGGAGCGGCCGAGCATGATGATGATGCCGAAGGTGCCGAACACCATGAAGGCGTAGGCCAGCATGTAGAACAGAAGGCTCGCCAGGCCCAGGGAGTTTTTGGCGATGACGGCGATCAGGATGTAACCGACGTGCGACACGCTGGAGTAGGCCAGAAGCCGCTTGATGTTGGTCTGCACGATGGCGCCCAGGTTGCCGACGAACATGGTGAGCACGGCGACGATGTAGAGCAGGGTTTCCCAGGAATCCGACATCTCCGGCATGGTTTCCGCGAACACGCGGAAGAACGCCGCGAAGGCCGCGGCCTTGGGGCCCACCGCCATGAACGCCGTCACCGGCGAGGGCGCGCCCTGATAGACGTCCGGCGCCCACATGTGAAAAGGCACCGATGCCACCTTGAAGCCGAAGCCGATGACCAGCAGCACCACGCCTAACAGCATGATGGGCTTGGTCTCGACGTCGGTGGTCTTGATCAGCTCCGCGATCTTCGGCAGGTTCGTGGTGCCGGTCGCGCCGTACATGAGCGCCATGCCGTAGAGCAGAAACCCGGTCGCGAACGCGCCGAGCAGAAAATACTTGAGCGCCGCTTCGTTCGACTTGGTGTCGTTCCTGCGTATCCCCGCCAGCACGTACAGGCAGATCGAGACGATCTCGATGCCGAGGAAGATCATGATGAAATCGGAGGAGGAGGCCAGAAGGATCATGCCCACGGTGCAGAACAGCACGAGCGCGTAATATTCCCCCGCCTGGATGCCCTCGCGTTCGTTGAACTCGATGGAGATCAGGATCGCCAGCGCCGAACTCATGGTGAAGATGATGATGAAAAAGACGGAAAGGTGATCCACCACGTAGCTGTCGTTGAACGAGTAGACCGGCCATCCGACTTTGGCGAAGGCGCTGACGGCGGTCATCAACAGGCCCACCAGGCTGACGAACACCAGGATGGATTTGTTTTTGCCGCCGAACAGGTCGAGTATCAGCACGGCCATGGCGAACACGCTCAGCACCAGCACCGGCGCGATGCTGACGAGATCGATGGATTCGGGCATCGGGATCGGGGTCGTGTTCACGGTCCTGTCCTCTCAATAAAAATCGTCGTCATTGCCTGCCTCCCAGCTCGCGGTTGATCTTGGCGATGTCCCCCTCCTTGATCAGGGCCGCGTGGTGGTCCTTTTGCTGTTTGGGCCGGAAATTGTCCGGCGAGACTTTGGACAGTAGGTGCGTCACCGATGCGTCGAAGGTTTTCGTGAACGGTTTGGGATAGAGCCCGATCCAGAACACCAGGACGATGAGCGGAGCCATGGTGATGTGTTCCCTAAGGTTCATGTCCTTGAGCTTCATGTTCTCCGGATTTTTCAGCTCCTGGAACATCACGCGCTGGAACATCCACAGGATGTAGCAGGCCGCGAAGATCACACCGCTGGTGGCGCAGGCGGCCCAGATGCCGTTGACCTGAAAGATACCGAGCAGCACCAGAAATTCGCCGACGAACCCGTTCATGCCGGGAAGCCCGATGGAAGACAGCGCGATGATCATGAAACAGATGGCGTACTGCGGCATCTGTTTCGACAGGCCGCCGAATTCGGAAATCTCGCGCGTGTGCCTGCGGTCGTAAATCATGCCCACCAACAGGAAGAGCGCGCCCGTGCTGATGCCGTGATTGATGTTCTGCAAGAGCGCACCCTGCATGCCGTAATGGTTGAGCGCGAAAATACCCAGCATGACGAAACCGAGATGGCTGACGCTGGAATAGGCGACGAGTTTTTTCAGGTCCTTCTGCACCATGGAAACCAGGGCGCCGTAAATGATGCCGATGATGGAAAGCCACGCGATGAAGGGAACGAATTCGTTTGTGGCGTGCGGAAACAGCGGCAGGTTGAAACGGAAAAATCCGTAGGTGCCCATTTTCAAGAGCACGCCAGCCAGGATCACGCTGCCAGCGGTGGGCGCTTCCACGTGCGCGTCGGGCAGCCAGGTGTGAAATGGAAACATCGGCACCTTGATCGCGAATGCCAGGAAAAACGCCAGGAAAAGCCATTTCTGGGTCGTGAGCGACACGTCGAGATGGTCGGTGATGTAAAGCAGATCGGTGGTGGCGACGCCGGTCTGTTCTTTGATGAGAACGTAGATCCAGATGATGGCCACCAGCATCAGCAGCGAACCGACGGCGGTGTAGAGGAAAAACTTGATCGCGGCGTACACCCGGCGCGGGCCGCCCCACACGCCGATGATGATGTACATCGGAACGAGCTGAAATTCCCAGAACACGTAGAACAGGAAAAAGTCGAGCGCGATGAACACGCCGAGCATGCCGGTGGAGAGCGCCAGCATGGCCATCATGTACTCGCGGATGTGCTTTTTCACATCCCAGGACGCGATGATGGAGATCAGCGTCAAAAAGGTGGTCATCACGTACAGCAGCAGCGAGATGCCGTCGATGCCCACGTGGTAGCCGATGCCCCATTCGGTGATCCAGGGAACCGAATACTCGAACTGCATCTCGTGGCTGGTGGAATCGAAGCTCGCCCACAGTTGCAGCGACAGCAAAAAATCCGCCGCGGCGAAGGCGACGGCCGTCTGCTTGATGGCGTCCACTTTCTCCTTCGGGATGAAGGCGAGGAGGACGGCGCCGATGAGCGGCAGAAATGTCAAAAATGTAAGAAACATGATCTTTTAAAACATCACGATGAGCAGGCAGACGAATCCGACCACGATGAACAGGGCGTAGTTGCGCACGAAGCCGGACTGAAACACCTGCGCCCGTTCGGAAAACCAGCCGATGACCCTGGCGACGCCGTTGACCCCGCCGTCGATGCCTTTGGCGTCGGCTTCGGTCCATAACAGTTTGGAGCCTTCGATCGTGGGCTGCACGATGGTTGCGTCGTACATTTCGTCCACGCCGTATTTATTCTTCACCAGCTCATAGCCCCACTGGCCTTTGGTGAGCCTGTCGGGCATGTCCGGTTTCTTGATGTAAAAAATGTAGGCCGCCGAGATGCCGGTGATGGCCACCACCACGGAGAGCACCATCAGGCCGATTTCCGCCCAGACGTTGTGCGTCTTGGGTTCGAGGAAATGTTCCCAGTGCGGCGCGTGGCGTCCCATCTCGTGCAGCATGTGCTCGGAATGGTGGATCGCCGCGGCCAGATCGAAATGCAGCACCGGCTCCAGCCAGTTGTGCAGGATGTGCCAGCCGTGGATGAGCGGGATGCCCAGCAATCCGCCGAACACAGCCAGCCCGGCCAGAATGACCAGCGGCAGGGTCATGATCTTCGGCGATTCGTGCACGTGCACTTTGGGATCGACGCGCGATTCACCGTGGAAGGTCATGAACACGAGCCGGAACATGTAAAACCCGGTCAGCAGGGCGGCGGAGATGCCCATGCCCCAAAAGATGACATTGCCATCCATCAGCGCGTGGTACAGAATTTCGTCCTTGCTGAAAAATCCCGAAAGGGGAGGCAGCCCCGCAATGGCCAGGGTCGATATGAGAAACGTGATGTAGGTGATGGGCATGTGGTCTTTCAAAGCGCCCATCTTGCGCATGTCCTGCTCGCCCTCCATGCCGTGGATCACGCTGCCGGAGCCCAGAAAGAGACAGGCCTTGAAGAAGGCGTGGGTGATCATGTGGAAGATCGCGGCGGTGTAGGCGCCGACGCCGCAGGCCAGGAACATGTAGCCGATCTGGCTGCAGGTGGAGTAGGCGAGCACGCGCTTGATGTCGTTCTGCGCCATGCCGATGGTGGCCGCCATGATGGCGGTGCTGCCGCCGATGAAGGCGACGACCATCATGATGTCCGGCGCCATGGTGAACAGCGGGTTGCAGCGCACCACCATGAACACGCCGGCGGTGACCATGGTCGCGGCGTGGATCAGGGCGCTGACGGGCGTCGGGCCTTCCATCGCGTCGGGCAGCCAGGTGTACAGCGGGATCTGCGCCGATTTTCCGGTCGCGCCGATGAACAGCAGCATGCAGATGATGTTGACGGCCTCGCTGGAGAAGATCAGTTTTTCCGGCGCCTGGTGGAACACCGTGGTGTAGTCGATGGAGCCGAAGATGGAAAAAATGTACATGACCGCGAGCAGGAAGGCGAAGTCCCCCACGCGGTTGACGATGAACGCCTTGGTGCCGGCGTCGCAGGCCGACTTTTTCTCGAAATAGTAGCCGATGAGGAAATAGGAGCAGCAGCCGACGCCTTCCCAGCCGATGAACATGATGAGGAAGTTGTTGCCCATGACGAGCAGCAGCATCGCGAACATGAACAGGTTGAGGTAGGCGAAGAAGCGGTAGAAGCTGTACTCATCGTGCATGTAGCCGATGGAGTAGACGTGGATGAGAAAGCCGACCCCGGTGACGAAGGTCATCATGGTGAGGGACAAGGGATCGATCTGGAAACCGAAATCGACCACGAAATCCCCGGCGGCGATCCAGGTGAACAGGGACTGTTCGAACACGTGCTCGCCTTCGGGCAACAGGAAGTAGCCGATGAACACGACGAGCGTCGTGAGAAACGACAACGCGACGGAACCGCAGGCGATGTATCCGACGAGGCGCTTTCCGATTTTGAGCCCGAAAAATCCGTTGATGATGGAACCGATCAACGGGTACAGGGGTATCAGCCAGGTGAGTTTCAGCAGCATGCGTCTACCATTTCATGATATTGAATTCGTCCAGATTGACGGTCGGTTTGTTGCGGAACATGGAGATGATGATGGCGAGCCCGACCGATACCTCGGCGGCGGCGACACACATCACCATGAAGCTGAAAATCTGACCGTCGTGCGCGTGCAGATACTTGTCGAACGCGATCAACGAAATATTGACGGCGTTCAGCATGATCTCGATCGACATGAAGACCACGATGGCGTTGCGGCGCACGAGCACCCCCACCACGCCGATGACGAACAGCGTCGCGCTCAGTATCAGGTAATGCGAGAGCGGGACCATCCCGCTCAAAAAATCGTCCATGGTTCAGTCCAGTTTGGTTTTTGCCAAAACCACCGCGCCCACCATCGCCACCAGAAGCAGTATGGAAGCCACCTCGAACGGCAGCACGAAATCGGTGAACAGGGTTTCGCCCACGGCAGCCGCGGTCCCGAAGGTGTCCGGCGGCGGCTTGGGATCCACGAACTCGTTGTCGGTGATGACGTCGATGCCCTTGTACAACCCGCCCACGGCGAGGATGGAAGCGAGCACCGTCAGCAGGGTGTTTCTGTCGCGCGCTTTCCACTCGCCGCCGTCGCCCTTGAGGTTCAAAAGCATGATGACGAACATGAAAAGCACCATGATCGCCCCGGCGTAGATGATGACCTGCAGGATGGCGATGAAATGCGCGTGCTGAATGACGAAGATCCCCGCCAGCGTCAGCATCATCCCGATCAGGGAGATGGCCGAGCCGATGGGGCTCTTGTTGATCACCACGGCGATGGCGAAGCCAACGCACACGATGGCCATCGGATAGAAAATCAGTAGTTCCATTTGGCGTACATCTTGCGGGTGAATTCGATCCGGTCCTTCAACTCGGAAACCGGGGTCAACAGCTGCTCCATGTTGTACAGCATCTTTTTCCGGTCCAGCATGGAGATCTCACAGTCGTCGCTCATGAAGATGGCCTCTTCCGGGCAGGCTTCCTCGCAGTTGCCGCAGAAGATGCAGACCGCATAATCGATGGTGAATTCCTTGGGCCAGCGCTCGACTTCGTTCTGCTTGCCGCTGTTTTCCGCGGGCTCGATGTCGATGCAGTAGGCCGGACAGGCGATCTCGCACAACCCGCAGGCCACGCAGTAGGGCGTGCCGTCCTCTTTCATGGAAAGCACGGGCCGTCCGCGGTAAGCGACGGGGTATTCGACGGTCTGTTCGGGATAATAAACGGTGAAGATCTCGCGTTCCTTCTTCCTGCCCAGGAAGAAAGGAATGAAACCCAGCATATTCAAAAAAAAGTGGCGGGACGTGATAAAGAGCCCACGGATGATTTCCGGGATATAGGATCGCTCCCACCATGTCATCTTGACATTGCGGTTCACGTAATAGGCCATGGCTGATTCCTTTGATTATTGAAACGCCATAATGATCACCCCGGTCACCAGGATGTTGATCAGCGACAGGGGCAACAGTATTTTCCACCCGAGCTTCATGATCTGATCGTAACGAAACCGGGGCAGGGTCCAGCGTATGGTCATCTGCAGCCAGATGAAGATGATGACCTTGGTGAAGAACACGCCCACGTGAATGAGCATGACGATGATATTCGCGGCGGTGTCGCCGAACCATTCAAATAAAGACAACAGCGTGGCGGTGGTGACGAACGGGATGTGCCACGCGCCGAAGAACAAAAGGGTGACGATCGCGGCGATGGTGACCATCTCGATGAATTCGGCCATGAAGAACATGCCGAATTTGAGGCCGCTGTATTCTGTGAAATAGCCGGCCACCAGCTCGGACTCGGCTTCCGGGTTGTCGAAGGGGATGCGCTTGTTCTCGGCGATGGATGCGGTCAGGAACATGAAGAAACCGAGCGGCTGAAGGAACACGCCCCACCATCCGGTCTCCTGCATGGCGCCGATCTCGGTCAGCTTCATGGTGCCGAACACCATGAGCACGCCGATGATGGTGAGCCCCATCGTGACTTCATAGGAGATCATCTGCGAAGCGGTGCGCATGGAGCCTAAAAGCGACCAGTTGTTGTTGGAACTCCAGCCGGCGATGACGTATCCGTAGGTGGCGATCGAGGCGATGGCGAACACGAACAGCAGGCCCACGTCGAGATCGGAAATCACCAGGTTGACTTCTTTGCCCCAGAGCGTGTACTGGCCGCCGAACGGCACGACCGCGAAGGTGACGATGGCCGGGATGAGGGCGACGATCGGGCTCAGCGTGTGGAGCACTTTGTTGGCGCCTTCGGGGATGAAGTCCTCTTTGGTGAACATCTTCAAGGCATCGGCGACGGCGTGGAACAGGCCGATCACCGTGAAGCCCAGGATGTCGGCACGGTTTGCGCCGATGCGGTCCTGCATGACAGCGCTCTGCTTGCGCTCCACCCAGGTAAGGATAGGCGCAAAAAACCCGACGGTGATGCCGAGTATGAACAGAATCTTTGCGAGTGTGATGAGTAAATCGACAAACATACCGGTCAGTTCATGGGCCCAATCAATGGCTGCCTTTTGTTCACTGGATAATCCTTACGCAGGGGGTGTCCCTTGAATTCCTCGTACAAAAGGATGCGCCTGAGGTTGGGATGGCCCCGGAATTTGATACCGTACAGGTCCCAGACTTCCCGCTCGTACCAGTCGGCGGTTTTCCACAGGGGCGTGACGGATTCGACGATGCAATCCTTTTCGTCCACGGGGATTTTAACCCTCAGCCGGTGATTGTGTTTTGTCGAGTAGAAGTGGTAGACGACTTCGAAGCGGAGGTCTTTTTTCTTGTGGTAATCGACGGCGGTCAGGTCCATCAGAAAATCCAGCGACAGCTCGGGATCGTCCAGAAGAAACTTGAAAAACCCGATGCCGCATTCCTTGCGGACGGTGACGGTCTGATCGCCGCGGAAATTGTGCGAATCGACCACCATGTCCCCTTGTTCGGACTTGACTCTGTCGATCAGGTTGGTGTCGCCCATGGAGGCTTTATCCTATCGCTTGTCATTCCCAGTCCAGGCCGCCGCGTCTCCAGACATAAAGCAGACCGACACCCAGGATGAGGATGAAGAGAAACATCTCGATGAAGCCGAACATGCCCAGGCGCTTGAACAGAATGGCCCAGGGGAAGAAGAACACGGCTTCGATGTCGAACAGCACAAACAGCACCGCCACCAGGTAGAACTTGACGGAAAACCGCTGACGGGGTGAGACGAGCGGGCTTTCCCCGCACTCGAACGGCTCCATTTTATCCGCGAAATGCCGCTTGGGGCCCAGTATCGAGGTCATGAACACCATGCCGCAGGCGATGCCGATGGCCATCAGGAGCATCAGAACAACGCCTATGTATTCTTCTAACACGATCTGCCCCCTTATGCTCGAACCGTCTTGTGGATGGTTTGCGGATGCTGATCTTGAGAATGGGGCCGGGGAATCCGGGAATTTACGCCGCCGGGAGGGCCCAAGCCCTTGTTTTCCCCAGTCAGAGATACTGGAAATCCGTTGAGAATCGCCTAAAAACCTTTATAAACAGAGGGGGGATAGTACTCTACCGCCGCACTTTTTGTCAATCAAAAAGCGTTTGAAAACGTATCATTTCATCCATTTGTAACGAAAAGGATTGCCTTATCAGGCGTGGATTCCAGCGCAGTATCGGCACGGCAATTTTCAGGTGGAAACGGTTCGATTTGGCGGCAGACGGGGAAGGGGAGGGGGACGGTTTCGAGCTTTCGGGTTCGATTCCGTTTGCCGACTTTTATTCTGGATCCAGGCAAAAAAATAACCCGCCTTGCGGCGGGTTATTTATAAAAATCCCGGCCTCGTCCTACTCTCCCACACAGCTGCCCGTGCAGTACCATCGGCGCTGAAAGGCTTAACTTCCGTGTTCGGAATGGGAACGGGTGGGTCCCTTTCGCTATCAAGACCGAAAAATTTTCTTTAAAGAGCTTTTGACGATTCGGTTGCGATTAAATAGAAGGGCAGGACCGAACCGTAAATTAACTTAACAATTGAATTCGTTCGAAGCAGAGAGAAAATAAGGTCAAGCCTCACGACTGATTAGTACCGGTTAGCTAAACACATTGCTGTGCTTACACACCCGGCCTATCGACCTCGTAGTCTACAAGGAGTCTACAGTCTTCCCGAAGGAAGAAGAGATATCTTATTTTGGAGTTGGCTTCCCGCTTAGATGCTTTCAGCGGTTATCCTTTCCGAACATAGCTACCTGGCAATGCAATTGGCATCACAACCAGCACACCAGAGGTTCGTCCACCCCGGTCCTCTCGTACTAGGAGCAGATCTCCTCAGATATCTAACACCCACGACGGATAGGGACCGAACTGTCTCACGACGTTCTAAACCCAGCTCGCGTACCGCTTTAATGGGCGAACAGACCAACCCTTGGGACCTGCTTCAGCCCCAGGATGCGGTGAGCCGACATCGAGGTGCCAAACCGCCTCGTCGATATGGACTCTTGGAGGCGATAAGCCTGTTATCCCCGGCGTACCTTTTATCCGTTGAGCGATGGCCCTTCCATACGGAACCACCGGATCACTAAGACCTGCTTTCGCACCTGCTCGACTTGTAAGTCTCGCAGTCAAGCTCCCTTATGCCTTTGCACTCGACGGCTGGTTTCCAATCAGCCTGAGGGAACCTTCGCGCGCCTCCGTTACAATTTAGGAGGCGACCGCCCCAGTCAAACTACCCGCCTGACATTGTCCCTGATCCGGATTCACGGAATCGAGGTTAGAATATCAGTGTAATAAGGGTGGTATTTCAAGGTTGACTCCACCATGGCTAGCGCCACAGCTTCAAAGTCTCCCACCTATCCTACACATACTAGACCAATACTCAATATCAGGTTGTAGTAAAGGTGCACGGGGTCTTTCCGTCCTGTCGCGGGAAACCGGCATCTTCACCGGTATGTCAATTTCACTGAGTCCCTGGTTGAGACAGTGTAGCCATCGTTACGCCATTCGTGCAGGTCGGAACTTACCCGACAAGGAATTTCGCTACCTTAGGACCGTTATAGTTACGGCCGCCGTTTACCGGGGCTTCAATTCAAGGCTTCGTCCGAAGACTAACCTCTCCTTTTAACCTTCCGGCACCGGGCAGGCGTCAGACCCTATACATCGTCTTACGACTTCGCAGAGTCCTGTGTTTTTAGTAAACAGTCGCGGCTACCTGGTCACTGCAACCCCCTTCGGCTCCGGAAGCAAGTTCTTTCACCTAATGGGGGCACTCCTTATCCCGAAGTTACGGAGCTAATTTGCCGAGTTCCTTAACCAGAGTTCTCTCAAGCGCCTTAGGATTCTCTCCTCATCCACCTGTGTTGGTTTAGAGTACGGTCGGCCGTACCACTCACTAGAGGTTTTTCTTGGAAGCATGGGATCATCTAGTTCGCTTGTCCCGAAGGAGAAGCTCCACGTAACATCTCGGAGTTGAGGCGGTCCGGATTTGCCAAAACCACCCTCCTACTTGCTTGTACCGGGACATCCAACACCCGGATAGATTACCCTTCTCCGTTACCCCGTCGTTGATAACGCGATTCGACCGGTACGGGAATATTAACCCGTTTCCCATCGGCTACGCTTTTCAGCCTCGCCTTAGGGGCCGACTTACCCTGAGAGGATTACCCTTCCTCAGGAAACCTTGGATTTTCGGCGAACAGGTTTCTCACCTGTTTTAACGTTACTAATGCCGTCATACTCACTTCCATACAGTCCACCCGTCCTTCCGGTCGAGCTTCAACCCAGTATGGAACGCTCCCCTACCAGAGGAGACAACCGAAGTCGTCTCCAATCCATAGCTTCGGTGATAGACTTGAGCCCCGTTACATTTTCGGCGCAGGTACACTTGATCAGTGAGCTATTACGCTTTCTTTAAAGGATTGCTGCTTCTAAGCCAACCTCCTGATTGTCTGAGTATTCCCACAACCTTTCCCACTTAGTCTATCTTTGGGACCTTAGCTGATGGTCTGGGCTCTTTCCCTTTCGACTATGGACCTTATCACCCATAGTCTGACTCCTGTAATAGGGTATATGGAATTCGAAGATTGGTTGGGTTTGGTAACCTGGTGGGGCCCCTAGCCCATCCAGCGCCCTACCTCCACATACTATAATACAAGGCTAGTCCTAAAACTATTTCGGGGAGAACCAGCTATTGCCGAGTTTGGTTGGCCTTTCACCCCTATCCACAGCTCATCCAATGTCTTTTCAACGACAACTGGTTCGGGCCTTCACGAAGTGTTACCTCCGCTTCACCCTGGCCATGGATAGATCACCCGGCTTCGGGTCTACTCCACTTAACTGGACGCCCTATTCAGACTCGCTTTCGCTTCGGCTCCACCTAACGGCTTAACCTTGCTAAGTAAAGTAACTCGACGGCTCATTATGCAAAAGGTACGCGGTCACACCTGTCCCGGGCGAACCCAGGATATAGTGCTCCCACTGCTTGTAAGCTTGAGGTTTCATATACTATTTCACTCCCCTCACCGGGGTGCTTTTCACCTTTCCCTCACGGTACTAGTCCACTATCGGTCGCCAACAGTATTTAGCCTTAGGAGATGGTCCTCCCGGATTCCTGCAAGATTTCACGTGTCCCGCAGTACTCGGGTATTCAATCGGGAATGGACAGATCTTTTCGCTCACCGGGCTATCACCGTCTATGGCCTGGCTTTCCAGCCAGCTAAACTAAGATCTGTCTTTGTAACATTCCGGTGGATTCGTAGCTCCACCAAATTGAACCCCACGACCCCAGGTGTACAACGCCCACGAGCTTTAACGTACAGCCTGGTTTAGGCTCTTCCCCGTTCGTTCGCCACTACTTAGGGAATCACTTTTGTTTTCTTTTCCTCGGGGTACTAAGATGTTTCAATTCCCCCGGTTGTCCTCCCTGACCTATGGATTCAGCCAGGGATTGCACGGTATGACCCGTGCAGGGTTTGCCCATTCGGGAATCTCCGGATCAACGCCTGTTAGCGGCTCCCCGAAGCTTATCGCAACTTGCTACGCCCTTCATCGACCGTTGGCGCCAAGGAATCCACCTCAAGCCCTTTCGCGCTTGACCATAAATTTCTCAGCTACTTCAAACGATATTCAATTGTCAAAGAACAGTTGCCCCGTTGGGCATGTCCGTATTCGATTCCAAGTTGGTCTTTCAGAGCAGAGGGAATGGAGGTGAACGGGCTCGAACCGATGACCTCCTGCGTGCAAGGCAGGCGCTCTCCCAGCTGAGCTACACCCCCGTTTCTCGACTGCTGATTCCCGCTCTGAAAATGGTGGGCCTAGATAGATTTGAACTATCGACCTCACGCTTATCAGGCGTGCGCTCTAACCAACTGAGCTATAGGCCCAAATCTATGTGCTGAAAGCCCATCGACTCTTTGGATTTCGAAAAAAAAGAGAGGAATAGGTGCCACAGAAGCTGCGGGTATCGATCTTGAGTTTCCTGCACCGCTTGCGCGGATTCAGAACTCCTTAGAAAGGAGGTGATCCAGCCGCAGGTTCCCCTACGGCTACCTTGTTACGACTTCACCCCGATCACCAACCATACCTTAGGCATTAGCTCCCCTTGCGGGTTGGCATCGTGACTTCTGGTACAGTCGGCTTTCATGGTGTGACGGGCGGTGTGTACAAGGCCCGGGAACGTATTCACCGTGGCATGCTGATCCACGATTACTAGCGATTCCAGCTTCATGGAGTCGAGTTGCAGACTCCAATTCGAACTGAGACCGGTTTTTTGAGATTAGCTCCACCTTGCGGTATTGCAACTCTTTGTACCGGCCATTGTAGCACGTGTGTAGCCCTGGGCATAAAGGCCATGAGGACTTGACGTCATCCCCACCTTCCTCCGGTTTATCACCGGCAGTCCCTTTAGAGTTCCCGGCTTGACCCGCTGGCAACTAAAGGTAGGGGTTGCGCTCGTTGCGGAACTTAACCCAACATCTCACGACACGAGCTGACGACAGCCATGCAGCACCTGCACAAAGGCTCCGAAGAGGGGCCATATTTCTATGGCTTGCCAATGCATGTCAAGCCCAGGTAAGGTTCTTCGCGTTGCGTCGAATTAAACCACATGCTCCACCGCTTGTGCGGGCCCCCGTCAATTCCTTTGAGTTTCAGCCTTGCGACCGTACTCCCCAGGCGGGGTACTTAATGCGTTAGCTACGACACAGAGGGGATCGATACCCCCTACACCTAGTACCCATCGTTTACAGCCAGGACTACCGGGGTATCTAATCCCGTTCGCTCCCCTGGCTTTCGTATCTCAGCGTCAGTATCAGGCCAGAAAGCCGCCTTCGCCACCGATGTTCTTCCCAATATCAATGCATTTCACCGCTACACTGGGAATTCCGCTTTCCTCTCCTGCACTCAAGCCGGACAGTTTCAAACGCAATTCCACGGTTGAGCCGTGGGCTTACACGTCTGACTTGTTCGGCCGCCTACATACGCTTTACGCCCAATGATTCCGAACAACGCTTGCCCCCTCCGTATTACCGCGGCTGCTGGCACGGAGTTAGCCGGGGCTTCCTCTAATGGTACCGTCAAAATTCTTCCCATTCGACAGAGGTTTACGACCCGAAGGCCTTCATCCCTCACGCGGCGTTGCTGCGTCAGGCTTTCGCCCATTGCGCAATATTCCCCACTGCTGCCTCCCGTAGGAGTCTGGACCGTGTCTCAGTTCCAGTGTGGCCGATCACCCTCTCAGGCCGGCTAACCATCGTCGCCTTGGTGGGCTGTTATCCCACCAACAAGCTAATGGTCCGCGAACTCATCCTCAAACGGAGTTTGAGACTCCTTTGACCGCATCTCTTAGGAGACGTGGTCTTATCCGGTATTAGCTCAACTTTCGCCAAGTTATCCCAGATTCGAGGGAAGATTATTCACGTGTTACTCACCCTTGCGCCACTGTACTCGCCCCCGAAGGGACTTTCTCGTTCGACTTGCATGTGTTAGGCACGCCGCCAGCGTTCGTTCTGAGCCAGGATCAAACTCTCCAATTGAAAAAACAGAAAGTTGTTACCTGTAAAAATTATGACTCATGGACCCGCAACGTCTAATGACACCTATTCACTTTTCAAAGAGCTTTTGTTTCAAACAAGCGTGCTAATTTAAACTTTTTTGATTCAAAGTCAATCAAAAAAAAACAAACTCTGAATCAAAAAAAGCGTTCCTCATAAAAAAAACCTTTTTGTGAAAGCGGCTGCAACAAAACCCAGAATCTCCGCTTTCAAATAAAGGTTTTTTTAATCTAAATCAGCGGGGTCGCTTGTGCAGGTCCTAATATAGTTTTTCGGAGAAACAATATCAAGTGCTTTTTTGTTTTTTTTCATCTTTTCCTCATCGTTTCCTAAGGCAAAGGCGTTCCGTTTTCCCCTTGAATTGCAAAAGGATATTTCCTTCGCAGTGGGCAGTGGCTGCTTGCTCTTCAATAAGTTATTGAAAATTTATGTCTTAAGCCAAGCTCGCCGCTGGCGCCTGAGGCGGGATTGTTTTCTGTTGCCTCGCCTTTTGAGGATAAAAAAAGTGCGGGAGCGATCGTCCGAAATTATTTTTTTCCCGTTTTCGGTATGGGATGGGTTGAGTCTGCCTGCATCGGATGGGCGAACTTTTGCGGAACGGCGGCGGGAAAGGGGCGGTTTTCAGGCTTCGATTTTTCCGGACCCGTCTTCTAACAGCAGGTTTTTGAGCGTGTAGAGCTTGTGGTAGAGGCCTTGTTTTTCCATGAGTTGGGCGTGGTTGCCGGTTTCTACGATGCGGCCTTTGTCGAGCACGATGATCTTGTCGGCGTTGTGGATGGTGGAGAGCCGGTGCGCGATGACGAAGGCGGTGCGGCCCTGCATCAGCCGTTCCAACGCCTCCTGGATCAGCACTTCGGACTCGTTGTCGAGGGCGGAGGTGGCTTCATCGAGGATCAAAAGGCGCGGGTTTTTCAGGATCGCCCGCGCGATGGCGATGCGCTGGCGCTGGCCCGCCGACAGGCGGATGCCTTTCTCGCCGACGATCGTATCGTAGCCTTCCGGCGTTTCCATGATGAAGTTGTGCGCGTTGGCGGCCTTGGCGGCTTCGATCATTGCTTCTTCAGTTGTGCCCGATTTGGCGTATTGAATGTTTTCGCGGATGCTGCCGCCGAACAGCAGAGTCTCCTGCGGCACCAGGCCGATCTGGCTCCAGTAACTTTTGAGTTGCACGTCGCGCAGGTCCATCCCGTCCACACGGATGGCGCCGCGCACCGGGTCGTAGAAGCGGTGCAGAAGCTGGATGAGCGTGCTTTTGCCGGCGCCGCTGGGGCCGACCAGGGCCACCAGCTCGCCGGGCTCGACGGTGAACTGGATGCCCTTCAACACCTCCTGATCTTCCCGGTAATGGAAATGCAGGTCCTCGCACTCGACCCGGCCTTTAATGGGCGGAATCGGTTTTGCGCCCGAACGGTCTTGTATTTCCGGATGGGTGTCGAGCAGGTCGAAGATGCGCTGGCTCGCGCCCAGTCCCTCCTGCAGCCGGGTGAACATGCGCGCGAAGCTGCCCATGGGGCCGGCGATGATGGTGGCGTACAGGATGAAGGCGACGAGCTCGCCGGGGCTGATGTTTCCCAGGATGATCTCGCGGCCGCCGTACCACAGCAGGATGAGCCCGGTGATGAAGGCGATGAAGCCGATGGTGGGGCCGAAAAACGAGGCGATGAGGATGCGCTTTTTGGCGGAGCGGAAGCTGTCCTCGACGGCTTCGGAAAAACGGTCGGTTTCCAGTTTTTCGCGCACGAAGGTCTTGACGATCTGGATGCCGGAGATGTTTTCCTCCAGCACGGTGGTTGAGGTGGCGAGCTTGTCCTGGATTTCGGTCGAGAGCCGTTTGAGTTTTTTGCCGAAGGTGCGGGCGAACAGCACCAGGATGGGCGCGAGGACGAGGATCAGAAACGTGAGCCGCCAGTTCATGTAGACGACGATGAGGACGCCGCCGAACAGCCTGATCGACTGCTGCAGCGCGGTGGCAGGCAGGTCGGTCACGATGCCCTCGATGGTGGTGATGTCGTTGGTCATGCGCGACATGATCTCGCCGGTGCGGCGCTTGGCGAAAAAGCCGAGCGAGAGGGTTTGCAGGTGCGCGAACACGCGTTTGCGAAAATCGGTGACGATCCTTTTTTCGGTGATGTCGAAGAGGTAGTTGTTGCCGGTGGAGAAGACGAGCTGCAACAGAAACAGGACGGCGATGGCGCCGGCGATGCCGTTCAGCTTGTCGAGGTTCTTCTCGACCATCACCACATCGAACAGGTCTTTGATGAACAGCGGCACGGCGAGGTTGGTCGCCGAAGCGCCGATCAGAAGGACGCTGCCGAAAATCAGGGCGGTTTTGTAAGGCAGAAGCAGCCGGAAGAGGCGTTTGTATTTTTCCATGGATCGGGAGCGGTTGAAAAGATCCCATTATTTCCGATCCGGACCGGTGAACACAAGGGATTTCCCATCTACAAGCCGGGAGGGTACAATGAGGCCCGCTCGCGCACGGATAACGGGATGCGGAACCCGGTGTTCGCATAGGCGGGTGGCGGAGAAGGACGGATATTGGCCTGAAGGGGCAATAAGTGGGATTGGGTTTAGTGGGCTTTAACTAGGTTTATTGCTGTCATGCTCAGTACTTCGACAGGCTCAGTACAGGCTCTGTCGAAGCATGATCGCGCACCCTTCGACAAGCTCAGGGTGACGTTCTAAAAACAGATTTCTTGTTCGTTTGAATTGCGTAAAGGCCCCAAGGAGAGAAATGATCTGGAAGAAACTCGCGGTCCTGTTTGAGGACATCAAGCTCGCGCACACGGTGTTCGCGCTGCCGTTCGCGTTCATGAGCGCGTTTCTGGCGGCGGGGGGGCTGCCGGAGGCGGAGAAGATCCTGTGGATCGTGGTGGCCATGTTCGGCGCGCGCAGCGCGGCGATGGCGTTCAACCGGATCGCGGACGCGAAGATCGACGCGCAAAATCCCCGGACGCAGGGCAGGGCGCTGCCCTCGGGCCGGATCGGAGTCAAAACCTACTGGGTGTTTCTCATCGTGTGCTCGGCCTTGTTCGTGTTCGCGGCGGCCATGCTCAACACGCTGGCGCTGATCCTTTCGCCGGTGGCGCTGGCGATCGTGTTTTTTTATTCCTTCACCAAACGCTTCACGGCGTACTCGCATTTTTTCCTCGGGCTGGCGATTGCCATCGCGCCGGTGGGGGCGTGGGTGGCGATCCGCGAGGAGATCTCGCTGACGTCCCTCATCCTCGGGACGGCGGTGCTGTTCTGGCTGGTCGGCTTCGACATCTTGTACGCCTGCCTCGATGTGGAGTCGGACACAAAGAACCGGCTGTTTTCCATCCCGCAGAAATTCGGCGTGAAAAAAGCGCTGCTGTTTGCTGCGCTCGCGCACGCGGTGATGGTTTTGTTCCTGCTGGCGCTTTTGATCTCGCCGCTGCTGGGCGGGGTGTACCTCGCGGGCGTGGCGGGGGTGGCGGCGCTGTTGTGGTACGAGCATTCGCTGGTCAAAGCGGAGGACCTGTCCAAAGTGAACGTCGCCTTCTTCAACGTCAACGGCATCATCAGCCTGGCGCTCATGACGCTCGTCATCGTCGACTGCGTGTGGGTGTGAAGCTTTAAAGAAAAAGGCTCGCGCCAAGACGTAAAGCCGCAAAGGATGAAATGGATACAGAATTGAAATTTGCAGTTGAAGATGTTGAGATGGCATTTAAGCAACTTGAATTTGCAATCAAACTCATGTGTCATTGCGAACTTAGACATTTGGACCAAAAGAAATTTGATTCTGACATAACCATTTTATTGGAAGAGGAAAACATTGGATTCCATGATGGAAGTTTTAGGTCTTACGAAGATTTAATTGAGGCATCTCAGATCAATGTGGGCATTAGCTTTGGCGCATCTGCCATTACATTGGACGCTTTGTTAGAGCAGGCGGGAATTGAACGAAATTCGAAATCTGAGGATCCAAATGATGAGCTTCGCACTCTTATTTACATGGTGAGATGTGCTTTTGCTCATAATATTGCTAAGCCGTGCTGGGAAGTAAAAGCAAAATATCGACGAAAAATTAAACTCATACTTTGCGGGCGAGAGTATTCTTTGGATTTTTCTGCCTTAAATGGAAAGGACTTTGAATACTCTCATATTGGTGGTTTTGCGAATTGGTATAGGATAAAAGAAAGGGCGATTCAGATGATCAATGAGAATTGACATTGCATGACTGCATACTATTGAACTTGACATATGCATATAAATAATGCATAATCATGCATATGAGAACGACGCTCATCATTGACGACGATCTGCTGAAACACGCCGCGAGGCTGACGGGGGTTTCCCAGAAAACCTCTCTCGTGCGCATGGGCTTGCAAGCTCTGATTGCGAAGGAAAGCGCCAGACGGCTGGCGGAACTCGGTGGGTCGGAAAAATCCCTTCGCCCGGTGCCGCGGCGAAAAGCCCGTTGACGTATGGTTCTGGTCGATACCTCTGTCTGGGTCGAGCATTTCCGCAAGAGCAATCCGCAATTGACGGAATTGCTTAAGGAGGAGCGTGTGGCCTGCCATCCGTTCGTCATCGGCGAACTGGCCTGCGGCAACCTGAAAAACCGCCAGGAGATATTGTCTCTGCTGCAATCGCTTCCCCGCTCCGAAATGGTGGAGGATGGGGAAGTCCTGTCGTTCATCGAAAACAAAAGCTTGGCGGGTGCCGGCGTGGGGTGGGTGGACGTGCATCTGCTGGCGTCTGCTGTGTTGACGCGAATTCCGCTCTGGACCGCCGACAAGTCCCTGCAAAAAGCCTCCATAAACTTGAGAATTCAATACCCTTGACAGAAAACCAGCTCCCTTCATCTTTTTGATGCCGGTTATTTCCAACTTTGCCTTGCGGCTGGAATTTCAGGTATAATCGGCGATTATTCTAATTACACGGGATTGCGAATATGTTGTTTGAATTTCAGGATGCGGCGCTCGCGCCTCTGGAAGCGAAGGTGAGGGCGGGGGAGCGGCTCTCGTTTGAGGAAGGCGTGCTTTTGTGGAAGAGTTTCGACCTGCTGGGCGTGGGGTATCTCGCCAACATCGCGCGCGAGGCGCGCCACGGCGACGACACGTACTTCATCCACAACCGGCACATCAACCCGACCAACATCTGCATCCACAGCTGCCGCTTCTGCGCCTTCGGCGTGAAGGCGGACGATCCCACGGCCTACGAAAAATCGCTCGAAGAGATCTTCACCGACGCGGAGCAGTACCGCAGCGGCAAGGTGAGCGAGTTTCACATCGTCGGCGGCCTGCACCCGGAGCTGCCGTTTGAGTATTACGAAAACATGCTGATCGGCCTCAAGGAACGCTTCCCGAAGGTGCACATCCAGGCGTTCACGGCGGTGGAGCTGGGCTACCTGGCCGAGCTGGCGGGCCTGCCTTTGAGAGACACGCTGGTGCGGCTCAAGGAAGCGGGGCTGGGCTCGATCCCCGGCGGCGGCGCGGAGGTTTTCTCGGAGCGTGTGCGCAAGAAGATCTGCGGCGAGAAGACAACGGGCGGCGAGTGGCTGCACATCCACCGCACGGTGCACGAGGTCGGCATGAAGAGCAACGCCACGATGCTGTACGGCCACATCGAAACGCCGGAGGAACGCACCGACCACCTGATTCAACTGCGCGAGCTGCAGGATGCCGCGCCGGGGTTTCTCACGTTCATCCCGCTGGCGTTTCATCCGGAGAACACGCGCCTCAGCCACCTGCACACCACGCCGGGCCAGCTCGACCTGCGGGCGCTCGCGGTCTCGCGGCTGATGCTCGACAATTTCCCGCACATCAAGGCGTTCTGGATCATGATCACGCCCAACATCGCGCAGCTCTCGCAGTCCTTCGGCGCCAACGACATGGACGGCACGGTGGTGGAGGAGAAGATCATCCACGCGGCGGGCGCGGCGACGGAACAGATCTTTCAGCGCAACATCATCGTGGAGATGATCTGCGAGGCGGGCCGCCGACCGATGGAACGCGACACGCTCTACGAAGACACGCACGAATGCCTGGTATGACCGGGCGTCCTGACTTTCCCCCCATCCCTAAAATACTTTGAAGCGGCCGCGGGCCGTGTCAGACGCCGGGGCTCTGCTCTGAGTCTCTGCGCAGTTCCGCCAGCGACCGGCCGATCACGGAAAACGCGGTCCTCAGAAATATCGCCGCGATCATCGCGCCCACAATGATGTCGGGAAACGCCGATCCGGTGAAATGCACGCCCGCCGCGGCGAGCAGCACGCCGGCGTTGCCGATGACGTCGTTGCGCGAGCACAGCCACACCGATTCCATGTTCAGGTTGTCGTTGCGGTGCGGCGTCAGGCTGTACAGGCAATAGCCGTTGACCGCCAGCGCCAGCAGGGCGACGCCCGCCATGATCCCGCCCGCGGGTGCGCCGCCGTGCAGGATCTTTGCGATCACTTCAAGCAAAACGCCGACGCCGAAAACCGCCTGGATGCTTCCTTTCGCAAGGGCCGCGCCGCTTTGCCAGCGCACGCTGCGCGACAGGGCGTACAGGCTGATGCCGTAGGTCAGCGCGTCGCCCAGCATGTCGAGAGAATCCGCCAGCAGAGCGGACGAATCCGCCCACCATCCCGCCGTGAATTCCAGCAGGAACATCGCCGCATTGATCCACAGCACTTGCACCAGCACAATCCGCTGCCGTCCCTTGAGCAGGGCGGGATCGTGAGGAAGGTTGTCGCAGCATCCGCTCATGGCCGCTCCGGCGTTGAAGTGAAATCCCCATTGTACCCGTTTCCTGCAAAACGAGGCGTGGATGAAATGCCCGTCCCTGAAAGAGAGATTTGGGGCTGTCCCGCGCTGCGAATTTTAAGCCCGGCTTGAGCGGAAACCCGGCTCCGGGGAGCAGAACTGCGGAATTTCCGCGTGTTATTTTCCCGCTTCGCTACCGGGATTTTTCGTCCCTGGGACGATTCGAATTCCGGGAAAAACCGGTCCTCCGGGCTTTCGAGAATTTGGGTTGACAAAGTTACATTAGCAGTTTAAATATATAGATATAGCGAAAATAAACTATTTATAACCAATGGGTTACGGATGGTGTTGGCGTTTCTCTCATGGGTCCTCTCGCGGATCCCTGCCTGAAGCCTGCCGGGATCCCATTCTGTGAAAACCAATCCCAAATGACATCAACGAGGGGGTGCCGGTATGAGCTATGAAGGAAAGAAGGTTTTGGTCGTGGACGATTCTTCCGTGATGCGGCAGATCATCAAGAAAAATCTGAAGGAACTCGGTTTCGGTGACATCAGCGACGCGGAAGACGGCGCCGCCGGTCTGAAAAAACTGGGGGAAGGTGCGATCGATCTTGTGGTCTCGGACTGGAACATGCCCAAGATGACCGGCATCGAGTTTCTGAAAGCCGTGCGTGCGGACGCCAATCTCAAAGGCACCAACTTCCTCATGGTGACCTCGGAGGCGGACAAGGAAAAAATCATGGAAGCGGTGGAAGCCGGTGTCAACCAGTACATCGTGAAGCCCTTCAATGCCAATCAGCTGGAAGAAAAAATCCAGGCCATTTTCAAATAAACCGGCCGCCTGTCTGTTCGCGGCGGATCACCGGTTGCGGAACGAACCGGGCTCTGTGCGCCGCTTTCGTGTTGCCCGCATTTGCGCTCTCTGCACAGGTTTTTGTCTTAGCTTGGTGTGGATCGCGATGGGCAGCCGATGCGGACTTGAAAACAGGTGCATATCGGCAATATAAATTTACATTGACTGTTTTTTCAATATTGATTTATAATTGAAATATTGTGGGTTAAGTGATTCTTTGCACAAAAATATTTAGGATCAGGGATATTTTTGGTGAAGGAAGACGAGGCCGAAACCAAACGGGGTTGATATGAAAGCAACGGAATTGCAGGGTAAGGAAATGCCTTCGGTGCTCACCACTTGTGTGAGAGATTCGGTCTCATCGATTTTTGGAACCATCATCGGTGTGACGCCGGAATTTGACGGAGATGAAGAGGACCGGAATGTCGGCGACGGCGTCGTGGGGATCATCTCTTTCGTGGGAGATGTTTCCTGGCTTCTGATGCTGGCTTTGCCGAGGCAGTCTGCATGCAACATCGCTTCCAGTTTCTGCGGGTTTGAAATCGAATACGACAGTCCCGACATGGGCGACGTGGTCGGAGAACTGGCCAACGTCCTGGCCGGGGACATCGTGGCGCGCCTGGCTCAGGACGATCTCAAAGTGGCGATGTCTTTGCCGACCATCATGCGCGGGAAAGATGTCGAGCCGCTGCTGCCGCGCGGGCTTCCCCACAAGAAAATGCACTACTCCATGGAGCAGGGTGAATTCATGATCAAAATGGCCGTGGCCGGTCAGGAAGACACCCTCGGGCGCAAGCCCGGAACCTGAGCTTCGGGTTCCGCCCCGGGAAACACTCTATGGGCTGTTGAATGCCGAAACGCCAGCGGATTCTCTTTCCTGAATGTGTGCCCTTAAATCCCGGGTACCGTGATGCAGGATGGAGACCGGAATGAAAAAGGACGCAAACGCGAGTCCCGATTCGAGCCCGAATCCGGATGCGGAGCCCATTGCGCCGGACATGACACCCGATGCGGTGCGCGAGGCCGGGAGCCCATCCGATTCTTCCAGAGAGGAAACCGACGGTATGGATGAAGTCATCAATGAATTTCTCGTGGAAAGTTATGAGAATCTGGATCAGCTCGATCAGGACCTGGTCGACCTGGAACAAAACCCCACCGAAAAAAGTCTGCTAGCCAGCATCTTCCGCACCATCCACACCATCAAAGGCACCTGTGGTTTCATCGGATTTTCCAAGCTCGAGTCTGTCGCCCACGTTGGGGAGAACCTGCTCAGCAAGCTGCGGGACGGCGAACTGTCGCTCAACCCGCCCATCACCAGCGCATTGCTGGCCATGGTCGATGCGATCCGGCAGATCCTTTCCTGCATCGAAAGCAGCCAGAACGAAGGCGATGTGGATTACTCGGAACTGATCGGCACGTTGACCACCCTGCAGAAAGGAGAAAGCGCCGAGGTGGCGGTTCCTGCCGCACCGGCAAGCGCGGCAGCGGACACGCAGCCCGCCGGGGCTTCCCCGGAGGAGGAGGGAGCGTCGGTGTACGAAAGCATGGGAGGCGGGGACAAGGTCGAATCGATCGCCGACGTTCTCTACTCGATGGTGCTGGCGGACACGCGCATCAAGGACCTGTTCGAGGGTGTGGCGCTCGGGCCGCTCAAAAGCATCCACCGCGAGCTGTTCACCCACACGCTGGGCGGATCGGCCGATTTTTCCATGAAGAAATACGCGGACTCGCACAAATTTCTGATCGACAAGGGGATGAACGCAACCCATTTCGACGCGATGGTGGAAAACATCGGAGCGACGCTGAAGGTCCTGGATGTTCCCGAAAACGCCATCCGCAAAACGGTGGAAACCGTCGACCTGATTCGCGCGCAGATGTGGCCGCCGGATTCCGAAGCGGAAGCGCCGGCACCTGTCGAGGAAGCGCCGACAGCCCCGGATACTGCGGAAGTGCCTGAAGTTTCTGAAAGCGCGAAAACGGCGGAAACGGCTGTGGCCGCTCAGGGCGACGAAAGCGTCGATAAATCCGGCGCGGCGGCGGCCCGTCAGGAAGGGCGCGCGGTGGCGGAGGCCAGCATCCGTGTGGATGTGGATCTTCTGGACCGTCTGATGAACCTGGTCGGGGAGCTGGTGCTGGCGCGCAATCAGATTCTGCAGTTCACGCCCAAAGAGCAGGATTCCACGTTCACGGCCACGACCCAGCATCTCAATCTGGTGACCACCGAGCTGCAGGAAGGGGTGATGAAGACCCGGATGCAGCCGATCGGCAACATCTGGAACAAATTCCCCAGGGTGGTGCGGGACCTCGCGATTTCCTGCGGCAAAAAAGTCCGCCTGGAAATGGAGGGGAAAGAGACCGAACTGGACAAAACCCTGATCGAGGCGATCAAGGACCCGCTCACGCACATCGTGCGCAATTCGGTGGACCACGGCATCGAAACGCCGGAGGTCCGCAAGGCGGCCGGAAAAGACGAAGAAGGCGTGCTGAAACTGCGCGCCTACCACGAGGGCGGTCAGGTCAATGTCGAGATCATCGATGACGGCGGCGGCATCGACCCGGAAAAACTGAAAAAGAAAGCCATCGAGAAGAACGTCATCACGCCGGAAAAAGCGGCGCGCATGAGCGACCGCGAGGTGGTCAATCTGATCTTCGCCGCCGGGTTTTCTACCGCCGCGAAGGTGACCAACGTCTCCGGCCGCGGCGTCGGCATGGACGTGGTGAAAACCAATATCGAGAAGATCGGCGGCACCGTGGACGTGCAGAGCCAGAAAGGCCACGGCACCACGCTGAAGGTGAAAATCCCGCTGACCCTGGCGATCATACCGGCGCTCACGGTGATGACCGGCGGCGATCGCTATGCCATCCCGCAGGTGAACCTGCTGGAACTGGTTCGCCTGGACGGGCAGGACGCGAAAAACGCCGTCGAGATGATTCAGGGAACCCCGGTGTACCGGCTGCGGGGCAATCTGCTGCCGCTGGTTTATCTGAACGATCAGCTCAAAGTGGAGCGCAAGGAAAACAACGATGCGGTGAACATCGTGGTGCTGCAGGCGGACGACCGCCAGTTCGGTCTGGTGGTCGAAGGCGTCAACGATACGGAGGAGATCGTCGTCAAGCCGCTCGGCAAACAGATGAAGGGCATTCCCGCCTTCGCGGGAGCCACGATCATGGGCGACGGCAAGGTGGCCCTGATCCTCGATGTGATGGGCCTGGCCCAGTCGGCGCGGGTGGTCACGGAGACGCACGAGCGGAACATCGACGACGGCCAGGATAAATCCCGCAACACCGACCGGGAGCGTCATTCCTATCTCATCTTCGGTCTGGGAGAAGACGGCCGCATGGCCATCCCGCTTTCCATCGTGGCGCGTCTGGAGGAATTCGCCCGCCAGGATCTGGAGTATTCCGGAGATCAGGAAGTGGTGCAGTACCGGGGCGAGATCATGCCGCTCATTTTCCTGTCCCGGATCTTTGGCGAAGAGATTTCAGAAGGCACCGCGGGCGTGAAAGAAACGATGCAGGCCGTGGTGTATACCCATAACGGCAAAAGCGTGGCCCTGGTCGCCGACCGGATAGTGGACATCGTGGAGGAGACGGTGACCGTCAAGCGGAATTCCCGCCGTCACGGAACGGTAGGAACCGTGGTGCTGCAGGGCAAGGTCACGGACCTGTTGGATGCGGAAGGGATCGTGAAAGAGCACGATCCCTCTTTTTACGAAGAACCGGCAATGATCCCGGCTTAAAAGAGGGCATTGATTCATGGCGGAAAGCAAACAGTTCTGTACGTTTTATCTGGGGGATTTGTTTTTTGGCGTTGAAGTGGAGAAGATTCAGGAGGTCTTCCGCTTTCAGGAAATGACCCACGTGCCGCTGGCGCCGCCGGTGGTCCGCGGCATGATCAATCTGCGCGGACAGATCATCACCGCCATCGATCTGCGGTGCCGGTTCGAGATGGAAAGCTGGCCGGACGACAAGCGTCCCATGAACGTCGTGGTGCGTACGGAAGAGGGCGTCGTCTGTCTGTTGGTGGATGAGATCGGCGATGTGCTGGAAGTTCCCGAAGACAGCTACGAACGGCCGCCGGACACGATGGACGCGGTGACGCGGGATCTCGTTCTCGGCGTGTACAAACTGGATGGCAGCCTGCTGCTCATTCTGGACACGAAAAAAGCCGTGCATGTGGAATACGGAGACGCCATGGCCGGAACGGCCGCAGTGGTGGCGGCACCCTGACCCACCCGTTTGCGGGCGTTTTTCTGTGCGTGAAGCCGCGGATCAGCGCCCGATTTTCAGCTCCTGCAGGATCGCGTTGCCGATCTGTTTCAGGGGCAGCACCCTGTCCGCCAACCCTCCTTTGGCGACGAATCCAGGCATTCCCCAGACGACCGAACTTTGCTCATCCTGCACGATGACCTTGCCGCCGGCGCTTTTGATGTACTCGCAGCCGATCAGGCCGTCCTGGCCCATTCCTGTGAGGATCACCGCCAGGGCGTGCGGGCCGTACAATTCGGCCACGCTGCGGAACAGGACGTCGACCGCGGGCCGGCAGGAGTTTTCCGGCGGCTCCTGATGGGTCCTCAGCGCCATTCCTTTGCCGTTTTTCTCCAGAACCATGTGGTGGTCGCCGGGAGCGATCCAGGCTGATCCCGGGACCAGCGCCGTACCGGCCTGCCCCTCTGTGACGGTGAGATTGGACTTCGAGCTCAACCGCTCCGCCAGCAGTTTGGTGAAAAACGGCGGCATGTGCTGCACCATCACGATGGGGACCGGCAGGTCCTTGGGAAACACCGGAAACAGCTCGGCGAGGGCGTTGGGGCCGCCTGTGGACACGCCGATGGTCACGATGTCGATCCGGGTGTCCCGGGCCGGTTTTTTCGCCGCCGGGACCGCCATTTTCGCGGCCTTTTTCGGCAGGCTGGAAGGTTCCGGTTTTGCGGTCGCGGGCGGCTTGAGCCCCACTTTATCCGAGCAGAAAACCTTGATCTTGGGAATGAGTTCTTCCCGGACGCGCTGCATGGCGATCGAAACGCTGCCCACGTTCGCCGGTTTGGTGACGTAGTCGGTGGCTCCCAGAGCCAGCGCTTCCAGGGTTTTCGCCCCGCCCCGCTCGGTGAGGGTGCTGAACATGATGACCGGCAGGGAAGGGTGGGTCTTGCGGATTTCCGCCAGAGTCTGCAAACCGTCCATCTCCGGCATTTCGATGTCCAGAGTGACGAGATCCGGCTTGATCTGCTCGATTTTGGCAAGGGCGATGCGGCCGTTGGCGGCGACGCCGGAAACCTCGATCTCAGGATCCACCTGCAGGCTGTCGGTCACGATTTTGCGGACGACCACCGCATCGTCCACCACCAGAACACGGATTTTTTTCATAAAAGCGTCTTTTCGGCGGTCTGAGACAGCGGATCGCCGTTCATCCCAACCCGGAGGCGGGAATCGTTTCAGCCCTTAATTTAGGCTAATATATTCAATGGTTTGATAGTATTCCTTCATTCTAAGATAACGTAAATCTATGATTTTTTCCACTTTATTTTACTGCCCCAGGGCAGGGCGGAGCGGCTTGAGAAATCCCTCCGAAGCGGGTAGAGTGGACGGCTGAATCCGGCCCGAATCCGGGTCGGAGCTGTATAAATTGCGGAAATACAATGAAAAAGCTGATCAATAAAAACGGCCTCGAGATCGCCTGCCAGGCGAAGCCGGTGTTCGAGGAATTGATGCGCGGGACGGGCTGCGTCATGGCGGACCGGTTGTCACTCTATATGGCGAGTGAATCGTTCAACGAAAAATACATCATGCTGTCCCGTTCCCCGGAAGCGCCGGACGGATCGCCGGAAATGAAACGGTACAGTGCGGGCAACTTCAAGGATGCCTGGGATCAGTTTGTGCTTTGGATGGGAGAGACGGGCGGATGACCGTCGCTGAATTTCAATCTGTTATCTCCGGGGCGGCGGGAAACGGGCGCGGGCGGCCGCGAAACGCGGTTTCTTCGCTTGAATTATCGGAGTTCAGAGTTTATCTTTTAAAACTGAGTTGCACTTTTTGATCGGTTCGTGTCATGGAAAACTGGTACATGTTGACGCTCGTCGGGAAAGACCGGCCGGGTATCGTGGCGCGCATCAGCGGCGCGTTGTTCAAGGGAAAATGCAATCTGGGTGAGGCTTCCATGTCGCGCCTGGGCGGTAATTTTTCGATCATGCTGATGGTGCAGCACGAAGGCCCGGAAGAGGCGCTGGAACGCCTGATCGAGCCGGTGTCGCGCGAATTCGGTCTCCGGCACCATGTGGACGTGATCGAAGGCGAGCTGCACCACCATGTGGAGCCCAATGTGCGCGTCAGTGTGCACGGCGCGGACCGGGCCGGGATCGTGGCCCAGGTGACCGGCACGCTGGCCGAGGCGGGCCTCAACATCCTCAACCTGGAATCGGATGTGGCGGGCACGGAGGAGAGGCCGATCTACATCATGCACATCGAGGGCGTGACGGAACAGAGCATTGAGGCGCTGCGGGCGGCGCTCGATACTGTGGACGCGGAACTGGAAATCGACACGGAGATAGCGGAAATCGATATTCTGAGAGGCTGAGAGCGATGGCGGTTCTGAAAATACTGGAAGTCCCCGATCCCCGGTTGAAGGAGATCTCGAAACCGGTGGATACGATCGACGATGCTCTGCGCAGCTTCATTGCGGACCTGGAAGAAACGATGCGCGCCGGGCCCGGCGCCATCGGCATCGCCGCTCCGCAGGTCGGACGGCTGGACCGGATCGTGATCGTCGATCTGACCAGCAAGCCGAAAATCAAAAATCACGGCCGGCTGATTCTGATCAATCCGGTGATCACGTCACACGAAGGCAATGTGGTGGGACGCGAAGGGTGCCTGTCGGTGCCCGATTACACGGGCAACGTGGCGCGCTGGGAGTTCATCGAATTGAAGGCGCAGGATGAGTTCGGCAACGAACATGTGTACCACATGGAAGGTTTCGAAGCCCGGGTGGCGCAGCACGAAATGGACCACCTGGACGGATATGTGTTTCTCGACCGGCTGGTGAGCCGGAGAGGCAGTCTGTTCCGCCGCAAAGTGTATAAAAAACCTGCCAAGTCCGGCGCGGAATCCAACTGAAAGCCAGCCGGCCCTTCCGATAATCCGCCCGGCGCCCCGCACCGGCCTGATCGTTTGTTTCAGCTTCCCGCGTTTTTTCCCTTCAATCTTTCCTGCAGTTGTTTTTCAGAAAAATCCGGCAGATGCAATGTGGATGTGGGAAAGGCGATTTCCGCGCCTGCGTCCTCCACAATCTGCATGATCTTCAACAGCACGTCCTGCTTGATTTCGTGAAAACGCGCCCATTTGGTGGTTTTTGTGAAGGTGTACACGAAAAAGTCCAAAGAGGAGGGGGCGAAGGCGTTGAAGTTGACGATCAGGGTCTTGCCGGTATCGATTTCGGCATGGTTCTTCAGCATGTCTTTCACGTTTTCCACGATCGTCTGCATCTTGGCGCCGTCGTCGTAGCGGATGCCGACGGTTTCGTAGATCCTGCGGTTCTGCATGCGCGAGGGGTTTTCCACCGCGATGGTGGTGAAGGTGGAGTTGGGCACGTACAGCGGCCGCTTGTCGAAGGTGCGGATGCGGGTGAGCCGCCAGCCGATGTGTTCCACAGTGCCCTCGATCTCCCGGTCGGGGGACCGCACCCAGTCTCCCACGGCGAAGGGCCGGTCGAGGTAGATCGTCAATCCACCGAAAAAATTGGCGAGCAGGTCCTTGGCCGCGAATCCCACGGCGATGCCGCCGATGCCGCCGAAGGCCAGAACGCCGGAGATGCTGTAGCCCAGCGTCTGCAGCACCACCAGCGCCGCGGTGATGAACACGGACACGCGGATGAGCTTGGAAATGGCGTCCACGGTGGTCGGGTCCACGTCCTTTTCGGTGCTTCGCAGCACAGCCCGTTCGGCGTTCTTGATGAAGCGGACGAACAGCCAGGCGATGGCGGCGATGATCAGCGTGTCGCGGATGGGCTCGGCGGCTTCCAGGATGACGGCGCCGGTGGCGTTGCGGATGATTTCCGCGGCCAGGGAAATGCCCGCCGCCCAGATGATGACGCTCAGCGGTTTGGGAATCGAGTGCAGCAGCGCGTCGTCCCACAGGTTGTTCGACTTTTGCGCCTGCAGGCGTAGTTTCTTGAAGATGCGCCTCTGGATGTAGTCGATGACCAGGGCTACAAAAATGACGATGAAGGCCTGGACCAGGTAACTGGTCTTGGGGCCGATGAAACCGGTGAGGGAGTTCAGGGTTGCCAGCATGGAATTTTGTGTGGGTGACAGGTTGACGGGGTTGGACACTGCAAGGATCTCGATTTTAGCATCCGCGTTTTAAATTTCAACTCTGTCTTTCCGGTAGGACGCGCGTCCAATCTGAGATCTTTGCACAAATCATTTATTTGTCATGCTGAGCCCTTCGGCAGGCTCAGGACAGGCTCTGTCGAAGCATGATTTCTTGTACCCTTCGACAAGCTCAGGGTGACAATTGGCTTTTAATTTCGTGGCGAGCCGACTCATGCAAAGATCTCCACGTGCGGAATGCTGGATCCTGTCCATACCGGCGCTTTTAAATTGCGCCTGCCGGTTGCCGCTATCCGTATCCGTTTGTTGTGTGCTATACTTTTTTCCGCCGGAGCGTTTCTTTCCAACGTTCATCTTTTTTTCTTTTCGATTCGCGTTTCTGCATCCAGCCTTTTGACTCTGAGTTTCTCTGTTCGCATCGAACCGGGAAACGCCCCGCATGCGCAGAAACGTTCCTTCCCAACTTTCCTGGAGACTTTCCCCGCTATGAGCATGGACCTGCCGTTTCACCGTTCCTGGTTTGAAGAGGAAGAAATCAACGAAGTGGTGGACACGCTGCGTTCGGGCTGGTTGACCACCGGTCCCAAAACGCAGCGTTTTGAAGAGGGATTCAAGGATTACATCGGCTGCCGGCATGCCGTGGCGCTGAATTCCTGCACGGCGGGGCTGCACCTGGCGCTGGCGTCGATGGGGTTTCCGGAGGGCTCGGAGGTGATCACGACGCCGATGACGTTCCCGGCGACGTCCAACATCGTTCTGCACGAACGTCTGAAACCGGTGTTCGTCGATATCGAGCCGGGCACGCTCACCATCGACGTGCACAAGATCGAGGCAAAGATCACGCCTCGCACGGTGGCCATCCTGCCGGTGCATTTCGCCGGGCACCCCTGCGATATGGACGTGATTCAGGACATCGCCCGGCGGCACAACCTGGCGCTGATCGAGGACGCCGCGCACGGACTGGAAACCGGGTACAAAGGACGGAAAATCGGCAACCTGGGCAATCCCACTTCGTTCAGTTTTTACGCCAATAAAAATATCACCACCGGTGAAGGCGGGATGCTGGTGACCAACGACGACGCTTTGGCGGACAAGGTGCGGGAATTGCGCCTGCAGGGGCTCAGCAAGGATGCGTGGAAGCGCTACGGCAAGGAAAAATTTTCACACTGGGAACTCAGGACGCCGGGGTTCAAGTACAACATGCCGGACATCAACGCCGCACTGGGGATCCACCAGCTCAAGCGGGTGAACGATTTTCTCGATCTGCGCAAACGCTACGCGGCGATGTACGACGAGGCGTTCCACGCGATTCCGGAGATCGAGACCCTGGTCACGCGCGACTACGCTTCGCACGCGCACCACATCTACATCATCGCGCTGAGGCTTGAGAGTCTGACGGTGTCGCGCAACGAGTTTCTCACCGAACTGCAGGGGCAGGGGATCGGCGCCGCGGTGCATTACGTGGCGCTGCACCTGCAGCCGTATTACCGCGAGGTTCTGGGAATGCGGCCGGAATCCTGTCCCGTCGCCACCGATTATTCGCACCGGGTGTTGACCCTGCCTTTGTATCCGAAGATGTCGGTCGAAGATGTGAACCGGGTGATCGGAACGGTCACAGGCCTCATCGAAAAATTCCGCCGCTGACATTCAGGCAAAAAGAAAGGGGGGAGCCGAAAGGCTCCCCCCTGTTTTTGCTGGATGCGGTTACGCGGAGACCACTTTCCGCTTTTTGAGATCCATGTTGGAATAGTAGTCCTGGAAGTACTTGCGGTGGTACTCGTAGTAGTCGTCGCGGTGAAATTTCACCTTGTTGAGGACCACACCGAAGATCCGCGACTTGGGACCGGCTTTCATCAGCATGTTGCTGTTGCCGCTGCCGCTTGATCCGTTGGCGGTCTTTGCGGGCATGGGCCGGCCGCCGGAACCGAAACGGAAGCTGTTGTCCGAGGAGGCCGCCGAAAGCTGCTTCAGAGTCCGTTTGATCAGGTCCTTGTCCTTCATGCCGGATCCGATGACGAACATGACGCCGTCGCAAAGCTGCGCCGCGACGGAAACATACGAGAAGGCCAGAGCCGGCGGCGTGTCCATCAGCACCACGTCGAAGGTTTTCTTGACGGCGGTGAGGAATTTCTGGAACAGGCCGTAGTTGATGGTGTCGGTGAACTTGCGGGTCAACGCGCCGCGAGGCAGGATGTAGACCCCGTCGATTCCCGTCTTGAGATAGATCTCATCGAGCTTGCCGTTCTCAGACCCTTTGTTGTTCACCAGCCGGTCGAACAGCTTGGGGTTTTCCAGAACGTCGATGAAACCCGGATGCTTGAACGTGTTCAGGTTCGTGAACACGGAGCTGACCTTGGGACGCACGAAGTCGGCGTCGATGATCAGCACCCGTTTGTTCTCCTGAGCGAACGTGGCCGCCAGGTTGGTGACGATGGTGGTCTTTCCTTCCTTGGGCGTGGAGCTGGATATCAGCAGCGCCTTGTTCTGATCGATGAAACCGTTGAGCATCAGGTTGGTCTTCACCGTTCTGAACTCTTCCGCGACGAAGGAGTTGATGTTGTTCACCGCGGGCAGGGGCAGGTCTTTCTTGCTGATGACGCCCACCGCACCGAGGAACGGGAAGGGAATCTGTCGGACCACGTCCTCGACGCTGATCATGGATTTTTTCATCCGTTCCGAAACGATGGTCCAGAAGCTGCCTCCCAGCATTCCCAGCATGAGGCACAGGGAGATGATGAAGGTCTTTTTCGGTTTGATGGGCTTGTAGGGAATTTCCGCCCGGTCCACCACCTGGATCGCACTCTCGTTGCTGTATGAGGCGATGTCGATTTCCTTGAACCGCTTCAGCAGGTCGTTGTGGAGGATCTTGTTGGTTTCGAACTCATCGTTCAGCGCATTGAAGGTGAACTCTTCGTTGTCCAGCTTCATGATCTTGTTCTTTTCCGTCTGCATCGCGTTGCGCAGGGACTGCTCGTGGACCACGGTTCCGCGGTAGTCGATGTCGATCGAAGCGATCAGGCGGTCGACCTCAGCGGGGATCTTCTCTTCGATCTGCCGCTTTTTCTGGTCCAGCATCTGCAGGCGCGGATGCCGCACGCTGTATTGACTGGTCAGATCCTCATACTCGCTCAGGATCTGGGCGTACTGAGTGATGAGATTGGTGATCTCGATGGTTTTCACGTCATCGGGAAGCGTCTGCAAAAGACCGACCGGATCGGTTTTCAGTTTTTCCAGCAACTCCTTTAAGGTCTGAAGGCGGAGCTGTTCGGACTGCACAGTGCGGATCTCATCCTGATATTTGCTGAGGTTCTGGGCGGAGATCTCGCGGTTTTTCCTGAAGTCGATGATGTTGTTTCGTTTGCGGAACTTCGCCAGCTTCAGCTCGGCTTTTTTCATTTTGTCTTTCAGTTCCGTCAGCTTTTCCACCATCCATTTTTCAGATCCGCCGAGGATCTTCGTCCGGCGCTCGATGTTTCTCTGGATCACGGTGTCGAGGAACTTGTTGGTGATTTCCGTGATCATGACCGGGTTGTAACCCTGAAAGCTCACGTTGACGACGTGGCTTTGGGTGATGGGGGAAATGATCAACCGGCGCAGAAACTCGTCCACCATTTCCGTGACGGGATCTTTGGGGACCTGCACGCTGGCGGTTTCCGGCTGGGCCGGCATCAGATTTTCAATGACGCCGCGGACGGTTTGCTTGACGCCGCTCAGATCGATCATCGGTTTTTTGGGTTTGAACTCATCGTTCTCCACCAGGTTCAACTCGTCGATGATCCGCTTGGCGAGGGTCCGGCTTTTGAGCATGGCGTACTGGGTTTTGTAATAGTCGGTCTTTGTCGGATCCAACTCTTCAAAACCCTTGCCCTTGTCCGTGAACGTATCGGGAGTTTTGGTTCCGATCAACACGATGGCTTGGGTTTCGTAAACCGGGGTCTGGCTGAAGGAATAAATCGTGCCGACGATTCCAAAAATCAGGACGAAGCAGAGGATGGTCAGCTTGCGCCGGTTGATTATCTGGAACAATTCCTGAATATTGATTTCCTGCTGGTTTTGAGGAACCTGGTTCATTTAAAACCTCATGCCTTATGGTTGATGGGAAATTGCTAACTTTCCAGCCAGTGGGAGAGAAATTTCCACTCTGTCGGTGTCCTGCGCCAGCCCGCGAAAAGAGAACACTCAAGTGAAGGTTTCCGTTGGAAAGAAGTGTCGGCCGGATAGGTTTTCAGTGCCTGTAACTGATTGGCACTGGTTGAAAATTCCGGTCTTTCCCTCAGAAATGTTTACATTAACATATTCCCTTTTTTGTCCCAAAACTTTTTGGGCTCGCTGCGCCGAATTTTTTCTCCCTGAATTATGGAATCCGTTCCTCCCCCGAATTTGACCTATAACGTATTGAATCCTTTAAAGAAATCTATTGAACGTCGAGTTGGATTCTCTCAGGGGACGTTTCAGTTAGGATAAGAAATCAATATTACGGAATCGTGCAGGAGACGTCACAAATTCGCCACGTTTTGATTTCTATTTACAGGCATAGATTTACATGTTGAGTGCATGCTAAAGGTGTTGGAAAACGGCGCTTTATGATCAACACGACACTCCACCCGCATTCCGGAACCGGATGCGGCTGACATCCTGTTGCCGGCGAAATGAAATAGGATTTTATAATTCACCTCTGACACAAAAGCCACCGCGCGCAACAGACGCGGCATTCCGCATGCGGGCGAGGCATGCACGCCCCGCCGATCGAAATTTTCGTAAATGAAACGTCAGGCGGTTGCCTGATCCAGGCGGGCCGCCAGTCCGACCGACACGGCTTTTTCCGCGATGCTGTTCAGGGTGTCCAGGTCGACTCCGCTTTTCAGATGAATGTCCAGCAGCGAATGACTGCCGTCGCTCATGAGAAAAAAATAATTGGTTCCCAGGAAACGATTGCGGTCCACGGCGGGACTCACATACATGTTGTGCTTGTCCAGCTTGGGTTCGCCTTTGATGAGGACTTTATAGCGGGCATTCATTTCGAGATTCTGAACCGCCCGCCAGTAAACGCGGACCGACTCCTGCATCGCTTCCTCGGAAACGAAATCCAGGTTGTCCAGCGAGGTGTGGTACTCGGGGTATTCCATATACGGGGACCGCATGAGCGAGCCCATGGGCATTCTGAATCCAGGGGAATTGTAATGTCCCTCGTCCCCGCCCCAGGGCCAGAAATCCCGCACCACGTGCTCGGCCTTCTCCGTCTGCAAAGCGGCGATCATGGCTTTGTCCACTTCGTGATCGCCTTGATAGGTCTTCTTATAGTTCATTTTCCCGCGATCGCCCAGACAGGCGTAGACGTAGCCACCGGTCACTTTCGAGATCCAGTCGGGGTGGTTGAACAGGTAGGTGATGGAACCGATGGTGCCGGGCAGGATCAAAAGCCGGTAGGAATACTTGCGCCGGGGCAGCTCCAGTAGTTTTTTAGCCACGGCCACGGAGACCAGGGTGCTGGACAGGCCGTCATTGGCCTGGGCGGGATGACAGTTGTAACTGGAAAATAAAATTTCCTTTTCGCTTTCGCCGGGAAGATACCACTCTCCGATACGCAGCACGCCTTTCTTCAGTTCCGACTCGATGCAGACTTCGTACTCGGCGCCGGGATTCTTTTCCATTTCGCAGTACTGATCGTGACTGATGCAGAATCCCCAGTTGCGCCGGTAAAAGGAAGTGCGGAACGGCACCGCGGAAGGGAGGTCCGGAATGGTGTGAAGGCGGTCCTTGAGCCTGGAGAACGGCATCGTTTCGTGGATCGGGGTGCTGTAGCTCATCACGTGCAGGCTGTTTTGTTTGAAATCGACCACGCGTTTGCCGCTGGAATCCTTGATCCAGGCATCCTGGATGTTCCATTCGTCGGGAACGGTCCATTCGAAACACTCCTGCCCGCTGGGGTATTCCAGAATTTTCAGATCGAGTTCGCGAGACAGGAGCTCAAGGCTTTCCTTGAAGCCGTCTCCTGTGATGCTGCGGTATATGGGAAACAGCTCCTGCATGAGGGGCATGAGTTTCATCGATGTCTGCCTTTCAGATTTTTCAGGTCACTTGCCAGTGATTTCAATTGCTTAGCAGTTCAACGTTGGATCGTGCTGCTGTGATTTTTGTCTTTCTCGGAAAGGATCTTCGTTTCCAGCGGCCACTCGATGGCCAGTTCCGGACTGTCCCAGGCCACACCCCGGTTCGATTCCGGGTGATAGTATTGCGACATCTGGTAAAACACTTCCGTGTCGTCCGCAAGAGTCTGAAAGCCGTGCGCGAATCCTTTGGGTATGTAAAAGGCCTTGCGGTTTTCTTCGGTCAGCTCCACGCCCAGCCATTGCCGGAAGGTGGACGAGTCTTCCCTAAGATCCACAATGACGTCGAAGATCGCGCCGCGGGTCACGCGCACGAGCTTGTCTTCATCATGCGGCGGAACCTGGTAATGCATCCCGCGCAGCGTGCCCTTGTGCCGGTTGAAGGAAATGTTGCACTGAACCAGCTCGGGGTTCAGGCCGTGGGCTTCGAATTCTTTGCGGCAGAACGCGCGCGCGAAGAAACCGCGGTTGTCCCGGATGGGCTCCGGCTCGATGATGAACGCCCCTTTGAAGCGGGTTTCGGTGAATTTCATGTGTTGGTTGCTGCGAATATAAAAGGAAGGTGGTCTGAATCCTGGCCCCTCCTGAAATCAATCTATCAAAGCCGCTCTACCAGGCCTGCGGAGAGAGCCTTTTCCGCGATTCCCGCCAGCGTTTCCATAGGAACCCCGCTTTCGGCGTGAATGTCCAGAAGGGAATGTGTGCCGTCGCTCATGTGGAAAAAATAATTGGTGCCCCAGAACAGATCCGGTTCGCCGGAGGGGCCGACGTACATGTTGTGCTTGTCCAGCTTGGGTTCGCCGGCGAAGGTAACGCGGTACGTCGCGTTCATTTCGAGATTACGCAGAGCCCTGACGTAGATGCGGAGCGAACCCTGCAACGCCTCTTCGGAAACATAATCCAGATCGTCCAGAGAGGTGTGGTACTGGGGAAATTCCATGAAAGGCGTCCGCATCAAAGAGCCCACGGGAATGCGAAATCCGGGAGAGCTGTACTGGGTTTCGTCGCCGCCCCAGGGCCAGAATTTCCGCACCTGGTGATCCACCCCTTCCGAACGCAGGGCATGGATCATGGCCTGATCGATTTCATGATCGCCGAGAAACGTTTTTTTGTAATTGAACTTGCCGGAATCGCCCAGACAGGCGAGCACATATCCGCCCTTCAGCCGCTTCAGCCAGTCTTTATGGTTGTAGATGTAGGTGATGCAGCCGATGGTGGCCGGCAGAAGCAGGATGCGATACGAATAGTGCCGGTTTTTCCATTTTTTAATTTCCCTGGCCAGTGCGGTGGCCACAAGCGCGCCGGAAAGGCCGTCGCTGGCCTGGCAGGGATGATCGTTGTGCGCGGAAATGAGGATCTCCTTGTCCGTTTTACCGGGCAGGAAGCACTCGCCGATGCGCATGACGCCTTTGGTGATCTCCGAATCGATACACACTTCGTATATCGCGTCGGGGTTTTTCTCCATCTGCAAAAGCTGCTCATGCGTGAGGCAGAATCCCCAGGTCCTTTTGTAGTACGACGTGCGGTAGGGGATGGCGTCCGGCTGATCCGGCAGGGAGTGCAGGTGTTCCCGGAGTTGTTTGAACGGCATGATGGCGTGCACCGGCACGCTGTAGTTCACCACGTGCAGGCTGGATCTGCGAAAATCCACGATGCGGTTGCCCCTGGCGTCTTTGATGTAGGCGTCGTGGATGTTCCACTCGTCGGGGACGGTCCACTCGAAGCACTGCTGGCCGGACGGGTATTCCAGAATGTTCAGGTCGATTTCCCGCGCAAGGATCTTGAGGCTTTTACGAAAACCCTCGCCGGTGATGCTGCGGCAAATGGGGAACAGCTCCCGCATGAGCGGCATCATCTTAAGCGGACCTTCGTCCTTTTGAGGCGCATCCGACTTGCGGAAAACGGATGTCGAGATCGAAGGGCGGGTATGAAACCGGCTCCATCTCACCCCTCCGGTCTGGGTTTTTATATTCTGGAATAGACCCATGACGTTCACCTGAAAATTTCCACCTTGGGAATGGGAATGAAAAACTGGCCGCCCCATTCCCGAATGTAGGCCATCTGTTTCATGATTTCATCCTTGATGTTCCAGGGCAGGATGAAAACGTAATCGGGTTTGGTCTCCCGGATCTTATCGGGATGGAAGATGGGGATGTGCGTCCCCGGCAGATAACGCCCCTGTTTTTCCGGGCTGCGGTCCACGGTGTAATCGATGTAGTCGGTGCCGACGCCGCAGTAGTTGAGCAGGGTGTTGCCTTTCGCGGGCGCGCCGTATCCGACGATGGTTTTTCCCTCGCGCTTGGCCTCGTTGAGGAAGGTCAACAGACCCCGCTTGGTCTCCAGCACTTTTTCGGCGAAAGAGGTGTAGGTTGCGGGATCGTTGAGGCCGTAAGCGATTTCCCGTTCGCGCAGCTGTGTGATGCGCTCGGAGACGGGTTTGCTCTCATCTTCTGTGTGGCGGGCGTAGATCCTCAGCGAACCGCCGTGAGTGGGCAGCTCCTCGACGTCGAACAGCGTGAGGCCGTGGCGCTGGAACACTTTTTCCACGGTGATCAGCGAGAGATAGGAGAAGTGTTCGTGGTAAATGGTGTCGAACTGGTTTTCTTCCATCAGCCGCAGAAGATGCGGAAACTCCATGGTGATCACGCCATCGGATTTGAGCGCGAGCTTCATGCCGCCGACGAAATCGTGCAGGTCGGGGACGTGGGCCAGGACGTTGTTGCCCAAGAGCAGGTCCGCCTGGGTGCCTTCGGCGGCGAGCTCCGATGCGGTCTCTTTGCCGAAGAACTTGACCAGCGAGGGGATTCCCTTCTCCTGCGCCACTTTGGCGATGTTGGCCGCGGGCTCGATGCCGAGAACCGGGATGCTTTTTTCCTTGAAATACTGCAGCAGGTAACCGTCGTTGCTGGCGATCTCAATCACCTGACTGCTGGCGCCGAAACCGAACCGCTCCACCATCTTATCGGTGTAGGCTTTGGCGTGACGCAGCCAGGACTCGCTGAACGAAGAGAAATAAGCGTAGTCGCTGAAAATGTGCTGCGGGCTTTCGAATTCCTTGAGCTGGACCAGAAAGCAGATCTGGCAGACGTAGGCGTGCAGCGGATAAAACGGCTCCATGCTGCATTCCTTGTCGGCCGGGATGTAGGAGTTCGCCAAGGGCGACATCCCCAGGTCGGCAAAGGTGATCTTTAAAGAGCTACCGCAGAATCGACATGTGTTTTCTTTATCCTTCATGAGCTTACGGTCACTCCTTTCGGTTTGGTGGTCCAGGTGAGTTCGGGGCCGATGAGGCCGTGTGATTCGAGATGGCCCAGCACTTTGAGCCGCATCATCAGTGAATCGCGGAAATTCGCGTCGTTGAACTGCATCGCTTCAAGGCCTTCCTTGAGTTCGGCGACGGTGCTCAACAGGTCGTACTCAGGCTGGTGGTTCGGCGCCAGCCTGCGGAACAGGCTGAAATCGACCTTGTAGGAGCGTTTGTCCGGCTGTGCGTCGGTGTTGATGGAGACTTCGGTGCCGGGGATGACCTTGGCCACTGCCTGAGCCAGTTCCTTCACCTGGTAGTTCCAGCTGTCGGTGCCGATGTTGACGGCGATGAAGTCGCCGGCCTCGGCGGGATCGCGCACGATGGCCCATTCGAAAGCGCGGGCCATGTCTTTGACGTTGATCAGCGGCCGCCAGGGCGTGCCGTCGCTCAGGATGGTGATCTTTCCGGTCGCCACGGCGGAGGCGACGAAATCGTTGAGCACCAGATCCAGCCGCAGCCGGTCGCTCATGCCGCAGGCGGTGGAAAACCGCAGCGCGGTGACTTTGAAATCCGGTGCGGCCAGGTGCTTCAGTTCCTGCTCGGTGAACACTTTGGATTTCGCGTAGGCGGTGAGCGGGTTCAGCGTCGAGTCTTCCGTGCGGGCGCCGTCGTCCGCGCAGCCGTACACGCTGCAGCTGGAGGCGAAGCAGAAGGACTTGACGCCCGCTTCTTTCGCCAGCTTGGCGATGTGCACGCTGGCGCGGTAGTTGATGTCGAGGGTCACTTCTTCATACTTGTTGCCCATCGGATCGTTGGAGATGGCCGCCAGGTGCACGATGGCGTCGATACCTGAAAGAATCTCCTGAGGAAAATCCCGCACGTCGCCGAAATACTGCACGTCCACGTTGCATTCGGGCAGCATGGCCGTGTTGGTGAGGCATTGGGCGAAATAGCCGATGTCGAACCCGATCAGCGTGGCTTCGGGGAACGTGCTGCGGAGCTGTTTGACCACGCCGGGTCCGACGTAGCCCATGTTGCCGGTGACTAGAATCTTCATGGGGTTTCCTCAGTTAGAATGGCGGTCGATTTCATCACACACATATTCAGCGAAGGGGATGGCGCAGGTGAACGCGGGAGAGACTGCGTTCAACACGTGCATGGAGTCTGCGTCCCCTTCAAGAACAAAATCCATGATCAGTTTTTTCTCTTCAATATCCAGAAGCTGGGCGCGGATGCCCGGTTTTCCCCAGTGGTTGCTTTTGCGCCCGCCATTGGTGTTTAAAAGATGGGACGCCAGCGACACCAGATGCGTCTTGGAGTATTTGCGGATCTCATCGAAGGCGAGCTGCTTGAAATCGAAACCGGAAAACGCGAACAGGCCGAGCTGCCGGAAGATGATTTCCGAAAACTCGGACAGATAGAAATTGTCCAGTCCGGAGTACTGCTCGCGCCAGAACGCCGGGATGGCCGTGGGGCCGATCTTCACCTTGCCATCCACGGTGACGGTGTAATGGACGCCGAGAAACGGATTCCTGAGATCCGGAACCGGGTAAATATTGGTGCGCAGCGATCCCTTGAGATCGTCGGAGTACAGGTACAGACCCTTGAACGGCAGGATGCGGTATTTCTGCGAAAAGCCGTAATCACGGGCGATGTGATCGGCGTACAGTCCCGCGGAGTTGATGACGTAACCCGCTTCGATCGGCCCTTCCGAGGTGGTGACCGTTTTGCCTTTGCGGCTGATGTAGCGGATGCCGGTTTTCATCTCCACGCCTTCGGCGATGGCATCCTGCTTCATGGCGTGCATCACTTCCAGCGGATCCACCGAAGAGGTGGTGGGGGAAAACAGGGCCCGCTGATGGGTTTTCACGCGCGGCTCGATTTCCTTCGCTTCCTTCTCGGTGATCTCATGCAGTTCGATTTCGTTTTTCTGGCCGCGCCGGATCAGCTCGTCCAGGTAGTCCAGGTCGTTTTCATCCTTGGCGACCACCAGCTTGCCGCATTTGTTGATGCGGAGATTTTTGCGGTCGCAGTATTCGGTGAGCAGGCGGTTGCCGCGTTTGGTGAACCGGGCTTTCAGGGAATCCGCGGTGTAATAGAAGCCGGCGTGCAGAACGCCGCTGTTGCGGCCGCTGGCGTGGTAACCGCAGTCGGGCTCCTTCTCCAGCACCACGACCCGCGCGCCGTGTTTGCGCTGCTTCAGTTCGCGGGCGATGTTGAGGCCGATGACACCGCCGCCGATGATGAGATAATCCGTTCCTTGCATTCCGTTTACCAGGTTTTCCAGTCGGCGTTGCCGGAGTTCCAGATGTTTTCCAGTGTGTTCTTGTCGCGCAGCGTGTCCATGGGCATCCAGAAGCCTTTGTGCTTGAACACCGCGAGTTGCTGCTGGTTCACCAGTGCCTGCAGGGGTTCGCGTTCCCACCAGACGTGGTCGCCGTCGATGAAGTCGAGCACTTTGGGCTCGAGCACGAAAAAGCCGCCGTTGATCCAGCCGCTGCCTTCCGCCGGTTTTTCGACGAAGGACATGATCAGATTGTCCTTGATCCCCATGGCGCCGAAGCGGCCCGGAGGCTGCACGCCGGTGACCGTCGCGAGGCGGCCGTGTTTCTTGTGGAAGTCCACCAGGCGGTTGATGTCGATGTTGGACAAGCCGTCGCCGTAGGTCAGGCAGAACGAGTCGTCGTCGAGGTGGTCCTTGATCCGTTTGATCCGGCCGCCGGTGTAGGTGTCGTGCCCGGTGTCCACCAGCGTGACCCGCCAGGGTTCGACGTTGTTCTGCAGCACTTCCATTTCGTTGGTCTTGAGGTTGAAGGTCACGTCCGACATGTGCAGGAAGTAGTTGGCGAAGTATTCTTTGATCATGTATCCCTTGTAACCCAGGCAGATGATGAAATCGTTGATGCCGTGGGAGGAATAGGACTTCATGATGTGCCAGAGTATGGGCCTGCCGCCGATCTCGACCATGGGTTTGGGTTTGAGGGTGGTTTCTTCGCTCAAGCGCGTGCCCAGACCGCCTGCCAGAATGACTGCTTTCATCGTTTCAACCTCGTGAATGGGTGATCGTTGCCGCTGAATTGGAGAGTGTTCGAATCCTTGTGGTGCCCGGTCCGCCGCCGGCCCCGTGTCCGGTCGCTTTGGAGCCGGGTGCCTTCAAACCTGGGTGTGCCGGATACGAACGAATTTATCGAGCCTCCCCCTCCCGGGAATTCCCGAGACCGGGATTTCCTTTTAAAAACAAGTTGAATGCAAAGGCGCGGGTGTGGGAAGAGGTTGCATCATCCATCCCTCAAAACCACACCCTTTTGATGGAATCAGGATGCCATTGAAATCTTAAGAATGGATTAAGGGTGTGTAACGCTTTAGTTACAAAAGATTGCAAGTAATCGGCCGTTTTCCAGGGGTTCTCGCTGCATTCAGATGCACACCGGATTCCTTAGAAAAACAGCCCGGAACTCTCTGGAACCAGATTTACAGAGAGGTTCCTCATTGCGATAGGTGCTTAGAGTTCCGATATTACCCAAACCCCGGAAAGCTTGTCAAGTGAGGTGTACGCAGGGCGTGTGCCCCCGGTCACAGCCGCAAGCCGTGGTATTTTAACGATTTTCTAAGCCCTTGAAATGTAAATGTAAGCGGCTGGCGGGGCGATTGGGAAATCTTTGAATCGGGGAAGCCGGGCTATGCGGAACAATAGATATACATATTGTATAAATATGAGTGGGCAAGCACGAGGGAAGAGGGTGAGGGGAACAGACTAACGTGAGCGGGTCAAACGATGACGGGTTCCGGCTGTAACTTCACCGGACGGCGGTAACGGGGAAAAAAGTTTTCTGAAAGGACGATCGCTCCATTGCGGTTTTCGTGCGCCGCGCGGGCTCGGTTGAGCTCCGCGTACAAAGCGGGATCGAGGATCATTTTGACAATGGCAAAGTCCTGCATTTTTTTAGAGAATCCCGCCTTGAAATCCAGAAGCGAATCTTTCGCGGCACCGACGCCGCCTCCAAGATGGAATTGTGCGAAGCCGTTTTCCGTGCCCCATCGTCTCACGACATCGAAAATCAGTTTCAGGCCGCTGTACTTTCGCTGATCCGACGGGGTTCCTGACAGGTGGTATTGAATGATGTTCCCATTCGCGAAGAACATGGCGGTGCTGATCACGACTCCATTGAGCTCCGCGAAATACAGTTTGATTTTACCGCCGAGTTCTTTTTTGAAGTTCAGGTAGTACTCTTTCGGGAAGAAATAAAAATCCTGAGCGTCCCGGTCGCGCATGGTCTCGTTGTAAATGGCGATGAATTCATCGATGCGCTTGAAGGACTCGTCTTCAATCACAGTAACGCCTGCCTTAACCGCTTTACGGAGGTCCCGCCGCACTCTCTGGTTCATTCCTTTTTCCTGATCTTGCAAAGATTCGGTCAGATCGAGCACGACGGTGGGGCCGAGCGTGACGACTTCGGCCAATCCGCCCAATAGCCATTTTGTGTCCAGCAATGGATTGAGGCGGCTGAACAAGGAAACGATATTTTTCTCCTTCAATGTTTTGTGCAGAGCCTGCTGAAACCCGGTTCGAAACGCAATCGCGCCCCGATCTTTCTGATGCACGTTCGAGATGACACCGGAGTACCCGTACACGGAAGCGGCGTCGTTCAGTTCATAACTTTCCAGTCCCGTCACTTGGGACACCGGACGGACCAGGAAGGGAAGGGCCGCCCATCGGGTTTCATCCTGATAGGTAAATAGATACGGCGTGCCTTCTCCCATGAGCTGCGAAACCCGGTGGTATTCCGGACCGTGATAAATATCATGACGACCGCAGCGTTCCAGGGCTTGCAGCCAGAGCGTTCGCTGTTCAATGGGGATGAGTTTGGTTTGTGTCATGTCATTTCAAACGAAACGCAATGAAAGATGTCTTGTTTCCACAAATTTGATGGAATTATAAATACGAATCCAGCAAACTTAAAAGAATTTTTAAATTCCGAAACCCGAAATAAATTTCAGGTCAATGAAAAACAATCACTTCGGACTGGTGCAAAAAAAACCGACTGTGTCCCAAAAAGGGCTGCGGAAAAGTTCCGGCACTTCTCCGCTTGGCCGGGATCAGAAATTTTTTATAGCGTGAAACGTGTTTATCACTCGATGTTGATCTTCAACCGTCAGATTCGATCCGGACGGCAGGCAGATTCCGGTTTCAAACAGCCGTTCCGAGACACTCTCATTCGGGCTGTGCGGAATGTAGTCGCAGTTTTTGAACAAAGGCTGCAGGTGAAGCGGTTTCCACACGGGGCGCGCTTCAATGTTGCGGGCCTCGAGCGCATTGACGAGGTCGCGGGCGCTGTAACCGGTTTTTTTCGGGTCGACGGTCAACACGGTCAACCAGCGGTTGGATCGCCCGAACGAGGCTTCCGGCATGAACTCCAGGCCTGGAATCGTGTGGAGCGCTTCATGATACCGTTTGAACACGGAACGCTTGGCGTCCATTCTTTCGTGCAGAACCCGCAGCTGTCCCCGGCCGATTCCCGCGAGCACATTGCTCATCCGGTAGTTGTACCCCAGCTCGCTGTGCTGATAGTGCATGGCGGGGTCTTTGGCCTGGTTGGCCCAGTATTTTGCTTTTTCGATCAGCCTGGAATCGTGGGAGACCAGCATGCCGCCACCGGAGGTGGTGATGATTTTATTTCCGTTGAAGGAGAACACGCCGAGTTTGCCGAGTGTGCCACTGAACCGGCTTTTGTAGGTGGCGCCCAGAGATTCGGCGGCGTCTTCGATGACCGGCACGTGGTAGCGGTTGCAGATGGCTTTCAAAGCGTCGATGTCCGCGCTTTGCCCGTACAGGTTCACGATGACCACGGCTTTCGGCATTTTGCCGGTCTGCTCAGCTTTTTTAAAGGCGCGGGTAAGCGCAGGCGGAGACATATTCCAGGTTTCCGGTTCGGAGTCGATGAACACCGGATTTGCGCCCAGGTACAAAATGGGCGACGCGCTGCCGATGAAAGTGAGGGAGGAGCAGAACACCGTGTCGTCCTGATCCACACCGAGCAGCCGGAGCGACAGGTGAATGGCTGCTGTCCCGGAACTCAACGCCACGGCACTTTCGGTGCCGACATAGCTTGCGAATTCGTTCTCAAATGCGTCTACATTGGGTCCGCCGGGAGCGATCCAGTTCGTGGAGAAGGCCTGGGCGACATAATCTTCCTCTTTCCCGCCCATGTGCGGCGGAGAAAGAAAGATGCGCTTGTTGAAGCGCGGGTTCAGGTTCGGCCCGGATGCGTCCTTCTTTTTTTTCGGCGGTGATTCGACGCTGAATTGAGAAATCATAGAAACAAGTACTCCGAATTATTGCGATTGATTTGCAATGAGTGTCGTTTGTATTATTTTCTAAACCGAAACCTTTGCATCTTTTGCGGCCGTATCCGCTGGGTTGGAAGCGGCTGGATGGTTTTGTCCGGTCGTGGTTTCATTACCCATGAATTTGGGGCAGGAGAAATATCCGTCCTGGCTCACGCCTTCTCCAGAGAACACCTTGATAAACGTCATCGCGATGATTTTCAGATCGAGGAACAGGGACTGGTTGTCCACGTACCAGGTGTCGAGCTTGAACCTTTCATCCCAGCTCAGCGCATTGCGTCCGTTCACCTGTGCCCATCCTGTGATTCCCGGCTTCACCTCGTGCCTTCTGGCCTGTTCGGAGTTGTAGCGGGGCACGTATTCCATCAACAACGGGCGCGGCCCGACCAGGCTGATGTCTCCGATCAGCAGGTTGAACAGCTGCGGGATCTCGTCGAGACTGTAGCGCCGTAAAAATTTCCCCAAAGGGGTCAGACGTTCGTTGTCCGGAAGCAGTTCTCCTTCGGCGTTGCGTTCATTCGTCAGCGTCCGGAATTTGCGAATGTAAAAGGGGCGTGCGTGAAGACCCGGCCGCTTTTGCGTGAAAATCACGGGAGAACCCATTTTCCAGCGGACGATGCAGGCCAGGACAACGATCACCGGGCTCAGCAAGATGAGGCCCGTCAGCGCGGTTATGAAATCAATCCCTCTTTTCATGGTTTGTATTGAAATCCTTAAAGTTGGTTTTCAATTGAAAAGGAAGGAATGAAAGCGGTGTTTCGGCTTGATTTCCCCTTTTCTTAAATGTAACACGCAAAATATTGCGAACAAGTCGTATTTGTCTCGTGTTCATGTCAGATGAATCTCTTTTTCCTTATGGGGATACGGTTTTTCAGGCAATTTCCGAATGCCGTTTCGGAGAGCAAATATTTTCATTTTGAGTCTCCAGGATCATCGTTTTGCAGGTTCATCGTGCGCAGGATGACCGCGTTTACTTTGTGAACGTCGAAGCGCTCTTCGGCCATTTTCCGGCTGGCTTTTCCCATTTTAGCGATCAGCTCGGGTTTTTTGATGAAGCGTTCCATCGCCTCGGTCAGCGCCTGCGCGTCCTGCGCCGGAACGAGGAACCCGTTATCGCCTTCCTCCACCGTTTCCCGGCAGCCCGGAGCGTCGGTGGTGATGATGGGACGCCCCATGGACATGGCTTCCAGGATGGAACGCGGGACGCCTTCCCGATAAAAAGAAGGGAGCACGTACACGCTCGAATCCGCGATGAAGGGCCGCACGTCGAGGGTTTCGCCGCAAAACTCAATGCCGTTTTTCTGCCATGCATCCACCTGCGGTTTCTGGATGGCGGAGGGATTGCTGTCGAACGAGCCCAGCACGCGGAACGCGACATTGGGATACCTTTGCGACAAGGTCCTGGCGGCGCTGGCGTATTCGTGCAACCCCTTTTCCTTTATCAGGCGCGCCATCAATAAAAACACCAGCGTCTTGGTGACGGGCGGGACTTCGGGGAAGTATTCCAGGTCCACGCCCGAACCGTTGATTCGCACAGCCTGCGTGTTTTTGCCGATCAGGTTCCATTTCTCGAAATCTTTCTGGTCGTCCGCGTTCTGAAAAAAGATGGCGGTGTTTTTAGACAACGCCAGCTTGAAAAGGCGGCGGATCGCGAAACCCAGCATCCTGCCTTTCAGCGATCGGTTGCTGAACGAGTTTCCCAAACCTGTGATCATGGAATAGCGTTGCGGAACGCCTGCCATGCGGGCGGCGAGCGAACCGTAGATTACGGGTTTGAATGTGTACGCGAGCAGCATGTCCGGCTTTATTTTTCTGAAAATGGAATACAGGGCCGAAAGCGATTTCAGATCCTGGAACGGGTTGGTGCCGGTTCTCTGCATGGGCACCGCTTGAAACGACACGCCGATCTTCGCCAGCTTGGCTATCGTTTCATCGTGAATGTCCGGCGCGCAGGCGACGACCGTGTGTCCCGCCTGCACCATCGCTTTGAGCAGGGTGCCGCGGAAATTGATCAGCGATTTCGCATATCCTGCAAGAACCAGAATCTTCATTTCGGTTGCCTCTGTTCGCTAAACCACGCCTGAAACATCAGCACGTCCCAGAGAAAGTACTGCCAGTCGCCTTTGTGTTCCAGGTGCTCCTTCCAGATCTTTTGAATGGGCGCCGGATTGAAATACCCTTCACGCTTGAGACGGTCCGCGTGGATCAGGTCTTCCGCCCAGGCGCGCAGCGGGCCGCGCAGCCAGGCACCCACCGGCACACCGAATCCTTTTTTGGGCCGTTCGATGAGCTGTTTGGGCACGTAGCGGTACAACACCTGGCGCAACAGCCATTTGCTCTGGCCGTTTCTCACTTTCATATTGAGCGGCATGCGCCACGCCGCCTCGACCACGCGGTGATCGAGCAGCGGCACCCGCGCTTCCAGGCTGACGCCCATGCTGGCGCGGTCCACCTTGGTGAGGATGTCGTCGGGCAGGTAGGTCACCGAGTCGAGCAGCATCATCCTCTCCATGAAGTTCGGCAGGAATTCCGAATTCCAGCCGTTGCTGTGATGGGTCGCGGGCTCTTCGCTGTTTAACACCAGCGCCGCCGGGTCATTGCAGTGAGACATCAGCATCCGGTAGATCTCTTTCGGCGTGCCTGCCTTGAGAAACCGGGAAAACGTGTGCACGTTGTGTCCCAGGTTTTCCAGTTTCAAACCGGCGGGCAGCAGAGAGCCGAACGGCGCGGCAAGGCGGTTCCAGCCTTTGGGCGACACGGTTGCCAGCGTGTGTCCCAACAGGTTGCGGCTCCAGGCCGGGAAGCGCCGGACGTTTTCCCAGACCCGGTGTCCGACAGCGTAGCGGCCGTATCCCGCGAACAGTTCGTCGCCGCCGTCGCCGGACAAAGAGACGGTGACCTTCTGTCTGGCAAGCTGGGAGACGAGAAAGGTCGGGATCTGCGACGCATCGGAAAACGGCTCGTCGTAAAGTTCCGGCAGGCGCGGGATGACGGCGCGCGCTTCCTCGGCTGTGACGTAGAGTTCGGTGTGGTCGGTTCCCAGGTGCTGAGCGACTTTTTTCGCGTCCTTGGCCTCGTTGTGTGTTTCCTCGAAAAAACCGATGGAAAAGGTTTTGACGGGATCGTTGCTCTGCGCCTGCATGAGGGCGACGACGGTGGAGGAGTCGATGCCTCCGGAAAGGAACGCTCCCAACGGCACGTCGGCGATCATGCGCAGCTTGACGGCGTCGCGCAAAAGCGCATCGAGGTGCTCGACGGCTTCCTCATCGGAACCGGTGAACGGGTTTGCCGCTCCCTGCTCGGCCGCCTGCCGCGCCGACCAGTACGCTTCGGTTTGCGGCTCGGATCTTCCGCCGCTGCATTTGAGAGTCAATATGTGGCCGGGCTGCAGCTTGGCGATCCCCTTATAAATAGAATAGGGGGATGGCAGATAATTATGCCGCAAAAACAGGGTCAGGGCGTTGCGGTCGATCTCGTTGCTGAAATCGGGATGTTCCTTGAAGGCTTTGAGCTCGGAGGCGAAGAGGAAGGAATCGCCCTGCCAGCCGTAGTAGACGGGCTTGATGCCGAGCCGGTCGCGCACGAGATGCAGCGTTCTTTCGGTGCTGTCCCACAGGGCGAAGGCGAACATGCCGATGAACTTTTCGACGGCGTTTTTGAGACCCCAGTGCTCGATGGCTTCCAGGATCACTTCGGTATCGGAATGGCCGCGCCAGCCCGTATGCGGCAGTTCGTTTCGGATCGCTTGGAAATTGTAGATCTCGCCGTTGAAGACGATGGCAAAACGCCCGCTGGTGGAAAACATGGGCTGATGGCCTTCTGGCGAGAGATCGAGAATGGACAGCCGCCGGTGCGCCAGACCGATGCCCGCATCGCGGTCCATCCAGATGCCGGAATCATCGGGGCCGCGGTGGATGAGTATATCTTTCATCCGCGTGAGGCAGCCCTGCCAATCCAGGTCCTGGCCCTTGCTGTTATAAAATCCGGCGATGCCGCACATGCGCGTTACCTGAAAAAGTTAGTTTGTGTTGCCGTTGTTAAAGAGATCCGGCGACGGGGGCCTTCTCCCTCGATTGCTGCCGTTCAAGCCAGGCTTGAAAACTCAAAACATTCCAAATGAAATACTGCCAGTCCCGCTGTCCGGATGCGTGTTCCAGCCAGCGCTTGCGGATCGGCGCAGGATCGAAATAGCCTTCGCGCTCGATCCGGCTTTCCTCAAGCAGGTCCTCCGCCCAGGCGCGCAACGGGCCGCGCAGCCAGCTGCCGATGGGGATGGCGAATCCTTTTTTGGGCCGCTCGATGAGCTGTTTGGGCACGTAGCGGTACAACACCTGGCGCAGCAACCATTTGCTCTGGCCGTTTCTCACTTTCATATTGAGCGGCATGCGCCACGCCGCCTCGACCACGCGGTGATCGAGCAGCGGCACCCGCGCTTCCAGGCTGACGCCCATGCTGGCGCGGTCCACCTTGGTGAGGATGTCATCGGGCAGATAGGTCACCGTGTCCAAAAGCATCATCTGATGGGTGAAGTCCAGATGCTTCTCGCCGGCCCAGCCGTTCGAGTAGTAGGTTGCCGGCTCGTGCGCGCCCTTTACCAGGGTGCCTTCGCTGCGCCATTGCGAGATGAGCTTAAGGTACAAAGCCTGCGGGCTTTCCGCATCCAGCATGCTGGCGAGCTTGTGCAGCTTGTCGCCAGGGATGGCGGTTTTGGCGTTGCGTGAATAGAGAAATCCGAGCGGGCTCAGCACGCGGTTCCACTGTTCCGGAGACACCGCGACCATCCATTTCGCCGCCTGTTTTCTCAGTGGAGCGGGGACCCATTTCAATTTGTTCCAGATCGACCTTCCCCAGTTGTAGCGGTGGTATCCCGCGAACAGTTCGTCGCCGCCGTCGCCGGACAAAGAGACGGTGACCTTCTGTCTGGCAAGCTGGGAGACGAGAAAGGTCGGGATCTGCGACGCATCGGAAAACGGCTCGTCGTAAAGTTCCGGCAGGCGCGGGATGATGGCACGCGCTTCCTCGGGCGTGACGTAGAGTTCGGTGTGGTCGGTTCCCAGGTGCTGAGCGACTTTTTTCGCGTCCTTGGCCTCGTTGTGCGTTTCCTCGAAAAAACCGATGGAAAAGGTTTTGACGGGATCGTTGCTCTGTGCCTGCATGAGGGCGACGACGGTGGAGGAGTCGATGCCTCCGGAAAGGAACGCTCCCAGCGGCACGTCGGCGATCATGCGCAGCTTGACGGCGTCGCGCAAAAGCGCATCGAGGTGCTCGACGGCTTCCTCATCGGAACCGGTGAACGGGTTTGCCGCTCCCTGCTCGGCCGCCTGCCGCGCCGACCAGTACGCTTCGGTCTTTGGTTCGGATTTTCCACCGCAGCACTTCAACGTCAGAATCTGACCGGGAATGAGCTTGGAAACTCCCTGGTAAATCGAATGCGGAAGCGGCACGTCGCCGTAACGCATGAACAGAGCCAACGCGTTGCGGTCGATCTCGTTGCTGAAATCGGGATGTTCCTTGAAGGCTTTGAGCTCGGAGGCGAAGAGGAAGGAATCGCCCTGCCAGCCGTAGTAGACGGGCTTGATGCCGAGCCGGTCGCGCACGAGATGCAGCGTTCTTTCGGTGCTGTCCCACAGGGCGAAGGCGAACATGCCGATGAACTTTTCGACGGCGTTTTTGAGACCCCAGTGCTCGATGGCTTCCAAGATCACTTCGGTGTCGGAATGGCCGCGCCAGCCCGTATGCGGCAGTTCGTTTCGGATCGCCTCGAAATTGTAGATCTCGCCGTTGAAGACGATGGCAAAACGCCCGCTGGCGGAAAACATGGGCTGGTGGCCTTCTGGCGAGAGATCGAGAATGGACAGCCGCCGGTGCGCCAGACCGATGCCCGCATCGCGGTCCATCCAGATGCCGGAATCATCGGGGCCGCGGTGGATGAGTATATCTTTCATCCGCGTGAGGCAGCCCTGCCAATCCAGGTCCTGGCCCTTGCTGTTATAAAATCCGGCGATGCCGCACATGCGCGTTACCTATTAAAGAGTGATTGCTGGTTCAATAAATCCGTTACGACCGCAGCCTTTATTTCCCTTCCACTATCGGAGACAGCAGGAATCACACAACGTGGCTGCTCAATACTTTGTGATACACCGACTCGTAATCGTGCGTGACCGATGGCAGCGAGAAGGAATGGACGATCCGTTCCCGTGCCCGCTCTCCCAATTGAGCCCGTTCCAGAGACGTCAGATTGAACATGCGGTCCCAGGCATTCGCCAGCGCGTCGGGTTCCCTGGGCGGGACGATGAATCCCGTGTCTCCGATGATGTAGCGGTTTTCTCCCACGTCCGTGGCGACACAGGGGACGCCGCAGGCCATGGCCTCGCCGAGAACATTGGAAAACCCTTCCTCGATGGAGGAGGAGCACACCATGTCCAGACCCGGCATGATCCGGTTCAGATCCCTGCGTTCTCCCAGAAGATGAAAGCGGGAATGGAGGTTCCGGTTTGCGATCGCATCGACGAGAATCCGGTTGGTTTCGTCCACATGGGTCCCTGCCAGGACAAAATGAACGTCGTCGCGGAATTCTGAAATGCACGCGGCGGCGCGGACGAACGTTTCGTGGTCTTTGTGGGCGTGGTAGCGTCCGAATAAACCGATCGTGTGGGCCGTCGCCTCAATACCCAGTTCCCGGTGGATTCTTTGCTTCGCCTCACGCGAGGGCGAAAAGGAATCGGTGTCGAAACCGTTCGGGATCACGGTGCTTTTGGAAGACAGGTATCCCAGAGCTTCGTGCTGCTGAGCGCTCACCTTCGAGTTGTAAATGATCATCATCGGCTTGCGCGACAATTTGGCGCCCAGAGCGATGACCCAGGCGGTGGAACGCTTTTCGTTTTTCAATCCGTCGATGCCGTGGCGGATGCTCCACAAAACGGGGCCCGCCTGCGGCAGGAACGAGTTGGCGAATTGCGCCGCCAGATTGCCGTGGTACATCCAGCCCTGCAACAGATCCGGCTGCAGCGATTTGACCAGGCGGACCAGACGCAGACCGGACACGGGGTCGGAGGTGGTTTTTTTCATGTCGAGCGCATAAACCGGTATGTCCAGCTCGCGGATTTTTTCACCCACGGTTCCCACTTCCATGAGGGAGATCACTTCCGGAGCGAATTCGTTCCGGTCCATGCGCGAGAGGAGCTTGTACAGCATCATCTCCGCGCCTCCGGTGTGGAGGTTCGTGATGATGAAGACGATTCTGCATTTGGAATTCTTAACGGTCATCACCAGACTTCCCTAGGTCGTGGAGCGGGTTTTGGGGATGTTGCGGGCTTCAAGGAGTCGTAGAAAGCCAGGGCTCCCAGTAAACCGAGCAAGCCGACAACATTGCGGTTCTGCAATAGATTGTGGTCGTGAACTCCGGCCAGTGCCAGCGCGAACACGAATATCATCCCGCGCAGGTCTTTCAAGCGCCAGAAATGGGAAAACGTCACCACAAGAAAAATCAGATAAAAGAGAATGCCGAGTATTCCATTTTCCACCCAGTGCTTGAGATACATGTTGTGCGCGGGATAGAAACGGGTGCGGGAAAAGTTGGTGCCGTGCCCCAGAAGCGGGGCCTTTTCCACCAGATCCAGGTATTCGACGACCAGGTACTTGCGTTCATGATCCGTCGCGAACGAAAGGTCGCCCTTGGTGAATTCAAAGATGGTGTTGATGCGCGCCTGGGTTGCCTGGTCCGCGAACATGATGTTGCTTTCCACCATGTGGCGTGACAGGGGAAAGATCACGAAGAACAGCAGCAGGATCACGCTTATTGAAAAGCCGATTTTTTTCAGTACCGATTCCCGCTTCAGGCTGACGAAGACATAGATCGAGAGCACGATGAGAAAAAGGATCAGGTTGCCCACTGAAAGCGTCGGGATCACGCCCATGGCGGCGAGCGCCCAGATGAGCAGGTTGAGCCAGTCGTGTTTTTTCCAGTTGGTGGCCGCAATGGCGAGCAGAACGATGCTCAAGGCCCCTTCGTTGGCATTGCCCATGAAACCGGAAGCTCTTCCGGTATTTTCCGAAAATTCCAGGGGATTCTGGACGGAATACCAGATACCCGCGAACGCCGCCAGGAAGATAATGAACAGGATCCCGCGGTAATGCTTGCGGACCGTGGCGCTGCTCGCGATGCCGATGCACAGAGCCATCAGCAGCCAGTGGTACATGTCCATCACGATGGAACGGAAGCCCTGGTACCAGTATGCTCCCGGATGCATGCCCCAGACCAGCGAGATCAGGGCTACCAGCCAGAAAGGAACGAGCACCCTGAGCGTGTTGCGGTAAATAAACGTGAGCTGGGAGCCCTGGTTCCTGAAAATGCTGAAGAACAGGATGGGCATGAACAGCATCATCAGCAGGACCAGAGGCGGCGACGACTTCGGGAAAAAAGGAAAATTCTTGTACGCCAGAAACGCGTCGGCCCCGGTCAGTACGGGAAATAAAACCAGAGTGAACACCACGAACAGAGAGATTTTGTAAAAAGTGTTCTCGGTTTGCTCCGGTTTTGTCAATTCAATGGGAGCTTCTTTCACTAAGGTGTTGGACATAACACCGCCTCCGTTCTTGCGACAAGTTGAGCCACGCTGAAATTGTTTTCAATTCTCGATCTGGCCTGGGCCGTGGTTTCTTCCGTGGACCGGTTCAGGCACGTTTCCCAGCCGTTCGCCAGGGCTTGCGGATCTTTGGGAGGGACCACGACTCCCGAATCGCCGACCAGCCAGGAGGAGTCGCCCACGTCCGTGACCACGCAGGGCACGCCGCAGGCCATGGCCTCGCCGATGACGTTGGGAAACCCTTCTCCAAATGAGGAGGAAGAGCAGACGATATTCAAAGCGTTGTACACGCGCGGCATGTCCTTTCTGGAGCCGGCCCAGATGATGCGGCCGGTGAGATTCATCTCATGGGCTGCCTGCACGAGTTTGGCTTTGTAGGTCTCAGGGCCGTTTCCGATGCAGACGAAGCGGACCTGCGGCCGGTTCTGGATCAGCAGCGCCGCGGCCTGAAGAAACGTCATGTGATCCTTCATCGGGTCGAGCCGACCCACCAGACCGATCAGAGTTTCCGGGTCCGTCACACCCCATTCCCTGCGAACGGGAATTCCGGCGGCGCGGTCCGGCTTGAACTTGTGCAGATCGATCCCATTGGGGATGACGATCATTTTGTTCTCGGGAAACCCCTCGGAGGCCGCATGACGGTAACCGGCTTTGGAATTGACGATGATCGAGTCGGCGAAGCGTGACAGCATGCACTCCAGTTTGTGGTGGTAACGGGAAACCAGATCGTAAAACGATAGATCCATATTCGATGCGCGCAGCCCCCAGATCATGCGGGTCCTGGGTAAAAACGGTTTCAGGAGCACCGTGAGACAGTTCGCGGTGCCCAGATATCCCTGAATCAGATTCGGTTTGTAGAGACGCATTTCCCTGACCAGGCGATACAGGAACCGGAACACGTCCCAGCGGCCGCGCTTGTCCAAAGAAACGTATTTCACATGCGGCATGTTTTTCACTTCATCTCCGAACAGGCCTCCGCCATAAAAAGTCATGAGGCACAGATCGTACTTTTTCGGGTCGAGGCCTTTGATGAGCGCCAGCAGCTGGCGCTGGGCGCCTCCCTCGTTCAACATGCGTATGAGAAAACAGATGCGTGTCATTTCAAGTTCACCAGAGGGTTCCAGACCGAGCGCTTGAAGCGCAGGGACGCAAGGTAAAACCTGGAAAACAATCCGTCCATCCAGGTGCGGTTGCGGTCCTGGTATTCCACTACGATTTCATCCAGGCTCCGGATCCGGGGCCGGAACCGTTTGACCTGTTCCCGGAAACGGGACAGATCCTGATCCGTCCAGGTGTTGTGGTGAAAACCGATGGTCCAGGCGCCCAGGAACATCGAACGAAAGCGCCATAACTGCTGCGGGATCCACATCATCTCGTCCGCGTCCGTGTGCGGAAACAGAAAGTGTCCGTCGCTGATGAGGCGGATGCCGTGTTTTTTGAGAATCTTCAACGTCAACGCGTCGAATGAGTGGCCTGGCGCGATCCAGACTTTCGGCGTCACGTTTTCCCGGTGAAAAATTTCCAGGGAATTTTTGATTTTTGCTTCCTGCTCGGCGTCGGAAAGACCGGCGAATTCGCTGAAACGGTTTAAGCCCAGGATGCCCGGGTTTTCCGTGGTGTAGTGGTGCTGGTAGCCGTGGATGCCGATCGACCAGCCGCGTTCCTGCCATTGGCGCACGCAATCCCAGAACCGCTCGTTGGCGGGGGAAACCTTGAGGGTCTGATCCCGGTTGTCGGGAACCACCGCCAGGATCGGTTTGATCCCGTTTTCAATGAGTGTGGCTTCGATTTCTTTCCAGATGTCCCAGTTCATGGTGGGACAGATGTCATCGAAGCGGAGTAAATAAGAAGCGCTCATGGTTGTTCACTCACTTTTTCGAGCGTGGTGGCAATGACCTGCTCCCACATCCGCGAAACTTTTTCTAAAGAAAAACGGTCGGACACTTCCTGTGCGCGCGCCGCCAGGCTCTTGCGATATGCTTCATCGCCCATCAGCCGGTCGAGCCCCTCGGCCAGACCGCTCACATCCTGCGCGGGAACCAGAAGCCCGTCGACGCCGTCGCGGATGATGGCCCTGGGACCGGTGGGGCAGTCGAAGCTGATCACCGGCAGACCGCAGGCCATGGCCTCGCAGAGAACGTTGGGGAATCCTTCGTAGCGGGACGAAAGCGCGAATAGATCCGCCTCCATCATTTTTTCAGCCGGCTGCTTGGTGACGCCGGCAAGCTCGACGGAATCGGTCAGTCCCAGCTCGTCGCGCAGGTTTTCCAGCTCCTGGGCCGGCTTTTTGTCGTGGATGGCGCCCCAGATCTTGAGCGACCAATCCGGATATTTGTGCGCCACCTTCGAGAAGGCCTGGATCAACAGATCGAATCCCTTCTGCTCGTTCACCCTTCCCATTGCCAGCAGGGTTTTGCGTGCATCTTTTTTCAATACATGCGCCCCGTTGGTCTTCCTGATTTCGGGAGGACGCACCGGATTGGGGATCAGCCAGATCGGCGCTTTCACGCATTTTGAAAAATATTCGCGGATTGCATCGGTCTGCACGATCAGTCCCGCGGACTGCGAATACGCCCAGGGACGGATTTTGTGCCACAGTTTCCGGCCCGAGAGGCTTTCGGGAAGATTCCGTTCCGAGACCAGGACCGGGATCTTGAGTCCCTTGGCCGCCACCGCGGTGATGATGTTCTGCTGCACGCCGAAACAGATGACCATCTCCGGTTTGCTGCGCCGGATGGCCCGCCGCAACTGCCAGAGTCGCTTGAGGTTGAAAAACACCGCTTCTTTCCAGTTCGCCGACACGGTGACGAGGTCGAGCGGCCGGTAGTCGATGTCCGGATGCAGCTCATAAAAAGGCGGATAGCCGTCGAACGTGATGATGGTGATCTCCCAGCCTTTTTCAGCCCAATGGTTCGCCAGCGTCGTCAGCACGCGCTCGGCGCCGCCGGGTGTGAGGGCGTTTATGATGAAGGTCAGCCTCATTGTGCACCTGCCGTGATGCGTTGCATTTTCCGCTTCAGACCAACGGACAGAAACCAGTTCGAAACCAGATAGACGCACGCCGTCGAAAGCGCGATTCCGGAAACCCCCATGAACTGCATGAACGTGTAGTTCAGGACGATGTTCAGGGGAAAGGAAATCAGGGTTCCGTAAAACAGAAGCTGGTTGTACTTGAGCGAGGAGATCAGGCGCACCTTCATGATCGAAAGAATGTAGAACGGAATCTGCAATGCGTACATGGCCTGGATCTCTCCGACCAGCAAGGTGTCCTGCTCGGTGAATGCGCCGCGTTCGAAAAACAGCCGGATCAGCGGTTCGGAAAAGGCATAGATCAGGATCGTCAGCGGCACCGAAATTTGAAAGATCAGCAGGGAATATTTTTTCAACGTGTCGGCGATGCCGTCCCAGTCCTCATTGGCGGCCATTTTCGAAAAATAGGGCAGGACCGCGGTGCCCAGTCCCATCGCGCCGATCGCCAGGATCGCGGCGGGAATACGGCTCCCGTAACCCAGCGCGGCGACGCTGCCCGATTCCAGCATGGCCGCCATCGACTGATCGACGATGTAGGTGCCGGCCATGATCATGGCGCCGCCGAGAATGGGAAAATACTGTTTGATGACGCCGCGGATCTGCGGCGTCAACCCGACCCAGCGCGGGCGCAGCTTGATGTTTTTGCGTTTCAGTCCCCAGGCCAGTAGCAGTCCCTGACAGGCGAAACCGATGAGGATTCCCAGCACCAGCGCGTGAATGCCGAGCGCCGGTGCGAAGGCGATCATGGCGCCGATGGACGCGATCGAAATCACCAGCGGCGAAAACGCGACCAGCGCGAAGTTTTCCCCCGCGTTGAGGATGGAGCTGAAAATGGCCGCCAACCCGTTGAGGATGATCACCGGCAGGAGAAAGAAAAACAGTTTCTGCGTCAAAGCCAGCTTTTCGGCGTCGAAGCCGGAGCCGAACAGCGGCAGGATGAACGGCGAGCACAGCGCCAGCAGCACCATCATCGCCAGCAGGAAACCGACGCACAGCGTCAGGATGCTGCCCGCCAGTTCCTGCGCGGCCTCGGGGCTGTTCTGGTCCCGCTCCTGGATGTACGCGGGGATCACCGAAGCGTCGAACGAACTGGTGACGATGGTGACCGTGAACGAGGGCAGGATGTAGGCGATGAGGTACGCGTCCATCGCGTCGCTGGTGCCGTACGAGTAGGCGACCACCAGCTCCTTCAGCATGCCCAGCGCTTTCACGGCGACGGAGCACAGCGCGACGATCAGCGCCGCGCCGAAAATTTTCCGGTTGGTGGATTTATTGATCAACCGGTTCCACTGACAGGTCAGGTTTTTCAAACTGTACGTTGCCGTCGAATCTGTCATTCAATGACCTGATGGATGGTGGATATGTATGCGGAGGGGAGGCGAATCGTAGGAGGAGCGATAATATCGCTTCGGCCTGTTCCGGCAGGATCCGGCCTCCTGTTCCCCCGTGCAACCGTCCCTGGTTCAAAGATTTTCAGGGAATGTTCAAAAATTTAGTTTAATCCCAAAACCGAATGCTGCAACTGTTTCGATCGTTGCCTGACGGGATCTGTTGTTCAACCAGTGTGCCACTCTAATATTGGGAATTCATTGAGGTTTTGTAACGGTTTGTTGACAGATCGCAGGTGGTGATGGATCGCTGATCCCTGGATGGCGGGATGGCTTATAGATTTACATTAACCGCACAAATTTTATGTAACTTCCTGAAAAGTAAGGAGTTATTGATAAGACATTCGCCTTGCGCACAAGGGATTTCGATGACCTAAGAATACAGGAAACCCTGAAAAAATGTCAATTTAATCTGGCTGCGGCTTCCGCATTCGGAAAGTAAATTTCCACCTGATTATTCGGAACCCCAGGCCCTGGGCCCGGGACCGGGAAAAGCGGCGAAAATGGGCCCGCTGAGAGCCTCAGGAGGGCAGGGCCGACCGCACCGGAAAGCCCGCCGGCTTTCCGGTGCCAGGTTGGCGATACGGGATCAGAAGTGGAGGAAGGCCGGTTTTCCCACCGGGAACACATTGAAGCCGATTTTGTGCAGTTCCTGGTGGTTCAGATGGTTGCGCCCGTCGAAGATGAAAGCGGGTTTGGCCATGGACTTGTAAATGCGCTCGAAGTCCAGATCGCGGTACTGCTGCCACGCGGTCATCAGAGTGAGGGCGTGCGCGCCTTCCGCAGCTTTGTACGGGTCTTCAACGTATTCCACATTGTCCAGCCCCTGCATGTCCTTCTTCGCGTTTTCCAGGGCGTGCGGGTCGGTGATGGTCAGGTGGGCTTTTTCCTCCAGCAGCCGCTTGCCGATGTAAATGGCGGGCGTGTCGCGGGTGTCGCCGGTGTCCGGCTTGAAGGCAAAGCCGAGCATCGCCACTTTTTTCCCGACCAGGGTGTTGAACATGCTTTTCAGGATGCGTTTCACGAAGCGGTCCACCTGGTAATCGTTGATCGCGATCACCTGTCGCCAGAAATCCGCCACTTCATTGAGCTGGTAATGCTCGCAGAGGTACACCAGGTTGAGGATGTCCTTGCGGAAGCAGGAACCGCCGAACCCGACGCCGGCGTTGAGAAACTTGTCGCCGACCCGCGAGTCCTTGCCCACGGCGCGGGCCACTTCCTGCACATCGGCTTCCGTCGCTTCGCAGATGGCGGCGATGCTGTTGATGGAGGAGATGCGCTGGGCGAGAAACGCGTTGGAGGCCAGCTTGGAAAGCTCGCTGCTCCACACGTTGGTGGTGATGAGCTTTTCGCGCGGAATCCATTTGAGGTAGATGTCCAGAAGCTGATCGCGCGCCGCGATGCCGGATGGGGTTTCGTTGGAGCCGATCAGAATGCGGTCGGGATTTTCCATGTCCTGGATGGCGGTGCCTTCGGCCATGAACTCGGGATTGGAAAGGATCTCGAATTTGACGCCGTTGCTGCCGGAATGCAGGATGGTTTTCAGGGTCTCCGCGTTGCGCACCGGCAGCGTGCTCTTTTCGATGACGATTTTGTCCGAGCGGGAGTTTTCCTTGATGCGGCGGGCGGTTTTTTCCACGAACTGAAGATCGACGGCTTTGCCCTTGCCTTCACCGAAAGTTTTGGTGGGGGTGTTGACGGAAACGAAGATGATGTCGGCTTCGTCGATTTCCCGGTCGATGTCGGTGGAGAAGAACAGGTTTTTGCCGCGGACTTTTTCGACACGGTCCTGCAGCCCCGGCTCGAAGATGGGCAGCCGGTCCGAATTCCAGGCGTCGATCCGCTCCTGGGAAATATCGACCACCGTGATTTTATGTTCCGGGCATTTATTGGCAATCACCGTCATCGTGGGGCCTCCCACGTATCCGGCACCGACACAAACAATGTTTTTTGAAAATGCCTTTTTCTCCATCGTTTTCCTCTTCGCTAAAGTGAATGCCACGTTTTATGGGCCGGCGGTTTCCAGCCCGATTTTAAATAAATTTGGGTATGCAAACGGGTTCGCACTGGATGCGATCCAGCGGGGTGGTCCTGCCGGCCGGAGCCGTGCGCTGAGGTTCCCCCGCAGACGTTTTCGTGTTGCCGTTTCCTGCAAGCAGGGCATGGGCCCCGCACTGTCCAGCCGAGAGTATAGATTGCGGGTATCACGCGCCCGTCAAGCTCCCGTCACAATACGGTCAATTCCAATCGCGGCCCGGCGCCGCGCCGGCAACAAAACGGCCTCGTGAAAGCCCGCAAAGCCCCGGCGAATGATTGCTTTATGAATGCCGGGGAGCGTGGTATATTCCGTCGGTCGACTCCCCGGATTCGCGGGGAACCTGCCCAGGCCGTCCGCCGGGCGATGTGGCTGCCTTTATTTAAAGTTAAGCTCTGCATCCCATAAGATCAAGCCTTCGCTGGCAAAAGATCGGCCGCACCGGAGGAAGGATTGTTTAACAAGCTGATGTGGTTGGCTGGATGCCTTTGCATCGTTTTTATATTCGCCGGCTGCGATAAAAAACTCACCCAATCCGAAGCCCGCTCCCTGGATGAAGACAAAGGTTCCGCACCGAGCGGAATTTTTGCCGATTCGTTTCTTTCCATCCTTCCCGGAAAAACCGGTTTCGGGATGGACACGCCCGCGGGCAGCGGCCCCAAACGCGCGGGCGGGACCGTCTTTCATGTCACCAGCCTGGCCGACTCCGGCGAGGGTACGCTGCGCGAAGCGCTCGAAGCCGAAGGGCCGCGCGTCATCGTGTTTGACGTTTCGGGATACATCGATCTCAAATCCGAGCTGGTCGTCATCCATCCCTATCTGACCCTCGCGGGCCAGACCGCGCCTTCGCCGGGCATCACCCTCAAGGGAGCCGGCATCGAAATCACCACCCACGACGTGCTGATCCAGCACATCCGCATTCGCGTCGGCGACAGCGAAGAGGGGCCTTCGCCCTCCAACCGCGACGCGCTCGGCATCTACGACCATCCCGATGAAGACGACGTGTACAACATCGTGATCGACCACGTGTCCTTAAGCTGGGCCATCGATGAGAACATCAACACCTGGTACGAGGGCGTGCACGACGTCACCATTTCCAGCAGCATCATCAGTGAAGCGCTGTGGCATTCGCTGCATCCGAAAGGGCCGCACTCGAAGGGGTTTCTGGTCGGCTTCGGGACGCACAATCTTTCGGTGATCGGCAACCTGTTCGCGCACAACGATCAGCGCAATCCCAACGTGCATGGCAACACCAGCACGCTGTTCGTCAACAACCTCATCTACAACTGGCACGGATCGCATCCGCACCGGGCCGCCAGCAGCTTCGGCTCCGATTACGGCGAATTCGACGCGACGCTGGTCGGCAACGTCTATCTGCGCGGCAAAGACACGGTCAAGACGGACCGGAACGTGTCCATCCTGGTGGATGAAGATACGGTGGACGGGTCGCGTATGTACGTCAAAGACAACTGGGTCGATCAACGCGCCGTCGATTCGTGGCAGCTGGTCAAGATGCGCGCCGATGACGATGTCCGGGTGGACACGCCGCCGATCTGGATTCCTTCGCTGCAGATCAAACGCAGCGCGCACGTTCCCCGCCTGATCCTCAACAGCGCGGGCGCCCGTCCGGCCGACCGCGACGCTGTGGATCTGCGCATCCTGAACGATGTGCGGCGGAACTCCGGGAAAATCATCGACAGCCAGAAGCAGGTGGGGGGCTGGCCGCCGCTCGCTGAAAACGTGCGCGGGAAAAACGGCGTCCCCAAACTGATCGTGCCTTCGCAGAAAATCCAGCCAAGCGGTTACACCGCGCTTGAGGAATGGCTGCATGCCCTCGCCGACAAGGTGGAGAGGCCCGCCATGCTGCCGCCGCGCTGACTCTCACGAACAAGCCTTTACATCAGCCGGACACACGGTAAGCGGAGTTGCGTGCTGTCACCCTTCGACAGGCTCAGGGTGACAGCTAAGAGACGCATGCAGTGGTTTCCGCAGCGCGGTGCTAAGAATCAGACGCCGTGCAGCTTGCGCCGGGCCGTGCCGGTGATCCGGTCCATCGCGTTCGAGAACCGGGAGTGATCGATCAGGTAGATCCCGTAGCCGACCGGCAGCATGATGGCCCACAGGAATTTTGAAAACCCCTTGTTCACCGCTTTGGAAAGCTGCACCACCCGCTCTCCCGCGTGCTTGGCGTAACGGGTGTAGAGGAACGCGGAAATGAAAAAGGTGTGCGGCGAATGCCGGAACCAGTGGATGCCGTCGTTGAGGATCGTGAGGTTGCGCATGGCGCGCGCCTTGGAGTTTTTGTGCGGCGGCGTCGGCAACGACATCTGATCGGCGCGTCCGTCCTCGGCGATGTAGTAGATGCGCAGCTGCTCGTTGACATAGCGGGTCTGGTATTTGCGCGCGATCTTGATCCAGATCGTGCCGGGCAGCATGTGCACGCCGTTCTTCAAATCGGGGAAGGGGTACTGGCGCAGCACTTCCACACGCTGCATGCCCCATTTTTCACCCTTGATCTTGTACTTGAAGGAATTCTCGCCGGAATTGGAGTCAAAAATGTCTTTGGGGTAGGGGTCGCCCACCAGTTTTCCGTTCTGATCCTTGCACAGAGCCGTGACGCCGATGAACTTGTCCTTGTCGGCGTCGGGAATGTCCTCCCAGTTCTTGAGCAGCCGCTCCAGGCCTTCGGGCAGGATGGCGTCGTCGGAATCCAGGTTGGTCAGAAAGCGGCCGCGCGCTTCGGCGACGCCGCGGTTCCAGGCGATGTGCCAGCCGGTGTTGTCCTTCCAGGAAAAGTGGCGGATGGGAAAGTCGGCTTCCTGTTTCCACTTCTCTATGAGTTCGTCGGTGTTGTCGGTGGAACCGTTGTTCATGATGACCCACTCAAAATCGCGGAAGGTCTGCGCCTTCAGACTGTCGTACACGCGGTGCAGACAGAACGCCCGGTTGTAAGAGCAGGTGAACACGGTGATGGTGTGATCGTACTTCATGTTTCAATCTCCTTTGCTCCCCCCGGGCCAATTTGATTTTGATGGTTCCAATGATTCACGATACCAGTTTTAAAAACGCGTTGCATTCACTTCATGACCGTTGAATTTTTTACGGAGTAATAGGACGTAAACCATTCGACGAAGTTTTTAACGCCTTCGTGAATGTTGAACCTGGGCTTGTAACCGAAGTCCTCGATCAGGCCGGATACGTCCGCGTGCGATTTGTGAAAGTCGCCGAGCTGAAACGGCATCATGTTGAGCTGGGCCTTGATGCCGAGGTTTTTCTCGATCTCGCGGATGAAGTCCATCAGCTTGACCGGCGAATTGGAGCCGATGTTGTAGAGCCTGAACGGCGCCGACGAGGTGCACGGGTTGGGCGCGGTTTCGTCCCAGTCCGGGTCCGGTTCGGCGACTTTCTGCACGACGCGGATGACGCCTTCGACGATGTCGTCGATGTAGGTGAAGTCGCGGATCATGTTGCCGTGGTTGAACACGTCGATCGGCTTGTCCTCCAGGATGTTCTTGGTGAACAGGAACAGGGCCATGTCCGGCCGGCCCCAGGGACCGTACACGGTGAAAAAGCGCAATCCGGTAACAGGAAGGTTGAACAGATGCGCGTAGGAATGCGCCATCATCTCGTTGTCCTTCTTGGTCGCGGCATAGAGCGAGACCGGGTGGTTGGCGCTGTCCTGAACCGAAAAGGGATACTTCTTGTTGAGCCCGTACACCGAGCTGGTCGAAGCGAACACCAGGTGCTCCACCTGATGGTGGCGGCAGCCTTCGAGAATGTTGAGCGTGCCCACGACGTTGCTCTGAATGTAGGTGTGCGGGTCCTGCAAAGAATAACGCACGCCCGCCTGTGCGCCCAGGTGGATGACGCGCTGCGGCTTCTCCTTGTTGAACAGCTTCGCCACGCCAGCCTGGTCCGACAGGTCGGTCTTGTAAAAGGTGAACTGGGAAAATTCCTTCAGCAGCTTCAGCCGGGACTTTTTCAGCTCGACGGAATAGTACTTGTTCATGTTGTCGAGACCCACCACTTCGTGTCCCATCTCCATGAGGCGTTTGGACGTGTGGAAGCCGATGAATCCCGCTGCGCCTGTGACCAGAATTTTCATGTAACGGTTCTCTCCATTAATGAGCGATAGAGGTGATGCCGAAGGTCAGTCGTTGTAAAACGCCTTGATCGTCTGCACCACGTATTCCTGCTGCTCCGCCGTCATGCCCGGATACACCGGCAGCGCCAGGGTTTCGCGGCACGCCGCCTCGGACACGGGGAAATCCCCTTCCTTGTGTCCCAGGTAAGCGAAGCAGTCCTGCAGGTGGAAGGGGACCGGGTAGTAGACCTCGGTGCCGATTCCCTTGTCCTTCAAATGAGCGCGCAGGGTGTCGCGGTCCTGCACGCGGATCACGTACTGATTGTAGATGTGGTGATTGAGCACCTTGGAATCGGCGTACACCGCTTCCGGCACCTTGACACGGCCGGTCTCGACCAGGCAGTTTTCCTTGAACAGAGCGTTGTAGCGGCCGGCGTTTTCGCGCCGCGCGGCGTTCCAGGATTCCAGGTGGTCGAGCTTCACGTCCAGCACCGCCGCCTGCAGGCTGTCCAGGCGGAAATTGCCGCCGATCAGCTTATGGTAATACTTGGGCCGGCTGCCGTGCACCCGCAATATGCGGATCCTGTCTTCCAGCGCGTCGTCGTTGGTGACGACCATGCCGCCGTCGCCGAAACCGCCGAGGTTTTTGGTCGGGAAGAAGGAGAAGCAGCCCACATCTCCCAGGTTGCCGGTTTTGCGGCCGTCCTTGTACTGCGCGCCCAAAGACTGCGCGGCGTCCTCCACCACTTTCAGGTTGTGCTTGCGCGCGATTGCGACGATGCGGTCGCTGTCGGCGCACTGGCCGTACAGGTGCACGGGCAGGATCACTTTGGTCTTGTCCGTGATCGCGGCTTCTATCTTGTCCGGGTCGATGTTGTAGGTGACCGGATCGATGTCCACGAACACCGGCTTGGCTCCCAGCCGGGAGACGCAACCCGCCGTCGCGAAAAACGAGAACGGTGTGGTGATCACTTCGTCGCCGGGCTCGACGTCCAGCGCCATGAGCGAGATGAGCAGGGCGTCGGTGCCGGAGGAGACGCCGATGGCGTGTCCGGTGCCGCAGTAATCGGCGATTTTTTTCTCGAAGTTCTGCACTTCCGCGCCGAGGATGAAGGCGCTTTTTTTGACGACCCGTGTGATCGCCTTGAAAATTTCTCCCTCGATGGGGTCGTGCTGTTTGCTCAGGTCCAGTAAAGGTATATTCATTTTATAGATACCGCTTCCTTCAGGAGACAGGTTGTAGTTGATCGCCTTTCACGGCGTATTCTTGTTTGCACACGTCGCAGATGCCGTGATCGAAATTGACATTGAGCTTTTCGCCGCATTCGCACATCCAGCCCACTCTTTTGGCGGGGTTCCCCACAACGAGGGCGTAGTCCTGGACGTCTTCGGTGACCACCGCCCCGGCGCCGATGAAGGCGAACTTGCCGATGGAGTTGCCGCAGATGATCGTGGCGTTGGCGCCGATGGTGGTGCCGCGGCGGACGAGCGTGGTTTTGAACTCGTTCTTTCTCGGCACGGCGCTCCTGGGATTGAACACGTTGGTGAACACGCAGGAGGGTCCGCAGAACACATCGTCTTCGAGAACCACGCCTTCATACACGGAAACGTTGTTCTGGATTTTCACGTTGTTGCCGACGATGCCCCTGGGGCCGATGACCACGTTCTGGCCGATGTTGGCATTGTTGCCGATCTTGGAGTTCTTGAGGATGTGCGAGTAGTGCCAGATCTTGGTGCCTTTGCCGATGACGCATCCTTCGTCCACGTAGCTGGACTCGTGCACGAAATAGTCGCTGCCGTTGGGCGAGAGGCCTTCCATATTGGCCTGGGCCTGCTCCAGAACCCGCAGCACGCGCAGGCCTTCGGCCCCGTCGGTGTGGAAGGGTTTGCCTTCGATGCCCTCGATGAAGGCGCGGCACTCTTCCAGCAGCGGTTCTTTCCAGTCGCCGGACAGATCGATGTGAACGCCTTCCTTTTTCTGCGGCACCGGCGTGTTGCCCTGCCACAGGATGTTGTGCGGGTAGACGGTGAGTTTCTCCTCGCGCGGCAGGGTGTCGTCGAACACCACCATCTTGCGGTCGCCGATCACCACCAGCTTCTGCTCCTTGAACGGGTGCAGCCAGGATACGAAGATGTGCGCGGAGATGCCGCTCGGGAAACGCAGGTGCGTGAGGGTCGAATCCGCGATCTTGGGATGCAGGATGGTGGAGCCGAACGCGCGCACGGACACCGGTTCCTCGCCGACCAGAGACAGAATCACGGAAATGTCGTGCGGCGCGAAAGACCAGAGGATGTTTTCCTCTTTGCGGATTTTCCCGAGATTGAGCCGGTTCGAATAAATGGTTTGCAGCTTGCCCAGCTCGCCGGTCTGGATCATTTCCTTTATTTTCAGGATCGCCGGGTGGTAGTGCAGGATGTGTCCGACGAACAGCGTTTTTCCGGTCTGCCCGGCAAGAGCTTCGAGCTCCTTGCCTTCGCGTTCGGTGAGCGCGAGGGGTTTTTCCACGAACACGTGCTTTTGCGCCAGCAGGGCGTCCTTCACCATGGTGTGGTGCATGGCGGCGGGCGTGGCGATGGCCAGCGCGTCGATGTCCTGCCTGGAAATCAGGTCCGTGAAGGAACTGGTGATTTCCACGTCGGGGTAGTTTTCCTTGTGGCTTTGCAAAACTTCTTCTGAAGGGTCGCAGATGACTTTAAGGACACCAAGGTTGTTGAATGTCCTGGCGAGATTTTTCCCCCAATATCCCGCGCCAATCAAAGCGACGTTCGGTTTGTTCGACAAGAGCGGCCTCCGTTCTGATTTTTTATGACTCTCTAACCGGTCCGGCACCGGTGATCGATATTTTTTGTGAAAGTGGAACCCGTGTCAGGCCTTGACGATTTTTTCCGATCGGATGCGGCCGCAGGCATTGCGGGTGTCCACCACCAATCTGGATTTTTCCACGATGCTCTCGTAATCGTAGACCGAGTGGTCGGTCAGGATGAGCGTCATGTCGTAGTCGCCGATGTTGTCCAGGGGCACGCTTTTACGCCCCTCGAAATGGCCGTAATCGCGTTTGGAGCCGAGCACGGGAATGAAAGGATCGTTGAAATCCACGTGCGCGCCGTAGCCCTCGAGCAGTTCCATGATCTTGAAGCTGGGCGATTCGCGCGCATCGTCGACGTTTTTCTTGTACGCCATCCCCAGAATCAGGATGCGGCTCTGCTTCAGGCTTTTGCCGGCGTTGTTGAGCGCCTTTAAGATTTTCTGCAGCACGTACTCGGGCATGGAGACGTTGATCTCACCGGCAAGCTCGATGAACCGCGTGGAGACGCCGTACTCGCGTGCTTTCCAGGTCAGGTAAAACGGGTCGATGGGAATGCAGTGGCCGCCCAGACCGGGGCCCGGATAAAACGGCATGAAGCCGAACGGCTTGGTGCTGGACGCGTCGATCACTTCCCAGATGTCGATGCCCATTTTGTCGAAGATGATTTTCAGTTCGTTGACCAGGGCGATGTTGATGGAGCGGAAGATGTTTTCCATCAGCTTGGTCGCTTCCGCGGCCTTGGTGCCGGACACCGGCACGGTCTTTTCGATGATGGACAGGTACAGGGTGTTGGTCAGCTCCAGCCCCAGTTCTGTGTCGGCGCCGAGAACCTTGGGGATCGTCGCGGTGGAATACTGCTTGTTGTTCGGGTCCTCGCGTTCGGGAGAGTAGGCGACGAAAAAATCCTGGTCGGCCTTGAGCCCGCTGCCGTCCTCCAGCTCGGGGATCAGGACCTCGATGGTGGTTCCCGGATACGTGGTCGATTCCAGCACGATCAACTGGTCCTTGCGCAGATACGGTGCGATCTGCCGGGCGGTGGCGACGATGAAGCTCATGTCCGGCTCGCGGTTGTGGTTGAGCGGCGTCGGCACGCAGATGAGGATGCAGTCCAGGTTGGCGACGGTGGAAAAATCCGTCGTGGCTTCAAACCTGCCGCCCTCCACCAGTTTGCCGATTTTTTCTGCGGCAATGTGGCGGATGTAGCTTTCCCCTTTGCTCAGTTGCTCCACCTTGCCGGGATCGACGTCGAGACCCACAACCCGGAATCCGGCTTTGCTGAATTCGATGACCAGCGGCAGACCCACGTAACCCAGTCCGACCACTCCAACCGTTGCGGTTCTTTCTTTTATTTTTTGCAGTAGCAAGGTCGCTCCCCCCTCATTCAAGTGGAAGTTGTTGTTGATGATGAACGCATGATTGCTGGCCCGTTCCCGACCCGCAGGGGATATCCGTTTAAAAAAAACGGAGCGGGTTGAACGCAAAAACCGGTATCTCCAAACCAGTTTCCTGTGCCGGATGATGCTGACGGCGTGCCGTCAGTTTTCGGATTTGATCGACGTCAGATTTTTGTCGTTGTCGCTTTTGAAGAAATATTCCTCGCCGATGATGTTTCGCATCATCACTTTGATTTTATTGAAGTCCCCGGTCAGGGCCAGGCGGAACAATTCCTCGATTCTGCGGTTGAAATTATCGTCGATCTCTCTCTTTGATTGTAAAACTTTTATTTTCTTATGGAAAGTTTCAATTGCCTCGTCGCGGTCGTCGACCAGTTCCTCGAACAGCTTTTCCCCCGGGCGGATGCCGGTGAATTTGATTTTGATGTCCTTGTCGGGTTCATATCCCGCCAATCGGATCATTTTCTGCGCTAAATCGACGATTTTCACCGGTTCGCCCATTTCCAGGACGAATATCTCGCCACCGTCGCCGATCACCGCCGCCTGCAGGATGAGCTGCACGGCTTCGGGAATGAGCATGAAATACCGCGTCATTTCCGGGTGCGTGACGGTCACGGGACCGCCGTTCTCGATCTGGTTCTGGAAGAACGGGATGACGCTGCCCTTGCTGCCGAGCACGTTGCCGAAACGCACGGTCATGAATTTGGTGTTGCTGCGCTGGTTCATGTACTGAACGTATTTTTCGGCCACTTTTTTGGTGGTGCCCATGACGCTGGTGGGCCGGATCACTTTATCCGTGGAAACCATCACGAAGCGTTCCACGCCGTATTTGTCGGAAACGTCCGCGGTGAGCTTGGTGCCGTAGATGTTGTTCACCACCGCCTCGTCCACGTTGTCTTCCATGAGCGGCACGTGTTTGTGGGCCGCGGCGTGGAACACGATCTGCGGACGGAACTGGGCGAAGATGGAGTCCATCTTCTCTTTGTTGGTGATGGAGCAGAATTTGTAGTGCTGTTTGGTGGCGGAGTTTTTGGCGTTGTTGCCGCCGTTCAGCAAAATATTCAGCTCGTAGAGGTAGTTCTCTCCGCGGTCGAGCATGACGAGCTCGGACGGCTCGTACTCCATGATCTGCTGGCACAGCTCGGAACCGATGCTGCCGCCGGCGCCGGTCACCAGCACGCGTTTGCCCCAGACCATGTTCTTGATCGCGGTGAGGTCGAGGGAAACGGAATCGCGGCCCAGCAGATCGCTGATCTCGATTTTGCGGATTTTGGAAAAGTGGACGTCGTTGGTCGAGAGGTCGATGACCGACGACACGATTTTGAATTTGACCACGCATTTGCTGCAGATGTCCACCAGTTCGCTGAGACTTTCGGAGGAGATGTTGTTGATGGCGATCAGCACTTCGCGGATGCCCAGGTCGGCCACCAGCTCCGGGATGTCGTAGCGGTTGCCCAGAACCTTGACGCCCATCAGGTTTTTGTTTTTGATGCTCGGGTTATCGTCCACGAATCCGCAAACGCGAAAATGCGGGAAACGCTGGCGCAGGTTTTTGAGCAGCAGGGCGCCGGTGTCTCCGGCTCCGAAGATGAGCACGCGGATGCCGCCCTCTTTGACAAGCGGTTTCTGTTTCTGTCGTTCTTTCCACATGCGCCAGGCCAGACGCGAGCCGCCGAGCATGGTGACCAGCAGGATGAAATCGATGATGGGCACCGAGCGGGGAATCGTGACCGGGGGATTGGAATAGAGAAAGATCGAAACCAGAAGCAGGATCGACCCCGTGAGCACGGCTTTGATGATCAGCACCAGCTCCTCGAGGCTGGAATACTCCCAGAACCTGGAATAGAAGCGGAAATAAAAATACGAAACCGATCGGGCCAGGACGATGAACGGAACCAGGTACAGCAGGGTTTTGAGTTCCTTCTCAGGAATGTTCCACTCGTACCTTAAAAAATACGCCAGGTAGAAAGAGATGAGTCCGAGGGCGATGTCACTGATGAAGAAGAAGAGGTTCTGCGGGCTCACCCTCAGGTTCTTCAGAGAGAACGCGGATTTGATGTCGACGTTGAACAGCGAATGCAGCAGCAGGTTGATGTCGTAGAAAAACGAAGACCGGTCGAGATACACCATGGCGAGCCGGATTTTTTCGGGCATCAGCGTGTTGATGTATTCTTCCTCCGGATTGGGGGACTTGCTCAGAATCTCTTTTTCGTTCTGGAATTCCTGCGCCGCGAGGTCGGTGATCCCCGGCCGGACGGTCAGAATCCTGAGAAATTTGCCGCGGAACAGGTGGACGTGCTGGCGCAGTTCCGGGCGCGGCCCGACGATGCTCATGTCTCCTTTGAGGACATTGATGAGCTGCGGCAGCTCGCTCAACCGGGTCTTGCGCAAAAACCGGCCGACGCGTGTGGGTTTGGACGTTTTCTGAAACCTGGGTGCGGGACCTTCTGCGCTTTCTTCGAGCGTGCGGAATTTGAGGATGAAAAAGCGGCGAAAGCCTTTCCCGATGCGTTCTTCCCGGAAAAAAACCGGACCGGGTGAGTCCAGCTTGATCAACAGCGCGATCACCAGAAAGACGGGCAGCAAAAGCACCAGGGCGGTTAATGAAACCACCACGTCGAACAGGCGCTTCGTGAAGATCCAGTATACAGATGGATTAGATTTCATAGGAGAGGCAGTCCCTTGCCGGGACGGCGAGGGCGCTGTCCCGAACGGTTACGTCCATATCGATATCGAAGACAACCCCTTTGTTGTCCCCCGTAATCCTTCAAAGGTTTACAGGGTGCCACGTGCGTATGAAGGATTGATCAAGGGAATGTAACAGTTCGATTACAATATGAAAAAAACGCAACCCATCCCGTCTCCGCATTTCTTTGGGAGCGCACGGGGAAAAAATCGCCGTACAGAAAAAAATGCACAAAATCCCAAAGAATTACATCAACATTTGATTAATTTATGATTTACATTTCTTGAAATATTACTCAAATATCGGAACTTATGTCAAGGCTCATCTGGAACGGAAAAGGTGATATAACTAACAAAGACAGAGTAACTTATTGTCTCTTTGGGCAGAACGGCCGCGTTTTTTTTCCGGGCCGGAAATGGCATTAGATGGAAACCAAAAATGGATAAATTCCGAATATCGAACTGAACTCATTGAAATAATTTGTAAATTAAGAAATCTTTCCCGAACAGGCATATTGAGGTGGGAAAGGCGTCCTGTGTGGGCGGGCGGGGTGTATGAATCTGTTCAGGGATTTGCAGAAAATTAATCAGGAGCTTGGAAATAAACCCCATAAAATCAATGTTATTTTGTGGCACGGTCCATGCTAGTACCCTAAAAACGGGATCTCACGGGGGATGACCACGACTGCGGATTTCTTTAACGGGCGGTAATTATGAAAATCAAAGACGGCACCTGGGTCGAAAATATCAAAATGATGTTCATGACGTTCTTTTCCACCCTTCCATTGGCGTACCTCGTTCTTGTTTTGATCGACGACTGGTTGTTTTCCATTGTCAAAGTGTTTTACCTGTCCCACTGACCGAAAGCCGTAAAAGGACACTCTCCACTCCGCTTGCACCCGCCTGCACGCAGCGCGTTCTTTTCATTAATCATTGATGAAGATGCTTTTTTTGAGTAAGTGTGCGTCACATTAAAAACCTCCTGTTTCGGTTTTGGCACTCCGGCCATGGGTTTTGCCGGCAACTGTGAGTTCTATGTAAATCTTTGAATTCCTGAATTTTTCTTTCAAAGTCCATTGTGTTTAATAAGGAAATTGCAGTTAAAGTTTTAAAGTTATGTGGGTAACTATTAAAATTTAAAAAAATTTGTTATAATTTACACTGTGTTTCCGGCTGGGCTCACAAGTTACTCACAGGCGGTCTGAGCCCGAAAGACATTTATTTTTCGGTTTTTAAACGTCAGAAACGGTTCGTTTTTATTGACACCCAAAGCTTCAAAATGTATATTGCGCGGAAAGATGGGCCGTGATTTTTCTATTTTCATCGTGTTTCCGATGAAAATGGCGCTCATCCATCGTGGAATACCCGGTAATTCAAAGACTATCCTTTGAGGGACCGGCAAATCAGCATCCGAACTTCATTCGCTTCGGATCATTTATTGTGGCACTCCAACGCACCATCGATTCGGGAGGAGAAATCGAATGGCTTTGCAGTGGCATTTGGTTTTTCACACGCCTGTTTTTGTTAGTCGGGCCTTATTCCCTGCCTGAATCGACACAGCAGTTCAATAGATCCGTCTGCATGAGTGAAACCGCTCACAGATGAATAGCCGTTACGGTCTCTTGCCGGTTTGTTATTTACTATTACGGGCATGATCGCTTTGAGGCCCGGTGTCGGGTGTTCCCGGGGCTGATTGAACTGGATGAGTGCGGACGCAGTTTAAATGAAGGGCGAGACTTGCCCGGATAGATTCACAAGCGTGGATTCCGAGCCGTTTTTTCTGATTTAAACGTTTGCGGATGTTGAATCTGTTTGACCAACGTACCGGTGGGGGGATTTGATGACTAAGTATTTTAAGTTCTCTGGTTTGAGTTTCCTGCTGTTGTTGTTCCTTCCTTCAATCGGGGCTGCCCAGATCGAAATTTTTCCAAAAGGCGGGCTGGAGTTAAGAACAGATGAAGGGAAAATCCGCATTGGCCGAGTGGAAATTCATCCCGGGCTGGCATTGGAATCGAGATACGACAGCAATGTGTTTCAGTCTGCGGACAAAACGTTTGCCAATGGTACCAGTGAAGACCCGACGGACGATTTCATTTTCACCATTTCTCCTTCCATAGGACTCGAACTCAAGCGTGGCAAAGGGGAGGTGTTTGGTTTCGATTTTAAATACATCGGCAACAGTGAACATTTCGTCAACCTTTCCAGTGAAGATACATTCGAACACGATGTTTCCGCTGCGATGAATATTGGTGGACCCGGTGGCCGGAGTGATATCACTCTGGGCGGCCGGTACTTCAAAACCCGCAGCATTCAGGAAAGGGATCTGCAGAGCAACCTGGGATCGAGGGTCGATGAGGAGGATTCATCCCTTTTCGCGGATTTTATTTATACCATCTCGCAAACGTTCAGCGTAAAACTCAATGGGAAGTACCGCCGGGAAGATTTTTCCGGTTCTCCTTCTCTGGCGATTGAGGATGTGGACACCATCAATCTCGGTGGAGCCATTTTCTGGCAGGTCACCCAGCCGACCGCGATCGGTCTTCGGTACAATCACCGTATCCGCGATTACTTGACGCCATCGACGGTCAACTTCGACGGTAATGCGGATGCGATCTTTTTCTTGGTCAAATGGGAGCCGACCAAGCTGTTACGCGGCGAAGTGGAATTGGGGTATGAAAACAAAAGGTTCGACAATATTTCCGGTCAGGATGAGGATGGTTTCGTATTTAATCTGGATGTGGGGTATGCCCCAACGGAACGGAGGCGGTTCCTGTTCAACGCCACCCGCCAGATTCTCGATTCCTCCTTTCAGTTGATTCAGGCTTTCATTTATACAGCGGCCGAAGGTGTCGTGCAGCAACGTCTGGGACGGAAGTTTTCCACAAAGGTCGGTTTTCAGTTTGAAAATCTGGACTATCAAAGGTCGGCGGTTGATACGCCGGGTGGGGGTGTTTCCCGAGTTCGCGTTGACAACACCATCTCCGGAACCGTGGCTTTAATATACGATATTCAAAGATGGCTTAAAGCCGAGGCTGAGTACAAATATGAGCAGAACTTCTCCAATTTTGACGACCGTGATTACGAGCAGAATATCGGAATTCTTCGGCTTTCAGCGACGTACTGATTGGATTTTCAACGCGACTGAGTTTTTTACCTTTTGTTATTATCGTTTCAGAATATGCACGGGGCCGAAAATCGTTTTCGGCCTTTTTTTTATTTGCGCTTGGATGTGTTTGGTTTAAACTTTAGGCAATCCACGAAGTGCTCGGACAATTGCGTTTTTATTGCGCGGAGGGGTGTGCAAGTCAGCGGGCCACGATGACCGTTGGGCAGGTTTGTCCTTGTTTTGCCATGCAGATCCTGCACTTGATAAGTTATTGATTTCCTGAATCTCCGGAATTTACGATACCTCTAAGATCCTTTTCTCATGTATGCTTTGAAAACCAATACCTTTTGGGGAGTGAAGCCGTTATGAAGAGAAATTCCTTGATTGTGATCCTCTGTTCCCTTGTTTGCTTTTTTTATGTTCATTCTGTTTTTGCCGCACCGGCAAAGCAATTTTCCGGAAAAGTGCTTTCCGGATCGGGTAAGGGACAGGATGAGTTTCCTCCCTCCACTCCCATCATCAATCAGAGTAATCCTTTTGTACTGGGACCCGAAGATCTCATTATGGTGTCCGTCTGGGGGAATAAAGAATTGACGACGGAAATGCCGGTGCGCCCGGATGGAACCATATCCTTTCCGCTGATCGGGGATATCATGGCGCAGGGGCTGACTCCGGCTCAATTGAAGGAAAAAATCACGGAGGATCTGAGAAACTACGTGACCGATGCCAGCGTCACGGTCATCGTCAAGCAGATCAACAGCATCAAAATTTCCATTGCAGGTGAAGTGAAGGAGCCAGGAACCTATCAGATCAACCGCCCGGTGACGCTGCTGCACGTGTTTTCGATCGTCAAAGGCTTTACGGAAAAAGCGGACTTGAAAAAATCCTATCTGCTGAGAAATGGGAAAAAGCTGAATATCGATTTTCATGCCCTGGTAAAAGCGGATGATTTCACGCAGAACGTCTGGCTGAAATCCAATGATATCATTTTTATTCACGATAACTTTGGCAACCGCGTGAATGTGATGGGCGAAGTGGTCAAGCCTCAGGTGGTCACGTTTCAGGAAGGCATGACAGTGATGGATGCGATCCTTGTCGCGGAAGGGCTGACGGACATTGCCAAAGCAAACGGCACAAAGGTGTACAGGCGGAATAAACGGGGTAATTTTGACAAGGATATTGAAAAAATCAATGTGGAGCTGGATAAGGTGATCTTTGACGGGGATCTGTCTAAGAACATTCTTTTAAAGCCGGGTGATATCATTCATGTTCCGCGCAGCTTTTTCTGATCCCGTTGTGTTGAGTTGTTGAAAGCGTATACACACCATAAACCGCTGGCCGTTCAAACACGGTCAGCGGTTTTTTTTATTTGAATCGCAACGCTCTACTGAATTTGTCGTGTCGAATCAGGATAGGTGAATTGTTAATAGGAGAAACAGGGCTTGAAAATATCGTTGATTCTGGGGCTGGCTCTGACCGGGATGATCTTTTCTGATTTTTCGGAGTCGCATTCGAAATTTATTCCAGATTATGATACCGCGCGCCCCATTTTCTGGTCCAAGCTTTATCCAAATGGAGGCGAAACGCTCTATTGCGGTCAAAAGTTCGGCAAGCGGCGCGGCCGCAAGTACAATGTGGAGCATGTGTTTCCCATGTCCTGGGTGATCCGGGAACTGAAATGCGGGACCCGGACGGAATGCCGTGAAAAGAGCAAAATATTCAATCGGATCGAAGCGGATCTGCACAACCTGTATCCTGTGGTCAAATCGATCAATGATGCCCGCGGAAGTTTCCGTTATGGCGTGATCCCGGGGGAGAAGCGTAAATTCGGCAAACGTTGTGATTTTGAAGTGAATTTCAAAATCCGGGTCGTGGAACCGAGAGAAGCGGCACGCGGGGAGATTGCCCGCGCCATGTTTTATATGAAAGATACCTACGGCATGGTGATTTTTCGTAAGCAGGGGGAGCTGTTGTTAAAATGGCATGTGGAAGATCCGCCGTCTCAATTTGAAAAGCAAAGAAACGAAATGATCGAGAAGATCCAGGGAAATCGAAATAAATTCATCGATAGGCCTGAATTGGCGCACCAATTGAAATTTTAGGCTGATGAGTAATTTAAAGCGAAAAATCGACAATGAGTGGAAAGTGATCAGAGCCGATGTCATTCCCGGTTTTCAGGTCTGAAATCATGACTCCTTTGGAAGTCAGGCAATGATCGATCGGAATCCAAAATATCGGTGAATTCGCGGGCCATGAAGGGATAATGCCCCTGCCTTTCCGGGCGTCTATGAGGCCGGTGGATTTGATGAATCTTTTAAAGTGGTGAGACCACGCAGTCGTATTCAAATCCCCTAACAGCATAATATTTTCCGATTTGGGAAACGAATTAATCAGGGAGGCGAGTTGCGCCAATTGTCCATTCCGGTATCGAAAAAATTTATCATTTCTTGGCGGGTCAAGATGGACTCCTATCAGGGTGAGGTCGCCTGGCATGTTTTTTAGTTTGGCGACAACAAAGGGAATTTGATTGTCTTTAAATAACAGGACATCGGCTTTCTCAAATTTTATGCGACTGAAAAACCCCATTCCCGAACCGTCATCTCTTTCTGAAAGCTGCATGTATACATATTTCTTCAATGTCTGCTGTAGTTCAATGCGATGGCGTCTGTTGAATTCTTCGATGACGATAAAATCCGGTTCAGTTTGTTTGAGAAAAGCTCGGATCTCTTCACTATTTTGATTGTAGGAATAAAGATTCATCGTCACAGCGCGAAATGAAGATGGCGCGGCTGTGACTTCGTTGACTTTTAGTTGGGGTAGATAAGCCGGGATGAATTCCGCGGCATTGACAGAGGCAAGCAATGCTGAAAATATTGCAGCACGATATGACTTGAGGAATATCAAGCCAATGGAAAGTAAAAACAGGATCGAGAAGTACTGAACTCTAAAATGGCTTAAATTATCAAGAAGCCAGTGGTGTTGTCCTGCGAAACCCGCGAAGGAAATGATGCCAACAAGTCCTGCAATGGCAAAAAAGAATTTAATAAAACTTGCTGACATCATGCCATTGGCAAACGAAGCCGGTTTTAATAAGACAAGACCAATTCAAGAAACCATTGTTTTGGGGGCAGGCATGACTATGTGTTGGGCTCCTGGTGGTGGATACGGTTTCAGAGGGATGGCTCGAAGCGCATGCTCGATCATCATTTTATCCGCTTTTAATTGGGTCAATAAACGCCCCACTCCCTTCAAGGCGGTTTCCCTTGAAAAAATGGCAACCAGGGTCAAAGCGATCAGTTTTATATCCAGGATAAAAGTTCTTTTCTTTATATAAAACAGACCCAGCCGGCTTTTCCAGGGGCGAATCAATTGGTTGTAATCCAAATCCGGATCTTGACTGTTTTTTAATATCTCTCCTTCATCAGAAAACACAATTGAGGAAAAATCCGTGATACCCGGACGAACGGACAACAGGTTCATTTCTTCACGGGTATATCTCTTCACTTCCACAGTCACCTGGGGACGAGGCCCAACCAGGCTCATGTCGCCTTTGAGAACATTCCAGAGTTGAGTCAACTCATCAAGCTTGAACCTGCGAATCCAGATACCTATTTTAGTGATTCGCGGATCGTTGGATGAGGTGGATTTTACAGATGAGCGGTTCACAACCATGGAACGGATTTTCACCATTGAGAATGGTTGATTGTGCTTGCCCGCCCTGGGAGCAATGTAAAATGGAGATTTGAAATCCTGAAGCCAGACGAGAACCAGAGCTATGATCAATACCGGTCCTGCCAGTATCAGCCCAAAAGCAGATAAAACGATGTCAAGTAAACGTTTCATAGGATCAATGCTTCAATACGGGTTTTCTGATATTGACCAAAGCGAGCGCAGTGGAGATAATCGCCTCTTCATCAATACCGTATACTTTTCTAAGATAGCTTTGGCTACCCACGATAGAGGAAAAGCCGTCCTTTAGACCTATACGGTAAAAACTTTTTGGGATCATTCCAAGGTCAAGGCATTTTTCGGCTACCAAGCTTCCTAGTCCACCTTCGATGGTGTTTTCTTCAATGGTGATGATTCCACCTGTTTCGGTGGATGCTTCTATCAGAGCTTTAATGTCAAACGGCTTTAGTGTGTGCATGCTCAGTACACGGCAATGAATTCCATATTCTGCCAGATTGTCCGCGGCCCGTAACACCACTCCTAAAATTCCACCTGTGGAGATCAGAGTCAAATCATTGCCTTCCCGCAAACGGCGTGCAATGCCGATTTGAAAGGTCTCATTGGGCCGATGCGTGTTTTCCGCATAAGATTTGTCCAATCGCAAATACCCTGGAGTGCTTGAATTCGACATGGCTTTGGTAATCTGGCTGGCTTCCCAAAGGTCACCAGGCGCAAACACAGATATTTCCGGAAGTGTGCGCATAATACTTATATCCTCGGTGGCGTGATGGGAAAACCCCAATGGACCGTAGCTGAATCCTCCGCCGATTGAGACAATATTGACGTTCGCTTGATGATAACAAGGTCCGTTCCTGATTTGTTCCAGGCACCTCAGTATCGGAAAATTAGCAATGGAATAGGTAAATACGACTCTTCCTTCCATTGCTAAACCGGTAGCAATACCGGTCATGTTCTGTTCTGCGACTCCAACATTGAGAAAGTTTTTGGGAAATCTTTTCGCATAATCGTCAAAAACGCCGAATCCCAAATCTCCAGTGACCAACATAATTTTGGAATTAAGTTCCGTCAAATAAGACAGCATTTTTACAAATGAATTTCTCAAAACTCTCCCTCCAATTCTTTAAGTGCTGCGGTGTATTCATCTCCTTTAGGTGTTCTGTAGTGCCATAAAACAGAATTTTCCATAAAAGAGACACCTTTACCTTTTACTGTATGAGCGATGATGCAACTGGGTTTATCGTTTTGGAAAGGAATTTTTAATAATAAAGATCGGAGTTGATTCTGGTCGTGCCCGTCCACTTCTTCTACATGCCAACCGAAACTTTCCCACTTTAAGGCGAACGGTTCCAGTCCAAGTGTGCTGGATACTGATGTGAGGCTTTGGAGCTTGTTGTAGTCCACAATGGCTACCAGGTTGTCCAACTTATGATGGGATGAAAACATAATCGCCTCCCATACAGAGCCTTCATCGCATTCGCCGTCACTTAACAAAACAAATGTCCTTTGCTTGGTTTCATCCAGCTTGGCGCTGAACGCCATTCCCGCTCCAATGGATAAACCTTGACCGAGGGAGCCCGTAGAAAATTCGACACCTGGCACTCCTTTGTGAGAAACATGGCCGGATAAATCAGAACCGTTCTGGCAATGAGTCAAAAGTTTTTTTAGTGGAAAAAATCCAAGTTCAGCCAAGACAGCATAGACACCTGCACCTGCATGTCCTTTGCTTAAGATAAATCGATCTCTTTCTGGCCAATCGGGATTCGTTGGCTGGACTTGCAGGATTTCACTGTATAAAACCGCAATGATATCAGCCATGGAAAAGATGGAGCCAATATGCGAAGTGCCGCCCAAGTTGGCCATTTGAAGAGTGTTTTTCCGGATTTGCCTGGCAAGCTCTTTAGAGTCCATAAGTCTACCTTCTGGTTCGGATAAAAACAGATGTAAAGTTCGTTAGAGGAAATGTTTGGGATTAGATTTAACAGTTGCTTTATGGTTTATGAGAATACACTCCAGCAAATGAATGGCAATGTGGGGGGAAGTGTGCAATTGCGATAAATGCGTGTTCGCAATATTTTGATTCATTTGCCAGGATTGATTTGGAATTATGAGATGGTTCAACCTCCAATTATGTTTCTATAACCGTAAAAATGGATAAAACAATTATGATCTAATTCCTTGACTCATAAAACTCACGAACTTTTTGTGAAATATAAAAAGCATCGTCTACTGTGACAAATAAATTCATGGGCAAAAGCAAAAAACGAGACGTCATATACTCGGTATTGGGCAGACTTACGTTGAATCCCAGCTTTTCATATTGATGAATCGCCTTGCCCCCCCATTGAATGATTGTTTTTATGCCCCATTTATCCAGGTAATTGCGAAGATCGTCTCTATTGTCCGCTTCAATTTCATAGTTCTGATAAACGTCGAAGTGGTTTGGATCGGAGTCCGGAGCTGGCGGTAAAGTGACATGTTTTAACTTTTCTAATTCTTTCTGATAAATTTGTGCCACTGATCTTCTATGTTCGATAGCCTGATCAAATGATTCGAGTTTATAGTTTAAAATGGCAGCCTGGAGATTATCCAGCCTCGAATTTGTTCCCCAACTGACGATTTCGCCTGAAGAATCCCTTCCATGATCCCGCATTAAATAAATTTTTTCTGCAATGTCATCGTCATTGGTTACAACCGCTCCTCCATCCCCAAAACAGCCTAATAATTTTGCGGGGTAAAAACTGAATGTACCTGCGACTCCGAAAGTACCTGCGGATTTACCTTTAAATTTAGATCCGAGGGCTTGTGCTGAGTCTTCAATGATGATCAGATTGTGCTCCTCCGCAATTTTTATTATTGGGTCCATATTGCATGTTCTTCCATTCAATTGGACCGGCATGATGGCACGGGTTTTTTGAGTGATTGCCTTTTTGATAGATATTGGATCGATTAAATGATCATCTCCGCATTCAACCAGGACAGGTTTGGCGCCAATGAAATCGACAGCGTTTGCTGAGGCAACAAAAGTGTGCGATGGGAGTATGACTTCATCCCCTGATTTAATTCCTGCGGCTTTCAAAGAAAGAAATAGAGCAGCAGTGCCATCTGCAACTCCGATAGCGTGTTTGACCCCTAAAAACTTTTTCAGGTTGACTTCAAACTCATGAAGATCCTTCTGCATGATGTAAGCTCCGCGCCGAAGCACATCCTGAAAGATCTCCATATATTTTTCTTCATGTGAACTGAACAGAGCAGGGTAAGGGAAAAATGGGATTGTTCGGTTTTTATCCATCGGAAATCACTTTAAATACAATTATTAATGCGTATATATTATGAAATCATAATAATTTATATAAATTAGATTGGATGAAGCGGATTTTAAACAAAATTATTAACATGTCCATTAAAAACTTAATTATTACTGTGAATACTGCTGTATATAAAAGATTGGGATATCCGGACTCCTAAATTTTGGTGTCTCTTAGATGGAAGATTCTGAGGGGCGAAAGAGACTTAATAGTTTTGATCTCAATTGCTTAGATGCATTTTAAGAAAATACTTATAGGGTTTAAGTTGGGGGAAGAGAAAAAAAGAAAAATCAAATTATTTATTTGGTGATGGGGCAAATTCCCGAATGGATGAAGGGCCTTCTTCAAAAAAGGATTCTTGAGCGGTGAAATAAATGAAATGAGAAATGCAATTTAATTATTGGGAGAAATGGTGACTATTCCTTAAAGGTAATAATAAAGGGGGTTTTCGATGATTAAAGAATAAATTTACCAAAACAACGGGCAATAGATTTAGTGTTCAAATCATTTGAAGAATAAAAATATTCCAATTGCATCAAAAGTAAGTAGGAGTAAAGATTGTAAAAATGGCTAATTGAAAAAAGGAAAAATGGTCGTGTTCAATATGGGAATTTATCATCAATAAAAGCATTATCGTTTCTAATATGTTGAATAAATTGATGTAAATAAAATTTAAAATATATTAAATCTATATAAATTAGGGTGGTATAATGCCACCCTAAATTTTTGGCCTTCATCGTTATTTTAGTTGTTTGGATCAAAGTTTCACGCGTGAAAATTGCAGAAACTTTTGAGAAGAAGTCTGTGATCACCTCCATTAAAAGAAAAATAATAACCGGTGATTAATAAAGCCTTAGATCATATTTTTTCTTTTGAAATGGCCTTCACGCTATTTATTTTTGCTGGTGTATACAAGGCTTATCCACCCTATAACGCTTTCCCCATAGATTTAACTGCTTTTTTTCTGATCATTTCTTTTATTTCTGGAATTTACATTTTGTGGAAAAAAGGATTCAAGATAGGAAGAACACAAAAAATACTCGCTTATTTGGGAATAATGTTCTCTTTGTATGTCCTTTTGTCTCTTATTTGGTCACCTAGCGTTGAATATGGAAATGCAAAAACCACTTATGTGGTTCTTCTGAATTTATATTGTCTTTTAGCGGCGTCCTTTGTGATTTCAAGTGAAATGAAACGTGTTAAACGATTTTTTATCTGTTTATTTATTTTTTCATTTTGGATAGGTGTCGAAGTATCACATTGGATATTGCCGACTTCTGATGGTTCTGAAATTGATTATGCAACGAAAATCGGAGGGGATGATTATCTGCAGATTGGAAGAATCATCGGCTTCGGAACAATACTGGCTTTTGGTTATTCGTTGTTTTATGCGCGAACCTCTTTCAAGCTGGTTCTAAGCTTAATTGTGATTTTCGTTTACTGGTACTCAATGTTTCAGATTGGAGGGAGAGGGCCTTTATTTGGGACATTTTTGGTTCCTCTTGCTTTGCTTGCCATGTTGATATGGTCTTTTATTAAAGGTGAATATTTTAAACCTTATGTGAAAAGAATAGGCAGCTTTGTAACCGTATTCATATTATTAATTGTATGTGGAATTATATATGGTTTTTCTCTGCCAGAACTTCCAAGAAGTCTGGATCGTGTGAGTGTTCTGTTTCAGCCTGGGATGGGGAGTTCCGCTGGGATTCGAATGGGATACTACATTCAATCTTTTGACATATGGTCTGTGAATCCTGTATGGGGAAATGGAATCGGAAGTTGGCCACTTATGATGGGATTGGGGGATTCCCGAAACTATCCACATAATATTATCCTGGAAATATTGACAGAATTGGGATTGGTTGGTTTTTTTCTTTTCGGTGGAATGATTGCATATTGTCTTTATGCAATGGGTGGCGTTCAGGGGATATTGGAAAATCCTATTAAAAATATTATTGTCCAGTTATTTTTGTTCGCTTTTTTAAATACTTTTTTTAGTGGTGATTTGCATGATAACCGAAGTTTATTTTTTATCTTAGGGTTGATGAGCTTTGGTAGCCATGGGCGAATGCATGAAGTAGAAATGGCGGGTATGAATGAACAATATGTTACTTGATAGGAGGCCTTGGTTTGTACAATCCAATTCTAAACATATTTGAAAAATCGTCTAATAAAGCTCAGGGCGGAAATATTATCAGTATCATATTTAGAAGAAAATTCATTCTATTGGGCATTATGCTGATTTTTGCAATTTTAGGTGGGGTCATCATTGTATTGACGACGCCGCTCTATCAAGCAGATGCGCTGATAATGATAGGAAATAAAAATGTCGCTGGTTTTTCTCCAAGACGATTTATGGAAAGAGTATCTCCAATGGAAGAATATTTTAATACGCAATATCGTTTATTGGGGACAAGGTCTATTGCTGAGTCGGTGATAAATAAACTGAAGCTTGATAAGAATCCTGAATTTGTAGGAGAAAAATCTAAATATTCTATTTCAAAAATTACAGATCAAATATCCGCTGCATTTGGCGAAAAGAAGAAAAATACCAGAATAAGCAGAAATAAAACTGGCGATCCAAATTATGAAATCATACAGGAATTTTCTAATCGATTGATTATCACACCTCTTCCAAATAGCAGTCTTGTCCGGGTCAGTTTTCGAGGTGAAAACCCGAAACTGATAGCGACCATTACGAACTCCATCGCTGAAGCTTTTATTTCCATGAATATCAAACAAATGAATTCTGGAATGGGAGCTTCCGGGGAATGGATGAAAGAAAGACTCGAAGAGCTAAAAGATAAAATGGACAAGATTCAATCGAAAATGACTGCTTTTCGAGAAAGCACCCAGGTCATTGAATTTGAAAAAAATAGAAATATTCTTTCAGAGAATTTAAGAGATACCAATAATGAGAAAAGAAAAGTTAAGGGAGAAATATTAAAATTTAGAACAATAAAAGAGCAGCTGGAGAACATGGATGGTGATCCGATTAAGATTTTAAAATCACTTCCTGATTCTGTTAAAAGTCAAAATATTGAAGAGCTCATAAAAAAATATTCGGATGTGAAAACTGATTTCGATAAATCTTCAAAAGTATATGAAAACAGTCATCCTAAAATGCAGGCGATGACAAAAGAATTGAATAATATTGAAAGTACCATTCCCAATGAAATTAAACTGTTGATTGAATCACTGGTTATAAAAATTGAAAATGCGATCAATCGTGAAGCTTCATTGAAGCAATTATTGGAAAAAGAAAAACAAGATTTGATGGAGTTAGAAAATCAAAAGATTCGTTTTGACGGCTTGAAAATGGAATACGATACAAATTCCAAACTGTATAACGATCTTCTATTAAGAATGAAAGAAGTGGAGATATCTGCGAAAAACAATCAGGGGGAAGCTGAGATTGTGGATCGGGCGCAAGTTCCATTGCAGCCAATAAAACCAAAAAAGATGCTGATATTGAGTGTGTTTACGTTTTTAGGGCTGCTTAGCGGGAGTGCACTGATTGTCAGATTAGAAAAATATAATAAAACTATCCGGTTTGTTGAGGATGTAGAAAAAGATTTCCCGTTTCCGGTTATTGGAGCAGTGAGCATAGGAGAAGCGGATGAAATACCTCTTCCGATTCATAATCGAAATTCTGTTATTGCAGAAGAGTTTAGGAAAATGCGCACTCGACTGATGCTCAGTGGATATGATGGCAGTAAGAAAATTGGATCAAAAAAAATCCTGATGATATCCAGTACCGAGCCGGATGAAGGGAAAAGTATGATTTCAACTAATTTGAGCATTGCATTCACTCAAATTGGAAAAAAAGTACTCATTGTGGATACAGATTTCTCGAAACCTACTGTTCATAATAATTTAAATGTAGAGCTTGAGCCAGGCTTATTGGATTATCTGCGTGGTGAGGGTGAAGTTGAAAAACTAGTGCAAAAAACAAATATAAAAGGATTATCCGTATTGTCTGTGGGTGCTATGAAGGATGACTTTGAAGATAACTTCAAATTGGACAATTTGAAGAATATGTTTAAAAGTTTAAAAAAACAATTCGATATTATCATCGTGGACACACCACCGGCTTTAACATATTCGTATGTGCCGATCATAGCGCAGGCAAGCAATGGAGTTTTATATGTCATCAAAGCAGGTAGGAAGAATACAAAAATGATCAATCGCAGTTTTGGTCATTTGTTGCCATCAGCACAAAAGAAGATGCAGAAAAATATTTCGGGTGCCAGTTCAAATGTAAAAATGATCGATTTCTTTATGAATAACTATAAGATTATCGGAATTGTTTTAAATAAGGCACAGTACAAAACAGATGACTATTATGAGTATTACAGAAAATACTCAAAGGATTATCAGCCCATAAGCAGTAAGGCGAATGTCGAATAGTGATAAATATTCCCATTTAGAAATGAATCAGAAGAAAAGCAGTAATGATTAGGGTCAGTCCATTTTTAAAGGATTTTCTCCAAACTGGATTGTCATCTGTAATTGTGATGATTTCCTATGTGGGTGTTTATCATTTACTCGCAGCTGGGTTATCGGTGGACGATTTTGGAGCGTATCTTATATCAAGACGTTTTATTTCTACGTTGTTTCCTGTCACTACGCTGTGCATGGGAATTGCGATAACTCGGTATATTTCGATAACAAGTGAGCAGGATAGCAAAGAGGTAATATTATTTTACGGATTTATTCTATCTGTGGCTCCTTGTCTATTCATTTACATATTGGGAGTGTCGTTAGATGAAACATTAAGCGAATTGATATTTCAATCAAGCGATTACTCTAACGTATTTTCCGCAACTCTGTTTTTTCTGTTGGGCTACAGCATCTATTCAGTATTGTATGCCTATTACAGGGGCGACGATAAAATCATTAAAGCAAATTACTGGAATGCAATCTGCGGGGGGATTGCTCCTATTGCCATTTGTTTTATATTTGCAGATCTGGGTGAAGCCAGTCTAATTCTGTATTGGATAGGCGGATTTTATTACTTTGCGTTGATACCACTCATACCCCCGCTGATACGATATTTAAAGAAATTAACTGGCGAATATTCAATAGAATCGCATAAAAACAGATTCATTGAATTGATTAAGTATGGGTTGCCTCGTGTTCCATCTGGAATACTTATTGCGGGATTATTATCCATTGGCCCATTTTGGGCTTCATCCATGTTATCGGTCCGTGAGGGCGGGTTTTTGGCATTGGCATTATCGGTTGTGGGCATGGTCAGTGCGGTGACACTTCCAATGGGTATTGTATTGCTCCCAAAAATTGGACGTTTGATGTCGGAAGGAAAAAAAGAAACAATTCAAAGTGGTTTATCAGAAATAATCTCATTTTCATTCTATTTGGGGATATTCAGCACCCTGCATTTGATTATTTGGGCTGATGAAATTGTAAAGTTATGGTTTGGGCCTGAATATACCGAAGTAGTATTTTTGATGCGAGTCAGTCTATTTGCTCTGACTCCATATCTCATTCTTACCATGTTGGGCCCTTGTGTGGATGCGGTTGAACGTAAAGCTATAAACACAAGGAACAATTCGATATCTTTAAGTATCGTTTTTATATTATTAGTTTTATCGACAATCAATGACTATGGAATTGTAGGTATTAATATTTCAGTACTTATGGGATTTGTAATTTCAGCAGCTTTGGCTGTCCGTTTTTTAAATATTAAGTATCCAATAAATTTTAGAAATATTTCATTCGTCAATTGTCTATCGATAAATATATTGTTTTTTGTTGTGGGTTTATTGGGGAAATATGGAATTGAAAAAATCACAACGGGTATTGGCTACTTGCTAATTGGAATTGTTTTAGAACTACTTTTGCTGTTCGCATACTATGCGCTGTTGTGGAAACAGGAGGTGAGCTGGACGTTAGAAATCGGGGGGAGAATATTCAAACCCGCTGCAAGCTCCAGCTGAATAAGGATGTTTTGGAATGATTAATCAAGAATCTTCATACACACTTATTTTGACGCATGATGTGGATCATTTGGCATTAAAAAAGTATCCAATATTTTCAAAGGACACGATTTCATTTTTTAAAAGATGTCTTTTTAATAATTTTATAAGGCTTTTTAAAAAAGACATTTCTTATGAAAAATATTTAGATTCGATTAAATGGTGCGTTGCGTATCCTTTAATTAAAGCCGGCAAATCAGAAGATCCTTGGGAAAAGGCAATTGCCGATATCATGGCATTGGAAAAGAAATATGAGGCTAGGTCAACATTTTTTTTTATACCCATGCCACATAATCCGGGGCATAAGTCAAAAGGTGTCAGGGACGATGATAACAGAGAAGCAAAATACGATATCCAAGACTATAAGTCTTTATTGGAAGAAATAGAAAAAGAAGGTTTTGAATCCGGAGTTCATGGAATCGACTCCCATATCGATTCAGAATGTGCAAGGGCTGAATTGAATCTTTTAAAAAAGGTACTGCCTTATAAAGAAAATTTTGGACTTAGAATGCATTGGCTTTATCAGCCTGAGAGTTTATGGAGAAACTTGCAAGAAGCCGGCTTCTTATATGATGCGACATGTGGAAGTAATGAGGAGGTCGGTTTTTTTGAAGATCAATATGAGCCGTTTTTGAGGGATGGAATTTGGGTGTTTCCTCTGACAATCATGGATAGCACTATATTGGGAAATTGGCGTATGGGTTTAACCATGGAAGAATCTTGGTTAAGAATTGAAGAGATATTAGAGGAAGCAAAAGAAAAAAGATGTGTGGTTACCGTAAATTGGCATACGGACCATTTTTATGTCTATGATTACTGGGGAGAAGTGTACGAGCGTATTTTAAAAAAAGCAAAAGATGATGGTGCTCAAATTATGAATTGCATCGATTATATTAAAGCTAATACTGAAAATAAAACTAGTCAAAGAGCGGATATTCAAGTTGGTACATAAGGTATAACTATTAGGCTGAGTGCATTTATGTTAGAGGTGAAGTGTCCCAGAAACTATGAAAAAGAGAGGGAATATATTTGTAAGGTTATATTTGAGGAGTTTTTGGGTGTCGAATATAACTTGATTAGGCAGGAAAGGCCGGATTGGTTGATTTCGGCAGGTGATAATAAGAAATTAAGAATATCAGATGTGTTTTTCAAAACCCCGAAGGAGAGTTGGTTGAAAAACGTATCTTTGCCAAGGCGACCTTTAAAAATTATTTTTCTAAAAAATACTATTTTTGAGGGGTTATGCAGTTACGACTCAATTCCCGCGCTTTATGGGGAAATAAAACAAGGTGAACAATCTTATGTGGATCGAAATGAAGAGATAGATTTGAAATTAGATATCCTGGGAGCATCATTTTTTATGCTCACGCGGTATGAAGAGATAGTAAATACACATGCTGATATTCATGGAAGATATCCATCAAAGAAAACAATTGCGTATCAGGAAGGGTTTCTTGAAAGGCCTCTTGTAAATGAATATTTAGAACTTCTTTGGTGTTGCATAAATAAATTGTGGCCAAATGTAAAAAGAAAAAAAAGGCAATTTCAAATTCGAATCAGCCACGATGTTGATCGGTCCTATTTATTTCATAATTTAAAGTACAGCTTTTGGATTAAACACATTGCCGGTGATTTGTTATATCGGAAGAATTTGTCTCTGGCTTATAAGACATTGAAAAATGGATTGTTGAGTAAGCTGAATCGATTGGACAAGGATCCTTTTGATACATATGACTGGCTGATGGATATGAGTGAAAATAATTCCATAAAAAGTGAATTTTACTTTATATGCGGTGGATATGGAGAACGATTCGGACCTAACTACCAAATAAATGATACTCGTATGACCGATCTCATTCGCCACATAAGTGACAGGGGGCATAATATTGGAATTCATCCAAGTTATAAGACTTATTTATACCCAAAGCAATTATCAATTGAACTGGAAGCGCTGAACCGGGCCCTCAATAAGGTGGGAATCACTCCCGATAAAATTGGTGGCCGCCAACATTATTATCGATGGGTAAATCCGACAACATGGCAAATTTGGGAAGACAATGGTTTGTCGTACGATTCATCGCTGGCTTTTGATGATTATGTAGGCTTTCGGTGCGGTACTTGTTATGAGTTCTCTGTATTTAATCTAAAAACATCAATGGCTTTAAATTTGAAGGAACGGCCTCTGATTATAAGTGAAGATACGTTATTTAATAATGAAGGTTATTCAATCTTGTCATATGAAGATAAATGTCAGAAGGGGGACGATCTTAAGAATGTGACAAGAAAATACGGTGGTGTGTTCGAAGTTCTTTGGCATAACGATGGATTTTATGGAAATGAAAACTTGAGAGAGTTTTATAAAAATATTCTTTCTAATTAGGAAATTATTACTTCTAAGATATAGGGCTGAAGACATATGTGCGGTATTGCGGGGATCGTTACGAAAAATAATGTGGATATATCCTTGCGAATTGAAAGGATGATAAAGGCTCAATCTCATAGAGGACCTGATGGAAATGGTAAGTGGATTAGCAAATGGGGTGATCGTTCCATCGCATTGGGGCACACCAGGTTGGCAATATTGGATTTGTCATATGCTGGAAAGCAACCGATTCACTCTGCATGTGGAAGGCATACACTGATCTACAATGGGGAAATATATAATTATAAAGAGTTAAGACAAGAGTTGGAGGCTGATGGAATTATTTTTAATTCTCAATGTGATACGGAAATAGTATTGCAGTCGTTGATAGTATGGGGCGAAAAGAGTTTTCAAAAATTTAACGGTATGTGGGCATTGGCCTGGTTGGATAAAGAAAACGGACAGCTCTTGCTCTCACGCGATCGATTCGGAGTGAAACCTTTATATTATTATGTGGGTAAAGAGGAATTGTATTTTGCTTCTGAGATAAAAACTCTACTTCAGGGAAAAGATGGGAAAGTCTCGATTAACTATTCTGCTGCAGGACGTTATTTAAGGCAGACATTATTGGATGCGCAAACGGATACTTTTTTTTCTGGTGTGCAAAGATTGATGCCTGGTCATATGATTCGATTCCGATTGAACGATGGATCAAAAAATGAATGCGCAGAAATATGCTATTGGAGTATGCCAGAAACTCCAGTGTTTAATGGAAGCAATGGTGATAAAAGTGAATTGATTGAGCAAATTCGGGACACTTTTGCTGATGCGGTTCGATTGAGGCTTCGTAGCGATGTTCCAGTAGGCGTCTTGTTGTCAGGAGGGATCGATTCGTCAAGCATAGCTAGCTGGATGAATCAAATATTAGGAAAAGATAGTGAATGGCATATTTTATCTGCGGTGAGCGATAACCCCGATTACGACGAACAAAAATATATCGATATTGTTGGGCGGTATTTAGACAAAAAAATTGAAAAGATACCTCTCCACTTTAATCTAGATTCTATTTTCGGATTATTAGAGGAAATAAGCTGGGTTAATGATGAGCCCGTTGGCTCTCTTTCCAATATTGCGCATTATTTAATAATGAAGCGGGCAAAAGAACTCGGCATCACTGTTTTGTTGAGCGGGCAAGGAGCTGACGAGCTGTTATGTGGATACCGTAAATATTTGGGTTTTTATATACAGGGACTGATTAAAGAAGGTAGATATTTTAAAGCAGGGGATGTGCTGGAAAAATTTTATAGACGGAAAACAATCATTTCGCAGTTTGCTTTCAGAGAAGCAAAAAGGTATTTGCCGGCATTTCTAAAAATTAAAGAAATAAACGCCTTGGGGCCAAGATTGCAACAATATGATGACGACCTGAATGTCGGGTTGGGAAAAAATACATTGATACAACGGCAAATTGAGGATTATCGAAAATATTCAATTCCTGCTCTCACTCATTATGAAGACCGTATGTCGATGTCGATGTCGCGTGAAATACGTTTTCCGTTTTTGGATTATCGACTTGTCAATATGATATTACCGTTAGCTCCAGAATACAAAATCAATGATGGTTGGACAAAATGGATATTTAGAAAGTCCATGGAAGATCATCTACCTCCAGAAATTGTTTGGAGAAAGGACAAGCAAGGGTTTATCAATCCAGAAGAAGAATGGTTTAAATATGAACTACAGGAAAAAATTGAAAAAATATTCAATGGGGATTTATTGGTAGAAAATTATGGTTTGATAAATCGAGAAAAAATTAAAGAAAAATATAAGCGCTTCTGCAAGCAAGAAGCGAACAGAGGTACTGTGTCATTTGCTGATATCTTTAATGTTGTATCTCTGGAATTCTGGATGAGGAAGTATGAAAACTGGCTTTCTCTTTCATGAGTAAAGATTGTAAAGGATATTGATGTGTCTAAGATTTGCATATTGACAAGCGTTCACTCTGCTTTTGACGACAGGATATTTTATAAGCAAGCAAAATCGATCGCAAAGAACGGATATGAAGTTGTCTTAATTGCTCCACACAATAAGAAAGAGATAATTGAAGATATAACGATTATTCCATTAAAAAAAAGAAATAATAGATTTGCAAGACTGATATTTGCAAATATTGAACTTTTAAGAAAAGCCTTCGCTCAAAAAGCTTCTATATATCATTTCCACGATCCAGAAATCATTCCTTTAGGCCTGATACTAAAACTGTTTAATAAGAAGGTTGTGTATGACATCCATGAAGATGTGCCTAAAGATGTGATGGAAAAAGCATGGATCCCACAGTTTTTAAGAGGATTTGTTTCTAAAACGATAAATTCGCTGGAGCAATATGCCGGCAGAAAATTTGATGGGATGTTAGGGGCCACTCCATATATTTGTGAGAGGTTTGATGGTTCTGATATTCGGAATGTGTTGCCAATTTGCAATTATCCAATGCTGGAGGAATTTAAAAATAATTTAAGTGATGGAAACGAAAAAAGGAAAGTTTGTTATGTGGGGGGAATCTCTGAGGCCAGGGGAATTCGGGAAATGATTGGTTCTGTATCCAGGGCGGATATGGTGCTGAGCCTTGCAGGCTCTTTTCAGCCAAAGGAATTGGAAAATGAATTAAAAACTCTTCCGGAATGGAAAGTTGTAGATTGCAAAGGGTTTTTGAATCGTACTCAAGTTGCTGAATTACTTTCTGGTTCTATAGCAGGTATGGTTATTCTGCATCCAACAAAAAGTTATCAATATTCATATCCGATCAAGCTTTTTGAATACATGGCAGCTGGAATACCATTTATAGCTTCGGATTTTCCCGTGTGGCGCAATCTGGTGCAAGGCGTTGAATGTGGCCTGTTTGTCAATCCTAAAGACCCAGAAGATATTTCAAAAGCCATAAAATATTTGGGTGCAAATCCTGACGAAGCAAAAAAAATGGGAGAAAGAGGTAGAAAATTGATTGAAGAAAAATACAACTGGCAGAAAGAAGAGGAAAAGATAATACGTCTTTATTCTCATTTGATAAATAATTAAAGAAAGTGTGCGGGTTATGCGAAGCGTGGATGGTGAAAAGGAAAATAGTGAAAAACAGGTGTCAGTCGTCATACCTACTTATAATGAGAAAGACTTTATTGAAAAATGCCTGGAATCGGTAATGCAAAATGGATACCCACAGGAATACTTGGAAATACTAGTGTGCGATGGGATGAGCACTGACGGGACGAGAGATATCGTAAATCGAATGATGAAAAAATATCCTAAAATTCGATTGATTGATAATCCGAAAAGATTCACTCCATGCGGGTTTAATGTTGGAATACGTTCATCAAGATCTGATGTTGTTATTATTATGGGAGCGCATGCAAACTATTGTAAAGACTATATTCGGAAAAACGTGCAGCGATTATACGAATATGATGCTGACAACGTTGGCGGGGTTCTCATAACCAAGCCAAGGAATTCCGGTTTGATTTCAAAGGCGATTGTATCTGTGTTGACCAGTAAGTTTGGTGTTGGAAATTCAAAATTTCGCACAGGTTCCGATGATCCTATTGAAGTTGATACGGTATTTGGGGGCTGCTATAAAAAATCAATTTTTGAAAGGATCGGTTTGTTCAATGAAAGCTTGGTATGTTCGCAGGATATTGAATTGAACGTGCGATTGAAAAGAGCAGGAGGGAAGATATTATTGTTCCCGGATATTCTTGTCGAATACTTTGCCCGTTCCCGGATCGGTGAGTTTTTAAAACATAACTTTAGAAACGGCTACTGGGCTGTGTATCCATTTAAATATGTGGATTACATGCCCGTAAAATTTCGGCATTTGATTCCGTTGTTTTTTGTGTTGGGAATATTGGCAAGTGCCTGCCTGGGACTAGTATTTGATTCGTATATTTTGTTGGCTTTAATCTTAGTGATGTATTTTATGGCATCAATTTACTTTTCAATTCAACAGGCGATTAAAGAAAAGCGGTTGATAAATATATTTATATTGCCGTTATTGTTTTTTTCTCTTCATTTTAGTTATGGCTGTGGGTCTTTATTTGCTGCAATCAAACTGATTATTTCTAAAGAATTTTGGGATAACTGGTTAAGAAAATATCAAAAAAGTGAACCTCGTTCCGTAAACGTATAGTTTTAACTGATTGGAATTATAAAAATATGCCGGTAGAGGCCAAAGCAAAACTAAAGACAACGAGTGAAAATAAAGATTATACAAATTGCATATTTGAAGAATCCTGGTGGTTGGATGCTGTTGCTCCAAATGAATGGGATGAAATTATAATAAAAAATGGTGAACGTGTCACAGCTCGTTTGCCTTATGTTTTAAAAAAAAGATTTGGTAAGACATTCATCCTAATGCCACAACTGACTCAATGCCTGGGTCCATGGATGGAGTCCATAACCGGGAAATATTCAAATGTGGCCAGTAAAAGAAAAGAGCTTATAAATAAAATCATAGATAGGCTCCCGGAATATGATTTATTCAGAATGGAGCTTCACTATAGTTTAGACAACTGGCTTCCTTTTTATTGGCGTGGCTTCACGCAGACCACATATTATACATATGTTATTGAGGACCTTTCTGATCTCGACAAGGTGTGGAATGAGTTTGATTCCACTGTTCGGAATAGAATAAGAAAAGCGCAAAAACTCATTCATATTAATAATGATCCAGACATAGATCGTTTTTTACATATTAATAAGCTCACATTTGAAAGACAGGGATTGTCTCTTCCCTATGGAGAAGAGTTCATACGAAGGCTGGATTCGGCTTGCAGCAGAAAAGGAGCCCGGAGAATATTTTTTGCGGAAGATGATGAAGGGAATACACATTCTGCTATTTACATCATATGGGATGAAAAATCAGCCTATTATTTGATGGGAGGAATCGATCCGCAACATGCCGCCAGCTATGCGAACCCGTTGTTGTTTTGGGAAGCAATCAAATTTTGTTCAACAGTAACAAAAAAATTTGATTTTGAAGGATCCATGGTTGAACCCATCGAAAAATTCATGCGGGGATTCGGTGCCGTGCAAAAGCCCTATTTCGAAGTGATGAATACGAGTTCCTCTATGAAATTATTGATGGCAGGGGTGGATGTATTAGGCGGGCTTCGCAAAGTTAAGAAATGGGTACAAGGCTAAATAGGCTAACCATTAAGGATTTATTTGGATGGGAAAAATATGATGTTCAATAGATTGCAATTCTTATTTAATAATATTGCGAATCAAATTTAATAGTAGTGATTGTATCGTTTTGTCATTTTCTAAAGTTTGGGTGAAAGAAACCGAGCCCACATTGAACAACCAACCCCCATGAGGAAGGTCTCGATATACCATTGATGCTGGTCCTTCCGGATTCTCTCCTGTAGCCAAAACAGTAAACTCACTGCTTGCCCCGGTGATCTTATCGGTTTCGTATCCACTGGCCCCATAAATTCCTTTAGGAAAATCTATCTCATCGCCGTAATTGTGCCTGGAATATTTAATGTGTTTGGTGGACATGGGGCTATTTCCTTGGCCGATTGTTTCATCCTGATTCAAGTTCAAGTCTTTGAATATCCAGTGTTCAGGGCGATTTATCTTATATCCTGCGGAAGTTAAAAACCCCAGGGCATTGTAAGACGTTCCTATAAGCTTGGATATTTCAATAGCATCAGTTTCTTCTTTTATTACAGCGATCGAATCATTCAGGAACTGAACTTCCCGGTAGATATTGTTTCCGGAAAGAAAAAGAATCTTTTTCCCTTCGTTCATATACTGAGACAATCTTCCTGTCATTTCTTGGGACCAGTACTCACTGTGCGTGTTGAACAAGAAAGACTTTGTCTGGTGAAAACTGGTGTAGGCAAAATCATAATCAGTGACCAGGTTATAAGTAAGCTCATTTATTTCAAGAAACCGGATCAAATTCCATTCACCGCGGATCAAATGTGAAAAACAGGTATTTCTCTTATTCTCAAGATCTTTTAGATCCCGATTGACTCTTAAATTTGGGCGGGCAAAAGACAAAGGTGTGATCGGAAAGTGATGGCGGCTTCCAATTTTGCAACGAAAATTTAAATATTGAAATAAGAGTATAAATAATTTGAGTGGATAAGGTGTGATGAAATCTTTGTAAAACGATTTTCCGCCGAAATCGTTGTAGGCCTGCCAGGTGTTCGTCGATGCGACAACGCATAGCGGTTCTACTTTGTCAGAGTTGACAATGAAGGGAATTCTGAATGAAGACTCGGGATTGTTTTTGTGGGATATCTTAGCAAAATAAAAGCCGGGTCTGAGTATTTCAGAATTAAATCTAAAATTGGGTTTCCAGCGCAAACCCTCCCAGGGGGTGAAGTCTTCCGGCTGCCGTTCAGTTTTGATTTGCTGAATAAAATCAATCTTTTCTAAAGTGGTACCAAGTCGGTATATTTCAAGTAGAGCTGGTTTCGTGGTGTGAATATAAAAATCAAGCGAATCTCCAAAACGAATGGATTGTTTCAGGGAATACCCGGAAGGATCTGGCAAACGGACATTCAAAGTCCAGCGTTTCAGGATAAAGAGATAGACATATTGACAAGCTGCAAGTCCAAATAGAAATAAAAGTAATATCGTTAATGAGGAAATCAAAAAAAGAGGAAAGCTGATGATATCCATTCCGTGGGTTGAATCTATTTAGAGGGTCATTTGCCTGACGGGTGGAAAAATTTTTTTAACAGCAATCTCGGAGCGTAATAGATATCGTAAGCGACATCCCGAGCGACATGAATGAATGGGTATTTTGACTTATAAAACCAGGACTGCTCAAAGGGTGTGACGCCGTATTTCTTTTTGTATTCGCCTTCTCCTCCCCAGTCATGCCATCGCATTCCTCTACTTTTCCAGTACTTCAACGCATGCCAATGCAGTGCCTCATTGGGCCGGACATTTTGATATTCCCTTAAGCTCGCATTTCCCCAAAAATAAGAGAATTGATTGATACCAGTGTAAATCGCAGTCGCGATGATCTTTTTGTTTTTATTGATTGCCCGTAATAGCAGCATGTTTCCGGAATCGTAATAATGATCGATGACAGCCTGGACCCGTTCTTTGCTGTAGGTTGGACGCAAACCCTGTTTTTTGAAGACATCGATCAACTGTTCATAGTAAATATCAGCAAATCCTTCTTTCGGGGCTTCTTCGATAAACACACCTTCTTTATTGGCTTTGCGAATGCAACGTTGACAGGAACTTTTCATCTTTTTAAAGAGCATGTCTTCAGAAGGGGAAAGGTCCGTTAAATAACAAAAAAAAGAACGGTATCTGTATCCAAGCCCTTCGGTCTCTTCTCGGGTCAAAAAACGATCATTGATTTCAAGATGCTGTACTCCTAGTTCGCTGAATGCAAATGACTCAAAACTCTGCAATGCGTTCCGGCGAGGAATTTCAGGGGATAGATTGAATCCCATATAAGGCGTGGTCCAACCAGGAAAAGGACTTCCAAGAATGGGTAAAGCAAACTTTTTAAAGCGGATCCCCGTGAAATAACCTTTAACCGTAGTCTCGTCGTTCAGCGAGCAGATTATGATTTCTCCACGGGTGATTTTTTGCAGAAATTCAAGCCACTTTTTTGTCTGGGAAAAAGTGCGGTCTGAAAAACTATCCAAATGGGACCAGTTAATGGAAGATAAAGGTAACTGTTTCCAATTCATACAAGAAGGTCCTGATAGAGACAGGATTTAAAATACTGATTGCAGAATAACAGGGAAAGAAAATTCAATTATGAGAATAAATTTAAGGGGAATTTGGACGGAATTTTAATCTGTTCTCATATGAAAAGAAAGTCCAAATTTGAATTTGTGGAAATAGATTGGTGTTGGTAACTATTTATACAGTTTGAGCATTTATTTGCAGGGCAGGGGGAGAGGGACAGTGAAACGGGATGATCGGGAATGAATTAAGCGCTTACAAGAATCGGGGATAGAGGCAAACAATCCAGGAGGAAAAAAATACAAGTGAAAACATTTCAGGGGGAGGGGAGACTCCCCCTGAGTCAGAGAAAATTGTGCGCGAGAGTTAAGCGGAGGCAGTTCAAGTGGTGGTTTGTGTATTATTTTTATTCATCAATTCCATCATGCCAGTAGCAACCACGATGATTCCACAGATGATATACACATAGGCAGTCCAAGCCGTGTCACCTGCGAGAGTCACAAAATTGATTTTATGAAACGTAAATCCCATGTAAAACACGAAAGCATAGGTTCCCAGGATTCCCAACTGATGCCTGCGAAAAAACAGGCAAAGAGAAACAAAAATCATGAATACGGCGAACTCAAGCGGAAAAATTCCTTGTGTGGATTCATTCCAGGACCAGGACGTCTGGGTGATCATATCCATTGAACCGCTCCTCCAAGATGGGTGCCAATGTTTCTTTAAAGTTTTATAGCATTACCTATATTGTTAGTTTCATGGAAAAGAAGCAGTATGTCAACGGGCGAACTCAATGAACTGTTTCGCAAAAACATTGAAAAATCAAAGGTAATGTAAGGTCCGTTTTTTCAGGCTTTTGTGTTCTCAGCTTCGAATTTAAAAAAGTTTGTCGTGCTTCCAGGGAAATTGGGCTGGATTGGGGGCAGACCGTCATTTCTTCATAAAAGGGATAATCTGGCCTGAAAATAAAATGTATTTGTAAGTTTAAAATATTCAATATAGTGTAAATATAGTTATAATTTATATTAATATATGCTTGATTAACCCTTCCTATTTGGTTATTTTCCTTCCGAAGTCACAGTTTTAACCGCTGACACTCGTTCCTTTGATTTTTTTCACTGGAATAATTGTTCCATTGCCGGGAAAACCCAAGTGCGAATATCCGAGCATTGGCTTGATGACGGGGTTTGAATAAACCAGAACCCTCCGGTTCACTCCCCCAGCCGTCAAAAGTTCCGATAGTTTTGGTGCGCCTGGTTCAGGCGCAGGCGGCGAATTCATTTCACATGGTGGCATTGGCACCATTGCTTTGTTCCGTGTAAAGCCCTGGTACGGATTTGAAAGAAAGAGGCACGACTTGGAGATTGAGTTCATTGGACATGCGGGATTTGTGCTGAAAGGGAATGAGCGCTCCCTGATCCTGGATCCCTGGCTGAGTGAAGGCGGCGCTTTCGATCATTCCTGGTACCAGATGCCCTGCAACCACCATTTGAAACAGGGACTGCAGGAGAAGTTCAACGCCCGCAACAGCCTGATTTACATTTCCCATCTGCACCAGGATCATTTCGACCGTGATTTTTTAAAAGGAGTGGATAAAGACACGCCGATCCTGATCCCCAAATTCGAAAGCCGTGAATTCGTGCATGAGCTGGATCGCCTGGGGTTTGCATTCATACGGGAAGTCGAAGACAGCGAGACCCTGACAGTCGCGGGCTTTGATATCACGGTTTTTGTGGACGACCGCGGTTTGAACCGGGATTCCGCAATTCTGATACGCCAGGGAGACCTGCGCTTTCTCAATCTCAACGACTGTAAAATTTTCGACCGGTTGCATCATATACTGAAACGCTTCGGCAAGATCGACGTGTACTCGGTCCAGTTCAGCGGCGCTTCCTGGCATCCGGTCACGTATCAATATTCTGCCGGGGAGTTTGAAAAACTTTGCCGAAAGAAGAAAAACAGCAAATTCGCGACTGTTCTCAATTCGATCAAACTGTTGTCTCCCAGCCACTACATTCCCGCCGCAGGGCCGGCCTGCTTTTTGGACCCGCAGCTTCAATGGATCAATCAGGTCCGGGAAAATTCATTCCCCAGCAAATTTGAATTCATCGACTACCTTCACCGGAAAGGACTTGGAGACAGCGTCCTCGACATGAATCCGGGAGACGTGTTCAGCGTCACGGAGAAAAAATTCTCGCAAAAAGTTCCCGTTACCCTGAACCCGAAAAACTATCAGGAATACATCGAAGATTACGCCGACAGGCACAGCGATCTATTTAAAGCCCAAACGGGCAACCTCTCCGGAGACGAGCTGGAGGGACTGCTCACCCAGCTCATGGAGGCGTTGCAGCGCAAGGTCCAGGTTTTCGATCCTCCGGATTTTGTCGAATGCATCCTGTATTTTTCACTGTTCGAACTGGAGGAGCGTTTCATCCGCATCGACTTGAACACGGGAACGGCCGGTACGTCGGATCGCATCGATTCGGAAAAATTTTACTCGATCGCGTATCCCGCCTGGCAGGTCCAGCGATTGCTGGACGGCGCCATTTCCTGGGAGGACCTGTCGCTCACGTTCCGCGCGCGGGTGAAACGCAACCCGGATCAATACAACACCTACGTCAACGGCTTCATTTACCTGGAAAGCCGGGATCTGCCGAAGTTCATCGACAAAGTGGCGGCGCTCAAAGCCAACACCGACCGGGTCGATATTCAGTACGATGACAAGACTTATGAAATCGCCCGTTTTTGCCCGCACCAGGGCGCGGACCTGAAATACGGCTGGGCGGATGAGGGATGCTGGGTCTGCCCGCGGCATCGCTGGATGTTCGATCTGGACTCGGGAAACTGCGTCAACAGCAACGACACGATCTTCGTCCGCGAAACGGCTCCCATTGCGGCACGCAACAAGGAAACGGTGCCGGCCGGGACCACTTCGAAACGCGGGCTGACCATCAAGCGGTTCACGCCGGAAGAAAAAGTGCGCATCGTGCTCGCCGGTCTGCGCGATGTGGAGAGCGTTCCCACACTGTGTCGGCGGGAAGGCATCTCGCTGCAAATTTATCACCGCTGGAGCGAGGATTTTGTCGAGGCGGGAAAAAAACGGCTCATGGGAGCCAAGGAATGACGACCGGCCGGTTTGGCCTCAAAGGTTTTTCGACTTGAACACGATCAGTTTCTCCTCCGTCATCTCTGCCATGGCGGAGCGGATGCCCCCCACACCCAGTCCCGAGACTTTTCGCCCCGCGAACGGCATCCAGTCCACTCTGAAGGCCGTGTGGTCGTTGATCATCACCGCCGCGGCGTTCAGGCGCTGGGCCGCATCGAGGGCCGCGTCCACATCCTGCGTGAACACCGACGCCTGAAACGAGTAGGGAATTTCGTTGGCCCGCCGGATCGCCGTGCGCCGGTCGTTGAAGGCGTACACATTGACCACCGGGCCGAAAATCTCTTCGTGCGAGAGCCGTACCTTGTCGGTGGGTTCGAGCACCACTGTCGGCGCGTAACAGGTTTTGCTGAGCCTGCGCCCACCCGATATGACACCCGCTCCGGCGTTCCTCGCTTCGTCCACCCATTCCGCGACCCGGTCCACCTCCCGTTCCAGAATCAAGGGCCCCACATCCGTGGCCTCGTCGACCGGATCTCCCACGGCCAGTTGATTGGCCAACGCCGACAGCTCCCCCGCGACCCGTTCGACGATTCTCTGGTGCGCGAACACGCGCTGCACGGAAACGCAGACCTGGCCGGCGTGGTAATACCCGCCTTTGAGCAGGGCCGGAAGCGTGTTTTCGAGGTTGGCGTCGGCTTCCAGGATCACCGGCGCCGCGCCGCCGTGCTCCAGCGCGCAGCGGGTGCCGGGCGACGCCTTCGATCGAAGCTGCCAGCCGACCTTTGCGGAGCCGATGAAGGTCAGAAAATCCACGCGCGGATCGGTGGCCAGCTTTTCGGCGAGGTCGTTGCCGATCAGCATTGGCTGGCACCAGTTGTCCGGCAGGCCCGCCTGTTTCAGGCAGTCCAGCAGGTTGAGACAGGATAGGGGCGTGGTGAGGGCGGGCTTCACGATCACCGGGCACCCCGCGGCGATGGCCGGAATCACCTGATGCACGATCAGGTTGAAAGGGTGGTTGAACGCGCTGATGGCGGCCACCAGGCCAATCGGCTCGCGCACGGTGAACGCCCAGCGGTGCTTTGACGCCTCGTTGAGATTCATGGGAATCTGCCTGCCGGTGAGTTCCGGAACGCAGCGGGCTGCCTCGCGGATGCCGTCCACCGCCCGCGCAAGCTCCACACGCGAATCGATCAGCGGCTTGCCGCCTTCCTCTGCGGCCTGGCGCGCGAAGGTTTCCTTGTTTTCCTGCACCAGGTCGGCGGTCTTGTTCAGAATGCGTATGCGGTCTTCCGGCGACAGAGCGGCGTCCGGGTTGGCCGCCAGTTTGCTGGCGGCGTACAGCGCGCGGTCGAGCTGCGCTTCCGTGTTCCATTCCAGTTCAGTGATTGTGTGGCCGTCGAAAGGGGATTGGACTTTGAGTCTGGATTCCATGTTGTCGCGTTCTTTCCTGAAAGGAGGATTTGCGGGGGGAAGCGTGCGCTCCGGCCCGTCACAGGATACAGGTTTTGGCGTTGAGTTCTTCTGTCAAAACCTTTTCGTTTTCCGAGTAATCCATCGGCACCTCGATCACGTGCACGCCGGGCGCGTTGAGGCAGTCCTTGAGCAGCGGGAGGAACGAGGCGTTGTCCTTCAGGCGGTGCCCCTTCGCTCCGTAGGATTCGGCGTACTTCACGAAATCCGGGTTGCCGTAATCGAGCCCGAAATTTTCAAAGCCCATGCCCGCCTGCTTCCATTTGATCATGCCGTAGCCGTCGTCCCGCAGGACCAGCACCACCAGGTCCAGCCCCAGCCGGACCGCGGTTTCCAGTTCCTGCGAGTTCATCATGAATCCGCCGTCGCCGCAGACGGTGAGCACCTTGCGCTCCGGATGCACGATCTTCGCGCCCATTGCCGAGGGCAGGCCCGCCCCCATGCTCGCCAGCGCGTTGTCCAGAAGCAGGGTGTTGGTGCCGTAGGCCTTGTAGTTGCGGGCGAACCAGATCTTGTAGATGCCGTTGTCCAGCGTGACGATGCCGTCGTCCGGCATGGCTTCGCGCACGCGCGTCACCAGGTGCTGGGGCACGATGGGAAACCCGTCGTCGGCGCTTTTTTCCTTGATGTGCAGTTCGACTTCTTTTTTGATGCGGCCGTAGTAATCGAAGTCCCAGTGGTCCGCGGGCTTGAGTTTCTGCGCCAGCGCCTCGACGCTGTCGGCGATGTCTCCCACCACTTCCAGCTGCGGGAAATACACCTCATCGACGTGGGCGGAAAAATAATTGACGTGGATGACCTGGGCGCCGCCGGCGTCCATGAAGAAGGGCGGTTTCTCGATGACGTCGTGCCCCACGTTGACGATGAGGTCGGCGCGGTCGAGGGCGCAGTGCAGGTAATCCTTGTTGGACAGGGCGGCGGTGCCGAGAAAGTGCGGGTGCCGCTCGTCGAGCACACCTTTGCCCATCTGCGTGTTGAAAAAATAAATGCCGGTTTTTTCAGCCAGGTGGGTCAGCGCCCGGCAGGTGCGATTGCGGTTCGCGCCCGCGCCGATCAGAAGCAGCGGCCGCTGCGCGGCCTGGACCATCGCCACCGCCTGGTCGATGCTGTCGTTGTTGGGAAGCGGCCGTTTCGGCTCGGTGCGTGGAAACGGAGCGGCGGTGCATTCCTCGGCGGCGATGTCCTCTGGCAGCTCGATGTGCACCGCTCCCGGACGCTCTTCCGTGGCCAGACGCACCGCTTCGCGCACGATGACGGGGATGTTGTTGCCGTGCACCACCTGGCGCGTGTATTTGGTGATGGGGCGCATCATCTCCACCACGTCGATGATCTGAAATCGCCCCTGCTTGCTTTTTTTGATCGGTTTCTGGCCGGTGATCATCATGATCGGCATCGCGCCCAATTGGGCGTATGCCGCCGCGGTCACCAGATTGGTGGCGCCCGGCCCCAGCGTGGCCAGGCACACGCCGACCTTGCCGGTGAGACGGCCGTAGGTGGCGGCCATGAAGCCAGCGGCCTGCTCGTGGCGGGTCAGGATGAGTTGGATTTTCGAATTTCTGAGCGATTCGAGCAAATCGAGATTCTCCTCACCGGGAATCCCGAACAGATGCTCCACGCCTTCCTGCTCCAGCGAGCGGATGAAAAGATCCGATGCTTTCATGAGGCCGACTCCGGGTTCGATCTGGTTATTCGCTGAGCGCTGCGCCGTCCATTCCGGCAGCGCGGCTGTTTGCGCTGGTTGGTCCGGAGTTGGCGGCGAAGCTTACAAAATATAGGGATTTGTCCCGCCTTTCCACTGGAATCCGCCGCCAGCGGGTCTTTTCGGCCGCAATCCACCGTGAAACCGGGGTGAAAGGAAACGCCCGCGGCCGCGACCCGGCAGGCGGGCCTTCGGGCCGTCCACGACAAAGAACATCAGTGATACCCGCTGACAGGAGGCACGCGATGACAGAATGTCCCGAATTGACCCATGACAATTTCATGCACGGATTGAAGCGCCGCAATCCCGGTGAGACCGAGTTCCATCAGGCGGTGGAGGAGGTGGCGTCCTATCTCATTCCGTACGTGAAGCAGCACACGAAATACGAAACCGCCCACATCCTGGAACGGCTGACCGAACCGGACCGCATCGTCATCTTCCGGGTCTGCTGGCAGGACGATGACGGCCACGTGCGCACCCACCGCGGCTACCGGGTGCAGTTCAACAATTCCATCGGCCCCTACAAGGGGGGACTGCGGTTTGATCCCTCGGTGAATCTCAGCATCCTCAAGTTTCTCGGCTTCGAGCAGATCTTCAAAAACAGCCTGACGACGCTGCCGATGGGAGCGGGGAAGGGGGGTGCGGACTTCAACCCCAAGGGAAAATCCGACAGCGAGATCATGCGGTTCTGCCAGGCATTCATGATGGAGCTGAGCAAGCACATCGGTGAAGACATCGACATCCCGGCGGGCGACATCGGCGTCGGCGCGCGCGAGATCAGCTATATGTTCGGCCAGTACAAGCGGCTCAGAAACGAGTTCACCGGTGCTCTCACCGGTAAGGGGCTGGAGTTCGGCGGCAGCCTGATAAGAAAGGAAGCCACGGGGTTCGGCTGCGCCTATTTCATGCGCGAGATGCTCAAACGCAGGAAAGAAGCGCTGGAGGGCAAATCCTGCGTGATTTCCGGATCGGGCAACGTGGCGCAGTACACGGCGCTCAAGCTCATTCAGGAGGGCGCGAAGGTGATCACGCTGTCGGATTCATCGGGCTTCGTGCACGACCCCGACGGCATCGATGAGGAAAAGCTCGAGTATGTTATCGATCTCAAGACCGGGCGCCGCGGCCGCATCTCCGAGTTCGCGGAGCAGTTCGGACTCAAGCACCACGCCGGCCAGCGGCCCTGGAACGTCCCCTGCGATCTCGCGTTTCCCTGTGCCACGCAGAACGAGCTGGAAGGGGATGACGCGAAGGCGCTGGTGAAAAACGGCTGCCAGGCGGTTGCGGAAGGGGCCAATATGCCGGCGACGCGCGATGCGATCCACCGGTTTCACGAAGCGGGCGTCGTCTTCGCTCCCGGCAAGGCGTCCAACGCCGGCGGCGTGGCGGTGTCGGGCCTGGAGATGACGCAGAACAGCATCCGCATGGCCTGGTCGCACAGTGAGCTGGATGAGCGGCTGCAGTCGATCATGGCCCGCATCCACGAGCAGTGCGTCGAGTACGGGGACAACGGCAGCGGCCTGGACTACGTGCGCGGCGCGAACGTTGCGGGGTTCGTCAAGGTGGCGGACGCGATGCTGGCCTACGGCGTCATCTGAAGACCGGGACTCAGGCCGCAGGAGAGGAGGGCGGTCCGCAACGTAAAACCGTTGTATTTCGCCGCGCAATCCGGAAATCGCCGGGGCGCCGGTTTTTCAAGGCATTTCCCCCCTTGAAAATGCGGCCGTTTGACGGGACAATGGGAGCCAGGCCTAGTGCGGCGATTTTAAAGACAAATTTTCACCATCCTCGTATCCTTTCCCCGTGCCGCCGTTCTGGACGGCCGATTCCGTGTAAGGTATCCGGCCCGGGCCGGACTGAATTGCATGTTGTTTGCAGGGACCCTGGGTTTCAAGTGACGCTGGTTTGATTTTCCATTCAAGGAGTTTGAAAATGAAAAAACGAGCATATACGATGGCATTGGCCTCTCTGGCTTTGGTGCTGGCTCTGGGAGTCACGGCGTATTCCGCTTCCAAGCCGGAATCCAAGTCTGAAACGGCTCAAACCGAAATGGAATCCAAAGGGATCGCGACGTTCGCGGGCGGCTGCTTCTGGTGCATGGAACCGCCTTTTGAAAAACTGCAGGGCGTCAGCGCGGTGGTGTCCGGATACACCGGCGGCCAGACGCAAAACCCGACCTATAAAGAGGTGACCTACGGCAACACGGGCCACGTGGAAGCGGTGCAGATCCATTACGATCCGGACAAGATCACTTACGAGAAGCTGCTCGACGTGTTCTGGAGAAACGTGGATCCCACCGACGCGGGCGGCCAGTTCGTGGACCGCGGTCCGTCCTACGTGACCGGCATCTTCTACCACGACGAAGCGCAGAAGGCGGCGGCGTTGAAGTCAAAAGAAGAGCTGGACAAAAGCGGCCGCTACGATAAAAAGATCGTGACGCCGGTCACCGCGGCGGGGACGTTTTACCGGGCGGAGGAATACCACCAGGACTTTTACAAGAAAAGCCCGATTCGGTACAAATTTTACCGGTCGCGTTCGGGCAGGGATCATTTCATCGATAAGATCTGGTCGAAGGAACGCGATGAGGCGCTGATGAACACATCGAACACAGGAAAGGGCGGCCCCTACATGAAACCGAGTGAAGCGGAACTCAAAAAGCGGCTCACGCCGATGCAGTACAAGGTGACGCAGAAGGACGGCACGGAGCCGCCTTTCAAAAACGAATACTGGGACAATAAAAAGGACGGGATCTATGTGGACATCGTCTCCGGCGAGCCGCTGTTCAGCTCGCTGGACAAGTTCGATTCCAAGACCGGCTGGCCTTCCTTCACCCGGCCGCTGGATCCGGACAACGTCGTGACCAAGACCGACACCAGCTTCTTCATGGTGCGGACGGAAGTGCGCTCGAAAAACGGCGATTCGCATCTGGGCCATGTGTTCGACGACGGCCCCAAGCCCACGGGCAAACGCTACTGCATCAACTCGGCCTCGCTGCGGTTCATTCCGCTGGAGAAGCTGGATGAGGAAGGCTACGGCGAGTTCAAGGACCTGTTCAAAAACCGCTCGAAGGCTTCATAAATCCTGCGCGGAGGGCGCGTCTGCTCCTCGCCGGAGGGGCGGCTTGCTCACGGTGGGCGGTGTTGCCGGGTCAGGTTCTAAAATCGATTGGTTTTTCTCTCTTCGCCGGAGGGGCGGCTGAATTCGGGCAAAAAAATACCGGGGATGGAATCTCACGATTCCTCCCCGGTTTTTTTATTTCCCCGTCACAGGGTCGGTTCGGCGCAGATGACGTAGACTTTCAGGTTCGCGTTGGCGGAGGTTTTGTTGACCAGCGTGGTTTCCCAGGAGTTGACGCTGGAAGGATAGTTGGTCTCGCTGTAGCACTGGTCGCAGCCTGCCGCGGTGAAGCCGCCGCCCATCAGGATCTTGCCGGTGGAGCAGCTCATGAACGCGGTTTTCTTCTGGCCGGCGGGGACTTTGTAGACTTTGCTCTCCAGCCGTTCCCAACCCGCCACGCCGTTGATCGCGGAGGTGGAGACGGTCTTGGTTTTGCCGGGAGGGCCTGGAGGACCCGGAGGGCCTTGCGGGCCCATCGGTCCGGGTTTGCCGGGCTCGCCTTTGGCGCCTCTGGGGCCGCGCGGTCCCATGACGCCGTTTTCACCGGCCTGAGCGGACTGCAGCGCCGGGATCTGCCCCTGCGCCACCATCTGCTTCACCACGTTGGCGACAGCCTCGGAATCGACCTCTGCGGCTGCCGGAGCGGCCTGAGCGGTCCGCACCTGGCCCTGGACCTTGTCCTGGATCTTGGCGTCCACGGTGGACATCATGTAGACCAGGGAAATGGCCGCCCCCACAGCCACGCTGGCTGCGATGGTGAGCATGTTCACGACCGCGGAGCCGCCTTTTTTCTCCAGCGTCACCGGGGCGTGGGGCGATTTCCCGGTGTCCACGCCGGGGATCGTTTTGTCCTTCATCGGCTCAACCGGGTACTTTTTCGAGGGCACCCATCTTTCCTTTACCGGTTTTTCCATCTCGGCACATCCCTTTGAAGACGATTAATAATGGCAACTCAATGGAACCGCGGCTTCAGTTTCCCGCTTTCTTCATCGGAAACGAAACGATCATGCCGCCCATCAGGTCGTCCAGCTGAAAGTCCTTTTTCGGGCTTTTCGGATGCTCGTTGTGGCACTGGACGCAGGTCTTGTTCACCGCGAAGTCCGGATACACGGCCTGGAAATAGGTGGCGCGCCCGCGTTTCATTTTCCCCATGTAGGGGCGGAGCGGGTTGATTTCCACGGAGACCAGGGCCTTGCGTTCGAACTCGTTGGCGGCGCTGTTGTTGAAGTTGATGGGCCACAGGCTGATCAGCCTGAAGTTCAGTCCCAGCTTGTTCTTGCGGGCCAGCCGGCTGGTGTTGAGCAGGTACTGGGCCGGCAGCGGCAGCACGTTGTCGTCCACCCAGGATTCCTTGGCGGCGACGATGTTGTGCTGTTTCATCCGTTTCACCACATATTCGGTGTAGACGTAGCGGTCGGACTCGAGGATCGCGTGCACGTAGTCGGAAACGATCTGCGGCGGCACATTGAAGACGTCGTTGTTGCCGGCGACGCCTTTTTCACTCAGAGGCACGTTGAGCAGGGGAATGTTGATCAGGATCCCGCCCATGACGTCGCCTTCCTCATAATCGGTTTTCGGCGACTTGGGATGGTTGTTGTGACAGGAAACACAGGACTCGGCGTTGGCCAGATCCGGGTAGATCGCCTGAAAGTTCCAGTTTCCTTCTTTCTTGACCACCCAGGTGAAGGGGGTTTTGGAACCTTTTCTCAGGCTGCGCAGTCCCAGCGTTTCCAGGTCGGAGCCGGGTTTGTTGTCCGGGTTGATCGGATTCAGTCCCAGCAGACGGATTTTCAGACCGATTCCCGCATCGTTGGACTGCTGGGCGGAAAGTTTCAGAAACTGCGCCGGCAGCGGCAGGGTTTTTTCCGCTTTCCAGTTTTCGGTGGCTTTCAGGGAAATTTTCTTGTTGAGACGGCCGACGATTTCCTGGGCGTAAAACTGGCGGCTGGCTTCGATGATGGAGTGCAGATAATCGGTAGCCAGTTTCGCGGGAATGCCGTCCTCTTGCTGTGCGGCCGCGGGAAAGACCGAAAAGCCAAACAGACACACTGCCAGAAGTCCGGACCATCTAATTTTGTTGTTGGGCCTAGTCATAGTACCTCGCTTGCTTTTGCGGTTTTTGGGTTTAAAAATTCTTTTCTTTAAATGGGGACTTTTATTGAAGTCCGCAAACGGGTCCCAGGGCCTCCCGCTTTGCCCCGGCAGGAGAACGCTGTCCCTGTAATAAACAGCCCGGATTGGGTAACTATTTGATATATGGAACCCTTAATGATTTAGTTAGCAAGCCTTATGCCAAATTGAGGCCGTTGCAAAACCGCGAGTTATCGGAAGCTTTCCGGGAAAAAAGCCGGAAAAAGTTATGAAAAATCAGACAGTGCCGTTTTTGGGGTATTCGTTGCGCCGGGCGGTTTTTTCTCCAGGCTGGCGGAATCGGTTCCGGCGGCGGGGGCGGATTCAGGCCGAACCGGTTTTCTGTCTGATCCGAAAATGGGAGACATCCTGAAAACCGGCCGGTTGCCGGGCGTCATTGCGGGGCCGGTTTTTTGCGAAAGCATTTGAGTGCACCGGCGACAATGAGATATCTTTTGAAAAGGGGATGGTTAGGAAAATACTTTTGTCCGCGTTCCAGGCGCGTCATAAAATACGTTTGCATCTGGCTGGAAGGTTCGTGGCGGAACCCGCATCCGGAACGCATCCGGCGGCGGACGTTGCGAACCTGGGAGAGGAAAACCGTTCCATTTTTCTATAAAAAAGGAGCCGGAAATGAATCGTGTACTGCAAACCCGCCTGGGAATCGGGGTTCTGTTGCTTGCGGGCCTTCTCGGGTGCTCTCCCAGTATCAAGTTCACCAAGCCTCTGGTCGAACTGTCGCAGGCCGGGGATCCGATCCCCTCTAAAGTCCAGTCGCCTGTGGAAATCTGCATGGACGTGCAGGGCTACATCCTGCGGCCGGCGGAATTCGACATCCTCGACAAGCCCAAGCAGCAGGCGAAAAACACCAGCCTGGATGTCTCCTCGGACGACAGCTACGGCGGCGAGTTCCGCAAAAACCTGGTGGACCCCAGCTCCGGACATTACCACCTGTTGATCGACGTCCCCCTCGTCGCGGGCGAGGAGGTCAACCTGCATCGCAAAAAGGACGCCAATCACATCCCGATGGTGGACGGCTCGCGCTGCAAAACCCTGCACCTGGATCCCGGCATGCACCGGATCCGCGCGGTGTTCGCCCACGGCAACCATGTGCCGGTCAAGCCTCTGCTCACCAACACTCTGACTGTGATCGTGGAATGACTCCTCGCCGGAGGGGCGGTTTGCTCACGTTGGGCAACACGATCTGGCTTGAATGCCCGCGTTCGTGAATCTCCCGGCTCCTGGGCGGAGGGCGTGATTGCTCACGTCGTGCGATGCTTCTTGATAATGATTCGGTGTCGCCCGCCGCTCCACATTTTCTGAGGAAGTCCTGCATGCTGCTGATTTTTGAAACTCCATGAAAACGCTGAGCGGCTGGACCCGGCTGGGGATCGTCGCCGTGATCCTTGCCGTTCTCTCCCAGGTGCTGCCGCTGCTCAAAATCCACCGCTTCACGCCTTTCAATTCCGGCGTGTCGGTGGTGATCGCGCTGCTGGCGCTGGGCTGGCTCGGTTACACGGTGTTTGTGTGGGTGGCCGCGGGGTTTGAGCGGTCCGGCGGGAGGCGGAGCAACGGCGGGGACGATCCCGCCGCCTGAGTGGTCAGGCCACGTTTTTGGCCTTGGCGCTGCGCTTGCGCTCGTTTTCGTCGAGGAATTTTTTGCGCAGGCGGAACGCGGAAGGGGTGATCTCGGCGAGCTCGTCGTCGTTCAGGTAGCCGAGGATCTGCTCCAGGCTCATCCTGCGCGGCGGCGCCAGCTGGATGGTGTCGTCGGAGCCCGCGGCGCGCATGTTGGTGAGCTTTTTCTCCTTGCAGATGTTGACCACCAGGTCGCTGTCCTTGCTGTTCTCTCCCACGATCATGCCGGTGTACACCTCCTGTCCGGGCCCGAGGAACAGGGTGCCGCGGTCCTGCAGGTTGAACAGGGAGTAGGTGGTGGTGACGCCGTTTTCCAGCGCGATCAGCACGCCGTTGTGGCGGCGCACCAGCGGTCCGCAGTGCGGGATGTAGTTGTGGAAGCTGTGGTTCAGGATGCCGGTGCCGCGCGTCAGGGTCAGCAATTGGGAGCGGAAGCCGAACAGCCCGCGCGTCGGGACCACAAACTCCAGGCGCACGGAACCGGGCGCGGTGTGCAGCATGTTCTTCATGGACGCCTTGCGCTTGCCCATCGCCTCCATCACCGGGCCCATGTGTTCTTCCTCGACGTCGAGGATGACGAACTCCTCGGGCTCCATGAGCTTGCCGTCGATCTGCTTGAGCACGACCTCGGGACGGGAGATGGCGAACTCGTACTGTTCGCGCCGCATGGTCTCGATGAGGATGGTCAGGTGCAGCTCGCCGCGGCCGGACACGCGGAAGGTGTCGTTGGCCTCGGTCTCCTCGACCCTGAGCGCGACGTTCTGCTTGATCTCCTTGAACAGCCGGTCGCGCAGCTGGCGCGAGGTGACGAATTTGCCTTCGCGTCCGGCGAACGGCGAATCGTTGACGCAGAAATGGATCGACAGCGTCGGCTCGTCGATTTCGATCACCGGCAGCGCCTCGGGGAGGTCGCGGTCGGCGATGGTCTCGCCGATGTCCACTTCCTTCATGCCGGCGATGCCGATGATGTCGCCGGTCGGTGCGCTGTTTGCTTCGGCGCGTCCCAGCCCCTGAAACGAGAACAGCTTGGAAACCTTGAATTCCTGCATGTCGCCGGAACGCTTGATCAGCGTGTAGGGTTTTTTGGCGTCGATGCTGCCGCGCTGGATCTTGCCGATGGCGATGCGGCCCACGTAATCGTCGTAGTCGATGGAGGAGACCAGCATCTGGAACGCGCCGTCCGGTTCGCCGTCGTGCGGCTGCACTTTTTCGACGATGAGATCGAACAGCGGCTGCATGTCCTGGTTCTCTCCCGCAGGTTCGAGGCGGCAGAATCCCTGCTTGGCCGAGGTGTAGATGGTCGGGAAGTCCAGCTGTGCGTCGCTGGCGCCGAGGTTGACGAACAGGTCGAACACGCTGTCGAGCGCCTTTTCCGGATCGGCGCCGGAACGGTCGATCTTGTTGATCACCACGATCGGCTTGAGGCCCAGGTCGAGGGATTTTTTCAGCACGAAGCGGGTCTGCGGCATCGGGCCTTCGGCGGCGTCCACGAGCAGCAGGACGCCGTTGACCATTTTCAGGATGCGCTCCACCTCGCCGCCGAAATCGGCGTGGCCGGGCGTGTCCACGATGTTGATCTTGTGCTTGCCGTACTGGATGGACGCGTTCTTGGAAAAGATGGTGATGCCGCGTTCTTTTTCCAGATCGTTGCTGTCCATGATGCAGGTTCCGGACAGTTCGTTGGCGCGGAACATGCCGCTTTGTTTCAAAAGACAGTCCACCAGGGTGGTCTTGCCGTGGTCGACGTGCGCGATGATGCCGATGTTGCGTATGAATTCCTGATTCATGGTTCTATTTTGATGGTCTGATCTGCGGGGGGCCGCGGAGGTGAAAGGGATGCTTTGAACAAAGCAAACCATTGTAGCGTCTGCGCCGGGAAAAAACCAATAAAAACACGCGCGCCAGGGGGGCGGCGGGGATACAGGCCGGTCGCGGCCGGTCTGGCGATGCGTTGGAAAAGCCCGCAATATCCGGCGCGGGGACGATGGATCAGGCCTGGGTGGACTTGAACAGGTACTCGAAAAAATAGCAGTAGGCGAATATCGGCAGGGGCAGTCCGATGAGGGTGCCGATCAGGTAATGGCGGAAGCGCACTTTTGAGAGGGCGAGGGCGTAGTTCAGCACGGGGACGGTCTGAAACAGCAGGCGCAGGGTGGTGATGGAGCCGATCGGATGCGCGTCGAGCCTGGAGAAGATTTTATCGGCGATCCGGTTTTCCAGGCTTCTGAGCGCGTTTCCGCCAACGGCGCGGATGAGAAAATAACTGAGCGTGCAGGAGGTGAGGGCGGCAATGTAGGTGGTGAGGCCGCCCCATTCCTTCCCCAGCGCCAGCACGGCGGCGACGAGGAACACCCATCCCGGAACGTATAAAAGATTGCCGATGCTGAACACCAGACAGAACAGAACGATGGCAATCAGCCTGTGCTGGTCGAACAGCGGCTGGATTTGATCGGGCGTGAGGTTGGCGCGCAGGCCGCTGGCCTCAACGATTGCAAACAGAACGGCGAAGAACAGCACGATGTGCAGCAGTCGCTTTTTTTTCGAATTTGCGGCCGGCGATATCAGCATCGATTCGAAGCGGAAACGGGTCAGGATGACTGCGGATTCCCTTCAATATATGCCAAAATCGCAGGATGGCAAATAGGGCAGCGCCGGAAAACCGTTGCCGGGGCAAACGGCCGCGCGGGCCGGAGGGTTGGCGGGCCGGCTGGGAATTTCGGCGCGCGGATGTTAAGCTGGATGCCGGTTTCGCTCCCGCTGACTGCAACCGAACCTGGACATGGCCGATTCGAAATTTTTTCTGCTGCTGCTGTCTGTTTTTACCGTGGTGTTCGTCTGGTCCGCCATCGGGCCGCACGACCGTTTCACCTGGTTTCTGGAAGTCGCGCCCGCATTGATCGGGCTGGTCCTGCTGTGGGCGACGCATTCCCGGTTTCCCCTGACGCGGCTGCTCTACGTGCTGATTCTGCTGCACGCCGTGATCCTGATGGTGGGCGGGCATTACACTTATGCCAAGGTTCCGCTGTTCGACTGGATCAGGGACACCTTCGACCTTGCGCGTAACCATTACGACCGGATCGGCCATCTGGCGCAGGGATTTTTCCCGGCCATCCTGGCGCGCGAGATCCTGCTGCGCACTTCGACGCTCAAACCGGGGAAATGGCTGTTTTTCATCGTGGTGTCCATCTGCCTGGCGTTCAGCGCGTTCTATGAGCTGATCGAGATGTGGGTGGCGCTGGCCACCGGTGAAGCGGCGGAGGCGTTTCTGGGAACCCAGGGCGACGTGTGGGACACGCAATGGGACATGATGCTCGCCTGGCTGGGGGCGATGGCGTCGCTGCTGCTGCTTTCGCGGACGCACGACCGCGCGCTGGAAAAACTGCCCGCGCGGTGATGCGTGTGCTATGCTGTTGCCTTCTCATCCTGACTTTAAGGGAGCGTGCCGTTCCATGCAGCGGTTGATTTTCGGGGTCATTGCGTTTGTGGCATCGCTGCTGTTGGCGGTGACCGCCGTGGCGGACCCTTCTTCGCCTTCCGGGCCCTCGCGCCTGGGCAGCGTGTCTTTTCCCAACTCCGGTAAACAGGAAGTGCAGGAACATTTTCTGCGCGGCGTGGCGTCGCTGCACTCGTTCTGGTACGACGAGGCGCTGGAATCGTTCCGCAAAACCACAAAGATCGATCCCGGCTTCGCTTTGGGTTACTGGGGCGAGGCGATGGCGCTCAACCACCCTTTGTGGGAAGAGCAGGACACAGAAGCGGCCCGCAAGGCGCTGGCCAACATCGGCGACACGTCGAACCTGACCGCACGGGAAAAAGCCTACATCGAGGCGGTGCGCCGGCTTTACGGCGAAGGCGATAAAGCGCAGCGCGACGCGGCCTATTCCAGGGCGATGGAGCGGCTGTACCGCGATCATCCGGAGGATCTGGAAGCGGCGTGCTTTTATTCGCTGTCGCTTCTGGGGCTGGCGCGGCATGTGGAAGACAAGCTCCGGCTGCAGGTCCGTTCGGGCGCGCTGGCGCTGCACGTGTTCGAGAAAAACGCCGATCATCCCTGCGCGGCGCATTACGCCATCCACGCGTTCGACCATCCGGACCTCGCCATCCTGGCGCTGCCTTCGGCGAAGCGCTACGCGCGCATCGCGCCCGCGTCGCACCACGCCCAGCACATGCCGGCGCATATTTTTATCCAGTTGGGCATGTGGCCGGAAGCGGCGGCCTCCAACGAAGGAGGCTGGAAAACTTCCGTCGCCTGGGTCGAGCGCGAAGGTCTGCCGATCGGCAAGCGCGACTACCACAGCCTGCAGTGGCTGCACTATGCGTACCTGCAGCAGGGGCGGATCGAGGAAGCCGACAAACTGTTTCAGATCAAGCTCGACGACATGCGCGCGGTGAGCGCGGACCCGGATGCGGCGAAGATCAAGGCCAACCGGCGCACCGGAAAATACTACGAACGCATGGCCGCCGCGGCGGTGCTGGAAACCGGACGCTGGCAGAAGGCGGCGGAGCTTAAAAACCCGCCGGGCTGGAAACCGAAACCCTACGCGCGCGCCGGACTCGTGTTCGTGCTCGGCTTTGCGGCGGCGATGCAGGGTAAGCCGGAGGCGGAAACGCATCTCGCCGATCTGAAAGCGCTGCGCGAATCGATGCCTGCGGGAAATTATTTCAACCGGCCGGAGCGGGTGGACATCTGGATTCTTGAAATCGAAGCCGCGCGTCTGGCGAAGAAGCAGGATTTCGACGGCGCGATCGAAACCCTACAGCGGGCGCACGCAATCGAGAAAACGCTGCCGCCGCCTTCGGGACCGCCGCGCATCCTGAAACCCACCTACGAACTGCTGGGTGAAATTTACCTGATGGCGGGCAAGCCGGAACAGGCCGCCGAGCAGTTCGGCATCGCTCTGTTGCGCCAGCCCAAACGCGCGCTCTCGATTCTGGGCGCGGCCCGCGCCGCGGCTCAATCGGGAAATAAACAGGAGGCGGCGGAACATTACAGCACGCTGCTTTCCCAGTGGAGTGACGCCGATTCCGATCTGGACGGGCTGAAAGAGGCCCGGCAATTCCTCAAGCGATAGTTCCTTCCGCAAAACCACAAAATCATCACCCGCTTCCTGCGGCCCTTTAGGTAAAATAATGCCTGAATGGGCATTTTATGGATTTGAAGCTGTTTGCAGTGATTGAGCGAACGGACGGCCTTTGTGTGGAAAGTTCTATGTGCAATCCGGCAACGCTGTTTCGTTAAATTATGTCAAATTTGTCATCTTTCATTCATTGTGCGATGCGATTGATTTAAATAATCCTTTTAAATTAAAACCTTTACAAAGACGCCGATTGTGTAAAAACCTGTTTTGAGGAATTGACTAAAAGGGCAAATATAGTTTAATGAGGGGGCCGGAAAGGAGACCAAACTCTTAGAGGACACAGCCATGCGACGCATCGGGTTGGTATTGTTTCTCTGCTTGTCACTGGGCGGGGCCGCGTCGGTTCACGCCACGACCATCTATACGAACGATCCCGCCGCGCTCAACGCTTACAATCGGGATCAAACCGGCATCTACGTCTCCGGCCAGGGCGGCGTTTCGTTTTTGATGAACGCGGACCACGACGGTGCGGGCGCGGCGGATTTCGAAACCGAGCACGACACCGGCTGGAACGCCGGCGGCAGCGTCGGTGTGGACTTCGGCAGCATCCGTTCGGAGTTTGAATTGAATTACCGCAAAAACGGCGTGGACACATTGAAAGCGGCCGGCCTGAATGACGGCTCTCCCGGCGGAGACATCTCCGTATTCAGTTTCCTGTTCAACCTGTTTTACGATTTTGAAAACCGCACCGAGTTCACGCCCTACATCGGCGCCGGTGTCGGCGGGGCGGTGGTTTCACTGGAAAACGTAACTGATTCCACCGGCACGGTCGCCAACGTGGACGCGGAAGAAACCGTGTTCGCCTTCAAGGGTATTATTGGCGGCTCGCTTGCGCTGACGCCGCGATTCGACCTGACCTTCGACTATTCGTTTTTCGGCACCACCGATGCGGAGCTGCCAAACACGGCGACCGGCGGGACCATCGAGTCCGAAATCCGCAGCCACAGCGTCAACAGCGGCCTCCGTTTCCGGTTTTAGTTCCCGCACAGCGGGACTGGGGCGGGCGGCCGCGATCCGCACCCCGCAGTTCGAGACCCGTTTCCCAGCCGGACCTTCCCCTTTTCAGCGTTGCAATTCCGCCTGCATTTTTCCAGGCAACGCTTCGACAAATTGTGAGAAGATTGAGCTTTAAATTCAATCAGGACAAACCATGACTGTAGTGAATCCAGCCCGATTCCCTGGCAGGCGGTGGACCCGGTGCGGGCCTGCCGTCCTGCTCGCCTTGATTTTGTTTTGCGTGACCGCCGATGCGAACCCTGGGTCTAAAATCCGGCCCAGTGAGATCGGCTCGTTTTCCGGTCCGCTGCAACGGGCGGCGAAAGCCGGGGACAGGGCCACGGTGGAAACCCTGCTCAGAGGCGGGATCGACGTCGACAGCCAGAATGAATGGGGCATCACCGCGTTGTACGCAGCGGTGTTCGAAAACCACAACGGCCTGGCGGCCTATCTGATCGAACGGGGCGCGGACGTCAATCTGGCCGATCACGAGGGTCTGACGCCGCTGCACGTTGCCGGACTGGAAGACCACGCCGTCCTCGCGCGCACGCTGCTCGACCGTGGGGCCGCGTTGGAACACGAGGACCGGTACGGCTACACGCCGCTGCATCTGGCGGCCGACCAGGGAAGCGACCGGGTGGCGCGGCTGTTGATCGCGGAGGGAGCGGACGTCAACGTTTTCTCGGAATGGCGCAACACGCCGCTGCACGCGTCCGTGGCGCAGAGCGATCCTGCGCTGGTGCGCCTGCTGCTTGAGAGCGGCGCGCACGTCGGAGCCCGGGATAAGCTGGGGCGCACGGCGCTGCACTGGGTCGCTGAAACCGGCTCGGTCGCGGTGGCGAAGATCCTCATCGAAAACGGGGCCGGATTGAACGCACCCGACCGCGACGGCGAGACCCCACTGCACGAAGCGGCCAAATGGAACCACACCGCCATCGCGGAGCTGCTGCTCGCCCATGGCGCGGACGTCAATGCCAAGGCTTCCGACGGCAGGAGCCCGGTGCTGTTTGCCATCGCGCACGGCAGCATGGACATCGTCCGGCTGCTCGAGGCGAACGGCGGCGTCTGGTGACTGAATTTCCTCAATCCTTCCCTTTTTCCGTCCCAGTCGCATTTGCGCACCCCATCCCCCCACGGGCTGAACCGTTCCGCCAGGGCGGGATGAGCCGCAAAACCAGACTAAATAATTGAATAATAATAGATTATTGTGTTTTCGGCGGGGTTTGGGATCGTGACCCAACTGTGACTCAATCTTGATGGCCCCGTGGCATTGGCACGGCACTCTCTTGATTTAAAATCAGCTATTTCTGACCCCGAAACGGGCCGCACGCGATCCCGATCGGCATGCCGGATTGCATAATGTTTCAATCTGCGCGTAAAACCTGATAACTTTGGTAATAAGCCAACGGATTCCCGATGCAGGCCATTCCCGCCAGTGGGAGTGCGTCCTCATTCGTCTTGCAGTGGGACTGCAGCTGTAATAACTATGAATTCAGAACCGATCCGAATCGTTCACGTCATCACCACGCTGGGTTCCGGCGGTGCGCAGAGAATGCTGTGCCGGCTGGTGAAGCAAAGCCGGTCGTCCGCGATCCAGCACAGCGTGATCACCCTGCTTCAGGGCGGCGTGAACATCGCGCCCATGCGGGAAGAGGGCGTCGAGGTGGTGGAACTCAACCTCAGATTCGGCAATCTGATCGAGACGACCCTGCAGCTGGCGCGGGCGGTGCGAAAACAGAAACCCAGCCTGGTGCACGGATGGATGTATCATGGCAACCTGGCGGCGACCCTCGGCGGACGCCTTTACAAAGCGAAATGCCCGCTGATCTGGGGGGTGCGTCACTCCGCCTGCAACCTGGAAAACGAAAAGCCTTCCACACGCAAGATCATCCGGCTCGGCAAACAGCTTTCCGGATTGTCCGACGTGATCGTCTACTGTTCCCGGGAAAGCGCGGAAGACCACGCCCGGCTGGGCTATCCCGAGAGCAAGGCCGTTGTCATCCCCAACGGATTCGAGGTCGATGTCTACAAGCCCAGCAGCAACGGCCGCGGCGCACTGGCCTCGCGGCTGGGGATCGAACCGGAAACGCCGGTCCTCTGCCTGGCGGCGCGTTATTCCCCCATGAAGGACCATCGCGGCATGATCGAAGCGATGGCCCGGCTCAAACAGCGGGGACAGAAAGCCCATCTCATCATGTTGGGAAGGGGCGTGGACGCGAAGAACGCAGAACTCAGCGCCGCGCTGGAACAAAACGGCGTCCGCGACTGCGTCCACCTTTTGGGCGAGCAGACGGACATGACTCCCATTTACGCCGCCACCGACGTTGTGGTGGTTTCCTCGGCCTGGGGCGAGGCGTTTCCCAACGTGCTGGGCGAGGGGATGGCTTCGGGGATACCCTGTGTGTCGACCGATGTGGGCGACAGCCGCTGGATCATCGGCGACACCGGCAAGGTGGTGCCGCCGCGCGATCCGGAAGCGCTGGCGAACGCGATCGGCGATCTGGTGGCAATGGGTAGGCAGGAACGCCGCGAACTGGGAGCCCGGGCCCGGCAGCGCATTCTGCAGAACTTCACCATCGAGCGGATCGCCCAGCAGTACGAAGAACTTTACCGCAGCTTGCTGCCGCAGCCTACCAACGTCGCTTCCTGAACCGCCGTCCGGCGAAAATAGCTTACTCTGCACAGCGTGATACGCCACTCATCCGAAATCTTTGCATAAGTGGGTAAAACGAAGAACCTGAATTTCTCAATGTTACCCTGAGCCCTTCGGCAAGCTCAGGACAGGCTTTGTCGAAGGGTGGGCTGGATCATGCTTCGACAGGCTCAGCATGACAGCCAAAAGACTTACGCAAAGGTTTCCCCCGGCAGGAGTCAGAAGAACCGCAAACGCTCGCACTCAGGCCGGATCGGTTTGTCCGGCGTGAGCAAACGTGCGCTCGACGCAGGAGAGTCCTGTCAGGAACCCCCGAAACTCAACAGAGAATCATTGCACGGCGTGAGCAAACCGCCACTCCGGCGAGGAGTCACATCATCGGGCCGGGCATGTAGATGGTGCCGCCGGGGCTATCGTGAGTGTGGATTTCGCCGCCGAAGCCCAGCATTTCCGAGGCGCGTTTGGCCTCTTCGGGCGTCTTGTACATGTGGTCCATGATGTCGCGGCTCATCGTGGGCGGCGGGCCGCTTTGCGCGCCGCCGGAACCCTCCTGATGACGGCTGGCGGCACCGTCATCGTGGCGGCTGCCCGAACCCTCTTCACGATGGCTGCCGGAGCCTTCCTCCTGCTGATGACCGGCCGAACCTTCACGGAACCCGGGCCGCATGCCCTGTTCGATCTGGGCGAGGGCCTCGTTCATCATCGAGTAAAACCGGGATTTTTCGGTGTACCCTTCCACACGCCCGGCTTCACGCTGGTTTTCCGCATCCCAGATGATGAACGTCGGCGTGCCGACGATTTCCCCCACCTGTTTTTTCTGCATCGCCTCGTCCAGCCATTGCGGGAAATGCGTTCCCTGGAGCGTGAGCACCTTTTTCAGCGGAATGGCTTTGCCGATGTCGCTGGAGGGGTATTCCGGAAGCACTTCCTGCTGCCATTTTTTTGAATTTTTCGAATTTTCGCCGCTCAGCACCATGAGGTCGTAGGCCAGGGCCTGGCTGGTGAATGCGAGCAGGAAGGCGATCGCCATTGCGAGAGCTGTTCTTTTCATGTCGAATTCCTTTCGGAACGGGAGAAATCGGAGATAACGGGATGATCCTATTCTACCTCACCGGCGCAGCCTCTCCGCAATTAAATTGCGCGGCCGTTAAGCCTTTCGTTTTCAAGTGAAACCCGTCCAAAAGGGGGCGCGTGGCGCGCGCATTCAGGGCGGCGCCGGGGAGTCCGGACGCAAAGGCGGGTCCGCCCCGTCGTAGGCGGCAATGAAATTGAACAGGCCGTAGGATGTATACGGATTGAAATCGTCACAGCGGGCGGGGATGAAATCCTGGTACTCGCACAGTTCAATGCGGTTTTTCCGGTGCCGCCGCTGCTCGCCGTCGGGATCCGACAGCACCTTCCACAGGCTGTCGCAGATGGACCCCAGATCCGGGTTGTGATGTTTCCAGCGGCAATAGCCCCCGCGGATCACTTCGTACGTCAATCCGTGCGGACCGTAGGCGAATCCCTTGTTGCCCGCGTAGCCGACGCGGTACCAGCCGTTGGAGCCGTCCCAGTAATTGTTGAACAGGGGCAACTCCAGAGTGCCGGAGAAAATCCGGTACGCCAGCTGATTGGCCATCTTCCGCATGTCCTGCCGGTCCGGAAATGCGGAACCGGTGATGGACTTGTTGTTCATCAATGTGTTGAGCACGTAGACGATGCGCGACATGTGGGCGAGGTCCCAGGAAACGCCGTCCACCGGCGCGGCGTGTTTTTTCCGGGGGAATTTTTTCCCCGTGTAGCCCGCATAGAGGTGATCCTCGTGGTCCTTCCAGACGCCCGCATCGAAGTTGTAGCCCTGAACCGGGCGGCCGTTGAAATCGGTCAGTTCGGTTTCTGTGAAGCGCGAGCGGATGAGCCGCATCGCAAGCTGCAGGTAGGACTCGAATTCGGCTTTGAGCGCGGGGTCGATGCGGACCCGCTCCGGCGCGAGGGCGTGCGCGGCCAGCATCTCGACGAGGCCGGTGACCACCCACATGTCGTCGTCGCCCAACTGGTTGCAGTAGGACGGGCTGGAATCGAATGCGCGCGCGAGTTTTTTCTCGAGGAACGCTCTGTGCGTGTACAGGCCGTTGCCGCAGCCCCATCCCCGCACCTGGAACTGCGGCGTGTCGTCGACGATCCAGCGCTTGTAGGTGTGCGTGAGGACCACCTCGGCATACTGGTCGATCACCGCTTCCATGTTTCGGGTCCGCCATTGCGGCTCCAGGGTGAGGAACTGGTGGATCGACCGGGAGATCAGATAAAGAAACTGCGAATTTTCGAGAAAGTCCTCCACGGCAATGACGGCTTGCGGATTGGACACCTCCCGGCTTTTCACCCACATGAGCCGGGGTTCGGGAAACGGGAATTCCTTATAGCCGTCGAGGCGGTAGAACAGGTTGGGCTTGAACGCCCAGTAGGTGTTGCGGATCTGCAGGTGGTTCAGGGGAATGAGCAGCATCCGCGCGAGCCGGTCCAGGTGGTCCCGGCTTTTCACCTGAACCATGTAGTCGAGAAACAGTGTGAGGTTCTGCTGCAGATTGTAGAGGGCCGAGGTGTCGCTGCGGTAGCTTGCGGCATCCCGCAGCTCGGAAACGATGTCCTCTTCGATGTGGTCGAAGAGCGTATCGAGTCGTTTGAAGCGCTCTGCCTGCTGCGGGTCCATGCTCCGAATCTCCGGGGAGGGCGGGTTGTCCGTATCGCTGCGTTTGCCCCAGACCGGATAGGCGCAGCCCCACAACAGAAGGGTGGAAAGCAGAACCAGACGCTTGAACCCGGTGAATCGACTCAATGACCCCTCCCTGAACACTCAGAGAGAGGAGCCGTTGTGGGTGAACATTCCCTGCGGGCACTGTTTCCTGCGCGAAACGCGGTCCGGAGAGGGCCGGCCGGCGAATTTTGCGGCGGCGGCGTGATTTTCCACAGGCGTTCGCGTCGCTCCGAACCTGTGGAAAACGCGCTAAATTCTTTTGCAATAGGACCCCGCGATGCGCCAGAGATGCGGAATGCGGCGTTTCGCTGCATCCCGGAATCACGAATAAAGAGCGAAATGGAGGGTGGGGAAAGCCGCTTTCCGGCTGCAGGACATACAAAAAAAAATTTAAAATCGGTCATTTAACTCTAAATTTTGGTTCTCAAAGTGCCGAAGATAAGTTGATGATGATAGTAAGCTATTAGTATGTCTGTATCCGTCAACGGCATTTCAATGGAGAAAAGGATGTCCACACATCAGGAAATTGTGACTGCGTTTGAAACGTATAAAGAAGAGAGCGAGAATTTTGAGAACAACAACGTGAAAGCAGCGGCGGCTCGCGCCCGCAAAGCGCTTGCGGAACTCGGCAAGCTCGCGAAAACACGCAGGGCCGAAATCCAGGAGAAAAAGAACAACCTGGGTTGAGTCCACAGCCCTGGCGGCGCTCTGTACGGTGCTGCCTGCGGCAGGAGGCGGAGTTGGATGGGGGATTGCAGTGCGGCAATCCAACTCCATTCCCGGCCGTTTCCCTCACTTCCCGCCCTCTCGGAGCCGGTGACGGCTCCAGAGGTGGTGCGGGTCAGTTTCTCATGCCGTTGAACTGCGCGATCGGTTTCGCGGCGGATTTTTCTGCATTCACATCCTTTTTCACCGCATGGCCCGTGTCATTGCTGTCTTTTTTCCGCCCATAGATCCGGTGCAGGTTCTTCACTTCGCTCAGCAGCCCGTCCACAAATCCGGGCAGACGTTTGGCTGTGTCCATTTTCACGCCGCTTGGCGTAGAAACCAGGGGCTTCAGCACGATCGTTTCGTAGCTGTCGTTGTTCAGCGCTTCCAGAGCGTCCTTGTGGTTTTTCAAGCGGTACCTTCCGTACATCAGGCGGTATTTTTTGGTCTGATCGTCGTAAGCCCATTCGATGGTCTCGCAACGGTTGGAATTTTTATTGAAATCGAACCGGTAAGGCAGGCAGATGCCCTTGTCCTGAAGGTAGTTCTCCAGAACTTTTGATTCCTGGGTGATCTGATCCAGCAGGTTCAGGAAGGAATCGAAAGCCGGCATGGACCGTTCGATCGAAGCCTGCAGTGCGGGGTTGGAGAACGAATAATTCGAATTCATGGGTCACCTCATGCGATGAACGTTATTAATTGCCTGGCTTCGCCGCTCTTTCCGGCGCGAAGCGCAAACGGAAAACGGGGTGTCGAGCCGGCCGGAGCACACTGCGGACCCGTCTATCCGGAGCGCCTGTATCCGGCCCTCGCTGCGTCCGTACTGAAGTGAAAGACGGATGATTTATTACGTATAAATGTGTGGAATTTGGCATAATTATACAAAAGTCATCGCAAAAGGCAACAAGCTAACAAAGAATTTTTTGAGTTCGGATGGGCGATATTTCACAATGCAGGCATTGACAACCGGGGCCGGCGCGGATCGAACGGGGTTTTCTTTTTAACGCGTGGCAACGGATGAGGCTGGCTGACACGCATTGCGCGTTCATGCGTTCGTCCGGCTGCATGCACGGCGCGATGACGAGCCACACTCCGGCCGTTGCGCCGCAACCGCATTGCCATCATAATGGATGCGGCGATGAAAACAGGAAATCACCGGCGCTGCCTGAATGGCAACGCGCCGGACGCACTCGATAGGGAAAGGAATCGAAAAGAATGAAGCTGTGGAAAAAATACGTTCTCGTTATTCTGGCGCTGCTTTTCATCACAGCCTGCGGGGCGCTCAAGCGCGCGGCGTACGATGGGTTCGGCGACCGGGATGAATGGCAGCAGCCGCAGAAAGTCATCGAAGCGCTGAACATCCAGCCCGGAGACATCATCGCCGATCTGGGCGCAGGCGGCGGCTATTTCACGTTCCGGTTTTCCACGGCGACGGGAGCCACGGGAAAGGTGTATGCGGTGGATGTGGATTCATCGATGACCGAGTACATCGACATCCGCGCTGAGGAACTGAACCGCGGCAACGTGGAGACCATTCTGTCCGAGCCGCAGGACCCCAAGCTGCCGCCGGAGGGCGTGGACCTGGTTTTCATCTGCAACACCTTCCATCATCTGGAAAACCGCGTCGATTTCTTTAAAAAGCTGAAAGAGTCCGTGCGCCTCAAAGGAAGGGTCGCCATCATCGATTTCAAAACCGGAGAAGGTTTTTTAGGACACGAGACCCCGGCCGAGACCATCGAGGCGGAACTGGTCGCAGCGGGATATCGTCTGGAAGAGAGTTACGATTTTCTGGAAAAGCAGAACTTCCTGGTTTTCTCGCCGATGGGCCGCTGAGGTATTGTTTACTACCTGAAAAATGACTCGTGGCTCAGCGCCATCTTGAGCGGCGGTTTTTGAGTCTTCACCGCCTGCCGCAGTACGTACAACGAAGCGCTCACCATCACCAGATCCTCCACGAGCGTCCAGGGCGTGAGCGGACGCGCCCAAAACACCCCGAAGCAGCCGCAGTTGGGCACCTCCACACCGCGCAGCAGCGTGACCGCCGCCCACAGCGTGAACGCAGAGTGCAGAACGAGCGAGGCGAACGCGCCCAGCACAACGGTGCGCCCGCGAAACAGCCATTCGGCTGTCTTCAATTCCACCAGCACCAGAGACACCGCCACCCACACCAGCGACCAGCCGGGGAGAGCCTGATAGGTTTTGAGGATCTCCACGAAACCGGGAACGTCCAGCAGTTTGCCCAGGCCCGTGAGGAGCAGGATGCAGGCGATGGCATAGCGCAGGGCCGGGAACAGAATTTTATTGGGCGTTGACAGTCCAGTCATAATCGATGAATTCCACTTTGAAATTTTCGGCAATGGGCTCTTTGCGGTAGCGGTTGATGTAAGCGATCAGGGACGGAGACCGGTCCGCGCCGACGAAGTCTTCTTTGTAGAATCGAAAGATCTCGGAAAGCCGTACTTTCTTGTCGGCTTGCAGGACGTCGACGTGGCGGGGGTCGTTGACGAACTCCACCGTCAGCACGTCCAGAATCTCGTTGACCGATCTCGCCCGAAAGGGTGTGCGCGGCAGACGCGGGCAGGCCCGCACCATGCAGTTGAGCGCGAAATGCACGCGCGGGTCTCCCAGCGGGCGGATGACATCGTTTTCATAATCGTAGAGCGACTGGAGTTTGCCGCCGATCCGGTACTCGGTGAGCTTGAAGAAACCGGCGCGGTCGGAAAAACGGTGGAAATCTTTGGGAAAGCCGCGGACGATGACGCCGTACATGGCGAGCGCATTGTAGGAGTTCAGGTAGTATTCCAGTTGCGTCTCGCGGTCGGGAAACCGCTCTGGCGAGCGCCGCGGGCTGGTCTGCGCCACGTAGGCGATATACCGGTAGAGCGGGTTCGGGTGGTCGGCAATGCCCCTGAAATCGATCCGGCCCTGTTCGTCCACATGCGCGTTGAGGACCTGCGCCCACGATTCCTGAGCGTCTTTACGGGACACGGTTTCGCCGGGACGGCCGGACATGATCGGCGGTTCGACGATGGTGGTGCAGCCGGTAAAAATAAACGCCAGGCAGGCGCAAACAAAAATTTTAAAACGTGTCGCGGGTTGCATGGATCTTGCGCTCCTCAGGTATTGATCTCCCCGCCGGCCGCGGTCAGGGCCGTCGTGTTCCTGGTTGATTCCCCGCCTTTCAGCGGATGAAACAGGACCGTTCCGTTTTCTCCGGGCACTTCGATGGGCCGCAGGATGTACTCGTCGCGCCTGGCGTTGTGGGCGCACATGGAGACGGGGCCATCGGGCGTCATGACCATGAAGGAACAGGCGCCGATCCGCTCCGGGTCGAGATGTTCCGCGTCCATGAAGTTCTGCACGAAAAAGGAAAGCATGTGGCACCGGCCCCGCGCCTGGATCAGGTCTTTGCGCAGGTTCCACAGTCGCGGCAGGAAATGTTTCAGTCCGCGAACGATCCATTGCGGTTTGGCGCACGCGGCCTTGAAGTATTGCCAGGCGATGACGCCGGAGGACTGCCGCCTGTCGTGGGTCACGTCGCTGAAGTCGTGCAGAAAATCGCCCACCAGATCCGGATCGTCGATCGGCGTGACGGCTTTTTTATGGATCGCCAGTGCGGGGGCGTAGCTGTGGCACTTGGGATGCCCGACGAGCACGGCGTCCCAGGCCAGGGGATTGCCCGAACCCTCGTTGATTTTCTGTTTCACCGTGTCGAGGGAAATGACCTGCGCGCGTTTTTTAAGAACGCCTCTGCCGGTGTCCGCCTGCAGTTGAAAGGAGGCAAAGCCGACCACATCCGCATGCTCGATGAAAAACCGCACCAGGCCTGGAATGGATTCAAAGTTGTCCCGATGCACCGTGGTGTTGAAAATGACCATGAGCGGCAGGCCGCGCGCCCGCTCGATGTATTCCCGGCGGACCGCGTTGAGTTCCTCTTCATTGCGATAGCCTTTGCGACCCTGGGTCCGGTCCACATGAAAGGCGACGTCGCTCAGGCCGTTGTCCGCCAGTTCCTGCAACAGGTCGCGGGAGCAGCGAATGCCGTTGGTGAACAGGGCAGGGTGCAGGCCCAGTGTGCGGGCATGGCGCACAATGCGCACCAGTTCGCTGCGTTTGCGCATCGTGGGATCGCCGCCGCTGATCTGCACGTTGGCGCCCACGCCGAAGTGATCGCGGACTTCCTCAAGCCTCCGGAACACTTCGCTGAGGGGCAGGTCGATCACGTCATTGGAACTGGGAGACAGGTAGCATAAGGAACAATCGAGATTGCAGCGCTGGCTGATCTCCAGAGACACGCAGCCGATGCTGGCCTTTCGCCCCAAAAACTGGTTTTTTCTGAAAAAACGGCCCATCCTCTCTTTGGCGCGGGCCAGCGCCGTGTCGATCGTCCGCCGCTCCTGCGCGTCCAGTGCGGACGCCCGCCCGGCCGCGTTCGAATCAAACGTATTTCGTGTCATGTTCACAATTTGCCTCAACAGGCTCTAATAATGGACGCTGCTTCCGCTGAATATTATAGCTGTAAAAACAGAGATGTGTCGTGAGGAAGGCGTGAATCCTTACAGCGAAAAATATAAGAATTCATTCCAGAGGCGGCATTTGGGATTGCTGCGGGCGAACGTTCGGGTTGCCGGTATCGGTGCACCGGCAAGACCATGGCGCGGGCGCTTGCACGGCTGCGCGGGGGCCGGAATGCGGAAGAGCCGCGGGAGCGTTCGTTCAATCTATAATCGGCGAAACACTCCGGATCTACTATTTGTTCAGGTTCACTCGTTGCGGGTGCGGCAGCGAGAACTGCCGGATGTACGCGACGATCTGCCAGATCTGGTGATCGGAAAGCGTTTCGTAGCCCACCATATCGGTGCCCGGCGAACCGTGTCTGATCACCCAGAACAACTGTCCGTCGGGAATGTTGTTCATCATTTCCCGGCAGGTGAAGTCCCGCGGTTTGATCAACGCGGTTTTTCCCGTGATGCCGCTGCCATCGCCGAGGAGTCCGTGACAATGCACGCAGCCGAACGGCTTGGCGCCGCCGCGGTAGAGAGTGCGGCCGGCCAGGATATTTTCACGGGTGGATTCCAGCGGATTGGATTGGGTGAAGATTTCTAAAGGAGCGGGGGCTGTCATTCTGTCCTGAACGCAGTCATCGGCCCAGGCGGGAGGAAGCAACAAAAAGAAAATCGCAATCAACGCCGAAATCAAAAACACTCCGCTCAATCGATCCATCGATTTCCTTGCCGGTAAAGACCACTGAGTCAACGTATCGCACTTACCCGGTATTTTTCAATCGAAACTCCCGGCTTATTAAGATAAGTTCAGCGAGACTTTATTCCTCGAACGATCAACCCGTGAGCGCAAAACGCAGCATCGGTTCCGGACTGGCAACCGTTTCCGCTTCGGAAGCGGGCGTCAGAACGAGGACCTGCGCGGGACCCTTCCATTCCTGGTTGTCATCGCAGAGTCCGTCCTGCTCCAGGGCATTCCAATCGGTGCGGTACAGCGAGATCACATAATCGCCGGCGGAGACGCTCACGATCGCTCCCGGATCCTCATCCGGATCGTAATCGGGGGAGATGCGCAGGTTGTTGTAACCTTCGATGCACAGTTTCCCGGAAGGCAGGCTGATGGGGGCGCGCTGAACGGCGTGCCAGCGGCCGGCCTTCAATTCCTCGTCCGTGAGAGGGGCGCCGGTCGCCACTTCGATCGCAAGCTCATCGTCCTGTTCCAGCTCATAGGCTACCAGCAGGCCTTTCTTTGCGAGCACGGCAAGCCTGGGATCGTTCGCGTCCCTGTCGCTGAATCCCCCAAGGAGGTGCGGGTCGAAATGCTGGATTTTCTTTCCGTTCGCTTTGTCATAGAGAAACACCACCAGCCCTTCGTTGTGGAGCTGAACGGGTTTGGAATTGGCGCGGATTTGTATCATGCCGGCTCCTGTTTCCGGAATTCGCGAATCACCGGAGGCATTTGTGCACCCTTACGGAAATGAGGCTGAGGTATTTTTCAGTGGCGTCGCTATCCACCGGTTTCGTTTTATTGGCCGCCAGGCGAACCAGGGTGCGGGTCACTTTCTTGGATTTGAGCTTTTTCGTGACCTTGATGGGGTTGGGGACGATGTAAAGCAGGGAACCGTCGCGTTTGACGTCAATCAATTCCGGATTTTCCACAATGACGCGGAAGTCATGCGTGTCCACCTTCGTGTCCACCACCTGGGTGTCAAACAGGCAGGCGTTGACGGTGAGATAGGATTCCGCAAGGAACGAGCGCAGGTAAGCGGTCAGGTCCTGGATCTGATTTTCCGTGAGATCGAAACTGGGCATGGCGGTGCCGGCAATTCCATTTTTCACCGCCGCACGGATCGACTGATCGGGAATGCGGCTCATCACTTTGTAGTTGGTGAAATCGCGCGGTTTGGGATCCAGTCCTTGCGCGAGAAATCCGTTGCCGTCGCCCTGAATGCCGTGGCACATCACGCAGCCCATTTCCTGATAGATCAGCTCGCCGTTGGACGTGGGCTGCGGTTCCGGCAATGTGCTGAATTGTTTGTAGCTCGTGAAAGCGCTGACCTGGGTGGCGGTGAGCAAAACCGCCGCCACAGCGAGCGATTTCGCTGCCGCCGCGTTTGCAAGGCGTGCGATGGAAATTGAGAGTTTTTTCGCTTTCATGATGTGGTGTCCCTTCCCGTTTGAATTTTCAGATATACCGCTGCGGCGCAAGTCGCCCCGGCCCTGACTGCTGGATTTGGATGGTGCCCGTTTTAGATGCACACCTTGTGCCAAGCGTGAGCAGGCAGAGGGGGGGAGTAAGACGCGGTTTATCAGGGATATTAAAAGGGAAAGAGGCGTAAATGATTGAATTTATGTTGATTTATTGTTAGTGCGATACACACGGTGTATCTTTTTCTGCACTGTGGGAGGCACCGGGATGGTTGAAAACTTCAGGGAATAGCGGGGGAGGGCGGTGATTCCCTTCAAGCGCCGGGAATCGGAATGCGAGCCCAAATGGGCATGTGATCCGATACGTCCGCGTTCGCGCGCCGGAGCAGATCTTTTTTCTTCGCGGCGCTCAGGTTGGCGAAGGGGGTGCCGTGGAGGGCGTCGGCGAACAGTTCGATGAAATCGAAGACGCCGAAATCGTAGCCGTTGGGTCCGTTCTGGCCCGCTTCCCGGTTGGCGTCCGTCTTAGGCAGTTTTTTTTCCTTTTTATCGATGAAAAAGGCGATGTGATCGAAGGTTTCGTCTTTTCTGGCATTCGTGTTGAAAAGAGCGGTCTGAGTGGGGTGGACGTCAAGGAAGGGGAAATTGACGCGCGCCGCGTTTTGACCGGTCAGCAGCGTGCTGTTGAGCTGATGCAGTTTCAGAATGATATTGGAGAGTCTGACGGACGGGCTGTCGAAATTCATGTTCAGGTCGGCCAACAGAATGATGTTTTTAAAGTACATCCGCTTCGCCGCCTTGGCTCTATGAATGACCCAATCCATCAGGGCGAAAAACTCGCGCGTGCGCTCGTCCTTGCTCTTGCCATACAGGGTGTGCGCGTTGACGGCGAGAAATTCGATCGGGCCGGAGCCGTTCTTGCCGCGGATTGAGAAAGAGGCGCAATGAGGCGTGCGGATGAACGTTAAAAAAGCGGGGTGCGCGACGTCGCTCAGGGTTCTGGGTTTTTTGCCCTGCTGCTTGCGGATAATATTGTCATTATCCAGATCAGTAAAGAATGTATTCCAGGTGTCGATCCCCTGTTTCAGGGAGTGGATCACGATGGAGCGGTCGTACGAGATGTCGGAGACCAGCTCCTTCAGCTCGATCCTGGATGGGCGGTAGAAAAAGGCCAGACGCTCGCGCAGGCCGCGCGAGCCCGGGAACGCTCCCGTTGTGTCGGACACCACCAGTTTGTAGCCCGAGCCCAGGGAATCGTGGAGACGGCGTATGCCGGAGAGATCGTCCATCACTTCCTGGAGAGCCAACAGATCGAAACGGGAAACAAAGCGTTTTAAAAAATCCCAGTTTTTCGCCTTGTCCGTGTCTTTGCCAAGCTTGAGAGCGTTGAAGGAACCGATGACGACCGAACCGCTGCGTCTTATGGGCAGGCCGAAACGTCTGGGGTTCTGCCCAAGCGTGTGATTGATCTTTTGCCACTGAAGATCGGTGAATCCGGCCATGGTCCAGGAATTTGCATCAAAGAGGCCCGTTCATTAAGGCAGGTCGTTTGGGCACATCGGCGGGCAAAAATATATTAGGGCAAAAGGATGGGACCTGGCAATGAAAAACAAATGCCCTTCGGCTACTATTATTCTAAGGAAATGCGGAGGATGAAGAGGTGTTCAAAAATTGTAACGAAGCCCGACGGATAATGAGAAACTGTCGTACTCCGATTCGAGATCGACAAAATCGACAGGCGCGGGACCGCCGAAGCGTGTCAGTTCCGGGTCGTCGAGTACGAAAAAGCGGGCGTCGCCTACCAGGGAGATTTCCCGGGTGAGCAGATACTCTCCCCCTATGAGCAGCTGGTATGCGAAGGCGGTATCATCGTCGTCGATGAACGCCGCGGCATAACTGACATCGGCTTCGATGTTGGCAATCCCGATGCCCACGCCGACAAATGGTTTGAATCGCTTGGATAAAAGATTGAAGTCGTAATACAGGTTCACCAGACCCGCCAGCACCTCTTCCTCGCCCCGGCCGTTTTGTTCCGCGCCGTTGAAAAAGATTTCATCGACGTCGTTTTCACGGTAGGACAATTCGGCTTCCGCGCGGAACCGGCCGAATTCGCTGCCGCGGAATTTGTAGCCGAGGTGGCCGGAGAACAAAAGGCCGGTGTCGAAATCCAGGTCCACGGCGCGGCTGGGGCCGAGGTTCTGCTGATCTTCCTGGTAATTCAAACCCAGATTGATTCCCGTGTACCATCCACTGTCGGCCGCTGCGTTTGAGGCCGTGAGGAATACAACCGCGACGACGGCGAGAAGATGTTGTTTTGTGTTCGGCATGATGAGCATTCCCGTTTTTGATTGTGTGGGTCCTGCACTGGCTGTATTCAGAATAAGTTATATTGAGAGTGGGAAGAGGGCGTGCGTCACATGCAAGGGTGATTTGCGCTACAGTCCGCAGGAATTGCGGCTTGCTGTGCCGGGGAAAATGAGACAAAAATGGCAATTAAAACCGGTTTA